>NZ_CP130281.1:30000-2430000 GCF_046352995.1 Aequorivita nionensis | reverse complement strand
AGCATCTCTTAAAATTCTTGAAATAGAAGAAGAAAATATTGAACTGGCAACTAAAAGAAACCACAGTGAAGAAGTTTTCAAAGAAATTGGTTTTGAGCGTTTTGCCATAAAAAATATTCCTGCATCAATAGCAATTAATGCTTTTGAGCAATTAATTCCAATCCAACTCCATGTAATGGTTGTGGAGCGAAAAAGCTTTTTAAACCGTTTTATTTTCGGGTCAGAAACCTCAAAAATAAGCTATGGTTCGCCTGTTCCGCTTTTGGTGCTTCACGAGTGAATTTAAAAAGATTATTTTACAATCAAAAGATTGTTCTTTTTGAGCGTTTTCACAAGTGTTTTTACATAATCTCGAATGGTTGACGCACTTTTTGGCGGATCAACAATATCTATCTTTCCACGCCAAATTAAATCCTGCTCTTTTCCGGGGCAAAGACAATATAATGAAGTCTCGGTATTATAAACTGGATAATCCTCAGTTTGTGAGTTGCCGTAAATAGGTTTATTCTCATTATAATAATCACTGAATGACTCAAAGGATTTTGTGAGGTTTCGGTAGGATTGCCCGATGGTTACCTTGCTCTCCTGCCCCGTTACTTTTGAAAATAGAACCGCATCAAATCCAGCGTTTAAAAGTTCCTTCTCAATATTGCCCAAATTCTCTTCAGATTGATTGTTTTCGTTAAAACTACTTTCAAAATAATCAACACTTTTTATAGCAACCACATCTTCGGCCTCCAAAGCTTGTTGCAAACTGTACTCAAATTGGCGCTGCAGTCCTTCATCGGGTGTTAAACCAACCACCAAAACTTTATTTGCCTGAAAATTTGGTGCTTCTGTATTTATGTATTCATCAACCAAACGGCTGCTTGAACAACCCAGAAGAAGTACTGAAAATACTGATGTTGCCAATAATTTTTGCATAGAAGTTTATTTTTAAAATCTAATCATTCAGAATCACACACCCTTGTTAATCAAGTGTTTGTAAATATACGCTTCTCTTTTTTCAAATTTTGATGAAATCTCAAAAGAAATAATAAACTTAAAGTATTTCCTCAAGCTTATATATGACATTCATCAATCGCTATTGAATTTTTTTAAAATTCTGCTGAAAATATTTTGTGTAAAGATATAATATGTATCTTTGTTAACCAAACGGTTAAACCATAAAGTTAAAAAATGGCAAAGACAAATAAAAATCAGGATACGGAAGGGCAAATATTGAATGCTGCTGAAAATGTATTCCAAAAGAAAGGAATGGATGGCGCGCGTATGCAGGAAATTGCTGACGAAGCGGGCATAAATAAAGCAATGCTACATTATTACTACCGCAGTAAGCAATTACTTTTTGAGGCGGTTTTCACGAATGCATTTTCACTTTTAGCTCCCCAGCTCAATAAAATTTTGAACGATGATTCATCCATTGAGGATAAAGTGAAAAATTTCACGCACAATTATATTTCCTTTATATCAAAACATCCGTACCTGCCCAATTTCATAATTCAGGAATTGAATCGCAATCCAAAATTTTTTGAGAAAATTCAACAAAACGCAGCTTTTCCAACACTGGAAAAATTTAAAAATCAAGTGAACGAAGAAGTGGAAAAGGGCATTTTGAAACCAATAAATGGAGAGCAACTTTTTATCAATATTATATCGTTGAATATTTTCCCTTTCGTGGCTACTCCTTTGATAAAAGGGTTTTTGAAAATTGACGATAAGGCTTTCAAAAAAATGATGGAAGAACGAAAGGTTTCGGTCTCTGAGTTTATTATCAATTCCATAAAAAAGTAAAAAAATGAAAAGGCTATTCTTTACAATCTTCGGCCTCGCCCCACTATTTCTTTCAGCACAGCAAACTTTGACATTGGAAGAATGTTATTCGCTTGCTGAAAAAAATTATCCCTTGGCGAAGCAAACCGAATTATTGGAAGAAAAAACAAAATCTGAAATTAAGGTTCTGGAAAAAGGAAAACTTCCCAAATTAGATTTTAACGCGCAGGCAACTTACCAATCAGATGTGATTGAATTTCCCTTTCAAATTCCAAATTCAACCGTTGAACCGCCCAACAAAGACCAATATCGCGCAACGCTGGATGCCAACCAATTGATTTATAACGGCGGAAATATCACGGCAAATTCAAAATTGAAAACTGCAGAATTGGAAACCCAGCAACAACAAATCGCCGTAAATCTTTACACTTTAAAAAACCGAATAAACCAAAGCTATTTCAGCGTTTTACTTTTTCAGGAACAGGAAAAATTGCTGATTTCAAAAATGGAACAGCTCGATGCACGCATAAAAGAAGTAAGTGCTGGAGTGAAATATGGCGCGGTCCTCCCCGCTTCCGAACAAGTATTGAAAGCCGAACAACTAAAGCTGGAGCAGCAACTTTCGCAAGTTAATTTCGACAGGAAAAAAGCTTTGAAAAACCTCTCTTTGCTGATTTTTCAGAATTTGGACAATACTACAACTTTAACTAATCCAGAGATTTTGGTTCCGGTAGAAAATGAATCGCAGCGACCTGAATTGGAACTTTTCAATTTGCAGGAAACGCAGTTGGAAACTTCTAAAGAAGTGATTTCCAAAAGCAATTATCCAAAATTATTAGGTTTTGCACAGGCTGGTTATGGCAATCCGGGATTGAATATGCTGGACAATTCATTTCAGGATTTTTATATCGTCGGACTGAAGTTGAATTGGAACATTTTTGATTGGGGAAAAACCAAGGAACAAAAACAGGCTGTGGATATTTCAAAGCAAATAGTTTCCACTGAAAAAGAAACTTTTGTGTTGAACAACGAAATGCAACAAAAAGAAGCCGAAAGTGACATCAATAAATATGAAGCAATGCTTCGGAAAGACTCAGAAATTATTGAACTGCGCGAAAAAGTTTTACAGGCTACCACTTCGCAATTACAAAATGGCGCTATAACTTCTTCGGAATACATCACGGAACTGAACAATCTTTACGAAGCCAGAATTGACCAACAATTGCACGAAGTCCAGTTGGCGCTTGCAAAGGCAAATTATAAAGTAATTAAAGGAAATTTTAATGAATGAGCAAAATGTCAGGTCGAGCGCAGTCGAGACCTCTGTTAAAGTAACCAAAAGTTGAAATAAAAAAATTCAAATGAACAAATCAGATATTTTTATAACAGTAATTCTGTTTGGAATACTTTCTTCCTGTTCCAACGGTAAAAAAGCCGATGGATACGGCAATTTTGAAGCCACGGAAATTACAATCTCTTCCGAAGCAAACGGAAAACTGCAATACCTGAACGTTGAGGAAGGGCAAGTTTTAGAAAAAGGAACTACCATTGCGCTTGTAGATACAGTTCAGGCTTATTTAAGCAAACAACAGTTACTTGCTTCAAAGGAAACCGTTGCTTCAAAATCGGGAGGCGTTTGGTCACAAGTAAGCGTTTTGAACCAGCAATTGCAGACCGCAAAAACCGAACAGGAGCGCATCCAAAATATGTTTGCCGAAAACGCTGCCACCAAGCGCCAATTGGACCAGGCCAACAGCCAAGTGGACGTTTTGAAAAAGCAAATACAAAACGTGGAAACCCAAAATGCGCCTATCGTGAATGAGGTAAAATCCATAGATGCCAAAGTAGCGCAAATTGAAGAACAGATTGCTAAAAGCAAAATCACAAACCCGATAAAAGGCACGGTATTGACCAAATATGCCGAGCCGGGAGAGATTGTCTCCTTTGGAAAACCACTGTATAAAATTGCCGATTTGGAAGAAATGACGCTGCGTGTTTACATAAGCGAAACGCAGCTCCCAAACATTAAAATTGGACAAGAGGTAAGCGTAAAAATTGATTCCGGTGAAGAAATGAAAGATTACAAGGGAACAATAAGTTGGATTTCGGCTTCGGCAGAGTTTACCCCCAAAATAATCCAGACCAAGGAGGAGCGGGTAAATTTGGTTTATGCGGTAAAGGTAACGGTAAAAAACGACGGTAGTCTAAAAATCGGGATGCCTGCGGAAATGTGGATTGATAGTCATTAGTCGGTAGTCGGTTGAGAAAATATAAAATTATGGAAACAATTGAATTTATTCTTTATGTCGCTGATCAGGCCCGGAGCGCGGAATTTTATGAAAAACTGCTCAAAATAAGTCCGAGTTTGAACGTGCCGGGAATGACGGAATTCAACCTTTCGGAAACCGTCAAACTGGGGTTGATGCCGGAGAGCGGTATTTCGAACATTATTTGCCCGGCAATGCCGCATCCCAAAACAGCTAACGGTATCCCGCGTTGTGAATTGTATTTAAAGGTACCAAACCCCGCAGACTTTATTGAGCGGGCAATCCAATTGGGCGGAAAGAAGATTAGTGAACAGCAAGAACGTAATTGGGGCGATACCGTGGGATACATCGCCGATTTGGACGGGCATGTAATCGCTTTCGCCACAAAAAAATAAATCCTAAACTATAAACCCTAAACATTTATATTATGAAAAAAACAATCTTATCATTAGCAATTCTTTCAGCTTTATTAGTAAGCTGTAACGAAACAAAACACAAGCACGAAAGTACTGACACCGTTGAAACCACTGAAGGAGTCCACGAACATGAAATGGAAGAAATGGCTGCCGAAACCCACACCATGCACAATTCTTGGGTTAACGAAATAAAACTGGACAATGGCAACAAATGGGAAGCCAATCTGGAAACAACTGAAGGGGTGGACAAAATGCTCAATTTGGTAAAATCCAACGACCCCAAAACCGTAGAAGATTATCACGCGCTTGCTTCAAAACTGAATGAGGAAAAAAATTATGTGGTAAAAAAATGTACCATGGAAGGTCCGTCGCACGACAACCTGCACGTTTTTCTGCATCCACTTATCGAAAAAATTGAGGTTTTAGGAAAGGTTTCAAGCACAGATGAAGGGGCTGAAGTTACAGCAAGCATCAAAGAAAACCTGGAAGGGTATTACAATTATTTTCAATAGATAAAATTTATAAACAATGGAAAAACATCATTATAACGTAGATATTACCTGGCGCGAGGACCGGAAGGGAATGATGTGCTCGCCGGAATTGGCCGAGGGCAATTCGCATTCCGCAAATTGCATAGAGGTGGCCACTCCGCCCGAATTCCCAAAGGGAATGCCCAATATTTGGTCGCCCGAACATCTTTTTACAGCCTCTGTGAGCAGTTGTTTGATGACCACATTCTTGGCAATTGCCGAAAACTCAAAATTGGAATTTTCGGGTTTCAGCTGCAAATCGAAAGGCGTACTGGAAAGAGTAGACGGCAAGTATGCAATGACGGAAGTAATCCTGGAACCCACTGTAACCATCAAAGACGAAAAGGACCGCGAACGCGCAGAGCGTATCCTTCAAAAATCGGAGGCGGCTTGTTTGATCTCTAATTCAATAAAATCGAAGATTACGATGGAAGTCACCATCAAAGTTGAAGGGTAAATGAGCATTTCCCTCAGCAATATCAGCAAATCCTATAAAAAGGTAAAAGCGGTTCAGGACATTTCGTTTGATGTGAATCCAGGCGAACTCTTTGGCCTTATCGGACCCGATGGCGCCGGGAAAACCACCATTTTCAGGATTTTGACCACCCTTTTAATTCCCGATGAAGGTAATGCCACAGTTGCGGGATTTGATGTTGTAAAGGATTATAAAGCAATCCGTAATTCCGTAGGCTATATGCCCGGGCGCTTTTCATTGTACCAAGATTTGACGGTGGAGGAAAACCTGACGTTTTTCGCCACTATTTTCGGAACAACGATTGAGGAGAACTACGATCTGATCGAGGATATTTACGTCCAGATTGAACCTTTTAAAAACCGGCGCGCAGGAAAACTCTCCGGCGGGATGAAGCAAAAACTCGCCCTTTCCTGCGCCTTGATCCACAAACCGAGGGTGCTTTTTTTGGACGAACCCACGACCGGCGTTGACCCGGTTTCGCGAAAGGAATTTTGGGAAATGTTGAAACGCTTGCAAAAAAAGGGGATTACCATTTTGGTCTCGACCCCATATATGGACGAAGCGGCATTATGCGATAGAATTGCCTTGATACAGGGCGGCAAGATTTTGGAAATCGACACACCCGAAGCCATTGTAAGCCAATTCCCGAAAACCATTTACAATGTGGGCGCAGATAATATGTACAAATTGATCCAATCGCTGCAGCAATACGAGCATGTTTATAGCGTCTTTCCGTTTGGCGAATTTGTGCACTACACCGACAAGAGGGATTCATTTGAAATGAGCGATTTGCAATCCTATCTGGAAAAAGAAGGCCTAACAGCTATTCACATAGAATCTACCAAAGCAAATATAGAGGATGCCTTTATGGAATTAGCGCGGTAATGAAAGAAGAAAATGTAATAGAAGTCAATCAATTAACCAAAACATTTGGTGATTTCACAGCTGTAAACACAATCAGTTTTGAAGTCAAAAAAGGTGAAATCTTTGGGTTTTTGGGAGCGAACGGCGCAGGAAAAACCACGGCTATGAAAATGCTTATAGGAATCTCAAAGCCTTCCTCGGGTGAAGCTACCGTCGCGGGTTTTGATGTGTATTCCCAGCCGGAATCCATCAAGAAGAACATTGGCTACATGAGCCAGAAATTTGCGCTTTACGACGATTTAACCGTAAAGGAAAACATCACATTCTTTGGAGGCATCTATGGGTTGCCGAGAAAAAAAATAAGGGAGAAAAGGGAGCAATTGATTTCGGAATTGGGCTTGGAAAACATCAGCAACAAATTGGTGGGCTCCCTACCCTTGGGCTGGAAGCAAAAGTTATCGTTTTCGGTTTCGCTTTTACACGACCCCAAGATTGTTTTTTTGGATGAGCCCACGGGCGGTGTGGACCCCATTACCCGAAGACAGTTTTGGGAAATGATCTATAAAGCCGCCGACCAAGGCACGACCATTTTCGTAACCACGCATTACATGGACGAGGCCGAATACTGCGACCGCGTTTCCATTATGGTGGAAGGAAAAATTGAAGCTCTGGACACACCGAAGAAACTGAAGGAACAGTTTAAAGTTGATTCGATGAACGATGTGTTTTTGAAATTGGCGAGAATCCCATCCCCGACCCTTCCCAAAGGAAAAAGAGAAAATACCGATTGCAATTAAAAATTAACAGTGAAATAAGTTCTCCCCTTTGGGGAGTTAGAGGGGAAAATGAAACGATTTATAGGTTTTATAAAAAAGGAATTTTACCACATCTTTCGGGATAGGCGGTCGTTGTTTATACTTTTCGGGATGCCCATTGCGCAGATTTTGCTTTTTGGCTTCGCCATTACCAATGAAATAAACAATGTGGATATCGCCATTTTGGATCATTCAAAAGATGCTTCAACCGAAGAAATCATCAATAAGATTTCAGCTTCAAAATATTTCACCGTAAAACAGATCCTGACCCGGGAAGCCGATATAGAGACCGCCTTCAAAAAAGGAAAAATAAAAGCGGTGTTGAATTTTGAAAAAAATTTCAGTAAAAATTTAATCAAAGAACAGAAAGCATCCATTCAAATAATAACTGACGCCACCGACCCCAACACGGCAAATTCCATCACCAATTACATCAATGCGATACTTCAAAATTATCAGCAGGAAAAAAACAGGGCGATAGTTGTGGAGTATCAGATAATTCCGCAGACACGGATGGTTTACAATCCCGAGCTAAAAAGTGTATTTATGTTCGTCCCCGGCGTGATGACAATTATTTTGATGTTGGTTTCGGCAATGATGACCTCCATTTCCATCACCCGCGAAAAGGAATTGGGCACCATGGAGATCCTTTTGGTTTCACCCTTAAAACCTTTTCAGGTTATTATCGGGAAAGTGGTGCCGTACATTTTCCTATCGGTTATAAATGCAGCGGTCATCGTACTTTTGAGCATTTTCATATTTAAGATGCCAGTTCAAGGAAGCCTGTTTCTATTGGGATTGGAAAGTGTTTTGTTCATAATCACTTCCTTGGCGTTGGGAATTTTAATCTCAACCATTGCAGAAACGCAACAGGCCGCAATGATGATTTCATTGATGGGCTTGATGCTACCCGTGATACTGCTATCCGGGTTTATTTTTCCAATATCTAGCATGCCGGTTCCGCTTCAAATAATCAGTAATATCATCCCCGCTAAATGGTTCATCATAATCATTAAGGGCATTATGCTGAAAGGTGTAGGAATGGTTTTTATCTGGAAGGAAACGTTAATATTAATAGGGATGACGCTTTTCTTTATTGGCTTGAGTGTAAAGAAATATAAAATACGGCTGGAATAATGAAGACTATCGGCTACATAATACAAAAGGAATTCAAGCAGATCTTTAGAAATAAAGGGATGTTGCCTATCATATTTATCCTTCCGATTTTGCAGCTCGTTATTCTCTCCAATGCGGCCACCTACGAGGTGAAAAACATCAAGTTTGCGTACATAGATTACGACCGCACCTCAACCTCCCGTGCGCTGATTGAGAAATTTAACGCCTCTGCCTTTTTCAATGTTTTAACCGATTTTCCCTCGCAGGAAAAAGCCAGTGCCGCAATGCTTTCGGGCGAAGTGGATGTGGTAATGGAAGTTCCGAACCATTTTGAAATTAATCTGTTAAAGGAAAAAAACGCCAATCTCTCTATAACCATAAACGCCATCGATGGCGCGGCGGCCGGTGTGGAAAGTGTTTATGTAAACCAAATTGTGCAAAGTTTTAATAAAGATGTAAAAATGAATTATATGGATACATCCAAAAAAATTACACAGCCCGTCACCATTGAGAGCATCCCTTCCTTTTGGTACAACACAACCTTGGATTATAAAACATTTATGGTACCGGGGATTTTGGTTTTGTTAGTAACGATGATAACCCTGTTTCTCTCAGGGATGAACATTGTTCGCGAAAAGGAAATAGGCACTTTGGAGCAAATAAACGTAACGCCCATCCGCAAAAGTCAGTTTATCATCGGCAAACTTTTTCCATTTTGGATTATTGGAATGGGGCTGCTGACCATAGGGTTGATTCTCGCAAAAGTGATCTTCAACACGCCCATGCTGGGGAGTCTGCTACTGCTGTACGCCTATACTTCCATTTATATTTTGGTAATTCTCGGAATGGGACTGCTCATTTCAAATTTTACCGATACGCAGCAGCAGGCTATGTTTATTGCCTGGTTTTTTGTCGTGATCTTTATTTTGATGAGCGGCCTTTTCACACCTATTGAAAGCATGCCAAAATGGGCGCAGATCGTTACCGAATTCAACCCTATAAAATATTTTGTGGAGATCGTGCGGATGGTTCTGCTGAAAGGATCCGGCTTGGGCGACATTTTGCCACAACTGTTGAAGACGCTGCTTTTTGCAATACTTATGAACATATTGGCGGTTTGGAGTTATAGAAAGGTGAATTAAAAAGCCTTAAACCAAAATTTCCCTTATTTCATACAACTTCGGAATAGTGACTTTCCAACCATAACTATCCCGCAATTTAACCCGCAGGGCATCCTGGGCCGTGGGTTCCCCGTGAATAAGAAATGTCTCTTCGGGTATGTTTTTAATATTGCTTGTCCAATCCAAAAGCCCCTGCTGGTCAGCGTGTGCCGAAAGGCTTTCAATATGATGAATTTCAGCTTTTACGGGATAGTATTTTCCGAAGAATTTCAATTCATGTGCTCCTTCCAGCATTTGGCGGCCACGGGTGCCTTCTGCTTGATAGCCAACCAATAAAACGGTGGTATTGGTTTTGTCTATCATCTGTTTCAAATAGGTTAAAACCCTTCCGCCAGTTACCATTCCGCTTCCTGCTATCACAACTTTTGGCTGCGGATTGTCAATGGTTTCCCAGGTTTCTTTATAGGAAGTAATTATGTTCATCCGATTGTTCATTGCGTTGAAATCTTTCATCGGCAGTTTGTGCCAATCCGGAAAATTTTGAAATACCGAAAGCACGTTGTTGCCCATCGGACTATCAATAAATATGGGGATGTTCGGAATTCGGTTTTCATCGTACAGCTTCCAAAGCAAAAACATAAGCGTCTGTAAGCGTTCCACCGCAAAAGAAGGAATTATCAAATTGCCACGGTTGTGAATGGTTTTGGTGATGAGCTCCACCAATTTATCTGAAACGCTTTCCTGCGGATGGAGTTTGTTCCCATAGGTGCTTTCCATAAAAAGATAATCTGCCCATTCCGGTTTTTCGGGTGGATAAAGCAGCAAATCGTGCTCCCTGCCAATATCTCCGGAAAAGACGAAAGTTTTTCCGAAAATTTCCAGCTCGATAAAAGTTGCTCCGATAATATGCCCGTTATACCTGAAACGATATTTGATGTTTTTCGAAAGTTCAAACCATTCATCTCTTGCGTTAGTTTGAAAAAATCCCAAAGTCACTTCGGCTTCCTGCACGCTATAAAAGGGTTCGGCGGGTTTGTGTTTGGAATAGCCTTCCTCATTGGCTTTTTCGGCTTCCTCCTCGTGGATTTTAGCACTGTCCAACAGAATTATTTTTGTAATTGCAAGCGTTGGCGCAGTCCCTATAATTTTTCCACGGAAACCCTGTTTTACCAATCGCGGCAAATAACCGGTGTGATCTAAATGGCCGTGGGTTAAAAGTACTATATCTATCGTTGAAACATCTATAGGCAAATACTCCCAGTTCTTTTCGCGCAATTCCTTTAAACCCTGAAACATGCCACAGTCTATTAAAATGTTCTTTTCGGGAGTTTCAATTAAATATTTGGAACCCGTTACGGTTCCAGCTGCACCGAGGAAATGGATTTTTATTTTCTGCATAACTGTTCAATCTCATTTAATATCCTCTCTTTTCTTTTTTCTGAAATTCCCAAATGATCCAAATAGAAATGATCATTTATCAATTGCTTGCAGAGCACTACATCACGACTGAGCAAAAACTGTTTCTCTCGCTGACTTAGTAAGGTGGAAACAGTAACAGGATAGAGCCCCAAACGGTCTATGCGATCCTTGATGCCGTTATCTTTTGGAAAGTCCCAGCTTAAAAGGTGGAGGCCAACGCATTCCCCATATTTAATAGCATCTTCGGTAAAACGGGTATTGGTAACAACCCAACCCTCATTTGGTTTTTCCCCATTGTTTTTATCACCGTAAAAATTGAGGATGTCGCGATAGCGGGAATGGATATAGAGCGGAACTTTTACATCGCAATTACGACCTTCATCACTATGGAACTTGCATTCCGCCACTATATATTGGCCATTTTTATGCGCTACCACATCTACTTCGTGGGTTACGCATTTTCCCTGTAAAAATTGGCCTGTCTTTACCTCATAACCACTGTAGAAAAGGATTGCCCCAACAAATTTTTCAAAAGGAAATCCTGTGGGGCCAAGCTCATAAATTGCTTTCTTCAACTTATATTTTGAAGCGTAACCTTTTTTCTTTTTCTTTAGAAGCGCAAAGGCGCGATTGTATATTTCCTTCGTTGAAATACCCTGATAAAGTTCATCGCGGACGTTGTTGGCAATTTCACTGACCAAAGCTTCCTCTGCGCCGCTTTTCCGAAGGGAACTTTTTAGTTTTTCTATTGAAAATGTGGCCCGTTCTCCCGAATGCTTAATTACTTCAATGGCATTGTTCTTCATAATTGGAGTTAGTTTCTGGTGTCGTGGAGGGCGAGTACGGGTACCTTGGAATGGATGCCGAGACTTTTAACCAATGGATTGGAAAAAACACTGCCAAAGAACCAATGCTTTCTATTCACAAAAACAATCATCCCACTATTTTGCTGGTCTGCAAAGGACAATACTCCTTCCTTCACGCCTTTATGTTCAAGCCAGTGATAGGTATAGTTTACTTCGCTGAAATGATTTTCCAATTCTTTCCGATTGTTTCGTTGTCTTTCCGAAAGGTCTTTCTCATTGCCTATGTGAAGGATTTGGATTTCTGAATTTTCGAGCTGCGCAATCTTCACAAAGGTTTTCATTTCCCGCACGTTAAAATGGGTCTTAAAGTTGGTGGGGAATACGATGCTTCCAATCTTTTTATAGGAAACATTAGCGGGCACGGCAAGCACGGCACAGCCTCTGATGTTTTCCATTACGTTTACAGAGTTTCGTCCATAAGCCACTTCTCTATCATTAGTTATGCCGCGGGTTCCCATAACTATAAGGTCTATTTTATCGCGCATTACCTTCTCTTCCAACAACTCGATAAGAGTTCCAAATTGATGGTCGAAATAAACAATATGTTTTGGATTGTCTGCCAATAAGCCCACCTTCTTTTTCAATCCCTCCATTTTTTCGCCGGAAAGCCTTGCTGCCTTGTCATAATCAGCCGGTTCCGGTTCAGGAAACAACACGTTGCCCTTGGCCGAACGCGCTAAAAAATAGGAATGGAAAATGTGAAATGTACAATCTTCCTCCGCAAAAAGTTCGAACGCATAAACAATGGCATTGAAGGCATTTTTTGAATAATCTGTCGGGATTAAAACTTGTTTTTTCATCTTCTGAAATTTTAATTTTTAATAGGAATTACCAACGTTGGAACGTGAGTATGCTTCCCTACCCTACTTACAACAGGTTCCCTAAAAAGTTTCTTTAGGAAAGCGTGTTTGTGGTACACGAGGGCCAATAAATCCATATTCCGTCCATCAATAAAGTTATGAAGGGTTTTTGAGATATTTTCCTTTTTCGGAATAAAATGGAACTCCGTATCATATTCTGTAAGGTCATTTTTATAATGTTCCAGATTTTGCTGTTGCAGCACGTCCAAATCCTCTTCTGCACCTACGTGGACAACGTGCAAGTTTGAGTTGTACTGTCGCACCAAACGAACGATGGGCCGCAGTTTTGAAAGTTGAAAAAAATCATTATAGTCTGTAGCAAAAGCTATGTTTGTCGGAATCACAAAATCTACCTCACGCGGAACAATGAGTAGCGGGCAACCTTCAAGTGTTTTTGTGATTTTAATTGTGGTGCTTCCCATTAAAACTTCTTCGGCTCCAGTGCGCCCTTTGCTGCCCATAACCACTAAATCTATGCCTTCGGTAGATACTAGTTTATTAATAGTTTTAGACAAGGTTGCGGGAGTGGAAATAACTTCAAAATTGTGTGCAACTTTAGAAGAATCCAATTTAATTTTATGCACCAATTGTTTGCCGTCCTCATCAGATTGTCGGTACAATTTTTCAATTATATTTTCCGAACGGCCAATATCCACACGGCTCGTTAGCTTCCCCACTTCTTCTCCAAAAGAATGGAGAATGGTTATTTGCAGTGCTTCATCACTAAAAAGTTTTGTAACGTAAAACAAAGCTGCATAAGCGTTTTTTGAGAAATCTGTGGGAACAAGTATTTTTTTCATATTCAATAATTTTAATTTTTTAACGAGGCAAATTTTGAAGTACCAAAAAAGGAATGTCTATATGCAGTCCTATTTTTTCAATTGTTGATTGATATAGTATGTTTTCCAGATAAGAATGGCGCGTATTCACCATAACCAGCATATCTATGGGATTCTCAATTACAAAAGTATTGATGGCTTTAGTAACATTTGTGCCACTCTTTTGATGGAAATTGATTTGGTTGTCGCAAAAAGAGGCTTCCAGAAATTTCTTGTTGTCCTGCTGGCGCAAGGAGAATGACGGAAATTTTGAAACGTAAAGGAAATTTACTTTTGAAACAAAGCATTTCGCAATACTGCTCACCAGTTTCAATTCACGGCGTTTGTATGGCAATTGATAGTCCGTTGGAAACAATATATTCTTCGGATGCACATCTCCATAAACTGCCGGAATAGCGAGCACGGGGCATTTCACATATTTAATTACCTGAAGCGTATTGCTGCCAAAGGTTATTTTTTTATCCGCAGTTTCGCCTTTTGTACCCATAACCACCACATCTATATTTTCTTTCTCCACCCAGTCATTTACAGAGTCTACCAACAAACCAAATTCTGCAATGGCGTGTATGTTGTGTTTTGGGTTTGGTGAAAAACTGAGGATTTGTTTCTGTGTTTCTTCCAAATTGTCTTTCGCTTTCTGAAGTGCTTTTTGCTGTAATTCCTCAAAAACGGAATCAACCAACCGGGCTTTATCTTCATAGACTGAATCCGAAAAGGCGTGAAGCAAATAAATTTCAGAACGGTCATATTTAAAAAGCTCTGTGGCATACTTCACTGCGTTCATTGAATTTTCAGAGAAATCGGTAGGGATGAGTATCTTTCGCATAGCTTTTAGTTTAAAAATTCAATACGTAAAGATAGTAAGTGTCAGCTGAAAAAAATATGATATATATCAGCCAAATACTTGATTTTTAAGGAATAGTTAAGGATTTTAGTGCTTTTTGTTTTGTAACTTGAATCAAAAAAAGTTATGAAACCAACTGCACTTGGTTATTTAATTATAACCACTTTAATACTCGTTACAGTTACAACTTTTGCCGTTATGAATTTTCATTTCGGCTGGATTTTCTATCTTACCGTTTTAGGGCAAATTTTATTGGTGTTTTCAGTCATTAAAGTTTTAAAAGACCAATATAGTACCGACAAAACTTTTGAGGATTTTTATGAAGATTATCCTATTGAAGCTGAGGAGTGATTTGCAATGCGTTGCAAGCAATTATTGAACAGTGAACATTAAGCCTTACTCATGAAGTACTAAAAAAGGCATATTGGCCGTATAACTAACAGATTTTAATGCTGGGCGCAACAGCAACCTTTGAATAAAATTCAAATTTTTGGCAACAACAGCAACCAGGCTTATTTCCCAAGTTTCTGCAAAATCCTGAATACCAATTTCCAAATCTTTATTCTCCACAAAATGGAAGCTGTGTTTCTTTTCTTTAAAAAAATAATGCAAAAACCCTTTGTTGTCTGTTTGTGAGGCAGTTAAACCCGTATTTTGAGCCCTTATATGAAGCACCCGAAGTGGTGACTGGTGTGTATCCAAAGTATCGGAAAGTGTGGTGATTACCTTGTTGCGATAGATGCAGTTATAATCCGTTAAAAAAGCTATGTTTTTAATACCGCTGAATTTTGCGTGTTCGGGAACAACAAGTATGGGACATTTCACCTTAGTAATCACATCACAGGTATTGCTTCCCATTTCACTTCTGTTTATTTTGGAAGTTCCTCTGGTACCCATCAAAATATAATCAATTTCCTTTTCAGCCACCTGCTTTCTGATGGCCTCCACCAAGTTTAGGTTTTCATGAAGCGGAAAGAACGCATGGGCTTGGTTTTTAGAAAGCTGCTGACAGACCCTGATCTCTTCTTTCAATAAAGCGGAAGTACTTTGAACTGTCTGCATTTCAGAACTGAAATCTGAAATATTTTCCGGTTCTTCTTTAAAATTAAGATTTTTATTTGAAACATGAAGGATATAAAAATTCACGGCAACATCGGAAAAATATTCCAATGCATATTTAATGGCATTGCGTGAATTTTCAGAAAAATCCGTCGGAATCAATATATTCTTCATGGTATCATAAACTTGCCGACAAATCTATCTTTATTGATCGGGCCAGAAAATGATAAAAATCAGCTTTAAGAAAAATTGAATTGATTGGGTATATTAATCTATGTCGCGTAGGCTTTCCAAATCTATAATGCGAATGTCGCGGCCTTCAATTTCTATAATGCCATCTTTCTTGAAATCTGAAAGTGTTCTTATAAGGCTTTCAGTAGCAATTCCAGCGGTTGTGGCAAGGTCATTTCGTGAAATTCGAAGAGGTGCCTCAGGTTTTTTATTCATAATCTCCACAAATTGAAGAATGGTGTTGGCCGTTTTCTTCCGAACTGAACTGTAGGCCATTTTCACCAATTGCTGCTTTATTTCAGAGAGGTTGTCAGTTAAAAGATTCATCAATTCCAAAGAAACATCTTGACTTTTTTTCAGAATATCCTTCACATAGGTTTTTGAAATGCCTACAATTTCTATGTCTTCTACGGCCGTGGCTGTTTCATTATAAGGAATATTATCGTCAAAAGAAGTGAAGCCCAAGAAGTCGTCAGCTTTGTAAAGACCGGTAATGAGCTCTTTGGCATTAGCGTCCATAGTGTGCGTTTTCACAACACCTTTTAAAATTAGAAACATACTGTTGGAGTGGTCGCCCTTTCTGTAAATTGTTTCTCCTTTTTTATAGTTGTTTATTTCGCCTTCATCGCAAAAAAAGTTTTTCAACTGGTTCAGGTTTTGAGGGTTTTCATCATCTTCACTGCCCTTCGCTTCTTTAGTATTGTCACGCATTGCCAAAATGCTCGCTTTGGCCAAACGGCTCTCCACGGCACTCAGCAATTCCTGCTCGTCAAAGGGTTTGGTTAAATAATCATCCGCCCCCATATCCATTCCTTTGCGTATTTCTTTATGTTCCGTTTTTGCTGAAAGAAAAATAAAAGGGATATGTTTTGTTTTTTCTTCTGAAGCCACTTTTTCAAGCACACCATAGCCGTCAATTTCTGGCATCATTATATCACAAATTATGATATCTGGGTTTTTGCTTATTGCCTTTTCAATACCAATTTTACCGTTTGGTGCCGTAAAAACCGTATAACCGGAAAGCTCTAAAAGTTCAGCAGTGTTTTCTCTTAATGCGGTATCGTCTTCAATAAGAAGTATTGTCTTCATCTTAATTTGTATTGTTTTTTATAGGGAAAGAAATTGTAAACGTGCTGCCTTTGCCTTCTTCACTTTCAAAGGTAATTGTACCTCCTAGGTTTTCCAAATGGCTTTTCACGATATTGAGACCAATGCCGGTGCCTTGGTCCAATAGCGCATTTTCAGCACGGAAATATCTGTTGAAAATATATTTCTGTTCCTTTTGTGGAACGCCCATACCTTCATCTATAATTTTTATGGTTAAAAAATCCTTACTTGGTACCACAACCACATCTATAATAGTGTGTTCCGGCGAATATTTAATGGCGTTGTTTATAAGGTTGGTAAGCGATAATTCAAGTATTTTCTCGTCAAAATTTAAAGAGATATCGTCTATGTTTTGAGGATAATTTATGCGCTGGCCTTCTTTCAAAAGCATATTTGCATTATAAATTACCTCATTCACTACTTTGCTAAGTGGAAAAGTGTCAAATTTATAAGTGGCTTTGCCAGATTCCAAACGCTCAATGGAAAGGAAATCATTCAGGATATTATTCAGGTATTTAACTTTACTTTGAATGGTCTTCAAATGCTTTTCCCGCTTGTCCTGTTGTTCCGTCTCTGTATATTTACCAGTAAGCATAGCTGAAGTAAGAATCCCGCTTAAGGGAGTTTTAAACTCGTGGGAAACCAGCGATAGAAATTTTGTTTTCAGTTCATTAAGCTCCCGTTCCTTTCGAAGCGATTCCATTATTTTGTGCTCCGCTTCCTTACGTTTTGAAACTTCTTCTTTTAGCTCATTGATTGTTTGTTTGAGCTCCTTGGTGCGTGCTTCAACTTTTTGCTCCAAATACAAGTTGAGTTCTATAATTTCTTTTTCTTGGGTTTTACGGACCGAAATATCCGTAACAAGCGCCATTACATACTTACTCCCATAAATCTCAAAAGGATTTAACCCTGCCTCCACAGGAAAAACACTACCGTCCTTGCGCTGGCCGTAAAGATCGCGACCGTGGCCCATTTGGCGCGGGTCACTTTTTTCCAAATATTTATCTACCTGTTCTGTGTGGCCATGTCTATATTCTCTTGGAATCAAAAGGTTTATATTTTCTCCCAAAAGCTCCTTGGCATTATAACCAAACATACGATCGGCGGCTTCATTGGAAGTAACAATTTCCTGCTTTTCGTTAACAATGACGATACCTTCCGATATGGCTTCAGAAAGAATCCTAAAAATATTTCCCTTTTTTTCCTCAAAAACCTTCATCCCCCAAAAGTAAGGATTTTAAACAGTTTTTGTGAACTGATTTTTATCATAAAATTTCATTCAAAAACTATTTAGTTTTACAATCTTAAGAATCATTAAAGTATCGCATTATGGGAACCGTTGATAAACCTCAACTTCTGTTTTATCAAAAAATGGGGGAGCTTTTTTACGCTATTGCCGCGGCGGATAAAGTTGTGCGCAAAGAAGAATATAACGCCTTGAAAAATATTGTTGCAGAACAATGGAAAAATCTGGATGATTATGAAGATCCTTTCCATACAGATGCCGCATACCAAATAGAAGTGGTTTTTGATTGGTTTGACTATGAACAACTTGATGCAAAAGATTGCTTTGAGAGTTTTGCCGATTATAAAAAAGAACACCCCAAGCTTTTCACCAAAGAAAGAAAAGACCTGATTTGGAAGACTGCAAACGCTATTGCAAGTGCCTTTGCTGGAAAAAATAAAAGTGAAATCATTATGCTTGCAAAACTGAAAATGCTATTGGATAAGTAATGGAACTTAATTGAGCTTTCGTTTTTTTCACTATCATTCTTTCCCTATTTTTATAATATAAAACCCAAAAAACATGAAAGTTTTTCTGCCAATCCTGATATTTTTCACCTTTATCGCCTGCAAGAACGATTCAAAAAAGAGTGAGATTGAAACAGAAATCAATTCAGAGGAAATTGTTGATTCCTTGCGCGTTTCCGACAGAAACTTAGAAACCCAACAACAAACGCTCAATATAAAACGCCAAGAACTTCTTGAGAAAAAAGATGCCAAGGTTGAAATGGAAAAGTTGCTGATCTCAAAATCATTTTTAAAGGAAAGCGATTTGTACACACTCAACTTTAAATATCCATACCTAAACGAAAAAATAAAGCCCCAATTTGAAAACTTCAACGAATACATAAACAAGCACTATGTGGATGCCAAGAGCATAGAAAAACAAATTTTGGAAGAAAAACGCTTGTGCGATTCTTTGGGAATTCCAAAACAGAACGAACTGCGAATGGTAGATTATAAAATCTATAACCTGAATGACCGTCTTATCAGCGTATTGTTTTACAAAGAAAACCATTACACCGGCGCGGCACATGCGGCCTATACTTTTGATTGCCTAAATTTTGATTTAGAGCGTGCAGCTTTTATGAAATATGAAGATTTTTTTAACAATGGTTCCGAAGAAGAGCTCCGCGAAATTTTGAACTCTCTTTTAAAAGAAAAAATAAATTCTGGTGAAATGTATTACGATTGTTGGGCTATTTCCGCAGATGATTTTTTTAATGCTAAAAACAATTTTGTTATAAATGACGATGTGGTGGAGTTCTATTTTGACGATTGCATAATCTGTCCATCCTATACAGGAACCTATTCCATCAAAATTCCCCTGGAAATGCTGATGCCTGTTTTAAGAAAATACAAAAAGAACCCGTTGATTAGTTAATGTAAAAAAGGAAAGTTGAGACAACCAACAACCATCAACCATCAACCAACAACAAACAATATGAAAAGCAACTTCAAAGACATAATCAATTCCGAAACGCCCGTACTGGTTGATTTTTTCGCTGATTGGTGCGGACCTTGCAAAATGCTTGCTCCAATCCTGAAACAAGTAAAAGAAGAATTGGGCGATGCCGTGAAAATCGTAAAAATAGACGTTGATAAAAATCAACCCTTAGCAGCACAATTTCAAGTTCGTGGAGTGCCAACAATGATTCTTTTCAAAAACGGGCAACAACTTTGGCGACAAAGCGGCGTTCTTCAGAAAAACGACTTGGTTTCCATAATTAAGCAACACAAAAATTGATGGAACTGAATCGTTATATAGATCACACCCAATTAAAAGCCACTGCTACCCCAGAAGACATCATAAAACTTTGTAACGAAGCAAAGAAATATAAATTTTATGCGGTCTGCGTAAACAGTTGCTACGTTTTCTTGGCTGCAAATGAATTGAAAAACAGTGATGTAAAAATTGCTTCAGTAGTTGGTTTTCCTTTGGGTGCAAACAATTGCCATTCCAAAGTCTGCGAAGCAGAACAATGCATTAAAGACGGTGCCGATGAAATTGACATGGTGCTGAACATTGGTTTGCTGAAAGCAAAATTGCACAAATCCGTCCGTGAAGAAATTGCAGCTGTTAAAGAAGTAATCGGCAGCCGAATCTTAAAAGTAATCCTCGAAACCTGCTATTTAACTGATGACGAAATAAAAATGGCCTGCCAAATAGCGAAAAAAGCTGGGGCCAATTATGTAAAAACTTCCACGGGTTTTGGAACTGGCGGTGCAACGGAACACGCAGTAAAAATAATGGTTGAGGAAGTGGGCGACAGTTTAAAAATAAAAGCCTCTGGCGGAATAAAAGATACTGCAACCGCAAAAAAATATATTGAACTGGGAGTTAGCAGAATCGGAACATCTTCAGGTATTGAGATTGTAACAACCACAAACAAAGACACAGATGAGCACACATATTGAAGCCAAACCGGGCGAAATTGCGGAATCGGTTTTACTTCCCGGAGACCCCATGCGCGCCAAATGGATTGCGGAAACTTTTCTTGAAAACGCAAAATGCTATAACGACGTGCGCGGTATGTTGGGCTATACTGGTACTTTTCAAGGAAAGCGAATTTCGGTGCAGGGCACTGGAATGGGAATTCCTTCAGCCTTGATTTATTGCCACGAATTAATTAATGATTACGGAGTGAAAAACCTAATTCGCGTTGGTTCCGCGGGAAGCTATCAAAAAGATATAAACCTTCGTGATATTGTGATTGCAATGTCCGCTTCCTCCACTTCAGGCATTAATAACACTAGGTTTGTTAACTGCGACTACTCGCCTACTGCCGATTTCGATTTATTTATGAAGGCCGCGCTTTATGCCAAGGAAAAAAACATTCCTATAAAAGCGGGCAATGTGCTTTCCAGCGACCAGTTTTATGAAGATGACTTCAATAACTATAAAAAATGGGCAGATTTTGGTGTGCTCTGCGTAGAAATGGAAGCCGCGGGACTTTACACGATTGCAGCCAAATTCAATGTAAAAGCATTGGCAATTTTGACCATTTCAGACTCGTTGGTTACGGGCGAAAGCACGACTGCCGATGAACGCGAAGGCAGCTTTTCAAAAATGATTGAAATTGCATTGAATACGCTTTTGTAAATTAAAAAAGCAGGAATTCAAAATTGAAATTCCTGCTTTTAAAAGTTAATTGATGTCGATAGCAATTAACTATACTTTAAATGTCAATACCGGTAAATCTGAATGGTTTACCACATCTTCCCCAATACTTCCGGAAAAGAAATGCGCCAAGCCTTGGCGACCTTGAGTGGGCAACGCAATAATATCTGCACTGCTCACTTGGCTGAAGCCAAATATTCCTGCCTCCACAGAATATTCGTTGTATTGAATAACCTTGTTCAAACTTTCAAGCGGATTTGGTTCCCCTGCGCTTTTCAAAAAGTTGAGAATTCGTTTTTCAATTTCGCGAGTGCTTCTAAAATCGCCCGCAAGGTTCACATAGAGCATCTGCATATTAATCCCCAAGGCATCAAACATTTTTTGCGCACGTTTGTAGGAACCTATGGAATTCTCTAAAAAGTCGCAAGCAAAAACGCCAAGCTCTGGATTGAAATTTTCGTGACGATGCTTTATAACCAACACTGGTATTTCTGAAGTACGCACTACTTTTTCGGTATTACTACCTACAAAAACTTCTTTTAAACCTGAGCTACCGTGGGAACCCATTACAATTAAATCTGCTTTAAAATCAAGGGCTACATCATTCAGCTCGCTAAAAATTTTATAATTGTGAACTGCGTCAGTAACTTTAATTCCTTCCAAATAATCCTTATCAAGGAATTCAGCAAATCGCTTTTCGGCCAACCTCATATAAAACATCGCTTCCATAGTCTCCTTGCTTTCATCGCGAGTTATAATTGCATCGTTTAGGCCCATCATATGCACTGCAATTATTTCGGCATTGTGTTTTTTGGCAATGCCAGCAGCAACCTCAAGGGCATAATCTGAATGTTGGGAAAAATCTACTGGTACTAATATTTTCTTCATGATACTTATTTTTAATGTGTTGTGAACTTAGCTTTGCGCTTTTTTAATTGTTTTTCCAAATCGGAAATAGTTTCTTTTGCAGCAGCTTCAAAAGTTGCCTCTTTTGATGTTGCAAAAATTTTCGGTCCCGGAAGGCTCAATTCCATTTCACAAATATTGCCTTTGCCGTAAACGTTGTTTTCCAACTTAAAGCTTACATCGGCCCTAATGAGCCACTCATATTTTTCGGCAAGTTTTTGAAGTTTCTTTTCTACGTATTCGTTCATCGCCGCACTGGCAGGCATTTTCACATATTGGATTTTTATAGTCATGGTACTCAGAATTGGTTTATATTTCTCAAATATATCCCTTTTTCACGGGTTTTGAAATGACCAATGTCATATTACAACCGATGATTGAAGTTTGATAATGGACATTTTTTTTAATAAAAAATCCTGTTCCAATAAACAACGGAGCAGGATTTATAGATGTAGAATTATTATGGGTTATGCTTTATGCACAGCAACTTTCCCCTTCGTCTTTTACGCCCAGTTTTTTAAGGATTTTTTCCATCAAGCACCATTTTGTAAAAGATGATTGCAACAAATTGACGCCCACAAAACCCGTGAACCACAACCAATTAATATTCACATATACAGCCAACAAAAGGCTAATCAAAATAAAAGTTCCGGCAATTGCCCTGATATATCTGTTAATCATAATTATAAATTTTAGTTATGTATTAGTTTATATGTTTATGGTTTTAAACTCTTCAACCCCTCGACTCTTCAACTCCTCAACTTCTCAACCCCTAAACTCCTCAACTTTTTAAATACTTCTCTCAATGGGCACCACCACCGCATGGATCGGGTTGTTGGTTTCAAGATTTTTATTGAATTCCTTTACTAAATCGAAAAAAGAATCAATCTTCTCCTCTTCGGTAAAAGAGAAAAACATACTGCTATCCGCCCCACCCTTTTCCGATGGGAACCAACTGGAATTCATCATAAAGGAAGACGCATTTTTATAGCCCTCAATATCAGAACCGCTATAGCTCTCAATATTCGCTTTTTTGAAAAGTTGCAGCACGTCTTTCTGAAATTCGTCCACAACGGTTACTATCAGTAGTTTCATTGGGTTATTGTGTGTTGTTTATTGTTTTTATTTATTCAAAGTCAAATAAACTTGATCGTCTTAAGTCTTAAGTCTTTGTTCTTTGTTCTCTGTTCTTTGTTCTTAGTTATTTACTCTTTATAATTCTTCCGTTCAATCATATAATAAACCAACGGAACAACCAGTAACGTTAGCACTGTAGAAACTATGGTTCCACCCATCAGCGAAATGGCAAGTCCTTGAAAAATTGGGTCAAACAGTATTACAAATGCTCCAATCACCACCGTTCCGGCAGTTAATAAAATTGGGGTTGTCCGTACGGCTCCCGCTTCAATTACTGCTTGTTTCAGCGGAATTCCCTCAGCAGTTCGAAGATTTATAAAGTCAATCAACAACACCGAGTTTCGCACCATTATTCCTGCTAGGGCAATCATCCCAATAAAGGAAGTAGCGGTAAAAAATGCGCCCATTATCCAGTGGCCAAGCACAATCCCTATCAATGAGAGGGGAATGGCAACCATCATAACAACAGGTGCCTTAAAGTTTTGGAACCAACCAACGATCAAAATGTAAATGATGATGATTACACCCAAAAAGGCAATCCCCAAATCGCGGAATACTTCCAGTGTAATCTGCCATTCGCCATCCCATTTCACCGTAAAATCGTCTTCGTGTTCGGGTTGCTGTAAATACAGTTCGTTCATTTTGTAACCCGCTGGCAACTCAATTTCATTGAGCTTGTCGGTCATTCCCAATATGGCATACACCGGGCTTTCGAGTTCACCGGCCATATCTGCCAACACATAGACCACCCGTTTTTGGTTTTTGCGATAAATACTCTTGGCACGGATGCTTTCCCGGATATCGACCAAATCGCCCACCGAAACCATATTGCCCTGCTTGGATGCAATCTTCAACTGCGAAATATCCTGGATAGTAGATTTTTCCTTTTCATCCAAAGCAAGCAATATCCCTACTTGTTTCGTCGCTGTTTCATCATATAGATTGGTTACGGGCCTATCTGAAAGCGCCATATTCATTGTATAGACAATCTGCTGTGGCGCAACGCCATAGCGCATTGCCTTTTCCTTGTCTATGATAAATTCATACTCCTTTTGGTCGGCTTCCACCATCCAATCCACGTCAACCACGTCCTGGGTTTCGTTTAAAATGTTTTCAACTTTTTTCGCAACCGCAATTTGTTGATCGTAATCAGGCCCATAAATTTCTGCAACAATTGTTGATAATACTGGCGGCCCCGGCGGCACTTCCACTATTTTTACATTGGCGCCAAACTTCCTTCCAATTTCCTGAATGCGCGGTCGCAGTTGTTTGGCAATATCGTGGCTTTGCAGGCTTCGGTCTTCCTTGCCAACCAAATTCACCTGAATATCGGCCATATTGCTACCGCCACGTAAATCGTAATGACGCACCAAACCATTAAAGGTTATGGGTGCCGAAGTACCAACGTAATTTTGATAATTCACTACCAAGGGCTGTGTGGAAAGGTATTGTCCAATTTCACGGGCAACCACTGCTGTTCTTTCCAAAGTGGTTCCCTCTGGCATATCTATCACTACCTGCATTTCGTTTTTATTGTCGAAAGGCAGCATTTTCACGGCAACCGATTTGGTAAAAAACATCATTATCGATCCCAAAAGCATCACAATGGTAATCCCCAAAAACAGCCAACGTGTTTTTTTGTTTTCGATTAAAGGGGTTTCAAATTTTGAGTAAATTCTATAAATAAAAGTACGCTCCAAAGGTTTTTCGGGCTTCGGAGCTTTTCCTTTTTTCTCTTTTTCACGAAGGAATATATATCCTAAATACGGAGTAATGGTCAGTGCCACAAACAATGAAAGTATCATTGCTATCGAAGCCCCAATAGGCATCGGTGACATATACGGCCCCATCAATCCGGAAACGAAAGCCATTGGCAAAACGGAAGCGATTACGGTAAAGGTTGCCAAAATGGTGGGGTTTCCCACCTCATTTATCGCATAAATAGCGGCCTGCTTAAACGGCAAGCGTTTCATTTTAAAATGCCTGTGCATGTTTTCGGCTATGATGATGGAGTCGTCCACCACAATTCCCGTTACGAATACCAAAGCGAAAAGTGTGATTCGGTTCAATGTATAATCGAGCAGATAATAACTCAAAAGCGTGAGCGCAAAGGTGATGGGTACCGAAAGAAAAACCACCAAACCACCGCGCCAACCCATAGCGAGCATCACTACCAAAGTAACAGCTATAATAGCGCCTATAAGGTGCATCAACAATTCCGAAACCTTGTGGGAAGCTGTTTCCCCATAGTTTCGGGTTATTTCCACGTGTACGTCATCTGGAATAAGGTTACTTCGCAAATGGTCAACCTTGTCGATAATTACATCGGCAATTTTCATTGCATCGGCGCCTTTTCTTTTTGCTACGGAAATGGTTACGGCAGGATATTCGGAAGGATACTTTGAAATATTATCACTAGCGCCTCCAAACCCAAAGGAAACATATTGTCTCGGGATTTCAGGGCCGTCAAAAATAGCTGCAATCTGTTTTAAATAAATGGGTTGGTTCTGCTGTACGCCCACTACCAAGTTTTCCACATCTGTTACGGACTTTAGGAAATTTCCCGTTGTAACCAAAAACTCCGTATCGTTCTTATCAAAACTGCCCGAGCCCATTTGCTGGTTGTTTACCTTTATCATTTCGGCAACTCCTAAAAAGTCGAGACCGCTTGCGGCTAGTTTGTCTTTGTCCAAAACAACCCGCAACTGCCTATTGCGCCCTCCTATCTTTTGGGTGGCGGAAACTTGATTTACTTTTTCAATTTCCTGGGTAAGCTCGTCTGAAATTTGCTTCAGCTGAAAATCGTCGTAATTCTCGCTCCAAAGCGTTATCCCAAGCATCGGCACATCGTCGATAGCACGTGGTTTCACAAGCGGCATGGTCACACCCGGAGGCATTTGGTCCATATGCTTGTTCATTTCGTTGTAAAGTTTTACGAAAGATCGCTCAATATCCTCGCCCACATAAAACTGTACGATAACCATCGCCCCTTCCTTGGAAGAAGTGGAATATACATACTCCACCCCGGGAATGTTGGAAACCAATTTCTCCAACGGTTTTACCACTCTCGATTCCACTTCGGTTGGGGAGGCGCCGGGGTAGCCCACGAAGATGTCGGCCATCGCCACATCAATCTGTGGTTCTTCCTCGCGCGGTATCAAAAACGAACTGTAAACGCCGATGACCATAAAAACGATCATCAACAGCACAGTAAGCTTTGAGCCTATAAATAACTTGGCAATTTTGCCCGCTAATCCGTCCTTCATACTTATTGTTTAATGGTTATTTTCGCTCCGTTGAAAAGTTTTCCTTCGGAAGAAATAATATAATTTTCATCTGCGGCAAGGCCCGAAAGTATTTCCACATTATCGCCGAAAGTAAGTCCAACTCTCAACCAACGCAATATTGCGGTATTGCTTTGACTTACTGTGTAAATTCCTGTTAATTGTCCGCGTTTTACCAAGGCTTCCGTTGGAACCATAACTGTAGTAGTTTCGGTTTTCTTTTCTATTGGAAACTGAACCGTGGCGTACATACCCGAAAGTATACTTGCATCGGTTTTGTCCAAAACTACTTTTACCAAATACTGCCCGCCCGTGTTTTTGGCGGAAGTACTCACTTCGGTAACCGTGCCGGGAAGTATTTTATCCGAAGATTTTACAATCACTTGTACCTCCGTTCCAGACTTTATTTTTGAAATTTCACTTTCGGGAACTGAAGCCGTTACTTCAAAATTGCCTGGCCCTTCCATTGAAATCAATGGAACCCCGGGATTTGCCATATCGCCCGCTTCAATGAATTTATTGGTAACCACGCCACTAAATGGCGCGCGAAGGTTTACATAGGCAAACTGCGATTGCACTTCGTTTTTCATCTGTTTTGCGCCTTCCAATCTAGCCTTTGCCATTTCGTATCGAGCACGCTGGTCGTCGAGTTCCTTTTGGCTTGCGCTATTGTCAGCAAAAAGGTTTTGAAACCGTTGGTAGTCCTTTTCGGCATTGTTAAAAGCCGCCTGAGCCTCGGTAATGCCGGCACTGGTCTGGGCTTGTTTTGCAGAAAGGTCAGCGTTGTTGATGCTTACCAACAACTGCCCTTTTGAAACCTTGTCGCCCACATTTACGTGTACCTTATCCACAAAGCCCATCATTCGGGTGCTGAGGGTGGCGCTATTTGCAGCTTCAATTTTTCCGCTGGCTGTTAAAAACGGTGAATTGTTTTCCGCAGCTACCGAACTTACGGTTACCGGCACTGCAGGAGTATTATCAATATTTTTTTCTTCGGAAGCATTGCCGCAGCTGGCTAGGCTTAAAACTCCGAGGAAAAACAGACTTGTGTATAGTGACTTCATATAAATATTTTTAAATCTTTTTTGATACTGTATTTAATTTCGATTTTTGGATTTGGATTTGGATTTCGATTTCGATTTCGATTTCATTAGTTTTTAGTTAAAAACTGAAGGTATGCCAAAGCGTAATTATGTTGAAAAACGGTATTAAAATATTCCAACTGCTTTTGGGAAAACTGGGTTTCAGCCATTAAAAGATCTGTTGTTTTTTCCAGACCTTCCTTAAATCTGTTGGTTCGGATTCTCAATGCTTCTTTTGATTGCTCCAGCGCCAACTCGGTCAGATTTAAATTGTTTTTCGCATCCTGGAACATACGTTTTGCCTTGTTCAGCTCCAATTGGCTTTCGGCTTTGTATTGCTCCAATTCCAAATTTGCCTTGTTGAATTCAGCCTTGCTTTTTTGGGTTTTCCCGAAACGTTTTGAGCCTTCAAAGAGATTCCAGCTAAGGGATGCCCCGAATAAATAGCCATTGGCATCTGCCTGAAAAATCTGATCGTCGTAAAGCTCATAGCTTCCAAAAGCATTCAGTCTTGGCAAAAACGTCATTTTATCGGCCTTGTAATTTTGTTTGTAGGCTTCCGCGGCAAATTCCATCGCCTGAATATCGGCCCTGGAATCGGATAGGGTTTCAGCGGAATTCAATTCCGAAGAAACCGTCAACGAATCCGTTGGTTTTAAAACACCGGAAACCTCTTCATTCATTAACATTGTAAGATATTCTGAAGCATTTATCACATTGCTTTTTGCGTATTGCAATTGGTTCTCTACCTCAGTAACACGCACCTGCACCGCCAAAACATCGCTCTGTTGCAAATATCCCTGTTTAAAACTATTGTTAGCCAATCGCAGGTTTTCGTTGGCGGCATTAAAAGCTTTTTCCAAAACCTCCACACTTTTATAGGCCAACTGCAACTGCATATAGGCTTTTTCAGTTTCCAGGGAAAGGTAATCGCCAGTTCTAACCAATTGCATTTGGGTGGCCTCCCATGTTGCCCTTGCCGCTTTTCTTTGGAAAATACCATCAACGTTTATAAGGGGCTGTTGCACTTCAAACTTTGTTGCGAACAGGTTTATTTGGGAAGGATCGTTTAATTTATTCGGATCAAAATCGGCTTGGGTCACTATTTCCTGGTTCAACTTAAACCCAAAAGCCATCAACGGATTGGTCGTTGCCATTCCTGTATGCGACGCAGTAATATTAGGCAGGAAAACCGCATTGGTTTGGTTGTAATCACCTTTGGCGGCAAGCACCTGTTGCTCCCCTATTTTTAGCTGATTGTTTTGTGTACTAACCTTTTCCAAAACCTCAGCTTTGGAAATTGGGATTGTTTCTTGCGCAAAAACCAGTGCGGGCAAGAAACCGAGAAATAGAAAAAACTTGTTGATCTTCATTTTTTAAATTAATTTGATGCAAACATAGTTCAGAATTTAACAACGGTCAGTAACTAATGTTACCGAAGAAGTAGTGAGAAGTGAGAAATGAGAAGTGAGTAGTGAATATTAAGTATTGATAATTGATAATTGAAGCTAAAAAGAGACTGCCTATTAAGACAGCCTCTTCACTAACCAAATAAATCTGCACTTATCAGGAACGAACCAACCAAGAAACGCTCCTAAATACTTTTAATGACCTTGGTCAATTTTTCTTGAACATCTTTGGCTATACTTACCAAAGCAACGTTTTGTACCGCCATCATCGAGGCCGCGGGATCTACCGCTGAAACCTCAACAGTGCCGGGCTCTCGCTCCTGAACTATCACGTTGCAGGGCAGCATAGTCCCTATTTTGTTTTCAGCTTGTAGCGCTTGATGTGCCATTTGTGGGTTGCAGGCACCTAGAATGGTATAATTGTAAAAATCGGCATCCAATTTCTTTTTTAGGGTGGCCTTTATATCTATTTCGGTCAACACACCGAAACCTTCCTCTTTTAAAGCTGCCGTTGTCTTTTCAATGGCATCCTTAAAAGTGGTGTTTTTTAATGTTGTACTGATGTAATAACTCATGATTTTTGGATTATTTAATTTGCTTTAACAATCTGAAACAAAGATAAGCCTGCAAAACGGGAAGTTCTGTAACAAAGATTACATAAGGGAAAATTTATGAAATACGAGGTAAGAAGTACGAGGTACGAGGTAAGATGTACGTCCCTGATATAGGTTGACCACTTAAAGTGTGGAAAACTATGAAAGCAAATGTACGAAGTATTCGCAAGACGCGTAAATACTCAATTGAATTTAAAAAACGAATTGTTGCAGATTTTGAAAACGGTAAGTTCAGTGTGCTTCAACTAGAGAAGCTACACGGAGTATCAGAACAGTCGATTTATCGTTGGATCTATAAATTCTCTACCTTTAGCGAGAAAGGATTCAGAATCGTAGAGATGAAGGACAGCAGCAACAAAAAAATGAAGGAGCTCGAGGCTCGTGTAAAGGAGCTTGAGCGCACTGTGGGCCGCAAGCAGATAATGATCGATTATCTGGAGAAGATGATGGAGATAGCCAAGGATGAACTTGACATCGACATCAAAAAAAACTTCGGCACCCCACAATCAACTGGTTCCGGGAAAACAAACAAAAAATGAGTTTTTCCCTAAACAGTCTCTACAGAGAAGTTGGCCTGAGCAAGCAGGCCGTTGCCCAGTACGATACTAGGCAAAAGGTCTTTGATAGCAAAACAGCACAGCTGGTCCTTGAAGCAGACGAACTGCGAGCGGACCATCCAGGTTGTGGGGTGGAGAAAATGTACTATACACTTAAGCCCGACTTTATGGGAAGGGATCGGTTTATAGAACTCATGATGGAACTGGGATATCGCTTGAAGCGTAAAAAGAATTACAAAAAAACAACAATCGCTTCAAAGATCTATTATCCCAACCTTATAAAAGGAATGGAAATTGACCGTCCATCGATGGTGTGGCAGTCCGACATTACCTACATACCCATCGGCAACAGACATTATTACGCAGTCTTTATAATAGATGTCTATACCAAGAAAATTGTAGGCTATAAGGTCTCTGGCACTATGCGGGCACGGGCAAATATGGATGCCTTAAATATGGCCCTGAGAGAAAACGATGCTCCGTTGATACACCATAGCGACAGAGGAAGCCAATATACTTATAAAGAGTACATAGGCCTTCTAAAGCGCAATGGAAGTCAGATAAGTATGGCACTCTCCGCCCAGGACAATGCCTTTGCCGAGCGTATCAACAGGACCATAAAAGAAGAATACCTGGACCACTGGAAGCCCAAGGACTTTGGCCAATTAAGAAGAATGACGGCAAAAGCCGTAAAGAACTATAACAACAAAAGATTGCATAACAACAATGACAGAATGAGCCCTGAAAAGTTCATAACCCAATTTTCTTTCTTGAGGCCTCAAGAAAGAAAATTGATGACTATTTTTGACAATGAATTAATTAACTAAAAACGGTCAACGCTAATCAGGGAAGTTCAAGAACCCACAACCCATAACCCACAACCCATAACCGACAACTCACAACCGAAAACTCACAACCGAAAACTCACAACCGAAAACCCACAACCGAAAACCCACAACCGACAACCCACAACCGAAAACCCACAACCGAAAACCCACAACCGAAAACCCACAACCGAAAACCCACAACCAAAAACTCACAACCGAAAACTAATTCGCCGGCGTAATCATAATATGCGAGCGGTGGGTGCCCGCATCCATCAGCCAGGGCATGCCGGGGGCTTGGGGTTTTGTGGGCAGGCCGGTGCTTTCGCCCGTCATATAGGGTTTGTAGATTACGTAGCGTATCTTGCTCTTTAGCAGTTCGCCCGTTTCGGCGCTATAGTCCTTTTCCTCTCCCGCCAAAATATATACCATAGACGGTTCCGAAGGCATTTTAAGGGTGCCCGTCTCTATTTCATTTTTTCGGGCCTCACGCTTTTCTTCGTTTGATTTGCCCTCAGCCGCCAACTCCCGGCCCCGAGCCATAAAAGGTTCCAATTCGGCGCCATAACATGCAACATTTATTCCTTTTTTGTTGGGATCGTCTGCCAAACATACCATGCCATTGTTGCCCTCGCGCAGGGTGACGAGCCTTCCTTCTTGGTTATAGCCTAAAACCGTAGCCCCATCATGGTACATTTCTGGGGCAGCCAGGATGGCGGTCTTAATCTGTATGTCCTTTGGCAGAATCTTGTTTTGGGCGAAGGAGGAGAACGCCACTGCCAAAATGAAAACAATCATTATTTTTTTCATAGTCCGTAGGTTTTAAAAATGAAGGTTTAAGATACGGAATTTTTGAGGGATTATGGGAGTGGGTTGTTGCGGATACTGATATGTTTTATGGGCAATGGATTTGGTCACGCGTTGCAAACGCGCACTAACCGAGGTTCGACTGCACTTACTCCGACATTCTCATTTTCGATTTCGATTTCGATTTCGATTTCGGTTTCAAAAGAAGTTTAAAAGGCAGGTAAACATACCTTATTTATTACTATTTATTAATCCCCCAAAGCTTCGCCCCCTTTTAAGGGGGAGATCCGCCAACGGCGGAGAGGGGGTGCTGCATAAATCAATCCACGATCAACACTTCACGTTTCACGCTTCACCACTCACAAACTCACAAACTCACAAACTCACAAACTCACAAACTCACAAATTCACAAAAAACGCCTTGAAAGAAGGTTGAAGAAAGAAAAACCGACCAAGCCCCATTCAAAAGGGCTCGTTTAAATTTTTTTACGAAATTCTATGGTTTAGGCTTACATTTCCTTTCCAAAACAATTTCAATCTCACTAATAAACTTTTTATAATCCTTCTTAATCTTATCTGCAAAGCATGGAGAACGTTCTCCTTTAAGACAATACCTAACGTATCTTGGTGATATTTTATATTACTTAGCCAGCGCCTTTACAAGTGTTGCGCTATAAGTTTGCTTCATTTTAACTATATTTACAAATTATATAAACTGTTCCCACTTATTGAACAGATATTTAAACTGAAAATCAAATATATAAACACTTTGTTTATTATGCAAATTTTATACACAAAAAGTTTATAATTATGGATAAAGCCATAATGTTAGATAGGATTAAAGATCACTATAGTTTTCAAACGGATGTGGATTTTGCTAAATTTCTAGGAATTACACCGCAAACATTTTCTAATTGGAAAAGCAGAAATTCGTTTGATGCCGAACTCCTTTACAATAAGTGTCCAGAGTTAAATCCTTCTTGGTTATTATGTGGGAAGGAACCTATGATAACCGAAAGTAAAATTCAGGAGCTGCAAGTAAACGAAGCGAAGAGCCCCTATATACTCCGCAAAAAATTAACTTATCTGGAAGATGAGATAAAAGTGCTAAGCCAGGCCGATAAAATAATGAGCGAATCTGGGAGCCAAATAAAGAAAGCAATTAAACTCTTAACTGATAAACTACAGCTCACCGAAAAGGAACTTCAACAGGTATTGAAGAAAAAGGGTTAATTAGTAATAAGTTCTATTTTCTCCATCAACATTTGAAATCGCTCCTCTCTAATTAAAGGATGAATATGCATGGCTAGAATTTCCTCAGCTTGAGGATGATTTTTTATAGCAGTCAATTGAGTTTTAATAAATTCTTTAACCTTAATATCAGCTGCCAGAATCTCTTCAACTATAGTTGTTCTGTTATCAATTAGATAGATAATATCTTCGTAATCGTGGCTGCCATAAAAATCATTTTTACCTCTATCTATAAAAGCCTCTAGTTTTGTTGCTAAAAAATAAGGCGAAGGTAAAATATTGATTTTTATCCCTGCTGGTAATTCAATTTGTTGTTGATATTCAAAACCAGGTTTGTACCAACTATTTGAAATTCCGATGCTGCTGTCATCTGCTGGCATTATATCTATGGCAATATCCTTATACTTGTATGAGCAAATTGATTGTCCATGTGGATCTGGATAAAACCCTAATTCTGTCAGACGTTCCTGCATCTGTGTCCATTCTGTATAATTTGCCAAATTGATAGTCATATCAATATCTCCCGTTGGACGCACTTCATCTGCAGCTGGATCATCCGTATATAGGCTAATTACTGCCCCTCCAATAAATACCATTCTATCTCTTAGTTCGTGTAAGCCTTCTGCCACTTGAGCTACTAAGGCTAGATTTATGACCTTATTATGCATTTAGAATTCTATTGTGAAGTTCGTTTTTTGCAATTTCCTTTTCTCTAGTTCTTCCCACCCGTATAGCGTCTACCATGGTGAGCAATTCGTATAATTCTTTATCCCTTATTGATGCTTCTACAACTGTATTATACAAGGGCTCTATAGCTTGCCCTCTTTCATTGCCTTTAGCATATGGCCAAACGTACTTGTCATTTGATATGATAATTTGGTTCAATGGTGCCGCTGAGTGCGCAGTTAAAACTCCTCTTACCAACGCTCCAGGTTGTTGTGGAAAAGCATAAGCAACGCCATGTAATAAGAAATCGATAAACGCCAATTTGTTTACTTTTTTTTTAGCATTGTCTATAAGTCCTGCATATTTAGACCTATTTAATGACTGGCTCACCTCAGACTGGCTTATTCCTAAATCCTCTGCAAGAGTATGATGATACCAGAGCTCTGGACCCAAAGCAATTATTTTTAATAAAATTACCACATCTTGTGGTTTGAGATTGTTTTTTGAAATATTCATACGTACTGCATATTGCGATATGCAATATTAAATTATATATAACTGAAAACCAAATTACTTGATTACTATATTGCATATTGCGATATGCGATATGGCATTGATTTATTATCCTTTAAAATGATTAGCTCTCATACCGGCTTTTGAAAAGATTGCAAAATTATTTCAAAATTAAATCTCCGCACATAAAATAAATGCCTTAAAATCATAGAGTTAAAGCGGCACTGAATAAGTATCTGTGGAATAGCTTGACAGGCCTCTACAATTTTTTTTATAATGATACTTTTTGCTTTGAGGGCCTTTGCAGATTTAGACCTCTGAGACTTCTAGTGAAAATGAGGTGAGAAATAAAAAAATCAATCCACTTAAAAATAAAATTTTGCTTTTTTTCATTGTTTTTAATTTTAAAAACTGGGAATAAAAAAAGAAACTCCTTTTCTTATAATTGGCGTTCAAGCTTTTTTTGAGATTACAAAAGAGGGATGGGAAAAAATCTACAATGTAGAAAACAAACAAGTTGTACTACCTAAAAAACTAGTATCCCACTTAACAGTTTTAACGATAGGTACTACCCGGGGAATTTTACACGCCAAAACAGAAGGCACTCCCTATAATTCCATCATATTACCTACTGTAAATGTAAACGAATTGGTCACTGAAGATGTTATCATTAATTTGGTTAAGTGAGGGTTTTTGATCTACTAATCCTTTGGAGCGCCATCAATTATTTCAACTCCCTTCCATCCCCATTCTTCCTTGGCTTTATTAAAGGATAGAATCGCTTTTGCAGAAATATTCTGACCGTCAATTAAATTTGCAGATTCCACTAAATTGGGTGGTATAAAAACATCATCTATAAATCCGAAGTTTTTATCTTGACGAATTACTATTGCTCCCGACACTTCTTTGAGAGATGGCATAGCCACTTTAGCTTTATCTTTTATAGTTTCAAGCGTCAAGGCTCGATGGAAACCTTCATTCCCAACTGCCTCTATTCGCACTTTTAAAATATCTCCTATTTTTGGATTATTCGTTAAGCCATCGTAATGGAAAAAACCTTGCGTCTTTTTATCTTTAACAAAGCTCAATATCTTTTTATTGTGGTTTACAAATTCAACAGCAATTAGATGCTCGGGAATGTCACTATAGAGCAGTTCCTCCGCTTTTTTTCTGTGCTTTTCATAAAGGTCTTTGTTATTGTGAAGATCGTTTGCTTCTAAATACCAACTACTTTTAGACCATTGCATAATATCATTAGGCACTTTCCATCCCTTAGATTGTCTAACAGCAATTATATTCTTAATTTCTACTTTGGCCTCCGTATATAACTGACGCTCAATTAACAGCTTGGCAAATGCTTGTCTTGTTTTTATTAAAAAATCATTTGGTGTTCTAAGGCTCAAAGCTTTACAATAACAAGCAAATTCCAATTCCTTATCCTCTTTAAATATCTCCGCCATCAACCCCCAAACCCAAAAATCATTTTGCTTTTGCTTGGCAAAGGGTAAAAAGGCCTCGAACACATTATCCCTATCGCCTAACTCCATTAGCATTTGTGCCTTATAATAAGGCAAATACCGATATTCTGGATGTTTATCTATCACATTATCAAGTTGCGGCAAAAACAGCTTTATTTTTCCCTTATCCACTTCTCTAACTGCTCCAAAAGCGTCAATTGCTTCTCCCTCAATGAGCCTTTTGGAATAAGCACCGTACACCTTATCTGCCAAAGCTGGTATTTGCCTATCGCTGTATTCCTCTTGGTTGTAATCTGCATCGCTGAAATTTTCCAGACCCCACCAATCGGCAAACTCAACAAAGCGAGACCAATTTTGAGATCCCTTTTGGAATGCCTTCATCAAAAAACTATAACTCTCTGAAGGTTTTGTAAAATGAAATTCTTTAATGGTATCAAATATTTGATTAATCTTTGAATAATCGATTGGTTCAACGCTTTGTATTTTAAAAACCATACTGCCTACTTGATACGCTGAAGTGTCAAATATCATAACCTCTGCTTCCGGCAAATTAAGATCATTTATCATAATCAGGTTTTCAATAAAGCCGACAAAATTTTCTTCTTGTACATATTTTTTCAAATACTCATAATATACCCAACTAATGTTGCGCTTGCCCCACATATTTTCAGGATTGGCATTGAGTTCTTCTTGAGCCAAAGCCAATGCTTCTTCTAGTTTTCCCGCTTGTCTTAGAGTCTTAATCTCTGCTGCTGGCATAGCTAGTTAGTTTTTCAATTAGTAAATTCAATTTCGTGTCATTATCACATTGAAAGGTTTTAGGCATTGCTGTTGAATAATTGCCATTTCCTTTAAAGTAAAACTGGATATAGCTAAATATACTATCAGTTTGTAAATAGTAAATCACGAAGTATTTTTCCACTTGTTCTTCAATATTTGTAATAGGAATATTCAGCTCAGCGCAAGACTCCCTCATGATGGAATGAAGAATTTGAAGATGATTCAGGCTGGGAGTATAGTTTATATAAAATTCTAACCCACTATTATCATTAAAAATAGCTTCAAGTCTTTTCTCTAAAGTAGTATCCTGAACATTCTGAATCTTAAAAGTATCTATAAAATGACCTGAATCTGTGTGACTTGCCTGAATAGTGTATTTCTGCTTTTGTGTATCAACTATGGTATATCGCTCCAAATATCCTAAGGACTCTACATGCTCTATTTCGAAAACATCCTGCTCCAACTTTTCCTTTACCATCCAATACTTAAAACTCTTTCCCTTGTGATCCTCTTGTTTATGAAATGGAGACGTATTAACCTGTTCAAGAGATAAAGCATTTTTTGGAATTCTATTAACCGAAACAACCTCTGAAAATTTGAGTTTACTAAAGTTTGTAAAATGAGGTGGATTTATTGCATATAGGGTGTTTATCGCTCTTGTAGTGGCTGTATAACACCATCTTAAAGCGTCATTAAATAGACCTATTCTCCCAGAATAATCAACAAATACCTTATCCCATTCCCCTCCCTGCGCTTTATGGCAAGTAATGGCATAACCGTATTTTACACGCAAGGCATTGTAATAAGGATCTGCTTTAAGTGCCTGTTTAAATTCTTCGGAACCCACTTTATGTTTTGGCAGGCCAGATTTGCCACGGCGTTCCTGTTCTTCATTAAAGCGCATTACAAAATTGATATATAACGCTTTTGTCATATCTATTGTTAAATCTCTATCTATTGAGTTTAACAAGGTTTCAATTATGTAGCATTCAATTTCTCCATCATATTGAGGCACTCTAATAGTGATACGTCTAAAATCCAATGATATAGTAAGTCTTTCTTTTTTGCCGCTCTTTACAGACCATACCGGAGCCGAAAGCGTCTCTACTTTTTCAGAGCGATCCACCACTTTCACTATATCGCCATTGTATAATTCTGCGGCATAGGTGTGATAATTATTGTTGTTGATCAATAACAAATCCCCAGGAAGGATATCCTTCTGATTGGGATATAGCGCTTCACGGATTGCATAATTATAATGATAACATTGGGCATTGGAATAGGAGATAATAACGCCATCACCTATTTCAGGTTTTGGATATAATTCTACATAACTATCTATTACATCAATATTGGATAACTCGATACATGTTAATGAGTCAAACTCCAGTTGGAGTTCGTTTCTGGGATGTGAATTTAAAACCTCACGGATTTCGGTGGCGTTTTTTAATATCAGGTTGTTTTCTTGACGCATTACTTCGGTCAATTCTACCATTTGACCCCCATATCCTAACTGCTTAAAATACTCCAAATCCAATGCCCAGGAATAGTTATCGCCCACAGGAGCAAGCTGCGCAGGATCGCCAACGAATATGATTTTATTGTTTTTATTTGAAGAGAAAGCATAGGTCAATAAATCGTCCAATAAAATATTGGTCCCGAAATCAAATAATTCATTCTTGGATTCTTTACTTGAAATCATAGATGCCTCATCAACAATTAAAATACTTTCATCCGTGTTATTTAAATCAATAGGAAAGAAATATTTTAAACTATGATCAGCTACTTCTTCAGAATCTGAATTTATAGCTTCAAGATGTTTTAAATTGTAAATGCTGCTATGTATGGTTCTGCCTGCCCCTGTTTTGTCTCTCAGTATTTTTGCTGCCCTTCCCGTAGGTGCCATTAACTGATATTGTTTTTGAAGGCTTTTCAAGTATTCCACAAACCCTTTTAACAGAGTTGTTTTACCGCTTCCTGCATAGCCTTGGAGGATGAAAATATTGTCATCACTTTGTAAGAATACGGATATTTTCTCTAACGCATTGAGTTGATTGTGTGTGAGGGTGAGGTGTTGGAAGTGGTCTTTTATCTTCATTAATGTATTAAATCTAAAAAAATTAAAAATTCCTCATGTAATTGTTCAAATTTTCTGAACAAAGTCATCGCTTTCTCAAACTTTCCCATTTTGCCCTCCCCTTCTCTAATGTCCGAAAAAATCGTTATAGAATTTTTATCTTGTTGAACGCCAAAATTCTGATCCACGATTCTTCCTCTAAAATAGGTTGTCATGTGATATTGATCCGCAACTCCGTTATGCCACAATACAATACTATTATCATCATAGAAATTGATTCTAATGCCCACAGCAATATCAACCCCTATAATTTCCTTTCCTTTCTTATTACTTTTTTTATAAACTACTTCAATTTGATCCTTTACTAATTGATTAATTTCCATTGTTTTAAATCATTTTATGAAAAAAATTAACTATAAACCCTTTAACCCTTTATACAAAATCTCGTTCAGTGTGATCAACATATCTTTTGATAACTCAATAACATTTCCTGTTGTAGCGTTAGCGTGGACAATATCATTCCTTTTTGTTATAATCTCACTGAGAGTTATGTCAGGCAATTCGCCATTATTAATGAAATCAAGTGTATTTAAAATTTTAGCTGTCCATGGTAGACTCCTATTTGATTGTAAATTAATATTGGTTTTCTCATATCTTACTAAATCCAGATTCTCTTTAAAATACTTAAGCTTTTGAGTGTTTTTTCTGAACTCGAATTCGAATTTTTTTTGGGATCGGTGATTAGATGAAGACATCACCTCCTTTGGATTATCCTTATCAATTACCCAATTAGCCAAGTTTTCAAGAACGGAAAACATAAATAAAAAGGAAGAAGTGACATTTACCTCTCTTATATCGTGTGCAAGAACATCACAGCTCAATTCCAACCATTTAAGTGTCTCATTTACAAATTCCTTTGGAAGAGGTTTGGGTGATTTTTTAAAATCCTTTCTTGGAATTAATTCTTTTGTTAATTCTCCAAATCTAGTATAGAAATCCTTTAAAAAACCACGCTCTAGACTTAAATTTATGGTATCCAGCATGTTTTCCAAAGATTGAATGGTGAAACCATTAATTAAACTTGTTTCCGGTGATTCCTTAATAATAAAACCATCCGCTCCAGCTTTCTGTAAAGCTTGTAAATTCCAGATTTTATTTGTTGCTGAAAAAATAATGACTTGAATTCCCTTATTGTATTCCTTTATTTCTTTTAGAATTTTATAACCGGTAACATCCTCAATAGATGTTTGCAAAAAATCATCTTTATGTAATCTAAAGTCTAGAATAACTATATCTGCATTTTCTTCTCTTATTGTATTCATGGAAATATCAATGATCTCTTTTTTTGACTTCTCATTAAATTCATCATCAAGGTGTAGAAAATCGATATCATTTACTTCAAACATTATCTTTTCAAAAATCTCCCTCCACCCCTTATTTGCATCATCATCTATGTACAAAATAGTTGGATTACCTTTATACTCAAGTTTTAATTTGTCTTCGGTTAAAACCTCAGAGATATTTATGGGATAAATTGTTTTTAAATATTTAAAATACAGAACATTTTCGAATTTTTTTTCGATATTCAGAATGTCATCATTTTTAGCATTAATTGTCCTCGACCATTTATAAATCCCCCATTCATTTGCAACACTATGATTATCCTCATAATTCTGGGGAACTTTTAAAGAAATTTTTTTAATTTCACGGGCCAATTCATTTCTACTAAAGTTATCGATAGTTAAATTTTCAGCCTTTAAGAAAGCTTCTTTTTTATAGTCAATTAAAAAAATATTCTTAGTTTTTAGAACATCAAAATATTCATTTTTAAAAATATAGTCATAGCCAACAAAACCATATATGAATATATTTGTCAACTGATTCGGAGTATCTGTACATCTAATATGGGTGGCAAACCTTAATCCATTATAATCAGATAAGGTGTTACCAAAGCAAAGAGGCAGAAAAATATTATCGTATTCTTTATCTGAAAACCATCCAATAACATTATCATGTAGATATTCATCTGTAATTAAAAAATTATTTTTTTCATCAAGAAAAAAAGTGCCTGTGTCTGCCTCAATAAAAACATCATCAATTTCATTTTCGAGCGATTTTGCTAAAAAATTTTTGTTTACAGACGCTCGAACACCATTCTCAATTAAATTATTGGCTTCGGTAAGCTTTTGTAATAATTCTGATTCTATATTAGGATTTTCTCCAAACAAGAGGTATCGAAAATCCTTCTTCCCTTCTTTAGTTTTTTTTATAAAAACTTCCAAATTCTGATATAAGGTTGAAACCGGCAAATAGGAAATGTTTTGGTTTAGTTTTCGTGAATTCTTGGAGCCACTGAAAAATGACAACATAAAATCTTTATTTTCCTCAGATAATTTATTCAAACTTTTTCGAATCTCTAATCCGTTTTTTCTATGCTCATTATCCACACTATCAAAAAAGGATTCATGAAACAACACAATATTTTCTGGAGATAGCATCTTTTGACTAGAAATATTTTTTATTTCGTCGTATAAATAGACCGGTGTAATTATATCAGAATACTTTTGAAATAATTTTTTATCCCATCCGTAGTCAGATTGCCTATTTCGTTTATCGTCTATTAAATAAATCATAGTTTAAAAAGTAATATATGTTCAACTCCTTCGAATTTTTCTAATGGAGTTATTTTTCTTGGTTTGCCATTCCATAAGTTAATATGCCCATATTCATTATTATCAAAGTCTGCATTTAAATATAAATCACAAAGCCCATTAATGAGATTATTTATAAGCTCAGTATGATTCTCGCCAATTCTATTAACTAAATTATTTCCAGTTTTTTTAAATACTGTATTTTTATGATGTATGGATAAGCTAATATTCTTTTCATCTTCTATAAAATTAAGCTTAACATTTGGCTTAGGTAAATTGAATTTATTAGCAGAAGTTAAAAGCATAGAAATAACGTTATCATAAGCCTGTAATAACTTATCTACATCAGTAAACATTTCTATGTTTGTCCAAAATGAAGTGCTATCGATCTCAAAATTTACTTGGTCATTCCATTTTTCCTTATTTCTATATTCAATTAAATCTTTCAAAGAATTGTCAGCTCTTATGTGGAATAAATTTTTAAAATGAATAACCAATTGCGAAAACGATTTAATTCTTTGTCCAGTGATTTTGGATCTAAAAGAAGTAAACTCATAACCACGAGATCGATATAAATTTGAAAGATTCAACCCCGGATGCGGGACCATATTTTCATTTGCTTCACACCACTTAAACATTTCAGGAGACTTCCAATTAACTATAATCTTATCTGAAGACCACGGCTTAGTTCCATTTAAATAGGTGTTAATCAATGAATAAATCTTAGTATTGATTTTATGGTGTTTTAACAAGTCTATAAATGCATCATTAATTTTTTCTTGATGTATTTTAACATCATATTCTTTCAAATTATGCTCTTCAAGAAATCGATTTATAATATCAATATCGTCGATTTGATGACAGGTATATTTCAAAACAGAATCTTGATTATATGCCAACAAAAACACAGATAACCCCTTGGGATCAATATATCTGGATAACTTGGAGTCACTTGTGTTATTTCCTTTTGTGTTTATCTCCAGACCAGCTTCTTCCATCATTTCAGTATAAGCTTCCTCACCAATTAATGCCTTCACATCAAAAGGAGCGAAATCATCTGGGATATCCACCTCAACATGGGTTCCATCAAGATCAACCGCAAACCCAGTATTTTTTTTTTCTACATCATTGTCTTCCCCTGTTTTATTTTTTAATTTCGTTTGTTCCCATAAAACATCAAACCTACCTCTTAAAGATAATTTCTCCTCCCTTAAACCTAATCTATCTTTAATCAACAGAATATCCTCATGAATCTTTTGGTCACGATCACCTACATTCTCCAGCTCAGCACTCACCAATTTAAAAAACCGTTCCTTTTGCTGTGGATTGAACTTTTTTGTATCCAATAGCTCCTTTATAAATTGAAATTTATTCATAGTGATACCTCTGCGTTATATAATTCCATAGCCCTTTCAATCCCCTCACTTTCCCATATTCGTAGTATTTTCTCCTCCTCAGAATTCTTACTCATCAATTTCTCAAACCTCGCCTTCAACTTCCTGTAAGTAGCATCCTTCTCCCCCTTCACCATCTTTAAATACTCCAGTTTTCCCATAAGTATATTCTCAAATCCGGGAGTTCCATTTTTAATATGGCCCTTATCTAGTGCATAATCCCCTTTAAAAATGGCATCGGCTTTCGTATAGCCATATTTCTCCCAATAGTACAACCACATCCGCAGTTGCTTTATATAGCGGGTATTTACATTGACCTTAGTATTTACAGACAAACCAGTTACCTCTTGACGAAAGCCTGCTTTTTGGATTCTCGTTTTCGCTGGGTTGATTACCAGCTTTTGGTCTTCAATAATGCGGTGCAATTCCTCCAAAAACTCTTGCTTTTTAAACACATTGGTTTGGGAAGAAAAAGTAATATCATCTGCATATCTGGTATATGTAATATTAAAGCGTTTTGCCAAACCATGAAGACGTCTATCCATCTTTACACAAAGAATATTGGTTAGGGTTGGAGAGGTGGGCGCTCCTTGTGGCAAAACGGTTTTCATTTCTCCATCTACCTCAAATGGGTGTGTACAAAGACTAGCCAACAAAAAAGCGAGTTCTTCTCTTTCTTTACCCAGATTAAATGGTGGCTTCATAAAGCCATATTTCACCCAACTTCTATCGAAAGAATGAAAAAAGTCTTTTAGGTCTATATTATACACGTAATGATTCCTAACATGTTGTTTGGCATTGTCCACTATCGATTTTCCCGGCACAAAACCTGTTGCTTTAAAATGCGGTTCCGCAATAGTGTTTAATATGACGTTAAGAGGCCTTAGAATGTGTTTAAGACCGTTTACGGGAGCATGGATAATACGTTCACCTCCACTTTTTTTCTTTACGGTAAATGAAGAATATCTTCTTTTGGAAAGCTTTGGATTGCTGTAATAGGATAGTCGATTCAAATTCAGTCTCTGATAATCCTCTCCGTAAAGAATACAGTTCACCTCATTGATTAAAACCACCAAGTCCTCCTTAGTGTTTAGCGCACTAAATTGAGACTTAATGTGATCGATATGTGGTTGACTTAATTTCATAATATAAAGCCCCCTGAAAACCTAAACCTTTATTCTTTATGTATGTACTTTAAATCAAATTATACAGAAAAACTTCAAGATCATTTAAAGCAATCCTATATAAATAAAAATAAATAAGAAATCAATTTTAACAAAGAGCCATTTTTTGTGGTTTTAAAAACAGCAATGACTAAATGACTTACTTACATTCATCCCAATCAAAAGATTGGGCCTGTATGCCGATCGTTGTCCCGAGCTAATCAGAACCAGCATACGCGTTCAATAATTTTGGTCTAGGTTTTTCAAAGAACTGATGCAAATATTAGACACTGCTGTGCAGAGTATTTGCACTTTTAACATCTTAATTTATGAACCTAAAATATGGGTCTCTCAAATGCATATCTGATGCAGATACCATTGAATTATTCACCTTAAAAGATTCAATATAAATTTCATTTGTAATTGCATTCGTACTAGATAATACTCCAGTCCATTCATAAATTCCATTCTTAGGTCTCTTAAAAAAACCCGCTTCTAAAAACATTGGAACAACACTGTAAATAGCATTTTCCGTGGCTCTATTACCTCCATAGGTATTGGAAATAGATTTTTTTATAGTTTCTGTATTGACTAATTCCTGTACTGTAAAAAACTTTCCAAAGGTCTGTAATACATCAAATGAAAATGGAAAGGCACTATTTAATAAGGCAATTAATATAATATCTCTATCTACCTTCTTTTTAATTGCTGTCTTTACTTCCTTGTTTCTCTCAATCAATAATTCATTCAAAGGATTTTTTTGAATTATCTTATTCACTATCCGCAAGGCTTTTTTCAATCTATTCTCCCCCTCAAACTCTAACCGCAGTTGTTCCAACACATAGTCATTGCTATAGTTAGAATCTAAATAACTTTCTAACGCAATATAGAGAGTGTCTAAAGGTATTCTTTGGTTTATATCGATTGACTTATTCTTCATTCTAAATTTCAATAAATGGGATTAACACTTCCAAAAGATGCGCTCCACCATGCGTGACTAATGTATCTTCCGTTGAAAAGCTAAGGTTATCTTTAATAAAAATAGATTGGTTTTCTGTTGCTAAAGACTCTCGCAAATCTGGATTATTTTCTAAGAATTCATCAACCAACCATTGGTCTGTATATTCCAAGTGTCTTTTACTTCTGCTTCCTGATTGTTGTGTACCTAATTTCTCTCGACCTTGCAATCCTCTCCACCCTTTGGCCTGTATATTGCCGTGATCAGTGGTCAAGAATACTGCAAACCCTTCTTCCTTAAGCGTTTTAATTACATTGGCGATATCGCTTCGCTCAATCCAATTTTCAGTAAGGTCATATAAATCTTTATAATCTGTGGAGCTGTGCATCTTTTCATCCAAATCTTTAAAGACAAGGGCAAATTTGGTTATATTTTTTAAATTGGATAAATCAATCTTTTCATGATTGTATCGAATCTCAAACTCATTTACACCATTGGCTTTCCAATAATCCCTCCAAAGCTTCTCCTCACTTATTGGTCCCTGTCTATAATTCTTTAACGGACTTTCTCCCCTAAATATCGCTTGTCGGGAAAGCTGGGTGATGGACGGTAGCCAAGAATAAATAACGTCTTCACTTTTGGCAAGCGGAAGCTTACTTTTTAAAAGTTCGTACTGCCAAAATGCAAGACCATCAACCACAATAAGCGCAACTTTATTAGCTTGAAAATTGAAACTAAGATATTCTAAGATTTTAGAAACAATCTTTGGTTTTTTGATTGCACTTGAGTTTTTGGTCTGTTGATATGAACTTTCTATATCTTTCTGAAAAGCATTGTTTGCTTTTTCCAGTTGGGATATCAACTCCTCTACTTGGGAAGTTTTAATCGCCTTTATAACAGCTTTAGAAATCATTTTGCATCCCTCTGGCCAATCAATTGTTGGCCCGCTGAGTTGACTGCTTAACTTTTCAATAAATGTTGGTATATCAAAACTTATTTCAGTTTTTGGAGAATCTTCCTTTTGAATGTTCTCAATTAGCTTTAGTGTGCCTGTCCTGTTTAGTGCAACTATCTGTTCTTGACTAAAAAGAATATCCAAGAACTTTAAATCTAACTTTTTAATAGAGGGAATATGGTATCCACCAAAATACGTTTTAAGGTTAAATTCAACTGCCACAGATTTTTTTATAATATCCTCTAAATAGTCTGAATTATCCCTACTGAGCAACAGCAGAATTTCATCTTCTTTCCTCAGTTCAAAAGCAATGCGACGATTCACTTTACTGTCACTCGCTATGCGAATGCCATAAGTCTGCATTGTAATGAGGACATCTTCTCGCAGTAAAAATTTATCAGAATTCTCGATAAGCAAAACTTCCGAAGAGTAACTTTTTAAATCATTGACTATATGTTGGATAATACCTTTAGCCATTTATGCGTATAGTTAGAAGTTGTTTAATGCCAGGTATTACTTTGTTTTCCATTTTAAATTCTTTCATCCAAGCTTCGTGTTCTTTTTCCAGTTTAGTGAGTTTTGAATGTCGAATATTCTCGATTCCTATTTTATTGATTCTCGATTTTTGAAACTTATATGAATTGATTCGATTTTCTTTCTTGGATGCCATATTATTTAATATCTCCACCTCGAGATTTTGAAAAACTATAAATAAAGAATCATTTAAAGTTTTTTCTATTTCAGAAATATTCTGGTCTGTTTGAGTTTCAATCAATGTAAAGTTAGTTGTACCTGCTATCAACCTATTCCAAATATCATTGGCATAAGCAATATATTGTTTTCCGTTGTCGGCAATAAAGAAGCCTTGATATTGGGTTTTATTTTCAAAATTGTTCTTGGCTCTTATCTGCCATAGACTCCAGTACCCAGGAGTTTCTTCACCATTTTCAGAAGTAATGACAGGTATACCATTCTTCTGATCAAATTCCCCAATTCCATTCAATATTTTCCTTATCCAATCGTGTTGTAGGCTTATGTGCTCCACACCAGGGTTATCTAATGATACCTCAGCATCAAAGGAAATCTTTTTAGTTTTATTTTGGAGATGCACCTCGGAATAGCCTGCATAATTTTTAATTACAGAGCCATTTTGGGTTATAGTGTATTGTTCTATTAATGCTTCCAACCAATAAGGTAATGGGCTGTGTTTGATTTCCGCAGCTTTCTTATAATTGATTTCAGTAGCATCTACTTGTGGCAGCACCCCCTCAGTACTTTTATATTCTTTTAGTTTTCCTTTAATTTCATTTAACCATTGGTCACTAGCAAAGTCAAAGCGTTCGGGATTTAACAAACTTTGCAGATATAACTTATTGACCTTTTTAAGGTCGAGAGCAGAGTCAAGCACATCAGAAGTTTTATCGATGCCGAGTTGTTCAATTATGTTATTGAGTTTTTCCTCTATTACTTCATAAACACGCAAATCCACACTGTTGTTGGTAAGCATATTGTATGCTTGAACCTTCTTCTTCTGCCCAATCCTGTCAACCCTTCCAATGCGTTGTTCTATCATCATTGGGTTCCAAGGAAGGTCGTAGTTTACCACGATATTGCAAAACTGCATATTCAGCGATTCTCCAGCCGCATCAGTACCAATTAGAATCTGAGACTCATTTTTAAATTGTAGTAGCGCTCTTTTCCTTTCATCAATATCTTGTCCTCCATGTATAAATGCTACCTTATATCCCTTTTTGCGAAGAAAATCACAAAGCATTTTTTGCGTTGTTCTAAACTCGGTAAATACCAAAACTTTTAAATTGTGATCATTAAGTTCTCCTTGCAGTTCCAAAAGTTTATGGTGCAAGGCATCTGCTTTTGCATCATTCTCAGTTCGCATGCAGTTTTCTGCCTGTTCAATCAATGCAGTAAGCAAGGCTTCCTCATCTTCAAATCCTCGCGGATCGTACTGATAAATATCTTCAAAATCAACTTCCTCTCCATAATCATCCACCCGATTATCAATCTCATTGGAGTAATCTTCCAAATGATTTTCCTCTCCCAATCTTAAGCGTTCCAAACGTCCTTTCATTGCAGAAAGTATAGCGGCAGTAGAACTGCTTACCAGCCTTTGGAACAGTATCATAATTAGCCCGGTTGCATTATTTTTAGTCTGTTTGGCAGTATTGAATCCCTTTCGCACATAGTCGGTGACGGCTTCGTATAAAGCCATTTGCTTTTGGTGCTTATTGATGTCCAAAAACACATCAAGCCGATGGGTATGTCTTTCTGTGAAAAGCTTTTTACCTTCGTAATCTACAGCAAAACGTTTTTCTGTACGGATTACGTAAGGTTCTAACTCCTCAATATTTGGCAATCCTTCTCCGGCAAAGGCATCCGGGTCAAGCAATTGAAGTATTCTTCTAAAGTGGTCCTCTTTTCCCCTATGTGGGGTGGCGGTAAGCAGCAATACGTTTGGTACCGTATTGCAAAGTTCTTGGGCAAGGATATAGCGGGATACTGTGGAAGTGGCGCCACCCATTTTATGGGCTTCATCTATGATAACCATATCAAAATCTGCATCCAATACGGCAGTCATTCGATATTTGTTATATTCATCAACTCTATCCTGCGACCAGCCTTGTCGTTTTTCTAATGGTTTAAGCGCATCGGTAGAAACAATTATTTGGTTGTGCTGAGTCCAGAAATTAAATTCCTCATCAGCGTTGATATTGGAAAATGTGCGCGTCATAGAGGTAATCATTTCTGAATCATATAAATGAAAAACCTCATTAAAATGATCTTTAAGCTCACTTTGCCATTGCATCATGGAAGATTTAGGAACTATGACCAAAGTGCGCTTTATTTCTCCTCGTAATTTTAGTTCTTTAAGTATTAAACCTGTTTCTATAGTTTTTCCCATTCCTACTTCATCCGCCAGTAAAAAACGATTTTGTTGCGATTGCATTACCTTCTCCAAAACCAAAATTTGGTGTGGCAGTGGTATTAAACTACTTTCATAAGGCGCAAGAAGGTTTTTCTTGGCTACCTCATCCTTTATTTTAGCTGCAATAGCGATAAAGCGCAAATAAGCAAGTGAATATTTGGATTGTGATTTCTCCAAATCTTCATAGGGCACTTCCAGAAAACTATTGTCGTCAATAAGCCGGATCCAAGCGATGCGCTGCCCAAATACTTCCTTTTCACCGACTATTTCACAGGGTTTTCCTTTGTAATTCATTGTTTTTTATGCCATTGAGAAGTTGTCAGTCCTTCCAAAAAAGCTAAGGCCTCTAATCCTAAATCATTTTTATCAAGCAGGTTTAATTGTTCCTTAAACCGGTTTGATTTTTCAGCATCGGAACAATGCACCCAAGCAGCCAATATTAATGGCTTCGGCATCTCGATTCGACTCTGAAACTTTAAATAAAAATCGTTCCAATGCATAGGCTGAGGGCAAATTAAACCTTTGCTCTCTATTGCTTTAATAAACTGCTCAACACCATTCATATTAAACTCTTGAACTCGCTATATCATAAAACTGTAACAACACCTCATCTTCCATCAATAGGTTATTAGGTATTCTATCCCCAACAGCTATAATGGTTTTAAAATCTTTATCCTGATAGCATTGTTTAAATCCTTCGCGTAAGGCTTCTACGCGCACTTCTTTAATTTTCGTGCGTGGGTTTTCAATTTCTTTTTTATAGCCTTCAAACAATCGCGACAGTCGTCCTTTACGCAGCTTTTCTAAATCTGCTTCGTTTTCTGGATCGGGGGCATACCATTTTCCTGCTTCATCTTTTAAAAAGTTTTCTTCCAAGATGGTTGCCAGCTCCGGAATAAGGTCTCCTTTTCTAACGCCAGCCAATGCCTGCATCCAATGAGGTTGGATATCCTGATAAGTCAAAGCTTTATCTACCAAAAAATTCTTTAACCACAATACGCCATCCTGTTCTGATGAAACCAATAGTGACAATTGTATAAACTCTGGATTATCCTTCTTCTTTTTATCGTATTCTTGTACTTGTTCATTGGTGAAAAACATACCATCACGTTCTATAAATCGCTCCCGTAGGCCTTGTTGAAATTTACCTGCATCTATAGGTACTGGCAGTCCTCTCTGTACATAAAAAGCAATTAGCCTATCAAACAATATTTTTGGACTACGTTCTATAATAGCGGTAGTTGAATTACCTAATACTAAATGAATAGGCAAGTGGTTTAAATGCTCTTCTACAAAATCCCAAACTGCTAATTCAGAACTTTGATGTTGCTGGAATTTTTTGTCAAATTCTGATGAGGGTTTATAACAGGAAATTATTAAATCCTGTTTAACAGATGTCGGATTAGTTTGTGAATTATACGTTCCTTGTCCTTTATTTAGGGCATCAACTGATGCAACAATAAAGTTTGACCTTACTAAGGCTGTTTGAATAATATTCCAGATCTCAGCTTTAGTACTACTAAACTCAACCGTCATCCATCCATCTGGCTTTAGTATTCGGTAGTACTCTAAAAATGAATTCTGCATTAACTCAAGGTATTGTGATTGTTTTTTGTTTTGGGATCGATTAATTATCGCTTCATCCTTTGTAGCTGTTTTAACTTTTAACCATCCTTCATGTATCGAGTTTAATTCTGAATACATCAAATTTGCTCCAAAAGGAGGATCTGTAAAAATATAATCTATTGAATTATTATTAACCGTAGATAGATTTGTTGCGGAAGAAGTTTGTACTATTCCTCGGGTTGACACTCCTTTAAAAGACAAGTCTTTTAATTTTGAGCGATGTAATTCAAATAGGTTTCTTTCTGCAAAGATTCCAGGCACATAAAGTGCATTAGGTAACGCACCTGCAAGATTAATCTTACCTTTTTTAAAGCCCACATTATGAAGAATTGAAGATGTTTTTGTTAATGTTGAGGTTACTAACATTCTTCCTCTTTCAAAGTCTAAAGATTCCCATAATTCAATTAATATAATTAAATTCCTAGGTGTAAATAGTCGATGAATATACGACCAGTTATCTCTTAATAATTCATTTGTTTTATCTCCTTTTTCTATCGCAATTGCTGCAATTTTGGTTTTAAACTCTTTGATAATTTTGGAAACTTCATCAATAATTTCTAAATCTTTTAAATCAGGCTTCTTAAACCCCCGTTTTCCATTTATAATATAGTTAATTACCACTGGAGAATATTTTTTCTTTGTTGCGGCGATATTGGAAATTTCATCAAAGTAGGTTTCCATGACAATAGAAAAGTTATCTTTCCCAATAGAACCACAATTCAAACATTGTGTATCTTTTTCAAATTGAAAATAATCAAAATCATTAGGATCCCATGACGGTTGTTGATTTCCACAGCTTTTACACTTCAATATTTCACTCCATAAAACATAATTAATCTTTGCGGTAACATTATTAACTTGTGTAGAATAAAGCCAATCATATTTTTCCTCGAGAGAGGAAATAGCTGACAAGCATTTGTCCAAGAATTCTTCACTATCAACGACACTATTATATCCATTTGCAATGAAAGATGCATAGGGACTAAGATCACTGCAAATCGAATTCCTTTTACCCCACTTTATATTTGAAAATAAATTTTCAATATTGCATTTAAATTCTCTATCTGGATTTTCACACATTGAAGCCGCCACACCCGTCATTCCAGTTCCAGCAAATCCATCATATATAATATCACCTGGTTGCGTATAATGCAAAATATACCTCATAATAGCTGGATGCGGAACTTTAGTATGATAAGAATGGGCCATATAAATAGGGTTATTCTTACCTTCACTAACATCTGCGGCGTAAGGTTCCTCAATTTCAAAATTCTCCGTCCGCTTGCCCTGTTTCTCCAATTCAATTTTTTCTTCCTCCCACTCCTCTATAAAATCATTCAACCACGGGTTTGGGCAAGCTGTATAATATGGTGGGTCGGAAAGCTTTAAAATATCCTCATCTTCCCCAATGGGAAAACCTTCCATTTTTTTAAGTTCTGGTAGTTTTTTGCGGAGCTCTTCCCGGAAGTAGGTTCTGCGCTCTTCTTCAGAGTTAAAGGTTTTGCCTAGGACGGTTATTTTAGTATTTGTTTTGGTATCCATGAATTAACTTAAGTCTTTAATAATTTTGTCAATGTCGTTGCTAAGGGTACGGGTTTCATAAGTAGTCAAAAGTTTTCCTTTAAAGTATTTATCATACCACTTTTTCTTATTTTCCCAATGCGATTTGTATTTTGGTAAATCCAAGCGGCCTACGTGTTCTAAATAGTATTCCTCTCCTTGCACCATAATTGTAAAATCGGGCAAATAGAAAGAGCCATCGGGTGCAAACAGTGGTTTTTCATACCAGAAAGGAACTTGGCGCTCCGTCAACATATTAGCTATAATAATCTCAGATTTAGACCGTACCATATATTCGGAAAGAGTTTGGTGTATTTTCCCTTCCTCATACCAGTCATTCATAACCAACAACTCTTTTGGGAGTGGGTTAAAATTGAAAAGAGACGCATTTATTTTGGCAAGCTTGTTCGCTTCTGGTCGGGTCAATTGGAGAAAAGCCCCTATATCCTGTTCTGCAAAAATAGTAAGCTTGGTTTTAGCACGTGTAATTGCAGTATATATCAATTCTTTTGAAAGTAAAGCCTTCTTATTTTTCGGTAATACCAAAAACACATTATCAAATTCACTTCCTTGCGATTTATGTACTGATATGGCGTAGGCTAGTTCTAGGTTTTCAATTGGTTTTTCTTGAGGTAAATCATACCAATAACCCTTCTTATTTTTGTATTTACCTAGCTTTTTACCAAAAGGTACATGAGCATCTCTTCCTTGAAAATTAACAGTAAATTTCTCCAATCTAAAAAACGGAGCTCTGTATCTAGGATTATACCAGGTTCCAGAGGCTTCATCTTTAATTGCCTTTTTATCCTTATTATGCCAACGAGTGAAACCTAATTCACCGTTGTATATATTAATCGGGACCGTATTATTTTCTTTTGCCAAATATGCGTAAATAGGATTTGACTTTGTTCGATTTCGACATTGAATAATTTTATCGTAGATGCTAATTCCATCAACAAATAGCTGTTTTTGGACATTATGAGTATTAAGTGAACTCTGGAAAAATGTATTTAAAGCATCTGTTCCAAAAAGTTCAGATCTATAAGGTGAAATGACTTGAAACTTATTTGCCCTTTTTATATTGGAGGTTTCCTTATCTTGAAATACTTTGCCTAACAATTCCCAAGATTTATCCGGATCGTATGTTATTCCTGTCTCAAGTTCTAAATCTTGAATTAGTGTCTTTAACATTAAGTCATTCAACTCCTTTTCTGAATCCCAAAAATGCACTTGAATGTCTTTTAAATCGTCAGAAAAATCAAGTTCCTGAATACGCTTTAGCAAGTCTGTTTGCTTGGCCTTTTTTGTACCCGTTTCCTCAAGATCTTCATCTGCGTTTTTACTTTGGATAAATACAGAAGCTAAATCTAAGATACCTGTTCCGCGACCTTCTAATTTATTTTCTCGCTGACGTAAGTTTTCTTTTAATACTCCCTTGTTTTCTTCTGGAAGCCAATCTATTAAATCTGCAAAAACTTTTCCGTACCCAATAGGCGGAAGTTGGTTTGGATCGCCAACAAATATAATACGCTGTACAGTATTCCAGTTTATGGCCCTAAACAATGTTGCCATTAAAGACTGGTCTATCATAGAAGATTCATCGATAATAAATATGCGAACATTCTCTTCTTGCTTTCCTCCTTCTCTTTTGTAAGTAAAATTATCATTCATCCACCCGCGCTCTGCTAAAAAAGAATGAATTGTTTTGGCTTCTTTACCTGATCTTTCACGTAGACGGTCTGCTGCTTTGCCTGTTGGCGCCAATAATAAAAAAGAAGTGCCTACACCGTGTGCTTTTTCAATCCCGCTTATCAATGATTTTACAACCGTTGTTTTACCAGTACCTGCACCTCCTGATATTACGCTCAATCCTTTATCAAAAATAGAAGCACAAACACTCGCTTGAGCTTCTACCGCAGTGTTGTATTCAGTTGGATTTAATTCTGCTATTTTGGAAGTACCATCGTATAAAAAGTTCTCCCAATTTTTTTGTGTTACAGGACTTTTGAAGTTTGTAATCTGCCGGTTTGCAAGTTGTCTAACCTTATCTTCTATGAGCCGTTCGTCATCAAATATTTCTCTTAAATACAAATAAAGATTGCTGTCTTTGTCTTCCCTAAGAACCAAAGCTTCCTTTAATGTGGTGGCATAGGAATCAAAGTTCTTCATTTTAAATTCGAACTGCCTCCAATCGCTTAGGTATGAAATATATTTATTGACACCGTTCAAAATTATTTCGGCAGCAGAAAAGGTATGAGGAGCAATGGTTTTAAGTTTGTTTAGACAAAGAGCCCTAAACCGAATAGCACTTCCTTTAGTGGTTAATGCAGCTAATCCTAAATCGGGAGCAGGTAACATACCGTGATCGATTTTCGAGAATGTTATTTGGTCATCGGGTCCATTTCCTACGTATTTCTCACAGAGCAAATAAGGGTTTTCGCAAAGCTCGTTAATAGTAACATTCAATCCGTTTTGTTGTCTATCCTCAGTTATGATTTGAGAAATTTGTTTTAACCTATTGGACTCTTCAATTTCAAATCGAGGTAATACTTCTAATAAAAACTTTATTTCTTCATCATCTTTGGAAGCAAATTCGTCTCTTACGTTACCAAGTCGGATTGGATCTATCTTAATTCCATTAATTTCGGTATTCTCGGTGAGGAAAGCGTTTATCTCAGAATACGCCTCCTCTTCTCTTCCTTTATTTGTTTCGGACTTAAAATAATCTGTAAGTTCAGGTAAATCCAAATAGTTCATCACTTGAGGTAAACCAGGATATTTTCCTCTATTTTTCCAAAGTTCGGAAACCAATTGGTGAAGCCATTTTCTTCGGGAATCCCAATCTTCTGTGGTGTCGTTTAGTTCGAATTCCAGCACATCCATTATTTCTAAAGCGCGCTCTACAATTTCAAGCGCATCGTCATCAGAAATATGACGCATGGCATATTTAAAGTTTCTGGCGTTTTCAGGATAAAATGCTATTTTTTCAAGAATCTCTGGTTGATCCTTGTATTTATGATAAGGGATTCGAAAACCCTCTTCAGGGTAATTTGAGGTTATCGGAATCTGCCAAACGAAAGCCCCCGCATATCTTTTCCTTTCTTCAGGAGTTGCATGCTCATATTCCATATACTCATGGATTTGTTTAACACGGCCAAACCCAACAATAATATACTTTTTATCGTCTTCCGTAGAAAGAGGATTACTGTAATTGCTATAATAAAAAATGAGGGAAGTGTTTTCCTTCACTTCATTCATAAATGTTTTTACATTGCTGATTCGGTTATCATAATTATAAGTACCATCCTCATTTTTGTCATCTTCAAAATACATTTCCTCATAAGGCCATAGACTTATAGTATTAGGAGGCATATCCCATTTTCTAACTTCTTGGTTTTGATACCAAGAAGGTGAGTTTACTTGTGCTACCGTAGTTTCTTTACCAAAAGCATTGTTACTAAAACAGCAAGGTGGTATATAATCACCTATGATTTTACTACAAGCTCGCCCGGCATATTTTTCTGCTTCAATTTTTTGCATAGGCTTCTTTTCATACATTTCTCCAGGATAAGAAAACTGTCCTGTGCAATATGTATTGGCCTCGGGATCTTTACAAATAGTACCGTCCCAACCATCGACGTGCCACGTCAATCGGGCTGAGATATGTTTTGGCTTGTTCATCAGCGTTACTTCAATATTATTCTAATCTTTTCTCTTTCCTTTCCTTTGGAAACGTTATTGATATATTCACGAAAAGCGTCAATAGCTTCATCCGGGGTCAGGGGTTTATTGAAAGTAGATTTCATTCCCTCCAAACTCAGCTCCACTTTTTCTAAGCCTTGATGTAAATCCATAATGGCATTGCGCATAACAACAGCATTCTCTTTTGACAGCGTAATCTCATTTGCCTTAAAACCTATAAGTAATTTTTGTTGCTTATCATTTAAAAGCCCCATATTCTTCTTTACAACTGGATCCTCCAAAGTTTCTTTAAGAGTATGTATCCATTCCTCAAGTAAAGCACTTAAAGAATTCTTTAGTTGTTTAATCGATAAGCTTTCTTTTCCTTCATATTCCAAGGGATTAAAATCCTGATAGGGTGCGGTTAAGATCAAATTTTTATTTACAGTGCTTTCGGCAGGCTTTAAACTTGCGAGTTGTCGCTCCAATTCTGCATACTGAGCCGTTGGTAAGAAATCGGCCACTTTCAGGATATCCGCTATAGATTTTTCTTCCGAATCCAGCAAAGCGTGTTTTTGTGTATTATCTCGCTCGCTAATGCGATACTTTAGGTACATACTTAAATACCAATCTGCATAGCGTTCTTTGAATTGATTAAGTTTTGATTTATACCCTGTCATTTTTACTGAATCGTTGCTAGATATTATCGTACCTAGTTGATTAAGCGTATCTGTTATTTCATTTTTAAAATCATCATCAGTAATATATTGTCGGGCCTGTTGGAGATAAGATATATCAGCATTAAGAGCCTCTAATGCCTGCAATTTATTTTCCAGGTTTTCTACTTCAGTTTTGATAGGAAGTAATGTGTTTAACTCATCTGTGGAAAATTGGAAGTTTTTAATTTTTGCTTCTGTTGTATAGTTAGTTAGTTTATCACAGAATCTGGAAAAGGACAAAAAGTCTCTTGAGTATTTAGCAGCTTCAGTTGGGGATACTATTTCAACCCCTTTAAAGGTATATCCTCCTTGTATTGTGTTTGACACAACCACTGTGCGCTTTGCCCACTCTCCTGCGGCATTTACTAAATGTGTATAAGTAGATGGATCTCTTAGTTGATTGCTTAAATCCCTACCTAAAAGACTTACAAACATCATTTTTAAAGCTGCAAGATTTAAACCTTTTGGCGGCTTGATATGGGTAAACGAAAAGTAATCCTGTTTGTCTATATCTTTAAGTTCATTCAGGTTAGTGGAGTTGATTACCTTCCCTGAAGTCAAGGTGATATCTATTTCGCCTAAAGCTGCCAAGGTGGCCATTACCACAAATTCCAATTCTGCTTCAATTTGAAAATCTTTGGTAAGCCAAAGGTTATCGCTTTTATCAACGTATTTAATTATTTCGTCTCTGTTCAGCACCATACCTTCTCCCTTATCTTTTAGCATCTTAAGGAGACTTTTCGCATAAGGCGAATGGCTGTAATCTAACATTCCTGGCACCCACAATCCGAGGCCTGCTAAAATTCCTTCTGCATCGCGATTATCTTTTTCCGGTGAAGCAACTTTAAGTAAAGCTTGTTTAATTAAGCGATCTAGGTTGTCTTTAGTTACACTACTGTTTAACTGTGAAAATTTTGGGTAATGGGGACGGTCATTTTCGAACCAGTCTTCCAAAACCATAGAGGCCACTTCAGAAAACACCTGCTCTTTACTAGAACCCGTTCCTGGTAAAGGATAACCACTCAAAGGCAATTCCTTTCCCTGATAATCTACTTTTGTACTTTGTACATATTCTTGGTCAAACAAAGTTCTGGCCTTTTTATTGAGTTCATCAATTTTTTGACGGTAAATAGCTTTTTGGGAAGAATCGGCACGAACCTCTAATGCCAAAGCCGCCCCATATAAAACTACAACATCTTTAAACTCTCGAGATAAATCATCGAAAATAAAATAGACCTCATCTTCTTCATGATTTCGGTTCGATTTCCCGAAAATAGGCATGAAGTACATATAAAACTGTTGCCTTGGATGAGTGGTGGACCTTTCATTTGGATTTCCAAAGAAAATATACCCATCCCGATAGGTTTTATGTGATTTCCAATCAATAGAATGTTCCCAAATTCTAAACCCAGTACGATACGTATCGTGGTCTAAGGGTAAATTAACCTCTAGAAATTTAAAGAAGTATTCGTCTTTTTGGGAGACTGCCATAGTCGCAGCATAATCTTTAATTTTCTGATCAAAATTAATTCCTCCTTCAATACGCAGATGGAATTCAGCATTTTCATTATTTCGATCGAAAAACTGTCCAGAAGTTGCTGTGATAATCTGTTGAGCAGAAGAATCTATAATGTCTATTAGAAAATCCCTGTCATTAGCTAATGAATCAGTTAGACACAAATCATCCACTAAGTGTTCGGCATTCGTTCCGTTTTGCTTTTGTAGCTCCTGTTGCAAAGATTTAATCGCACAGGCATTGACAATACGTTGTGCAATAGATTTTTTTGATGCACGGACCCCAATGAAATGAGAATCTATTTTATCTTCAATAGTATCGGTAATTTCCTTTATTCTTCTAACATCGGGAATAGCCATCAAATCCTGTTCTCTTTTCATGTCTTCCCAATACCGATCGTAAGTAAGCAACCCGGGATTATCAGTTGGAACATTTTGTTCTAGCAATTCAGAAAATTGTTTGGATAAGGTTTTTAAGATTTCTCTTTGGCTTTTTCCTATTCTTATTTTCTCAAAATTCTCAAAGTATGTGGGATGCACAGGAAATAAATCCACATAGTCTTGTGTTCTTCCGTGCATATCAATGAAAAATTTCAGAAATGGATCTAAATGTTCTCTTACCTTTTGTTTTTGATGTTCATTTTTTCTCAAAAGACGGTTCTTCACAATAAAAGCCACATCATCTTTGGTAATCATTATGTCTTTATAGCGGTCATTTACCTTTTGAAGCATTTCGGCAGCAAATTGAAATTCAGGAGAGTGGTAAATCATTTCCTGAACTCCAAACACAAACTTGAACTTAGTGCCGTCACAGGCCTGCCCCAAAGCTTGCAAAACTCCTAAATCTTGATTGAGTTTGTCCGCCGCGCTACGGCCTTTTAGGTAAGCGAGCATTTCATCAATAACTATCATAAAACCTTTGTCCGGAAACTTCTCTTCAAATTCGGCCATCATCAATAATAACTTATCGAAATATGGCTTTGGTCCATGGCCATCAAATGAGAATTTTACTCCTATTTCTTTAAGGTAGTTCTCAATCTGAAAGGTTATAACCTCCCAAAGGCTTTCAGTATTTCCCAATTCAAATCGCAGCACTTTAAATTTCCCTGCAATTGTAGACAAATCTTTCTTTGGCTTTGGTTCATTAACTAGATCAAGTAAAGATTCATCTTCAGCAATTAAAGAGACCAAAGACATTAAATGCGATTTACCTGTACCATAGTTTCCTACTACTTGCAGGCCAAAAGACTCTCCACTCTGTGTAAAGTCTAAGTTCCGAATCATTAAGGGAATGAGGTGGTCTTTAAAAGTTTCTGAGAAAACAAATGTTTTTATCAGGGATTTTTGGTAATCGGAATCTTTTGTTCGGCTAAACTTCACAATTTCCGTGATGGGTTCGAAGTTTATAAGTTCTTTATATTTCATATGTAAATAATATTTTTTTAAGGTGTTTCAGCATCTAAGTGTAACAATGTTAAAACAACTTATTTATTAAATTTTGTTTACAAATTGATTCTATCCATTCATAGAATTATATGAGTAATATCTTTTAGGTTTATTTCCACTCCCTGTTCTTTCGAAAGAAAGTACAGTTTACTTTCTTCAATTTCACCCTCCCACTTTACAATTAATGCAGTATCTCGAGAATACTTCTGTAGAGTATTCTTTATATCTATTTTAAGGTCTTTCTCGAGCAATATGCCTATATTTTCAATGGCAATATAGTTGCCAAACTCCACAGAATATTGCAAATTCAAATCTACAATTTCATCCAAGAATTTAACAGCATTATTAGGAAGACTTTCCTCTGGAACCCCACGAAGTTTTATGGAAAGTGATTTTCCGATATCTATATATGGAACATCTATAAAATCCTTTGGGACTATAATTAACCGATTTCGAGGATGTGTATTGACAAATTGAATTATGTTATTCATATTACTTCTCATTTTGGTAATAATCGATCATTCTCTCCGCATGTTCTTTCATCTCGTTTTTCAATCCCTCTGGCTCCAACACCTCAACATCCTTCCCATAAGATAAAATCTGCTGTATCAGCTCCAGATTGATCACCGTTTCAAAGAACACCTGATTCTCTTTGCCTTCTTCTGTAAACTCATCCCAATACGGATGGATGGGTTTTGTTTTAAAATACTGCAATCGTTGGGGGGAAAATCGCAATACCACTTTTTCTACGAGGGGTTTTATTTGGGTCACGCTTTGCTTTCGAACACCAACCATTTCATTAAAAAAAGGGGTCCAATCTGTTTGGTCATTTTTTATTTCCTTTTCTTTCAGTATTTCAAAATCCTTCAGACGGTCATCTAAAGGAATGCTCCATTGGTTTATCTTGGCAGTTTCATTATACCCAAATACAAACCAGCGTTGGTTGTATTGTTTTAATACGTAGGGATGAAAAATATATTCTTGTGGTTTAGCATCACCAAATCCCTGAAAATTGATCTTTAAAACGTTTTTATTTTTTATTGCCAAAAACATGGGTTTTAAATGGCGTAGCCCTTCATAGGCTTCATTTTTATCATAAAATAAAATCTTGCTATAATCAACTATTGTTGAAGCCCCGGCTTCTTCTTGAAACAGTACCAAGGCTTCAGCCAGCTTATCAAATTTAGGATGTCCATCATAACGTTCCAATAACTGCTGGGCGGCTTCAATTAAATATTTTTCATAGGAGAGCAGGTCTTTCTGCGCTATGGAAAAATTGGGATCAGCATATACATACACCTCTTTCCCTTCATATCGCTCCACATGCAAAGGTGCGCCAAAACCATTTTCAGAGTCTCGGAATAATCGTATATCATCTCTTAAGGTACGTATTGAAATGCCCTCGCCAGGATACACCTCAGCAATTTCTGAATTCACCACATCCATTAATTCCTGAAAACCCAAAGGTCTTTCTCGACGTCGGAAGCATTTATCCAAAATATTATATCTGTAATGGGCGTGTTTGCTGTTGGACATTGACCTTGTTTATAGGAGTTGGGTATTAATAAATTGAAATCTTTTAAAAAGGATTTCTTCAACCATAAATATTACTTTCTCTTGTGCTTTTTAATTTCAAATTTTGTTATTCATAAAATAATTATCCAAACTCTTTTTTAACTCACTCATTCTTAATAAAAAACCATATAATTCCGCTATTACTCCACATATTTTTTTAATATTATCTTCTTCCTTAAACGCGTCTATGTTAGGAAGCACATAGTACAAATGGGGGTTTAACTGGTGACAATTTTCATATTTTGACATTTGTTCGTTTAATGGTAATTGTTCAAAACCTGAATGTTTGGTAGTAAAATTATTATAATCTCTTTCCAAGATTTCATACTGTTCCCATAATTCCGCTTTTTTAAGCGCTTCTTCAAAACTTCCATAGTTAACCGAACACATCCATTTTGTAGAAATAATTATTAACCGTATTTTTCCTTCATGAGGATGAGTAAATAATTTTACCCAATGCCCCCAATCCTTCTCTGTAAACTTGATATAGGCATTGGTTTGCACTCTTGCCCCCTGAGGCTTTATTTTATTACTAATCTCAGGCAGCTCTTTTTGAAGTTCGGGTATTAACCTGCGTCTGATACTTTTTAGCAATTCTCCTCTATGGTATTCTTGAGGTGTTTTATCAAATGCTTCTAAGTTCGTAACTGATGATAAACTGATAATCCCTCCTATAATATCCTCTACGCTTTCCCCATGTTCAATCACAGTTTCTTTAATCGTGTTTAACAATCTTGAAATATTCAGCGCTTTCTTCTTAAGATAGGGATCGTTTTCACATAAACGAAATAATACCTGCTCCCAAACTTCATCGAATTCTGGATTTTTGGCAAGTTTTTCCCTACTCTGTTCATCCAGCGCCTTAAGGTTCATCTGTAATGCAACACTTTCGTTCCACTGTAGAAAATTTGGATACATAGTCAACAATCTATATACAGGTGGATAAGAAATTTGAATACTAACGAGGGCAAAATTTATTAATATTTCGAGGTCGCTATGTAATTGGTCATCCTCATTCTCTTCCTTCATCTTTTTGCTCTTGGCTGCATTTATACAACCAATGAGTGAAAGAGAGTTGAGCATACGCTTTAAAGCCCGGGGATTTGAACCAACTGTAAGATTAGCAATATCTGTAAAATTGACAATTAATTCTGTCTTTTTGCCTTGTTCCGTGGTAATGTAATTGATATTGAGAAGGCTCTCTTTTAAAAAATCATCAATTTTATAATTATTGACAGGCATAGAAAATGGCACCTGGATTATTTTGTCAAAGAAAGATCTAAATTCCCGCTCATTATAATCGGTAAGCTTTCCGAATTTTGGCTCTAGTCCTTTAATAACCACATCGTAATCTATTGCTAATACAAATACACAGTTTTTTAATGTAAAAATATTTTTTAGTAATTCAAGAAGTTCAACGGCAACTGGAGGATCAATACGATCAAGATCGTCTATAAAGAAAATGAAATTACTTTTTTCTGTATTGGAGCAGCAATCACTAATAGCTTTTTGAAGTTCATTTCTAATTTCCGATACAGTGGATTTACCTTCACTAGGAATAATTTGCTCACTTACGAAATCTCCAACTCCATCTGCCAGTTTATTTCCAGCGGTTTTAATAGCAAAGGAACCAGCAGCTTTACTAAATTTCGCAAGCTTTCCAAGCATTTTTTGGGTTTTGGATTCATCAATATCGGCAACTTTTGCAGTTTCCTGAATTAGGCAACCCAAAATATTTATTAGAGTGGTATGCGCATCATTCATCAATGCGTACTCCCAAGTATTTAGCCAAATGGAATGGAATTTTGAGTTATCCCCCACACTTAAACTTTGTTGAAGACTGTTCATCAAGGATGTTTTACCACTGCCCCATTCACCTTGTAGCGCTATAGTAATAGGCGTATTTGTGTTTTCAATGAAATTAATCAGACCGTCTTCAAAAGGCTGGATACCAAATTGGTCACGTTCTCCTTCTAAAACATTTCTAGGTATATCGGTAATACTGGAGCGTAAATTTATTGCCATTTATATTTATTAAATTATTGATAAGAATGCATAGAGTTGATCTCGAGTAAGGGTCCCGTCTATATAATATGCCACACTACCATATTTATTTTTTTCCTTAATTTCATCACCATCAACATAATATCGCGTATTGCCGTATTTGTTTTTGTCCTTTACTTCCTTTCCGTTAATGTAATAACGTGTAGTACCATATTTGTTTTTTTCTTTGATTACATCGCCATCAATATAAAATCTTGTAATACCATATTTGTTTTTTTCCTTAATTTCAGGATAATCTATATAGAATAGAGTAGTTCCATATTTCTTATCCTTAATTTCATTTCCATCAATATAAAATTGTGTTTTACCGTATTTTTTGTCCTTTATTTCTGGCATATAATTATTGTTATCTCTTTCTAAAATTAAGTTTAGGTTAATAGTGAAAATTTATTTTACAGTTTTCGGTAAAGTATCAAACATCCCTCAAAACGGCTCCATCCAATCCAACCAATCCGATTGTTCCGAACATCTAAAAATATCCGTAATCACATCGCCCGTAAACTCAAAATACAAGGCGTGCTTAAAGCCAGAATGATTACCCGTAAGCACAAAAAGAGGCTTGCCGCATAGGCAGCTAGTACAGATATTTGTGGAGAATAACATTTTGGTATCGCCCTTTTTCCGTAGGGAATCAAATATTTTCTTTTGTTGTCTTATAAAAGAGGTTTTCCGCATATCTTGATATAGGCAGTCATCATCTAGCATCTCATTCAGTAAATGGTAATCCAGGTTCTGATAGGCAGCAAGGGTTTGTTGAAGTTTGGTTTTTAATGTTGCTGTTTGGGCGAGGGTTTCAATTAATTGGGTTGCTGCCATAGTTTTGTTATTGATCCAAGGGGTGTATATCGTTTTTTAAACCTCTAATTTGTCCTTCTATCTTTCCCATAAACCCGCGGTATTTGTCTAAGTAGTCCACAGTTTCAAAAGCATTGATAGCTTCTACCTTGCGCTTAGCTAAATCGAATACAAGCTCAGCATAAAAATTTTCAACTGCATAAACGGTTATGTGTCTTTGCGGGCCGAACCAAGTTAGAAACTTTGCCAACTTAGGGCAATGGTTTTCCACATATATAAGCTTTTCATCAGCGAACAAATGTTCAAAATCGTATCTGGTCATTCAAGGGTGATTGTTATAATTGATCGAAAATAATACAATATTGATTTCTTCCATTACGGAAAACCGTATTGGGAAACAAATTAAAAGGGGAGAAACCAAATATATTAAATATTAAAAATACACAGCAAAAAAAAAGAGTTTTCTCGGCAAAAAGCATTATTCGGAGCTCATTATTGAAATTAGCAAATTAGGGGAACCACATCATTTGTTTGTGAGGTTTCAATACACTTCTTAAATCTAGTATGAAAATATAGCCTTAACAAGTGAAAATATAACCATTCAAGTTGATAATTTTAACTTTAATATTTATCCGTATTTTATTTGATTGACAGCTATTTAACATTTAATTTTAAAGTGAAAATACTGACCAATGACAAAAAAACTATTCCTCCTCATTTATCTATTTTTTTCCAGTGTTTCATTTTCGCAACAGGTAAAGATTGATAGTTTGAAACAAATTATTAAATATGCCTCAAGCGATACTGTAAAATTAACTGCATATTATCACCTCATTAATTGTTATCAAACTAATGACATTAATTTGGCGGAAAAATATTTGGACACATTATTTAACAAAGCAGAAACAAAAATGTTATATAAATATGTCCTTACTGGTTACGCTCAAAGAGGAACAATTGAGTTTAGAAAGGCCAATCCAAAAATGGCGATCGAATTTTGGAAGAAGGGATTAGCACATCCTCAAATTAATAATTTTCCAATTCAAAAAGGTAATTTATTTCATAACATTTCTGTTGGATATAAAATCTTCAAAAATACCGATTCAGTTATATCTTATTTACACAAATCAATTGATTTAAACATTCAAGAAAAAAACGATATTGGATTAGTAGCTAATTATTATTCCATTTCAGACTATTATTCAACCATCACAGAAAATGATAGTGCTGTAAAATATTTAAATAAATTAATGGATGTGGCAATTAAGAAAAATGACCAAATAGCGATTGCAAGAGCATATATCCTTCTCGCTAATATTAGCAGAAGAGAATTGGACCATAAGGATGCTATTAAACAATTTCAAAAGGCGTTATCAATATATAAAGAAAGAGAACCTCACAATCTTATTATGCAACGCGGCCTTCTGTTCGAGATTTCTCGATCCATGATGAATTCAAGAAACTACGAAGAAGCCATTCCAATCTTAAAAAATATAGAAACCCAATTTGATGCAAAATTATTTGATAAAGATTTTTGGAGAGATTTTAATGTTAACCTTTTAACCTGTTACATCGAAACCTCGGACCATCAAACTGCTAGAAGAATTTATCAAAAGCTAATTTTGGAAGACAATAACATTAGTGAATTTTGGTTTTGGAATACACTTTCCCGTTATGAAATATGGGCTAGTCAAATATCAACAAGAACTTATGAAAGATTACTATCGGCGGAAAAATTGACAGTAAAAAATAATGAGAATGAAAAAATTCAGACTATAAAATATACTCTGGCTTCTTATTTTTATAAAAAACGCAATTTCGAAAAAGCATATTTATTATTAAAAGAAAGCCACGATTTGGACCAAGGAATTCGCAGTCAGGAAACGAGCATTATTAATCTCGCTCAAAAGCGAAAATTCAATGAAGTTTTAAAAGAAAAAGAAAACCTCACTTTAAAAAAGAAAAATGCCGAACAGCAACTCGCCGTACAAAAAGCCACAAACCTCAACCAACGCTATGGTTTTATAGCCTTAACCGCCTTTCTCGGCATTTTTGGCGTTTTTTACTATTCAAAAAACCGTCGGCGAAAGCTTAGGGACGAACATATAATCAACATTGCCCAAGCAAAACAAAAAGAACATGAAAAAATAGGGGCCGACTTGCATTCCACCAAAGCGAAAGATTTGGAGAAAATCGCTTCAAATCTCGAACAAAAAGGAGAAGCTGAAATAGCGTCTAAGGTTCGGGAAGTAAAAGACAGCATCAGGCTGCTCTCACACGAACTTTTCCAAATTCCCTTTTCGCAACAAGAATTTGACGACCAAATAATTAACTTGCTATTTGAATACAATAACGAATCCCTTAAAATATCTCACCAAGGAATCCATACAATCCCCTGGCCACAGGTTGACGATACCATTAAGAGAAATCTTTACCTTATTATCAGTGAGGCTATTTCAAATGTAAAAAACCACTCGAAGGCACCTACGGCCAACGTAAAATTCCATAAAAAAAATAAAAATATTGATGTCACTATAACGGATAACGGAATAGGTTTCACGGAAGAGGATCTAAAAAATGGGCACGGCATTGGTAATATGCGTATGCGTGTAAATGAAATAAAGGGAAGCATTCGCTTTGATGCCGTAAAAAACATGGGAAGTGAAATTGGAATATTTATAACCGCATTTTGATTATGAAGCACATCTTAATTATTGAAGACGAACAGGATACCCTCGAAAATCTTATAGGAAAGATCACTGACGCTTTTCCCACCTATAAAGTTTCATCGGCCTTTGATTGCGACGAAGGATTTAGAATTCTAAATTCCTCAAAGGTGGAATCTCCTGTAGATCTCTTAATCACCGATTTAACCTTTAGGCGCCAACCAGATACGCGCTTGATAAAGGATGGGCAGTCTTTACTCCAAAAAATAAAGGATTTAAAGTATGAGATATCGCGAATTGTATATTCCTCACACGACGAACTAAAATTTATCCATCCCGTCATGCAAAACTTCGAGCCAGAAGGTTATGTACTCAAGTCAAGCGACAGCACAAGCGAACTGCTCTTGGCAATTCCCCGGATTTTAAAGGGTGATTCCTATTATAGCCAAGAGGTACTTGCAAGCCAAAAAAAACGATTTGCATTTGCCATGCAATTGGACGATATCGACCAAAAAATTATTGAGTATCTCCCGGATGTAAGTTGCATAAACGACTGGGACGATTTGTACGAAGCTGGAAAAATCCCCATCAAATACAAGTCTGTCAACAAGCGCTTACAATCTATATACGAAAAGATGGATGTTAGCAATGAAAAGCAATTGCTTTTAAAACTTTATCAGCAAGCCATAATAGGAACCTAATGGTTCCAAAATTTCTATACCATGGTTCCTATTTAGGAACCTTTTTTCATTTATACCCACCTAATTTTATAACGTACAAAGGAAGAGGATCTGCAACTCTGTGGGGAGTTGAAAAAAATCCGAAGGTCTGCTTCCTCCCACTTTAAAGCCGCGCGGCAGAAGGATACTTTGTTTAACCTCTAAATGAATAGAGATGAAAAAAACAGTATTTTTTTGTGCCTTAATGCTAGTGTTGGGAATAAACCTAACCTCTTGCACTCCACAACCGCTAACCCAAAACGGGAACCATCAGGCCACAGGCGGCGAGGAGGAAAACGATCCCGTGGACCCCGATGGGGATGATTAAAACCCAATCAATTCCCGAAGGAAATCATATTTCGCCTTCGGGAATTTTTTCTATATTTAAAAACCAATCCCTAAAGTGTAAAACATATAGTTGTACCTTGTAGAAATAAACTAACTAACCAACTCCTCTATGTATGAATAGAAATTTTCTTCTATTCCTTGTGTTTTTTTCTTTCTTCCTAGTGGAATTCCACGGCTACAATGCTATTCCTTCACATCCCACCAGGCCCAATACCACTAAAAAAAATAGTGTGCCCCAGCAAGAAAAGGACACCCTGTACAATTCCTACATCAACAGTATGAAAGCCGCATCCAAAAAGAAGGAGTATGGGCAGGCAATTGCGACTGCAAAAAAAATGTTTCTTTATGCCCAATCCCTGAAAGATACTAGTGGCATGGCGCAGGCACGCTTTAGAGAGGCATTCTATACCGCTGAACTTCCCAATCTCATTGCGGCCAATAGCTGTTACAAAGAAGCAATAACCTATGCCGTCGGTGCAAATGATATCGCTCTTCTAATAAGCTTGCACTTAAACAAGGCCGATGTGGAAAGAAACCTCGGCGATTTTTTTCAGGCACAGCAAACCGTCCAAAGGGGGCTGGGGTATTTGGAAAAAAGTAAGGACAGTCTGGGGCATTACAAACTCTACAATACCTTGGGCATTGCCTGCAACGATGCGGGGGAATTTGCCAATGCCCAAAAGGCATATGAAAACGCTTTGCTATATGCTACCAGCTTTAAGCAACGCGCCGCCCTGCTCAACAATATGGCCGTAAACCACAAAGAGCAGCAAAATTATGAGGAAGCCATAAAAATATATAAGAAGCTATTGGCAACAACAGAACTAAATGCTTACCCCGAAACAAAAGCCCGCATTACGGACAATCTAGGGTATGCGCTTTTTAAAAATGGCGACGCTATGGGCGGGGAATTAATGCAAAAAGCGCTTGCAGAGCGCCTGCTGTTGGATGATATAAATGGCCAATTTGCCTCCAACATCCATCTAGCCGATTTCAACTTGGATAAAGACCAGCCTAAAGCCTTAAACCACGCCGATAAGGCAATGCAAATTGCACTCAAAACCAAAAGCCCGGATTGGGAACTGGAGGCATTGCAATACATTATTAGGCTTAAACAAGATCCTGCGGAAGAAGCCAATCGTTATTTTCTACTGAACGATAGCCTCAATAGGGCACGAGAAAAATTGCGGAACGAGTATATTTCCACCAAATTCCTTACCGAAGAAAAGGACAAGGAAAACCTGACCCTCAAACAGGAAAAGGCCGAACAAGCGCTTTTAACAGAAAAGGAAAAGACCCAAAAATGGGCCATTGGTGCTGGTTTTGTTGTTTCCCTGGCCGGGCTCGCTTTTTTCTTTATGGCCTACAACAAAAACAAAAAACAAAAAGAGGAAATTGAAAAACAAAAAGTCCTCGTGGAAGACCTACAGCGCGAACTGCACCACCGGTTAAAGAACAACCTTTCCTTTATAGATTTCTTCATTTCGTTAGCCAAGGGTAAATTCCCCGACCCCTCCTATCGTGAAAAACTGGACGAGCTTCAAAACCGTATCAACAGTATGTTTGAGGTGCACAAACAACTATTCAAAAAAGAGGATGTAACGAACGTAAATGCAATAACCTATATTTCCGCTTTATTGGAAAATGTAACAAAAGCCTATAACAGACCAAACATAACATTGGAAGAAAATGTTGCCAACATAACCCTGCGTGCAGATATCTCCTTCCCCATTGGCCTTATCATCAACGAATTTGTTACCAACAGCTATAAATATGCCTTTCCCAATAATGAAAGGGGTGTTATTTCCATTAGCTTAAAGGTAGATCGTGAAAACTATCAGTTAAATTTGATGGATAATGGGAAAGGACTTCCCGTGGGATTTGATATTGACAAACTGGATTCCTTTGGGATGGAAACCATAAAATTGTTGACAGTGGAGTATAAAGGCACTTTTAAGTTCAGTGGAAGCGATGGAACAAGAATGGACATCACGTTTCCCAAATGAAATCGAAATCAAAAAGCGAAATCGAAATCGGAAAATCAAAAATCTTATATCTTAGTTAAAAAAAGTTACAGTCTAAAATTTAAATCTCCTCACATGAAACCCAAAGCCCACATCTTAATTGTAGAAGACAAAGCAATATTATACAAACGCCTATCCATGGCACTAACGGAAGAAAATTACAGTGTGGACGGATTTACCCCGAGTGTGGAAAAAGCTATGGAGCGGCTTCAAAGTAAAATGCCGGATATTGTTTTGTTGGATATTGAGCTGGAAGGAGAGCAAACGGGTATTGATTTGGGCAAGATACTTTCCACAACCTATGACGTTCCGTTTATTTATGTTACGGATTATGATGACAATGAAACCTTTTTTGAGGGATTAAAAACAAAACACGATAACTTTTTGGTAAAGACCAAACCCCATTTGGATACACAACAAGTAGTGCGCGCTATTCAAACCGCGCTACAGCGGACTAAAAAGGAAAAGTTACTACCTCCAAAAGATGCACTACTATGCTTTACAGACTATATTGAAAATATCAAGGAGCAAGGGAGCTCCCAAGTATCGCAAGTGCCCCTGCCCTATTCCACTATTGCCCTAATTACGACCAATTCCACAAAACTGAACGAATCCAAAACAAAATTAAAGAACAGGCCCTGCTATATAAAACTCCGTACCAACTATACACGGCTGGAAACATGGGAAAAGGAGTCGTATTATTTACCAGCCTCGCTAGCTGAACTGTCCAGCAAATTACCGCTGTCATTTATTAGGATCAATGAAAGTGAGATAGTTAATCTATCACCTCAAGTTTTACAAGGTCGCATCAACGGCAACAAACTCAAAATCGGGGAACACATCTGCCATATTTCAAAAACCTATAAGCCCGAGGTGGAGAAGCGACTTGAATTACTTTACCAAAAGTTTAAATAAGCAGATTTTCATTGCTATAAGGTATATTTTCATTTTTAGTTTCTTAAAGTATTCTTAATGCTCATTTTAGCGGTATTGTAAATCTATAAACCTGGGTTCCATGAGTTTTATAAAAAAAGTATCACTCTTATTTGCAGTGCTATCCATTGCACACCTCTCTGCACAATCAAAAAAAGCAACCACCTCAAGCGGTGAAAAAGTAATCTTGAAAACGGACGGCACATGGGCTTATGCAGAAAAATCGCCAAATGTTGAAAGTTTAATTCTAGAATATTCTGAAAAACCATACTACAGCAACAATGGAATATTGAACGACTTTGAAAAGGCAAAAGCGGAAATAGTGTCTAAGGTTGAAGGTTTCGGGCTTGGTGGCACTAAAACGTTTTTGACAATTTTAAGTGGAAAAAGTGATGTGCGATTTGAAAAAGATGAAGTACCAACAATAATTGTCAGGTTTGATGGCAAGGACGACCCCGAGGATTATTTTATTGTTATGAAGGCAATGAAATATACCGATGTCCGCAAATTTTTATTGTCTAGCCGCTCTATGTCCGGTGGCGCTAGAAAAACAGATGAGAATGAAGTTTCATTTGAAATGAAAAAAATAAAGGACAATGTATATGAAATAACTTTGGATGCTTTGACCAAAGGGGAATATGCCCTTATCCCTCAGGATGACATAGAATATACCCCTGGAGCTTCTGTTAAGGTTTATTGTTTTGGGGTTAATGAATAATAAGTGATCAAATCAAGATTGATTTCCATAAGTGATTCTTACAGATAATCAATTAACATATTAATCCGACAACAATTGTGGTCAGATTTTTAAATTCAAATCATCATCATATCCGTGAAAAAGGTTTTATCAATTCTCGTAATTTTTTTGAGCTGTTCGTGCCACTTAAGTACTGCACAAAAAAAAACTACTATTCTGGGAACTATATTGAAGAAAATTGAGGATAATGTAACCCCGAAAGAGAAAGAGAATAATTCTTATCCTGAAAAAAAGCCTATAAAAATAAATACTTCCATAATTCAAACTGAAAATGATGAAGTTATTAAAATTCCAATACTTTTTCATTTTGTACATAAAGATATCAACTTACTTAATGAACAAGCGAAAAAAACTTACACCAAAAAATTTTATAAATTAATTACACTTCTAAATGAAGGTTTTAATGAGGTAAATCCAAATAATATTGACCATCCTTATAATTTAAAAATTGGTAAAGCTAATATTCAATTTTATATACCTACAAAAGAATTTGATGAAAATTGTAAGTTAATAAATCCTATCTCCTTTCATAATACTAGTCAAGAATTTTTTGTCGAAAAAAGGAAAGATCCAATTCTAAAAAACAATGGATATGTTAATTCTGAGCATTATTTAAATGTTTGGATTTGTGATCTGAGAGAGGCTCATAATACTTTAAAAATTAAAGTAGGGTATGCAACAAAAAATAGAATTTACCCGACTTATGATGGTGTCGTTTTTTCATTAGTCCTATTTAATGAGATGGAAAAGACACAAAAATATTGGTCTTCCCACGAGATAGGACATTATTTAGGTTTGGAACATATTTGGGGCACAGACGATGAATTGGGTAATATAATTTGTTCGCTTGATGATGGAATTTCAGACACCCCACGTCAAAATGGACCTACTTTAGATAAGAATGGAAATAAATTTATAGAATTAGATGAAGTAAAAAAAATCTGTTTAGATATAAGAGATGGCAATTACCAAAATTTTATGGACTATTCGGCATATGTTGAAGGAATGTTCACAAAAGATCAAGTAAAGCATATGAGAGATTATATTAAGAAAAACCGCTCTGGCCTACTTATAAAAAATAATTGTAATGGTTCTGTCGTATCTACTATTCCTACTATAATTAACACTAATAATTCGGAGACATCTGGAAGCATATGTATAGCCAACCCAAATTATTACAATAGAAAAGTAGTATTGACACACAAATTTACCTCGCAAAAATTTGAATTGTTTGTGAATCCGCAAAGTAAAGGTTCAGAAAACAAATATTGTTTGTATGAGTTGCCTCTTGGTATTTATCGCATAGAAGTATATACAACTTTCACAAATAGTAGGGTAGAATCTTTCGAGACTCCGATTACTTCCCGTGAAACCAAACGATTAAAACTGGATCAAAATGGATATAATTAACATTTTCATCTAAAACTATCGCATTTTCATTTTCATTTTCTTAAAAGTTTCTTAATACGCATTTTAGCGGTAAATCTTAATACTCGTTGATTATGCAATACAAAGTTGTTCCTTTTCCAAGTTCAAAAAATATTAATCAGACTTTACAATCCATTATCGATTCGGAAGCAGTGGATGGCTGGAATTATGTAAACCATCAATACTCACATTATTTAATGCCAGGCAGTGCTGGCTGTTTTGGAATAGGAGCACGTCCCGACTCTATTTGGCATGTGGGAAATGTGGTATTTCAAAAACCATAAAATGAAATATTTGTTGCTTTTGCCCATCCAACTCTATTGGCATTTAATCCCTTCTCATAAGCGTAAACAATGCATTTTTAGAGAAAATTGCTCAAAACACGTTTTTCAAATAACAAAAGAGAAAGGAATTTTAAAAGGTATGACCGCACTTTGGTTTCGCTATAAAAATTGCAGGGGCAATTATATTATTACACATACTGGAGAACAAACCCTTTTGGTTACTGCAACTCGATTCGTATTACAAGAAGATGAAATAAGAGAGGGATTAATTGAAAAAACATATTTACAATGAAATATAATTTAACAATCATTTTATTCTTTTTTACAACTCTATTTGGATTTTCCCAAAACACACGAGATGTAGTTTATCTTAAAAACGGTAGCGTGGTAAAAGGCAATATAACTGAAATGAATCCCGCTGAAAATTTAAAAATAAAAACTGCCGATGGTTCTCTGTTTGTTTATCAAATGAGTGAAGTCCAAAAAATGGAGAAAGAACAATTTGTGGGACAGGAAATAAATCAAGAAACGAGTTCTAACGTAAGCCAAGGAGCGATAGATACCTATTTCAGAAACTTTCTTTCAGAAAAAAGACCTGCGCTAAATTTTGTAGGTGTTTCAAAGAAAAACGGTATAAAAAAGGAAGTGTATGGTCAAAGAGTTTATGAAATCGAATATGAACTCATAATGGATGCCAAACAGGATATTTATATAAACACTAATGGGCTGTCCGCATTTGCAGAAAGTTTTAATGAAAAATTTGCATATACTCTTCAAAACACAAGTGGTTACGAAGCCGCCTTAACAGGTAGTAAAGATAGAATACAAAAAGGACAACGTATAGTTGCAAATGGCACAATAAGTTTTGAAGAAACCGACAATGGATGGCGTGCCACATATTTCAAAAATGAAAATTTCAAAACCGTTTCCTCAAATTATGTTACTCCGGAAATGGCGGCAAAAATAAAAGAAGAAAGGGCTTTGCTTACAGAGCGAAAAAAACAGGAAGGAGATTGGAAAATGGCAGATATAGCCGAAGTAAACTTTCAGCCCCTTTATGTAAAGGCAGAGAATGTACCTGTATTTAAAATAATAACATACAGAATTGTGGTAAATAAATTGCCAAAAAAATGTGAAGATTGTCGAAATGACAATATCAACGCCATACAAGATGCGGTAAATGAGACTTTGAAAAGAACAAATAGGTACTCAGTAGTTGATGAAACAACTTTCAAAGCTGAAGAAAATACTGGGATGACATTTATTTCATTAGGCGGGATTGATTATGAATATAAAATAGATTACGATTCTTCGGGCAGGGGCGGCGAGGGATTTACTTGTAAAATATCTTACTCGGTAAGTGCGCAAGTAAATTTAGAGAACCCACAAGAAGCAAAACTGAAGGACACCAAGGCTCTCATCTCGAGCACTAAACCAGGATATTACTATTCCACAAAAAAAGATGCATTTGATAAAACGCTACAAGAATTCAAGGAAGATTTATTCAAACTTATTCTCAAACAAGAGCCCATAGAGCTTGAATTGATAACAATTGTAAAAGATAAGCGGGACAAAGTAGATAAGCTTATTTTTAAAAAACCGGTCAATTTTTTTAATAAAAATAAATTGGATTTTATCGTATATAAAAAAGGTGATCTTGTCTTTAACGGAGAGAAATACTCCCTGAAAGATAGAATTGCAGAATGTACTTTTAAAGGAGAGATGACAGATACTGAAATAGTTTGTGATGTTTCTGGAGGAAAGAACAAAAAAGCGTTGGAACAATACGTTGGAAATACGGGATTGATTTTAGCCATTAACAATTAATAAAATATCATTTAAAAAATAAATACTATGCCTAAAATAGATAAGGATCTAAATTTTAAACCTTCAAAGTCTGTTCAAAAACTTTGGTTCAATTCAAAAAAAGCTGAAAAAAATTATTCTGGAGTAAGACTACCAGGATTTTATGGCACTTCTGGATTCGCTCTGGATGCAGTACTTTTTGTTATAATGTTAGGCCTGGAAGTGTTAGGTGTTTATAATCTTTTAATAGTTGGGGATCTTGCAATAATTATGGCAATGGGTCTTATTGCCCTGGATATCATATTTGCCTTTATGGCACATGCTAATCATGCCAATAAATTGATAAATATTAATTACTCAATTATTGCAACTGATTCTAGGCAACAACAGAATTTCAAGCAACAGGCAAACGGATTAAGAAAAGTTATCTCATACATTGGGAAATTTGGTATAGTTGGTTTGGCCATTTTTAAAATTGCAGCTTTCCAAGGTTTATTAGGATACTTTAACGGTCTCAGCCTATTCATAATAGCCACATATTTGGTTGTTGCCTATATCCATCTTTATCACACAGGTTATTTTTTATACGAAGTAATTGCATCTATCGCATTTAATAGACAAAAAAGCAAGTTTATTGGGGGTAACAAAGATTTTGAAGTTGCTGAAGAAACTCCTTTTACACACGATTTTTCAACAACTAAAGAATTAAAAGAATTTGAAGCAAACCACCGTCGATTATATATGGACAAAGGAAAGCATACCGATGATAAATTCCATTTTGTTATAGAGTCACCGGGAATATTTGATGACGAAGATGTTTCACTTTTTGTAGGTCATCAAAAAAATGAAAACCGAGCAGAACTCGCTGTGGAATGTTTAAAATTCCAAATGTCAATATATGGAAGCTCCAACTAATTTAATGTTATGAAAAAAGTATTTATTATTTTATCCGTTTTTTCAATTACCCAAGGCTGTGTTAAGAATTCACAAGGAGTGGCCGTTGAAATACAAGTTGTAACAGATGATTTTGCAATCGAGGACAATCTCGCAAATAGTCCTGTTTCAAATTTCATTACACCAAAACTTATAGAATGTAGCGAGCCTTTAAAACTTCAACCTCAAGCTAGCCTTATTAGATTTAATGGAGCAGAAACAGAAGAATTGAAGGTAGAGTTTCATAAAAATTTCTTCCAAAATCTTTTCGAAGCAAAAATAGATGAAGAAAAAGGCAAAAAATTATTGGAATCATATGAAATACCTAAAGAATGGAAAACCAATAAGTTTCAAAATGCGAAAAGCTCCATTTTAAAATACTTAAAAGATTTAGATGAAAATGTCATCATTCTGGCAGATAAAAAATATGATTCCCTTCAAACCAAAAGCAACCTTTTAACTTTTAAAAATGACGAAGAGTTTAAGTCCTTACTTACACAGATTTATTGTGAGAACAAAACTCAACCCAATAAAATTGTGATTCTCCACAATTTAAAATCTTTTGGTAATAATGGGATAGAAACTGGTCCAGACGAAGGAGAAGGTGACCCCTGTACCCAAACCACAGTCGCAGACGGGCTAAACCTAAAAGAAGACCTCGTAAAAATAATTGACACCAGACGCACCTACAAAGAGCGCGACAAGCTAGCTCGTGAAACCTGGGAAAAATATTTTGACCCGATGGCAGCCGTTAAAATGTATTTAAAACCAGATCAAAAATATCCCGAAGGAATGTGGGAAAGCGGTGATGGAGCTAATTATTTTATTGACAGGTTAGCGTATCTAAATAGCATTACGGATGTAAATATCATCAGGATTGAATATCACCGGGATACAAAAAAGATATCTGGCATTGTAGTGGTTGAATGCCATAACGCTAGCGAAGTGCAATGAAAAGGATAAAACTTTTTTTGATGGGTGTTTTCTTGATTTTGACCTTAGGGTTACAAGCCCAAAAACTTGAGCTTACCCAAGCAGAAAGGGTGGAGTTTAAAGAAAGAGCGAAAAGGATGATTGACCTTTTCACAGAATCGTTGACCGTAATACCTTCATTTAACCCCTCTTCTGATGAGGCCATATTAAGAGACAAGGCCATCAGAAATGTATTGCGATTATTTACCAAAGATGCTACTATGCAATTGGCCTATGCAAGCGGAAAAAAATCAGAGCCTATTCCAATGCCAACCTATCTTAATAGTTTAACAAACTATGAAGCAAAGAAAGAATTGGTGCATATAGACATTATAGATTTTACAGTGGAAAATGTGGAGCCCCATCCCACCGAATTGGGAAAATACATTGTAAGGTTCGAATTTGTCCAACGCTTCAGCAAGAAAAAAAATTACGTCCAAACGGGCATGATCGAAGATGAAAAATTTGAAGCCATTGAATGGGACTATGTGGATGTTACCACTAAAGGAGGAATGGGCATTATAGAAAAAGTAACGACCCAAGATGGCACCAAATGGATTATGTTGCTCGATGACGTTGAGGCGAAAGGGATAGAAGTAATAAAAAATTAATAAATGAAACCATTACAAACATTCTTTATTTTTTCTTTCCTTCTTATGGGCACAAAAACTTTTAGTGCAAATGAACCACTTGCGCTTGATAAAAATAAAATAATTCAACTTTCCATGGATTATATAAGCATTTTACAAAAAACCATTAATCAAAAACTTGATAGTTATTATGGTGAGATGCACTTATGTTTTAATGATCCAATAAAAAACGACCACGCCTACGATTTGTCCAATAAAGATACCTACGAATTTGTTTTCGCATATCTTTCCGATGCTAAAAAAGCTTATAATATAGAATCAATTGATATTGATCCAGAAGAAATAGAATTACTGGATTGCACTTATTTTGATCCTATAACATCGCAAACCTACACTTATGTAAAAGTTCCAAAGACTATAAATTGGTCAAGCAAGAAAACATCCAGTTATGACAATTATTTATCAATAAACGTAACTAATTCTTCCTACAGCATAGAAAAGGTGTTTGACGATTCCGCGGAAACACATATGAAATATTTGGCGCCTTGCTTAAAAAAAAGCCTGGATACTCAAAAACAACAAGAACTTGCCAAGCAAATAGATTCTTTATATAAAAAAGTATCCTTTTTATATAGTGAAAAGAAATATCTGGAAGCCTTACAAATTGTGGAATCCATACTTCAATTAAATCCACATTTTCAAAGCGCAATTGATGCAAAATCTGCCATTATTGATTTGGTAGATACAGAAGCAATGGACAATACAATACAGCAAGTTCTTTCAGAAGGAAAAATATCCATCGCACGTGAAAATTTAGAAATTGCAAAAAAATACATCATTGGGGGTAACGCTAAGTACAAGGATTGGGAACTCAAAATCCAACAAGTTGAAAAGGAACGCAAACAAGAATTGGATTTTCAAACAGCCGGACATTTTTACAAGAATGAAATGTATGCAAAGGCACTTGAAATTTATTTGGAACTAAAAAAAGAGGGATTTAAAAATCCAAATCTTGACAATCTAATAACTGCCTCGAAAGAATTTGATCCGCAACTTATCCAAAAGAGGATTAAAGCTGCCTTTAACTCCGCAGTGTCTTCAAAGAAAAATTATGAGCAAACTTTCAAAACATATTTTAAATATGAAAATAGTGGCTTCCTTCAAGGAACCAACTTTCATTTTATGTGTTTAATGATGCTCGACAATGGAAATAAGCGACTTCTACGCGAAATGGGCATGACCCCTAACCAATCTCAAAACCTTGCTATAAAATATTTTTACAAGGCAAGAGAAATGGGAGTGGATAACAAAAACGTGGAATTCCAAGTATTCACTTCAAATTTTAATAAAAAATGGAAAAACTGATGAAAAAATCTATCCTATTCCTAATAGTATGTATTTCATATTTATCATCTGGGCAAAACATTGCTATTGAAAAATCATTTTTTGATATTGAAAATTTCCGAGTTGGAGCAGCTATGGGCTACGATGTTTCTTGGGCAGGCGACAATGGCAAAACTGCCTTGATGAGCACCAGCGGCTCTATAGATGACGATAAGTTTTATTACGCTGGAACCCCTAGCCAAACTATATTTCTAGGATTGGATGCTTATTCTCCTACCTCAACATTAGGATTTTTGGGAGGTGTTGGCCTGAATTTCCAAGAGTATTCAATACGTGGACAAAATGGTATTCTTACCGATTCAATTAAAACAACAAACATCGAAATTCCAATATATGCTCGTTTACGTATGGGCAAAGTGCTTGCTCGTGGACAATTCTGGCTTGCTTTGGGTGGGGGATATAGTATTAATACTAAAGCTGAAATTATCCAAAAAGCGAACAATGTGATTATAATATCAACTTCCGAAGAAAACAAACAGTTCAATTCCCAACCCTTTCTTTCCGGTATCATTGGTTATGAAGTTCAGTTAGGTGGTGACAATGGAGAAGAATATACCAGAGATGCTTTTAGAGTATTGTTATATGCAAAAGCGAATTATGATTTAGGAAATCGATTTGATGAGGATAATATATTATCTCCAAGTGCCATTGATACCTACAGCGACCCCACAGTAGAATTTCTTAGAATAAGTCTGGGCATTAAAGTAATGTTACGATTATCAAAGGCAGGAGAAATATTGGGGGAAAGTTTAAAAGAAAGTCTTAATAAATAGATCCATTTTCGTTGTTTTTTCAACCACACCAATAACAATCTGGGGAGAATTGTTAGCGGTGTGGTTTGCTTTTGATGGTTTCAGCAATAAATGTTTTACTAAAAAAAATAACCATCAAGCAACGAGGTCTCGTCTGCGCTCGACCTGACATTTGAACTACGAAGTCTGCAGGAAAAAGAAAGATACTTAATAAAGAACAAGTTTATGGAATGAACTACTTGGAATTTGATAAAAATAAAACAATACAACATCAAACAATTACAAAATACCGCATTTGCAACAAATTTTTGTGTGAAGAAAATCATATTTATAATATTTAAAACATACAGCTAAACCTCCAAAAACTTATTTCTGCTATTGTGAACTGCGTGATTTTCTGTAATATTGAAAGGTTCAATATTTACAGATATATTTCATAAAAAAAACTAATAAAACTTATGAAAAGAAGCGTCATTGCTTTCATATTCATATGCTATTAAGGACAATTGGCAGCCTCTCCTTTGCAGCTAGCCCCCAGAGGTCCTCAAATTGTTATAGACAGCTTAAAACGAGAACTTAAAGTAGGGGTGAAAGATTCCTTACATAAACTTGCACTGTATAAAGCATTGAGTATTTCCTACTGGAAAAAATCCCCAGATAGTAGTATTTACTACGCTAAAAAATCAATAAAATTAGCGGAAAGTGCTGGCGAAGAGGAGGAAAAAGGAGATGCACTGCACAATCTGGGGGTTGCCTATTATTATGCAAATGACTTTAAATCATCCCTCGACTATTTTTACCAATCCTTAGAGATAAGTGAGAAAATAGCTGACTTAAATAGGATTGGGAGAACATTAAATAGCATTGGCAATATTTATTACAGCCTTAATAATTTCCCTGAGGCAATCTCTTCTTACAAGCGTTCCTTAGTTCTCACACGACAATCTTCAAACACAAAGATGGAGGCATCCATCCTAAACAATATGGGGAGTCTATATGGATCTCACGGCCGAATTGACGCTGCCTATATACTTTTAAATCAATCTGTCGCTTTGCTCGAGAAACTCAATGACTCCATTGGCCTAAGCAGTTCCTATAACAACATAGCCCTTTTATATCGTGAAAATGGGGTCTACAATAAAGCATTGAAATACGATGAAAAAGCATTGCACATCAATAAAAAAATGGGTAGAATCTGGGATGTTTCCTTTATTTCGAATTCCATTGGAGAAACCTATTTCAGTAAATGGTCCGTTTTTATCTAAAACTGTAAAGCTCCTTGAAATAATATAAAACTGTGAGCGTAAGTATTTGGCTTTTGGAGGTATAAATGTAATTCTTTCATCCTTTGTTTTAGTAGAATTGGAAAAACCTGCAGAACGTCTTCCTAAAAAAGCACTTTCATAATAATAGCAAAGATAAAGCGCATTTGTAAGCTCCACATCCTCCCAATAATTAAGCTTAACTTTATTGTCTATATAGAATGATTTACACCAATCTATATATATGGGAGTTTTGAGTTTGTTATAAATTTCAAACTGCATTAAACCTTTCTCTTTCCAGAGATTGTAGGTTATTTTCAAGGAGTCATTCTCAAAAACGTAGGTTTAATCAACAGTTTTTACATTGTCAGCTTTAGTTTCAAAAACCTGTCCGTAACTTTTGCAACCTAAAATAGAACATGCAAAAATCAAAAGAAATAATTTTTTAATCATTTGTTGGTGGTTTTGTTAGTGTAATTATTCTCAAATGTAAAACAATACAAAATCAACCCATTACGGGATTCCGCATTGAGATAATTAATCGGGGAGAAACGTAAATATATTAAATCCTCAAAACACTTTTCCAATAAAAATGCTTTTCTCGATTAAGTGACCAAAAATTAAAGAGCAAAGAGAAATTAGAATTAAAATACACGATTTTCAATTCACGATTCACGTCTCCCAAATTAAAACCCTATTCGCTCATCGCTTTTCGCTAAATCCTAATCTAAACCTTATCTCGGGTTTATCTAGGGTGTGGACTTTTGCTATGTAGATCAAAAAAAGCTCAAAAAAACCAAAAATCTACAAGCGATAAATATCTCCCTTTCCAACAATAACCTCTTAAGAGATTTGGTAAGAATTCATCTTCTCTAAAATAAATTCACTTAATTCCCTTTCCCTAATAACTTTATGGGTTTTGGTTACCAATACTTTCTCATCCTCAATTTCTATTATATGGTAATGCGCGTTGCAGTTTTGAATTCGATAATGCAGCGCCCTTAAGCCCATAGACACCCCATTTTCCTTGATTTGTTGATATACATAATGGGAACAGGAAACTTTAAAGAGGCATTTTCTACGCCTCTTCTGAGGCACTAGGCGCCAATAGGTTTTGATGGCTAACAGAAATAGGCGCTTCATCCTTTTTTAAACACTAACATATTACTCACCAAGGTAAATCCAGGTGTTGCCCCCAAGCCAAAACAGCCTTCATTCCCCCTAATATGGTTGGTAACGGTTTCCATTCGCAAATAGGTCCACCCTTGCGCGGAATATTTATTTATAAGCTGCTCCAACTGTAGCGATACGTAATTTGAGGAACCTGCTTTATGGTCAATTTGTACTGTAAAGGGTATAACTTTATATTCCATATGAATTTGTTTTAGTTTTTTTCCAAACCTATATAAATAAATCAAAAATCCCTTACGGAATTCCGTAAGGGACTAAACAACCTACACATTTTCTCCCCAGAACAGATATGCTGGCTATTCAATCAGCAAATTTATAAAGGGGTGTTGTGTGTTTTTTACGGAATTCCGCAATTGGTTGGTTTTTGTTAGTTGTTGGTTGGTGGTTAAGAGTAAAAAATTGAAAATTGAAAATTGAGAATTGAAAATTGAGAATTGAGAATTGAGAATTGAGAATTGAGAATTGAAAATTGAAAATTAAAGTCGCTATATCAACCCCAAGTCTTTAACAATAGCAACCAATTGGTTAGTGTTCTTGGCTTTAAAATGGTCACAGAGCTTACTTATCTTTTTTTCTATGGAACTTATGCTGGACGGACTTATGTTATTTGTTAGAAAGTCCTCGCCTATTTCCCTTTGCGAATAGCCCTGGGCCAACAGCTTTAGGATTTTTATATCGTAATCGCTTATTTCTACTGAAACTTTTTTGTTAAGGGCGTTTCCTATTTGGGGGGAAAGATATTGATTGCCGTTATACACTTCCTGTATGGCCTGCTCAAGTTGTTTAAGTCCGTGCCGTCCTTTGCACACATAGGCATCGGCCTTGCTTTCAAGCATCACCGTGCGCACCTTTTGCAGTTTGTCTTCCACCGAATAGGCAATTATTTTAAGTTGCGGATGCTTTTGTTTAAGGGCACTTATCAATACTTCCCCAGAGGCGTATTTCTGTTTGCGGTGGTCTGCCACAAAAGAGAGATCGGTTATCAAGAGCTCAAAGGGAGCCCCGTCCAACACCCCTTTTTCTATTTGCAGAAAAGCATCATCACAATAGGCTACTTGGGTCACATTTTTTATTTTCAATGTATTCAATACACTTACCACTCCTTGGTTGATACAATCCAAGTCATCAGCCACTAAAACTTTTTCAAACATACTCATATACTTATTTTTGATCTAAATCCTTTTCCGGGTTCAGAATCAAAAGTAATGGTTCCCTTAATTGCTTGAATACGGTTTTCCGCATTTTGAAGTCCATTTTTATTTTTTAGGGTACAACCTACGCCGTTATCGGTGTATTCAATGAATATTTTTTTTCCTTCCTGATTAAAAGTTAGCGCTACTGCTGTTGCTTTGCTGTGTTTTTTCATATTGGTCATCAATTCCTGCAACACTCTATAAATGGTCGTTTTTTTTGTCTTTGGAACAGTTTCCCATTCAATAGTGGAAATGTTGCGGGTAACAATGGCTATCGTTTCGTTTTGATAGTTTAACAGTAAATCGTTGAGTTGCTCGCTGAAGTCTTCCTCTATTTCAATAGCGCTGTTTTCTTTTGAAATGTCGCGGGTTTTGTTGTAAATATTTTCAAGATCGTCCAGTAGCGCTTCTTTGTCGCCAACACTTCCCTGCACCTTTGCCATTAGTTGATATACATCGTTTGCAACCTCATCGTGTACTTTCTTGGAAATACGTGCCTCGGTTGTGTGTAACTGTACTATTTTTTCCTTTTTATGGCGCAGCCGAAGGGCAATAAATACAAACACCGAACTGAGAAGTAGGAATATGGCCAGGGATATAAATATGATTTTTTGATTCTTCTCTTCTTCTTTTTCCAATTGCGCCACCATGGTATTTTTCCGTTCCTTTTCAACATTATATTTTAGGTAGGCATTTTTATTTTGGGCCAATTGTTTTTGCTTGGCTATACTGTCTGCAATAGCATCAGACTGAACAATCTTGGGGTCGTCTGCCATTTGGGTGAACAGCGAAAGGGCATCCTGCAAATAGGTGAGGCTGTTAAGTTTATTTGCAACATCGTATGCCTTATTTGCAAAGGAGGTTGCCAACTGTTTTTCACTCCTTTCAAAATAATAAAGGGCCAAATTTTTATTGCTGGAGTAAAGGCCATATAAATCATTTAGGCTGTCCCTAAGCTGTAGGGATCTGTTTAAATTGGCAAGGGCATTGGGGTTGTTGAGTTTAAATTGTACATATCCCAAATTATCCAGCACCCTAGCCACCTCTTCGGGATAGTGTTTGCTATTCTTTTTCTGCAATGCCAGTTCCAATTGCTCCAAGGCTTGTTGATAGTTTTTGGCATCTTTATAAATAGTCGCCTTATTGTTTAGTAGCGTTATACTATCTGCCGTTGTCTTTGAAAATTGCAGCCCTACATTATAAGCCTCTATTGCTTTCTCAGGCTGGTCTGAGGCTCTGTATATTTTTCCCAACTGATTGTAAAGTCCTTTGCGTGCTTCAATAAGGGTGTCGGTTTTGGGGGAGTTCTCTATAAGCGCCAGCGCCCGTACTATCGCATTTTCACTATCGTACGTATTCCCCATTTCGTACTCGCCTATTGCAATCATTCTAAACCCTTTTATCGCCTCATAAATTTTATTTTGAGAGAGGTGTTTTTCAGACTGAACCGAGTAAAATTGTATGGCCAAGGGAATATCTGAACTTTGGGTAGGATGCAACATTTTCTTGTAATAGTAGGCCGTACTATCACTTTGTTGCGAATAGCATGTTATGCTCAAAAATATGAGAGAAATTAAAAAAAAGAGGAATGAAAAACGCGGTGAATTCATTCCTCTAAAGTACTAACAATTTGGTAAATTTTTATCAGCCTCCGTTTCCGCCTACGGGTGGTGGCGGTGGCGGGGGCAGATTCCCATCATCGCCACAACATGCTTGTACACCCTTAACTTGGGAAAACATCCAGAAACAGATAAATCCCTTAAGCCCATTACAAAGTATATGATTGAAAAATACCTTTGTCCTTAACTTCCTTAAAAAGTAATTAAAGCCCATAGCGCTCCTAAGCTTTAATAAAGGATAAACATAGCTGAAGTGTTCCGTTCACAATTCTCGATTCTTAATAGCTTATTGTAAATTGTTAACGGCCAACGGCTAACGGCTAATGGCTAACGGCTAATGGCTAACGGCTAATGGCTAACGGCTAACGGCTAATGGCTAACGGCAAATGGCTAACGGCTAATGGCTAATGGCTAATGGCTAACGGCTAACGGCCAACGGCCAACGGCTAACGGCTAATGGCTAACGGCCAATGGCTAACGGCTAACGGCTAACGGCTAATGGCTAATGGCTAATGGCAAATTGCAAAGTCTTTTGACGTATTTTTACAGTACCAAAAAGCAATGACGCTAGAAACAGAACTGATAACTACAATTTTTAACGGCCTGTCCTTCACCCTAGAGGAACGGAAGCTGTTGACGCGGAGTTTTGAAAAACTGCACCTTCCCAAACACAGCTTGCTCCTAAAAGCTGGTGAAACAGTGTATAATCAATACTATGTGGCCGAGGGCTGCCTCCGTACCTATTATATGGCCCCAGACGGCAAAGAACATACTGTGCAGTTCGCTATAGCCGATTGGTGGATTAGTGACTATACTGCCTTCTTCAATAGCAGTAACGCCTTGATGCATATTGAATGTATTCAAGATGCCACGCTCTACAAAATCTCCAAAAATGATATGGAGCAGTTGTACCATAACATGCCAAAGCTTGAATCTTATTTCAGGAAAAAGATGGAACGCGCCTTTGCTTCCTTCCAAAAAAGAATTATTGCCAATCTTTCACAAACGGCTTCCGAGCGTTATTTAAATTTTATAAACACCTACCCAAACATAGAACAAAACGTTAAAAACTATCATATTGCTTCCTATTTAGGCATCACAACCCAGAGCCTAAGCCGTATTCGAAAGGAATTGGTGAAGGGATAGTTTCTTACCATAGGTCAATTTTTTTCTCAACCCTGCCAGCTAACTTTGTATTCACTATAAATAGTTGAAATAAAGTATAACTACTACTCTAATTTCAGCAATTTAACGGGATTATGAAACAACAAGTTATTTTACTTGTAACTGTTATTGCCACTGTGCTTACTTCCTGTGGCAACAAACAAGACGACAAGTCTAAAATTGAAACTATAAGTATTGAAAAAGAAAAAACAATGAAAAAGGTATTATTTGTATTGACAAGCCACTCCAACTTAGGGAACACTGGCGAAAAAACAGGCTTTTGGATTGAGGAATTTGCAGCCCCATACTATTTATTAAAAGATAAAGGTGTGGAGATCACAATTGCATCCCCAAAAGGCGGACAACCCCCAATAGACCCAAAAAGTGCTGCTCCAGATGCCCAAACCCCTGCAACAGTTCGGTTTAATGCTGACAAAGAGACGCAAGAAATTCTTGCAAACACAGTGAAACTTGAAACCGTGGACCAAGCTGGTTTTGACGCGGTTTTTTATCCAGGAGGCCACGGCCCGTTATGGGATTTAGCAAATGACAAAAATTCCATTGCCCTTATAGAGTCATTTTACAAACACAATAAACCAGTGGCAGCAGTTTGTCATGCCCCAGCGGTTTTTAAAAATACAAAAGGCGCTGATGGCTTGCCGTTGGTAAAAGATAAAAAGGTTACTGGTTTTACCAATAGTGAAGAAGCGGCAGTACAACTTACCGATGTTGTTCCCTTTTTAGTGGAAGATATGCTGAAGGAAAACGGAGGGGACTATTCCAAAAGTGATGACTGGGCAGCGTATGCTGTGGAAGACGGACTTTTAATTACAGGCCAAAATCCTGCCTCGTCTGAGTTGGTTGCCGAAAAGCTTTGGGACCAATTAAATAAATAAAAAACACTATACGATATGAATTTAGTAGAAGATTTAAAGTGGCGTTACGCCACCAAAAAAATGAATGGTAAAACCATTCCCCAAGAAAAACTGGATTATATACTGGAAGCAGCCCGATTGGCACCTTCCTCCTCGGGCCTACAGCCTTATAAGATATTCGTAATCTCCAACAAGGAGCTTTTACAAAAGATAAAACCTGTTGCTTGGGACCAAAGTCAGATATTGGACGCTTCGCACGTATTGGTTTTTGCGGCGTGGGATGGATATTCCTTAGGGAGAATTGAATCGGTTTTCAACTATACCCTAAAGGAGCGCAACCTTCCCCTCGATACCATGAACGCCTACAAAGACAAACTCTGGGGTATGTATAAACCCCTAGGCGAAGATTGGCAGGCAAACCATGCAGCAAAACAAACATATATTTCTTTTGGCATGGCCATTGCCGCTGCAGCAGAACAAAAGATAGATGCCACACCAATGGAAGGTTTTACGCCCGAAGCGGTAGATGAATTATTGGAGCTAAAGGAACAGGGCTTAAAAAGCGTGTTGATATTAGCTCTGGGCTATCGTAATGAGGAGGGAGACTGGCTAGTAAATATGAAAAAAGTGCGCACTCCAAAAATGGAATTTATTACGGAATTAAAATAATAGATTAGGTTAATAGTTAGGTTAAAATGTTCCTCCAAAACCCTCACCCTTCCATGAAAATGGAATTGTTGGGGGTTTTTTTAGCTTTTTTCCTTATCCGAAAGACGGAGAAAATTTGTTGGTAGCCGATTGGTGGTCGTTAGTTCTTTGTTGCCGGTTTTCGATTGTCGATTATGGGAAGGGCAAAGTACGAAGTGGGAAGCGAGGATTTTTTGGTGGTAAATGGGGATTTCCTCACAGTAGCTTAAATTTTTGTTTATATTTTTGAGTAGATAACTCAAGATAAATTATAAAAACAAATACGCAAATTAAATTTCTTTAAGAATGAAACTGCTACCGAACGAAGAGCAACTCTTCATATCAAAAAATAAGAAAATGATATTAACCAATCATCGTGTTCAGATGGTCGAGAGTGAATGGGGACAATCCAGCATTATTACTATTTTTCTTGAGAATATCAGTTCAATAGAGACAAAGTTCAAGAGCGATATCTGGCTTCTTATTCTGGCGCCATTAATTGTTGTAAGTGGTTTTTTCTTCGGTAGTTTTTATATTGGAGAATTATCCACTCTAGCCGGAATTACATTGGGAATTATATGTCTTGGAATATGGTGGGCTACACGAAAGCGTTTAATTTCTATCTCCTCAAACGGAGGTTCACATCTGAATTTTGCTCCACACGGCATGGATATTGATAAAATTAATGAATTAGTTCACAAAATTTTGATTGCAAAACAGACAAGGGTTGATCAACTATAAAAAGTTTAAATTAGGCCTTCTTGTATAGGCGCATACATCTCTTTTAATTCCAGCTGATAATGTTCAAGTCATTTGGACAAATCATAAGTAATACCTTTTTAATACGTTTGTCTTAAATCTCTAAAATGTGAACGAAGTATTGGTAATATATACTTATTTTATTTTCAAAAAGGGTTCGACTTTAGTCTATCCTGAACTATGGCCGGAGGGCTCACGCCTCACATCTCAAAACAGACAACCGAAAACCAACAACCGAAAACCCACAACCGAAAACCCACAACCGAAAACTAATTCGCCGGGGTAATCATAATATGTGAACGGTGGGTGCCCGCATCCATCAGCCAGGGCATGCCGGGGGCTTGGGGTTTTGTGGGCAGCCCTGTGCTTTCGCCCGTCATATAGGGTTTGTAGATTACGTAGCGTATCTTGCTCTTTAGCAGTTCGCCCGTTTCGGCGCTATAGTCCTTTTCCTCTCCCGCCAAAATATATACCATAGACGGTTCCGAAGGCATTTTAAGGGTGCCCGCCTCTATTTCATTTTTTCGTGCCTCCCGCTTTTCTTCGTTTGATTTACCCTCAGCCGCCAACTCCCGGCCACGAGCCATAAAGGGTTCCAATTCGGCGCCATAACACGCAACATTTATTCCTTCTTTGTTGGGATCGTCTGCCAAACATACCATGCCATTGTTGCCCTCGCGCAGGGTAACGAGCTTTCCTTCTTGATTATAGCCCAGAACCGTGGCATCTTCGCGGTACATTTCGGGGGCGGCCAGGACAGCTGTTTTTACCTGTATGTCTTTTGGCAGGATCTTGTTTTGGGCGAAAGTTGAGAACGCCACTGCCAAAATGAAAACGATCATTAGTTTTTTCATAGTCCGTAGGTTTTAAAAATGAAGGTTTAAGATACGGATTTTTGGGGGATTAATGTATCGAGTTGGTTGTGGAAAAGTTTCGTCTGTTAAGCAATAGACTTGTGTTACTTCAGCAAAACCCTCGCAACAATAAAAGTATTTATCTTTTCCTCCTACTCCTCCACTTTTTTTTAGCTGATTCATTATAAGTATAAGGCAATTTGTTTGGAACAATTTCAATATCTCGGCTTCTAAGAATTTTTTCTATTAGTTCTTCTGTTTTTCCCATCTGCAATGCAACGTCTTTTATGGAAACTCCTTTCAAATACCTATCCTGTATTATCTGCTGAACAGCCTCGCTAATGTATTTTGGATGTTCAATTGTTGACTCATCAAGAATTTGTTTAAAGCTCTTAAGAACTTCAATAATATCTGGTAATGCAGATGGGCTTATTTTAATAGCGCTATTTTCTTCTGAAGCATGAATGATATGAGATATATCAACATAAAAAGATTTTCTGCTTACTCTAATTAGTCTAAGCTCATATGTTGATTTTTCATACGTTAAGTTGTGTTTGTCTATAACTTCTTTCATAATTATAGATTTTATTATGTTGCACTCTTGTATCTATAGCTGAGTAAGTTCATTTGCAATTAACTCCGCCTGTCTCAAAACAGTTTCAGTAGCCAATTTCTGCATGTCGGGTGGATAGCCGAATTGACGTAAAGTCCTTTTCACAATCACCTTTAGCTTTGCACGAACACTCTCTTTTATTGTCCAATCAATCGAAGCATTCTGCCGTACCCTTTCAGTTAATATAACCGCCAATTCCCTTAATTTATCCTGTTGCATTAACTGCTTAGCACTATCATTATTCGCTACTGCTGTATAAAATGCATATTCAAAATCCGTTAATCCCAAACTCTTAGCTTCGCTGTCCATTTTTACAATGTCCTTACTCAAACGAATTAATTCATCCATCACCTCAGCAGCCGTCAATATTTTATTATGGTATTTTTTTATGGAATCTTCCAGCATTTCCATTAGTGATTTGCTTTGAACTAAATTAGTTTTGGCACGAGCCTTTATTTCATCATTCAACAGTTTTTTCAACACTTCCAAGGCAACATTTTTGTGTTTCATCCCTTTAAGCTCCAACATAAACTCTTCTGAAAGTATTGAAATGTCCGGTTTTTTTATTCCTGCAGCGTCAAAAATATCTATCACTTGGTCTGAAACCAATGCCTTATCTATTACTTGCCTAATAGTAGTTTCAATTTCCTCATCTGTTTTTCCTGAACCCGTAATGTCAAACTTTGCCAATCGAGCCTTTACGGCCTGGAAGAAAGAAACCTCATCTTTTACATCCATAGCTTGTTCATGGGGTATTGCAATTGCAAAAGCACTAGAAAGAGCGGTTACTTCATTTATATAACGCTTTTTACCATCTTCCAAACCTAAAATATGCTCTTCTGCCTCAAGAATCAAGGAAAGCTTTTGTGAAGTATTAGCCTCAAAATAATTTTCATAATTAAAGCCATGAAACATATTAGATACAACTTCCAATTTTTCTAGCATAATTGTTACAGCTTGCTCCTGTGCCAATGCTGGGTCTCCCTTACCTCCCGCATCTGAATAAAAGGACAATGCCTTTTTTAAATCAGAAGCTATCCCTAAATAATCCACAACCAGCCCTCCTGGCTTATCTTTATAAACCCTGTTAACCCTGGCTATAGCTTGCATAAGGTTATGGCCTTTCATAGGCTTGTCAATATAGAGCGTATGCATGCTTGGTGCATCAAAACCAGTTAGCCACATATCCCTTACAATAACCAACTTAAGTTCGTCATTGGGGTCTTTCATCCTATCTGCCAATTGTTTCCGTTGGCTTTTGGTTGAATGGTGCTTTGCCAGTTCGGGTCCGTCTGAGGATGCGGCGGTCATTACTACTTTTATTACCCCCTTATCAATATCTTTTGAATGCCAATGGGGGCGCAATTTTATAATCTCTGCGTAGAGTGCAACAGCAATTCTTCGGCTCATACTCACTATCATTCCCTTGCCCTCAAAAACTTCTTGCCTTTGTTCAAAATGACTTACTATGTCATTTGCTATATTTTTTATACGATTTTCACTACCAATCAATGCTTCTAATTGAGTCCATTTGGCTTTTGCTTTTTGGGTATCGGTTAAATCCTCTTGTGCCAAATCATCATCTAGCTCTTCCACTAATTGTTTTCCTTCTTCACTTAGGTTTACCTTTGCCAGTCTGCTTTCATAGAAAATACGCACTGTTGCTCCATCCTCAACGGCTTGGGCAATATCATACACATCAATATAATTTCCAAAAACGGCAGGAGTGTTTACATCGGCACTTTCGATTGGCGTACCTGTAAAACCTAAATAGGTAGCTTGTGGCAAGGCATCACGAAGATATTTAGCAAAGCCGTACACTATCTTTTTCCCTACTACATTTCCCCTTTCATCTTTATCATCTATGGTTTTGCCTTTAAACCCATATTGGGTTCGGTGTGCTTCATCGGCTATAACTACAATGTTTTTCCTTTCAGATAATGTTTCGTAAACATTCCCATCCTCAGGTTGAAACTTTTGAATAGTCGTAAATATCACACCACCAGAAGCTACTTTAAGTAATTCCTTTAAATGTTTGCGGTCTTCTACCTGCTTGGGTTCCTGCCGTAATAATTGTGTAGAGGAAGCAAAGGTGTCAAACAGTTGGTCGTCAAGATCATTCCTATCCGTAATAACCAAAACGGTTGGATTGTCTAAAGCCAGCACAATTTTACCTGTATAAAAAACCATAGAAAGAGACTTCCCACTTCCTTGGGTATGCCATACCACTCCACCTTTCCTATCGCCAATAGGCTGGTTCATTACTCCCGGTAAACCATAACTTTCTGGAGCTTCATTTACAGAATTCCCCTCCTGGGAGGGGCCAGGGGTGGGCTTCCCCTCCTGGGAGGGGCCAGGGGTGGGTCTTCTCCCCACCAGATCATTCCCATACTCCTCAATCCAATATTGTATGGCATTCAATACACTAACCATCTGTTTCTTTATGTCCAAATCATCAAATCGTAAAAACCTAACCCCTAATGATTCCAGTCTTTTTTGACGTTTCGCATCTTTTTGCTGGGCTTCTGGTGAATGGTGTGTATTGCCATCTATTTCAATGGCTAGCATAAGGTCCTTGCAATAAAAATCTACTATGTATTCATCAATGGGGCGCTGCCTATCAAAATCAAAACCAAGCATTTGCTTGTTCTTTAGATTTTTCCAGAGCAAGACCTCGGAAAGGGTCATGTTTTTGCGGAGTTCTTTTGCTCTTTGCTTGAGTATGGGATTGTATGGGAGTATTTTACGTGTAAAAGAACCCACCCCTGCCCCTCCCGGGAGGGGAATTTGATTGGTACTATCCTCAAATAGTTTCAGATTATTCCCCTCCTCGGAGGGGCTAGGGGTGTTCCCCTCCTCGGAGGGGCTAGGGGTGGGTAAATACCCAGCCGCCCGCAAAGTAGATTCCACTGCCCTATTCACTGCATAGTATTGATGGTAAGCAGCTAACTTCTTAACGGTATGTATAGTGATAACCCCTGTTTTGGCATCTTCCTTTTTGCTTTTCTCAAACACAATAAAATGCCTTAACAAATCAAGCAATGTATTTTTATTAAGCATCCCCTTTATCAGCGTCTCTAATTCACTTTTCAAATGGGAAGCCTCTTGTTTGCCATCACTGGTTTTCCAACTCATAAAGCGACTAAAACCAGCCGAAAGCGAACCTGCTTTTGCTTCCAAGCCATCGGAGATTACATTAAAGCCGTTATAGGTAAACAAGTTGGGTATTTGCTGTTTATAGGTTTCTATTTGTTTATATGCGGAACGTATCGTTGCCGTTTCATCGGCGGCGTTTTTTAATTCCAATACCACTAACGGAATGCCATTAACAAATAGCAACAAATCGGGGCGTTTATTTTTGCCGTCTTCAATAATCGTAAACTGATTAACTACCAAAAACTCATTGTTTTCTGGGTTTTTAAAATCAACCAACCAAATGCGGTCCCCTCTTGTAAAGCCATCCACTTGTTTATCCACGGGAATACCTTCGGTTAGCATTCTATGGAAAACCTCATTGTTGGTCAACAATTCTGGGGAATGGATGCGCTGTAGCTCCTTAAAACCCTCGCTTTGTATTTCTTTGGATAATGAAGGGTTTATTCTTGCTATGGCTGTCTTTACCCTAGCTGCCAATAAAACTTCCTCATAATTTGTCCGTTCTGGTTTATCGCCATCGGGACCTATCACCGGGCCATATAAATAGCTATAGCCCAAACTTTCTAGTTCTTCAATAGCTAATAGCTCAATATGGTTTTCAGTGATTTTGGTCATATTAAATTAAACTTTAATGAATCCTAGCCGTTTACAAAGTGTGCCATAGTTTGTATTTAATTTTTTCTCTATATATCCGAATTTAACGTATTCCTGTAATAATGTAAAATTACCAATATCTAATAACGTGCTATCTATAAAGCCAATATCATTTTTATATCCTGAGACTAGCTCAGCGTTCGTAATTTTTTTAAAATATTCAAGGCTTTTTGTATTTCTGCATGTCGAACAAGAGCTAAAATGAATAATTTTATTTTTTAAGGCACCTTTAAAATCTTCAGCAAATTGTTTTAAAGTTATTATCTCTGTTTTAGAAATCTGAATATTATTTACTGTACCATGAAATGACAAATATATTATAGCATACTTTTTATATCTCGACTGCAAAACTTTATCTAAATAATTATATAAGGCTTCTTGACTTGAAACTTTTCGAAAGATAGATTCTATTTTTCCATTTTCATTTAAGAAATCCAATGCAGATTTAATAGTTTCTTTAGAATTAAGATTTTCACTCCATTCTCCCTCAATTGCCATAATATGCTTGATATATTCCATATATTATGTTATGCCGTATTGTTTCTTTAGCAGCTTTAATAAGTAGTAATGATTGTCTTTTAAATCCATAATTCGCCAAACAGGCATTTGCATAATCCGTATAGAGTTTGGAAAGGTCTCAATACTTTCTTTAAAATATTTGGCTTTTTTTAATGAAAAATCTAATCTTCCTTGTTGTGAATTTTTTCTTCTACTTATCAATACTAAATTACCCATTTTGTGAGTCCATTCTTCTCTTTCTTCTTCTGTAAAATCTATTTGCCACTGACTCCCAATTTCAGGGGTTTGGGGTAAAATATGCTCAACTGTCATTTGAGAAAAGGAGTTTCTTCTTTCTGCATGATAAGGTCCTCCAAGTAAGAAATCTATTTTCCGTAAAATATATCTAGCAAATCGTCTTCCATAAATTGTATTATTTTCAAGCTGTGTTATAAATTCCAAAGTATTAAAATTGAATACTTCGGAATTTAATATTTTTTCAATTTTTTCCTGTCCACTTAAATTCTCATGCGCAACAGATTCTATTACCTTTAGGATAGAATTCATTGCCTCAATTCTATAAGTAGGAGTTTCTCGGGCAATCCAATCGCCTGAAAATTTATTATCTACCTTCAAAAGGAATTGATAGATATGATTATCTCCAAAGTATTTTCTATATAAAATTAAAGGTGCAATCCAAATATCTGATAATGCAGTATCTTGTAAGACACTAATCAAATTATCAAAGGCCCAATTATTACTAACATTATAATTATTGCCATCAAATATTTTATCATAATGCTTTTTATAAGTTTTTATAGTTTCAAAAGTTTCTTTTCCTTTTGTTAATAAAGGTTTTACAGGTTGGTGCTTTTTTGTGCTGTGATTAAAAGTTTTGGGATTGTATATATTATCTTCAAACTCCTTTAATAAATTATGCCTAGCTTTATCTTTAACTAAAATGGTCCTTACATAAGATAGGAATTGGTCAAAATCCTCTCCAAGCTCCCCTTCTAACTCCTCCCAAAAAACAGCATATTCCTTTTGTAGTTTTTCGTCACCAACTTCCTTCAAATTTTGTGCTTTTAGTATATCACTATTTCTCAACTTAATTCCTCTATCATTTAAAACCGTAAATAATCTAAATGCATCTTCTAGTTCACTGCTAGCAACATAAATTAATATTACATACTGCCTTAAATAAGGGAAGAGAATATCAATATCAAGATTATTTTCATCGTTAAACCATTTATGTAAAATCAAAAGGGCATCTGCCATATTCCTTATTGAAACATTAGTGGATTTCTGTACTAATTCCGTAAGCTCTTTGTGTTTTAAAGTCCCTCCTTCCTTTTTTACAAATTCATTAATAAATTTTTCAACATCTTCCCGAATAGCAAATTCAATACGTAATCTTTCAGGAATTCCGTCGTCGGGGTTTCCTTCTTGAAAAATTGAAGTTTCACATGTTTTTTTTCTCGATTGTATTGTGGTTATATCTCTTATAACAGCTTGCAATAGATATAACGTTGTCAACCTTTGCTGACCATCTAAAACAGAATTTTCAATATATGAGGTATCGTCATGTTGTCTTTGTTCACAATGTAGAACTAAAGAACCTAAGAAATATTGACTTTCCGGTGTATTTTGTGCAGCATAAGAAATATCGTCCAATAAAGTAGATATCTGGTCCTCTCCCCATACATAAGGTCTTTGATAGTCAGGAATATTATACCACATATCTTCTCCAAAACAATCTTTAATTGATATTTTATTGGTGGCAATTTGTTTGCCTGTAACTTCAATCATATTATTTTATATATTTAGTTAGTTTCTTTTTTATAATTTCAAAATCCCGCTCCCGATTCCGCAATAACCTTTTGGCTCCGTTATGCCCAAAATCAGCATAGCTAAAAAGCTCTAGATTAATTCCCTGCTTTGGAATTTCCGTTTGCCGCAAAGCATCATATTTCTTTCGCTGCTCTCCTCTGCTCATTCCACTCACAGTTTCCCTTCTATCAAAAAATTTTACGGGTTCACTGTGTTGGCGTTCCATATATTCAATTACCAAATTTAAGGCGGGATAAAAGGCATCTACCGGAAGTTTTACTCCAGTATCTCCTCTTAGAAAATCAAAACGGTGTTGCCTTATCCCTTTTTGTTTTAATACCTCATCACATAGATCAAGTATATACGCTTCATCGCTTGAACTGCGTTTTGTTTTAGCTTTTGACTTTTCTCTTTTTACGTTAGGGTTTTTCAAGGCTTCCTTTGGACCACCGTTTTTTTGCTTAATTACTCTCAAAAAATCCGCAACCGTATAACCCCCGCCCAATCCAAAATCTGATGCATAAAAGCCGAGTTTTCTTATCTTGGCCCGAAGCGATTTTTGGGTAGTACTGTCTGCCTTTACCTTTTTAGCAATCAATTTTGAGATGGCATCAATTTCTATGTTTGTGAATATGGATTTCCCTTTCATCTGTTACTCTTCGGGGGGTTCAGGTATTTCTCTTTTCAAATTAACAATCATTGGAATATTTGTCTTTACAGCTTTTCCAGTCACAACGGCATGATACTTTTTAAGATTTGGTAGTGTTTGTACCAAATCTTTTCCTATATAATTTCCAAGAAAAGTAAAACTCGTTTCGTCAAATGCTTGAAAACAAATTATTGTATTACACTGGGTCAATACCGTTTTAGAAACATTTGCTGTTCGCTGAGCTATTACCATAAGTCCAACACCATATTTTCGGCCTTGCAAAGCTATTTGGCTCATTTTGCTAACTAAAGCTTTAGAGCTTCCATAGTCTCCTAAGTCTCCAAGGAAATTAGTTTCTGGAACTATTGTATGAGCCTCTTCTAAAACTAAACATATTTTTTGTCCAGGGTGGCTCTTTGCATATTTAAATATTGCTTCAATAAAATACTGCGTAAACTCAAGAATAAAAGTCGTGTTTGAAAGTTCTGGAATTTCAAATAATGCCAGATTATCTTGAGAATCAATATATTTAGAAACATAATCTTCTAACTTTTTCTGTATACTATCTCTTAATTTTATTAATTCGGTTTTGTCAGGATTTTTTGTGCTGGCGAGGTTTTCTTTTTTTGCAATTTGTGTTTCAACTACAGGAAGCCCCTCTGCGTCAATTATACTTACTGGGTTCAGATCAGCTAACATTTTTTTCCATTCTCCAGTAAAATCAATACATATTACTTTTGTATTATTAAGCAATTCCTTTATTATTTCCATTGCCAAAAATGATTTTCCAGCCCCTGTTACTCCTAATAAAGCTATATGATGGCTAACCGCATCATCTAAATTTATTACTGAAGGAAGGTTTGTTTTGGGTATAACACCAAGTTTATATTCTGGCAATTCAAAATCTTTTATCTCTATATCTTCTGTGTCAGCTATAAAAATTGAGGTGTTCATAGCCGGAACCCATCCAAACTTTTCAAATGAAATAGTTTCATTATTCCAAACTCCTAATTGCATAGCCTCACCTTCTATAAAGCCTGATTCATCCTTAAACTCTAATTTTTCCGAGTTTGTATAACCTCCAATTACTTGATAATAAACCTTAGTTTCTCCAACATACAATTCGAGCAAATCACCCTCTTGCAAATCGTTGCGTTTTTTTGAGTATTCAAATTTTATATTCCCAATCTTTGAACCCTCGATAATTACTCCGATAAAACCTTCTATTTTCAGCTGTTCATTTAATTGGTCAATTTCATTTTGCTCAGTAATATGATAAACAGTATTAAGTTTCAGTTTTGACTTTTCCTCAGTCTTCTGATTTAATGTATAAACTTTAGCCCATTTTGTTCTATTCAAATTATAAGTATCAAAAATAAACCCTTCATTAACTGTATTGATGCCTTTATCCATTTGGTATCTAAACTTCACCAAATCAAAATTTTCAAGATTCTTTTTATTCTCAAAAAGTTTTATTAAAAACATTTTATTGGATTGCACACTAAATATTTCTCCAATTGAAGTAGTACTGGTAGCAGTTTCTTGAAAAATGAAATTGTTGTGAATTTTTTTGGTGTTAATTAGGAGTATCAAACCCCAAAGAATAATTAAAGTAAAAAAATATGTATCTGAAACGGTTTCTATAAGCTCACTTTTATACGAAAATAGAATTGCTAAAAAAACTGCTGAATAAATTACTTTGCCCTGTCCTGCAATTACTGCAATGGCTTTCAATTTGTGTGCTATTTTATTTCTCGTAGATTCTTGGCTTTCATCTTCTTGACTTAAAGCCATTGCCCCTATTGATAAAATAATTAAAAGTACCAAGGAACATAAAAAGCACCACCATAATGTTAGGTTTTTAAATGATGTCTTTATTGATATAAAAACAAGTATTAATGGAATTGCATTAGTAATTACATTTTTTGGAGAAGAATAGAAAGGTTCAATAAAAAGAATTGAAAAAAGAACCATGAACAAACCTGAATAAAACCAAATATCTTTAGTTTCTGTATTTGGCAAAAAGAAGCCCGTAAATAAATAATTTACAATCACTAAAAGACAAGAGAGAAAAATAAAAAGAATAAACCTGTTTGATAAATAAAATTTTAGTTTCTCCATATCTATTATTTTTTCACCCGCACCTCCCCACTCATCAACTTAGGCAACAAAGTGTCTCGTAGCTGCGTGAGGGTCTGGATTTCTTTTTGGTTAATTCTTATTTTATTGAATATGTTTTCAGAAACATCTTGAAATTCAGTCATTGTTTTTTTATCGGGCACGTGAATCTTCATACTCTTTATCATAGAAGAGTTTATGGATGTAACAATGGAAGAGGTGCTTCCTAGATTTTCAAAACGATAGTTTTTTAAATATAAATAAAGATATTCCTTCGTAATTGGGGTTTCGTCAGTAAACTTAAAATGGGCAATGGCTTCATTGGAAAGCATATCCTCAGATGTTATTCCAATTCTTCCCAACGTCATTTTAAAACTTAAAATCACCGTGTTTTTTGGAATGACTGGAATATTAAACTTCTCTATTGCTTTTCTGGTTAAATATTCAGAAGTTTCAAACAGAAACACACCGTCATTTCCCATATCTTTTATGGAAATCCATTTTACGTCATCTTCTAAGGTCGAAAACCATTGTGGGTCTTTTCGTGGGGGTGTCCTTCCTATTCCAACATCCGTAATTTCACTTAATTCTTTAAGCTCCCATTCTTTTTTTGCCCCGTCCACAAACCACCTTTTAAAAAGCAGCTGCGCCAACTCCTCCAAGGTTGCGTTCTGTTGGCGGAGCAGGGTGATTTTTTTATCAATCGAGAACAATAAGTTTACAATATTATTTTGCTCACTTAGGGAGGGTCTAGGATACCTCATTTGTTTAACCTCGGACTGATATATTGCAGGAATTGAGCTACCACTTGTAAGTGATAAAACTTGGTGATTACCATTTTTTGAAATTAAATAATAGAATAGGAATTTTGGGTTTCCTATAAATTCATTTAAGATAATTACACTCGGATTAATAGTTCCTTCTCCATAATGTTCATGATAGTATCCTACTTCACCAAGATTTCCTCGTGTAACTAATAAAACATCCCCTTCTTTCAGCATTATCTCTGGAGATTCAACAAACTTATTTCTTGATAAATGACTAACATTATCAAGCCGCAAAAAGATGGATGATTTAATTTCTGTACCACCTATTACAATAGGACCTTCATCAACTAAATCAGTTGTTTTATAGCCTTTCCATCCAATACGACCCTGTATTCTTAAATCTTCAGAAAATTTACCTAACTCCCAATCATTTGGAATAAATCCTATTGGCGTTTCTTTTCTTTCCCTCATAACTCCACCCCAATTTTAGCCAACTGTTCCTTGATCTCTATATCCAACGCCTCGGCCTGTGCCATCTGCTCCCGTAACTGTACGGTCAGGGTTTCCATTTTTTCCTCATAGGGAATGCCGTCATCCTCCTCATCGGGTATGCCCACATAGCGGCCGGGGGTGAGTACGTATTTATGTTTTGCAATGTCCTGTAATGTGGCGCTTTTGCAGAAGCCTTTTATGTCTTGGTAAGGACCCACCCCTGCCCCTCCCGGCTGTGGAATACCCACCCCTGCCCCTCCCTGGAGGGGAATACTCGAGCGGTTACCCTCCTGGGAGGGGTTAGGGGTGGGTGCCCCCTCCTGCAAGGAATTAGGGCTATTCCTCTCCTGGGAGGGATTAGAGGTTTTCCCCTCCTGGGAGGGGCTAGGGGTTTTCCCCTCCTGGGAGGGGCTAGGGGTATTCCCCTCCTGGGAGGGGCTAGGGGTGGGTGCAAGCCAGTTATGATAAGTCTCCGCAACCTTCTCAATATCCTCATCAGTAAATGCCCGCGTTCTGCGGTTTACCATATAGCCCAGTTCACTGGCATCTATAAACAACACCTCGCCTTTGCGCTTGGTCTTGCCCCTGCGCAAAAACCACAAACAAGCGGGTATGCCCGTGTTAAAAAACAGGGCTTTGGGGAGCATTACTATACATTCCACCAAATCTGCCTCTACCAAGCGTTGGCGTATTTCGCCCTCGCCGCTAGTATTGCTACTTAACGAGCCGTTACTAAGTACAAACCCAGCCGTACCATTGGGTGCCAAATGATAAAGAAAATGCTGTACCCACCCAAAATTTGCGTTGCCCGCAGGAGGCACTCCATATTGCCAGCGGCCATCGGTACGCAGCAAATCGCCACTCCAATCGCTCACATTAAAGGGTGGATTAGCTATAATATAATCAGCTTTTAAGTCTTTATGAGCATCGTTTAAAAAAGAGCCTTCATTGTTCCATTGCACTTGGCTACTGTCTATCCCGCGTATGGCAAGGTTCATTTTGCACAACCGCCACGTGGTCTGGTTGCTTTCCTGCCCATAGATGGAAATATCGTTTACCCTGCCTTGATGGTCTTCCACAAACTTTTCGCTCTGCACAAACATACCCCCACTGCCGCAACAGGGGTCGAATACCCTTCCGTTATAAGGTTGCAACATGGCTACCAACAATTCCACTATGCTTTTTGGGGTATAGAACTGTCCGCCCTTTTTTCCTTCGGCAAGCGCAAATTCCCCGAGAAAATATTCAAATACATGGCCTAAAATATCGGCACTTCGGCTTTTGGCATCGCCAAGAGCAATATTGCTTATTAAGTCTATCAACCCACCCAAACCTGTTGGGTCTAAATTCTGTCGGGCATATACTTTAGGCAGTACACCTTTCAGCGAGGCGTTTTCACGCTCTATGGCGTCCATTGCCTCATCTACGGTTTTTCCAATAGTCGGTTGCTTTGCGTGACTCTTTAAAAAATTCCATCGTGCGGAAGGTGGTACAAAGAAAACATTCTCTGCTTTATATTCATCTTTATCTTCAGGATCGGCACCTGCATATTCGTCTTTTCCTGCTTTTAGTTTTTCGTAATGTTCCTCAAAGGCATCGGAAATATATTTTAGGAAGATAAGGCCGAGAACAATATGCTTATACTCGGCGGCATCAATATTTTTGCGGAGTTTGTCCGCAGCTTTCCAAAGTTGTTTTTCTAAAGGTTCGTTTTGGGGAGTGGTTTTCTTGGCCATTAATTTATTGGTTGAGTGTTTTTCTTCAAATATAAAACAATACAAACGCATCCCATTACGGGAAACCGCATTGGCATCAAATTTTCTGGGGAGAAACCCAAATATATCAAATCCCTAAAACACTTTTATAATAAAAAGAATTTTCTCGATGAAAGGGTGGGGCGGTTGTGGATTGTGAGTTGTGGGTTGTGGGTTGTGAATAGTTGTACGTCCCTGATATAGGTTGACCACTTAAAGTGTGGAAAACTATGAAAGCAAATGTACGAAGTATTCGCAAGACGCGTAAATACTCAATTGAATTTAAAAAACGAATTGTTGCAGATTTTGAAAACGGTAAGTTCAGTGTGCTTCAACTAGAGAAGCTACACGGAGTATCAGAACAGTCGATTTATCGTTGGATCTATAAATTCTCTACCTTTAGCGAGAAAGGATTCAGAATCGTAGAGATGAAGGACAGCAGCAACAAAAAAATGAAGGAGCTCGAGGCTCGTGTAAAGGAGCTTGAGCGCACTGTGGGTCGCAAGCAGATAATGATCGATTATCTGGAGAAGATGATGGAGATAGCCAAGGATGAACTTGACATCGACATCAAAAAAAACTTCGGCACCCCACAATCAACTGGTTCCGGGAAAACAAACAAAAAATGAGTTTTTCCCTGAACAGTCTCTACAGAGAAGTTGGCCTGAGCAAGCAGGCCGTTGCCCAGTACGATACTAGGCAAAAGGTCTTTGATAGCAAAACAGCACAGCTGGTCCTTGAAGCAGACGAACTGCGAGCGGACCATCCAGGTTGTGGGGTGGAGAAAATGTACTATACACTTAAGCCCGACTTTATGGGGAGGGATCGGTTTATAGAACTCATGATGGGACTGGGATATCGCTTGAAGCGTAAAAAGAATTATAAAAAAACAACAATCGCTTCAAAGATCTATTACCCCAACCTTATAAAAGGAATGGAAATTGACCGTCCATCGATGGTGTGGCAGTCCGACATTACCTACATACCCATTGGCAACAGGCATTATTACGCAGTCTTTATAATAGATGTCTATACCAAGAAGATCGTAGGTTATAAGGTCTCTGGCACTATGCGGGCACGGGCAAATATGGATGCCTTAAATATGGCCCTGAGAGAAAACGATGCTCCGTTGATACACCATAGCGACAGAGGAAGCCAATATACTTATAAAGAGTACATAGGCCTTCTAAAGCGCAATGGAAGTCAGATAAGTATGGCACTCTCCGCCCAGGACAATGCCTTTGCCGAGCGTATCAACAGGACCATAAAAGAAGAATACCTGGACCACTGGAAGCCCAAGGACTTTGGCCAATTAAGAAGAATGACGGCAAAAGCCGTAAAGAACTATAACAACAAAAGATTGCATAACAACAATGACAGAATGAGCCCTGAAAAGTTCATAACCCAATTTTCTTTCTTGAGGCCTCAAGAAAGAAAATTGATGACTATTTTTGACAATGAATTAATTAACTAAAAACGGTCAACGCTAATCAGGGAAGTTCAAGGAAGCGGGATGGTGAATAGATGAATTTGTGAGTATGTGAATCCGCAAATGTTTATTGGTTATTCTCGGTTCTCGGTTGTGGGTTGTTAGGTGTTGGGTGCTGGGTGTTGGGTGTTGGGTGTTGGGCAAAATATCAAAAACCAAACTATTCATTTACAAGACTTACTGTTTCTTTTAAATAAAAAAATGTTTTATTTTAGTAATATATTCTCCCCAGTAACTTTTAAATATTCTTTGTATGGATACAAAAAGAAAAAAAATTAGAGGAGATTGGAGGACGAAAATCGCTCTAAGGGAAGAGGAGGTTATGGATATACTTGGGTTTAGTAAGTCCACCATAGCAAGGTTACGCAGAAACGGAGAGTTACCGTACTCCAAAGTTGGGGGCTCTTATTTTTATCTGCCAAAAGAGCTTAAAAGGCTGCTAAAGGATAGGTTGATAAAGCCATCATAGGGAAAACCATCCATTCCATACCAAAGCATAAAAAAATGACGGGGATTGCTCCCCGCCATTTTGGTTGCACCCGGGCTCCTGCCTTAGGAAACAATGGCCGAGCCTAAATAGGAGCTCATTGCCGCTACTTTCCTATCTGCAGAAATCATGGAGGCCCATACCTGTACCTCATCGCCGCTAAAATAAGTAGGCAGGGTGAGCTGTACAGTGGCCTCGCCGCGAAGGGCGGCGGGATCATACACCTGGAACAGTTCCTGGACGGGAGAATACACTATAACCAGCACCAGATCGTCTGCCGCTGCCGAGCCCTGCCCGCTGTTGTCAACCCAGTTCACTTCCAGGATTCTTCCCGGCTGCACCACCACGGCACCGCTTTCCATGCCCCTTAGTCCTCCTTTGGTAAGGAGCACCCTGGGGAAATCCAACGCAAAGCTACTGGGCGGCACCTCAACAACTGCATTGGTAAGGTTGTAGCTCATGGCCAGGTTAAAGCGCGATTTAGATTTGTATTTGTTGCCAAAATACACACCCACCACGTCCTGGATGGGAGTCAAGAAGCCCATGACCATAGCAAACTTATCGCGCTGTTTAAGTTGCTTTTCGGTGCCGGAGCCCTTGGGTCGTTTTCTGGGGGCTCTGCGCAGCAAGTCCTCGCCACGCCATTGGTACCCCACTACTCTACCGACTCTCCCGGAGAAACCTCCGAAGATGCCGTCTGGAATTTTTCCCATAATTTTTAAAATTTAAATTAGACATTCAGTTAAAAATTCAAGTCTAAAATAAAGTGCAATTTACTGAACACCAAGCCCATAAACGTATTGACTGCATTTGATGCGTATTGATTTTAATTGATTTTTTTTGGAGGGTTTATATAGTGATTTGTGCAGTTTTATAATCGCTATTAGCACCTAAGAGCTACGATCAAAAGAAATATTTTTATCGGGCAATCTTTATCAATCTTTGAATTATTGTAATAAGGAAGTTGTCCTTTGCGCAAAGGTTTAAAACATATTTAATCATTATGAAGCAACTTTGGCTCCCGTTGGCATAAAATGATTCATACAGACCACATTTGCACACTTTTGATCGGATTTGATTAATATCAGAAGTTGGCAGCTTGCAGTCCGCAAGGGTGTTTGTTCGAGTGTTGTTCGTACCATGTTCGTATTTTCTTCGAAGAAAGGGCCATTTCTTCGAACAAGCTTCGAACAAAGCTAGAAGAAGGGTCGAATAACGTCATTGCGAAGGAGCGACCCAAGGAGCGACTAAAGCAATCTGTTGGGGGCATTGCCTAACCCTCATGAGATTGCTTTGCTGCGCTCGCAATGACGTTCGGCTCTTAATGATCGTGCCCCCCTCCTTCTTCCTGTAAGAGCACAAATGCACCTTTGGTTAAAAACTTAGTTTCAGGTTTAAATTCTTCCGATTTCCCAATCGCTGTGAAGCCATTGTAAGTTGCTCCAATTTTTACTTCCACGGGAAGGATTTCAAATTCGTCGGCAGTTTCATTTTCAATTTTTAAAACGTAATTTTTCCCCTCCATTTCAACCACAGCGTTTTCCGGAAGCGCCCACTGGTCTGAAGTGCCCGTAACAATCTGCGCCTCCACAAACATTCCGGCAGTGAAGTTTTGCTCATCCTTTTCATCTATATGGCCATGGACCATTGCAATCCGCGAATTCGGGTCTATGGAAGTGCCCACTAAATGTACCTCGCCCTTAAAAACTTCTTTTGAGGCCTCAGGCACCGTAAATAAAATTTCCTGTTTCTTTTTAAGCTGTAGGAGATCTTTTTCAAAAACCTTTAATTCCAAGTGGATATGGTCTGTATTCATAATTTCCATAATCTTGTCGGCCGGGGAAACGTAGGTACCCGTGTTTACAAAAACCTGGGTCACGTTGCCGTCTATGGGACTGTAAATATTTACTGCTGAAACGATATTTCCCGCTTGGACCGATGCTGGATTTATATTCAACATTTCAAGGTTTTTCTTGAGGCTGTTGTAGCGCGCCAAATTGGATTTGTATTCGCTCTCGGCTTTTAGAAAACTTTTTTGGGAAGTGATTTTTTCATCAAACATAATCCGCTGCCGCTCGTATTCCGATTTTAAATAGGAAAGCTGCTCGGCGGTTTCCAGATAGTTCTGTTGCATGTTAATAAACTCAGGGTTTTCAAGGGTTACCAAACGCTGCCCCTTAGAGACTTTATTGCCCACCAACAAAGGAGTGTTTTTGATATATCCACCCGCAAAGGCACTTATCACCGCCCGGCTCTGTGGCGGTACGTCAATCATCCCGCTGGTTTGCACTGTTTCCGCAAAAGGCTTTTCTGTGAGTTGGCCAACCTCCATTTTTGCATTTTCAAACTGTGCCTTTGAAAGATGTACGATGTCATCCCTCCCCTCTGGGGAGGTTAGGAGGGGACTTTCTTTTTCGGAATTGTTGCAAGCTGCCAAAACTAAAGCTGAAAGCAACAAAAGTGATTTTATATAGTTCATAACGAATATTTTTAGAGTATTAAATAGTTAAGGGCGAGGACCGCCTGGTTGTAATTGTTCAGATTTTGGAGGTATTGCAGTTCAATTTCATAGGCGTTTTCAAGGCTTTGGATGTATTGAAAGAAGTCAATCTCCCCATTTTTAAAACCGACATTTGCCGTTTTTAAAATTTCCTCGGAAAGGGATTTTCCTTCGGTTTCATAATAACTCAGTGCTTCTTCATATTTTGAAACCTCGTTGAGCAATTGAAGTTTTCGTGAATTGAGTTGGATTTTATAATCCTCAGCCTGCTGCAGGCTCACGTCCGCCGCAATTTTGGAAGCTTTTATTTTTGAGGCATTCCCGCTAAAGAGCAACGGAATCTTAAGGCCAATTTGATAGGCATATAGATTTTGGCTCAAACCGGAATTGCTTCCCAGGGAATAGGAAAGACTGATATCTGGAAACAAATGCTGCTTTTCCAAACTGCGTTTTGCCTCAAAAAAATCAGTTCTGTTTTGGTAATAATCTATTGCCGGATGTGCTTCCATACTTGACAGCGAAAGCTGTAGTTTCTCCAAAGGTTTTTCGGGAATTACCAAACTATCCTTGGATTGAACAGTTGCCTTCAAACGTTCCATTGCAATCTGCACGTCTTCCCTGCTCTGCCTATAATCGGTTTCCAATTGTCGCTGTTTTGCCCTGGCTGTAATCTTTTCCAAATAATTGGTCTCCCCGAGTTCAAAACGGCGCTGGGCAGCGTGGGCAAAATTTTGGTAGAGACTATCCAATCGTTTATAAACACGCTCCCTATTTTTTTCAAACTGAAACTGATAATAGGCAGCGGCCACCATCCCTTCCGTTTTGCGCTTTTGCAATTCGTATTGGCTGCTTTGCATTTCAAACTGACGCTTGTTTACATTTTTTTCAGCGAAATAAACCGTTGGAAAAAGAAAGCCCTGCTGCACGCCAAAAACTTCGAGCGGCTCGTTGTTTGGCCCTAAATCATTTTCATTGAATTCATAAAAGACCGTAGTTTTATCGAAATTGAATGCACTGCCTATCAAGGCGTTTGCTTCCTCTTTCTGAAGCGAAGTGGCTTTTAGGCCTGCATTGTTTTCCAAAGCCATCTGTTGTAAGTCTTCTAAAGTTTTGGGAGACTCCTGCGCCACGCCCGAAAAGCCAAGCAAGAAAATAAGTATGGCCATAGGCAACTTTTTAGCTTTTCTTTTTAAACTGATTATTTTTTTATCTGAATCAAATATTGAATAGAGCACCGGCAACACGACCAAGGTTAAAATGGTAGCGGTGATTAAGCCGCCAATAACCACGGTAGCCAAGGGTCTTTGCACCTCAGCACCGGCATTGGTGGAAATTGCCATCGGTAAAAACCCGAGGGCTGCAGCCGAGGCAGTCAGTAAAACCGCTCTTAAACGATCTTTTGTACCTTGTATGATAAGTTCCTTTTTATCTTTCATTCCTTCTTTTTTGAGTTCCTTAAAATGTTCTATCAACACTATCCCGTTGAGGACGGCAATCCCGAAAAGGGCAATAAAACCAACCCCTGCCGAGATGCTAAAGGGCATATCGCGCAGCCAGAGCAGCAACACGCCACCAACCGCCGCCAAGGGAATTGCCGAATAGATCATCAGGGCTTCCTTGACGGAATTGAATGCGAAATAAAGCAGGAAGAAAATCAGCAATAAAGCCACGGGAACGGCTATTAAAAGCCTGTCTTTTGCGCTTTGCAGATTCTCAAACTGCCCGCCGTAATCGATGGTATAGCCCACCGGAAGTTGTATGTTTTTGTCGATTAACTTTTGTACATCGTCCACCACGCTTTGCAGATCGCGGCTACGCACGTTTATCCCCACCACTATGCGGCGTTTGGTATCGTCCCTTGATATTTTTGCCGCACCCTTTGTGTATTTTATTTCCGCAAGTTCGCGCAAGGGCACTTTTTCCCCGGAAGGGGTATCCACATACAGATTTTGCAAGTTTGAAAGATCGCGGCGGTTGTTTTCATCCAGCCTTACAACAAGGTCAAAGCGCTTTTCGCCCTCAAAAATGCTTCCGAGGGATTTCCCTGCAAAACCCATGGCTATCATTTCGTTTAAATCCTCAATGTTAAGGCCGTAACGGGCAATCTTGGCTCGGTCAAATTTTACGTTCATCTCCGGCAGGCCTACCACTTTTTCCACCGTAATATCATCTGCGCCTTCCACATTTTCTACAAGGCTTTTAATTTCATTTGCCTTTTTGTTAAGCACTTCAAGGTCTTCCCCAAAAATCTTGATGGCAATATCTGCCCGGACTCCCGTAATCAGCTCATTAAAACGCATTTCGATGGGCTGGGTAAATTCCACTTCCATTCCGGGAATTATCGCCAAGGCCTCCTTAAACTTCTCCGCCAATTCATTTTTACTTTTGGCCGAAACCCATTCACTTTTGGGTTTAAGGGTAATAATAATATCGCTTTCTTCCATGGACATAGGGTCTGTGGGGACTTCGGCAGCGCCAATACGACTAACCGCCTGATCTACTTCCGGAAAGTTTTCTATCAGGATTTTCTCAATCTGTGTGGTAGTAGCAATAGTGTTTTTAAGGGAAGTCCCTGTTTTAAGTACTGGCTGAATTACAAAATCGCCTTCATCTAAAGTTGGAACAAATTCCCCGCCCATAGTGGTAAAAAGATATATAGTTGAAGCTAAAATTAATATTGCAACCCCCAAAACCATCTTTTTTGCACCAAGTGCCCATCGAATGGTAGGTTCGTAAAAACGATTCAGAAAAGCCATTAATCTGACGGAAATATTTCTTTTTGAAGTTTTAATGGGTTTTAAGAACAATGAGGCGGCTACGGGAACGTATGTAAAACAAAGCACCATGGCCCCAATAAGCGCAAAGCTGAACGTAAGCGCCATCGGTTTAAACATCTTGCCCTCTACCCCGCTAAGCGAAAGGATTGGGATAAAGACAATCAAAATAATAAGCTGGCCAAAAATGGCGGAGTTCATCATTTTTGACGCACTTTTTACCGTGAGTTCATCCTTCGCCTGCTGTTTCTCTTCGGAAGAAAAGGCATTCAATCTGGTGGCATTTTTACTTATTTGAAATGCCACAAATTCAACAATAATCACTGCTCCGTCAATAATAATCCCAAAGTCGATGGCGCCAAGACTCATCAAATTTGCATCTACGCCAAAAATGTACATCAGTGAAAGCGTGAAAAGCAATGACAAGGGAATCACGGACGCAACAACTAATCCCGAGCGGAGATTCCCCAACAAAAGTACCACTACAAAAATTACGATAAGCACCCCGAGAATGAGGTTTTCCGCTATGGTAAAAGTGGTTTTGCCAATCAGCACGCTGCGATCCAAAACAGGGTTGATATACACCCCTTCGGGCAACGATTCCGAAATATTTGCTACACGCTCCTTAACGGCTTCAATCACTTGGTTTGAGTTGCCGTCCTTGAGCATCATTACCTGCCCGAGGATTTTTTCGCCTTCCCCGTTTCCGGTTATCGCACCAAAACGGGGCGCGCTTCCGAATTGGACTTTTGCGATATCCTTCACATAAATTGGGAAACCATTTTCGTTTTTTACAACGATATTTCCAATATCCTCTAACGAAGACGCCAAACCTTCGCCACGAATAAAATAAGCTTGGTTCTCCTTTTCAATATACCCGCCTCCCGAAATACTGTTGTTCTTTTCCAAAGCTGTAAATATCTCTTGAGCAGTGATATTCATAGCGTTTAGCTTATTGGTGTTTATGGCGACTTCATATTGTTTTAAATATCCACCCCAAGTGTTCACCTCCACTACGCCGGGAATGCCCGAGAGTTGCCGTTTTACGATCCAATCCTGTATGGTGCGAAGCTCCGTTACTGAATATTTATCCTTAAACTCTGGTTTTACGTCCAGAATATATTGGTAGATTTCACCAAGACCTGTGGTAATCGGTCCCATTTGTGGGGTACCAAAACCTTCGGGAATATTCTCGGCGGCAGATTGTATCTTTTCGGCTATGAGTTGGCGCGGTAGGTAAGTGCCCAGATTTTCCTCAAAAACAATGGTAACCACCGAAAGCCCAAATTTTGAAACGGATCGGATTTCCTTTACACCCGGCAAATTTGCCATTTCCAGCTCCACGGGATAGGTAATGAATTGCTCCATATCCTGGGTGGAAAGATTGCGGGAAGTGGTGATTACCTGTACTTGGTTGTTGGTTACATCGGGCACGGCACCTATTGAAAGCTGGGTGAGCGAAAACACCCCAAAGCCTATCAGCAGCAACGTGAACAAGCCGATGATGAGTTTATTCTTTATACTGAATTGAATGATTTTTGTTAGCATAACAAATTATGGATTTAGCATCTTCAACATAAACCTGTTGAAAATCGAAATAATAAAAATTGATTGTGACCGCTTTGAAAGCGGTAAATACTGACCTCAGAAGAAATTGGAAATAATTATTTCCAAGAAAGGCCTATTTAGTTATGCAAACTTTGGTGGTTGAAAAATAGAGAATTTTTCAAGTGAAGAATATAGATTCTGATAGTGGAATGCGTGCAATTGCTTTTTGTTTATTTCCACTTTCACAATAGGAATTTCAAAAGGAACCAAAACCACATCGGTTAAAACGTGATGGCAGGAAATATGCTGAAAAGGGAGCTCCTGATGCTCCTGTTCCTCTTCCTTATGATTTTTTTGATGATCGGTTTTTAAGGAACCGTAATGCTTTTCAAAAAAAGTTAAGAAATCATCGCCATAGTTTTCAGAATGGTATTGCGCATGTTCCACAAAACGTCCAAGCAAAAAAATGTCGGACATACCAAGTCCCGCGCTTTGAAAAAAAACGAGGAATGAAAGCGATATGGCAATAATTGTTTTCACTTAGGGTTCAAAAATATATAATCTTTTTCGAATAATTTATGATTAGTATCAGTTTAGTAGCCTTCTTTTCGGGTTCCCCCGTGACCCCCAGCCACAATAAGCAATACCTTAAAGCTTAAAAAAATAAATTTAAAAAATTGGATGATGGGGTTCATCATCACAAACCGTTTGAATTTTGATATTCTCTGTGTCATTTCTTATTATTTATTTTTATTACTATTATTATTGGTTTTTGAATACTACCTATGATTCTAACTTTACTACCTACTACCTACTACCTACTACCTAATGCCTAATGCCTACTGACTACTGCCTAATTATTCAGGAATTAAATACCAAAAAGGTTTCATTTTGGCCTTGTATATAAAGGCGTAGTGGAGCATCAGCTTTAGCCAATGGCCTGCCAGCCCAATCTCTCCAAAGGTTTTGCCCAGTTTTCTGCCCATGGTATCTGGATATTTTTTGTAATCTGGCACAATTGGAAAGGTAGTGATACTAACCCCACTGCCATTTGTCATCCCAAAGCCCGCAGAGGCTATACAGGCGGCACCCATATTGCCCATAGAGCCTTTGTGGTGCAAAAATTCCTTTTTGTTTTTTATACTGTCTATAATATTGTCGGCAACCAATTTGGCCGTAATTCCCGAGGGCATCCCTGTTCTTGGTGGCGCTGGAAATATTTCGGTACCATTTGGGCTTTTACGGGGTTTGGAAATGCTATGCGGCGGTGCAAAAGCAATTCCCGGAGCAAAAATATTTTTATAGTTTGGGTTTTGATAGGTTTCGGGCCAATCCTGTACGGTCCAGTCCTCATAAGGTTTTGGCGTATAGTCTGCATCCACGATCATAAACCCTTTAAAAAGTTTTTCCGTAATGTCGTTATTATTTTTATCGAAAGCCTTGAATCCGTGGCCAGAAAAGGATGGAATCAGCATCGCAAAATCATATTCAATATTTTTATGCTCCCCGTTCAGCGTTTCATAATGCGCTAGTCCGTCTTCAATTTTATTCACGCCTGCTCCAAGTATCCAATTAATATTGCGGTCTTCAAAAACCATCTCGACCATTTCGTGCGATTTCATAATGTTGCTGCCGTAGCTTAGCAACATACCGTCCATTCCAAAATCACCCAGTTGGTACTCGTTGGAAATCCATGTTATTTTGGCTTTGTCACGCACTTTTTGTCTGCGAAGTTCCTGTTCCACATTCAAAATGTATTCAAAGGCAGCACCCTGACAAGTAGCCTTTGCGTGGCCTGTGCCGATAACAATTTTTGCCTCTTTACCCTTTTTCATTTCAGCAATTAGGGTCTGTAAACCTTCGTTGGCATGGTCTGCGTGGGTATAGGTACAAACCGAATACGCTTTGTTTGTTCCGGGATTCAATCCTTCAGTAGCCTCAAAATTGAGTTTGGGACCTGTGGCGTTTATCAGGTAATCGTAAGTTATTCTTTCGGTCTGGCCTCTTTTTTCTGCGGAAACATATTCAGCCACCACAAACGGCTTTTCAGTTTCGTTATCGCCTTCGGGATAAAAGGAGGTTACTTTCGCCTGCTTAAAACCAATTCCTTTCTTTTTATACAAAGGCGCAAGCGGAAAAAGTATTTCCTTTGATTTCATTCGGCCAATGCCCACCCAGATGTTTGAGGGAATCCATTGGTAATTGCTGTTGGGCGAAACCACAATTACTTCGTGGGTCTTGTCCAGTTTTCTGCGAAGGTGTGAGGCAGCTACGTGACCCGAGATTCCTGCACCCAATATTACGATTTTTGACATTTTTCGAAGGTTTTAAGCGTCTAAATTACATCACTGAGCAAAACCTTAAAATGATTTTAATCATATAAAGGTGAGGCAATTAGACCTTTCAAAATTGCAGTAATTTATAGTGTAGTACAGTATCTTTTGTTACATAGCAGAAAAAAAATTCCTATTAAGGCTTTTTTTCAAGTCTGTTTCTTATAATCTTGACAGCAATCAACCCGATAGCACCACCTAATAGTGATACCGCCATATTAATTGCAAACAAAACAACATTTACGCCTCCAGATTCCATTATTGAAATAGGATCAAAACCAAGTTTTCCAAATATTTTAATAAAGAAAATACTGCCGAAAATTCCTGCGATGGTATTTGCTGTAAATCCCATTGTATATTTTTTCTTAATGGCGCCATATACATTAGCTCCAATAATGCCAACAAAAATGCTGATAATTGCTATGAGTGTATCTGTCATAATAAATGTATTTCAGAATACGGTTAATGTTCCCCATAGCCCACATCGTCCATCTTCCCTTTAAAAATACGATACTGAACAAACATATAAACTGCAACTAGAATGGCAGCAATTACAAACCAATATATACCAACTGACAATCCATATTCATGCGCAGCAACATTATAAAGCGTTAAGGAAGGATTCACATCATTGGTTGAAGGCAATACTTTTGGGAATATTGAGGCCACGGTAGTGGTTAATCCGCCAAATAGAAACAAGGATGAGAACAAAAAACCCACCCCATCCTTCTTGAAGGACTTTACTTTGAACAAACCGAAAAGTCCCGTGAATGCAATAAGTGGGAAAATCCAAAGCCACGGATTTTCTATAAAGTTATGAAAAGGTTTTGGTTCAATAATGTGCCAAGTCAATAATGAGGTTATTACCAAAGCCAACAATCCAATATTCAGTTTAAAAACTACTTTTTTTAGCTTTTGATTTAAATCGGAATTTGTTTTGAAGATAATCCAATTTGCTCCGTGAATGGTTAATGACACTACGCCTACCACCCCCAATAACAACGTAAACCAATCAATGATACCCAAATGTTCTGCATGGGGGCTAAAGGATGAATTCCAAAGGGGTAAAAAGAAATAATGGGGTTCGTGTGCAGAAACACCATCGGTTACCATTCCTAAATTCACGCCCCTAACTACATTCCCCAAGGCAATTCCAAAAAACAGAGCCAATAATAAACTTGCAATTCCAAAGGCTTTATCCCAAATAATTTCCCACATTTTATTATGGATTTGCCCCCGCAACTCCAGGCCAATTGCCCTAAAGATTAGCAACCATAAAATCATAATTAACGGTAAGTAAAAGCCACTAAATGATGATGCGTATAAAGTGGGAAAAGCAAAAAACAACACACCTCCAGCAGCAATAAGCCAAACTTCGTTGGCATCCCAAAATGGGCCAATTGCGCTTGTTATAGCTTTTTTATCTTTTTCAGTTTTAGCAAAAAATAAATGGATGATGCCTGCACCAAAATCATAACCATCCAAAATAACATAGATGGTCAACATTGTCATTAAAACGATATACCAAAATAATTCCATAGTTAGATTTGTTTTGTGGTTTCAGGCCCTTTATTGATGATTTTTCCTGCTAGCATTAAAAATAGCAATCCCAATAACAAATAAAGACCAATAAAACCAAGCAAGGTGAATAATGTGTTTCCCGATGAGACGGTTGGCGAAATGCCATCAGCAGTTCGCAAGAGATTATAAACCAACCAAGGTTGCCTACCCAATTCTGCGGTGTACCAACCTGTAGTGTTCGCTATATATGGAAATGGCAACATAAACATCAGAGACCATAAAATCCATTTGGTTTTATAGAGTTTCTTTCGGAGCAATTGAATGCTTGCAAGAAGCATTAAAGCAATAAAAATTGTACCCAAGCCAACCATAATATGATATGAATAATACAATCCAGGAATGTTAGTGGGGTATATACTTTCATCAAATTCATTCAAGCCTTTTATTTTAGCATCCCATCGCTGATAAGTTAAAAAGCTCAACACATTTGGAACGGCAATTTTGTTGTCGAGTTTTTTATTTTCCGTATCTGGCTGCCCAATTAAAATAATTTCAGAACCTTTATCTTCTGTTTCAAAAATTCCTTCCATAGCCGCGAAAGTTACAGGTTGATGTTTTACAACATTCTTAGCGGTCCAATCTCCTGTGGGAAAAGCCACCAAAACACTAGAAATCAAACCAAAAATCACTCCAGTTTTTACGAAAAGTTTTCCGAATTCACTATGTTTATTGCTTAACAGATAGAATGCGCCTATGGCTGCCACTACAAAAGATGCTGTAATAACTGAAGCCAATTGATTGTGCAAATAAGAAGGCAGCAACCAAGGGTTGGAAAACAGAGCCCCAAAATTGTTAAGCACAAATTTTCCATTCTCTAAAATTTCATAACCTACCGGATGTTGCATCCAAGAATGGGTAGCTATAATTAAATAACCACTAGCCCAAGACCCTAAAAACACTAGAAATCCCGTTAGGAAATGGAGCTTTTGACCCATTAATTTTTCTCCAAAAAGAAATAACCCCAAAAACGAAGATTCAAGGAAAAAGGAAAACATCCCCTCCATTGCAAGGGTCTGCCCTATAATACCCCCTGTAAGCTCTGAAAACTTTGCCCAATTGGTTCCAAATTGAAATTCCATTGGAATTCCGGTAACAACACCCATTGCAAAATTAAGTGCGAAAATCTTCATCCAAAATTTCGCGGCATCGTTGTATTTATCAATTTTGGTTCTTAGGAATTTCCATTTAAAATAGACAATCATTAAAGACAGTCCCATGGTCAATTGTGGAAATAAATAGTGGAAAGTGATAGTAAATGCAAATTGCATTCTATCATAAAAGAGCATATCTTCCATACTTCAGAAAATTGATGGTGAAAATCTAAACAAAGATAAAAGATGCAGCTTCTTTATAATGCAACTTTTGTTACAGTTTGTAAAATATGCTGCTCCTTTTTCTACCTTTATCTAAATTATCCATATTTTGAACCTCAGAAAATACCAATCTATTTAAAACCATGATAGTCCACGACTTCAGCAACGAAAATTCTGTTCTCAACCAATTTGTTCTGGAAATGCGCGATGTTTCCATTCAAAAGGATTCCATGCGCTTTCGGAAAAATATTGAGCGTATTGGGGAAATTCTCAGTTATGAAATGAGCAAAACACTGCACTATAAAACGGAAGTGGTAAAAACGCCGTTGGGGGAAAAGGAAATGAAAGTACCCGAAACAGATATAGTAGTTTGTTCCATTTTACGGGCGGCCCTGCCCCTCCATACGGGGGTTATAAGTTTTTTTGACAAGGCCGAAAACGCCTACATCTCTGCATTCCGGCACCACGCGGATGGCGATGATGCCTTTGAAGTGGTAGTAAATTATCTGGCATCGCCCTCCATTGAGGGAAAAACCTTGATATTGACCGACCCGATGCTGGCAACGGGAAAAACGTTGGAAAACGTACTTAAAGCCTTTAAAAGTCACGGAACGCCAAAGCAAATCCATATTCTATCCATCATCGGCGCCAAACCGGGAATAGCTTATATCCAGGATAAATTTCCCGAAAATACACATCTTTGGATAGCAGCCGTAGATGAAAAACTAAACAGCCGAGGCTATATTCTGCCTGGCTTGGGCGATGCTGGCGATTTGGCGTTTGGTGTGAAACTTTAAAAATTCATTCTCTTTTTAAAATGAAAAACAGTTCATTTCCCGCACGGGGAGGAATGGAATTGTAGGCTGTTTCCATTTTCTCAATTTTGAATTTTTCCGAAAAAAGCTTTTCATATTCGTCTTTATTCCCCCCAAAAGGCGGCTTGTCATCATTTAAAGGAATATTGAAGAGCAATCCTACTAGCTTGCCATTTGGCTTGAGCAGTTTGTACATTTTATTTACATATTCTTTACGAAAGGATGGATCCAACGCACAAAAGAAAGTCTGTTCCAAAATCAGGTCGAAGGTGTCCTCCAATTCAAAAAAGTCGGCGTGCAAAAGGTTGTCCTTAGGAAATGACGGGAGGCGCTCCGCAAGATTTTTTAAGGGTATAGATGAAATATCCACCACAAAAACATTGTTAAAACCGTTTTCAAAAAGGTATTCCGCCTCATAGGAATTGCCGCCGCCGGGGATCAAAATCTTTAAATTTTTATCTGAAAGTTGGTCGATGTATTCCTTTATTGGCGTAGAAACGCAGCCTATATCCCAGCCCGTTTCACCACTTAGGTATTTGTGGTTCCAAAAGGTTTCGTAATAATTCATATACTAATTTTCAAAACGGATACTCCAAATGCCGCGCACTTCATTTTCGCCGTAGCCAGTAGCCTTATCCATTGGGTACAGTTCCTGTATCTTGGACAAGGTAAGAGTTTCCAGTTCCTTTCCGGGAGTGCCGTGGCATTTCAAGCACATGGAATTGGTAACGATGGGGTAATAAAATTCTGTTTCCTTGCCCATATCCACAACTATCGGGTTTACCTCGTCTCCGGCAGCCACTTGCTTTTTGAAGTTTTCCAGGTATTGCAGTTCTGCGGCATTGGCCTTGTTTTGTGGGTTTCTCGGTTTATCGGTAACGCGTTTTATATGGGCCTTATGGACCGTAGCCATACTGTCCGTTATGGGCAGAGCTTGGACATTACAAAAGTCAAGTGCAGCGATAACCCCGTTTTTCTGGATCTGGCCCATCAGGTTTTTCCCCAATTCAGCCTTGGTGGACTGGGCCATTTGCATGCCGCGTTCCTTTACGGAAGGTTGGGCATTTGTATCTCGGTTTTTACCCATTCCTTTGCCATTCCCCATTCCGCGACCCATTCGGCCTTTCATCTGCGGTCTGTCGCCGTGCATTTGCTTGTAGTGGGCGTCAAACCATTCGGGCTCTTCTATATCGTTATCAAACATATAATCTGCAATTTGCTTGATAGTTTCCTCTGGATAGAATTGATAGGGCATCAATCCGAATTTCTTGATGGCGCCGGGCATTTTTGATTTTTCTTCGGAAGGATTCTTGGCCCACGCCACCATTGCCTCAATAAATTCTTCCTTTGAAGTCTCCTCAGAAATATAATGCATCTTTACGGCTACCATCGGCGGGGCAATCATTGCATCTTCGGCAGTTTTTGGATTGTGGCAAACGTAACAGTTGTTTTCCATCAATTTCTTGCCGGGATGCTCCTGATTTATTTCGGTTTCAGTGTTGTCAGTATTTTCAGCAATCGCCAAATATTCTTTACGAGAATTGGTATTGCAGGCAGTGAATAAACCGATCAAAAATAATGTGGCTAAAAGTTTCATATTTTGAGTATAAAGTTGTGGACACTTCAAAAATAAAGGGAAAACACACAATTGACAGTAACAAAAGTTACACTTCAAACTTTTTAAAATGAAATGATTAGGTATTACCCAAAATTTAAAGTGAAACTATTTTAATGCTATTTCGGTTAAGCTCGATTTTCCCCATGGATTCCAGCTTCTTCAACAAACGCGACACCACCACGCGCGAGGTGTGAAGCTCATACGCAATTTCCTGATGCGTGGAATTGATCAGGGAATCATTTGTTATCTTCTTTTTGTTTTGAAGGTATTTCACCAAACGCTCGTCCATATTGTAAAATGCGATGCTGTCAATGGTTTCAAGCATTTCGGTAAGGCGGGCGTGGTAACTTTGAAAGACGAAATTGCGCCAACTTTTATACTTGCCCGTCCACTCCTCCATTTTTTGGATGGGTATCATTATCAACGTGGTGTCGAGCTCTGCGATGGCTCGGATCTCACTTTTGGTCTGTCCCAAACAGCAGGTTAGGGTCATGGCGCAGGTATCGCCGCGTTCCAAAAAATAGAGAAGCAGCTCGTCGCCGTCGTCGTCTTCCCTTAAAATTTTTATGGCCCCCTTGAGGAGCAAGGGCATGGAACGGACGTAATCGCCAATCTCAATTACCTTTTCGCCTTCCTTGACTTCCTTTAAAACCCCTACCTGGCCAATTTCATCAATTAGGGCGTCCTCAAAAATATGTGAGAAGTTTTCCTTTAAATTATCGAGCATTATCACTTTGTTTGGTTGGTTTTTTTTTTGACTTACGAAAATACCGAATTTAAAATTAATTTTTCCTGGCTTCCCGCCTTTCCTGTCGCTCCAGTTTTCTGAAATAACCGCGGAAAAGGAAATTGTGCCGCAGCGCCTCCATATTTTCGTTCAATTTCTCTGCGGCTTCCTTTATATCGAGCATCGTGGAATCGATATTCTTGACCAAAACCTCATCTTGCGTAATGTAATTCAAAGCACCTTTTCCCGATTTTATTTCGGTGAGATAGGCATCGAGATTTTGGGTTATTTCATTAATGTCCTCGCTCGATTTTTCAAGATTGCTGAATACGCCCCTTATTTGGTTGGCAGAAACCGTATCGCTCAAAAGCACGGCCGCCGCACTTTCATCATAATTGACTTTTGAAATAAGGGCGTTGATGCGGGAAACCGCCGTGGAAGTACCCGCAGCGGTTTGTTTGAGTTCAATTACCGTCTGCCTTAAATCCTGGGCCAGCAAGGTATCAGTTACCAAAGCGCCCAAAGTGCCTTTGCCCTCAAGGATTTTATTGGTAATCTTAAGCAGATCGGCGGTGAGCAAGGCGGCGTTTTCATTGGTGGTGTTCAGGGTGGAGAGCATATCGTCGGCGCCAATCTTGCTGTAAGACTGGATGGTATCGCCGGAAATTACGGGTTTGGCACTGGCAACTTTCCCCGGAATAATGTTCACGACCATGCTTCCCACCAAGCCATCGGAACCGATGGAAGCAATAGCATCGGTTTTAATAAATCTTGCCGTCTTTTCCTCAATCATCATTTGGATGGTGATGCTTCCCTCCTCGATCATTTCAATCTTGCTTACCGTACCTACGTTTATACCGGAGTAACGCACGTTGTTGCCTATAATCAAGCCGTTTACGTTTCCAAAGGTACCGTAGAGCTCAATGTTTTTGCTGAAAATATGCTGTCGGTTGCCGATGGAATAAAGCGCCGCAATAAGAATGGCGGTGCCCACCACTACGAAAAGACCGACTTTTATTTTTTGGGAAGTTGATTTAACCATAATTTTTAGTTTTTAAAGAATGCCCGGGTTTGGGGATCGCTGGAATTTGACAGTTCATTATAAGTACCCTCGGCATAGTTGATTCCATCTACCAGTAATATTATTCTATTCGAAATTACCCTTGCGCAATCCACATCGTGGGTGATAATGAGGGAGGAGGTGTTGTACTCTTTTTGGATGCTTCGCATAAGCTGGATAATCTCGTTTGCCGTAATGGGGTCCAAGCCCGTTGTGGGCTCATCGTACATTATTATTTTGGGCTTTAAAATTAGCGCCCGTGCCAGTGCTACCCTACGTTGCATTCCGCCGGAAAGTTCGGAAGGCATCAAATCGATGGTGTGCAGCAGTCCCACGCTTTTTAGCGCATCTTGTACGGATTGTTCCGTACTTTTAAAATCCTCAATTTTATCTTTGTGTCTTCGTAACGGAAACTCCAAGTTTTCCCGAACGGTCATTGAGTCGTACAAAGCACTGCCCTGAAAGAGGAAACCGATTTGCGTCCGCAGAAAATCCAGTTCCCTTTGGCCCATGGTGATTATGTCGTGACCGTTAATGGTAATGCTTCCGCTATCGGGCTGGATCAAGCCCACAATACACTTGACCATAACCGATTTCCCCGACCCAGATTTGCCCATAATCACCAGATTTTCCCCTTCAAAAAGTTGAAGATTGAAACCTTTGAGCACATGGTTTTCGCCAAAGCTCTTGTGGATATCTTTTAACTCAAGGACTGGGGTTTGGTTTTCTTTTTTCATTTAAACTTCAAAAAATATATCCGAAACAAATACGGCAATAAAATCTATTATAAACAATAACATAGAGGAATAAACCACCGCTGAATTTGAGGCTTCCCCTACCCCCACGGTACCTTTGGAACAATTGTAGCCTTTGTAGGTACCCACCAGGCCGATGGCAAAGCCAAAGAATACGGTCTTGACGGTTGCGGGAAGCACATCGCTAAAGCTCAAGGCATCAAAAACCTTATTAAAATAGAGCGTATAGGAAACATCTCCCTTTAAATTCTCGATTATAGCAGATCCAAATAATGCGACGGTATCTCCCGCAATTACGAGCAAGGGCAACATTAAGGTAACCGCCAATATTCTGGTAACCACCAAATATTTGAACGGATTGGTGCCCGAGACCTCCATTGCGTCTATCTGCTCGGTTACACGCATGGAGCCGAGTTCCGCGCCTATACCGGAGCCAATCCTTCCCGCGCAGATCAAGGCGATTATTACCGGGCCGATTTCCCGCACTATGGAAATACTGATCATGGATGGCATCCACGAGGCCGCGCCAAGATCGGTCAAAGTGGGGCGCGATTGAAGCGTAAAGACCAAGCCCAAAATAAAACCCGTCACCATTACCAAAAACAGGGAGCGAATGCCCATATTGTAGCATTGGCGTATCAATTCCCTAAATTCAAATGGTGGACTGAACAATTCCCGAAAAAAACGTCCGGCAAACAAGGTCATATCGCCAATTTCAGCGAAAAACGATTTTGTACGGGTTATAAGAGAATTTTCTTTTTTCATATACAACAGGGAAAATCAAAGATAATCCTACGAATAGGGAATAACTATGACAAACATCAGCAATAAATTTAATTAACAGATTCAAAATCTTATTCTTAGCCAAGAGATACCATCCAAATTTACCTATCAATTTTGAGCTCGATTATGATTTTGGTCAGGGTTTATTTGCTTTAATTTTCACAATTTTGTTATCAAAATTTAGAACAATGACGAATCTTGGTTTAGTCCTTTCCGGTGGCGGAGCAAGGGGCGCCGCGCATATCGGGGTATTAAAGGCATTGGAGGAGCACGGCATTTCACCCACCCACGTTTCGGGCACCAGTGTGGGCGCCATTGTGGGGGCGCTGTATGCGGCGGGGGTTCATTGGTCTGAAATACTAAGATTCTTTAAAACCATTTCAATTTTTAACACCAAAAGATTCGCCTTTAACAAACCGGGGTTTTTGGATACCGAAAAGTTTTATGACGATCTAAAAGTGTTTTTCCCGAGGGATAATTTTGACGCCCTTGAAAAATCGCTCTATATAACCGCGACCAATGTGATTTCGGGAAATTTAAAGATTTTCAGCAAAGGGCAGCTTATAAAACCGGTTATAGCTTCCGCTTCCTTTCCGGGCGTTTTTACCCCAACCGAGATCAATGGTTCGTACTATATAGATGGGGGAATACTGAATAACTTTCCGGTGGAGCCGCTAAAGCAACACTGCGATACAATTATTGGGGTGTATATCAACTCCCTACAGAAAATCAGCATCAAGGATTTGAACCATTCCTATAATGTTGCCGATAGGGCACTTAAAATCAGGGCGGTATCAGATTCTATAAGAAAATTTCCCGAATGCGATTTGGTTATTGCGCCCAAAGATGTGGGAGGCTTTGCCATATTCGGTATGAGCAATACGGATGCTATTTTTGAAATGGGGTATTCTGAAGCGATGACCGCTTTAAAGGAAAACGAAAACCTATTTAAGAATTGACTACAATTCAATTTCAAGTTGGATTGGGCAGTGATCGGAGCCATAATATTCCGATAATATCGCTACATTTTTTATTTTTTCGAGCAAGGATTCACTTACCAAAAAATAATCTATGCGCCACCCACTATTGCGCTCCCGAGCCTTAAACCGATAGCTCCAATAGGTATAGGCCACAATATCCGGATGAAAATGCCGATAGGTATCCACAAAACCTGCGTTGAGTAAATTGTCCATTCCGTCAATTTCAATTTGGGTATAACCTGCGGTTTTGTTGTAATTGGCCTTATCATTTTTAAGGTCAATGGGGCGGTGGGCAACATTTAAATCGCCGCAAAGAATTACAGGCTTTGATTTTTTCAAATTTATAAGATAGTTTCGGAAGTCGTCATCCCAAGTCTTTCTATAATCCAGCCTTTCCAATTGTTGCCCAGAATTGGGAACATATACATTGACCAAAAAGAAGGTCTCAAATTCCAAACAGATTACCCGGCCTTCATTGTCGTGTTCCGCAACACCCATGTCGTACGTTACCGCCACAGGTTCCTTTTTACTCAAGACCGCAACGCCAGAATAGCCTTTCCGCGCTGCCGAATTGTAATATTGGTGGTAGTGGGTAATTTTAGACAAAGCCGTTTTTACCTCGTCATCTTGGGCTTTGGTTTCCTGAAAGCAAATAATATCTGGGTCCATGTTTGAAAAATCCCCAAAGAAATCCTTTTTGGTTATGGCCCTTACGCCGTTGATGTTCCACGAGATTATTTTCATAGCATCTGTTCTTTTTGTAAATATCTGAAAGGTGAAGAGAAATTGCAATTATATACTTGTGAAATCTTCGCAATTGCACAACTTAAGCGACACATCTATAAAGTACCATAATCACCGCAATACCAAAAATGGTAGTATAAATCAGTTTATTGTATTTCGCCAACCAATTCGGAAGGAAAATATCGAAGTTCGCTTTGGGGGAGTCGGAGTACTTTCGGGCAATAACCGTAAGCGGACAAAACATTTTAAAAGCCAGTAAAACCAAGCCTTCCAACAAAACAAGGGCTATGCAGATCCAGACCCATATGTCAATTTTATTGGCGATGGCGGCGTATAAAAGATAGAAAATCACCACATTGAAAAACAGCCAAATAACCGTATGAAGGCTTTTTATAAACAGCAGTTTATCATTTTTTGAATAGGCCATTTTCCTAATCTGAAATTTTCAAATTGTACTGAACATCCTGTAAATAGAATTTTCCGTAAACAAAATCGCCTTCGGGAAAGTGCCAAACGGCATCGGCAGCAACGGGCAGTTTATAGCCGTTGACCGTGCCGTATTCGGTAACGGGGGTTGAAAACGGGACGTTTTGGTTGGAATTCACATCCACCCTATCTTCCGAAATAAAATTGATCAATCGCCCACTCTCGTCGAATTTCAAAATCGCCGATACTGAAACTTCTCCATTGTGAAAAACAGCCTTTACCGAATTATTATCCAAGGTCTGCCAATCGATCCGTTTATCAACCAAGGCTGCTGGCGCAAAAAGGCACATATCGTTAAAAAAAGTGACGGTCTCGGTCTTGAAAATTTCGGGTTCCGCGATATTTACCACAGGAAAAACGGACAGCAGTTTTATAAGCATCGATGCCTTTCCATCTTTATATCGATGATAGCCCTGGGTGGGCAAGCCTTTGAAATTGGCTTTCATAAAAAACAAGCGCGTGGGATCTTCAAAAAAATTATACTGTTCCGAAGTGAATGCGAACCAATCCTTTCCCTTTTCGCGCATTTCGCCTTTAAAAGTGGCTTTAGCGGTTTTAATTTTAGGTTTGCCGATTGCCCCGACGTATTTCAAATAATTCTGAACCGCAATGGGAAGCTGGGCAATATCGGCTTCAGAGATTATTTCTTCGGAAATGTTCACGCTTTCAAAAGATTGGGAAATATCCTTTTTAAATTCCCTTTCAAAATTCCAGCCCGCCATTGCCAATAGGGCTACAAACAATACAATTAAATTGGCAAGGGTGCCAAATTTGGCGTCCTGCCAATTGACAATAATCAAAACCTGCGATACTACTATCGCAGCTACGCCAATCCAAAACCAAAGATTGTTTTTCAACAGAAATAGAATTCCTATCGTTATAAAAGTCAAAGCGACCGCGAGCCATAAAAGACCTTGCGGTTTTGAGAAATTTTGTGACAATTGTGGAATTTCAGCTAAGTTAAAAGCTTTTAAAAAGCCCATCAAATGAATTAGGCCGTGAAGGGAAAGAAGGATGGCAAATGCAATTTTCATTTAAAATGCTTTTGTGAGTTCAGTTTTAAAAATCCCAAGCCAAACCAATTCCAAATGAGATATAATTCAGTTTAAATTCGGTTGAAACATTTTCAATCGTTATATCCCTAGAAAGCGAACGGTAGCGAAGCATTGGGCGCAACGCGAGGTTGGGGGCAAACTCATAATCTACTCCTGCAGCAACTTGCCATCCAAATCCGTGGCCAGTGTCGGCGGTAATACTGCCACTGTTATTTTCAATTTCTATATGATTGTAAACCGCTCCGGCCCTTGCCAAGTACGAAAATGCGGAAGTACCGATAGGTTTTATGATTTGAAAACCGAATGTATATCCTGTTTCCTTGAGTGTAAGTTCCTCAGTCAAAAAATTATCATCACCCTTAAACTCGTTTAATCCCCAACCCGCATAGGCTGAAAAATGGGGCATAATTTTATATGCGCCAGTAAGTTCAAAACCAAAGCCAATTTTAGTGTCGGTATTGCCCACGTCACCAGTGGGAAAATTAAGTCCAGGCCTAAACTCCAACGACCATTTTTCCTGTGCTTCCGCGCCAATTGAAAACAGCAGCATGGTGGCAACAAACAAAAAACTGAACTTTTTCATAATGTTTAGGTTTTCGTGAAACACTCAAATTTACATTGGAACGCAGTTTTTTACTATGACAAAAATCAGTTAATTATTGTTTATCAATAACTTAAATCCAATTAAGAAGAGGAAATAACTGTTTTTGAAATTTGTTTGCGTTTCCACCATTTCACGATTTCAAACCACAACACACTCAACATCCCGATCCCAACACTTAGTGAGAGCTGGGTAATATTTAGACTTTCAAATCGGAAGAATTTAGTCAATGGAGGCACAAAAAGAAGCAAAAGGGTAATGCCCACGGTAATGCCCACGATTATTGGCACCAAGTTATTTTTATATTTAAAAGTGGTGATAATAGAGTAGATAAAAGAGCGGTTCACAAAGGTCAATACAATATTTGCGGTTATAAGTGCAGTGAAAACCATAGTGCGGGTTACCGCTTCATTTGAACCGTCATTTACCGCAATCTGATAAACCGTAAGAACTCCTGCCGTAATGACCAATCCTTGGATTATACTGGTGAAAAGCTCGCTCCAATTAAAAAAGGTGCTGGAAAATGGTCGTGGTTTTTGGAGCATGGAATCCTTTTCCAGCGGTTCGTTTTCATAGACTATCGAGCAGGTGGGGCCCATAATCAGTTCCAACAAAATAACGTGTATGGGCGTGAAGATATTGGGATAGACCCAGCCCAAAACCAAGGGGATAAAAACGGTAAGAATTATGGGAATGTGGATAGAGATGATATACTGAATGGCCTTTTTTAGGTTGGAATATATTTTTCTGCCCATCGCCACGGCGTCAACCATTTTGGAAAGGTCGTCGTCCGCAAGGATCAACGAAGCGGAATGCTTGGCTATCTCGGTGCCCTTCTTCCCCATTGCCACCCCGATATTTGCGGCTTTTAGCGCCGGGCCGTCGTTTACACCATCCCCAGTCATCGCCACTATGTGGCCCTGCGCTTTTAGGGCGTTGATTATTTTAAGTTTCGCTTCGGGAAACATCCGCGCGAAAATATTTTTTTCCGAAGTGATCCTTGCCAGTTCCGAATCGCTCAGATGCACAAGGTCATCACCCGAAATAACCTCCCCAGAGCCCCTAAAATTTACCTTTTTGGCAATGGCCGCAGTGGTTTCGGCAATATCGCCAGTGATGATTTTAACCGCAATGCCCGCATTGTAAAAATCCTGGAATACTTTTGAAGTATTCCCTTTCGGCGGATCGTAAAAAGCGACGAGCCCCTTAAATTCAAACTTGAAATGCTGTTGTTTTTTTGGCCAGTCAGTTCCTTCAAAATTTGAAATACCCACACCCAAAACCCGATAACCCTGGGCTGCCAGATCCGTTATTGTCTTTTTTAAAATTTCCTTTTCACTATCACTTAAACCTGAAACTGCCATCAAAGCTTCGGGCGCACCTTTGGCAGCGATGATTCTATCTCCCTTGTCATTTTCAAAAATATGGGTCATCATCGGGGGTTTGCCTCCCAGAGGATATTCGTGGACCATTTTGAAATTGGGTCTTTCATCGTTTCCAGCAATTGTTTCATAAAAACTGTGCAGCGATTGCTCCATGGTGTCAAAAGGAATGGGCTCGCTGGCCCACATGGCGGTGATTATAAGTTCCTTTTCACTGGCGGAAAGCTCTTCTTTTACTGAAGTAATCTTATCGGTTTCCAGCGTGAAAATTTTATCGAGCCGCATTTTATTCTCCGTAATCGTCCCTGTCTTATCAACACAGATTATCGTGGCACTACCTAGGGATTCCACGGTTTTCATCTGTTTTACGATTACGCCCATATTCATCAGCCGCCACGCGCCAATGGCCATAAAGGTGGTAAAGGCAACCGGGATTTCCTCCGGTAAGATGCTCATGGCAAGGGTAAGCGCCTTTAACAGACTGTCCAAAACGTCTTGGGAATTGTAGTAATTGATGCCCCAAACCAAGAGAAAAACCACCGCTCCGGCGATTACCATCTTTTTTACAAAATTGTTTATCTGGAGTTCCAACGTCGATTTTTCGGAAGAAATATCCTCTATGCTCTTCCCAATTTTCCCCACCTTGGTCTGGTTGCCTATCGCGGTTATTTCGGCTATGGCAAGGCCGCCCCCTACTTGGGTGCCCATATAAATCTTGTTGTCTGCGGAATTTGCGTCTTTTTCAACCGAAAAGGATTCCCCCGTTAAAATGGACTCATTTACCGAAAAGTCATTGGAATGGACGATAATGCCATCGGCCACAATAGTTGACCCTTCCTCCACCATCAAAAAATCGCCCACCACCACGTCTTGGCTCATTATTTCAATGACTTCCCCATTGCGGATTACCTTACAGTGGGGTTGGGAAAGCTCCTTTAGTTTTTCGAGGGCGTTATGGGTTTTTGCATCCTGATAAAGTGAAATGGCAGCGACCAAAAGAATGGCGGCGGCGAGGAAAATACCGTCCCCCGTATTTCCGGTGAAAAAATAGAGTGTTGCGGCAACCAGTAGTAAAATGACCATCGGCTCCTTTACCAAGCCCTTTATAGCCTCAAGAAAGTGGTTCTTCTTTTTTGATTCGAGAACATTGCTGCCGAATTTCTTCCGCGAAGCCAAGACCTCGGCATCGGTCAGACCTTTTATGTTGAAGTTGGTTATGGGCATTTATAGAACACGTTTAATTGATCTATAAATTTAAGTATTGTTAACCCATTAATTTATGACAACTATCATTTAAAGAAATGAAATTATCAAAAAGTTTAAATGAGGTCTCGACTGCGCTCGACCGGACATATTTTGGAAGAAATTTACAACGGAATATTCCCGTGCTTCCTAATGGGCCGCGGAACGTCTTTCGTTTCCAGCATCGCAAAGGCCTTCAGCAGTTTTCTGCGTGTTTCCCGTGGCTGGATTACTTCATCAATAAACCCACGTTGTGCAGCTTTAAAAGGATTGGCGAATTTTTCAGCGTATTCTGCTTCTTTTTCTGACAGTTTCAACTCAGGATTTTCAGCAGCAGCAATTTCCTTTCTGAAAATAATCTCACTGGCGCCCTTGGCTCCCATCACGGCAATTTCGGCGGTTGGCCATGCGTAGTTCATATCGGCGCCAATGTGTTTGCTGTTCATCACGTCGTAGGCGCCACCGTAAGCTTTTCTGGTAATTACAGTCACCCGTGGCACGGTTGCTTCGCTTAAAGCATAAAGCAATTTTGCGCCGTTCAGAATAATACCGTTCCATTCTTGGTCCGTTCCCGGAAGAAAGCCCGGCACATCAACCAAAACCAAAAGGGGAATGTTGAAACAATCGCAGAAACGCGTAAACCGTGCACCTTTTTTGGAACTATCCACATCCAAAACGCCCGCCAAGCTCATCGGTTGGTTTGCGACGATGCCAATGCTTCTGCCGCCCAATCGCGCAAAACCGACTATAATATTGTCCGCGTAATCCTTATGCACTTCAAAAAACGAATCCGCATCAATAATTCCCTTGATTACGGCGTGCATATCATAGGGTTTGTTTGCGGAATCCGGGACGATGGTCTCCAGTTCCTCCCGAAACTCATCGGCAGCTTCAAAAGGCAGTTTTTCAGTTACGGATTTGTTGTTCTGTGGAAGATAGCTGAGCAGCGTTTTTATCTGTTCCAAACACACAATATCATTCGCCGCCGTGAAATGTGTCACCCCACTTTTGGTGGCGTGCGTGCGCGCGCCGCCCAGTTCTTCGGAAGTAACGTTTTCATTGGTCACGGTTTTAACCACGTTGGGCCCGGTAACGAACATATAACTGCTGTCCTGCACCATCAAAGTGAAATCGGTCATCGCAGGCGAATACACTGCCCCCCCGGCACAAGGTCCCATAATTGCCGAAATCTGCGGGATTACTCCCGAAGCCTGCACGTTTCTGTAAAAAATATCGGCATAGCCGCCCAAACTCCGCACACCTTCTTGAATTCTTGCCCCACCGGAATCGTTTAAGCCAATCACGGGTGCGCCAACGCTCACGGCGTGGTCCATTATTTTACAGATTTTCTCCGCGTGGGTTTCGGAAAGGGCTCCTCCAAAAACCGTAAAATCCTGTGCAAAAACATATACCAAACGGCCGTTGATGGTGCCATAGCCCGTAACTACCCCATCGCCGTAATACACTTCCTTTTGCATATCGAAGTCTGTGGTTCTATGGGTTACGAGGATGCCCATTTCTTCAAAGGAGCCTTCGTCGAGGAGATATTCCACACGTTCGCGGGCGGTGAGTTTTTTCTTTTCGTGCTGTTTTGCAATCCGTTTTTCGCCCCCGCCTTTTTTGGCTTCGGAAATTATTGCTTGCAGTTTTTTATTGTTGTCGGTCATATTTGTGATAATTGAAGCCTCTGCGAACTCTGCGCCTTTGCGGTAATAAATTGCACCGCAGAGACGCAGAGGGCGCAAAGAATTTACTTCGGCATACGAAGTATTTCTGAATCTTTTAAATATTGCTTTAATGCGAAAAGGGCTGCAATTTGCGCTTCTTCCTCATTGATAGCTTTTAGTTTTTCTTCGGAATAGTATTTTTTTACAAAATTGGTGTCGAAATTTCCGCTTCGGAAAGCTTCGTGTTCAAAAACAAATTTTCCAAAGGGAAGCGTGGTGCTTACACCTTCAATATCGTATTCCGAAATGGCTTCCAGCATTCGCTGCATCGCCTCGTTTCGGGTTTTTCCGTAGGTTATCAATTTTGAAAGCATGGGGTCGTATTGGATCGGCACCTGCATTCCTTCGGTAAAACCATCGTCCACGCGGATGCTTTTTCCGCTTGGCGGACGGTACACTTCCAACTTTCCAACGCTCGGCATAAAGTTGTTCAGCGGGTCTTCGGCATACACGCGAAGTTCAAAAGCGTGGCCCGTGATTTTTAAATCTTCCTGCGAAAAGGAAAGCTTTTCATTATTGGCCACATTAATCTGCTGTTCCACCAAATCGAGCCCCGTAATGAGTTCGGTAACGGGATGCTCCACTTGAAGGCGAGTGTTCATTTCGAGGAAGTAGAAATTGTGTTTGTCGTCCAAAAGAAATTCCACCGTGCCCGCGCCCACATAATCGCAGGCTTTTGCAACTTTTACAGCCGCTTCGCCCATTTGGTTGCGCAATTCCGGCGTTAAAACCGAGGAAGGCGCTTCCTCCACCACTTTTTGGTGACGGCGCTGAATGCTGCATTCCCGCTCAAAAAGATGGACGGTATTGCCAAAATTATCTGCCAAAACCTGGATTTCAATATGTCGTGGTGAAGTGACAAATTTTTCAATAAAAACGGAGCCATCACCGAAAGCGTTTTCAGCCTCACTGATGGCGCGTTTCATCTGTTCCTCAAATTCGTTGGCGTTTTCAACGATGCGCATTCCCTTTCCGCCACCGCCAGCAGAAGCTTTTATAAGAATTGGGAAGCCAATCTCTTTTGCAATTTCCTTTGCTGCGGCAACATCGGTAATGGCCTCATCGGTGCCGGGAACCATCGGGATGTCGTATTTTTTTACGGCATCCTTTGCGGCGAGCTTGCTTCCCATGATGCGGATGGCGTGCGATTTTGGCCCTATAAAAATCATTCCGCTTTTTTCGACACTTTCACCGAATTCCGCATTTTCACTTAAAAATCCGTAGCCGGGATGGATGGCATCCACGTTCAATTCCTTTGCAACCTTTATGATTTTATCGCCCAAAAGATAGGATTCGTTGGAAGGTGGCGGGCCTATGCAAACGGCTTCATCCGCAAACTTTACGTGGGGCGCATTTCTATCTGCTTCGGAAAACACGGCAACCGTTTTAATGGCCATATTTCGGGCGGTTTTCATGATTCGCAATGCAATTTCGCCTCTATTGGCAACTAATATTTTTTTAATCATTTTTTTCTAATTCAATTAGCAATTTTCCTTTATCGACTGTTTCGCCTTTTGCGATGTTTACCGATTTGATAACGCCGTCACGTGGAGCAGTCAAGGTATTTTCCATTTTCATCGCTTCCAAAACGCAAATAAAATCGCCTTTTTTTACTTCATCTCCTGCGGAAATATTAACTTCCAAAATAATGCCCGGCATTGGGGCGTGGATTTCATCTTCAAAAGAATCATTTCCAAGCGAAAGCCCCATCTTGGTAATAAGGGCATCCAATTCGTTTTCTATCTTGACTTGATAGCGATTGCCATTTATCGATAAAGTGTAAATTCTGTTTCTAAAATCTGCCCCGAGGGTTTCAACCTCAACAGGTTTATTATTATAAATAACATTGGATTTTTTGTTATCTGATATAACATCAAGTGTTTCCAAGTCTTTCGAGTGCAATGAAAACTCAAAAGTATCATTGACAATCGTTTTAAATTTTTCTTCCATAAACTGAAATTTTGATAAAGATAATATTTGTGGAAAGATTATGCCAATGCTTATCCATCGTAAAATAAAAAACCTCGCTGATAAATTATACCAACAAGGTTTTTGCTTTAAATATTTGGCTTTAAACCTATTTTTTGGGCTTTGATTTTGGTTTCGGTTTAGGTTTTGAACTTGCCGCTTTTGGTTTTGCTTTTACAACACTTTCTGAATTCAACTTTTTTCTAACCCCGCTTAAGGCGGTCCTTAATTCACTTATTCTGGTTTCCAAATCTTTTTGTGGCTTGAAAACATTATCCGTTAAACCAGTTATTGAATTTAGAGACTGGGTTAAAAATTCAAGATGCTCCAATTCTGCAGATTTTTTTGCTTCGGAACCGGCTTTTTGCCAAACCTTCTTGAAGTTTTGAATGACCTCATTCCATTTTGTTTCTATTTTTTCATCTTCAATAATTAAGAGAAGGCACAAATCGAAATTTAAAAAAGCAATCAAATCCCAATACTCAAGATCTTCTGCATCCGATTTTTCTTTTAATTTATATTGAAGTTCAACAAGGGTTTGCTGTGCTTCGGAAACGGATCTTAATTTGTATTTTTTCTTATCAACCGTAAATTCACTTCCATGGTTCATGACTCCACTGAATACCAACAAGCAAGCGAGTTCGATGGCATTTGCGAGGGAATAGGTTTTATTTGAATTTAAATCATTTTTAAAAGCCCTTTCGTAATGCGAGATTGCAGTTTTATAGGCATTGATCCGCTTTTTAGTATCTGGGGCCAGCATCGCCAAGCGTTTGTATGCACTGCCCAAAAGATTGTGACGTTCTGCGGTTTCTCCTGCGAAAAGTAAAACCGAAAGGTCGGCAATAACACGTTCCGTCTTTTGATACGCTTCTTTTTTGGAAGCTGCGGTGGCATTTTCATTTTCGAAAATTTCCTTGATGTACATCTTTGCCCGTGTGTTGCAATATTTTTCCATACAAGAAAAGGAGAAATCGGCATTTTCCATTTTTAAAAGTTCTTCATAATTATTTGAAGCTTCAATGTACATTGCCAGTTCCTGATAAATTTTGGCGACTCTTTCTATAATTTGTGGAGTTCTAAAAACATCCCTGTCCACCGCTTTCATAATGGTATTCAATTCTGCCAAATGGTCTTTATCTGCACCGGTTGCCATCTGCAATTGGTTGAGCAGGTTATCCAGGTGTATTTCGGCTTCTTGCGGAACTATATAACTTGGCGACCAAGAACCTTTTCCGGCAGAGATTCCTTTCAGTTTAAAGAAAGGATCGCCATAACATTGATAGGCGCCCCAAGTATTGTTGCCCGGGTGTTTTTCATAAATGTAGTTTCGGGCATTTTTTACGGCATCGCCAAAATTATCCCCAGAGAACATACTGCTGTAAAATACCTGTGAAAAATCCAGTGCAGCGACATCATTCACGGCCCATCCCGCTGCGATTACGGCTTTCACACCTATACTTATCAATTCGGCACCAATATTTGCCGCCAGTTTATAGCGATCTTGATAAAACCTTTCATCTTCCGCATTGCTGTAACCAAGGTGGCAACAGTTTACGAAAACGAGCTCTGGCACTACGGGCATCTGTTGTATTTCGAATACTGTGAGGAATATATCCTTTCCGATAACCATTCCAGATTTTTTCGGGGATTTTGGATTGAAAACCCCGTGACCCGCCAAATGTATTATTGTATAATCGTTACAGAAAAAATTCTTGACTATGCTCTCGGCATCTGTGCCTATAAGGCTTGTGGTAGGGTAACCCACATTTTCCAAGGTGTCCTTAACCATCATTCCTTCTTCTTTTGCACCGGGCAATTGGGAAATAAAACCATTCAGAATAGGATCGGCAATAATTAAGGCGCCTTTTTCGGCAACACGTTTTATGTTAATTCGATAATCCTTTGTGGATAACTGCCGAATCATTCCGGCGTTTATACACAGAGGTTTGGCATTGGTTGTATTGTCCTGTAGCAATTCCCACGGATAGGAAGCTGTTTTGGTATCCAAAATCCAAGAGATATTTCCTTTTCGTTTAAGCTTTTCCTTTAAATTATTCGGAATCAACAACTCAAACAGTGTTTTTGCGGTGCAGGCAGACCATTGGTTACTGCTGGAGGCTTCCGATATAAACAAGTCTATTAACGGCGTACTGCTATAAAGTTCATTTTCCTCTTCCCTGGAATCGCCTGTGGAAGAGCCAAAAATCATACTTGAGGGCTCCCCGGTTTGTTCGTTGGCTTCTTTGTATTTAATAGTTATCCTGTTCCACCAATCTTCCGCAGTGTCCAGCGGTGTTCTCTTTTGGATACCCAATAGGTTTTTGATCCGTTTACTGCCTATAATAATATTGTAGGTTGAATTTTCCTTATTGGCTATTTTGTTTAACACATACATACAATTTAACGCACGGTCTGCATAAAGTTCAATAATTTCAATATTTTGGACCGTTCTATAACCTTCATCCTGCAGCATTTTAACTTTTTCATTGGCGCGGTTCACGCCGTCAATAATGGCTTTTAAGGAACCCTCTACCGAAAGGCCGCCATAGCCCGTTGCCACGATTAAAGAAGAAATTCCAATTCCTTTTTTGGGAACCGTTGCTCCTCGAATGCTTAACAAATAATTTAAAACTCCTTGTTCCACAGATTTTGAAAGTTGAAAAGAAGTAAGCTGATCTGGCTCGCCAAGTCCAACGATTATTGCGCCTTCAAAGTCACTACCCTGCATTTTGCCGAATAAGGCATTGGTGCCTATTTCACCCGGATAAAGTCCCAATCGATGCTTTGAGGTGAGGCTTCCGTTTAGGTAATTATCAATGGCTCTTTCTGCATAGAGCACCCCGTCATTCAAGAAATGCCCGGCAATGATTGGATAGGAAGCATAGCGCAGATCGCCATTGCTAACGCTGATGGTAACCGGAATTTGGCTGCCAACGGGTTCCATTTCATCCGCAAGGCCCAGTATGGTTTTTTCCAAACCATTTTCGGATAGATCAAAATTTATATCCGGTTCAGCCCTAAAGATTGTTTCTTCCCCGCGCAACAAAGGTTTGGTATTGCGGAGCAATTTGGTTTGCCCGGTGGAAAGGATTTCCTCAATTGCATTAAAAAGATCTGGTTCATTGGCCAGTGCGCCGTGTGTTACGCGAGAATAATAAACGGCATTGGCTTCAATAAGCTGTTTGGGGATGCCGGATGCCCAAGTTACACTTTGATCTCCTTCACTTGTATAAAGGAAATACAGTTGTTTTTTCGGAGGAATTTCATCAAGATAATAACCGCAAGGCGTCATTTTATCCTTTCCGGCAATATACACCATACTCGAATAATCTATATCATCCCTTTTCTTTAAGATATTATCACGGTAATTTTTGAAGTAATCCAGATCTGATTGTAACGGCAATGGCCAATCCGTTTTTCCGAAATATTTCCGCATATTTTCCCAAGTCTCCATTTTAGCGAAATCGTTTTTCGGATCGGTTGTTAAAGGAAGCAAGGCCAAAATTCCCGGGAATTTCGAAAACATTTTAAGCAACGTTTCTTTGGTATGAAAAAGGTCCAATTTGCTCAGCTTTTGGATTATAGCGTCCTCTCCGAACAAAACCGAGGGAATACGGAACGAGCCCCCAAGAGGCGATCCGAGAAAGAGCAGTCTAAAACCTTTTGAAGCTTTTAGGTCTTGCCAAGTATCGTCGTGGTTAAGAATAAAATCACGCACCAACAGCCCGCCCATGGAATGCCCAATAATTTTTATGGGCTGCCCAATTTTAAGCAAACTTTTAATTTTTATACTGAACTCAGCCGCACATTCGGGAAGCGGTTTGCGCCAATCAAAGGGATATACCACCACATCGTATTTGCCCGATAACCATTTGTAAAGTTTATAATATGAAGTTTTTACTACAGAATCCGCAACAATTTTATTTACATTGGAATACCCAAGATTGACTAATCCTCCAGTAAGAATACGACCATAATGAAGCCAAATTTCCTTGTCTTTCTGTGAAAGATTGGAGCCCATTATTCCAGGAAGCATAACTACTATCGGTTTTGTTCCCGAAGGTGGCGATGTTGAAGGATACAGTTCGCCATATTCCACAAGTGCTCTGTCACTTCCGGGAATTTCATCCTGTGCAATACATTTAAATCCAGGGATAAGTTCCCCTTCAGCGGTTTTAAGAACCAAGTCTATCGCTTCGCGGGTTTTATCATTTTCAAAGTACTTGACGTGGTTAACGTCGGCGCCTTGATCAAAGAAATATTGAATGTTGTCTTTACGTTTTGCACCCAAATACATGGAATCTGTATTTACAACCAAATCATTACGTTGCCAGTAGAACAATTTCCCGAGGATTACAAAAAGCCCCTGTCCTGAAAAACTTACCCTTCCATTGCCCGAAATAATAGCCAAAGGTTTTCCGTTAATGGCGGTTTCCGGTGAAGGGTCGTTCAATATTTTTATAAAGGGTGATTCCGGTCTTTGGGCTTCCAAACCGGGAAGTACCGAAACGTCGTCCTTACTCTCAACGGCTGCGGAAAGCAATTCCTTTAAAACATCCCCAAACGGACCGCCAACTAAGGTTATCAAATTGAAAAACACATTCAGAATGTGATCCAACCTTTTTGAAGCCAGCTTGGTACCCGCAGCGGGACAGCCAACCCTGATAAATTTGGCTACGGTTATCTTTTTATCCTTAAAAATTCTGTTGAGCGCTTCAATGTTTTCAATGTCTTCTTCCCTATCGCCTTCTTTTTCGAGCAATGCAATGTGGTCATTGGTAAACCCAATGGCTGTTTGCTCATTGTTATTGCTGTACTTATTCAGAATATCGCCCACAATCCCGCCTCTGGAATGGGTGAGCATATGCACAACGGAATTATCGGGCAACATTTTGGCCAATTTCACCACATTCAATAACGGACTTTCGGTAAGGGTTCTATGCTGAAAAGCGAGCACGTTTTTACCATAAATCTGATGCAGCGTATTCCAAACGGGAGAAGCCTTTAAATCCTGAAATGCCCCAAACGTGTCTGAATTCGTTCCGTGGATAAAAAGAAAAAAAGGACTGTTGGAAGGTTTTCCATCGAAAGCCCCAAATTTAAAATCCCTATCAACCGTAAACAGCGCTGCGCCTGTATCCAAAAAGTTTTTGGGCATAACGGCAGTGTCAATTTCGTTTTGCAGATGTTTGTCCTCCAGTTTTTTTGAAAGTGCCGCAACCCCACTCCCAACGGCCTTTTTCGCGAATACTTTTAAAAGTTTCAACGCAATTTTGCCAACAATTCCCCTTTCCGTTGAAGGCGCATCCACCGAATCGGGCATCACAAAAACATCGGGCTGCATATCACGGCTGCCGGGAGGTTTTAGGGCCGGATCGAGTTCCGGAAAAACCTCGTGCATGGTCGAGGCATCGCACATCCACGAGGTGCCGTCGTCGAGAACCAATTCCAACAACTTATCATTTTCCCCAAGCTGTATTTCGTGTTGGTTGGAAACATCCCTATTGCTGGCCTGTAAATTATAAACAACGGCTCCTTCTGCGTCGGTTTCCTTTTCACCATAAACTACTAGTTTTTTGATCGGTTCCATAATGTTGATTATTAGTTTTTCGTTAAAAATTGAATAGCCCTTCTTGTGAAAAAAATTGAATTCGGGCGTATAACACTCAAATCCAGAAATTTAAACCAACACTAAAAGTACGATTAAAATAGCTAATCTAACTTCAAAATATTGACAATGAGCCAACTAAATAAATAAGGGAGTTGTTTTTGAGGAGTTGAAAAAGTTACAATATTTTTTCAAGTTTGAAAAAAATTTTATTCAATGAATTTTTATACTATATTTTTAGTATCTTTTTGAAAAATAAATGATTATGAAATGCCCATTAACAAATTGAAACTAAGCGAAGATGAATAATTTGGGCATTACTCACAATAAGAAAATTAAAACTTAGGAGTTCGTGAACCTTCGGTTTCCATCTTCCGCTTTATCAAATATTTTATACAGATGAAATTAAAATTTTCACTTCTTCTTTTCTTGATGCTTTTCGTTTTCTGTGGTCAGAAAAACGAGAAAGACGTTGCTTTGCAAACCGAAACTCCATCATATAAAATTGAAAAAGTAGTCCAAAACCTCTCCAATCCTTGGGGAATGACTTGGCTGCCCGATGGTAGTATGTTGATTACTGAAAAGGATGGGCGATTAATTCATTTCAAAAACGGTGAAAAGACCGAAATAGCAAACGTGCCGAAAGTTTACAATAGCGGTCAAGGCGGGCTGATGGATATTGAATTGCATCCAAACTATGCAGAAAATGGTTGGATTTATATAACCTATGCTTCCGAAGAAGGTTCTGGGAAAGGTGGGCACACTGCTTTGATGCGTTGCAAACTGGAAGGCAATTCGCTTACAAATATTGAAACCCTTTACAAGGCAGCGCCCAACACTACGGCCGGACAACATTTCGGGTCGCGGATTGAGTTTGATAATGATGGCTTCCTGTATTTCTCCATTGGCGAACGTGGCGAACGCGATGTAAATCCGCAGGATATAACTCGTGATGGCGGAAAAATTTACAGATTGAATGATGATGGAAGTATTCCAAATGATAATCCTTTTTATAACGAACCCAATGCCAAAAAAGCGATTTACACCTATGGAAACCGCAATCCACAGGGAATGGCAAAGCATCCCGAAACTGGAAAAATTTGGATGCACGAGCACGGCCCAAAAGGTGGCGATGAAATAAATATTGTAAAAAAAGGTGCAAATTACGGCTGGCCCGCTGTAACCTACGGCGTCAATTACAGTGGAACAAAAATTACCGATGAAACCTCAAAACCCGGAATTGAACCGCCCATTTATTATTGGGTTCCCTCAATCGCTCCCTGCGGGATGGCTTTTGTTACGGGCGAGAAATATCCACAGTGGAAAGGGAAACTTTTGGTAGGCTCTTTAAAATTTGCCTATGTGGAATTGCTTACATTGGATGGGGAAAAAGTAATAAATCGTGAAAAAATAGCACAGGATATCGGGCGGGTTCGAAACGTGAAAATTGGTCCAGATGGATTGATTTATATTGCCGTTGAGGGACAGGGAGTTTTTAGATTGATTCCTGAATAGTTTTAGCCGCGAATTCACAAATATTTTTAAAGAATCATTCGTGAATTTGCGGCTAATTAAATTTTATTTTTTAGCGCCCTTTTTTCTTTTTCTCCAAAAATCAAAAGCAAACCAACCAATTACAGCAATTACGAAATACATCAGGTAAGAAACCGGCTTCCCGCTGCCGCCTACGGTAGTGAAAAGTCTGTCCCAACGCACTTTTTTGTTTACGCCGTCCCAACTCATCCAAACGAATACTGGCTTACCCACAACGTGGTTAAAAGGCACAAAGCCCCACGTACGGGCATCCTCACTGTTGTTACGGTTGTCGCCCATCATCCAATAATAATCCATTTTGAAGGTGTAATCTGTAAGTGGCTGCCCGTTCAATAAAACTTCGGTGCCGGATTGGGTTATTTTATTATCAATTCCTAGTTCGCTTCCTTCGTAAACTTCAATTACGCGCTTGTACAATGGCAATGTTTCTGGTGTAATTGAAACTGTGGCGCCTTTCTTTGGAATATATAAGGGACCGAAGAAATCATTGTTCCAAGGATAGTTGTGATTGTTTGGAAAAATACCTTCATCCCATAACCCTTTTTCACTATGAAGTCGCGTGATTTCAACCACATTTGGATTGTTTTTAAGCATTTTCAAAGACTCGTCCGAAATGGCTGCAAAGCGATATGTATTATTTCCGTATCCATAACGGTCAGTAATATTATAACGATTATAAAGCATCTCAGGATTTAGTTGTCCATTTACTTTCACTTCATAAGAAAACTGGATTCTTGCTCGATCTGGCAAATCGTTCTTTTTTCCATTGATGAAAACATAGCCATCGCGCACTTCCAAAGAATCGCCAGGCAAAGCTACACAACGCTTAACGTAATTTGATTTTTTGTCTATGGGCTTGTAATAATATTTTCCATCACCATATTGCTGAAAGGCATTTACGGTATCCACAGGCCAGTTGAAAACTACAATGTCATTGTGTTTTATGTCTTGAAAACCGGGAAGTCGGAAATATGGAATCTGAGGTTCAGTAAGATAAGATTTTGAATGGACCACTGGAATGGTATCGTGAACCATAGGAAAAGCAATAGGCGTCATAGGTGCACGCGCACCGTAATGGAACTTACTCACAAAAAGAAAATCGCCTACCAAAAGTGTTTTTTCCAAAGAAGAAGTGGGGATGGTAAACGGCTGCATAATATAGGTATGCACAATGGTCGCAGCGACCACAGCAAACAAAATAGAACTCACCCACTCCCCTGTTGAAGTGCGGGGTTTTAAACTTCTATCCTTTATGTGGGTTACGTTTTGGGTGTAGTTAATGTAATAGATGTAAAGACCCAAGGTCAAAATTCCCAGAATGGTATCTGTCGTGGAATTTCTACCAAAACTGCGCAATGTTTCCACCCAAACCACTGGAAACATAATCAAATTTACGATTGGCACAAACAGTAAAATTGTCCACCACCACGGACGGTTTATGATTTTCATCAATACTACTGCGTTGTAAACCGGCACGGCTGCTTCCCAAGACTTTCTGCCTGCAGCTTGATAAAGCTTCCAAGTTCCAGCAAAATGGATCAACTGAACTATTAAAAAAAATATAAACCAACCTGTCCAACTCATAATTTGTGAATTTGTGAATTTGTGAATTCGGAATTATTTTACTCTTTAATTCCCAAAACTTCCTTCATTGTAAAAATACCTTTTTTATTCTTTAAATATTCAGCAGCCAAAATGGCTCCCAATGCAAACCCTTCTCGGCTGTGTGCTTCGTGTTTCAGAGAAATGGTATCTATTGAAGATTCATAAGAAACTATATGTGTCCCTTTAACATCTTCTTCTCTTTTTGCAATGATATTCAAATTGTTTTCTTCGGAAGTATTCAACTTCCAATTCTTTTTATCGTTGTGTTTCAGAATTTCTTCAGCAATGGTTATTGCTGTGCCGCTCGGCGCATCTTTCTTCTCAAGATGATGGATTTCCTCAACCGAAACATTGTATTCTTTCCAGGGTGCCATCAACTTTGCGGCGTATTCATTAATACTAAAAAAAAGGTTCACACCCACGCTGAAGTTTGACGCATAAATGAAACTTCCGTTACGTTTTTCACATAAGTTTACCATTTCATCATATTTCTCCAACCAACCAGTTGTACCACAAACTATGGGTATTCCTGCTTCCAATGCTTTTGAAATGTTTTTAACTGCGGACTCTGGAGATGAAAATTCAATAGCTGCATCTGCTTCATCAAAAAAACCTTTTTCAAAATCACTCGCGCTTTTATAAACCACTGAATGACCTTTTTCCAAAGCTAATTTTTCAATGGTCTTGCCCATTTTTCCATAACCGAGAAGTGCTATTTTCATAATTGGTGGGTGATGGGTGACGGATGACGGTTTACGGAAGTATAAGAAACGCATACGGAAAGTTGCATACACTCTTGTTTCATATTTCTTTGTTCTTTCATCTTTATTCTACTTAAACCGATAGGTCAACGACATTCCGTACTGTGGTTTCGCGTTAAATTGATTGTAATCAAAATTGGGTTGTAGCGAAAGGTCTTCACTTACTTCATATTGTCTCAAATGTGCATCCACGTTGGCATCTACCACATTTAGCAAATAGAAAGCTACTGTAACAATAATGCTAATGCTTTTGTTTTTTTGGGCAGATTTCTGGGCGTTTATCAAACGGTCGTCCGAAATTCCTTGAAACTCATCATCGTCATAGCCTGCAAGTCTTCTTTTGTAAGCATTTCTGAAACGGTCATAATCATCATCCTGCTGTTTATAAAAATAAATTCCGGCAGCCATTCCAGCATATATGATTGGTATTTTCCAGTATTTTTTGTTGTACACCTGCCCCAGTCCAGGAACAACTGCGGAATAAAAAGCAGCCTTTGCTGGAGCCAACGGATTGTATTCTTCCTTTGGTAAAATTGAATCGTTCACAACGATTACCCTTTCTTCTTTTTTAACTTTTAAAGAATCGGAAGTCTGCGCAAACAGAGATGTGGCGAAGATTAAAAAGAAAATATTTAGGAAATTATTTTTCACTTTTTATTAGCTTCAAAATACGCTCGAAGTCTTCTTTATTTTTAAAAGGAACAACCAACTGCCCTTTTCCCGATTTTGAAACCTTTACCTCAACAGATGTCTCGAAAAGATCAGTCAATTCTTTCTTTGCTTTTTTGGCGAAAGGTGGCGCACTGGCCTTTTGTGCTGAAGCTCTTTCGTTTGGATTTTTAAAATTTCGAACCAAAGCTTCCGTATCGCGAACGGAAAGGTTTTGACTTAAAATCTTTTCGTAAATATCAAGTTGATCGCTTAAATCGTCCACATTTATCAACGCGCGGCCGTGGCCCATACTGATGAAACCGTCGCGCATTCCAGTTTGAATGATTGGATCCAATTTCAGCAACCGCAAATAGTTTGCAATGGTAGAACGATTCTTCCCTACCCTGTCACTCAATTCTTCTTGGGTAACGTTAATCTCTTCAATCAAACGTTGGTATGAAAGTGCAATTTCAATCGGGTCTAAATCTTGCCTTTGGATGTTTTCAACCAAAGCCATTTCCAAGGATTCCTGGTCATTCGCAATACGAATATAAGCTGGAATGGTTTCCAAACCTACCAATTTTGAAGCGCGGAAACGACGTTCGCCACTCACCAATTGGTATTTGTTGAAATCCATTTTACGAACGGTAATTGGCTGAATTACGCCTAATTCCTTGATAGAAGAGGCCAACTCACGAAGCGATTCTTCGTTAAAACTGGTTCGCGGTTGAAACGGATTTACTTCAATACTGCCTAAATCAAGTTCAACAATACTGCCCACCACCTTGTCGGCATTTTTGTCTGCAACAGATTTTATATCGTTGGACGGGTCTTTCAACAATGCTGAAAGTCCGCGGCCCAAGGCTTGTTTTTTGGTCGCTTTCGCCATTTATTCTTTTTCGTTTTTCTTGATTAATTCGTGCGCCAAACTTAAATAATTATCTGCTCCTTTGCTAGCGGCATCATAACTGATAATGCTTTCACCATAACTGGGCGCTTCACTTAAACGTACATTGCGCTGAATGATTGTTTCAAAAACCATTTCATCAAAGTGCTTTCTAACTTCATCTACCACTTGGTTTGAAAGACGCAGACGTTGATCATACATTGTGAGCAATAGCCCTTCAATATCAAGGTTTTCGTTGTGTATTTTTTGAACACTTTTTATGGTATTAAGAAGTTTTCCAAGTCCTTCCAAAGCAAAATACTCACACTGAATTGGAATTAATACCGAATCAGCTGCTGTTAATGCATTTAAAGTCAATAACCCCAATGATGGGGCGCAATCTATAAGAATATAATCGTAATCTTCTTTTAAGCCTTCGATTGCCTTTTTAAGCATATATTCACGATTCTCAACATCTACCAATTCAATTTCAATAGCTACCAAATCTATGTGTGACGGAATTAAATCTAAATTGGGAGAATTCGTGGAAACGATGGCTTGTTTTGCCGTGGCGCTGTGCTCGAGCAATTGATAGGTTCCCATTTCAACTGTTTCAACATCAATGCCCAATCCAGAAGTGGCATTTGCCTGTGGATCTGCATCTATGAGTAAAACCTTTTTCTCCAAAACGCCCAGTGAGGCCGCTAAATTTACCGAGGTTGTGGTTTTGCCCACACCTCCTTTTTGGTTTGCAATTGCAATAATTTTACCCATTAATTTGCTTGAAATTTTAGCAGTTAAAAGTACAATTAATTCTGTGGATAGAAAATCATTTTTGTTAACAGGAAGTAAACAATGACCCTGCAGGGAAATTCTAAATTTTGAAACCCAAATTCCAAATAAAATTCAATGTTCAATGTTCAATGTTCAATGTTCAAAAAAACAAAATTCAAAGTAATCCATACTGTTCTTCATTGAAAATTTTCAAAACCTGTTTTTCGATTTTGATTTCTGGAATTTATTTGGAATTTGGTGCTTGGGTTTTGTTATTTAGATTTTTTCTCTCGTATCATCGCTTCTAGCATGTCCCACATTTGCTGTGGAACTTCTTCTAGCAAGTTCATTTGTCCAGCGCCTTTTAGCCATTCTCCACCGTCAATAACCACTACTTCGCCGTTAATGTATGCTGAAAAATCTGAAACTAGATATGCGGCAAGATTTGCCAATTCTTGGTGTTCGCCAACTCGTTTTACGGGAACTTTTTTTGCGGGATCGAATTTTTCCTTTAAATCGCCCGGAAGCAATCTATCCCAAGCTCCTTTTGTTGGGAACGGTCCAGGAGCAATAGCGTTAAAACGGATGCCGTATTTTGCCCATTCAACCGCCAAAGAGCGCGTCATTGCCAAAACACCTGCTTTTGCTGTGGCACTGGGCACAACATAAGCAGAGCCAGTGAAGGCATAGGTTGTAACAATGTTCAAAATGGTTTTATTGGTTTCTTTTTTCTCAATCCAATGTTTTCCAAATGCAAGCGTACAGTTTTTTGTTCCTTTTAAAACAATGTCAATTATTGTGTCAAAAGCGTTTGCGGAAAGTCTTTCCGTTGGTGAAATGAAGTTTCCTGCGGCATTGTTCAAAAGAACATCAACTTTCCCAAATTCTTTTACCGAAGCTTCTACCATTGCTTCAACTTCTTCGTAATTTCGAACATCGCATTGTACCGGTAAAACTTTTCCGCCGGTTGCAGCTTCAAGTTCCTCTTTTACAGTTTGCAGTTTTTCTATGTTGCGGGAAGTGATTACGACATTGGCTCCCAATTCCAAAAAGTAGGTTGTCATTGCTTTTCCCAAGCCGCTTCCGCCGCCGGTAACTACTATTGTTTTTCCTTTTAACGCCTCGTCGCGAAGCATTTTTGCTGTGTGATCCATGAATTTTTTTGTTTGCTTGTAAAGATAAGCAGTAATATTAGGAATGAATAATTAGTTGGAAAGATTTAATGGTCAAGAACCATTTCGGTTTAATTGCGAAAAATAAACCCGAAAGTTAATAAACCCATAAAATATGACTATTGATGGGTTAAAGGTTGTGAAACTACACGGTTTTCCCAATTACAACCAATATATTTAGAATATGGAAAAAATATTAGTAGCAGGTGCTAATGGCACCACGGGAAAAAAGATAATTTCAATTTTAAAAGACTCCAATAAATACGAACCCATTGCAATGGTTCGGAAGGAAGTGCAGATTTCACAATTTAAGAATGACGGAGTGGAAACCATTTTGGCAGATTTGGAAAATGATGTAAGTAAAACCACCAACGGTATAGACAAGGTGATTTTTGCAGCCGGTTCTGGCGGAAAGAAGGTAAAGGAAGTAGATCAGGAAGGTGCCAAAAAATTGATGGATGCCGCTAAGTCAAAAGGTGTTAAAAAGTTTGTCATGCTAAGTTCCATGGGCGCTGATAATCCTGAGGAAGCTGATGAAATTCAAGAATATTTGAAAGCAAAACACAATGCCGATGAGTACTTAAAGCAATTAGGAATTGAATATAGTATTGTTCGTCCGGGGTCACTCAATAACGAAAATGGAAAAGGAAAAATTGAACTGGACAACAAACTGAACAAGCGCGGAGAAATACCACGTAGAGACGTAGCAGAAACACTCGTTGGCGCGTTAGATGATGCTGTTGCAAGAAACAAAACTTTTGAAATTTTGGAAGGCGATGTTTATATAAAAGCTGCGCTGGAAAAAATTTAATAATTCTATTATGAATAGTAAAAAAGCATCTGTTGAAAGGTGATTTTTTTTATGGTCTATTGCGATTTCCAAAGCAATTTTTGGGCTGTACCGTGATCACCCAATTGATAAACGCTTAGTGATGCAGCTTTAAACTGAATTGGTTTAAAAACATTTTCCGCCAAACTGTCCAATAGTTTAGTCTGCGCTACGCCAAGACTAATATGCGGATCATAATTTTCATAACTGTGTTTATCTATAAACTCTGGAACATAAGTCACCGTAGATTCACTGATTGGGCTGCCGTCCGGATTTTGTATGAAGGAAATTTGCGAGCCTTTTTTTACGGTATAAGGCTTTATGAGTTCGATGATTTTTTCGTGAAGTCTCATTAAAAAATTGCTCTTTTCAACAGCAATCATTGCGAAGCTTTCTTCTTTGTCTTCGTAATAAAAAAGACTTTCCGCCTTTAGGGAATCGTTTTTAATTTTTTTAAAAAGCCCTTCAAATATATTATCTACTTCTAATGCGTTAGTAACATTCGTCAAATCTTCCTCTTTTATGAAACACTGCAGAAGCGTGATATGCGGCACATGGTTTTCATCAAGCTTTATGGTTTCGGGATTGTTTTGATTTATAAGCGCATTCAGTTGAAGGGATTGCGCATACATTTCTTCCGAAGGAATTAAAAGCACATCTATCGCGATTATATTTTGCTTTTTTGGAGCACACGAAAAAATGCACAAACAAACGCCAATAGCAATTACAAATTTTTTCATCCGTAAAAATCTTTACTCTACAATCATTTTAATGGTTTGGGTTGAAAAACCGTTGTCCAATTTCAATAAATAAATTCCATTGGAAAGATTGTGGTTCCAAGTTAATTCCTTACTTGGGCTTGCCCATGTTTTTTGCATCAGTCTTTGACCGGTTATGCTGAAAACCGTGGTCGTTAAATTTTGTGTTGAAGTATTGCTTGGAATTACAAGATTGATGGTTTTTTGAACTGGGTTTTGAGCTAAAATAAATTGATTTGAAAACTGATTTTCACCCACAGAAAGTACTCCATCCCTAATTTCATCCAAAGCGAATTGAGCACTTTCAGCCGTTACGGTAACGTGTGGTTCGTTATCGTTTGGAATGTAAAAATTGACAAAAGGTGAATCATTCAAATTTGGTGTTGCAAACCAATCTGGATTGTCTATCGCCAAAGAACTCATAGTTGGAATGAAAGAATATAAGTCCTGCTGAAGTGCATTTATGAAATCAATAAGCACTTGGTTGCCACCGCCATCGCCAAGCGCATCGCTTATACTTCCTGTTCCGCCCGGCGCGCTGTCCACGCCTGCTGTATTGTTTGGCGATTGTGCGGTTGTTTGATATGTATTTATAGGAAAACCAAAAAAGTTTACGGTAACATCAGTAACCGTATTAGTCTGACTTGCAGCTGGGGTGAATTTTAACGCTACATCTACATCAGTCACTGCGTCAATTTCTAGGTTGGTATCGACAATAGTTATTCCGGGGTTGCCTGTTGTGGTTCCGTTTCCGGAGCCGTTTATCATGGTTACGTTTCTAACATTTGTAGGGAAACCTAAAGCATCCAACTCTGCCTGAAATTCATTTCTAAAACCTGGCGCGCCCAAAGGCAATACTTTTGTTGGGTCTTGCTCATACGTTGAACCTGCCAAAAGATGACCCAGTAAATGATCCACGAGCATTTCCTTAGCCGCTGGGGAATTTAATAATTGGTCAACAACTTGTTGTGCGGTGGCATCGCCAACTTGGTCTGCAAAATAGTTTATTAAATATTGAACGCTTATGGGAATATTGGCTCCGCGGTGTGGCGCATCAAAGGAAATGTAAAGACGCGTTTCGGAATCCAAACTGTTATCTTCCATATATGACAGGGCGTAGCGGGCAATGAGGCCGCCCATACTAGGGCCTAACACTACAAGTTCGTTATCGCCAACTTTATCCGCGTTTAATTGCTGAATCATTGCTATCAAAACCATTGCGTTCCGCTGAATATAATCGCCGCCGCCGTCTATATCCTTTCCGCCCGTATTGTAAAGTGGAGCGTTGAGAATTACGATATCAAAACCTTCGTCGCGAAGAATGTCTGCCATGTTTTGCCCATCAAAACTTAAGCTTGCATAAAGACCTGGAATATCTCTGGAATCGCCCGGATCAAAACCATCTAGGACTATAATTGGTTTATCCAGCACGCCATCTACATTGTCTAAATAGATTTCATATTCGCCTTGGCCGAAATAGGGTTGGGTTTCGTCATAACCTTGATATGGTATGTTTGCGGTGATTGTTTCAACCGCCTTGCTTTCGGGATAAATTGCGTTTTCAGGGATATTTTGGAAACGTATTTGGGCGAAAGTGAATTGGGTGGTGGAGAGTAATAACAGTATGTAAAACTTTTTCATTGGACGTTCTTTTTGTTTTGCTTTGGAAAGGTAGTGAAAATTTGGTTCTCGGTTTTGGGTTCTCTGTTCTCAGTTGTGGGTTCTCTGTTCTCAGTTGTGGGTTGACAGTTATCGGCTTTTTGCGGAGTTTTCTCACTTGAGTGCGGAGTTTGCTTTCTCGTGTGATTAGTTTTCTTCTTCGTGTGCAGAGTTTTCTTCTTCGTGTGCAGAGTTTTCTTCTTCGTGTGCGGAGTTTTCTTCTTCGTGTGCAGAGTTTTCTTCTTCGTGTGCGGAGTTTTCTTCTTCTTGTGCGGAGTTTTCTTCTTCTTGTGCGGAGTTTTCTTTCTCGTGTGATTAGTTTTCTTCTTCGTGTGCGGAGTTTTCTTTGTGGTGTGCTTAGTTTTCTTTCTCTGGTGTGGTGTTTTCTCCCTCGGGTGTAATGTTTTCTTTGTAAGATATTACGCTTTTTACTTGTTTAAGTCTTTGCCTTTTAGGGAAAGGTTTGGTTTCCATTTAACTTGGATGCGTTTTGTGTAGCGTACTTTTTTTTTGGGGATAAACTAATTGGGGAGTTGGCTTAGGGAGTTTTAGCCTCTTTTAATGGTTCTGAATGGTATGTGATTGACTTGGGTGAACTCTACACTTTTTGAACCGTATAGTGCTTTTACATATTTTTTTTCCAATTCGGCGGTTTTTACTATTCCGGTTTCGGGGTTGTAGAGTACTTGGTCGCGCTGGTTTCGGACGTTTGAAATTAGCGCCCACTCGTTTGCTACGTTGTCATTGGCCTCTATCATTGCGGTGTGCATTTCTTGCAGGGTACTTGTTTGTAGTGCTGCTTCGTTGGGTGCGTATTCTACTTGGGATTGCAAGAGGGAAATGAGGGCTGCCCAGTGTTCTATGGTTTGTGCATAGGATTGTTGACTGGCGCTAATGGTTGCGGGCGGTTGGTTGTCTGGGGGCAATTGTTCTGTGATGGTTTTTGCGCGTTTGCCCTGTATTTTTCGGTTTATGGTTTTTGCATCCTTAATAACGTCTGCTGATGCGCCAGAGGTTTCTAAAACGTTTATTACGCGGGTTGCCAAGGGTTTTGATGGGGCGAAAACTTCCATCCGTAAATTTACGGTGTTGTTGTAGCTTGTTACTTGGTTTGTTACGCTTTGAAGTGCGTTTAGTCCTGCCGTGTGCTGTGCGGTGAGCTGTGGGATCTTGAGGGCGTCCAACATGGGGTTGTAAGTGGCGCCATAGGTGGTTACAAACTGGATTAGTTCGTAAAAGTTGTCCACGTTTATTGCGTGGCCTGTTTCATACTGTTTTGCCATGATTTTTATGGTTTAAGTTATTACTATCTTAAAGTTATAGAATTATGTTTTGTAAGAAAATACGTGTTTACACTTATTTTGTTATAGTGTTTAAATTTTAACTTGAACACGATTCAAAAAGCTTTCATTTGTGAAATAAATGGGCCAATAGTCGAAATAATTACTACGGGAACTTCACAGTATTCAATATTTTATATATTTAGTAAATGAAATATCTATTATACATATTCCTATTCATTTGCTTTAATGGATATGCTCAATTTGGACCACAGCGAATTATTTCTACGGAAGCAGATGGCTCGCGAATTATTTGTGCCGCAGACGTGGATGGAGATAACTATATAGACATACTTTCAGCGAACAATTTCGGTAACAACCTTACTTGGTATAAAAATTTAGATGGTTTAGGAAATTTTGGTTCTCAAAATATTTTGGCCTCTTTAGACACAATTCATGTTCATGCTTCGGACTTGGACGGAGACGGAGATATGGATGTTCTGGCAGTTTCCTATTTTATTGACATGGTAGTTTGGTATGAAAATCTGGACGGTCTGGGAAACTTTAGTACCCAGAAAGTAATTTCTAACACGGCAGACGGCGCTTATAGAGTAATAGCTGCAGATCTTGATGGCGATAGTGATATGGACGTTATATCAGGCTCTGACAATACTGGAATCGCTTGGTATGAAAATATAGATGGCAATGGAAACTTTGGCCTTGCAAGAGTTATCAATGCTTTCGCCCCCAATGCCCGCTCTATTGCAACTGCTGATATTGATGGTGATGGTGATATGGATGTAGTTGCTTCAACATCGGGAACAGTTACAGTTTCTTGGTATGAAAATTTAGATGGACTGGGTAATTTTGGGCCGCAAAAGATAATCACTACCAATGGTCTATCGGTAGAGCCAATTTTCACAATAGATATTGATGGCGATGGTGATATTGATGTAATTGCAGCAACGGGAGGCGCCGATAAAGTAGCTTGGTATGAAAATTTGGACGGTCTTGGCAATTTTGGGCCTGAAAATATAATAATTGATGACTTGCTAAATGCACATGCAATTTATTCCTCAGATTTAGATAATGATGGAGACAATGACTTGTTAGCAACGGGTGGAGGAGCTTTTGACGGTGAAGTGGTTTGGTTTGAGAATTTAGATGGACAAGGCTCTTTTGGAGCAAAAAATATTATAAGTACCGAAGTTCAATTTTCCCGTTCCGTAATAGCGGCAGATATAGACAATGACGGGGATATGGACGTGATTGCCTCATCTCAAAACGACGATAAAATAGCTTGGTATGAAAATTATACTATTTTATCGGTAGAAGAAAATCAAATAAACTCTTTAACGGTCTATCCAAACCCTACTAAAGGATTAATTTATATAAACCCAAAAACTAAAACCATTATTAGTATAGGTGTCTTTGATATACTGGGTAAAAAAGTACTTCAATTAGAAGGAAACATCCAGCAAGTAGATATTTCAACACTTCAAAGTGGCATGTATTTTTTGAGGATAGCGACCAATGCTGGTTCTTTTGTGCGAAAAATTATAAAGGAATAATTTCCGATTACTATTTTCAAAACTTCATAAACCACCGCATCAACTTTAGCCGAAACGGCGTATGCGGGTAATAACGGATGGAGGGATCGAGCCAGGTAGGTTTATCCATCACACTTTTATAATGTGTAAAAGTTTTAAAACCTGCTTCACCATGGTAATTGCCAATACCGCTGTGGCCAACGCCGCCAAAGGGCAGGTTTGAATTGCTGATGTGCATCACGGTTTCATTAATGGCACCGCCACCAAAGGAGATTTCCTTTAAAATTTTCTTCTTTATTGAAGCGCTTTTTGTAAACAGATAGCAAGATAAGGGTTTGGGAAGGCTGTTTACTTTTGCTATGGCTTCTTCTATAGTTTCGTAGGTGAGAACGGGAAGGATTGGGCCGAAAATTTCTTCTTGCATCACGGCATCTTCCATCGTTACATTTTGCATTATTGTAGGCTGTATGTAGCGGGATTCTAAGTTTTTTTCACCACCGAAATAAATTTTTTCTTGGATTAGCATTTTGGTGAGACGCTCAAAATTATCGTTGTTTATGATTTGGAGGTAATTATCGTTTTCAAAAGCAAAATGCTGATTTATGATTTCCTTCTTTGTCTGTTCCAGAAATTTTTGTTCGATGCTTTTATGAACCAAAACATAATCAGGTGCAATGCAAGTTTGTCCTGCATTTAAAAATTTTCCCCAAACCAATCGCTTCACCGAAACTTTTAGGTTGCAACTTTCAGTAACAATTGCAGGACTTTTACCACCTAACTCTAAAGTTACGGGCGTGAGATTTTCTGCGGCGGCCTTATAAACTATCTTGCCCACTTTGGTGCTACCGGTAAAAAATATTTTGTCGAATTTCTGTTTTAAAAGTTCTTGGGTCTCTTCTACTCCACCTTCAACTACCGTGAAAAATTCTGGATCAAAATTCTCCTTTACAATTTTCGCCATTGCGGCTGCTGTGTTTGAAGGCAACTCGCTGGGTTTTAATATTACAGTGTTTCCAGCAGCTATGGCTGCGATAACTGGGGCGAAGGAAAGTTGGTAGGGATAGTTCCATGCGCCAATGACCAAACAGACGCCCAAAGGTTCTGGAATGATGTAACTGGAAGCGGGAAAATTTAGGATACCTGTAGAAACCGGCTTTATGCGCGACCACTTTAAAATATTGCTTCGGGCTTCTTTGATGTCTTTATACAGCAAGGAAAGCTCTGTGGTGTAATTATCAAACTCAGACTTTTTGAAGTCTTTGTAAATGGCTTCGTGCAGAAGTGGTTCGTTTTCTTCTAATGCTGTTTGAAGTTTTTTTAGTTGCGCTTTTCTAAAGTGAAGGTTTTTAGTGGCGTGGGTGTTGAAAAAAGCCCGTTGTTTCTTGACTATTTGTTCCATGGAATCAATTTTCACTAAAAATACTTTTAATGAAATTGAATGTTGTTAAAAAAAGGAGAAATGTTGTTACTTATCCCTATTCAGAATCTTGTATTCTTCGTAACAACCGCTGATGGCATCGAGAATTTGAAGATCATTGGCGGTGCGGATAAAGTCTTTGGAAAAGCTGCATTTATTTAATATTTCATCAATATCTGCACGCTCTAGTTGGAGCACGGCCATTAATGTTTCTCGATCATATTTACTTTGTAGCAGGTTTCGAATTTCATCGTCTTCCTTCATTTGGCGGAGCTTTTTCATCTGCCTCGGACGTTTTCCGAAGACATTATAAAGGAAGTCGGCAGGATTAAATATGGAACTTAACACTTTACTTACGGCTCCCGGCTGATTGCTTCCGCCTTCATAGCCTGTGTTCAAACCTGAAATCCGGTAACGGTAATTGTCATACACAGGAATCAGTTTTGCATCAATTTCAACATAACCTGTTAGCTGAACAGGTTTAATTACTACTTCTTCCAAAGCGATGCCCAATTCGGTCATTTTCACTTTTATATCGCCAAACCGAAGCCAGTCATTGGTAACGCGAACACGGAGGGATTTAAAACCTAAATATGAAAAATAAAGGGTGTCATTTACCGCTGCCTTAATTGCAAACTCTCCCTTTTCATTGGTAGTTGTGCCAATTACTTGGTTAAGGTTCACGATGTTTACGTTTTCCAAAAGTTTGTCGTCTGCATCATTCATCACAGTTCCTTTAATGATGTTATTTTCTTGGGCAAAGGAGTTTGCTGCGATAAAAACAAGGGCTATAAGTAGGATATATTTTTTCATACAGGATTTTAATATACGGAAAAATTTCACTGAGGCGAAACGTTCCTTTCTTTTTCAATTTTAGATTTCAATACTTCTTTAACCCCTCCAAACCATTCGTCTTTTAAAATACTTAAAACAATGCTGTCCCGTCTTCCTTTGGGCGCCGCGCAGTTGTTCCGCAATATTCCTTCTACGGTGCAACCTATGCTTTTCATCGCGGCAATGCTTCTTTCGTTATTTGCATCAGCTCTAAATTCTACGCGATCTACACCTATGTTTTCAAAGGCAAATTCAAGCATCAGCATTTTGCACTGTTTGTTTAGTCCGGTCCCCTGAAATTCCTTGCCGTACCAAGTGTAGCCCAATTGAACGGTGTTGTGGTTTTTCTGAAAATCGTAAAAACGGGTACTGCCCGCAATTTGCTGGGTGCGCTTGTCGAAAACAACAAAGGGGTATGCCGTTTCTTCTTTTCTTCCGCGCAAAGCGAAGTCTATGTAAACTTTTAAATTCTCCAAGCCATCGGCTGGTTGTAGGGAATATTTCCAAAGTTCTGGCTGTTGTTCCGAGAAATGCAAGAGTTTATCAATATCGTGATGGTGCAAGGGATTGAGCCGCACTGTGTCGTTTTCCAATATATGTTCCTGCAGAAAGTTGAAGGTTTGCATAGGCATTAAAAAATCACGGGCCTCTTTACAAAAGGCCCGTAAATATACTTATATAGACGTTAAAGTGATACTAAAGTTTAATCTTTTGAAAACGAAATCGAAATCGAAATCGAAATCGAGGGAATAGAATATTTTAATTAGACTTTTAAATACTAAACTTATCAACTTCTCAACCCATTAATCTTTTCTTCGGCGTCTGCCACCAGTACCTTTTGTCTCTGGGCGTTCACTGCCTCTGCGGCTTTTGCCTTTGAAAGCTGGTTTGTCGCTACTGCTAGAACCACCACTGCGTTTTTTAAAACTTCCTTTGCGTTCGCCACGGTCTCCACGGTTTCCACCTCTATCTCCACGGTCGTTTCTGTCGCCTCTTCTTTTGCCACGGTCACGTCCACCGCCACCGCCGCCACTTCTTCCTTTGCTGCGGCCTGTGTCTTTGGAAATTTCGATATTGATTTGTCTTCCGTCAAGTTTAAAATCCTTGAAAATGCCCATCACCAATTCTTGGTGCGTAGTATCGGTATTGAAGAAAGAAAAACTGTCTTTTACGTCAACTTTATAAACATCATCTTTTCCAAGTTGCAACAAATCGCGAAGAAAATCCTTCAGACTCATCCAATCGAAATCGTCTTTATTTCCAATGTTAATAAAGTAACGTGTGCTGTCTTTTGCTTCTTCGTCAGAAAAATTGCGTTCCCCGCCAATGTTGAGATCTTTACTGTTTTTGTAGTAATTCAAGAAACGTGTAAATTCAACCGAGAATACTTTTTTGATTAATTCCTCTTTCGAAAAATCTGCCAATACCTCGTTTATATTCGGAAGATAAGCATCTATTTCGTGGTTTATTTTGGTGTCTTTAATATTGTTTGCCAAGTGGAACATTTGCACTTCACAGATTTCCATTCCCGAAGGAATTTCCTTTGAAATAAATTTCTTTTGAATCATCTTTTCAATAGTGTGAATTTTTCGCACTTCACTTTTTGAAACGATAACCATTGAAATCCCAGTTTTTCCTGCACGACCTGTACGGCCGCTTCGGTGGGTGTAGGTTTCAATTTCGTCTGGCAATTGGTAGTTTATTACGTGGGTAATATCGTCCACATCAATTCCACGAGCGGCAACATCAGTTGCAACAAGCATTTGTATTTGGCGCGCACGGAAGGATTTCATAACCAAATCTCTCTGATTTTGACTTAAATCTCCGTGAAGCGCTGCTGCGTTGTAACCGTCTTCGATTAACTGTTCCGCAACTTTTTGGGTATCGCGTTTTGTTCTACAGAAAACTACAGAAAAGATTTCTGGGTTTGCATCAGCTAAACGCTTCAACGCATTGTAACGATCACGTGCGTTTACTAAATAATATTCGTGTGAAACTTGGTCTGAACCTACGTTTTTTGTTCCCACAGTGATTTCAACTGGGGTATGCATAAACTTTTTAGCGATGGTAGAAACTTCTTTCGGCATCGTTGCACTAAAAAGCCAAGTGCTTTTCTCTTTTGGCGAGTGTGAAAGGATTTCGGTAATGTCTTCATAAAAGCCCATGTTGAGCATTTCATCGGCTTCATCAAGCACGCAATATTCAATTTTTGAAATATCAATCAAGCCACGACCGATCATATCTTTCATACGGCCTGGCGTTGCAACAATAATCTGAGAACCTTTTTTAATCTGTCGTGCTTGGTCTGTAATACTCGCACCACCATAAACTGCGGTCACGTTTAGCCCGGGCATATACTTGCCGTAAGCAATCATTTCGTTTGTGATTTGAAGGCAAAGTTCGCGCGTTGGCGAAAGAATAAGACCTTGCGTTGTACGACTCTTAACGTCAATTTTTTGCAACATTGGGAAACCAAATGCTGCGGTTTTACCAGTTCCTGTCTGTGCTAAGGAAACCATGTCGGTTTCGCGCTCTAAAAGAATTGGGATTGCTTTTTCTTGTACTTCCGAAGGGGTTTCAAAACCCATGTCGGCGATGGCTTTTAGAAGATTTTCTTCCAAGCCGAGTGCTTTAAATGCTGTCATTTTATGTAATAAAGTTTTTATATGTGTGCTAATGGGAAGCTACTGGACATATAAAAAACGGACAGCTTCACTCTAACACTCCTCACCCTGAGGATTTTTCTTGAAAACCAAAGGTTATTTACAATTGATTTTTCAAGGGCGCAAAAGTAACTTAAAGTTTTCAGTATTCAGTTACAGTTGGCAGTTTTTTTTGATATACTGAAAACTGGCACTACATACTGCAACTTATTTAGAAAGATAATCAATCAATTGGCGCATTGCTTTTCCGCGGTGGCCAATTTCACTTTTTTGCTGAAGTGTCATTTCCGCAAAAGTTTTGTTAAAGCCATTTGGTTGGAAAATTGGGTCGTAGCCAAAGCCTGAGTCGCCGCGGAGTTCATTAATTATTTCACCCTCGCAAATTCCGAGAAACATAATTTCTTCGTGTTCCATATTTAGCGCAATTGCTGTTTTGAAACGTGCACTCCTATCTTCTTTTTCTTTAAGATTTTTTAGCAATTTTTGAATATTTGCATTTGAATCGTGCGAAACTCCAGCATATCGGGCGCTGTAAACGCCAGGTTCGTTGTTTAAGGATTTAACTTCCAAACCAGTGTCGTCAGCAAAGCAATCTAAGTTATAATTATCGCGAACGTAGTTTGCTTTTAAAATTGCGTTGCCCTCAATGGTGTCTGCAGTTTCTTCAATGTCTTCATTGCAGCCGATATCGTCTAGACTAAGTAATTCAATGTGATGCGGGAGCATTGCTTTTACTTCTGTGAATTTATTTTTGTTGTGGGTGGCGAAGACGAGTTTCATTTTGATTTACGATTTACGATTTACGATTTTTGAATATTGAACTTTTTATTTGGAATTTGGAATTTGAGATTTGGAATTTTCAAGATAATACCTCTCAATAATCTCATCCGAAGCTTTAATCGTTTTCTTTAACCACTGCATTTCAATCTCAAGTTTTTCTGTTTCGGAAAGTTGCCAAGCTACATCACTCTGTTTCATTTTTGAAACCACACTTTGCAAAATAATCGCTGCGGAAACTGAAATATTCAAACTCTCCGTAAACCCGTACATTGGAATTTTCAAAAAACCATCAGCCGAATTCATAACTACATCACTCAAACCATCGCTCTCTTTTCCGAAGAAAAAAGCACTTTTTTTTGATGCATCAAACTCGTGTAGCATTGTGGAATTATCGTGTGGAGTAGTCGCAATTATTTGATAGCCTGAGTTTTTCAAAGTTGAAATACAATCTTTTATGGAACTATACCTTTTAAAATCAACCCATTTTTGTGCGCCCATCGCAATTTCCTTGTCTATTCGCTTGCTCACCTTCTCCTCCACCACATGCAAATCCTGAATACCAAAAACATCGCAAGTTCGCATAACTGCGCTTGTATTGTGAAGTTGGTAAACGTCTTCGGTAACAACTGTGAAATGCCGCGTACGTTCAGAAAGTACTTTTTGAAAGAGGTTTTTTCTACGTTCTGTTAGATAGCCTTGAAGATATTTTAATAATGCTGAATCCAAAGAAAATAATTAATTTTAAGCGAAGATAACTATTAGTAATCAGTTGGCAGTGGCAGTTGGCACTGTAAAATTTAATTTCTCTAAATGAAAATAGCAGTATTGACAGGCGCTGGAGTAAGCGCGGAAAGCGGAATAAAAACTTTTAGGGACAGCGATGGTCTTTGGGAAGGCCACGATGTGATGGAAGTTGCCTCGCCCGAAGGTTTTCAACGCAATCCTGCTGTGGTATTGGATTTTTACAACCAACGCCGAAGACAACTTTTAGCGGTTCAGCCTAATGCCGCACACATAGCTTTGGCAGAACTTGAAAAAAAACATGAGCTTACAATCATCACCCAAAACGTTGACGATCTGCACGAACGCGCGGGAAGCACTAATGTTATCCACCTTCACGGAGAACTTTTAAAAGTGAGAAGCACTTTTGATGAAGACTTGGTTTTGGACTGGAAAAAGGATTTAAATTTAGGTGATTTCTGCGAACACAACCATCAACTGCGCCCACATATTGTTTGGTTTGGCGAGATGGTTCCTATGATAGAAGTTGCAGTAGAAGTTGTAGAAAAAGCAGATGTAATTATAATTGTTGGAACTTCAATGCAAGTCTATCCCGCAGCGGGTTTGATTCAATATGCAAAGAGTGATGCACACATTTATTTTGTAGACCCCAAACCTTCCATTTCAGAAAACAAAAGAATAACTGTTTTTGCTGAAAACGCTTCAACAGGAATTCCAAAGGTTGTTGAACTTTTAAAGTAAAAAATTATGCTTCCCGAAGATTTAAAAGAAAAATTGATGGAGGTTGACAGCAGTAAAAAAAAGAGACAGGAGGCTGCTTCTTGGATTGTTAAAAAACCCCATTATGTGCGCGAAACCCTTCAGTGGGGTTTTACGGAAGAAAGCGACTTACTGGTAAATTCCGCTTGGGTGTTGGAAATTATTTGTGAATGGAAACCTCAACTTTTCTTTAAATATATGCATATCTTTTTTGAAAGATTGCCAAATATAAAAAATGATTCGGCACTACGCTCTTGCGCAAAAATTTGCGAAATGCTATGCTATGAACACTATATGCTTAAATACGTCTATTTTCGAAATATTTTGAGTGAGGATGAACGCAAAATAATGACCGAGTGCTGTTTTGATTGGCTAATTACCGATCAAAAAGTTGCCTGTCAAGCCCCAGCAATGAGCGCTCTTTATTATTTGGGACAAGATAAAAAGCGGAATTGGGTTTATCCCGAATTACGGAATATACTCACTGAAAATGCACCAAATAAAAGTGCCGGCTACCAAGCAAGGGCGCGAAAAATATTGAAAAAGATTCCCCAAGGACAGTAGAATTTCTGTTAAAATAACTATAAGCAATATCGGCAAAGTGCAATATTTTTATAGCTTTATATAGTAACAAATCCATCCAAAAAATAAAAATCAATCCTATGAAAAATTATCTTTTAATTTTTACAGCCCTTACCTCTATTATAATTTCTTCATGTAAAAATGAAACCAAGAAAGAGGAAATTGAAATTATTGCCCCCGATGAAACTGATATTATGGAGAGTGATGTGAATTCCCCTGAAATAGGATGTTATCGTTACGCTTCCGAAAAAGACACGGTGTTGCTTCAAATGGAAAAAATGAACGAAGAAGTTGCAGGAACCTTGAGCTACAACTACTTTGAGAAAGACAAAAACGATGGAACTTTTGAAGGAAAAATGGTTGGCGACACCCTTTTTGCAGATTACACTTTTGGTTCTGAAGGAACAGTTTCTGTTCGCGAAATTATGTTTGTAAAAAAAGGAAATAATCTTATAGAAGGTTTTAGCGAAGTGGAAGAAGTAAATGGAAAGATGAAGTTTAAAAACAATTCAAAATTTACTCTTAATGATAAAATGCCTTTGGAAGAAATAAGATGTGATGAAAATTAATTAAACATCATATTTTGATGGCACAATCATTTTTTGATTGGGCTTTTTTTATGTCGCAAATTCCCCTTGATATTGACGTATTTACACCCTATTTCCTTTAATTAACACAGCTAAATTTGTAGAAAACAATAAAATAACTTTAGCAATGTATCAACTCAATTTTAGGGAAAATAAAATGTTGATGTATATTTCAGCAATATCCTTTCCGGATGACATTCTGAATGCCCACCAAGAATTGCACACATTGGTAACGGAAAAAAAAGGAAGGGATTATTTCGGAATCTCTTTCTCGGACAGTTCTGGAAAAATTCAATACAAAGCCGCTGTTACGCAAAATTATGATGGGGAAGCGGCTGCATTGGGGCTTAAAACCTATCTTTTAAAAAAAGGCATTTATAACTACATAACTGTTCCAAATTACAAAGACGATATTGTTGCAATAGAAAAAGCGTTCAAAATATTGCTTTTAAATCCGAAAATAGATCCAAATGGCGCTTGTGTGGAATGGTATTTTAATGATAACGATGTGAATTGCATGGTGCGGAATCAATAATTATTGAACAAATTGAAAATAATTTTAATTACCTAAAACTTAAAAAACTTAACTGACTTAATTTAAATTTAAAATTATGAAAAAAGACAAAATAATATTTTGGACCGCAACCATCCTCATATTTCTTTTTGAAGGAGTTATGCCTGCGTTTACTTCACAGACCGAACTTGCCAAGGAAGGTATTCGGCATTTGGGGTATCCGGAATACTTTGGGAATGCATTGGTTGTTTTTAAGGTGCTCGGTTCCTTAATTTTGATAATTCCACAGTTGCCAAAAAGAGTAAAAGAATGGGCTTATGCCGGTTTTGCATTCGACTTTATCTTTGCCAGCATCAGTCACACAGCGGTAGACGGATTTACATTTAACAGCATCTTCCCTTTGATTGTTTTCGCTGTTTTAATTGTTTCATATGTGTATTACCACAAAATTTATTCAAACAAAAAATCAATTTCAAAAGATATATAATTATGACAAAAGAATATTGGATCAACCTTCCCATTAAAGATTTGAAGCGATCTAAAAAGTTTTTTACTGAAATAGGTTTTTCTTTCAAAACCGAGCGTGAAACCGAAACCATGACAGCACTTGTAGTTGGCAAAGCAAGCATGCCGATTATGTTTTTTGAGGAAAAAATGTTTGAAAATGTAATACAGAACCCTATTTCTGACGCATCAAAAGTTACCGAATTAATGATTTCCTTTGATGCTGAAAGCAAAAAAGAAGTGGATGAAATGGCCGAAAAAGTAAAAAATGCTGGAGGAAATGTTTTCAGTGAACCTCAAGCAATACAGGGTTGGATGTATGGTTTTGCTTTTAGTGATTTGGATGGTCACCGTTGGAATATGCTTTTTATGGACATGGAAAAGATGCCAAAATAAAATCGAAATTCTAAAAATGGGCTCTTCGAAACCAACAAAAACAACTTGTGAAAATGGACACGTTTATTATAAATCCAGTGAATGTCCCATTTGCCCAATTTGTGAAAAGCAGCGCAAACCTGATGAGGGATTTCTTTCTGAAATTGCCGCACCAGCCAGAAGAGCTTTGGAAGACAATAAAATTAATACCTTGGAAGAGCTCGCTACCTTTTCAGAAAAAGAAATTTTAAGTTTTCATGGAATGGGTAAAAGTGGGATAATTAAATTGAAAACTCTACTTAATAAAAAGGGATTGCATTTTAAAGATTGATAAATATGGAAGCCAAAAACTATAAAAATACGGAGGAATACATTTTACAATTTCCAAAGGATGTGCAAATTATTCTTAAAAAAATTCGTGAAACCGTATTAAAAACTGCACCAAATGCAATTGAGTCCATAAGCTATAGAATGCCAGCTTTTAAACTGAATGGCAAGCCCTTGGTTTATTTTGCCGCATATAAAAACCATATTGGCTTCTATGCACTTCCGTCAGGAAACGAGGCTTTTAAGAAAGAGCTTTTAAATTACAAAACCGGAAAAGGCTCCATTCAATTTCCTATTAGTGAAGAAATTCCCTGGAAACTGATTCATGATATTGTAAAATTTAGAACGAAAGAAATTGAAGCTAAACTTAAAAAAAAATAAAAATCTATCGCTCTACTCCTTTCAACAACCAATCTTCCACTTTTACATTTTCATCTTTACTGTGAAGCACTGCAATATCACCCGTAGATTCAAATATTACCGCTCGTACTTGTGAAAGTTCCAAAACATTGGCCTCACGAAGCTTTGATCGTAAATCTGATTCAGTAACACGCGTCTTTTTTAGGTTTTCTTGCAGTATTTCTTCGCCATCCATTAACAGCAAAGGTTTGTTGTCGATTAATTTTTGGACTATTTCGAGTTTTCGAAGAATTGCCACTAAAACTTGAAGAATATAAACAGCTGCCAACCCTATAACTCCCTGCAACAAACTAACCGATTTCGATAAAACCGTTGTGGCGATTATTGAACCAATGGCTACTGTCATAGCAAAATCAAAACTGCTCATTTTCGAAAAACTGCGCTTGCCAGCAAGCCTTGTAAATATAATTGTGGCAAAATAGATTCCAATTGCCGTCAATACAATCGCAATCAGTGAAGTTGTTGATGCTTCAAACCATTTTTCCATAATTTTAATTTTTATATGTTTTTAAAAAATTACCTTCTGAATTTATAATACTCCAAATACGGATGCGGTGTTTTATTGATTGAATGAACAATGGCATCCATCCCCATAACGCTGAAGGTAATGCCATTTCCGCCAAAACCTAAAATATAATGTTCGTTCTTTTCAGCATCGGGTTTTCCAAAATACGGCAAACCGTCCTTTGTTTCCCCAAAGGTTCCCGCCCAGGAATAATCTGCAATGAATTCAATTTCGGGAAAACATTTTTTAAAGCTTTTTGTCAAATCTTTTTCCTTTTTCGGAAGTAATGCATCGCGGCGCATCGCGTTTTTAAAATCCCTATCGCCGCCGCCCATCACAATCCGGTTGTCGTCCGTACTTCTAAAATATAAATAGGGCGCATCCGTATTCCAATAAATACGCTCTTTAAAAGCTTTGGGAATGGTCTCAAAAGCTTCGGAAGCCAAGGCAAACGTGCTTTTGAGCTTTACAATATCCTCTTTCACGGTTTCGGTACTCTCATACCCGGTACAGTGCACAACGTGATCAACTTCAATTGTGAAACCATCTTTTGTTTTGGCAACGGTTTTGTCATTTTTGGTTTTTATTTCCTCCACAGAAGTTCTGTCATAAATCTCCAATCCTTTTTTACTGCAGTATTTCAAAATATCATTTGCCAGTGTATATACATCCATCACCGCTCCGGACTTTGATTCTATGGCGCCATAGGCTTTTAAACCAATTTTTTCAAGTTCTTCCTTGGAAAGCCATTTTACGTCAAAACCGTGTTCCTGTCTTGCTTTGAATTCATTCTTTAAAAATTCTAAATCCTTCTTAGTAGAAGTAAAATATACACTTTTCATATATTTAAACCCACATTTACTTCCAACTGAAGTAGCAATTTTTCTTATTTCCTTTATGGCATTTTCACAATTTTGATAACTGGAAACGGCGCAGGTTATGCCCACTTGTTCTATTAACTTATGCAAAGGCACATCAATTTCATATTGAAGCATTGAGGTGCTTGCCGCCGTGCTGCCGTTGCAAATATCCCTTCGGTCAACCATCACGATTTTTTTTCCTTCACCTATAAGTTTATAGGCCATAAGTGCGCCCGTTATTCCCGCTCCAATAATTAAAATGTCTGCTGAAATAGTTTTTGTAAGCGAAGGATAGCTTTGTGGAAGGGCATTTTTAATTAACCAATAAGGTTCGTTTGAACGGATATCCATAATCTTTCTTTTTCTTTGAAAGTTAGTCAAACAATAGGCTGAAGCTATACTCTTTAATATTTATTTATAGATTTTCTTTTCTATAAACCTTAAAATCCTTTAACATCAAGCGTTAAACACTTCTCAATTGTGAAATTGCTAAGATTGTTTTATCGTGAGAATGAATAATTTTAAATAAAAACTAAAACAAATAAACTATGAAAACTACACTCGAAAAAGCAAAAGAACAGAACCACGAGAAATTAGTGGATAATTTACAGGAACTTTTGGAGAAAAATTATGATGCTCAAAAAGGGTTTAAAAAGGCAATGGAAGATGCAAAAAACCCAAGATTGAAAACTTTTCTTCAACATCAGGCTGCGCAAAGAAGCCGTTTTACGAATGAACTTACGCAGGAAATTAAAAATTTAAATGAAGAGCCAAAAGAAAGTGGAAGCTTTACTGGAGATCTTCACCGCACTTGGATAGATATTAAAAGTGCTTTATCTGGTAATGAAGATGAGGCCGTACTTGAGGAATGTATTAGAGGTGAAAAAGCAAGTTGGGAAGAATACAGCAATAAACTTAAAAGTGAAAATTTCCCACCAAACATTTCCAATGTTATTCAAAAACAAGCATCAGAGATTCACAACACCCTGAATAGGGTAAAAACTTTAGAGGATTTGGCCGATGATTAATTTCATAAGTAATTAATTTTAAAAAAACCCCTTCAGCAAAAGCTGAAGGGGTTTCCTTTTTTGGTTGGTTATTTGGTGATTACTCTTTTATCAAGCGTTTCACAGTGCTTGCACTGTCACCAATAATCTGTACCATATAAACTCCAGAAGCAAGTGATGAAACATCTACTGCTTTCACACCTTGCATAGTGCGAAGGTCTGTCTGGATTACAAGTTTTCCGTTTATGTCATAGATCATCATTTTCTCAAGAGAAATGTTTGTCTTGTTCACAAGGTTAACCACATTGTCCGCTGGGTTAGGGTATAATGCCAAACCTTTGTCCAATGAGTTTTCATCTACTCCAATAGTAGTTAGAACAGTAAGTTCAAACGTACAAGTTGAAACATTTCCATACTCGTCAGTAGCTGTCATTGTGATGGTGTAAGTGCCATCAGACAATGGAGTGCCTGGAGCAGGATCTTGAGATAGGATGGTTACAGGATCTGTACAGTTGTCATCTGCAATTGCCTCGCCGGTAGCGAAGTAATCTGGCAGGATGTAGAATAGGTTACCAGCTCCCGGATCAACAGTTTGATCTGCTGGGCAAGTAAGTTCTGGACCAAGGTTATCCACAACGTTTACTTCTGCAACACATGAAGCTATATTACCACTGGCGTCACTTACGAATACAGTTATCATTAAAGTTGTTCCAATATCTGAACAGTCAACCGTTGGAACATCGACCGCGATTGTGTCAATTCCGCAAGCTTCATCTATATTTGAAAGTAAGCTATAAGGATCAACAGTTGTAGTGCCATTAGGACCTAGTTCAATTTCTACAATGTTACCTGTTCCTGAAAGCTCATAGCTAAGATCAAAATTATCTACACCGGCAGCCCAGCCCCAGCCGCCAAGATCGTCATAAGTGTAACGAACCTGAAACGCTGCATTAGCATATGCGGTAACGTCAATTAATTCTGTTTGGATGTTTGGGACCAAATCGGCATCGTAAAGTGCAATTTGTTGCCAAGCTGAGCCATCATATACCTCAACAGTAAATATTTGGTCTCCAGATTCCTGAAAGGCAACATCATAGCCAACGTTTGCTGTTGTTGCATCCGTAAGGTCATATACCGGGGAAGACAGCACTACTTTATTGGTCTGGCCAATACCAGCTGCATCATCATTAAAGATTGCTGCGTTGGTAGCGAAATCGTCGCCGTTAGGCATAGCTCCTGAGCCAAAAGCCCAATCTGCATTTCCGGCCAAGATTTCAGTTGTCCAACCGTTTGGAAGAGTAGAACCTTCAAAATCTTCTGTTTCGGAAAAGGTATTTGTGGCTCCACAGGTAATTACGGGTGCTATGTTGTCTATAATATTCACAGTAGCGGTGCAAGTAGAAACGTTTCCACTGTCATCGGTAACCGTCACTTCAACAAGGCTTTCTCCTAAGTCTGCACAAGTAAAATCAGCAGTGGTATTGCCATTCACTGTAGTGGTATAACCGCAAGCTTCCGTTACGCTCTGTAAAAGGGTGTTTGGGTCAATACTCGCCATTCCGTTTGCGTCCAGATAAACATCGATTGCAGAAGTAGTTGGTGCAACATAAATCTGTCCTACGTTAATTGTTCCAGGTGTAGCTGCTGTTGGTGCGTTCCAAATAAAATCAGCATAGTAAGTACCTGTTCCATTTAATTGTAATGATTCTCCTACAGGAGTTCCACTAGCTTCTGAAACACCTATGTCTATAGATGTAAGACCACTTGCCACACCATCAACCGCGGTAAAACTACCTTCGTAGCTCAAAAACTGAATAACATTTCCATTATTCACCAAAGCGATACCGTCAGGCGAACCATTTTGAATGTCTGCTATTTCAAAGTTAACAGCGCCAAAACCATTGCCTTCATCATCAATGGTTCCACTTAAATTAACAGTGTTGTATTCAGTACCTCCATTTCCGTTATAAAGAACTATTGAGTATGTACTCAAATTCGTACCTGAAGGGCCGGCAATTTCTATAGCTTCACCTTCATCAGCTCCTGCATTATCATAATGTATCTCATTGATAAATACAGATGGTCCAGATGCTTCGCCCAAGCAAGTAATTATAGGGGCAGTAGTGTCCTGAACTGTAACAGTGGCAGTGCAAGTTGATGAATTTCCGGCATCGTCAGTAACTGTGAGCACTATGTTGTTAGATCCAGTCATTGTACAATCAAACATTGAAATATCCAGACTTAAAGAAACAGCACCACAAAGGTCTGAAGAACCGTTATCTACTTCAGTTGGGTCAATAGTTGCAGTTCCTGTTATCGGATCCAACTCTATTATAATATTTTGACAAATAGCAATAGGCGCTTCATTATCAACAACAGTAATCGTAAATTGACACGTAGAGGTGTTATTATCGCTATCTGTTACGGAAAGCGTTACTGTATTGACCCCAACTGGAAATGTACTTCCACTTGCAGGCGTAGCAATAATTGATGAAGAAATATTTCCATCTTCAGCATCCATCGCAAAACCAGTAAAGCTTACTTCCGCACCGCATGTTCCAGCTGCATTGTTTACTGTAATATCAGCCGGACAAGTTATAGTTGGACTTGAGCCGGAACCAGAGCCCACAAAAGTTTGTCCCGTATTAATAAGTCCTGATGAAGCAGCAGTTGGACCACTCCATGTAAAATCACCGTACAAACTACCTGTTCCTATAAGCTGTAATGATTCACCAATGGGAGAAGAACTCGGCTCAGACACTCCAATATCTGTTGAGGTCATTCCGTTTGCAGTTCCCGAAGTAGCTGTAAAGGAACCTTCATAGCTCAAAAATTGGATTACAGTATTGGTGGCATCTATTAATGCCAACCCGTCAGGAGCTCCGTTTTGGATTCCTGAAGCTAAAAAACTAACAGCTCCAAATCCAGCTCCTTCGTCTGGAATTGTTCCGGATAAATTTATAGTTCCGTAGTCTGTACCGTTTGAACCGTTGTAAAGCTCAACCTTCCAGCCTGTTAAATCTGTGCCTGATGGTCCTGCTATTTCAAAGCCCTCATCCACATCTCCGCCTGTGTTGTCGTAATGTAATTCGTTAATAAAAACAGTTTGAGCTTGTGCAAACAAAACTGCTGAAAATAATAAAAGTGTTAATGTAATTTTTTTCATAAGTATAAAGTAATTGTTTTAAAAAGAAAATGTGTCTCACCAATCAGTTTGAATGCCAAGACACATCTTCGGTTAGTTAATATTCCACCTTAATGGAGGGAAATTCATAATGGTTTTTAATAAATTTTTAAAGGTCAAATATAATTTATAGCACACTTACATAAAAACCAAATGAGGTTAAATTATCATTAATTTTCAACGGGAATGCCTGCATTTTTAATGGCCGCAAAACCTCCGGCAACATCAACGACATTATGAATTCCGCGGCTTTTCAAAATGGAAGCAGCGATAACCGAGCGATAACCGCCAGCACAATGTATGTAGCATTTTTCGTTAGCAGGAAAATCATTTAAATAATCATTTAAAAATCCAAGAGGCGCATGTTTTGCCTCTGGAATATGCGCTCCTTTATATTCTCCATCGTTGCGGACATCAAAAACCGGAACGTTTTTTTCCAATTCTTCCTTAAATGCTTCCGCAGAAACCGATTCTAAGGTATCAATTTCCTTACCTGCGTTTTTCCAGGATTCAATTCCCCCACTTAAATATCCTAAAGTTCTGTCAAACCCAACTCTCGATAAACGGGTTACCGCTTCTTCTTCTCTTCCAGGAGAAACTACCAAGAGTATTTCTTGTTCAACATCTGCCAGCAGTGCGCCTACCCATGGGGCGAAACCGCCATCAAGACCAATAAAAATAGAACGCGGAATGTGGCCATCTATATATTCAATTTGATTGCGTACGTCTAGAACAATGGCGCCAGTTTCATTTGCCATTCTCTCAAAAGTGTTTGGATCCAATGGAGTGGTTCCTTGTGCCATTACTTCATCAAAGTTTGTATAACCTTCTCTATTCATTTTCACATTCATTGGAAAATATAAAGGTGGCGGAGCCAAACCATCGGTTACTTCCTTTATAAATTCCTCGCGGGTCATATCTGCACGAAGAGCATAGTTCATTTTCTTTTGGTTTCCCAAAGTGTCAACGGTTTCTTTCATCATATTCTTTCCACAGGCAGAGCCAGCTCCGTGTGCCGGATAGACAATAACATCATCAGCCAAAGGCATTATTTTGTTCCGAAGGCTGTCAAACAATATTCCTGCAAGATCTTCCTGTGTAATTTCATTCGACTTTTGTGCAAGATCTGGACGGCCCACATCTCCTAAAAACAAGGTATCACCGCTGAAAATTGCATAATCCTTCCCATTTTCATCTTTCAACAAATATGTTGTGCTTTCCATGGTGTGACCGGGTGTGTGAATTGCAGTAATAGTAACATCACCCAACTTATAAACTTCTTCATCCTTAGCCAATAATGCATCAAAAGATGGATTGGCGTGTGGACCATAAACAATTGAAGCTCCTGTTTGTTGGGCAAGTGTTATATGTCCGCTCACAAAATCAGCGTGAAAATGGGTTTCAAAAATATATTTAATGGTAGCGTTGTCGTTTTTTGCGCGCTCTAAATAAGGTTTTGTTTCCCTTAATGGGTCAATAATTGCAGATTCCCCGTTACTTTCTATGTAGTATGCACCTTGGGAAAGGCAACCAGTATAAATTTGTTCTACCTTCATTGTTTTTCTTTTTTTTTACAAATATAAGAATAGTATATTTTAAAAATTTTTAATGCATAATATTCACACTTATATTTTTCACAAAACTTTTGCATTAAGACATTCTACTTATTTTATCTTTACCAGTCAATCTTTAAATTTTAAATAATTAATTATGCGAAAATTAGCATTCATATTAATAGCTTTTCTTGTGGTATCTTGTTCCACAGAAAACAAACAGGAAACGGTAGTTCGCGAACTCGCCAAAAAGGATGCCATTGAAAAACTGCAACTTCCCGAAGGCACAAAGTTTATTGATGAGAATATAGAGTTGACTGAAACAGGAGAAGCCTCCATCGGAATAAGTTATATTGTAAAGGTTACCGTAAAATCACAAGACAAGGACGGTAAAGAAATTTTAAAAACTTATACTTTAAAATATAAAAAAGTTGGCGAAGGTGGCTTGTCACCAAATGATTACGAACTTACTTCTTTTGATTAACCTCATTTAATTCATTTATGAAAATTTTATTTATTGCCGCTTTTTCATCTTTAGTTTTTTCCTGTAATTCCACACAAAAAACTGTCGATCCGAAGGAGAAAATCGTTGAATACGCCAATACAATAACGGCACAGGATCTTAAAAAACATTTATACATTTATGCAGGTGATGAAATGGAGGGGCGAATGACAGGTACTAAGGGCCAGCATATGGCCGCCAATTATATACGTGATTTTTATATAAAAGAAGGTATCAAACCAGCTCCGGAAACGGATAATTATTTTCAGAACATTCCTGTCAGTTTTTTTGCAGCAAGAAGAGATCCTCAACCATCAGAAAATGTATTGGCATTTATTAAAGGCTCTGAAAAACCTGATGAGATTGTAATAATTTCAGCACATTTGGATCATGTGGGGACAGATAAAGACGGAAATGTTTTTAATGGCGCCGATGATGACGGGAGTGGAACAGTTTCAATTTTGGAAATTGCCCAAGCCTTTCAGCAAGCTGTAAAAGACGGCAATGGACCAAAACGCTCTATTTTATTTTTACATGTTACTGGTGAAGAAATTGGCCTATACGGCTCAAGATATTATACTGAAAACCCAATTTTCCCATTGGAAAATACTGTTTGTGATCTTAACATAGATATGATTGGCCGAATTGACCCCGAGAAAAAGGACAATCCGAATTATATCTATTTAATAGGAAGTAACAAATTGAGCCAAGAATTACAGGACGTTTCAACTGAAGCTAACAATAAGTACACAAATTTGGAATTGGATTATAAATATGACGATCCCAACGACCCAAACCGTTTTTACTATAGAAGCGATCATTATAACTTCGCAAAAAATAACGTGCCAATTATTTTTTATTTTAATGGCGTTCATGAAGATTACCATAAAATTACTGACACACCCGATAAAATTGAATATGATTTAATGGCAAAAAGGGCTCAGTTAATTTTTTACACTGCTTGGGAAATTGCCAATCGCGATAAAAGAATTACTGCTGATAAATTATAATATTTAAAAACAAAGAAGTGTTTTAAACGAAAAAATCCTCCCCAAAAAGGGAGGATTTTTATTTTCGGGTGGAAGACCGGTTTCGAACCGGCGACCTCTTGAACCACAATCAAGCGCTCTAACCAGCTGAGCTACAACCACCATTTATTGTGTTTTAAAACACAACTTCGCTAAGCGGACGCAAATATAAATCAATTATAACGGTTGCGCAATACTAACTTTGAAGAAAATTAAATTAAATCGAAAATTGAATTTACCGCAGGATATCTTTCCGTTGTAAAACCTTCGCCGTATTCTGTACCAATAAGTCTTCCCAAATCCTGTGCTCTGTACGTTATACTATCCCTAAAATTGGTTGAGGAGATTGGCGTTTCTGGTTCATCGGCTTCTTTTTGGTGAAATTGGCTTTTATAGGCAAAAACCGTTTCCAATTTTTTCTCCAAAAAACCCGTTACATCTACAACAAAATCCGGTTCAATATTTTTCCATTGAATATAATGGTAAACGTGTTTTGGACGCCAAGCTTTTTGATGATTGCCGTCCTGTATGGTTTCAATTTTTTGCAAACCACTTAAAAAACAAGCATCGCTGGCAAGTTTGCTGGCTTTTCCGTGGTCAATGTGGCGGTCGTCAATGGCGTTGCAAAGCACTATTTCTGGTTGGTATTTTCTAATGATTTTAATTATTTCCAATTGGGATGCGGCATTATTTACCAAAAACCCATCGGAGAATTCAAGATTATGCCGAAACTTTACACCTAAAATTTCAGCGGCATTTGCAGCTTCTTCATCGCGAATTTCAGCTGTACCTCGGGTTCCAAGTTCGCCTCGTGTAAGGTCTAAAATCCCCACTTTTTTTCCGTTGCTTATTTCCTTTGCCAGAGTTGCCGAACATCCCAATTCGACATCATCCGGGTGTGCGCCTATAGCAAGTATATCAATCTTCATATTTCTATTTTAAATTTTTTGCATTTTTGAAATCTTTTGGAAAGCTCCTTCCAAATCGGCGATAATATCTTCCGTTTCCTCAATTCCCACTGAAAAACGAAGCAAACCATCACTTATGTTTTGGCGTTTCCTTTCTTCAGCGGAAAGCAAAGCGTGCGAAGTTTTTGCAGGCGAAAGTATGGTAGATTCCACTCCCGCCAAACTCATTGATGGTTTTATCATTTTCAAAGCTTTTAAAAAATCTCCAACATTTAATGATTCATTTATTTCAAAAGAAAGCATTCCTGTGTAACCGTTCATTTGCTTTTTTGCAAGCTCGTGATCGGGATGGCGTTTTAGGCCTGGGTAGTAAACTTTTTCAACCAACGGATGTTTATCAAGCCATTTCGCCATTTTTTTGGCGTTCTTGTTTTGGGCTTTAACGCGAAGAACCATTGTTTTCATGCTGCGTTCCAACAGCCAAACTGTATAATCACTCAAGCTACCACCTAAGTTTTTTGCAAGGTTCCAGATTATTTTAATGTGTTCTTCACTTGCGGCCACCGCTCCCGCCAAAATATCACTATGCCCACCCATATATTTTGTGGCGCTGTGAATCATAATATCTATTCCGAAATCGGCCGGGGTTTGATTTACCGGGGAAGCAAAGGTATTGTCTATCATCGTTACAATACCTCGTTGTTTTGCTATGCGCGAAATCATTTCCAAATCTGTAATGCGCATCAGCGGGTTGGAAGGTGTTTCTACAAAGATAACCTTGGTGTTCTTCTGAATTTTTTCAGAAAAATCAGCTTCAGAAAAACCTTCAGCAAAAGAATATTCAATTCCGAATTTATGAAACTCTTCAACCACGAAATTATAGGTTCCACCATACAAAGTCTGCGGAAGTACTACGTGATCGCCTTTATGCAAAAACGCCAGCATTGTGGTGCTCACGGCCGCCATTCCACTTCCGAAGATAAGTCCGGCTTCACTTTTTTCAAGCATTGCTATTTTTTTACAAAGCGCCTCTTGGTTTGGCGTATTGAAGTAACGCGGATAACGCTTTACATCAACATCTTCATAAGCATAGCTGCTGGACATATACAAAGGCGAAACAGCTCCTTTAAATTGCTTGTCCTCTACTTCGCCAATGTGTGTACAGATGGTGTTAATTCCTATATTTTTTGATTTCATTCTATAAAATTTTTCAAGGTGCTTAAAGGTATAAATAACTGGGAAGAAAATCCCAAATTTCAAAAACCAAATCCCAAATAAATCTCAGATTGGAAATTTTAAAGCAAATATTTTCGATATTGATTTTTTAGGATTTACTTTTTAATTGGAATTTGGGATTTCATTATTGGGATTTACTTTTCCTATCTTTATAAAAAATTATCGCTATTAAATTCTCAAAATGAAATTACTGTTAACTCACATAAAAGAATTGCTTCAAGTCCGTGAAAACTGCCCCGCAAAACTCAGCGGAGAAGAAATGAAAGAACTCCCAACATTAAAAAACGCTTGGGTTTTTATAAACCATGGCGTGATTGAAGATTACGGAACTATGGATAAAATGGGACCACACCAAGGATTTAAAACTTTGGATTGCAGTGGAAAAATAGTGCTGCCAGCGTGGTGCGACAGCCACAGCCACCTTGTTTATGCTGGAAATCGGGAACAGGAATTTGTAGATAGGATTAACGGTTTAACCTACCAAGAAATCGCTGAAAAAGGTGGTGGAATTGTGAACAGTGCAAAAAAATTGCAAGAAACTTCGGAAGAGGATTTATATCATCAATCCGCCTCAAGGTTAGAAGAAGTGATGCGTCTCGGAACGGGTGCCATTGAAATAAAAAGTGGCTATGGATTAACAACAGAAGCCGAACTAAAAATGCTTCGGGTGGCGAAAAAGCTTTCTGAAGAATATCCTATTACCATCAAAACCACATTTTTGGGTGCGCATGCAATTCCCACAGAATATAAAGGTAATAAAGATGGTTATCTGGATTTGTTATGCAACGAAATGCTTCCTAAAATAGCCGAAGAAAAGCTAGCTGAATATGTGGATATTTTCTGTGAAGAAGGCTATTTTTCGGTTGCGGATATGGAACGGATTCTTTCCGAAGGGAAAAAACACAACCTAATTCCGAAAGTACACGTTAATCAATTCAACAGCATTGGCGGAATTGCAGCTGCAGTAAAACACAACGCTTTGAGTGTAGATCATTTAGAGGTTTTAACCGATGAAGATTTGGAAGCACTCAAAAATTCGAACACTATGCCAGTAGCACTTCCCTCCTGCTCTTATTTTTTGAGTATTCCATACACACCGGGCAGAAAAATGATTGATGCCGGATTGCCTTTGGCCCTCGCCACAGATTACAACCCAGGTTCCACGCCCAGCGGCAATATGAATTTTGTAGTTGCAACAGCCTGTATAAAAATGAGACTCACGCCAGAAGAAGCCATAAACGCAGCAACCGTGAACGGTGCATACGCAATGGGTTTAAGCAAAACTCACGGCAGCATCACAAGGGGTAAAAAGGCCAACCTCATCATTACAAAACCAGTTCCGTCCTATGGCTATTTGCCGTATGCTTTTGGGAGTAATTTGATCGATTCAGTAATCATTAATGGCAAGGAAGTAAAATGAGTCTTTTGAAAATTTATTCCGAAAAAGACATTGCTTCCTTTATAAAAAAAAGAGCTGGGGAAACCAAATTTGGTGAAAAAGTAGCTTTCGTTAAAACACTTGAAGATATAAAAAATAATTCAACAAAATATGTGCTTTTAGGAATTCCAGAAGATATTGGCGTTCGTGCAAACTACGGAAATCCAGGGACCTCAAAAGCTTGGGAAGCCGCTTTGGGAAGTCTTTTAAATATTCAGCACAACCATTTAACCAATGCTGAAAATGTGATTCTTTTGGGAGAAATAGACTGCGACACTCAGATGAAGCAAGCAGAAAACATCTCCAAAGAAGAAAATCATTATGCTGAAGAACTAGGCGAATTAGTTACCCAAATTGACCATAAAGTTTCTGAAGTCATAAAAGCAATTGTTGAAGCTGGCAAATTCCCAATAATCATCGGCGGCGGTCACAACAATAGTTTTGGAAATTTAAAAGGCACCTCCGAAGCTTTGCAAAAACCAATAAACTGCATCAATTTTGATGCACATACAGATTTTCGTCCGTTAGAACATAGGCATAGCGGCAATGGGTTTTCGTATGCTTTCGTGGATGGTTATTTGAAAAAATATTTCGTATTCGGACTTCATAGAAATTATACTTCGGAAGCGGTTTTCAATTCAATTGAAAAAAATTCGCGCAGAGTCAATTTCAATCTTTTTGAAGATATTTCAGTGAAACATAAACTAACTTTTTCCGAAGGATTAAAAGATGCCAAAAATTTCTGCTGCAACGAAAATTTTGGAATTGAGTTGGATATGGACGCCATAGAATTTATGGGAAGCAGTGCTATTACTCCCAGCGGATTTACTTTGACCGAAGCCCGACAGTTTGTTTCTTATTTTTCAAAAATTGAGAATGCTAAATATCTTCATATTTGTGAAGGATCGCCATTGGCAGGAGTTTTTACGAATCAAGTGGGGAAAGCGATTACTTATTTGATCAGCGATGTTATTTCTTAAAAAAATGCAAAAAAAACTAAGCAACTATTTCTTTCTTAGTATCTTCAAAAAAAAATCAAATGAAACAACTTACTTTTTTATTTATTCTAGCAATTGTATTTACAGCCTGTAAAAACACTTCGGAAAAATCCGAAACCAAAGCAACAATCAATACTCCGCTTGGGGAAGTTGATGCGGGGGAAGCCGCAACTGAAAATGGTTTTATTATTAATCCTATAGAACACGCCAGCATGGCCCTCAATTGGGATGGAACCATAATTTATGTAGATCCTGTGGGCGGAAAAGAAGCATTTTCCGATTATACAGAGCCAGATATGGTTTTGGTTACAGACATCCACGGTGACCATATGGATATTCCTACTCTTGAATCAATTGTTAATGATGGCACCATAATATATGCCCCAAAAGCAGTTTTTGAAAAAATGCCTGAAAGTCTTCAAAATAAAACATCGGTTATTAATAATGGCGAAATTACCAACGATTTTGAAATGACAATTGAGGCAATCCCAATGTACAATCTTCGTCCTGAAGCATTGAAATTTCACGAAAAAGGAAGAGGAAATGGGTATGTGCTTGAAAGAAATGGAAAGCGTATTTACATTTCCGGCGACACCGAAGATATACCTGAAATGCGCAATCTTAAAAATATTGATATTGCCTTTATTTGTATGAACCTTCCCTATACAATGAACGTTGAAAAAGCAGCCGAAGCCGTGCTGGCATTCAAACCAAAAACTATTTATCCCTATCATTATAGAGGTACGGAAGGTCTGAGCGATGTTGCAAAATTCAAATCATTGGTTGAAGCTGGAAACCAAGATATTAAGGTTACTCAATTGGATTGGTATCCGAAAAAATAATAACGATATTTACAATAACGAACTAAAGTGTATTCTTGTAAAACCCAAATTCTAAAACGCCATTGATGAAAAACTACAAACCACGCCTTAACTTAATTGCACTTATAGCATTTTCCGCGCTACTATTTATTGGATGCAAAAACAATTCTGAAGAAAATTCCGAAGAAAAAGAAATTGGAAAGATGGAATATCCAGCAGAATGGATGTACAATCAACGCGCTTATCCAAATAACTACATAAACAAAGAAGCTTATAAAGAAGCCATTCTGCAATCAAAACAAATTCTTGCCAATAGATCTCCCGAGCAAGCCGGGGAATGGACTTTTATTGGTCCTTTGAACACTGGAGGACGCATTACCGATGTTGCCATCGCCCCCGACAACGATGATCATCTTTATGTGGCCACAGCAACGGGAGGAATTTTCAGAAGTTATGATGCCGGAGCAAACTGGACCCCTATTTTTGATGAAGTAACAAAGCCTTCTATCGGCGATATTGCAATAGCACCTTCTAACCCACAAATAATTTATGCTGGAACCGGCGAAGCCAACGGAAGCGCAACAGATGGCGCCTACTTTGGTGATGGAGTTTATAGAAGTAATGATGCGGGAGATACTTGGACAAACGTTGGTCTGCCAGAAAGCAATCATATTGGTCGCATTGTAGTTGATCCCACAAATCCTGATCGTGTTTTTGCTGCAGCTACCGGAGAATTATATGGTAAAAATGTGGAAAGAGGAATTTATAGAACTACCAATGGCGGAACAAATTGGGAAAAGGTATTATTTGTAACTGACTCAACCGCGGCAATTGATGTTGCAATGAATGTTGCAAATACAAATATTATTTATGCAGCAATGTGGGAGCGTACTCGTAAACCTTGGCAACGGGATTATGGCGGAGTAACTTCAGCAATTCATCGTTCTATGGATGGTGGCACAACGTGGACTGAACTTGGTGCTGCCAACGGTCTTCCCGCTCCAAATGTCCAAACCGGACGTATTGGTATTGCTGTTTCAGAATCAGATCCTTCAACGGTTTATGCACGTTTCACAACTAATGAAATTACCAATGAATTCAATGGCCTTTACAAATCAACAGACAATGGCGATAACTGGACCTTAGTAACATCGGCAGGAGCTTTGAGTGGGATAGACGCAAACTTTGGCTGGTACTTTGGAAACGTTCGCGTAAACCCAACAAATTCATCCGAAGTTTATATTGTAGGATTCGACATTGCGAAATCTACCAATAGCGGTTCGTCTTGGAATACGCTGAACGGAATGCACGTTGATCATCACGCGTTAGATTTTTCACGAACAAATAGCAGTTTTATGCTCGCCGGAAACGATGGTGGGGCATATATTTCCAATAACGGCGGAAACAGTTGGACGCATTTTGAAAATCTTCCGATTACCCAATTCTACAACATAGAAGTTGATTATCAGCATCCTGAAAGACTTTATGGTGGAACTCAGGATAACAATACAATACGCACACTCACAGGTAGTGCAAATGATTGGAATTCTATTATTGGGGGTGATGGTTTTCACGTAAATGTTGACCCAATTGATAATAATTATGTTTATGGCGAATCGCAATATGGAAATCTACGTCGATCAACAAATGGCGGAAACTCTTTTCAAAATGGAACTAACGGTATAAGTGGAAGCGATCGTGTAAATTGGAATACTCCTGTTATTCTTTCGCCTTTCAATCCAGAAATGATGTTTTACGGAAGCAACAAATTATACACATCCAGTAGAGCGGTTTCTTGGACCGCAATTAGCCCAGATTTAACAGACGGCCTTCACCCAAGCGGTTCTTTGGCTTTCGGAACGCTTACGGCAATTGCAGCTTCATATAATAATCTGGACGTTATTTACACTGGAAGCGACGATGGGAACGTGAATGTAACTTTTGACGGCGGAACAACTTGGACAAATGTAAGTGCTGGTCTTCCCGATCAATACATCACTTCTATCGCAATGGTTCCAAGTGATGATATGATTGCGTATGTTACTGTTTCCGGGTTTAAATATTTAGATTATACGCCTCGCGTTTTTAAAACTACGGATGGCGGGCAGAATTGGACAGATATTTCTTCAAATTTGCCAAACATTCCGGTGAACGATATTATTACGTATCCTGCGGAAAATATTCTTTTTGTTGCTACAGATTTGAACGTGTGGTATTCCAAGGATGACGGTGCAAACTGGACCATTTTAGGAAACAATCTGCCGCTTACGGTAGTGATGGATTTAAAATTCCACGAGCCAACCCAAACGCTTTATGCGGGAACTTTTGGAAGAGGAATGCACAGTTATGATATAAGTGATATTTTGAGTGTGGACAATACTGAATTGACTTCAAACTCAATTAAAATTTATCCAAATCCAGCTACTTCAGAATTTACTATTTCGCAAAATCTTTCTGAGGAAGGAACGGTTCAGCTTTACGATATTTCGGGGAAAAAGATAAAAAGTTTGTTCAATGGAAATTTCGGAACAAATAAAACCATAACAGTAAAAACCGATGGAATTGCTGCTGGAGTTTATTTTGTGAAAGTGAATATTGGAAAGCAATCCGTTACCAAAAAGCTGATTATCAATAAATAATTTTAAAGTTTTAAAACAAAAAGCCCGATTCAAAAACTGAATCGGGCTTTTTTGCTTTTTATATATTTCTTTTTACTGTTTCTCGCAAACGACGCCCCAAATGGGCAAAGCATTTTTTGCAGTATTTATCTTCACGTTTTCTTCGTCAATTACCTTAAAATCTGCAGACCCTGAATAGTTGGCGTCAAAAATTGCAGCCAATGAAAACTTTGGTTTCTTAAAATTTAACGTTTTCCAATTCCCATCAGAAGTATAGGTTCCCTTTTCTGAAATGGTGATTGTTTTTTCGTCAGTGTCAGGCTGCGGAATACTTTTAAAGTCGAATTTGAAAGTGTTGTTTTCAAAAAGTTGCAATGAAATTGAAGCTACCCCATTTCCTAAACTTTTATAAGAAACAGCCTCACTTTTTCCCAAAACAACTTCTTTGGAATCCTTTGAAGATTTCACAGCAGTCTTTTTACTTCCGCAGGAAGAAATGGTTATTAAAAATGCAAGCAGCAATATATTTTTCCACATATTTTATCGTATCAATTTTTTGTATTTGATTCGCTTCGGCATTAAATCGCCACCCAAACGTTTCTTTTTATTTTCTTCGTAATCACTGAAACCGCCCTCAAAATAATACACTTCACTATTTCCTTCGAAAGAAAGAATATGCGTACAGATTCTATCTAAAAACCAACGGTCGTGGCTAATAACCACGGCACATCCCGCAAAGTTCTCCAAACCTTCCTCTAAGGCACGAAGTGTGTTTACGTCCAAATCGTTTGTTGGCTCATCCAACAAAAGCACGTTTCCTTCTTCTTTTAAAGTCATCGCCAAATGCAAACGGTTTCGTTCCCCACCAGAAAGCATCGAAACTTTTTTATTTTGCTCGCTTCCGCTAAAGTTGAAACGGCTCAAATATGCTCGTGAGTTCACTTGCCGTCCGCCCATCATAATCAATTCCTGACTATCGCTGAAGTTTTCCCAAATGGTTTTATCTGGGTTAATATTGGAATGCGCTTGGTCAACGTAAGCGATTTTTGCAGTCTCGCCAACTTCAAAAGTACCTTTGTCAGGCGTTTCCTCGCCCATAATCATTTTGAAAATAGTGGTTTTACCAGCACCGTTAGGACCGATAATTCCAACAATTCCTGCTTGGGGAAGTTTGAAATTCAAATCCTCGTAAAGCAGTTTATCGCCAAATGCTTTTGAAACACCTTTGGCTTCAATAACATTTGTACCCAAACGCGGTCCGTTCGGGATGTATATTTCCAGTTTTTCGTCCAATTGTTTTTGGTCTTGGCTCAACAGCTTGTCGTAATTCTGCAAACGAGCTTTTTGCTTTGTTTGTCGGCCTTTCGCACCTTGACGAACCCATTCCAACTCTCGCTCCAAAGTTTTTTGACGTTTTCCAGCTGTTTTTTGTTCCTGTGCCAATCGCTTTGATTTTTGATCAAGCCAAGAAGAATAGTTTCCTTTCCAAGGAATTCCTTCTCCCCTGTCCAATTCCAAAATCCAACCTGCAACGTTGTCCAAGAAATATCTATCGTGGGTTACGGCAATCACCGTTCCTTTGTATTCTGAAAGGTGATGTTCCAGCCAATGAACACTTTCGGCATCCAAGTGGTTTGTTGGCTCATCAAGCAGCAACACATCTGGTTCTTTAAGAAGTAATCTGCAAAGCGCAACCCTTCTTTTTTCACCACCAGAAAGTACGCTGATTAGTTTATCTGGCTCGGGCGTACGCAGCGCGTCCATCGCTATTTCAAGCTTAGTGTCCAATTCCCAAGCGTTTGTAGCATCAATTTTATCTTGGAGCTTGGCTTGCTTTTCCATCAATTCGTCCATTTTTGCCGCGTTTTCATAAACCTCAGGCAAACCGAACATATCGTTTATTTTGTTGTATTCGTCAAGAATATCAACTACTTCCTGCACGCCTTCCTTTACTACTTCCAAAACAGTTTTGGATTCATCCAGCTTAGGTTCTTGTTCCAGATAACCAACGGTATAACCTGGTGCGAAAACAACATCGCCTTGATAGTTTTTTTCTTCCCCAGCAATAATTCGCAATAAAGTGGATTTACCACTTCCGTTAAGACCAAGAATACCAATTTTGGCACCGTAAAAGAAGCTTAAATATATATTTTTAAGTACAGGAGTCTGGGCGCTTTGATAGGTTTTGGTCAACCCAGACATTGAAAAGATTACTTTTTTATCGTCGGACATTTCGAGTATTAATTAAGGTTTTTGTAGAAAATTTTATTTTGTAGAATTGGTTTTTATACCCTTCCTTTTAAAGCATTAAAAACCCAAGCAATGGCGAAGAAGCCAATACCTACGGCAGCAAACCCCCATCCAGCAACATCGTCATAGCGGAAGGCGCCCATCCCAATGAGTACGACTCCTACAACAATCATAATAAAAGTGGCCCAGGCAAGTACAGTGTTTTTATTCATTCCCATAATCTATTTCTGTTTGGTTGATTTTTTTTTAAGTCGCAAATTTACGAGCAAAAACAAATATCGGTAATATAAAATAGATTTTCGTTAACAAAATGTCATAGTTTTTAAAAGGAGTTAGCGAAAAGTAAATTGCTAATAGTTTTAATAAATCAGCTTTAAACTTTGAACTTTCAACCCAAAACTTTGAAGCATTTTGTATTTTAGCGCAAATATACTTTTTAGATGGATTTAAACTTCAACAAAAACGAAGATCACAATAAACTGCTGGTTTCAGATTTAAGAAATAGACTGGCAAAAATAAAACTAGGCGGCGGGCAAAAACGTATTGACAAACAACATAGCCAAGGCAAACTTACCGCCCGAGAGCGCATAGCCTATTTATTGGACGAAAAAAAACCAAGTATTGAAATCGGCGCCTTTGCGGGCGATGACATGTATGAGGAACAAGGCGGTGCCCCCAGTGGTGGTGTGGTTGTAAAAATTGGTTATGTGAAAGGAAAACAGTGCATCGTAGTGGCGAATGACGCTACCGTGAAAGCGGGCGCTTGGTTTCCTATAACTGCGAAAAAGAATCTTCGTGCACAGGAAATTTCCATTGAAAACCGTTTGCCTATAATTTATTTGGTGGATAGCGCTGGCGTTTATTTGCCTATGCAGGATGAAATTTTCCCCGATAAGGAACACTTCGGAAGGATTTTTAGGAATAACGCCGTAATGAGCAGTATGGGCATCACCCAGATTGCAGCGGTGATGGGCAGTTGCGTTGCTGGCGGCGCGTATCTTCCAATTATGAGTGACGAGGCTTTGATTGTTGACAAAACCGGAAGTATTTTTCTTGCTGGAAGTTATTTGGTAAAAGCCGCCATTGGCGAAAGCATTGATAACGAAGAATTAGGCGGCGCGACAACGCATTGCGAAGTTAGTGGCGTTACCGATTATAAAGCGAAAGACGATAAAGATGCTTTGGATAAAATAAAAAATATAGTCTCCAAAATTGGTGATTTTGACAAAGCGGGTTTCAACCGTGAAAAAGCTATAAATCCAAAGGAAAAACAAGAAGATATTTACGGAATTCTACCAAAGTCGCGCGCAGAGCAATACGATATGCGCGAAATCATAAAACGCCTCGTGGACAATAGTGATTTTGAAGAATATAAAGAAGGCTATGGACAAACAATCCTTACTGGCTATGCTCGCATTGACGGTTGGGCTGTTGGAATTGTTGCCAATCAGCGTACTTTGGTAAAAACTACAAAAGCCAAAACCAAGCCGAGCGAAATGCAATTTGGCGGCGTGATTTATAGCGATAGTGCTGATAAAGCAACGCGATTTATTGCAAATTGTAACCAAAAGAAAATCCCGCTGGTATTTTTACAGGATGTTACCGGGTTTATGGTAGGCAGCAAAAGCGAGCACGGCGGGATTATAAAGGATGGCGCAAAAATGGTAAATGCCGTTAGCAACAGCGTTGTTCCAAAATTTACGATTGTGATTGGCAACAGTTACGGCGCCGGAAATTATGCAATGTGCGGAAAAGCATACGATCCGCGATTGATTGTTGCTTGGCCCAGTGCCGAACTTGCAGTAATGAGCGGTAACAGTGCTGCTAAAGTATTGCTTCAAATAGAAACCGCTTCGCTTAAAAAGAAAGGCGAAACCATAACACCAGAAGTTGAAAAAGAAATGTTCGATAAAATTAAAGCGCGTTACGATCGACAAATTTCTCCATATTATGCAGCTTCCAGAATTTGGACAGATGCCGTGATAGATCCTTTGGACACTAGAAAATGGATTTCCATGGGTATTGAAGCCGCTAACCATGCGCCTATTGAAAAAGCTTTTAATCTTGGAGTTATTCAAGTTTAAAAAGAAACAACTCTTCCAAAACAAGAGAATAATTAATTAGATAATATACTGACTTTCATTACTTTTGGAATATAAGTTAAGTATAAACTTTAATCCAATCTGCTTATGAAATTCAACCCTACCACACTCCGCAAAATGGGTTGGCGTTGTTTTGCACTTATGTGGGTTCCATTCATTACATTGTTTGTTGGTATGTGGGATATGCCTGAGGGTTCCTATGATTTTGACGAAATTCCAAAACTTACGCAGTATTCAATCATTGCATTGTCAATTTTATTTGCACTTACCTTCATCTTTTTTATTGGATCGATAGTTATTTCTCAAAAATCTAAAAACAATTTGTTGAAAAAAGGGAAAGAAGCCCCTGCCAAAATTATACGCGTTTATGAAACCGGAACCACCGTTAACAATTCTTATATGGTAGGTTTTGATCTTGAAGTAATGCCAAAAAACGCAGTAAAATTCAATACCACTATTGAGCAGCTCATCTCGCGCCTTCGCATTCACGAATTTGAAGTAGGAAACAAGGTACTAGTAGCTTATGATCCCGAAACTCAAGACGCAATCATTCTTGGTAAGATTGAAGGAGAGTTGGCTTCTTAATCAAAGGAAGGAAATTCATATCATTTCCACAGTTGCCGTTCGCATTAACTTCCCGGTTTCGGTATAGAAAAACTGAGGTAGGAAATATATTTTTTTTGGTTTTTCATAAGCTGAAAGCGTTTCAAAAGCTTCTGAAAAATCTTCAAGTTGCACATGCTTTTCACCTTCAATTATCAAAATAACCCGTTCGCCCAAAGCATCATCTTTTTCCGAAGCTATAAAAAATGACTGGTTTATGTAGATTGAAAGTTTTTCCTCAACCGCTTCGGGGTGTACTTTTATGCCACCTGTATTTATAACATTGTCAATTCTTCCCAAAAATTTGAACGAGTTTGGTGAAATCAATTCAACCACATCATTAGTTGTAACTGTTTCCTCTGAAATTTCTGGAGCGTGAATTTGCAGACAATTTTTCTCGTTCAAAGAAAAATCCACATTTGGAAGAGCAGAAAAAATAGCTGATTTTTCGGTTCCGTTTATGGGTCGAACCGCAATATGGCTTATGGTTTCAGTCATTCCGTATGTTGCGAAAACCCGAGTATTTACTTTTTGTAATTGTTGCTCCAATTCTAACGGAACTGCTCCGCCTCCAACGATTAGCTTTTTCACTTTATGCAAATCTTTCAAAGAATGAAAAACCTGATACGGAACCATCGCCGTAAAGTTGAAATTTTCGTCGCTATTTTCAAGCGGATTTTTTTCGGGGGAGGTTGTATGCAAATCCCATCCTGCAATCATTCCCCTAACGAGCATCATTTTTCCGGCTATGTATTCCGAAGAAAGACACAGCAATGCTTTTGTATTTTCCCTTAAATCGAAATAAGTAACCGTAGCATTTGCACTGTTGAAAACTTGTTTTTTTTGAAGTTTAATTTCTTTGGGAGTTCCAGTGGAACCTGAGGTTTTTACCGTGATAAAATCATTTTCGTCAAGCCATTCCAAAATAAATTTCCCAATTGCAACTTCATCATCATTTCCATTTTCAAGTAAATGATTTGCCCGCATCCTTAAATCTTCCGCAGCAGGAAATGCTTCGCCGTTTAATTTAAATTTGGGATGCAACAATGGTTTCACTATTCAATAAAAGTTGAATTCGGGTTATTTTCTTCAGCTATAACAATGGGTTCTTCCACTTTTCCAAAAAGTTTTCCGCCCCAATCACTCCATTTATAGCGATATGCCATAATCAATAAGAAAATAGGGTAAAGAATTAAAACGGGAGCAATTACATCAAAACCAGCAGAAGGTTCTGAAATATCCTTTAAAACAGAATTGGTCTTAAAAACGGTCCAATCTGCAGTTACCAATAAAGCAGTAATCAAATTATTTCCTGCGTGAAAACCAAGGGCAAGTTCCATTCCTTCGTCCATGAGCGTCATAATTCCAAGGAAGAAACCTGTGCCGATGTAATAAACCATTATAATATTCCCGAGTTTATCAACTTCAGGATTTGCGAGGTGCAATCCCCCAAAAATTACAGAGGTAAGCACAAGCGGTAGCCATCTGTTTTTTGCCAAAACACCAATGCCCTGCATCAAATACCCGCGGAAAAGATATTCCTCAAAACTGGTTTGCAACGGAATCATAATGATTGCAATCACTGCAAGAATTAAAAACGGAACTAAATCAAATTGCAACACATAATCTTCTGGGTTGCTGTAATAATCCATTATGGTAACAACTAAGGTAGTGACCGTTATAATTCCAAAACCAAAAAAAATACGGCCCCAATCGGTTTTTTTACGTGAAGTTGTAAGCGTTACAAACCGTTGTCTGTGAAGGTAACGTACCACCAAATAAATAGCGAATAAACCCACGGCAAAACTTAAAAGCATCAAAAACAACGTGAGATTGGAATCCAATACAGTCATCATAACATTTGGGTCTTGAATGGATTCTATATCACCTCCATCAGACACTACTTTAAACATTACAGCAATTAAAAATGGAATTGAACCAAGTTGGCTAGCAAGAAAAATGATTATAAAACCTACGAGATAGCGCCACCATTCGTGAAGTGATTTAAAGGCTTGTTGTATGAACATTGTATTGAATTGAATAATTAAAAGTTAAAAATCCAGCCTGTTGACTGACTATAATTTAGGGCTCCGTTTGAAACCTCCAGCGGACTATCAATATTATTTGTGTAAAGGCTGCCCGTGCCCAAACCTTGCGGCAATTTACTGTTTTTTATGAAGGTATATTGCGAAATGGCGTTTAAACCAACATTGCTTTCCAAAGCGGAAGTAATCCACCAACCTGCCTTGTGATTTTCTGCTAGTTTTATCCAAGTATCGCTTCCGCGGAAACCGCCGATCAATGAGGGTTTTAGGATTATAAATTGTGGTTTTATGGTATCGAGTAATTTACTTTTTTCTTCTTCCGAAAAAATGCCGATTAGTTCTTCATCCAATGCTATTGGCAGCGGAGTTTCCTCACAAAGCCGAGCCATTTCCTGCCATTGGCCTTGTTTTATGGGTTGTTCAATGGAATGTAATTGCAAATCTGAAAGCACTTTTAGTTTTTCCAGCGCTACTTTTGGTGAAAAAGCACCGTTGGCATCAACGCGTAATTCTACTTCGGAAGCTGAAAATTCCTTTCTGATGGATTTTAAAAGATCAAGTTCCGTTTTGAAATCAATGGCTCCGATTTTCATTTTGATGCAAGTGAAACCTTGTTTCAGTTTTTCTGAAATCTGCTCTTTCATAAAAACTTTATCGCCCATCCAAACCAAACCGTTGATTGGGATGGCAGCTTCGCCACGCGTAAATTCCGAAGGAAATAATTCGAAAGAATTTTCTGAATGCAAAGATTTAAAAGCCGTTTCCACTCCAAATTGTATCGATGGAAATTCCTGTAATGCTTCGTATAAATCTACTTCAGTTACGCCCAATTCTATGTTTTCACAAACACCTGCAAGTTCTTCTTCATAATCTGGGCGGTCGTCGATGCTCAGTCCACGCAAAAGTCCGCACTCTCCTACTCCGAAACCTTCTTCAGTTTTCAGAATAAGGAAATAGGTTTCTTTTGAATTCATAACGCCTCGGGAAGTACCGCTCGGAATTTTGAAGTTTAGGATGTGTTTTTGAAAAGTGGCGATCATTATATTGTTAGTTTAAGAATGAAGCACCAAATCACAAATTCCAAATTCCAAAAAATGTCCTCTTTGAAATTTGTGATTTGTGATTTGTGATTTGTGATTTTTAAAGTTCTATGGATTCCCCAATTTCCAGCAACATCAAATCCTTATTGGCATCATAAAACTTGCGTTTTGCTTCTTCGTGGTCAATTTCAATATAACCGAAAGTATCATAATGCACGCCCAAAACCTTATCGCATTGCACGAAATCGCTTGCGATAATCGCGTCGTCAATTCCCATAGTAAAATTATCGCCTATGGGGAGAATTGCTAAATCAAGTTTGGTGTGCATCGGGATGAGTTTCATATCCATCATTAATGCAGTATCGCCGGCAATATAAATGTTTTTGTGTTCGCCTTCAATTACAAATCCGCCGGGTTGACCGCCGTAACTGCCATCGGGAAAAGAGCTTGTGTGGATTGCGTGTACATATTTCACTTTGCCAAATTCGAACTTCCAACTTCCGCCGTGGTTCATTGGGTGAACCTCGATTCCTTTTGCTTCGTAATGGTTTGCGATTTCATAATTGCTAACTATTATTGCTCCTGTCCTTCTTGCAATAGCTGCGGCATCTAATGTGTGATCTTGGTGTGCGTGGGTTAAAAGGATATAATCTGCTTTTAAATCGTTGATATCAATTTTGTCTTTGGAAAGCGGATTTCCTGAAATGAAAGGATCCACCAAAATGTGTTTTCCCTTTATTTCAATGCCAAGACTATTTTGTCCGTAAAATGTAATTTTCATATTGCAATTTTTATCACATAAATATACTAAACAAGATTGCAAACAAAAAAGTGCTGAGCGCGACCTTCTTCAATTCGCTATCAAGTAGCATCGGTGATTTATTTTTTAAAACGGTTTTTATGTTTAAAAGAAAAGGGATAAACGCAATTAGATATACGAACTGCAAGGGTTCTGTGAAATTTATAACTGTATAAATCACTGCGCAAAGCATTCCGAAAAGCAACAAAAAAACGTGATATTTTTTAGCCCTTATTGAACCCAATTTTACAACCAAGGTATGTTTTTTGGCTGCGGCATCATTTTCTATATCGCGCATATTGTTCAAATTAAGCACTGCGGTGCTGAAACAACCAATGGCTGTAGCGGGCAATAATAATAGCCAGTTCAACGTGTGGGTAAACAAATAATAACTTCCCAAAACGCTCAACAATCCAAAAAATAGAAATACAAAAACATCTCCTAAACCAGAGTAACCGTAGGCTTTTTTACCGACCGTATATTTTACTGCCGCTATAATTGAGACGATTGTAAGGTTGAAAAAAATAAAGGAAATGATAAAATTCTCGTTTCCGAAAGCCATAAAAATCAAAATTGTGGCTATGAAAAATGTAATGATTCCTGTAATAATCATCCCGATTTTCATCTGCTTCGGAGAAATAATTCCAGAAGCTACCATTCGTTTTTCGCCTTCCCTTTTTGCATCGGTTCCGCGGATGCCATCGCCATAATCGTTTGCAAAATTGGAGAGTACTTGAAAACCAATTGTTACCAATATTGCAAGCCAGAAAATAAGGGTTTCCCAAAAACGCACCGGACTTTTTACAGATTCACCAATTGCGCAGCCCACAATAATCCCAGAAACCGAAAGCGGTAAAGTTCGCAATCTCGCTGCGGCAACCCAAGCTTTAATTTTTGTCATTCAATTTTTTTTGAAGCTGTAAAAATACATTTTAAAAAGAGCGGAAACAATTTTTTGGCAGGTGGCATCATCTAGTTTGTTTTCCTATATTCGTTTCTTTTAAATGAAAACCGAGAATTATGAACAACTCTACCAATTACAATCTAGGATTACTTTTGCTTCGCGTGGGTTTCGGCGGAATGATGCTCACCCACGGAATCCCCAAACTTTTAAAAATGATTTCGGGGGATTTTTCCTTTGGAGATCCCATTGGCATTGGCGAACCCGCTTCATTGGTCCTGGCCGTTTTAAGCGAAGTGCTATTCCCTATTTTAGTTGTTATTGGATTTAAAACGCGACTGTCTTCAATTCCAGTAATTATTACAATGGCTATTGCAGCGTTTATTGTTCACGCCGCTGATCCTTTGGGAACAAAAGAAATGGCGATTATTTACTTAATTGCTTTTATTGCTATTGCTATGCTGGGAGCTGGGAAATATTCGGTGGATAGGAAATAGTTGATGGTTGAGTTTAATTTGAAAAAAATGGATAAAACAATAATAATTTTACTTCTGGCCATTTTGACATTTAGCTGTACCAGTATAAATCAAGATGTAAATACAATTGCCCAATTAGAAAGCTTGCGTGAAGAAAATGATAGTTTAAAAAATATTCTAGCTGAAATAAATAATAAATATGTGTTTGATAGCATTTCTTTCCGAGATATTTTGAATTATAACAATAGTTATGATTTAAACACTCAGGTTGAAGGCGAAATAGTTTTTGTAGGATATAATACTAACAAAAAGTCAAGAGTGATTTTTGTTGATAGTTTATCAAATAATTCAATTAGAAAACTTTCTAATCCTGACACTATTTATCCGGTTCGAGGTGGTTATAAATATTCAAAAACCTTAAATTCTAAAAAAATGAAGATATCTGCTTATTTGGAATGCGATAGTGATTATGGTAAAAGTTTTAGTATTCCGATGACAACTTTAACAGCCGCAAATGAAAAATGATTTCAACTACAAATAATTAATAGTAGATTTCTTTCTATCCTGCCCAATGTAAATTAATAATATCAATTAAAAATCTTCACCAACAATTCCTTTAATAAATCGCCTTGCGAAAGATTGGCGGCACCCACACCTTTGCTTTTCATATCCACTTCGCGGATTGCTGCAATAATGGCACTCACCTTTTTCATTGGATAATTTCGGGCTGCGGTTTGATAGTCTTTTACGAAATAAGGATTTACGCCCAACGCTTTTGCAGCATCCCCTTTATTGGAAAGCGCGTGATATTTCAGCAATTTTGAAAAGAAACTATACAACAAAGCTACCGTCATCACCAACGGATTGTTTTTTGGGTTCTGTGAAAAATATTGAATGATAGCAAATGCTTTTTTAATATCCTTTTCGCCAATGGCATTCTGAAGTTCAAAATTGTTGAAATCCTTACTAATACCGATGTTTTCTTCTATAATTTGTGGCGTAATCTGCTCGCCTGGTTTTAGAATTAATTGCAGCTTTTCAAGCTCATTATTCACTTTGCTCAAATCATTCCCAAGAAATTCAACCAACATTTGCGCGGCTTTTGGCGTAATTGTATAACCTTTTCCTGCAAGAACACGCTTTATCCAATCTGGAACCTGGTTTTCATACAATTTTTTGCTTTCGAAAAGAACGCCTGTCTTTGCAACAGTTTTTGCGAGCTTTTTTCGTTTATCCAGCGTTTTATATTTGTAGCAAAACACCAAAACTGTTGTGGGCTGCGGATTATCTGCATAACTAACCAAATTTTCTATGGTTCGCGAAAGATCTTGTGCTTCCTTTACAATCACCACCTGCTTTTCCGCCATCATCGGGTAGCGCTTTGCGTTGCTGATAATGTCTTCCACAGTAACGTCGCGCCCATAAAGCACCATTTGATTGAAGCCTTTTTCTTCCTCAGACAAAACGTTTTCCTCAATATATTTTGAAATGCCATCAATATAATACGGCTCCTCGCCCATCAAAAAATAGATGGGTTTTGTGTTTCCGTTTTTAATATCAGTGATTATGGATTTTACTTTGTCGAGCGGCATTGGACGATTTACGATTTTAGATTGAAGGAACTTAATTTTGAATTTTGAATATTAAATTTTGAATATTTGTAAATGCAAAAACTCAACTTCCCCGTATATTCGTTTCGCTTCAAAAGTAGCGAAAATAAAACGTTGGTTTTTGATGAAATTAGAAAAAAATTCGTCGTACTCACCCCCGAGGAATGGGTTCGGGTGCATGTTGTTCAATTTCTTCTGAAAGAAAAAAACTATCCCAAAAGCCTTATAAACGTTGAAAAACAACTGAAATTGAATAATACCGTAAAAAGATATGATATCGTGGTTTTTAACATTGATGGCAGTATTTTTTTAATTGTGGAATGCAAAGCGCCCTCAATCGAAATTTCACAAATTACTTTTGATCAGATTGCCCGATATAATTTAGCATTGAAAGCTGAATATTTAATGGTCAGCAATGGTTTGGAACATTATTACTGCCAAATGGATTTTGAAAATGAGCGCTATCTTTTTTTGAAAGAAATTCCAAATTATAAATAAGTCCTGAAAAAACACTTCAAAAATCTATCTTTACACCCGTGAAAGTAGCTGTAGTCATCCTAAATTGGAACGGAAAAGATTTGTTGGAAAAATTTCTTCCCTCAGTAGTGAAATTTTCTCACGAAGCCACTATTTATTTGGCAGATAATGCTTCCACCGATACTTCGGTTTCATACGTTTCAGAATTTTTTCCCAAAGTAAAAATCATCCAAAACAAAGTGAATGGCGGCTATGCAAAAGGCTATAATGATGCTTTAAAAAACCTATCTGAAGATATTTTCGTATTGCTGAACAGCGATGTGGAAGTGACTGAAAATTGGTTGCAGCCTGTAATTTCAGAATTTGAAAAAGATATTTCAGTTGTTGCCGCGCAGCCAAAAATACTAGATTATAAAAACAAGGACTATTTTGAATATGCTGGCGCTGCGGGCGGTTTTATTGATAAATATGGTTATCCCTTTTGTCGTGGAAGAATTTTCGATACCATTGAAAAAGATAAAGGACAATACAATGATGTTTCTGAAATATTTTGGGCTTCTGGAGCTTGCCTTTTTGTAAAGGCAGATGCTTTTTGGCAAGCCGGTGGATTGGATGAAGATTACTTTGCCCACCAAGAGGAAATTGACCTTTGTTGGCGTTTACAGGCTAAAGGTGGAAAAATACTTTACGTAGGCGCTTCAGAAGTGTATCACGTTGGTGGTGCTACCCTGGCAGCTTTAAACCCTAAAAAAACTTTTTTCAATTTCCGGAATTCCCTTTTAAACCTGTTGAAAAACGCAAAAGGAACAGCAGTTTTTAGTTCCATTTTTATAAGAATGTTATTGGACGCTGTTGCGGCATTTCAGTTTTTGCTGCAGGGAAAACCAAAGCATTTCTTCGCTATATTGAAAGCGCACTTCAGTTTTTATGGTTTATTTCAAAAATTCCTTCAAAAAAGGAAAGAAAATGCCTCTACTTTAAACTATTTTAAAATCAAATCTATTGTTTTTCAATATTTTATGTTCAAAAAGAAACATTATGATCAACTATAACTTAAAGTATTGTTAATCGTTTTTGGACTGAAGAGTATTTTAATAATTTTGGTCTGAATTATTGAAACAAACAATCTAATATAACACTTACAAATTATGAAAAAACTATTGATTCTAGCAATGTGTTCTGGTTTGGTATTTACCTCTTGCGTATCTAAGAAGAAGTATGCCGAACTTGAAGCAAAACAGAAAAACACACAGGATTTATTGAACACGGCAACCGTTAAACTTAACGACTGTCTTACTGAAAGAGCTGCTGCTTCTGCAAGAGCTAAGGCACTTGAAGAGCGTTTGGCAGATATGAAAAAAACCAACGAAGATCTTATACAAAGTTCAAAAGATCTTACAATGTTGACCTCTAAAGGTGCAACCAATCTTGAAAAATCATTGGAAAGCCTAAAAGAAAAAGATTTAAAAATTACTCGTTTGCAAGATGCACTTAACAAAAAGGACAGTGTTACCCTTGCGCTTGTTACCAGCTTAAAAAGAGAAGTTGGTGTAAACGATCCAGACATTGAAGTAAATGTTGAAAAAGGAGTAGTTTACATTTCCCTATCTGATAAAGTGATTTTCAAAAGCGGAAGCTACCAGATTTCAAACAGAGCTAGCGAAATTTTAGGTAAAGTTGCAAAAGTAATCAACGGAAAACCTGATTTTGAAGCAATGGTTGAAGGCCATACAGATAACGTTCCATACAAAAATGGTTTGTTACTTGACAACTGGGATTTGAGCGTGAAAAGAGCTACAGCCATCGTAAGAGAACTTCAGAACCTTGGTGTGGCGCCATCTCGTTTGGTTGCAGCAGGTCGTGCAGATTACGTGCCATTGGTACCTAATACCACTGCTGAAAACAGAGCTACCAACAGACGTACACGTATACTGGTACTTCCAAAAATCGATCAATTCTATGATATGATTGAAAAGGAAATGAAAACCCTTGAAGCTGGAGGAAAATAATTTCTGAAGCTATAAAATAAAAGAACCCGGTCCATAAAAGGCCGGGTTTTTTATTGGCTGTATCAAAAGAATCTTTGAATAGGTTTTCGTATCTTAGATTAGAAAACAAAACAAGCTATAATACTTTAAAAATATGGAAGAATTCAAAACCAATTGGAGCCGCGAAGAACTTAAAGCATATATTTTACTATACTGCGCCAATGCCAATTTTATTGAAACCAAAGAAGAAAAGGAATTTATAAAATCTAAAGTAGGCGAGGAAAAATACAGAAAAGTCCACAAAGAATTTGATAAGGATAACGATTACCAACGCATTCAAAAAATTCAATCTACCGTAGAGCGTTTCAATTACTCCAAACACGAAATAGACCGCCTTTTTGAGAATATTAAAAAAATGTTTCTCACCGATGGTTCAATAGATATTCTTGAAGAAAACATTTATCGAGGTCTTCAGCATTTGCTTAAATAAGTCTTTTAAATATTGAAATCATTAGCAAAGACGAATTAAATATAATTGAAAAGTTTTACGACGCTTTTACACATTTGGATGCAGAGCGAATGGTGGAATGGTACCACGACGATATTACTTTTGAAGATCCCGCTTTTGGAATTTTACGCGGCGAAGAAGCCAAAAATATGTGGCGAATGCTTTGCCACTCCCAAAAGGGAAAGGATTTTAAAGTTATAACCTCAAATATTGAATACACGCCCGAAGCGGGAAAAGCGCGTTGGGAAGCCTATTACACCTTCACAAAAACAGGCAGAAAAGTCCATAATATAATAAATGCTACTTTTAAATTCAAGGATGGCAAAATCATAAACCACGTTGACAAATTCAGCCTGTACCGCTGGTCTAAACAAGCAATGGGATTTAAAGGTTTTTTGGTAGGATGGACGGCGTTTTTCAAGAAAAAACTTAACCAACAAACCCGATTTCTACTTTCAGAATTTCAAAAGAAGTGAAATAAAACCTAAAGTTCTAAGCTACCCTTACCTTCACGAATCACTACTGGCTCCGCTCCCGTCAAATCAATTACCGTGGAAGGAATATTTCCGCCATAGCCGCCATCAATAACAAGATCCACCAAACTGTCCCATTTCTCCAAAATAAGCTCCGGATCTGTGGTATATTCTATCACCTCATCTTCATCTTTTATGGAAGTTGAAATAATTGGATTTCCCAATTCCTGAACAATAGCACGTGTTATCGAATTGTCTGGGACACGAATTCCCACTTCCTTTTTCTTTTTGAAAACCGTTGGCAGGTTATTGTTTCCGGGAAGAATAAACGTATAAGGGCCAGGCAGGTTTCTTTTCAATAATTTAAAAGTTGGCGTGTCAATTTGCTTCACATAATCGCTGAGATTGCTTAAATCCTCACAAACAAAAGAAAAATTAGCCTTTTCAAGTTTCACGCCACGTAGCTGCGCCACACGTTCCATTGCGCGATTATTTTTTATATCGCAGCCCAAGGCGTAAACAGTATCGCTAGGATAAATAATGACGCCACCGTCGCGGAGAATCTTTACAACCCGCTTAATTTCCTTAGGGTTTGGATTTTCTTCGTAAATCTTTATGAATTCAGCCATAGCAGTATTTTAATTTTAAATATATGTCATTTTAAAATAATTAACAACTTCGTGCGTACAACATAACATAAATATAGTTTTTCCTCGTTATTAGTTCCAACAAACCCTTTTTATGAAAAAACTCCTCGTTATAATTTTATTCCTCGGAATTCAATTTGGTTACGTTTCCTGTTCAAAAGATAATGACAGTAGACCAGAACAGCCATTGGTTGCCGAAACTTTTTTAAACGTTTCCTACGGAAATAACGCCCAAGAAAAATATGATCTTTATTTACCCGAAAACCGCTCTACAGAAAAAACGAAAGTAATCGTGCTGGTTCACGGCGGAGGTTGGACCGGTGGCGATAAAGCAGATATGGATTTTCTGATTCCATACATCAAACTTAGGCATCCGGATCACGCGATAGTGAATATAAACTACGTGCTCGCAGATATAAATACGCCTGCATTTCCAAACCAGTTTTTAGATTTGGATGCTGTAATCAACAAGCTGACTTCAGAAAAAGACGAATTGCACATTTTACCAGAGTTTGCTCTAATTGGTGCTAGTGCGGGAGCACATATTTCTTTGATGTATGATTATGCCTATGACACAGACGATCAAGTAAAATTGGTTGGTGACATTGTGGGACCGTCAGATTTTACGGACCCCTTTTACAGTGAAAATCCTGATTTTCCGTTTTTAATGGCTGCCTTGGTCGATGAAAATGCGTATCCTCCCGGAACAAATTATGCCGAAGTTTTGAGCCCCGCGCTTCGTGTTTCCAACAATAGTAGCCCTACTCTACTTTTCTACGGAAACGCTGATCCTTTGGTGTCGCTTTCAAATGCAACAACATTAAATTCTGCTCTTGACAATGCACAAATAGACCATACTTTGAATATTTATGAAGGCGGTCACGGCGATTGGGCAAATGTAGATATTGAAGATATGAAAGCACAGATAAGTGCTTATGTAGATACTTATTTGGAAGTTGACAATTAGTGGATTGGCGAATTAGTTAATTTGTGACTGATCAACTAATTCGCTAATTGAAAAATTCGCTAATTGACAACTTTCAGTTTTGCAAAACGGAGCAGTAGTTTTTTCAAACCTCCGTTTTCAAAATCTATTTCCGCTTTGGTGTCTGCGCCCACGCCTTCAATTTTAAGAATTTTTCCCTTTCCAAATCGAACGTGCTCTACCATTGTTCCCACATTTAAGTTGGCATCATCGGCATTGAAGTTTTTATCAGAATCACTGGTTACGGGTTTCAATCTTCGCAATTTTCTGAGTTGTTCTTCCGTTGGTCCCATCGGTGCTTTGCCGGCAACAGGTTTCCGAAGTCTAAGTTTGCTGTGGTCCACTTCGTCAAAAATATCTGCATCCAGCAAAGGTTTATAACGATTTTCAGTAATCGGCGTTAAATACTCCAAAAAGCTTTCGTCAATTTCCCCAATAAAACGGCTTGGTTCGGCATCAATCAATTTTCCCCAACGGTAGCGCGATTGTGTGTAAGTTAAATAAGCCTGCTTTTCGGCACGTGTTAAAGCAACGTAAAAAAGCCTTCTTTCCTCTTCCAATTCACTGCGCGTATTCATACTCATTCCACTTGGAAAAAGGTCTTCTTCCATCCCAACAATATATACGTACGGAAATTCCAAACCTTTTGCCAAATGAACGGTCATCAATGCCACGCGGTCATCATCGCCTTTGTCGTTGTCCAAATCGGTTGCGAGCGCCACATCTTCCATAAATTCTGAAAGTGAGCCGGTTGCATCTGCAATTTCCTTTTGCTCTTCCACAAAATCGCGCATCCCGTTCAGTAATTCCTCAATATTTTCGATTCGGGCAATTCCTTCCGGAGTACCGTCTTTTTTTAATTCCTGAAGCAATCCCGTTTTCTTTGAAACGTGTTCTGTTATAGTGAAAGCATCGTAATTGTTATTCAAAACCTGGAAACTTTCTATCATCGTCACAAAATCCTGCAGCTTATTTTTGGTTCCGGAATTTATTTTCAAATCAATTTTTTCGATGTTTTTCATCACCTCAAAAATCGAGCGGTTGTAATGGTTTGCAGCAACAATCAAGCGTTCAATTGTAGTTTCGCCAATTCCCCGCGCTGGGTAATTAATGACGCGTTTCAGCGCTTCCTCGTCTTTTGGGTTCAACACCAAACGCAAATACGCCAAAACATCTTTTATCTCCTTTCGCTGATAAAAACTGAGACCGCCGTAAATTCTATACGGAATATCTTTCTTCCGAAGCGCATCTTCCATTGCACGACTTTGCGCATTGGTTCGGTATAAAATTGCGAAATCGCCATCTTTAAGCTGATGGTTCATTTTATTTTCAAAAATGGAACTCGCTACAAAACGCCCTTCGTCACCATCTGTCATTGTTCGGTTTACGAGGATTTTATTGCCCTCGTCATTGGCCGTCCAAACTACTTTTTCAAGTCGGGTTTTGTTCTTTTCAATAATGTTATTCGCAGCGTTTACAATGTTTTTTGTGGAACGGTAATTCTGCTCCAAACGGAACACTTTTACCTCTTCGTAATCTTTTTGAAAATTTAAAATATTGTTGATGTTCGCTCCGCGGAAAGCGTAAATACTTTGCGCATCATCGCCCACAACGCATATATTCTGAAACTTATCAGAAAGCGCACGCACAATCAAATATTGACTGTGATTGGTATCTTGGTACTCATCCACCAAAATGTAGCGGAAACGGTTTTGATATTTCGCCAAAACTTCTGGAAAACGGGTCAACAATTCGTTTGTTTTCAGCAAAAGATCATCAAAATCCATTGCGCCGGCTTTGAAACATTTGTCAACATACGATTTATAAATATCGCCCAAACGCGGCATTTTCGCCATTGAATCTGCCTCAATCAATTCAGGATTGTTGAAATATGCCTTTACGGTAATCAAACTGTTTTTATAGGAAGAAATGCGTGAATAAACCTGTTTGTATTTATAAACGTCTTTATCAAGATGCATTTCTTTAATCACCGCACGGATTACACTTTGCGAATCCTGCGTGTCATAAATTGTGAAGTTGGAAGGATAACCAAGTTTGTCTGCCTCGAACCGAAGTATTTTTGCGAAAATACTGTGGAAGGTTCCCATCCAAAGATTTTTGGCTTCGCTGGCGCCAACGATTTTTGAGATACGGTTTTTCATTTCGCGCGCGGCTTTATTTGTAAAAGTGAGCGCCAAAATATTAAACGGGTCAACTCCCTGCGACATCAAATAAGCAATACGAAATGTAAGCACCCGCGTCTTGCCCGAACCCGCGCCAGCAATAACGATCATCGCACCGTCTTTTTGCAGCACTGGCGCACGCTGGGCATCGTTAAGTTGTTCTAAATATTTTTCCAAAACTTCATTTTCTTCAAGCTGTGAAAATAGCCATTATGGAAAGAATATGTAAATAGATTTATGTGAAATTATAAACAATAGCCACCTTCTTTATTATTCTTTCCAAATGAGATTTATTTTAAATACCTTTATCAAAAATTGTATTTTATGGACGAGTTTCTATCTTTCTTGGGTCAGATACCTTGGTGGGCCTGGATATTAATATTCCTTTTTATCGTCGCCATTCGCGATGTATTTTTCAATAAACATCATGCCGTAAGTCACAACTTTCCTATTGTTGGGCATATTCGGTATATGTTAGAAAGTATCGGCCCAGAGCTTCGTCAATATATTGTAGCCAACAACCGTGAGGAACTACCCTTCAATCGAATTGAGCGCGGCTGGATTTATGCTTCGGCAAAAAACGAAAACAACTACGAGGGTTTTGGAACTGATCGGGATATTTATGAACCAAACTACATTTTCATAAACAATTCGATGTTGCCCTATAAAGTGGAAAAGGACAACCCGAATTATAAAAACCCATACTTTTTGCCTTGTGCAAAACTAATGGGAGATTATCATAAACGCAGACGACCGTATCGCCCAGCTTCGGTCATCAATGTTTCGGCAATGAGTTTTGGATCGCTTTCAGCAAGAGCAGTAGAATCTTTAAACAAAGGCTGCGGACTTGCATACGCCTACCACAATACAGGTGAAGGAGGGCTTTCTCCTTATCATAAGACAGGCGCCGATGTAATTTTTCATTTTGGCACAGGTTATTTTGGAGTGCGTGATGAAAATGGAAATTTTTCGATGGAAAAAATCGTAAAGCTTGTAAATGAAAATCCACAAGTGCGGGCCATAGAAGTAAAACTTTCCCAAGGTGCAAAACCAGGAAAAGGTGGCGTTCTACCAGGGGCAAAAATTACTCCTGAAATAGCAGAAATACGCCATGTGCCTCTTGGCCAAGACGTGCTTTCACCTCCAAACCATTCAGCTTTTGAAGGGGTTAAAGGTTTGGTTGAATTTGTGGAAAGTATTGCTGAAGCAACTGGACTTCCTGTTGGAATAAAGTCAGCCGTGGGACGTTTAAATGAATGGGAAGAGTTGGCAAAATTCATGAAAGAAACTGGAAAAGGACCTGACTTTATAACAATAGACGGCGGTGAAGGAGGAACTGGTGCTGCCCCCCCTAGTTTTGCAGACCACGTTTCTTTGCCTTGGCTTTTTGGTTTTGCAGAAGTTTATAAAATCTTCAAAAAACATGACATCTGTGACCAAATAGTTTTTATTGGCAGTGGAAAATTAGGCTTTCCCGCAAGAGCAGCCATGGCATTCTCCATGGGTGCAGATTTGGTAAACGTGGCCCGCGAGGCTATGATGAGTATTGGCTGCATACAAGCTCAACAATGCCACACGAACAAATGCCCCAGCGGTGTTGCTACTCAAAATAAATGGCTTCAACGTGGTATTAATATTGAAGACAAATCAGTAAGAGCCCATTTCTATTTTAAAAATTTCAGAAAAGAACTGCTTGAAATGACCCACGCTTGTGGCTATGAGCACCCGTGTCAATTCACTATGGATGATGTGGATATGACGGTTGGCGACAAAAACCTAATCAAAACCTTATCACAATCATTTATGTATCATAAATGTGCTGTGCCTTTTGAAAGTATGAAAAATTTGTCGCATTGTGAACATCTGGGTGGAAACTACCACGAAAAAGAAGCTAAGAAAGAAGTGAAAGCGATGCGGAAAAAAAATAAAGTACGTTATTAGATTATTAATTATCAAGCATTTCAAAGTAGTAAAATTTGCAATAAAAAAATGAAAGTTTAATAGCAGACTTAAAGACAAGGTAACCTTTTTTCTTTTCTAAAAACACCTTAAGTTTGTTCACATTTAAAAACAGTTTATGGAAGAAACAACTCAAATCATTAGTTACATAGCCTACCTTTTACCGGCAATAGTAGTGGGCATAATTGCCTATTTTTTCTTTAAAGGCCATACGGCAAACGAGGAAGGCAGAAGGAGATATTTGGTTCAAAAAGAAGCTCAGAAGCAGGTTTTACCACTTAGGTTACAGGCTTACGAACGCGTTACGCTTTTTTTGGAACGCATAGATCCCAATAAACTATTGGTTCGTGTAAAACCTTTTTCAGATTCAAAAGACGATTATGAAAGTTTACTAGTGAAGAATATTGAGCAGGAATATGAACATAATCTTACACAACAGATATACGTTTCACCAGAATGTTGGAACTTGATAAACGCTGCCAAAAATGCCACCATACACGTTATTCGCCAAGGAGCAATGCACGAAAAGGATGGCAATGTTGACAAAATGCGGGAATGGTTGTTGCAAAATTTTATGGATGAAGTAACACCTTCACAAAAGGCTTTGGCTTATATTAAAAAAGAAGTGAGTGAACTTTTTTAAGGTGTAAACATATTGTGGTGAATGGCAAAAAGCATAAGCCCAATCCTGTTTTTTATCCCGAGTTTTTTATAAAGCGAATCCCTATAACCTTCAACGGTTTTGTAACTACAGAACATAGCTTTGGCAATTTCTTTATAGCTCATATCTGTGCAGGCAAGTTTTATGAATTCCAATTCTTTATCTTTTATTTCGGTGTCAATATTTTTTTCAATTGACTCCATAAGTATCTTAGAAACGTTATTTGTATAATATTGACCTTTTTGCATTACCTCCAACAAAGCTTTTTCAAGAATATCCTTTTTGGTATCTTTCATAAGATACCCCTTGGCGCCTGCGCGGAGCATCTTCAAAATAGTGTATTCGTCTTCTTCAATTGAAAGGGCCAGCACTTTTACATTTGGGTAATCCTTCTTTAGTTTTTCGGCAGTTTCTATTCCGTTTAAAATGGGCATTTTGATATCCATCAATACCAAATCTGGAATATTATTTGGGTCTTCAAATTTATCTAATAGATCCCTCCCATTTTTGCAAAGATAAAGTACATCGAAATTATTAAACTCTTGAACAAGGCCTCCAATGGCCTGAGAAAGCAAAAAATGGTCATCAACAACTACTACAGAATAATTCATCTCTATCTTCTTTTAAAATTGTTTTAGTGCCATAAATCTGTTTAAGCAAATTTATAGGTTAAGTGTAAAGTGGTGCCCTCTCCTTTTACAGAGTCTATTTTCAAAAATGAATTGATAAGCTTTGCACGTGTTATCATATTCTTCAATCCAATTCCCATAAAATTATCATCTTTTTCAAACCCTATTCCATTATCAGCGGCTGTAATGGTCAATTTTTCATCAGTATAATCAAGTACCACTTTAAGTGAAGAAGCCTTGGAATGTTTAATGGTGTTTGAAAAAAATTCCTGCAAAATTCTAAAAAGAATAATTTGGGTATTGCTTTCTATTGGAAATACGTTCCCGTTTACAGTTAATTGTGCAGCTATAAATTTCAATCTATTGAACCTCTCAATCTCTAAACTAACTGCTTGCTTTAAACTAAGACTTTTCAAAGCTTCGGGGTTTATCAGTTTTGAAAGAGCCCGTAGCTCGTCAATGCCCGTTCCTATAGTTTCTGAGACCTCTATCATCATTTCTGGCTTTTCCAGCGACATTTGGGCCTGGATTTTTGCCAAAGTCATTAACTGCCCAATATTATCGTGTAGCTCCCAACTTATGTTACGGAGTGTCTGTTCCCTAATTTCTATCTGTGATTCTGCCAATTCACGATCAAATACCTTTTTGGCCTCTTCCTGTTCGCGCAATAGTCGGTTTTTTCGGCGTGCAAAAACACTGAACAGTACAATAACAATAATAACCAGTGTTACCGGAATGGCTATTGCCACAATTATTATGACCTCTTTTTCATCCATAAAAATCCTGTCAAAAAGAAAAGATACATAACTACAATGAGAGAAAGCTGTATTACCATTAAAAGCTCAAAAAAGTTACTGGCTTCATAAAACATTGTTCTTATTATTTTTATGGGAACATATCCAATAAAAAAAAGAAAGAGGCCAACGCTTACCCAAAACAAAAGGTCATTTTTCACTACAAGTACGAGCGAAGATTGCAAAATGCTAATATAATAAAGAATAATAGCGAACACCAATACTCCAGCCCCTACAAAATAAGATATCATAAACCCTATTTCCATAAAATTGGTAAAAAGCCAATCCCCCAAATAAAACAACCAATAAACGCCAATACCAATTTTAATATAGTTTTTGAACTTTTCTACATCAATAACTTTCATGAAAATATAAATCAGCAACGAAAAGTAAAAGATGTAATATATATTGTAAATAATTGCATTAGGCAGTTCATATACATCCCTTACATATCTTCCCGAAAATTCCGCGACTATTGTAAACAATAATACAATAGGGAAAAATACGAGTGGGGTTTTCTTGTAAAGCGGGTATTTTAAAACAGCCACGACAAAAACCCCCACATAAAGAGCCCATTTGGTATAATCTAAAGTTTCAAAAAGTATAGTCAAGAGATGAAATTGCTCTAATTGTTATGGTCAAAATCATTCGTGCCTGGGGGTGGAACCAGATCGCTATCATTCAAAATTAAACTCGTAGTTCCTCCTCCTTGAACCGCTGCGTTATTTGACATAAGAAATCCAGCTTCATTCATTTGCCCAATAGAGTCGGTTTGATCTTTATCTTGGTTTCTCTCTTGTGACGAAACACTTCTATTGATAGGTATAGCCGTATATTTTCCATCTACTTCTTCAATAGAAAAACCTACATTTTTTCCCTCATATTCCATTGTTGGAACCACAAACAAGCTATTTCTTCTTGGATACTTAACAGCATCTCCATTCGGGTATTTATCACTGTTTGGATAGTTGGAAAGGTAGAATCGTAAAGTGTTGATATCTACATTGGCTTGCTCAGCTTCGTGTTCTATAAAAGCAATGTATTGTTTTATGGTTGCCAAATCATATTCGGCATAGCGTGTGGGCTCAAATATTGACCCGTCTGAAACAATACTATCTTCGTATTTTTGAATTATAGGAACTCGTCTTTTCGAATAAGCATCATACATCTCCTTTGCGCGCTCAACAGAAATAATATTATCTTTTGGTGGGCCTTCATAAGGAGGTTCTGTATGTGTAGTTGGATCTTGGCAGCTTACCAGCATCAAACTGGCAAAAAGAAGTAGCAGAAATCGGTTGGTCATTGTTGTAGTCATAATAAAAGGTTTTTACAGTTGTTGGATAAATGTAATTAGTAAAACTCACATTTAAAAATGCGGTTTATTTAAGAAAAAAGTGAAGATAAACTATAATAATTGATTATCAGTCTCTTACAGATAAATTCAAGGGGAAATACAGGGAAAATACTTAAAAAAAGGGGGAAATCCCCCTTTTTTTGGCTCCGTTCTCTAGATCGATTTCAAATAGTATTCGGTCAGGGGCGTAACAGAGGATACCAAAAAATCAATCGTCTTTAGTTCGAATTTCATTTAACTCTTCATTTTTCTGGTGTGCATATTCATAGCCGCGTTCCCACCATTTGCTCATCATCTCTTTATCAAAAATCAAGGAATTGGTTGTTAGAACCGTTGGCGTATAATAAAGATTGATAATAACATCTTTATTGGCCGCTACAAATTTTCCTATGCGGATGTTCTGTTTCTCTATTCTATCTGCCATATAATTGTGCATATTTGTAAGCAATGAAAACACATTTTTTGAAGGCAGGCGGTTATAATAGGTAACTTCTGTTTCTAAAATTATCACATCAATTGTAGTTGCACCCCTGTTTATAGCTTCTTCAATAGGCACCATGCTCCCAAAACCGCCATCGGCATATTCGCAGCCATCTTTTTTCACAAGGCTCATAAAAGGTGTGTAATTTGAAGAAATCCAAATCCAATCCAGAAAATCTTGATACTCAAAATCATTAACCGACTTGTATTCCACTTGGTTCAGTGAAAGGTTTGAAACCGTTACAACCACTTCTTTTTCTGAAGCCTTCAAGTTGTTGAATTCTACTTCGGTGAGTGTATTTTCTATTAGTTTTCGCAAATTGAGGCTCTCACCAAAGGTTTTTTTTCCTCTTAATAAATTCCGAAGTACCGTATAATGGTCAATTGCAATCTGCTTGCCACCAAATTTATCTTCCTTTATAACAAACGGACAACTATTAAAAATACTTTTTTGGTTAACGGATGTATAGATTTCTTTAATTTTTTCAACCTTGTCCAAAGCCAAATGTGAAATGAGCAAGCTGCCGGTGGAAGTACCTACAAAAAGATCATAATTTTGGTGGAGTTCCTCTATTAAATACTGAGCCACTCCTCCCGCAAATGCGCCTTTGCTCCCACCGCCTGAAATTACCAAAGCTCTCATTCCTTTATGATTGAATTTAAATAATTAGCCGCTTTTTCTGAAACCTGTCTTCCTAAAACCTTAATTTGTTCGTAGTATTTTTTATCCTGAAGTAGGTTGCTCAGCATTTCTTTTGAAGGTTTTGAAAAGCGCCACGTGGGATGCACACAGGCTTCCACTAAATTTTTGAGCGTTTCCAAATCCCAAAGCTGAAGTTCGTTTACGTATTCAAATGCTTTTTTACGGATCTCAAAACTATAATCTGTAGAGGTATAATTTTTCAATTCCTTTAAATAATTTTCCTTTTCAGAGTTTTCATAATCTTCTGTAATCAAAGCCAATGTCAACCTGAGTTGCCGAATGTTTTTATTCTGAAAACCCTCAATTCCTTTTGTTTTGTTGAGATATTCGGTTCTTTTTTCTGGAAATTGCATCCACAGTTGATATAGCGCGGTTTCCATTGTTACATAAGAATTATCGTTTAAAAGGCTTTCGTATTCTGTTTGAAGTTCCTTCGGAATGCCTTGAAGCGAAAGCGCCACAGCCTGCCGAACGTAGAGATTATTGCTTTCGAAAGCGGTTTTGTAAAGTGGAAGCGTTTCAGAGAGCGGCTCGCCCGCCAATTGATAAACCGCTTCCTGCCCAATAAAATCATTGGGAAATGTAAGCGCCGTTTTCAACTGAAGTTTTTTGTCCTTTAAGGGCGTTGCCCGAAGCGCAGAGATTTCAAAATATTTTTTTATAAACTCAGATTTCAATAAAGATTGATACGCTTCTTCCCCTTTAAAAGCGCTTTGTTGCAACCATTTCCTCTCAAAATCTGAAATATCAATTGCAGAAACACCTTTCACTTCATTTAAAAAATCATCGGTAGAAACGTTTTTGAATTTATATTTTTCCAAATAATTTTTGATTGCCATTTTAAAAGCCTCATCCCCTATTCGTTCTCGCAAAATATGAAGCGCCCAAGCTCCTTTTTGATAAAAGGTAAGCGAACTTGCCTTTGGGTTTAATAACGACTCCCCTTTGCCTTCATCGCTCGCAGTCTTTAGTTGCTCCGCGGTTTGGTACAATTGCCAGTAATAATAATCGTCTCCGAAAATATCCTCTTCGGCCAACAAAGCGTAATAGGTCGCAAAACCTTCCTGCAACCAATGATCCTCACTTGCTTTTTCGGTAACCATATCGCCAAACCATTGATGGGCGAGCTCGTGGGCGTTTACGTTTACATAGTTTCTGTCGTTAAAGCCAGTGGAATCAACCATAAAAGCTTCGGAAAAGAAAGTGGCGGTTGTGTTTTCCATTCCGGCATATAGAAAATCGCGAACGGGAACTTGCTTGTAATTTTGCCACGGATACGCAACGCCGATTTCGTTTTCCAAAAAATCAAAAATCTGTTTGCTGTAGCGATACGTGGGTTCTACTTTTAGTGAATCTGAGGGTTTATAATATAATTCAATTGGAATTCCGGAATTTGAAGTTAGGTCTTTTTTATTGAAATCACCGATTGCAAAAGCTACCAAATAGCTGGACATAGGCTTTTCCATATCAAAACGCCAAGCGATTACTTCGTTAACGTTCTGCAAATCAATCAGTTTTCCATTAGCAACCACAGATTTATCCTTTGAAATAAGAAACATTAAATCAAACTCAATTTTATCGTTAACGTCATCAATACTTGGTAGCCAATGCGATGTATATTTTCCTTGTCCTTGTGTCCATATTTCGTCACCAAAAAAATAAAGCGTTTGTTTTGGTATCATACTATACCAAAAATCAGCTTTATAGATCTTTCCCTTTTCAAAATTTCCAACAAACCATACCTTTTTCCCCTCAGAAGTAATTTTGAAATTCTTAGTTTGTACGTCGTTAACTTTAATATTAACGGCATCCATAAAAATAGAATCGGTTTCTTTTAAAACTTCGAAAGTGGCCAAAAAACGTCCCTCAATTTTCTTTTCAACAGTATCTGGGCCAATTGATGCCTCAATCTTCAAAAAATCCACAACATCAGTTTGCTGTGAAAAAAGTTGAATGGAAAATAAAAAAAGTGAAAACGTTAAAAAAAATTTGACCATTATTTTTTATCTAAATTATTTTTGGCGCGTTGTAGTTCTTGAATATCCAATAAATCCTTTGGGCGTCCAGCTTTAATCTTGCTAATAATTAAATCTTCAAAAGACAAAACACGCCATTCCAAACCATCCTTTTTAACTTGTACAGCCTCTTCAAAAGCTTTAGCAAAAGGCTTATTCACAGAGAAATTTGTGATAATCTCTAAATTAAGAATACTTGGGGTGAATTTAATTGAAATATTTTGCTGTTGCTCTTTTACTTTTTTAGGAAAATCATCAATTTCAAAGCCCATTTCCTGAAAAACAAGAATTAGTTTTTTAAAATTTTCTGCAACTGGTTCCAACCAAAAATCAACATCGGCTGAATGTCTTTGGTATCCGTGAAAATTTACGGCGCCACCGCCAACCATAATTAATTTTACTCCATGTTTCTTGCAACCCTTAATAAAATCACGAATATTGTTATCCCAAGGTTCAATCATCTATTTTTAAAATGAATTATGAAATTATCCTTTTTATCTGAAGTTTCTTGAGAAGGAAAATCCCGCATTTCATAGCACAATCTAAAAAAGGCAAAAACCCGTTCAGCACCGGATAGTGCCAAGAATTCTGCTTCCTGCAGCTTTTTACTTTCTTCTTTTGTTCTAAAATTCATTTCCATCTGTTAAAGATAATAATTCTTAATTGTGATTCCTTCACTTCCTTCGGAATTAGTAAATTCGTTTTATGAATGCCAATTTTCTGCAAACTCCTATCGACTATCTTAAAGGCGTCGGCCCAAACAGGGCGGATTTGCTGAAAAAGGAGCTTGGCATCCACACTTTTCAGGATCTTTTGAACCTTTTTCCAAATCGATATCTGGACCGTACTCAGTATTATAAAATCGCGCAATTGCAGCAAACCAATGCCGAAGTTCAGATTATCGGGAAAATCACACATATAAAAACGGTTGAACAAAAACGTGGAAAAAGACTTGTCGCAACTTTTATTGACGAAACAGGGTCGATGGAACTCGTTTGGTTTCGAGGCCAAAAATGGATTCGGGAAAATTTAAAGTTGAATGTTCCCTATGTAATATTCGGAAAAACGAATTATTTCAACAACAGCTTCTCAATGCCGCACCCCGAAATGGAATTGCTGGATGCGCATGAAAAAAGCATCCGTTCTGCCATGCAACCTGTGTATCCTTCCACCGAAAAATTGGGGAACAGTGGCATCACAAATAGGGTGATAAATGGGTTGATGCAACAGCTGTTTTTGGAGAGCAAAAATGCCTTCGCCGAAACACTCTCAAAACCACTTTTGGAACAGCTAAAATTGGCCTCAAAAAAGGAGGCACTTTTCAACATACATTTTCCAAAAAGTCAGGCCCATTTAGCACGTGCACAATACCGATTAAAATTTGAGGAATTGTTCTATATCCAACTGCAATTAATTCGGAAAAACCTCATCCATAAATCGAAAATTAAGGGCTATCCTTTTGATAAAATTGGGCATAATTTCAACACCTTCTTTTCGGAACATTTACCCTTTGAATTGACCGAAGCACAGAAGCGTGTGATCAAAGAAATCCGCAACGATTTGGGCAGCAACGCACAGATGAACCGACTTTTGCAGGGCGATGTAGGTTCCGGCAAGACCATCGTAGCGCTAATGTCAATGTTAATAGCCATTGACAATGGTTTTCAAGCCTGTTTAATGGCGCCGACTGAAATTTTGTCAGTACAGCATTATAATGGATTGGTTGAATTATGTAATAAACTGAACACCAGTATTGAATTGCTAACTGGCTCAACTAAAACTTCAAAGAGACGAGAAATTCACGAAAAACTGGAAAATGGCGAATTAGACATCCTAATTGGCACCCACGCCCTGCTCGAAGATAAGGTGAAATTTAAAAATTTAGGGCTTGCAATTGTGGACGAGCAACACCGTTTTGGAGTGGAACAACGCAGCAAATTATGGCACAAAAATGAGCACCCTCCACACGTACTCGTGATGACCGCCACCCCCATCCCCCGCACCCTCGCCATGAGCGTTTATGGCGACCTGGATATAAGTGTAATTGACGAACTTCCACCAGGCAGAAAAGACATCAAAACCGTGCACCGTTTTGATGCAAATAGACTCAAAGTTTTTCGCTTTATTAGAGACGAAATTTCGAAGGGAAGACAGGTTTATATTGTGTACCCTTTGATACAGGAAAGTGAGACCATGGATTACAAAGATTTGATGGACGGATACGAGAGTATTGTACGCGAGTTTCCTCCCGACGGTTCGGGGCCTCATTATCAGGTTTCCATAGTTCACGGACAAATGAAATCTGTCGATAAGGAATATGAAATGAACCGTTTTATAAAAGGTGAAACACAAATTATGGTCGCCACTACGGTTATTGAAGTGGGTGTAAATGTTCCAAACGCCAGTGTGATGATTATTGAAAGTGCGGAGCGCTTCGGACTTTCTCAATTGCACCAGTTGCGAGGCCGTGTGGGTCGTGGCGCAGAGCAGAGTTATTGTATTTTAATGACCAGCCACAAACTTTCTGCAGATGCCAAAACCCGTTTGGAAACAATGGTACGCACCAGCGACGGATTTGAAATTGCCGAAGTAGATCTAAAACTACGCGGCCCCGGCGATTTGATGGGCACCCAACAGAGCGGCGTGCTTAACCTTCGCATTGCAGACATTGTAAAGGATTCTGAAATACTGAAGATTGCCCGCAGCTATGCCATGCAAACATTAAAGGCAGATCCCAACCTTACTTCCGAAGAAAATATTCCTATTAAAAATACGTATGCACAGCTTGTGAAGTACCGCAATATCTGGAATTACATTTCTTAATTTTTGCGCGCAAAACCTTAGTGCGTAGCCATTAGTTGCTTTATAGAGACGATTTCATAAATAAATCTTATATATTTAATTTTTAAACCAAACTTACACACCATGAAAAACGCACTACTCTATTTTCTTTTTATTATTGGCTCCGTTGGCACTGTACAATCCCAAACCGTCGTTACCTTTTATACCACAATGGGCGATTTTGAAGTGGAGCTTTATGATGCCCAAATGCCTATTACCGTGGGTAATTTTTTAAGCCTGGTAGAAGACGAATTTTATGATGGCATTATTTTTCATCGTGTAATTTCAAATTTTGTAATTCAAGGCGGAGACCCTACTGGCACAGGTAGCGGTGGACCTGGATATACCATTCCAGATGAATTTAACCCAGACCTATCCAATTTGGAAAGAACAATTTCCATGGCAAATACCGGCCAGCCCAATTCTGGCGGAAGTCAATTTTTTATCAACCTTAAGGACAACATTTTTTTAGATTTTGACAATCCGCCACTTTCCTCTGCACACCCTATATTTGGTGAAGTAATTACAGGTTGGGACGTTGTTGAATTGATAGAAAATGTACCTGTTGATGGCAATGACAGACCCATAACGCCCGTAGTAATGAATATGGTGCGCGTTACGCAACCGCTTGCCACAACTGATTTTAATGCGAACGAAGCCGCATACACCATTTATCCAAACCCCGTGACCAAACAAAGCGTTGTTGAAATAAACAGCAAAACAACCGCTATGACGGAGTTTTCCATAAGAAATGTGAACGGTGCGGTGCTCGCCACCAAAAAGATTCAAGTAAGCCAAGGGGTCAACAAAATTGATTTAACAGACTTTCAAATTGACAAACTTGCCGTGGGCATGTACTTTATGGCCATAACGAATGATGCTTTTGTTACCCAAAAGCGTTTTCTTGTTTCTGAATAAACCCCTCTTTAAAGTATCAAGAAATAACAATACCCTAAATCCCCCCTTAAAAAAAGGGGGAAATCCCCCAGCAAAAACAGGGTTTTTCCTCTTGACTGGTATTTGAAAATTTTAAAAATTAGCGACACTATTAATCTTTAAAATTTTTAATTATGAGCAATTCTCAAAGAAACCTTATTAACGAGGTTATCACTCCAGAAGCCATGTCCACTATCATGGACGCCCTCAACACCGTGGAGGCCAACCTGCCGCCCATTGTTATTACAGATGAGGAGCGCAGCAGCTTTAACGCCATTAGCGTTGACAACAAAATTTTTGTGGACGAGGTGATCAATGAACTTCAGAACAATCCAAACTTAAACTTGGACGGTTTTTTTAACCCTGCGTTTATTGTGAATGACCGCGACCTGTTTGAACAGGCAGAGACCATTGAAAGCCGTATGGAAAACGTACTGAACCTGGTGCGCGACATTAAACGTATGGTAGGCCACGAGAGCTACGGCTCTGGCACGGGCACCTATGGAATGATTGCTGTTATGGCGCGCAACGGCATGCTGGGCGCCCAAGAGAGCTATGAACGGTTAAAGGCCCGTTTTGCCGGGCAAGGTGGCAATGGCAGACCCGAAGGAGAACCAACCCCCTAAAACGGAGAAAGACTCCAGAAAAAATACAGATTTAAATCTGTATTTTTTTGTAAACGACTGAAAGCAAAAAAGTGCGGTCTTTTCAATATAATATGCCATAAAAACAATATAAAATATTGAAATCCCAATATAATATGCTTTAGACCATTATTTAGTTATTGCAGAAAAAACGTTTTATGCTATAAAACATTTAATATCTATTACCAAAAATTTATTATATGCTATAAAACGCATATTTTATTGTATAAACCATATTTAATATGCTATAAACCCTTACAATATTATGGACTATAAAAAATATACACTAGAAGACCTGCCCCTGCCACCGTTAGGGAAGCTATTAAAAACATATTTTAAAAAAAACCGAACCCGCAAAAGCTCGCTTGCGCGCATTATGGGCAAAACGCCAGATAGCGTGATGCGCTACCAGCGGCAGGACAATCTGTATTGCAAAACCCTTTGGCAGCTTTCGCTAGGGCTAAACCACAACTTTTTTATGGACCTCGCCGCCCAGTTACCGCCCAATTTTACCACCAACGCCCCAGACCCTACCCTGCCCTTGCAGGAACGTATTGCCGCGCTGGAAGAAGAAAACAAATTGCTGAACGCGAAGCTGGAAACCCTAAAAGAGGTGATGCGCAAAGGGTAAAGGCTATAAAAATTCCAAAGGGCTTTTTACCTTCAATAGGTGTGTGTTTGTAAGGTGGGTATAGAGCATTGTAGTTTTAATAGTGCTATGCCCCAATAGTTCCTGAATTATTCTAAGATCTGTGCCAGATTCCAATAGATGTGTGGCAAATGCATGCCGAAGGCTGTGCAGCGTAACGTTTTTTTTAATAGAAGTACGTTTTACGGCTTGTTTAAAAACAGCCCTTAGGCTACCAGCAGTATAGGGGCCGCCATTTTGACCTTCAAAAAGGAACTTTTTTGGCTTATGGGTTTTATAATATTCCCTAAGCAAATTCTTTAATTTTTCTGGAAAAGGTAGCATTCGGTCTTTTCTACCCTTAGCTTGTTTTATAAACACCATATTGCGGCTACCGTCTAGATGTGCAATTTGCAGATCAATAAGCTCTCCACTGCGCAGCCCCAATGCATAAATAGTGGTTAGCATGGCTTTGTGTTTGGTGTTTTCGGTTTTGTCTAAAATCAATTTCACTTCCGCCAATGATAAAATGTCTGGTAATACTCTTTGCGGACTTCTGGGGCGCAAGGTGCTGAAATCTGCTTCGCGGTTGTGCATTTCCTTTAAATATAATTGCAAGGCGCTCAACAATTGCTTTTGGGTTGTATATGCGTAACTCCTGTCTAGTATAACCTCTCTTATTTTTTGAAGCAAATGTTTTGAATCTAGCCTATGTATTTCTTGAAATTCACCTATATAGTCGCTAAAAGACTGAAGAAGCCCCACATAAGTAATGATAGTATTGGGACTGTATCTTTTTATTTTAAGCAGCGTTTCAAATTCGGCAAACATGTGTATATACAGCTAAAGGGTTGTGTATGTGAAAATACGACAAAAACTATATATAACCATACTGATTAGGTTGTATATAAGCACTTTTTTGTTAAATTGCGTGTATATAATAGTTACCTGCAAGCTAAAAAATAATAAAACTTAAAAAAAATGACAGAACAAAACATTGAATTATTTAAACAAGTAATTGAACAACACATTCCAATTCATAAATTTTTAGGACTAAAATTATTAGTTCTTGAAAAAGGATTTGTAAAGGTTAGTGTTCCATTCAGAGACGAAGTAGTCGGAGATTTTAGAAGAAATAGATGGCACGGAGGAATTATTGCAACAATAATGGATTCTGTTGGAGGAATTGCGGGCGGAACTCACTTTAAATCTTTTGAGGATAAGTTATCTACAATTGATATAAGAGTTGATTATTTGAAAGGAGCGGAAGCATCATCAATAATTGTAGAAGGCAAAATTGTTAGATTTGGAAATAGAATACTTGTAACGAAAATGAAAGCCTTCCAAAATGATGAACTAATTGCAGAAGGTAAAGGTGTTTATAATTTTTTTCCAAAAGATAATCCGACAGAAAAGTAAAATTGTTTTCTAAAATAAAAAAGGAAATATATACTGAAATAAAAATAGCCAGCAGGTAACAGCGTGTATAAGAAATAGCGGTTTTAGTGCTAAATCAAAGGTCAGCACATATAATAAAAGTCAGTACCAAACTGAAAGTGAAATGCTTTTTAATCCGCTACTTCTCATACACGCAAAACGTTAGCCACAAGTTGAACATCGAACACGAATGAGAACAAACGTCAATACATTTTTAGCAAGAGCCAAAGAAGTCCACGGAGACAAATACGATTATTCAAAAGTTGACTATCAAACAACTGAAAAAAAAGTAATAATCATTTGTAAAGAACACGGAGAATTTCTGATGCGTCCTCGTGCTCATTATACTGACAAAAGAGGATGTCCGAATTGTGATAAAACTGGAAAAAGCGGATTTCATAAAAGTCCGTGGTACGAAAAAACCAAAAGAGTATATCTGATTGAATTTATTGGAAATGGAGAACGGTTCTTAAAATTTGGAGTAACGAGTAATAAAGTTGAGGAAAGGATAATTAAAGGACAAATTTTATACCAATACAAAATTCTATTCGACGAGAAATTTTCGGACGGAGAAAAGGCTATCGAAATTGAAAAAAAACTGAAATCTAAATACTTGAAAATTCCTTACGTTCCTGAAATGAGTTTTCGCGGAAGTTCCGAATGTCTGGAATTTGGAATAAAAGAACATTTAGTTAAGGATTTGAAAAGAATTATGAATAAAAAAACCAGTGGCTAACAATGTATAACCGCAATTACGGCGGATTCGACTACGTCCGAATCCACTCGGAATTGCTTAGGCTTGTGCTAAACCGAAAATAATCGCTAATTTAACCCGTAACTGACGGTTATACGAGACCGTTGTGGTTAATTAAAATGAAAATATCCTTAACAATCATATTGTCCTTGATTCTTTTTCCAGCATACTTATTCGGACAAACAAAAATGGACTCAGACAAAATTCACGGAAAATGGAATTACTCTTATCAGTATTTTGATTCTGAAGATTCAATAACTGTGGATTGGCCCATTGAAACTTTGGTGTTCGAAGAAAACGGGACATTCATAATTCGGACTGACTCCGAAGAACTCTCAGGTAAGTATGAATTCATGGATTCAAGTATTGTATTGAAAGAAGTCTCAAAAAATGGAATTAAGCAAGAAGGACAAGAAATTTTGTTCCTCTCAAATCTCGACTCGCTTACCTTGACTATACAAGCTCGAATGGAAACAGGGATTCTGTATGTTGAATATGAAAAAGAAAAAAACTAACCACAACAGCACCTATACGCAATGCCCTTCGGGTCACTGCGCATAGCCAGAACGTTGCCCACAATATGAAAAAACTGATTCCATTAATATTTTTACTTCTGATTTTTAACAGTTGTAACAAAAAAACAGAAACTGAAATTACTCTAATTTCAAACAGCACAACTTGGGTTGGGTATAAAGATTTCCATTTCGAAAAGGAACTGATTTTGTGTGGTGTTGACTCTGTCGCTCAAATAAAACTGACTAAAAAATTAAACGAAAATGACACCATTTATAGTGGAATAGATGATTCTGACAACCGATTTGTTTATTCCACTCGTCCCAATGAAGCTGGTTATTTTGAAATTAAAGGAAAAGTAATCCTTCAAGGAAAAGAAATGGATTTTTCACAAAATATAGCCATTCTTCATAAAGCCGAACCAGTAGGTTTTAATACAAAAAACTCGTCTGATTTGAAAGTTGGAGTGGAAAACGAAATTAAAATCATTATCGGAGTTCCAAAAATATATAGGACTTTAAAAACGAACAATGGACAAATTATTGAGACTGATAATAAAACCATTATTATTCCCGAGCGAACTGGAACTTGTGAAATCGAAATCGACGTAAAACTTCCCTCAGACGAACCAATTGAATTTAGTAATGTTATTTTTAACGTTACGGAATAAAATACTGTGGGCAATAACTAAGCATTCGTGTGGTCGGAACGACCCAACATGAATGCCGTGTTGACTGAACCGTTGTTTTTCGGTCGGCACTATGTGGAATGGTCTGGTGTAGAGGACTGCAAACTCTGGAACGGAAATAATGGCCCTTTCAATAAGGGTGTCACTTTTTTTTCATAATATTGAGTATTAGATTAAACCTTGATCCTAAAGGTAGTGAATCGTGATGTAACTGTCCCGTGAAGCTACCTTTAGGTTTAGTTCAACAAAGATTCAACTTAAAAAAACCTAATCTTTTTTCTACAATTTCAACATAAATTCTAATTGCTATATATTTTTTTGGTTATTTAAATTTTGTCATAAGCAGCCCCAACCCGCCCATTAATTTCCTTGCCCATTAAAATACTTTTCAATACTTTTAGGTTTATGACAGAAGCCGCACTAGAAGAAGAGAAAAAGGAGATTGCCAAGCACTACAAACAGTTGCTAAAGATCAGTTATCGAACACTCACCAAGGAAGATAAAAAACTGATTCGCAGTGCTTTTGATCTTGCTGTAGATGCCCACAAAGAGCAGCGCCGCAAAAGTGGCGAGGCTTATATTTTTCACCCCATCTCGGTTGCAAAAATTGTGGCCGCAGAGATTGGTTTGGACGCTACCAGCATTGCCGCAGCTCTTTTGCACGATGTGGTTGAAGACACAACCTATTCTTTAGAAGATATTGAACGTATGTTCGGCACTGTCGTGGCGCGTATTGTAGATGGGCTTACCAAGATTGCACACATCTCCATGTCTGAAGATGTTTCCATGCAAGCGGAAAACTTTCGGAAAATGTTGCTTACGCTCAATGAAGACATTCGCGTAATCATTATAAAAATTGCGGACAGGCTGCACAACATGCAAACCATGGACAGCATGCCGCCAGACAAACAGCGAAAAATAGCTTCTGAAACGCTTTACATTTACGCCCCCCTCGCCCACCGCATCGGGTTATACAACATAAAAACCCAGCTGGAGGATTTAGGATTAAAATTTACCGAGCCAGAAGTTTATGCCGATATTCTAGGCCGAATAAAGGAAAGCAAAGAGGAACAGGACGCTTATATTGATGCGTTTAACAAGGTGATAAAAGATTCATTGGACGCCGAGAATTTGGAATATGAAATTAAAGGTCGTCCAAAATCCATTTTTTCCATCAGAAGAAAAATGCTTGCGCAGAACGTGAGCTTTGACGAGGTTTATGACAAATTTGCTGTGCGTATTATTTACAAAAGTGCGCCAGAGAATGAAAAATTCTTCGCCTGGAAAATATATTCCATAGTTACTGATCATTTCCGTCCAAACCCAATACGGTTACGCGATTGGATTTCTTCCCCAAAATCAACTGGATATGAAGCTTTGCACATTACCGTTATGGGCCCGAAAGGCCGTTGGGTAGAAGTACAGATTAGAAGTGAACGAATGAACGAGATTGCCGAAAAAGGTTTCGCGGCGCACTATAAATACAAAAACAAGGAAAAAGACGACGCTGGACTTGAAAACTGGCTGGACAAACTGCAGGACACGCTTGAAAATTCAGAAATAAGCGCTGTGGATTTTGTGGAAGAATTCAAATTGAATCTTTATGCAAAGGAAATTTTTGTCTTTACCCCAAAAGGCGACTTGTATTCGCTTCCCAAAGGTGCTACGGCTTTGGATTTTGCCTTCCACATTCACACAGAAATCGGGATGCACACCCGCGGTACAAAAGTGAACGGAAAACTTGTTCCACTGAGCAACGAACTGAAAAGCGGCGATCAAGTGGAAATTATAACTTCCGAAAACGCCAAACCTACTGCCAACTGGTTAAATTATGCAACAACAGGGCGCGCACGCTCCAAAATTAAATCGTCACTAAAAGACGAGAAGAAACAATTAGCCGAAGAAGGAAAAGTAGTTTTAGCTCGAAAACTAAAATCTTTAAAACTCAATTTGGACGAGAGCATGCTCAACCAATTGGTAGTTTTCTTTAAAGTGAAAACCAGCCTTGATTTGTATTACCGCGTAGGCGCTGGCATTATCGATAATCAAAAACTGAAGGATTTTGCCGCTTCGCGAAGCAATGCCTTTATAAGTTTTTTCAAAAACAGAATCCGTAAGCCAGACAAGCCCGAAGATGTTCACAAAGAAGAAATAACCGAAAAGTTTGATCAATTGGTTTTCGGTAAAAACGAAGATAAGCTAGATTATAAAATGGCAAATTGCTGTAATCCCATTCCCGGTGATGATGTTTTCGGCTTTGTAACGGTTAATGAAGGCATAAAAGTGCATAAAACAAACTGTCCGAATGCCTTACAACTGCAAAGCAATTACAGTTACCGCATTATGCCCGCCAAGTGGATAGACAGTACGCAACGTGAATTTAAAGCGATTTTAGAAATATCGGGAATTGACACTATTGGTTTGGTTAACGAAGTGACAAAAGTAATTTCCAACAACCTTCACATAGATATGAAAAGCGTCCACTTTGATAGTAATGACGGCGTTTTCACTGGAAAAATTGTTGTTGTAGTCAAGAATAAAACCATTCTCAGCAACCTTGTTGAAAACATCAAAAAAATAAACGGAATTGATAAAGTTACTAGAGTGTAAAATTTAAGTAACTTTGCAACCTTAATTATGAGTTCAAAAACAGACATAAACAATCAGGAAATTGTAAAGAACGTTTTCACGGGTTTTCTTGAGAAAAAAGGACACCGTAAAACACCGGAACGATACGCCATTCTTCAGGAAATTTATGACCACGACGATCATTTTGACATTGAATCGTTGTACATAAATATGAAAAACAAAAACTATCGCGTAAGCCGTGCCACGCTTTACAACACTATTGAGTTGCTTTTGGAATGTGGCTTGGTGCGCAAGCATCAATTTGGGCAAAACCAAGCGCATTACGAAAAATCATATTTTGACCGCAACCACGATCACATAATCCTTGAAGATGGTGAAGTGATCGAGTTTTGCGACCCACGAATTCACACCATTAAAAAAACCATTGAAGAGGTTTTTAATATTGAAATAACCAACCATTCACTTTATTTCTACGGGAATAAAAAATCCGCAACCAAAACTAAAGCGGAAAATTCTTAATAAATTATGGCAGTAGACTTACTACTTGGACTACAATGGGGCGACGAAGGCAAAGGAAAAATTGTCGATGTCCTAACAAAGAACTATGATATAATAGCACGTTTTCAGGGCGGGCCAAATGCAGGTCACACCTTGGAGTTTGACGGAATAAAACACGTGTTGCGCACCATTCCTTCCGGTATTTTCCACAAAAATTCAGTAAACGTCATCGGAAACGGTGTTGTTATTGACCCAGTGGTTTTTGTAAAAGAGCTGGAAGCCTTGGAAAAGTTTAATATTGATTTCAAGAAAAACCTAATTGTTTCAAGAAAAGCGCACGTTATTTTACCAACACATCGCTTATTAGACGCAGCTTCTGAAGCCTCCAAAGGAAAGGCAAAAATTGGTTCTACATTAAAAGGAATTGGCCCAACTTATATGGACAAAACCGGAAGAAACGGAATCCGTATAGGTGATTTGGAACTAGAAAACTGGCAAGACAAATACCGTGCTTTGGCTGATAAACACGAAGCGATGATCGCTTTTTACAATGTGGATGTTCAGTATGATTTGGCCGATCTTGAAGCTGAATTTTTTGCTGCAGTTGAAACATTGAAGAACCTTACTTTCATTGATAGCGAAGAATATTTGCACCAAGCGCAAAAAGAAGGAAAAACTATTTTGGCTGAAGGCGCACAAGGTTCATTATTAGATATTGACTTTGGAACATATCCGTTTGTAACGTCTTCAAACACCACAGCAGCGGGTGCTTGCACAGGTTTGGGCGTTCCTCCAAACAAAGTAAAAGATGTTTTCGGAATTTTTAAAGCATACACCACACGAGTTGGTAGCGGCCCCTTCCCTACTGAACTTTTTGACGAGGACGGTGAGAGAATGGCCAAAATCGGAAATGAATTTGGTGCCGTTACCGGTCGTCCAAGACGTTGCGGATGGTTAGACTTAGTGGCTTTACGATACGCTGTTCAAGTGAACGGAGTTACCCAACTAATAATGATGAAAGCCGATGTTTTGAGCGGTTTCGAAAAATTAAAGGTTTGTACTGCATATAATTACAAAGGCAAGACAATTCAGCATTTACCGTATAATATTGAAGCCGAAAATGTAACGCCAATCTTCACAGAAATGAAAGGCTGGAAAGCAGATTTAACCAAAATGAGCGAAGCTTCACAGTTGCCTCAGGCGTTGAATGACTATATTGATTTCCTTGAAAAAGAACTGGAGGTACCTATCAAAATAGTTTCTGTAGGGCCAGATAGAAAGCAGACCATTCACCGGTAATCAATATTTAGTTGGTATTTTCGTTACAAATTACAAATAAATCTTTTTTGAAAATATCACAATTCATATTTGTTATTTCGCTTTTTTTCTTCGGAATAAGTCTTTCCGCACAAGAAAAACAGAAAGTTGATATCCAATCTGGTTATTTAGAATTACGCCCAGAATTTCCCGATGCAGCAATTTACACCAAAGACGAAACCGGACAGGTTTACATTGTTCACGAAGGTGTGGAAATGTGGTGTGATCAAGCATTTGTTTACTTAAAAAACAACTTCGTAAAGGCTTATGGCGCAGTTCGAATTTCGCAGGGAGACACTGTCTCTATGAATAGTAAATATGCAGAATACAACGGGAACACTCAGTTTGCCTTTGCCAGTGGCGATGTGGTTTTGACCGAACCAAAAACCACCCTTCAAACCGATACTCTTTACTTTGACAGAATAAAACAGCAAGCCTATTACAGAACTGGTGGTACCGTCCGCGACACCGCAAGTGTTTTGACAAGTCGTTCGGGTAGATATTTCGCAGAAAGTAAAAAATATCAGTTTCTTTCCGACGTAAAAATCGTAAATCCAAAATACACCGTAAACAGCAACCAACTCGATTTCTATTCCGAAACCGGTGCTGCATATCTTTACGGACCTTCCACAATTGTAAGCGAAACCAGCACGGTTTATTGCGAGCGTGGTTATTACGATACGCGCGGCGATACTGGTTATTTTGTAAAAAACTCAAAAGTAGATTATGAAAACCGAACACTTTATGGCGACAGTATCTACTTTGACAGAAACAAGAGTTTTGCTTCAGCCACGAACAATATTCGGGTTTTGGACACTATTAATAAAAGTGTAATCCGCGGACATTATGCTGAAGTTTTTCGTGAAAAGGACTCTGTTTTTATTACGAAACGAGCCGTAGCAATTACCGTTCGTGACGGTGATTCCATTTATGTTCATGCAGACACTTTGCAGGTAACTGGAAAACCTGAAAATAGAGTTGTAAAGGGATTTTACCGAGCTAGGCTTTTTAAACCTGGAAAAGTTGGCGACGATCCTACCAGTGGAAAGTGTGATTCCATTTATGTGAACCAAAAAAGAGGGATCACAAAATTATTGCGCAATCCTGTTTTGTGGAGTGGCGAAAACCAAATGATTGGTGATACCATCCACATTCTATCAGATACAATCACTGACAAATTAGACACTTTAAAGGTTTTCAATAATGCCTTTTTGGTTCAAAAGGATAGTATGGGCTATAACCAAGTGAAGGGTGAGCGGCTTATCGGTCTTTTCACAAATAACGAGTTAGATACTGTAAACATTAATAAAAACGCACAGGTAATTTATTATTCCCGGAACGATAAAGAGGAATTGGTGGGTATAAATATTACGGTTTCCAGTTCCATACAAATGTATTTGGAAGAACAGCAAATTACCGGAATTCGTTTTATAAAAAAAGCCGATGGGAAAGTCTATCCACCTTCCATGCTCCCTGACAACGCACGATTATTGCCCGGATTTCAATGGCGGGGTGAAGAAAGATTGTATTCTGTGGAAGATTTATTTAAAGGAAAACCTGCGCCAGTCCTTCCAAAAATAACAGGGATTCCTTTGCCAAAAGACGAAGGTGAATTTTTTGAGGATATTCCCGAAGATGAAATTGAGCTTCCCGAAGAATCAAAATTAAGCCCGAAGGATTTTAAAAATCGTCCAGACGACCCAAAACCCGAAACACAGGAAAGCGAGGCAAAACGGGATTCTATTCAAAAAGCGAACGATTCCATTCAAACCGGAAACTAATGACAGAAGATTTTTATAAATACCAAGCGCAAACAACACCGCATCCGTTGGCCTTGGAAATCTCGCATGCAGAAGGAAGCTATATTTACGATACTTCCGGAAAAAAACACTTGGATTTTGTAGCGGGAGTTTCAGCCTGCACACTTGGGCATTGCCATCCACGCGTTGTTTCAGCTATAAAAAATCAGGTTGATAAATATTTGCACGTAATGGTTTATGGCGAATATATTCAACAGCCAGCCGTGGAACTTGCAAAATTGCTTGCCGAAAACCTTCCGAAGAATTTAAACACAACTTATTTAGTAAATAGCGGTACAGAAGCCATAGAAGGCGCATTAAAACTTGCCCGACGCGCAACGGGAAGAACACAAATTCTTTATGCTAACAACGCATACCATGGCAACACAATGGGCTCCATGAGTGTGATGGGTTTTGAGGAACGCAAAAACGCTTTCCAGCCTTTAGTTCCAGATTGCTTTCCTATTACTTTCAACAATGAAGCGGATTTACAGAAGATAACTTCAGAAACAGCCGCTATTATTTTGGAAACCATCCAAGGTAGCGCTGGTTTTATCCAGCCGGAAAATGATTATTTAAAAAAAGTTCGACAGCGTTGTGATGAAACCGGAACGCTTTTGATTTTAGATGAAATTCAACCCGGATTTGGAAGAACTGGAAAACTTTTCGCCTTTGAACATTTTGGTATTGTGCCAGATATTTTGGTGATGGGAAAAGGAATGGGTGGCGGTTTACCAATTGGTGCTTTTACGGCATCACACAACGTTATGTCATTGCTTCAAAACAATCCGAAACTTGGCCACATTACCACTTTTGGCGGAAATCCTGTGATTGCGGCTGCCGCTTTGGCAACGCTACAGGAATTGACAGAAACCGACATTATCCAACAAACGCTAGAAAAAGAAAAACTCTTTAGAAAACTTCTGAAACACCCAATGATAAAAGAAATTCGTGGACGAGGCCTTATGCTGGCAGCAATGTTGGAAACACCCGAGATTGCTTCCGAAGTAATTCTCGCCTGTAAAGACCGCGGATTGATACTTTTTTGGCTACTTTTTGAAGGTCGCGCCCTCCGCATTACACCCCCACTGACAATTAGCAATGACGAAATTGCAGAAGGTTGCAATATGTTGCAAAACGTATTAAATCGCTGCAAAAGGCAGTAATTCGTTGCAAATCCTTTATTAATAGCGCTTTACAACTTACCTTTATGTTGATAAGTCCGTTAACAATAAAGGCGGCATAACTATTGAACTCGTTATTACATTATTATCTTTAAAATAGAAGAAACCGTTAAACCGTGCGTATGCAATTAAGTTCAAACGAGCATAACAACTTCTCGCTGGAAAGATTCGAATCTATGCTGAAAACCAACAGCGTACTTTTTTTCGACTCAGAGGAATTTGAAGAAATAGTGCATCATTATCTTGAAAACGGAAAAATTGCACTAGCCAAAAAGGCAACCAAACTAGGTTTGGAACAGCACCCTACCTCTACAAACCTCAAGCTTTTCCAAATTGAAATGTATATTTTTGAAAACCAATTGGAAATCGCCGAAGAACTTTTGGACGAGCTATACCAATTGGAACAGAGCAACGAGGAAATCTACATTCAGAAGGCAAATATCTTTTCACGACGCGACAAGCATAAAGATGCCATCACTCTTTTGGAACAAGCATTGGAAATTACCGATGACGAAGCTGACGTACTGTCATTATTGGGAATGGAATATCTTTTCTTGGAAGATTATGAAAACGCCAAATATTATTTTATGAAATGTTTGGAAGAAGATGAAGAGGATTATTCAGCCCTTTACAATATTATTTACTGCTTTGAATATCTTGACGAATACGAAGCAGCCATAGACTATCTGAACGATTATCTCAACAAAAATCCTTATTGTGAAGTTGCTTGGCATCAAGTGGGCAAGCAATATTATGAACTGAAAGATTATAAAAAAGCACTCGCTGCGTTTGATTTCGCCATAATTAGCGATGACGGTTTTATTGGCGCATATCTTGAAAAAGGCAGGGTTTTGGAAAAAATGAAGAAGTATGGTGAAGCTATAGAAAGCTATTCCGTTACTTTAGGATTGGATGATCCAACTTCTTATGCACTATTGCGAATTGGAAAATGCTACGAAAAACTTGGAAATGCTGAAATGGCGATTCAATTTTACACTAAATGTGTAGAAGAAGATTCTTTGCTTGATAAAGGCTGGATAGCTATTACCGATTTTTATTTAAAAAGCAAACAATATCAAAAAGCACTTTATTACATAGAAAAAGCCATTAATATTGACAGTGAAAATGTGCATTATTGGAAGCGTTATGCGAAAATCAATAACAAACTGAACCTTTTTGAAGAAGCTGAAGTTGGTTATCGCAAAGCTTTAGAACTTGGTAATTATGAATTGGAATCTTGGTTAACCCGAGGCGATATTCTTACCAATTTAGGTGAATATGAAGCAGCGGTAAACAATTTTAACCAAGCCTTGGAGTTTTATCCCGAACATGCCGAGCTAGAATACCGCCTTTCTGGACTTTATTTTACGTTAAGTGAGAATGACAAAGGAGCATTTCATCTTAAGAACGCCCTAAAATCCGAACCCGAATATTTGATGATAATTGAGGAACTTTTTCCTCAAGTATATCAAATGGAATCGGTTGTGGAAATAATCAAACAACACAAAAATCCTTCGCTTTAATTTCTGTATTTTTGGGGTTTTAGCAAATTAAATCTATGCCTCAAAGAAATTTTCTCCAATACTTAATAGTAACCGCAAAAGGACTTGCAATGGGTGCTGCGGATGTTGTGCCCGGAGTTTCAGGCGGAACAATTGCCTTCATCTCTGGAATTTACGAAGAGCTTATTGAAACCATTCACAACATTGATCTAGGCTTCTTCAAAATCTGGAAGAAGGAAGGTTTTTCAAAAGCTTGGAAACATTATAATCTTTCTTTTTTACTGGCGCTTTTTTCAGGGGTTTTTATAAGTATCATCTCGCTTGCAAAACTTATAACCTGGCTTTTGGAAGTCTATCCCATAATGGTTTGGTCCTTTTTCTTTGGGTTGGTAATCGCCAGTATTGTGTATGTTGGCAAACAAATAACTAATTGGAGATTGACTGTAATTGTGGCATTAATTATCGCTTCTGTTCTATCCTATCTAATAACTATTGCGGATCCAATCGGTTCTCCGGAAAGCACTTGGTTTCTTTTTTTGGCAGGTTTTATTGCAATAATCGCAATGATACTTCCAGGAATTTCGGGCGCTTTTATTCTTTTGCTTTTGGGTGCCTATACTGCTGTTATTGGCATTGTAACCCAATTAGGCGAAGGAATTATCACTTTAAATAGCTCATTGTTTTTAAGTGCGCTCGGGAAGCTTTTAATATTTGGTGTTGGTGCAATTTTAGGTCTGAAAATGTTTTCGCGAGTCTTGAACTGGATGTTCAAACATCACAAAAACTTAATACTCGCCGTGCTTACTGGGTTTATGGTAGGCGCATTAAACAAAATATGGCCGTGGAAAGAAGTTTTACAATACAGAATGAACCACGCTGGGGAACAAATCCCGTTTATTGAAAGAAGTATTCTTCCACAAAATTACGATGGAAATCCACAGATTTTATATGCCATATTATTTGCGGTCATTGGCTTCTTGACAATTTTTTTGTTGGAAATGATTGCCGTGAAGAAAAGCACAGTATCCAGTAGCAGTAAAGAGTCAAAATAACTTAATAACACTTAACACAACCCGTGTACGAAAATCGCTCCTTTTCCGATAAAACTTGGTTAGTTCTAAAGGGACTTGCTATGGGTGCAGCTAATAAGGTTCCCGGAGTTTCTGGCGGAGTGGTCGCTTTTGTTGCAGGTTTCTATGAGGAATTTATTTATTCCCTTCAAAAAATAAACAGGAAAGCTTTCAAACTGCTTATCGGCGGACGTTATAAAAGTTTGTACCGTTATACCAATGGGCAATTTCTAAGTTTGTTGATTTTGGGGATGGTTATCAGTTATTTCAGCATTTCCAAGCTTCTCGATTATTTAATTGTTCATTACGAACTCTATGTTTGGAGTGCCTTTTTCGGAATGATAATCGGCTCCATTTACTTTATAGCAAAAGATTTCGGCGACTGGAACCGCAAGTATGCCGCTTATCTTTTATGTGGCGTAATTGCTGGCGTAGCGATCAGTTTTTTAGAACCCGCAAAAGAAAACAGTAATCTATTTTTTGTATTTTTCTGTGGCATGATCAGTGTTTCTGGAATGACTTTGCCTGGATTTTCAGGTTCTTTCATATTAATTCTTTTGGGTAATTATGTATTGTTGTTGGTAGATTCAGTAAATGCGCTTTTTGACACATTCGCAAATATTTTTCAATTGGATTTTAGCTGGGTTTATAATCCCGAAAGGATTGAGCTTTTAAAGGTTTTAGCCATTTTTTCATTAGGTTCTTTAGTTGGTTTGGTTTCGCTTTCACATTTGTTGGCGTATGTTTTGAAGCGATTTAAAAAAGCTACTTACGCGGTGATTATTGGTTTTATAGCCGGTTCACTTGGTGTGGTTTGGCCGTGGAAAGAAGAAAAATATGTTTTTGACACTTTGGGCCAAATAAAACTCGACGCCAACGGAAGAGAAATAATAACAGGATATACGCGCTATTTCCCTGAAAACTTTGGTACAGAAACCAAACTAGCAATACTATTTATGGTGATTGGGGCAGCCATTGTTTTAAGCTTAGATTGGTACGATAATTACAAAAAGAAACATCGTGTCTAAATTTGGGTTGATAGGAAGAAATATCGGTTATTCTTTTTCAAAAAATTTCTTTTCCGAAAAATTTGAAAATGAAAACCTGTTTCATTCCTATGAAAATTTTGATATTCCTTCCATTGAACTATTCCCGAAAATAATTTCCGAAAACCCAAATTTAAAAGGCTTAAATGTCACCATTCCCTACAAAGAAGAAGTCATCAAATTTCTAAATAGCTTGGATGCAACAGCCCAAAAAATTGGTGCCGTCAACACTATTAAAATTTCTGAAACCGGGAAACTTACAGGCTTCAATACAGATTTTTACGGTTTTCAAAAATCACTTGAAAATTTTCTTCCGCTAAAGAAAAAAACCGCCCTTATTTTGGGTACGGGCGGTGCTTCAAAAGCAATAGCTTATGCATTGAAAAATTTAGATTTTGAATTTAAATTTGTGAGCCGTACGGAAAATTCAAATACAATTAATTACGAGTCCGTAAACAAGTCAATAATTGAAAACCACTTATTGATTGTTAATTGCACGCCCTTGGGAACCTTTCCCAATATTCACGAATATCCCGCCATTCCTTATGGGTTTCTCACTGAAAACCATCTTTTATTCGATTTGATATACAATCCTGCCGAAACAGAGTTTTTAAAACAGGGGAAAACCAACGGAGCAAAAACAGCCAATGGATTGAGGATGTTAGAATTGCAGGCAGAAAAAGCTTGGAAAATCTGGAATTCATAAAATTCACCCAAAAAGATTCAAAAAAACGCTGTGTGCTTTGCCAATTGCGCAGTTGTTAGTATCTTGACCCTCCAAGAAAAACGAACCTAAACATTGAAACAAATGTCTGACGAAAAATTACCTCAGGAAGAGAACGAAGAGAAAATTCCAACTACTGAAACCGTTTCTGAAATTGAAAACAAAATTGAAAAAGATAAAGAAGTATTAGAAACGGAAGAAAAAACAACGGAATCAAGCTCTTCATCAGAAAGCGCGGTTGAAGAAGTTTCTACTGAAGAAACCTCCGAAAACAATAGTGTTGAGGAAACAATTGTTGAAGAAAAAAAATTGGTCAATGAATCTTCTAAGGAGGATGCTTCTCAAGTTAAAGCTTCGGAGGATGAGGAAGGTGAAGATGAGGATGAAGTAGCTTCTTCCGAAGACGAAGAGGACGAAGAAGAACACGAGGAAAAAGCTCAAAAGGATTACAGCTCACTTTCAGAAAAAGAATTGGTTGCTGAACTTGATAAACTTCTGAAAACAAAAAAAATCCAGGAATTAAAGCACGATGTTGAGGAAATCCGTTCAGAATTCAATAGCAAATTCAACGAAGAACTGGAACACAAAAAAGAGGAATTTCTTGCCGAAGGTGGCAATATTATTGACTTCCACTACACTACTCCACTAAAAAAAGAATTCAATTCGCTTTATTTTGACTATAAAGAAAAGCGAAACAGTTATTATAAAAATCTTAAGAAAGACCTACAAGCCAACATAGATAAGCGTTGGGAACTTATTGAGGAGCTGAAAGGCCTTTTGAGTGCTGAAGAAAATATTAATACTACCTATAACCATTTTAAAGAAATTCAAGAAAAATGGCATATGGCTGGGGCAATTCCAAGGGATAAATACAACACCGTTTGGAACACGTATCACCACCATGTTGAAAATTTCTATGATTTTCTTCATTTAAACCGTGAGTTCCGCGATTTAGATTTTAAGCACAATCTAGATAGTAAGCTGAAAATCATTACTCGTGCTGAAGAGCTCGGTCAGGAAACTGATATTAATAAAGCTTTCCGTGAACTACAGATGCTCCACAAAATGTGGAAAGAAGATATTGGACCTGTTGCAAAGGAATATCGCGATGAAGTTTGGGACAAATTCAGCGAGGCCACAAAAGTAATCCACGACAAGCGCCAAGAACAATTGGCCGAAATGGAAAAAGACTTTGAAGCCAATTATGAAAAGAAAAAACAATTGGTCGAAGAAATAAAAAAAGCTGCTGAAGATACCAAACCAAGTCACCAAGGTTGGCAAAATGCCATTAAAAAGGTGCAGGAACTTCGGGATGCCTTTTTCAACACAGGTCGTGTTCCAAGAGCAAATAATAAAGAAATCTGGAAAGCTTTTAAAGATGCAACGGGTAACTTTAACCATCAAAAGAACAGTTTTTACAAAAACCAGAAAAAAGAACAATACACAAATCTTGAACAGAAGCGTGAACTTATAAAGATTGCAGAGGAAAACAAAGACAGCGAGGATTTTGAAGCCACGACCGCTTTGATGAAAAAAATCCAAGATAATTGGAAAAATATTGGCCACGTGCCACGAAAGGACAGCGACAAGATTTGGAAACGATTCAAAAAAGCGTGTAATCATTATTTTGACAGACTTCACGCCCAGAAAAATGAAGCCAACAAAGAAGAAATGGTTCATTTTGAAGCCAAGCAAGAAATGCTCGAAAAACTTTCTTCTTTTGAATTGAGCGGCGATCACAAGGTAGATGTGAAAGCCATAAAGGAGAAAATCACCGCTTGGAAAGAAATTGGACGCGTACCATACAACAAACGCAATATTGAACAGAAATTCAACAAAACCTTGGACGGCCTGTTTTCAAAGCTTGACTTGGGCAAAAAGGAAACTGAGCTAATCAAGTTTGACAATAAATTGAACACCCTAGTAAACCGCGAAGACGACCGCAAACTGCAGAATGAGCATTTCTTTATTTCGAAAAAAATAGATGAAACTAAAGACGAAATTAGACAGCTAGAGAACAATTTAGGATTTTTCCACCACGTTGACGAAAACAATCCTTTAGTAAAAGAAGTCCATAAAAATATTGAACGCCATAAAGAGCAGCTTGAAGTTTGGAAGGCAAAACTTTCAAAAATTAAGGAAGTTCGGGAAGATTAAATTTCCAAGTAATTTTATGATTGTTATTCATAATTTCGATTTTTTAGTTGGTAAATGGAATGTTCTAAACCGACGTTTAAAAGACCGAATGACCGATTGTGATGAATGGACTGAATTCACTGCGGAAATGGAAACCAAACCAATTTTGAACGGTTTGGGAATTATGGACGAAATGAAATCAGCGCATTTTGGCGATGATTTTATTGGCCTAAGCATCCGGATCTAAAATCCAGTTCCAAACGAATGGAAAATCTTTTGGGCAGACACTGCAAACCCGGAGATTGGTTTGAAAGAACAAGTTGTTGGAAAATTTGAGAATGGCGTTGGGAAATTTTTCGGGAAAGAAGATTATAAAGGAAAAGAATACAATTTAAGGTTTCTATGGAAAAAGGAAACTGCAGACACAGCACAATGGGAGCAGGCATATTATAATGAAGCAAGCCAAGTTTGGGAAACAAATTGGATCATGCTTTTTACTTCAATAAAAAACTGAAAACTGCTACTGAAAACTGACTACTGTAATTTAGCTTCGTTCCAAAAAACATCCATCTCTGCCAAAGTCATATCTTTTAAAGATTTATTCATTTCTTTGGCTTTGCTTTCCAAATACTGAAATCGTTTTATAAATTTTTTATTGGTGCGTTCCAACGCGTTTTCGGGATTCACTTTTAAGAATCGCGCATAGTTTATCATCGAGAAAAGCACGTCACCAAATTCGGCTTCTATCTTTTCTTGGTTGTTTTCATTTACTTCGTGTTGCAACTCGCCCAACTCTTCCTGCAATTTTTCAAAAACCTGTTGGGGTTCTTCCCAGTCAAAACCTACTCCCGCAACTTTATCCTGAATTCTACTGGCTTTAACCAAAGCTGGCAATGATTTTGGCACACCTTCCAAAACACTTGCTTTTCCTTCTTTCAACTTTAAGTTTTCCCAGTTTCGTTTTACTTCTTCTTCGTCAGCCACTTTTACGTCCCCATAAATATGTGGATGACGGGAAATGAGTTTTTCGCAAATATCATTACACACATCAGCAATATCAAAATCGTTGGTTTCGCTGCCTATTTTCGCATAAAAAACAATGTGGAGCAAAACATCTCCCAATTCTTTTTTCACTTCGTTTAAATCATTTTCAAGTATAGCGTCGCCCAGCTCATAGGTTTCCTCAATGGTTAAATGACGGAGTGTTTCCATCGTTTGCTTTTTGTCCCAAGGGCACTGCTCGCGGAGTTCGTCCATAATGGTTAAAAGTCTGTTGAAGGCTTGAAGATGATTTTCTCGAGAGTTCATTTTTCTGAAAGTTTATACAAACAAAGCTACTGTAAATGCAATAGGTTATAGAAATGATTTATTAAAAATCATTAACAAAAAAATCCCGAGAGTACGAACTTTCGGGATTTTTGATATTTATAAAAAGCTTGAATATTATGTTTTGCGTGAATTGGCACTTTTAGTCGCCCCCCCTTTTTTAGCCGATGAAGCTTTTGGAGTAGCGGTTTTCGGCGCAGCCGCTTTTGGAACAGCAGTTTTTGTAGTTTTAGCGGTTTTGGTTTCTTCTTCCTTGCTTTCTTCTTTTGGTGCTGAGAAATCATTCAAACCATTTTTCACAAGAAGATTGTACCATTGTACCATTTTTTTTATATCACTGGCATATACGCGGTCTTCATCATAATCTGGCAAAACACCGAAGAAAAATTCTTCAAGCTCCTCTTTTGAAACTTTATGGCTTATGGTTTCCTTTCCATTTGCTTTTTCTGAAATTTTCTGAAATACCTCACGAAGTGGCACTTCTTCAGTCAATGTATAAACTGCAATTTCTGAAAGCAGGCTCACATTCTGGCGGCCACTTACGTTTATAGTTTTCCCGTCTAAAAGCGATTCAGCTAAAAAGCCAGCACGGGTTTGGGTTTTTAATTTGTAAAGTCCGGGTTTGCCGGCAATGGAAAGCACTTTTTCTAAGCTCATAAAATACTTTTAAATGTTTTAATTAATACAAATATCCTTGGTTTGGTTTATATAAACAAGCGCCTTAACGTTTCTTTTTTGCATTTGGAAATTTCATCCGGTAATCCACGCTAACGTTTCCTTTTGAAATATTAGCTAACTTGCTTTTTATCAATCTTTTCTTGAGCGGTGAAAGCTTATCAGTAAAAAGAATTCCTTCAATGTGGTCATACTCATGTTGAATGATTCGCGCTACAATTCCGCTGAAGGTTTCTTTATGATTTTTAAAATTTTCGTCTTGATATTCAATAACAATATCTGGCTGGCGGAAAACATCCTCACGCACGTCTGGAATACTCAAACAGCCTTCATTGAAAGCCCATTCATCACCGGTTTCATCGAGAATTCGTGCATTGATGAATACTTTTTTAAAGGTAGAAACAAATTTCTGTTCCTCTTCTGAAAGATCTTCGTCATCCTCAAAAGGTGTTGCATCAACTATAAAAAGGCGAATGGGTATATTTACTTGAGGTGCCGCAAGACCGATACCTCGAGCTTCATACATAGTTTCGAACATGTTTTCGAGAACCGAATCCAAGTTTGGATAGTCTTTAGTTATTTCTTCGGTTTCTTTTCTTAAAACTGGGTCGCCATAGGCTACAATCGGTAGTATCATTAAACTATTTATTATATAAAAATTCTTGTAAAATTATAGTCGCACTAATCTCATCAACCAGCGCTTTATTCTGTCGTTGTTTCTTTTTCAAACCGCTGTCAATCATTGCTTGGAAAGCCATTTTGCTAGTGTAACGTTCATCAACGCGCTTTACTTCTAAGTCGGGAAAAACTTCTGAAAATTTCTTCAAAAACTTCTGAATTTCTTCTTCAATATTGGAATGGGTTCCGTCTTTCTGCTTGGGCTCGCCCACTAAAACCAATTCTACTTTTTCCGAAGCAATATACTTCTTCAAAAAATCCATCAATTCAGAAGTAGCAACCGTCGTCAAACCCGATGCAATCATTTGCAGCTCGTCCGTATTGGCGATGCCAGTTCGCTTGCTGCCGTAATCCAACGCTAAAATTCTTCCCATACCGACTGCAAAAATAAGGGTTTGTGAATTACTATACTATTATCGACTGTAATTTTGAATTATGAAGCTTATATTTGTGAAAAAGACGCAGGGAGTTAGATACTAGTTGGCTTATTACAGGCAAAAATCTCATCCCACAACGGAGAACTAAAAACCGATAACAAAAAACACATGACCGAACTACAACAAACCATAGAAAAAGCTTGGGAAGACCGTTCCCTACTTACCGAAACCGAAACTATAGTTGCCATCCGCCAAGTGGTAAACCTTTGTGACGAAGGCAAACTGCGTTGCGCAGAACCAACGGCTGATGGCTGGCAAGTAAACGAATGGGTAAAAAAAGCGATCGTGCTCTACTTCCCCATTCAAAAAATGCGCACTTTGGAAGCTGGAATTTTTGAGTATCACGATAAAATTCCACTAAAATCTGGTTATGAAGCTAAGGGAATTCGTGTAGTGCCGAATGCAGTTGCACGTCACGGAGCTTATATTTCTAAAGGAGTTATCTTAATGCCAAGCTATGTAAACATTGGCGCCTATGTTGATGAAGGTACGATGGTAGATACTTGGGCAACCGTAGGCAGTTGTGCTCAGATTGGTAAAAACGTACACCTAAGTGGTGGCGTGGGCATTGGCGGCGTATTGGAGCCGCTTCAAGCTGCGCCTGTTATTATTGAAGATGGTGCTTTTATTGGTTCGCGCTGTATTGTAGTTGAAGGTGTTCGTGTGGGTAAGGAAGCTGTTTTGGGCGCTAATGTAGTGCTTACTGCCTCCACAAAAATTATAGATGTAACTGGTGAAAACCCTATAGAAGTAAAAGGATATGTGCCCGAACGTTCCGTAGTAATTCCCGGAAGTTATACCAAAAAATTTCCTGCTGGGGAATATCAAGTGCCGTGCGCGTTGATTATTGGAGTGCGAAAAGAAAGCACCAATCTTAAAACTTCTTTGAATGATGCTTTGCGGGAATATGGGGTGGCGGTTTAGGAAGTAAGCAGTATTCGGTGGCAGTTGACAGTTTAAAAGTTCATTATGAAGATTAAAATACTCTTAATTTTTTTCGCTCTTTTTACTTTTCCAATTGTAAAAGCACAGGAAATTCTTTCAGAAACACAAAAATTAGCTGCCACCGCTAAAGTCTGGGGCTTTTTGAAATATTACCATCCAAATATAGCAAATGGAAATTATAACTGGGATGATGAACTTTTTAAAATTCTTTCAAAAATAGAAACTGCTCAAACTGATGAAAGTCTATCTAATATTTTCAGTAAATGGATTGACTCTTTAGGAATTATTATGAAATGTGTAAAATGTACCGAAGAAAGTTCCAAAAAGTATATAAACAAAAATTTTGATTTATCATGGACTCAAAATTCAAAATATTTTGAACCAAATCTGTCTCAAAAACTTAAGTATATTGAAAACAATAGATATCAAGGAAAACCATATTATATAAAAAACACAGACACTGTATGGACAGTACAAATTCAAAATGAGCCAGAATATCCAAATTTTGATTGGAAAAATAAAAATCTTAGGTTATTGGCGCTCTTTAGATACTGGAATATTGTGGAGTATTTCTATCCATACAAATATCTTACCGATCAAAAATGGGATGACGTTTTAAAAGAAATGATTCCAAAGTTTGCAAATGCTCAAACAGAGCTTGAATATAATCTTGCTCTGCTTGAGCTAGTGGTAAAAATTGACGATAGCCATGCAACTTTCTCCACTCCAGTCCTTAACGATTATTTTGGTCTTTATTGGATTCCTGCAAAATTCACCATTATTGATAACAAAGCAATAATAACAGGTTTCTATGACGAATCGCTTGCCGCCAAAGACGATCTACGCATTGGAGATATAATTACAACAGCTAATGGAGAAAGTATTAAGAATATCTTTGAAAAACATTATAAATACCTAAGTGCTTCGAATCCCGCAGTTAAAATAAGAAGTTCCGCGTTTGCTATTTTTAACGGAAATTCGGATACGATAACTGTTGAATATATTCGAAATAATGTAACAAAGATTAAAACTGTTCACAGGTATTACTACAACGAATTCAAAAGTGAAAAAAACCTTGAAAAATGGGAAATCCTTGAAGGGAATATTGGTTATATAAATATGGGGGTTTTAGAAAGTGATGATGTTACCACTGCAATGAAGAAATTAATGGATACTAAAGCCATTATCTTTGATATTCGTAATTATCCAAAGAGCTCCATACATTATATTGCGGCCTATTTGAATAAAGTTCCTAAGTATTTTGTGACCCTCACAATGCCAGATATAGAATACCCAGGGAAATTTTTCATTGCAGAAACACAAACTTGTGGTACCAAAAAAGGAGAAAAATACACAGGTAAAGTAGTAGTTCTTGTTAATGAGATAACACAAAGTCAAGCAGAATATAGTTGCATGTGTTTTCAAACAGTAGACGGCGCAAAAATTATTGGTAGCCAAACCGCAGGTGCTGATGGTCCCGTTACTTATTTCAGGTTTTCGGGGAGTGATAAAACAGTATTTACTGGTATGGGGGTTTATTATCCAGATGGTAGAGAAACACAACGCATAGGTATTATTCCTGACATTGAAGTAAAGCCAACAATTCAAGGGATACGTGATGGCAAAGATGAAGTGTTAGAAAAAGCTATTGAATATGTGAATGATTCAAAGTAATTGGAAAGTTCAAATTTACTTTTTACGACGTAACTTCTTACTATTAACCTTCTTCTGAAAAGCCCTACTATGCTTCAACATCAGTGCATGGGTTTCTTCAAAACTTTTACCGGAAAGCTCCGCATATTCCTGCGCCATAATTTTAACCATCGTCTTTGAAAGCCATAATCTGCGGAAGTTGTGCATACGTGCGTTAAAATCCATGGGTTCAAAACGCATTCGGTTTAAATCAATTAAATAGAAATCATACGTATTATTCCCGTGATCCATTATTAGTGTATTTCCAGGGGAATGGTCCAAAAAATTCACGTCTTTTTCGTGAAGTTTAAAAGTAAATTTCGTGAACTGTCTTAATATCTCGTTTCGTTTTTTAAATCTGGGATTGTGTATCAATTCCCGAAAATCAAAATCGTAATCAATGTGTTCGCTTATGTAGAAACTCTCCTGTAACCCTCCTGAAAAAACTTCCAAATAAGCCACGGGAAAAGGGGTGTTTATTCCAAAATCAATCAATTTTGACGCGTATTCAAAAGAGCGCTTCGCTTTGCTTTTCCGAATAAATTTATAAACTAACGACTGAAAAGCATTCGGTGTTTTAAATTTTTTAATATTGAAGGAAATTCCTTCAAGTTGCACCATTTTTATCACATTGCGCTCGCCCTTAGTCACATATTCTCCTTTATGGGAAAAATCGTGAAGCACCTCCTTAAGCTTTTCAGCCAAGTGGGAATATTTTGGGTTGATAATAAAATTCTCGTGCATTTATAAAAAAGATACTTTTAAAAAAGGTATTTTGCGAAGGTAATCTATATGAAGAAAATTCTCGTAATACAAAACAAAAGAATTGGTGACGTGCTCATCAGCTCCGTCATTGCCAATAATATAAAAAAGGTATTTCCCGAAAGTGAAGTTACCTATTTTGTATATGAATATACTGCAGGTGTTCTGGAGAACAATCCAAACATTGATCGAATTATCGCAGTAAAGGAAAAAGAACTAAAGAGCTACACCAAGCTTTTCCAAACGATTTCAAAAATAAAAAAGGAAGAATATGACATTATTTTTGATCCCTATTCCAAGTTGCAAAGCAGGCTGATCTGTCTTTTTTCGGGTGCCGAGTACAGGATTGGACTAAAGCGCGCCCATAAAGATTTGAAACTTCCTTTTTACACCCATCCTATAAGCCATTTGAAACACCGTTCCAAAAACTGCGGCAAGGCAATTGAGGACAGAATTAATATGATTGCTTCCGTTTTTGAATTGAAAGCACCCGAATATACCCCAAAAATATTCTTGACGGAAGAAGAAAAACAATACAGCAGAATTGACTCTCTTCAAAAACCCGTGATTATGTTGGGCATTTTGGGTAGCACGCCCCAAAAATCCATGCCCTATAAATATATGGTTGAAATAATAGATTACATTACTGAAAACTATCGCGGTACTATTCTTTTCAATTACGCCCCCAACCAAAAAGAAGAAGCACAAAAGGTTTACGAAATGTGCAAAAACAAAGATCAAATAAACCTTGAAATCTACGAAGATTCCATACGGGGATTTATAAAATTGATGAATAAATGCGACCTTTTGGTTTCAAATGAAGGAGGAAGTGTTCACATTACCAAAGCGCTTGACAAACCAACATTCACAATTTATTCGCCATACGTAAACAAAGAGCATTGGTGCAGTTTTGAGGATGGCGACCATCACGATTCCATACATTTATTGGAGGAAAAGCCAGATCTTTTCAGCAGTTTCACTTTAGAAGAACGAAGAAACATTGAAGAAGATCCAAATTCACTTTACAAAGAATTGACCCCAGAATTGATTCTCTCAAAACTAAAACCATTTTTGGAGCATCATCTCACAAAGTTTTCTTCTTAATTTTTTAAAACTTCTTCTTTCGGAAGATTTACAGGATTTGCAGATTTAATAATTCCGTGTTCTGTCCAAATACGTTTTTCTTGTTTTGTAACTTTTCTGATTGCTTTATTTTTCACAAACATTTCCTTGGTAACATATCCGCGCTCGTGATCCAAGTGTAAAGTTACAGTGCTGTATCTAATTTGCTGTGGTTTTATTCCGTAGTTCATTAACCGCTCACCCATTTCACGGTCTTCTCCGCCGTATTGCATGCGCTCATCAAAACCGTTAACAGCAAGAACATCCTTGCGCCAGCCGGAAGCATTATTGCCATCCCAAGTGGCACTTGTTGGGGTGAACGTGTTAAGAATATCTTCTTTCAAGCCGTAGCTAGTAAGTTTGTTAATCTTAAAGGTTTTTTTCAGTCCGTGTTTCAAAAGCCATTTTGCATTAAAACAACGCTGGGTTTCAATATCATTCTTAGTGATCTGTTTCGAAATTTTCATCGACAACTTAAAATAACCTGCCGAAAGAAAACATCCCGGACGGCTCAGTCCCAAATGTGTTGAAACCAAATCATTTCGTGGAATGCAGTCGCCATCCGTAAAAATAAGGTACTCTCCTTTTGAAGCGACAATGGCTTTGTTAAGAATTTTTGTTTTCTGAAAACCGTGGTCTTCCTGCCAAACATGAGTGATTTTTAAAGAAGAAGTTTCTTTAAACGAATTGATCAACATCTTTGTTTCTTCAGTTGAACCATCATCTGCGATCACGATTTCAAAATTCTTTTCCAATTGTTGCTCAAAACCCCAAAGTGCTTTTTGAAGCCATTCCGGTTGGTTATAGGTGCTCACAATTACCGAAACATAAGGTGTTGTATCTGTGTTTTTTACAATGCCATAAGGAGTCCATTTCTTTTTTTGGTCGCGGGTTTGTCTGCGAATGGCCAGATTTTTTTCAATGGACTGCTGGTTTTTGTAACCGCGCGGATGGTCTAAATGCAATACCACTGCATTGTAGCGAATCTGCTTGCTTTTTATTCCTAGATTCGTCAAACGTTCCCCAAGTTCACGATCCTGGCCGCCGTATTGCATACGTTCGTCAAATCCGTTTATAGCCAAAATATCTTTCTTCCACCCAGAAGCATTGTGCCCGTTCCAACTAGCATTGGTAGGTGTTAAGGCATTTAAAAGGGAAGCCTTAAACGGGCCAGAGTGAAGTTTGTTATTTTTAAAAGAAGTTTTCAAGCCATGTTTCTTCAGCCATTTAAGGTCAAAGCACTTTTCCGAATAAATATCTTCTTTGCTGATTTCTTCAGAAATATTCATCGGCAACATAAAATAGCCACCCGAAAGAAAATAACCTTCTTCACGATACTTAACGTGCTGCTCCACAAAATCCTTTCGCGGAATGCAGTCGCCATCACTCATAATAATATATTCGGTACTACACTGTTTGATTGCTTTATTGAGAATTTGAGATTTCTGAAAACCATTGTCCTCGTGCCAAACATGTACTATTGGGTAAAAAACCTCTGCTTCCATCTTTTTAAGCAACTGCCGCGTTTCATCATTGGAACCATCATCGGCAATTACCACTTCAAATTGTCTATATGTTTGATTATTATAGCCATAAAGCACTTTTTCCAACCATACGGTGGAATTATAGGTGCTGATAATTATGGAAGTGTCCAGTTGCTTCATTAGTGCAAAGATAAAGTTATTTATGAAGTTGGCTCTAGAAACAAAAAGTTGTAATTTCGAAATGAAAATTAATCTTTGTGAAGAACCCGAAACTAACCGTAATCATACCTACTTTCAACGAAGAAGCATATATTGAGGATGCGTTGTTTTCCGTTGCTTTTGCTGATGAAATAATCGTGATCGACTCCTTCAGCACTGATAAAACTCCAGAAATAGCCAAACAATACGCCTCCAAATTCCTTCAGCGAAAGTTTGATAACTTTTCTAACCAGAAAAACTTCGCGTTAAAAGAAGCAACAGGCGATTGGGTCCTTTTTGTTGATGCAGACGAACGCGTAACCCACTCTCTAGAAGCCGAAATAAAAGAAACGATCCAAAACCCAAAACACGGCGGTTATAAAATAAATTTTCCCCATTTTTATATGAATCGCTTTCTCTATCATCACAGTGATGATGTACTGCGATTGGTAAAAAGGGAAGGTGCGGCATTTTCTGGTTCGGTTCATGAAAAACTGCAATGTGTGGGTAGTATTGGGAAATTAAAAAATAAAATGCTCCATTTCACTTACAAAGATTTCGGTAGTTATATTTCAAAAAAAGAAGCATATGCATGGTTTCAAGCGAAACAACAATTCGATAAAGGAAAAAAAACTACTTGGTTGCACTTAATTTTCAAACCCACCTATCGGTTTTTTCGTTCTTTTGTTTTAAAAGGTGGCTTTCGTGACGGTGTTCCAGGAATGACCGTTGCTGCCGTGAATGCGTACGGCGTTTTTGAAAGGTATGTGAAGTTGATGTTGCTTCAAAAAGGAATGAAATAAACAACACATATCCAAAAATCTAAAATAATTTCCCAAAGCGGATTTTCTGCCGAAACTTTAGTAATGAAAATTCCCCTTTCACGTCAATTCGTTCAATTTCAAAAGGTTTTTTAAAAGGAAAACTATTTATTCGGTTGCCAATCCGCAAACCATATTCAATTCCGTTTATCTTCAGTGTTTTTTTGAAAATTTCATTGCGTGCCTTTTCCTTCGGAAATTTACCATACGGATAGGCCAAAACTGGCGAAAACCTCAATCCATTTTCAGAAACGAATTCCAAGCAACGACGCGTGTCTGCCTCAATTTCAGCATTGGAAAGTTCAGTGTATTTTTTATGATAAAAAGAATGAAAACCAAGTTCAACAATTTTAGAATCTAGAGATTTCAATTGCTCTAAGGTCATTATTTCCAAAGAAGAAGTATTCCAAGTATCTGTTTTTCCTAAAAAATCAAGCGGAACAAAAAATGTGGCTTTCAACTTATATTTTTTTAGCAATGGCAATGCAAGATCCAATTGGCTCACATAACCATCATCAAAAGTGATAACTATATTTTTACCTTTTGGCAATTCTTTTAGCTTTAGCAATTCTTTTAAGTGAAAAGTTTTATAGCCGTTTTCAGCTAAGTGATTAAATTGCTTTTCAAGATTTTCCACGGAAATGGTCAAGCCTTTTCCATCTTCAACGGTAACGTGATGGTACATTAAAATTGGGAGCTTCGCCATAACAGTTTTCAAATTTATAGCTGTAAAATTATTACTTTTACGCAAACTACAACCCATTTTTGGAAAACCCTGTAAAAATCACTGCTATTGCCATTACGCTTAATGAAGCGCACAATATTGAGGCATATCTAAAAAGCCTTTGGTTTGCGGATGAAATTGTAATTGTAGATTCTTTTTCTACAGATGAAACGGTAGCTTTGGCCTCTAAGCACGAAAAAGTTTCTGTTTACCAACGTGAGTTTGATAATTTTTCAAAACAAAAAAACTTCGCCATTTCGAAAGCGAAAAACGATTGGGTCACTTTTTTTGATTTGGATGAAGAGATAACTCCAGCGCTGGCAGACGAAATAATTGAAAAAGGCAAACACCCAAAAGCAATCGCCTATTTCGTGAAACGGGATTTCTATTTTATGGGAAAACGCATAAAATACAGTGGCTTGCAGAATGACTATGTGGTACGTTTTTTTAATAGAAACCATTGTCAGTACAACGCAAATTTGGTTCACGAAACTTTAGAAACAGAAGGCGAAACGGAGAATTTAAAAACCACTTTACCGCATCACACCTATAAATCATTTGACGATTACACAGCAAAAGCACACCGTTACAGCGCGCTACAGGCAGAGATGCTCTACAAAAAAGGAAAAAAGCCAAATTATTATCATTTTCTATTCCGTCCGTTTTATCGCTTTTTGAACCAATTTTTTTTCCGATTGGGAATTTTAGATGGAAAGGAAGGCTTTGTTTTGGCTTACGTGAGTGCTTTTTCGGTTTTTAAAAGGTATGTGAATCTTTGGCTTTTGTATCGGAAGATTGATTAAAAAACCTCCCTTTGAAGCTTTGCGCTGAGCGAAGTAAAAGTAGGAGATTTAGAGGGATGTTTACAAATATTTATCAATCCCTTTTTCGCACCACTTGCTCTTCGCTGCAAGTGCTTTTTCCTGCAGTGAATCATTAATTTCAAAACGGCTTTGGTCTTTCACTTTGTGCCAAATGTGGTAAACTATGCCACGATAACGCAATCTTCTTCCCAAAACGCCATTGTGCATCATTCGTATAATCAGTTCAGAATCTTCACGGCCCCAGCCTTCAAATTCTTCATTATAACCGTTTACGGCAATCACATCTTTTTTCCAAAAGGAAACGTTACAACCACGCATTTTATCAGAAACCGCATCAGTGGTTTTGTAAAGACTGCTCAACGCTGGAACACGAAGATTACGTGTTCGTTTTTTTATGCCTCTGTCAAAGAAATTAAACTTTATTTTTTGCGAAGCGAACAACTTCGGAAGAAACTCCTCCTTAATATTCACCCGACTCCCAAAAAGGTAAACATTGGGCTGCGCAAGCGCTTTGTGGTCACGGACAAAATCTTTGTGCAGAATGCAATCGCCATCCACTTGAATGATGTATGCACCCTTTGCGGCAGCGATGGCCTTGTTCAAAATAATGGATTTTCGGAAACCTTTGTCCTCGTGCCAAAAATGATAGATTGGAACAATCAATTTCTTTTTGAAATCTTCAATTAAATTTTTTGTTTCTTCCGAGGAGCCATCATCTGCAATCAGGATTTCGTCTGGTTGTTCGGTTTGATTGTTAGCGCTTAAAAGAACCAATTCCAAAGCTTGGGGCCAATTGTATGTAGAAATTAATAGCGAAGTCTTCATTTAAAAAGGTGTTTAAAATATTGCCCAATATTTTTTTTGAAAAGAAAAAATGGCGAAGGGTGCAATTCGGGTTTTGCGTTCAACTGTCTTTTTATTTCGTCCATATTTTTGGAACCTATATAATCCAATGTTTTCCAACCTTCGGGTTGCAGATAGAAAAAATCCTGCATTTCCTTATAATTATCTTTATTCACTGAGCGCCACTTTTCAACGTATTGTTCAATATCAAAATCCTTGGAATGGCCCCAGTTGGTAAGTTTCGTCATCAAATCTTTTTCGCTTCTCGAAATGCATTCGTGCATCAAAAGGTTATCGGTATAAATAATACGCTTTCGGTTTTGGCGCGCAAAGGTGTATTTTGGGAAATTGGTAGCCAATAAAACCTTTGTGGGATTGTCAACATACAACAAACCATCGTCTGTGTATTTGTACATATTTATAAGAAATCCTGCAATCTGAACTGGCGTTTTCTCGGGATTTTTTAAAAAGCTATCGTACTTCCTGAGTGTTTTTACAAAACCTTTAAAATCGATAAAATATTCGTCGGCATCCACTTGCACCAACCAGTTGCCAACACCCATTTTTTCAGAAAGCAAAGTGCGCTCCCGTGTATCGTTTTCAATGGCGGAAAGTTCAGGAATGTAAAAATCGTCTTTATAAATCTGGATTTTCTTTTCGCTGTCAAATTCCTTTAACCAATAGTAAAACGAAGGCGAAACCTGAAATTTTTCACCAGACCAAGTTCTGTATTCCTTATCCTCTGCTATAAAAATAGCATCAGCATCCTCATAAACTGGCGGAATGGCCTTTTTAAGATTTTCATAATCATAGGAAAGTAAAAAGCCGACGTGAATTTTTTTCATTCTTTGATTTTTTCTTCAAAGATACAGTTTCGCCAATAACTGTTTAAATTTTCTATTTTTACCGAAATAACATTTATGAAAATCTGCCTTATCAGTTTCGATTTCTGGAATTATGATCATCATATTGTTGATGCGCTTCAAAAAAAAGGAATTGTGGCACATCATATTAATCTTAGAGGTTACAAACATCAATACCCCACTATATTTCATAGAATTGGAAATTTTTTCAACAAGCTTATTTTGAAAAAAAACACCAAGAAAATCAAACGTGAGGAATATATTTTGAATGAATTGGCGGCATTGGGCAAGCAAGATCAAATCCTCATTATAAACCCCGAAATCATTTCAGTTTCCACCCATAAAAAAATAAAAAAACTCACAAATAGATACATTGCATATCTCTATGACAGCAGCAAACGTAGGCCTATAAGCCATTTATTGGAAATCGAACTTTTTGATACCGTTTTTTCATTTGATCCTGAAGATGTTAAAACCTACAACTTAATACCTCTTACAAACTATATCTATTTTGAAAAAAAAATACCCAAAATAGGCGATGTGAAATATGATTGTTTTACCATTAGTTATTTGGATGAACGTTTGGAAACAATGAATAGGATTGCCGAAATTTTAAAACAAAAAAATCTAAAGTCACATTTTGTAGTGGTGGGAAAAAACAAACCTGACGGAATTCACCCTAATATAATTTTTACTGAAGAAAGACAGAATCAGCAACAGGTTCATCTGGAAATTAATAAATCTAAAACGGTTTTGGATTTACTGCGTGATGAACAAGCTGGGTTAAGTTTCAGGATTTTTGAGGCATTGGGGTTTCAAAAGAAAATCATTACCTCAAATAAGTATGTTCAGGAATTCGATTTTTACAATCCGGAAAATATTTTAATAATAGACCCAGAAAATCCAGACATTCCGAAAAGTTTTTTTGAAACTCCTTACGTGCCCATTCCTCAAGAAATCTATCGAAAATATTCACTGGAAGGATGGGTGGAAGATGTCTTTAACCTAAAATAATTATTTTAGGATTTTCATTACATTCTCCTCAATATTGGCAATTGAAAATGGCTTCAATATTTTTTTAGAATTATCACTTACCTGATTCCATAAAGTTTCATCGGTGTAAAGTGAAATAATTTTTTCAGCGAAATCTTTAGGACTATCGAAAGGAGCTAGCATCAGTTCTTCATTGGGCGAAAAATTGAAACCTTCGGCACCTATCTCTGTAGTTACCAACGGAAGACCAAACTCCAAACTTTGTCCTATTTTTCCTTTAATTCCAGCGCCAAAAGCCAATGGAGCCACAAACAATTTTGCACTGTTGAAATATTCGGAAATGTCTTCAACAAAGCCCAAAACCCTAAAATTTTCAGAATTCATATCCAGTATTTCCTGTGGCGCGTAACTCCCTATTATCTCAATTTTAAGTGCTGGCAGTTCTTTCAACAAGATTGGAAGTATTTTATCGTGCAGGTATTTTACAGCATCCAAATTGGGCGTATGAATAAAACTTCCAATAAATAAAAGGTTTTCCCGTTGGTTGAAATTTTTAAAACCTGAATTTTCATTTTTGAACTGATGGATATTTCCCACCACGACCATTTCGGTTTTGCCGTGAAGCAATGGAAGTAATTCATTTTTGTCATCTTCCGTTATAGGCGCAACCACATCTGCCATTTCAGCATTGTGAAGTTCCATCTTCAAATATTTTTTCATCAACTTTTCAATTGATGGGTCCTTGCTTCGCTCCCACTCACGCTTCAAACGCAAATAATGAAAATCAACCATATCAAAAACCAGTTTTGCCTTTGAAAATTTTTTCACAAAAACATAATATTTAAAAAAGATATCGGGGCGGTGCAGCCAAGCAAATTCAATATGTGGGCTTATAAGTTGAATGAATTTCTCGCGGTCTATAAGTTTATTGTTTTCATCCAAAACCGGCTCATAAACGACAGCTCCCATATTTCGGTAGGTCTGGCAATACTCATTTTTAAATCTATATTCTTTAGTGTCTGCCAATAAAAAAACATTGAAACCACGTTTCAGCATAATTTCAATTATGTGGAAAAGACGTCGCGAGCCAGAATCGCGGTCGTATTCTGGAATAATACTGTCTATAATTAACACCCCTTTTTTGGTTTTGTCAAAATCCAAAAAATTTAGATGAATTGCTTCCTCGCGTAACTTCTTTTCGAGCTTTCGCTTTCTAATGTAGTGTTTCAGTTTTTTGTACATCCACTTCAATTTGTTGGTAAAACTACAAAACGATTCAGAAGCTTTAATAGTCTAAACCAAGTTTTCAAATAATAAATTCACCTTTAAAATGTTCTGAATGGAACTTTTTGAACCTACCTTTGCCATTCATGCTATTTTGATAAAAATACCCTATTTTTAAGGTTTTTTGGAGACAAAGCGCAATAAAAGTAATTAAGTAAAAACTGTTATGCACATTTTAATAGTTGATTGGTCTGGCCCTATTCCCGCCCTGAAATACGGAGGAACCGAACGCGTTATTTGGGGGCTTGGCAAATGTCTTCACGAGCTTGGCCATAAGGTTACTTTTTTAGTTCCGGAAGGTTTTACAGGCGATTTCGCTGAGAGTATTCAATTGGACCAGACTAAAGACATCAACGACCAAATACCCAAAGATGTTGACCTTGTTCACTTTAACTATCCTCCCAGACAGCCTATAAATACCCCTTACATTATAACAATGCACGGCAATCCCAAGCCTGACGAGCATATAGATAAAAACACTGTTTTCATTTCCAAAAATCAAGCGGAACGCTATAATTCAAATGTGTTTGTGCACAACGGCCTGTATTGGGATGATTATGGCACTCCAAATTTAGGAGAACCACGAAATTATTTTCACTTTTTAGGAAAAGCTTCACGAAGGGTAAAAAATGTTTTCGGTGCGGCAAAAATTGTTTTAAAAGGAAAAGGAAAACTAATGATAATGGGAGGAGAACGATGGACTTCCCGCAATTTTACACGTGGTTTCCGTTATGTTTTGAATCCGAAAATCACTTTTTTAGGAATGCTGGACGATGCCGAAAAAATGAAAATTATGGAAAAATCTAAAGCTTTGATTTTTCCCGTGGAATGGCACGAACCCTTTGGTTTGGTCATCATTGAAAGCCTTTATGCAGGTTGTGCCGTTTTTTGTACCACAAACGGTTCGCTTCCTGAACTTTTAAGTCCAGAAGTTGGATTGGCATCCAATGATTCCAACCAATTGGCGGAAGCTCTTCGCACTTTTAGTTATGATCCTCAACGATGCCATCTTTATGCGAAGAAACACTTCAATGCTAAAAAAATGACTTTGGAATATATAAAATTATACGAAAAAGTAGCTGAAGGGGAAACCCTGCACACTGAAAATCCTTTTTACATACCAGAAAAGAACCAAGTAAAATCTTTAACATAATGAAGGAAGAAATTGAAAACGCACTACTTATACTTAAAAAAGGAGGTCTCATTCTTTACCCGACTGATACTGTTTGGGGAATTGGCTGTGATGCCACTAACCCCGATGCCGTGGACAAAGTTTTTAAGCTGAAGCAACGAAGTGACGAAAAATCACTGATCTGCTTAGTAAACGATTTTAGGATGCTGAATGAATATGTTGAAAACGTACCGGAAGTGGCTTATGATATTTTGAAATATGCCAAAAAGCCAACAACAATCATTTACGATGATCCAATTCGTGTTGCTGAAAATATTATTGCCGAGGATAATTCGCTCGCTATCCGGGTAACGAAAGATGAATTCTGTAAAAAATTGATACAACGGTTCCGCAGACCGTTAGTTTCTACTTCGGCAAATATTTCCGGGGAAAAAACCCCGCAAAGTTATGCCGAAATAGACCCTTTAATTTTGGAAGGCGTGGACTATGTTGTAAATTTGCATCACGAAAAAAAATCAGGAAAACCTTCGGCGATTATTAAGTTGAAAAATGATGGTTCCGTAAAGGTAATCAGACAATAAAAAATGCCACAATACCCAACAGCACTTCAAAATCCCGTATTTAGGACTATCTCAAAAGCTACCAAAAACTTAAACTTGGAAAGTTATGTTATTGGCGGTTATGTGCGCGATTTTCTTTTGAAAAGAGGAGATGCCAAAGACATTGATATAGTTGCCGTTGGAAGCGGAATTGATTTAGCAGAAGAAGTTTCAAAGCTCTTACCTGGAAACCCGAAAGTTTCCGTTTTTAAGACTTATGGCACTGCAATGTTGAAAAGTGGTGGCATTGAGCTTGAATTTGTTGGTGCGCGCAAAGAATCCTATTCCGAGGAAAGTAGAAATCCCGCTGTGGAAAACGGTACTTTGGAAGACGACCAAAACCGAAGGGATTTTACAATAAATGCTTTGGCATTAAGCCTTGGTGATGAAAATTTTGGAGAGTTACTGGACCCGTTCAACGGCATCGATGATCTTGAGAAAAAGATAATCCGCACACCTTTAGACCCAGATATTACCTATAGCGACGACCCGTTGCGGATGCTTCGCGCCATTCGGTTTGCAACACAGTTGGATTTTATAATTGAAAAAGATTCGCTGGAAGCAATTACCAGAAATTCCGAGCGTATAAAAATAATTTCCAAGGAACGAATTGTGGATGAGCTGAACAAAATCCTTCTTTCCAAAGTACCTTCAAAAGGATTTGCACTTTTACATAAAACAGGCTTGCTTCCCTTTATTTTACCAGAATTGGTTGCGTTGCAAGGCATAGACGAAAAAGAAGGTCAAACCCATAAAGATAATTTTTGGCACACACTGGAAGTGGTCGATAATATTTCAAAAGCTACAGACGATCTTTGGCTACGTTGGGCTGCATTGCTTCACGATATTGGAAAAGCACCGACAAAGAGATTTGATAAAAAACTTGGCTGGACCTTTCACGCACACGAATTTGTAGGAGCAAAAATGGTTTACAAACTTTTCAAAAGGTTAAAAATGCCTTTGAATGAAAAGATGAAATTTGTCCAAAAAATGGTTTTAATGAGCTCCCGTCCTATTGTTTTGGCTAGTGAAGTTACGGACAGTGCGGTGCGCCGTTTGATTTTTGATGCTGGTGAAAATGTGGAAGATTTAATGACGCTTTGCGAAGCAGATATTACCACAAAGAATCCTAAAAAATTTAAAAAATACCACGCCAATTTTCAATTGGTGCGCGATAAAATTGTGGAAGTTGAAGAGCGGGATCAAGTAAGGAATTTTCAACCCCCTGTTACTGGCGAAGAAATTATGGAGACTTTTAATTTAAAGCCATCGCGTGAAATTGGCATTATAAAAGACGCCATAAAAGAAGCAATCCTTGAGGGCGAAATTCCAAATGAATATGAAGCTGCGAAGGAATTTATGTTGAAAAAGGGAGCGGAAATCGGGTTAAAAGCTGTAATAAAGTAGGCAGTCGCAGTGGCAGTTTTCAGTAATAGACTAGCCATTTACGGAAAATGATAAAAATATAATAGTGGCAAACAAAGACAACAAAAAAGTAATCTACTGGCTCCTAACAGGATGTTTCCTGATTTTTGTGATGGTAGTGATTGGCGGCATTACGCGGCTAACGCATTCAGGACTTTCAATTTCAAGTTATAAACTTATTTCCGGCACATTACCGCCTTTAAACGAAGCACAATGGATTGCGGAATTTGATCATTACAAGCAATTCCCTGAGTACCAAAAGCTGAACAATCACTTCAGTTTAGAGGATTTTAAGGATATCTATTTCTGGGAATGGCTACACCGCTTGTTGGGCAGACTTTTGGGCGTGGTTTTCATTATCCCCTTTTTCTATTTTCTTCTGAAAAAACAGCTCACAAAGCCTACTATTAAAAAAGCAATAATTTTAATGTGTTTGGGCGCTTTTCAAGGATTTTTGGGTTGGTATATGGTAAAAAGCGGCTTGGTGGACCGTCCGGATGTGAGCCATTATCGGCTTGCAATGCACTTAACAACTGCGTTTATTACGTTTGCATATACATTTTGGGTGGCCATGGATTTATGGTATCCTGTGAAAAAAGAAATTAATAAACACATCCGAAACATTATCCGCTTTGGAATGGCAATTTTGCTCATCCAGATTATTTGGGGCGCCTTCGTGGCGGGGCTTGATGCAGGCTGGATTCACAACCACTGGCCGTTGATGAATGAAGGAAAATTAATTCACGAAACCGTTTATACAGAACAAGTTCCTGTTTGGAAAAATTTTGTGGAAGGCAAAAGCGGCGTACAATTCGTACATAGATATATAGCTTATGTTGTGGTGGGAATGATCTTTTTCATTTGGTACAAAACACGAAAATTGCAACTCACCCTTCCGCAGAAAAACGGAATAAATGTATTGTTGGTTTTGGTTTTAGTGCAATTTATTTTAGGTGTTTTCACGCTTATCCTGCAAGTACCCGTAGTTTTAGGAGTTCTGCATCAAGTAACTGCATTTTTCCTGCTTGCAGCAATGACTTTTGTTTTGCATCGTTTTTCAAAATAATGCACAACCAAAACTGTAAACTGCACCTGAATACTGCCTACTTTTTAATAACTTTGCACCCTAATTTTTTTTAAAATGATTTACCGTTTCAGAATAATCCTCGATACACACGAAGACGTTTTCCGCGACATCGAAATAGAAGCTTCGAACACTTTGGAAGATTTTCACAATGCCATTACGCAAGCCTTCGGGTTTGATGGGCAGGAAATGGCTTCTTTTTACACCAGCAACGAGCTTTGGGAAGAAGACGAGGAAATACCGCTTTTTGACGTGAGTGACGAGCCCGGAAGCATCCGTATTATGGGCGAAACTACGTTGGAAAATGTGGTTGATGAAGAAAACACCAGACTACTTTACGTTTACGATTTCTTGAATATGTGGACATTTATGGTAGAACTTGCCGATATTGCTGAAGCTGAAGCTGGGCAGATTTATCCAAATTTGATGTATTCCCATGGCCAAATTCCGGAAGAAGCACCCGAAAAAGAATTCATTTCAGAACCCATTGAAGGCGAAGACGATTTCGATGAAGAGTTTGACTTAGACCCCGAAGATTACGACAATCTCGACTTTGATGAAAACTGGAATTGATTTAGTTGTCGGTTGTCGGTTGTTTGTTAAAAACATCACTTACTTATTCATTATTTTACATACTCACATACTCACATATTCACTTACTCACTTTTTAAAAAATGATCAATCTTTTTTCTACCCACATTGCATCCCTTTCCATTCACAGAGTGGGTAATAAAAGCCGAAACGAAGCAATTTTTCTTTCCGCAGAACCTTATAAAACAGACGATGAGCTTACACCATTGTTGAAAGAATTTTTCCTAAAACCATTTCGCGATAAAGAAGAAAACTATTTCCATTTTTCGCACGAAGCAGATTTGGAGTTTCACGAACTCTTCAACAGCACAACTAAGGTTTTTGACAACCCGCAAAACATACACGAAGAAAGTCGGAAAATTGCAAGCTATCTATACAATCAGTCCGAGCATCCGCACATTAAAAGCGGGGAAGTTTATATAGCCTATCTTGAAAACGTGCAATTGGACAACGTAAAGATGGACGCCATCGGTATTTTTAAGAGTGAGTTGAAACAGGATTTTCTTCAGTTTGCAGAGGAAGGAAACCAATTGGAAGCAATGTTGCAACACGGAGTTAGCTTGAACAAATTGGACAAAGGCTGTATTATTTTCAATTCAGGAAAAGAAGAAGGCTATAAAATTCTTTCCGTGGACAGCAATCGTTATGATGCGCGTTATTGGTTGGAAAGTTTTTTAGGAGTTGAAGCACTTGCTGATGATAATTTCTATACAAAAAAGTATCTAAAATTCTGTCAGGATTTTGCGAAAGACGTGGTTTTACCAGCTGAAGACAAAAAGCAGGAAGTGATGTTTATGAACCGTGCAGTAAATCATTTTGCGAAAAATGACAACTTTGAGGAAACGGCATTTATGAACGAAGTGATTGACAATCCAGATTTATTGCCGGAGTTTCGTCATTATAAAACTGAGAAAGCCCCAAAATATAGCATTGAAGATTTAACAACCTTCCCTATTGCCAACACGGCGGTTACTGCTGCTCGTAAAAAAATCAAGAATGTTATTAATCTAGATACAAATATTCAGATAAAACTTGATTTCATCAACCCAGAAAGTGCCGAAAAATTTGTAGAAAAGGGCTGGGACGAGGAAAAGCAGATGTATTACTATTTGGTTTACTTCAACAAGGAACAGAAGAGTTAGAGATCAGTAGGCAGTATCAGTATTTAGTAGTCACGAGATTTATTTCGAAATTAATAGTCCGTAATTAGTAATTTTGAATTTAATATTTTTTAAATAATGAAAATGAAAAATTTTATATTAGTATGCTTTGCGGTTTTCGCTTTAAATTCTTGTAAGAGTGATGATGATAGTAATATTCCGTATTGCGAATCTGGACCTTTAGGTTTAAGTTTTCAACTTTTAGATAAAACTACTGGTGAAAATTTATTTACAAATGCTACCTTCAGTCCTGCTGATATAACTGTTTTGGATTTAGACAATAATAATAGTCGTGTGCAATTTAAATTTATATCTGAAAATGATTATAACACGATAGGTTTAGGGCCTTTTGGTTGGGGCACTAATATTGTAAATTATGTATTGAAGGTTGGCGAGCGCAATATTTTCATCTTACATTTAGATGCTGAAAGAAAAACGGAAGATGGTTGTTCTTTTGTTCAGATAAACAAACTAGAAATTGAAAACGCTGAATATTCGCAAAATACGCAAAACGGTATCTACGAGATTTTAGTGGAATTATAGGTGAAAAATTCCAAATTCAAAAGACCAAATTCCAAAAAAAAAATCAATTACTGCATACTGCCAATGAATACTGACCACTAATTCCCAACTTCGCTAATGAACTTGATTCTGTACAAACGCAATTCCTCTTCGTCATAATCGCCATCAAATTCATCCATAGCTTCCTCAATTTTGTCTGATTTGGCTTCAAGAAAGTATTCGTGAATTTCTTCTTGTTGATCTTCATCCAACACTTCATCTATCCAATAATCTATGTTTAATTTTGTGCCACTGTAAACAATGGCTTCCATTTCCTTTATAAACTCCGGCATTTCTAATCCTTTGGCATTTGCAATATCTGGCAAAGCAAGTTTACGATCCACATTTTGGATGATGTATAACTTGAGCGAGCTATTGCTTCCCGTAGATTTTACAACAAAATCTTCTGGTCGGATTATATCGTTTTCTTCAACGTAATTTTGAATTAGCTTTAAAAAAGGCTTGCCATATTTTTTTGCTTTCCCCTCTCCCACTCCGTGAACATTGGAAAGTTCCTCCATTGTAATGGGATATTTAAGTGCCATATCTTCCAAGGAAGGTTCCTGGAAAATTACAAACGGTGGTAGGTCTAAAGTGTGTGCTACTTTTTTCAATTCTGCCTTCAAAAGCTTGAACAGATTTTCGTCTGCAACATCACCTCCCTTGCTTGCTGCAACAATTACATCATCATTGGCATCTTTAAAGGAGTGGTCTTCCGTCATCATAAAAGATTCGGGCGATTTTATAAATTTCTTTCCAGAATCTGTTAAATGAATAACACCATAGGTTTCAATATCCTTTTTCAAATAGCCAGCCACCAATAATTGGCGTAATAAGGCCATCCAATATGGTGCTTCATGCTTTGCTCCAGAGCCAAAGTATTCTTGGGAATCTGTACGGTGTGATTTTATAAGTGCATTTACTTTCCCTATTAACACATTTACAATTTCCTTGCTTTTGTACTGCTCATTCGTTTTAAAAACTACTTCCAACAGTTGTTTGGCGTCGTCCTTTGCTTCGTGTTTCTTTTTGGGGTGGCGCATATTATCGTCCATCATTCCACCTTCACCCGTTTCATTGTCAAACTCTTCCCCAAAATAATGAAGAATAAATTTTCTTCGGGACATTGAGGTTTCAGCAAAAGCGACCACTTCTTGCAAAAGTGCATGACCAATTTCCTGTTCGGCAACAGGTTTACCGCTCATAAATTTTTCGAGTTTTTCTATATCCTTATAACTGTAAAAAGCAAGACAATGCCCCTCACCGCCATCACGACCACCACGCCCTGTTTCCTGATAATAGCTCTCAATACTCTTTGGAATATCATTATGGATTACAAAACGAACGTCTGGTTTGTCAATTCCCATCCCAAAGGCAATGGTAGCAACGACAACATCCACATCTTCCATCAAAAACATATCTTGATGCTTTACGCGGGTTTTGCCATCAAGTCCTGCGTGATAGGGAACAGCTTTTATACCGTTAACCTGCAACGCCTGCGCAAGTTCTTCCACCCTTTTTCTGCTTAAACAATAAATAATGCCACTTTTTCCTTCGTTCTGCTTTACAAAGCGAATAATATCAGAATCAATATTTTTAGTTTTCGGCCTTATTTCATAGTAAAGGTTTGGGCGGTTGAAAGATGCTTTAAAGGTATTTGCATCCTGCATGTTGAGATTTTTCAGAATATCCTCCTGCACTTTTGGGGTTGCAGTGGCGGTAAGGCCTATTATAGGAATGTCATTTCCTATTCTTTGGATAATACTTTTTAAGTTTCGGTATTCTGGCCTAAAGTCGTGACCCCACTCGCTAATGCAGTGTGCCTCGTCTATGGCCATAAAGGAAATTTTTTGGGTCTGCAGAAAGTTTACATATTCTTCTTTGGTTAGAGACTCGGGAGCTACGTATAGCAATTTTGTAATGCCGTTCTCAATATCACTTTTAACCTTTTTTACTTCAGTTTTGTTGAGGGAAGAGTTCAGCACGTGGGCAATACCTTCTTCCGAAGAAAGGGCACGCAGCGCATCCACTTGGTTTTTCATAAGCGCAATGAGCGGTGAAACCACTATTGCCGTTCCTTCCTGCATAAGTGCTGGAAGTTGGTAACAAAGCGACTTTCCGCCGCCTGTGGGCATTACCACAAACGTATTGTTACCGTTAAGGATGCTTTTTACAACTTCCTCCTGCAGACCCTTAAAACGGGTAAATCCAAAAAATTTCTTTAGGGCCGCATAAATGTCAATCTCTGCCACGCTGCATTGGTTTTAGGGATAATTCAGTTTTAGCCAACAATACATTGTTTTACTAATTAACAATTGTAATTTTGCAACCGTATTAAGCTAACTGCATCTTAAAAGAAAAGTATCTATATTTAAGAATACTGAATTGAGTTAATTTCTATTCTAAATATACTAATTTCTGAAACAGTTACAAACATTCAAAAGCATTAAAATTTTGAACAAGCAAGAAAGAATTATTTCCGTAGCGAAAAACACCATAGAAACTGAGAGTAAAGCCATTGCAAACTTGGCCCATTTGGTGGACGAAGAGTTTGCAGGCGCAGTTGATTATATTTATCATTCCAAAGGACGGGTAATTGTTACCGGAATAGGCAAAAGCGCCAACATTGCCACAAAAATTGTAGCAACTTTAAACTCAACGGGGACACCCTCAATCTTCATGCATGCCGCAGATGCCATTCACGGCGACTTAGGGACTATTCAAGAAAACGATACGGTTATCTGCATTTCAAAAAGTGGAAATACGCCCGAAATAAAAGTGTTGGTGCCACTTATAAAAGCTATTGATAACAAATTAATAGCAATAACAGGAAATAGAGATTCCTTTTTGGGCCAACAAGCAGACTTTGTGCTGAATGCTTATGTGGAAAAAGAAGCCTGCCCAAATAATCTAGCCCCTACAACCAGCACTACAGCACAATTGGTGATTGGCGATGCTTTGGCAATGTGCCTTCTTGATTTACGCGGATTTTCCAGCAAGGATTTTGCGAAGTTCCATCCAGGAGGTTCTTTGGGAAAAAAACTATATTTGAGAGTGAGCAATCTTACTTCACTTAATGAAAAACCGCAGGTTAGCCCAGATACCGATGTGAAAAAAGTAATTGTTGAAATTTCCGAAAAGATGCTGGGCGTTACAGCCGTGGTTGAAAACAATGAGATTGTAGGTATAATTACCGACGGTGATTTAAGGCGTATGTTAACCAGAACCGATAGTTTTGCTGGACTAACCGCTAAGGATATTATGACCAAAAATCCAAAGAAAATAGCAAACAACGCCATGGCAGTTGAAGCAATGGAAATGATGGATAATTATGGAATTACCCAGATACTTGCCGAAGATAAAGGTAAATACAGCGGAGTGGTGCATATTCACAATCTTACAAAAGAGGGCATTATTTAATGAAGAAAAAAGCTTCCCCAGAAAAAGAGATGTCCTTTTTGGACCATTTGGAAGAACTGCGCTGGCATCTTATCCGCTCTACCATAGCTGTAGTGGTTTTAGCGGCTTTGGCTTTTATTTTTAAGCGGTTTATTTTTGACGTGCTTATTTTCGGGCCTTCAAAGCCAGGGTTTCCAACATATACAATGTTCTGCGACATCTCCCGATATTTGGGAATGGACACCTTCTGTTTTCAGGAAATGCCTTTTAAAATCCAAAGTAGAACAATGGCCGGACAGTTTTCCGCACATATGTGGACATCTATTTATGCAGGTATTATTGTTGCCTTTCCATACATACTTTATGAATTTTGGAAATTCATTAGCCCAGGTCTAAGAGACAAAGAACGGAAGTCAAGCCGTGGTTTTATCGTGATTGCATCTGTGCTTTTCTTTTTAGGAGTTTTGTTTGGCTATTACCTTATAACGCCACTATCCATAAACTTTTTGGGGAATTATCAAGTAAGCGAGGAAGTTATTAACCAGTTCGACTTGGACAGTTATATATCCTTGGTACGCACCTCGGTATTGGCTTGTGGAATTGTTTTTGAACTACCAATATTAATGTACATACTAACGAAGATTGGTTTGGTTACACCAGAAATACTTAAGAAGTACAGGAAATTCGCTTTGATTATTGTTTTAATACTTTCGGCAGTAATCACGCCGCCGGATATTGTTAGTCAGATCATCGTTGCTATTCCTATCCTTATCCTTTATGAAGTAAGCATCTATATTTCAAAAATTGTAATCAGAAATCAGAAGAGAGAGGAAAGAAGAAGGAAAAAAGAGGGTAATATTTAGGTTGTTAGCTTTTGGTTTTTGGCTTTTGAAAAAAATATAAATTATGAAAGAAAATTTAGTTGAAGATTTCAATGCGTATCGTGAAAAGATGAACAAAAAAATGCTGGATGACAATAACAAGATCATCAAGCGTATTTTCAATTTAGATACCAATGCCTATATGGAAGGCGTGCTTCCGAAGAAAACAAAGGAACTTTTGGGGTTGGGAAATTCGTTGGTGCTACGTTGTGACGATTGTGTTCGTTATCATTTGGAAGAATGCCACAAACTAGGGTTGACAAAAGAAGAAGTGGTTGAAGGAATGAGCATTTCCCTTTTGATTGGTGGAACCATCGTTATTCCTCATTTGCGAAGGGCTTTTGAATATTGGGAAGCTTTGGAAGCAAAATAATAATTGCTAACTTTACCTTATAAGCTCAAAATATTTTAACCACAAAGGCACAGAGGGCACGAAGAAAGAAAATTAAATAATGACCGAGAACGAACTTTCATCCAAAATTATAGGTGCAAGTATTGAAGTCCATAAACAACTTGGACCTGGATTGTTGGAAAGTACTTATGAAGTGTGTTTAGGGCACGAGTTAAAAGTGTTGGGTTTGGAAGTAAAACAACAAATTCCACTACCGGTAATTTATAAGGATATTAAACTCAATGCTGGATATCGTATTGATATGATTGTGGAGAATAAAATAATTGTTGAAATTAAATCTGTTGATGCTTTGGCTCCAATACATACTGCCCAAATATTAACTTATTTAAAATTGAAAGGTTTAAAATTAAGGCTCTTAATCAACTTTAATGAAGTGAAAGTTGTTGCTGGCATAAAAAGAATAATAAACGGCTACCTATAAGCTCTGTGGCCTTTGTGTCTCTGTGGTGAAAATTATATCATAAGCGAAGTTTAAAAACAATATCAAAATGAAGCTAAAAGCCGAAAATTTAATGAAATCCTATAAAGGCCGAAAGGTCGTAAAAGGAATCACTGTGGAAGTAAACCAAGGTGAAATTGTGGGTTTGCTTGGACCAAACGGGGCTGGTAAAACCACTTCTTTTTATATGATTGTTGGGCTGATAAAACCCAACGGCGGCAATATTTTTTTGGAAGGCACCGAAATCACCAAATATCCAATGTATAAACGTGCACAGAACGGTATTGGTTATTTGGCGCAGGAAGCTTCGGTTTTTAGGAAGTTGAGCGTTGAGGACAATATTTTAAGTGTATTGCAGCTTACGAAGCTTTCAAAAAAAGAGCAGCGCGCAAAAATGGAATCGCTTATCGAGGAATTTGGTTTGGGACATATCCGCAAGAACCGTGGCGATCTTTTAAGCGGGGGCGAAAGACGAAGAACTGAAATTGCACGTGCCTTAGCTACAGATCCGCATTTTATACTTCTTGATGAACCCTTTGCAGGAGTTGATCCCGTGGCAGTTGAAGATATTCAGCGCATTGTGGCACAGCTTAAAAACAAAAACATCGGAATTCTTATTACCGACCACAACGTGCAGGAAACACTGGCTATTACTGACAGAACCTATTTGATGTTTGAAGGAAGTATCCTAAAACACGGTATTCCGGAAGAATTGGCTGCTGACGAAATGGTGCGGAAAGTATATCTTGGGCAGAATTTCGAGCTTCGAAAGAAGAAATTGGAGTTTTGATTACAATACGGGATTTTTAACCACAGAGGACACAATGGTTGCACAAAGTTCACAAAGCTTTCATTGTTTTCTTTTTTTTCCTTTACAATTTAAACAAGAGTAAATAGGGTTTTCTCAAAATAGACTGAATATACTTTTATTTTGAATCACAAAGTTCAGATATTACTTTGTGTCCTTTGTGCCTACTTAGTGATCTTTGTGTTTAAACAGAGAAAGCAATATATAAAGAAGAATTATAAAGGGGATTGCCAGAAACTTCAACAGTACTAAAAGCACAACACAAAGTATCAAAAATACATAGCGGACGGCGTTGCTTTTAAAATCCCACGTTTTAAATTTTAAGGCGAAAAGCGGGATTTCTGCATTCAGCAGTATGCAGCTTAGCACTGTCATTCCTATCAAAAACCATTGGTTTAGGATAATGGTTTCTGCTAATTCAGAATACTGAAATTGTAAGATTAAAGGTAAACTTAAAATAAGAAGTGTATTTGCGGGAGTTGGAAGACCAATAAAACCCGACGTTTGGCGCGTATCCACATTAAATTTTGCCAAACGATAGGCAGAGGCAATTACAATCAGTAAGCCAATGAGCGGCAGATAATTTTTAAAACTTATATTCCATCCCTCCAACGAAAACGTTTCGGTTAATGTTTGCATTTGATGGAAATAGGAAAGATTAAACAATTGAAACATTATTACTCCCGGCGCCACTCCACTGGTAATAACATCTGCCAAGGAATCCAACTGCAGCCCCACTTCACTTTGGGCTTTCAGTAAACGGGCTGCAAGCCCATCAAAAAAGTCGAAGAAAATTCCGAGGAAAACAAAGAAAGCCGCTGTTATCAAATCGCCAGAAACCGCAAATAAGACAGCTACGCAGCCACAGAGGATATTTAGGGAGGTGATGATGTTTGGGATTTGTTTTATCATATTCATATTCTTCGCTGCGTATTTAGGCTTTTATCTTCTATTAATAAAATCATCCTCTCCCAACCTCCACTTCAAAGGAGAAAATTAATTTAGGATGATTTTTTACTGCATATATAAGTATTGAGTGTAAAAATAACAAAGTATTTCCGTCCAAAGCTATCAAAACACAATATGTGCATAAATTTAAAGTTTAGTATTCTGTAAAATAGTGTCATATTTGTGCAAAATTTTTTAAGCTTGAAAGAAAAATTTTTACTTGTTTTAATTCTCGTTTCAGCCACGCTGAGTGCGCAGACGGTTCGTAAGTATTCCAACGAATTTATGAATATTGGCGTAGATGCCGCCGCTTTTGGGATGAGCAATGCCGTGGTCGCCTCTTCATCTGACGTAAATTCAGGGTATTGGAACCCAGCTGGTTTGGTAAATCTTGAGGACAAACAAATTTCATTGATGCACGCCTCTTATTTTGCAAACATTGCAAATTACGATTATGCCGCTTTTGCAATGCCACTGGATGACAGAAGTGCGGTAGGGCTTTCCGCAATACGTTTTGGGGTAGATGATATTTTGAATACTACTCAACTAATTGATGATGACGGAAACATTTCTTATGACCGGATCAGCAAGTTTTCAACTGCAGATTACGGGTTTACATTTTCATACGCCCGAAGACTGCCTTTAGATGGTTTGAATTACGGTGTAAACGCAAAAGTAATCCGTCGTGTTATCGGAGACTTTGCTTCTTCCTGGGGTTTTGGATTGGATGCAGCTATTCAATTCAAAAATGACAAGTGGATGTTTGGAATTATGGCCCGAGATATTACAACCACCTTTAACGCTTGGAGTATTGATGAAAAAAAGTTTGCTGAGATTCAAGGCGCTGTGGAAGGTCAAAATCAAGAATTGCCTGAAACTACTGAAATTACTATTCCGAAATTGCAATTGGGGGTGGCTCGAAAATTTGTATATCACTATGATTTTTCATTATTGGCAGAAGTTGATTTAAACTTCCGTTTTGCTGAAACAAATGATATTATTTCTACTTCCTTTGCGAGTATTACGCCTTCATTGGGACTTGAATTTGCATACATAGATATGGTTTATGTGCGTGGTGGCGTTGGCAATTTTCAAAATATAAAACAATTGGACGGAGGTGATTCCGTTGGGTTTCAACCGAATATTGGTGTAGGTTTTAGGTACAAAGGCATACAAGTGGATTACGCTTTGACAGATATTGGCGACCAAAGTGCGGCGCTGTATTCCAATGTATTTTCCTTAAAACTGGATTGGGAGATTTTTAGATAGAAGAGCCAAGAGCCAAGAGCCAAGATAAAAAATAAGTTCCTGTGAAAAAAAATTACATTTTCCTTCTACTCCTCTTTTTAACTGTTTCTGCAAAAGCACAGTTTGGATCTCTATCACCTGATGCAGAAATAAGCATTTTGACCATAGGCTCTGGTTCGGAGCTCTATGACAAGTTTGGACATAGTGCATTTAGGGTTAAGGATACCCTTAGCGGGGTTGATGTCGTTTTTAACTACGGGGTTTATGATTTCAACACTCCAAATTTCTATACAAAATTTGCACAAGGAAAGTTACTTTATCAATTAGGGGTAAGTTATTACCAACCATTCTTTGAATCTTATGTAGCACAAAACCGTTGGATAAAGGAGCAAATTTTAAATCTGACTTACTCTGAAAAAGAGGCGATTTCCGATTTTCTTTGGAATAATGCCCTACCTGAAAATAAAAAGTACAAATACGATTTCTTTTTTGACAATTGCGCAACCAAAATTCGCGATGTAATTCAAAAAGTATTGGGCAATAAACTGGAATTTAAGGAAGACCACATAAAAGAAGAATTTACATTTCGGGAACTTATCCAACAAAATCTGCAGGCTAATTCCTGGGGAAGTTTGGGAATAGACATTGCTTTGGGTGCCGTAATAGACAGGAAAGCAAAACCCATAGAATATCAATTTCTTCCTGAATATGTTTATGAAGGAGCTGCAAATGCAGTTATAAATAGAAATGGAGCTTCGGAAAGTTTGGTAAAAAAAACAACTGTTCTTTATGAAAACACTCCTACCACAACTGAAAATAATTTCTTGACAAGTCCGCTGTTCATTTTGGGAATATTGGGACTTTTAATTTTGTTTGTAACCTATCGGGACTATAAAAGAAAAGCGAGAAGCCGCTATTTAGATACGTTTCTATTCTTTTTTACGGGCTTAATTGGTATATTTCTTTTGTTGCTCTGGTTTGCTACAGACCACACGGCCACTGCCAATAATTATAATTTGCTGTGGGCTTTTCCTATTTCAATTTTTCTGATTATCGCTATTTCAAAAAGAAATATTTCTCCTAAAATGAAGCGCTATATTTTACTTTTAGTGCTTCTATTAGTTCTTTTGGCTATCCATTGGGTAACTGGCGTTCAGGTTTTTGCCATTGGATTGTTGCCTCTGTTGATTGCCTTGTCTGTTCGCTATCTTTATTTGATTTATTATATCGGAAGGAAATAATCGGTTGTCCGTTCTGGATTGTCTGTTTTTGAAATTAAGTTTCTTACTAAGAAACGTCGCATAATAAATATTTACGAATTAATATTTATATTAAAAATTGGCGCTTTTTAAATCAATTTTAGGCTGTGTAAATTTTGTAGGAAAATAGGGATGATTTCTTACAATTTAATGAACTATCTATGGCTTTGCTATGACTTTGCTATGGAGTATCTATGGAGGAGGGATTTTGGACAAGACAAAGTGTTGATTCTTTACCCCTTCCGGACCCCGGAAGATGGATTTGACAATTTATTGAAAACAGTGCAGCGGGGGCCACCTTCCCCTTTATTACTATTGGTTCTTTTGGTGTTGCTTTTTGCCGAGGGGAAGGAGCTTTTAGGTTGAAATAAAACTGAAAAACCAACAACTGACAACTGACAACCGAAATCACTGCCCTCTAAAAAATACAATAGTACTTAAGGTTTTGATAATGATGGTAATGTCTAAAAAGAGACTTCGGTGCTTTATGTAATAGAGGTCATATTGTAGTTTTTCTAGGGAATCCTCTTCACTGGAACCGTATTTTGCGTTTACCTGTGCCCAGCCGGTTACACCTGGTTTTACAAGATGGCGCACTTCGTAAAAAGGGATTTTCTCTTTTAAATCCTCAACAAATTCAGGTCGTTCGGGGCGTGGGCCAATGACACTCATTTCGCCTTTTATTACATTTATGAATTGGGGGATTTCGTCAAAGCGGGATTTTCTTAAGAAACGTCCAAATTTGGTAACGCGTGTATCTTTGGTTTCGGCAAACTGAGCTCCGTTTTTTTCCGCATTTATAACCATGCTTCGCAGTTTGTAGATTTTGAAGTATTCCCCGTTTTTTCCTACCCGTGTTTGGCTGTAAAATAAAGGGCCCCTGTTTCCTAATAAATTTCCTATTAATAAAATTGGGAATAGCATCAATCCAAATGCAAGCCCCAACACTGAAAAAAACATATCCAAAATTCTATTAAAAAAAAGATAGAGTTTGTTTTGGTTGCTACGGCTAAACGGAAAATAGCGATAAAAATCTTTCTCTACGTGTTGCACGGGAATTCTATGTGTAAGTTCCTCATAAACCTGTGTATATTCGCGGATAGGGATTCCGTTCTCCAGTAATTTTATAAGTTGATTGTTTAGTTCTACAGTCATACCTTCAGAAAGTGGGGTGCCCACCACAATTTCAGAGATGGTCATTTCTTCGGTCAACAAACTGATGTCTCCAATGGTTATGGCATCAATTTCAAGGTTATTAATTATAGTTCCATCGCTTGAACCAGTGTTGAAATATCCAATAACACGATAATTGGGATCGGATTTTTGTAGTGAGGCCACTATGGCTTCCACATCGCTAGAATGTGCAATCAGAAGTACCCGTTTGTAAAACCGCGGGGCTGAAACAAGAACAATATAAGCATAGCGCCAAGCCAGCATTGCCACATTAATTGACAAAAAGAAATAGACTATCTGCAATCGATTGGAAGGCAACATTGGAGTGTAAAAAGGCGTCAATAAATAGAACAACACTGTTACTGAAGAGGTAATGATTACGTTTTTTACTACCACATCAAACTTACTTGCCTTTTGAAGATTATAAAGTTCAAAAATTGTTGCAAATACGGTAAGATAGGTAGCAAGAACTATGGACCATACCCAATGTTCAGAATTTATTTTAAAATAATCGAAATTAAAAACGATGCTCACTACATAGAGCAACGCAAGCACACAGACAATATCCAAAATTCTGAGTAGGATCTTCCGCTCGGAAATATCGAAATGGATGCTGTTTTTAGATGCCATAGATTGATTTTGGGATTGTAAATTTAGCTAAATTTCAATTGTCCAAGAGTGCAATCCAACTATGTTTTACTTTTTCCCAATCAAACCCTTTCATTTTGTTTCTGGCATTTTCAGTGATTTTTTGTGCTTGAACAGGATTTGTGCACAGGTATTCAATAGCTTTTACAAAAGCCTCCGGATTGTTTGGAGGAACTAAAACACCGTCAATTTCATTTTCAACCAAAAAGGGTAAGCCACCAACGTTTGTTGAGATAACAGGAAGCCCTAGAGCCATTGCTTCCATTACGCTTATAGGCATATTGTCAAAATTGGTTGTATTTATAAAAATATCATAGTTTTTGGAAAGATCGATCCATTCTTCTTTTTGTAACATTCCTTTGAAAGTAATTGGTAGGTTTAATTGATTCGCTTTCCTTTTACATATCTCCAAGGAGCCGTCCTTGTCTGGGCCTACCATACAAAGGGAAGTGGTTATGCCTTTATTCTTTAGTATCTCCAATATTTTCAATGCCAACAATGGATTGTAAATTTCTGAAAAAGAACGTACCCACAACAATTTTGCAGTTATTGATTCCCTATGTTTAAAATGATAATTTTCAATTTCAATGGTATTCGGAATATAAGTTATATTGTGAAAACCAGCATCCTTAAATTGCTGCATCAAATATTTTGAAGGTGCCACATTCGTGAGCGCTTTTCCAAAAAGTTTATTGCTCAAATTTTTATTGTTTTTTAGTCGGTTTGATAGATTACCACCATGTAATATTGGGATATAAGGTATTTTGAAAAAACGGCAGAAGGTGGCAACAATAAGTGCATAATAAAAATTTTGGGTGCTATAAGTATCAATCAAAACAAGTTGCGCACGATTCCTGTTTTGAATGACAGTCAATATCATATCCAGCATCCGAAGTATTTTATTCTGTTTTGAAGATGTTGTTATAACAGAAAATCCTTCCTCTTGCAGTTTAACTGACAAGGAGTCAATGGCAGTTGGAGGTTTTCCATGTACTGCTAGTTTATTTCCTATGTAGAGCAGTGTTTTTCTTTGGTGCATAATCTAGATTCAACAAACATAAGGCATAGATAAAAGCTGGAGCGGCTATCCGCATGGAGGTATGGACTATGGTGAGTCCCCAAAAGATAAGAAAAGGATAAAAATAGATATTCTTCCTACCGTTCATTTTTGTAATAATTGGCGCAAAAATAAGAACCAATAAAGCAAAAATTCCAAACATACCGTGTTCCGAAAGCATACGTGAAATCTCATTATGGGAAGCGGATGTAATACCCATTTCTTCTCTATATTGAAATTTACCTTGACCAACCCCAATACCAAATATTGGATTTTCTTTAAAAGCATCTATCTCTACCGCCAATAAATCAACACGACCTGTTGTAACATCATCCTTTTCCCTTCCCAAAGCGTCTTCATTTGCATAACGGTTACCAATTAATCCTCCTGTTTGGACAAGGGTATAGGACCATACCAGAAGAGCAACTCCGATAATGGCCATTACTTTTACGGATATTTTTGCTTTAGCCTTTAAACCAGTACTAAAATATATTATAAAAAGAAAAGCCAAGCACATGCACACCGAAACCAAAACTCCGCCTCTAGAGAAAGTAAGAAGAGCACGGTAGGCCATAACTATCATTAGAAACATCATTACCCAATGTACAAGAATGTTTTTATAGGGAATCAATAACCGGGAAAAAAGTATAAATATACCAAGCCCTAATACCGTTGCTACTTGATTAGGTCCGTATCCCCCCGACAAGGCTGAATTTGAAGCAGTTCCTGTTATTACATCTTGCACGTCTGGTGTATATAGCGTTATGTAAACAACCATGCTTATTATAGGGTAAACAATATAATCAAGAACCTTTAGAAAATCTTGCAAGTGAATACTTCTACCATAACAAAATATGGCGGCGAAGCTTAGACATAAAGGGCCGCTTAAATTAAAAAGCACTGTGCTTCTAAAATTAGCATCAAATGAGATTGCATCCAAGGATACCAAAACAGCTGGTAATAGAAGTAATATGTATATTATGTATGGAAAAGCATTCTTTTTAAACCCTAAAAAGAACACCCCCAATATCATGAAAAATATTACCGCATATTTTCCTGTTTCGTAAAAAACAAAAGCTTTGGTCATTCTTAAAAAAACTTCAGCTCCTGTTATGTATCCGGCTGCAAGAAGGACATATTTTACTCTATCTTTTGAAAGAATAATTTTATATATAAAATATACAAAAATGGCCAACATATACCAAAACATTAAGGATCGGGAGTTGTAGGCCAACAAACCAATCAAAACATGAAAGATTATAGCTCTAAGAGGTTTAATATTTTGAAATATTTTAGGTGTAATGCTACAAGTGTTTTTAAGGTTCTATAATCTCCTCTTTTATTTTATCTCTGTAAATGGCAAATGTAAATTTTGAAGCCACAAGATAACAATCAGAAGCCATTTTGGTTAATTCATCTTTGCTTTTTGAAATAGCTTCAAGTAGCACCTCTCGCAAATGTTTTGTATTCATTGGATTTAAAAGAAATCCATTAGAAGCATTCACATACTGCCCTATACTTGAAATATCAGAAACTATTGGAATACATCCATAATTCATCGCCTCTGCTATTACTTTTGGAAATCCTTCAGAATCACTGGGCAATAAAATAAAATGTGCCTTTTTATAAATTTCAAAAACTTTTTGTCTTTCCAAAAAACCGTGGAATATTGCGGGAATCGATAAATCCTTACATTGTTTTTGATAGTGATCCATCTTTTCCCCATTACCAATAAAGTAAATGGTATCGATATTTTCCATAGAAGAAAGAGTTCTAAACGCATCAATAATACGTTGCACGCCTTTTGCATCTTCCAATCTGCCCACAAAGCAAAATGTAAAAGGAGGAGCAAATGCTTTTAAATTTACTATTTGCAAACCTTCTTCCCTTTCCTCCACAGTAAGACACGGATTTTCAAAAGTCAAACATTGTTTGGGCTGTTCCGGCCAGTGACCGTTAATAGTTACCTTTCTTTTTTGGTTTTTTAACATCCACCTTTGCAACTGATAACCTAAAGGAGGATTGTCCTGATTCCAATTGCCTGCATATTTATACCAACCTTTTTTATTGCAGAACAGCGTTAAATAGGGAATTAAAAAAACACCAATGCCTGTTGGAGCTCTAAATTGGAAGACATCAACTTGTTTCAGTGTTTTAATGACTGTATTTAAGATTGTAGGAATGTTACCTATAATTTTTAGCTTAGCTCCTATTCCATTTCCGCCGACTGGTTTTAAAGGAACAAACTTTATATTTTGGGAGACATAAGGCATAGAACTTGGCGGAGGAATTCCAGGATGTAAAAAGGCAATATGGTATATCTCCTCAAAATCCTGCGCCAAATGATTAATCTCGCTAATAGTAGGCCCCCAACCTACGATTGTTCCGTCACGCTTTTTGTAGTGTTCGGTATGGGAGATGATGGCGAGTTTCATTGTTATTAAAAAATTTTAAATTTGAATCATGAACATCCCCCTAGCCCCCTTCAAAGGAGGGATGAATCCAAATTCAAAGATTGTTATTTGCCTTGTTGTATTTTGTATTCCCTTCAAGAAATCTTCTTTGTTATGTGTCTATAAAACTACGACTTTATCTTAACCACAAAGGACACGGAGATTTACACAAAGACCACAAAGTATCTCTTTGTGCACTTTGTGCCTTCTTAGTGTTCTTTGCGGTTTTCTTGAGTATGTTTTTTTTGTCCTGTGTTTTGCGTCAAGTTTCCTGTTTCCACTATCCTGTTTCCTTATTCTTTATTACTTCAATGCTTTCAAATAAGACTTTATCACTTTATCCCAAGTAAAGTCTTGCGACCAGTTTTTTGCTTCTTGTAAATAGCTTTCATAGTTATTTAAAATTTCTTCCAGAGCTTCAGCAAATTGTTTTGGATCATTATTATCTATCAATTTCCCCGAAACGCCCTCTTTAATGGCATCCTCTATTCCGCAGCCCAGAGCGCCAATAGCAGGAATTCCGAGTGCGTTGGCTTCTAATATAGCGATTCCAAAGCCTTCTACATCTCCCTTTTGGGTGCTTTCACTTAGCATCACAAAAATATCGGCTAATTGAAGTAATTCTATTTTCTCGTCCTCGGAAACTTTTCCAGAGAAAACCACGGCATTCTCAACTTTTAAATCTAATGCTAATTTCTCTAACTTTTTCTTGTTGGTAGGTATGCCCACCATATTGTATTTAAGGTCAGGGTATTTTTTTAAAAGCAATGGAAGTGCCTTTATAACGTTGTGTTGCCCTTTTCTCTGGGTAAGGTTGCCTACGGTTATCAATACAGGAACTGGATCTTTTTTGCTTTGGACCCTAATGTTCAAATCCATTTCAAAACCATTGGGGACAACTTCAATATTTTTTAAACCAAGATGGGAAACCAAGGATTTGGTATAATTACTTACCGCAATCACTTTATGAAAACGATTTAGTGATATATCCGTAAGTTTTCGAAGTAATTTATTGGGAAGCCTTACTTCACTTCCATGAATGATGGCAATAAATTCCTTTTTAAAGAAAAGAGAGAGAAGGGCACCCAACCAAAGTGAAAACTTACCCGAACACATCACGATTTTATTTTTGGAGGCTAAAGAAAAAGCTGATTTAATACGTTTTAAATAGCTGAAAAGGATAATTTTCTTCCTCGAAATACGAATTACTTCAAAAGCAAGGTTTTTATCAAACTCTCTTTCTTCCTCCCCGTTTTGGGAACGCGTGTCGCAGACCAAATGTACCTCAAAACCATTATCCTGCAAACCCTTCGCCAAATTGTAGGCGTGATTACCAATACCGCCGGGTTGGGGAGGGAATTCGGAGGTTAATATTAGGGTTTTGGTCATTGTCGGTTGTCGGTTATCAGTTCTCGGTTGTCGGTTGTCTTCACCTACGCTGAAAAAGCTTCGGTGGACCAAGGTTGCGGGTTGTTTATTTTTTTGTTCTTAGTGAACTTTGTGGCTCCTTTGTGTACTTTGTGGTTGTTCAATGTTCAATGTTCAATGTTCAATGTTCAATGTTCAAAACTAATAAATTACAGATAACAACAGACAACAAAAAAAACAGATAACCGACAACAGACAACTGATAACCCTTCGGCTCCGCTCAGGGTACAACTTGCAACCTGAAACCTGTAACTAAAAATCTAAAACCGTTTTATCAACGCTCCTTCCCTCAACTTTTTAGATGCCAATCTCCAAGAAATTACCACTTGCAAAACTACGAAGGGAAACAAAAATAGCGAGATTAAAAGACCCAAGACCAACATTTTCTTGTTTTTCTTGTAGCGGTAAGGGATTATGGATTGGGGAACGGTTTTTAAAATTGCCAATAGGCTTCTTTTTGTTCCATAATATTTACGATAAAGATAAAGCACACTCGGTATGGGTCGTGGCGCGAAGAGTTTTTTTGGACGGAAGGCATCCCAACTTCCCATTTCGCGAAGGCCACCAGAACCAACTTTAAGATGTATTCTTCCGGCATGGGGGTTTGATATATTTTTGTAACCGTTTAGATAAGCCCGTAAACCATATTCTCCATCACCCATACGTTGTTTTTCAAACTGTCTATCAAACAAGCCTATTTCCTTAAAAATTTGCTTTTTAAGCATAACGTTGCCCGTATCTATTTGGTCAGAAATTCTAAAAAAAGAATAATTCTCGGGTACCTCGGCCCCAACTGTTGAAACTGAAACTCCAGAAGATATGTCTGCATCAAAAAAGTCAAGACATTTTAAATGATTTACTACCCAGTCTGGTTCCACGCGGCTATCGTCATCAAAAAGCAGTATGTATTCTCCTTTTGAAATTTCAACAGCATGATTTCGCGCAAGCCAAAGAGCACGTTCCGTCTGTTGGACCAGCTTAATATCTAAATTAAACTTTTTGTAAAAATCATTTTGAAATGGATTGGATTGATCTACGATAATAACTTCAAAGTTTTTGTAGTCCTGCTTTTCCAGATCTTCCAAAACATCTTTTAGGTATTCATAGCGGTTTAACGTAGGAATCACAACGCTCACAAAGGGTTTTTCCTCAACAAGAAGGGATTTAAAACTATTCCAATCATCATACAGAATAGGATTTTTTAAATAATCGCTTCTCTTTACATCGCCACTTTTCTTCCAAGCTGAAATCTCTCGAAATGGGTTTTTAAAGGAAAAAAACCGCAACATCAACACATAAAAAACCCAGACGGGATGGAAGTATTTCCGCAGAAAGCGGTATTCGTCAACCACAGGTATTTTTTCAAAAGAAATATAGGTTTCGGCATTGCCAATATAGCCTTTATTCACCGCCTGCCATGACAGATCGTATTCTCGGGCTTTTTCACTTTTGAAATTTGGGTCAGGAACCAACTGTTCAATAACTTCCTGTGGAAGATTCTCAATTATTGGAAAAATAGAAGTTTCGTCATTCCTAAATAACTGAAAATAATGGGTTGGCTGTAGATATTTTAAAAATGTGAAGAGAACCATTACCAATTATTATCTTTTTCATAGCCTAGGGCTATCAATTCATTACCAGCTCTTTTTTTAAATATCTCTTTTTTTAAAAAGTTCCATTTATGCCATTTCCCTGTAAAAACATACTTTCCTTTATCGGCATCTGGCTTCCAATTGGGTTTAACTATTCCTTTTTTATGGATTCCAAATGAACTACCAACTACAGGAGCATTTATACATTTTTTTAAAATGGAAGGATTTGAATTCAATTTATAAAAACTTAACAGTCCTTCAACTCCTTTTTCCGAATTATTAAGATCTTCATATCTAAATTTTTTAATTCGAGGAGTTTCTTGAACTTGCATGAATTTATTAGCAGAATTTTTCCAGCCCTTAGTATAATTTAAGAATGACCTGCCACTGTAAAAATTTATTCTTTTCTTAAGTGCAGTTGTAACAGTGTGCCAACTACGCTTATCATTTGCAGCTTTTATTGTGGAAATAACGCTATCTCTTCCGTCACGGCACAATAAAGCTATTTGACTATCTGGAAAAGCTAGGCTCCACAAATCAATATTATTTATAAAAGGTGATTTAATAAAAATGGTTTTGCCTTCAGAAATATTATATTTTTCAACCAATATGTTTACCCAAAGTGCTCCATATTCTTTCATGAATTTTGGGAAATCCTCTTTATTTAAACCAGAACCAAAACTTTTAGATACTATCGGGTTGAAGATTTCTTCTTTTATAGCGGAATCCCTAAAGAGATTAAATTCCCCTTGCGAAATATTAGGGGGAATACAAACAACATCTGGATGCAAACTAAGTGTGGCTCCAACAAAATTTGTCCCACTCCTAACTTGTTGTCCTATAAGGATAATAATATTCATACTGAAATTTAATAATATTAGTTTTTAAGAGTAGGATTATGATTCTCTGTTAGTGTTCTAAATAAAAAATCAGAAAATCCTCCTAAAGTCAATACATTCTTCCAAAGGTCTCTGTTTGCTTGTTGTAAATCTATAAAATCCTCTGTTGATAATCCATTGTGAAAGTCTTTTACTTTCTTCGCTACATCATATCTTTCATTATATTCAACCCAAACTATGTGCTTTTTCCAATCGATTTCATTATCAAAAGGCAGCGAGCAATCTGTATTTATAAAAACTGGAATTCTACCCATTGCCAGGGCTTCATAAAATCGAACTGAAAAATTACCCGCACCGCGAACGCAGATTACGTAATCTGAATCCCGCAAATTGTCATAAAATTCTAAAGTCGTGTTGTGATTATCTTTATTTGTTGAAATTCCCGCCCTATATTTTTTTCTAAATATAAAGTTAGTTGCTACCACATCTGATTTTTGTGTTTTTTTCAGCACTGATGCCCTTAGAAAAGATGTAGAAAGCAATTGTTGTGGTTCATTTTTAGATTTCCCTGTGTAACTTTTTAAATTTCGCAAAGCTGAATAAAATATTTCCTTTATTGCATTTAGGCGGGAAAGGTTGGCCTGTCCGCAAAACCCAATAACTGGCTTTGGAAGATATGATCGCTCAAAAATTTTATCTGTATGATAATACTTTTGCAGCGGATCTGCTATAAAAGTTGGCAGAGAGTATTCGTTTGTTGTAAATTTTGATTTATAACCACTAGGGCGGATAATTATGAGGTTGTTGAAGTAAGGAATCCTTACGCCAAAATCGCCTGCGTTAAAGGCTATCACTTTTTTATTTAGGGCGGTGCATTTTTTTACAAAATCGAGTGCAATGTATTCTTGTTTTGTATTAACATAGTAATTCCAGGCCATAGTCAACAATACCAATTCAGCTTCTTCCAAAACCTCAGTAAACTCAAAATCCTTTTCAGAAACTCCATAAGATGCAATGCGTTGTGCGTCTGTAAAACCTTCAGTCTTTATAAATGGTTTTAACAAGGGAAAGAGTAGCCCGCGATGGTCTTTATTATAATGTGATTTTGGATAGTATAGTTTCAATATTTCTTATATATTAGAATCTTTCTTTTCTATTTTTAACCACAAAGCTCACAGAGTTTTACACTAAGAACACAGAGGAGCTTCTTTGTGCTCTTTGTGCCTCCTTGGCGTTCTCTGTGGTTAAGCTTCACTATTTAATTGATTGAATTAAAGTTAATTATTACCAATTTTGATTCGTTCTCCCTAAAATCTATAAAATTCCACAAACTCCCTTTGTTGTTTTTCTATATTGAACTCTTCTTTTACCCTCATTTGGGCTGTTTCTGCAATTAATTTCTTTTGCTCTGGATTCAGTGCCAATACTTTTTGAATTGTTTCCGACAAAACTTGTGGGTTATATTTTGGTGCCACCCAACCCGTAATTCCATCTAGTACATTTTCAGGCAAGCCTTCAGCGTTGCTAACAATACAAAGTTTGCCCATTGCCTGTGCCTCAAGAACAGCATTACAAAAACCTTCCTGTATGCTGTATTGTAGATAAATGGTGGCGCTTTCCAACTCTTTCTTTACCTCAGCATGTGGTAGTTTTCCCAAAAACTGAATATGATCCTTTAGACCCAATTGATATGCAGCAAAGGCAATGCGCTCATATTCGTTCCCTTCCCCAATTATTTTATAGGTGAAGTCCAATCCTTCTGATTTGAGCATGGCCAATGCTTCCAAAGTTTCTAAAAACCCCTTTTTCCAATGCAGGCGGCCTGTGGTCATAAAAACTATATGCTCTATTTTCTTAAAATCAGTTGGTGTGGATTGAAATAAGTTAACATCAATAGCTGGTGTAATTTTTTCAACGGGAACGGTTTCCGGAAGTCCATGCTTGTTTGCCAAGACCAAAAGATCATTTGAAATAGTATGCACTTTATCCAAATATCTCCATAAGGTTATATAACAGTCCGGATTTTTTATTGGATAGACGGCTATATCAAATCCGCGAAAGCTCACCGCCATTTTTGCGCCGATAGCCCTGGCCACGGTTTCGCTTCCCAAAGCCATAGTTGCAAAACCAAAATGCAGCCAGTCCAGTTTTGCTCTTAATAAATGTGCATTGAGGTATGTTTTTTTAAAAATTTGCACAAGGCCACTGCCCTCTTTTCGTTCCAATTTGATATATCGAAAAACCACTGGAAGATGTGGTATTAGCAACAGAAACTCTTTTATAAAATACCAAGTTTGCAATAATGGATTGCGGTTTACCTTTGGGCTTACAATGACGGGACAAAGGGAAAAGTCATCATTTTTACTTTGGCAATACAAACGCGCTTCCATTCCATTCTTCTGAAGACCACTTATCTTAGAATTGAAAAAAGTTTCTGAGTAACCAGGGGTTTGGGAAAGGACGATGCCGATTTTCATTTTAAATTTTACGTTTATTTCTAATAGATAATAATCGTCTTTTTTTATTGCTGTAAAATAAATATTCTAAGTGAAGTCTAACTGCCCTAATAAATTTATAGAGTTTTATTTTTTTAAAAAGTGTTCTTTTTTTTCGAAATTCTGTTTTTTCAATTACAGATACTGCAACGCTATTTGAGGTGAAAAGATATGAATTTACAATAGCAATTCTAGCATTGGACTTCATAATACGAATAGCATATTCATTTTCACCATAAGCCCCACTTGTATTTTCTAAATAATAGCCATAAGTGTTAAAAAAGGATTTATTTACGATAAATGGGTGATCACTATATTGAAATGTATTTAGATAAAAGTTTTGCCATGAGAATTTTGGTATTAGTTTTATATTTTCAGTCAGCTTTAAAAGTTTAGGGAATTTATAATTTGCTTTTAATCTAACCATATCTGCCATTCCCGAGTCCAATACCTTTATTATTTCTGGCAATCTCTCTACAAGCTCCATTTTTGGAATAAAATCTTCTTGACAGTACAAAATATACTTTCCCGAACAATTTCTAATACCTGTGTTTATATTTGAGGTTAGCCCTTTATTTACAGGAGAAATTATGAGCTTATCAATTGGAAGCTTTTTTATAAATCTTTGAGCAATTTCTTTACTTGCATCGTCAGAAACCACAATTTCTATTGGAATACTCCCCCAAGCTAATTTCCGTAAAGAAGAAATACATTTCTCTAATACTTCTGGTCTGTTATAATGAGTAATTAAAATTGAGATCATTTGTTTTATATTCTTCTTTTAAATACTATATAATACCTTCATTTACAAATCAATCTTTTTTCAAAATGCTTTTTTTTCTTCTTTGCTTATACGGACTCACCTTTAGTCACATTCTCCTCTACGCCTTTATTTTTGAACTGAAAAAGGTTTCAGAATAACCAGGGGTTTGGGAAAGGACGATGCCTATACGCATTTTATAAATTTGAATTAACCATTGTTTTATATACCTTTTCATAGGTATTCACTTCCTTTGACAAGGTATGGTTTTCAGCTATATTTTGAATTCCCTTTTTTGTCAAATTTTTTCTCTCCACTTCTTCCAAATAATAGATTTTAAGAATTTTTTGAGTTAAATCATCTGGGGCCTCTAAACTAAAAATATATTCCGAATTCAGTAAATACCTCGCCCCGCCACCTGAATCTGAGCTGAGAACTGGAACACCACAAGCCAAGGCCTCCAAAATAGAAACAGGCAAACCCTCGTTAATTGAAGAAAGAATAAATAAATCAATACTTCTCAAAATACTAGGTATTTTTTCATTTTCAGTAAATCCGTGAAAATGTACGCGGTCTTCCAACCCGTTATTTTTTATATAAAGATTAAGAACCTCTCTGTACTTTGTATCTTCATTTCCGTATAAATGTAATATTACTTGCTCTGGGAGTTGGTCTAATACTTTAATAACAAACAGTTGATTTTTATTTTCCCCTATATTTCCAATACACCCAATATTAAAATTTTGGTGAGGCAATTTTTCCATAGGTTTAAAAACTTCCATATCAACTCCATGGGGAATAAAAGAAATTTTATTCCGAAAAACTAAGGAATTAAAGAAGCGTTTTTTCATCTCAGGATTGTCATATGCAATATGATTAGACAGCCAACTTTTCAACAGCCATCTCTTTGACCAGGCATTGTTTTTTTTTGTGTATATATATTTAACTCCAGCCATTCGGCAAGCTAAGGCTTCCAAATAATTTGACTTATAGTCCCATGAGTGTACCACATCTATTTTATGGGACTTTATAAGCTTTCTGAAATTCAAGGTATCTTTAAGTTTGTTTGATGACCATTTGAAAACAAGACATCTTTTATCTGGAATGTCATCTGGAACAGTTTCAGGAAATTTCTCTACACAGATATAAGGGTCAAAAACAGTTTTATCAATCTTTCTAAATAGTGAAAGTAATACATACTGGCTGCCTGCGGTTTTAAAGTTAGGAATTGTATATAAAATCTTTATCCGCCTATCCATTATAAAGGTTTTTTCTCCACACTGCCAAAGTAAGCAACATACTCAATGGATGTGAATATCTTACAGCATCCACAGTTTTAAAATTATTGTAAAACTTAGCGAGCAAGGGTTTTGAAATAAAAGGGTGTAGATTCTCGGAAAAAAGCCAATGCTGTAGTTTTTCATCGTTTTCCATCCCTAAAAACTGAAGTTCCCAGTTCCGTTGAATGTAGGGCTTGCCAATTTTGCTTTTCAACTCCCTTTTTAATTTATTACCTATCCGATAGGGTAAATTATTTGGCGAAATATTCTTTTCAAAAGTATAAAGATTAAATGGCCTATGGTCCTGCCAAGTTATTTTTGCTAAGGCCGGGTTTTGCTGTTTTATATATGCTATTTGAAGTTTTCTATCTGCCAAATATTCCTCTGGGACGGTACAGATAAATTCACACATTCTATCGTCATAATAGGGCAAGCTTATAGGGTGTGCGGCCTCAAAAACCGAAAGATTTACCGAGGTCCATCGCGGTGCCCAATACAGGCTTTTAAAGGCGCGAAGTTTAGCGCTTGGATTTTCTATTTCAATTTTATTGAGCAAAGCAACAATTCGTTCACGCAAATAACTTTCGAAATCGCTTTCCAGACCCCACTCTTGCCAAAGGGCATTAGCAAGCTCAATCCCGCCTTTTTTGACTATCTTTTTTAAGATAATATCTAATAATTGATTTTCGGTTGTTCCTTCTGGTGCACCACGGTCAAACAGCACATCGCCCCAATGCCCAAGGGAAAAGGTGCCTTCCATTTTTTTGAACTCTTCCAAAACAGCCATTTGGCGAGGATGGGTAAAGTCTGAATAACATTGGTTTATAGAGGCCAATTCTTCCAATTTTGGCCAAAGATATCCTGATTCTATGGTAAATTCCTTAAAATCAAAACCACAGGTTTTTGCAATCTTTTTACCTATTCCACTTTCAGAAAAACCGCCTTTAAAGGAGTAACTATAAGCTGTAACTGGTTTCTTAAGCTTTGCCAGCGCAACTGCTTGGGTGCGGCTGTCCAATCCGCCCGAAAGGGGTAGGATTACTTTTTTGTCTTGCAATTGTTCTGCAGTAATTTGTTCAAACAATAAGGTGAACTCTTCCAATGCTGTTTCAAAACTAATATCCCTCGGATTGTAATGCCATTTGAACCAAGGGGTACTTTCAGTCCAAAATCCTTCCTCATCTATAGTATTGATAGTCCCTGGTGGTAGTACTTTTAAATCCTTCCAATAAGTATCACTCCCCAAGAAAAATCCAGTGGCAGCAAAAAGACATATCGCTTTTTTGTCCAATTCGCGTGGCGCATTTACCTTGACGAATTGTTGGTGGGTTGGGATAATTGGGGTTTTTATCGAAGTTGGAAGTACGAAGTTGGAAGTACGAAGTGGGGGGCTCATTATTTTGTTTGTTTTTTTCGAGCGGTTTTGATAGAGGCAACGATAATTGATAAAATTTCGTCTCCTTCTTTATGCAAAACCCTAATTTCATTTAAAAGAGAAGGATTGAATTCGGACAATAATTCCAAAAAGTATAAAGTTTCATCTGCTTCTTCTTCGACAATTTTTAATTTATTGATAAAATCGGCAGTAGATTTTGCCCGCTGTGACGCCCTATAATTAGCTCCAATTGAACTGGAACATCTAATAAGTTGATTAATATATGCATTATATTCTCTTGTCTTTGGAATATTTTCACAAAACTTCCACACATCTATTGCATATTGGCGGGTCCGTTTAGTTATAGAATTTTCCATTTTTCTATCAGTGGTTGATTGTAGCTTTAAAATTACAAATTACTTAATTTTAAAGATAGGTTAAGAGTTATTTACTTCAATATTTATCCTTAAATCCATACTTCTAAACCAGTATTTCACACTTCGTACTTCTAACTTCGTACTTCTAACTTCGTACTTCGTACTTCTAACTTCGTACTTCTAACTTCGTACTTCGTACTTCATAATACAACTCTTCCATCCCCAGAACCATCTGCGCTTCATTATGTTGCTGCTCCACTTTTCTCCGAGCCTCGATTCTTACTTTTTCAATCATATCTAAAGGTAATTCCATAAAATGAATAATTGCCGCTGCAATAGCTTCTGGCTTTCTCGTGGGCACCATCCACCCATTCACTCCCTCCTCAATCAATTCTGGCACACCACCACAGTCTGTACTGATTACGGGCAAACCAATAGCCATAGCCTCTACCACTACATTCGGGATGCCTTCATCCAAGCTGGGCATTAACAACAACGCAGCTTCTGCCATTAATTTGAAAACTTCTTTTTGGGATTTTCTATTTTCCAAAAACACGCAATCTTCCAACCCGAGGTCGGCAACTAAAAACTGTAACTCCTCATCGCCTGCCCCCCCAATAATTGTATAGAGAAATGGAATGTTTTTTTCTTTTAATTGTTTGCAAGTATGCAAAGCATAATCATAACCTTTTATCCAATGTGCTCTTCCTATTGATAGTAGCTTTAAAGGGATTGAACGCATATAATTTTCTGAAAAGGATATTTCCTGCAAGGGCAAACCTGTATAAATTACTTTATCAATCTTTTTGGGGGAAGTCCAAATTTTATTGCCATTAGCTGCAATAGCTTTGGAAACGGAATGAAAACCCGCCATTTTAGGATACCATTTTTTTAGATATTCAAAATTAGCTTCATCCACGAAAGGGCGTACATTGCTATGAAACCCTCTTTGACTCAATATTACTGGAATTTCCTGTTTTAAAAGTACTTCTTCAAACCATGGGATTACTGAGGGCCATTGTAAATGTATAATGTCTGGAGAAATGTTTTTAAGAGCCAAGTCCAAGTTTTGCTGTTGCAATTCTTGGCGTTTCCCTTGTATTAATTTTCTAAGCGTAGGGAACAATAAATTAAACTTCTTCGACTGTAAAAGCTTGCTCAAAGTAGTACCCGTAAACTTCAACTTGCTTTGGTTGCTGCCCAAGGAAATATAGGTTATCCCCGCTACTGGTTGCGATATTTTTTCATTAAAACCAAGAATATATACCTCATGGTTTAAAACCAGGCCTTTCGCCAATCGATTAATAAAGGGCGTGGTTTTAAAACTGCCATCGAAGATTATTATTTTTAAATTTTTTGGCATTTCTTTATTCAACTTAATTTTTCATAAAACCCGTTAACATCCCTCATTACTTTCTCCCACTCCAACTCCACTGCTCTATCTCTTGAAGCTTTGCCCATTTTAGTCAAGCGAGGTTCGTCCTGCAATAAAGCAATGGTTTCATCAATAAAATCATCAATATTTCCACTTTCAACCAAAATATTGGAAGTGTTTTTTAAATAATTCGCGTTACCACCAACATTAGTCGTGATTATGGGAAGGCCGCAGGCCATGGCTTCCAAAAGGGAATTACAGGCCGTGCTGTCCATCAGGGGCAAATACAAAAGAGTAGCTTGTTGATAAAGTGTCCGCAGCTGTTCGTCATTTACTTCTGATAAAATATCGACACAACTATGTGGCTCAATTTTGCTGCGATATGCAGGGTGAATAACTACTCTAATTTGCAAACTTGCAATTGCTGCGGCGAGTCTTGGCACACTTTTATTAAACGTATCGAAATTGCGAAGATGCTGCCCCACAAACAAAAGGCTGTTGTTTTCTCTTACTGAAGTATTTGGCACAAAAAACTCGGTATCTACGCCATGTGGTATATAGGCCACATTTTCCAGTTGCAACCAATCTTTTAAAAAACCCACTTGATTAGCACCTACCGCTACGACGCCATCCAACTTTTGCAAGGCTTTTGGATTGCTTATAGTCTCTTTTAATACTTTTGGTGGCTTATGAAATGTAGCGCAAAATTTAGTATTGGGAAATTTGCGTTTAAAAAAACCCAGATGACGAATATCCCGCTCCCCATTTAAAAAATGGACAATGTTTTTTTGTCCTTTGTGTTTTTTGAGCAATTGTAACAGTTCAATCGCTTTTAAAACACTCCCTACATTATAGTTCCCTAGATTCTGGGAATGAAAACCCGCTAAAATTTTGGCAATTCGAAACGGAAATTTAGTATTTCCATAAACTACTTTGGCATTTGTATAATCCATCAATCTACCATAGCCAGAATTATTGGCATGGTGCGGAGAACGATGGTGGACCAGGAATATATTCACAACTACACAAGGGGTTTGTTTAACATAAGCTCCAAGATACGCTTAGTATTTTGAACAGGGTGAATGTGAGTTTCAAAATAAGTACGGGCATTTTTTGAGAGAATAGTTGCAAGCTCATCATTTGCCATTACCAAATTTATTTTTTCAATTAGTTCAATATCATTCTTAAAATATAATAGCTCTTTTCCCTCAATAAGTGGTGCGGGTAATTCTGTGGCAAGTGGTTCTGCTATAATTACTTTTCCTTGTGAAAGATACTCAGCCATTTTCCACGCTGGTGAGTTAGCCAAACCCCGTGTATATATAACAATTTTGGCTTTTTTCATAGCATCTAAATATGATTCAGGAGCAGCAGGAACATTTGTAAGGGCATCGCTGTATTTCTCAATGGCAATCTTAGAGGGCACAAAACCCCCTCTAAATATATTCGGAAAATGGTTTCGCAATAGTTTTATAAGATGGTAGCGCTGTTGGTGGATTTGTTTTACATCTATATCATTTTCATGTAGAAAACAACGCGTTTGGAACATAATACTGTTTTCATAGGCTTTCCCAAAATTTTCAAAGCGGCTGATTTCCCTAGAAGTATTTATAAATTCCCAATGTTTTTTTTGGGCTTTATAGGTTTTAAGGATACGCTTTAAAATTTGGCTGTCCCATTTTAGATTAAGCCGCAGATTCGACAGAAAAAGTCCGAGAAAAAATTTGCCTTCCCCATGCTTGTATTCTGAATGTGTACCAAAAGTGATACCCAATTTGTGGATCTTGACTTTTGAATTTTCCTTTATTGCATTTACAAACCTACTTTCAAAATTTCGCTTAAAGTAAAAATCGCAGCTATTCAATCCGGTCTCTGAAAAATGTTCGGCAAAATCATATAAATCAGTGGCAAAGCTTATTTTTGTGTTTGAAGAACTATCAATTAAAGTGTAGAATGAGGTTTTGGGATGGGGACGGGAGGTTTTTGTAATATAGCCATGCTTGTCCACAGTCAGTGTTCCTTTATTCTTCTTTAGGTACAGCTGCACCTTAACGTGTACAAGCCCCATTTTTTCAAGCTCAAACAAGCCCGTTTGGATATAGGAGGAATGATTGAGTTCCTGTGGGGTGTGAATGATTACGGTATAATTAGGCTGCATTCTACAAATTAACGAAAAACTTCATTGATTGAACTTTGTAAAGCTGTTTCCGTTTGGGCAAGGCTCCATTTTTGTTCCACTAAATGTCTTGCATTTTTACTTAAATTAAAATCAAGTTGTTTGGTCTGAAAATAATCCAACACCTTTTCTGCATACTTATCTTTAGAAGTCAATATCCCATTAATACCATTTTCAACAATCTCATCCGGTCCCCCTGAACCTTTTAAAGCTACCACAGGCGTGCCACAGGACATTGCTTCCACCATTACCATCCCAAAAGATTCGTGGGCGCTTGGCAATAAAAGTAGGTTGGCTTTTTGATAATAAGGTACCAATTTACCTTGCTCCACGGAACCAACAAAATTAACTTGTTCGGTTATTTGCAATTGTATTGCCAAGGCTTTAAGTTCAGAAAAATAAAGCTCATCGCTTACAGGGCCAACAATGGTTAAAGTAACTTTTCTGCTTTGGCTTTCAATAAGAAAGGCTAAGGTTTCAAGGCAAAGCTCTATTTGTTTTAAGCGCGAAATGCGCCCTACAAAAAGCAATTCAATACTATTGGAAGCTTTCTTTATGGGAATAAAAATGGAAGTATCGATACCCAAGGGCATTACGCGAATGTTTAGGTTTTTAAACACCTCATTTTGCAACAATTGTCTTTTTTGGACTTCGGTATGTACAATAATGTGATGTGCATTTTCATAATATGATTTCGCCCGTAAATCGTAAGATATATGGATACCCCCTATCATTGCTATATAAGGCTTTTGTTTCTTAACGAGCATTTTCGCCAGTTTGAAGCAATAGGGACTGCCATGACCAGACATATTGATGATAGTAAGGTCTGGGGAGGTGAAAAAGGAATTCCAATAATGAAAAATGGAATGTTGCTTGCGCCAAACATGACGTTTTTTAAAAAGAGGTTTGGTAATGGGCCAAAAAAGCTTTTTAATACCGTTTACTTTTTTTGCAAAAGGAAAAATACTACCTGTAAAATAAGCTATGGAAACCTTATAACCTACATCCTGCAACTTTAGCAATGCTTTTTCATGGGGCTTGCTATGTGAAAAAAAAAGGTCTTTTTCACATAGGCCAATAGCTTTGGCGGAGAAGGGATGTAATAATAAAACTGTTTTCACAATTGTAAAATTACGCTATCTTTTACCATAAATATAGCCGAAATAGGAGCTTCCATCCCAACTTAAACTAGTCTTAAATCCAGAATCTTTTAAGTATTTTAATATTTCAGTATGGTTTAATATTGAGTGATTGTCATGAAATTCAACAGCTATTTTATTAATTTTCTTTAGTCCTTCCTTACCAAGTGAACTTATTATTTCTCCTTCAGCTCCTTCGCAATCTAATTTTAAAAAATCAATTTTATCAATGTTCAATTTTTTCATAATTGAATCGAGCGTAATGGATTGTACTTTCAACAATCCATCTTTAGACTCCATAGAGTCTCTTTGGGCAACCTTATGACCACCAGCTATATTTCCTTCTATCATAAATCTATCTTCATTTTTCAAACCCAGGGCATATTCTATGCATTCAACATTGATTAAATTATTTTGCTCTACATTATGGCTAAGCTTTTTAAAATTCTCGGGGTGGGGTTCAAAAGCGAAAACACTCACACCTTTAATTAACGAAGCATAAAGCGAAAACACTCCTACATTAGCTCCTATATCAAATACAACATCATTTTCTTCAATATTTATAATATCGCTTGTATAAACTTTCTTAACAAATATCTCATTAAATATGCTTAATGTATTAAAATTAGCATCATAAAAAGTCAATCCATTTCTAAGGTTTAACTCCTTGGTTGACTTTCCTTTTACGGCTCTTTTAATAATTGAATCCCAATTAATAAAGTTTTTTTGTAAATATATTATATGACTATAAACCCGTTTAAGTTTATACAATCTGTTCTTTAAATTATCCATTTGTTTATTTTAAGTTTTTTTTGAAATGAAAAATATTTTTAATTCTTAAAGGTTGAGGATATATTATTCTTTGTTCATAAAATTTAATACCGCTTTTATGATTCTAAACTCAATTATTTTATGCCCTGTTGCCTTTGATTAATACAATCTAATTGGATCAACTATTTTTTTCTTTTTAATCTTTTTCAATTTTAATACTAATTTTTCTCTTAATACTGAAGGGGGACGGACAATAAAATTTGAATCATAAGAACTTATTATTGAACTATTTACAATAAAAGAATCATATAATTTTATATCATTGAAATTATTTTGTTCGACCCTATTTTTCTGCTCATTAGACAAATCTGAAAACTTTATATAGCTATCATTAGATTTACGTTGATTTCTATTTTCATTTTTACTTATCAATTTTCTGTCAAAAACATCCTCAAGATAATTTAAAGATTTAGCGTATTGGTTAACATCGCCTATAAAATGAAATCCAGATAACAGATTGCTCGCTTTATTAAAATCATTGCTCCCAGCAATTTTCTTAGTCATAAAATCCCTATACTGCTCTTTTGCGATGAAGTCATCAACAGAAGAAGGCCATTTGGTTTCTATTATATGATTCATATGAGAGATATAGCGCTCAATCGGGTTTCTTAAAAAAAAATCTTCATAGCTTTGTCATCATAATATTCTAAATAAGGCCTCACGCTATGCCCTCCAATGCCCGTTGGATAATATTTAGATATTTTTTTATACTGTTCTAAACTCAAATCATATTTTAACTCATTACCACCATACCTATTTTTGGTTATATGGATATATCTTAAAAAACTAAAAGACAGCAATTCATTAAAAGAAGTCCCTGCGCATTTTTTTATTTAGGTAAATAAAAACAATAGATTTTTTTTAAACGTCTTATTACTCTTTTAACTATGCTTTTAAATTTCATTTTTTTTAACCTCCTATATTCACGAACATAATAACCATTATAAATATTCTTAATCCGCCTAAATATTTTCTGTATTTCGGAATGCAATTTATAGTGCAAGCCAATATAACTTATATAAAATTGAGTGGGATTATCTTCATACTTTATTTCAGAGTATTTCATCGTCCGTTTCCAATTGATAAAATGCAGGTACATTACCTCGTTTACGGGTTTTCCATTTTTAAGTTCCAACATTTTGCCATCATTCCATAGCCATTTATCCAGATAGTATTCTTGGTGGGAATCGCGGCCATTTTCTTGGTTGCAAAGAATTTTTGACCAAAACACTTTTAAATCGAGGCCTTTAAAGAAAGTGTCATTTTTAATATAATTAGATAATACTAGCTCATCTACACGTTTTATTTTTGGAACTGCATATAATGATTTATAACTAGGTAATTTTCTATAAAGTGAATTTATCTGTTGGGTATTCCTAAATAAATTAAAATGCCCTGAAATCTCTTCCTTTCTACTAGATATAATATCATATTCATTTAAAATCTCTTCACTGATAAATTTACGGATATCGCCCCAAATAATATCCACATCACAGATTCCCCAAAAATCATATCCTTGTAACTGCTCAGAGAATATTTCGGCATAAGCCGGCTTAAGATCGCAAAACTTACGATGATTCAATGGTACTTCTGCTTCAACAACCTCATTTACATGGTTATTTAATTGGGAAAGTGTGATAGGCAAAAATGTAATATTTGAAGGGTAATTCTCTGGAATTTCACAATCTGTTGGGCATAACCAATGAACAGTCGGATTTGCAGCAACAGAAAGCAAATAGGCATCAAACCAAATTGGCCATTTTCCGTAATAGGGAATTATGAGTAGGATGCTTTTCACAATTGTTTTGGTTTTATTGTATCAAAACCTTTTCCCGTAAGAAGATTATAGACCAATAATATTGAAAATAATAGTAATGATTTATGGTGTACTTTTCGGAAGAAATTGAAATGTTTTAAAATCATTTTGAAATTTTTGCGCCCTGCTAGATTTTTATAGGTTTTTCTCCCCTGTCTCTCTGCCTTTGCAACAATTTCCGGTTCGTTTTTATGTCTCTTTATTATTAATTTAGAAAGATATATCAAAGATTCCACTTGTGCGGAACTGCCTTTGGAAGTGTTTTTTGAAATAGAATCTTTAGATTCCCTGTAATAACTAAGTGGTAAATCCACGAAACAATATTTCAAATTTTGTTCAAACAAACGAGTGAAAAATTCATATTCCTGCGCTTTGTGAAGGTTTTCATCATAACGAAGTTTACCTATTACGGAACGCCGAACCATAACATCATTAGTTATTACTGGTTTTTTTCCCAAAATGAAATCCACATAAAAATCAGCACTTTCAAAAACTTCCAATTCTGGATTATCACTAAAATTTAATCTATTCTCTGTGCTATGTGTATCAATAACAATAGCTGCATCTTGCGCAAGCGCGTAACCAATTTTAATCCTCAACTTCTCAGTATGCATCAAATCATCACTGTCAAACCATTGAATATAATCGCCTTTGCTTTTTTCAAAACCGTAATTTCTGCAGGCATTGGCACCTTTGGGTTTATTGGTAGGTCTTGAAAAGTATTGAAAACGGGCGTCCTTTTTTGAGTATGCTGTTACTATTGCCTTGGTGTCATCGGTACTGCCATCATCAACCACTATACACTCCCAATTTTGATAGGTCTGCGCCAAAATGGAATCTAGGGTCTCCGCTATGAGGTGGGAGCGATTAAACGTAGGGATAATTATGGATACTAAAGGATTTTCAGTAGTCACGGGGCAGATTGTTTGGTTTCAAAAATAGGGAAAAAGATTAGAAGAAACTGAAATCGAAATCGAAATTAAAGTTTCAATATTCACGCCTTAAAATCCATTAACCCCTTCCGTCCCCGGATTGAAATTCTGTCATTGAATGGTATTTATTCCCGGGGAACCTTCCCCTTGGAGAAGCTGCTATTTTTGATACGTAAATATTACAAGGGGAAGGAGCATGAAAATTTTATATTGTTAAAATGTCATTAAATCAGAACATACCACTGCGTACTGACTACTGAATACCATACCCCCAGTCTCGTTCCAGAAAAGACCTTCCCCAAAAAAAGGCACCGCACTCATTCTCGAACCAAAGTGCTACCAAACTGGGAGCAAACCCCTATAAATATGCTCTTTTGTTGCACCATGTTGCATTACATTGTTTAATATTTTGCTTCGTTAAAGTTAGTTGCAGCTTCTTGGCAATACAAAAGAGGGCTATTAAATTTGAGTAACTAACTGATTTATTAATTTTTAAAACCATTACATTATGGGAACATTTAAAAAAGGAATCCTTGGAGGGTTCCGTGGAAAAGTAGGCAGCGTTGTAGGTGCTCGCTGGCGAGGTAAGTACGTGATGCGTAGTGTACCTGAAATTGATGAGAATCGCACTCCAACGGAGGACCAAAGAAAAGCACGGGAAAGGTTTGGCCTTGTAGCCCGTTTTTTAAACCCGATGAAGCCTATTGTAGGCAAATACTTCGGGCAGAAGCAAAGAGACAAGTCTCCGTTTAATTTGGCCACTTCCTACCATATAAAGGAAGCGGTGCTGGAAGTGGGTGAAGATTTCATTATGGATTATCCGAAGGTGCTTATTAGCAAGGGGGATCTTAGTGGACTCCAGTCACCTACTTTAACGGCCACAGTTGCCAATGTACTCCAACTGGACTACACAGACAATAGCGGGCAGGGTTTTGCAAAAGCAGATGACCAGTTATTGGTAGTGCTGTTTGTAGCAGACCTGGGCGAGTATCAGTTGTTTACCCCTGCCGGAACACGGGAGGAAACCACTATTAATTTGCCTTTGTCACAGTATTGGTCTGGATTGGTTATCAACGCTTGGGCAACTTTTGTGAATGCCGAAGGCACGCGAGCCGCTACTAGTACCTATCTGGGAGCGGTAACCGCCCTTTAAAGTTGGTTTGCTATTTTCCAAATCCAAAAGTGAGACCCGCAGTTTTTAATTGCGGGTCTTTCGTTTTTTAAAATTTTATACAAACATCACGGGTATAAATATCCAGATTTAGAAAGCAAGATGGTAATAATAATTTCTTTTACGTAATATACATTACGACTAAATTTAACACCTGGCAATACTCCCTTTTGCCGCCAGCGGTATAGGGTTACACGGTCCACACGGAATATTCTTATCATATCGGCTTCCGTTAAAAGTTCTTTTTCGCCCTCGAGTAATTTTAAATATGGTTCTGGACGTTTGTTCCATGCGCTTGGCATTTGCTTGGTGTTAGAGCCAAATTCCTTCTTGGCCTTAACTGGTTTAGTTAGAGCTTTCATAATATATAAATTTTGAAGGGGAGGTTATAAAAGTAAGAATTTTCGCTAAAGAATCAAATTCCAAAAAACATTATTTTGAGTTTTCCAAAATTTCCTGCAATGCGTTTATATGCCGTTCCATGCTAAAATTTGCCAGAATGTTCCTTGTGCCTTCCTGTCCCGTCGTTTTGCAGAGGAAGCATCCTCCGAAAGCTTATAATATTTTTATTTATGGTTTTCACAATGTTGTTTTTCACAATGTTGTTTTTCACAAAGTAAACTTGATTCATCGAAGTTTATTAAATTGCCTGCATCGATAATTGAAATAATAGCAATATATTTCTACTGGCTAAATAAAGCATTCAGTCTTTTTTATTATTTCAGATAAATTGAGATTAGTCTATCAACTAAATCTTTCGAATTATAATTTTCTTCTATATACCTTCTTCCTTCCTTTCCCATTTTTTTAGCTTTTTGTGGATCTTTAATTAATGTTTCAATGCAATCGGCAAAACCTTCAATGTCATTTTCCTTTACAACGAAACCTGTTATATTAGGAATCATTCCATATTTCATACCCCCTACATCTGAAACAATTACAGGTAATTCCATGGCTTGAGCTTCTTGAATAACTAAGCCTTGGTTTTCCCCTCTACCATCAGTTTTATTATAAATTCCTGGAAGTAAAAACATATCAGATATATTTAAAACACTAATTATTTCCTCTTGTGTCATCGCGCCAACTAACTCTATTACATTTTTAAGATTTAATCTTTCAATCTCATCTTCGAGCTGATTTTTGAGTTCTCCATCCCCTATTATCTTCAAATTGAAATTATTGATTCCTCTCTTTATTAACTCTTTTATTATTCGAGGTAAAAGTAATACTCCTTTAAAGGGAACAAGTCTTCCACAATATACAATCTTAAAATTTTCATCAAATGGGTGCTGTCCTTTTTTCTTTTTAAACAAAGATGCATCTAAACCTACTGGTAAAAGGGAAACATTTGTTAGATTCGAGTTTGTCTCAAGTAAAATTTCTTTTGTGTAAATTGTATTTACTGTAATTTGGTCTGTCTCTTTAAATAACCGTTTGTAAAATGTTTGATAAAAATCGGTTTTTGAAGGATTGATGTCATAGCCATGAAAAGAGACTATCAACTTAGAATTCTTTAAAAATCCTTCAGATTTATAGGTCGCAATATCAACCGCATTTGTTGCAAAATGTACATGGACAACATCAAATTTTTTATTTAATATGAAAAATTTACGTTCATAAAATAAATTAAGTGTGACAGCCTTTTTTCCGTAATGTGAAAAATTAATAGATTTAAGTAATAAATCCCAATTAAGTTGGAATAAATTTTTAATAATCAATTTCAAAAAATTGAATAATCTTTTAAATTTAGCGACAGGAGGTTTTTCTTTATAAACCACATTATCTAACAAATTATATGTAAGAACGTTTTTATGATTTTTTTGCAAGTCGCCTTTTGCATAAGAATATATTTTTACGTTATGACCTTTATCTATTAATGATATTATCTGATTTACAATAAAGGTTTCGGAAACTGTGGGAAAAGAGCCAACTACAATAGCTATATTTAAAGGCTTCATTTTATATATTACTTATTTATTAGGGATATTAATAGTTTCAGATTTGATTTTTTTTTAAAAAATACTGTCTCTTTAATTTATCCTATTAAAATGACATTTAACCATAGTTTATATCACATTTTTTATAAATATAAAAATTCGCAAATGAGTTAGTGTTATGGTCGTCTTCCTTCATAGGGTAGTGATTAACTGTTTTGAGTAGTGTCCATTCATTAGAATCATTTGAAGCTATCAATTTAATGAATTCTTTAAAGCATAAATTCGAGTTCTTCGATGGTATTACTTAAAAAACTTTAATAACATTGTTTGCAAATAATAAAACCCCGATGCAAATATTCAACTCTCTTTATTTTTACCACAGATATTAACTATTTTGACATAAAACAACAATTAAAGTTTAGATTTATACTTTCTTACTTTAAAAAATAAAAAATTATTTATAAATGTAAAAATAGAGGTTTTAAACAATTTTCCTTTGTAAAAGGAAGGCTTTAATATGCTAGATAATTGATGTAATCTAAACCATTTTTTGTAATAATATTTTTCTGATGATTTATTCCCTAAATTATAGTTTTTTAAAAAAAAAGATCTCGTTATACCTTCTTCAATTAAACGTTGCTTTTTCTTTTTCAATGTTGTGTGATTTCTACTAACTTTACCGTGATATCTAAAATAATTTAAATCTTTAGCTAAAAATCCCACATTAGTTTCTAAAGTAATTTGAAGCCAAAAAAACCAATCACCACACATCTTCATTTTTAATAGTTCTTTCCTAAATATGGATTCATGAACGAGCTTACGTCTAAATATAACTGCACTGGCATTAGGAATAACACTTTTAATGATAAAATATTTTTCAATAAATTCAAGTCCAGAAATTTCAAAATCAGCTTTCCAAATATTCGGATCAAATTCCTTGGTGTAATCAATTCTATTCAGCAGTGTTTTTCCACTTTCATCAACATCAATGGATTGTGAATAGCAAATTCCTGTTTCCTTATTCATTCGAGCCAATAAGCTTTCCAAAAAACTTAATTCGCAGTAGTCATCACTTTCAGCAATCCAAATATATTCTCCTTTTGCAAGATCAATTCCTTTTTGCCATTGCTTAAAAGGGCTTCCGGAATTATTCGAATTCATAATTAAGTGAGCCACTTTTGGATGATTACGGTACCTTTCCAAAACTTCTTGACTACCATCGGTAGAAGCATCGTCCAGAAGAATGACCTCAAAATCTTGAAAGGTTTGACCAAATACAGTGTCTAGCCGCTGTTGTAAATACGGCTTGTGGTTGTAGTTAGGGATCAGTATAGATACTTTTGGGATCACGATGTAGCTAAAGCTTTTTTTGTTGCTTCAAGATAGGCTCTTCCATATTTAATACATGGTTCCAAATGGTTGCCTTCTGCCCACTCGTTCATGGCATTAATGAATACAAAATTCTCTTCTTGGGAATATGGTTTGAATTTATTGACAATCGCTTTTAACCATTGAAAGTATACTTCGGGAGTGCTACCAATAGCTATTGCTCCCTTGTCTCCTTTTCTAGCTGTATTGTCCCAAGAGGGAGTTACACAGCGGTAGAGCTTATAACTAGGTGTTTCCCGCTCCAAGCAGTCCTGAACCCCTCTTTTAAAATCCCTTAAGTCCAAAGTTTGGGATGATTTTCTTATTCCTATTTTTTCTAACAAGCTTGGAGGCTGTTTCAGTTTGTGCTTTATCACTTGATGGGGTGAAAATTCTACCAAGGCATCAAAATTGATTGTTTCTGGATTTACGTTTTTATTAAAGCTCTCGGCAACGCATAGATACAGACCTTTAAAACCATATTCCTTTACGGCAATTTCACGCCATAACGTGGCTGTTTTTTTCATATCGGGAAATAAATCTTGACGATAGACCATAAATACAGGGCAACCATCCACTTTTATATAGCGTTCATCTGAAAAAACGGCTTCGCAAAGCCACCGAATATGTGCGGCATCATCGTCCAAACCATATTCTTGTTTTATTAAAATTTCATTGTCAAGGCCATCCCATCGTCTCGTCCAATTTTCATTGGCCCAGCACAACATAAAAGGCATGTCCAAGTCTTTTTGTTTTAGCATTCCATCCAAAGGTTGGTCCAAAAGACGTTTTCCATTAAACCAATAATGATAATAGCAGAACCCATATATCCCGTGTTCCTTGGCAATAGTAGCTTGTGCTTCTCTAGCTTGGGGCAAACGCAGGTCATAAAAGCCTAAATCTGTAGGCAAATGCGGCTGATAGTGATCTTCAAATAAAGGGGTTGCTTTTGTAACATTGGTCCATTCCGTAAAACCTTTTCCCCACCACAAATCGTTCTCCGGGATTGGGTGGAATTGAGGCAGCACAAAAGCTATTGGTCTCAAGTTTGTCATTTACAAAGCCTTTTTCATTATAACAATTTCTATATATTCTGCCCGAATACCAAAGTGCAGATCATCAATATAGACAATTTTGGTTTCCGCTCCTGTATGTTCTTTTATATAATCCACAATGTCAAAACCCCAATGCATGGTTACGGGCGACCCTTTTTTGTCCACAGGATTGCCATGCCATTCTGGTTCAAATAGAAACTCAGGGTTTCCATCTTTTCCTTTATTTGCCCATCGCTGGGTTGCATGGTGCTTGTTAATTATAGGCACCGAAAAAATATGTGCTCCTCCAGGTTTTAAGGTGCGGTAAATTTCTTTAAATGCTTTATCGGGTTCATAAATATGCTCCATAACATCTGATGTTACTACCAAATCAAATACCGAATCTTCAAAGGTTTGTTGTTCCAGATCTTCACATCTAATTCCATTTACTAATGTACCCAGAGGCGTATTGGGAAAGTACTGGGTTTCCAAATAATCTTTTGCCTTTTGCCGCAATAAAACGGAATGCCCCCTATTGCCCGGAGAGGATTCATGGATTATAAGCTCTTGCCAATTTGGATATTCGTTTTTAATGGTATGCATAAGGGCGCGTTCCCGCGGAATGGAATTGCAATTACTGCACCTGAAAAAATCCCTTAACCATTGATGCCTGGAAATGAAAGTGACTTCTTGCTCACAACACGGACAAAAGCCTTTTTGCTTGAAAAAGAAAGTCCCGATCCGTTTTTCATAAATCGCCTTAACCTTTTGATAGATATATTTTTTCAACTTATTTTTCAAAGTTTTGTTTTTTAATGGCTGGGCGTTTTTTGTATGCTTATCACTAAGTTTCTGTTTTTTCAAAACCGATTGATAGCGATTAAAATTTGGAGTATTCAAAATTGGATGAAAAGCATCCATCCCGAAATACTTCATCACATTGTCCAGAAAATCTTCTGAAAAAGCTGCGTCTCCTCCATAAGAAGAGAGCCCGCCAGCCACAAAATTGGATATTGTTAAATTTACAAATTCAAATGGTTGTTTGGCCCAAGCGCGCAAATTAAAATCCCAGTCAGCTGTAACGGTATAACGCTTTTCAAAATAGCCTACTTCTTCCTTTATAAAGCGCGTATTGTAAAAGATTGCCTGATGGCAAATATTTTTATTCAGCAGCTTCGGGAGGTCGAAAGAGCCATCGTAAATTGTCCCATCTTCCGCCCAACCTGTATTTCCAATTATTTTAGCATTGCCGTAGATTACTTTCGCATTTGAAACTAGCGTGTGTTGTTGGATTTGCCCAAGCACCTGTGGACTATAAAAACTATCGTCACTGCCCATAAAAAAGAGCCATGTGCCCTCTGCCAAATCTATGGCTTTGTTCATGGCGTCATAAATTCCTTCGTCTTTTTCAGAAATAAATCTAAGGGAAGGAAGCTGTTTTTTATAGCGAGTTGCCACGGCTTGAGTATCATCTATAGAGCGGCTGTCCATAATGATTACTTCATAGGAAGTAAAGTTCTGGAGCAGGATGCTTTCAAGGGAAGTCGCAAGTTTATCACCCGAATTATATGTTGGGATTACAATTGAAAAAAAAGGTGGCTTGGTATTCAAGTTTTGAGTGTTTTTAAAACAAAGCTTTTTGATGGAATTGTTAGATTTTTATACATTACAGAAAAGGGAATTTCTTCATTTAATAAAAAAGGCTTCATTACTCCACCCATTTTGGTGTTCCTATCAATTTATTTTTGCAGCTGTTTCTAATCCTTTTTGAAAAAGTCCACGGCAATTTACCAAGTATTTTCATAAAAGCTGAAATTGTATAGAAACTAATCTTTTTTGACATAGAAATTTTCTGAAAATTTAATTTCAAGGAAGTTTCTGCTTCTTTTAGATATCTATTTTGGTCATTAGATTTTTGTCCTTCTCTTTTTCTAAAAGCTGCCAATTGCCTTTTAGTACAATACAAGGTCTCAAAATTGAAAAAACGCATCCACAAATCAAAATCGGATGCTAGGGTGTATTGCAAACTAAGTTGTCCTCCTGCTTTATTCCATAGTTCTCGCGTCCAGAAAGTAGATTCTTGCTGTATAAAAGAAAAATTGGCTCTGTGCTCGCTAAGGTAAAAGAACCATGGAGAAAAAACTTGCTCCCGCTGAAGAATTACTTCTCCATTTTCATTAATTACGGAAGGCAATCCCTGCAGCCAGTGCATTTTTTTATTCTCTGTAAACTTCTTTGCTATATAATGCAGGGAGCCTTCCCATAAAACATCATCAGAATTGATCCAGCACATAATAGCTCCTGATGATCGTGAAAACCCTTTGTTGATAGCGTCATACATACCATTATCTGGTTCGCTCACCCAATAGTGTAATTTTTCCTGATACTTTTCTATTGTTTGAACCGAAGTATCTGAACTTCCCCCGTCCATAATGATATATTCCAAATTGGGGTAATCTTGATCCAATACAGACAAAATTGTACGTTCCAAAAATTCTCCTTGGTTGTAGTTGGGAGTTACTACGGTTATTTTTGGATATGTAGTTGCAGCGTTCAATTTAAATGAAATTGTTTCAAATATATGCTATATAAACTTGGGGTTAGCCTATATAGCATCATAGGTATTATTTAAAAAAGTGGAACTCTTAGATGGTATGAAAAACAGATCCATCTGCCAGAAAGCACGATCGTTTTTTCGCAGCATAGGGTCAACCAATTCTACGGGGGAAAAGCCAAGCTTTTCCATATAACTACACATTTGCCAAAACTTAAGACTATCGGTTGTTAACTGAAAATTATATACCTCTATAATGATCAACTCAGCGGCTTGAATCACTTTCTTTGCGCCTTCAAGGATGGGGATTTCATACCCATGTGTGTCCAATTTCAACAAATAGGGGCCTGGAAGTTGTCTATTCTTGATCTCCTGATCTACACTAATCACCGGCACTTCAATACAATTGCCATCAAGAGGCGTATCTGACGCCGTACCCCCAAACAAATTACTGTTTTCAAAATATATTGTACCCGCTTCTCTACCGGCAGCAGCCAGCACAAAATCGAGTTTAGGGTTTCGGTCCTTACAAGCTTTTAGCCCTTCCAAATGCCCTTGTTGTGCTTCTACCAATAAATAATTTGCGTCAGGGTAAAACTTCATTAGGCGTTCAGACCAGCGACCGTCTGAGGCTCCTACATCTATTACAGTAGCAATTTTTAACCCCCTAGACAGACAACGTTTAAACCCTTCCTCCATAGAAAATTTATTCTTTGGGATATGGAGCGTTTTCTGGTCTATTCTTTTTATTTGATAGCCTCTCTTACGCAATAAGCCTTTAATCATCCTCTTTATCATAACTACTTAAATCTTAATTCGTAAAGATATTTTTTTAAAAGCCAAATACTATTATTTCTTCTTTTTGCATTAGTTGAAGCTTCTCCTAAATGCATAAAATAATTGAAAGCTGTTGTTTGCTTAATTGTTACATCCTGAAAGCCATCATACTCATTTTGAATATCCTCACCCAGATAATTTGCATAGCCATTTAGAAAATCCTTAAAATCCTTATTAATACTTTTTTTATCTGTACGCGCCTTAACAGTCTTATAATTGCTTTCAGAATTTTGAAATGGATCACCATATCCTCCCTTGTACTTATCATTCTTCTGCGTGTCTAAAACAGAAGCGTCATAGGGAATACCAATCCAATTGTATATTTTTTGCACTTCAGCTGGGGTATCGCTAATAAGTTCTTCGTAAGAAAGATTATATACGTTCTTATTTTCCTTATTCGCCAGAGAAAACGAACGCAACTTTTGTGGGGCTTGCAGCAAATCTCTTCTAAAGATGTTTAATTCTTGAAAGGAAGTAAACCCCCACGTTTTTATCATAGATTTTGCAACATCAATGGGATTCCTATGCAATACAATAACTTTACTGCCTGGAAATAGGCTAGTTATTTCAGGCGAAATCTCCCAATAACGGGGTGTCTTATCAACTATAAATTGGTATCCATCAAACATGGGGCTGTACAGTTTCAATAAAAAATCGTGAAATGCTTCCCTAAATTTTAAATTGGGATACTTGCCTAAGTATTCTTTGAAGGCTCCAACCGCCAACGTATTATCAAATTTTGCCTGTACCAAGGAAGGCTTTATTTGGTTCGCAAAATTAAGCAGCATCCAGGACTCACTACACGTATTGACTTCAGCATTGTTAGACAGCAAGTTTTGCAGATAGGTGGAACCACTACGGGGCTGGGAAATGATGAATATGAGTTGTTCTTCTTTCAAACTATATTTTATCAATTAACCGTTTCAATCTTCTCTTAATTTTAAATATTAATGTATTGTTCGCTGTAACTTTCTTATCCTTAAAGTTTGATAAATATCTTTCAATACTACCATTGATTTTTTCCTGTTCTTTTGGACTAAAGTTAAGTATCAATTTTTTATGTTTTTCATTTATATAATTCAAACAACTTAAATGAATAGACTTTTCCTTATTCGAAAGCCCTTCGCCATGCAAGCGATATATGCTGAGTGCTTTCATTGAAAAAGCTGTATTTGCTTTTGTTGTTAATCTGATTCGATATTCGAAATCTTCATATATGTCTAGCTTTTCATCATATCCTCCAGTATCATTCAATAATTCTTTTGTAATCATTTCATAACGAAATAACGCATTTCGAGGAAAGTCCCTACATAGCACTTCCTTTAATATATTATTGTTTTGAGGTATTTTAGAAATATCCGAACACCAAACCCTTTTTATTGAATCTATTTGGTCTTCAGAAATATAGAAGTTTGTATAAACTAAATCAGCATTAGTTTGTTGAATTAGCTCGTATTGTGTTTTTAATTTATCTGGCAAGTAAACATCATCGCCATCTAACCAAGTAATTAAGTCGCCTTTAACGAGAGAAAGAGCAATATTTCTAGTTTTTGTAATCCCTTTATTTTCTTTATTAAAATATGAAATAATGTTTGGTTCTTTTATACAATATTCTTCAATTAAATCTTGTGAACCATCTGTAGAGGCATCATCAATAATTACTATTTCGTAAGGTTGAATAGTTTGAGCCAATACACTATCTATAGCTTCCTTTAGAAATTCTTTTTGATTATATGAAGTTATGTAAACGGAGATTTTCATTAGTCTAATACTCTTTTGGGAGGCTTATTAAAACGATAATTATCTCTGTAATCAACAAAGAAAACCCTTGCAATTACTTTTTCAATTAGGCTTGGTTCTTTAAGGAAACAATTGTTAGGATTCACATAGGTATTCTTTCTAAAAAGATATTTTAAAAATAACGCTTCTTTAAAACTTAAAATATTTGTCGTTTTTCTCTTTAAAGCATCTTGAGGATTAGCATTATATTGTTCCGAAGTATACCATATTTGGTTTTCCGTCATAGTCTTTTCACCTGGATGCTTAAAGTTGTTAAAACTTAAAAGTTTTTCGTCCCATGGTAAGCCTATAAATGAGCAAAGTTCTTTTGAATACTTTTCTAAATCACTTATTAATAACTCATACTTTATAGTAATAACGCTGTCGGGATGTTTTTTTTCAAGCCGTTGCATTAATCCATAAACATACTCCATATAAGCCGCCGCAATAAATACATTCGTCGTAAAATCTGGAGGAACAACTCCTGCTTTTTTTGCTCTTATAGCCACATTTTTCATCGAGTTAAATGTTGTTATAGGATTGCGGAGAACCATTATAAACTTAGCATCAGGAAATAACTCCAATAATTCTTCAAAGTACAGTATATTCCACGGTGTTTTTTCGCTTATGTAGGCTACTGATTCATTCAGGCTTAAAGGAGTAATTAATGAGTTTATCATGTTCCTTATAGCATCATCAATTTGTTCACTATTTGTATAAACTTCAATCCTACCTTGTTTGAGCGAATTCTGCAACTTAGTGCGCAAATCTATAATATTCGGGATTCTATCAAATTCTGGACCGCCATATACCAATGGATGTGTATCTAGAACATTCTGCACAAGTGTGGTACCTGAACGTGGAAGACCCGCAACAAATATCTTGTTAACCATTAGATTTTAACCATTTAATTACTTTCTGTACCGAACCAGTTTTTTGTTCTGTTTTACTTATCTCAGTTTCATTATTTAATTCTTTATTTAACAGTAACCAATGTTTCTTGATTATTGCATTATTTATAATTTCTGGCTTTTTATTTATTAAATGCTTATAAACTTTAAAAGCCTCATTGCAATTGTGCAAATAGTAGTCATTAAGGTTTTTATTCAACCAAACTTTGTCTTCACCTATATGAAAAGTAAGATGCTCTTTTTTAAAAAAAAACAAATTATCAGTAAAAGCTATCAAATTGGCCAAAAGTGTTATTCCAACCTTACTAACCCCAATAGCAACATTATTCAAACTCAATTGTTTATGTAGTTTTAATTTAAAAACAAAACAATCAAAACCAGGGTGAGCTTCACCGTAATCTGCGTAAGCATCAGCAAGTGTTTTAAGTGTATACTGTTTAGAAATAGTTCTACGATTAATTACAAAAGCATCGTGTCCGTCTTTTATCTTTTGGTTTATAAATGAATAAAAATGTGGTTGTACTGCAATATCTACATTGGTATAAACAATATAGTCTGCTTCAGTATTATAATCCACAGCACGGTCTAAAATATCTTGAAGTAAAGGGAGTTTTCTTTTTTTATCAAAAGTCCCAAAATCTAATACTGACCGATCAAGATCTTTCGTTTTGGTAAAAAATTCAGGAATTACACTATGGTCCTCTGGATATTGTGTGGTGATTAAACTAACTTCAATTTCACTAGCCGCAAATTGTTTTGCCCTTCGCATAGACTCAAATGTAACTGGCTGGGCTACAAATAGGTCTGAAGCTTCAGAAACATTAACTGGATTGATAATGTGGGTTAGTTTAATCATTTGAGTCAAAAAATTCCTAAGTATTTTTTAAATTTCAATACCTCTTCAGATTCTATAAACTTTGGAACTGTAGAGTCTATAACATAGGTACTGCCCTTTGGATGGTGTTGTTTGGCTTTCGTATAGTTCTCAAAATCTAAACTTCTTAGATTTCTTTTTAATAGATACTTCTTTTTTATAAAGAATAAGTTTTGATAGTTGTTCCCAACAAAAATATACTCCGCGTTTTCTTTAAAAAAGTTTAATATCTGAGCTTTATAATTGTCGTCATTAGCTTCTATGATGAAAAGTTTTACATTAAAAGATTTTAGGTCCAATCCCTTTAGCACTTCTAATTCAAAACCCTCTACGTCTATAGAAAGCACATCTATAGTTTCAATATTTAGCTTACCAAATAAAGAAGTTAATGTTGTTGCGGAAACTTTTATTTTTTCAGGCTCCGTATATTCCAATCCCCTATTTTCATAGCGTTTTTTTACGTCATCTGCATCATAGTTACAGCCAGAGAGCACTCCAATCTCTTCAGCGAAGAAGTCTATTTCTAGTATGTTTTCATCACCAACTACCGCATTATTAATATTTATGGAAGTAGGTCTATTCTTTTCAAGATACTTAAATATTGTGGGGTTTGGCTCAATACAAATCGACTTCCACCCTAATTGCTCAAAAGCAAAACTATTGCTTAAATGAAGACCATCAAAAGCTCCCACTTCTACCACAACTCCTGTAGTTGGTTTATCCAGTAATTGCCAAGCTATATAGTCATCAGCATGTTGGCTATTTGAAATAAATTTATTCATTATAATGAATTTGATTGTAAAATTGGAGTAAAGTCAATATTAGGATAAAATCTTGAAAAACTCTCAATCCTATCCATCTGCGAGCTAGTAAGTAGATTTTTACCTCTATCCATTACACCTTTATTTAATCTATTTTTGTCGATTGAAAGGTTTTTAACTCTATCAATACTATCTAGAATTTTTTCTTCATCAATCTGAAAATCCAAATACTCTAGAATAGCCTTAATTGTTTTTGATTGACTCTTATTGAAATCCTCATATCTTATAAACTTAATATCAATATCATTATTTTGATATGCTTTATTCCAACTCACATAAAAAAACACATACCAAGGGATTGCTAATTCTATTAAAAAATCAAATTGGTTTTTGTTTTCCCACTTATCAAAATCAGAAGGAACTTGAAAATGTGGCCATCTTAAAGTTTTTGAAATGTGGTCTCTTAATGAGATAATAGTATCAGGTAAGTTCCTAGTTAAAACTATGGGGCTTATAGAATTTTCTTTAAGCAATTCAATATTGGGTGTTGTTGCTAAGGTATGGTGCTTACTTATAATTTTGCTTCCTTTTAAAGACTCTAATTTTGGTAAATAAATATCTTGTTCTCTAAAATGCGAATACACGATATCAGCTATAGGAATTTTTAATAGATCACTTAAAACCAATGAAATAAAAGAAGAACCACTTTTTGGAAATGCCGTAATGAAAAAAAAATGACTCTCCGAAAGTTTAGAATTTTCTTTCTTCAGCCCTAAAGTTTTAATTAATTTATTTTTTATATTATCCATTGCATTAAATTTTGGAACTTTCATTTAAAAAAAGGTAAAAATTATACCCCTTCAGATTTAATTCAATTTTCAGTATTTTCAAAACTAGAGTTTAATAAAAAAGGCGGCCATGTTTCTCGTTCATAAACTATTTGAAATGACAGTGCATTGTTAATTCTCAATAAAGGTTCTTTTGTTCCCAATTTAGCAATTGTAAGATTTATAAAGTATGTTCCTTTTGATAATTGAACATTGCAATGTTTTATTGTGAGTTTTATCTTGCTATTTTCAATTCTTATATCCATTGCCTTTTTGTTTGGTTCAATAAGCGCAATTGGGCGTTGTTCCTTATCTGCGATTGTTATATGAAAACCTGGAACTTCTTCTAAACTATTAATTTCTAAGTCTATAAATAAAATTAAATCTTCCAGCCATTGTATTTGAGGAATTCCATTAACATCATTTTTTAAACTTAAAAGTTCTATTCTTTCAAGAGTGACAGACCCATCATTAAAAATTACGTTCTGTTCTATATTGGCAAAACGATTATAATATAAATCAATCGCCTTCCCCACATCATCTCCTTGGAAAACAGCTTCTCCCTTGTCCATCAAAATAATCTCATTGCAAATCCGCGAAACCATAGGCATAGCATGTGAAACAAAAACGATAGCAGTTTTGGGAAGAATGGTGTCTATCTGCTTAAAACATTTTAAAATAAAGCCTAGATCCCCTACCGCTAAAACCTCATCAATAATCAAGACATCGGGCTCCATCTGTGCCGCCACGGCAAAGCCCAGGCGCACCCTCATTCCGCTGCTGTAATTTTGTACGGGCATATCTATAAACTCGCGTATTTCAGCAAAGTCAATAATCTCCTCTACTTTTTGGTCTATCTCCTTTCGGGTAAAGCCAAGGATGGCACCGTTGTTATAGATGTTTTCCCTGCCACTTAAAATAGGATTAAAGCCTGCTCCCAGTTCTATTAGCGCCCCTACTCTACCTTTAATGGTCACCTTTCCGGCATCGGGGTTTATAAGGCCGTTCAATATTTTTAAAAGTGTAGATTTTCCGGCGCCGTTATGACCAATAAGCCCCAAACACTCGCCGCGGCGCAGCTCAAAACTAATATCCTTCACCGCCCAAAACTCCTTGGGGCGCAGTTCCCGATCATTGCGGTTGCCGCTCAAGCCAGAAGCCAGATCCTTCACTCCATACCACAGGCTGGTCTTAAGGTCTTTGCAGAACTTTTTGGAGAGGTTTTCGACTTTTACTAAAACTTGGTTGTCAGTTGTCGGTTGTCGGTTCTCGGTTGTCGGTTGTGGGTTGTCGGTTTTGGCTTGTGGCACGGTTTTTCGGTTGTCGGTTGTGGGTGGTGGGTGGTGGGTTGTCTGTTGTGGTTAAGTTTTCCAATTATTTTCAACGTATGAAATAAAAGAATAGATTTTCCCTCCTAACAGATCATATTTATCTATTAAATCATTAACGGGGACATCTACATATATATTTTGTATCATCTGTAATTGTGAAAGGCACTCTAATAGCGATGCATGTGAGTATATCAAAAATTTTACGAAATCTTGTTTGTATTTTCTCCTACCATATCCCTCTACAATGTTGTCCTTGACACTTTTTGAAGAGCGCCTTACTTGACTTCCCATCTCATAAAGCTCAAATTTAGGCAACAGCAATGACATTTTATGAACTTCAATGGCATAATCGAATGCTAAATTATAGATGTCTAAATCTTTATAACTTTTCACTTTAAGCTATTTACTTTTAACTGATAACTCACAACCGAGAACCCACAACTGATTACGCACTCATCCGCTCCACCAAAATAGGAATCGAGATTCTATAGAACAACAAAGCAATAAAAAACAAGGGGACACTGCAAGCGATTACTATTAAAAAATAGGTTAAATACATGGGCGGCATGCCTACGGCCAAGTCGCGAGCAGTTAGTATAATCGGGGTGAATGGATTCAGTTCCATCACGGTTTTCATAATTCCATTTTTGGGGATGGCATAGACCACTGGGGTAACGTACATTAAAAAACCCAGACCGAAGCTTATCAATCGTCCAATATCTTTATAAAGCATCCCTAAGGGAGTGACAAACAATCCAAGTGTTGTTCCAAACAAAACTCCTCCTAACATAGCAACGGGAAACAGCAATAGGCTCCAATGAAAACCTACGCCATAAAAGAAGATAAACACCACTAGTAACAATATTTTTATGGAGCTATTGAACAATAGTTTATACACCCCCGCAACTATCAAAGCCTCCTTGGGAAAATTGATTTTGGACAAAATAGACTTTGCTCCACTGGTACTGTTTATGGGCGAGTTTATGGCCTCTTTAACAATAGACCATAATAGTGTTCCTGAAAAGGCATATACCGGATAGGGAATGCCCGTGTCGGTAACCCGAATGGTTCCTGAGCTATTAAGAAAAATCCACACAAAAGCGGTTGTAAGCGGCGTTACAAAGGCCCAAATAATGCCGAGGTAACTTTGGCGATACTGTGCCTGTATATCTCTTTTAGCTAATTGAAAAGACAAAAAGCGCGAGCCAATAATGTCTGTCAAGCTCTCTTTCAGCATTTTGCCAATGCGGAAATTGTTTTCCTTTTGATAGACTTTGGTTTCCAGTTCCATGGTTTGGGGAGGCTTCTTTTTTATTGGGGGCTAAGATAGGAATTTTGGTTTGAAGATGTGTGAATTTGTGAATAGGTGAGTTTGTGAGTTTGTGAGTTTGTGAGTTTGTGAGTTTGTGAATTTGGGATTTGGGATTTGGGATTTGGGATTTGGGATTTGGTTGTTGGTTGAGTGGTTTTGTGAGTGTGTGAATTTGTGAGTTTGTGAGTTTGTGAATTTGTGAATTTGGGATTTGGGATTTGGGATTTGGGATTTGGGATTTGGTTGTTGGTTGAGTGGTTTTGTGAGTGTGTGAATTTGTGAGTTTGTGAGTTTGTGAATTTGTGAATTTGGGATTTGGGATTTGGGATTTGGTTGTTGGTTGAGTGGTTTTGTGAGTGTGTGAATTTGTGAGTTTGTGAGTTTGTGAATTTGGGATTTGGGATTTGGGATTTGGTTGTTGATTGAGTGATTTTGTGAGTTTGTGAGTTTGTGTGTTCGTGAATGTGGATTTAGCTATTCGCGTAACCCCTTCCGCCAGCTGGATTGATAATCTATGAGAAAATGAAAATTGTTGCCAGCTGCCACCTTCCCCTATAAGTCCCTTTAGTCCTTTAGATTTAAATTAATTACTAGGGGAAGGAGCACACGATTAGCCTATTTATGAAAGTACATTGTTGATTTGTTAATCGGCCTGCCAGTAGGTGGGTTCAGGGTTTGGAACCAAGAAAATGGACTGAAAGACAGCTCTCTGCCCCTTTGGGGCCAGGGGGACTGTGGGATTTGTTTTTGAGTCATGGAATATTTCGATTTCGATTTCGATTTTGTTCTCAACCCAACTCATAACTACTACCCTCTAATCTCTACTCACTGACCAATAACCCCTTCCGCCAGCTGGATTGAAGATGTAGCTGTTAATCAAATTATGTCCCAGCTGCCACCTTCCCCTATAAGTCCCTTTAGTCCTTTAGATTTAAATTAATTACAAGGGGAAGGAGCACACGATTAGCCTATTTATGAAAGTACATTGTTGATTTGTTAATCGGCCTGCCAGTAGGTGGGTTCAGGGTTTGGAACCAAGAAAATGGACTGAAAGACAGCTCTCTGCCCCTTTGGGGCCAGGGGGACTGTGGGATTTGTTTTTGAGTCATGGAATATTTCGATTTCGATTTCGATTTTGTTCTCAACCCAACTCATAACTACTACCCTCTAATCTCTACTCACTGACCAATAACCCCTTCCGCCAGCTGGATTGAAGATGTAGCTGTTAATCAAATTATGTCCCAGCTGCCACCTTCCCCTATAAGTCCCTTTAGTCCTTTAGATTTAAATTAATTACAAGGGGAAGGAGCACACGATTAGCCTATTTATGAAAGTACATTGTTGATTTGTTAATCGGCCTGCCAGTAGGTGGGTTCAGGGTTTGGAACCAAGAAAATGGACTGAAAGACAGCTCTCTGCCCCTTTGGGGCCAGGGGGACTGTGGGATTCGTTTTTGAGTCATGGAATATTTCAACCCAATAATTTTATTCCACGAGATAGGTAAATTCAATGTTACACGGTAAGCCAATACCAACATACGCTCTTCCATCTCCTGAGTTTCCACCATTTTCGAAATTAGAGGATACAAATAAATCAATTTCAAAACGGTATGTAAACGGCTGACCTGCAACTAAATCAACATACACAATTAGAGAGGAATCATGCCTAAATTGTTCAAAGTAAGTTCCACCAGCAATATCACGATTGTGTACAGAGTAAGCGTGGGTATATATTAAATATTGATCCGGCCCCAATGTTATTCTAAAATACCCTTCCTGTGTAGCCATAGAAGTAGCATATCCGGGTTCTGGCACAATTTTACCAGCTCCGAAATTAACATTTGCCTTAATTCTATAAGTTCCGGAATATTTTGGAGTAAAAGACGAACCAGATCCTAAACCTGTTATATCAACATATCCTCCACTATCAACTATTCTTTGTCCTAAACCTGATTGCTGTGCAATTTCTGAATCTTCTCTAATATATTGTGTTGTCCATTTACTTCCGTTCCATGCATAAAGTCCTGGATACACATCATTGGTACCCGTGGTGGTGGTATTTGTATTATAGACCACGGTTCCAGCTACTAAACTGCCACTGCCGTCTGGGTTTTGAACAGGAGCCTGTACCTGTGTAGAAGTTAATGCAAATCTAGGGTACACAATACCCGCAGCACTGTTTTGCATATCAACCAATCCTTGTGGTGTAGTGGTAGGTGTTCCAGTGCTAATGGACACTTGTGCTATACTTGGAATTGCAATTAAAGAGAAAATAGCAATGAATATATTTTTAAGTAGGGTAGTTTTTTTCATGATTTGGGTAATTTTAAAAGTAGGTTAAAAAAACACTAAATTTATTCTCCTATATAGGTAAACTCTATTTGACAATCAACTTCATTTCCAACATAGCCACGTCCTTCATCACCCGCTAAAAGTTCTCTTACCACTACATTGTCAACTGATGCGTAGTATGCTTGATTAGTAGTATTAATGTATTCAAAACGAAGGGTATAAACTGTGCCTGGGACAACGGCAATTGGAGCACTACTATAAGACGTATCTGTTGTTACACTTCCAGAGTTGTCTATAGTAACTAAATTGGCTCCCACTTGAGAAGTTCCATCATGGATATAAACCCTAAACGAGTCGTTTCTGCCATTTCTTTCTCTAAATAAATAATCAAAGCTTATATTAACTAAGCCTACTGATGGCTTAAAACTCATTAAAGCAGTAGCAGATTGTTTGCAACTGCCATTATTTGAACTGATATATAGATGGTGACCTGTGCAGGATGTACATGAATTGGAGGAGTTAGTTATCCACCCACGAGTAGGACAGTCATTATCATTAGTATAATTTTGATCTACCGTATAAGAACCGGAAGGATCAAAATCTTCATTAATCAAATCGACTAAAAAAGGGGTTGTAATAGAACCATTGCCAATAAACCCAGGCGCATCATAAGCATCGAAAGTCAATGAGAAAGGGTAGATGGTCCCTGCAGTAAGCGTAACGTAATTAGTTTCATAGGATTCTTTCCAAATACCTTCATAATACGTTCCAGACTCAGAGCCTATATAACTTGAAAAGGCGGAAAATGCAGTAGTATCAAAATTATAAGGAGTTCCACCAAATAAAAACCTAAACATACCCTTAGCTTGGCTTACAAAAATGCTACTATTCCTATAGGTTTTACCTCCAGCAAAGTTCGTTTTAACTTCAATTCTATAAAGTCCCGAATATTTTGCAGTAAATGTTTTGGCATCACTAATTCCCAATCCTGGCACATCTTGATAACCTCCTGCAAAATTTGCTTCCGTTCTAAGTACAGCGGTTTGATTGTGCAATTCAGATTGTCTTTTTTTATAGTGAACCACCCATTCAGTACCATTCCAAACGTAAATACCTGGATATATATCTGTAATAAGTCCATTGTTTGTGGTATTGGTATTATAAACCACAGTACCCGCTACAATAGAACCGCCCTGCGGATTGATTACCGTAGTGGCATCATCTGTACCTAACAAAGCAACATTTGGGTAAACCACACCTAAGGTTGTACTGTTAAAATCTATAACTCCTTTGGGATCGGTTGTATTAATACCAACCTGAGCAAAAGCAATATTCGATAAAAATACTATTGCAACTAAATTAAAACTATAAAATAAGGTAGTTTTTCTCATGATTTTTAGCGTTATTCAGTTAATTTCTAGTCCAGAAAAACAAATTCAACGGTACAGGGAATATCTCCACCTAACCACCCTCCTCCTGGATTAGGTACACCGCCAGAATTGCCACCAGAATTGCCATTATTATAAAATCCGTCTGCGACTGTTTGATCGAAACTTAAACTAAATATGTATGAAGTGTTTGCTACAAGCTCTTTATAAATTACCATAGTAGTTTGTTCCCAAATGTCATAATATTGAGTACCGCCTCCATGCCTACCAGACCAAGTATGCGCTGGGATTAATTTATCTACCCCATCAAATGTAAATTTGAAATTTCCTGTCATTACGGCAACATCAGTACCGAAACCTGAATCGTTAACGTAGCCTCCGCCCCAGTTCACACTTACTTCTATTTTGTAAGTTCCAGTATAAGCAGGTTTAAACGTACGACCTACTAGGTTTGGAATATCTTGATATGATCCTGTAGTATATGTTCTTAAAGAACTTCCTGTTTGTTTAAATATTTCTGCATTCTTTTTCGGAAATTCATTAATCCAATCTATACCATCCCACATATATATGCCAGGATAAACACTTTCACTGCCAAAATTTGTGGTTGATGTGTTATAAACTACGGTGCCAATGGCAGGATCACCTCCCTGCGGGTTTAATACGGGACTAGCTAAATCTGTTCTTGTGAGGGCAACTCTTGGCAAAACAAGACCGTATTTATTAGTGCCTGAATCATTATTTAAATCTAATACACCTTTGGGGGTTACCGTACCAATACCCACTTGGGCATTGCTTACCGAAACGGTAAAAAAAGTAACTACACAGAATATAAGTACTTTAGGAAAGTATTTTTGTACCATAGTTTGGGGCTTTGGGTTTGTACAATATGGGGCAATATTACATTTTTTATCGATATAATGCAAATTTTATCTTTATACAGGTTAATGTTTTAATAAAAAAACCCATATAATGTTAATATTTTAAATATTTGTCAGAAAAATCGCTGTTTTAATGTAGGAAATTCCTTTCGGATATAAGGGGTATTCGTTTTACTGAGAACCCAATTTAAGTATCACTCTTGAAGGCTATATTCCTAAAATATAAGCGACTAGGAATGAAAGTAAGACTAAAGTGAAATAATATAGCAAAATTGGTATGTTCAATTTGCGTGGCGTGAATTGTGAGGCGTAGAGGGTTGTGGCTTCTTGGAATTATGGAATTGTGGAATTGGCGAAGCGGATTTTGGTGTTTCGAATGCTCTTTAGCCAAATTCGACTATGTTCAGGGCGGGCTGCTCTGCATGACAGATTTAGGATTTGGCACTTCGTATTTCGTATTTCAACTGTCAAGCCGGGTGGATTTGAATGATGCACAACGGTTTCAAATTTGTTGTTGACTTTGTGGATAAGTGGATAAGTGAATAGGTGAATAGGTGAATAGGTGAGTGAGTGAGTGAGTGAGTGAGTGAGTGAGTGAGTGAGTGAGTGAGTAAGTGAGTAAGTGAGTAAGTGAGTAAGTGAGTAAGTGAGTAAGTGAGTAAGTGAGTAAGTGAGTAAGTGAGTAAGTGAGTAAGTGAGTAAGTGAGTAAAAAATATTTAATAAATAACCCTGCTAAGCTTTTGACTTGCAGGGTATGCTATATTAATCTAAAAACAAATCTTTTATTATCTTGGACACCAAGTTTATTGATTTTATTTACAAGTTGTATGGGCTGGTAAAGTTTTCAATAAACCAAATAGTTTAGTTATTATTCTTAACATTTTCATCATTTAAATTCAATTCACTTTGAGGTTTTTCTAATTTCACTTCACTTGAATTTTCGACATTTTTAAGCACCATCTCTTGCTTGTTTGACGCAAAATTTGGTCTATCGCGTTTTAAGCTCTTTTTTGGATTTTCAGCATCCAGTTCTAAATTTACTCTGGCGTCCATATCAAAAGCACTTTCAAATGGAAGAATTTCAATTCCCTCACCCAAGTTATCATCCGCAGGTTCAAACCACACCGGATTGACATAGCACATTACGTGGTTATCTCTAAGCTTTAGCTTATCTGTGCCATTAATATCAGTTTCATAACTTTGTTCTCCACTAACATACGGAAAACTCGTAAGCGCATAGCCTATAATGCGGCAAGATTCAGTGGCCTTCACTGCCCTTCCTCTATATGTTTTTGAAAGAGTTAGAGGATCGCCAGGTTTTATATTTCCGTTTTCAACGGTAACTAAAACTGGCACCTGCCCCAAAAGCCCTACATTAACATAATTAGGGTCCTCTCCTCTTGTGCCTCCTATATTGTCATTATTTCTTGTTCCCCCTATGGAAACGATACCTACGGTTTTTGCCACATCCCTTGGCCTCGCTCTTCTTACGCCACTCGCATTATTTGGATCCATGGCAACTATCTCACCCACTCCAAGTGTTCTGTCACTTGTTTTAAAATATTCTGAATAATCACCCGCACCACTTGAATTGATGTACCAATCCTCATCACCTACACTGAAATATATTCTAGCTGTTGAAGCATTTCGTTGCTGTAAAAATATGGATCCATTATACCATCTTGGTAATTGGGGGTTATTATTATTCGGTCCCAAATGTGCAGATATCACCGTTTCACCAGAAGCAACAAGTAAACCCGTATTAAAAGTGCCTCCATTCGCAGAAGCAATTATTCCAAAATTTTCATCCCATACACTATCATACCCAGCCAAAACTGCATAATTATTATTATTCCTTTGGGTATATAATCCTTCTGTTGCAGAATTCATAAATCCATAATTATTTGCACCAAAATTACTGTAAACTCCGAAATCAGGAGCACCTAAAACACCAAAACGATTACCATTAGTACCATTAAAATGCGAACCCATTACACCATAACCGTTTTCGGCAGCAGTACCAGCTATACCTGTTCCCGTAGCACCTGTGAAATAAGTTCCAGCGTTATTTCCAACACCTACAATTGCAGTACTGGAAGTTGTATTTGAATTCGTAGCCATAACGCCCAAGCCATCGCTCTGATTGGAACTTGCATAAATTGCCTGCGCGCCGCTTTCAGTTACAGTACTAAAAACTCCAAAATCGTTAGCCTCGCCAGTAATATTCAATTTTACATTACCATAATAACCTCCTATCCCAACATTGCCATTAGTTAAAATACCCATTCGTTCGGAATTATTTACTCTAAATGCCAAAGGTTGGTTATCTGTTGTGCCAATAAAGTTATTAGCCGCATTAGTTCCTGCATTCCCTAGAGTACTCCAATCAACGCTTTCCTTGCCAACGCGTACCCATTGTGAGCCATCATTATAATAATATCCGGGAGTAACATTATTTGGCGCTACACCAGCCGTTGCTGTATTGTAAACCACCATGCCTTCAACATTGGCTGTTAACGGCAAAAAACTAGAGGTTCCCGTTAAGTTCACCCGAGGTAAGAGTAAGCCTCCGGGAGTTGTGGACGCATCTATATCAAGCAAGGCATTAGGGTTTGGGTTTGTTGTTCCAATTCCAACCTGCGAAAAGCCATTAAAAGTTAAAAGGGACAAAAGGCAGCAAAAAAGTAAAGCCCACCTTTGAGGAGTGTATATGTTCTTCATGAAAAAAAGCTTAAAAAAATAAGGTTATTTTTATCTCAAAGGGGCATAACAATAATATAAAACCACTACAATAAATGCAAATTTTGTAGGGTTTACTTGGGGTTTTAAGAGGTATGCTGCGAAATACTCAAAATATCCGTCAAGATGATTTCAAATTTCGATAAGTGGAATTTTTGTGTAGGAGATTACTTATTTGTAAGTGGTTCTATTTTAAGGGTTTTGAAAATTTAACATTTCAATTTTATCAAAATGAGGTGAAATTCCGCTAGAAAGGGGTTTTTAGTTGTCGGTTGTGGGTTGTCGGTTCTCAGTTGTCGGTTGTCGGTTGTCTGTTGTGAAACCATTTTATATGTAACCAAGAACTGAGAACTGAATTAAAATTTCTTCCAAGTAATCTCCAATCCATCCTTTACCGAAAACAATGGATTATACCCTAAAAGGTTTTTTGCTTTGTCAATATTTGCTAGAGAATCACGTACATCGCCTTTGCGTGGTGGGCCGTAAAAGGCTTTTAAATTTTTATCTGAGATGGCTTGAAGATCGTTCCATAAGGTATTAAGACTTATTCTATCACCATAAGCCACGTTGAAAACCTCATTTACAGCTTCTTCCTTAGCAAAAAAGGCACGGATGTTTGCCTGCACGGCATTCTGTACAAAAGTAAAATCGCGGGTCTGTTCGCCATCGCCATTAATGGTTGGGGCCTTTTCATCTTTTAGTGCCTGCATAAAAAGTGGAATTACCGCAGCATATGCCCCAGTTGGGCTTTGGTTGGGGCCAAAAACGTTGAAATAACGCAGGCCAATGGTTTGGATACCGTAAGTTTTGTAAAAAACATCGGCATAAAGTTCGTTAACCAACTTGGTGACGGCATAGGGAGAAAGTGGTTTTCCGATGGTTCCTTCAACTTTCGGAAGGTTTTTACTATCGCCATAGGTTGAGCTGGATGCAGCATAGACCAAGCGTTTTAATGTTTTACTTTCCTTTTGTGCTACCAACATATTTAGAAAACCGCTAACGTTCACTTCATTGGAAGTTACTGGATCGTTGATGGAGCGCGGCACAGAACCCAAAGCTGCTTGATGTGAAACATAATCTATACCTTCCATTGCTTTTTTGCAGGTTTCCAAATTGCGGATATCGCCCTCCATAAATTCAAAGTTGGGATTGTCTTGAAAAGCGGCAAGGTTTTTCATAAATCCTGTTGATAAATTGTCCAGCACGCGAACTTTTTTGGCGTTGCTATGCAGTAAATATTCAACAAGGTTAGAACCGATGAAACCTGCGCCGCCGGTTATTAGGAAGGTGATTTTTGAAAGGTCTGTGGTGTGATATATTGGGTTGGTCATTTGGGTTGTGGGTTGTGGGTTGTGGGTTGTGGGTTGTGGGTTGTGGGTTGTGGGTTGTGGGTTGTGGGTTGTGGGTTGTGGGTTGTGGGTTGTGGGTTGTGGGTTGAATTTAAAAAACTAATTAATAATTTGCAATATATAATTTATAAACTCCAGCTTTTAAACCTTCCAATCTTTTTCTACATAATTGATAAATGAATGTAATTTGCCTCCCAGTAATTCATATTTAGTAATTAAATCTGAAACCGAAATTTCTGGATAAATAGTGTTCAACATTTCCAATTGCGATATACATTCTAATAAAGAAGCGTGGGCATAAACTAAAAACTTAATAAATCCTGTTTATAGCGGCGCCTTCCATAACCCTCAACAATATTATCTTTTATAGACTTTGATGATCGCCTTATTTGAGACCCTTGTTCATATTTTTCAAATGAAGGAAGCTGACCAGTCATTTTATGAACTTCAATAGCATATTCAAAAGCTAGATTATAAACATAGAGATCTTTATAACTTTTCATTTCTATATGTTTCTTATTTCAACAAAAAAACTGACAACCCACAACTGACAACTGATAACTGATAACTGATAATTACAAACATCCGTCAACCAAATTCTTTGGAAAAAAGGATTTCACATCAAAAACAACAGAAGGTGAGGCTTTGTATTTTTCCAGTTGAAAATTTGAAAACTCTTTGTGGCCCACTGCCAATATGATAGCTTCATAATTATTTTTCAGTTGGGATTCGTCACTTAACAATCGCAGTCCAAACTCATTGGAAACTTCGGCAACTTTTGCCCAAGGGTCATAAACATCTATATTGAGGTTGTATTTACGCAACTCACCTATAACGTCTATTACTTTACTATTGCGAATATCTGGGCAGTTTTCCTTGAAGGTAACCCCAAGAACAAGTACATGCCCTCCTTTTACCTTACATTCCTTTTGTATCATTAATTTAACTACCTCTTGGGCCACATAATTACCCATGCCGTCGTTCATTCTTCTCCCTGCCAATATAATCTCTGGGTTATAGCCTTCCTCTTGGGCTTTTTGGGCTAAATAATAAGGATCTACCCCTATGCAATGCCCGCCAACGAGGCCTGGACTAAACTTTAAAAAGTTCCATTTAGTGCCAGCAGCTTCCAAAACATCTTGTGTATCAATATCCAATAATCTGAAGATTTTGGAAAGTTCGTTAACAAAAGCAATGTTGATGTCGCGCTGCGAATTTTCAATAACTTTTGCTGCTTCAGCCACTTTTATGGAAGGTGCTAAATGCGTTCCGGCCGTTATGATAGATGCATAAAGTTCATCTATATATTTTGCTACTTCAGGCGTGGAGCCAGAAGTGACTTTTAAAATCTTGGTAACGGTATGCTGCTTATCGCCCGGATTGATTCGCTCTGGCGAATAGCCCGCGTAAAAGTTTTTATTGAAAGTTAGATTGGAATATTCTTCCAAAATAGGCACACAGATATCTTCGGTTACTCCCGGATAAACCGTGGATTCATATATAACCACGTCTCCTTCTTTCAAAAGTTTCCCAACTGTCTCACTTGCTTTTTGAAGTGGGATAAGCACAGGTTGATTGTATTTATTGGTTGGTGTTGGTACAGTTATAATAAATACAGTAGCACTTGCTATTTTTGATGCATCAGCGGTAACGGTGAGTCCTGAATTTTCGGTTTGCTGCAATGCTTTTGTAAGTTCTTCGGAAGAAAGTTCCAAAGTATTGTCAATTCCTTGTTGCAATTGTTGGATACGTTCTGAATTGATATCGAAGCCGATTACTTTATATTTTTCCGCGAAAGCGGCGGCAAGCGGCAAGCCCACGTAACCAAGGCCAATTATTGCGATTGTAGGGTTTTGTTTCATTTATAATGAATAATTTGGGGGTACTAAATATTTAAGTTTGTTATTAAAAGTGCAAAATTACGGGTTTTCTTGGGATTATGGGGTGTTAAATTTAAATACATCCCTCCCCGGCCCTCACTTCGAAGTGAGGGGGTCTGTTTTGGATTTAATTTAAAAAGTTGTCAGAATTAAAAAACCTCTTTTTGAAGGCAATAATGCTGAGCCTCTAGAATTAGAAATTGAAGGAACTATTATTTCTTCCTAAAAACCTGCTTCACCCTATTGAGAAGGGTGGGGCGTTTTATATTTTCGTGATAACCATTGCTGTAGTTACCATAACCACCATAGCCGTAACCATAACCATAGCCGTAACCATAACCGTAACCTCTACCCGCTTTCTCAACATAATCATTTAAGACAATGCTTATATGTTTCACTTCGCCGGTTTTGTACTTTTCATTGACGAAGGCCAACATGTTTTTGTGTGTATAGTTAAAACGCGCCATATAAAGTGTAGCGTCTACGTGCTTAATAAGCTCCAAAGAATCTGAAACCAATCCCAAGGGAGGAGAATCAAGGATGATATAATCGTAACGTTCTTTTAATTTATCAATAAGTTCGTCCAGTTTTTCGCTGATCAATAATTCAGAAGGGTTTGGAGGAATGGGTCCAGAAGGGATGACGTCTAGGTATTCCACTTCTGTTTTTTGGATAATGGTGTCAATATCGGCTTCATTGATAAGATAATTTACGACCCCCATAGAATTGTTGATATTAAAATCACCAAATATCTTTGGTTTTCTTAAGTCAAGACCTACCAAGATGGTCTTCTTTTCACTTAAAGCAAAAACCGATGCGAGATTAATGGAGCAGAATGTTTTTCCTTCCCCACTAACAGAACTGGTAACGAGCACAGTCTTTGCCCCTTTTATCCCTTGTTTTTTATATATAAATTGCAAACTGGAGCGCAAGGCTCTAAAAGCTTCGGCTATTGCTGATTTTGGTTTGGTAAGTACCACAAGATTATTGTCTATAGGGCTTTTCCCGAGAACTCCAAGCAATGGAATGGGGGTAATTCTTTCCAAATCTTTTACATTACTAATTTTAGTATCAAAAAATACACGAACAAAAACAAGCAATAAAGGAATGAAGAGCCCCAGCAATCCGGCCATCATATAGTTTAATTGGGTATTTGGTCCTATTTGACCACCACCAGTGTCTTTTGCGGGGTCAATAATCATCACATCGCTCACGTTAGCTGCTTTTACCAAACCCGCTTCGCTCCTTTTTGCCAAAAACAGGTTATATGTACCTTGACTCAAGTTATAGCGGCGCTCAATGTTTAAAAGATCTTGTTGCTCTTTTGGAAGTTTCCGTATTTCGCCTTCGTAACGACCAATATCGCTGTTTATAGAACTGAGCTCTTGATTTTTTAGACTTTTGGAGGAACGTATATTTTCAAGCAGGACTGTTTTAACCGCGTTAATTTGTCTATCTATATCACTAAAAATAGGCGCACCTTCTTTAAAAGAGTACTGAAGTTTGTTGCGTTCCTCAGCTAAGGCTACTATTTTTCCCACTCCAGTTACTACACTATTTTCAGAAATACCAGCAACCGAGGGAGCTGGCACGTCCCGATAATCAGAACGATTAATAAGATAATCCTGTAGGGTGTTGTAGTAATTCAGCTCGCGGTTAACGGATTCTTTGCGTAGGTCCAGACCATTAAGTTTTGCATTGATCTCTGTACCTTCACTAGCAAGGTCGAAAATAGCATTCTTGTTTTTGAATTGGTTAAGTTCATCTTGTACAGTTGAAAGCTCTTCAGATTTCTGAGCAAGACTACTATCAATAAACTTAATGGTTTTGGTAGCGAAGAGGTTTTTCCGCTCTAACATATCCTCGCTTAACACTTCTACCGAAGTATTTAAATAATCTACCAATTGAGCTTTATTATTTCCCGTAAGCCTCATTTTCAAAACAGAAGAACCTTTACTCTCTGGGTCAACACGAATGTTTAGGTATCTTTTTACTACTCCATCATAATTTCTGAAAGCAATATAGTATGGCGTTCCATTTCTTGAAATCATCTCTGGGTTAGGCATAAAAGTGCCACTAAAAAAGGGTAAAGATATGTGCTGCCCTATTTTGAAGTCTTTTGAAAACTCACCTGCATCCACAAACATGCTGGACTTTTCCTTTGTAGCATAATTTTGAAGTGAAATGTTTCCAGCTTCCTCAAAAGATACGCTCAAATTAAAATTTACGGAGTCCTTGAAAACTACTTTCATTTGCTTGTTCAGCATTTGAGGTTTGGTAGTGTCCACTTCTACAAAAAATGGAGTTTGTTTATATGCGTCCACCTGCTGGTATTTTCCTTCGCGCAGGTAGTCCATATAATATTGAAGTCGCTCCACCACTTTTTCGTTATGCGAACGGGATTGTAAAGTGATAACGGCGGTATTTACCTTGTCGGTTGTTCCACCCCAATTAAAAGTAAGACTGGTATTACTAGTGAAAAAAGGATTCTGGTCATCTTTAATGGAAACCATGTTTTCCATTTGGTAGATGGGCAGTTTGCGAACATTGATATAATAAGCAATGGAAAAAGCGATGGCCAACGAAATGAGAAACAACGGCCAATGATGAAAAAGTCTAAAAAGAAAACCTTTAAAATCAAAGGTGGTATGGGTTTCGTTAATTTCGAATTCCTCGCTCATGTTTTTATAATCTTGTGAACAATAAAATGGTTGTAACCAATGCGGTTGCAACCGTAACAATGGTTGTAAAAGATTGTAGCCCTGTGGTTCCTGTACCCAAGGATTTTTGTGGCAATGGGTTTATCAATATCAAATCGTTAGGCTTTATATAGTAATAAGGAGAATTCATTGCATCTAGTCTTGTTAAGTCTATATGATGCACTTTTTGCCCAGCTGGATATTGACGAATAATCACAACATCAGTTCTATCACCCGTAATTAAAATATCTCCGCTATTGGCAATAGCTTCCATAATGCTTACTTGATCACGGTAAATTATATTTGAACCAGGCCTACCTATTTCGCCATTAATGGTATAACGTATTCCCGCCAGTTTCACAGTAACAAAAACATTGGCTTCGGCTTTAAAATAATCTTTAAGTAAACGTTCCTCTAGTTTTTCCCGAACCTCATCAACCGTATAGCCTAAAACGTTCATTTCTCCCAAACTTGGAATGCGGATATTTCCATGGTCATCAACTACAAAACCGTCATAATATAGTTTTTCCTCACCCGTAGCGTTCGGGTTGGCATCGCTTATCGGGTTAAAAATACCCACAGTTTCTTGATCCAAAGCCTTTACGCGGATACTCAACAAATCATTTATTTGAAGTCGGTACGGTTCCTGTCTTTTACGCAAAAGCGCTAAAGTGTCTGAGCTACTTGTGTTTTCCTGTAAATAAGTAAGTTGTTTGGTGGTTACACAAGATGTGGCGCAAACAGCTACAATCAAAAAAAACATTACATATGTAAGCTTCATAAAGGAAGGGTTGTTAATGGACAAATATAAAGTAACGCATTTAATAATGAAACATTTTTTCGGAAAGGCACTTTTTAGGAAAACTGTTGATAAAATTAAACGGCAACCACAAAGAAACATCAATAATCCCCATAAACAATTGAATTCTGACCTCTACTTTTTAAAAAGAAAAAACTTATTTTTGAAGGATTCACTATAAAATCCAACTATGAAATACTCCGTATCAATCACCATAGACAAACCCATAGAGGAGGTTATTGCGCTTTTTGACAATATTGACAATATGAAAAAGTGGATGGAAGGCCTAGAAAGTTTCGAGCCTATTAGTGGAACACCCGGCGAAGTAGGCGCTAAATCGCTTTTGAAATTCAAGATGGGAAAGCGAGAAATAGAAATGATAGAAACCATAACCGCCAAAAATCTGCCAGAAGAATTTACAGGAACCTATGAAGCAAAAGGAGTTTTCAATATTGTAAAAAACAGTTTTGAACCCCTGCCCGGCAATAAAACCAAATATAGCACCGAACAGGAATTTCAGTTTAAGGGATTTATGAAATTGATTGGTCTGTTGATGCCTGGAGCATTTAAAAAGCAGTCCTTAAAATATTTACAGAATTTTAAGGCCTTTGCGGAAAGGAAATAATAATTAAGAATGAGCAAAGAAAAATTAATTAAAAGATTGCGCTGGTACTATCCTTTGGAAAAGTTCCACGCTTTTTTCACATTTCCCCTTTTAACTTTTTACTTCGTTTTAAATCATCCGTTTTTAAAAAGTATTTGGCTCATCTATGGTATGTTGGTCTGCATTTTTATTCTTTTTCAAGGGCAAAAATACTGGCAATTAAAGCTATGGCGATTGCAAGGAAAATCGTTTTCACAGGTAAGGAATTTAAAGTTTTTCAAAAAGCTAAAACACATTAATTTGCTTTTTCTAATGGGAATGCCCATAATCTTAGCCGTTCAGCTTTTAATCGTGGATTGGACTATGGCTGATGTTGATATTTTATTGTGGTCTTTTGCGGCAAACCTTTTCGCCGTTTTGGAGTACATAAATTACTATCACAAGCAATTAATGGTTGATAACACTTCAGATGTAGCATATATTCTTCGGAATAAAAGGTTGAAAACCGCAAGTTTGGCGAAAGATTTGAAGGAGAATAGTTTTTAAAAATTGTTATCCAACTAATTCTTCATTCCATATTATTCATTAAACATTTACAGTACTTTTGCCGAAAATCTAAACTGTGAATTACCTTTCAGTAGAAAATATCTCCAAATCCTTCGGGATGCGGGTTTTGTTTGAAAATATTTCCTTTGGAATAAACGAAGGACAAAAAATAGGTTTCGTAGCCAAAAACGGAACGGGGAAAACTTCCCTTCTAAATATAATTGCCGGAAACGACAAGGCCGATACGGGAAATGTGGTTTTCAGAAAAGGTTTGAAAATTGCCTATTTGCCGCAGGAACCAGATTTGGATCCAAAACTTACTGTAGAACAGACCATTTTTTCTTCGGATAATCCAATCCTAAAAATTATTGAGGCTTACGAACACGCTATTGAAAATCCTGACGATGCCGAAACCTACCAAAAAGCGTTTGACGCCATGGATGCCCATCACGCTTGGGATTTTGAGACTCGCTACAAACAGATTCTTTTCAAATTAAAGTTGGAAGACTTGCACGCCAAAGTGGGCAACCTCAGCGGCGGACAGAAAAAACGTTTGGCATTGGCCAATGCTTTGCTCACAACCCCAGATTTGTTGATAATGGATGAGCCCACCAACCATTTGGATCTTGAAATGATCGAGTGGCTGGAAAATCTTTTCGCAAAGGAAAACTTCACTCTTTTTATGGTTACGCACGACCGTTACTTTTTGGAACGCGTTTGTAATGAAATTGTAGAATTGGATGAGGGAACGCTTTACAGTTACAAAGGAAATTACAGTTATTATTTGGAGAAACGCGACGCCCGAATAGAAAATGAAGCCACAGAAACGGGAAAGGCGAAGCAACTTTTCAATAAGGAATTGGAGTGGATGCGCCGCCAACCCAAAGCGCGAACCACTAAAAGCAAAAGCCGAATCGACGATTTCCACGAAATAAAAGATCGTGCCAGCAAACGTCGCAACGACCATCAAGTGCAACTGGAACTGAACATGGAGCGCATGGGCACCAAGGTTGTGGAACTTCACAAAATTTCAAAATCGTTTGGCGAGAAAGTGCTTTTGGATAAGTTTGAATACAACTTTAACCGTGGCGAACGTGTTGGTATTATTGGAAAAAACGGAACAGGAAAATCTACTTTTTTGAATATTCTTACTGGCGCTTTAAAACCCGATTCTGGGAAAGTGGTCGTAGGTGAAACAGTTCAGTTTGGATACTACACCCAAGCTGGAATCAATATTAAGGAAGGCCAAAAAGTAATAGATGTTATTCGCGAATACGGCGATTATATCCCATTGAAAAAAGGACGACAGATTTCTGCTTCGCAGCTTTTGGAACGCTTTCTTTTCGATCCGAAGAAACAATACGATTTTGTTGAAAAACTGAGCGGTGGTGAACGTAAACGTCTTTATTTGTGTACCGTTCTTATCAAGAATCCAAACTTTTTAATTCTTGATGAGCCTACGAACGATTTAGATATTGTTACGCTAAATCTTTTGGAGAGTTTCCTTTTGGACTTCCCGGGTTGTCTTTTGGTAGTTAGCCACGACCGCTATTTTATGGATAAAATTGTGGATCACCTTTTTGTTTTTAGAGGAGATGCCGAAGTAGAAGATTTCCCCGGAAACTATTCAGATTTTAGGGCTTATGAAGATAGCAATGTGCAGGAAAAACGTGAAGCGAGTGAAGCTACGCCAAAGGTTAAAAAAGATTGGAAACAAGACTCCAGCCCCGCAAAACTTAATTATAACGAGCAAAAGGAGTACAACAAGCTAGAAAAGGAAATAGCCAATCTTGAAAAAAGTCGGGAGGAACTTCAGAATAAATTTGCCACTGAAAACTGGGATGGAGCCGAGATTGACAAACAATCCATAAAGCTGCAGGAAATTATGGATACCATTGCAGCCAAGGAAGAACGCTGGTTTGAGCTTTCAGCAAAAATGGAGGGATAGTTGATGGTTGATGGTTGATGGTTGATGGTAAATGTACGTCCCTGATATAGGTTGACCACTTAAAGTGTGGAAAACTATGAAAGCAAATGTACGAAGTATTCGCAAGACGCGTAAATACTCAATTGAATTTAAAAAACGAATTGTTGCAGATTTTGAAAACGGTAAGTTCAGTGTGCTTCAACTAGAGAAGCTACACGGAGTATCAGAACAGTCGATTTATCGTTGGATCTATAAATTCTCTACCTTTAGCGAGAAAGGATTCAGAATCGTAGAGATGAAGGACAGCAGCAACAAAAAAATGAAGGAGCTCGAGGCTCGTGTAAAGGAGCTTGAGCGCACTGTGGGCCGCAAGCAGATAATGATCGATTATCTGGAGAAGATGATGGAGATAGCCAAGGATGAACTTGACATCGACATCAAAAAAAACTTCGGCACCCCACAATCAACTGGTTCCGGGAAAACAAACAAAAAATGAGTTTTTCCCTAAACAGTCTCTACAGAGAAGTTGGCCTGAGCAAGCAGGCCGTTGCCCAGTACGATACTAGGCAAAAGGTCTTTGATAGCAAAACAGCACAGCTGGTCCTTGAAGCAGACGAACTGCGAGCGGACCATCCAGGTTGTGGGGTGGAGAAAATGTACTATACACTTAAGCCCGACTTTATGGGAAGGGATCGGTTTATAGAACTCATGATGGAACTGGGATATCGCTTGAAGCGTAAAAAGAATTACAAAAAAACAACAATCGCTTCAAAGATCTATTATCCCAACCTTATAAAAGGAATGGAAATTGACCGTCCATCGATGGTGTGGCAGTCCGACATTACCTACATACCCATCGGCAACAGACATTATTACGCAGTCTTTATAATAGATGTCTATACCAAGAAAATTGTAGGCTATAAGGTCTCTGGCACTATGCGGGCACGGGCAAATATGGATGCCTTAAATATGGCCCTGAGAGAAAACGATGCTCCGTTGATACACCATAGCGACAGAGGAAGCCAATATACTTATAAAGAGTACATAGGCCTTCTAAAGCGCAATGGAAGTCAGATAAGTATGGCACTCTCCGCCCAGGACAATGCCTTTGCCGAGCGTATCAACAGGACCATAAAAGAAGAATACCTGGACCACTGGAAGCCCAAGGACTTTGGCCAATTAAGAAGAATGACGGCAAAAGCCGTAAAGAACTATAACAACAAAAGATTGCATAACAACAATGACAGAATGAGCCCTGAAAAGTTCATAACCCAATTTTCTTTCTTGAGGCCTCAAGAAAGAAAATTGATGACTATTTTTGACAATGAATTAATTAACTAAAAACGGTCAACGCTAATCAGGGAAGTTCAAAAAATAATCTCTTCGCTTTTCGCTAATTCCTTTTCACTATTACTTTAAACTTTTAACTTTAAGCTTTTAACTTAAGGATGATTCACCAATCAAAAAGCTACATAAAATTCATTCGCCTTTCCAAAAACAGGCACGGGGTACATTCGCCTTTTTTATATGATTTGGTGACGAAATGTTTTAATGATAAAACGAAATATTCCGAATACGAAATTCTTAAATCGCACAGAAAAGCTTTGCGAAGCGATACTTCAACTTTTGAAATGAAGGATTTTGGGCAAGGTTCACGCGTATTTAAAGGTAATGCCCGAAAAGTTTCTGCGGTTGTTAAGAATGCAGGAATGCGAAAGAAACGCCAAAAACTGCTCTTCCGTTTGGCTAAATATTTTAAAAGTGAAAACATACTGGAATTGGGAACTTCGCTCGGTTTGGGAACTCTTGCGCTTTCACTTTCAAATGAATTTGCCGCAATACACACTGTGGAAGGTTGCCCAAATACCTTAAATAAAGCACAGGAATATTTTGAGAAATTCAACTTGCACAATATTCAAATACATCAACAGCTTTTCAGTGAATTCCTTGAATCCCGAAATTTCGGGACAGAAAAATATGATTTAATATTTATAGACGGTGATCACAATGGCGAACGCACTTTAGGATATTTCAATTCCCTTTTAAAAAATATACACAATGATTCAATAATTATTTTTGATGATATTTATTGGAGCAAGGATATGACTGAGGCTTGGCAGAAAATAATCGCAAATGAAAAAGTAACGGTAAGCATCGATACTTTTCAATGGGGGCTGGTTTTTTTCAGAAAAGAGCAACCGAAGCAGGATTTTGTTATTAGGATTTGATTCTATTGATACTTTGGATTCTATGGATTCTATTGTTTAATGACCATTGAGTATTGAACATAAAACATTGAATATTGAATATTTTGTAACAACACAAGTACCTTTGCGTCCTATTAAAGCATATTGAAAAAACTTCTATGAGCTTAGTTATTAAAATCAGAAACATCACAAGGGATTTTCCGCTTGGGAATGAAGTGGTTAAAGTTTTAAAGGGAATTGATCTGGACATTGAGCGCGGCGAATACGTTGCATTGATGGGGCCTTCCGGTTCTGGAAAATCTACTTTAATGAACCTTTTGGGATGTTTGGACACGCCAACTTCCGGTACTTACGAGCTAAACGGAAGTAATGTGAGCAATATGACCGATGACGAATTGGCGGAAATCCGAAACAAGGAAATAGGCTTCGTTTTCCAGACTTTTAACCTCCTACCCCGCACTACCGCGTTGGAAAATGTAGCGTTGCCAATGATTTATGCCGGTGCCTCAAAAAGCGAACGAACAGAACGCGCAAAACAAGTATTGACCGATGTTGGCCTTGCAGACCGAATGGACCACAAACCCAACCAACTTTCGGGTGGGCAAAGACAGCGTGTGGCAGTTGGCAGGGCATTGGTAAATCATCCCTCTATCATTTTGGCAGATGAGCCAACAGGAAATTTAGATTCTAAAACTTCAGATGAAATAATGAATCTTTTCAATGAAATTCACAAAGCAGGAAACACGGTGATTTTAGTTACCCACGAAGAGGAAATTGCAGAAAATGCACACAGAATTATTCGGCTTCGGGATGGTGTTGTTGAAAGTGATACGAAGAAGGAAATGGTGAATTTGTGAGTTCGTGAGTTTGTGAATCTGTGAATTTACAATCCCTAATACCTAAGATTAATTTCATATTTCCCATTTGGTGTTTTATCTTTGAAATATGAACCTAGACCTTTCAAACCCACTCGTTTTAATTATTGGCGGAGTCCTACTCTTGGCCATTCTTTATTTTTGGAACAAACGCAACGCTTCAAACCAAAAAGTTCGTCGGAATAGAAATTTCCGAAGCAGTTACTACGAGCGGAAAAAGGAACGGGGAAAAGAAAGTTAGCAGTAAACAGTTGCAGTTGGCAGTATTCGTAGACTCGCGAAAAATCGCGCCCCCATTTTATTCAAATCCCAAAGATTAACAATTTTAATAAACTTCCTTTTTCTTCACGCCATTCCAAACCCATTTTTAAAGTAGTTATTTGTAATTTTGGAAATACCAAATTAAAACACTCACAAACTAACAAACTAACAAACTCACATATTCACAAATTCACAAATTCACATAACCTAAAATGAAAATATACACCAAAACCGGCGATGCAGGCACTACTGCCCTTTTCGGCGGCACAAGAGTTCCCAAACACAACATTCGTATAGAAAGTTACGGTACGGTGGATGAGCTTAATTCATATCTCGGGCTTATTCGCACTCAAGAAATTGACCCTCGCAGCAAAGAAATTTTGGTTCATATTCAAGATAGGCTGTTTACACTTGGAGCTATTTTAGCAACCGATCCTGCGAAAGCCACACTGAAAAGCGGAAAGGAACGTTTAAATATTCCAAAAATAGACGAAGAAGATATCGAGCTCCTAGAAAAAGAGATGGATATGATGAACGACTCCCTGCCACCAATGACGCATTTCATTTTGCCAGGTGGAAATTCTACCGTGTCATATTGTCACATTGCCCGTACTGTCTGCCGCCGTGCAGAACGCCGTACTACGCTTTTAAATGAAAATGAACCCATTGACGAAAAGGTGCTGATGTATTTAAACCGACTATCTGACTACCTCTTTGTGCTGGCACGAAAGTTGTCTAAAGACACCAACGCAGAAGAGACACAATGGATTCCTAAGAAGTTGTAAATTTCTTCCAAAACAATAATTTTAAATAATTGATTTTCACTTGTTTAAATAAGTTCTTTAAAATATAGCAGAAATAATTAAGATTTTTCTTGACTTTTTGATCTAAAAAATTACTTTTGCAGAAAATTAAACCTATAGTGCTATGTACTGGACATTAGAATTGGCATCCTATTTAAGCGATGCACCCTGGCCCGCAACCAAAGACGAATTGATAGATTACGCGATCAGGACCGGTGCTCCACTGGAAGTGGTGGAAAACCTTCAGGCAATTGAAGACGAGGGAGATTCCTATGACTCTATTGAAGAGATCTGGGCAGACTACCCTACCGACGACGATTATCTCTGGAATGAGGATGAATATTAATCCCAAGATTTTGGGAAAAATTAAAAAATAATATAAAAAGTCTCTTTTACGAGGCTTTTTTTTATTTAAAAAAGTCGCCACCAATACACGAATATTTTTGTATAATGATTTGTGTATTCGTGGCCAAACAAATTAAAATTGACAAAACAGTGCTGCGAAGCAACACTTCAAAATAAATTAATACATCATGGGAATATTAGATAACGTACTAAAAGTTTTTGTAGGCGATAAATCAAAAAAAGATATAGGCGAAATACAGCCGCTGGTGAATGAAATAAAAAAGCATGAAGCAGCAATTGAAAAACTTTCCAACGACGAGCTGCGAGCGAAGTCTGATTTCTTTAGAAAAGAAATAAAAGATGCCCAAAAAGATGTGCAAGATCAAATTGACACTCTTGAGAAACAATCGGAAGACGAGGAAGACATCAACAAAAAAGAAGACTACTACAACCAGATAGACAAACTGAAGGGAGATCGCTACGAAATTGAAAAAGCGACCCTTACCAAAATACTTCCCGAAGCATTTGCCGTGATGAAAGAAACCGCAAAACGCTTTAAAAACAACGAAACTATTACGGTCACCGCCAGCCCATATGACCGCGAAATTTCAGCGAATAAAGACTACGTAACCCTTGAAGACGACAAAGCCATTTGGAAAAATTCATGGGATGCCGCTGGAAAACCCATTACTTGGGATATGGTTCATTACGACGTTCAACTTATAGGTGGGGTTGCGCTTCACGAAGGAAAAGTAGCCGAAATGCACACAGGGGAAGGAAAAACCTTGGTTGCAACGCTACCAATGTACCTCAACGCCCTTGCTGGAAATGGGGTGCATCTTGTAACGGTGAACGACTACCTTGCAAAACGTGATAGCGCTTGGATGGCGCCATTGTTTGAGTTTCACGGAATGACCGTGGATTGTATAGACAACCACAAACCAAATTCCGCAGCGCGAAGAAAGGCTTATTTGGCTGATATTACCTACGGAACCAACAACGAATTTGGTTTTGACTATTTGCGTGACAATATGGCCCACGCCCCGGATGACCTTGTGCAGCGCCCGCACCACTATGCCATTGTGGATGAGGTGGATTCGGTTTTGATTGACGATGCGCGTACACCGCTTATTATTTCCGGACCGGTGCCCGAAGGCGACCGCCACGAATTTAACGAGCTAAAACCAAAAATCAGCAATATTGTTGAGGTTCAGAAAAAATATTTGACAGGGGTTTTATCTGAGGCAAAAAGACTTATAAAAGAAGGAGACCTAAAAGAAGGTGGTTTTCAGTTACTGAGAGTATATCGTGGTTTACCTAAGAATAAAGCATTAATCAAATTTCTTTCAGAAGAAGGTGTGAAGCAAATTCTTCAGAAAACCGAAAATCATTACATGAGCGACAACAACCGCGAAATGCCAAAGGTTGATGCCGAACTTTATTTTGTAATTGAAGAAAAGAACAACCAGATAGAACTTACCGATAAGGGTGTAGATTATTTGTCAGGTGAAGGCGATCCTGATTTCTTCGTAATGCCGGAGATTGGAACCGAGATAGCCGAAATTGAAAAGAAAGGTCTTCCAAAAGAAGAAGAGGTAGCCCAAAAAGAAGAACTTTTCCGTGAGTTTTCAATAAAAAGTGAGCGTATCCACACGATGAATCAATTGTTGAAAGCATACACACTTTTCGAGAAAGACGACCAGTATGTTGTAATGGAAAACAAAGTGTTAATCGTGGACGAACAAACCGGTCGTATTATGGACGGTCGTCGTTATAGTGATGGACTTCACCAAGCAATTGAAGCGAAAGAAGATGTGAAGATTGAAGCCATGACTCAAACCTTTGCTACTATTACACTTCAGAATTACTTCCGTATGTACCGCAAACTTTCCGGAATGACGGGTACAGCGGTAACAGAAGCTGGAGAACTTTGGGAAATTTATAAATTGGATGTGGTTGAAATTCCAACCAACCGCCCTATTGCACGCCACGACCGCGAGGATAAAATCTATAAAACAAAACGCGAAAAATACAATGCTGTAGCGGAAGAAGTTACTGCGCTTTCACAAGCAGGAAGGCCTGTTCTGATCGGTACCACTTCTGTGGAAATTTCAGAATTACTAAGCCGAATGTTGAGCATTCGTAACATTCCACACAACGTTTTGAACGCGAAACTCCACAAACGCGAGGCAGATATTGTTGCCGAAGCGGGAAAAAGCGGAATTGTAACCATAGCCACCAACATGGCGGGTCGTGGAACGGATATTAAATTGAGCGACGAAGTGAAAAAAGCCGGTGGACTTGCCATTGTGGGTACCGAACGCCACGATTCACGACGTGTGGATAGACAGTTGCGCGGACGTAGCGGTCGTCAAGGAGATCCAGGAAGCTCGCAGTTTTATGTTTCCTTGGAAGACAACTTGATGCGTCTCTTCGGAAGTGAACGAATTGCAAAGATGATGGACCGTATGGGCCTGAAGGAAGGTGAAGTGATTCAACATTCCATGATTTCAAAATCCATTGAGCGTGCGCAGAAAAAAGTGGAGGAAAACAACTTCGGTATCCGTAAACGTTTGCTGGAATATGATGACGTTATGAACGCCCAACGTGAAGTGGTTTACAAACGTCGTTACCATGCGCTTTTTGGGGACAGACTTCGAGTGGATATTGCAAATATGATTTATGATACTTCTGAAGTAATTGCAGAAAGCAACAAACTGGCACAGGATTACAAGAATTTTGAATTTGAATTGATCCGTTTCTACTCTATGGCCTCTCCTATTTCCGAAAAGGAATTTGAGAAAATGGATGCCCGTGAAATTGCAGGAAAAATATACAAAGCTGCTTACCTTCACTATCAGGATAAAATGTTGCGCAATGCCGAAATGGCTTACCCCGTAATCAAAAACGTTTACGAAACGCAGAAGGATAAATACAAACGAATCCTCGTTCCGTTTACAGATGGTGTAAAGACATTAAACGTTGCTACTGATCTTGAAAAAGCCTACGAAACTGAAGGAAAGCAATTGGTGAATGATTTTGAGAAAAATATCACTCTAGCTATTATTGACGATTCGTGGAAAACGCATCTTCGCAAAATGGACGAGTTGAAACAATCCGTTCAACTTGCAGTTCACGAGCAGAAAGATCCTTTGCTTATCTATAAATTTGAAGCTTTTGAACTTTTTAAGGCGATGATTGAAAAAGTGAACAAAGACGTTATTTCGTTCCTTTTCAAAGGGGAATTGCCGCAGGAAAACCAACAGCAAATTCAAGAAGCGAGAGAGGTAAAACGAAAGGAAAACCTAAGCGAGCAAAAAGACGAAATCCCAAATATGGACGAGCGTGCCGCACAATCCCGTGCCGCAGGCAATACACAGCCTCAGCAACAACAAGTTACGGAAACTATTGTACGCGAACGACCAAAAATTAATCGAAATGATAAAGTGACGATTAAACATGTGATGAGCGGAGAAAACAAAACGATGAAATTTAAACAAGCCATCCCGATGTTGGATAAAGGAGATTGGGTGCTTGTTGATGAGTAGTTTTTTTTGACTTAGAACGCAAAAATCTAGGACGTAAGACTAATTAGTTTACTGGATTTTAAAGCTTTGATAAAGTTTATATATCCCGAAGCCAAAGCTTCGGGATTTTTTATGCTTAAAAAAACTATCTTTAATCGAAATTGAAAAAGAAAAAGTGATGAAAAAATTATACATAGAGCTTAAATGGGCCGTAATATTCACAATTGCTATTCTCTGCTGGATGTTGCTCGAAAAAACCTTAGGCTGGCATGAAGAACGGATTGCAGACCACCAATGGCTGACGCTTCTTTTTGCTCCCTTCGCAATTTTGATGTATTTGCTGGAAATGCGCGAAAAAAGAAGAAGGGTTTACAGCGGCAAAATGACCTGGTTGCAGGGATTTATTTCAGGAGTTATACTGAGTGTTTTTGTAGCGTTGCTTTCACCATTGGCCCAATATATTACACATGAATTCATAACCCCGAAATATTTCAACAACGTGATAGAATATTCCGTTACCAATGATTTAATGACACGCACAAAGGCTAACGAATATTTTAATATAAATAGTTACATGTGGCAATCTGCTTTTGGGGCCTTGGGTTTCGGCATTGCTACTGCGGCAATTGTTGCCATTTTTGTGCGAAAAAAATAAACCTATTTCTTCGGAAAAAATTTCCTTTTAAAACTTGTTCAAAGAAATTAAACCGCTTATAATGAGCGGGATACTTATTGCATAATGGTTTTTTTCATAACTTAGCTATTAAAATCAACCTTAAAAATCAACACGTATGAAAAAACTAATTTTAGCAACAGCAGCGCTTGCCCTTTGTTTTGTTTCCTGCAAAAATGAAACGAAAGAACCAATGGAAGCTGAAGATTCCATGGTAAAGGACAGCATAGTAATGGAAGAACCTGAAACCCCGGAAGCACCAATGGATTCCGTGGCAATGCAAAAAGCATGGGAAGCATATATGACGCCCGGTGAGCCCCACAAAAGAATGGCTGCCGAGGAAGGCAAATGGAATGATGAACTCACTTTTTGGATGGGACCTGATGCGCCCCCAGAAAAAGCAACTGCAACCGAAGAAGTAAAAATGATAATGGGTGGGCGCTATCAAGTTAGTACCACTACGGGCGAAATGATGGGAATGCCTTTTGAGGGAAGAGGCACTTTGGCTTATGATAATGCCACCAATGAATACATTTCCACTTGGATTGACAATATGGGCACTGGTTTATCCGTAATGCGAGGCAAATATGATGAGGCCAGTAAATCCACAACACTTACAGGCACGATGGTCGACCCTATGACAGGGAAAGAAAAACAGATGAAACAAGTGTATACCATAATAGATGAAAATACCCGAAAAATGGAAATGTTTGAGACCGCTCAAGGGGGTGGAGAATATAAAAACATGGAAATTGTGATGAAAAGAGGATAATAGTTTTTAGAGCGATCCGATAAAATTATTTTAAGAAACCTTGTTTGCAGAGTGCAAACAGGGTTTTTTTAATTTAAAAATAGATTTCTAAATTCTGCTGAAAATTTAACTTTATGTATCTTGTGGCATTGATACCTTGTTAAAACATGCGCTCTATTTTTTATATGTTTTTGATGTTCCTGGCTGGTGTAGTTGCCTCTGCCCAGGACGATAGCGATTATAAAGATATGTTAGCGAATGCCGAAGCGGTTCTATATACCCAGCCCGAAGAAGCCATCAAAATAGCAAACCACGTACTGCAAAATTCAAAAAACGCCAACCAACTAATCCAGGCAAACCTGCTTAATACTACTGCCTATTATATAAAAGGCGAATTTGAAAATGCCGTAAAAGCAGGGGTTGAAGCAAAAATAATTGCAGAATCAATTGAAGCCATTCCTTTACAATTAAAGGCGACGGTTGCCTCCATTCCTCTATTATATGATTTGGGCCTCAATAAAGTGGCGGAGCGATATTACGGGAATATAAGTGTTTTGGCCTCAACCCCGAACACGGAAACAATCTCTCTTTATCTTAAAGGCGGAAAGGCACTGTTAACCGCATATAAAGAAATGGAACAAGACAACTGGCAACAAGCCTTGGAAAATTTTAATCTGGCAAATACTTTTTTTGAGAAAATTCCCGATAAAACCATGGCAAACGAAAACAACGCAACCATGGCAACCCTTTATGCAAAGGTTTACAACATAAATGCCTCGCAAAAACATTTTAAGGCCCTCCTTGAAAAAACAGTGGACGAATACCCCAATAATTACTTAAAAATGGTGGTGCTAAACCAATTGGGTGAATTACATTTTCTGAAACAGGACTACTCCAAATCTATTGAATCGTACCACACTGCCTTGCAAATTGCAACACAGTTCCAAAACAAAAATTACCAATCCCAGATTTCAGAAAATCTATCTTCCGTTTATTTGGCTCTAAAGGACACTCCGCAGTTTTATTCGTATAAAAAAACAGCACAACAATTGGACGATGCTATAGAAACAACGGAAGACCAAGCAGTAAATGCCATTTACAATTATGTAAACGAAAACAATACAACTAAAAGGGACAGTTTGAAGAAAATGTTCACGAGAAACTTGTTGGTATTGTCGGCAATTCTGGCTGTAATTATTTTTACCTGGCTTCTCCTTCGATTTCGTTACCGAAACAGGGCCAGGCAATACAATCGTTTTTTAACCTATTTTGAAAACAGACAAAAACCCACAGAAACCCTTCCTATAAAAGAAATTTCAAAAGGCCTAAACATTCCTCGGGAAACGGAAGATGCGTTGGTAAGCAAATTGGCACAGTTTGAAAAATCAAAACAGTTTACCAAACAGGATATGTCTTTGGCATCACTGGCAGCACATTTTGAAACGAACACCAAATACCTTTCGGAAGTGATAAATTCCCATAAAGGAAAAAATTTCAACAGTTATATCAATGAACTTCGAATCAATTACATCATAGACAAACTAAAAAGCAATAGCACCTATCTGCAATATAAAATAAGCTATTTGGCCGAAGAGAGCGGTTTTTCTTCCCACAGTAGTTTTGCCACTGTTTTTAAGGCAGTTACTGGAATTCCCCCAACCGTTTTTATCGATCTATTGAAAAGCTCAAAAAAATCAACCAAAGCTGTTTATGAAGAAGTGGAATAAACATAGCGCCCTGTTTTTCTTGGCAGGATTTTTCTTCTTTGTGCAAATGGTGCATTCACAAAAAGATGTGGATAGTATTTTGAAAATAGCCAATAAGCAGGTGTACGAAAACCCAGAAGAAGCTATCTCACTTTCCCAAGAAGCTCTGAACGACCAAAAAATTACCGTTCGGAACAAAATTAATTCCTTGCTAGTCATTTCAGTAGCATATTCTTCAAAGAGAGATTATGAAAAAGCCTCAGAATATATTTTTCAGATTAACGAACTTATCCCGAAGATAGATGATGAGTTGCTTAAAATAAGCATCCTCAATCGGATTGGCGCACATTACCAAGAGTTGCAGATTTATGACAAATCCCTGGAATATCTTGATGAATCGCTTATTTTAATTGAAAAATATCCAACACCGGATTCAATTCAGAAATATCTGGGTTATAATTCGATTTTACGAGGCTTTATTTACCGCAAACAAACAAACTGCGACATTGCCTTAAAATACTTTGACAGTGCCATTATAGCTTATGAAAAGACCATAGCACAGCAACCCATTATGAATGCTAACCTGAGTATATCTTATTACAACAAGGGAAACTGTTTGTTATCACTCAATAAGACCGAACAAGCAAAGGAAAGCTTCCTTAAATCCGTTGAGCACGCCAAAACAATAGATGCCAAAAGCCTGATTGCCTTTGGGGAAAAAGGATTAGCCGAAACCGAGACCCAAAATGGAAACTACAAAGAAGCTCTATCGCTGCTCATCGATGCCCTTGCAATATCAAGTAAGGTGGGCGATCTTGTTCTAAACCGTGAAATTTATGAAGGACTTGCCAATAATTACCTCTTTCTCGGCGATTGGGATAATTATATACTTTATCAAAATAAATATGTAGCGATAAAAAAGGCAAATAAAATTTCCGAAAGAAAAACCATCAATCAATCCCTGATTTCTTTAACTGAAACCAAAGCGGAAGAAATTGAGCAGCTCCGAGCTTATTTCAGACCCCTTCAAATCATCTTCATAATCATTATTACAATTGCGCTTTTTTTACTCATCCGCTCAGTAATAGTTTGGGAAAGGGATTTAAAAAAGTTAGAAAACAGGTTAAAAAGTTAGTTTTTCAACGCTTTCTTCCGTTGTCGAGCTAAATTTTCAATACACACTACAAATAGTTGATTTATAGTATTTTAATTTTGATTTAGTCTTTTAAAATTCACGAATTTCAAAAGGTATCACCTTTTATTATAGTATTTACCCACCTACTTTAGCCTTCAGATAAAACAAAATCAATTAAAATTTTATTACAATGAAAAAAATTATTCTTCTATTAATGGTGTGCGCATTTGGATTGTGCATCGAAAGTGCTTCGGCCCAATTTGTGGTGAAGCCTACTTTTTTTGAAACCCAAGGCGTTTCCAACAACGGTATTGTTTCTGGATATGAACAGCAATCAGGCCCTTATTCCCTTTGGAATCCAGAAACCAATGATTTTACAGAAATTGGCGGCGCTGCCCCTGGAAATGGAGTTGGGGGTGCTGTAAGATTCTCTGGTAATGGAAATCTGCTTTCCGGAACATCTTATGAAACGATCACTGCCCCAACCGAATGGGTGAAAACCAATACAGGCTTCAATTATATTTTTAGGGGAATTGAATTTCCTGAAAACCAAAGCTCTGTGGCTTTTGCTGCTGGTGAATCATCAACCTATAATGGTACAGGAATAATAATAGTTACATATAATGGTGGAGATACTTGGACCGAACTATGGACAGGTGCACACCAAGGTATTGAGGCTATGAGTTTCCCTACTCAAACTACTGGCTACGTTGGCGGGTGGAGCAATTATTTCGCAAAAACCACCGATGGCGGCTATACTTGGACAACCCAGACCCCTGGCACTGATGTTTGGTATTATACAAGTATCGAATTCAAGGATCAATGGAATGGCGTTGTTACCGCACAGACCAATACAGGTGTTGGCGTATATACCACCAACGATGGGGGCTCTACTTGGACAGAAGGTTCTGGACTAACAGGGGTTCCTTACAAATTAACCTATGTTGACGGAGACATCTATTTCATGGTTACAAATGGAGGCGATATTCTAAAATCTATCGATAATGGCCTTACTTGGACCTCTGTACATTCTGGCGGAGGACTCCTTTTGGGAATTGAATTTTACGACTCCAATACTGGTATTGCCGTTGGTGATGATGTGGTCCTTAAAACAACAGATGGTGGTACTAACTGGCAAACGATTACCGTTGCCAACAGCCCAACACCCCTTTGGCGGGATGTAGCGTGGCTTGACGCAGACCACGTTACAATGGTCGGCACTCCAGAAGTAATCTTTGCCTCTGAAGACGGTGGCGATACCTGGCCCATTAACAATCTAGGCACATCTACCTTTAACGAAGCATTGTATGAAGTTGTGTTTACTCCAAATGGCAGAGGCTTTATTATTGGTTCACAGGGTGTATTGTTCACAAAAGAACCCGAAACCAATATCTTTTCCATACAATCTATGTACAATGTCGCCAACGCTGAATGGACCGTTCTTGGCAGTTTTGATTATTCTGCGGACGGCAATTTAAGCTCGGGCTATAATATTTCTGATGATGGCAATACGGTCGTGGGCAGTGCCTATGTAGAACCAACTTCCGGACAATCAGGAGTGGCAGTACACGCAACCGCTTGGACAGCCGCAGATGGACTTGTAGATTTGGGAAGTCTTTACACAAACATCAACCGCAGCACAAGGGCAAATGCCGTAAGCGGTGATGGAAATGTAATTGTAGGTTGGCAGGATTTTAATGGCCCTTGGAAATCGGCTGTATGGCGAAAAGATGCAAACGGGAATTGGCTGCCAAACGAATATCTCTTGGTTGACCCCAACGGAGATCCAACAGATGAATATAATCAATTGGGCGAGTGCAGCGCTATCTCTGCAGATGGAAATTGGATTGGAGGCCGTGGAGACTATGCAAACAATGGCGAACCATGGATTTGGAGCGAAGCCACTGGATATATGTCCCTTGGAACCTTATCTTCTGGAAGTACAGGCAACGTAACAGGCATTAACCACGACGGAAGTATTGTTATTGGATATTTTCAAATTGGCCCTTTTGATCCAAATGTTCCCTTTATTTGGACACCAACGGCCGGCTTACAAGATTTTAACGATTTTATAACGGGAACTTTGGGTTATACAATGACTGCAAGCCCAGCATGGGTTCCCAATTCTATTTCTTCCAACGGAAAATACATTACAGGTTGGGGCTATGACCCTACAATTGGCCCTTGGGGAGATTTGTTTACGTATCGCGTACAACTTCCAAGCGTTCCCACTAACGACGATTGCGTCGATGCCATTCCATTGGCTTGTGGCGACTTGGTTACCAATTCTACTATATTTGCTACAAATTCTGGCGGAAATGCCTCACCGGATGTGTTTTATTCATACACGGGAACTGGAGCTGCAGAAACCATTACGCTAAATGCTTGTGGTCCTGACACCAACTTTCCAACTACCGTGAGGGTTTATAGTGACTGTACATTGACCAACCAAATTGCTTTCAACGACAGTTCTTGTGTTAATCAACCCGAATTGTCATTTGAATCTGACGGAACAAGCACCTATATTATTATGATTGAAGGCTATGATGACACAAAAGCTGGTAATTTTCAATTGGGGATAACTTGCGAACTTCTCGGTACGCAAGACAACCAGTTGCAACATGTTGCACTATACCCAAACCCTGTAACTGATGTCTTGCAAATAACTTCAAAAACTGAAATTACGTCTGTAGTTATTTTCAACATCAACGGACAGCAGTTATTAAACAAGGACCTTAACAGTATGCACGGCGAAATAGATATGGCTGCACTTTCATCAGGTATTTATTTTGCAAGGGTAACAGCAAACAATGCAACAGAAACTTTCAAAATCGTAAAAAACTAAAAGTAAAAAGGTAATTTTTTTCATAGTTAATAATTAGATTATGAATAAGCCGCCCTCGTTTTGGATTAGGGGGCGGTTTTAAAAAAACAATCCATATTTTACTCCCCTTTTTCTATGCACATTATGTGCAAGCCCCTTTTCATTTTTTGGAAAGGGGCTTCTTATTTCCATACAGTCCCAATAACTGCCAACTTGCTATTTTAGCAAAAATAATTGTCTGCTTTCCCTGCTTAGTAACTACTTTTACCGTGTAAAAATAGTTTCGTTTCATGTATCGGTTTTGTACAATAGTGTTACTGCTGCTTTCGGGTGTTTCCATATCACAGGAAAGCAATATCTCAGGTCTTTTGGCCCAGGCAGAAGAAGTGCTCTATTCAGACCCACAGGAAGCAATCCGTATTGCGGAATACATTTCGGAAAAATCTGACCAACCGGCAGAATTGCTGCAGGCGGCCTATCTTCTCACCCGCGGTTTTTATATAGAGGGAAAATATAACCAAGCCTTAAAAATTGGGATGAAATTTTCCGAGGAAGAATTGAAAAGTGATCGTGGCATACAAATCCAGCTTAATATTCTCCTTGCAAAATTACTCAAGGACCTTGAAATTAATTCGCTTGCCGTAAAATATAGCGATAAGGCTAAAAACTCATTAAAAGCAGATAGCGATACCCAAAATTGGGTAACGGGCAAGATTATTCAATATGGTTTAGAAAAAAACCAAAAGGACAGTCTTCCGGCCCCCGACCAATTTTATAGTGCAAAAAGCAAATTCAAAAAAATTACTTCTTCGCAGTATTCTTTTCAAATTGGAAATATTGACCTCGATTTGGCCGAAATTTACCTTCGTAAATTTCAGTTGGATTCTGCTGAAGTCTATCTTTCAAGTGCATTCCGCGAAAGCAAAAAAGAGAAATCCGGCAATTATCTGGAAATGAAAGCGCTTATCAAATACGGTGAGTTTCTCTTTCTGAAGAACGCACATGCCACAGCTATTGACACGTTGAACGCCGCGATGCTACTTGCCCAAAAATTCAGCAATCTTCCCGAACAATACAAGGTTGCCCAGGCTATTTCCGAAAATTACTTGGCCCTCAACAATTTAAAAGAGTTCAACAATTACAATCAGAGAGCCGATGAAATAAGCACCGCAGTGGGCAATGCCGAAAATGATGCGGTAAATACGGCATATAATATTTTTAACAGTAATGAAACAAAAAGATTCACCTTGTTTCGCGCCAATGCTAGATGGCAACTGTTTATTCTGGGCGGAATCCTGTTGCTGCTACTGCTGTTTTGGGGATTCACAAAACTGAGGTATCGAGCCCGGATAAACCAGTACCGAAAATTTATAGGATATTTGGAAAAAAGGAAAGAACCAAGTACAACTCCCGCCCCGCCCGCAATTGATACTTCTAAAACCCTGAACATTCCCAAAGAGACAGAAGAACAATTGTTGGTAAAATTGGAGGAGTTTGAAAATTCATTGGATTTTATCAATAAGGAAATTTCGCTTTCGCGGATGGCACTTCAGTTTGAAACCAATACCAAATACCTGTCTGAACTGATAAACGCCCACAAGCAAAAAAATTTTAATACCTATATCAACGAGTTGCGGGTTAATTACATAACGGACAAGCTGAAGAACGACCCCCAATATTTACAATACAAAATAAGCTATTTGGCCAAAGAAAGCGGATTTTCGTCGCATAGTGTTTTTGCCACGGTATTCAAATCAGTCACCGGAATTTCTCCCACTACCTTTATAAACATATTGCAAAACAAACAAGAAAGCCCCGCGGCTTAGTATTTTAATGATGAAAAGAATAATTACATATAATTTCTATTTCTTGATCGGAAGTTTTGTTCTTTTCACACAAGTGCTTTCGGCCCAAAAAAATGCAGACAGCATTATTGATTTTGCAACGAACCAAATTTATGAAAACCCGAACCTGGCCATTGAAACCGCACAAGCGTTATTTGATGACAGCGAATCCACAACTGATATTAAAGTGCGTGCGCTCATTGTCATTTCCACGGCATATTCATCAAAAAGAGAATACGAAAAGTCGTTGGAATATTCCCGCCATGCTATGGATATGCTGCCAAAAATCCAAAATATAAAACTGAAAATAAGGCTCCTTAACCGGGTGGGCGGGCAGTACCAGGAATTGAATGTTTACGATAAAGCCTTGACCTATTTGGACGAAGCCTATAAATTACTTGAGTCACTTCCGGAAAGCACTAATAAATTGGAAGCCATGGGTTTCAACAATTTGGTGCGTGGGTTTATTTACAGAGAGCAGATGAGTTGCGAGACAGCTCTGGATTATTTTAACCGCTCCATTGAAGCCTATCAGAAAATATCGCCCGAGGTAAATAAAAACTCAAACCTGAGTATTGCTTATTACAATAAGGGAAACTGCTTAATTACTACAAATAAAATAGACGATGCGGAAGCCAGTTTTCTGCAAGCAATAGCTTATGCCAAAAAAAACAATGCCAAGAGCCTAATAGCTTTTGCCCAAAAAGGACTTGCAGAGGTTTATACATTAAAGGGCAACAACCTTATGGCCATCGACCTGCTCGAAGAAGCACTTCAAAATTCAGAAGAAGTGGGAGATAAAATTCTTAATAGATCCATTTATCGCGCATTGGCCGAAAATTATTTAGCCGAAAATGACTTAAAAAACTATTCCCTATACCACGACAAAAACCTATCCATCCATAAAGAAATAATTAAAACTGAACGGAAGACCATTGACAGTTCCATTCAAAATATAATAGAAGTAAACTCCAAAAAAGTCGAAGACCTTCAAAATAAAAATATCTTGTTTCGAGCCCTTCTCATATTCGTCATAGTCGTTGTGATTGTATTTCTGATCCGTTTAATTTCTTCTTCAGAAAAGACGCTAAAATCCCTTAAACAGGAATTGAAGTTTTAGTTTCTAAGTAATAAGCCAAAACCTCCGCTTTCTTCAAAATTTTACACCAAGCTGATTATCATAATTTTAAAATTTTAATTCTATAGGAATTCCGAATTCCGAAAGACTCTTTCTTTCATCATAGTGTTTAAAAAATTACTTTCGGACTTCTAAACTAAATCTATTTAAAAACAATTAACAATGAAAAAAATTACCTTTTTAGTAAAAAGCATCTTCGCGCTGAGTCTACTTATGGGAGTAGCTTCTATGGAGGCTCAGGTAGAATTCAAATTGCAAACGGAAATGTTCACGCGCTTCAATGACGTGAATGATAACGGCCAAGGCGTTACCACGAGCCAATATTACGATTTTGCAACCAATGTACTCACTGATATGGAACCCGAAGCTACGGGTCTTACATCCATAAACAACAATGGCGATGTTTCGGGCCAAATGTATTTTGATGAGCCAAATGGCATTATGCAGCCCGCGGTCAAAAAGAATGGAACATGGACACCAATTGGCTGGTTTCCTGCTTCAAATCCGGCAGAATCAGGTTTTACGACTTATGGCATTTCTCCAAACAGCAAATATGTAACCGGCCAAATGTCCATTGGTTGTTGTGATTTTGGTACTTTTTTATACGATACCGATACAGGAGAACTATTTGACGTTTTTGACCCTAACGGCGAAACCTTGACCGGATATGCGGTGACCGACGATGGTACTATGGGCGGTTGGTTAGATCAGCCAAATGGCGGGGGAACTTTAAGGGTCCCTGCTTTTTTCAATAAAGATGGCGACATCACTTTAATCCCTGATGGTCAACTACCAACTTTCATTACGAATTCAATTGTCGATATAAACAGCGCCAATGTAATGGTTGGCGATTTTGATGGCCAGCCTTTTATTTATGATTCAAATACCGCTACGTTTACAACCTTCGATACCCCAGAAGGCAATGGCGGAACTTTCACGAGCATTTCAGACAATGGTATCGTAATAGGCTATGAAGATGTTGATTTTCAAGTAAGGGAAGCGATTATCTACCATCCCGATTTAGGGCCTCAACCGCTATTTTTAAAAGATGTTCTTTCAGATTTGGGGGTAACCATTGGCACAGCCGATGGCAAATTGGGAACCGCTTATAAAATATCTGACAATGGAAACTATGTTGCGGGATGGGTAAATGGCCCACCAGTATTCGCCGAAGGTTGGATGGCTTATTTGGACGATAGTATAATTTTGGGCACACAGGATATTTCGCAAAACACAGTGTCCTTCTATCCAAACCCGGTTCAAAACACACTTCATTTAAATTCAAAAGAAGCGATTGATGCTGTAAGTATTTATACAGTTACGGGACAAATGGTTTCCAATGTAACCTTTAATGAGACCCGAACTGAATTGAATCTTTCAAGCTTGGCCAGCGGCGTTTACCTTGTAAAGGTAACCAGCAATGGCAGTGTGGAAAATTTAAAAGTGGTGAAACAATAAGCAGACTCCCTAATTCTTAGCACAACCGTGCTAGCCCCTTTTCATTTTTTGGAAAGGGGTTTTTTTTTCATTGAAAAGTATGAAACTATCTTAGTAAAGTAATTTTAACTCACACTATAATGATTATTGAAGTGAAACATTGCTGTAAGTAGAATTGATTGTAATGGTTTTGTTGGAAGTGTTGTTTTGGTTATATCCCTTGACTAAAACCCTGTCTGCACTTTTGGATTCTTTGAGCTGAAGTGATTTTGGATATTTTAGTGTAGATTTCTTTCCATTAAAATAAAATGAAAACGCACCAATAGGCACCTTTACTTTTGCATCGGTGTTTTCCAAACTGATGTCAATTGTTTCAAAATCATTAGAAATTTTAGCGATGCTCAAATCTCCAAACGAACCGGAAAGGAAGGCTTGATTGTTAATATTCCCGATACGTACATCGCTGGAATTGGCATTTAGGATTATATTTTCGGTGCTTTCAATGGAACAGTTATCTACAAATTTCACGTTCAGCACACCTTGTTTCCAAGTTTTTATAACAACTGGGGCATAAGAAGCACTGATGAGGGTTTGAACCCCATCAATGCTGTTTGCCTTAAAAGATGTATAGTTTAAATCTGCTTTCAGATTATTTGCATCTGCCATTTTTAGATCACCATGACGAATGTTTACATTGGTTTTGGCGTTTTTGGGAAGCCTGATGATAATAGTTTTTTTAGCATTTACACTGCTCATATTTTTGCTTCCACTTCCTTGAATAATCACGGAAGTGCCGTGAGGACTTTTGGTTACAGTCTTGGTGTAATTGGCACCCTCCTTTTCATATTTCTTTTCTATCTCTTCTGCCCAAGCCTCCATTTTTTTCCCGTAAGCCTCTCCCCATGCTTCCATGCTTTTTCCGAATGATTCTCCCCACGCTTCCATTTTCTTACCGTAGGCTTCGCCAATGCTGTCCGCTTTTTCATCATCCCAAGATTCTTCAAAACTTTTGCCCCACGCTTCCATCTTGTTCTCGAAATCCTTTCCAAATTTCTTATCCATCTGTGCTTCAAACTTTTTCATGTAGCCTTCTTCATCTTTTTGATAAGCTTCATAATCAAATTGAATATTGCCAAGATTTTCTAACAAATCGGCTGGAAGGGGTGGCACTTTTATGTTTTGGATCATCGGCATAACCATATTTTCCATCAAGGGACCTATAAAATCCATTGGTGGCATATCGTCAATTGCAAAACTTTGGTTTCCAGAGTTGGAGGTTATACTCACTTTTTTGCTGTTTCCGCTAATGTCCAGATCCCAATTTTTCATTAAATTCTGTTTCTCTTTTTCTGAAAGTTTTTCACCTTCAATATAGGCTTCTACTTCTACTTTGTTTTTGTTCCAAGTTTCAAAAACGATGTTTGTATAGGAAGTATTCACAGATACTTCCACATTATCGGCTACATTAAAACTTTCCACATATTTATTTTGTGAGTAGTTTACAGTGCCAATCAACAATAGCAAAAGAGTTGCTATTTTAAGTTTGTATAGCTTTAAATTCTTCATTGTCTTGATTTTTAAGTTCTTTTAATTTGTTTTTTAGTTTGAACAGCAAATCCAAACGCATTTTCAAATTATCTATCAACGCAGTGACGGTAGTCTCAGTAGGACCAACTTTGTTTAACTCAATATTTAATGAGTTGTATTCTTTGTCCAACTCTGCCAGTCTTTGCATATAGCCGTTTACTAAATCTCTGTTTTCATCGGTAATTTTTAAGGATGCCAACTGAACGTTGATACCTGACATATAATATTCCTCTACCTTTTTAAGGTCTGGGGAAATATCGGCCAGGGTGAGCTTCGGCTTAGTATTGCTATCCACATTTTCAGGTTTGTTGTCCACAATAGAATTGTTTGGATCATTACTAATTTTGGAATTCGTTTTTGAAAGTTGTTGGTACCCAAAAAAGCTTACAGTAATGAGTACCACAGCTACTGCCGCAATTTTCAGCCACTGAAATGAAGTGCTTTTTTCTTTAGAAATGTTTTCCGAAAAAGCCTTGTCCAATTTTGATGCAAACCGTGCTTCATGACCTGTTGGTAGCTCCATTGGTTCCGGAGTGTAGTTCTCAAACATTTTTTTAATATCCCGTGCCATAGCGCAAGTGTTTTAGTTTTTCTTTCAATTTTGTCTTTCCGCGGTGCAGGTATGTCCGCGATGCATTTTCAGAAATCTGCAGTATTTCTGAAATTTCCTGATGATCATACCCTTCAATTAAAAATAATTTTACCGCAGTTCTATAATTGTCTGGCAGTTCTTCAATGGCAGCCAATACTTCTGAAACCGTCGTTTCATCGGCAATGGACCAATCAGCTTCTGCTTCAACAATCGCAAAAACTTCGTCATTTATGGATTCCGTTTCAATTTTTCTAGTCTTGATTGTATCTAAGCAAGTGTTGATTACAATCCTTTTCAACCAAGCCCCAAAAGTGACGTCTCCTTTAAACTGGCTCAGTTTTTTAAAAGCTTTAATAAAAGCTTCCTGCATCGCGTCTTCCGCGGCCGCGGTGTCCTTTAAATACCTTTGGGCTATTGCAAACATACCGTCACTATATTTTCCATAGAGCGCCATCTGCGCCTTACGGTTGCTCTGCTTACATTGCTCGATGAGTAATAAATCGGACAAACTTGATGGTTTTTTTGGTTGCTGTTCCCTTAAAAGACGACAAAAGAAATTAGTTGTTGCAAGTTTTGAATTTTTTTTTGAAAAATTTTATCAAACCCCAATCTAAAAAATTTCGTATATTAGGCAGATAAGCTGGTTCGGGTTCTTTTAAAAATAGGCAATACAGTTTTTCTCCCCCTTGAAATTTTTGGCACAAATTATGCCTATATAAATACATAATTTAGTTTATAAAATACTGTTATCTTCTTCATAAAAAAAGTGAAGATTTTTTAAAACAGTTGTTTTTTGTGCTAAATTTGATAAAACCATCCATTATGAAAAAGAAATACGCCGATTTTGACAAACTAAACCGTTTATTGGTAGCCTGCTTTGAAGCAGAAAAATTATACTATAACGCTGCCCAAGACGCCCAAACCACCGATTTAAAAAGGTTTTTAAACTACATGGCCGTTGAGCGCAACCGAATGAGCCACGACATTTCCAACGAGCTTCACTCACGCGACATTGAACCTTTAAAAGAAGATTCTGAAAAAGGAAACTTGGACCGCACTTGGCAGGAAATAAAAGAAGCGTTGGAGCATTTTGATGCCGAAGCCATTGTTAATTCTTGCATAAGCCGAGATAGAAACAACATCAAAAGATATGATGAGCTTTTGGAACGCAAGGAATTGCCAGATGGCATTCTTGAGCTTCTGGAAAAACAGAAATATCAATTGGAGTGGTACATCAAGCAAGCCGCGCAACAGCCTAAGAAAAATCCTTTTGTGGAAACAAAAAAAGAAGATCCAAAAAAAGAAGATGAAGGTGGGAAGGTGATAAACCTAAAAGCAATGTAAAAAAGAAAAGCCCTGAATTCAGGGCTTTTCTTTTTTTATAAATATTTAAATAATCTGTTTATTCGTCTAACAATAAATTTAGGTTTACAGTAATATTATCCTGGGTTGCTTTTGAAAAAGGACATATTTTGTGGGCATTCTTAATTATACTCTCGCCCGTTTTTACATCCACCCCCGGCAGATAACAATCCAACGTTGCTTCTAAAAAAGCACCATCTTCATCTTCACAAAAACCGATGGTTGCCGTAATACTGAAGTCGTCTGAAAGTTCAATTTTCTTCTTTTTAGCAATCACTTGCACTGCCCCACCGAAACACGCAGCATAGGCTCCGCCAAAAAGTTGTTCGGGATTAGTGCCCTCTCCTCCATCGCCACCCATACCTTTTGGAACAGAAAGAGCCAAGTCCAGCTTGCCATCATCAGTATTTAAATGTCCTTTTCTTCCGCCTACCACAGTAGTTGTTGCTTCATATAATGTTTTCATCTTTTCTATTTTTTGATTAAATTCAAGTCAATATACTACCGAAAACTGGCTTTTTAAAAAACATATTCATAAAATTGTCCTAAATTCACGCTGTGGCTGCAACCAAAAAAAATACAAGTGCTTTAAATGAAAAGGAAGGCGTTTCGCAACCCGAAACCCTAAACAAGGAAATTGTAAAGCATCTTAAAAACCTCAAAAAGAAACCTCAAGCTGTTGGGGAATTGATTTCAGGAATCTTATCCCAAAATCAGGCAGCCCTTAGCCGAGCCATCACCATTATTGAAAGCACGGCCCAAAAACACCAACAACAAGCAAAAGAAATTATTGAAAACTGCTTGCCGCACGCTAACAAATCCATCCGTATCGGGATTACGGGCGTTCCCGGCGTGGGTAAAAGTACTTTTATTGAAAGTTTTGGAAAGTTGCTTATTTCTGAAGGGAAAAAAGTAGCTGTTTTAACCGTAGATCCCAGCAGCAGCATTAGCAAAGGCAGCATTTTAGGCGATAAAACCCGAATGGAAGATTTGGTAAAAGAAGAAAACGCTTTTATCCGTCCTTCCGCAAGTGGCGACACCTTGGGAGGCGTAGCACGAAAAACCCGGGAAACAATAATCCTTTGTGAAGCGGCCGGTTTTGATGTTATCTTGATTGAAACCGTTGGCGTTGGCCAGAGTGAAACTGCCGTCCATTCCATGACCGATTTCTTTTTATTGCTAAAACTTGCTGGTGCTGGAGACGAACTGCAAGGCATAAAACGAGGTATTATGGAAATGGCAGATTCCATAATCATCAACAAAGCTGATGGCGAAAACCTAAAAGCGGCAAAATTGGCAAAGACCGAATTCAATCGTGCGCTTCACCTCTACCCAGCAAAGGAAAGTGGTTGGGCACCAAAAACACTTTTGTGCAGTGCTATTAAAAACGAAGGTATTTCTGAAATTTGGGATGTTATTTCCAACTATTTCGAAACCGTAAAAAGCAACGGCTATTTTCAGTATAAAAGAAAAGAGCAGAACAAATTCTGGTTGTTACAAACTATTGAAAGCCGTCTAAAAAGTGAGTTTTACGCAAATGCTACCGTGAAAAAAGAACTTGAAAAACAATTGAAAGCTTTAAATGAAAATAAAACGACGCCTTTTGAAGCTGCAGAAAAATTGCTTTCAATTAAAAACAATTAAAAGATTATTCTTTTTTTAATCGTTTCATAATATCTTCCATCATTTCTACCTGAACTTGCTGAATATTGAGTAATTCCTGTTGTTGGTGAATAATCAAATGATCCAGTTTTTCGTGCAACATGCGAATTTCGAGCTCAGATTTTAGGTTTATCATATAATCCTGTTTGGCGCGCTCGCGATCTTTTTCTTCCTGCCTGTTTTGGCTCATCATAATCACTGGAGCTTGCAACGCAGCCAAACATGAAAGAATTAAATTCAGCAAAATAAACGGATAGGGATCAAATGCTTTGCTGGCTAAAAAAATGATGTTGATGCACATCCAAACGAGGATAAAAGCACCAAAAATGATAATGAATTTCCAGCTTCCTCCAAAACTTGCAATTTTATCGGCTAACTTTTGCCCGTAAGTGAATTTTGCCGAATCTTCCTCCAAAATTATTTTAGAGGAAATCGCTTCTTGATTTTGAATGGTTTCCAAAACATCCTTTTCAAGTTCCCCAAGTTCACCAACCTCATCCAATAAATATTCTGAAATATATTTTTGCCGGTATTGGTTTAATTCTGAAACTGGGATATAACTATTATTCGTAAAAGAGGGATGTTCCTTTTTTATTAAATCGAAAATAGATTTGCGAATGGTCTTGGCGTGCATTTTTTCGCTTTCGGGAAATTCCTTACCCGAAATACTGCTTACGAATGTTTTCATCTGTAGAAAATATTTAAGAAAGCGGAAGATGGAATGTCCCTATTTACATCTTCCCTTGGTTTATAAATCATTAATGGACATTTCATATCTACGAAATCTAACGTAAAAACAGGCTATTATAAAACACAGACGTTCAAGTTCTTTGGATGAATTGCTATTTCAATTTTTGGCTCTTTCGGAACAAAAAACTCTCCGTCTTTTTGTGTTTTCAAAATAATATTATCCACACTTTTAATTTCCAAAGAAGTAATTTGTTTAAACCTAACCTCCTTTAGCCAGTGATGTTTTTTAAAAAGAAACAGCAAAGTAAATATGAAAAGTTTAAAATTTGAAAGCTCGGGAACGATAACCAAATCCAGCAATCCATCCTGTAAAGACGCTCTCGGGGTCAAACTCATTTTATAACCCATCTCGTTGCTATTTGAAACAAAAAGCAGAAATGGGGAAATCAATTCTGTAGTTTCGTTGTATTTAAGTTCCACCACATTTTTATAATGGTATTTTTTTAGCGTCCGTAGCGTGGATTGCAAATAACTAAAAAGTTGTCGGGTAGTATTTTCCTCAAAATCTGAAATTACGTGCGCATCAAAACCAACGCCTGTATTGCTGAAAAACGGTTCGCCATTTATGGTTCCCGTATCAATAGCAATGATATTTTGGTTCTTAATAATGGCGAGCGCCCTTTTTATATTTTTTGAAATTTTTAGATTGGAAGCCAAACCGTTGCCCGAACCCATTGGCAAAATTCCAAATATCACCGATGTATTCACCAAACAGGAAGCCACTTCGTTAATAGTGCCATCACCGCCACAGGCAACAATAATTTCTGCTCCTTCATCAATAGATTTTTTCGTGAGCGCTGTGGCATGAAGCACAAATTCTGTTTTCTTTATTGAAACTGAATATTCCGTTTTCGGAAAATATGCTTCCAGCAAAGCCTCGGAAAGTTCATTTTTTCCTTTGCCCGCAATGGGATTTACAATAAAATGAATATTAGTCCTCAAGTCCTAAACTTTTCAGCTTCAACCCACCGTTTGAAAATAGATAGTCCGCGGTTTGATAGTTTGAAATGATTTCTTTTAAGAAAGCTTCGTTTTCCTTTAATGGAATAAGTTCGTTACTTTCCCGATTCCATTGATAATAGTTCGAAATTTTTTGATCGCCCAAAACCATTACTTTATCATCGCCTTTTAATAGCCCTAGTTTTCGGTACGTGCCAACAAAAGCACGTTCTTCCTCGGGCTTCATTTTTAAAACATCGGTACCGTATAAATTGGAGTTATAGTTCCAATTTAGCAATGAAAACAGTGTTGGAAAAATATCAATCTGCGAAGCCATTTTATCAACCTTTTTTGGTAAAATGTTTGGCAAGTTCAACATCAAGCCGGGAATATGATAATTTTTCACATCAAGCTCCTGCCTTCCAGCGCTGGAAGCACAATGGTCCGCCATAATTATTATTACCGTGTTTTTGAACCATTCTTTTTGCTTGGCTTTCCTTAAAAATTCGCCAATGGCATAGTCTGTATATTTCACCGCTCCGCTCCTGCCCGAGCCCGATGGAATATCAATTTTCCCTTCAGGATACGTATATGGACGGTGGTTTGAGGTCGTCATCACAAAATCGAAAAAAGGTTTGCCAGCACTGTGGGCTTCATCGGCAACTTTTATTACTTTGTTGTAAATATCCTCATCTGCAATTCCCCAAGCATTTTCAAAAGTTACTTCTTCATCCTCTATGTTTGTTCGGGTTGTGTTGATGCTTTTATCAAGTAAAAAACCTCGACCGCGATCCACAATATTAAAACCGTTTCCTCCAAAAAAACTGTTCATATTATCAAAATAGCCATCGCCGCCGTAGAAGAAATTCCGAGTGTAACCTTTCTGCTTAAAAACCTCACCAATGGTGAAAAGATGCTGATTGTTTTCACGTTTCACAATGCTTCGGCCCGGTGTTGGTGGAATTGATAAGGTTATTGCTTCCATACCGCGTACAGTTCGGGTTCCATTTGCAAAAAGATTGTTGAAAAACAAGCTGTGGTTTGCCAAGGAATCCAAGGTGGGAGTAATGTTTTCGGTATTACCAAAGCTGCCGAGAAATTTTGCGCTAAGACTTTCCACGCAAATAAAAATGACGTTTGGTTTCTGTTCGGGTAGTGAATCTATATTTGAAATATTTCTGTAAATCAATTCCTTTTCAGGGAAAAGAAGACTGTCGCCGTGTTTTCTGAATTCAGAATTAACTTCGGCAAAGGCATCTTTTACGGGAATAGTTTTATAGAAATCAGTAAACGAAAGTTCATTGTTCTGAAAAGCCGCAAAGAAGGAATAGATTCCTGTTTTAGCAATTTCGTTATTGTAGCGGTTTTCAAATTGTTCGGCATCCTTGTTTTTTACAAATAGCGCAAATATTACGGCAATAGCTATAAAAAAAGCCGTTGGCAATAACTTCTGCCTAAAAGTGGTTTCGTTGTGGAATGTTTTCTGAAAAATGCCTTTGCGTTTCGTCATAAAAAGAAGAAAAGCCGTCAGCAGCAAAATACCGCCCACCAATAATGGAATTGGGTAAGATTCGTTGATGTTTTTTATTACTTCGTAGGTATAGATTAAGTAATCAACCGCTATAAAATTGAAGCGATTTTTGAATTCTTCCCAAAAAGTTATTTCCGCAAAAAAGGAAAAAAGAAAAATAACGAGACCCAATGTATAAGCAAACCAAGTTATAATTCTATCAAATAATGATCCGTACCATTTCTTTGGAAAAACCAATAAATACAATGCATAGGGAATTGCAAAAAAGGAAACCGTACCAATATCAAAAAGAAAACCGATAAGTAATGTATTGCCAATTTTAAAGAAGGAAGTATCTACTTCGGGCAACATCCAAAAAGTAAAAACTAGACGGATAATGGTTGAAAGCACAATAAAAGTACCAACAAAATACCATAAAAGCAGAAACCTTTTTGGTGAAAATTTTGAGAATAATGTCATAATTAAAGTTGGTTAGTTTTATTAAAACGAATACTTAATTCGCTAATTATAAGTTTATTAAAAACTATTTCTGAACCATTCCGTTTGTGCCAACAAACCTTCTTTTAAAGTAGTCTTTGGGTTATAGCCAAGCAATTTTCTGGCTTTGTCAATATTCGCTTTGGTTCGCGATTGGTCACCAGCGCGCGGTGGTTTCTTTTCGGTTTCAATTTTTGTCTGAAGAATTTCTTCAACAGTAGCTATTCCTTGTGCTGTGGTACTTTCGGTCTCGGTTCCCAAATTGAAAATCTCGCCGTTGCAAATTGTTTCTTTTCCAATAACGCTCACAATTCCGTCCACAATATCCTGCACGTAGGTAAAGCTGCGCAAATGTTTTTCGCTTCCTTCAAAAAGAGGAAATGCCTTATTGTTCAAACCACAATCAATCAATCGGGTATAAAGTTTGTCTGGCCTTTCTCTCGGGCCATAAACGGAGAACAAACGGAAAGATGTTCCCTGTAATTTCTTTTCGCGGCTTTTTGCAAGCACCAATTGTTCCGCAGCAAGTTTTGTAACGCCATACCACGAAGCAGGTTTTGGCGGAACACTTTCAGGAAAAGTAGCCTCCAAACCGTAAATTGAAGAAGTAGCAATATTTACAAAAAATGGCTTTTTGGGAAAATTTTCTGCAAACTCAAGCAGGCGTTGGGTTGCCAAAATATTATTAGTGAAATAATCCTCAAATGTGGAAGTATTGGAAATTCCGGGATGCGCGGCAAAATGGAAAATATAATCGAAGTCGCTTGGAAGTTTTTCAGCTAAATCGTCGCTTCTCAAATCAACTTGAAGTATTGTAATATCCTTATCTGAAAGTGCTTTGGCATTCAGTTTTTTTAGGGAAACATCATAATAGGGCGAAAAATTATCGATACCAACAACCTCGTGTCCAAGGTCTTTCAATCTTTCCGAAGTATGCGAACCTATAAACCCCGCAGCACCTGTAATTAAAATCTTCATAAAATTAATTTCACATGCAAAATAACATCTTTTTTAACGTTCTGCGGTATTCTTCAAAAAAGAAATACTTTTGCAGAAACCTTTTCAAAAATCGAAATGTACGAATTCACCATAATTGTGCCCGTTTATAACGAAGAAGAAAACCTGCAAAGGGTAGAAAAGGAACTACTGGATTACACAAAAATAGCAACCAAAAAAACTTCCATTCTTTTTGTTAACGACGGTTCCAAGGACAACAGCCAAGCGTTAATTGAAGAAATCTGCAATCGCAATGAAGCTTTTCATTTTATTTCGTTTAAGGAAAACAGAGGTCTGAGCGCTGCTATAAAAGCGGGATTTGATACTGCCGAAAGTCCGTTGGTTGGTTATATTGACAGCGATCTGCAAACGGCGCCGGAAGATTTTAATCTTTTGTTGGAACACATCGGCGAATACGATTTGGTAACAGGTGTTCGCGCCGACAGAAAGGATAAGTTTGTAAAAAACATGTCGTCAAAAATTGCAAATGGTATTCGCCGCGCTTTTACGCACGACGGCATGGACGATACGGGTTGCCCATTAAAAGTAATTAAAACAGATTACGCCAAACGCATTCCAATGTTTAAAGGACTTCACCGCTTTTTGCCTGCGATGATTCTTTTACAAAACGGAAAAATATTGCAAGTTCCCGTGAAGCATTTTCCGCGAATGGCAGGCACCGCAAAATTTGGACTTTGGAACAGATTGATAGGTCCTTTGATGGACTGCTTCGCTTACCTTTGGATGAAGAAAAAATACATCAACTACGAGATTAAAAGTAAAGGATGAGCAACTGGATTGTGTATGGCATTGGCTTTTTGGCACAAATCCTTTTCAGTGGAAGGCTTATTGTTCAGTGGATTCTTTCCGAAAAAAGCAAACGCATCATCACTCCTTCCGCTTTTTGGAAACTGAGTTTATTGGCTTCTTTTTTATTGTTTGTTTATGGGCATTTGCGCGATGATTTCGCCATTATGCTCGGCCAAGCATTGACGTATTATATTTACATTCGAAACTTACAATTGCAGGGTGAATGGCAGAAATCGCCAAAATGGTTGCAGATCTTTCTTTATATTTTTCCAATTCTTGTGGTGGTTTACGCATACAATAATGGCGAATACGACATTGAAAAACTTTTCAAAAACGACGCAATTCCGCTGTGGCTGTTGCTTTTAGGAATTATTTCCCAACTAATTTTTACGTTGCGGTTTGTGTACCAATGGATGGTTTCCGAAAAAACAAAAACCTCACAACTGCCCGTAGGTTTTTGGCGTATGAGCGTTTTGGGAGCATCCTTAATCTTAACATACGCTATCTTCAGAAAAGATCCGGTACTTTTTGTTGGCCATATTGCTGGGTTGATAATTTATGTTCGCAATATTTTCATTTGGAAAAAACAAGTTAGCCATGAAGATTGAAAAAAATTACAAACTACTGCTGTTGCTAACCTGTGCGGCTATTTTCTTCGTGAATCTGGACTCGCTTCCAGTAAACATTATGGAAGCGCGAAATTTTATTACAGCTCGCGAAATGCTTCACGACGGCAATTGGCTTTTAACAACAATCAACGGCGAACCTCGCTATCAAAAACCCCCGCTGCCCACATGGTTAACGGCTTTTTCAGCGGCAATTTTCGGGATAAAAAGTGTTTGGGCACTGCGGCTTCCAGCAGCGATTATGACGCTTTTTCTCGTGCTGTTTTCCTATAAACTTGCAAAAAAACTCACTTCAGAAAAACTATATGCTTTTATCAGTTCACTGATAATGGCAACCTCGTTTTATATTGTTGCCTCTGCCCGCGACGGGCAATGGGATATTTACACCCACGGTTTTATGGTGGTTTGTATCTACCTACTTTATCTATTTTTTACGGAAGAAACCCACAAATATAGAAACGCGCTTTTGGCCGGACTTCTCTTTGGCTGTTCGTTTTTAAGTAAAGGCCCTGTTTCCATGTACGGTCTGCTCCTGCCCTTTTTGATTGCTTTCGGAATTGTTTACAAATACAGAAATTTTAAATCGCGTTGGCTTCCGCTTTTTGCATTCTTGGCAGTAGCTTTCATTGTTTCTGCTTGGTGGCATTGGTACACGCTTACATTCGATCCCGCTGCGGCTGAAATCACCAAAAAGGAAACGACCAATTGGATAAGCTATGAAATAAAGCCATTTTATTATTATTGGAGCTTTTTCACACAAAGCGGCGTTTGGACGATTCCCGCATTTATTGCATTGCTTTACCCTTACTTAAAAAATCGGGTTTTCAATAAAAAAGCATATCTGTTCACCTTTCTTTGGACGATGCTTTCGGTAATTCTACTTTCGTTGATTCCTGAAAAAAAGGCGCGGTATCTTTTACCAGTTATGATTCCGATGGCATTAAACACTGGTTTTTACATTGAATATCTTTTCCGAAGATTTAAAGAATTGAAAGATAAAAAAGAAACAATTCCGGTTTATTTTAATTTCGGACTGATTGCTTTTATAGGAATAATTTTTCCCATTGGTGGCTACATTTTCTTGAAAGATGGCCTTGCAGGAAATTGGGTTTGGTTTGTTTTGCTTTCCCTTGTTCTATTCATCATTGCAATTTTTATGTTCCGAAATCTTTTCAGAAAAAATATTGCAGCTGTTTTTTATTTGACGATTGCATTTATTGTGATGGTTATTTGGTTCGGACTTCCACTTAGCGCTGCAATTACGAACAATGCCGAATACAAACCATTTTCAGAATTGCAAACTTTTGCAAAAGAGCAACATCTTAAAATCTATGAATTTTCAGATATGACGCCTGAACTTATTTGGGATTATGGCGAAAAGATGAAAATTTTGAAAGTAGGCGAAAATGTTACCATTCCTGAGGAAAACCAATTTGGCGTGATGGTTTCAGAGAATAATCACGAAAATTTTGACAATGCATTTTCCAATTTTAAAAGAGAACGAATTGCGCGTTACGATATGAACCCGAAAGGCACTGACAGCAGAACACACAAAGACAGGTTGTATCGAGATTTGTTTATTGTGACAAAAAAGTAATCGCAATTTCACCCCGCGCGCAGTCGAGGGGTTTTTTATTCTTCACAAATCGTCTTAATTTTAGGTATTAAACTTCTTCTGTCCCCATTTCTGAAGCAAGTAAAACAACCAGCCCGTCAATCCGCCAAAAGCCATTCCGCTAACCACATCCAATGGATAATGGACGCCCAAGTAAATTCGGCTGTAACCAGTAATCACAGCCCAAACAAGTAAAAGAAAAGGCAAATATTTATACCATTTTTGAAGGCTTAATCCTAAAAACACAGCCGCAGCCATAGAACTTGCTGCATGTGCCGAAAAATAGCCATACCTGCCGCAACCATCAGCTACAAAACGCATAGCTGCTTTCAGTTCCTCTACTTGGCAAGGCCTTGGACGTTTAACACCATATTTAAAAAGACTGGCTATTTGGTCTGTTGCAGTAATCATCAAGGCAACGGAAACTAAAATCACAAGCATTCCTTTTAAACCATAATTCTTATAAATCAAATAAAGCAGAATTGCATAAATAGGAATCGACGACCATTTTTCAGTCACAAAAAGCCAGAATCCGTCCCAAGAAGTGTTTCCCAGATTGTTTAGAAAAAGGAAAAATTCGGTATCGTATTTTAAAAGTTCGTCGAGCATTATTTTTAATCAATAGAATTCGCAAATTCACAGATTCACCTATTCACCTATTCACCTATTCACCTATTCACCTATTCACAAAAAAAATCAATCTTCGTCGTAAAGTGCTATTTCTCTATCGTAAAACTCTGTGGCCCCTTGAATCAAATTTTCAGCTTCGTTCTCCAGTTCTTTCTGATCTTGGGCATCAAAATCTTCCAACCATTCCACTTCATCGTTTTCAAGATTGATAATGAAACGCGGAAATTCAGTATGTATCACGAAAATCGCCGTTGGATAATCGCTGTTGTCGCCTAATAAATATTTTGGGAAATCCATTTTTTTGGAGTTATGAGTTATAAGTTCGGAGTTATGATTTTTAAAAACAATTCTCTTTTCGCTATTCGCTAATCGCTACTTCCTGCCTAATCAATTTCTTCGAAAGATAATTAAATCTGATGAATAACATGATTCCACTCGCTGAAAGCCCTGCCAACAAACCTATCCAAATGCCCATACTTTCCAGGGAAGTTTCCATACTCAAATAATAGGAAATTGGGAAACCGATTATCCAATACGCTATAAAGCAAATTACTGTTGGTATTTTCACATCCTGCATTCCGCGAAGCGCTCCCAGAGCAACCACCTGCAAGGCATCGGTAAATTGAAATATTGCTGCAATAATCAAAAGCTGTGCAGCTATGGAAACCACTTCGTGATTGTCGGCAAAATCGGTTATACTGTTGTAATCGAGGAATATTTTCGGCAATTCGCCATTAAAAAGTATAAATCCAATGGCAAAAATCAACGATAAAATAGACGTTAATAACACAATGGAAATGGCCACGCGCCGCAATTCCCTAAAGTTTTTCAACCCTTTTTGATTGCCCACCCGTATCATTGCCGCCACGCTAAAGCCCATCGCCACCATAAACGTCATAGAAGCAAGATTGAGCGCAATCTGGTTTGCTGCCTGTGGATTCTTCCCCAGAATTCCCGAAAGCCATACTGCAGAAGTAAAAATAGCTACCTCAAAAAACATCTGCATGGCCGAAGGAAAACCTAGGTTCAGCAGCTTTTTTAGCATTGTTTTACTGAGGGTGAAAATTTTGATGCTAGTAACAAAATACCGGGACTTCTCTTTTCGGCTTAATAAATACCACAGATAGCACACCATCACTACGCGGGATACCAACGTACCGATAGCCGCACCAACCACACCAAGTTCTGGCGCACCAAACTTTCCGAAGATAAACATATAGTTCAATAGCACATTCACCAAATTCGCCACAATAGTTGCATACATAGGGAAACGCGTCATGGACATACCATCACTAAACTGCTTAAACCCTTGAAAAATAATCAACGGAACCAATGATGCCGCAACCAGCGTTAAATAAGGCATTGCCAAATCCACCACTTCCGGCGGTTGTTTCATTACGTACATTAAGGGTTTGGCAAACATTACTGTGGCAAACAGCGCAACCCCCAAAACAATGCACAAAAACAAGCCGTGCTTAAAGGAAGATTTTCCCTTTTCTCTGTTTCCTTCCCCATCAGCTTCTGCAACCAAAGGCGTGATTGCCGTAGAAAAACCAACCCCCAAACTCATGGCCACAAACATAAAACTGTTCCCTAGCGATACAGCCGCAAGCTCGGCACTCCCCAATTGCCCCACCATAATATTATCCACCAAAGCCACCACTTGGTGCCCAAGCATTCCCAAAATTACGGGTGTGGCAAGTTTGGTGTTATACTTAAATTCCTTTGTGTAATCTGAAAGCGCCAAGTTTTAATTTTTGCGCAAAGATAGGTTTTGCGATTTTTAGAATAGCTTTGTAATGTTGAAAAAAGTCTATAAGTTGAGAAGTCGATGAGTTTAGTGGACTAAACTTCTAAACTCATCGACTCATCGACAAAATTCTCAACTCATAACCCATAACTAAATAATGCCTCGTCCAACTCCAAAATCAATCTCCGAAAAAGAAAAGAAAACCAGCGTCAAGGATTCTTTTAAAGCGCTAAAAACCATCCCGCGGTTTTTTAGGGAAATATACCGCAGCAGTCCAAAACTATTTCTGCTGAATACTTTTGCCAGGCTTATAAATGCTTTCACACCCGTGGTTATCCTTTGGGTGGGGAAAATGATTATTGATGAAATCATCCTCCAAGTTTCCCTAGAAGACAAAGATTTCACGATGCTTTGGAACTACGTAATCATCGAATTTTCCGTTGCCGTACTTTCAGATTTGTTGGGAAGATTGATAAACCTAACCGACGGATTGCTGGGCGATTTATACAGCAACGCCTCTTCCGAAAAAATAATCCGAAAAACCAGCGAGCTCACCATCGCCCAACTGGAAGACCCCGAATTTTACGACAAACTGGAACGCGCCCGAACCCAAACCAACAGCCGGGTAGATTTAATGACCAACGCCTTGGGACAAGCCGAAAGCCTTATCTCTATGGTTTCGCTGATTGCGGGATTGGTTTATTTTGAAGCTATTTTAATATTGATACTCATCCTCAGCATCATTCCCTCATTTATAAACGAAGCCAAATTCAGCAGCACGCGATATTCGTTGGCGAGAAGTTGGACCGCCGAACGCCGCGAACTGGATTACCTCCGTTTCATCGGCGCCAATAACCAAACCGCCAAGGAAATCAAGCTTTTCGGTCTAACAGATTTTATCGCGGAACGCTTTAAAAACCTTTCAAACGACTATTACCTCATCAACAAAAAACTCTCGCTTAGGCAAAGTTTTTACGGTTCGCTTTTCAATATTCTCGGCGTGCTCAGTTATTACGGCGCCTATGTTTACATCATCCTGCGGGTGCTTACGGGCGTGATTACCATTGGGGAACTCACCTTCCTTTCCGGTTCCTTCAACCGTTTGCGCAACAATCTGCAGGGCTTCTTTTCGCGCTTTACCCGTATTTCCGAAAGCGCGCTTTACCTTCAGGATTATTTTGACTTTATCGATTTAACTGTAGAGCAAAATGCCGAAGCAAAAACGGCTATGCCCAAAACCATTAAAGAAGGTTTTCAGGTTAACAACCTACACTTCGCCTACGCCGGTAGCGAAACCGAAGTGCTAAAAGGCGTAACTTTTACTTTAAAAGCAGGCGAAAAAATGGCCTTTGTAGGCCAAAACGGCGCGGGAAAAACCACGCTTATAAAACTCTTCCTCCGTTTTTATGAACCGACCGAAGGCGAAATACTTTTGGACGGCATCAATATAAACCAGTTTGATGTAGACGAATACCGAAAACGTTTTGGCGTGATCTTTCAGGACTTTTTTAAATATGAATTCACCCTACGCGAAAACATAGCCGTGGGCAATATAGACCAAGTACAGAATGACGAGATAATAAACTACGCCGCCAGCAAAAGCCTCGCAGAACAAGTAGTGACCGAAATGACAGACGGACTGGAGCAACGTCTGGGCAGAAGGTTTTACAAAGGCACCGAACTAAGCGGCGGACAGTGGCAAAAAGTGGCCCTGGCCCGCGCCTATATGAAGGACGCCGATGTTATGGTGCTTGACGAACCCACCAGCGCGCTGGATGCCCAAGCAGAGTTTGATGTTTTTGAACGCTTTATAGCCCTCACCAAAGGCAAGACCAGCATTATTATTAGCCACCGCTTTAGCACCGTGCGGATGGCAGACCGTATTTTGGTATTGCAGCACGGCCAGGTGCTGGAGCTGGGCACCCACGAAGCATTGATGGCGCACCCAAAACTGTACTCGGAGTTGTTTAAGTTGCAGGCGGCGGGGTATCAGTAAGTTAAAAAGAATATATTTGTTATCAAATTTATATAATCCCTCAATTTTAAAGTTATATGAGAAAGCTAAATTCATCCCATTGGGAAAACGTTGAAGAATTAGAAGGTTTATTATTTTTTGCTCAAGTGATAGATGAAATGCTATTTGATTATACTTTAGACTCCTACAAACCATTAGCTTTAAATTGCAGATTATTATGTGTTGAGTGTTTAAGCACTATTGAAGAGGTTAGAAACGGTTTTATGCCAAAGAAAAATCTTCAATCAATCATTGAAGAATTAAGATGGAGTTTAGATAAAGATTGGGCAGCTAAAGAATTACTGGGGAAAAAATTTGATTTTTACAAACTTCAGCTCAAACCAAATGATATAAAATTAAATGAACTTGAAAACACAATTAGTTTTTTATATAATCACTTCAATGATAAAAAGTACTTAGAACAGATTAAAATAACTTTAAAATCATATATAGAAAATAAGAAAGAAAAGTCTAAAATAAAATATCTAACCGGAAGTTTATTAACTGAATTAATAAATTATGGCTATCATCCACATCATATTGATTACCAAAATTACCAGCATTTTTTTAATTCTTCAAAAAAAAGCAAAATTGATAATATTGATAATTTAAATGAATTTTTTTCCATATTTAATTTTGAATCATCTGAATATACAGTTGTCTTTATTGGAAGTATTTTATTTAAAGAATTTAAAAAAACGCTGAATGGTTATAATATAGTTGTAACCAAAACTTACAATTGTTTTTCTAAAATAAAAGAAGATATTGATTTTGAAAAAAGCAGATTAGATTTAGAATCATTTATTATATGTTCTAAGGTGAAGGATTTAGATCACCATTCAGCAATGGAATCATCTGAAAAGTTTTTGGGACAAGTCACAAACTTATTTAATTTCTTTCACCATAAACAAAAACCTGAAATAAAAGATAAGTGTGTGGTTTCAAGAAACAGTGATAATTATGTTGTAGTTATTGACAAACCAATCAAATCTGTTTTAAAAACTAAAAACGACGAATACCCCGATGTTGCCGCACAATCTGTAGAAAAAGTTTTGGAAACTCTAGAATTACGTCGTGAATCTACCTATAGGTTTTCTAGGAGTATTGATCTTCATAGTGCAGCGTTAACCGCTTCAGCCTTAGAAAATCAAATTCTTGACTTATGGGCAGCTTTAGAAACCTTAATACCAAAATCTATTGAATCTAACCAAGATAGAATTGTCCAACTTTCAGAAAAATTAATTCCTTTTTTACAAATAAATTATATTGAAAAACAATTTAAAGAATTGTTAAGTAATTTAAAGAATTGGAATAAAGAATATTTGGAAAGTTTATTAAACGAAGTAAAATGTGGTATTACAGCAAATGATTTAGAAAAAATTGCTGCCTTAATAACTCTTTCGGATAATAAAAATTTAAGGCTAGAATTATATAAAGAATTAAAAGATTATCCTTTATTAAAAAATAGAATTTATAGCATACATCAATTATTAAATTCCCCTAAAAATATTAAAAAGGCTTTAAAAAATCATGAAATAAAGCTTAATTGGCATTTAAGAAGAATTTATAGAACAAGAAGTTTAATAGTTCATTCTGGTAGTTATCCAACCTACACGCCAATATTAATTGAGCATTTGCATAATTATTTAGATATTTTAATTAGTAAAGTAGTTGAATTAGTTGGTGAAATGAGTATTGATACTCTTGAACAGGTAATATTAGAAGTTAAAATAATACTTGATTATCATAATGATCTGTTAGAAAAGCATATATCTGAAGATTTAACGCTTGAAAATTATAAAGAATCTTTGCTTGGGATTGAATGATTCTGTCCCGTCCTCAAAAAAGTTCCCCCCGATTTCCATGTTTAAACCAAACAAAAATGGTTAAAACTTAAGCCGTCATTTTCACATATGGTTCTTGTCTTTTTATGACGGCACAGACTCTGTGAACAAGCTTGTTCCTTATGTTGTTTATCACAAGCATCTTTGATTTTCCCTCTTCCACCTTTCTCTTAAAATAGCTTTTCATCTCTGGGTCATATGTCTTTGCCGCCAGGGCGCACAAATGCAGCTGCCGTTTAAGGTTTTTGTTTGCCATATTGTTCACCCTCGCCCTTTTCAAAATGCTCGTGCCCGAGGAATGCTCAAACGGCACCACCCCGCAATAGCAGGCCAACTGGCGTGGGTTTTCATATCTTGTAAAGAAGTTGGTGTAAATAGTGAGCTGTAGCGCTGTTATCTTGCCGATGCCCGGAACAGATGTGGCAAGGCCAACCGTCCTGTTCAGTCTGTCATCGGAAAGAACCAGTGCCTGCATCTCGGCCTCTATTCTTTTTATTTCCGCAGTTAGTGTGGCGCTTGTCTTCTTAATATTCTGCTGTGCCAACTTAGCAAGTTCCGGTGCAAACCGCTTGAGCTCATTGGGATATTTGTTCAGGTCCGCTCGGTTCTTTACCAGTCTTTCTCGCACCGTCAACAATATCCTCACCTTTTCAAGAACCTCGGGCAGGGGCTCGTAAACCTCAAGTTCCTCCACGTTTTTCTGCGCGTACTCGGCAATACGTATGGCGTCTATTCTATCAGTCTTTCCGCGCCTTATACCAAGGCTCCTGATTATCCTCAAGGACATTTCTACGCACAGGAAAGCATTTTTCTCCACGAGCTTTGCAATGAGGAGCCTGCCATAAACGCCCGTGTGCTCCGTACAGATCAAGCATTGCGCCAGTGACATTTTTTGGTTCCTTAGCGACCTAAGGAAAGCATTGATGCCCTTCTGGGTATTGTCAAAAACAAAAGAGGCGGGCTCTCCGCCACTTAGCACCGCAACGTCAAAGGTGTCTTTGGAAATGTCGATGCCGATAAAATGTAAAAAATCCTCTTTCTTCATATCTTTGGGTTTTGAGAAGGATGCAACCAAGTATCTGAATTGCCATCGAAACCCTGATAATAGGCCTGAGAACCTGAATTTCCATTTGATGCCCGTTCAGAATAAACCGATAAGGGATTTAATCGGGGGATAAGCCTGAAAGCTTTGCAGCGCGACTAACTCGCCCTTATCGGTCTGGTTGTTATCCACAATTATTGAGGTTATCAACAAAGAAAAGAAAAAGAAGCAAAAAGAAAAGAAAATCAATCACTTACATCATCATTATCAATGTTTTGAAACATCTATGTGAATAACATTGCTAAACTAAGGGCTAGCGCACGTTTGCAACGTGTGCCCGCAACAGTGAGAACCACAGCCAAAAATACATATCAAATGAAAAGCTAGAAATTAAGCGAAGCCGAAGACCTTTTAATAGGAAAGAAAGGCACAAAAGAACGGGATGAATATGAATTTGAGCTAAAGCTTGAACTCCCCTCTGGCGCGCTTTTGCAAAGCCTGCTCATCTAAATAGAGAATTTGCAATGCGACCTTTCTCAATTACCTAACATACGTTACTAAAAATATAATATACATCGCCAATTGCAACACATACAAAGGCAATCACAACTCATGCAAAATCAATTACAACTCCTGCATAACCAATTGCAACTCCCGCAAAGCACATTTCATCTCCCGCAAAGCCATTTGCAACTCCCGCAAAGCACATTTCATTTCCTGCAAAATCAATTACAACTCCTGCATAACCAATTGCAACTCCCGCAAAGCACATTTCATCTCCTGCATAGCCAATTGTAATTCCAGCAAAATTAATTGTAACTTCTGCCTAGCCAATTGCAAATCCGTTAAAACCAATTGCCCCACTATCGCGAGCGTTCTGCTTATAGTATTGAAGAATAAACCTACTAAACACCAAACATATTTATCAACTATATTCCATACTTTTAACCCATCTAAAGCAATAACAAACACGCTTCTTTCGCTAAATGAAACCATATAAATCGCTTAAAACCACCATTCTCTTTCTAGCTATAACAACTCTCCTATCGTGCAACAATGATGAAAAAAACAGCAATACAGACCAAGCCAAGAATCTAATTGGCGTATGGCAACGCAGCGACTTTAGCGAGGAATATGACTACAAACTGTATTTTAATACGGAAGGCAACGGCTACAGTACCGAATACATAGCCCAGCCGGACGGCACCGCAATTTCAAACCTGCGGCCCTTTAGCTGGAGCAGCAGCGAAAACACCTTGACCTTAGATTATGATGACGGCGCTACCGATGCCACCCCCTTTAGCATAAACGCCGCCGGGCAATTGCTGGCCTCGGGTTTAGGCAATGTACCTTTTAACAAGTTATAGTTTTACAGACTTTACAAATAGTAGCGCCATAGCGTGAATTGCTTGATCAAGCCCTCCCTCAATGATTTGCTAAAACGTTCCAAAAACCCGTTACAAAACTCTTAAATCATCTTCAAAAAAATCTAATTAACGTAACTTGCCGACCTATTTAAAAGTGAAAAACATGCAAGACACTAAAGTGCAAAATTATATAAAAGAGGTATTGGAAAATATGCCCGCAGACTGGCTAAACCTCACTACCCACAGACTTGATATTTATAATGAAAGCTTGGCAAAAACCCAGTTTTTAGATCAGTTTGAAAACTTATATCATGCCAATAATGCGGAACCGGCAGCCCTAAAAAAATTACCCACGGCCTATGATTATATCCGTTTGGGCCACCCACTATCCTGCATATTGGAATGGGGAATTGCCAACTTAAATAATGTAGCACCTGAGAATGTAATAACCTTTTCCTCCAAAACGGTTCCCATACTGGCAATCCTACGGAAAAATTTATTGGCCAATAAAAACACCCAAATCCTTTATACCGATGAATTACCAAACTTTTTCGATGCCGACATTGTAAAAAACATCTACGGCTATAATTTTGAACTAAAGAAAATAGAGCAAGGAGCAGCCATTCCAAAATTTAATGGCAGCACCCTCTTCATTTCAGAGAATGAGAAGATTGGCGCTGTTGCGCTCACGCCAACCATTGACTTTTTCCTAAGCCTTCAAGGGCAGCTTGGAAGCACACTGATAGTAAATGGGGAAAAAAACAAAGATTACATTTCAGAAATTCAGCACGTAAGGAGAAGGGAAACCATTGCCATGACGCCTGCCAATTGCTTAATTGCATTAAAATGGCTTGGAAAACAACCCTCTATTGCGCTGAATAATGAAGATGAAAATAAACCAAGCGTATTAAATTCCATAATGGAAATTACCGGTTCCCCCACAGCTGCACTCGTTGGTTCCAGCGGACTCTCTATTCAGTACGCCATTATGATGGGTCTCATCCACGATGCGCAGGAAAAACAAAAAGGGAAAGCCATCAAATTTATTGTCCCTCCAAATTGTTACGGCGGCACAAACGACCAGGCAAGACGTGTGGCAGCTTGTCTTGATAATGTTGAAATAGTAGATTTATTGGTTGATGGTGATAATGAAATGGTACAAAGTATCGATGCCGTTTTAACTAAAATCGCTGCCGAAGATGCCATCCCTTACATCATAGCTGAAATCCCAACAAACCCAAGAGTTGAAGTCCCGGATCTGCAAGAATTGAAAGCTGTTTTAAGCAAAGAGCGCAAAACCGCAACGGGTGAAACTGCTATAGATCCTGTTTTTATTTTGGATCAAACCTTTTGCCCCAACTATCACTTCTTGGGCGAAGGGGAAATACTTTCAACGGTGCGGGCCATTTCGTATGCCAGTGGTTCAAAATTCCCAAGTGGTGGAAAATGTACGGCTGGGTATGTAGTAGGAAATACAAAAACGGCAGCCTTGATGGAAAAAATAGAGTTGCATCTAACCCTCTGCGATAACGAGGCTACAGCGCTTCAATATGAAATTCTGGCAAAGCAATTGCCTTCCATGAAGAAACGGATTATTGATGCTTATTACAATACGCGTGAGTTTGTAAACTTCATCCACGAAACCTTACCGGAAGCAAAGATCAATTTTGTTTCAGAAAGTTTAGCTGCCCAAGGCTTTACCCCTTCTGTGTTTTCATTGGACCTTCCAACAAAGGGAAATACTGCTGAAGAAAAGGAAACCTACAAAAGAGCGTTGAATTTGAAGCTAATCAATTTAATGATTACAAAAATTCCTGATGAATGTAAGTTTTGCGTGAGCTATGGCCAGTTAAAAGGAAGTTACTGGACCATCCCTGCAACCTCAACCCAAGGAACAACTAAGGAAGGCGACAAGGATTATATTGTTCGTGTATCACTTTCAGGAAATATGGACCTTGACCTTCATAAAAAAGTGTTTCTGGAATTTGTTGAAAACATTTAGGGAAGCCGTAAGATGTTGAGGGCAAAACTTGGCAATAGCCCTTTATAATTAGCAAGCCACACCTTAAGCGCCTGACTACTTGTGTTTTGATAGCTGTTTTTTTGTATATTCGAGTATGAAAACGCTGCCATAAGTTCTCCTCTGCTTTGGCCATATATTTTTATATTATGAAAAATTGGCTTGAAAAAGGTATAAATTATTGGGTTGTAGGCTGGGTAGTCATTTCCTTGCTTTTAATAATCATCAGTGCTGCCTTTCGCATCAATAGTTATATAGAAACTCCACAACACGGGCATTTTGACAATTTTGAAGCAGTAAACGCACTTATCTTCAGCCCTGAAAATTCAGGGAAAATAATTTATTATCACGCCTTTTTCATTTTTGATATTATATGGGCAACGCTCTTGTTGAGTATTATCGGCTATCTGATCCGCGATTTGTTTAAGGACAAATTCATTAATTGGGAGCGGCTTAAAATTCTTATTACCATACAGCAGGCGTTTTTGTTCTTTGCCGCATTAGCACTGCTTGCAGATGTTTTGGAGGGCTTTGGTTACGAATTTAAATCGGTACGGGACTTTATTAGTTTAAAATACATCACTCCTGTAAAAGTTTCGCTTTATGCAGTTTGTTTCATGTTCTTGATGTATTGGTTTCTTAAAACCGTCTTTTTACCACACATCAAAACTTTGATTCGGTTTATCCAGACTGCTTTATTGAGCATCCTTTTCATCATCATTATTTATGTAATGGTAACGTTTATGGAGCAAGGCGGCACGCTGATAGTTGACCTTTTTTATAGGCCCGTAAATATTGTGATTCTCTTCTTTTTGCTCAGTTTTTTGGCGCTGGTGCTTTCACACTTTCCGGTGTATAATGATATTTGGCTTTACGGGAACAGAGATTGTGTGAGCCTTGAAATGCCTAAAGACAAAAAGGGTTGGTTGGGTCTTAATATTATATATTTTGACACCAGTAAAGCCAAGCCAGGTTCAAGTGTTACTTTTGATAATGAAGCTGTTAAAAACCTGCGGCGCAGTTTGGGAGTCCTCATTTACATAGCGATGTTCCAAATATTCCTGTTGATGATTCCCCGTTATTTTGGAGTGAATTTTAATGCGTCATACATTTCGGCTTTCTTGCTTCTCATTACATTAATCGTTTATAATTATTGGGGAAAGCGTTATAACAAATGGAAAAAAAACTTAAAAGAAGGCGATGAAGCAACCAAAAAGGAAACCGTTTTATTTATTCTTAAATATGTAAGCAGGTTTCCTCGCTATTATCTGGCTTGTATAATTATGGTTCTTATAACCGCTATTCTCGTAGCCATCTTTAAATGGGACCGCATTCCCTTCACTGCGTTTCTTATCACTTTGGGTTGCCAAATGTATCTCTATGTATATTTCAAAATATGCCGAACCTATTTTAAATACGTATTTTTTTCGAAAGAACTTCACACCGAAAAAAAGGAAATGTTCAATGAAGATATCTTGAAACTCTTTGACAAATACGGCAATGTTGAAAGCCAAAAACTTCCTAAGTATTTGAAGTATTTCGGGAAGTTAAGCGATAACGTGTTTTATTTAAATTTTATGAGGTACAGCGGAATATTCTCCTTGATTTGCCTCATTCTTGCCAATAGCTTTTTTGTGATTGCCAGTTGGTTCAGCCCCTTGGTTATTATTTGTCTCTATATTATTGTTATTTATTCAATCCTCATCATTCTCTTCAAGCATCTATTGTATTATCATAGATTGGAAGAACCGAAGGAAGTAGATGGAATAAAGGATAAAAAGAAAAAAAGTGGCCCAAAGAATTTTTATAAATATTGGTTGCCACTGCTGATTATCTTTTTGTTTTCCGGAGCCATCTATATGACTTCCTTTGAAAATGACCTTCACGAACTCACTGAAGTCAAAACCCTTAATCCTATGGGTTTTGAGGAGTTCATGAGAAATGAAACCAGCAATTCCTTTAAAAAAGACAATTACTTTTTTGTGGGTTCCTATGGCGGGGGACTAAAGGCCAATCTGTGGAATTTATTATTGTTTAACCAATTGGATTCCTTAAGTCAAGGTGAATTTTTTGACCGTAGCATTGTGCTTTCCGGTGTTTCCGGTGGTGCGGTGGGCATAGGCAATTATGCTGCCCTGCGCAATTATCACGACCAAAATGAAAACTTGGATGATGAAATATTTAAAATAGGAAAATCCAATGTATTATCAAATGAACTCACTTACCTCTTGGGGCGCGATATGATTCGGGAATACTTACCGTTCATCAATTTTCACGGCAAGGATCGCTCCTACAAAAGTATGAAGCTGCACGCCAAAAACACAGGCATGCCCATGGATGACTTCCAAAACCTAAGTTATCTAGATTTATGGCGCAATCTTTATAAAAAACGAGAAGGTAAATTCCCTGCGCTTATAATGAATTCCACCTCAGTGGCTGGAAGGCAGGGTGTTGTTTCAACGGTTCAGTTTCCTGACAGTACTTTTGCGGGAGCCGATAATCTTTCAATATTCAAGAATGGTCCTGACTCTGTAGCGCTCACTTATTTTGGGGCAGTATCAACCACCAATCGTTTTCCGCTGTTCAGCCCTACGGCTAAAATTCGTCAAAAAGGAAATTATTTGGATGGCGGCTATTTTGAAAACAGTGGGATGCTCAGCGCATTGGAAGTATATGACGCCATTGAACGCGAAGCGGAATTTAAACAAAAAGTGCAACCTATCTTTATAAATATCATCAATTCTGGCGATTTCTATATTAGGCAAAAGTTGTTTCTGTGGAAATTTTCTTCAAAAACCGTTAAGGAATCAGGAGAATTTGCTTCCATAATTGAAACCGTTACTTCCATTGATAAACTTCCAGGATATATTTATGAGAAAATAAAAAATCGCGGATTTGCAGTTGTTCCTTTAATGATGCCACATAAAATGACCTATGAAAAAGTACGCGCTATTCTAAAAGCAGATGTGGACAACCCATTGGCGCTTATGGACAGCATCCAAAAAAACAATGAAGCCATTGATAAAGCCCTCAAGGATTATAAGGACTATGAATTTGAAAAATGGGGAGTTGTAGAGCCTCCCTTGGCACGTTTGCTGAGCGAACCCGCTGTGCAATACCAAAAGGCTATGGTCTATAAGCATCCAGAAGTTCAAGAAACCTTAGAGCTTATCCTCGATTTCATAAAAACCGATACTGTGGTTACCAATATAAACCAATATAAAGTGCGGCGACCTGTCTCAAAAAACATGGGTGAAAAAATAATTAAAAATGATTCGCTTTAGTTTGTTAAGTATCTTAGTAATTGTTGTTAAATAAAGTAGCAATTCTTACCTGCTGCCTATCTTGCTAGTCTTTTAAAAGTATTTATTTACAGACCTAAAAAATGTAAGTGTAAATTCTTATCAAAAAAAATGAAAAACGAAAGAATCTATAAAATGTCCTTCGCGAGTGTTTATCCTCACTATATAACCAAAGCAGAAAAAAAGGGACGCACCGCAGAAGAAGTAGATACCATAATCCAGTGGCTAACTGGCTATGACCAAAAAGGATTAAAAAAACAGTTAGACACCAAAGTTACCTTTGAAACCTTTTTTGACGAAGCCCCACAATTAAACCCCAACGTTTCAAAAATAACAGGTGTAATTTGTGGCTACCGAGTAGAGGAAATAGAAGAGCCACTAATGAAAAAAATTCGCTATTTGGATAAGCTGATAGACGAGCTGGCAAAAGGTAAAGCGATGGAAAAGATTTTAAGAAAATAGCTTTGTAATTAGTAATTTTCTAAAAATCCAACTATCAAACAATCCAAAAATCTACTTCCTTTTTCTAAAAATATAGCTCATCCAAACTGGATCGTTATCATCAGAAACCACAGATTGGCGGTCCAAAAACTCCCAATCGTGCGCGTTCATATAATTCAGCAAGGTTGAAGTTTCCTCAATATCCTCAATTTCCTCAATAGAGATATTTTGGCCAATGAGTGAAGTCTGTTCCTCCACTTTTATGCGCTTCACCTTCCCTCGGTTGTTGGCTTTCTGAACTACAATAACTTCAAGAAAATTGTATTTGATAATTTCTTGCGAATAGCCTTCCGCTGCAAAAAAAAGGAAAAGGGCAATTATGGAAAAAACTGTGTATTTTTTCATGGTTTTATATTTCTTAGAAAAGTACAATTATATTTTGGGCAACAAAAGTCTGACATAAATAATCTCACCCCTTTTATAAATTTTACAGTAAGGTTGTCCGAGTTTATTTATGATTAATCTAAGATAGTATTACGGACAAATAGACTTCAATAAAAAAACTTTTAACTTTGAGCTTTCAGCTTTAAACTTTCAAATCATGCAATCCAAAGCCACAAACGCAGATCAATACATAGCAGAGCTCCCCGAAGACAGAAAGGAAGCAATGCAAAAACTAAGGGAAGTGGTAAAGAAAAACATTCCAAAAGGCTTTGAGGAAACCATGCAATACGGAATGATAAGCTATGTAGTACCGCACAGTATCTACCCAGGCGGCTACCATTGCAACCCCGAAGACGCACTGCCTTTTATGAGCATTGCTTCTCAAAAAAATCACATAAGTGTTTACCATTCCGGCATCTATGCAGATCCTGAGATTATGGCTTGGTTTGTGGCCGAATACCCCAAACACGCCAGCAACAAACTGGATATGGGAAAAAGTTGTATTCGCTTCAAAAACCCTAAAAACATTCCTTTTGAATTATTTGCAGAATTAACCTCTAAGATGTCCGTTGCCCAATGGATTGCCAAATATGAAAGTGTATTAAAACGATAGCCATTAAAACAACCAGCATAATTCAACACTTTAAAAACGCTCCCGACCTAAGGATACATTCGGAAAAATATTCTTTTGAAAACTTTCAATTTCCAGATGAAAAGATAGATGAAAGCAACTTCAGCTTTCCTAATGATTCGGTTTTAGGCCTGCAAGCCGAAGCCTGTTTTAAAGCGTATTTAAAACAATCAAATAATTTTGAATTGCTTGCTTCAAACCTTCAAATTCAAGGTGCAAAGGAAACTTTGGGGGAATTGGATTATATAGTGCGAAGCCTTAAAACAGATGAAATTATTCATATTGAATTGGCGTGTAAGTTTTATTTATATGATGAAAACGCAGCTGCTTCAGAAGAAGAAAAATGGATAGGCCCAAACCGAAAGGACAGTCTGTTTGACAAATTGGAAAAAGTAAAGTTGAAACAGTTTCCACTGCTCCACACTGCCGAAACCATTCAAAAATTAGCAGAACTAAGCATCACTAAACCTTCCTCACAGGTATTGTGCTTAAAAGCTTTTTTATTTCTTCCGAAGAAAATGACCGATGAAATATTCCCGAAGTCGTTTCAAGATTGTATTGTAGGTTATTATATTAAACCCAACGATTTAGAGTTAGATGAAACAGCTCTCTATGCCATTCCTTCCAAAAAAGAATGGCTTTTGCCAGCAAAATCTCTGACCAATTGGCATAACTTTTCTGAAATCAAACAATTGATTGATGCGCAGCTCAAGATTAATAAGTCGCCATTAATCTATCAAAAAACGCCCCATAAAATGGAGCGCTTCTTTATAGTTTGGTGGTAACAATTAATTGGTTCCGTATTTATCAAAAAGATAAACTAAGCTCGCCATAGTGGCCGCTCCAAGTTCCAGCTCACGCTTGTTAACGGCGTCAAAGGTATCATTGGCAGCGTGGTGATAATCAAAATAACGTTGACTATCGGGACGTAAACCTGCAAGTACATCAATATTATCTTTTAACGGACCAATATCTGCGCCTCCATGTCCTTTTTCGAAATAGTGAATTAAATAGGGTTTAAATAATGGTTCCCAAGTTTTTGCTTTGCTAAAATTTATTTCATTGCTATCAAAAGAAAAACCACGAGGTGTAAAGCCCCCAGCATCACTCTCAAGGGCAAAACGATGGGTTTCCCCTTTACGTTTTGCTTCTTCTGCATATTTATTTCCACCGCGGAGACCGTTTTCTTCATTCATAAACAACACAACTCTAATGGTGTGATTTGGTTTGTAACCCACTTTTTTGAAAAGACGCAGCACCTCCATACTTTGCACGCAGCCGGCCCCGTCATCATGGGCGCCATCGGCAAGGTCCCAACTGTCCAAATGTCCGCCCACGACCATATATTCATTAGGATTGGTACTGCCCGTAATTTCACCAATCACGTTATAGGATTGCACATCGTCAAAGGTTTTACAGTTCTGCTTGAAGTAGAATAAAAGGTTTGGTTGCAATTTCAGCAAACTGCTTAGATAATCTGCTCCGTTGGTACTAATAGCCGCTGCAGGAATTCGTTCGCTCACTGGTGTGTCTCCATAACTCATTGCCCCCGTATGCGGAAAGTCGTCCATACGCAAATTCATAGAACGAACAATAACGCCAAGTGCACCATATTTTGCGGCTTCTGCAGCACCAGAATATCGTTGGTCAACACAGCCACCATAAGCTTCAAAGGTTTGAATTAAATCAGCTTGCATCGGTCTGTTGTAGAAAACTATTTTTCCGGCAAGCTTTTCTTTTCCCAAGGCAGCCAACTCGTCTAAGCCTTTCACCTCTACCACTTCTGCTTTTATGCCAAGACTTGGCGTAGCAACCGAACCACCCAGCGCACAAATATCTGTTACGGTCTTTTCTCCTGTTAAAGATTCTATATAGGCATATTCCTTAAAACCACGGGTCCATTTTGGGACCATTACAGGCTGTAGCCAAACTTTGTCCAGACCAAGTTCATTTAATTCTGCTTCTGTATATTTTACGGCATTTTCTGCTTCAAAGGAACCGGAAAGTCTGCCCCCAATTTCATTGGAAAGATAATCCAGCCAATCATAAGCTTTTCCATCAGTCAATGCGGTCGTGTAAAGCTTTTTCATCATAATAGAATCCTGAACAGCGTTCTGTGAAATGCCCACTGAAGAAAAAAGTAAAAAGAAAAGCAATGTGGAGATTGAAAAGGTTTTCATTGTATAAAATTTAGAAAAATAAGTTTTTTGACTGCGCTTGAACGGAAAAAATCTTGTGCCAAAGCGAATAATTAATCATTTTTAAGACGTTCACGGTATTCGGAAATCTTGGCTTTAATGTCATCGTCCAGTTCCGGTTCTTTGATGTCTTTATATTTTTTAAGCTCTTGAAGCATAATTTCCGCAACTATCACCCGAGCGGTTTCCTTATCATCTGAAGGAATAATATACCAAGGGGCATGTGGTTTTGAAGTGCGGTTAATGGCATCTTCATAACACTTTCTATAATCTTCCCAAAGTTCCCTTTCATCCAAATCACCTGGAGAAAATTTCCAGTTTTTTTCAGGCTTGTCCAATCTGCGGAGTTGGCGATCCTTTTGTTCATCCTTGGATATATTCAAAAAGAATTTGAAAATAATGGTTCCGTTCTGCTGGATTGTCTTTTCAAAATCATTGATCTGCTGAAAACGTTTGTCCCAAAATTCTGTGTCAATATCTTCCAAACTATTCACGTTAGGTAAATTTTCACCAAGAATATATTCTGGGTGTACCCTTGTTACCAGTACATTTTCATAATGAGTTCTATTAAAAACTCCAAATTTTCCGCGTTCGGGCAGTGCAATGTAATGACGCCAAAGATAATCGTGCCTCTTCTCAAGCGCAGTGGGCGTTTTGAAACTATGAACAACTACTCCACGGGCATTAAAATCCTTAAAAACTTCACGGATCAGACTATCTTTTCCGGCTGTGTCCATACCTTGAAGGCAAACCAATACTCCATATTTTCCGTGAGCGTACAATTTATCCTGAAGTTTGCCCAGTTCCTTTCGGGTATTTTCTAAGTGGTCTTCCAGTTTTTTTTCTGAAACACCCAAATCCCAATCGTTTCGTGTACCATCCAATTTTATGGGACCCGTTACTTTAAAATCTTCAATGTTTACTTTTTTCATAACAATTACTTACTTGCAAAAAGTTTCACGTCTTCTTCACTGATTTCTTTTCCACCAAGAATAATCAGTCTTTCTACCACATTACGCAGTTCTCGAATATTTCCTGTCCAGTCATATTCCTGTAACAATTTTATGGCTTTTTCGGTGAATTTCTTTTTTGCTGTGCCGTGTTCGCTGGAAATTTTTTCGGAAAAATAATTTACCAACAGGGGTATGTCATCTCTTCTATCATTTAAAGCAGGAACTTTCACAAGAATCACCGCCAGCCTGTGATATAAATCCTCACGAAAACGACCTTCTTCTATTTCCTTCTTTAAGTCTTTATTGGTCGCTGTTATAACGCGTACGTCAACCTTTATATCTTTATCGCTCCCCACTCTTTGCACCTTGTTTTCCTGTAATGCACGAAGTACTTTTGCTTGAGCGGAAAGGCTCATATCTCCCACTTCATCCAAGAAAATGGTTCCACCATTGGCGGCCTCAAACTTTCCTGCTCTTTCTTTGATTGCTGATGTAAACGCACCTTTTACGTGACCGAAAAGTTCGCTTTCTATCAGTTCACTAGGTATTGCGGCGCAGTTAACCTCTATCATCGGGCCATTGCTTCGCTCGCTTTTTTGATGAAGCCAATGTGCCACCAGCTCTTTTCCTGTTCCGTTGGGGCCAGTAATTAGAACTCGGGCCTCGGTAGGCGCCACTTTTTCAATCATATCTTTTATAAGTCCGATTTCTTGTGACTCACCAACCATTTCATAGTTTTTGGAAACCTTCTTTTTGAGCCGACTGTTTTCAACAACCAATTCTTTTCGGTCTAACGCAATGCGCACGGTGTTCAGCAATCGGTTTAAATCTGGCGGTTTTGAAATATAGTCAAAAGCACCCATTTTCATTGTATTTACGGCGGTTTCCAAATCGCCGTGACCAGAAATCATGACCATTGGTATTTCAGGTTTTATTTTTTTTACTGCTTCCAAAACCTCAACACCGTCCATTTTTGGCATTTTGATATCGCAAAGCACCAAATCAAAATCTTCTTTTTTTATTATTTCCATTCCGGCAAGGCCATCTTCGGCTTCAAAAACTTCGTAACCTTGATTTTCTTCGGAAAGAATTTTAACCAAAACCCTTCTGATTGCTGCTTCGTCTTCTATTATAAGTATTCTGTACATTTAATATTTCAATTTTATTTCTGCCCTAAAATAAGGTCTTTTTCGGCAATATTATTTCTTAATATTTAAGCCATTTGAAAATCTCTTTATAGGTAGGTTTCTTTCCGTACATTAAAATTCCCACGCGATAAATCTTAGCTGCAAACCACACCATTCCAATAAAACTACTGAATAGAATTACAACGGAAATAATCTGTTGCCAAACAGGAACGCCAAAGGGAATGCGCATTAGCATCACTACCGGAGAGGTAAACGGAATGTATGAAAACACTTGCGAGACAGTGCCGTGCGGATTGTCCATTACAGTAAAAAACCCAACATATACCGCTAAAATAAGTGGCATCAAAATAGGCATCATAAATTGTTGGGTATCGGTTTCACTATCAACTGCGGCGCCAACCGAGGCATATAATGAAGCGTAGAGTAAATACCCACCAACAAAGAAAAGGATGAACATCACTATTAAATTTAAAATTGGCAAGTTATTAATTTCCAACATTACATCATGTAAAACTTGCTGTGTGCCGCCATCTATGCTATTTTCCATAATCTGTTGTGATGGAGAGGCGGAAGCTGCATCAATTCCAAAAATAGAGGTTACCACCGTCATCAAAACCAAAATTAAAACCACCCAAACTAAAAACTGGGTAATACCCGCCAAAGTGGTTCCAAATATTTTTCCCAAGAGCAAAACACGTGGCTTTACAGATGAAATGATTACTTCTATGACCCTACTGGTTTTTTCTTCTATTACACTACGCATAATCATGTTTCCATAAATGATGATAAACATAAAGAGCAGATAGCCAGCGGCGGCACCAAAAGCCAATTTTAAACCAGAACCGAGTTTGGAGGTTTCCTTCCCTTTAAAAGTTTCTTGATTGGTATTGATGTCTATATGAAGGCTTTTAATAGTTTCTGAATCAATTCCAGCTTCTTTCAACTTTAGCGTATTCACCTTAGTTTCCAACATACTGTTGATATCGCTCATCATTGAAAGCGATGGTGAATCTTCGGAATAAAAAGTTATTTTTTTGGAAAGGTCTTCTAAGTTTTCAGTTTTTGGAATGAATAGTAAACCATAATCTTCTTCAATTTCAGCTTGCTTTTTTGCGGCTTCCAAGGAAATGTTTTGCAATATTTTATACTGCATATGTGGTGAACTGTTGAATTCATCTGTAAATAATCCAGTTTCGTCCAATATTGAAATCTTTCGAACTGTATCGCTGTTCAAACTAGACAAATAGGCAACCAATGCAAAAATACCTACAAAGATAAACGGGCTCAAAAAAGTCATTATTATGAACGATTTATTGCGAACTTTGGTTAGGTATTCCCTTTTTATAATGAGCGAAAGGTGGTTCATTGTGGTTTAATTTTTTTGAATCGTTTCAATAAAAATATCGCTAGCAGAAGGAATTACTTCTACAAAATGGGTCAACTGACCCTGTGAGGTAAGGTAGTTTACAAAATCATTTGTAGATACTGAATCTGGCACTTTTACTTTGTATTGTAATTCATCATTAATGCTTTTAAATGTTGCCGGAAATACTTCAAATTTTTCCATTAACGAAGCCGAAATGGCTGCATGGTTTGGGGTTATCAATCCTATTTCAAACATATTGCTTCTGTATTGACGCTTAATATCGATCAACTTACCATCCAATATTTTATTGGATTTATGGATTAGCGCAATGTGGTCACACATTTCCTCTACAGATTCCATTCGGTGTGTTGAAAAAATAACGGTTGCACCGTCATCGCGAAGTTTTAATATTTCATCTTTTATGAGATTGGCATTTATAGGGTCAAAACCACTGAAGGGTTCGTCAAAAATTAACAATTTCGGCTTGTGAAGCACTGTTACCACAAACTGGATTTTCTGTGCCATTCCTTTGGACAGTTCCTGTATTTTTTTGTCCCACCAATCGCCAATCTGCAAACGGTCAAACCAATATTTCAATCGCTCTTTTGCTTCTTGTTTTGAAAGCCCTTTAAGTTGTGCCAAATAAAGAGCTTGCTCTCCAACTTTCATTGTTTTATAAAGTCCACGTTCTTCGGGCAAATAACCAATGAATTTAATGTGATGCGGCTGGAGCGGTTCGCCATCCAAAATGACTGAGCCAGAGTCGGGCAATGTAATTTGATTTATTATTCTGATTAAGGTTGTTTTTCCGGCACCGTTTGGCCCCAATAGTCCGAATATGCTTCCTTTTTCTACCTCTATGGAAACGTTATTAAGCGCTTTATAATCACCATAGACTTTGGAAACATTGTTGACCACTAAAAGTTTTTCCATGAATTTTCTTTGAAGTATGTAAATATATTGATTTGATAGTATCTCAACCTTTAAAGGGGCAAGATTTATGATTTTTTTTAGACAATAGAAATAGTAATTCAGCAATTCTCATTTTTGGATCCAAGAAGGGTAAAAACAAAACCCACCCAAAAATTGAATTCTTGGGTGGGAAAAAAAATTGCTATGAAAAAGAAAAATTATCGCCTCTAAGACGAAGCGACATTTCAAATATATATAAAAATATTTATTTAACGTTTGGTTAAGAGAACATATCTTTAACTTTTTCAAAAAATGATTTGTCTTCTTTTTCAGGTTTAGGTTGAAAATGAGCATCATCACTCATTTTTTCAAAAAAATCTTTTTGTTCTTTTGACAGGGATTTTGGGGTCCAGACATTTACATGGACCAATAAATCACCAGTTCCATAACCATTTATACTTGGGATTCCTTTATTGCGAAGTCTTAATATTTTTCCGCTCTGTGCGCCGCTATCAATTTTAATACGGACCTTGCCGGTAACGGTTTCTATTTCTTTGGAAGTGCCCAAGGCAGCTTCAGAAAAACTTATGTATAAATCATAATGGAGATTGTCTCCTTCACGTTGAAGTGTATCATGCGGTTTTTCTTCAATGGCCACCAAAAGGTCTCCAGGTATTCCATTGCCAGGTGCATCGTTTCCTTTTCCAGAAACTTTAAGTTGCATTCCATCAACAACGCCAGCGGGTATTTTGATTGATACCGTTTCTTCGGTAACCAACATACCCTCAGCATCTGCATTGGCTGGTTTTGAATCTACAATCTGACCCAACCCTCCACAAGCACTACACGTGGCAGATGTTTGCATCCTACCCAAAATAGTGTTCTGGATACGGGTTACTTGACCCTGACCATTACAGGTTGAACAGGTTTTATATGTGGTTCCCTGAGCAAGTTTTTTACGCTTAACTTTTATTTTTTTCTCAACGCCGTTGGCTATTTCCTCCAAAGTAAGTTGCACGCGGATACGAAGGTTACTTCCTTTTACGGTTCTGCGGCCACCGCCACCAAAACCGCCGCCAAAGCCACCACCGAAAGCACCGCCAAAAATATCTCCAAACTGGCTGAAGATGTCATCCATATTCATACCACCGCCGCCAAAACCGCCGCCGCCGTCAAAAGCACGATGACCAAATTGATCATAGCGGGAACGCTTGTTTGGATCACTGAGAACTTCATAAGCTTCCGCGGCCTTTTTAAACATAGCCTCCGCTTCGTGATCACCCGGGTTTTTATCAGGATGGTATTGCAATGCCTTTTTTCGGTATGCTTTTTTAATTTCGGCTGCCGAAGCACTTTTTGAGATTTCTAAAATTTCGTAATAATCTTCCTTCATATTTTATTGTCCTATAACCACTTTTGGATAGCGGATTATTTTGTCGCCCAAAGTATATCCTTTTTCAACCACATCAATAATTTTACCTTTTAATTTTGCGTTGGGAGCGGGAATTTGTGTTATTGCTTCATGTAAATCGGCATCAAATGTGTCTCCCGCTTTTGCGTCTATTAGCTCTAGTCCTTTAGAGCGTAAGGTTTCGCGCAATTTATTGTTAATGAGTTCCACTCCTTTAAAATGATTGTCACCCTCCATTTTTTCAATTTCCTTCAATGCGCGCTCAAAGTCATCCAATATGGGCAGCATGGAAACTATTACATCTTCGCCTGCGGTTTTGAACATTTCAACACGTTCGCGGGAAGTGCGTTTTTTATAATTTTCAAATTCGGCAAAAAGACGCAGATAGCGGTCTTTTTCGCGTTCAAACTCATTTTGTAATTCCGAAATGGCATCAGCTACATTTTCTTCAGCTATTTCTTGCTCGTTTATTTCTGTATCGTCAAAACTTACCTCTTCTTCGCGGTCGGTTTGTTTGAATTTATCGTTTTTGCTCATAATAGCGTTTTCTTTCAATTTTTTCAGAAGGGAGCAAAAGTACTGCCATTTGTTCTAAAATGTCAAAATGTCACAGGATTTAATTTAATATTACTTTAAGAGAAAAATTCGGCTTAAAGTATATTTTTGCAGCTTGAAACAAAAAACAACAACTATGAAATCAACATTTTTGAAAATTACATTAATGGCTTTTATTACAGTAGGTGCATTTTCTTGTAAAAACACTGAAAAAGAAGCTGAAGCAATGACCGAAGTAGCTGCAGAAGCTACAGATATGGCAACAGAATACACAGTGGATACAGCAGCTTCACAAATTATGTGGGAAGGTGCAAAACCAACTGGAAGTCATCATGGAACAATTAAACTTTCATCTGGAACTATTCATCTTAACGAAGGCAAAGCTGAAGCTGGAAATTTCGTGATTGATATGAACACAATTAACGATGAGGATTTAGAAGGTGACGATAAAGCAAATTTAGAAGCTCACTTAAAAGGAACTGTTGAAGGTAAAGAAGGTGACTTTTTTAATGTGAAAGAATTTCCAACCGCAAAATTTGAAATGACAGGTATTGAAAACAATATGGTTAAAGGAAACTTGACCATTAAAGACAAAACCAATGCTATTGAATTTCCTGCAACCGTAACTATGGAAGGCGATAAAATGATGCTGAAAAGCGAAACTTTTGAAATTGATAGAACTAAATGGGATGTTAACTATGGCTCAAAATCCATTTTCCCAAGCTTAGGTGATAAGTTCATTAATGATGCTATCAAAATCACTGTTTCTTTGGTTGCTACTAAAGCGTAACCTTAAACATTTAAAAACAACTGAAGAGAGGCAAATTTGCCTCTCTTTTTTTATAATAAATCCTGCAGTGCGTTTTCCAAATTGTAAAACTTAAACTGATAACCAAGTTGCTCAATTTTATGGGAACTGACCAATTGTCCTTCCAAGACCAAAACGGACATTTCACCCAATAAAAGTTTTAATGTAAACGCAGGAATATTGGGCATCCAAAGTGGACTGTCTAGTTTTGAGGCAATCATTTTTGTCATTTTTTTATTTTGAACTGGGTTTGGAGCCACGGCATTGTATTTTCCTTCCAATTGGTTTTTAAGAAGAAAAAGATAAATTCCAGCAATATCCTGAATATGAATCCAAGACTGCCATTGGTCTCCACTCCCCAAAGGAGCACCAACCCCAAATTTGATGGGTTTTATTAGTTTTGGCAGAGCACCTTCTTCTTTTGCCAGCACTACGCCAGTTCGCACCTTGCTCACTTCCATTCCAGAGTTTTTAAATTTTGCAGCAGCAGTTTCCCAAGCTACAACTACTTCAGCTAAGAAGGTATCATCAATTTCGTTGTCTTCTTCAGTATATAATTTTGTTTTGGAATTAGGATAAATCCCCACTCCGCTCGCTGTAATAAAATGCACAATATTGTGATCTATATTTTGCAATGTGTCGTAAAGAAGGTTTATGGATTCTACCCTACTGTCCAGAATGATCTTTTTATATTGTTTTGTCCAACATTTTGAAATGGAAGCACCCACTAAATTAATTATTGCAGTTACTCCATCAAAAGCCTCAATATCAATTTCACCTTTTTTAGGATTCCAGTAAAATCCTTTATAATTTTCACTTTTTTCAATTTTTTCTTTACTGGTCGTGAGGTAATTAACAGCAATTCCTTCATTATGACATTGCCTAACCAATTCACTGCCAATAAGCCCTGTAGCCCCTGTTATCAACACTTTCTTAATCATAATTCTAAATTTAGAGATTCAAAAGCAAACAGCAAAGGGTGTTAACGGAAGATTGTGAATTGTTTAATTATGAATTTAGAATTCAGGATTTGGCGCCCTCAATATTTAGTTTCGCTGAATGTCAACAATCACTTTGTGCCCCTCAGCATTTCTTTTTTTCCAGGGGGGCCGGGAAGACGTTCAACGGAAAATCCCACTGCTTGCATTGCCCGACGGGCGTTTCCATTGGCGGCATAAGTTACCAATACACCGTTTGGTTTTAGCGCACTGAACATTTTTTTAAATATTTCTTCAGTCCAAAGTTCGGGCTGAACCCGAATTCCAAAAGCATCAAAATATATAAGATTGAAACTATTCTCATTATTTATTTCTGAGAAGAATTGCTTTTGTTTTGTAAGTCTAAAATTGTCTGAAATAGCAGTTTTTTCTTCCCAAGAAATTTCGTGAAGCTTTAAAAATTTTTCTTCGGAAGCATTCAAAAGTGAAGTGTAATTAAGTTTTTCAATTTCATCCAAACTTAATGGATAGGCTTCTACCCCTGTATAATCAATCTGAAAAACATTTTTTTCAGTTTCCAAAAAAGTTAGCAACGCATTTAAGCCAGTGCCAAAACCGATTTCCATTATAGAGATTTCAGTTGCAGCGTTTTTAGAAGACCAATAATAAAGTCCTTCCTTTATAAAAACATGAAGGGCTTCGGCTATTGCTCCATGCTTAGAGTGGTATTGTTCATCCCACTCCGGAATATGCAAAGTATAAGAGCCGTCACCCGTTTTTAATAAAGTTCTTTTCAAAAATTACTATTTTTCAACTTCTGGGATAAGTACGCCATCAGCTTCAAAAGCAAGGGTGCGTTTTGTTTCTGTGATGGCTGCAATTTCTTCAGCAGATTTTCCACCATCTTCAGCGTAGTGGCGTTGATCTTCTACGCTCATCTCTTCAACATATGCTTTTCCGTTTACAATTATCTCTTGTCCAGCAATGTCTTTCGGCATAAAGAATCCATAATCCTTAAACCGAACCATTGCTTCTTGTTCTCCCATTTCAAGATTCATCCAACAACCTTTTTTCTGGCAAACGTCTTTTACGGTTGCTGCAAATTTTACAGTTACCGTATCACCGGGTTTTAGGTCTTTGTATTTATCAATCATTTCGGTTTTCGTCAACACATTTTCATCGGTAATTTTGTCACCAAAAGTTTGATAATTTATTGCAATTTCTTCTTTTTCAACCGCAGGTTTTTCTTCGGTTTTTTCGTTTTTACAACCTAATACTACAAATGATAACGCTACTAAGAATAGAATTTTTTTCATCATAAAAATGTTTAATAATTAATTGATTGATACTACGTTGCAATTTTAATGATTTTTTGAATTTTATATGGCCTAAATTTTACCTATTTTTACCGAATAAACATTTCTTTTAATGAATTCTTCCACCACACAAAAAATTGACATACAAAAAGTTGAATCTTCCAGAATTGGAGAAGTAGATTTTAACAATCTTATCTTTGGAAGTACTTTTAGCGATCACATGTTTGAATGTGATTATAAAGATGGTGCGTGGCAAAACCCAACCATTAAACCTTACGGACCATTAACAATTTCACCTGGAGCTAAAGTTTTTCATTACGGTCAGGCCGTTTTTGAAGGAATGAAGGCCTATAAGGATGAAAAAGGAAAGATATGGTTATTTAGGCCAGAACAGAATTTTTTACGAATAAACAAATCTTCTGTCAGGATGGCGATGCCAGAATTTCCAAGAGAGATTTTCTTTGAAGCGCTTACTTCACTTGTTAAATTAGATAAGGATTGGGTTAAGCCAGGGCTTGGAAATTCATTGTACATCCGTCCTTTTGTAATGGGAACTCAAGTTGGCGTGGGAGCATCTCCATCAACGGAATATAAGTTTATGATTTTGATGTCGCCAGCACAAGCATATTATACAGGTGATGTGAAAGTAGTTATTGCTGATCATTACAGCCGTTCAGCAAATGGAGGCGTGGGTGCTGCAAAAGCTGCAGGAAATTATGGCGCACAGTTTTTCCCAACCAATTTGGCGCGTGAAAAAGGTTTTCAGCAAGTTATCTGGACAGATGCCAGTAACCACCAATATTTGGAGGAGGCGGGAACAATGAATGTGTTTTTTAGAGTAAATGACACTTTGCTCACCGCACCAATTAGCGACAGAATATTGGATGGTGTAACCCGAAAAAGTGTGATAGCACTTGCAAAACAAGATAATATTACGGTAGAAGAAAGGCCCGTTTTAGTCTCAGAAATAGTTGAAGCCGCTGAAAATGGGAGCTTAAAAGAAATTTTTGGCGCAGGTACCGCAGCAGTAATTAGCCCAGTAAGTGCTTTTAGTTATAAAGAAAAAACATACGAACTTGACAAGCAAGATGACGGTTTTGCAACAAGATTTAAAAAAGAACTTCTGGATATTCAGTATAACCGCAGTGAGGATCCTTTTGGTTGGAGATACGAGGTTTTGTAAAAGATAAATCTTAAGCTCCAAAAGCTTTAAATAAGGAATCAAATTCCAAATTCCAAAAAATCAAAAACTTTGGAATTTGGAATTTTTATTTATTGAGTATTTCCTGAATTTTCGGCTTAAAATAATTGGGCCCTTTTAAAACTTTTCCGTCTTCGCGATAAATAGGTTTTCCGTCCTCGCCCAGTTTGCTCATATTACTCCGCTGAATTTCGTTGAAAACTTCTTCAATTTTATATTGCATTCCGTGTTCTATAATAGTTCCACAAAGAATGTAGAGCATGTCGCCAAGAGCGTCGGCAACCTCAACCAAATCATTGTTATTGGCGGCCTCAAGATACTCCTCGTTTTCTTCGCGCATCAATTCATAGCGCAACAGATTTTTTTTTATTCCAAGATCAGCAGTGGGAGTTTCTTTCATTCCAAGACCAAAGGCTTTGTGAAATTCGGAAACTGCAGCTATTTTGTTCTTCATATTGTTATTTTAAGGTTGTAAATTTGCCTTGTAAAACTACAAATTTATGTTCACTACCGGCCAATTGGTTTTTGCAATTATTGTTTTTGTCGCCTTCATCTTTCTTATGATTTACAGTTATCGTGGTGACAAAAAACTCCATAAAAAACAGTATAAGGGAAGTTTATGGATTTTAATTGGCTTTATCTTTTTTATTGGCTTTTTGATCGCGCTAAAATTGTATTTAAAGAATTAAGGAGTGCGACTTGTTTTTTACAAGAAATTGCTTCATTAATTTAATATTTCTCTCCGTTTGAAATAGATTAAACCTCTTTTTGGTTTTTTATTTTCTAAAAACCCTTCTATAAAAATACCTCAACGTAGGTATTTTTTTGTTTTTATCGGCAATCTATATTTGTCATATTTAGATTAAAGAATATTAAACATATTTAAAAAAAACCTTTTAGTGCATTGTGAGTGAGGAAGTTTTTTTCTTCTTGAAGAGGAGGTGAAAATTATAAGTTAAAAAAACGATGCACTAGTTGGTTTTAAAATAAAAAATTATCCGTGATTCCTTAAAGACGAGGATAGTGGTTTATTTCATAAATCGGTTCAAGACGATTTTTTTGGAGTGCTTCATAAAAATTTAAACGATAATACATTCAACTAACTAACTAACCAATTTATGAAAACACTATTAAAATTATCCTTACTGTTTTGCTGCCTTATCGGGTTTGCGCAAGAAAATACGGTAACACAAACCGTTGAAAGAACTGAAAGCATCAAGCCATTGCGCATAGGTGCTAGACTAGGAATTCCAAATATAATTACCGCAAATGTAGAGTATGTTACGCCACTTTTAGACAATCGTGTAGCTGCTACATTGGATTATATGACCCTTTCACAAACCGTTGATGATGTATCCATAAAGTACAGCAATTTTGAAATAGGCACCAACGTCTATCTAAAAAGTACTGGGAAAGGGCTCTATGCTTCATTGACATACTTCTCTTTTAATAGTGATGGTGATTTTGGAGATGTAGATTTTGATGATGGCTCCAATGGTGATGGAAAAGCAAAAATAGATTTCAGTACCGTGAACTTTAAAGTTGGTGCCAAACTGGGTAGAACTTTTTATTTTAGGGCTGAAGCGGGTTATGGTTTCGGTAAAATTCCTGAATATGTTTTAGTGAAGAGCAATTCATCTAATGCCACAACAGTAGAGGAAGTACCTGAAATACCTGGATTAGGCAGTTCAGGAACATTGGTATTCAACATAGGCATTGGCTTTGCATTTCTGTAATAAGAATATTCATTGTATTGGGTATTTTTTCTACCAACCGAAAAATATAATTTACATATAACCTTAAACCAATTAATTATGAAAAAATTACTACTTCTTATAACTATCCTAAGCTTCAGCACAAGCATTGCTTCAACTGGAGTTTCCAATAAAAGTTTCAGCCTGTACGATGCTGGAAATAAAAAAGTAGAAATCGGGTCTTCAGAAACTGACGCCGAAATTTATCTAAACGGAAAACTTATTGGCAAGGGAAGTACCGTTATTACCGTTCCAAAAGATGATTGCGTTACTGTAATAGCCAAAAAAATAGGCTACTTAACAGAACGTATAGAATTCTGCAACAAAAAAGGGATGACCGCACCTCCAAAAACTTATTATATTGAAATGAAACGAGACGATGCCTACGACGCTTCAATACAGACAGATATTGCAAACGTAGATATTGAAATGATCTGTAACACGATGGACAAAGAACAAGCGTGGAAGCTTATGAACCAAATTGTTCTTTCATATATAGATGTAATAGAAATGACCGATAAAGAAACGGGATATCTGCGTACTGCCTGGTCCTTAAAAACATTTATGCAAAATACCATTCGCACACGTATTATCATTAAGGAAACTTCTACTGAACCCTTGGTCTTTAAAATAAAACTGGTTAGCGAGTCTTCTGGATTGCCACTGACCAGCGTAAAAAGTGATGAGCTTTATAAAGAATGGGATAGGGTATTAAGAAGTTACTCTGATGTAATTGGAGAATTTCAAGCAAGATTAAAGTAAAGTTTAAATTTAAAAGAAGAAGATTTTATTAAAGTAGAATTCTAACCAAAATCAATATGATTATGACCAAATCAAAATTATTATTTCCATTAGTATTTATTTTATCAATTTTCTTGTTCAGTTGTGAAAAAGAAGAAGACTCTGAGCCAGAACCAGATCCTGTAGAAGTAAATACTACTTCAATTATTCCTTCATCAACTTTAGGGAGACCGAACAACTATTTAGGATGTATTGAAATTACAAGTAGAATAACAAACATTCAAGTTTGGGACCACGGAACTGTTGATGGAGATATTGTTTCCATCATTGCTAATGGTGTTACGATTATTGACGAAGAAACTCTTGAGGGTCCAGGTTCACCAATAAGTGTTGATTATGATTTTGGAAATAATGGGTTTAATTACCTAACACTCTATGCTCACAATTTGGGAAGCATATCTCCAAATACCTGTACAGTCTCTATTAATGGTGTTGACTTTGTTTTGGAAGCAAATCTAGATGCAAATGGCTCGATAGATGTAATTGTTACTGGCTATGGAGTAGATTGTAGTGATGCTGGCAGCGGTGGCGGCGGTGGCGGTACCGGCGGTGGAAACGGAAAAGGTGATGTAAAATTTTGGACAGACCAAGATTATGGTTGTGGACCAATAACAGTTAACCTAAACGGTGTGGGCTCCACTACGATTACTGGATACTATTTTGCTGGTAATCCGAACTGTACAATAGATGGTGTTGGAGGAAATTTCAACGACCTTACACCAGGAGCATATAATTATACAGCAAGCTGCCAAGGATATAATTGGAGCGGATCTGTAACAATTTCAGAGGATACCTGTTCTAGGCTCCAGTTAACGCTTTAAGTGTTTTTTTGAATAGTTGTTTATTATTAAAAAAGCGCTTCGGTTTCCCGAGGCGCTTTTTTTTTTGAATAAAGTTTACTTTTTAATTTATTGCTGGCAAATTGCTATAATTTTTAGCATAAAATAGCATTTGTTCTGCAAATGTTTTTGGCTGTTCGATTGTGAAACTTTCAATTTCACCGTTGTCATCCATCTTTGGCACAAGTACTGGATTTACAAAGCCGCTGTAAGGCGCAGAGGTAAATTGCTTATTGCGTTCCAAAATTTCTTTGTGAAGGTTTTGATCCACTTTTACACCGTAGGTTTCAACCAAATGTTCCACTGCTGCATAATCACCTTCACTCTTTATTCGTTGTGTTTCGCGAAGCAATTGACCGAAAAGTTCGTGCAATTTTTCATAATCGTTGATGTTGTAATATGTTTTTCCGTCGCGGGTAATTTTTTCAATTACGTTATCGGCTTTCCCTTTTTCAAAAACCCAAGCAGAAACCCATTGGCGGTTACGCATGTGTGCTTCTTCAACATCATCGCCTAAATTCAAACGAATCAACTGTGTCATCAAACCGTTGCGGATATAGCCATCGTAAGCTGCCATTCCAACTTTTTTCCAATCGTCAACCAAACCAAGTTCTTGTAGTTTTGGGCTGTATAAATAATAAAGACCTACTAAATCTGCACGACCTTCTTCTAAAGTGGAAGCGTAGGTTTTAAGTGTTTCTTTGGTTTCGCCAACTCCAGGATTCAATTGTCCAGAAGCGTGACCAATTACTTCGTGAAGTGCTGTGTGAAGTTTATCGGCAAGTTGGCCGTACTTTTCTTCCAGTTCAAGTTCGGTGGAATCGTTTACAAATTCTTTCAATCTGCCTGTATTTCCAGCATTGTTGTATGAATCAATAATGTTCCCGAGGGAAACAGATTTACTTCCCACAGCTGCGCGAATCCAGTTTGCATTTGGAAGGTTTACGCCTATTGGCGTGCTTGGAGATGAATCTCCTGCTTCACCAGCAACATTCACCACTTTATAAGTTACACCAACCACATTTTTCTTTTTGTGTTCATCCATTAATGGTGAATTATCCTCAAACCATTGTGCATTTCCTGAAATTACAGACATTTTTTCAGACATATCAAAATCATTTATCTGTATAATTGTTTCGTAAGAACCTCTGTAACCCAATGGATCGTTATACACTTCAATAAAACTGTTAATGTAATCTATGTTTCCTTCGGTTGCACCAGTCCAAGCTACATTGTAATCATCCCAAGTTTGAAGATCGCCGGTTTTGTAATATTTTATTAAAAGACCAAGTGCGTCGCCTTGTGCCTTATTTTCTGCAACTTCCTGTGCTTTTTCAAGCCATTCCACTATCTTGTCAATAGCTGAGCCATACAAACCTCCAGATTTATATACCAATTCTTTAAGCTGGCCATTCTCTTTTACCAATTTTGAGTTCAGTCCAAAAGAAAGTGGTTTGTTAGGGTCTGGAGATTTCATTTTTGAATAGAAATTTTCCACATCCTTGTTTGTTACGTCAGGACCGTAAAAGTTAACAGCACTTTGCAAAACATTATCAACTCCCTTGGCTTGGTTTACTTTTTTGGAATCCTTATCATTAAAAATTACATCAAAAGCTTCGCCTTCTAAGGTGGTGTTTGTATCAGTTAAAAGCTGTTTTAAGTACTCTGAAGAAAAATCTGGCTTCAATTTATCGTTTGAGTAATGATGGTGAATACCATTGCTGAACCAAACTCTTTTTAGGTATATTTCAAAGTTTTTCCACTCTTCGGTAGTTTTATCGCCTTTATAGTTGGTATAAATGTTTTCCAAAGCTTTTCTTATAGTGAGGTTATGACGGTAATTTTGGTCCCACATAATATCTCTTCCAGCCAATCCAGCTTGAGTAAGGTAATAAACAAGTTTTTGTTCCTTTAGGGTAAGTTTGTCCCAACCTGGAATTTGGTAACGCAAAACTTTTACGTCGCCAAAGGTCTCCACATTATAATCAAAGTCTGTGGATTGTACTGTTTCTGCTTGGGCCACATCTTTTTCTTCCTTGTTTTCTTTACAGGAAAAAAATAGCAAACCGCACATTGCCATCGCTATAAAAAAGGTTTTTTTCATTTTAAAAAATTTTTTGATTTCCGCAAATGTACTAAATTATTATTGGCAATATTCAAACCTAAAACGACATTGAATAGTGAAAGAATTGGCTTTAATCCCCATCACTGAAATTTCATTATCTTAGCAGCAACAATCAACACCTCGCTATAACATGAAAATAATAAAATACTTACTCTTTCTTATTCTTCTTATAATTATTGGCAGCGCCATTTATTTTGGAACGAAGGAAGGAACCTACGATATTCAGGATTCCATGTTTATTCAAGCGCCGCCGGAAGTTGTTTTCAATAAAGTGAATGATTATAAAAGCTGGGAAAAGTGGGGTCCTTGGAAAAAAGAAGACTCTACAATAACTTATACCTATGCAGAAAAAACATCAGGTGAAGGTGCCTCCTATTCCTGGGACGGCGATATGAGCGGTTCTATGACCACGACGAAAGTGATTCCGAATAAAGAAATAGAGCAAGATTTAACGTTGGATACTCCAGGTGGCGAAAGACATCCAAAAGTGTATTGGACTTTTGAGGAAGTAGAAGGCGGAACCAAAGTAACCTGGGGAATGAAAGGCGAACATACCTTGATTGATAAAGCCTATTATTCTTTGAGCGGAATGGACTTTGATGCGGAAATGCACAAAATGAACAAAGCAGGACTGGAAGGAATCGCTACCGAAGTAGCCGAAGACATGAAACAATATTCCATAAACGTTGATGGTGTAACCCAGTACGGCGGCGGCTATTATATGTACACAACTTCAGTAGCAAAACTGGACGAGCTCGACGAAAAAATGAAACCGATGATGGATGTGGTGATGGGCTTTATTGCGAAAAACAGCCTAAATATGGCCGGAAAGCCATTCACTATCTATAATGAAATTGACAACGCAAACGGAACGGTTATCTTTTCAACAGGCGTTCCTGTAAAAGAACAAGTAATTACACCCGAAGGAAGCCCCGTGGTTTGTGGGTTTATGGAGCCAGTATCGGCTGTAAAAATTTCATTAAAAGGAAATTATGACCATCTTCCCGAGGCTTATACAAAAGGAAGGCAATACATAGAAAAAAATGGCCACCAAATTGACCCAAACGGAAAAATGTTCGAGGTTTATATGACCGACCCAGAAACAACTCCAAATCCGGCAGCGTGGTTGACGGAAGTTTACATTCCTATAATTATAGCACCAGAACCCGTTGAAGAAGGCATTTAGATGAAGCAATTAGCACTCGTTTTTATTGGTGGTGGTTTTGGAAGCACTCTTAGATATGGATTTTCAAAATATTTGAATAATTATGAAACTGGCATTCCCTACGGTACTTTTGCCGCGAATATATTGGGAAGTTTATTAATAGGAATTATACTCGGGCTAGCCTTAAAAAATGAAACCCTTTCCGAAAATACAGTCCTGTTTTTGGCAACCGGCTTTTGTGGCGGTTTTACAACCTTCTCAACTTTTGCCTATGAAAACCACATTTTTTTAAAAAGTGGCGACTTTATGTCTTTTGCGCTTTATACCATTGCAAGTTTTGTAGTGGGTTTTGCAATGGTCTTTTTGGGAATGTGGCTCGTGAAGTACTTTTAATGTTTTCCAAAATCTTTTACTCCCGCTTCAATCCTAATCAAAAGATCGTTCTCTTTTGGAGGGATAGGGCAAGAAAAACGGGCACTATAGGCACAGTATGGATTATAAGCCTTATTGAAATCTATAATAATTGTATTTCCTTCTGGAATTCGTTGGTCCAAAAATCTGCCGCCACCGTAGGAACCGTCCCCACTAGTTAAATCTGTAAAGGGAAGGAACAAATAATCTTCATAACCCGGTTCATCGTATGGTTGTGTGCTTTTGAAAAGATTCAGCACAAAATCTTTTCCGTCCAATGAAAAATGGGCTTCGCCATATTTAACATATTCCGGAGTTCGCGAAGTGGTTGTTGGCATCAAAAACGGTTTTTCATCTGGAGTCCGAACAAATTTGGCTTCCACAATAAATTTTTCATTGATTGGATAGAATTCCAAACCGTGAAAATCTTTAAAATCCTCGGGCTCCAAAATCGTGGTTTCGGGATTGCTGAATTCTTCATTTAATTCTATCTGTGCGGCTTTGCTTTTGGAAATAAGATTTTCGTCTTGAGCGGAAACAACAATACTGAAAAGCAAAAGCGAAAAAAAAGATAAATGCTTCATGATTAGTTTTTCGTAAAAATAGAAAAAGACAATTAGTTTTGCATTTTAATTTTAATTAGATTTTTTCACTACATTTGGTTTTAAATTAAAACAAAAAAATGAAAAATAGAACATACACCTGTCAACCAACCCAGGTCATTTCTGGAAAGAAATGTCGGCGATGTATGTATTGATTATATAGAAATAATTTTATTCAATAGTAAAACGTCCCGGCTTCAACCGGGACGTTTTACATTTATGCCATTAACCAATTATGAAAAAAATTTACACCAACTATTTAGCAAATTTTCGCGGACTTTCCCGTGAGATCTGGCTATTGTCCTTGGTGACCTTCATCAATCGTGCTGGGGCGATGGTAATTCCATTTTTGTCGCTATACCTAATTAATGTTGAAGGTTTCACACTGCCGCAAGTAGGTTGGATAATGTCCTGCTTTGGGCTAGGTTCTTTGTTCGGAACATTTATAGGCGGAAAATTGACAGATAGCATTGGTTTTTATAAAGTTATTCTCGGCAGTCTCTTTTTAGGCGGAGTTGGGTTTATTTTACTTCAGTTTATAAATAGCTTTCATGGTTTTTGCATTGGTATTTTCGTTTTAACAATGATGGCAGACGCAGGTCGCCCTGCAATATTTGTTGCTGCAGATACTTATAGCCGTCCTGGAAACACTACCCGAAGCATCACACTAATCCGGCTAGCCATAAATTTAGGCTTTTCAATAGGACCATTAGTTGGAGGGCTGATTATTGCTCATATAAACTACACTTCATTGTTTTGGATAGATGGCTTGACCTGTATGCTTGCATCTTTGGGAGTTTTTCTCCTTTTAAAACCGAAAAAACAAAAAGACACAAATGTTGAAAAAACCATTTTAATAAAAGAAGGAGTTCCACCCTATTTGAACAAACTATTTATTATGTTTTTCATCATTATGGTAGCAAACAGTCTGGCTTTTGTGCAATATTTTTCAGTGATGCCTGTATATTATGAGAAAGCACATTTTCTTTCTGAAGACATTATTGGATGGCTTTTATTTATAAATGGCGCCACAATAGTAATTTTTGAGATGCCATTGATAGCTTGGTTGGACCGAAAGAAAATATCAAAAACCATGGCCACATTCTGGGGAATTTTCTTTTTGGGACTCAGCTTTTTAGTCTTAAATTTTACAAGTTGGAGCGGAATATTGGTCATTGCCATGTTTTTGATGACATTGGGAGAAATGATAGGTTTCCCTTTTTCAAACGCGCTTGCTTTGGAAATGGCTCCCAACGGAAGAAAAGGAAGCTATATGGCTTTTTATAGTATGAGCTTCAGTTTTGCACATTTAATTGGGCACAATGGAGGTATGAATATGGTGAATAGTTTTGGCTATTTCAAAACGTGGACTATTTTCTCTATATTCCTTTTATTTATTGCAGGCCTAACTATTTGGCTTTATTTCTTATTGAAAAAATCTGAAACCAAAAATATTTGATCTAACTTTTCAATTCTGATTTCTTTTTGACTTTTCTCCGTTTTCGACTAATTATAATGGCGTCTAAACACGAAATCATAAGTCCAATTCCAGCAAAAAGACAGATAAGTCTAACGAATGTTGCTCCAGGGAAGTCTAAACCAGTAAAACCTAATAATGCCGAAAGGATTGTTACAATTAAAAAATGGATTGTGTAATTTTTCATGGTTGGTTAATTTTTTTATTTTAAAAATACACTTAAACAGCAAAGACATATCTTAAAACAAAACCAATTATCACTTTTTTAACAACGTTAAAAATTATTTCAGTGGCTTCAAAGCATTATTTTTAACAACGTGTGAAAGAACAATTTGGGTTTTTGTTTCACCATAAACAATAAGCTGGTCTATAAAGATTTCTAAATGTTTCTGGTTTTTCAAAACTACTTCCATCACTATGTTTTCATTTCCTGTAATTCGGTAGCAATTCAAAACTTCATCATACGTTTTTACAATTTCAAGAAAAGGTTTCAATTTACCCATAAAAGCGCGAAGTGTAATTATAGCCTTAAATTGATAGCCAGCCTCAAAAGGCGACACAATTGTGAAATAGCCATTGATAACTCCAGAATCTTCCATTTTCTTTATACGTTCCGAAACTGCGGGGGAGCTGATGCCCACTTGCCTTCCAACTTCAGTATTGGGTTGACGGGCATTTTTTTGAAGGCATTTTAAAATTTTCCAATTTAAAGAATCTATACTCATATTAAAGTTTTAAACAAAATTAAAGTAATATTTAAAGCAAATATACCTTTTTACTTTAAAATCGATTGTGAAAAAACATTGCTTGTGCTTAAATTTGATTCGCTAAAAAAAAGAAAATGTCGCCCCATTCATTTAGAAATGATCCCCATTCAGCTATTTATAAAAAATCATTAGAAATATTTTCTTTATCCAGAAATATTGCAAATTATTTGAGCCATGATCTTTCATACCTGCAAAAAAATGGAAAGGAAAACCCAAACATTTATTTCACAGGCGATATAGTCCAGCAATCAATTTCATTGGGCCCGCAAATACTCAAAGCTGAAAATCAACTTTTTTCTGAAGACAAACACAAATATATTGCTTCAGTAATGCGCCTTTCAAATCTGCTTTATAAAAATTGTGAACGCTTAGAAAAAGTAAACAGCAATGGAAAGGATTTCCTACCGCTGCTTCGCAAAGAGCTTAAAAAATTCAGGAAACTCCAACATACCTGGCGTTTAACACTTTAGTACTTATATGAGAATATAAGAAAGAGGTGAAGATTCTTACCACTAATTATCGAAACAACCGCGGATCAAAATCCATTTTATCAATTTTAATAATTTTTAGCTTAGCAATGTCCTTATGTAAAGGGTTAATCAGGATATTATTTTCTTGATGCATTACGGCAGAAGGCACTCTCATAGCCAAACTTTCTTTTCTTTTAAGCCAATTGGAACCCAACATTTGTAATTGGTTCACCGCTGCTTCGGTACTCCATTTAGGCTCTATAAAATCAATTGATTGAATGTTTTTAATGGATGAATCAGGAATCTCAACTTCCAAAAAAGAATAATCCAAAGGAAGCTTTGCATATTCCACATGCACAATAATTTCAAGTAAGCTTAAGGAAAGATTTTGGGAAAAATACAACATAACATCGCCAACCTTATTCCACCTGCCGCCAAATAATCTAGCGCCTTCGCCAGACAAATCATTAATATACTGTGTTTTAGCAATCCTATATATACGCACAGCTAAGAAGGAATTCCATGAGCAATGCGCCCAATAATATTTTTAACATATTGAATGCCAAATCTTGTATCTAAAAAATCCAAAGGCTTTTGACCATTAAAAATATAAGGCGTAGAGTGAAGCCAATTTCTAAAATTATCAAGAGTGTCAAAAACCTCAATACCCTTTGAAACCACTTCAGCAATCTCAAAAAGCTGTTCTGTGCTTGAAACAGTTAATAAATCATCATCTGCCTTTCGCTGTAAAGTACGGTGAGAAATATGCATAAGATCGCTTAACCTTTCCATGGAAATATCTAGAACTTCACATAAAGAATAAACTACACTTTTAGGCAAACCTTTTCGGGTTATAGAAATAAGATCTATATCACTATTCACCACTTGACCAACTTGACTTGTTCCTCCGAGCACCCCTACAATTCTATCAAAAGGATTATCTATTAAATAAAAAACCTCTGGTTCTTTGGCTAAATTTATATCTGTATGGTTTTTATATTTTTTCACAATTGCGACATTTGACACAAATATATGTATTTTTGTCGTGTTTGAAAAATTTTTTAAACTCTTTTTTACATGTTTCTTCTATATTGTCCACCTACCTCAAAAAGAGCCTCAGTTATTTGCCCTAATGAGCAAACTTTAGTGGCTTCCATAAGTTCTTCAAATATGTTCTCATTGTGAATTGCAGCAGCTTTTACTTTTTCAATAGAAGAAATCGCTTTGTCACTAAACATATTTTGAAGATTTTTAAGTGTTTGGATCTGAACCTGCTTTTCTTCTTCAGTAGCGCGAATTACTTCTGCAGGCAGAACTGTGGGCGAACCTTTACTGCTTAAAAAGGTATTCACTCCAATAATAGGAAAATCTCCATTGTGTTTTAAAGTTTCATAATAAAGACTTTCTTCCTGTATCTTGCTACGCTGATACATAGTTTCCATCGCTCCCAAAACTCCACCACGTTCCGTAATACTATCAAATTCTTTTAGCACCGCCTCTTCCACAAGATCCGTCAATTCTTCAATAATAAACGAACCTTGAATTGGATTTTCATTTTTGGCGAGTCCGAGTTCTTTATTTATTATTAATTGAATTGCCATCGCACGGCGTACGCTTTCTTCAGTAGGGGTAGTAATTGCTTCATCGTAGGCATTGGTATGCAATGAATTACAATTGTCATAAATTGCATATAGCGCTTGAAGCGTAGTGCGGATATCATTAAAATCAATTTCCTGTGCATGTAAAGAACGCCCAGAAGTTTGAATATGATATTTCAACATTTGGGCCCTTGAATTGGCTCCATACTTTTCCTTTAATGCCTTTGCCCAAATTTTTCGAGCCACTCTCCCAATCACTGCATATTCAGGATCTATGCCATTACTGAAGAAAAAAGAAAGATTTGGGCCAAATTCGTTGATGTCCATTCCACGGCTCAAATAATATTCTACATAGGTGAAGCCGTTTGCTAATGTAAATGCCAATTGTGTAATCGGGTTCGCTCCAGCCTCAGCTATGTGGTAGCCGCTAATAGAAACCGAATAAAAGTTCCTAACTTTTTTCTCAATAAAATATTCCTGCACATCGCCCATCAATCTCAGTGCGAATTCTGTTGAAAATATACAAGTATTTTGTGCTTGATCTTCTTTCAAAATATCTGCTTGAACCGTGCCGCGAACCTGCTGTAGTGTTTCGTATTTAATTTTGTTGTAAACATCAGCCTTCAAAACTTGATCCCCAGTAACTCCAAGCAGCATCAATCCCAAACCGTTGTTGCTTTCGGGAAATTCTCCGTGATATTTTGGGCGTTCAACTCCTTTGTCCTTAAAAATTTTACTGATTTTCTTTTCAACCTCTTCTTCTAGACCGTTTTCGATTATATATTTTTCACAATTTTGGTCAATAGCCGCATTCATAAAGAAACCAAGCAACATAGGAGCAGGTCCATTTATGGTCATACTTACCGAAGTCATTGGATGACTCAGATCAAATCCAGAATAAAGTTTTTTGGCATCGTCCAAACAACAAATGGAAACTCCCGCATTCCCAATTTTCCCATATATATCGGGGCGAAGATCTGGATCGTTTCCATATAATGTAACACTGTCAAAAGCAGTGGAAAGGCGCTTAGCGGGCAAGCCCATACTTACATAATGAAAACGACGGTTGGTTCGCTCTGGACCACCCTCACCAGCAAACATACGGGCAGGATCTTCTCCTGTTCTTTTGAAAGGGTAAAGACCTGAAGTATATGGAAATTCTCCCGGAACATTCTCTTGCAACGTCCAATTCAATATATCGCCCCAGGCCTGATATTTAGGCATTGCTATTTTTGGTATTTGGGTGTGTGAAAGTGATTCAGTATGGGTATCAATATTTATTTCTTTTCCTCTAACTTTAAAACTATAAATTGGATTTTTATAATTGTTTACCTTTTTATCCCAACTTGTAATAACTTCCCAGTTATAAGGGTCTAAGTTTAACTTTTCACGATCAAATTCAGCAAGCAATAATTTAAACAAGGCTTTGTTTTTTTCTGAAGTCTCAATCGATTCTGAAACAATTCCAGCTTTATCTATTTCAGGTTTTTTTCCAGAAATGGATTCCATCGTTTTGAAAATTCCGTACAGTCTTTGAGCAACTTCAGCCTGTTCGGAAGCCTTTTTATCATACGCTCTATTGTTTTCCGAAATTTCTGAAAGATAACGTGTACGTGAAGGTGGAATTACAAAAACCTTTTCGTCCATTTCTTCAGGAATGTGCAAATCGCTTTTAAGGTCTGCGTTGGTCTTTTCAACAATTTTTTCCATCACAGCTTTATAAAGCTTATTCATTCCCGGGTCGTTGAACTGAGAAGCAATGGTTCCGTAAACAGGCAATTCATCCTGCGGTGTTTCCCAAAGAAGATGGTTTCGCACGTACTGTTTTTTTACATCTCGTAAGGCATCTAAAGCTCCTCGCTTATCAAATTTATTTATGGCTACTAAATCTGCAAAATCAAGCATGTCAATTTTTTCAAGTTGGGTAGCAGCACCAAATTCTGGCGTCATAACGTATAATGAAATATCACTATGCTCCAAAATTTCAGTATCGCTCTGTCCTATCCCAGATGTTTCAAGAATAATCAAATCAAATTCAGCAGCTTTCAAAACTTCAATGGCTTCTGAAACATATTTTGAGAGTGCAAGATTGCTTTGGCGCGTTGCTAAACTACGCATATAAACTCTCGGCGAATTAATGGCATTCATCCGGATTCGGTCACCCAACAAAGCTCCTCCCGTTTTTCTTTTTGAAGGATCAACCGAAACAATCCCAATGGTTTTTTTGGGAAAATCCAATAGAAACCGACGCACCAATTCATCCACTAAAGAAGACTTTCCGGCGCCACCCGTTCCAGTAATTCCCAAAACCGGGGTCGTATTCTTTTTATTCTTAATGTGAATTTCATCAAGTGCTCCCTTTGCAACTTCTGGAAAATTTTCTGCAGATGAAATAATTCGGGCAATTGCCCCATTTTCTTTCTTTGAAAGCTTCTGAAGTTCACCATTTAACACATCACCTATAGCAAAATCAGATTGTTCCACCAAATTGTTTATCATTCCTTGAAGTCCAAGTTCTCTTCCATCATCTGGTGTATATATACGCGTAATACCATAATCCATCAAATCTTTTATTTCTGATGGAAGAATAACGCCACCGCCACCGCCGAATATTTTAATATGGCCAGCACCTTTTTCTTTCAAAAGATCATACATATATTTAAAATATTCATTGTGGCCTCCTTGATATGATGTTAGTGCAATTGCATTGGCATCTTCTTGAATGGCGGTATTTACAACCTCTTCCACACTCCGATCGTGCCCCAAGTGAATCACCTCAACCCCCGTGGACTGTATAATACGGCGCATTATATTTATTGCTGCGTCATGACCATCAAAAAGAGATGCCGCCGTAACAATACGAACTTTATGTTTTGGTTTATAAGGATTTATCTGCTGCATAGTTTGTATTACTTAGATTTATGAAATGCAAATTTAGTTAAAACGTAACGAACATAACACTTTAGCGCAATAATGATATTATAAATATTTCAAAAAAGTATTGTATTAATTTAATATTTTTGTATCTTGCGGCATCAATATTAAACAATTAAAAATTTAACATTATGAAAAAAATTTACGTTCTAGCACTTCTTTTGGGTGCATTTAGTTTTTCATCATACGCTCAAACTGAGCTAACTGATGATTTTGAATCTTATAACTTAGGGCCTATTTCAGCTCAAGCTCCACAATGGAGACCTTGGAGTGGTGTTGATGGTGGTTCTGACGACGCAAACGTTGTTGATGACGAGTCTTTATCTGGATTACAGTCTGTTTTAATACCAGACAACGCACTTACAGATCTTATTCTTTTGGTACCTTCTGCACCTATAAGCGGAGTTTACTCAATTCGATTTAACGCTTTGATTCCTGCAGGACAAGCTGGTTATTTTAACATGCAAGCTGCTCTTACTCCTGAAGGAAGTGCTTGGGTTCAAGCTTTGATGGGTGGTAATGTTTACTTTAACTGTGATGGTGCCTCTGGAGGTATTGGAGGAGTTACTGGCGTAATTGACTGTTCAGTTTTTGATCAAACTTTCACTTATCCAGAAGATCAGTGGTTTGAAGTAACTTGCGTTTATGACATAGACAACCAAGCTTGGGATATGTATATAGATGGAGTTCAATTCGTATTCGCTTATCCTTTTGCTTTTGGAACACAAGTATTTATTGAATTGGCTGGTCTTGATTTCTATTCAGCAAGTGCTTTAAATGAAATGTACATTGATGATGTTACACTTTATAATGGAGATATCACCCTTGGAGTGGATCAATTTTCAGCAGACAAATTCTCTGTATATCCAAACCCAGTTAAAGATATGCTAAACATTAAATCTAGCAATACTGTAGACAATGTTACTGTATATGATCTTTTAGGAAAAGTTGTTCTTCAAGAAAACCCTGGAACAATTTCTCCAGCTATCAATATGAGCAACCTTGCTTCTGGATCTTACTTAGTTAAAGTAACTATTGGAGATTCTTCAAAAACAGTTAAGGTTCTTAAATAAAGAATTTTTAAAAAGCTTTTATTTAAAGGCTCTTCAATTGAAGAGCCTTTTTATTTCAAACAAAAACCCTTTTAATATTAAACAAATAAAAATTACATTATGAAAAAAATTTACGTTTTAGCTCTTCTTTTAGGTGCATTTAGTTTTACATCAAATGCTCAAGTAGAATTAACTGATGATCTTGAATCATACAACTTGGGTGCAATTTCCGCACAAGCTCCACAATGGAGAACTTGGGGTGGTGTTGATGGCGGCGCTGATGAGGCAAACGTTGTAGATGACGAAGCTTTCTCTGGGTTACAATCTGTATTAATACCTGGCAATTTAGCTACAGACTTAATGCTTTTGGTACCATCTGCTCCAACTAGCGGAATTTACACTATTCAATTTATGGCATATATCCCTCAAGGAAAAGGAGGATATTTTAATATGCAAGCTGCATTAACTCCAGAAGGATCTCCATGGGTACAAGCTTTAATGGGAGGAAATGTTTTCTTTAACTGTGATGGTAATTCAGGTGGTTTTGGTGCTATTGATCAAAGTCCAGCAGGTCAAGAATGTACTATTTTTTCACAAACTTTTACTTACCCAGAAGACCAATGGTTTAAAGTTGATTGTGTTTATGACTTAGACAACGAAACTTGGGATATGTTCATTGATGATGTTCAATTCTTTTTCGCAGAGCCTTTTGCATTTAACACACAAGTATTTATTGAATTGGCAGGTCTTGATTTCTATTCAGCTACTGCTCATAACGAAATGTACATTGATGATGTAGTTCTTTACAATGGTAATATTACCGTTGGAGTGGATGAATTTTCAGATAACAAATTTTCTGTATATCCAAACCCAGTTAAAGATATGTTGAACATCAAATCTATTAATGCTGTTGACAACGTTATTGTATATGATATCTTAGGAAAAGTAGTTCTTCAGGAAAACCCTGGAACAATTTCTCCAGCTATCAATATGAGTAATCTTGCTTCTGGGTCTTATTTAGTTAAAGTAACTATTGGAGATTCTTCAAAAACAGTTAAGATTCTTAAATAAGATATTCTAAAATCTTTTTTTAAAAGGTCCTTCAAGTTGAAGGGCCTTTTTTTATTTTTAAAAACAAAGCTAAAAAGCAAGTTATGGCATAATAAATATTCTATTTAAAATATTTAGTCAAAATAATATTTTCGTATCTTAAAGACTCAGTATTAAACAATTAAAATTTAATATTATGTGGAAAAAATACCTTTTAGCACTTCTTTTAGGTGTATTAAGCTTTTCATCTTACGCTCAATTTGAGTTATTTGATGATTTTGAATTTTACAATTTGGGTCCAATATCTTCGCAAGCTTCTTATTGGAGATCTTCCTCTGGGATTGATGGCGACGGCGCAAGTGTTGTAAATTTAGAAGCAAATTCTGGCTCACAGAGCTTATATATATCAGGAAATGAATTTGACGAAATATTGTTATTGGTTCTATCCACCCCAACATTCGGTGTTTACACAATGGATTTTTTCACTTATATACCAGCAGGAAAGTCTGGATATTTCAATATGCAAGCTGCCCTTACTCCAGATGGAATGCCTTGGAACCAAGCTTTAATGGGTGGTCATGTTTTCTTTAACTGTGATGGTGCATCTGGAGGTCTTGGTATGGTTTCAGGAGAGATGGACTGTTCAGCTTTTGACCAATCTTTTATATATCCGGAAGATCAATGGTTTAGAATTACCTGCATTTATGATCTTGATAACCAAGTTTGGGATATGTTTATCGATGAAATCCAGTTCGTGTTTGATCAGCCTTTCGCTTTCGGTTCCCAGGTTTTTGTAGAATTGGCTGCATTCGATTTTTACTCAGTAACTGCCAACAATGAGATGTATATTGATGATGTGGTACTGGGCTCTCCACAAATAGGGGTGCAAGATTTTACTATAAATAAATTTTCTGTATATCCTAACCCAGTAAAAGACGTATTGAACATTAAGTCTAGTACTGTTATTGACAATGTTGTTATATATGATTTCTTGGGAAGAGTAGTTCTTCACCAAAATCCTGGAACTATTTCTCCTACTATTAATATGACCAATCTTGCTTCGGGATCTTACTTAGTTAAAGTAACTATCGGAGATTCTTCAAAACAGTTAAGATTCTTAAATAAGATATAATAAAATCTTTTTTACCAAAAGGCCCTTCAATATTGAAAGGCCTTTTTTATATTTGAAAAAACTAAAATTTCAAACCTATGTGGTTCAAAAAAATATTTTTATTCTGTTCAATATTTACTCTTATTTCCTGTGCGGAATTACAACAAGTGGTTGATACGCTCCCCAATCAAACTGGGATTGGAATGGATCCTACAATGATTGGAAATGGTTTACGCCAAGCACTGGATTTTGGGATAGACAAGCAGGTAACCAAGCTTACCCAAAAAGATGGTTTTTATAAAAATCAATTGGTTAAAATTATGTTGCCCCAAGAATTGCAGAAAGTAGATCAAACACTGCGTGATATTGGTTTAGGCAGTTTGGCAGATGAAGGCTTAAAGGTGCTCAATCGTGCCGCAGAGGATGCCGTGAAAGAAGCTACGCCCATATTTGTTAGTGCAGTAAAAAGCATAACTTTCACAGACGCAAAGAATATTCTTTTAGGTCCTGATAATGCAGCCACAAATTATTTGGAACAACGCACCAACAACGCACTTTATTCAAAGTTCAATCCCGTTATCAAAAACTCATTTTCAAAAGTAGGCGCCGATCAGATTTGGAGTAATATAATTACAAAATATAACTCCGTGCCTTTTGTAACCAAAGTTAACCCAGACCTAACTGATTATGTTACCAATGAAGCACTCAAAGGTGTTTATAAAATGATAAGTGTTGAAGAAAAAGACATTCGCAACAATTTTTCAGCGCGAACTACAACATTGTTAAAACAAGTTTTTGCTTTACAGGACTAATTAATTTTTAGTTTTTCAAAATAGGTATCCTAAATTACAATAGATTTATAAAACCATTAACCTTGCTTTAATATTAACTTTTGTTTTTCAAAAGTATCTTTGTTCCAACAATATAGCGTTAGAAATGATAAGTTGGTTCAGAAAAAAATCCAGAATTGAAAAATTGAAAGAAAGATATACTTCTCTTATGAAGCGATCTTATGAAACTGCATTAAAGGATACTGATAAAAGTGAAAAAATTCACCATCAAGCCGATAAGCTTTTTCAAGAAATAAAATACCTTTCTCTTCAACGAAATGATAAGTAATACTTTTTATTGGTGAAGTGTTCTGAAATAATCTAAAGCTTTTACCAATCTACTTCCATACCAACTAAAATATTCTCCATCTACCAATTTTATCTCCCCATCAATTATATTTTGTAATTCTAAAATGTGACTATGCCTAAATGGATATGGTTCTGTAGAAAGAAGTATCAATTCTGCTTCTTTTAGAACTTCCAGAGTTACTTCAGGATATCGGGAATTTTCTTCAGTAATGATGTTTTCAAAATTATTCAAATGCAAAAGTGCATCAATGAAAGTTTTCTTTCCAACAGCCATATAAGGTTCTTTCCATATTAAATAAAGAACTTTTTTTGAAGAAAAACCTTTTATATAAACTTTAAAATCATCCAATTTTTCTTCAATTTTTGATATTATTCGTGAAGCTTTTTCTGAAACATTAAATACTTCCCCAAGCCGTTCAATCATTTCTATACTCTCTGGAATTGTTGAAATATCACTAACCCAAACTGGAGCAATACTTTTCAGATGAAGAACCATTTCTTCAGTGTTTTCTTCTTTATTGCAAATAATTATATCTGGTTTTAGTGATTTAATCTTGCTATAATTGACCTGTTTGGTTCCGCCTACAATAGTTTTTTCCCCTCGCAAATCTAAGGGATGGACACAGAATTTAGTAACGCCAACAATATTGCTGCGCAAGCCAATTTCTACCAACAATTCAGTTTGGGAAGGAACCAGCGAAACAATTCGCGAAGGAGTTTTGGAAAGTTTTAGTGTTCTATTTAATTGATCAAGAAATTCCATTGAGAATGGATTTCATTTCAAGTTGCATGTTTTTGGCTTCCTTTGCTGCTGCTTTTGCAAAATCAGTGTTTTTTGAAGCATAAATAATTCCTCGCGAAGAATTTACTAGCAACCCAATGTTTTCAGCCAATCCGTATTTACAGACTTCCCGTAAGCTTCCTCCCTGAGCCCCTACGCCCGGAACCAATAAAAAACTGTTTGGAATAATTTTACGAATGTCTGCAAAATACTCAGCCTTTGTAGCGCCAACCACATACATCAAGTTTTCACTATTATGCCATTCTTTTGAAGTTTTTAAAACTTGCTTATACAATTCTTCTTCACCAATTTTTTTAGTTTGAAAATCAAAAGCGCCTTCATTAGAAGTCAATGCAAGTAAAATAGTATGTTTATTTTTAAAAGCGAGAAAAGGTTCAACAGAATCCTTTCCCATATATGGAGCAACGGTTATCGAGTCGAAACCCAAATCCTCAAAAAAAGCTTTGGCGTATCGTGAAGAGGTATTGCCTATATCACCACGTTTTGCATCAGCAATGGTGAAAATTTCCGGATAGTTTTCGTTTAAATATTTAATGGTTTTTTCAAGTGACTTCCATCCTTTTAAACCATATGCTTCATAAAAAGCTGTATTCGGTTTATAGGCAACCGTAAACTGATGGGTAGCATCAATAATCGCTTTATTGAAAGAAAATATAGGATCCTCTTCTTTTAAAAGAAATTCAGGAATTTTTTCAAGGTCAACGTCAAGCCCAACACATAGGAAGGATTTCTTCTTTCTAATTTCTGAAATTAAATTTTCTGTAGTCATTATTTTTATCTCAGAAGGTTAAGTGATTAAAAAGTCTCGCCTGTTTCCTTTAATTTTTCTGTATTGCTAACCAATTGAAGCTCGTCAATTATTTCCTGAACATCACCGTTCATAATATTACCCAAATTGTACAGCGTAAGGTTAATTCTGTGATCTGTTACGCGTCCTTGTGGATAATTGTAGGTTCTAATTTTTGCGCTTCTATCTCCACTGGTTACCATTGAACCGCGTTTCAAAGCATCTTCTGCTTGTTTTTTTGCAAGTTCTAAATCATACAATCTTGAACGAAGCACTTTAAATGCTTTCTCTTTATTTTTATGCTGCGATTTTTGATCTTGACACTGCGCCACAATTCCAGTTGGAACGTGAGTTAAACGCACCGCAGAATAGGTTGTATTTACAGATTGTCCCCCAGGACCAGAAGAGCAAAAGAAATCTACTCGAACATCTTTAGGGTTCACTTCAATATCAAATTCTTCCGCTTCAGGAAAAACCATTACCGTTGCAGCACTTGTGTGAACACGCCCTTGAGTTTCAGTCTGTGGCACACGTTGCACACGGTGAACACCTGCCTCAAACTTTAGCGTTCCATAAACATCTTCTCCTTCAATCTCAAACTGAACTTCCTTAAAACCGCCACTAGTGCCCTCATTAAAATCCATTACGTTGGTTTTCCAACCCTTTCCTTCACAATATTTGGTGTACATTCTGAAAAGGTCTCCCGCAAAAATACTCGCCTCATCACCACCCGTACCAGCCCTAATTTCCATCACGGCATTTTTAGCATCTTCGGGATCTTTAGGGACCAAAAGAAATTTTATTTCTTCTTCCAACTTAGGCAGTCGGGTATTTGCTTCCTCAAGTTGCAACTTTGCCATTTCAACCATTTCGGCATCGCTTCCATCAGCTAATATTTCTTCGGCTTCTGTAATATTATCATTAAGTTCCAAAAATTCAGCGCGTTTGTCCATCAAAACCCGTAAATCCTTATATTCTTTATTCAACTGAATATACCGCTTTTGGTCGTTGATAATATCGGGTTGAATAATAAGGTCGCTCACCTCGTCAAAACGTTGTTTTATAATTTGAAGCCTGTCTAACATATAGTTTTTATAATGGGTGCAAATTTACAATTTTTAAGCGAATGGAAACGATTGCCACGGGTTTCAATTTTGAAAAAATGCCAAATAGAATATTAGTCCTATTAAATATGTGTTCTTAAGTCGTGAGAGTTTTTATACTTTTAACACTCTTTAAATCCAAAAAAGAAAAATGTACAAGTGTATAAAGGCTTAAAACCAATAATATTCTCGCCAAGTACACAAAAGCTGCACTATGACCAAGATCGTAGTATGCTATACCCCTAAATATTTCAGCAAAAATGATCAGAAAAACCAAAAGCGTAAAGCTCATGGATAACTTAGAATTGAAAAAATGATTGTAGAACAACGACAGAAAAGCCAATAAAAGTCCACAAAAAGCACTCAAAACCATAAAGAGGTATTGGGTATAATTTAAAGTCATTTCTTTCATCAATTCAATTAACTGAAAAAACAAATAACCATTCACGAGTATCATCAATATAAAAAGAAGAGTGAACTTTTTAGTAAGATTTTTCAAATTGAATTTAGGAACAATATACCAAAGCAGCATCAAAAATGCTGTGAAATTCAATATCATTGAAATACTTGCCATAGTCCCATTTTCATACCAAACCGTTGTAATGCTGGATGCGCCATAAAAGAAAAGAAAACCAACCAACCACTTTTGGATATTTTTTCCGTGTGCAATAAATAAGTAAACCAATGTGGTATAACAAATAATGCCACGCAATAAACGAAACAAAAAATAATTGTGGAATAAGTGAAGGGTAACACTTAAAATGATAAAAAAAACAGCCAGAATACCTAGCCCTATTTTGTAATTTTTGAAGAAAATTTTCCCTGACATTCGCTCACAATAATATGATAATGAAACCTAATCAGCTCAAAATCATCTGCGAATATAATTGAAAATATTAATATACAAATTCGCCCATTGCTGATTTGATAGTCAATTTTTTAGAAGAAGCTGCTTCCACCCTGCCCACAATTTGAGCCTCCACATTATAAGATTCAGAAATTTCTATAATAGAGTTCGCAATTTCTTCGGGAACATAAAGTTCCATGCGGTGCCCCATATTAAACACTTGATACATCTCCTTCCAATCGGTACCGCTTTCAGACTGAATAAGCTTGAATAGCGGCGGAATTTCAAACATATTATCTTTGATGATATGGAGGTTTTCAACAAAATGAAGGATTTTAGTCTGCGCTCCACCACTACAATGTATCATTCCATGTATTTCCTTATTGCTGAATTGTGATAAAATTTCCTTTATTATTGGAGCATAAGTTCGCGTTGGCGAAAGCACAAGCTTACCCGCGTTTAAAGGGCTATCAGCCACTGAATCCTCTAATTTTTTTGAACCCGAAAAAACAAGTTCATCAGGAACTGAAGCATCAAAACTTTCTGGATATTTTTTAGCCAAATATTTTTCAAAAACATCATGTCTAGCAGAAGTCAATCCATTGCTTCCCATTCCGCCGTTGTATTCCTTTTCATAAGTAGCTTGACCAAAGGAAGCTAACCCAACAATAACGTCTCCTGGTTTAATATTTGCATTATCTACAACCTGGCTTCGCTTCATTCGGGCCGTTACCGTGGAATCAACAATTATGGTTCTAACAAGGTCTCCAACATCTGCAGTTTCACCACCGGTGGAATGAATTGTAACACCGTATTGCTTAAGTTCAGCAATCAATGTTTCAGTACCGTTGATGATAGATGAAATTACTTCCCCTGGAATTAAATTTTTATTTCTACCAATTGTTGAAGAGAGCAAAATATTATCAACTGCACCAACACAAAGAAGGTCGTCAATGTTCATTATAAGTGCATCTTGTGCAATTCCTTTCCAAACAGACAAATCACCTGTTTCTTTCCAGTAGGCATAAGCCAGTGATGATTTTGTGCCGGCCCCGTCTGCATGCATAATCAAGCAATAGTCCTCATCTCCTGAAAGATAATCTGGAACAATCTTACAGAATGCTTTTGGAAAAAGACCTTTATCCACATTTTTTATGGCGTTGTGTACATCTTCCTTGCCTGCAGAAACACCTCTTTGGGCGTAACGTTTTGAAATTTCCTTGCTCATTGAATTAAGTTATGATGCAAAAGTAAGCATTAAAAAAAAGCCCACAAAGGTGGGCTTTTAGGGTTTTTTAATAATTTTATAAATTTATTCCCAATCGGGCATGAAGGCATTTGTAAATAAAAGTAAATCATTCTGATTATCATCAAAAAGAATAGAATAAATATTAGGAGTGGCATTGGCGTTATTTTTCACCCTTGTAAATATTACTCCGCCTTCCGAAGGTGAAAACCTTACGTCTAAATCATTCTCTCCTATCGAAACATCCGTTTCCAGTTGTACTGTTGGGTCTGGATTTCCAATAGTTTTAAGAAATATGCGGCTTTCAAAAATTCTATATGCAGAATTTTGCGCATCGCTAACATCCCTAGTGTATAATACTTTATCAGCATTTGCTGATAGATCAATTCCTCCTGCTGCCCCATCAACATTTTCAAGAATTACATTTTCTTCCATTCCTGTAGAAAGTCTAGCAGTATAGATACGAACTTCATATCCACTTGAATTATTCGTTTTCAACAGAACCAAGTCTTCATCAAACTCTGGAACAGCAACTTCAGATATAAAAGACCCATCAGTTGTTGTATATTCCAATCTGTTATCAGTACCATCTGGATTTATAGAATATAATTTATCAAAATGTGGATAATATAGTTTACTATCGTTTTTTGCCCAAGTATAGTTCAATTGTTCAATCCGGAAACCAGCCAAAGGTCTTTGGTTAGTAATCTGACGTACATCTGTGCCATCAAAATTCATAGTGTATATTTGAGTGGCTCCTCCTGAATTGCGTAAAAATGCAATTCTATTTAGTATATTACTTTTCCGAGGTTTAAAACTATTAACGTTATCACTCGTTAGCTGTAAAACATTAAAATCAGGTTCTTGCCCATTGCCTGCATCAATATCTTCTGCTCCAGAATAAATAACCAAATTGTCATTCTTTTTTTTCACAAAAATAAAAGGATTGTCAGGTAAAGTAAGAGTTTTAAATTCACTGATAATTGAACTTACAGGATCATTATTACCATCTGAAACTGTTACCTGCCAAAAATATTTAGTTGCCAGTTGAAGATTGCTGACCGTATAACTTGTGTCTTGGCCAACTTCAATATTTTGCATCTCGTCTGTTGATCCATTTCTTAGATCTAAAGTATAATTAAGTTCATCTCCATTAGGGTCAGAAGATTCCCAAATAAATGTAACCTCAAGAGGTAAATCTACAGCTCCGTCTTCTGGTGAGACTAATGTAGGTGCTACAGGCGGTAAGTTTTCAGTATTTGCAACAGTAAGCTCGAACGATACTTGAGACAATACACCTTCAATAACAGTGGTAGATTCAAATGCAGATGAATATCCCGCTAATTCAGCTTGCACGGAATAGTCGTCCACTATTATATCATTCAGTTTAAAATTCCCCAAACTATCAGAAAACACGGTTGTAGATGCAGGATTTGTTGTGATTTTTGCTCCACTAAGGCGTTCACCAGTCACTTTGTCTATAACTTTTCCAGAGATACGGCCTGTGCGCACAACGTCTAAAGTATCTTCGCTACAACTAAAAATTGAAATCAGAAAAATAGCGCAAATGAAAATATTATACTTGTTCATCATCAGTTATTCAATTAAAAAAAATTATAACTTAAAATAATAATTTAAGCCCAAACCTATATTGTAATAATAATCATTTCTTTTTCCATTGACGGCTTTCTCAAGCTTATCAGTAAAAACAAGATTATGCTCCCCGAATAATTTTATTCCAATTTTATTTGAAATGAAATATTCCACACCTAAGCCGTATTGAACTTTGAAAAAAGGTTCGCCAAACTCAAGAGAATTATCTATAGGATTAAGAGCACTCATTATAACTCCTGATCCCGCATAAACAAATGGGGATAGCTTATCATTGGGTAAAAGTGCAAATTGTCCATTAATATTTAAGCTCCCAAAAACATTGTCATATTGTACTCCATTATCAATTTTAAAAACGGATGCCATTAGATTTACATTAAAAAAACGTCCAAAATGTCTTTGATATTCCAGTCTACCTAAAAACCCTAAATTCTGTGTAGAATAATCGTTATCTGGCAAATTACCTCCTACAGAAATCCCTAATGAATTTAGAGCTTCTCTATCTACTTGCAATCTATCAAGCAATAACGTTGACTCATCTTTTTCTTTTTCCGCAAGATAATCTGCAACTAATTGATCATTTACTTCTTTTCCTCCTTGTGAGCTCCAAAATTGTTTTTGAATGCCTTCAATTATAAGGTCATGAACCGCTTTTTCAATAGCATCTTTCATAGCTAATTGAACGGGTTCATTTTGGGTCACCCCAGTTTCAGCTTCCAATAATCTTTGAAATTTCACAAAACGGAAAAAACTTGCATCAATGGCCTGTGAAAGAATTGTTTTGGAAACATATACTGTTTTTAAAATTTCACCATTATTGGTTGAAACCGCTCGCAAATAAATAGTTATTCTATCCTGTCTATATTTTGCCGATCCGCCCAAGCCAAAATAACGAGCTCCTATTCCACCAGTAATAATATTAGTGTCATATGATATTACACCACCTTCCAATAAAAGACCTGCATATAAAAGAGGTGGCAAGGGAGGTTCATTGGGATTTAAATTTTTAATATATTCTTGTTTGGTATTGCGGATTATGTTACGTTCCGTAGAAAGATTGTTAAAATTCTCTCTTTCCAATGGTATAAACCATCCAGAATCTTCCAAAGCTTTTATAAGCATAGTAGTTCCGCCTTGGGAAATTGCTGTACTAAAAGTGCTTCCGGTTTCTACTGCCTTATATTGCCCTGTTTGATCGCTGAAGTTATAAACTCCAACCTCTAGAGGTTCTGCAGCTGGCGGCAAATCTAATAACTTTTTGGTTGATTTAGAGAATTCTCCAGTTCGTGACGGCTCTTGAAACATTGGTTGATTAAAATAAGCCGCGCATGAGGAAAATAAAAAAAATCCAAACAACAAAATTGCTTTATAAAATATTCTCATCTATTTTTTTAATTTGGGACAATAACTTGGGTTTCTTCCCCATTGGAAGTATCAAGGATATTAATGACCAACCCTTCATCAGATTGGTATATTTCAACATTCAAAGTGCCGTAAGTAAAACTTCCTTCCTGATTAAAATCTCCCAATCCACCTATCTGTTGCTGTAAAAGTATACGAGAGATTTGACTTAACAGTTGACGGTTAAGATTTGACCCAAACTGTTTCAATTCAGATTCTTGATCGCGTGGGTTGGTTGGAGCTGTAAGTTTATTTTGTGAAGTTGCGGAACTTAGCAGCCAGTTATAATTAAAAGTATCACCTCCAAACGCAGGATTTAATGGCTTATAGGAAAACTGCTGTGCAAAACCAGCTGTTGCAAAAAACAGCATAATGATTATAGGCAAAAATAGTTTAGATTTTTTCATTTTAATAGCGCTTTAAAGTGTCATCTTTTTGTTTTTCCAATCTTTGAAGGTAAGCAATACAACGATCTAATGAAGTCTTTGCCATACTTTGCAAAAATGACTTCTTTGGTTGTGAGAAAAACTGCCATAATAACTGATCATCAATTTTAACGGAAATTCTTGTATTTCTAAACTTACCAGGCACTTCCTCAATAAAAATATTCTTTTTTGTATTTACTTGTCGATTATAATAATCTGAATAAAAATACTTATAAAAATCCCGTCCTGCTTTAGTTAATGTCTTTTCCAGTACTAAGCCGCCTATAATTACGCCGTCCTGCGGAGCAGCTTCATCTCGATTCTCCTGCTTTTCCTTGACAGAAAGCTCGTCCTTTACGACCTTTTGATATCCATTGTCTGAATTCAACTCTATACGATCCTGCCCTACCGGCTTATCGTCAATATCATATAACACGAGTAGTAATATAATTTTTCCTTCTTCACTGTAATTTATTGCAACAGAAGAGAGTATTTTTTTTTCGTTTCCTTTTAAAAAGAGACGATTGGATTGGTTATTTTTTGAAGTATTGTTATTGTTATCTTTTTTAAAAACTGAAAAATCATATCTCAAATCAACATCTGTTGGAGTTAGATTTTCGGCAGTTGCAGTAAATGTAAAAAATTCACTATCCTGTTTCACATAAATTTTGGCCGCAAATTCCTTATTGTAAAATTGCGCGCTCATATTAACGCTTAAAAAAAGAATTAACGAAAGCGTAAGGTATTTCAGGTTTTTAAGTATGAACAATTGAAATTGAATCATTTAATAAGAACTTCTAATTATTAAGTCGGGTGAACCTTCGGTTTGTCTAAATTTTAATGATTTTGTAATCTCGTTTACACCATCACGCTCAAAATAATTATTTCCATTTTGTTCCAAATCTAAAGAAATATCAGCGTTTGGGTTATTTACAAAATCTACTATACGATTGTTGTTTCCGTTTTGAACTAAATCGGCAACAGCAGTATTTGCCGTGTATTCTAATTTTGTGTCGTTTGAGTTTCCGTTTTGAAGAAGATTAATCTCACTGGCGTTTGTGTTAGTTCGAATATCAGAAGTATTATATTCACCTATTTGTTGAACAGACACGGAATTTCCTTCAATTAAAGCATTTTTAGGATTTGGAGCACTTATAATTCCTAAGTTGGCCAACATAAGAGGCGTTATATTTTCACCTTCTAAAACTATAGGATCTTTGTCATCTGCTCCATATGTCTGTGAAAAAGCCACATGGCTGAAGAGAAAAAATGTTAAAATAAAAACTGTTTGTTTATATATTGTTTTCATAATTATAAAGATATTAAAATTATGTGAAAAGGAGGGCTTGTATTCACCCTCCTTTGTATTTATCTAAAAAATAGCAAATTGGGCTATTAACAACCTGAACAAATATCAGATAGATTAAAATCTAAATCCGGATAATTAATTGTAGGGTTGTTTGGATCTAAAAAGCTACAGTCTATTCCATCAGTATTAAAGTTGCCATTTGGACCCAATTGTAAAATATTAGCTTGGTTTCCAGTGCCATCTTGTTCAATAGTATAGCTATGACCTCCTCTTTGTACTAAAAGCGCTGCATTGTCAGTGCCATATTGTGAGGTTATACCTCTGTTGCCGTTTCCATCCTGAAAAGTATTCAACAAATTGCCATTACCAACCTGCGTTGACATTACAATATTATTGTCATCCGCTTGGCGTTGCCATGCTTTGTTACCACTACCAGACTGAGCTAGACCAGCAATACTTTGAGTACCAATTTGGTCTTGTCTTCCATAGTTTCCTGTACCGTAAGAATTCTGCAACATATAAGCATCGTTTCCATAACCAGACTGATATTGCTCTGAATGATTAGCATTACCAAATTGGTGTGATTCAGCATCCAAATCACCACCTTCTTGGTTTTGAATGGCTACAGAATTTGTAGTTGAAGGATTTAAAGCGTCGTCATTAATTCTGGAGTCAACTGCATCTAAAGATGTTTTAATATCTGATATTAAACCGTCTTTCATGCTACCTTGATCTACCATTGCATAATTTACGAATCCAGAACCTACTGCATCAGCTTGATCTTGAACTTGTTTAGACAAGTTATTATCACCTGTTTGGTATGCAAAAGCCCAGTTAGATTGACCATCACCACTTTGTATAATTGCATTTTGGTTATCATCACCTAATTGCTCTGTATAAGCGTAATGGCCCGCAGTTCCATTTGGCCCAGCATTTTGATTTACCATAGATTGATTTGCAGTACCACTTTGAATGGTCCAAGCTTCACTATTGTCATAAGTCTGCTGTATTGAACCTTCGTTATTTTCACCGTCCTGATCAATAACAGCAACATTATTTTCAGCTTGCTGCCCTGTTCCTTGACGAATACCTGCCTTGTTGCCAGAGCTCGACAAATCATTTTGACCTTGACGTGTTATAGCACTATTATAATCTCCTTTTTGTTTGGTTTGCGATCTGTTATCAGAGCCAGATTGCAATACCTCAGCAGCATTTTCCACACCGCTTATCGCCTGCACTGCACCAGTCTGCATCACTTTGGCATGATTACCGCCCGTACCATTTCCATCATCTTGAAATGTGTAAACGGACTGTGATGTTCCGGCTTGTTGCACACGCACTTTATTGGCATTTCCATTTTGTACTGAAAGACCTGTATTTGCTCCTGAAGCAGCTCCTGGAAGCGCTGGCTGTAACGAAGCCGTAGGCGCAGGACCAACATATTGTGGTCCGTAAGGAGCTGGGTTTAATTGCGCAAATGCAAAAGTTCCAGCCAAAAGTGCAATAGCACTGAATATTAATTTTTTCATATTATAAGTTTTGGGTTTTAAATTAAAAGCGAACTATAAATCATACTTAAAAAACTCACCCATCCACAAGGAATGGGCAAGTCTATTAATTATTGAGTTTTAGCAGCCTCCGCAGATATCATCTAAACTTACACCTGGGAAATTATAATTCATATCCAAATTAACTGGCTCATCAAAATCACAATCAACTGCTCCAGCTCCAAAGTCTCCATCAGGACCCATTTGAAGAATATTAGCTTGGTTTCCACCAGCCGAAAGGTCTTGTACTCCTAAGTTCATATTTTGTTGAACACTATAGCTTTGTCCGTCGTATTGAACTATTAGAGCTCTGTTATCTGCTCCGTGTTGCGCAGCATGGGCAACACTACCATCACCAAATTGGTGCGTGTTCAATTTGTGCCCAGAACCAGCTTGGTGAGCTAAAGAAGTATTTAAATCTCCATCTTGAGCTTGGTAAGACTTATTGTTAGAACCTTGTTGAACCAAACCAGCAGTGTTATCATTACCATCCTGTTCTTGTTTAGCATAGTTAGAAACATCACCTGAATAATAATGTGACTGTACCATACCTGCATTATTTCCATTTCCATCTTGATTTTGTTCACCGTAGTTACTTCCAAGGTCACCTCCACCAACTTGCAAAATACCAGCGCTGTTGTCATCACCTACCTGTACCTGTAAAGCTTTATTAAAATCGCTTGGGGCATAATAAGGAAGTGGGTTAGAGCTAGGGTCTACATTATTTATAACATTAACCCATTGAGTAGTAGCCTCAGCTGCAACAGTCAAATATCCTCCACCAACACCAATTCCTTGCTGAATACCAGCATCATTTGCAGATCCACTACCGGCAGTAGCAGTTTGATATTGCTTAGCTTGATTGCTTTCACCCGCTTGATATGCACGAGCAGCGTTACGAGCACCGTTACCTTGCTGACTGATAAAGGATTCGTTTTCATTTCCTTCCTGTTGGTTCATTGCGTAGTGACCGTCAGTTTGGTTTGGACCCGCATCCTGTAGGATCATGGATTTGTTATTGTCTCCAGTTTGTTGCGTCCAAGCATCACTGTTGTCATAAGTCTGTTGGGTTGAGGCCCAGTTGTTGTCACCATTTTGGTCTATGGCAGCATAGTTATCCTGTGCTTGTTGCCCTGTTCCTTGACGGATTTTAGCTTTGTTCGCAGTACTGGAACCATCCAATTGGCCCTGTCTGGTTACAGCGTCGTTACCATCACCCTCTTGGCGCGTAGCGGAGCTGTTCAATGCACCGGATTGTCTTACGTCTGCAGCATTCTCAACTCCACTGGCCGATGATACGGCTCCAGTCTGGCGAACATCTGCTTTGTTCTCACCAAAACCTGTGGTACCGTCATCCTGAAAAGTATAAACAGATTGTGAAGTACCGGCCTGACGCACACGCACTTTGTTTTCATGGCCGTTCTGAACGGATAGTCCTGTATTGGCCCCCGCGGCTGATCCAGATATTGGAGCAATCACATTAGGAGTTGGTGAGGAATTGCCGTCTGCATCAGTTACCTGAGCATAGGTCATTCCACCTACAAATAGCGCTACTGCGCAAAAAATTACTTTTTTCATAATTTAAAGATTTAAAGATTAATATTTGGTTAAAATATATTTGGTTAAAAATTATTCAGTCCTCGGCAAGGAATTACTTCCTTGGATAAATAATAAATCACGGTAAAATGATTTGTATAAATATGTTAAAAGGGGATTGTGCTTAAAATGTATCCAAAATACATTTTAGAATTTAGGGGAAATTTTTAAAGATGTTAAATCATTTGATCTAAGACCAAAAAATTCAATTACCAGGGATAGGTTTGTATTTTAACTATTTTGAGGAGATGTGGTTCTGATATCACTATCAATAAATCACAACTCAAAGATGCAATAAAAAATACTCATAAACAACACTTTACTGGTAGTGAAGGCTAAAAAGGGGGAAATCCCCCATTAAGAAAAAGGGTTTTTCCTGCAAATAATTGAAAGTTTCTAGGATTAAGAATAAAGAATTATCGATGAACTACACGATACCTAATTTTAATACAAAATGTTAAATTTGTGTTAAATAAAAATACAGGCCCATAAAAATAAGCCTGTATTTTTATCTGTATTAATAAAGTTTTATTCTAGCAGCCTCCGCAGATATCATCTAAACTTACACCTGGGAAATCATAATTCATATCCAAATTAACTGGCTCATCAAAATCACAATCAACTGCACCAGCTCCAAAGTCTCCACCAGGACCCATTTGAAGAATGTTGGCTTGGTTTCCACCAGCAGAACGATCTAGTACACCTAAATTCTTGTTTTGCTCAACGGTATAGCTTTGTCCATCATGCTGAACGATTAAAGCTCTGTTTTCTGCTCCGTGCTGTGCAGCATGGGCAACACTACCATCCCCAAATTGGTGCGTGTTCAATTTATGACCAGAACCAGCTTGGTGAGCTAAAGATTTATTATCATTTCCTGTTTGAGCTTGGTAAGACTTGTTGTCTGAACCTTGTTGAACTAAACCAGAAATATTGCCATCACCATCTTGATCTTGCTTAGCATAGTTAGAAGCTTCACCTAAGTTATGCATTGATTGCGTCATACCAGCAGCATTATCATTACCTTCTTGAACCTGTTCGCCATAATTAGAGCCAACTGCATCTCCTCCTATCTGATACATACCAGCGCTGTTGTCATCACCAACCTGAACCTGTAAAGCTTTGCTATAATCACTTGGCGGAGAGTAGTAAACAGGATTAGCAGATGCATCCACATCATTAATAACGGCAATCCGTTGTGTTAAAGATTCTTGAGCTACATTACTTAAAGTTGATCCAGATTGATTTCCTTGGTGAATACCAGCATCATTTCCAGATCCACTACCGGCAGTAGCAGTCTGATATTGCTTAGCTTGGTGACCGTCTCCTACTTGATAAGTACGTGCCGAGTTACGCGCACCGTTACCTTGCTGACTGATAAAGGATTCGTTTTCATTTCCTTCCTGTTGGTTCATTGCGTAGTGACCGTCAGTTTGGTTTGGACCCGCATCCTGTAGGATCATGGATTTGTTATTGTCTCCAGTTTGTTGCGTCCAAGCATCACTGTTGTCATAAGTCTGTTGGGTTGAGGCCCAGTTGTTGTCACCATTTTGGTCTATGGCAGCATAGTTATCCTGTGCTTGTTGCCCTGTTCCTTGACGGATTTTAGCTTTGTTCGCAGTACTGGAACCATCCAATTGGCCCTGTCTGGTTACAGCGTCGTTACCATCACCCTCTTGGCGCGTAGCGGAGCTGTTCAATGCACCGGATTGTCTTACGTCTGCAGCATTCTCAACTCCACTGGCCGATGATACGGCTCCAGTCTGGCGAACATCTGCTTTGTTCTCACCAAAACCTGTGGTACCGTCATCCTGAAAAGTATAAACAGATTGTGAAGTACCGGCCTGACGCACACGCACTTTGTTTTCATGGCCGTTCTGAACGGATAGTCCTGTATTGGCCCCCGCGGCTGATCCAGATATTGGAGCAATCACATTAGGAGTTGGTGAGGAATTGCCGTCTGCATCAGTTACCTGAGCATAGGTCATTCCACCTACAAATAGCGCTACTGCGCAAAAAATTACTTTTTTCATAATTTAAAGATTTAAAGATTAATATTTGGTTAAAATATATTTGGTTAAAAATTATTCAGTCCTCGGCAAGGAATTACTTCCTTGGATAAATAATAAATCACGGTAAAATGATTTGTATAAATATGTTAAAAGGGGATTGTGCTTAAAATGTATCCAAAATACATTTTAGAATTTAGGGGAAATTTTTAAAGATGTTAAATCATTTGATCTAAGACCAAAAAATTCAATTACCAGGGATAGGTTTGTATTTTAACTATTTTGAGGAGATGTGGTTCTGATATCACTATCAATCAATCACATATCAAAGATGCAAGAAAAAATATTAACGACCAACATTATGTCCAACACTACTGTTAAACAGAGGGAACCCTTTTTTTTAAATTAACGTATTTTCCCACATCAATTAATGATTTTTGCGATGAAGAATAGAAAAATACCGATGAAATACTCTATATTTAATTTTAACATGAAATGTTAAAATTTTGTTAAAAAATAAATGCAGGCCTATAAATTAAGCCTGCATTTTTATCTATATTAACAAAGTTTTATTCTAGCAACCTCCGCAGATATCACCTAAGTCAACACCTGGGAAATCATAATCCATGTCTAGATCCATTGGCTCATCGAAACCGCAGTCAATTGCTCCAGCTCCAAAGTCTCCATCAGGCCCCATTTGAAGTATGTTAGCTTGGTTTCCACCAACTGAAAAATCAGTATTACCTATACCTTTGTTTTGCTCAACGGTATAGCTTTGTCCATCATGCTGAACTATTAAAGCTCTGTTTTCAGCACCACTTTGAGTAGCATAAGCAACGTTCCCATCACCCATCTGGTGTGTATTCAACATATGGTCTTTACCTTGTTGGTATGCTAAAGAAATATTATCATCACCAACTTGGTTTTGATAAGACTTATGTCCAGATCCTTCTTGGGCTAAACCTGCAGTGTTGGTAGCACCATCTTGCTCTTGTTTCGCATAGTTAGAATTATTACCGTCAAAGTAATGTGCCTGAACCATACCGGCATTGTTATCATCACCTGTTTGAACTTGCTCACCATAATTACTATAGCCTACACTTCCACCTAGTTGAAAGATACCGGCACTATTACCAGCTCCAACTTGAGTTTGGGTAGCTTTATTTCCTTCCGTTGGTGGAACGTATCCAAGACTTCCAGCGTTTCCATCTACATTTGCGGCAACAGCACTCCATTGAGTAATAGCTTCTGGAGCTGCAACAGATCTTCTAGCACCATCTATTCCTTGGTCTATACCCGCAGAATTTCCAGTACCACCAGTACCATCTGTTGCATATTGACTTTGCTTAGCTTGGTTATCATTTCCTCCTTGAATAGCACGAGCTGAGTTACGAGCACCATTACCTGATTGACCGATAGAAGATTCATTACGATCACCTTCTTGTTCGTTCACAGCAAAATGACCATCAGTTTGGTTAGGACCAGCATCTTGAACAATCATGGACTTGTTATTGTCTCCTGTTTGTTGCGTCCAAGCCTCACTGTTGTCATAAGTCTGTTGGGTTGAGGCCCAGTTGTTATCACCATTTTGATCGATAGCAGCATAGTTTTCTTGTGCTTGCTGACCTGTACCTTGACGGATTCTAGCTTTGTTCGCAGTACTGGAACCATCTATTTGGCCTTGTCTGGTTACAGCGTTGTTGTCATCCCCTTCTTGTCGGGTAGCGGAACTGTTCAATGCACCAGATTGTCTTACGTCTGCAGCATTCGCTACCCCACTGGCTGCCGATACGGCTCCAGTTTGACGAACATCTGCTTGGTTCTCACCAAAACCTGTGGTCCCGTCATCCTGAAAGGTATAGGCTGACTGTGAAGTACCGGCCTGACGCACACGTACTTTGTTTTCATGGCCGTTTTGAACGGATAATCCCGTGTTGGCTCCCGCAGCTGATCCTGCTAAAGCAGAAATCTTGTTCGGAGCTGGCGCCACATTTCCCTGTGAATCAGTCACCTGAGCATAGGTCATTCCACCTACAAATAGCGCTACTGCGCAAAAAATTACTTTTTTCATAATTTAAAAAATTTAAAGATTAATATTTGGTTAAAATATATTTGGTTAAAATATTCATTTCACTCAAAGGAATTACTTCCTTGGATAAATAATAAATCACGGTAAAATGATTTATATAATACGTTAAAAGGGGATTGTGCTTAAAATGTATCCAAAAATACATTTTAGAATTTAGGGGAAATTTTTAAAGTTGCTAAATCTTTGGGTCTAAGACCAAAAAAATTTAATTACCAGGGATAGGTTTGTATTTTAACAATTTTGAGGAGATGTGGTGCTGATATCACTATCAAACAATCACATATCAAAGATGCAAGAAAAAATATTATTAAACAACATTATGTCCAACACTACTGTTAAACAGAGGGAACCTTTTTTTGAAATTAACGTATTTTCCCACATCAATTAATGGTTTTTGCGATGAAGAATAGAAAAATACCGATGAAATACTCGAAATTTAATTTCAATATGAAATGTTAAAATTTTGTTAAAAATAAAAATTGAATTATACAATTATAGCTGTAAACCAGAAAATTAACTTTTTTTCTCATCAAAAATTTAAAGTAATTTTTTTGTTAAATTACATCTAAACTTTGCTCACAAATTAACTTAAAGAATAAAAAATCTTTCGAAATCTAGGGTGACACAAAAATTAAAAAGCCGTTCAAAAAATTGAACGGCTTTAAATAAAATAGACTAATAGTTACTTTGTAAACAAGAGTTCTCTATATTTTGTTAAGGGCCAAATTTCATCGTCCACCAAAAGTTCCAATTTATCACAATGGTAGCGAATAATTTCAAAATACGGTTTAACATCATCACAATAAGCAATGGCGCTTTTTTCAGCATCCTCAATTTTGTTTGCTTTTTTACGAGCGTTTATCATATCAGTAATGCCTTTATTAATTTTAGCAATATGCTCACTTATTTGTTCAATAAGTTGCATTTGCTCCCCAGCTAACTTTTTGAAATCAGCTCCATAGATATTTTTTAAGCCCTGTACATTCTCTATCAATACGTTTTGATATTGAATTGCTGTGGGAATTACATGGTTTCGGGCAATATCCCCCAGAATGCGTCCTTCTATCTGGATTCTTTTGGTGTAATCCTCCATTTCAATTTCATAACGGGCTTCCTGTTCCACTTTACTCATAATGCCTAGGCCTTCAAATAGAGCAATAGTCTTTTTAGAAACTTTAGCCTTTAATGCCTGAGGAGTAGTTTTATGATTGCTCAATCCACGTTTTTTAGCTTCTTTCTCCCAAGCCTCTCCATACCCATCACCTTCAAAGCGAATTCTTTTTGAATCTTTTATATATTCTTTTAGAACATTGAAGATGGCATCATCTTTTTTCATCTTCTTATCTTTGATAAGCGCATCAACTTCCTCTTTGAAATCTATAAGTTGTCTTGCCACAATTGCATTGAGAACCGTCATAGGATTGGCGCAATTGGCTGTAGAACCTACAGCGCGAAACTCAAACTTGTTACCTGTAAAAGCGAAGGGAGAAGTTCTGTTTCGATCGGTGTTATCTAATAATATTTCTGGAATTTTTCCAACAACATTAAGTTTAAGGTCGGTTTTTTCTTGTGGAGAAAGTTTACCGCTTGTCACCTTTTCCAACTCATCCAGCACTTCGGTCAATTGTGAGCCAATGAATGCAGAAATGATTGCCGGCGGAGCTTCATTAGCACCTAAACGGTGATCGTTACTAGCGCTGGCAATAGACGCTCTAATCAATTCTTCATGTTCATTAACGGCCTTAAGCGTATTGATGAAAAAAGTAAGAAACTGGAGGTTTTTCATTGGTGTGCTTCCAGGCCCAAGAAGGTTAACGCCAGTATTGGTTGCCAAAGACCAATTGTTATGCTTCCCACTTCCGTTTACATTTGCAAAAGGCTTTTCGTGAAACAAAACCTTAAAATTATGCTTATCAGCAATTTTATGCATCAAGTCCATTAATAAGGAATTGTGATCCACTGCCAAATTAGTTTCTTCAAATATTGGAGCCAATTCAAATTGGTTTGGCGCAACTTCATTATGGCGTGTTTTAACAGGGATACCCAAAAGCATACATTCTGTTTCCAAATGACGCATGAAATTTAAAACACGCGCTGGGATTGACCCAAAATAATGGTCATCCAACTGTTGTCCTTTTGCCGAGGAATGTCCCAACAAAGTTCTACCTGCTAACGAAATATCCGGACGACTTAATGCCAAAGCGCTATCAACCAAAAAATACTCCTGCTCCCAACCTAAAGTTGCGTTTACCTTGACTACGTTTTTATCAAAGTATTTAGCCACTGCAGTTGCCGCGACATCTACAACCTGCAGGGCGCGTAGCAATGGAGTTTTATAATCCAATGCTTCACCTGTATATGATACAAAAACAGTAGGAATACATAAAGTGGTTCCATAAATAAAAGCTGGTGAAGTTGGGTCCCAAGCTGTATAACCACGGGCTTCAAAAGTATTTCTAATTCCGCCATTTGGAAAACTGGAAGCATCCGGTTCTTGCTGAACCAACTGGCCTCCACCAAACTTTTCAATAGCTTGGCCATTCTCCATTGTTTCAAAAAAGGCGTCATGTTTTTCAGCCGTAGCTCCTGTTAAAGGTTGAAACCAGTGTGTGTAATGTGTTGCTCCTTTTGCTATAGCCCATTCTTTCATTCCAGTTGAAATATGGTCTGCTATGTGGCGTTCAATTTTGGATCCATTTTCAATGGCGTCCATAACACTCTTAAAGGAATCTTTGGTAAGATACTGCCGCATAGCAGTTTCATTAAAAACATTTTTTCCGAAGATATCGGAACGTCTGTCTGGTTCATTAACTGGCACAGGAACCCTGTTAAAGGTTTCTTTAATGGCATGAAATCGCAAAGTGGGCATATTTTTGTTTTTATAGTTTGACAGTGCAAAAATAGAAAAAACACAAACACACCCCCTAAATTATACCAATTAATTTACATTTTTGTATAAATATTTATGAACACCCCCTAAAAAATAGGGGTAAAACTTATTTGCTTTTATTTTAAAATTGTCATTCCTATAAAAATCGCATAGGCCACAACCAATAAAAGTCCTCTTTTTCTTCCAAGTTGATAGGATTTTGGAAGAAATGCTAACGGAAGTAAAACCGCTGCGAAACCAATCATCCAAAAAATATCATTGGTAAGCACTTCCTTGCTTTTCACAGCTATAGGTTGGATAATAGCAGTAATGCCCAAAACCGATGAAATGTTGAAGATATTTGAACCAATAAGATTTCCAAGGGAAATGGCTTTCTCTTTTTTAAGGGCCGCAATCACAGAAGCTGCAAGTTCTGGAATGCTTGTGCCTACAGCAATCATAGTTACGGCAATTACGCGCTCGCTTATACCAAATCCTTTCGCCAGTGAAACTGCTCCCCCGACCAAAAACTCACTTCCTGCATATAACGCCAGTCCTCCTATTAATAACCAAACCGTGATCTTAAAATTTGAAGCTTTGGAGAGTCCTTCGTCAATACCGTCATCTTCAGGTTCCGACCCTCTTTCTTTTTTCGCTCTTTTTATTAAAATCCAGAGATAAACAAAAAGCATCAGAAGTAGCGCTACCCCTTCAGAACGTGTTATCTGCATGCCGCTCATCAAAATAAAATATAGAGCTACGGAAAGGACCATCATAACGGGCCAATTCAGTTTATAAAAATCTTTATCTATACTCAACGGGGCTATTACTGCCGTTATACCGAGCACTAATCCAATGTTTGCGATATTTGATCCGATAACATTCCCTAAGGAAATGTCAGAAAAACCACTTAACGCGGCCTGCAAGCTCACCAATAGCTCTGGAGCGGAAGTAGCAAAAGAAACCACCGTAAGCCCTATAACCATTTTAGAAAGATGAAGTTTAAAAGAAAGCGCTACAGAAGAACGAACTAAAAATTCGCCTCCAACTACCAACAAAACCAAACCTAAAAAAAGCTGTAAGTAATCCATAGAAATATAAATGCCCGCGAAGATACTAAATGCAAAAAAGAATTAGTTGTATATTTGTTACTATCCCCAAAACTTTTAATCTGTTTATCAGTCCCCAATTCAATCTTTTTGGACTAATTTTTAATTTAAACATAGTTATGGAAGCCAATATTAAGAGAGCACTTCAAAAACTTTCATTTTTTTCTGTTTTGCTAATTTTCACTTTTTCACTTCTTTCATACGGTCAAAAAAATGTGAACACCGCAACATTAGAAAAAAATTCAGTTAAAGAAAAGCAGATTACCGCGGTAATTACAAAAAAAACAACACTTGAAGAGCTTCAAAAAATCAAAAAACAAATGAAGGATGAAGGGTTGGGTTTTGAATATTCAGGAGTAGTATATAATGAAGATAATGAAATTACCTCTATCACTATTGGTTATAAAGACGCGAACAATAATTCCGGAAAATACAGTGTAAGCAGCGAGAAACCAATAAATGATATAATTATCGTTTCGGAAGGCAGTCGCATATCTGTTAAAAGCGCTGGTAGTTCTAACCAAGCATTTATAAGCCAACAAAATGGAAGAAAAGTTTCTGATGACAATGAAAAATCCTATAATGATCGCAGGAAAGCCATGAAAGAAAGGAGCGATAAAATGGAGAAGGAAATGGAAGAACACATGAAAGCGATGAAAGAAAGACAGGCTAAAATGGAAAAGCGCATGCAAAAACGCAGCGATAGCATAAGAATTTTAAATCATCCTCAAGTAGAAAGCGCCACAAGTTTTAACGCAATTTCGCAATCCATAACTAAGAATACAACTGATTCAGAACTACTTAAACTTCAAAATAGTTATGCTATGGAAAACATTTCATTTTATTACAAAAATTTAGAGCGAAATGACAAAAATGAAATAACACATATTTCTATTTTTATTGACAATCAAAACGGATCGGTTTCTTCATCATCATTTGGCAATGGCAAAGAGGCCATAAAAGATATTACTGTGGCTGTAGATAAACAGCACACAATTATGAAAAGCTCAGAATAGTTTTTAACATACTTTTTAAATAAAAAACTATCGCGATGCTTAACTTTAAAAGAAATTTAAATCGAGATGAAAAAGAAGTTTTTTAAATTTCTAGCAAAAGCAAATAAGAAAATTTTACCGAGCCTTACAAAGGAGGAAGTGGATCTTGCCAAGGCCTCAAAACTTCAAATGGCGCTATTTGGCTATAGATTGTGGGTGACCAAAAACGCTTTGGATTAATATTTCAACAATGATTGGACTGAATGATTACGCAGTTTTTTGATTCCATTCAAAAATTCAAGTTCAATCAAAAAATTACACTGCACAATTTCCCCACCTAAATTTTCTATTAAATTGCATGCTGCCCTTGCGGTGCCGCCGGTGGCCAAAACGTCGTCGTGCAACAAAACCCGCTCTCCTTTTTTAATTGCATCTTCATGAATTTCAAGAGCATCCATTCCATATTCTAATTTGTACGGCTCTTTTAATGTAGTGTAAGGAAGCTTTCCAGGCTTTCTGATTGGTACAAATCCAGCATTTAATTTTTGTGCCAAAAGTGTTCCGAAGAAAAATCCGCGAGATTCTATTGCGGCAACCTTATCAATTTTTTGAGTACCAATAAGATCCATTAATTGCTGCAAGCAACTTTCCATCGCACGGCTATTTGCAAGCAATGGGGTAATGTCTTTAAAGTGGACTCCAGCTTTTGGAAAATCTTCAATATTTCTAATATATTCAGATAAATTCATTTTTTACAATTATTAATTTGCCTTGCAATTTAAAAAGAAATATATTTGCACCCGCTTAAAGCGAAATTAATTTGGCCTTGTGGCGCAACTGAATAGCGCACCTGATTACGGCTCAGGAGGTTCCAGGTTTGAATCCTGGCAAGGTCACTAATAAAAAACCACGTTTTTTTTAACGTGGTTTTTTTATGGCTTATTTTTCACAAAAATCTCAGGTTTTTTAAGTATTTTGGACATATAAAAACCATCCATTATGACCAAAATAGTAAAAGATGCTGATAATGAGAAAGAAAGGGATTACATTCTTCAAGACAATAAAAAAACCCGCTTTGGCGCAGGTTTCATTATAACTGTTCTTATTATTCTAATAATAGCCGTAATTATTTCTGGATTGTACTTTGAGTGGTTTTAAATAATCTCTGCACTCAATCCAGCTTCCAAAAGCATCGAGCAGCGTGGTTTTAATTCGTTAAACTCTCCTGTTTTCACAGTGCATTTTCCTTTATAATGAACAATAATGGAGCATTGCTCGGCCTGTTCTGGCGTGTGTTCACAAGCGAAGATTAAGCTGTTTATTACGTGGTCAAAAGTGTTTACATCATCATTGTAAAGCACAATTTCATTGAGATTGCTCTCCTTTTCTGCAACCTCTATATCTTCTTGGATTTTTTCTTTGGTACTCATACTATTGTTTGTAAAATTCCTAAAACAACTGAAATTTACTAAATTTTAAACTTAGCCGCAACCCATTTGTTTTTCTCCTTGTTTTCAACGAAGGTAAAACCCAGATTATTGCAAGCTTCTTTAATAATTGGCAAATCTTCATTATAAAATCCGCTTAAATAAAGTATTCCGCCTTTCTCTAAACATTTTCTATAAGTATCCATATCGCTCAAAAGAATATTTCTGTTGATGTTGGCAATGATTACATCATATTTTTTGTCGCTCAACAACTTGGCATCGCCCAGAAATACTGAAATATTCTCACAATTGTTTCTTTCAATATTCTCTAATGAATTCTCAAAACACCACTCGTCAATATCAATGGCATCCAGTTTTGAAGCGCCGCGCATTTCGGCCAAAATTGCCAAAACCGCAGTGCCGCAGCCCATATCGAGCACCGATTTTCCCTTAAAATTGTTTTCCAAAATAAACTGGAGCATCATAAAGGTAGTTTCGTGATGGCCCGTACCGAATGACATTTTGGGCTCGATTACTATTTCATATTCAAAATTCTTATCTGGGTGAAATGGTGCGCGGACGGTACATTTTCCATCAACCTCAATGGGATCGAAATTTTTTTCCCATTCTGAATTCCAGTTGATTTGTTCTATTTCCGAAAAAGTATATTCAATTTTAAATTCGTCAGAATCGAGAATATTTATGTCTTTCAAAATATGCTCGTTCCAATCATCCTTTTGAATATATGCTGTGACGCCCTCCTCAGTTTCCACAAAACTTTCAAAACCTGCGTAACCCAATTCAGCTATTAAAATTTCTGTACCTGGTTGTAGCGGATTTACCTTAAAATCATATCCAATATAAATCTGCGACATTAAAAAGAATTTACAATTTTCATAAAACTCTCAACATTCAGTGAAGCCCCGCCAATTAAGCCACCATCTACATCAGTTTGCCCAAAGATTTCAATAGCATTGTCCGGTTTTACACTTCCTCCGTAAAGAATTGAAACTTTGTCGGCTATTGTTTTTGAATAATTTTCAGCAATGGTCTTTCTTATTAATTTGTGCATTTCCTGAGCCTGCTCGGGGCTTGCGGTTTCACCAGTGCCTATTGCCCAAACGGGTTCGTAAGCAATAATAATATTTTCCCAAGCTTCGTCAGCAATATGGAACAGACCTTCGGAAAGTTGCGTTATTATCAATTCAAAATGATTTCCTTTTTTTCGATCGTCCAATTCCTCGCCAATACAGAAAATAACGGTCATTTTATTTTCAAGCGCCGTATTAACTTTTTCAGCAAGGATGGCGCTATCTTCCATAAAATAAGCACGGCGTTCACTGTGGCCCAAAATAACGGTGTTTGCCCCTACACTTTTCAGCATTTTTGCGGAGATTTCGCCAGTAAAAGCGCCATCGCTGCTTTGGTGCATATTCTGGGCAACAACCATTACCGGATGCTCACGGACAGAATTAAATGCGTGGTTCAAACTAGTGAAAGGCGGAGCTATCATTACTACTACATTTTCTGGAAACACTTGCTTTTTCAATTCTACCAAAAACATTTCTGTTTCTGCCAAATCGTTGTTCATTTTCCAGTTTCCAGCTACTATTTTTTTTCTCATTTCAATGCTTTTAAAAGATTTTCATCGTTCGTCTCAATGGCTTTATAAAGGCTAATTTCTCCTTCGGGATTCACCACCATATATCTGGGAATCCAATCTAAATCTATGGAAGAGCAAAATGCGCCCTTCCAACCGGCAGGGATAAAATAATTTTCGCCAATTACACCATATTTTTTGATGCCATGATTCCAGCTTTCAGTTTCTTTATCCAATGAAAGGAAAAGAAAAACAACTTCCGGATTTTCTTTGCGAAGCTTTTGCACTTTCGGCATTCCAGCGATACAATCCTTGCACCAACTTGCCCAAAGGTCTATAAAAACTGTTTTCCCGTTGTATTGCTGAAGTATTTCAGAAAATTTGATTTCCGTGTTATCCTCTGAAAGAAATTTTTCGTTCAATGCAGCTTCAGAGAAAGTTTTATTTTGTGCCTGCGCAAAAGAAACAAATAGAAGAAGTGTGATTAATGATTTCATAAATTTAAAATTATTGCAAATTTACTGAATACTTATTACTGACGACTGATCTTAGGATCCAGCCATCCGTAAATTATATCTACAAAAATATTGATTATAATAAACAAAGTTGCGATCACCAATACAGCTCCCATAATTATTGGCAGATCCAAGGTATTTAAAGCATTTACAATTTCTTTCCCTAAACCGTTCCATCCGAAAATGTACTCCACAAAAACAGCGCCCGCGAGCATTGAGGCAAACCAGCCTGAAATTGCTGTAACTACAGGATTTAAAGAATTTTTTAATGCATGTCTTTTTATAATTTGATAAAAGGAAAGTCCTTTTGCTTTTGCCGTGCGAATATAATCTTGGTTTAAAACTTCAAGCAATGAATTGCGCATCAATTGACTCACAACGGCCAACGGCCGGATGCCCAAAACAATGGCCGGGAGTATTAAATTTTTCCATTGAATGTATTTACCGTTCCCGAAATCGTCAACCTCGTAAAGACTTCCGGTCATATTCAAATTTGTGTATTCGTGAAGCAAAAAACCGAAAATCCATGCAAAGATAATCGCACTGAAAAAAGACGGAATACTCATTCCAAAAGTGCTGACCAATTGAATCATTTTATCTACAAACCCATCTTTGAAAAGCACGGAGATAATTCCCAAGAAAACTCCGATAATCATTGCAATGATAATGGCAGAAACAGCCAAAATAAAGGTATTCGGAAGTGTTTCGGCAATCACTTCGCTCACTTCCTTTCCGTTCTTTTGAAAGGATTCGCGTAAATAGGGCATTTTTAAAACCACGTTTGTATTTCCGACAGAGAATAATTTTGCCGCATTGTATTTTCCTTCGGAAAGAAAAGTGTAATCGTCCTGATTTTTACTGTGAAAGGATATGGGCAACAAATCATTCAAATACCGTACATATTGCACCGAAACAGGTTGGTCAAAACCGTATTTCTTTTTTACAACGGCAAGTTGTTCCGCGGTTTCGTTTTGGCCGAGCATCATGCGAGCGGGATCGCCGGGAAGGATTGTGAAGAGCAGAAAAATTACGGTCACAACCCCAAACAACGTTAGCAACGCATAACCCAATTTTTGAAGTATGTAGCTCGCCACGATTTTTTAGTTTATTTGTTCCATAGTGCGTGGCTGATATACGTAATCATCGCCAAAAAGAACTTTTGCATAGTCTTCAATGGTTTCTTCAAAACCTGCCTCTTTTCTTCTCTGGTTTACAGTTTCAGGGTTTTCTATCGGCCATATAAATGAGCCTCGCTCATCCTCATAACTCATCCCTTGTGTGCCATAAATTTGTGGTTTACCTTCCATCATTAAATAACGATCTTCCATCATTGCAGCAGAAGTCTTTGGAATTTCTCCAGCTTCAGCTGCTCTTTTCACCAATGGTAAATAAAGTGGAATTTTATCTGGGTTGTGTTGCAGAACATTCCACGCAACAAGGCTTGATTCTTCACCAACTACAGATTTGCCCGGATAGCCTTTTTGAATAAAATATTTTTCAACAAAAACCATGTTTACACTGTCCAAAACACTTTGCATTTGCGAAAGGTCACCGCTGTATTCAGCTTCGGAAAGCCCCATGCTTTCGCCAAGTTTTTTTCGCTCTTCCAAAGATTGTGTCTGCATCAACTTTCTGTATTTTTGGTCGAGTACTGCAATGCTATCCAAACGCTGTTTTAAGGAAAGATCCAACTTTGGCTTTGCGTTTTCGACCACTGGAAGTTGCAATTTTTTGGCATCGTTCCAGTGAAGCTTTTGTTTTATGGTTCCGTTATCCAATTCCAAAATTCCCGGATTACTGCGGACGATGGTTTTCAAAGTGGTTTCATCACAGAAATAAAATTTGAAATTCAATTTATACTCTTCAACCAATGCTTCGGTCATTTCTTGCGAAGAGGCTGAAAGACCAATCACATTATAACCATTTTTCAAAGCCTTATCGGTAATTTCCTTTACAGGAATGAAACCGTCTTTTTCGGTATTTCCCAAACTATATGCAATAATTACTACCAAATTTTCTTCATTTAAAAATTGTTCGGTGTAATCCTCTCCATCCCTTTCCATTGTAAAATCGTGGATTGGCGGGGTGTAGCCCTCCTGTATCATTTCGGTTTCGGTACTTATCAATTCGCCGTCAACCTGTGGATAGTCGCCATTTGTGGTTATTGTTTTTTCTTCGCCATTAATTTTGAACTTCCATTTGTATTCGTAAATCGGTCCGGGAGCATTTTCGGGAACGGTCATTCCTTCTTTAATATTTGCACCTATTTTATACGGACGGAAATCGATTATCGGGAGATGCAACAAAACATAATAGGTGATTCCGAGACAGAAAACGAAGGATGCAAAAATGAGTATGCTGCGTATTCCCTTTGTGAAAAACGGCTGAATATATTTTCTCCCCACAAAAAGAATCAAAATCAAAACTAGGAGCACGATATCTTTTGTGAAAGATTCCCAAGGCGTGAGTTTTATGGCATCGCCAAAGCAGCCGCAATCGGTTACCTTGTTGAAATATGCTGAATAAAATGTGAGAAATGTGAAAAACACGATCATTAGCAACAAGGCCCAAAGTGTAAATTTTTTCAGATAACCCAATAGCAATGCCACGCCCAGCAGCACTTCAAATATGACGACAAATATTGCAATCAGCAAAGCATACGGCACCAGAAACCCAAGATCCAAAACTTCGTGGGCGAAATAATCCTTCAGCTTAAATGAAAAGCCAACGGGGTCGTTCAGTTTTATCAATCCGCTGATTATAAATAATACGCCAACAATTATTCGTGCTATTCCAACTACTATTTTCATTATTCTTGGTTCTTGGTTCTTGGTTCTTTATTCTTTATTCTCTTTTCTTTCTTCGAGATGAATTAATGCAAACACCGCATAATTAATCATGTCCTGATAATTCGCGTCAATCCCTTCAGAAACCAAGGTTTTGCCGCTATTATTTTCAATTTGTTTAACGCGCAGTAATTTCTGAAGAATCAAATCCGTCAAAGAACTTACCCGCATATCGCGCCACGCCTCGCCGTAATCGTGGTTTTTGTCCATCATCAGTTGTTTGGTTTTCGCCACTTGCTCATCATAAAGTTGGGTGGCCTCTTCCAAGGATAGGTCGGGCTGCTCCACCACGCCTTTATCCAATTGAATGAGCGCCATTATGGAATAATTTACAATCCCAATAAATTCACTGGTTTCGTCCTCTTCAATTTTTCGCTCCGCATTTTGCTGCAAACCGCGGATGCGCTGTGCCTTTATAAAAATTTGGTCGGTAAGGGACGGAAGCCTGAGAATGCGCCATGCACTTCCGTAGTCGTGCATTTTCTTGATAAACAGCTCCCTGCATTTTTCAATCTGGTCGTTGTATTGATTTGAAGTATCGGCCATTAGTGGTTTATAAGATTTTGCGTAAATTTCGCTTAAATAGTTCAAAGTTCAAAGTTGAAAGCTGAAAGTTATTCGCCAAACAGCGGATTGGCTAAAAGTTTTTAAATTTTGAAAGCTAAAAAATTTCAAAAAATTGCAGACCCTTAATTGCCGCGGCAACCTTATAGACCTCTCCATCCCAAAAGTGATGGGCATAATTAACGTTACGCCCGATTCGTTTTATGACGGCGGAATAACCTTTTCCGAAAAGGAAATGTTGAAGCAGACCGAAAAAATGCTTTCGGAAGGTGCCACGTTTTTGGATGTTGGCGGTTACAGCACACGGCCGGGCGCTGAGGATATTTCAGATACCGAAGAAATTCGAAGAGTTTTAGAAGCCATTGAAAATATTTTAAAAAGATTTCCCGAAGCATTAATTTCCATAGACACTTTCCGAAGTGAGGTGGCCAAAAAAGCTGTTGAAGCTGGAGCCGCGATTGTAAATGATGTCTCCGGCGGAACTTTGGATGCCGAAATGTACAATACCGTCGCAAAGTTGAAAGTTCCGTACATTTTAATGCACATGCGCGGCACGCCCAAAACGATGGCAAAACTTACCGATTATAAAAATGTGACCATTGAAGTTTTAAAAGATTTAGCCGAAAAAATCGCGCTCGCCCATGCATCGGGCATCAACGATATAATTGCAGATCCGGGATTTGGTTTTGCAAAAACCCGTGAACAAAGTTTTGAGCTTTTGAACAATCTGCAGCTTTTTCAAAATTTGAAAGTTCCAATTTTAGCCGGTGTTTCACGAAAATCGATGATTTACAAAACACTGGAAACTTCTGCAGAAAATGCTTTAAACGGAACAACTTCGCTAAACACAATTGCACTTTTAAAAGGCGCTTCAATCTTAAGAGTACACGATGTAAAGGAAGCTGTGGAATGTGTAAAATTGTTTGAAAACCTAAAATCTTGACCGCAATCCATTAAAATTTTTAAAGTACTTTTACAAAAAAACGCACACCCTTGGATTTTCTTGATATTCGAATTATAGACATTGTAGATATTGTAGTAGTAGCGTTTCTGCTCTATTACATCTATAATTTGGTAAAAGGTACTGTAGCCATTAACATTTTGGTCGGGATAATTATTGTTGTTGCAATAAATATTGTTACCCGTCTTTTGGAAATGGAACTGCTAAGCAAAATATTGGGAGAATTTCTTGGTGTTGGAATGTTTGCTTTGGTTGTGGTTTTTCAACCCGAGATCCGTAAATTCCTTTTAATGCTGGGCTCTACAAACTTCAATGCCCGCCGTAGGTTTTTGAAGCAGTTTAAATTTTCTGGAAATGATTCTGTTCTTAATACCAATTTAGAAGGAATAATAGCGTCTTGCAAAAAAATGTCTGCATCACACACAGGAGCTTTAATTGTACTTCAACGCAACAATAGCCTCGATTTTGTTAAAAATACGGGAGATGCAATGAATCTTGAGGTAAACCAGCCCATTATAGAAAGTATCTTTTTTAAGAACAGTCCGTTGCACGATGGCGCAATGATTATTGAGGAAAATAGAATTACGGCAACCCGCGTTATTCTGCCAGTTTCCAATGACAAAAAAATTCCGTTGCGTTTCGGCCTTCGGCACCGTGCAGCTGTTGGGATTACTGAAAAAACAGATGCAGTCTGCTTGGTAGTTTCGGAAGAAAATGGACAAATTTCCTATTTAAGGGATGGCGATTTTGTGCTTTTTGAAAATACAGACGAATTGTTTAAAATTTTGAAGAAGGATTTAAGCTAGAATTAAATTACCTCTTCGGCCATAAACTGTACTTCGTAAAGATTTCTATAAAAACCATTTTCAAGTTTCAGCAATTCTTTGTGAGTGCCTTCTTCTACGATTTTACCAGCATCCATCACAATGATTTTATCAGCTTTTTTAATGGTTGCTAACCTATGGGCGATTACAATTGAGGTTCGGCCTTTCGTTATTTTATCGGTAGCTGTTTGAATCAATTCTTCTGAATAAGTATCTACGGAAGAAGTTGCCTCATCTAAAACCAAAATACTGGGTTTGCTGACGTAGGCCCGTAAAAATGAAATGAGCTGCCTCTGCCCAGAAGATAGCATACTACCGCGTTCCTTCACATTGTAATGATAGCCATCAGGAAGCGATTCAATGAATTTATGAACGCCAATTTCCTTTGCAGCTGCAATTACTTCTTCTTCAGAAATATTTGGGTTGTTCAGTGTAATATTGTTCAAAATGGAATCCGCAAAAAGGAAAACATCCTGTAAAACAACTGCTATTTGCCCTCGAAGCGAAGCCAGTTTATAATCCTTTAAAGAAATACCGTCAATCAAAATATCGCCGCTATTTATTTCGTAAAAACGGTTTAAAAGATTTATGATTGTACTTTTTCCTGCTCCAGTAGCACCAACAATAGCAACCGTTTCTCCTGGATTCGCTTTAAAGGAAATTCCTTTAATTACTTCTTCATCCTCATTATAGCCAAAATGAACATTTTTGAATTCAATTTCACCTTTGGTACTTGAATAATCAATAGTTCCCAAATCTGAAATGTGCGATTTGGTATCGAGAATTCCGAAAACACGATTTGCAGCAACCATCCCCATTTGTAGGGTGTTGAACTTATCAGCAATCTGCCTTAAGGGTCTAAAAAGCATTTCGGCATATTGTATAAAAGCTGTGATTATACCCAGAGTTACAAAACCACCGCCAATCACATTCAAACCACCGTACCAAACCACTAAACCTGTGGCTACAGCTCCTGCCGTTTCTGCAATGGGAAAGAAAATTGAGTTATACCAAACGGTTTTTATCCATGCTTTTCTATGGTCTGCATTTATTTCCTTAAAACGTTCATATTCGGTTTTTTCACGGGTAAAAATCTGCACTATTTTCATTCCAGTAATGCGTTCCTGAACGAAAGTATTTAGATTGGCAACTTGATTACGAACATCCTCAAAAGCAACCTTCATCGCTTTTTGGAAAACGCGTGTTGCATACAATATAAATGGTAGAACTATAAAAACTATCAACGACAATCGCCAACTTTGATAAAGCATAAAGCCAGCGATGACAATCATTTTCAGAAGATCACTAATAATCATAAATAAACCTTCGCTGAAAATACTGGAAATAGTTTCCACATCGTTCACAGCTCGGGTTGTCAACCGTCCGACTGCACTTTTATCAAAATATTTCATTTTGAAGCTCATCATCAATCGGAAGAGTTTTTGGCGCATATCGCGGATTACGCTTTGGCCAAGATAGTTCGTGTAAAAAATAAAGGCGAACTGAAAAATCACTTCCAAAAAAAGTACAACCACCATTAAAATGATGTACTCCATAAATCCATCACCATCCTTGGGAACCATAGAGTTGTCTATGGCCAATTTCAAAAGATAGGGCCGCAGAACGGCAAGTCCAGACATTACAATTGCAGCAAAAGCAACAAAATAAAAAACCGCACGATACGGCTTTGTAAAAGCTAACAATCGCTTAAAAAGCTTAAAATCAAATGCGTTACCTGTGTTTTCTGCCATTATAATTTTATGTTATCTGGATAAATAACTTTAGTCAAATACAACCCGTGAGCGGGTGCTGAAGCTCCTGCTTTTTCCCTACTCTTACTGTTCAATATTGCTTTAAAATCTTCCAAGGTGGTTTTTCCGTAACCCAGATCTAATAGTGTTCCAACAATTGCACGAACCATATTCCGCAGAAAACGGTCCGCGGCAATGGTAAAAATAAGTCTATTATTTTTAGCTTCCCAATGTGCTTTCACTATTGTGCAATTGTACGTTTTTACATCTGTTTTGGAACGTGAAAAGCATTGAAAATCTCTATGGGTCAATAGCATTTCAGCGGCTTGGTTCATCAATTCCACATTCGGGATGTTGTTAATTTGAAACGCGAAATCCTGTGAAAACGGGTCTTTTTTAATCGAAATAATATATTCATATTCTCTTTCAACCGCATCAAAACGCGCGTGCGCATCTTCCTTTACTTCAAAAATATTTTTTACTGAAATATCCTTCGGAAGAAAGGAATTCATTCTAAAAATAAAATCATCAAAGTCTCCAATTCCTTCAAAATCAAAATGTGCAAACAATTGTTTGGCGTGCACGCCAGCATCAGTCCTTCCGGCTCCGGTGAGTTTTATTTCCTTCCGAAGCAAAGTGGAAAGCGTTTCTTCCAAAACCTGCTGTACGCTAATTTGTTTGGGTTGGCGCTGCCATCCATAATAGTTTTTGCCGTTATAGGCTATTTCAATAAAGTATCGCAAATCTTATTTTTCGGAATTGACAAAATTACAATTTACCGACCAGCATTTCTGTTATAAATTTGAAAAACTTAATACCTTCGCTTCGTTTAGATGTTTAGATGTTTAGATGTTTAGATGTTTAGATGTTTAGATGTTTAGATGTTTAGATGTTTAGATGTTTAGATGTTTAGATGTTTAGATGTTTAGATGTTTAGATGTTTAGATGTTTAGATGTTTAGATGTTTAGAAAATTGTAAAAATAATCTGGCAAAACAAATATTAATTAAACCAATTATCTAATAATCTAACAATCCAATCATCCATCAATCTAGTAATCCAATAATCCAAAAATCCATTTTGAAAAAAATCCTTCTGCTTAGCGATACCCACAGTTATATTGACGAAAAAATCCTGAAATACGTAAAACAGGCTGACGAAGTGTGGCACGCCGGCGATATTGGGGATCTTGCTGTTACGGATGCCATAAAAAAACTGAAGCCTTTGAGGGCTGTTTATGGCAATATTGACAGTACGGAGGCCCGAATGGAATTCCCGCTCCACAACCGTTTTATGTGCGAAAATGTTGACGTTTGGATTACGCATATTGGCGGGTATCCAGGGAGATATAATCCATCAATCAGGCAAGAAATTTATTCCAACCCACCGAAAATATTTATATGTGGTCACTCACATATTCTGAAAGTGATGCCCGATAAAACCACGAAACTACTTCATATGAATCCTGGCGCAGTTGGCAAACACGGTTTTCAAAAAGTTCGCACTATGTTACGGTTTGAAATTGATGGGGAAAAAATCCAAAATTTAGAAGTTATTGAATTTGAGAAGTAAATTGGAACAACGAGTTGCGAGCGACGAGCGACGAGGAATTTGGGATTTGGGATTTGGGATTTGGGATTTGGGATTTGGAAATAAAAAATATTCAACCTACAACCTGCATCCACACCCCAATAAAAAGCAAAAAAACCCCCAAAGGTGGCGCCTTCAGGGGTCCTGCACTAATATACCAAGATCGGTTTATCGTAAACGGTCCACAGATTTTACGAGGTCCTCATCCCTTTTTATGGCCTTGTTGGCCAGCACTAAAAATACGATAGAAATGATGGGAAAAAGCACCCCAATACCCTTCTCTGAAACAATAGTTTCTCCGGATAACGTTAGCAACCTGTAAACGAAAACTCCCAGTAATACAAAGTTTGATATGATGTTCAAACGGTTGAGCACAAACTGCATTTGCCGTTTTTTGAAACTTAAAATTGAAATAATTGCCAAAGCGATAGAAACAAAGATCAACCCGAACAGCAAGGGTTCATTGCGTTCCATAATTACAGAACCATCTTTTCCCAAAACCACTGGAAACCACATAAACAAGGCTCCCATAATGATGGCAGAAATAACTAAATAAATGGTTTGAATGCGTTGGATCATTTTATAAAAACTCAATTATGCAGCAAAAATACGCTATCTTTTTAAAAAAAATAACAGTCCTTTTTAATTTATTGTTGTATTATTGCAGTAACAATTCGTAACCAACTCAATTAAGGTTACTTAGTCTTCGAAAAAATTTTCAACGTACTTACCTTCTCAAAAGGAACACATTTGTATCAACATTAACAACAGTATATTCTACATGTTTGAAATTTCAGAATTAAAAGAAAAAAAGCTACCTGAACTTCAGGAAATAGCCAAAGAGCTTAACGTGCCTAAATATCGCACTCAAAAAAAATTGGATTTGGTTTATCAAATCCTCGATTATCAAGCCGCTAATCCTAAAGCGGTAAAAGCGGTCATTAAAGCAGAAGAGGCTTCCACAGAACCAAAAAAGGAAGAAAAAACTCCCCCTTCTAATGACAACCGCAACAAGGATCAAAAATCACGTCCTCAGAAAAACGATAATAGAAACAAAAAACCTCAGCCGCATAAGCAACATCACGATAAAAAAAGTGATGATGACAAAAAGTCTGAAGACGATAATCGTACTAGCAACGATAGAAACGATAGAAACGACAAAAAGGAAAGCGATAAAAAACCGCAGCACCAAAAGCCAAATTCCAACAATAACGACAACCGTCAGAAAAACCAACGCAACGACAATAACAATTCTGACAATCGCCAAAAACATCAGAACCACAAACAAAAAGATGGTAATGTTCACGACAACAAAAGCAATGGAAACAAAGATTCCCGCAACCGTTATCGCGAGCCAGATTATGAATTTGACGGCATAATTGAAAGTGAAGGCGTGCTGGACATTATGCAGGATGGCTACGGCTTTTTGCGCTCCAGTGACTACAACTACCTTTCTTCTCCAGATGATATTTATGTTTCCCAATCGCAGATTCGTCTTTTCGGCCTAAAAACTGGAGATACGGTGTTGGGCGAAGTGCGTCCACCAAAAGAAGGTGAAAAATATTTCCCTTTAATTAAGGTTAACAAAATAAACGGTTTGAACCCAAATGTGGTTCGTGATCGTGTTTCCTTTGAGCATTTAACGCCGCTTTTCCCTCAGGAAAAATTCAACCTTGCAGATAAGCAAAGTACTATTTCCACAAGAATTATCGACCTTTTTGCTCCTATCGGAAAAGGGCAACGTGGAATGATCGTTTCGCAACCAAAAACAGGTAAAACGATGTTGCTGAAAGATATTGCAAATGCAATAGCAGCAAACCATCCAGAAGTTTACCAAATTGTGCTTTTGATTGACGAACGCCCCGAAGAAGTTACAGATATGCAACGAAACGTTCGTGGTGAAGTGGTTGCCTCAACCTTCGACAAAGAAGCAAGTGAGCACGTTCGCGTGGCAAACCTTGTTATCGACAAAGCAAAAAGATTGGTAGAATGCGGCCACGATGTGGTGATTCTTTTGGATTCCATTACGCGTTTGGCAAGGGCCTACAACACCGTTCAACCAGCAAGTGGTAAAATATTGAGTGGTGGTGTGGATGCAAATGCATTACACAAACCAAAACGTTTCTTTGGTGCTGCGCGAAATATTGAAAACGGCGGTTCCTTAAGTATCATAGCAACAGCATTGACAGAAACAGGCTCTAAAATGGACGAAGTTATTTTTGAGGAATTCAAAGGAACTGGTAACATGGAGCTTCAATTAGATAGAAAAATCTCCAACCGAAGAATTTTCCCTGCTATTGATCTTACTTCTTCAAGTACACGTAGAGATGATTTATTGCTTGATGAAAACACCATTCAAAGAATGTGGGTATTGCGCAAATATCTTGCAGACATGAACCCTGTGGAAGCCATGGAATTTATCAACGATCGTATCAAACAGACTCGAAACAACGAAGAGTTTTTGATTTCGATGAACGGATAAAAATTCTTTCATTATAAAAAAAATCCCCGAAAGCTCTAGTTTTCGGGGATTTTTATTTGATGCCCAAAGCTGAATGCACTTCGCTTTTATAACTTCTGCCAATGGGCAAACGCTTGCCGCGAATTTCAATTTCCTGTGCATCCACAAAATCGATCTTTTGTTTTGAAACAATGTAGGAACGATGGATGCGAAGAAAGCTCTCCGGCAACTGTTTTTCCAATTCGCTGATAGCGATTCGGGTTTGAATTGTGTTGGTTTCAGTAACAATTTTCACGTTTTCGCGCTGGCTTTCAATATAAATGATTGATTGGAATGCAACTTTTGCCTTCTTTTTGTTCACCGTGAAAAACAAGCCGTCATCCTTAATTTCTTCGGAAGGAATAATTTCTTTGTTCATTTGGCTGGCAGCTTTTTGTACCGCAACCATAAAACGGCTGAATTCAATGGGTTTCAAAAGATAATCCAAAACATTATAATCATAACTTTTCACCGCAAATTCGTGATAAGCCGTCGTAAGGATTACAATTGGCGGATTTTTCAAAGTGCTTAAAAAATCCAAACCTTTTAGTTTCGGCAAATGAATATCGAGAAAAATTAAATCAATTTTCCTTTCGTTCAAAATTTTCATTGCTGCAAGTGCGTCGGTGCAGGTTTTTTCCAACTTCAAAAATGGAACTTGGTTGATGAAATCGACCATCACTTCCATCGCCAGCGGCTCGTCTTCAACAACAATGCATCGTATCGTCATAGTTTTTGGCTTAAATTAAGTGAAAGCTCCGCAATGAATTTTTGGTTTTCCTTTTTCGTTTGAAGACTAAAGTTTTTATACATCAATTCCAATTGACGGTTCAAATTTTTTAAACCAATCCCTTCTTCTTCTTCAGTAATTTCAATGGGTTCAAATGAATTTTCTACTTTAAAATACAATTCATTTTCAGCCAATTTCAATTCAATATTTATAAAAGAAAGCTTTGTAGATTGACTTGCGCCGTGCTTAAAAGCATTTTCAACAAAAGGCGTTAAAATGTTCGGCATTATTTGCGCATTCAAATCATCCAATTCATAATTGAAATTTATTTTAAGTCGGTCGTCGTAACGAATTTTATGCAATTCAATATAATCCTTTAAAAACTCCAATTCCTTCCCCACAGAAATATATTGATGCTTTGTTTCATACATCACAAACCGCAGTAGTTTTGAGAGTTTCAGCACAACTTCGGGCGTTTTGTCAGATTTTTTTCGCGCCAAGGAATAAATATTATTCAAGGTATTAAACAGAAAATGCGGATTGATTTGCGATTTTAAAAGACTGAGTTCGGTTCCCAACTTTTCCTTTATCAGCAATTGTTCCCTATCGCGAAGCCGCTGGCTGTTGGACATTTGTTTTAATGCAATTGCCAAGCAGGCAATAAATACCTTATCCATAAACGAGTTGACTATTCCCTGAAAAGCAAAGGTTTCGACTATGTTCACGTCTTTATAAATGGTAGGCAAAAGCATGTAAACTATAATGAGCTGCGCCAAAATGCTGAACAAAATAAGGATTGTACTCAGCGAAAAAACGAGTTTCCAGCGGTTGGGTCTTTCAACGGTATATTTTGAAAGAAAATGAAACATGATGTAAACCATTGGCAGTTTTATGGCCAAAAGGATGACGGTTTCAGCAATGAAAGACATTTTGAAAGCTTCCCAAACCGAAAGATTGTATTGGTTCAGCATCCATAAAAAGTCTGTATAGACTTCAAACGAATGGTAAGCCAACCAAAAGAAAAGATGTTTTAACAATCTTTTTTGCATCGCATAAAAATACAGTTTTGGATTTGAGTTTTTCAAAAATTGCTACAAACAACAGATTTGTGCATACCAACGGCAATTTTCAGTGGATTTTTATAAATAATTACGCTTCATAAACTGAAAAATGCTATCCATTGACGAATAGTTTCTCTCTGCAACAATTTAAATTGCAAAACTTTATAATGATTTAATTTTAAGTGAATTCTAAACTAATCATTATGAAAAAACTTCTATTTTATATTGTATTTTTCTCACTTGCAATTCCAAATGCAATAGCCCAATGGAGCGCGGGCGCCGATATTCCGGAACGAATACGCGCCGGGCAAACAATAGGCTACAGCAGTAGCAGCGATGGGTATCTTTTTATGGTTTCGGGAAGAAATCAGGATGGAATTATCACTCCAATTACGCAGCGCTATCAACTAAGCACAGATACTTGGACCAACGTTGCGCCGCCACCCACGCAGCTTTTGGGAGGTTCCATCGCTATTTTAAAAGACACGATTTATACGATTGGCGGACTGTTGACCACGCCGGGAAATGCAATAAAAAAGGTTCGGAAATACAACATCGCTTCAGATACATGGACGGACGCGGCAGATTTTCCCCGAACAATTGTGGACGCCAGGGCGGTTTCATACCAAGACAGTTTGATTTATGTGGTTGGCGGCTATCAGCACAAAACTTATTTGTATAACAGTACTTACAATCGCTGGCGGGAAGCTACAGCAATTTTGCCACCGGGAAGCAGTATAAGCTGGGGCGGTTTTGCAATACACGGCAATAAACTGGTGTATATGTGCGGCAGCGATGGGTTTATGTCAACCAACTATTGGAACACCGTTTGGGTTGGAACCATTGATGCCAACGACCGCTCCCAAATTACTTGGGAAGAAAAAACACCTTTTCCGGGAGAAACCAGAACTTTTTTTGAGGCACAAACTTGGCGCGATGGCGTAATCATGACGGGCGGAAGTACCGACAATACTTTTGAGACTTTTTCCGATGAAACGTATTTCTACAATCCCGATACCGATTTCTGGCGGCAATTACCCTCAAAACCCACCGCTTGGGTAACGGGGAATAGTGGTTCCGTTTTTATTGGTGATACTTCAAAATTGATCTGTGCTTCAGGTTTCCAAACCGATTATCTTTTGGAAACAGAGATTTTTTCACAGGAAGGCAGTCTTTCAATAGGCGAGTATTCAACAAATGAATGCGGAATCCAAAATTTCAAAATCTTAAATGACAGCATAAAAAAAGTAAATTTTTGCATTCTTGAAGATGGTAATGTAGAAGTTATGATTATAGATAATAGCGGCAGAATTGTTTCCAAATATGAAAGTATTGCAAAAGTTGCAGGAAGTTATACCATTCCTTTAGAAGGGTTGAATATTACCAATGGAATGTATTTCTGCACCGTTTCGCAGAATGGCAATTCAAAAACGAAAAAAATGTTGGTTTCAAATTAGTTAGTATTCTTTTGTTTATTGGGTTAGGGTGCTAAAATTTTAGCACCCTTTTTATATTGATTGCAACCAAAATTAAAAATGTACTTTCCATATATTTGATAAAAACTTTTTATGAAGCCAATTTTTGTACTTTTTTGCCTGTCTATTTTTTTAATCACAACTTCCACCCCTGCACAAACATTCACTACAACATTTGAAAGTTCAAACGGTCTAAAAACGGCAACCTATGGTGAAACCATCTACTATTATACTTCCCTCGCAATAAAATATCCTTCCATCTCAATATTTCAGATGGGCGAAACGGATTGTGGTCTTCCGCTTCATGTAATCGTTTTTGATCACCAAAATGAAAAACATTCAAAAGAAAATTTTTCAAAAAACGGTAAAAATCTTCTGCTAATAAACAACGGAATCCATCCCGGAGAGCCCGATGGCATTGATGCCACAATACTGCTTTTTCGGGATTTGGCCGAAAATAAAATTCCTTCGCCAAAGAACACAATTATAGCAACCATTCCAATTTATAACATCGGCGGTGCTTTAAACCGAAACAGTACAAGCCGTACCAATCAAAACGGTCCCGAGGAATACGGGTTTCGTGGAAACGCGAGGAATTATGATCTAAACCGTGATTTTATAAAAAGTGACACAAAAAATGCCCGCGCTTTCGCCGAAATTTTTCATTTGCTGAATCCGGATTTATTTATTGATAACCACGTTAGCAATGGTGCGGACTATCAATATGTGCTTACGCATCTTTTTACACAACACGATAAATTGGGTGGTGAATTGGGTAACTATCTGCATACATCCCTAATGCCACAATTGGAGAATTCGCTTCATCAAAAAAAGTGGGACATCACGCCCTATGTGAATGTTTTTAATCAAGTACCGGAAATTGGTTTTCAGCAATTTATGGATTCGCCTCGTTATTCAACAGGTTACACCACTTTGTTCAATACGTTGGGAATGATGGTGGAAACACATATGCTTAAACCCTACAAACAAAGAGTTGAAGGCACTTATGAATTGATGAAAACATTTATAAATATTGCCGATGCGGATGCAGAAAAAATAAAAAATCTTCGGAAAGAATCCTTCGAAAAATACAAAGTTGGAAACTACTACCCTATTTCTTGGGAAGTGGATTCCTCAAAAACTTCGACATTAAAATTTGAAGGTTTCGAAGGAAAAATGATTCCTAGTAATATAACTGGTGCTAATAGGTTGAAGTATTTCCGTGACAAACCTTTTACGAAAGATGTTACGTATTACAATAATTTCAAAGCGACCGATTCTGTGAAAATTCCTTCGGCATACATTGTTCCGGCTGGTTATTGGAACATTATTGAACTTTTGAAATTGAACAAAATTGAATTTTCAGTAATCAAAAATGATTCTACCATTTCAGCGGAAGTTTATCACATAAAAAGTTTTGAAACCGTGAAAAATCCGTTTGAGGGGCATTATCTTCATTACAAAACAGAAGTATCAAAAAATATTGAAAATGTTTCTATAAAAGCTGGAGATATTTTAATAAAAACCCAGCAGCCCGGTGTTCGTTATCTATTGGAAACGTTGGAACCATTTGCGACAGATTCATTTTTCAACTGGAATTTTTTCGATGCCATCCTTCAGCAAAAAGAAGGTTTCTCGCCCTATGTTTGGGAAGACATGGCTGAAAAATTTCTCAACGAAAACCCTGAAATAAAAAAGGAATTTGAAACTAAAAAGAGAAACGATCCTACCTTTGCCAATAACTGGTATTTGCAGTTGGATTGGATACACAAACAATCGCCTTACTACGATAAATCACACCTCCGTTATCCGATCGTTCGGGTGGGTGGTTAAATATTCTTTCGGAAAGAGCAATTTTATATTTTCGTAGGAATCCTGCAAAGCCAATTGTGATTTTTCAAAATTTTTCCACTTTACTTTTTTGATGCCCTCTTCAGGTTCAGGAATCAATGGACCGTCATAATCACTGAACATATCGTACCAGTACGTTATTTTCAATCGAAATTTATTGTTTCGGGTAAAAACGTGATAAGTAGTCATCAAAAAATCGCGAATTTCTAAATCCTTTACCCCCGTTTCTTCAATAACCTCTCTAATGGCGGCCTCTCGGTGGGTTTCTCCTTTTTCAATTTTCCCTTTCGGCAAATCCCACTTTTTGTTTCTTCTTATAAAAAGAATCTCCTTTTTACTGTTATAGACCAGTCCACCAGCGGCTTCAACCACTTTTATTTTCTTCCTAAGAAAACGCTCTAGCTTTTCCGCATTTTTGTGGTAGAGGTTCACGTAAAGCAGTTCGCCATTGTTTATTTTTTTTACCAACTTTTTAAAACGCGCCTGTTTTAAAGGAATGGTGGTGTAATGCTCCCCAATATTTTCTTCCGTTGAAAGAATAATGGGAATATCTTTTACAAAAACTTTATACATTTGCAGCATGATATTAAACAAAGAAACGGCGCAAAAAACCGCTGCCTTACTATTGCAAATTAATGCAATAAAATTGCAACCACAAAACCCTTTTACGTGGGCATCGGGATGGAAATCTCCAATTTACTGCGACAATCGCATTACACTTTCCTATCCGATGATACGGAATTACATCCGTGAAAACCTTGCAAAACAAATTGAGGAACTCTACGGAAAGCCCGAAATGATTGCCGGCGTGGCTACTGGAGCTATAGGAATTGGCGCTTTGGTTGCCGATTATTTAAACGTGCCTTTTTGCTACGTTCGTCCCGAAGCAAAGGGACACGGCCGCCAAAATAAAATTGAGGGTCATTTGGAAAAAAACACAAATGTAGTTGTTGTTGAAGACCTAATCAGTACCGGGAAAAGTAGTTTATTGGCCGTGGAAGCTTTAAAGGAAGCCGATGCGAACGTGAAAGGTATGCTCGCTATTTTCAGCTATGGTTTCAATACTGCGGAAGAAAATTTTAAAAACGCAAATGTTACATTGAATACGCTGAGCAATTATGAAATGTTGCTGGAAGAGGCCGAAAAGTCAAAATACATTAATGCTGAAGAGGCGGTTTTACTTTCTGAATGGCGGGAGAATCCTGCTGTTTGGGGGCAATAGTATTCAGTCGCAGTTTTCAGTCACAGTTTCCAGCACTTTTAAACTCATAAACTTCTAAACTCATAAACTCATAAATGAAACTAAACAGCAAAAAAGTAACAACCCAAAAATCTGCAACCGAACTTTGTGATTTTTTGGCCGACGTAAAGAATTTTGAAACTTTAATGCCCGAAAACATCAGTAAATTTGAAGTTATCAGAGAAAATGCTTTTGTATTTGCATTAAAAGGCATGCCCGAAATAGCGTTGGAAGTAAAGGAAGTTGAAAAGCCAAACAAAGTGGTTTTAGGGGCAATCAGCGATAAAATTCCGTTCACGTTAACTGGAAATATTGAAGAAGTTTCAGAAAACAGTTCAACCGTAGAACTTCATTTTGAAGGCGAATTCAATGCAATGATGGCGATGATGGTGAAAGGGCCTATTTCAAAATTTATTGATACGCTGGCTTCAAATTTGGAGCAGGTTTAATAAATTAGTTTCACTTCTTTCAGTTGAAATTTTTGCAACGGATTATTTTCCGTTTCCACCAAAAGTTCGCCACTATCAGAAACACCTTTTATAATTCCGTTGAGTTGTGAACCTTCAGGAGTTTCAAAAACTGAAACTTTTTCTTTTCGAAATAAATTAATTTCGTAAAGCCGTTTCATTTCTGAAAAATCACTTGATGAAAGATTTTTTAAATTTTTGAAAACATTTTTCAGAATTGTATCAAGCACTTCTTCCAATGGAAAGGTTTTTCCCGTTTCAAGTTTCATGGAGCTTGCCTGCGGAAGGTTCGGGAAGTCAGTTTCGTTCACATTGAGCCCAATTCCTATTATTGAATATTTTACAACACTGCCTTCCAACACGTTTTCAATCAAAATTCCGCCAATTTTCCTGTTAGCTGACAATATGTCGTTTGGCCATTTTATTGAAATATCCGGAATATTAAAGCGCTTAATGGCCTCTAAAATAGCTAATGAAACCGCCATTGAAATAACAAATTGGCTTGCTACCGTGAGTCTTTCAAACTCTTTAAAGATACTGAATGTAAGGCTTTGCCCTTCCCTAGATAGCCAACCGTTGCCCATTTGGCCACGCCCAGAAAGTTGGTTTTCTGCAACTACCACAGTTTCATCCAACAATTGGGTTTCTTTTGCCAATTGCTTCAAGTAGGTATTGGTAGAATCGATGGCATTAAGTTTGATTATCTTCAAAACAATATTTATGTTTAGTATTACGCTTTTAAGGCGCTTCAAGAAACAAAAAAGTAATAACTTTGCGAAAAAGAAAAGAAAAATAATTAATGCAGAAAAAACAAGCAGGAACAGATCAACTTATTGCTCAAATAATACGAGGGATTGAAGATGTAAAGGGAAATGATATTGAAATTCTTGACCTAAGAGATATAGAAAATACCGTTTGTGACTATTTTATAATATGCAATGGTACCTCAAACACACAGGTGAATGCCATTGTGAATTCCGTTCAAAAATCCGTAAGCAAAGCTTTAAAAGAAAAACCGTGGCACGTTGAAGGAAGTGACAACTCGGAATGGATACTTATGGATTATGTTCACGTTGTTGTGCACGTTTTTCAAAAACATATCCGCGAGTTTTATGATATTGAAGGACTTTGGGGCGATGCAAAATCAGTTAAAATAGAAACAACACACTAAAAAGAAAATAGCCATATGGCCGAAGAAAATAAAAATAAAAAGAGCGATTCAAAGAGGCCTAAGCCTAATTATTATTGGATTTATGCAGCAATAATACTGTTGTTTTTTGGGATCCAGATTTTTGGTGGCGGTAGTTGGTCACAGCCTGAAAAAACAAATCAGGTAAAATTTGAGGAATTTTTAAAAAACGGCGATGTTGAAAAAGTAGACATCATCAATAAAAAAATTGCAAAAGTTTATCTTACAGATGCCGCAAAAGAAAAGGAAATTCATTCTAAAAAAGGGAACACACCATCTTTTTTGGCGCCAGGTCCAAATGACCCTGATTATCAATTTGAATTTGGTGACCTTCAACTATTCCAAAAGGATTTTCAAGAAATAAAAACAGAAAACGGCTTAACCACTCCTTTAAATTTTGAAACAGACAATAACGTTTGGGGCGACATTTTAATGGGCATTTTACCATTTGTCATCATCATTGGTATCTGGATTTTTATAATGCGCCGGATGTCATCTGGTGCAGGCGGCGGTGCTGGTGGACAATTATTTAATATTGGTAAATCTAAGGCAAAACTTTTTGACGAGAAGACTGATGTAAAAACTTCTTTTAAAGATGTTGCTGGATTGGAAGGGGCTAAAGAGGAAGTACAAGAAATTGTGGATTTCCTTAAAAACCCAGAAAAATATACATCTTTGGGAGGTAAAATTCCTAAAGGAGCTTTGCTTGTAGGTCCTCCAGGAACAGGTAAAACCCTTTTAGCAAAAGCTGTTGCAGGTGAAGCCCAAGTTCCTTTCTTCTCACTTTCGGGTTCCGATTTTGTTGAAATGTTTGTAGGGGTTGGCGCTTCTCGTGTTCGTGATCTTTTCAAGCAAGCGAAGGACAAATCTCCAGCCATTATTTTTATTGACGAAATTGACGCCATTGGTCGTGCTCGTGGTAAGAACAACTTTTCCGGAAGTAATGATGAACGTGAAAATACGCTTAACCAACTTCTTACCGAGATGGACGGTTTCGGAACCAATACAAACGTAATCGTTTTGGCCGCAACAAACCGAGCTGATGTATTGGACAAAGCTTTAATGCGCGCCGGACGTTTTGACAGACAAATATATGTTGACCTTCCAGACGTACGTGAACGTAAAGAAATTTTTGAAGTCCACTTGCGCCCTATTAAAAAAGATGAAAATTTAGACACAGATTTTCTTTCAAAACAAACCCCTGGCTTTTCTGGAGCAGACATTGCGAATGTATGCAACGAAGCTGCTCTAATTGCAGCCCGAAATGGTAAAAAATCTGTTGGCAAGCAGGATTTTCTTGATGCAGTAGATAGAATTGTGGGTGGTCTTGAAAAGAAAAACAAAATAATGACAATGGATGAGAAACGTGCCATTGCCTTCCACGAAGCAGGCCATGCAACTGTTAGTTGGATGCTTGAACATGCTGCTCCGTTGGTAAAAGTTACCATCGTTCCCCGTGGACAATCATTGGGTGCCGCTTGGTATTTACCCGAAGAAAGATTGATTATCCATCCAGAACAGATGTTGGATGAAATGTGCGCAGCCTTAGGCGGTCGTGCAGCAGAAAAAGTGATTTTCAATAGAATTTCAACTGGGGCATTAAGCGATCTTGAAAAAGTAACGAAACAAGCTCGTGCTATGGTTACTATTTATGGTCTGAACGATAAAATAGGAAACCTTACATATTACGATAGCAGCGGACAGTCTGAATATAATTTCTCCAAACCTTACAGCGAGAAAACAGCTGAATTGATAGACAAAGAAATTTCTGCTCTTATTGAAAGCCAATACGAACGCGCCGTTAAGCTTTTAGAAGAGAACAAGGATAAACTGACCGAACTCGCGAACGTATTGCTAGAAAAAGAAGTTATATTTAAGGATAACCTCCAAAAAATATTTGGAGACCGTCCTTTTGAAATACCAGAAGAAGCAACCAGAGTGACAACAACTTAACCGTTGCCCCTTTTGATTTCATAATAAAAGTTTTTTTGGTAACACAACTTCAATATAGATTTTATATATTTGAAGTATAACCTATATACGAACTCCTCAATTAATTATTAATGAGTCTGTTTAAAAGACTTTTAAACCCTAACTATAAATCGGAAGAAAAGGCCAAACGCGCCGAGAAAGCCGATCATAGCACCTATTACCCTGAACAAAAACTTCCTATTGACGAAAAGTTCACTTATAATTTCAAAAATAACGGTGGTAAATTCATTTATTGTGAAAACTGGGAAGAGGTAACCGAAGCATTTGACAATATAATGATCGAGAATGACTGGTATGAACAGGATGTCTTTTGTGTTAACGAAATGCTTTCCACCAAGTTTGATGGTTTCAACCTCAACTTTACAAAAAAATCAGATTCAAAATTTTTCCTCTCTACTTGTGAATCATTGGTATCTAACAATGGTTCCATTTTGCTTTCTTCAAACCAAATAAAAGAAAAGAAGCTTAATGAACTACCCGCTAACTTCGTTATTTTTGCAACTACCAGCCAAATTGTTGATTCCATCAGTGAGGGTTTACGAATTATAAAAAACCAAAGCTCTGGTTACATTCCCAGTAACATTACTACTATTCAAGACTTTGAAACCGAAAAAGAAAAGGATTTTATGAGTTATGGAAGTAGCACAAAAAACCTATATTTGTTGCTACTGGAAGACTTATAATATGAAGGAAATTCTCGTGCGGACCCTTTCGGGCGTATTATACATTTCGATCATCATTTTTGCAATGTTCACTTCGCGCGAATGGTTTATGGGACTTTTTTTCGTACTTGCAGTTATCACTTTAAGCGAATATTTAAAACTCATTCATCTCACCAGCTATCTTGCCTACTTTCTGCTTGCAGCCTCTTTTTACTTTTTAAGCTATAACGTTTTTGCGGAAAATGCCATTTATCTTCTTTTAATTTTAAGTGGTTTTGTCAATCTTTTTTTATTGAAAGATGTGTTGTGGACAAGCAAAATTCCAATGTTCGAAAAGAAAAAATACATAACTGTGATATTCTACATTATCAGTGGTTTTGTTTTTCTTACCCTTATACCAATAATGAATATTGACGGTAGATTTATGCCAGAAATTATAGTAGCAGTATTTGTCTTGGTTTGGAGCAACGATACTTTTGCATACCTTATCGGAAAAAACTTTGGCAGACATAAACTCTTGGAACGTATTTCGCCAAAAAAAACAATAGAAGGTTTTGTAGGTGGTTTGTTGGGTGCTCTTTTGGCAGGATTTGTTATCTTTAAAGTGTTAGAAAACTATAGCCCGATGGATGCTGAAAGGTATCCTCTTTGGATTTGGATAGCAATGGCTATCATAGTCTCTATTTTTGGAACTATTGGAGATTTGATCCAATCTAAATTTAAAAGACAAGCCGGTGTTAAGGATAGCGGGATCATTATGCCAGGCCACGGCGGTTTATATGACCGGTTGGACAGTATAATTTACGCCAGTCCATTTGTTTATGCATTTTTATTAATTGTTGACAATGTTTCATAAAGAAGGTTTTAAAATTATTTTTATAGCACTGGTAATTGTTATCGGGCTTAGCCTTTTGGCAAATGTATTTGTTGAAAACCCAACCATTCGCGGTGGTATTATTATTTCACTGACACTACTCTTGCTATTGGTTTTGCAGTTTTTCAGAAATCCGAAAAGGAATTTTTTGGTAAATCCAGAACAAGTGCTTTCTTCTGTAGACGGAAAAGTTGTTGTTATTGAAGAAGTTTTTGAAAAGGAATATTTTAACGATAAAAGATTGCAGGTTTCTGTGTTTATGAGCCCTATAAATGTTCACGTAACGCGTTATCCCGTGGGCGGAAAGGTTGTTTACAGCAAATATCATCCCGGTAAATTTTTAGTGGCTTGGCACCCAAAATCTTCCGAAGAAAACGAGCGCACCACGGTAGTGGTAAATAACGAAACTTTCGGAGACGTCCTTTTCAGACAGATTGCCGGCGCTTTGGCCAAACGAATCGTGAATTACGCCGAAGTGAACCAAGAGGTAGACCAGGCCTCGGACAGTGGTTTTATAAAATTTGGATCACGTGTGGATATTTTCCTTCCACTTGATGCAAAAATAAAAGTAACCCTGAACCAAAAAGTTACAGGAGGAATTTCAATTATTGCCGAAAAATAATGACTTCAGAAGAGCTTGATATAGCCTTTAATAATGCCGTGAAGAGCATCAATGAACACACGGAACCTTTTCCTGCAGATATTTTATTACGGCTTTACGCATACTACAAAAGAGCCACTAATGATGCTGACATCCCGAGCGGCGGCAAACCACATATTTCGGCGTTTAAGACCAATGCCCTTTTCCAAACACGCGGACTTACCCAGGACGAAGCAAAACAACTCTATATTGAGGCAGTTAACCAATATTTTTTGTACCGAAAATAATTAGGCCTGCTGCGCCTTGTTGAATTTTATTTCGTAATCCTCAATAGCTTCCCGAATTTTGTCAACGTTTTCTGAAGCGCGTTCATGGGCGGCTTCCATTGCCTTTTCTAAATCTTTATCAGGATGTTGAAAAAGATCTGTGATCACGTGGTTAATTTTGTCAATAATACTTTTTTGACTGTTTTTGATGTCTTCCAATTTGTGAAGCATCGTCTCCATTTCATTATACTTTGCCTGATCCATAATTGTTTAATTTTTAAACAAGTTACGGGCAAAAGGTTTTCAAAAGGAAATAATTAACCTGGCTTTATAAAAAATTAAGAGTTTTTAACGGCATTTAGCGTTTATTGCAAACCCGCCAAACTAGCTTTCAATGTTTCAATTTTGGCTAGTGCATCTGCTTCTTTTTGCTTTTCCAAAGCAACAACTTGCTCAGGGGCGCCGCTAACAAAACGCTCGTTTTTAAGCTTGCCTTGAACGCTTTTTAAGAAACCTTCGGTGTATTTCAATTCTTCGGAAAGCTTTGCTATTTCTTCATCAACGTTTATGGCGCCAGCTATAGGGATGAAATATTCATTGCTTTTTACTCGGAATGTAAGCGCTCCATCAAGTTTTTCAGAAATGTAATTTAATTCTGAAATATTGCCGAGTTTTGAAATTACGGCATCAAACTCTTTTGAAGCATTGTCGTTATTCAACACAGAAAGTTCGATTGTATCTTTAAAGGAAATGTTTTTCTCTTTGCGAATGGTTCTGATCCCTGAGATTACTTCGGAAGCGAATTCAAAGTCTTTAATAATTTTTTCATCAAAAGATTCCATTTTTGGCCATTTTGAAATAATTAAAGCTTCGGAAATGTCGCGCTGGGTAATGTGTTGCCAAATTTCTTCTGAAATGAAAGGCACGAAAGGATGCAATATTTTTAAATTATCTTCCAAAACCGAAATTACTTCGAGATACGTTTTTTCAGAAATCTTTTCGCCAAAAGGTGGTTTTACCATTTCCAAAAGCCATGAACAGAAATCATCCCAAACCAATTTATAGGTTGACATCAACGCATCGCTGATGCGGTATTTGCTGTAATGATCTTCAATTTCGGCAAGCGTTTTTTGGAATTTGCTGCGGTACCATTTTAATGCAATAACATCACTTTGCGATTGGTTCTTTTCGGTATCAACTTCCCAGCCATCAATCAAACGGTAAGCGTTCCAAATTTTGTTGACGAAGGCACTTCCCTGTTTGCAAAGGTCTTCGTCAAACATTAAATCGTTTCCTGCAGGTGAACTCAAAAGCATCCCCACACGAACACCGTCGGCACCGTAAGTATCCATCAAATCTATTGGATCTGGTGAATTTCCCAACGATTTGCTCATTTTACGGCGCTGCTTATCACGAACAATTCCTGTTAAATACACATTTGTAAAAGGTTTTTCGTTTCTGTATTCATAACCCGCGATAATCATTCGCGCTACCCAAAAGAAAAGAATTTCGGGAGCAGTAACGAGGTCGTTTGTTGGATAGTAATAATTTATTTCTTTATTATCCGGCTCCAAGATTCCGTTGAAAACGCTGATAGGCCACAACCACGAGGAAAACCAAGTGTCCAGCGCATCAGGGTCCTGTTTAAGGTTGCTGGCAGTTAATTGTTGGTTGTTTGTTTTTTCTTTTACAAGTTGAAGTGCTTCATCAATGTTTTCAGCAACTACAAAGTCTTCCTTTCCGTCGCCATAAAAATAGGCCGGAATTTGCTGTCCCCACCAAAGTTGGCGAGAGATGTTCCAATCGCGCACGTTTTCCATCCAATGACGATAGGTATTTACAAATTTTTCGGGAACTAAATTTACGTCCTTTTCAAGAACAGCATCTAAGGCGGGCTGTGCAAGTTCCTTCATTTTAAGAAACCATTGGTCGCTCAATTTTGGCTCTATTACTGCGCCGGTACGCTCGCTCGTTCCAACTTTGTGCATATGGGTTTCAATTTTTGAAACCACACCCATTGCTTCAAGTTCCTTTACAATTTCCTTGCGAACCACAAAACGATCTTTTCCTTCATAATGCAGACCGAAACTGTTTAGAGTTCCGTCATCATTGAGAATATCTATTATTTCAAGATTGTGCTTATCGCCAAGTGCTTTGTCGTTTTCATCGTGTGCAGGAGTTACCTTTAAACAACCTGTACCAAACTCAATATCTACATATTCGTCTTGAATAATAGGAATTACACGGTTGCAAACAGGAACTATTGCTTTTTTACCGCGAAGGTGCGCAAAGCGCTCATCATTTGGGTTTATACAGATTGCTGTATCGCCTAAAATGGTTTCGGGGCGCGTGGTGGCGATGGTTAAGGTATCATCACTACCTTCAATTTTATAGTTTAGATAATAGAGATTGCCTTGCTTTTCTTCGTAAATAACCTCTTCGTCAGAAAGGGTGGTCTTTGCCTGCGGATCCCAATTAACCATACGGTAGCCGCGGTAAATGTTTCCTTTTCTGTACAAATCCACAAATACTTTTATTACGGAGGCAGACATTTCTTCATCCATCGTGAATTTGGTTCGGTCCCAATCACAGGAGGCGCCCAGTTTCTTCAACTGCTCTAGAATTATTCCACCGTGTTTGTGCGTCCATTCCCAAGCGTGTTCTAAAAATTCCTCGCGAGAAAGGTTTGCTTTATCAATCCCTTCAGATTTCAATTTTGCAACCACTTTTGCTTCGGTTGCTATGGATGCATGGTCTGTTCCAGGTACCCAACAAGCATTAAAACCCTGCAAACGTGCACGGCGAATCAAAACATCCTGCAAGGTATTGTTGAGCATATGGCCCATATGCAAAACTCCCGTAACATTTGGCGGAGGGATGACGATGGTGTATGGCTTTCTTTCATCAACTTCAGAATGGAAATAACGGTTTTCCATCCAGTAGCTATACCACTTGTTTTCAATCTGTTTTGCATTATATTTTGCTTCTAAAGCCATACTTTGGTCTGGTATTTGTACTATGAGTTGCAAAAGTAATTATATCTAAAGGATAATAAAAGTGAATAAGTTATTTTGCTTGTTGTTCAAAAGTTATATACTTTAGCAATCATTAAAAACACAAAATCATGAAAAAATTAGCTCTTATGGCTCTTGTTGCCTTTATCGGTTTTGCCGCACAGGCGCAACAAGCAAAAATTAGTTTCAAGGAAGACACCGTGGATTATGGCACTATCGCAAAAGGCAGTGACGGCGTTCGCGTATTTGAGTTCACTAACACTGGCGATGCCCCGCTTATTATTAGTGATGTAAAGTCCAGCTGTGGTTGTACTGTGCCTAAAAAACCGGACGGTCCCATTGCACCTGGCGCTAGCAGCACTATTCAGGTTAAGTATGATACCAACCGTGTTGGCCCAATCAGAAAAACCGTTACCGTTTATTCTAATGCCAGCGAGCCTATGGTGGCCTTAAAAATAAAAGGTGAAGTTATGAGCGACTCTAGTAGTGTTCTTGAAAAAAGCTAGAAAACTTTACTTAAAATAAAATCCGGCTGGAGCAATTGACTTCAGCCGGATTTTTTTTTAAAAAACACTTTTCAGGTAAAATTTTACCTTATTTGTATAAGCCCCTCTTTTAAACTCTATATAGATTCTTTTACCTTCATCAGACGAAAACATTTCAATTAATTGGTAGAGTTCATATTCATAACTGGGCTTTCCATTGATACTTATTATTTCATCGTCTTTTTCAATTCCAGCCAAAGCAGCTGGAGAGCCTTCACGCACATCAGCTACAACATATTTTGGGACCAGCGAAAAATGAACTTCAGTTGTTATGGATACGCTACTTCTGGTAAAATTATCGTTTTGGTTTGCTCTGTCTGAAAATACTGGCGCTCGACGTTTCTCTTTCACCAGTTCCATACCGTCATGCTCCAGCGTTATCCCGCTCATATTATAGTTGAAAGGATCATTGAATTTACTGTTTTTTTTAAAGCGAATTAATTTATTTCCATAATCGAAAGTAACGGTAAATCTACTTAACAGCCCGCCGCCAACACTGCCGTCCCGATCCTCATAATAACGCGCTTTCATAATCGCATCTTCTTCGGGAAATGAGGTATTCACTTCCTTTAAATGATAATTACCGACCATAAGTTCAGGAATTCGGGCACGCTTACCAAAAATGTTGCCACTAAGGCCTAATCCCAAAAAGTCTTTGAAGTAATTTTTTGGAGATTCACTGATGAAATAATCATGATCAAAAAGCCATATAACATCACTAGAGCCTGAATCTACAAGCAGTTTAACATCTTCCTGCTTTTCTTCAGAAATAACTTTTAAAGAAATATAAGGTTTACTTCCAACAAAATTTAACGGTAAATCTTCACATTTTGCACAGGCTTTTAAAGAATACTTTTTAGGATCATAAACAGTTATCACCTTCGAAGTATAATTAATTTTAACAATAAAATTTTGAAAAAAGTCATTTCCCAAAATGCCGTGGATTGGAATGCCCATCCGTGGAGAAAAATTGAGTGAACTATCAAATATTATATAGAGTGAGTGATTCCAGTCTACCGCATCTTTAACTTTTACTTTGTTATTTAGGCTTTTTAGTGCATTTACAGTACCGCCTGGACCCAAACCCTGTAAAAGCACAGGAAAAGTGTTCCGAAGCTGGATACTATCCGCTGCTTCCAAACTAAAAAGAATTGTAGATTTTACACCAGTATCAAGAATAAAAGAAAGCGGCGTACCATTGATATCCACTTCAATAATAGGCAGGTTATTTACCAATCTAAATGGAATTCGGCTCTTCTTTTTACCGTTTTGCAAAAAAAAACTAGATTGAGCCGAAATTGAAGCACAAAAGCAAATTGCCAAAAGAAAAAACCAAGTTTTATGCAAATCTTTAAGAATTGAATTAAAAACAATTGAAGGTATAAAAAAAAGGTGAATGTTGATATAGGCACAATGGAATTATAAAATATATTTCGCAACTTTGTGGCAAATAAATTCACTATGCCTTCAGTTTCACACAAAGGGAAAAACATGCCGGAATCACCTATCCGCAAACTGGTTCCCTACGCCGAAAAAGCCTATAAAGCAAATAAAACTGTTTATCACTTAAACATTGGTCAGCCTGATATCAAATCGCCAGACATTGCAATGGAAGCTGTGGCAAACCACCATTTGGAGATTCTTGCCTACACCCGTTCTGAAGGTTCCCAAGAGTATCGAGAAAAAATAGCTGGCTATTATCACAAAAACAACATTCCCGTTGAGGCAAGTGATATTATTGTAACCACAGGCGGAAGCGAGGCGCTTCTTTTTGCAATGGGAAGTATTGCAGATGTTGACGATGAAATAATTATTCCCGAACCATTTTATGCCAATTACAACGGTTTTGCAACAGCTTCCGGCGTAAAGATTGTTCCGGTAATTTCGAAAATTGAAGACAACTTTGCCCTTCCTCCAATTTCAGAATTTGAAAAACTGATAACCCCTAAAACCAAGGCAATCCTTATCTGCAACCCTGGAAATCCAACCGGTTATCTTTATTCAAAAGAAGAAATCCAAACTTTGGCGGAAATTGTAAAGAAGCACGATTTGTTTTTGGTGGCTGACGAAGTATATCGTGAATTCACCTATGACGGCTACAAACATTATTCAATTCTCGAGGAACCAAGTATGGCCGAAAACGGGATCATTATTGATTCGGTTTCAAAAAGATACAGTATGTGTGGCGCGCGCATTGGTTGTTTGGTTTCAAAAAACAAACAAGTTATTGCTACTGCCTTAAAATTTGCCCAGGCACGTTTGAGTCCGCCCACCTTTGCACAGATTGCAAGTGAAGCGGCACTACAAACCCCACAAAGTTATTTTGACGAAGTAATCACGGAATATCAAGACAGAAGAAACACTTTGGTCGCAGCACTAAAAGCCATTCCCGGTGTTCAGGTTGGCGAGCCAAAAGGTGCTTTTTATTGCATAGTGCAACTTCCTGTAAAAAACAGCGATGCTTTTGCACAGTGGCTTTTGGAAGAATTTGATGACAACGGCGAAACGATTATGGTGGCTCCCGCCGCAGGTTTCTATTCCAGTCCTGGCGTTGGTTTGAACCAAGTGCGAATTGCGTATGTTTTGAAAAAGGAAAGCCTTGTTCGCGCAGTGGAAATCTTAAAACTTGCACTTCAAAAATATAAGGATTGATGCGGATTGAAGAGCACAAATCGCTTAAAAATCACAATACATTTGGCATAGCTTGCAACGCGCGTTATTTTGTTTCGGTTGAAACAATAGCAGAACTGAAACAGGCGCTATCCGAAAAACCTTCCGAGGAACTTTTTATTCTTGGCGGTGGCAGCAATATGCTGTTGACGGATGATTTGGATATGTTTGTTCTTCACATAAATTTAAAGGGAATTGAAATTTTAAAAGAAACCGAAACTGAAGTTTTGGTAAAAGCGATGGCCGGTGAAAATTGGCATGAGTTTGTTCAATATTCTATTGCGAAAGATTTTGGCGGTTTGGAAAATCTCTCGTTGATTCCTGGAAACGTTGGTACGGCGCCCATTCAAAATATCGGCGCCTATGGCGTAGAGTTGAAAGATACGATTGAAAGTTGCAATACTCTTGAAATTGAAACTTTAAAAGAACGAAAATTCACAAAAGAAGAATGTGAATTTGAGTACCGAAATTCCATCTTCAAAAATGAGGCGAAGGGAAAGTACATTATTACCAGCGTTACTTTCCGACTGACCAAAAACAATCACAAAACAAGTATTTCTTACGGCGATATTCAAAAAATTTTAGCCGATAAAAATATCGAAACCCCTTCAATAAAGGATATTTCCGAAGCGGTAATTGCCATTCGCCAATCCAAACTTCCCGATCCAAAAGTATTGGGAAACAGTGGCAGTTTCTTTAAAAATCCTGTTGTGGATTCGGAAACTTTTCAGGAATTTAGAAGAAATTTTCCCGAAGCTCCTTTTTACGAAGTTTCACCTACAGAATTTAAAATTCCCGCAGGTTGGCTGATTGAAAAGGCAGGTTTTAAAGGCCAGCGTTTTGGTGATGCTGGAGTGCATAAAAATCAAGCCTTGGTTTTGGTAAATTATGGAGGCGCAACTGGCAAAGAAATCTGGAACCTTGCCATGGAAATCCAAAAAAGCGTTAAGGAAATGACAGGAATATTTATTGAACCGGAAGTGAACGTTTTTTAGTTTTCGTTCAGCAAACCATCCAAAACATAAATTACACCGTTTGAACCTTCAACACTACCTTTCAACACTTTAGCGCTCGCCCCTTTTCCGTCAGAAATAATAATATCTTCACCAGATTTTGTAGCTGTTAAAGTAACTCCAGCAAGTGTTTTTAATTTTGTCTTTCCACTTTTATTGATTGCTTGCAGTAAAGTTACTTTATCCATTTTCCCCGGAACTATGTATGATTTCAACATTTCTTCCAACTTCGGGTTATTGTCCGGTGTGGCATAAAACTTCTTTTTTTCAGCTGTCAGTGATTCAAATGCTGCCGATGAAGGTGCAAAAACAGTAAACGGACCTTTATCTTCTGAAAGCACTGTTCCCATTCCGGCAGTTACCAAATAACTTGCATATTTTTTTAACTGTGGTTCGTTCATTATGCGAGCCATTACACTTTTTATAACAGCAATATCTTCCGGTGTCAGGTCCTTTTTAAGAGCTCTTTTCACGGGCGGCTTCTGGACAGTATCCACAACAGCACTTTCACCTCCTTTTTTTTGAGCATCCTGTGCTTCATTTTTACAAGAAAACGCCAACAAGGCAAACATAGAAATCAATAGAAAAGTGAATGGTTTTGGCATCATTAAATTATTTAAAATGGAGCCTAAAAATACTTAAATTCCGAGCAAAACAACAAGAAAGATTGTATTTTTGCAGTCTAATTTATAGTTATGAAACTTTTACTTATTACGTTAGCATTATTATTACTTGCAGTTGCTGGTATCGCAATAAAACTATGGGCCAAAAAGGACGGAAAATTTGCTGGAACCTGTGCCAGTCAAAGTCCTTTTTTGAACAAAGAGGGTCAATCTTGCGGTTATTGTGGAAAAACTCCAGACCAGTTTAAAAACTGCTCAGAGGATAGCCATAAATTGGAAACTTCCAATTCCAAATAAACACCAAATCCAAAAACTAGTCAACAATCTAAAACCGTAGATTTTTATGGTATTACTTTACGTTTTTGGCGCGGTCGCGTTAATTAACTGTGTTTATTACCTTTTTTTTTCAAAACTTGCTTTTTTAAAAATTTCCGAAAAAAATATTTCGGAAAAATATCCCGTATCCCTTATTATTTGTGCCAAAAACGAAGCTGAAAATCTTAAAAAAAATATTCCGCTTTGGCAACAGCAGAATTACAACAACTTCGAAATTATACTTATAAACGATGCTTCCATTGATGAAACCTTGGAGGTAATGGAAAGTTTTGCAGAAAATGATTCGCGCATCCAAATTGTTAATGTAAAAAACAACGAAGCTTTTTGGGCCAATAAAAAATACGCTTTAACCCTTGGTATTAAAAGAGCAAAAAACACGAGGCTTGTTTTTACAGATGCAGATTGTTATCCAGCATCAACGGAGTGGTTAACTATAATGGCTGATAAATTTTCGGATGAAAAACAATTGGTTTTGGGTTATGGAGCTTATGAAAAACGCCCCGGATTTTTGAACAAATTAATCCGTTTTGAAACCTTGATGACGGCGATTCAATATTTTTCTTACGCAAAAGCAGGAAACCCATATATGGGCGTGGGCCGCAATTTAGCCTATACCAGCAATCTTTATTATGAGAATAAAGGTTTTATGAGTCACATTAAAATTCCTTCGGGTGACGATGATCTTTTTGTGAATGAAGCCGCTACTTCAAAAAATGTTGCCATCGCTATAGAGCCAGACTCATTTACTTATTCATTTCCGAAGAAAAAGAAGAAAAAATGGCTTATTCAGAAAAAAAGACATTATTCCACTGCAAAACTTTACAAACCAAAACATCGTTTTCTTTTGGCGGTTTATTTTGGATTTAATTTATTGTTTTGGCTATTGGCTCCTTTTATTTTATTGACTGATTTCTGGGCTTTTGGACTAGGCATTATCGTAATGCGGATTGCTTTTCAGTATTTAATCATTGGTAACGCTGCCAAAAAACTAAAGGAACAGGATTTGGTGCCATTTATTCCTTTTTATGAATTGTTTTTAATCTTCAATCAATTAAGTATCTTTATTTCCAACAGCAGCGAAAAAAACTCGCGATGGAAATAACTTCGGAAGAAATAGCACACCAAATTGAGAAAGCAAAAAAAGGAAAGCAGGGCGCTTTCAAATTTTTGCTTGATTATTATTGGAACGAAGTTTATGGTTTTCAGCTAAAAAGAGTTCGAAATGAACATGAAGCCGAGGATATAACTATTGAAACCTTCGCCAAAGCCTTTGACAAGATTGAAACTTTTGACGAAAACTACACTTTTTCCACTTGGCTGGTTGCTATTTCAAAAAACATCCAAATAGACAAAACACGGAAAAAAAACGCATCTATTTATTCAAATACCACAGATGCTTCTAACGAGCAGGTTCAAAAAATTCCAGACCACTCACCCACTCCAGAGGACAAATTAATTAGAGAGCAAAATCTTGCTGAACTTTTAAGGTACATCAAACAACTAAAACCTCATTACCAAGATGTAATTAACCTTCGCTATTTTCAGGAGATGAGCTATAATGAAATTTCTGAAACATTGGAAGAACCGCTTAATAACATAAAAGTGAGGCTCCTTCGCGCACGAAAACTGCTTGCTGAAATTATCACCAAAAAAGAATGAAAGTCCACAACCATTCCGCTATGGATTTTGGGGTAAAAGCTTTTATAGATTAAAAATTTCAATTACCAATTTACAATTTTGTCTTTTTTCTTTCTTCTCTTTTTCTTTGTTCTTTTTTCGACTTTCATTTTCGTACTTTTGTTTCCCTTATGAGCACAGAAACTTTGGAAATTCAAAAGCCCACACCAAAACCAAAATGGATTCGCGTTAAACTTCCCACCGGGAAAAAATATACCGAACTGCGCGGTGTGGTAGAAAAATATAAGCTTCACACTATCTGCACCTCTGGAAGCTGTCCAAATATGGGCGAATGTTGGGGTGAAGGAACTGCAACTTTTATGATTTTGGGAAACATCTGTACCCGTTCCTGTGGTTTTTGCGGCGTAAAAACCGGACGTCCCGAAACCATTGATTGGGACGAACCCGAAAAAGTAGCACGATCCATAAAGTTGATGAATATAAAACACGCAGTTGTAACCTCTGTTGACCGTGACGATTTGAAGGATATGGGCTCTATTATCTGGGCCGAAACCGTTAAGGCAATCCGCAGAATGAACCCTGAAACTACGTTGGAAACCTTAATTCCAGATTTTCAGGGCAACACTAGAAATATAGACCGAATTATTGCCGTAAAACCCGAAGTGATAAGCCACAATATGGAAACCGTAAAAAGGTTAACACGCGAAGTTCGCATTCAGGCAAAATATGAGCGTAGTCTTGAGGTTTTAAATTATTTAAAGCAATCTGGAATGCCACGAACCAAAAGTGGCATTATGTTAGGTTTGGGCGAAAAGGAAGAAGAGGTTTTTAAAACAATGGAAGATTTAAAAAATATTGGCTTGGATATTTTGACCATCGGTCAATACCTGCAACCTTCAAAAAAACACCTTCCGGTTAAAGAGTTTATTACTCCGGAACAATTTAAAAAATATGAGACTGTTGGGCTAGAAATGGGTTTCCGCCATGTGGAAAGCGGTGCTTTGGTTCGTTCTTCCTATAAAGCTCAAAAACACCTCACCTAAATAGTATTTCTGAAATGGAAAAAAAAACAACTGTTGGCATAAATGGTTTTGGTCGCATTGGTCGTAATCTTTTCAGATTATTACTGAACCATCCATCTATTGCGGTTGTTGCTGTAAACGACTTAGCAGATACAAAAACACTGAGCCATCTTTTAAAATATGACAGCATTCACGGTGTTTTAAAGGAAGAAATTTCACATTCAGAAAACGAAATCATTATTGCCGGAAAGAAAGTGAAGTTTTCTTCGGAAAAAAATATAGAAGACGTCCGTTGGGAAAATGTTGATATCGTTATTGAAAGTACGGGTAAATTCAAAAGCAAAAAACAACTTGAAAACCATTTAAAAAACGGCGCTAAAAAAGTAATTCTCTCAGTTCCACCATTGGATGACGATATTAAAACTGTTGTTTTAGGCGTAAATGATTCTATTCTCGATTCAAGAGATTTAATTATTTCCAATGCGTCATGTACCACTAACAATGCCGCACCAATGCTAAAAATAATCAACGAGCTTTGCGGTATTGAGCAAGCATATATTACTACTGTCCACTCTTATACCACAGACCAAAGCTTGCATGACCAACCGCACAGAGATTTACGTCGTGCACGTGCCGCTGGACAATCCATTGTTCCAACAACTACGGGGGCGGCAAAAGCTTTGACCAAAATTTTCCCAGAGCTTTCTGATGTTATTGGCGGTTGCGGAATCCGAGTTCCCGTTCCAAATGGTTCTTTGACAGATATAACGGTAAATGTGAAAAAAGAAGTTTCCATTGAAGAAATAAACGCTGCTTTTAAAAAAGCATCCGAAAATTCTCTAGCTGGAATCCTTGAATATACCGAAGACCCAATCGTTTCAATAGATATTGTTGGGAATACACATTCCTGTATTTTTGATGCTGGAATGACTTCAGTGGTGGGTAAAATGGTGAAAATCATTGGATGGTATGATAATGAAATTGGATATTCATCCAGAATTATAGATTTAATTGAAAGAATTTCTGCGAAATAACTATATTTATTGCCCCTTTAAACTAACCGATGCGCCAATTGTTTTTGAAATACAGGATAATCGTACCTTTTCTTGTGTGTGCACTGTTTTCAACAAAATCCTTTTCACTACAGATAAAGGATACCATTGTAGCTATAAAACAACTTCAATATAACGCTACAAAAGCCATAGAAAAGGAAGATTTTATTGAAGCCGTAAAAAGCTTGAACGATGCCAATAAACTGGCAATGTTACCTAAATATAGAAGCTATAAACCAGATGTTGAGTTAAGCATAGCAGAGCTTTATTACAATTTGGAATATTTTGGAAAAGCGGCGGAACAAGCTTTAATGGCCATAAAAAGTGCAGAAACGTATAATAACGATTACAAACTTGCAAAGGTTTACAATCTTTATGCTGTCATCCTTATTTCAACTAGAAAATATTCAGAATCAAAGTCATATTTAACAAAAGCAGATTCAATTTACACAAAACTTAACGACCAAAAGAGTAAAGTTAATACTATTTATGGCGAAGGTTTATTAGAACTTCAGCTGGGAAATTACAAGGCTGCAATAGAAAATTTTAAATTAGCGGCAAAAGGTTTCAAGGAACAGGAACTTCTCTATCAAGAGGTAGCCGCATACAGCAATCTTGCAGATGCTCTTTCACTTATAAATCCTGAAACCTATCCAAACCCACTTATTGAAGCAAAACAACTTATAAAATTAGTTTCAGAAATTTCCTATTCGCAGGGATATTCAAAACTTTTGGTTGAAAATCACCGTATTAATTCCCAGATTTTAATCGCTGAAAAAAGAGGTGCTCAGGCAGAGGAAGAATTGAAGTTTTATCTACACCAAAAGGATTCCTTGAAACAAATTCATCTAAAAGCAATTGAACGTGGAATTCAGGCAGAATCTGCAATTGGTGATTTAAAAGAAACCATTGCAAGTCAAAAAGACGACTTGACCAAAAAAGACAAATCGCTTTTTCTGGGAAAACTTACGGGCTGGCTGAGCATTGCCTTAATACTGATACTTTCTTTATTAACGCTTTCACTGTATAAAAACAATAATTTAAGGGCAAAAGCAAACGAGCTGTTGCAGGACAAAAATACGGAGCTGCAAGAAGCAAAAGAAAATGCCGAAAAAGCCTCACAGGCCAAAGCACTATTTCTCTCAACCATAACCCACGAACTTAGAACGCCAATGTATACGGTTACTGGATTGACGCATTTACTTTTGGAAGAAGACCCAAAGCCCGAACAGAAAGAGCATTTAAATTCCCTCAAATTTTCCGGGGAATATTTGCTTTCGCTCATCAACAACATCCTTGATCTTAACAAGCTGGAAGCCAATAAGGTGGAAATTGAAAAAGTTCCTTTTCATTTGAAAAAGAGAATAGACGGTGTACTCACAGCTTTAAAAAAATCAGCAGAATCAAAAAACAATACTATTCATTATGAATATGACAATACTCTTCCCAATGAAGTGATTGGCGATTCACTTAAAATATCCCAAATTCTTATCAACCTAATTAGCAACTCAATTAAATTTACTGAAAATGGAGATATTTGGGTTCGTGTAAAAAATGCTGAAAAGAATGCAAAAAAAGTGGTGGTACATTTTGAAGTTGAAGATACTGGAGACGGTATTTCAAAGAAAAAACAGAATACCATTTTTGAATCTTTCTCTCAAGGCTCACTTCAAATCAATAGGAAATATGGCGGAACCGGATTAGGTCTTTCCATTGTTAAAAACCTTTTGGAACTTATGGGGAGTAAAATATTTTTGGAAAGTAAACTGGGTGAAGGTTCTAAATTTTGGTTCAATATAAATTATGATATTGCAGAGGACAATGGTTTAGAAACCAATCTGAACGATATTGAAGTTGTTTTTGAGAATACTCTTTTTGATAATAAAACGGTGATGATTGTTGAAGACAACAAAATCAACCAAATGATCACCAAAAAAATTCTTGAGAAGAAAAAAATGGTCTGTACGGTTGTGGATAACGGTATGGACGCCATAAAATTTGCCAAAGAAGAAGATTTTGATATTATCTTAATGGATATTCACATGCCGGGAATAAGCGGAATTGAGGCAACCAAAAAAATTCGTGAGTTCAATAAAACCGTACCTATTATTGCACTTACCGCTATTACCATCGAAGAGAATCTAGAGAATTTCTACAAAGCAGGTTTCAATGAATTTATTCCAAAACCATTTAAGGCTGAAGACTTTTTCGAGAAAATAAACAGGGTACTGCGCAGCAATGATTTTTTGGTCAAGTAATTATTTTTTCAAATTAACTTCCCGCTCTATTCTTCTTTTGAAACTACTTTCAGCTTCGTTTAAAATTACCGTTTTTATTGGTAAATAATAAATTTCTGTTGCGCTTGTAATTGGATGCAACCGCATAAAATCCTTTTCAGTAGTCAAGATCAAACTATGCTTTTTTAACACTTCAATTTCAGAAGCAGTGAAATTATGATGATCCGGAAATGACTTTTCTTCAAAATTCAACCCTTCATTTTTCAAGAACTCAACCAAAGGTTTTGGATTGGCAATGCCAGTAACCAAAAGAAATGTCTGGTTTTTTAAGTATGAAAGCGGTTTCGATTCTGTTTTGTTTTTAATTTCAGAGCTGTACCCAATTTTTGAAAAATAAATTTCTTGATGTGGTTTTGGCTTCAGTTTTCGCTTTATAGCTTCCATTTCCGAATTTTCAAGACTTTCAGGACATTTTGTAACTACAATAATATCTGCGCGTTTTGCTCCAAACTTAGGCTCACGTAGATTTCCTGTGGGCAATATACAATCATTACTATACAATTTGTCAAAAGAAGTGAGCAAGATATTGAACGAAGCTTTCACTTTTCTATGTTGAAAAGCATCGTCTAGTAACACCACATCTGCTATTTTTTTAAGCTTTTCAATTCCAGTTTGACGATCTTCACAAACGGCAACAGTTATTTCAGGATATTTCTTTTTAAATTGAAGAGGTTCGTCGCCAACTTCTTCAACCATACTATCTGCTAAAACCTCAAGATAACCCGAAGTTTTTCGTTTGTATCCGCGACTTAATACAGCTATTTTATGACTATCTTTTAAAAAAGAAACCAGCAACTCAATCATTGGTGATTTCCCTGTGCCGCCGGTGGAAAGGTTTCCCACGCAAATTACTGGAAAATCATAACCTTTACTTTTTAGTAATCCTTTATTGTAAAGAAAATTACGAAGCGCAGTAATACCCCCGTACAAAAGAGAAAAAGGAAATAATAACTTGCGCAGAAAATTCATTTAACGAAAGTACTAATTCCGCTGAAAATGAGGATTGGTTTAAAATAAAAATAGAAGCCGATAAAAATTCAGCAAACTATTATCTTTACTCAAAATGTAAAAAATGAATGTAAAAGATATCATTGCGCTGCTTGAAGAACTCTCGCCACTCTCCTATTCCGAAGATTTTGACAATACAGGATTATTGGTTGGCGATACCAACGCAACTGTTTCGGGAATATTGGTAACGTTGGATACATTAGAAAATGTGGTTGATGAAGCTATAGAAAAAAACTGTAATCTAATCGTGAGTTTCCACCCCATTATTTTTTCGGGATTGAAAAAAATTACGGGAAAAACCTATGTGGAACGTGTGGTTCAAAAAGCAATAAAGCATGATATTGCCATATTTTCAAACCATACCGCGCTAGACAATTCGTGGAATGGCGTGAACGCAATGATTTGCGAAAAACTTGGTTTAAAAAACCGAAGAGTTTTGATTCCACAAAATGAAACCATCAAAAAACTCATCACTTTTGTTCCTTTAAAGGATGCTGAGAAAGTTAGAAACGCTTTATTCTCATCAGGCGCCGGAAGTATCGGCAATTATGAAAATTGCAGCTTTAACATTGAAGGAAGCGGGAGTTTTAAAGGGAATGAAGCTTCAAATCCTGTAAAAGGAAAAAAAGGCGAAATCCATTTTGAAACAGAAACACAGATAGGAATCACTTTTGCAAAACACCTTCAAAACAGGATTTTAAAAGCTCTTTTTGAAGCTCATCCTTATGAGGAAGTAGCTTATGAAATAACTACCCTTGAAAACCAAAATCAACATTTGGGGATGGGGATGATTGGTGAATTTGAAAAAGAGATGGATGAAAAAGAATTTCTGAAATTTCTGAAAAAAACAATGAATACAGATTGCGTTCGCCATTCAACATTGCTAAAAAAACGAATTAAAAAAGTTGCTTTGCTCGGCGGAAGCGGAAGTTTTGCCATTGATGCAGCAAAAAAAGCTGGCGCCGATGCTTTTATCTCAGCAGATTTTAAATATCACGACTTCTTTAAGGCCGAAAACACTATACTTTTGGCAGATATTGGCCATTATGAAAGCGAACAGTTCACAAAAGACCTTTTACATTCTTTCCTTAAGAAAAAAATTACTAATTTTGCAGTCCTTTTATCACAAACAAATACCAATCCTATTAGCTATTTATAATTTATGGCAACAAAAACCGAAGTTACTGTTGAAGAGAAGTTAAGAGCCTTGTATGACCTACAGCTTATTGATTCCAGAATTGATGAAATAAGAAGTGTTCGTGGTGAACTTCCACTAGAAGTTGAAGATCTTGAAGACGAAGTGGCAGGAATGAACACCCGCTTGGAAAAACTTAAGGCTGATCTTGAGGTAATTGAAGACCAAATCAAGGAAAAAAAGAACAATATTGAAGAGTCAAAAGCGCTCATCAAAAAATATTCAGCACAACAAGACAACGTTCGCAACAACCGCGAGTATAACTCTTTGAGCAAAGAAGTTGAATTCCAAGAACTTGAAATTCAACTAGCTGAAAAAAATATTAAAGAATACCGTGCTCAAATTGAGCAAAAAAGTCTTGTTATTGAAGAAACCAAAGGTCGTTTTGAAGAGCGTTCTGAACACTTGAAACACAAACAAGGTGAACTTGACGAAATTCTGAAAGAAACTGAAAAAGAAGAACAAACGCTTATAAAGGAGTCCAATAGTTATGAAGCTCTAATTGAGCCACGCCTCATTAAGGCATATAAAAGAATCCGTAACAATGTAAAAAACGGACTTGCAATTGTAGCCGTTGAACGCGGTGCTTCTGGTGGTTCATTCTTTATTATTCCACCGCAAGTACAAGTGGAAATTGCCAGTCGCAAAAAAATCATCACTGATGAGCATAGTGGTCGTATTCTTGTAGATCCAGATCTTGCAAATGAGGAACGCGAAAAGATGGAAACTTTGTTTGCGAAACTAAAATAGGCACTCTAAAGCAATAATATCAAAGCCTTCACATATAGTGGAGGCTTTTTTTTATAATTTAGTTGAAAGGTTTTTTAGTTCTTAAAGACCAATTCTAAAAAAACAATCAAAATGAAAAGAATCACAGTTTTAATTGTAAGCATTTTCCTATTCTCACTTCAAGGTGCCTGCAAACCTTCAAATGAAAAAAATAAAGAGGCAGAAGCTATCGCACAAAAAGAACAATCTCCAATTCAAACTGAATCTGTTAATGGTCTAAAAAAAGCCTATTTTGCGAGTGGCTGTTTTTGGTGTGTTGAAGCCATTTATGAAAGCGTGGAAGGTGTAAAAGAAGTAATCTCTGGATATAGTGGAGGAAAAACGAAAAACCCAACCTACGAAAACCATGCCGATCATGCTGAAGCCGTTGAAGTTATATATGATCCAGAAACAATAAGTTTCAGTCAGTTGGTCGATGTATATTTTGGCTCACAAAACATAACCCAAGTGAATGGTCAAGGCCCTGACCACGGCGCTTCATATCGTTCTATAGTTTTCTATCAAAACGATGACGAAAAGAAAATAATTAATGAAAAAATTGAAGCGCTAAATAAGCAATTAGGCGGTGATAAAGTTGCTGCACAGGTTTTACCGTTCCAAAAATTTTGGGATGCTGAAAACTACCATCAAAACTATGAAAAGAATCATCCTGAAAACCCTTACATACAAAACGTTTCCATTCCTCGTTTAAATAGATTTAAGGAGAAATTTCCGGAATTGTTGAAGAAAACACAAAATCATTAATTAAAAGCACCAAAATTTAAACCTAACGGATTATAAAAATCTGTTAGGTTTTTTTTATTGCCTTTAATTCAAATATTAAGGGGTATATTTTATTTTCGAGCTCAAACATCCCTTGCTCATTTTTTATCAATCCTGGGAAAATATCATAAGGTGAGGCATCGTGTTCCTTCAAATATTCAATATGAAGTCCAGCTTTGGAAAGAGAAGTAATCACTTCACCCAAACTGTGGTTCCATCCGTATTCCTTACTCACCATTTTTGAATTTTGGTCTGCATAAGTTCCTTCGTATTCTTCATATATAGCTTCTTTTTGTTGGTAGCCATATTTCATAACGGGTGGTGAAACGTTATAATCAAACATCCAAGCAATGGGGTGGAATTCAACTATATAAAAGTATCCTCCAGGCTTTAATCTTTCATAAATCATTTTGGCCCAAGGCTTTAAATCTGGAAGCCAACCTATAGTTCCGTAGCTGGTAAAAACGACATCAAATTTCTCTGAAATATATTCTGAAGTGTCCAAAACATTACAACAAACAAAATTTGCATCGAGTTTCAAATCAGTGTTCAATTTTTGTGCAAGTTTAATTCCTTCATCTGAAATATCAACCCCGGTACATTTAGCCCCCATTCTTGCAAAGCTCAATGTATCTTGCCCAAAATGACACTGAAGATGCAATAGCCTTTTATCAAAAATATCACCTAAAGCATCTATTTCATATTTATTTAATGACGTTTTTCCACTTCTGAAATTCGGCATGTCATAAAATTCACTTTCAACATGGATGGCAACTTTGGAATTCCACGTCTTTCTATTTGTTTCAAATTTTTCGAAATTTTTCATATAGTAATTTTTTTTAAAAATAGAAAATTAACTCAAAAAACACATTCACTAACATTTTTCGTATTTATTTACATATTTCGTTAAACATCGGTTAAAAAAAATGAAAAATGAAGGGTTTTATTGTAGTTTTAAGGATACTAACTTTAAAAACTTAATATTATGGGTGACATCATTTGGTTAATTGTAGTACTTCTTATTATAGGATGGCTGGTAGGCTATTTCGGTTTCGGTGAAGCTGTTGGAAGTTTAATTCACATTTTACTGGTATTAGCAATTATTGGTATTTTATATCGATTGGCTACTGGCCGCAGACCTTAATTTAAAACTAATTCTTAATCTCTAAACAACAAATCATTATGAAAAAAGTATTCTTAATTTTATTTGCCGCAGGTTTAATGAGCACTAGTTTTGTAAGCTGCCGCGAAAAGAAAACAGTTGGAGACAAAATTGAAGATGTAGCGGATGATATTGAAGATGCAGTAGATTAATTCATTCCAAAATTTATAGTTAAAAACCCTTTCAATTATTCTTGAGAGGGTTTTTCTTTTTTTAGCCCCCTACATCACAATAGATTTCCATTCGGGATGCTTTTCAATATATTTTTTTATGAAAGGACAAACGGGAATCACTTTCAACCCACGAAGTTCTATCTGAAGCAAAACCTTTTCTGTCATCTCACTGGCCACACCTTGCCCCGAAAGTTCTTTTGGCACTTCAGTATGGTTTAGAGACAAAACACCAGGCTTTACGGAATATTCAATGATGGCTTTATAACCATCAATCTCGGTCTCAAACCTATTCATTTCTTTGTTATCAATTACGCGCATTCCAATTGTGAATTAGAGGTTATAGACACATAAAAATACAAAAAATATGAGAGGGTTTTGTTTATTTTTTTATCAAAATTTCTTTTAAACTCTTCTGGAATATTTAAAACCCAAAGCCTAAGCCAAACGCAGCCCGTAATCCATCATCAGAATTGAAAACTCCTAAATTGGCTGAAATTAAATCTGCGCCGTTAATAAAGAATCCGCCCCCATAGCTATTGTGCCATTTTTCAGAGTAATCAAAATTTGGAAGCCAAACTCTTCCATAATCAAAGCTTCCGTATATCCCAATTTTAATGGGAATTAATGGTGTTTTTATATTGCTGAAGGAATAACGCAAGTCAGTATTTTGATAATATGCGCGCTTCCCAGTGAAGCGTTGGTTTCTATAGCCGCGCAAGCCATCTGTTCCTCCAATATTTGCTGCTTGATAGAATTCATAATCATCTCCAAAATTAAGATGTGTTTTAAGCGTGGTTGCCAAAACCAATTTTCCTGAAGAAATAAGTTTATGTGCAATACTCCATTTTGATATTAAATAACCATAATTCCTGCTACTTTGATCTAAATTGTTTTTAAAGCCAATGTTAACATTGAACAACATCCCCATAGTTGGATATGCCTTACTGTCAAAATTACTGAATTCAAAATTTGTGTTTGCTCCTGCAAATTGAACTTCATCAAATACATAACTAGGCAATTCAGGGTTGTTATCTATAAAGCGATTTTCTGTGTCATCAATTTCTATTGTTTCGTATGTAGCGCCTAAACTTATTGTGCTTCCTCGTTGTGAGTTCCATACCAATCTGGGAGAAACAGAAAAATTTCTAATTTTTACACGGTTGTAATCTTCTTCTAATTCATCATCATAGTTGATTGTTTCGTTGCCAAAACCGAAGAAATTTTGCGTGAAATTGGGGCTTTGGAAATTTAAATCTAAAATAAAGTTCAATTTCTTTATCACATTTGCGAATTCTCCACTATAATTTAATTCATACCCATTGGTTGCAAAATAATACGCTGATTTTAATTGATGTTGACTTGTAAAAGGATTACGCTCAAACCCATAAACCGTGTAGATATCTGAAACACCAATTTTTAACCCATCATCAGGATTTATACCGATAGTAGGGATAATTTGATTGGTATTGTTTCTTAGTTTTTTATAATTATACACATTGGTTTCATAATCATCCGTAAGTTTTATTCTGGCTTTTTTAGCTTCAGACAAATCGTTCTTTTTTGATTTATAATCATAAATAAGAATATTCTTTCCTTCAGAAACTTTGTAATTATCATTGTTTTGACCTCCAATTAATCGAATCTTTATTTTTTTACTTTTCCCTATTACTTCAAAAGTATCGTCGTCATCCAAACCATAAATCCATATTTCTTTTGTTGTTTTAGGTGAATATTTCCTGTAATGAAAGCGATCTTTAATGGTATCATCTTTTTTTCGAAACATTGCTACTGTTACCGCTCCAGTTTCATCTGCATCAATTTTAATATAATCGTCTTTGTTAGTTCCTGTGAGCACTCCATACTTAGCAGTAAGCTTATAATATCTATCTGAAATTTTTTGAAGATTAGCACGGCGTTGTTTCAAGGTGTTTTTTATTTTTTCCACGCCTTCATCCTGCACTTCTTTAGGCATTTTTGAAAAAGCGAGATCTATAACACTATCGGTTAGGTTGTTTGTTATAAGATTTACTTGTTTGTCCCAAACCCTTTTATCTATATCTACCAAAAAAGCCATGTCTAATGGATAAGGCTCTATATTTACACCTTTCACATCTTTTAAATCTGGACTGTATTTTCGTAAAAGCCTTGCTAGAGGTATTAGTGTAACGCCTGCGCCAAGCATAAATCCGTCGGACATAACAGAGAATGCTTGATCACGATCTCTTGGTAATGGTCTGTAAACCTTCTTTCCATTTTCTTTGAATTCCATCCAGCGCCACTGATCTTGATGCCTGTCCCAATCGCCAATGAGCATATCAAACAATCGCGCCCGAATGTAACTTTCTTGGTCAATAACCACATCTTCATCTGAATGTAGCTCTTCCAACATATCCATTGTGCTAATTATATCTCCAGTAAATTTACCACCGGCAAGTTCAGTATGTCCATCGGAGGCGTGTTCTTCAAGCAAATAAAGTTCATCGCCAAATTCATTATTAAAATCTCCTAAAGCGTTTTGCTTTGGAATATAGAATAATCGCGGATTTAAATGATACACTCCAATAGCATCAGACAATGTTCCAACCACTAATGGAGCATAGGGGTGAGAACCCGTAAAAACATCTTTCACAAGTTTTTCAGAAGCGGTATCATCAAATTGTCCTTCTACAAAATTATCTTTGAACAAAGAGGACTGAATGTATTGAGTAGCACTTTTTTCAACGGCGCGCATTACATATTCTTTGCCGTCAGAAGCTCTTAACCGCAAGGATATGGATTGTGACCCACCACCTTTTCTTATTGGTTTTAACCCTCCGTAGAGCGTGTCCAAATCCACAGTTTGAGCCTTTACTTCTGTGCTAAAATATTTTCGGTAACGTTCGCCCCAAAGAAATTTATAAAAACCTGATTTTTGGGTTTCCTCTGGGGTATAAACAGAAGCCGAAATAGAATCCTTAAAAGTTTTCGGGTACGCTATATTGGTACGCTTACTTGCTCCTTTTATTGTTTTTCTAAAAAAGACATTATTAGAATTGGCATCAATGAACTGAACATTAGAGGCGTTGTCCTTATAAATATTTAACAATGCATAGCCATTCACTCCCAAACCAAATTGATTTTTATTTCTAACTCTGAGTGGATTTATTTTTGATCCAGATCCGCTAATAATCTGCGTTAAATTATCTGAAGTTATAAATTGTAAGTTGTGCTCGTGACCTGAAAGAAAAATAACGTTTTCATTGAATTGAGCTGCTGCAACTAGGTTCTTTCGTAAATCATTATAAAATTGGTTTGATAAATCTGCATTAGAAATACCGCTGGTGTTTCTAATTATATTCTTCAAAGTTCCTAAACCTGGAAACGGTTTCATAAAATCAACAAAACTATATTGTCCGCCGTGTGGGCCGTTGCTGTACATTGGATGATGTATGGCCACTAAAGTAGTTTTGCCTCGCGCTTTTTTAATTTCGCTTCTAAATTCTTCTAAAAAAAGAGACCGTGTTTTATATTCACATTCGTCATTGATTGTTGGATGCCTATTCCAATTTGTAATGTACCATTGCGAATCTACTATTAATAAAACAATATCTTCACTGAGATTCACCTTCTCTATTGGGCAGCCGTTTTCTGGCAGAAAAGTGTTTTTCCCCAAAGCATCCTCAATCATTTTTTCTTGGTTTTTCAATCCTTTTACGCCACTGAACCAATCATGGTTTCCAGGAATAAAAATTACCCTCCCGGGAAATTTTTTTGCAATATCAGTTTGAAGTTGCAATACATTTTTTGCTTCATCGGCTTTTTTGCCATCGCTTGTGGGAAACCCTTTGGGATAGATATTATCTCCCAAAAACAACAGAACATCTTCTTTGCCTGCTTTTGTAAATTTCTGTTCCATTACCCGCAATGCTTTGGGCGCAGAACCATCTTCATCGGGTTTTCCTGCGTCTCCAATTAAAAAAATATTTGTGGTTTTGGCATCAATGTCCTTCACATCGGTCTCCAATCCACTTTCGGGTGTGAATTTAAATGTGGCACAGGAGGTTACAACAAGCGCTATAAATACTAAAAATAAATTTTTCATGAAAATTGAGCTAAATCGAAACTATCATAGTATTGCTTCGAGGTCTTCTACCGTAAACAGGCTTTCTGCTTTTTCTAAGTGATGATTAAGATCCACTCTAATTGCTTTAATGCCGCTTGCACCTTGAAGCTCTTCAAGCTCAACAATTTCTATTTTCTCACCAATGTAATTTTTGGATTGTAAAAATTCAAAATAGTTTAGGTATTCTTTTTCTATGGCATTGCTTGAATATACTACGCTTAATTTGTGTGGCAAGGTCAAGCGTTCGTTCGAGTTTTTTATAAGTGCTTTATCAATTCGTTTTTTAATCATTTCATAGCGCACATTGTATGCACCGTCCACATCAAATTGTTTTTCATCCATTCTATAGCGAATGTTTAACGGCACATCATAAGCTAAAATAAGCGATGCAACCTCCAACTTTAGCGGAAATCCTTCTTGCGCTTTGTAGTACATAGCTTCCATTTCGCAAGCAACTTGTAATTGCCAAAGGCGTAAATTGAATAAGTCGGTTTGATGAAAAGTTTTGTCGCGGGTAATGGATTGGCCTATGTACATATTGTGTTCCACGCCATCGGTTTTAAATATTTCAAAATAATGCGGAAACATTTTCTGTGCCTTAACCTGCTGTTTATCAATAAAACCTGATAGCTCCTTATTTATCAAATTAACCGTATTGTCATAATTTTTTCGGGCATTGTAATAGGATTTTAAGTCTTTGTCTAAACTTTCATTGAATGACTTTATATCTGAAACATCCTTTTCTGAAGCTAAAAGATGCTCAAACAAAGGAAAGATTTGAGTGCTAAAGAACAAGCTGATTTCCTGTTCGGTATTGGCGTGAAAATTTTCTTCCAGTTCAAACAAAAATTTATCGATTTGAAAAATCAGTTGCTCATAAAATGGAAGGTTTTTGGATTTAAAGCGAATCTTCAACAAATGCTTGGCTTGCTTCAATTGTTCTTTAAAATCTTTCTGAATTGCCTCGTTTCGCGCATCTGAAGAACCTACAATATCAATTTGACCGTACAACGGAACTACATCATCAAAAACGATTTCTTGAAAATTTGTAGGTTCGCCAAAATTTCGTTTTTGAATATAAAGGGTTGCTTCTTCTTCAAAACGCCATTCCACCGAAGAATGTATGGAGGTACATTCTTGCTGTATTACTGCACTTATTTCGTTTTTATATTCCGTGATGGATCTTGCGGAATAGCTTAAAATAAATGGCATTAAGGTTTCCAGCTTCACCATATTAACAGCATTGAGTTGGTTGGTTTTATAAGTTGCCAATTCTATAATAAAAGCTAGTTTTTGCTCAACAACAATAGGTATAAGGACGGCACTTTTAAGCCCTTGTTTAAGCAATGTATTACTTAAACTATTTCCGCCTGAAGATTTGTGATAACGCTCTACGTTTGACAAGATCACCAATTTATGGTCCACAAACAGCTGGTTGTACACATAACTGCAAGCATAATCTTTACAGTTTACCGTATCGCCTTTTTCAATGGTCAACATTTTAAAATTTAGATCATAGGGTGGCCTGATTTGGCTTTTGTCGAGCATATAACTTCCCACTTGTAGATCGGGAATTCCAAAAATATTTCGAAAATCTCCAACCAAAGCCTTATAACTTTCATTGTTAGTTTGAATTAGGTGGGTTTTAAACTCGTCAATTGTTTCATCTAAAGTAGTATCGATCATATTTATAATACCAAACCCTTCCATAGTCCAGGAATCTTCTGGAAAATATTTTTTCCAGACTTCTTTATTATTCGCATCTGCGAGAATTTCATCTATAATTTCTTGGGTTATTTCTATGGCATTTTCATTGGGATAGATTTCTAAAAAATCGGCATTAAAGGTTATTCGGTAGTTTTTAGTTTTACCGTTTTCAAATTTTATTTTTAAAGTTTTTGGTCTTTCTAAGTCAATGTTAAATTGATAATATGAATTCAAAATAATGCCATACGGAATAAGATCAAACCCTTCTATCTTATCTTTAAACAACCCTTTAAATATATCTTCTACACTGGAAACTGAGTTTTCTATAATCTCAGTCAATCTGTTGCTAGTAAAAAAAGTAAAATTGGAAAGTGGGTAAACCGCAGCTTTAATTTCGTTATTGGCTAATGCCGCTGGAAACAAATAACTCATTAATTGCTGAACCACTTCTTCGTTGTCTTTGTATTCTGAAAGAGTGGATGTTTTATTAACAAGGTTGGGATTTTTCTTAAACAACTCCAACACTTGTTTTGCCTGAAATTGTTCCACAGGATTATTTGATTCTAACAATACCTCAAATTTTTCTTTAAGCAATCTAAACGATAGTTTAGGCACAAAAGGTCCTGGTAATAATTTTTTCATAATATTTGCTTTTAAAAATTCATAGTTATGTAATAGCTAGTGATAAACGCCAAAGCTGAAATCACTATTCCAAACATAAATACAGTATAAGTAATACGAAGCAATCGATATTTTCTTTCTAAAACTAAGCCGAGATAGTATAAATCTTTAGTGAGCGAATTATACAAAACATCATCATTGTCAATTAAATAATCAATTCCCCATTCAAAGTCCTTCAGCCCCATTTTGTGGAAATTTCCGAAGAACAAAATATTGGTTTGCTTGTTTTTTATCATGTCTTTTGTCACTGTTACACTGGAAATATTTGGGCGCGTAGAAAGCACAGATAAAACAACCGATGCAACACTAAAAACCATAAAAATTAAGGTTGGCCAAACTAAAAATGAATTTGATGCACTATCAAGTTTCGGAACAAGATTAGACAGCGCCACCGAAATAATAATGGCATTTACAGATAGTAAGATGTTAGCTTTTGTATCTGCTATTGCGCTTAATTCAATATGATTTTTAAGGGTTACACGAAACATGGTCTCTACGCCTCTTCCTCTTTTTCTGGAATTAAACTTAGATTTAATTTTATCTATTTTTGCATCAAGTTCGCGCTCGTTTAGGTCTTTAAAAGGTTGCCATTTTAATTTTGCCGAATCGGTATAAAATTGTTGCATTACAAAAAAACTCTTATTTCCCTCCAACCATTCTAAATCGGTAAATGTTGTGTTTCTTTTTAACGCAATTTCTTGTCTCAATAGATCAGATACTTCAAAATAATAGTCAGATGCCACATGACTACAATCTGCATCCTTAGTTATCATTTCAAGTTTTGAATTTGGAATAGATTCTTTTCTGGAAACAAGAATCAAGCTTTTTATAAGTTCAATTTCATCATTGGAAACTTGATTAGACTTTAAAAAATCTGCTGCAATTCTTGCGCTTACCTCTTCGTGACCTTCGTCTTTTTCTACAAAACCTGTGTCGTGAAACCACGCAACAAGTTGTAAGGCGTTTTTTTCACCATCAGAACACCCTTCCCATTCAGCAAGTTGTGTAATTCGCTCTACAACTCTTTGGGTATGTTCAATATTATGATAGAAATTAACTGTAGATAACTTTGTTTCAAACAATTGCCTCACAAAGTTTTCGGCTTGTATTATTATATTTTCCACTAAAAAATATTTAAATTATTGCTTTTTTGTATTGGGTGAATTTAACTAGAAAATGATGAATATGAAAAAAGCAGTACTCTCAAGACCTTCGTCATTTATTTGCTTTAAAACTTACTTATGATAATAAAAAGAACTGCTTTATCTTAAACTAGGATGGAGTTTAAATCTTTTATTTTAGTGCTTTATCCATTTTATAAATTTACGAAATATATGAAAGCCATAACTGTTTGCCTATTTTTGCTTAAAATTGATTTAATATGAAGAATATACTCGCCATTTTATTTGTTTCAACCTTACTTTTTTCTTGTAACAATACTAAAAAATCACAAGACGCTGTTGAAAATGAACAATCCATTTCAAATGAAAATTTAAGCACTGCTGAAAAAATAGCAAATGCAAACGGTTTTGAAAACTGGAAAGATGTAACTGAAATTGCTTTTACTTTTAACGTAGACCGCGGCGAAAAACACTTTGAGCGCGCTTGGATTTGGAAACCAAAAACTGGTGACGTTTCTTCAATTTCTTCTGAAGGTATCTCTATAAATCACAACCGTTCATCAATGGACAGCCTAACCATGGAAACAGATGCCAAATTTATTAATGACAAATTCTGGTTATTGGCTCCTTTCCAACCAGTTTGGGATAAAGGCACCACTTTTTCAGAAAAAGAAAATGCTATTGCACCAATTTCAAAAGACACTTTAAACCAACTTACTATTGTTTACGGAAACGATGGCGGTTACACACCGGGCGATGCGTATGATTTTTTCTATGGCAAAGATTTCAAAATAAAGGAATGGAACTATAGAAAAGGAAATTCAGAAACACCCTCTATGAGCACCACTTGGGAGGATTACGAAAATTTCAACGGAATTGAAATTGCAAAAACACACAAGGATAGCACTGGCAATTTCAAGTTGTATTTCACAAATATTTCGGTTAGAAATGAAGCTCGAAATTAATTCCTATTTTTGTGAAAAGCTGAAAAAACACAACACACCCAAATGTTTCAAAACAATATAGAATACGCGAAACAGCAAGATGCCGAAAATGCTTTGGCTTCTTTTAGAAATAAATTCCACATTCCAAAAAACGCCAAGGGCGAGAAACTAATCTATCTCTGCGGAAATTCCCTTGGTTTACAGCCAAAAATCACTTCCGAATATATAAAAGAAGAATTGACGGATTGGGCAAATCTCGGCGTTGAAGGCCACGTGGAAGGCAAGCATCCGTGGCTTCCGTACCACGAATTTCTTACGGAAAACATGGCAAAAATCGTTGGCGCAAAACCTTCAGAAGTTGTTGTGATGAATACGTTGACGACAAATCTTCACTTAATGATGGTTTCCTTTTTTCAACCCACAAAAACGAAATATAAAATTGTGGTTGAAAGCGATGCTTTTCCAAGCGATAAATATGCCGTTGAAAGCCAATTAAAATTCCACGGAATTGATCCAAAAGATGGCTTGATTCTTTGGAAACCCAGAAAAGGCGAAGAACTTTGCCGTTTTGAGGATTTGGAAGAAATTATGAAAACCCACGGCAACGAAATCGCTTTGTTGATGATTGGCAGCACCAATTATTACACCGGGCAATCCTTTCCGCTGAAGAAAATTACTGAATTAGGCCATAAATACAACTGTATGGTTGGTTTCGATTTGGCGCACGGCGCAGGAAATATTCAGCCAAATCTGCACGAAACTGGAGCCGATTTTGCCGTTTGGTGTACCTATAAATATTTAAACAGCGGCCCGGGAAGTCTTGGCGGATGTTTTGTTCACGAACGCCACGCAAACAATGAAAACCTAAACCGTTTTGCGGGTTGGTGGGGTCACAACAAAAAAACGCGTTTCAATATGCGCCACGAATTTGACGCCTTGCCCGGCGCAGAAGGTTGGCAACTTAGCAATCCGCCAATTTTATCGATGGCGGCCATTCGTGCGTCTTTGGACACTTTTGCGGAAGCAGGTTTTGAAAACCTTCGGAAGAAATCTGAAAAACTCACGGGCTATTTGGAGTTTTTGTTGGACGAAATGAAAAATGATGCAATCAACGTAATCACGCCGAGAAATCCCGAAGAACGTGGCTGCCAACTTTCAATTCAAGTGAAAAATGCCGATAAAAATTTACACACAAAATTGACCGAAGCTGGAGTAATTAGTGATTGGCGCGAGCCCGACGTAATCCGCGTTGCCCCTGCCCCGCTCTATAATAGTTTTGAGGATGTGTTTAGATTTTCAGAAAAATTGAAAGAAGTTTTAAAATAACTAAGTGTTCCTTCCCCTTTTTCAGGGGAAGGTGGATTTAAAATCGCCAAAAGCGATTTTAAAGACGGAAGGGGTAAAAAACCTGACAGGTCTGAAATAAAAAATAAATAATGAACAATATATTAATCATCGGCGCTGGTCTCTGTGGAAGCTTACTCGCTTTGCGAATGGCACAGCGCGGGTTTCAAGTAACCTTGGTTGAAAAACGTCCCGATTTGCGCAAAGTAACCCAAGATGCCGGACGTTCCATAAACTTAGCTTTGAGTGATCGTGGGTTACGTGGTTTGCGTCTTGCAGGTGTTGAGGAAGAAGCCAAAAAACTCTGCATCCCAATGAACGGCCGGATGATTCACGACAAAGCGGGAAATACTTTTTTGAGTCCTTATAGCGGCAGAAAGGATGAATACATCAACTCCATTTCACGTCCCGGATTGAATATGCTTTTATTGGATGAAGCTGAAAAAATGCCTAACGTCAATATAATTTTCAACCACGCTTGCGAAGAAGTTGATTTGGAAAATGCTTCGGCTACTTTTAGGGATTTCAATTCAAAAAAAGAAACCACCATTACTGCAGATGTAATTTTCGGCACCGATGGCGCAGGCTCGGCGGTTCGCAAAAGTATGTTTGAGAGTCACAAGTTTCTTTTTAGTTTTTCGCAGCAATGGCTCAGCCACGGTTACAAAGAACTTGAAATTCCAGCTGCCGAAAATAACGGATATAGAACCTATAAAAACGCTTTGCATATTTGGCCGCGCGGTGAGGATATGCTGATTGCCCTGCCAAATCTGGATGGAAGTTTTACCGTTACGTTATTTCTGCCGTATGAAAACAGCGATTACTGTTTCGCAAATTTGACTACGCCAGAAATGGTGCACGAATATTTCAACAAAGAATTTCCCGATGTGGTGGAAATGATTCCAAACCTTGCCGAGGAATTTTTCGGAAACCCAACTGGGCCTTTAGGAACTGTAAAATGTTCCCCTTGGAATAGTTTCGGAAAAGTGCTTTTAATGGGCGATGCCGCACACGCAATCGTTCCTTTTTACGGACAGGGAATGAACGCATCCTTTGAAGACGTGGTGGTTTTGGATGAAATTCTTGAGAAATATGTCCCCTCCCGACCTCCCCAAAGGGAAGGAGTTGATTGGGATACTATTTTTAGAGAATACGAAACGCTTCGGAAAAAAGATACAGACGCAATTGCAGATTTGGCTGTCGATAATTTCCACGAAATGAAAGAGCACACCGCAATGGAAATTTTCCAAAGGAAAAGAAAGCTGGAAACTGCTTTTGAAGCAGAATTTCCCGAGGAATATTACAGCAAATATTCTTTGGTTACCTTTAAGGAATCAATTACCTACTCCGAAGCATTAAAACGCGGAAGGGCTCAGGATAAAGCAATTTTGAACCTTTTAGATGATGGAAAACTCACAGAAGAAATGTCTTTAAAAGAAAAACTGGAACTGGTAAAAAAAGAAACCGAAGCCATTCTTCACGATGATGAAGTGGCTTTTGGGTAAAACATAAATTATGAGCAACAAAAGCAGATTGGTAGAAGGAAAAGCAACGCCACGTGGCGCATATCCACACGTAAAACGCGTGGGCGATTTTATATTTATTAGCGGAACAAGTTCGCGTTTACCCGACAATACTTTTGCCGGGGTTCATAAAATTGATGAAATGGGCACGATGCATTTCGACATAAAAGAGCAAACCCGCGCCGTACTTGAAAACATAAAAGATTATTTAGCCACCGAAGGCGCAACAATGGCAGATGTTGTGGACGTAACAAGTTTTTTGGTAAATATGAATGACTTTGCAGGTTACAATCAGGTTTACGCTGAGTATTTTAATAAAGAAACGGGACCAACGCGCACTACCGTTGCGGTGCATCAATTGCCGCATCCTTATTTGGTGGTGGAGATTAAGGCGATGGCTTATTCTCCAGTTAAGAGTTAAGAGTGCAGAGTTATGAATGATAAAGAATTAAATATTAAATCTTCAACAATTGAAAAAGGTCTGGATTTGGCAAAGGACTTTTTAGGAAAATTGATATTTCCCGCCGTTGAGGAAGTTGGGCTATTGATGGGCGACAATATTAAAGTTTGGCGATTTAAAAATCAAATTCGTCTGTTAAATAATGTTGAAAATTATGTAAAAGAAAAAAATATTTCCACAAAAAAAGTTCCTTTAAAAATCCTTTTACCATTACTTGAAAATGCATCTTTGGAAGAAGATGAAAATATTATTGAATTATGGGGAAACCTACTTTCAAATTATATAGATTCTTCAAAATCATTCAAGTCTGCTGTATTTCCTAAAATATTAGCTGAGATTAACACTATTGAAGCAACGTTTTTAAAAAATCATAAAACAATTTTTGACGCAGTATATAAAGAGAAAAGGGTTTGCGAATATATCGAAATGCAAACTTCAAAATATAAAATTTCTAAAGCAGAAATTTCAAATTTAATGAGACTCGGCTTGATTGAAGAAGTTAAAACCTATTATTCTATAAATGATGTATCTGGTGATTTTCCTGGTTCTGTTGAAGAAGGTGAAATTTATTTATCAATTACCGGTTTAGGAGAAGAATTTCTTGAAGCATGTAATTTGTAAAAAAATGCAAAAAATTCTAAACTACATAAACGGCGAATACGTTGAACCAATTTCCAAAAAATGGTTGGATAACTACAATCCTTCAAATGGCGAAGTGTATTCGCAGATAGCAAATTCAAATGCGGAAGATATTGAAAACGCATATCAAGCCGCAAAAGTAGCTTTCCCAAAATGGAGCAACACAACCATTGACGAACGCAGCAGAATTCTTCTAAAAATTGCAGATTTAATTGACGAAAAATTAGTTGAATTGGCGGAAGCCGAGGCAAAGGATAACGGGAAACCATTGAGTTTGGCTTTGGCAGTTGATATTCCCAGAGCCTCTGCAAACTTTCGATTTTTTGGAAATGCAATCACCCAATTTTCAAGTGAAGCCCACGAGAGTGTAGGGTTAAATACGATGAATTTTACTTTGCGCCAGCCGCTTGGCGTTGTGGGCTGTATTTCGCCGTGGAACCTTCCGTTGTATTTATTTACGTGGAAAATCGCACCCGCAATCGCAGCAGGAAATACGGTAGTCGCAAAGCCCAGCGAGGTAACGCCTATGACGGCTTTTCTTTTAGGTGAAATTTGCTCCGAAGCTGGTTTGCCGAAAGGAGTTTTAAATATCGTTCACGGCACGGGACCTTCCGCCGGACAAGCAATTGTGGAACATAAAAATATTAAAGCAATTTCCTTTACCGGCGGAACCAAAACCGGCGAACACATTGCCCGAACCGCCGCACCGATGTTCAAAAAACTTTCTTTGGAACTCGGTGGAAAAAACCCAAACCTCATCTTTGCCGATTGCAATTATGAAAAAATGCTGGAAGTAACAGTGCGTTCCTCCTTCGCAAACCAAGGCCAAATTTGCCTTTGCGGCAGCAGGATTTTTGTTGAAAAACCGATTTACAAAAAATTCAAAAAAGATTTTGTTGAAAAAGTAAAGCAACTCAAAATAGGAAATCCTTTTGATGCCGAAACAAATATTGGCGCCTTGGTTTCAAAATCACATTTGGAAAAAGTGGAATCATACATTAAAATCGCAGAAAAAGAAGGAGGAAAAATACTTTTTGGCGGAAATCGGGTAACGGTAAAAGATTTCGAAAACGGATATTATTTAGAACCAACAATCATTGAAGTTTCTGACGATCAATGCCGCGTAAACCAAGAAGAAATCTTCGGCCCCGTGGTTACAATTATGCCTTTTGAAACTGAGGAAGAAGCTTTACAAATGGCAAATTCCGTGAAATATGGCTTGTCATCAACACTTTGGACTTCAGATTTAAACCGGACGATGCGTATTTCAAAAAAAATTGAAGCTGGAATTGTTTGGGTAAATACGTGGTTAAACCGTGATTTAAGAACGCCGTTCGGCGGAATGAAAGATAGCGGCGTAGGCCGCGAAGGCGGATTTGAAGCGCTTCGATTTTTTACGGAGGCGAAGAATGTGTGTATTAGGTATGAGGGTTGAGAGAATTGAAAATTGAGAATTGAACATTGAAAATTGAATATTGATTATGAATTTAGATTTAACAGATAAAAACGCATTAGTCTGCGGAAGTACCGCTGGCATTGGAAAAGCAACCGCTATTCAATTGGCAAAACTTGGAGCAACCGTAACTTTGGTTGCTCGCGATGAAGCAAAATTAAAAGAAACATTAATAGAACTTCCTTTTGAAAAAGGCCAAAAGCACAACTATTTTGTAGCAGATTTTACGAACCCGCAACAATTGAAAGACAAAGTGGAAGTTGCTGTTTCCAACAAAATATTTCACATTTTAGTGAATAATACGGGTGGTCCAAAAGGCGGTCCAATTTTTTCCGCAAGAACTGACGAATTTGAAAAAGCCTTTTCAATGCACGTGGTTTGTAACCAGATTTTGGCCCAAGCTCTGGTTCCGGGAATGAAGGAGGCCGATTATGGAAGGATTATCAATATAATTTCCACTTCTGTAAAACAACCTATTGATGGGCTGGGCGTGAGTAATACAATTCGCGGTGCCGTTGCTAGTTGGAGTAAAACTTTGGCGAATGAGTTGGGACAATTCGGGATAACGGTGAACAATGTTTTGCCAGGTTTTACAGCTACAGACAGATTGGATGACATTGTTGGAAATGCTGCAAAACGCATGAATAAAACCGAAAAAGAAGCCAGCGAGTTTATGAAAAGTCTTGTTCCCGCAAGACGTTTTGCACAACCAGGTGAAATTGCAAATGCCGTGGCTTTCCTCGCCAGTGAAGCCGCCAGCTACATCAACGGAATAAACCTACCCGTAGATGGTGGACGCACTAAAAGTTTGTAACTTTAGCATTCCTTAAATTTTCTTATGAGACGAAAACTCCGCATTAACGGCCATTCACATCTGCTTCCTTATCCCGAGGAAATTCCGCAGTTTATGCAAGATAAAGGCATTTTTTGGGTTGATAAAGACCGAAAATTCATGCTTCAAAAAGATTGGAGCCGTCCGGTTACCGATTCCAGTTTCTTTTTAAATGAAAAACTGGAATGGATGGAGCGTTTCAAAATAGATCACGCCGTTGTTTTGAACCTTTCCCAACTCTACGGAAACGGTTTACGTGTGGAAGAAATGAAGCAGGCATTGCGTTTTCAGAATGATTTCAACGCAAAAATTCAACATAACCATCCTTCAAAATTTACCTGCGGTTTTGTGGTACATCCCGGTTTTGTTCGTGGCGCACTTTGGGAAATTGAACGTTGTGTGGAAACTTTAGGGCTTCAGCTTTTGTGTTTGCCCACGCATTATATGGACACCATTGGAACTTGGCGTTGCATTTTTGATGAAGAGAATGAGCCTATTTTTGAACTTGCTTCGAAATATAATTTAGCAGTAGAAATTCATCCGTACGATGGTGAAAAATTCATAAAACTTGAAAATACTTCTTGGCGCTTTCACCTTATTTGGATGCTTGCACAATGCGCCGATGCTTATCATTTCTTGACTTTAAATGGTTATGCCGATAAATATCCGGGAATGCGAACTTGTTTTGCGCACGGCGGACAGTTGGCGCAAATTAATTTAGGAAGAAGAATACAAGGTTTTGATGGCCGCCCCGATCTTTTTAAAGGAAAAACGCATCCACGGAAATCTGTTGGACACAAAAATATTTTCTTCGATACACTACTGCACGATACAGGAGGTTTGGAATTATTGGTGAAAAATCAAGGCTACAAACAAGTGCTTATGGGCTTGGATGATCCATATCCATTGGGAGAAATGGAAAGCGCTGTGCAATCTTCCTATCCTGGAAAAATTCTGGATTTGGCGGTTGACCGTCACATATTGACTCCTGGACAATGCGATGCCATTTGGGATGAAAATGTAATTCAATGGCTTTGTGGTGATGACGAAAAAGCAAAAGAAAAATTGGTAAACAGAATTCTCGGCGAATGACCGAAGTAGCTAAATTCTATATCCTTTCACACATTTGTATCGCCTTTCTTGGCGGAGTTTTGCTGCTCGCGCTTTGGTTCAACATCCGCAACCGATTTAGCCAACTTTTAGAGGAGGACGATTCGCAAAAAAGGGTTGACAAAGGTTTGCTTTATTTAAGTTGCGCAATGTTTGTTTGGGTGCTTTCCGGCTGCTGGATTTATGGCGGAACCGTTTTCAACTATACACAAACCCAGGGTTATAATATTGCCGTAAACCTTTTTTCTATCGTCAACAATATGTTTTTATTGCTCGCGCTTTTTTACTTTTATTATGCGCCTGGTTTTATTTACCACAACAAAAAAAACATCAAAAAAATTATTGAGGTTATTATTTTAACCTCAATCCTCACCTTTATTTTGCCTTTTGTTTTGGGCGAAAATAATATTGTAAAAAACATACGAATTAGCGGAATTCCAGATTTGTTACTTTCAGCTTTTCTGTGTTATTTATTGGGAGTTTCGTTCTATAGAACCTTTGCTTATAGAGGTTTGAAAGTGATTGGCGTCATTTCAATTTTGGTGATAGTTTTGATTTTCGTTTCCCAGATTTCTGAAGTTTTCCTAACCTTCGGAAATGATTTCAGTAATAATTTTATCAAAATCATTGCAAAGACTTCCTTAATTTCCATCTTTTTGGTTTTGGCGACAACTTGGGTAATTCGGCTTGCAAGCACACCAAAACCGAATGAAATTACAATCCATTTTTTGGATTGGAGTTTGGTGAAATTGAACATTCCAACAAAAAGCATTTACGACCAAACCATCGATTTTGGTTCAAAAACGACTCAATATAAAAATCTTCTGAAATTTGCTATTAGAAGAAAATTTGCTGAAGGTGATTCGCAAACCATTCCCGTAAATCTCGGCGGTGAAATAAAAAACCAAACTTATCTAACCCGAATTATCGAAAACATCAACGATATTCTTCAATTGGACGATTCGCAAAAATTGGATCGTCGCGATCTTTTCACCTTTATTGGTGAAAGCAAATATCGTTTGCGAATTGTTCCGAATAACATTTCAATCGACAAAAGATTGCTTGAGGAATTCTCCGAAAGCGCCGAAAACAAAGACTATAAAGCGTTTTTGTAACTCATTGTTACCGTATTCACAATTAATCACATTCCACTATTTTTTGGTATAATTTGAAACCGCGAACCTTTCCGTTTACAATCCGTTCTACATTCGTCCAAACTTAAATTTTCAGTTATGGGCAATGTAATCTCCGAAACAGAACAACCACAACTTTTCGGCCATCCAAAAGGTCTTCTTTATCTATTTTTTGCAGAACTGTGGGAACGGTTTTCCTTTTACGGAATGCGCGCTTTGCTCGTTCTTTATATGACAAAACATTTGTTGTATGATGACGATATGGCTTTTGGCGTTTACGCCGCTTATATGTCTTTGGTCTATGTAACGCCTATGATTGGCGGGATTTTGGCCGATAAAATTTTGGGTTACCGAAAAGCAATTATCCTCGGTGGGATCTTGATGATTTTTGGACACTTTTTTCTTTCCATTGAAATGCCCATTTTCTTTTATGGTTCCCTCGGATTGATTATTGTTGGGAATGGTTTTTTCAAACCGAATATTTCCTCATTTGTAGGCGAATTATACGCTCAAGGCGATACGCGTCGCGATTCGGGGTTTACCATTTTCTACCTCGGAATAAATTTGGGCGCAGCAATTGCGCCACTTTTATGCGCTTGGTTCGCCATTGCATACGGCTGGCATTACGGCTTTGTTTTGGCGGGAATTGGGATGGTTACCGGACTGTTGGTCTTTAGAACTGGCTTAAAAAATAATGTGTTTGGAAATAAAGGTTTTGTGCCCAATCAAGAGGTTTACGACAAAAAATCATTTGGCTTAAATCGAGGGAAATTGATTGTTTTGGCTTCAATCGTTTCTGTTGGAATTTTTGCAACCCTTGTACGCTTTAATGAATTTGAGGGTTATTTAGTGTGGATTGTTTCTGCATTTTTGGTTTTTTATATCGGTTATATTATTTCCACAGTCAGTTCAAAAGAAAAGAAACGATTATTGGTGGCGGTTTACTTTACGGTTTTATATACTTTGTTCGCCGCAATTTTTGAGCAAGCCGGTAGTTCGTTGACGCTTTTTGCAGATAGAAATGTGAATTTGGTGGGAATGGACGCCGCCGGAACCAACAGTATTAATGCGGGCTTTATAATTCTTTTCGCCATTCCGTTTTCAATGCTTTGGACTTTTTTAAGCCAAAGAAAAATAAATCCTAATTCTGCCGTAAAGTTCGGGCTCGGATTATTATTTCTCGGTCTCGGTTTTATCGTTTTTGCACTTTCTGCACACAGTGTTGATGATTTTGCGAGAACCTCGATGAGTTATTTGGTAATCGGCTATATGGTTTTGACCGTTGGAGAATTGTTTCTCTCTCCTATCGGTCTTTCTAAAATGACGGAACTTTCGCCCATAAAATACGTAGCTTTCATTATGGGCGTTTGGTTTTCCGCAAATTTTTACGGACACTTTTTCGCAGGAAAAATTGCGAAACTCACCACAGTTTCTGATGGAAATTCAAACGTTTTTTCGGAAGGATTCTTCGGAAATATCACGGAATACATTACCGGATTATCGCCGCAGATAGCTTCGGGGCAAAGCGATGCGTTTCAGCAGTTGTTTTCCTATGTTTCGGTATATGCAAGTTTTGGGGTGATTAGCGTAGTTGTTGGTATATTTGCAATACTTATTTCGCCAATTGTCAAAAAAATGATGGGCGGCATTCACTAAAAATTTCAAAATGGATTTTCTTCCCGAAAAAATAAACGATTACGTTGAAAAACATTCACAACCCGAACCGGAATTGCTTCAAAAACTGAATCGCGAAACCTGGCAAAAACAGTTGCAACCACGTATGCTGAGCGGACATTTGCAGGGTCGTGTATTGAGTATGCTTTCAAAATTGATTCGACCCAAAAATATTTTGGAAATTGGAACCTATACAGGGTATTCGGCATTGTGTTTGGCGGAAGGAATACAGGAAAATGGGGAGCTTCACACAATAGACATCAATGAAGAACTCTTCGATTTCCAACGAAAATATTTTGATGAATCTCCTTTCGGGAAACAGATTTTTCAGCATTTGGGAAATGCTTTGGAAATTATTCCGAAGCTCGAAAAAAGCTTCGATTTGGTTTTTATTGATGCCGATAAAAACAACTATCCAAATTATCTTGAAATCATTCTTCCGAAGTTGAAAAAAGGCTCAATTATTTTAAGTGACAACGTGCTTTGGAGTGGAAAAGTTGTTGAGGAATTGAAAGAAGATGATGAAGACACGAAGGCGCTTCTTCAGTATAATAAATTGCTAAACGAACATCCAAAACTGGAAACAGTGATTTTGCCCATTCGCGACGGACTTACTATTTCACGTGTTATTTAATGACTCTCCGCGCTCAAGTATTTTTCTGCAAAGAAAGAAAAAGAAAAAAGCAAAAATTGTTCCAACCAAAGCTCCCACAAAAATATCACTCGGATAGTGCACACCTACATAAATACGGCTCAATACAAAAATTAGCGGCCAAATGTATGCGAGATAAATCCATTTTGTGAATTTTCGCAATACCAAAACCATAAAGGTAGTTATTGAAAAACTTGAAGATGCGTGGCCAGAAAAGAAACTATAGGTTGTTGGTTTTTGAAGGATACGGATCAATTCAGTAAAGGCTTCCACATTGTTGGGTCGCAAACGGCCTACGTAATCTTTCACTACAGAGGTGAATAAAAAAGTAATCGCAAATGTCAACAAAGCAACCAGAAAAACAACAACTGCTTTTTTTCCTTTGTAATAATAAAAAATTAGAAGTGTAAAAAGAATGAAAAGTGGTGTCCAACTTTCAATTTTTGTAACGTAGATCCAAAAACCATCAAAACGTTCTATTCCTAAATTGTTGAGGTAAACAAAAATATCCCTATCCCATTGTTTTAGGGTTTCCAGCATTTAGAATTTTCTTTTTATAGGTCCAGTAACCTCATCCACATCTTCCTTCACTTGGTCAATCTGCTTTTGAACGTCTTTTGTGATATCTATATCAATTCCTTGTTTTTCGGCACCTTTGGTTATTTCAGATTTAATGTCGTTTGTGGCATCTTTAATCTGCCGCATCGCTTTCCCCAGTCCGCGTGCAATCTCTGGCACTTTATCTGCGCCAAAAACCAAGAGGACGATAAAGAGGATAAAACCTATTTCGGCACCGCTGATGAAAAGAAAAATTGCATTTGAAATCATGGTGCAAATATAGTAACGAGTTATGAGTTTTGGGTTATGAGTTATGAGTTTTTCTGAAATCCAATTTTAAAAAAAGAGCCCTTCCTCAATAAAATTTGAAGAAGGGCTCTTTGAAATAATTTTAAATTAATCTGGATTCGTTTTGTTTTTGAATTTATCAAAAGCACCCAATTTTTTTCGTTTTGGCCAACTGTTGTTCGAAGTATCAATATCTGCAGTTTCTTCATCGGGATCAACTTCAATTTTGGTGATTTCTTTTTCTGAAGCAACAACTTTGCCTACGGCTTCGTCATTTTTTCGCCATATTTCAGCAGGATAGGTTACTTTTTTTGAGCTTCCGTCGCTGTAGGTATATTGCACAATAATAGGCATTGGAATGCCTCCCGGTTTTTCAAAAGTTACTTTGTAGAAATAATTTGGCTGCTTCAATTTAGATCTTTCTTCCGCTGGAATATTTTCCATAATATATTCATTCAACGTTTTAACATCTCCCAATTTTTCATTGCGCATGCTTTCATCAAAATCTTCACTGTCCTCTTCCACCATATAAACCAAAGGAGGTAAATCACTTTCAGAAATGCCACGTGCAGCAATCATTTCTTTTACTTCTTTGTTCATTTTTGAAGTAACATAGAATTTTTTAACATCTTTCACGCCAATATCAACATAATCGGTAGTGTAGAACCACTCTCTCCAATACCAATCCAAATCTACTGCAGAAGCATCTTCCATCGTTCTGAAAAAATCCTCTGGAGTTGGGTGCTTAAACATCCAGCGGTTCGCATAGGTTTTAAAGGCGAAGTCAAAAAGTTCACGACCCATAATGGTTTCACGAAGAATATTTAATGCCGTTGCGGGTTTTGCATAGGCATTGGCTCCAAAGTTATAGGTATTTAAACCTTTGGTCATAATAGGGGCCAATTGGCTTTGATCACCCGCCATATAATCAACTATACTTTTTGCAGGACCACGACGTGATGGATATTTTTTATTGGGTGCAATGGCCTCTGGATATTCTTCAGCAAAATCTTGCTCGGCCACATATTGCGTAAACGTGTTTAAACCTTCATCCATCCAAGTCCATTGGCGTTCGTCACTGTTTACTATCATCGGGAAATAGTTATGACCCACTTCATGGATTATCACACTTATCATCCCAAATTTAGAGCGCTCGCTGATGCTTCCATCCTTGTCGGGACGTCCGTGGTTCCAGCATATCATTGGATATTCCATTCCTTGGTTTTTTGCACTTACTGAAATTGCCTTGGAGTATGGATAATCAAAAGTCATTCGCGAATAGGTTTTTAAAGTGCTTGCAACTGCTCTTGTGGACCAATCTTCCCAAAGCGGATTTGATTCTGGTGGATACAATGAAACTGCCATTACAGAGCCACTGCCCATTTTCACGGCCATCATATCCCAAATATATTTTCGGGAAGTTGCGAAGGCATAATCCCGCACATTTTCCGCTTTAAATTTCCAAGTTCTATTTGTTGTTGAAAAGTTTTTTGAAGCTGCCTCTGCTTCAGCTTGAGTTACAATCAAAACTGGTTTATCAAAAGATTTTTGAGCAGCTTCATAACGGTTCATCATTTCTTTGGTGAAAATTTCCTTTCTATTTTGAAGTTCACCTGTTGCATCCATAATATGATCTGAAGGAACGGTAATATTCACTTCAAAATTTCCAAAGGGAAGTGCAAACTCGTCTCTTCCCCAAAATTGGCTGTTCTGCCATCCTTCCACATCATTATAGACAGCCATTCGCGGATAGAATTGCGCGATGACGTAACCGCGATTGCCATCTTCAAAAGTTTCGTAACCGCTGCGGGCGCGATCCACAACGTGATCATTAATGTTGTACCACCATTTTATGGAAAAGACAAATTTTTCTCCCGGCATTAAATTTTTCGGCATATCTACACGCATCATGGTTTGGTTGATGGTGTATTTAAGGGGGCTACCTTTAGCATCTATTACTTCCAAAATATTGAAACCACCATCAAAACCACCGTCCATATAATTTTGAACAAAGTTTCCAGCCATATCTGCAGGAGCTGTATCAGAAGACTCTATCAATGGCGATTTTGAATCCTTAGCTCTTTTGTTTTGATCTAGCTGCACCCAAAGATATTCCAGTATATCAGGTGAATTATTGGAGTAGGTAATAGTTTCAAAACCCGAAATCTTTTTGTTTTTATCGTCCAATAAAATATCCATTTTATAGTCCGCTTGCTGTTGGTAATAGCTTGGCCCAGGCGCGCCACTTGCTGTACGGAACATATTTGGTGTTGAAAACTCTTCGTATAGCTGTTTAAAACGGTTGGTGTTGTAATGACCGGGTTCGCGTTTTGTAGTTTCGGTTTCATCTTGTGCTGAAACTGCCGCTGATACTAGGAATAGCGCGGTAAGGAAAAGGGAGTTAAGTAATCGCATAATAATTGTGACTTTTTACAAGTAATTTATTGGGTTGGCAATGTATTAATTAAATTTCAATTTGCCACTGGGTTCATCTTTATCAAGAATCAAACTTCGGCGACTTTCTGGGGTTTTTAGGTGAATTATATTCTGCTGTTCGGGAAACATTTCCATCAATACTTTGTTTTCAATTTCAATGGTTTTTAGCTCCTTTACGTCTTTCACCTCAATATAGGCCACAAGCATATCTGTATCATATTCCTTACCTATATAATCCAACTTTACAGGTTTCCCGTTTACGCTGATGTTTATTTTTTGAAGTAAGTATTTCTTCAAATCTTCATCAGCTGCCTCTGTTTCTTTTTTTGTGTCTAAGGAAATTGAAGCATCATACCTTTGTTTAAGCACATCTTCAATATCATCAGTAAAAATTTTGGTGATTATTTGAAGTGAACTTTTCTCCTTTACGTATTCAATTTTGGTAATGCTCACATAAAATTTATGTGCAGAAGTAGCCGAAACCAATGGAAATACTAATAATAAAAGAAGAATTCTAAAATATTTCATATTAAAAAAAGGATGCTAATGGAACATTAGACGCTTTAAGTTTAGGGATGTTACAAATTGCTATTCTTTATTTTCTTCGGAAATACGTTTGGTATAAATCTTTGCTTTTTCTTCCAAAATAAGCAATACGCTTCCGTAATGCTCATTTTTAAATTCGCTTTCTATGGAAGTTGTTTCGGTACTAAAAAGCAGGAAATCATACACCCTATTTTCAGGAATACCAAAGGTTGTAGTAAAAAACGAAAGCGTGTAATAATTTAGCATTTTTGCCACGGCGTTGTTTTCATATTCCCACTTTCTTCGGGTTTTTAAATCCTTGTAATAACCCGAAATATGTTTGTACAATGCTTCCAAATTGACACTCAATGGGGTCACGGCAAAATACAAGGGCACAATTTTCTCCTTTGGTTCTCCTTTAAACCCGGGAATACCAACATCATCAAAATTAATGGGTTTTTCGGTTTTTATCTTTTTAAGATCTGCCCCAATATTGCCGGAAAGATTTGGTTTTAAAAATACTTCGTCCAGCTCATTTACTAGTTCGGAGAGCTTAACTGTGATGATTCCTTTTTCAAAAATGGCTTCGGTTACCACTAGTTTTTCCGGCATATATTTTATGGAGGAAAAAAGAAGGGTATCCCGCAGCTTTACATTTATGGAAAAGTGACCATTTTCATCAGTAATTGTATTGAAGCGTGAAGCAAGATTCAGCACGTGGATGCCTTCAATATCGGCTTCGTTTGTTATTTTTCCCTGTAATGACTTTTGCTGAGCGGAAAGCTGAAGCACTCCATAACAACAAATGAGCAAACTATAAAAAACTTTTTTACTCACTGCGTTCTTTGTATTCCTTGCTTTTTTTGAAAAGAAACTCCATCAACTGCATTTCGTTTTGGGGTTTTAATAAATCTTGATCGAGACCGTTTTCTTGGGCATAGAAAAGAAAATCTACTGCTTTATCCTCAGGAATATCAAAATTTGCCGCAATAAAATCTTTGCTAAAACGCTGCTGAATATTATTGCTCACTAAGCTTTGTTTTTCCTGTTTTTCAACTATTGATATCTTCTCACCCTTCGGAAAAAGCAATTGGGCCACGCCTCCAAGCAGTGCCAAAACATTTGCGCCGTTTTTTAGTGAATTACCATGAAGGGCTTCCTCTGCCGCGTTGCCTGATATTTGAGTTTTAGCATCAGGCTCTAGATCATCGCCATATTTCAAATTGTAAAAAGAAAGTTTTAAATCCTTTGTTCCGGTATAAGTTGGTATTTTTTTCACATCTGCATTGATGTTTCCCGTAAGGTCATAAGGCCTAACCACGACTTCCTCTAACTGGTTAACAGCAGGGTTCAGGAAAATATTCATCATTTTGCGCTCCACAATACCTTTGTCCACAATAACGGTAAATGATTGGTATTGCAAGGCAGTTATTTGTAAACGGTCATTTTCGGTTATTGAAATTTCAAAAGCACCATCGGCGTCGGTAATGGTTCCTTTTTGGGATGAAATGTTATAAACGGAAATACCTTCGGCATCCTCGCCTTGGGGCACATGGATTTTTCCGGAAACTTTGGTGCGGTCAATATCCTGCGCAAAAAGTGCGGGAGCAGCAGCGATAAATAATAAGAGAAGTAGTCTTTTTGTCATTCACTAAAAATACGGATTTGTTTTGTTAGGGAAAAGGTAAAGTTTTGGAGGATGGGTGTTAAAGTTAGATATAGGGTATTGTAACTATTTTAGTTAAGAAGTTGGATTTTACCCTACTCGTCTTAGCTTTTCAGCTATACTTGTAGGTAATTTAGCTACCTATGTAAGTAAATTGGTTACAGTTGATAGTAAATCAGTTACCGCTGTAAGTATTTTAGTTACAGCGGTAAGTAATCCAGTTACATATTTAGGTCTTATCAATGAAAACATAAAATTTTGAAAGGTGGATGTTAAAACTACTCTTTAATAATCTTAATTGTAAAGGTGTTACTTTGTGTTTGCAACTTTAAAAAATAAATACCGTTTGAAATATTGGTAAAATCCACGGTGGCCTTTTCACCATTTTCCTGAAACACTTGTCTTCCCAGCGCATCATATAAACCCGTACTTTCTATTTGAATATTACTTTTTGGAACAATGTTTAAAACATCTTTTACAGGATTGGGGTATACGGAAAAACTTTCTGCAAAACTTTCTTGGACTCCTAATATGGTCAGGTTTTTGTACCAGGCTATTTTATTGTCCATTATTGAAGCTGAAATTACATCCAGATCCGTATCTCCATCCAAGTCGGCCGCAAATACCGCTCCTGCGCCCATTACTTCATCTGTAATTATTTGTCTCGTGCCAAAAGTTCCAATACCATCAGTATTTTCACACCAGCCTATAATATCATCACCAGCTGAGGCATAAACTATATCTAAATCTCCATCCTTATCAATATCGGCAGTCTGTATAATACGCACACCTAAAGAAAGAGAGGTGACAACTTTTTCAGTACTAAAACTTCCCAGTCCATCCATATTTTCATACCACGAAATTTTACCATCGCCAAATATGGCGGCAATAACATCATTATCACCATCGCCGTCAAGGTCTGCCGCCCTTACCGCTATCACGCCGTTAGCATCGTTGTTTATGATTTTCTCAGGGCCAAAATTCCCCAGCCCATCCAGATTTTCAAACCAGATTACACGATCGTCAGCTGTGGATGCGGCTAGCACGTCCATATCGCCATCGCCATCAAGGTCTGTCGCATAGACATCGCGGGTGCTCAGGGCACTGTTCGTAAGTATCCGCTGGGGTCCAAAAGTACCGAGGCCATCAATATTTTCGTACCAGGCTATTTTGTTGTCTAAAAATGATGCCGAAAGTACATCCATATCCCCATCAGTGTCCAAATCGGAAGCATATAAACCAATTGCACCATCAGCTTGGGTTGTTATGATATTCTGTACACCGAAAGTACCTGAGCCATCAAGATTTTCAAACCAAACCACTTTGTCTTGAGGGCCTGAAACACCAAGAATATCCATATCATCATCGCCATCAATATCAGCTACTATCGCTGTTGTGGACGATTCTAGATTTGCAGTAATAATTCTTTGGTTACTGAAATTACCTACTCCATCAGTATTTTGATACCATACAATTTTATTTTCTCCTTGAAGCACACTTAAAACATCCATTCGCCCATCGCCATCCAAATCAGATGAATAGACAAATCTTGGATTTCCAGTAACAATTTCTATAATCTGCTGTGGTCCAAACTGACCATAGCAATAAATATTTATAAAAAGGAATAGAAAAGTCAGATATTTCATAGTAAGTTTTTTTCCCAATAGATTAATTCTCCTCCTTAAAAATCACTGTTTCCTGAGTAGCCCCATCATCATATACTTTTTCTATTTTATACAGACCATTGGGCAGTTCCTCAATTAAATTGGGGTTGTTTATGCCAATGGAATCTTTTGGGGTTATGGTAACATTGGCATTAAAAACACCATCATTAAATTTAGTAATGCCACCGCCTATTGGGCCACGGTTATAGTTGTCATAACACATTTTTACCTGGACATAATCATTGGCCACGTCTATTTCCTTAATATTAATGGCGGAGTGGTTGGGATGGGTAATATAAGCAGATTCATCTTCATCTGGATCTATATGCAATATAATATTTGCGAAATTTACGTTAAAGGAGTCATTTTCATAGGGTGCGGGCTGCGGGCAATCACAAGAACATTCATAGAAGGTGTATTCAAAACCCGGCTGAAAGCGGGGCTTGGTGAGTGGATCAGGCTCAGGACCTTCTAAATAATATCTACCGCTATAGGGCTCGTACAAAGATTTTATAGTTGTTTCTATTCGATTGTATTGTAATGTAACCATATGGTCCCGTATCCATTCCCTTATATAAATACCTTGGCCAATGTTCAATGATACCGTACAATTTGAATAGGACATGATATTTTGTACGTCATCTGAATAAATTTGATACGGGGTGCCTTGACAATCTGTTCCATATAAATTAGTATAAGTACAAGTACCAGGGTCTATATAAACATAATGATCCTCACAGCCTTCATAAAATGGCGGTTCAAACCCCATTTCATCACAGTATTCATTTCTAAAGTCGGGTACTGCTGCAGTAGCATGTATTTTATCACCATTATCTTCCGCATTATATTTAATATCTGTTATATCGCGGGTTACGTGTTCACAATATTCAAGACCATTGGGCGGTCTCCAATCTTGGTGGGTATGAGATAATCCAAAAAGATGTCCCATTTCATGATCCTTGAGATTATTATCATTTTCAAAGCCCCAAGACTGAACAACATTACATAGTCAACCCCCAGAAACACCAGCAAACCCCTCTGTAGTATAAGGGACGTAAATATTGATTGAATTATAATCATAATATTGATAGTTATTGCTTTTCGCCCAATCTATCAATTGAGTATAGGAAGAATCGTTACCTACATCATTAGGGTCATAAGGTAAATAAACCGTATAAAAACGTGAAGAATTTATATAATCATATCCTCTATATTTAAAGAATATTTTGAATGGGTTATACCGTTTGTTAAGGTTGGCAACATCCCGTAGCACATCGCTTTCTGTAAGTTTATTTCCACTTGTGCCATCATCATGATTTATACCCCAATAATAAATATTAAAAACGATGGGGTCAAAATTTTCTAAAGCTGCTGGATCGGTGGAACCACTATATACCCATTGAGGGTCATTGTTGGAGTCTTCGGGAGTGCCACATATAAAATTTTCGGTTTGTGAGAACCCAACAAAAGAACATAGTAAAAAAATTGCTGTGAGAAAAAATAGATTTTTCATAATTCAAAAATTTTGGTTAGTTGAACTTAGAATCTTAAATGTACAAAAATTTAAGTTTTTTCTTACACATTTTTTAAATTTATTTTTTAGGTTATTAGTTAGTATTCATTGTTTTACAAGGTGTTACTTATATACAAGTCATTTTTAAACAGACATAAAATCGCTGTTTCGTTCCGTTATTGCTAAATTTACACTTCAGAAAAATAGCTGTAATGAAAAACCTACTAATAGCCAGCACCAGCACCGTTTATGCCGGAGAATATCTAGATTATCTAACGAAAGAAATGGCAGCACTTTTTAAGGATACCGAAGAAGTAATCTTCATACCCTACGCCCGTCCCGGTGGGATCAGCCACGATGCATACACTGAAAAGGCCGCAAAAGCTTTCACTAAAATTGGTAAAAAGCTGATTGGACTGCACACTTTTGAAAATCCTGTGGAGGCTATTAAAAACGCAAAAGGCGCCTTTACGGGAGGTGGCAATACCTTTGTTTTGGTGAGCGCGCTTTACCGTTTGGAATTGATGCAACCACTTCGCGAAGCTATTTTCAAAGGTTTGCCGTATATGGGTACGAGCGCGGGCAGCAATATTTGCGGGGTTTCTATGCAGACTACTAATGATATGCCGATTGTTTATCCACCTTCGTTTAAAACCTTGGGCGTAATTCCCTTTAACCTCAACCCACATTATTTGGACCCAGACCCAATCAGCAAGCATATGGGCGAGACTCGTGAAACCCGTATTGCGGAATTCCACACACAAAACACTGTACCCGTTGTGGGATTACGCGAAGGCAGTTGGTTACGTGTAAAAGGCGAAGAAATTATTCTGAAAGGTGAATTGAAAGCCCGCGTTTTTGAGCAAAATAAAGAACCTTATGAGGTTGAAAGCGGCACGAAGTTTTCAAATTTATAACCAAAATTAGTCTTACGTCTTATGTCTTTCAGCGCAGCGGTCTTAAGTCTTACTTATAGTTCCTTCACAAAATGATACCCCTTCGCCACAAAACCTTGGTTGTAGAAAAATTTATGCGAAGGAAAATTATGCACATAGCTATTTAGCTCTATCCAATTGCAGGATTTCTTTTTGGCGTAATCACTTATATATTCCACCATCATTTTACCAATTCCGTGACTTCGGTATGCATCGTCAATTATAACGTGATCCATTTCCAGACTTCTTCCTGCATAATGGCGGGTTTGGAACCACAAACCACAAATACCTATTAACTTTTCCGCATCAAAAACACCAAGACATTCGTAATTCTGTTGCGCCATTTCCTGTAAACGCTCTTTTAAAAGTGTTTCGGAAACTTTATAATTTCCCAGTTTTTGCATTAATGGAATGATGGAAAATATTTCCGTAGAAGGAATAATTCTAATTACAATTTTATCTTTAGCCATTATTCAACCACAATCATTCTAAGGGTTTTCGTATTTCCATTCACTGTCAGCTTGCAGAAATAGTTTCCATTTACAAGATTCATTTCATTTAAATCCATAGGTATTATATACTTTCCATAACCTTTGGTTTCATTATTCATTACAGTATAGACCTTTCTACCCTGCACATCAAAAAGATCAATGCTCACGGTAGATTCTTCGTGAAGTTTAAACGAAACATAGCTTATATCGCTAGCTGGGTTTGGATATTGCACAATGTTGTTTACTTGCTGTTCCGCACCGTTGCCAGCAAAAAGAATTGGGGACGGAGTAACATCGGTCCATATACTTAACTGGCTTCCACTAAGCCTGGTCCAAATGGGCCGAACCACATTATTGTGCGCCACAATATTGGTATAATCGCCAAAGAAAATACCTGAATTTGGGTTAAAAGGCGACTCGCTGATTCTTTTGTTTGTTATAGTGGCGCCGCCATCATCTGAATATGCAATGTAAACATCTGTCATGTTCCCGCCTGAATATTCCCTACGATCGTAAAACACAAAAAACAGGTTGCCGTTTGTTTGGTCAATATCCATCCAAGTGAAAAATTGTTGTTTTCCAGCAGGATCGTCATTCACCCGTATTGGGGCGCTCCAGGTGTCTCCCCCGTCGGTAGATTTGCTCATAAAAACGTCTGTATCGTTTGCACCGTTACGTTGGTCGCTCCAGTTTACGTAGATTGTTCCGTGATTTGGGCCACCGCTAAGATCGCATTTGGTTATGGGCAAACCATTGGCACGGCTAATACCGGGAATACTATAGTCCCAACCCGTAGGCATCGGGTCAATTGCTATTTCATTAGCCAACCACGTTTCGCCTTGATCTAACGATCTGTTGAAAACAAGGCCATTCGGGCCCGCCCAAGCCACATAAATTTCGCCATTTGGGCCAACCGCAGGTACTGCGCCTTCAACGGTATCGTCTTCATCAATACAATTACCGTCCACACTGTTTATCTTTTTAGGCGTTGACCATGTTTGGCCACCATCTGTTGATTTTGAAAAAAGAATGATCGATTTATCATTTGGGTTGCTGCTGCCATAATTGTCAAACTGTGTCCACGTTAAATAAATATTATTATTTGTACGGTCTATTATGCTCCATTGTTTGTCTTGGGCTTTTGTTCCATTTAAACCAGTATAGGTTCCACTGCTCCAATTGTTCCCATTATCTGTAGATTTTTGGCAAACTATACGGTCAATCCAGTTGCCACTGGCTGGGTTTGAAAGGTGGAAATAATAGAAGTTTCCCTGGGTATCCACATCAAAAGTTGGGTCGCCCCACACGCCATAGCTGGACGTCATTTGCTGCTCGCTCCAAGTAAGGCCGCCATCACTACTGTTGTAAACATTGTTCAAATTGGCACCTGCAACAAGAATATCCGTGTTTAGCGGATTCATCATTATGGAAGGTTCGTTTGGCGAATTGTTATCAGAAATCATTACGTTTTGGGCCACAACTGAAGTCGCAACAAAACACGACAGCAACAAAATTGCGGATAGTTTCTTGGAAGTCATACTATTTCAAATTTTAAAAAGTTAGTAAATGTATGAAATTCCTTGTGTTTTCTTCCGAAGAAAAAAATTCAATTCCCAAAATTCAATTAAAAAAAGAAGCAATAACCAACTGCTAAATTATTTTTAACGAATTTAGTAATCCCAAAAAAAAATAGAATTTCCACATTTAATGAAACGAAAAGAATTCATCAAAATATCGAGTATTACAGGAATCAGCTTGGCAATTTTTCCACATTTGTCATTCAAAAATTTTATGGAAGAATTTACCCGAAACCAATTGATAGGCAAAGGAAATCCTGATATTGTGGGCGATAGCTATACTTCAAAAATGCACAAAACCGCAAAGGAAGCATTCAATAAAATGAAAACTGCAGCTGCCAAAGAAAATATAAATATTGAAGTGGTTTCTGCCTACCGAAGCTTTCAGCGACAGAAAGAGATTTTTGAAGGGAAGTATAAAAAATTCACTTCCGAAGGTTTAACCCCTGAAAAAGCCATTGAAAAAATTATAGAATATTCCACAATTCCCGGTACCTCGCGCCACCATTGGGGAACAGATATTGACATTATTGATGCCAATGCCCCGCGTCCCGCAAATGTATTGATGCCCGAAAATTTTCACGGAACAGGGCCTTTTTGTAAATTGAAAACATGGCTTAACGAAAATTCTGAAAGTTTTGGCTTTTATGAAGTTTATACAGACAATGGCAACCGAAAAGGTTTTAAGTATGAGCCGTGGCATTTCAGCTATGCGACCGTTTCAATCCCAATGCTGAAAGCTTACAAAGAACAGATTGATGTGAAAAAAATGCTTTCCGAAGAAAAGATTTTGGGCAACGAACATTTTTCCGAAGGCTTTGTTTCAAAATATGTGAAAGAGAACATTTTGGACATCAATCCAAAATTACTTTCATAGGTTATTCAATTCTTTGACAAACTTAGTGTGAATGCTTTAAATTTTTTAAAATCTCGACTCATCGACTTCTAAACTCTTAAACTTAAATTTCAAACAACCCTTCGTACCTTTGCACCATGAACAAAAAAGTCCTTTTAATGATACTCGACGGCTGGGGCATTACGCAAGATCCCGCCGTTTCTGCCATCGCACAAGCCAACACGCCTTTTATTGATTCTCTTTTTGAAAAATATCCGCATGCACAATTGCTCACCCACGGAATGAACGTTGGCCTACCTGAAGGCCAAATGGGTAACAGCGAAGTAGGCCATATGAATTTGGGCGCAGGAAGAATCGTTTATCAAGACCTCGCGAAAATAAATATGGCAGTGAAAAACGGCACACTGAAAAGTGAACCTGAGCTGGAAAAAGCATTCAATCACGCAATTTTTCACAACAAAAAAGTACATTTTTTAGGCCTTGTTTCCAACGGGGGCGTACATTCGCACATTGACCATTTAAAGGGATTGCTATCCGCAGCCCAAGAATTTGGTGTAAAAGATATGTATGTCCACGCCTTTACCGATGGCCGCGATGTTGATCCACGTTCTGGAAAAGGTTTTATTGAAGAGCTAGAAAGCCATCTAGAAAAAACAGGCGGGAAACTCGCCTCCGTTATTGGCCGCTATTACGCAATGGATCGTGACAAACGTTGGGAACGTGTTAAAAAAGCCTATGATTTGTTGGTCTTCGGAAAAGGGACGGCTTCAATTGATGCTGTAAAAAGTATAGAAAAAAGTTATGCCGAAGGAATTACCGACGAATTCATCGAACCAATTGTAATGACAACCTCCGAAGGAAAACCTGTTGCCACCATTGAAAAAGATGACGTGGTGATTTTCTTCAACTTTAGAACCGATCGCGGAAGGCAGCTCACTGAGGTTTTAACACAAAAAGATTACGAAAAATTTGGAATGGAAACGCTTCCGTTGTATTTCGTAACACTTACTAATTATGATGACTCCTTTGGAAACATTCACGTGGTTTACAACAAAGAAAACCTGCACGATACCTTAGGCGAAGTCTTGGAAAAAAAAGGAAAGAAGCAAATTAGAATCGCCGAAACTGAGAAATATCCGCACGTAACCTTCTTTTTTTCTGGCGGAAGGGAAATTCCTTTTGAAGGCGAAAAACGAATCCTTTGCCCCTCGCCTACAGTTGCTACTTACGATTTAAAACCAGAAATGAGCGCCTATGAACTTCGGGATATGATTTTGCCAGAAATTGAAAAAGAAACCGCCGATTTTATCTGCTTAAATTTTGCAAACCCAGATATGGTAGGGCATACTGGCGTTTTTGAAGCAGCAGTAAAAGCTTGCGAAACGGTGGATAAATGTGCAAAAGCAATTGTTGAAAAAGCATTGGAAAGCCATTACGCAACAATAATAATCGCAGACCACGGCAATAGCGAAACCATGCGAAACGCCGATGGTTCGCCCAACACGGCGCATACTACCAATCCCGTTCCAATCATCATTGTGGATGATGAAATTAAAGCGGTGAAAAACGGCATTTTAGGTGACATCGCTCCGACAATCCTTGATATTATGGGTATTGAAAAACCCGAAATAATGACACAACATTCCTTAATTTAAATTCTATGAAAAAACTATTTATAATACTTTCGGCAACACTTTTAATTGCCTGCAATACTTCCAAAGAAAAAAATAAAGTTGGAAAAAACACCTCTAATGAAATGATTTCGGAAAACAACAAAGAGAAAATAAACGATACCGTTACCTACGAAGACTCAGTAATGCTTTTGGGAAAAGCAAACCGCAAAGGTTTCCAAATGGACGCTTTTAAGGATTGGTTCAACACCGGTTATGAAGACTACAAAGTAGATACTGAAACTGCTGAAAAGCTAAAACCACTTTTGAAAGATGTGGATATTACAGTTTTTATGGGAACTTGGTGTGAAGACAGCCAACGCGAAACGCCTCATTTCTATAAAATTTTGGATGCTGCAAACTTTGATGAATCGAAACTGACTTTGATAACTGTTTCCGAAGAAAAAACAACACCGCAAGGTTATGAAGAAGGAAAAAACATTACCAATGTTCCAACAATTATTTTCTTCAAAAACGATAAGGAATTAGGACGAATCGTAGAATATCCCATTGAAAGTCTTGAAAAAGATATGTTCGCCATTTTAAGTGGAAAGGATTACAAACATGCTTACGCCGAATAAAACTTTAGCAACGGTATAATTCTTTGTAAATTTGCGGCTCGAAAAATGACGATGATTAGAGAAACACTCACCATAGCCGTAGATTTTGACGGAACCATTGTAGAAGATGAATATCCACAAATTGGCCGTCCCATTATTTTTGCCTTTGATACTCTGAAAAAACTTCAGGATAATGGCCACCGCCTCATTTTATGGACATACCGAAAAGGGCGCGCTTTAGAAGAAGCCGTGAAATTCTGTGAAGAAAACGGAATTGTTTTTTATGCCGTAAACAAAAGTTTCCCTGAAGAAGAATTCGATATTTCATATAGTCGAAAAATAAATGCTGACGTTTTTATAGACGATCGAAACATTGGCGGACTTAAAAGTTGGGGCGAAATATACCAGCAACTCATTGGCCAACCTACGCCCCTAAAACCTAAAACCCAAAAAAAAGGATTGTTTTCCTTTTTAAAGTAGCATTATGATAATTCAAAAAACAAGAGAAGAAATTGAATTGATGCGCGAAAGCGCTCTAGTTGTATCCCGCACTTTGGGAATGCTCGCAAAGGAAGTAAAGCCAGGGATGACAACCAATAAGCTCAACAAAATGGCTGAGGATTATATCAGAAGTCAAGATGCTATTCCAGGTTTTTTGGGATTGTATGATTGTCCTTCTACGCTGCTTACAAGTGTGAATGATGCGGTAGTCCACGGTTTGCCCACAGATGTTCCCTTAAAGGAAGGTGATATTGTGGCAATAGACTGTGGCGCCATTAAAAATGGATTTTACGGCGACCACGCCTATACTTTTGAAGTGGGCGAAGTTGCTCCAGAAATAAAAAAACTTTTAAAAATAACCAAGGAATCTCTCTATATAGGCATCCGCGAATTTAAAGCTGGAAACCGCGTGGGCGATGTAGGTTTCGCTATTCAAAATTATTGTGAAGCACAAGGTTATGGTATAGTTCGTGAACTTGTAGGCCACGGCTTGGGCAGAAAAATGCACGAAGACCCAGAAATGCCAAACTACGGTCGTCGCGGGCGTGGCAAAAAATTTATTGAAGGTATGACCATTGCTTTGGAACCTATGGTAAATATGGGAACGCATAAGGTGAAGCAACTAAAAGACGGCTGGACCATTGTAACCCAAGATGGACAACCCAGCGCACATTTTGAGCACAATATTGCTTTAGTAAATGGAAAACCTGAATTGCTTTCCACTTTCGCTTATGTTTATGAAGCGTTAGGAATTGTGAGTGATGAAGAAAAAGAGTTTAGGGAAAAGGAATTTGTGTTGTAACAATTGAAAACATTTGTTCAAAAAAATCCTAAATACCATTCCTCGTCCGCTGCTCATTAGATTGAGTATTATTGGCAGGCCCATACTTGCTTTTTTTCTGAAAGGAAATAAATACACGGACCCGATTGATGGAAAATCCTACCGAAAATTTCTTCCGTACGGTTATGAAATTGTTCGCGAAAATGTACTTTCACCCGGAACCTTATCTTTAGAACGGCACCGATTGTTTTGGCTGTATCTTCAAAATGAAACTGGATTCTTCACTAAAAATCTGAAAGTGCTTCACTTCGCACCCGAGCAGGCTTTTTATAAGAAATTTCGAAAAATGAAAAATCTTGATTACACCACGACCGATCTAAATTCCCCGATTGCAGATGTGAAAGCAGATATTTGCGATTTACCTTTTCAGAATGGTGAATTCGATTTTATAATCTGCAACCACGTTTTGGAACACATTCCAAACGATACAAAAGCGATGCAGGAAATTTATCGTGTTTTGGCACCCGGTGGAACGGCGATACTTCAAGTTCCCTACAAAGCAGAATTAGAAAAAACGTTTGAAGACAACAGCATTACCGACCCGAAAGAACGCGCAAAAATATTTGGACAATATGACCATGTTCGGGTTTACGGCATGGATTATTTCACCAAGCTTGAAAGTATTGGTTTTAAAGTTGAAGCTGTGGATTACACAAATGTTATTCCTTCGGAAAAAGTTGAAAGGTACAGATTGGCAAAAGGAGAATTGATTCCTGTATGTAAAAAATAAAGTGTTCTTTTGCCCAAAATTAATTCTGAATGAAATTAAAATTACTTTTTCTTTTTCTCGGGTTCTCAACACTTGCAATTTCCCAAAATCCTAATGATTGCGTAAATGCAATTATTATCTGTGGCGATTCAAGTTTAGGAGTTGATCCAAGCGGAATAGGTTTTGACGAGTTTTCATTGCCTGGAAATGAAGTTCCGCCTTGCTATGTTTTTGATCAAAATAATATTTGGTTCAAATTTATCATTATTGAATCGGGCACTTTCACCTTTGATATTGTTCCAGATAATGGCGAAGATGATTATGATTTTGCCATATATGGACCCACGGTTACTTGCACTTCTTTGGGTTCTTCTATTAGGTGTTCCAGTACAAATCCTTTAGATGCCGGCGTTCAGGTTGCAACTGGACTGAATATGGATGAGACGGACGTTAATGAAGGCCCGGGCGAAGATGGCAATGGTTATTTAAAGTATATAGAAGCTTCGGCGGGCGATGTTTATTATTTGTTGGTTGACAGAGCCGTAGGTTCCGGTCCTTTAAGCTTGTTTTACACAGGAACAGCAAAATTGCCAAATGCTGTTATAGCAACCCAACCCGAAAATTTGGTGAACTGCGATACAGATGGTAATCCAGATGGTTTTACCGATTTCAATCTTGAATTGCAAACCAGTACCATAATTGGTTCTCAAAATAATGTTGGAGTTACCTATCACGAAACCTTGAACGATGCAAGTATTGGCATAAACCCATTGGCAAGTCCTTATCACAGTACTGCCAACCCTCAAACTATTTATGCGCGTATTGAAAGAACAAACGGCTGTAGTGATTTAACCTCTTTTACAATTGAAGTAGGCAGTCCCGAATTAATGACCCCAGCAGATGTTGTTTTTTGTAATTACACTTCTACCCTGCTTTATCCTTTAGATTCAATTATTCCTGAAGTGATTGCTAATCCGCAAGGCTATGTTTTCAGCTATCACTACTCCCAAAATGACGCCGACAACAATACAAATCCAATTGGAAGATATGTAAATCTCACTGAGACACCAATCACTATATTTGTTCGTGTTACAGATGAAAACGATCCGCTTTGTTTTGCCGTAACTTCTTTTCAAGGATCTATAAATAGAATAAAACTTGCAACGCAACCCGAAGGTTTTATTGCCTGTGACGATGATTTTGACGGGCAGATTTCTGTAAATCTCAATGAAAAAGATGAAGAAATTCTAAACGGTCTTCCAGCCAGCGATTTTGAAATAACTTATTACACTTCCCTTGAAGACAGAATGAATGAAACAAATCCAGTTTTCGGCACCTTTCAAAATACGGTAAATCCACAAACCATTTATGTTAAAATGTTTGAAGTTGCGACAGGATGTTTTGATTATACCCAATTCAACATAGTTGTAAATCCATTGCCAGTTCCTGTCTTTGAGCAGGAATCGTATTTATATTGCCTAAATGCCACTGAACCGTTAAAAATTTCGGTTCAAGCAGGATTTAAGTATTATGTTTGGAGTACAGGTGAGGAAGGACCTAATTTGAATAAAATTTTTATTGACACTCCGGGAACTTATAAGGTTACAGTAACAAGTTATTTTGGCTGTGAAGAAAGCGTAAGCGTTGAGGTTTTGGCTTCAAATATTGCTACTATAACAAATATTAAAATAAATGATTTCAATGGAAGACATAATTCAATTGAAATAATTGTGGAAGGCGAGGGTAATTATGAATATGCATTAAACAGTACTTCATCATACCAAGATAGCAATATTTTTGACGGTTTGATAAATGGTTACCACACTGTATTTGTTCGAGACAAGAATGGCTGTGGCGTAGTTTCAGAAGAAATTCTAATATTGGATTATCCACGCTATTTCACTCCTAATAATGACAGTCATAACGATCATTGGCACATTATTGGGATGCATGAATTTCCAGAAGCAAAGATTTATATTTTTGATCGTTTCGGAAAATTATTAAAACAAATTCCGCCAAGATCCAAAGGTTGGGACGGTACAAACCAAAAAGGAAAACCGCTGCCTTCAAATGATTATTGGTTTACTATTGACATAAAAAACAGACCTACTTATCGAGGTCACTTCACTTTAAAAAGATAGTTTATAGAGGCATTAATTTTTTAAAACCATCGGTTACAAAAACACGATGTTGGTTTAAAGAATCTGTGTATGTTAAATACGCCTCCACATTTGGAAGACTTTTTAAAAGCTCTTTTGATTTCTCCAAACCCAGCGCCATAAAGGAAGTAGCGTAGGCATCCGCCACGCCGCAGGTTGGTGCAATAACAGTTGAACTGGTAACATCGCTCATTTCCGCTGAACCGGTTAATGGGTTTAAAGTATGTACATATTTTTTTCCTGTAAGGGAATCAATTCTGAACTTACGGTAATTGCCCGAAGAAGCCATCCCCACATTTTTCAGTTTTACGGTTGCTTCGAAACTTCGGTTTTCAAGTTCTGAATCAACGGCTTCAATACCAACGACCCACTCTTGGCCTTTTTGAATATTTTCGCCTTTTGCAAGAATTTCACCGCCAAGTTCAATTAAGTAATCGGTAACACCTTTAGATTCCAAATAACGGCCAAGGCAATCAATTCCAAAGCCTTTTGCAACTGCGTTAAAGTCAAAATATATCTGCGGATATTCCTTTGAAATGGTTCCATCACTTTTGATTTTCACTTTATGGAAACCCACATATTTCATTAAGGAATCCAAAGTAGTACTGTCAATTTCTTTCAGTGGTTTTACATCACCAAAACCATAGGCATTTCTCAAAATGCCGATTGTGGGATCAAAATAACCGTTTGTTTTTTTGTTCACTTCTGCAGAAATTTCAAAAACCTCCCTAAAGATAGAATCGACTACAATGGTAGAATCTCCTTTGTTTACTTTGGAAATATCGCTATCGGGGATATAGGTGCTCACAGAATGATTTACGGCGTCTATAACAGAATCCAATCCTTTTTTAAAATCAATATCATTTTCCGAATAAAATTGGATATTATAAGTGGTCCCAAAGGCTTCACCTTGCAAAAAACGGTGTGTTGCTTCTTTTTTTTCGCAAAAAATGAAAAGTAACAACAGGGGAATAAAAATTAGTTTCTTCATAATATTTCTTGTAATCCTTTATATACCATTGTATAATCTTCATCTTTTAAAACAGGTTTTCCATAATCGCTTCCGTGACCCAAACCAACTCCCGCATAATAGGTTTTTGCTTCAAATTTTGTGGCGTGTTCCTTTATAGTTTGCATAAAAACTGGGTCATATGCGTGCGCATCCTGAGGAAAGGAGATTGCGCGAACAATTATAAAATGAAGAATTTTATCTTTCAATGCAACGAACTGAGGATCACTTTTCAGTTTTGAATTGACGCCCAAAAATTCATAGCCTTCAGCTTCAAGCTGTTTTCCAACAATATTCATTGCTAGATTGTGAAGCTCTTGTTTGGTAAGTTTTTCGCCCATAAGTGACTTCAAAATTACGAATATTTCGATTTAATTTTTCAAACCCATAAAAAAACCCATTCCAATTACTTGGAATGGGTTTTCGTATTTTCAGAACTAAAGTTTAATTATAAATTTTAGTTTCGCCTAGCTCAGCATGTTGTGAGTTTTTGGCACTATTATCAGCTTTTACAACCATCACAACAAAGCTTAAGTTGTTAGCATTATATTCTGAGGGAACAGAAAAGGTATAGGTCTTTTTATATTCTTCATAAGCACCAGTTTCTGGAATATTATCTCCAAAAAGTCCTGATAGTGAATTACGCAATGCATCATTATGAACAAAATCCACAATTGGATTACCCATTCCGAAATAAGGGCTAGCAGGGTTGGAGTTAAAATAATTGGCTTGATCTGCTATCACACCACTTTCCAACAAATATACTACCAATTTATCACCAGGTTCAGAGCCATTTTTATAAATCACTTTTGCATCTACAGAGAGTGTAGAACCACTAATTTGTGAACTGATAGCTATGGATAGATCTGTTTCTTGACCAGCAATACTAGTAACTGCATCATAATCATAAATTAGAGAGCTAGGAGGTGTAGCATTCCATTTTACGGTTCTGTTTAATTGTGTTTGTGGGAAACTATCAGGCACATCAAATTCAGCCTGAAGGTCATCTATCTGTGCAAAGTCCATAGGATCAGGAGGTCCAATTGAACTTTCATGTATTGCAACTACTGAAACGTGATCTGTCAATACCAATACGGAATCAATAGCCACTAAAGCTTTTAAACAATATCCGCACCAGGTACCTGTATAATCTTCCAAAACCACATTTCTTTTTGGAATATAAACTGTAAAGTTTTTCACAGGAGTTGTGAATGTTTCTCCATTTATAACATATTCTGCATACACTTCATAACTTGCTTCTGTTGCAGATGAATAAGTAAATCCAGGAATTGCTGCACCATTAACATAGAAAGTAGCATCAGATGCTGTATTATCTCCATTGGAATCAAGTAAGCCAAAAGTAATTGTTTGATTGTTCATGGCTCTTGTAACATCCAATGTAAGAGCGCGTTCTGTCTCCGCAATTACTTCAAAATTCAGAATGTTACTGGCAACACTTTCATAAACTGCTTTTACGGCAAATGTTCCCGTAGATGAAAATGTATATGACGAGCCCTGAATTTCGGAATCGTTCAAATATATTTTTGCTGAAGAAGTATAATTCACTCCATCATTTCCAGTAATTATAAAATTCACTAATTGATTAACGGACAATACTTCCAATTCATTGGTGCCCGCATCACTTGTAAGTGTAATTGACAGACTTTCTGTGGGAGCTCCAAGTGGATCTTCTTTTTTACTACATCCAACGATGGCTATAAAAGCAAAAAGAAATAAAATTTTAAAATAGGGATAAGTTCGCATAATAACAGATAGTTAAATAATATAGTGGGCTAATATAAAGCATTTATAAAAAAAGGCACGGTTTTGGAATGTTAAATCCATAACTTTAAGCAATACAAATTTAAGTTTTTATTAAAAATAACTTAATATTGCTACACTTTAATTAATTTTTAAAATTTTATTGATGAAAAAATTACTTCCCCTCCTTCTTGCACTGGTTACTTTCAGTGTTATTGCGCAAAACGATTTACCTAAAGTTGATATGACCACCTTAGATGGTCAACCTATCAATTCCAATGATTTATCTACCGATGACAATGTAGTTGTAATTTCACTTTGGGCCACTTGGTGCGTTCCTTGCATAAAAGAACTGGATGCCATTAGCGAAATATATCCCGATTGGCAGGCAGAAACCAATGTAAAACTCTATGCGGTTTCCATCGACGACAGTCGCGGAGTGAAACGTGTTAAACCAATGGTAAATGGAAAAGGCTGGGATTATACGGTGCTTCTAGACACCAATAACGATTTTAAACGCGCCGTTGGTGCCGCCACTGTACCATTAACTCTTTTGGTTAAAAACAATCAGATTGTTTACAGACATTCTGGATACAGCCCGGGCGCAGAGATGGAACTTTATGAAAAAATAAAGGAATTTTCCGCAGCAAATTAAAAAATTTACCAACCAAACCTATATAATGAAAAAACTTATACTTGGTGCCTTTATGTTTATGGGTGCCGTTTCCTTTTCGCAAGATAATGGCTACTTTTTTGGTGGCCTTGAATCAAATTCACAATGGCTCATGCCAGATGAAAAAATTGGTTTTGACGCACCAGATGACCGCTTTAGATCCAATAATTATGTACAATTTAATTATTCATTGGGTAAATTTACCGCAGGTATTCAATATGAGGCATACCTTCCAACGGCTCTTTTGGGATATTCACCAACTTGGGATAATCAAAACGGAATTGGAACATATTACTTAAATTTTAAAAACGAAACGCTGGATATTACCGGAGGTTATTTTTATGAGCAATTTGGCAACGGCTTAATTCTTAGAACTTGGGAGGATCGCCAATTGGGTATTAATAATGCAATGAAAGGACTTCGTGTTAAATTCACCCCGACTGCAAATATTGGTATTACTGGAGTTTACGGACAAATTAGAAATGGTTTTGATGTTTCAGAAGGAGTTATGCAAGGGCTTGATGCCAATGCAGATTTAAGCGGTCTTTTAAATATTGATGCCGTTGAACTTTCCCTTGGCGCAAGCTATGTGGGTCGTTATCAGTCAAATGGAGGCAACGATTCCATTCCCGCAAACATTAATGCCTATGGAGGAAGACTGGATTTTGTGGCTAATAATTTCTACGGTGGTATTGAAGCAATTACCAAAGACCCAGACGTAATTGTTACTGAAGAAGTTGTTTCATCACCTCAGCTATTTGATGGTACGGCGCTTCAAGTGAATTTGGGTTATGCGCAAAAAGGATTGGGAATTAATTCCACTTTCAGAAGGCTGGAAAATTTTAGCTTTTACGCAGACCGCTATCAAGAAGGAAATGTTTATAATGAACAAATTGTAAACTACGTTCCTGCCCTTACAAAACAACACGACTATTTATTGTCCAATATATATGTTTACAATGCTCAACCACGTTTGCTTTTCAGTGATTCTGAAAAGAAAAGAGCCGGGGAAGTAGGAGGGCAAGTTGACGTTTATTATTCTTTTGATAAAGAATCATTTTTAGGAAAACTTGGAACAAAATTGGCAGGAAATTTTTCATATTGGGCAGGTCTTGAAGCAACATTTAATAGTGAAGAACAAACCTACGACCCAAAATTTATTGGTGATGGACCACGATATTTCCGAGATTTAAATATTGAGGTAAAAAACCGTTGGTCTTCAAAGTGGAGCTCCATAGCTACTTTTCAAGACGTTATTATAGATAAAGGTGTTACCGAAGGTGGTCCGTTAGGAGAGCAAGGAGATATTAGAGCTCAAATTGCAGTAATTGAAGGAACGCGAAAATTTGAAGGTGGAAAAGCATTACGAATGGAACTGCAACATCTTTGGATAGACAAGAGAAGAAAGAATGTAGATGATAAGAATTGGGCTGCTGGTGTGCTGGAATATAACTTCAACTCTGCATTTACACTATATGCAGCAGATGCTTGGAACTATGAAGGCGAAGGCGAAATTCATTACTACAGTTTTGGAGGAAGTTATACCAAAGGTCCAGCTCGTTTTGCTTTAAACTACGGTCGTCAGCGCGGTGGTTTGATTTGTGTAGGCGGTGTTTGTAGATTTGTGCCAACAAACACAGGATTGACAGCGAATCTCGTGGTTACCTTCTAAGAGGTGTAATTAAAGAAACAAAAAAGTGCCCCGAAGAAAACTTCGGGGCACTTTTTATTTTAAAAATTTATTTGTTATTGAACTACAATCTTCGTTGTTTGAGTAGCTCCTTTTTCATTGTTGAACTTAACGATATAAGTTTGTGCACTTAGGTCAGACATATTAACTGTTTGACGACCTGTTTCAAAACGCGCTTGTTTCACAACACTTCCTTGCAAATTGTAAACCAACATGCTCACAGGCTCATTTACATTCAACACCATTTCATTAGAAACAACTGTAGATTGAATGGTTAAGTTAACTTTACTGTTTTCATTAACACCAATTAAACCTGGGTTGTAACGGTATGTAAAGGTTAGAGGCGTTCCTATTTCGGTTATACCGTCTGCTTCATATTGATGGAAAGCAAAAACATATTCTAAAATATCTGTACCATTTCCGGGATCAGCATTTAAAAAGTGGTTTCCTTCACCTGTAGTTTCACCTACGCCAATTGGAAATACTTGTGGTGCATCTGGAATAGTGAACCCCACAGCAAGATTGGTATAACACTGTTGTGCATAGCATAATTCAAAAAATTCTCCAGTAGCATTCACAGCATCAACAAATTCAATTCTTGTATAAATTGTTTCTGAAGGATTGTCATTGGTAACAAAAAATTCATAATTGGCTGATGTACCATATCCATATTCCGTAAAATCCAATACCTGTCCATTGGTTAGCTCGTCTCCATTAATATCCCTTACTGTATATTGTGCATTAGCAATAGCAACAGAGCCCACAATTGTTAAAAAAAGTAATTTAAGTTTCATTTTTTTTGATTTTTTAGGATTAATTTATTTTTAAAGATTTCTAAGTTTTACAAAAGTAAAGATAAAAATTAAAAACTTCTACTTCTTTATGCTTTCTATTTCAGTTATTTAACATTTATAAAGGTCTTTCTTGAAAATGCTGGAATTTAAAAATTTATAAAATACAATTTTTTACAATTTCATCAATATTTTAACATTTATATCAAAAAAATGTCTCTATGAAACCAATATAATAAAATAGAAACATTTAAATTTGTAGCTAAACTTAATTATTCACAACTATTTAAATTAAAAAAAATGTTTAAAAAACTACCCCTCAGTTTAGTTTTTGCATTGTTTGCATGTGCTACATATGCACAAACAATTGTATCAACTTCCCCACAAGATCAAAACGTAGTTCTTGAAGAATTTACAGGAATACACTGCGTATTTTGCCCACAAGGTCACGCTATTGCAAAAGCTATTCAAGATGCAAATCCTGATAGAGTTACCTTAATAAACATTCACCAAGGAAGCTATGCAACTCCAGGTTCTGGCGAACCAGATTTTAGGACTCCTTATGGGAATGCTATTGTTGGTCAATCTTATTCTGGTTCTGGTTTTGGTTATCCATCGGGTACTGTAAACAGACATGTTTTTCCAGGTCGTTCCATGGCGAGTGGTGGCGGAACCGCTATGTCTAGAAGTTTTTGGACTATTTCATCAACTGAAACAATGGCAATAGGTTCTCCAGTTAACGTTGCCGTTGAAGCTGAAATTGATGTACAGACAAATGTTCTAACTGTTCACGTGGAAGGATATTATACAAGCAACAGCCCAGAAGGAACTAACTTGTTAAATGTTGCTCTTTTGCAGAACAATACCAAAGGACCACAAACAGGTGGCAATATGGGCAATGAGTATGTTCACATGCACCGTTTGGTTGAAATGATTACAGGCCAATGGGGCGAGGTCATCAACACAACTACTGCGGGAACTTTTGTAGACCGTACTTATACATATACAATTCCTGCAATGTACAATAACGTACCAACCGAACTTGCTGATATGGAAGTTGTGGCTTATATCGCCAACACACACCAAGAAATTCCAAGCGGAAGCCGTGCATATCCTACATATACTGGACTTACCAATGCAAATGATGCTTTTGTAAGATATGTTGAAGACATCCCAAATACTTGTCAGGCTACAATTGCACCAGAAGTTAATATTCAGAATATGGGCCAAAATGCAATTACATCTCTGGCAATTAATTATACCATTAATGGAGACGCACATACATACAACTGGACCGGTGAAATTCTTTCTCTGCATAGTGAAACCATTGTGCTTCCTGAAGTTTCATACACTATTCAAACAAACAATACCGTTGATGTAAGTGTTCCAAATGATGATGACAACGGCAACAACAATGCTTCAACTACCTTTGATGAAGCCATTGGAGGAACAGGAACGGTTTATATGGTATTACACACAGATGGCTATGGAAGTGAGTGCAGATGGAATGTAAAAGATGGATCAGGCACTGTTATTTATAATGGTGGACCTTATGGCAATAACCAAACTATAAACGAAACCTTTACACTAAACGCAGATTGCTATTCTTTCAGTATAATTGACACCTACGGCGACGGCGGTGGTTCTGTAACACTTACTGACAGTGATGGAACGCAGATATACTTTACAAATGGTCAATATGGTTCCGGCGAGACTTCACAGTTCTCTAGCAACGGTATTTTGGGTATCACCCAAAATCAACTAGACAATATCAGTTTATATCCAAACCCAGCGTCCTCAACTATTAATGTGAAAAATGCTGAAAATGCTAATATTCAAATATTTGATATTCTTGGAAAATCGATTCTTTCACAGGATAACATTGCTATGGATGCACAGATAAATGTATCACAGTTACAAGCTGGAACGTATTTTATGAAGATTTCAAAAGACAACCTTATTACCACTAAGCGTTTCCTAATTTCCAAATAAAAAAAACTCTTCAATATTATAAAAACCCCGATTTTTTCGGGGTTTTTTTGTTTATCATCCAGAACATAAAATACCTGAAGGATCCTAATGTTCGTCAACTTAAAATATTAATACTCTTATTAATAAAAAATATCTGAACACTACATTTTTACAGGTATTTTATAAAAAAATATGTCTCAAAATGTATTTTATATCACTAGGAATCTTTTAAAATTTTAACATTATGAATCTTAAAAACTGACAATGAAGTTGTTATAATACGTTATAAAAAAGTACATTTGTAGATAATCTTATTTTTCACAATATATTAAATCTAAAAATCATGCTTAAAAAACTACCCCTCAGTTTAGTTGTAGCCTTATTCGCGTTTGCTACTTATGGACAAACAATAGTATCAACTTCTCCGCAAGACCAAAATGTAGTTCTTGAAGAATTTACTGGAATTCATTGTCAATTTTGCCCTGATGGCCATGCTATTGCAAAAGCGATTCAAGATGCTAACCCAGATCGAGTTACTTTGATAAATATTCATCAAGGAGGCTATGCCGTTCCAAGTGGCAATGAACCAGATTTTAGAACTCCATATGGAAATGCTATTGTTGGCCAATCTTATTCTGGCTCAGGTTTTGGTTATCCATCAGGTACTGTAAACAGACACGTTTTTCCTGGTCGTTCCATGGCCAGTGGTGGCGGAACCGCTATGTCTAGAAGTTATTGGAATGTTTCAGCAAACGAAACAATGGCAATTGGCTCTGCAGTAAATGTAGCCGTCGAGGCTTCAATTGATGTAAACACTAATGTACTAACCGTTCACGTTGAAGGATATTATACAAGCAACAGCCCAGAAGCAACAAACTTGTTAAATGTGGCTTTGTTACAGAACAATACCTTAGGGCCACAAACAGGAGGTGGACAAGGAAACAATTATAACCACATGCACCGCTTGGTTGAAATGATAACTGGCCAATGGGGTGAGGTTATCAACACCACTACTGCTGGAACTTTTGTGGACCGTACCTATACCTATACTATTCCTGCAATGTATAATAATGTACCAACTGAACTTGCCGATATGGAAGTTGTAGCTTACATCTCTAACACACATCAAGAAATTCCTAGTGGCAATAGAGCATATCCTTCATATACTGGGCTTACACATGCAAATGATGCAAACATAAGATCAATTACTGATATCCCTGCAACTTGCGACGTTAATCTAGGACCAGAAATTAACATTCAAAACTTGGGTCAAGACCCAATAACCTCTTTGGCAATAGAATATGTTATTAATGGAGATTCAAATACCTATAACTGGACTGGAGAGATTTTATCTCTTCATAGTGAGACCATTGAACTTCCTGAAGTTCCTTTTACCATTCAAGGAACCAATACGCTTGAAGTAAATTTGCCAAGTGATGATAATAATTCCAATAATACCGCATCAACAACTTTTGATAAAGCACCAGCTGGAACAAGACAAGTTACTATGGAATTGCAGGTTGATAACTTCGGAGCTCAAACAAGATGGTATGTTTATAATTCTAACGGTACAGCAATTTATAATGGTGGACCTTATCCAAATAACAATCCACAGTTAATAGTTGAAACGTTTGACCTACCACTTGATTGCTATCAATTCCGTATTTTAGATACTTCTAGTAACGGAGGTGGTGAAATAACACTTACTGATAATCTAGGAACCCAACTTTATCATACAAATGGTAATTATGGAAATGGTGAGAGATCTCCATTCTCCAGCAACGGTCTTTTGGGTGTAAACCAAAATCAACTTGATAATATCAGTTTGTATCCAAATCCAGCTTCTTCAACAATTAATTTGAAAAATGCAGAAAACGCAAATGTTCAAGTGTTTGACGTTCTTGGAAAATTGATCCTTTCACAGAATAATATTGCTGTGGATGCTCAAATAAATGTATCTCAGTTTCAAGCTGGAACTTATTTTATGAAAATTTCTAAAGACAATCTTGTTACAACTAAGAAGTTTGTTATTCTTAAATAAACTATAATCTTAAATATACTGAAAACCCCGACTTGTTCGGGGTTTTTTTATATCTTAATCTTTCCAGCGATTGGAATGCTGGATTGGTTTTATTCAATATAAATTTCTGAGTTATGAAATATTCCATTTGGGAAGAAAAAATAGTTTTTAATGACCACTATAAAATAGTACAGGCCAAAGTAACCTATGACACTTTCAACGGAAAACAAATAACCGCCAAACGGCTTGCTTTTGAAAGAGGCGATTCTGTTGCTATCCTGATACTCGAAAAGGAAACAAAAAGCGTGCTATTGACCAACCAGTTCCGTTATCCAAGTTGTAAAAACAACAATGGATGGCTGTTGGAGATACCTGCTGGGTCCATTGAAGAAAACGAAGAACCAGAAAAATGTGTAACCCGCGAAGTAATGGAGGAGTTAGGATACAGAATAAACAACCCAAAACTCATTAGTACATTCTACACCTCACCCGGCGCTTCAACAGAGCGTATTTACCTTTTCTTTACTGAAGTTTCGCAACACGACAAAACCGGGAAAGGTGGTGGAAACGTAAGTGAAAATGAAGATATTCAGTTGGTGAAAATACCCGTTTCAGATATAGCTTCTGAAATCTTAAAATTAAAGGACGCGAAGACTATTCTTGCGTTGCAATGGTATCTTTTAAAAAGTTGTGCGTCATTTTAAAAAAACCAAAATTGATAAAAATTTCAGATCAAAGCCTGAGACTTAACCCTTAAATTTCAGAGGCAAATAGACTACGCTTTTGGTTTCAAAAAAATCTTCTTCAAAGTAATCGCTTAAAGGAAAAATAGCTGTGTTTTTATAAACTTTCAATTCCTCCGAAAGATCACCTCCTTTTAAATATAAAATTCCATTTTTCCGTTCGTGAAGACTTTTTTTGGCGATTTTTCCATCCACCCAATGAACAAACGTTTCCATTTGGGCCACGGCACGGCTTACTATAAAATCATATTTACCCGAAACGCTTTCCACACGGGCATTTGTGGTTTTCACATTTTTAAGTTGCAAACCCGCTACAACTTCTTCCACAACTTTTATTTTTTTCCCAATACTATCAACAAGATGAAACTCAACCTGTGGATAAAGAATTGCCAAAGGAATACCTGGAAATCCGCCACCGGTGCCAACATCCAATATTTTTGAACCTGGAAGAAATGATTGAATTTTTGAAATTCCTAAAGAATGTAAAACATGACGCAGATAAAGTTCGTCAATATCCTTTCGGGAAACTACGTTTATTTTTAAGTTCCAGTCTTCGTAAAGCTTTTGCAACATCTGAAATTGATTTTTTTGAATATCAGTAAGTTGCGGAAAATATTTCGATATCAGTTCCATAAATTCATTTAGGAGGCAAAAGTATGGTATCTTTGCGAAAATTATGATTTTGAAACCACACATTTCCATAAAAGATATTTATTTTTGTGGTTTACACTATAATAATCCCCTGTTAAACAATTCATTTTGACATATAAAAATCTAAATTTCTCACGAGTTGACAGCGCTAAATTTTTTAGAACTTTAAACAAACGCGTTAATGATTATTTCAAGGACAACAATATTGCCCGAACAGGCAACTGGAAATTGCACCTGAAAACAATCATTATGTTTTCAATATATCTTACCCCCTATTTTTTATTGTTAACACTCGATCTTCCAGGCTGGGCACAATTGCTTTTCACCATTGTTATGGGCGTGGGAATGGCCGGCGTGGGAATGAACGTTATGCACGATGCAAATCATGGCTCCTATTCTTCCAAAAAATGGGTAAATAAAGTTATGGGGAGCAGCATGTATATTCTTGCCGGAAATGTATATAACTGGCAAGTGCAACACAATGTTTTGCACCACACATATACAAACATTCACGGCCACGATGAAGACTTGGAGGCTGGAAGAATTCTTCGTTTTTCACAACATTCAAAATGGCATAAGTTCCATAAATTCCAACATTGGTACAGCCTTTTCTTTTATGGATTATTGACTTTTAACTGGGTGCTTACCACAGATTTTTCTCAGACCAAAAGGTATTTGGCTCGTAAACTTTCTTACGGAAAACTGCCTAAACCAGTTACGCAATGGAGTATTTTGGTAATAACAAAAATGATTTATATATCTCTTTGGATTGTAATCCCTCTTCTATTTTTTAATATTGTTTGGTGGAAAATTTTATTAGGTTTCTTTATAATGCACTACGTTGCAGGAATAATTTTGAGCGTTGTTTTTCAACTTGCACACGTAGTGGAAGATACTGAAATACTGCTTCCAGATGAAAGTGGAACCATGAAAAACACTTGGGCCATCCATCAATTATTTACCACGATGAATTTTTCTACCAATAATAGAATTGTTAATTGGTACACAGGTGGCTTAAACCATCAGGTTGAACATCATATTTTTCCGAACATCAGCCATATTCACTATAAAAATATTTCAAAAATTTTAAAAACCACAACTAAAGAATTTAACTTACCGTATAAAGAATATAAAACTACACGCCAGGCGATTATTGCACATTTCAGGCATTTAAAAGAAATGGGGCTAAAACCTACCGTATCCGCTTAATCATTATGGACAACAGACTTTCAAAACGAGTGAACGAGATGGCTACCTCGGCCACACTGGCAATGGCTGCCAAAACAAGAGAATTAAAAGAACAAGGAATTGACATTATTGGTTTGAGCCTTGGAGAACCGGATTTTCCAATACCAGAATTTGTAAAGCAAGCCGCCATTCAGGCAATAGAAGACAATTATCATTCTTACACGCCTGTGGATGGTTATGGTGATTTAAAAAAAGCTATTATCACCAAATTCAAAAGAGACAATAACCTTGAATACAAACCTTCACAAATAGTTGTATCAACAGGTGCTAAACAGTCTTTGGCAAATTTAATGATGGTTCTTTTGGACGAAGGTGATGAAGTTTTGCTGCCAGCCCCCTATTGGGTAAGCTATGCAGACCAATGTAAAGTTGCCGAAGGTGTTCCCAAAGAGATACCAACTTCAATTGAAACTGACTTCAAAGTAACTGCAGAGGCATTGGAGGCTGCCATCACGCCAAAAACCAAAATGATTATTTACAGCTCCCCTTGCAACCCAAGTGGTTCTGTTTACAGTAAAAAAGAACTTCGGGATTTGGCAGATGTTTTGGTTAAATATCCTAACATAATAGTTATTAGCGATGAAATCTACGAGCACATCAACTTTACGGGAAATCATACTTCTATGGCCGAATTTGAGGACATGTATGACCGAACTGTCGTTGTAAATGGTGTTTCCAAAGCTTTCTCAATGACGGGATGGCGCATAGGTTATATTGGTGGCCCCGAATGGATAGCAAGGGCTTGCAACAAAATGCAAGGTCAAGTGACCAGCGGCGCAAACTGTATTGCACAAAGAGCAACCATAACAGCTCTGGAAAATCCGCCGAGCAAAATAAAATTTATGGTTGATGCTTTTAAGGAAAGAAGAAGTTTGATTCTGAATTTACTTTCTGAAATTGAAGGTTTTAAAACCAACAAACCCGAAGGTGCTTTTTACGTTTTTCCGGATATCTCCTATTTTTTTGGAAAAACGCTGCGCGGAAAAAACATTAATACCGCTTCTGATTTTTCATTATATCTATTGGAAGAAGCCAAAGTAGCAACCGTTACAGGGGAAGCATTTGGCGATCCAAACTGTATTCGTTTATCATATGCAGCTTCAGAGGCTGACATTAAAGAAGCTATGCAGCGCATAAAAGCTTCATTAGTTTAAATATTTAAATACTAAAAATAGGTTTGGTTAAAATCAACCAAACATATTTTCATTTCTTTTTTTATCTGTATTTTAGATGCTTATATTTTTTAACCCAAAACAAAACCTTAACAATGAAAACTAAGATTACATTAATTCTATTTTTCTTCGCTTTAATCTTTCAAGGACAGGCTCAAGAAAAAACAAATGCAACTTATGTGGGCACAGTTGGTTCTATGGTACATGTACCATCAATAGCCTCTCAAACCAATTTGGCCCCAGCAAGAGTAAAAGAACAAGTGATGCAAGACGGAAGAGCTTCAAAAAACTTGATTGTACCCGGAAAAGATCCTCAAATTGAAGATGATTATTTCGTTAGAAATCCAGATAAAATGGAGCAAATTCTTAGCGGAAGAGCTCCAACCCTAGTTTTTGATGCCGCGACATCAAGTTCACAACCTACAGATCCTTCTATTGGCGTTGGTCCAAACCACGCTGTAGTTGTGTTCAATACAGGATTTAGAATTTTTGACAAAAGTGGAAACCCATTAACTGGTCAAATTAGCCCAAACCCAACTATTTTTCCAAATGGCGGTTGTTGCGATCTTACTATTTCATATGACAACGCAGCTGACAGATTCGTAATGACTTTCTTGGGAAATGGAGCACAAATAGCTGTTTCAGATGGCCCAGACCCTGTGAATGACGGTTGGTATGTTTACACCATTCCGCAAATAAATGATTATCAGAAACTTTCTGTGTGGAGCGATGGTTATTATATGACAGATAATACTTCTGCATCCAATAGAATTTACGCAATGGAACGTACCAAAATGCTTGCTGGTGACCCAACCGCACAGATAATTGGTTTTCCCCTTCCTGGAATTGTAACTAGCGGTTTTTACAGCCCACAAGCACTTAACGTAAGTAATAGCAACCTTCCAGCAGCTGGTGGTTTGCCAATTGTCTATTTGCAAGATGATGCTTGGTCTGGCGTTTCGCAGGATCACGTAAAACTTTGGACTGTAGATGTAAATTGGGCAAGCCCAGGAAGCTCTACAATTTCTGCACCTGTTGAATTAACAACAACTCCATTCATTTCAGTTTTTGACGGTGGTAGTTTTGTAAATTTAACCCAACCTGGTGGCGGGACAGCAATTGACGCACTTCAGGCTACTATTATGAACCAAGCACAATTTAGAAAGTTTGGAGACCATAACTCAGCAGTTTTCAATTTTGTTGTAGATACAGATGCCACAAGTGGTGAACTTGCCGGTGTACGTTGGTTTGAACTTCGCCAAACTGCAGATGGACAGCCATGGTCCATTTACCAAGAAGGAACCTATACTGCTCCTGACGGAAAACATGCTTGGCACGCAAGCATGATGATGGATGTACAAGGAAATATTGGAATGGGTTATACTTCTATGGCTGGACCAACAACTCCTGACCCAACCACTAAAAGAGTAAGCTCTTATTATACTGGACGCTACGCAAACGATCCATTAAACACTATGACTATAGCTGAAGAATTGATTGCTGCTGGAAATGCAAATATCCCTGGCACACGCTATGGAGATTATAGTAAAATAGACCTAGATCCTTCTAATGATAAAGAATTCTGGTTCATAAACGAATATATGAACAGTGGAAGAAAAGATGTGGTAGGCGTTTTCCAAATTGCACCAAATTTCACCAATGATGTTGGAGTTGTAAGCATTGACTCACCAGAAACTGGAACGCTTTCAAACAGCGAAACTGTTACCATTACCATTTTCAATTATGGACAAAACAGTGCTTCAAACTTCCCTGTAACCTTTCAAGTGGATGGTGGCGCAGTAGTTTCAGAAACTTTCACTGGAACAATAGCATCAGCCGCAACAGCTCAGTACACTTTTACCGCCACGGCTAATATGGGAACTGTAGGGCAAACATATTCCATTACCGCAGCAACCAACTTATCCGGAGACGAAGACACTTCGAACGACCCTCGCACAAAAATGGTTACTTATTTACAACCAAATGATATAGGCGTGAGTGCAATTACATCTCCAGTTTCCGGAACTGATTTAACAGCTGCCGAAGATATCGTAGTTACCATTAATAATTTTGGTGGTGAAGCCCAATCAAATTTTGATGTTTCTTATGACTTGGACGGAACAATTGTTACCGAAGTAGTAGCAGGTCCTTTGGCTGGAAATTCATCAACTTCATACACCTTTGCCCAAACTGGAGATTTTTCCGCACTTGGAACTTATAATTTGAGTGCTTATACTTCTTTACCGGCAGATAGCGATACTTCAAACGATGAAACCTCTGTAGTAATCACCAAACAAAATTGCCAGCCAACAGCTGATTGTTCTTTAGGTGATGGTTTCCGATTGTTCAGCGTAACAACTGTCAACAATCCATCGGCTTGTGAAGGCTATGGCGATTTCACAAACCTTGTTGCTGAAATGGAAGTGGATTCTACCAACGATCTTACCGTTACCACTGGATATGGCAATCAATATATTGTAGTTTGGGTAGATTTTAATGACGATTTTGTTTTCACTCCGAATGAAAAGGTCGTTAATAACTACGTAATTGCTCCTGGTCAAGGTAGTGGTACCTATACAGAAACTATGGATTTAGTAATTCCTGCTGGAGCAGCAGAAGGACAACACCTTATGCGTGCTAAATCTAACTGGAACAATCCTGTGCCAGATGATGCTTGCGAGGAAACAACTTACGGTGAAACCGAAGATTACACCGCACAAATTGGTACTTTGGTAGGCGTAGGTGAAAATATTTTTGATGAAAATGGCTTGACTATTTTATCATTAGACAACAACAATTTCGATATAACATTGAAAACGGTTAATTATTCAGATGCTTTGAACCTCACTGTTCACAATACCCTTGGACAAAGATTATTATTCAAAAAACTTGAAAATAACGGTAACGGTTATCAATATAAATTAGACATGAGCTATGTTGCCAAAGGTGTTTACCTAGTTCGTGTTGGAAACAAAAAAGACGGAAGAGTAAAACGAATCATCGTTAAATAATTCCAATAAATATAAATTTTGATGAACCCAAAGTACATATTGTACTTTGGGTTTTTTCATGAAATCTATTGCTGTATTTTTACAAAAAATTAAAAAAATGGCTAAAATCTTATTATTAGGAAGCGGAGAACTGGGAAAAGAGTTCACCATTGCCGCAAAAAGAATTGGGCAAACCGTAATAGCTGTGGATAGTTACCCAAACGCACCTGCAGCGCAACTTGCAGACTTTGCCGAAGTAATAAATATGCTTGACGGCAAAGCTTTGGATGCCCTTGTTGAAAAATACAGACCAGATTATATAGTTCCCGAAATTGAAGCCATCCGTACCGAACGTTTTTACGAATATGAAAATCAAGGCTACACAGTAATTCCTTCCGCAAAAGCGGCAAACTTTACAATGAACCGCAAAGCCATTCGCGATCTGGCTTCTAAAGAATTAGGCTTGAAAACCGCTGAATATCGTTACGCAACCTCAGCTGAAACTTTAAAGAAGGCCGTGGCTGAAATTGGAATGCCTTGTGTAGTAAAACCGCTTATGTCTTCCAGCGGAAAAGGCCAAAGCACCATAAAAACCGAAGCCGACATTGAAAAAGCCTGGAAATATTCACAAGATGGATCACGTGGGGATGTTGCTGAAGCTATCGTGGAAGCCTTTGTAAACTTCAATTATGAAATTACGCTGCTCACGGTTACCCAGCGCAATGGTAAAACACTATTCTGCCCACCTATTGGCCATCGCCAAGAACGAGGTGATTATATGGAAAGTTGGCAGCCAGCACCAATGGAAAGCGAAGTTTTAAAAGAAGCTCAGCAAATGGCAGAAAAAGTAACCACTGCCCTAACCGGTTGTGGCATTTGGGGTGTTGAGTTTTTTGTAGCAACTGATGGTGTCTATTTTTCCGAACTTTCCCCTCGTCCGCACGATACAGGAATGGTTACCTTAGCCAAAACCCAAAATTTCAATGAATTTGAATTACACCTTCGCGCAATCCTGGGGCTACCAATTTCTGAAATAACGCAAGAGCGCATTGGCGCCAGTGCAGTAATTTTGGGTACGGATAATTTAGAGAACCCCACTTTTGAAGGACTTGAAATTGTAGCGGCTTCTTCAAAAACAGATTTTAGGATTTTTGGAAAACCTACCTCCCGCCCTTACAGAAGAATGGGCGTAGTTTTAACCCACGATAACCTTAAAGGAAATATTTCAGAAGTAACGGAAAATGCGAAAAATTTAGCGAGTCAAGTAAAAGTCATTTCAGAATAAACTGAATCCACAACTCTTAACTCAATTTACCTATTTCTCCAGAAAAAAGGCGTTAAAAGAATAAGTACTGTAAACAGCTCCAATCTACCAATAAGCATCAAAAAACTGGACCACCATTTTGCGGCATCTGGCAAGTATGCATAATTATCAACTGGTCCAAGATCACCCAATGCAGGGCCAACATTTCCTAAGGTTGAAGCAGCACCGCCCAATGCAGTTTTAAAATCCAAACCTAGCCACGAAAAAACTAATGTCCCAATAATAAAGGAAAGCATATAAAGAATGAAAAAACCAAGTATGTTAAAAACAATAGGCTGTGGCACAGCTTTTCTATTGTAACGAACTGGTAAAATAGCGTGTGGGTGAAGTGTTCTTTTAAACTCTAACATCCCATTTTTTATCATAATTAAATGACGCATTACTTTTATTCCACCAGCGGTTGAACCTGCACAGCCGCCCAAAAACATCATTCCAAAAAAGAAAATAGTTAAAAATGGAGTCCAAAGTGTGTAATCAGCACTAACAAAACCTGTGGTTGTAATTATGGTAAGCACTTGAAACAGCGCATGGCGAAAAGCACTTTCAAACTGCCCCCAAACCATTGGATGGCCGATGCTGGAAAGCGCTACGTCTGCTTCAAAATAAATTAACAAAGAAGCAATAATAGTCAATCCAACTATAAATATTGAATATAATTTAAACTCCTCATCCTGAAATATTTTCTGAAATTTCCGTTTGAAAGCAAAATAGCTCAAAACAAAATTACTTCCTGCCAAAAACATAAAGAAAATGATGATATACTGTACCATTGGGTTATCGTTCCAATAGGCAACACTTGCATTTTTAGTTGAAAACCCGCCCGTACTTAAAGTTGCCAATGAATGGTTTATAGCATCAAAAAAACTCATTCCAGCTATTTTTAACAAAATCGTTTCGGCTAAAGTATAGCCCACATAGATAAGCCACAACCTTTTTGCGGTGTCCGTTATTCGTGGATGTAATTTATCTCCGCCAGGACCAGGTGCTTCGGCAGCAAAAAGTTGCATTCCTCCAATTCCAAGTAAAGGCAAAATAGCAATTGCCAAAACAATGATACCCATTCCGCCAATCCAATGTGTGATGCTTCGCCAAAAGAGCACACCTCGTGGCACTGTTTCAACATCTGTTAAAATGGAAGCCCCAGTGGTGGTATAGCCACTCATGGTTTCAAAAAAGGCATTGGTGAAACTTGGAATGGCACCAGTAAAAATATAAGGTAGCGTACCAATAAGCGCCATAAAAATCCACCCAAATGTTACTATTATGTATCCTTCCCGTTTTTGAATTTCCTTTCGGTGATTTTTTGTCAAAAGCATTATACCTCCACCTACTCCCAAAGCAACCGTTCCCGCTAAAAGCATTTCTTTTAGTACGCCATCCTTATAATACCAACTAACAATGGAGGACAACAGCATAAACCCGCCATTCACCATGAGCAAAAGCCCCATTAAGTGTGAAATGATTTTATAATTAAGCTTGGTGAGTGAGCCCATTATATAAAGAGTTTTTCAACTTTTCCTATGGATTGCGGCAAACAACAAACAACTACTCTATCGCCATTTTTTATTTCGAAATCGCCCAAGGCTATTATCCCTTCGCCATTTCTAATTACTCCTCCAATTATAGCTGAAACAGGAAAATCCAGATCTTTAATTTTTTTGTTGCACACTTTGGAATGTGAAGAAACCATAAACTCCAATAGTTCGGCATTCATATTGTTGAGCTTGGTCATGGCTACAACTTCTCCTCGGCGGACGTAACGGAAAATATTGTTTGCCGCCAAAAGTTTTTTGTTGATAAGCGTATCAATTCCGATTGAATGTGAAAGCTGAAAATAATCCATATTTTCCACCAAAGCAATTGCTTTTTTAACACCTTTGGACTTTGCCACCAAACAGGACATAATATTGGTTTCACTATTTCCTGTTACTGAAATAAAGGCATCCATATCCTCTATAGATTCTTCGGAGAGCAAATCCACATTTCTGCCGTCACCGTTAATTACGAGACAACTAGGAATATCGTCGGCAATTTCAAAAGCTTTATCTTTGCTGCTTTCAATAAGTTTAACATTGAAACCTGTTTTGCACAAGTCCTTTGCGGTTTTGTAGCCTATTTTGCTTCCGCCAAGAATCATTACATTTTTTATTTCCTGTTTACTTTTCCCGGAAAGCCTAAAAATTTGGTCATCTCCTTTACCAACAGTTGTGAAGTAAACCTGATCACCTTCTTTAAATTGGGTATCACCACGCGGAATAATGGTGTATTGGGTTCCAAAGCGTTGCAAGGCAATGGGAACAAAGTGTAGTTCAGGATAAACTTTCGCCATTTCCTTTACAGATTTGCCCACAAAAGCCGAGGTGCGGGAAAGGTTTAGACCAATCATGCTCAAAGCGCCATTCTCAAACTCATAATTTTCATTGAAAGCGCTTTGACTTAGCAGTAGTTCAATTTCATTGGAAGCTAAAGATTCTGGCGAAATCAATTCGTCGATTCCGAATTTTGCGAAGCCCACTTCATCTTTTCTATCAATAAATTCGGTGTTGGAAATTCGCGCAATGGTCCGTTTGGCACCTAGCTGTTTTGCAAGCACACAAACTGTAATATTGGTAGTTTCGCTGGATGTTACAGCAATAACAAGGTCGGTTTCACTCACTTGTGAATCCTTCAAAACCGCTATAGATGTAGAATCTCCACGCACAACCCGAATATCCAAATGTGCATCGGCATGCGCCAAAGCTTCACGGTTGGTATCTATAAGTGTTATGTTTTGCGATTCAAAAGATAGCAATTTCGCAAGGTGAAATCCCACTTCGCCGGCTCCGGCAATGATAATCTTCATTTAGCTATTATTTAAGGCTTTAAAATAAGCATTGACAAATATATAGAAATTAAAGCCAGTATTCAGTATTCACTTTTCAGTCTCAATGGAGAAGTAAGAAACCTCAAAGTTTGGTTTTCATTTTCGTTTTCGATTTCGATTTCATTAAAAAACAGTAGTTTTGCAAGCGCAAATTTATGGAAAAGAAAATAACACCTTATAAAGATTCCTCAGAAGGAAAAAAGAAACAGGTTGAACAGATGTTCGATACTATTTCTGAAAACTACGACGGCCTTAACCGTATTATTTCCTTAGGTTCTGATATTAAATGGCGAAAAAAGGTCATAAAAATGGTTGCGGATAAAAATCCAAAAATCATTCTTGACATTGCCACAGGAACCGGTGATCTTGCCATCCAATTTGCGGAAAAAACTTCCGCTGAAAAAATTGTGGGTCTGGATCTTTCCGAAGGCATGCTTTCCGTTGCACGCAAAAAAGTTTTTGGAAAACCTATTTCCGAAAAAATTGAATTTGTGCAAGCAGACTCTGAAGCCTTGCCTTTTGAAGACAATACCTTTGACGCCATAACAGTTTCATTCGGAATCAGAAACTTTGAAAATCTTGAAAAAGGACTGGCCGAGATTTTTCGGGTGCTGAAAAAAGGTGGCGTTTTTGTGGTTTTGGAAACTTCCGTACCAACAAAATTTCCTTTTAAACAAGGATACCATTTTTATTCAAAAACCATTTTACCACTTGTGGGCAAACTGTTTTCAAAAGACAAAGTTGCCTACAAATATTTAAGCGAAAGTGCTTCAGTATTCCCCTACGGTGAGATGCTCAACAATATTTTACGCAAAATTGGGTTTAATGAAGTGAAAAATATACCTCAAACTTTCGGGGTGGCAACCATCTATAATGCTACAAAATAATTTATGAAGAAGCTATTTTTTGTACTGATCGCTTTATTTATTGCAAACAGCGCCAATGCGCAATGGTTTTTTAACAAAGAACGCTTGGCAAATTTGGAAAACTTTGACAAAAAGCGGTTTTCATGGGGTTATTATTTGGGCTTTAACAGCTATGATTTCAAATTTGATTACAAAGACCAATATGAAGATGACAATACAGATATTCAAGTGGAACGTTCCCCGGGTTTTAATGTTGGGCTCATTGGCGATATGCGCATTAATCAATATGTAAACCTTCGGTTAGAACCAGGATTGTATTTCACACAGCGTAATCTTACTTATTCCGGCTTTGAGGAACGTAAGGATTATTTGCGCGAGGTAAAATCAACTTATATTCATGTTCCACTCTTGCTGAAAATTTCAACAAAAAGACTGAACAACATTAAACCTTTTGTTGTTGGCGGTATTTCTACCTCCATCAATCTTTCCAGCAATGAGAATAACCCTGAGGACAATGAGCAGGGAAGATTCCGGATGACAAAAAGCACTAATTATTACGAGCTTGGTTTTGGGATAGATCTATATCTCTATTTCTTTAAATTTACACCTTCCATACGCGGTGTATTCGCCATGAGCAATGAATTGGTGCCAGACGATGACCCAAACAGTCCTTGGACCGGGAATATTGAAAAGTTAGGCACGCGCGGTATCTTTGTGAATTTTACTTTTCAATAGATCTATCTTCTGAATTCACTTAAAAAAATAGCAGTTGCCGTGGCCACATTAAGGCTTTCTGTTTTTTGAGTTTCTCCAAAACGGGGAATGCTTATTTTGTGGGTTATCTTTTGAAGTATTGCTCCTGAAATACCATTAGCTTCATTACCCATTACCACAATTCCATCTTTTGGAAGCTTTTCAGAATAAACGTTCTTTCCATCCATAAATCCTCCAAAAACAGGTAATGCTGTTCGGTCAAGATACTCCAAAAGCGATACGTAATGAACTTGTACTCGCGCCAATGACCCCATAGTTGCCTGTACTACTTTTGGGTTAAAACAATCTGTGGTATCTTCGGAACAGATTAATTGCTGCACCCCAAACCAATCGCAAAGCCGAATGATTGTTCCCAAATTTCCTGGATCGCGCACGGCATCCAAAGCAACTATGAGACCTTTATCTTGCAAAAGTTTGGGTTTTGGAATTTTAAAAATGGCCACAGAATTGTTTGCTGTTTTCAAAAAACTTATTTTTTTGAGTTCGGCCTCAGTTACCTGAAAATGGTTTTCAGCTGTAATTTCAGAAGCATTGGTCGAAAAAAGAGAGTGGAGCGTTAAACCTTCATCCTGCAATTCAGCAATAACTTTTGGGCCTTCAGCTATAAAAAGACCTGTTTGATCGCGGTACTTTTTCTGTTGAAGGCTCGTTATTAATTTTGTTTGACTTTTGCTGACCAAAATATAGTATTTTTGAATTTGAATAAAAACGTACACTTGAAGCGCGACCTCACAAAAATATCACTATTTATAGTATTAATCAGTTTGTTTTTTTCCTGTGATGCAGTAAAGCTTGTGCCAGAAGGAAAATATTTGCTCACTGAAAACACAATTTTAGTGGATAGCTTAGAAACAAAAGATGCTGGTGTTTACAGCCAACTAGCACAAAGACCCAACCCTACCATTCCGCTTTTGGGTATTCCTTTTGGATTACACATTTATAATCTTGCAGATCCACAGCCAGATTCCACCTATTATAAATGGCTTCACAAAAACCCAAAACGAGAGGAGCGGCTTATTCGTTTTCTCTCAAAAAAACAAGTGGACAGGATAGACAGCAGTTATGTAGGTTTCAATAAATGGCTTCGAAAATCTGGAGATGCACCCGTAATTATAAGTGAGCAACGAATTCAAAAATCTTTGGAGCGCTTAAAACGATGGTACGCAAGCTATGGTTATTTTAATGATGAGGTTGATTACAAAATAGAACCTAGTGAAAAAAAGAAAAAAAGAGCTGCAATTACTTATTTAGTAAAAAAACGCAAACCTTATTTTGTGGGCGATTCAATAGCAGAAAGGATAAGCTCGCCAGTTGTTGACTCACTTTTTCAACTTACTAAAGCCAAATCATTCATTGTTCCCGGTAAGCAATATGCGGCGCAAGATTTTGTAAACGAGCGCGACCGATTGACCATTCAATTTCGAAATTCGGGGCTTTACCATTTTGAACAAGACTATGTTGGTTTTGAGGCGGACACTGTAAATACAGACCATAAAGCCAATATAACTTACATCATTCCCGATAGAAAAATTACTGAAGGAGACAGTACAAGAACGGTTCCTTTTAAGGTTCATACTATTAATGAAGTTCGGATTGTAACAGATTATTCATACGAAAATCGGAATAAAAGTTTTCAGGATTCATTGAGCTATATGGGTTACAAACTTTTCAGTTATGGCAAGATGCGTTTTCGCCCCAAGGCGATTACATCTGCTGTTGCAATCAATCCTGGAAAAATTTTTAAAGATATTGACAGAACGCTAACCTATAACCAAATTAGCGATCTCAGGATTTTCAAATACCCAAACATCAGTTATGCTGAAATTGCTTCAGACACTACGGGAAAGCTATTGAATTCAACTATTTTATTAAGTCCGCGCGACCGCTTTACACTGGGGGTAGATTTTGACGCCTATACCTCAACCATTCAGCAATTTGGAATAAGTTTTAGCGGAAGTATGATTTTCAGAAATATTTTTCGTGGTGCTGAAATCCTTGAAGTATCAGGGCGTGGAAGTCTCGGTTCTTCAAAAGACGCGGCTGATAGTGAGAGTAAATTTTTCAACATTTCAGAATTTGGTGGTGATGTAAAGCTTACATTCCCTAGGATTCTTTTCCCATTAAAAACTGAAAAGCTTATTCCAAAATATATGTCGCCTTCCACCAGTGTCATTTTTGGTTATAGCGTACAAAATAATATTGGGCTGGATAGACAGACCTCTAATGCTATTTTCAACTATAGATGGAAACCTTCAAAAATACTTACCTATCAAGTGGATTTGATGAACCTGCAATTTGTGAGAAATCTAAATACTGAGAATTACTTCAATGTTTACAAAAGTTCTTACTCCCGATTGAATGAAATAGCGAAGAATCTTAATTATGACTTTAACAATCCCTCTTCGGACCCCCTATTGGAAATTCCAGATGAAACAGCTGGTTTTATTTCGGAGGTTTTAAACAGGGAAATATATGCTACTCCTGAAACTTTTCAAGAAGTACTCAGTATTTATGAACGTCAATTACGACTTAGTGAGAACAACCTTATTTTTGCTTCAAACGTAACATTAACAAGAGATACACGCGAGAACCTAAACGATAATAATTTTTCACGATTACGTTTAAAACTAGAATCAGCAGGAAGTTTGCTTTCAGGTATTTCGAGTCTGGCTGGACTTACAAAAAACTCCCAAGGAAACTACGAGATTTTAGGAATTGCATATTCACAATATGCAAAAGTAGAGGCAGAATATATTAAACATTGGGATTTAGACGGCAAGAACATCTTTGCTTTCCGTGCCTTTGGCGGTATTGCAATTCCTTACGGCAACAGCAATAACATACCCTTTACCCGTAGTTATTTTGGAGGAGGCACAAATGATAATCGTGGATGGAGAGCATACGACCTAGGACCAGGTAGCAGCGGAAGTGTCCTAGATTTTAATGATGCGAACTTCAAACTCGCACTTAATGCAGAATATAGATATACAATCTTGGGTGATTTAAAAGGAGCATTTTTTGTTGATGCCGGCAACATTTGGAATGTATTGGATGATGTTGATATTCCATCGTTCAGATTTGACGGAATTCAAGATCTAAAGGAAACTGCGGTCGCTTCAGGGTTCGGACTTCGCTATGATTTTGGTTTTTTTGTATTTCGCTTTGATATTGGCTTTAAAACCCATGATCCCGGAAGACCTGTGGGCGAACGCTGGTTTAAAGACTATAATTTCTCAAATGCTGTTTACAACATAGGTATCAACTATCCCTTCTAAACCATTAAAATTTGTTATTTTTGTCTGCTAAATACATTTGAATATGAGTCATGGAATTAAGCCCGGAGTAGCCACGGGAAAAGAAGTTCAAAAAATACATCAATACGCAAAAGAAAAAGGTTTTGCGATGCCCGCAGTTAATGTTGTGGGATCTGATAGTGTCAATGCGGTTATGGAAACTGCTGCTGCACTCAATGCACCGGTAATTATTCAATTTTCAAATGGCGGGGCGCATTTCAATGCTGGAAAAGGTCTTTCCAATGAAAATGAAAAAGCTGCAATTGCTGGCGGCATAGCTGGGGCTAAACATATACACGAACTTGCAAAAGTTTATGGCGCTACGGTTATTCTTCATACAGACCATTGCGCTAAAAAATTACTTCCGTGGATTGATGGATTGCTAGATGCGGGTGAAAAATTCTACAAAGAAACCGGAAAACCGCTTTATAGCTCACATATGATAGATCTTTCTGAAGAGCCTATTGAAGAAAATATTGAAATCTGCAAACGCTATTTGGAACGTATGAGCAAAATAGGGATGACCCTTGAAATTGAGTTGGGCATTACCGGAGGTGAAGAAGACGGTGTAGATAACACCGATGTGGACTCCTCAAAACTTTATACTCAACCTGATGAAGTTGCCTATGCCTATGAAGAACTTTCAAAAATAAGCGATCAGTTTACCATTGCTGCCGCCTTTGGAAACGTTCACGGTGTTTACAAACCTGGGAATGTAAAATTGACTCCTATAATCCTTAAAAATTCACAGGAATATGTTCAGAAAAAATTTAACACTGGCCATAACCCAATCGACTTTGTTTTTCACGGCGGAAGTGGTTCCACTTTAGAAGAAATTCGCGAAGCAATAGGCTATGGAGTGATAAAAATGAATATTGACACCGATATGCAGTTTGCATTTACCGAAGGAGTTCGCGATTATATGATAAACAATCTGGAATACTTAAAAACCCAGATAGGAAACCCTGAAGGTGACGATATTCCAAACAAAAAATATTACGACCCTCGAAAATGGCTTCGCGATGGCGAAATCACTTTCAAGAAAAGACTTGAACAGGCTTTTAAAGATTTGAACAACGTAAACACGTTGTAAATTTTGAATTAAAAAAAATATTAAACAAACAATAGTTTATGCCTTGGTTTAAAAGAACAAAAAAAGGAATTCAAACCCCAACCGAAGAGAAAAAGGATGTCCCAAAAGGGCTGTGGTATAAATCACCTACTGGAAAAATTGTTGATAGCGAAGAGCTTGAAAAGAATTTTTACGTAAGCCCTGAAGATGGCTACCACGTTCGCATTGGAAGTAAGGAATATTTTGAAATCCTTTTTGACAACAATAAATTTAAAGAACTTGACAAAAATCTTTCCTCTCAAGATACTTTAAAGTTTGAGGATAAAAAGAAATATACTGAAAGATTAAAGGAAGCTCAAGACAAAACCGGGCTTAAAGATGCTATTCGTTGCGCAGTTGGTAAATCCATGGGCGCAGATTTGGTTGTGGCTTGTATGGACTTTAGCTTTATTGGTGGTTCCATGGGAAGTGTTGTAGGTGAAAAAATTGCCCGTGCTGCAGATTATTCATTAAAGAAAAAAATCCCTTTATTAATAATTTCAAAAAGTGGTGGTGCCAGAATGATGGAAGCTGCACTTTCATTGATGCAATTGGCAAAAACAAGTGTGAAGCTTGCACAATTGAGTGATGCGGGAATACCTTATATCTCCTTATGCACAGACCCAACTACTGGAGGAACAACCGCTTCCTTCGCGATGCTGGGAGACATAAACATTAGTGAACCAGGCGCTTTGATTGGGTTTGCAGGCCCGCGAGTTGTTCGTGACACCACAGGAAAAGAACTACCCGAAGGTTTCCAAACTGCTGAATTTCTTTTGGAACACGGTTTCTTGGATTTCATAACACATAGACGAGATTTAAAAAGAAAAATAAACCTTTATCTTGATTTGGTATTGAACAGACCGCTTCGAGAGAAAACTGCATAAAAAAAGCTGCTCAACAAGAGCAGTTTTTTTTTTGATTCATGATTTTTTAATTCATTATAAAAGGATATTCTTGACCATTGTAGATAAATACAGCCATATTATCGCATTCACCATCCCCAAAATCAATAGCCGCTGTTACACCATCTTGTGAAACTTCAAGCCGGCCTTCAACCACATAGGGACAGGCGGTTTTATAAACAAGCGTCTCAGTCACTTCACCACTTCGTTCAAAACCATTGGTAAACACAGTTTGCCAATTTCCGGTAACATGATAGACGTTGTCTAGCCAAGTTCCAGAACCAACGCCTTCCACCCATTCTGAAATACGGGTTCCATTTCTGGTGCCTGTAACAGAAGTGTTCGGAAAACTCACCGTGATGCTTTCGTTAACAGTAGATTGCGGATTATCGTTTTGATTGGCAATTTCATATAAAATACTGCCACCACCGCTTACTCCGTTTCCGTTAATAATAAAATTCTGAAAAGTGTAATCTACAGTATAAGTTCCTGAAACCAGAGGCCCATATTCCAAGAAAATACTTCCGGAGACTACATTTCCATTATTCAGTGTGCAGGAATCCCCAAAGTCCAATAATATAGTAAATACGTTTCCTTGAGTTCCAACAGTTATTTCAGTACAGGGCGGAAAAAGTGAAAGTTGGTTAATGCCACGACCTTCCGTTTCGTTTTCCACAAAAGCCTGTTCAATAATGTTGAAAGTGGCATCAGCAACATTATCTGTTTTTGCAGCTCTCATGGAATTGTCTGAAGAAAAATTAACTTCTTCGGAAGAAGTATCTTCTTCTTTAACGCAACTTGCAAACAAGAAGATGCCCATCGCAAAAAAAGCAACAATTAATCTAAAAGGGGTAATTTTCATAAAAATGAGGTTTAGGGGTTTAGAAACCTATAACGCTAAAAATTAATAATTTAATATATCTAAATTAATTTTCCCTCAAAACACACCAATTTCAAATTCGATTTTGTACTTTTGCGGCCTTGATTATCAAAATGGTAGTCAGTACATAAAAATCATTTTAACAATATTGGCATGTATTTATCACAAGAAGTAAAAGAAAAAATTTTTGAAAAACACGGTAAGTCAAAGACTGATACTGGTTCTGCTGAAGGACAGATCGCTTTGTTTACACACCGTATCGAGCATTTAACAAAACACCTTAAAGCAAATCACAAGGACTACAATACGGAGCGTTCTTTGGTAATGTTGGTAGGAAAAAGAAGAGCTCTTTTGGATTATTTAACCAAAAAAGACGTTCTTCGTTATCGTGCAATCGTTAAAGAATTAGGATTACGTAAGTAATATTTAAAAGGGCTCTTGCGAGCCCTTTTTATTTTTTATTCAGATTTTATTCTGAACACACAGAAAAGCTACCCTTAGGTTTTTCATTGGTCAACCACAACAACACAACAACACGCGACTGATATACAGTCGTTGACCATTTTTAACCGTCCGTTTTACGGACAAAATGAAAAACAAATGATACCTAAAGTATTTAGAGAGGTCATAGACCTTGGTGATGGACGTGAAATTTCCATCGAAACCGGAAAATTGGCAAAACAGGCCCACGGTTCTGTAGTTGTACAATCCGGAAAATGTATGTTGCTATGTACAGTAGTTTCAAACTACAAACAAAGCGATGTCGATTTTCTACCCTTAACAGTAGATTATCGTGAAAAATTTGCAGCTTCGGGTCGTTATCCTGGTGGTTTCTTTAAAAGAGAAGCAAGACCAAGCGACGGTGAAGTATTGACAATGCGTCTTGTGGATCGTGTATTGCGTCCGCTTTTCCCAAAAGATTATCACGCTGAAACACAAGTGATGATTCAGTTAATGAGCCACGATGAAGACGTAATGCCTGATGCAATGGCAGGTTTGGCAGCTTCTGCTGCTATTCAGCTTTCAGACTTTCCTTTTGAATGTGCTATTTCTGAAGCACGTGTGGGAAGAATCAACGGCGAATTCGTAATCAACCCTTCAAGAGCGCAATTAGAAGAATCAGACATTGATATGGTGATTGGTGCTTCTGCAGATTCTGTGATGATGGTTGAAGGCGAAATGAAGGAAATTAGCGAAGAAGAAATGGTTGAAGCCATTAAATTCGCTCACGAACACATTAAAAAACAGTGCGAAGCGCAACTTAGATTGGCTGAAGCATTCGGAAAAAAAGAAGTTCGTGAATACGAGCCAGAACGTGAAGATGAAGATTTGAAGAAAAAGATTCACACAATGGCTTATGATAAAGTATATGCCGTTGCAAAATCCGCTTCTGCAAAACATGAACGCAGTGCTTCTTTTGATGAAATTAAAGAAGAAATCAAAGCCACATTTTCTGAAGAAGAATTGGCAGATTTTGGAGATTTAGTTTCAAAATATTATTACAAAGCAGAAAAAGCTGCCGTTCGTGACCTTACCTTAAATGAAGGTTTACGTTTGGATGGACGTAAAACAGACGAGATTCGTCCAATCTGGTGCGAGGTTGATTATCTTCCATCAACTCACGGTTCTGCAATTTTCACGCGCGGGGAAACCCAGGCGTTGGCAACCGTTACTTTGGGAACTTCCCGCGAAGCAAACCAAATTGATATGCCATCTTTTGAAGGTGAGGAAACTTTCTACCTTCATTACAACTTCCCTCCTTTCTCAACTGGTGAAGCGCGCCCAATTCGCGGCACTTCCCGTAGAGAAGTTGGTCACGGAAACTTGGCGCAACGCGCATTGAAAGGAATGATTCCTGCAGATTGTCCTTACACAGTTCGTGTAGTTTCAGAAGTTTTGGAATCTAACGGTTCTTCTTCAATGGCAACAGTTTGTAGTGGTACAATGGCACTTATGGATGCTGGGGTTCAACTTAAAAAACCAGTTTCTGGTATTGCAATGGGATTGATTTCCGATGGCGAAACTGGAAAATATGCAGTTCTTTCCGATATTTTGGGTGATGAAGATCACTTGGGAGATATGGACTTTAAAGTAACCGGAACGGCTGACGGAATCACTGCTTGCCAGATGGATATTAAAGTGAAAGGTCTTTCCTATGAAATTTTGGTAAATGCGCTGAAACAAGCCGCTGCAGGAAGACTTCACATTCTTGAAAAATTGACGGATACCATCGCAAAACCAAATGCAGATGTGAAACCTCACGCTCCAAAAATGATTACCGTTACTATTCCGAACGAATACATCGGTGCCTTGATTGGGCCAGGAGGAAAAGTAATCCAAGAGCTTCAAAAAGCTACCAAAACCACGATTGTTATCAATGAAGATCCTGTTACCGAAGAAGGTATCGTGGAAATTCTTGGAACAAACCAAGAAGGAATTGATGCGGTATTGGCGAAAATTGATTCGCTTACCTTCAAACCTGAAGTGGGTGGCACATACAAGGTTAAGGTTATAAAAATGCTTGATTTTGGTGCGGTAGTTGAATATTTGGACGCTCCCGGAAACGAGACCTTGCTTCACGTTAGCGAACTTGCTTGGGAACGTACGGAAAATGTAACCGATGTTGTAAATATGGGTGATGTGTTTGATGTGAAATTTATCGGTTTCGACCCTAGAACGAAAAAAGATAAAGTTTCCAGAAAAGCGTTGTTGCCAAAACCTGAAGGCTACAAAGAACGCCCACCACGCGATGATAACAGAAGCGGCGGAAGAGATAATCGTGGACGCGACAATCGTGGTCGTGACGATCGCAACAGTCGCGATAGAGATAGAAAGAGAGATTAATTCTTTTTAAATAAATAAAAAAGCCTTCAGAAATGAGGGCTTTTTTTTATTTATCACGCAACCTTTTAAAAAGTTTCGGACTATAGGGAAAGAGTATTCATTAATCTCCAAAAATTAAAACATATGATTCCAACCTCTAAAACAATTTTCAAATCATTTCTCTATATATTCATTATGATTGTTGTTTATGCTTGCAGTAAAGATTCTGAAAATAAAGAACCCGAAGAAACTATTATAAATAATTGTTTTAAAATAGGCGATGAATTTCAAGGTGGAATCGTTTTCTATATAGATGCAACGAATGAACACGGCTTAATTGCAGCTGCAGAAGACCAAAGTAACGGTGCAATCTGGGGGTGTGCAGAATCAACTGAACCTATAGCTAATCAACGAGACATTGGCTTTGGAAACGCCAACACAAATGCTATTGTAAATAATTGTACTGAAGCAAATACAGCTGCTAAAATTTGTTCAGAATTAAGTTTGAATGGATATGATGATTGGTTTCTACCAACCACTCACGAATTAGAATTATTATACCACTATAAAAATTTAGTTGGTGGGTTTTCAAATACAAACTATTCATCCTCCACTGAAACTAAAAATAATGATGGTATTTATAAATATGTTTTTTCAATAGATTTTGGTTCAAATCCAGCTAATGCAGATAGGCAACAACCAATCGATAAAACAAATCCATTACATGTTCGTGCAATCCGTAAATTTTAATAAAGACATTATGAAGAATAATTTTATCACAACTTCAATTCTACTTTTAAGTTTAGTTTTTTTTTCTACTTCGTCATTTGCCCAGAATGATTGTCTTAAGATTGGTGACGAGCATGAAGGCGGTATTATATTTTACATTGATGAAACCGCCGAACATGGTTTAATTGCAGCACCTCAGGATGAATCTGTACTTGCAATATATGGTTGTTTAGGGAACACAAACCCAATTGCAGATAACTCTGAAATTGGTGCCGGCGAAAGCAATACACAAGCAATTGTAAATTATTGCCAAGAGGAAGGAATTGCCGCTAGAATATGTTATGATCTTTTTCTTAATGGTTATTCTGATTGGTTCCTGCCTTCAATTAATGAATTAGAAATGTTATATATAAATAGAATTGCGGTGGGAGGGTTTGATGAAACTGAAGGTTCTGGATACATAAGTTCTACGGAAGCAAGGCCTGCACCGGCATATTATCGGAGTTGGGTATACGACTTTGGTAGTCCACAAATAATTCCATACACCCGAAAAATAGTTTCCCAGAAGGATAATACATTTAAAATAAGAGCGATAAGAAAATTTTAAAAAAAATAACATGAAAAATCTTTGGTACATTCCATTTTTATTGTTGCTTACAGTTTTTAATTCCTGTGAAAACGAACCTATCAGCAAAGCTGACCCCTCAAAAGTTATTCAGGTAAATTCTGAACTTTACAACCTTATTCAAAAAGCAGCCGGAAGCGATTTCGAAAACGAAATAACCTGTATCGATTTTAACTACTCCTTTACACTGGTTATTTATGATGAGAACATGGATATCTTTGGATACCAAATTATTAATAGCGATATAGCATTCAGCGACTTTTTGGCAACTCTTGAAGAAGGAAAATCCATCAGCTTGAGTTATCCAATAACAAGTGTTTTGGAAAATGGACAACCCTATGTAATCAATAATAATGAAGAATTAAAAGAAGCGATAGACAAATGTGTTTATGCAGACACCGTTACAACCTGCAACAATATTCTTACGGAAACCACCTGTATTTGGAAAGTAAACCATTTGGACGGACCCAATAGTGAATATGATGGCTCTTATTTTGAAGTAAGCAATTATGGAAATGTTGCTCTTTATTTGCAAGAGAATGTCTTTGGTGGAACTTGGGTTACTTATTTTATAGAAGACGAATTACATCTCAATATTTTTATAACTGGAGATGAAAATGTAAGCAATGACTGGAATTTTGACTGGAAGGTTGTAAATTTTGACGAATCTCAAATGGAAATAGAAAATGGCACTGACCGCTTTTTGTTGACTAAGGAATGTTACGAACCTTGCAGAAAAATTCTTTTTGAAGAATGTGAAACCGAACCAAATTCAGGCAGCGCTGTTTTTGATTTAGAAAGTTATTTTGAATGTTTCTTTCCGTTTTCGGGCATTTCAGATCCATCAACCGTTACATGGAACTATTACGATAATTATGAAGATATGCTTGCTGGAACAAACCCAATTGTTAATTTAATGCATGAAAATACAGAAAACCCACAGATAATTTATGTTAGATTTAATGACATAAACACCGGAATTCAGGTCTCTGGAGTGCCTATTGTTTTAAAAGCCATAAATTGCCCATAAGATTTCGAAAATTTATTTGAAAGAAACTGAACTTATAAAAGCATGTATAAAAAATAACCGGATAGCCCAAAACGAGCTATTCCAGAGGCACAAAGACACCCTATATTTTACCTCTTTAAAATATTGCAGAAACGAAGCCGATGCTGAAGATAATCTGCACGATGCTTTTATAACCATTTTTCAGAAAATAAAAACATTCAAAAACAAAGGTTCTTTTGAGGGCTGGATGAAACGAATAACCATTTATAAAGCAATTGATAAATACAAAGCAAATAAGCCTTTAAACATTGAAATAAAAGATGATATTCTGGAGGAGAACGTTACAATTGAAGAAGAACAAAATCTTTCGCTCGACGAACTTTTAAAACTCATTCAAGAATTACCCGATCAATATAGGATGGTTTTTAACCTTTATCAAATGGATGGTTTTTCACATAAGGAAATTGCCTCCGTTTTAAAAATATCCGAAGGAACATCAAAGTCCAATTATCACCGCGCAAAGCTGATTTTACGTGAAAAAATTATTGAGATCAATAAATCCCTTAACCCAAAAGCAACTTAAAAATGGGACAAAAAAAAGATATAGGAACACTTTTTGAAAACAAGCTGAAAAGTGGAAAGAAAAACCCTGGCCAAAACCTTTGGGTGAAGTTAAACCAATCTCTGGACGAAGAAACGCGCAAACGAAAAAGGAAATTTCTTTATTGGGTTGTAGGCGGAGGGCTCTTTGTTTCTCTGGGCTTGCTTTTACTCCTTATCAATGGAAACATTTTACAACCCAACCTTCATACGGAACCAAAAAATGTTCTTTTGAATGACCAATCTAATTCCGTTAATAAAGAAAATAATACTAAATCAATATCAGAAAAAGAAACTGATGAGTCACTTTTTAAAACTCCAAAAGATGACTCCTTAATCATAAAAAATAGTTCTGAAACCCTTTCAAATATAGAGTCAACAAAAGAAAATTCAGAAAAGAATGAATTAGAAAATTTTCAAAAAACGAAAAAAACCATAGAACAAAAGAATTCAAAAAAGAAATCCAAAAAAGACGAGGCAAACAAAACAAGCATTGATGAAACTTTCAGTGTAACAACAAAATATTACTACTACAACAATGAAGATGGAGAGCGAGTAGTAACAACCAACAAAAATGAAATTGATAGCCTGATTGTTAGAAAACAGAAATCTTTAGACTCTATAACAACAAAAATTGACAGTCTAAAACAGTAGAGAATAAATTCTGTAGTTAAAAAACATACTATTTTACTGAAAGATTTATAAACTTTTGTAACCTTTTCTGGGTTTGTTACGTATAACAAAATACAAAAGTTTAAAACTTAATCTACAGGACATTTCTTAAATGAGACAACTCAAAATTACAAAGCAGGTAACCAACAGGGAAACCGCTTCATTAGACAAGTACCTTCAGGAAATTGGAAAAGTTGACTTAATCACCGCAGACGAAGAAGTAGAATTGGCACAGCGCATAAAAGCGGGTGACCAAACCGCTTTGGAAAAATTGACCAAGGCAAACCTACGTTTCGTTGTTTCGGTGGCAAAGCAATACCAAAACCAAGGACTTACCCTTCCAGACCTTATCAATGAAGGCAACCTTGGCCTTATTAAAGCCGCACAGCGTTTTGATGAAACTCGTGGGTTTAAATTTATTTCCTACGCCGTTTGGTGGATTCGCCAATCCATTCTTCAAGCTTTGGCTGAGCAATCACGTATTGTGCGTTTGCCATTGAACAAGATTGGAAGCATCAACAAAATCAACAAAATGTATGCTTATTTGGAACAAGCAAATGAGCGCCCACCTTCTGCAGAAGAAATTGCAAAAGAGCTGGACATGACCATCAACGACGTGAAAGAGTCCATGAAAAACTCTGGCCGTCACGTATCCATGGATGCACCTCTTGTTGAAGGTGAGGACAGTAACCTTTACGATGTTTTGCGAAGTGGCGAAAGCCCAAATCCAGACCGTGCTTTGTTGCACGAATCGCTACGAACTGAAATTGAGCGTGCCTTGGAAACCCTTACTCCTCGTGAAGCAGACGTAATTCGACTGTACTTTGGTCTTGGAGATCAACACCCAATGACTTTGGAAGAAATTGGCGAAACTTTTGATCTTACTCGCGAACGCGTTCGCCAAATAAAAGAGAAAGCAATCAGAAGATTGAAGCACACTTCGCGAAGCAAAATATTAATGACCTATTTGGGATAATTCCCGTAACGATAACTTACAGTATCAGTTTCTCAGTTTTACTGAGAAAATACTGTTCGTTTTTTGATTGATGAATGACCTCCGGCTGATTACCGGAGGTTTTTTCTATCTTTACATTCGCATGGAACACACAATCTGTTATTTAAGCAAACAAGCCGAAGCTTTGAAAGATTCAGAGCTTGAAAGCTTGTTTAAGTTTATTGTAGCCATGAATCCAACATTAAATATTTCGGGAGCATTACTCCATAATAATAATTTCTTTCTGCAAGTGCTGGAAGGCAAAAAGGAAATAATTAAAGAGCTTTTCGCAAAAATTAGGAAAGACAAAAGACACAAAGACATTTTAATGATTTTGGATCAAAAAATTGAAAACCGGATATTCGAAAATTACGAAGCCAACTTCAGCATTATGAAAACAAAGAAGGATATTGAAAAACTCAATACATATCTTTCACATTATAATTTTGAAAACAAATACCCCAAAAACATAAAAACACTTATAGAACCCTTTTTACTTTAAATCCAATGAAAAATACAATTATAGCTCCTTCCATACTTGCAGCAGATTTTGCAAACCTTCAGCGCGATATTGAAATGGTTAACAATAGTGATGCTGATTGGTTCCATCTTGATGTAATGGACGGGGTTTTTGTACCGAATATTTCTTTCGGAATGCCTGTAATTAAAAGTATTGCAGTCCACGCCAAAAAACCATTGGATGTGCATTTAATGATTATTGACCCCGATCGCTATATTAAAACATTTGCCGATTTGGGTGCCAATATACTTTCGGTTCATTTTGAAGCCTGCACACATCTTCACCGAACCCTTCAAGGCATAAAGGCCGAAGGAATGCAGGCAGGTGTTGCCATAAATCCACACACTAATGTTTCATTACTTGAAGACACCATCAACGATATTGATTTGGTTTGTATGATGAGCGTGAATCCTGGTTTTGGCGGGCAGAGTTTCATAGAAAACACCTATAAAAAAATAAAACAGCTCCGAAAAATTATTGAGACCAACGGCGCTTCAACCAAAATTGAGATAGACGGGGGTGTAACGAACAAAAACGCGAAACAATTGGTTGATACAGGCGCCGATGTTTTAGTAGCCGGAAGCTATGTTTTTGGGGCGAGCAATCCTTCACAAACTATTTCAGATTTAAGGAAACTTTTAAAATAAATTTTGAATGCCTATCAAAAAAACGAAGGACGTTCTAATTATTGGTGCGGGGCCCATAGGCATAGCCTGTGCCCTTGAATGTAAAAAGAAGGGGCTGGATTATGTTGTGGTAGAAAAGGGTGCGCTAACTAACTCACTCTACAATTACCCTCTAAACATGACTTTTTTTTCTACTTCGGAAAAATTAGAGATTGGTGATATTCCATTTATAAGCAATAACCCAAAACCCAATAGGAATGAGGCTTTGGAATATTATCGCCGCGTCGCTACTTCAAATAATCTTCACATAAATTTATATGAAGCAATACTTTCTGTAGAAAAAGTGAATGAGTGTTTCAAAATTATTTCAGAAAAAAATAACTACACCACAAAAAAAGTAATTGTAAGCACGGGTTTTTATGATATTCCAAAAATGTTGAATATTCCGGGCGAAGAATTGCCAAAAGTGATGCATTACTACAAAGAAGCACATCCATTTGTAATGCAAAACGTTATTGTTGTTGGTGCAAGTAATTCGGCAGTTGATGCCGCATTGGAAGTTTGGCGCAAAGGTGGTGATGTAACCATGGTTGTTAGAGGCCCTAAAATTGGAGAACGTGTAAAATATTGGGTAAAGCCAGATATTGAAAATAGAATTGAAGAAGGAAGTATAAAAGCATATTTTAATTCTGAAATAATAAAAATTACTAAAAACGAAGTTTTTATACAGACTCCAAAAGGCCCAAAGATTTTAGATAATAATTTTGTGATTGCACTCACAGGATATAAACCAGACTTTAAATTTTTAAAAAGTTTGGGGGTTCAATTTTCTGAAGACGGCAATTACTTCCCAAAATACAATACTGAAACTATGGAATCAAACGTGGAAGGACTTTATTTGGCAGGTGTAATTTGTGGCGGTTTGGAAACACACAAATGGTTTATTGAAAATTCACGTGTGCACGCGAAAATTATTATTCAAGACATTTCAAAAAAGAATCAATAATCTGCAAAATTAAAGTTGAGCAACTTTTTTGTATGTTCGTATATTTTAGGGAATATTCTCTTAAAATCTTCAGGGGATTCAAAAAAATATTCTGTTAAAACAGCCATAAATTCGTATTGATTGGTGAATGCATATTCCCTAAAATATCTTGTTTTGTCTAATTGATCTTTTACATCCTGTCGCATTAATTGTTTTAAGATAGCTTGAAAATGTTTTGAAAATCGGGCAGAATCCAAATCTCTGGCTTGTTTTGCCTCTAATTGCATTGCATGTGTAAATTCGTGGATTCCTATATTTAAATTATCATTTTCAATTTTATATCCTTTTTCAAAATCCTTCCATGAGAGCACAATTACTTTCTCTCGTGGATTAAATTCACCTTTGTGGTAGGCATCATTTATTGCGCTATAAAATTCATCTGGATAAATCAAAATGAAATCAACAAGATTGTAAGTGTAATTTCTTCTACCAAAACTTAACATACAGGCAATTGCAGCAACCAAAACTTTCATTTTTTCAGTGATTATAACTTCTTCCCTTCCTATAATTTTTTTTTCTGATAGGAATTGTGCCATTCTATGAACAAATTGCTTTTTATTTTTTTCTGAAAGCATGCGATAAAACACAAATTCATTTTGGAGTATTTTTAGTTGTGAAGGGGACAGTTTTCTATAAACGAAATAATGCCTAAAAAGAGGTCTGTCAAAATTTGAAGCAAACCAATTTTCAAATACTCTAAAAAGAAAAAAAGCAATACCCATCAAAACTATTCCGTAAGCATATGGAGCGAGCCAAGGGGCATAAGCTTCAGATTGAAGAAAAATTGGCATGGGGCTAAATGAAATTTTTATAGTATTTAAAACGAATTAGAAGTTTCTTTATTTCTTTAAAAATATGCAAATGATAGGAAATAAAAAATCCCCGGCATAATGCCGGGGATTTTATTAAATATTAATTCTATGTGGCTCTAAATTAAAAGCCCCAAGTGTTATCAAATTTATCCCAGAAAAGTCTAGTTTCTGTTGCATCGCCGCCAATTGCACCAGCAGCCTCTTCATAATTTGTTGGGTTTAGGTTAATTTCGCTAACAGGGTAAGGGTAGCGAACAGGATAACCAGACTCGGCATCAATTGGTTTAACCAAAACTGGAAAGTCTAAACGTCTAACAGAAAGCCAAGAAGCAAATGTTCTGTTATAGTTTGCTAACCAAGCTTGAGTACCAATAGATTCTCTCCAAGCTCCACTGTTATAAGCAACAGCAGGATTAGCTAGATAACCAGCAAGGCCATCTGCGCCCCAGAAATCAAAAGAAGCAGTGATACCAGCTATGTAATGGCTTTCAGCATCACCACCAACGTTATATCCTCTTGCAGCTGCTTCAGCTAATAAAAATTCAGTTTCAGCATACTGTAGGAACCAACCAGGGTAATCGCCACCTAAAATAGATGGAGTTACATGGCTATAATCAGAATAAACAGTTTGGTCACCAATTACACCTCCGATATATTCTCCGTTAACATCAGTGAAAAAAGAAGCTCTACGTGGATCTTCTAAGGTATTCATTAAATCAATAATAGTTTTACCGGCAACGTAATCATTACGGTTACTCAAAACTAAATTATTATTTAAAGGATTACCGTTTGGAGGAGCTGTATATGCATATCCAGCATCGTCTGCATTGCTTGTAAATACTCCAGAAGCAAAAGCAGATTCAACTGCTGCTTTTCCAGCTGCACCATCCGCATCGGCAAGGATAATACCCATTCTTAATTTAAGTGTATTTGCAAACTTCTTCCATGAAGCAACATCACCCGAATAGATTTTTTCTTCATCACCAGAAAAACTTCCTTTGCTGGTATCCATAGAGTTAATAGCAGCTGTTAAGCGTACAAGTAAATCTTTGTAAATGGTCATAGCATCATCATACTTTGGTAGTAAGTTATCAATATCCAAAGCTTCAGAATAAGGAACATTTCCATAGGTTTCAACCAAATTGCTCCAAGCGTAAACATTCATTACCTCTATAATGGCCAATTTATTAGGCTTTAATGGGTTTGTAATGTCGTTATCAGCAGCAGCAATGTTTATGCTTGCTTCCTTAAGATCTCTCAACACATCTCTGTACATTTCTCTCCAGTGATTATCTGGAATTGGACGGGTTGATTGATCATAGTTACTCTCATCAGGATAAGTGGTTTCCTGCCAATGCTGAACAAACAATCTAGTATTGTTAAAGTTTACGTTTGGCGTCGTGATTTGATCAGCTAGCTGCTTTTGGGCAGAAGCGAATAAACTCTCACCACTAACTGCTGTAGGGTCTTTTATATTCTGATTCAGATCCTCTAGGTTGTCTGAACAAGAGACGGCGAAAACTGCCGCTGTTAATATTAAAATCAGTTTCTTCATTTTTCTTTATATTAAAATTGTGCTTTAATGTTAAACCCGTAATCTTGGGTAGTTGGCAATGAACCTGTAATATATCCTTGAGAGTTACCTGAACTCAATCCAGATTCTGGATCTGCATAAGGTGTCTTTTTATCAATGATCCAAAGGTTTGAGCCAGTTACCGTAAACTGAAGGCCTGTCATAAATGTATTGTCAAGGAATTTTGAAGGCAAAGTATAGCTTAGTGAAGCTTGACGTAACTTAACATAGCTAGCATCATACACAAATTCAGATTGTGGATAAGCAGCATAACCAAATTGACCAAACTCAGAAGCATCAACTCTAGTTGTATTTGGAACATACACTGGGTTCTCGTCTGTTCCAGTATTTACAACTCCAGGATTAATAAAACCACCTCCGTTTTCAATAGTATTTCTTACAGGGTTTCCTAAATCATTTATGTAAGCAGACTCAGGATATAAACCTGTTGCTTGACCGTAATATTGATCCAGGGAGAACACAGAGCCACCTTGCTGAACATCAATCAAGAAACTAAATGACCACGATTTATAATTAATAGTATTGGTAATACCCATTAACCAATCTGGATTAGTATCCCCAATTTTTTCATTAGGTCCAGTTTTTAAATATCTTCCATTGGCTCCAACTACTCTATCTCCATTATCGTTATAAACGTAATCAGCTCCATAGATTACACCGTAAGGTTGTCCAGGTACCGCATTAATTTTTACACCACCTTGGTAACTAGCCAGCTGAAATACTTCTACTCCTTCTGGAAGCGCAATAACCTCACTCTTGTTTTGGGTAAAGTTACCGTTTAGCATCCAGCTAAAGTTATCAGTTTTTACCGGAGTAGCGTTCAAAGATATTTCAAAACCTTTGTTTTCGATTTCACCAGCATTTAACAATTTTCTAGATTGACCAGTTGCTTCAGAAATTGGCACTTGTACAATTTGGTCAAGTGAGTTTGTCTTGTAGTAAGAAAAATCAAAACCAACTCTGTTATTAACAAATCTCATTTCAAGACCTGCTTCATAACTTTTAGTACGCTCAGGCTTCAAATTTGGATTATTAGCGGTACTAGGAACAGAAGTTCCAGTATCTATATTAATATCAAAAGTGTTAAACAATTTATCAAATTCTGGTCCATTTCCTACTTCAGCGTAGTTAACTCTTAACTTACCAAAAGAAATAGCATTTACGTTAATTAATTTACTAAATACAAAACTGGTAGAAACAGATGGATAATAGAATGAACTATCATCTACAGGAAGTGTTGAGAAATGATCTCTACGTATTGTTCCATCAATATAAACAACATTTCCAAAACCAAGAGAGGCACTTGCGTAAACACCATCTACACCAACTTTCTGTGCTACTTCTTGAGATTTTGGAATATCATCTCTTGAGTTTTGAATTGAATAAAGTCCTGGAACAACCAATCCACCAGCGGTAGAATTTGCTATAGAGTTAAACTCATTTCTTCTAATGTTTGTTCCCAATATACCTGCTACATTAATACTTTCAGAAATATCAGCATCAAAGTTGAACATTAAATCATAATTGGTTTCAGTAACGGTCAAATCACGTCTTAAATATCCAGAACCTGCATTAGGACGAGCTACACCTGGAGGTGCTACACCAAAACTAGTTGGAACAGACCCAACGGCTCTGCGCTCTTCCTGCTGCTCGTTATAAGTATCTGTTGAAACTCTACCTGTAACATTTACCCAATCAGCAAGCTTATAATTTAGCTCAAAATTACCTAAGAAACGACTTCTACCGTCATTCTGATAGTTCTCATAACGAGTCCAATAAGGGTTATCCCAATATATTGGGGTTGTCCCTGGCGCAGAAGAACCTGGGTTCCATCCAATATTTCTCTTAGTGTTATTGTAAATATTCCACTGTTCCTTAATATCAACGTTGGTTTGCCACCATTGTTTCATGTTACCAACTACGTTATCATTATAACCAGTTGAGTTACGCCCTATTGCACTAGTTTTAATATAATTTGCAAAACCACTAGCTGTCAACTTATCCGATAGATCAAAAGTACCGCTAAAAATGAAGTTATGTCTATCTATTTGACTGTTAGGCAATAAACCTGATTGATCCAACTTAGTATATGACATACGGTATGAACCGTTTTCAAAACCATTGGAAAGAGATATAGAGTTAGTTAAAGTAACTGGAGTTTCAAAAAATGTAATTGCTCCATTTGGAGAGTTCACCCAAGGTGTTCTTTTTAGATAGTTTGGTGATGCAGGATCAAATGAATCCCACTGATAGATTAATCGTCCATCGAATGCAGGCCCATAAGAAGCGTCATCAAGATAATTGGAAACAACATCATCAATGCCGTCACCATCAATATCCTCAGAAGTAAAAGCTTGTCCACCATAACCCGCTCCGTAGCCATCCTGATACTCAGCAAATGTGCTTTTATCAATAAACCCTACTTGTGCATTGGAGTTAATAGTAACACCCATCCCTTTAGATTTTTTACCTTTTTTGGTAGTAATAATAATTACACCACTTGCGGCGCGAGAACCATAAAGTGCAGATGCAGCTGCACCTTTCAGTACGTTCACAGACTCAATATCGTCTGGATTAATATCTGCAGCAGCATTACCATAATCATAATAGTTACCTCCAGACGAGTTCTTTTGACTCGCATCGTTGGTATTTCTATTGCTAATCGGCACTCCATCCACAACAAATAATGCTTGGTTGTCACCTGTTAAAGAAGTAATACCTCTAATAACTACGTTAGTAGAACCACCAAAGTTGTTGTTTCTTCTAATTTGAAGACCCGCAACCTTACCAGAAAGACCGTTCGTAAAGTTATTTGTTTTTACAGTAGCCAAATCTTCTCCTGCTACTTGTTGCGTAGAGTAACCCAGTGATTGTTTTTCACGGGATATACCTAGTGCAGTTACTACAACTTCGTCCAGAACGGATCCAGCTTGCATAGTAACATCTATCTTATTTGATGCCCCAACAGCAATCTCTTGGGTATCAAAACCTACATAACTATAAACAAGTGTTTGTCCTACTGCAGCATCAATGGTATAGTTACCATCAAAATCAGACTGCGTTCCAGTACTAGTACCCTTTATAATTATGTTAACTCCTGGAAGTGGCAGGCCTGTGTCATCGGCCACCGTTCCGGAAATTGTTTTTTCCTGTGCAAAAGCGAGCTGCACAATCAACACTAACAAAAGTGTTAAAATTCCACTAAACTTTGTTTTCATTTTTTTGTTTGTTTGAATTAGCACCCCAAAAGTGCCAATAAAATCTTACAATTCCAACTTTTAATGAAAGTAGATTATGAAAATTTTATCAAAAAGTTATTTTAAAATTTCCCATTTGACGGAAATTTTAGCTTAAATTTTTGCAAACCCTTGATTTTAATGTGTTTTCGAAAGGAGAGTTATGCAGAAGTTAATAAAATATGCTTGCAAAAAAACTTTAAAAAAATTTCAAACACTTTATGAACAATTCCACCAACTTCACAAATAATGCCGTTTTTGAGCATTTTGACGTTTACTCAGAAGAAAGAATTTTCTTATAAAGATTTTAATCTTTATAAGAAAAAGAAAAAAGAATTTAAGGAAGTGCTAAATCAAAATTCATACTCATTAATAGAATGTGGTAGAAATATCATTTTGTAGTACTTTCTCCTTTAAATTGCTGTGAATTGCTTTTGAAGAGAACATTAAAAGTAGTCAGGCTGCCATAGCAACGTGTTATATATTGCTGAAGATCTATTTTATCCTGTTCAGCCAATTCCTTACTTGCATTTATTTTTTGCTCCATCACCCGAAGCCTATCGCGAAGCATTACTATTTTATGGAAAAAAGTATCAATTGGAATTTCTTTTGATGCCAAATTTTTATCAGCAGGCTGCAAAACCATGTTTCCACCTTTCCATTTATCCGCAATTGGAACAATCTCACTGAACCCATTCCATTTTTTAAGAATATCACGAAGGCTTTTTTCAACTTCATAGAAACTTACAGTGTCAACCTCATCTTCGGCTGCTTCAATAATTTCATAAGTATCATCAGTGGCTATTGTTTCCAGCCCATTTTCAATAAAAGTTACCCAATACATTTTTGCGGTAACATTTGTTACCACTCCTTTTCCGTATTTTGGATGGTCAATCCGGGAGCCTATTCCTAAAATTTGTTTCATTGTAAATTTAAATTAAGCAGTAAAAATAAATAAAATGATTTATCCATTGTAAACACAATCGCGGTATTTCTGAAATAAAAAAAAACCATCCAAATTTTTAACTTGGATGGTTCTCTGGGCTTATCTTAACAAGCCGGCCAAAAACTACTTCTTCTTAGGAGCAGTTGGCGAAGCCTTTTTGTTATCCTGTTTTTTGGCTTGTGGGCCTTTTGCAGGTTGCGGCTTTTTGTTTTGCTGTTGTTGTGGCATAACAATTATTTTTTTTAATTAACAATATAAAGGTAAAAAGCGCCGCTGTTAAATTATTCCCTCGTTAGCTAAAGTTTAACAATAGCCTTTATTCTTAAAAAAATTAATCGTCTTTATGGTCATCTATCACTTGCTGATCTCTATATCTGCAGCAAGGATCTATTTGTTCATAAACTTCATCTTTTGCTTTTATATCTTGGGTATCGTGACCACTGTCCGCAATACTTTGCTGGATTTTGGTCAAATCAGTCTTTCCCTCATTATAAATCAAATTCAATTGATGGGTTTGAACATCCCAAGTAGCAGACTTCACTCCTTTTGCTTGAATAGAGGCTTTTTCAATGCGTTCTTTACACATACCGCAAACACCATCAACTTCAATCGTCGCTTTGGCGTTTTTGTTTTGGGCGAAGCCGGTCGCACTAATTAAAAATATTCCTAAAATTGCAATTATACTTTTCATGATTTTCAGTTTATTGATTATTATTTAAATTAATTGATACTATACCTTAAGCCTGCGTAATACGAACTTCCAAAAATGGGGCCGTAAACATAAGTTGTGTCAAAAGTTGTTCCAAACGGGTTGTCGCTTCCCACAATTGGGTTTGACTGTGTAACATTCGTAATATTTTCCCCGCCCACATAAATTTCAAAATTAGGTGAAAAAACTTTTGTAATCTGTGCATTTATTGTGGAAATGGAAGGTGAAAATTCAGAAAGCCCAATGGTGTTCAAATAGCTCTCTGTTGAAGCGAATCGTTGCTCACCCAAATAATTGAAAGTTGCGTCAAATTTCCAATTTGCTCCTTTTGCATTTTGATGCGTTTGATAGGAAGCATTTGCAAAAAAACGATGGCTCGGTGTTAACGGCGTTTGTTTCTTTCCGCTTATATAAGTTGTTTCCACGTCGTAATATTTGTAAGCCAATCGCATATCAAAATGGGTGAATAGATTATAGTTGAATTCCACCTGAAAATTATTCGAAAAACTTTCACCATCCAAATTATAAAAATTTATTTCCGAAGGATTCTCCCAATCCACAACAATTTGGTTCACAAAATCAGTCCTGTAAAAATCAAAAGTAACATCCGCCTTTCTGCTAAAAAGATTGAAACCTTGCATATAGGAAAACCCGTAATTCCAAGCAATTTCAGGATCCAGTCCGTAAATTTTTCCGCCATTACCCAAAATATTCAAGCTACGCGAAGTTGCGAAAAGATTTTGGTTTTCAGTGAAAATATTCGCGCTGCGTTTTCCCCTTCCCGCAGAAATCCGAAAAGCCGATTTGTCCCAAGGCGAATAACGAAGATGGAAACGTGGCGTTAAGAAAGTTCCCAATGTGTTGTGAACATCTGCACGAATACCAGCAGAGAAATTCAAATCGTCCAAATTGTCAAAATTGTATTCAAAAAATGCCCCAACGGAATTTTCAACCCTGTTGAAATTTTCGGTCAAAACCAATTCGTCATAACCATCATACGTTGCGCTAAGCCCAGTTTTAATTTTATGACGCGAATCGCTGATAATTGAATTGTAAAGCAAATTGGCGTACAAACTGTTGTGCTGAATATTGTAATCATTCAACCCAAAATAGGATTCTTGGTCATGGTGGCTATATGCGATTTGCAAACCACCGGTACGCCACGGAATATCTGGATTTACAAACCCAAATTTCCCTGAAACATCAAACCGTTGGGTTTTTATTTCACTTCCCCAAGCATTGGTGCTTCCACGGTCTTTATCTGGGTTAAAAAATGTTTGGCCTGTCTGCTTTTCATCATTCAAATATCTAACATTAAAAAAGCCAACATAACCGTTTTCAGTATCTGTGTATTGCCAACGGTTCATCACGTTCACCTGCTTCATCAATGGTGCATCTAGGAAAGAATCGTCATTTTTATCGAATTCTGTTTCGCGCATATTTCCGTGGATATAAAGCCCCGTACTCCATCGCTCGCTCACTTTTGTGTTGAGATGTGTATTCAACTCAAAACGACCATTTCCTGCGCCATAAGCGTTTACGAAAAGTTTATCGTCCGTGGTAGGTTTTTGCAATTCGGCGTTTATTTGTCCCGCAATGCTTTCATAACCATTTGTAACACTACCTGCGCCTTTGGTTATTTGAATACTTTCCACCCAAGTTCCCGGTATAAAACTCAGTCCATAAGCCTGCGAAGCCCCTCGAATGCTCGGAACGTTTTCAGTGGTTATCAAAATATACGGACTGGTAAGCCCAAGCATTTTAATTTGTCGCGTTCCCGAAATGGCATCGGCAAAGTTCACATCAATGGAAGGGTTTGTTTCAAAACTTTCCGCCAAATTACAGCAAGCAGCCTTCAAAAGTTCGGCGCTGCTTACGTTCAAAACATTCGTGGCTTGAATGAAAGAACGCGAAGTAGCTTTCTGTCTCGCCGTAACCGTAACCTCGTCAAGATTGGCTGTAGACTTTAACGAATGTGTAATTCGCTTGGGAGAATTTACTGAAATAGTATCGGTTTTATAACCCACAAAACTGATGACCAATTTCTTATATTCGGGTTTATAATCTAATTCAAAATTACCGTCAAAATCGGTAACCGTTCCCACTTGGGTATTTAGCCAATAAACGTTTGCTCCACCAAGCGGAACTTCTGTGTTATCGACATTTTCGGTAATGTGGCCCGTTATTTTTTCTTGTGAAAAAACGCAGAGCGGAAGTATAAAAAGTATGTAAAGTAGCTTTTTCATTTTTTTTAAATTTTTGCGCTGCGCAATCGCAATGCATTAGTAATAACTGAAACCGAGCTGAAACTCATTGCCAGCGCAGCAATCATTGGTGATAATAATATTCCGAAAATCGGGAAGAGAACCCCTGCAGCAATTGGTACGCCGAGTGCGTTATAAATTAAAGCGAAGAAGAGATTTTGTTTGATGTTGCTCATCACCTTTTCACTTAAATGAAACGCCTTTACAATGCCGTGCAAATCGCCTTTTACCAAGGTTATTCCCGCACTTTCAATGGCCACATCGGTTCCTGTTCCCATCGCGATGCCCACATCGCTTTTTGCCAACGCTGGCGCATCGTTTATCCCATCGCCAGCCATAGCCACTTTTTTGCCTTCGGCGTGCAATTTTTCAACTACCTCCAGTTTGTCCTGCGGAAGCATTTCAGCTTTAAAATCGGCGAGATTTAATTCAGCGGCTACGGCTTTTGCGGTGTCGTGATTATCGCCCGTTAGCATAATAACTTCAATTCCTTTTTGCTGAAGTTCATTGATTGCTTTTTTGCTGGTTCCCTTTATTTTATCGGCAATCACAACGTAGCCCACTACTTTTCCATCAACGGAAAGCATCGGCACCGTTTTGCCTTTTTTCTGTTCTTCGGAAATTTCTTTTTGAAGTGCTTCGGAAATATCCGCACCCGCTTGCTGCATCATCTTTTCGTTTCCGAGTGCAATCTTTTTGCCGTTGATAGTTCCGGTTACACCTTTTCCGGTAACCGAATTGAAATCGGTAGTTTTTATCCCCGAAGCTTCAGGGTCGGAATTCTTTTCTTTTCCGTATTTAACCGTAGCATCAGCCAGCGGATGTTCGCTGTTCTGATTGAGCGAAACGATATATTGAAGCACTTCCTCTTCCGAAAAATCTTCCGAAAAACCTACTTTTTCAACAGACGGTTTCCCTTCGGTAATCGTTCCTGTTTTGTCTATAATCAAAACATCGATTTTATTGAGTGTTTCAAGTGCTTCGGCGTTTTTGATCAGTACGCCATTTTGGGCGCCCTTCCCTACTCCAACCATTACAGACATTGGCGTAGCAAGACCCAAAGCACACGGGCAGGCAATTATTAAAACCGCAATTGCATTTACCAGGGCATAAACATATCTTGGTTCGGGACCGAAGACCGCCCAAACGATAAAGGTGATTATTGAAACCAAAACCACAATCGGTACAAACCAGCCCGAAATTTTATCGGCCAGTTTTTGGATGGGCGCACGGCTTCTGCTGGCTTTGTTTACCATTTCGATGATTTGCGAAAGCAGGGTATCGCTACCTACTTTTTCGGCTTTCATTACGAAGGTTTGTTTCCCGTTGATGGTTCCCGAACTTACTTTGTCGCCCTCGGTTTTTGAAACGGGCACGGGTTCACCGGTAATCATAGATTCGTCAATGGAACTTTCGCCTTCGAGGATGTTTCCGTCCACGGGAATTTTCTCGCCTGGTTTTACGCGGAGTTTGTCGCCAACTTCAATTTTATCGATTGCGATGGTTTCCTCTTTTCCGTCAACAATTCTCACGGCTTTGTTTGGCGCCAATTTCAGCAATTCCTTTACTGCGGAATTGGTTCGGTTATGTGCGCGTGCTTCCAAAACTTGGCCCATTAAAACCAAGGTGAGAATTACCGTTGCCGCTTCAATATAAACGTGTACGGTGCCCGATTCGGTTTTAAATTGGTCTGGGAAGAAATCTGGAAACAACATCCCGAAAACACTGAAAAGCCAAGCCACCCCAGCGCCAATCCCGATAAGGGTAAACATATTGAGATTCCAGGTTTTAATGGAGCGATAGGCGCGTTCAAAAAACATCCACGTGGCGTAAAAAACCACTGGAATTGAAAGACAAAATTGAATCCAATTCCATGTGCCCATTGGCATCCAATCATACAATGGATTATTTGGAATCATTTCGGACATTGCGATTATGAATATGGGAAGCGTAAAGGCTACGGCAATCCAAAACTTTTTCAGCAACTTTTTATACGATTTGTTTTCGGCAGATTCGTCGGCTTCTTTTGGCACCAAATCCATTCCGCAGATGGGGCAGGAACCCGGTTCGCCGCGAATTACTTCGGGATGCATTGGGCAGGTATACTCCGTTGCCGAGTTTGTTGAAGTTTTTACTTCTTCCACCAAATCCATTCCGCAAACGGGGCAATCGCCGGGCCTGTCGTAGGTTTTATCGCCTTCGCAATGCATCGGGCAATAGAAAGTACCAGAACTGTTTCGCTTCGCTCTTTTTTCTTCTTTTTTCTCTATGTGCTTTTGCGCGGCTTCGGCATCGTCGGGAAGGGAAATACTGTACCTTCCACCGTCGTCTTCCAAAGCTTTTTCAAAAATTTTCAATGGAATATGTTTTTCCATTTCAATAACAGCTTCGGCTTTTTCGAGGTTTACCGATGCGTTGGTAACGCCTTCAACCTCACTCAATGTCTGCTCTACGTGACCTCGGCAGCCATTGCAGGTCATTCCGTGAATTTTATATGTGTGTTTCATGGTACGGTTAATTAAGGTTTGTTATTCTCAAGTCTGTTAATCATCGCCTGCATTTGGCCTATCTCTTTTCGCTGTGTTTCAATAATTCCTTTGGCCAATTCCTTTACTTCAGGGTCTTTGATATCAGCTCTTTCACTGGTTAAAATAGCTATGGAATGATGCGGAATCATTGCTTTCATCCACAAAACATCTCCAATTGGTTTCTGTGCCCGAACCAAGAAAAGCGCGCTACCAAATAGCAGCATGCTTCCCAATAAAATTGCAGTATTCTTTTTACGGTTTTTGTACATTTTTTTCATAAAGAAAAACATTATTAAAGCCATAGCCGATATTCCCAAACAAGTCATATAAAAACGAGTTAGGCTGAAATAAAAATGGTCCATTTCATAAGTGTTTAAATACATCGTTATATACATTGCCACAAAAGATGCCGCCAGCATTAAAACGAATTTTGTGTAAGGATTTCCGTGAGTGTTTTTATTATTTTCCATAATTTTTAATTTTTAAGGTTATTAAAAACGAATAGACATACCACCTCCAGCACCAAAACGGTTATCATAACTGGCCATTAACGAAAAATTCTTTGATAGAAAGTATTCAAGACCGGCATTCCAAGTCAGTTCATCGCCGTAATCAATTCCTGTGGGCAGATGGTCCACCAAACCAAAATCGGCTTGATATTCAATCATTCCAAAGGCAAGGGTTCGGGGGAAAATCATGATTTCCCGTTCCAGCCCAATCTGGGGGCGCAGTTTACTGTCTATCCGTACATCCAAATTAAACAAATAAGGCGTTAAATACCGAACCCCAGCGATAGCCGTGGTTTCAATTTCATCTAAGCTATCTTCGGTTTCGTTTTCTACATTTACGCCTCCAAAAACGCGCAGGTAATCGTGCAAATAGCGCTCATAGGTTACCTCAGCCTCCAGATTTTGGTTCCAACCATATTCTGCCATTATATTGAACTGGTTTCGCAAGTTGGAAGAAGTGAGATTCAATTCTGCCATATGCGAAGCCACATCTGCAGTTCCCCATGTATAAAAATGATTGGCCTCATTCATGATTTTTGAAACTGGATATTGTTCCATTCTTGGGTCTCTCGGCGTTTCATAACTAAACACGCGCGCCATTCCGCCCATCATATGATAAAGCACGTGGCAATGGAAAAACCAATCGCCATAAGCATCGCCGTAAAACTCAATGGTCACCTCTTCCATTGGCGGAACGTTTACAGTGTGTTTTAAAGGGGAATATTTGCCGTTTTTGTTGATTACCCTGAAAAAGTGCCCGTGAAGGTGCATTGGGTGGTGCATCATCGTGAGGTTGTTCAACGTAATTCTTGTTACCTCGTTTCCTTTAATTTTTATGTTATCCGTTTCCGAAAGCGGCACGCCGTTTAAACTCCAAATGTAACGGTTCATATTCCCTGTGAGGTTCAAGAGAATTTCAGTTACGGGAGTATCTTTTGAATAATTAGTTTTTTCAGGAGATTTCAGATAATCGTAATTGTATTCTGAATTCATATTCATCCCTTCCATTTGCATCGGCTCACTTTCCATTTTCATTTTGGAATGATCCATTTTGGAATGGTCAACTTTCATTGAATCTTTAGAGATTTCCATTTTTGAATGATCCATTTTCATAGAATCTTTCGGCATTTTCATTTTTGAGTGATTCATCTTTGAATGATCCATCTCCATACCTTCCATCCCGTCCATTTTCATCCCATACTCTTCTTTCATTTCATAACGCTCGTCTTTTTTTGGTTGGAATTTAATGGCGTGTGCACCCATTTTCATCTTCATTTTAGCCATTTCCTGCATCATCGCTATCTTATCAGGTTTTTCAACAAGTGGCGCTGGCAGAATTTCTCCTGAACCCAAATACGCCAAAGCAGTACCTGAACCATCCTGCGCCATTGCTCTAAATTCCAACTTTCCACTTTGGGGAATGGTTACGATAAAATCGTATGTCTCAGCAATGGCAATAAAGGTTTTGTTTCTTTTTACTGGTTCTACATCAAGTCCGTCTGCTGAAACTAACAACGGTGTTTCACCGCCAAATGTCATCCAGAATTGGGTTGAAGACGAACCGTCAATTATGCGCAATCGAACTTTTTCACCGGGTTTAAAATCTGGATATTCCGCAAGCTGCTTTCCATTTACCAAAAAAGCTGAATAATAAATATCCGCAATGTCGGCACCTTCCATTCGTTGTCTCCAAAAATCAATTTGGGCCCCCAATGCGCCGCGACTAATAACTTGATTCAACGGCGTTGATGTTCCTTTTTTAATTCCATACCATTCACTGCCGCGCTTTAATGTGCGCATTACATCCTTTGGCTTTTCATTGGTCCAGTCTGAAAGCATAAGCACCAATTCCTTGTCGTAATCCAAGTTTTTTTCTTTTGGTTGAATTACAATAGAACCAAAAACACCGCTCTGCTCTTGAAGCATTGTGTGCGAATGGTACCAATAGGTTCCGCTTTGATTTATTGGAAATTCATAGGTAAATGTAGTGCCCGGCCTAATGGGCGGCGTAGTAAGATAAGGCACCCCGTCCTGAAAATTTGGCAACAATATTCCGTGCCAGTGTACGGAGGTTTCCACGTCCATTTTATTGGTTACGTGGATTACGGCTTGTTCGCCTTCCGTAAATTCAAGGGTTGGGCCGGGAATACTACCGTTTACGGTCATTCCCATAACTTCTTTGCCCGTGAAGTTTACTGACTGCTTTTCAATAGTCAATGTATATTCCCGAATGGGTCTTCCCTCTTCCTGTGAGTAGGAATAATTCAGAAAAACCAAATTCAAGAATAAGGTAATTATAATTTTGTATTTCATTTTTTTAGATTTGATTGAATATGAGTATTTACCCCGTAGAAATTTGGAGTTTTAATCATAAGGTGCCTGCTACCGCAGGCAGTAATCAAATCAAGAATGTCTCGTACAAAATATTTAAATCCTGTTCGAGTGGTGGCGGACTGTAATCCGCGAAGAAAGTTTTTTCAGCGGAAGTTATTTCTACTTCCTGCAGCACAAACACAGAAACGAAAGTAGCTACAAAGGTTTTGTTTAGTTTTAAATCAAACGAGGCCTTTGCAAAATTATCGTCTGTGTGTATTTTGGTAATGTGGTTTTTACAGCAATCGTGGGCTTTGGGAGTTGGGTCTTCATCACCGCAATCCGTTTCTGGAGTGTGCATGTCCATTCCACAGGAAAGGTGTTTTTCACCCAAAGTAATCTCAGCCATCATTTCCATCCCGCTACAAAAGTGCTGTGCATAGGCAATTCCAGAACTGCTGGCAAGCATCAGTATAGATAGGAATATGGAAATGGTTTTTTTCATGCTTTCGCAAAAATACAAAAAAAAGCCTCCCAAAAAATTGAAAGGCTTTGTTAAAATTATTTTACTTCAGAATCAACCCTGCCGCATTTCAGCATTTTATCGCCAAAATAAGGGTTTAAGATGTCTTTGCTGCTGCTTATCCAGTAAGCGCCTTTGTTGTTAAAAGCCATTGGGCAGTATTGCTTGTAGAGGGTCCCAGACACTAAAGCTCCTTGAAGCATTTTTTCAATACCCATACTCAATGGTTCAAAATTTTCACGTTGAATTTTAATGTCTTCAGAACCTGCCATTGCAGCTACTGCATTTTGAATAGTTTCATCAGCATTCTTTTCTTTAAGAAGCAATTCAAGTTTTGAGGCTTCGGCAGCTGTTTTAGTGGCATCTGTGTTCACCAAAGCCGCTTCAACCTGCAAGTATTGTTTAAAAATTGCTTCAACCTTAGGATCATTGAACTGGGCCTCTGTTTGAGCAATTTCATATGTTTTTGGCGCAGAATTGTCCACTGTTACAACTTCAGGTTCGGTTTGTTTCGGATTGTCTTTGCACGATGAAACTGAGAATGCTGTAATTGCGAAGAAAATAAAGGATAATTTTTTCATTATAAAAATACATTTTAGAAGAGATACAAAGGTATTAAAATTTCAACGGGATTTGTACTTCTGAAAATAAAAAGCTGGAAGCAAAAGCAATAAAAACAATGGCTGTATGAGAAACCTGCGCACATAGAACAAAACCATATGGCTACTAGTTCCTTCTGAAGTAAAAACAATGAAAATAAAAGCTGTAAAAAGCAGTATAAACAAGAAACTGTATAAAATTACCGAAAACTTAATGATTTCTTTATCCCTAAAAACAAACCAAAGAATTGCAAGCGAAAGAATAGTATTCATTAAAAATCGGAACACTACACTTGTTAACAGCGGATAAATGTCCATTTTTGGCAGCGGCAATGTTTTATAATCCATTTTGAAAAATTCCAAAAGTGGATCGTAAAAAAGTGTATCCTCAAAAAAACGTATCAAGACCAAAAGACTCGCAAAAACGATAATACCAAATATCTTCAATGGCCTTTTCATTTAATTGAATTTGGTTTTAGCATCCGTACCCAAACCATCCAAAGAATAAAGACTATACTATAAATTATTCCCGGAAATACAACAGAATGTAAAATATCTTCATACTGTGGATATTTATAAAGCGCAACTGTAAGAATTGCAATCCGAACGATGTTCACTATATAAATCAATACAGCTCCAGCAAAGAGAAACAGGACGGTTTTCTTGAATTTTTCCGCGAAAGCGATGACAAAAGCAACAAACAAAATAATGACACTTATGGAGTTGCAGCCCTCAACAACAATCACGGTATATCTATCATTGATAGTCAGCAACATTCCCTGAGCCAAAGAATCTTTCCATAAAACTGGATTATAACCAAAACCATCCAGCACCGCTGCACTTTGTTTTGCAACAAGATTGGTTATATAGTCCGGAAAATATGCTCCATTTTCTGAAGCTTTTAAATAAACCGAATACAAAATTCCTAGAACCAAATAGGTTCCTAAAAAAAGGATTATAAAACGAAAAACGGATTTATATTTTCTGAATAGCTCTCTCAATGGGTATGCTACTTTTTTTAACAAAAATACAGTATTTGTTTTTGGCGTATATAGTCGTTTTAAAATACTTTTACCGAAGTAATCAAGAACTAAATTATATGTCCTTTACACATTTAAAACAGAAAGTAACCACCATTTTAGCTGACGAGAGCGAAAATACTGACCAACGCTTGAAAGAAGTTTGTGAGCTTTTGCAGTCCTCCATTGGATATTATGATTGGGTTGGATTTTATTTCGCAAACGAGGTCGAAAAAACACTTCATCTAAAAGCTTTTGCAGGAGAACCTACTGACCATACGGTTATCCCTTTCGGAAAAGGAATTTGTGGACAAGTCGCCGTGAGCAATCAAAATTTTGTGGTGCCAGACGTGAAAGCGCAGGACAACTACATTGCGTGTAGTATTACCGTGAAATCTGAAATAGTAATCCCACTATTTAAGAACGGAAAAAACATAGGGCAAATAGATATAGACTCACATATGGAAGACCCATTTTCTGAGGAAGACGAACGTTTTTTGGAATGGGTCAACGAAGAAGTTGCAAATATACTTTAGGCTTTTTAATCTAAAATTTTCGCGCAACTTCTTCGAAAATCAAAAATTACAAGCACCAAATTCCAAATAAATCTCAAAAAAAATAAAAAGAACAAAACCTGGCTTTTGGAATTTGCGCTGTCTACATCCCTGTTCTGATCGCCTCCACTGGATCCAATTTTGAAGCTGAAATTGCGGGAAGAATTCCTGAAACCAAACCGATTGCTGCAGAAATTGCCGTTCCGACAAACATATTCCACGGCGACAGTACAAATTCAAAATCACCTGTGAATTGAGACGCCAAAAGGGAAACAATAAATACCAAAAACAGTCCTATTAATCCACCAATTACTGCAAGAATTACGGCTTCAAATAAAAATTGAAATAATATAAATTTGTTCTTCGCACCCAAAGATTTTTGAATTCCTATTAAGTTGGTGCGTTCCTTTACGCTTACGAACATAATATTGGCTATTCCAAAGCCCCCAACCAGCAGTGAAAACCCGCTGATTATAAGCCCAATTATATTCATGCTTCCAGTAATATTGTCAATAAAATCTGTGACCCCTTGAAGCTGATTCACGAAAAAATTACTTATTTCATCTGGTTTCAAACCTCGTTTTAAACGAAGCTTCTGTTCAAGCAAAGCTTTAAATTCAGCTTCGTCAATATTTTGCTGGGGTTTTATTACAATCTGCGGAAAAGTTTTTTTGTTGTTGTCACCATAAATTCTCCGTACTACATTTACAGGCATCCACACAGAGGTATCTTTTGAATTCCCAAAAAGCCCTGCCCCTTCTTTATTCAAAACTCCAACTACATTGAATTTTCGACCGTAAATACGCACCTCTTTGCCAATAGCGCTCGCTACATCACCAAATAATTTATTTGCAATCTCATAGCCCAAAACCACGACCATAGAGCCGCTGTTTGATTCGGAACCATTAAAAAATCTGCCTTCAATAAGTTTTAAAGCTTCAATATCATAATAACTATCGGTCACCGCTCCAATTGGAACATTATCAACTTGATTATTATCATATTTTATACTTTCATTCGGTACTTCTAGCGTAAAAGTTGCAGCTTCAATATTGGGGGTGTTTCGCTCAATATATTGATATTCATCATAGGTAACATCTGGAAACTGCTGCCATTTCCATCGTGGGATATCTGTTGGTCCAAAATTGAAACGCATAACGATAATGGTACTATTATCCAACCCACTAATACTGCCCTCAATTTCACGTTTTAGGGAATCAACTGCAGCCAAAACCGCAATGATTGAAAAAATACCAATCGTTACACCAACCAAAGAAAGAAAAGTTCGCAATTTATTATTTCGTAGCGCATTTAGTGCGAAATTGAAACTTTCTTTTAAAACCCGAAGATATATTAGCATTTATGATTTTCGATTAACGATTGATGATTTTGAAATTTTAAGTTTAAACTTTAAAAAACGTTGATAAAATTATAAAAAGTAAGACGTTTTCTCTGTGGTTATGTTACAAATTTACTATTCAATTATGTACTTTTGCACCTTAATTTTCGATAATGAACAATTCCAAAAAAATTACATCTGCTTTAATTTCCGTTTTTAGCAAAGAAGGACTCGCCCCGATTGTTAAAAAACTACACGAACAAAACGTAAAAATCTACTCTACCGGAGGCACCGAAAAATTCATTAACGATCTTGGAATCGAGGTAATTGCAGTGGAAGACATAACAGACTACCCTTCTATTTTGGGCGGTCGCGTGAAGACACTTCACCCAAAAGTTTTTGGCGGAATTTTAAACAGACAGGACCATCAAGGCGATGTTGCCGAAATGGAACAATACAAAATTCCCCAGATTGATGCCGTGATTGTGGATTTATACCCTTTTGAAAAAACCGTTGCTTCGGGCGCTTCGGAAGCAGACATTATTGAAAAAATTGATATTGGCGGAATTTCCTTGATTCGCGCTGCTGCAAAGAATTTTAAGGATACCATTTGCGTTTCCTCAGTTGAAGATTACGTTGAATTTTTGGAATTGATTTCTGCAAACAATGGTGAAATTTCGTTGAAAGACCGCAAGCGTTTTGCCGCAAAATCTTTTAATATTTCTTCAAACTACGATACTGCAATTTTTAATTATTTCAACCAAGAAGAAAAATTACCTGCGTTTAAAATAAGCGAAACTAACGGACAGGAACTTCGCTATGGCGAAAATCCGCACCAAAAAGGTTTTTTCTTTGGGAATTTTGATGAAATGTTCACCAAACTTCACGGAAAGGAATTGAGTTACAACAACCTTTTGGACGTTGACGCAGCAGTAAATTTGATGAACGAATTTAAGGGCGAAGCGCCTACTTTTGCAATTTTAAAACACAACAACGCCTGCGGAATTGCACAACGCGAAACCGTGCAACAGGCCTATATGGCTGCTTTGGCGGGCGATCCAGTTTCAGCTTTCGGAGGAATTTTAATCAGCAATGTGGAAATTGATGAACCAACCGCAAAAGAAATAAATGACCTTTTTTGCGAAGTGGTAATTGCCCCTTCTTTTTCTGCAAAAGCACAGGAAATTTTAGAAGGAAAAAAGAATCGAATTTTGTTGATTCAGAAAGAAATAACACTACCTTCAACAACCGTGAGAACTTGTTTAAACGGCGTTTTGGTACAGGATAAAGACAATATTACCGACAGTGCTGAAATTTTAACGCACGCAACAAACAATAAACCCAATTCCGAAGAGTTAGAAGACTTGTTGTTCGCTTCAAAAATTTGCAAGCACACAAAATCGAACACAATTGTTTTGGCAAAGGGTAAACAACTTTGCGCCAGCGGAACCGGCCAAACCAGTCGCGTTGATGCGTTACGGCAAGCAATTGAAAAAGCAAAAGCCTTTAATTTTAACCTTGAAGGAGCTGTAATGGCAAGTGATGCTTTTTTCCCGTTTCCCGATTGTGTGGAAATTGCGGACAACGCAGGAATAACTGCTGTAATTCAGCCCGGAGGGTCAATCAAAGACCAATTGAGCATTGATTATTGCAACAAAAATGAAATGGCAATGGTATTTACCGGAACGCGCCATTTTAAGCATTAAATTTTATTACATTTGTTAAAACCAAACCTAACACGTTAACCCTCAATACCACCAATTTAAACTATGGGATTTTTTGACTTCCTGACTGAAGAAATAGCAATTGACCTTGGTACCGCAAATACCCTTATAATCCATAACGATAAAGTTGTTGTGGATGCGCCATCAATTGTTGCACGCGACCGAACTACCGGAAAAATAATCGCCGTAGGCCGCGAAGCCGCGATGATGCAGGGAAAAACACACGAAAACATTAAAACTATCCGTCCGTTAAAAGATGGGGTAATTGCAGATTTTGATGCCAGTGAAAAGATGATAAACATGTTTATCAGCGATATTCCAGCGTTGAAAAAGAAATGGCTAAAACCTTCTCTTCGAATGGTTGTTTGTATTCCCAGCGGAATTACCGAAGTAGAAATGCGAGCCGTAAAGGAAAGCGCCGAACGCGTTAACGGAAAAGAAGTTTATTTGATCCACGAACCAATGGCAGCAGCTATCGGTATTGGTGTTGATATTATGCAACCCAAAGGAAATATGGTTGTGGACATAGGAGGTGGAACTACAGAAATTGCCGTAATCGCTCTTGGGGGGATAGTTTGCGACAAATCCATAAAAATTGCTGGTGATGTTTTCACCAACGATATTGTTTATTATATGCGAACCCAGCACAACCTATATGTTGGAGAACGTACTGCTGAAAAAATAAAAATCCAAATTGGTGCCGCAACGGAGGATCTTGAACTTCCACCGGACGAAATGGACGTGCAAGGTCGCGATTTGCTTACAGGGAAACCGAAACAAGTTCAAACTTCTTATAGAGAAATTGCAAAGGCATTGGACAAATCCATCCTTCGAATTGAGGATGCGGTTATGGAAACACTTTCGCAAACTCCGCCGGAACTTGCGGCAGATATTTACAACACCGGAATCTATCTTGCCGGCGGTGGATCGATGCTTCGCGGACTCGACAAAAGGCTTTCGCAAAAAACCGATCTTCCGGTTTATATTGCTGAAGATCCCTTACGCGCAGTAGTTCGTGGAACTGGAATTTGCTTGAAAAACCTAGCCAAATACAAAAGCGTGTTGATTAAATAATTTTTTCAGAAGAAACCTTTTCCCTGAAAAACTTAAAAGAATAGTTGCCCATTTATGGCGTTGCTCCCATTAGAAAGCAGAATATTTTAACCCCAAATAGCAATGCAACAGATTATATTTTTCTTCATTCGGAATAAAAATTTCCTGTTGTTTGCCGTGCTTTTTACTATTTCTGTAGCGCTCACCATTCAAACCCATAATTATCATAACAATAAGTTTATAAGCTCTGCCAATTATATAACAGGCGGGGTATATACTTTTAGAAATAATATTACCGACTATTTTTCATTAGGAAAAGAAAACGAACAGCTGCTTCAGGAAAATTTAATGCTTCGTAAAAAGCTAGAAGAATTTAAGGAAAAAGTAGTTTTAGAAAAATTGGACAGTACCGTTATTCCAAACAAATACGAATATTTCACAGCACGGGTAATCAACAATAATTACTCCAAAACCAAAAACCAACTTACGCTGGACAAAGGCTGGAAAGACAGTATAAAAATTGATTTAGCCGTAATATCTTCCAAAGGAATTGTTGGTATTGTAAGCCAAGTTTCTGAAAACTACGCAACAGTTCAATCAATTCTAAATACCCAAAGTAGAATTAATGCGAAACTAAAAAACTCTGGAGATTTTGGTTCGCTTATTTGGGACACAAAAAATCCAAACATAGCACAGTTGATAGATATACCTCGTATTGCTAAAATTGAAAAAGGTGACACAATCGTAACTGGTGGAAGATCTACTATTTTTCCCGAAGGAATTTTAATTGGCACCATAAAAGATTTTCACCTTGACAATGATGACAATTACTACTATGTGAATATTGATCTTTTCAATGATATGACGAGCCTTGAACATGTTTACTTAATTGAAAATAATGATGCTCAAGAAATTATAGAACTGGAAAAAGGAGTGGAAGATGAAGAACAATGATATTATTGTAAATATCGTTCGGTTTATTGTACTTGTTTTTCTTCAAGTACTGATGCTTAACAATATAAATATTGCAGGCTATATAAATCCATATTTATATATATATTTCATTTTAATGTTTCCCTTAGACGGAAATAAAGGGCTTTTAATCTTTTTGAGTTTTCTTTTGGGACTTTCTATAGATATTTTTGAAGATTCCGGAGGAGTTCATGCGGCTGCCTGTGCGTTTATAGCTTACATTCGACCAGTGGTTTTAAAATATTCATTCGGGGTTAGTTATGAATACAACAGTGTGAAAATTAAAAAAGCCGACCCAATGGAAAGGCTTACTTATATAGCTTCATTGGTTTTTATGCATCATTTTGTGATGTTTTCTTTGGAAATTTTTAGCGTAAAACATATACTGCTACTATTAAAATCTACGTTGTTTTCAGGGATATTTACCATAATATTGATAGTGTGTACCATGATTTTGTTCAATAGAAAATCTACATGAGAAAAGTTGTTCTTTTAGCATTGGTTCTTATAAGTGGCCTACTCTTTACGGCCAGACTTTTCTATTTGCAGGTTTACGATGCTTCCTCAGACTCACTTGCCCAAAACAGTGCTATTAAGGTAATGTATGACTATCCGCAAAGAGGTTATATGTTTGATAGGAACAATAAACTTTTGGTTTCAAATCAGCCGTCATATGATGTGATGGTAATTCCTAAAGACGTGAAACCTCTGGACACTTTAGAGTTTTGCGGTTTGCTAAAAATAACCAAGGAAGAATTTAAAGAAATATTGCACAAAGCGCGGGTGTATTCACCACGACTTCCTTCAGTAGTGCTTCCACAGTTGAACAAGGCTGATTATGCTTCCCTTTCAGAAAAAATGTATAAATATGAAGGATTTTACATCCAAAGGCGTTCCCTCCGCGAATATCAGGTAGATCATTCAGCGAACGTAATGGGCTACATTGCAGAAGTGAACAATGCCATCATAGAAAAAAACCCGTATTATCAAATGGGCGAACTCATTGGTACCGCCGGAGTTGAAAAGGAATATGAAGATGTGCTTCGCGGTATTAAAGGAGTGAAATATATTCAAAGAGATCGTTTCAACAGAGATATTGGCCCCTATAAAGATGGAATTTTTGATACGCTACCAGAACGCGGAAATGACGTTCAGTTAACCATTGACGCAACGCTTCAAAAATACGGTGAAGAATTAATGATTCACAAACGCGGAGGTATTGTGGCCATTGAACCAGATACCGGAGAAATACTCGCACTTATAACTGCACCAAGTTATGACCCTTCCCTTTTGGTAGGCCGCGACCGATCTAAAAATTTCACCAAATTGTGGTATGACACTATTGGAAAACCATTGTATGACAGGGTTCTAATGGGTGAATATCCTCCGGGATCACCTTTTAAAACGCTAACCGCACTTGTAGGTCTTCAAGAAAAAGTGGTTGACACTCTAGATAGATTTTATTGTTATCGAGGCTTCAGATACGGAAATAGGACTTTGGGTTGCCATAACCATCCATCTCCTCTTGCTATGGTTGGCGGAATTGCCAATAGCTGCAATGCTTATTTCTGTAACGTTTATAAAAGAATCATTGATAAATACCCAACGCCTCAGGAAGGTATTGATGCTTGGAGAAAAGATTTAATGAGTTTCGGGCTGGGTGACTTTTTGGGCTACGATCTACCAAGTGGAAAAAGAGGCAATATTCCTACTTCAAAATATTATAACAAAATACACGATTTTCCAGCACATAACTGGTCTTCATTAGCAACAATCTCAAACGCTATTGGGCAGGGAGAAGTATTGCTTACGCCTATGCAGATGGCCAATTTTACAGCAGCTATTGCAAACCGAGGTTATTATTACACGCCTCATATCATTAAAAACATTGTTGGGCCTGATACCATTCCGCAGAAATTCAAAGAAAAACATTACACCACAGTAGAGCCTGAAAACTTCAAACCAGTTGTGGAAGGCATGTATCAAGTTTATAAGCGCGGTACTGCATCATCGATACAAATTCCAGGAATTGATATTTGCGGAAAAACGGGTACCGCTGAAAATTTCACAAAAATCAATGGAAAACGCGTTCAACTTACAGATCACTCTATCTTTGTTGCCTTTGCTCCAAAAGACAATCCAAAAATCGCTATCGCTGTTTTTGTTGAAAACGGATATTGGGGATCACGCTGGGCAGGGCGAATTGCGGGCCTTATGATTGAAAAATATCTAAAAGGAGAAATAACCCGAACCGATATGGAAAAATATGTGCTGGAAGGAAGCTTGGAAGCAGAATACGCCAAGCCATATAGCGGACAACCTTTTTCAATAAACCACTAATGGCAGCAACAAAAAGTTACGTCCGTTTTGATTGGTTAATCATCTTTATGTATATCGCTTTGGTTACTATGGGGTGGATCAATATTTATTCCGCTTCTCTTAGCGATAGCGCTAAAGGTTTTTTTGATTTTGACCAAATTTATGGCAAGCAGATGATTTGGATAGGCTTAAGTGTCATCATAATTATTTTTGTTCTCGCCGTTGAATCTAAGTTCTATGAACGTTTTGCCAGTGTTATCTATATAGTATCCTTAATATCCCTCGTGGGGCTTTTCATTCTTGGAAAAACAATTGCTGGAGCCACCTCCTGGTATGATTTCGGAGGGGTGAGTATTCAACCCAGTGAATTTGTTAAGGCTACCACTGCTTTGGCGCTCGCAAAATACGTCAGCGATATTCAAACAAACATGCAAGACTTCAAACATCAAATGGGAGCTTTTATCATTCTTGCGCTACCCGCAATATTGATTGTTCTTCAGCCTGATCCAGGGAGTGCACTAATTTATGCGGCTTTTGTTTTTCCACTCTACAGAGAAGGTCTTCACGGGGTTTATTTACTGTTGGGCCTATTTGGTGTTATTCTTTTTGTGTCAACGCTAGCTTTTGGTGCGGTTTGGGCTGCGGTAGGAGTTGTATTATTAGCTGGAATTCTTTTTTATAGAAATCGAAGAAAGCGCCCCAATATAATGAAATATGTGCTTATTGTTACTAGCTGTATTGCTTTTGCGTTTTCAGTAAGCTATATTTTTAACAATGTTTTTAAGCAGCACCATCGCGATCGTTTCAATATTGTTTTGGGAAAAGAAGTTGATGCCCGAGGAATAGGCTATAATACAAATCAAAGCGAAATAGCAATTAGCAATGGCGGTTGGTTTGGAAAAGGCTGGACACAGGGAACACAAACCAAAGGAAACTTTGTTCCCGAACAACACACAGATTATATTTTCAGTACCGTGGGTGAAGAATGGGGCTTTTTGGGAAGCATGATAGTTGTTTTACTTTTTGTTGGGTTAATAACACGAATTATTTATCGAGCTGAAAAACAAAAAAACCAGTTTGGAAGAGTTTATGGATATAGCGTGGCCGCAATTCTTTTTCTACACTTTTTTGTGAATATTGGAATGGTAACAGGAATTTTTCCAACGGTTGGTATTCCGCTACCATTCTTTAGTTACGGAGGTTCTGCACTTTGGGGCTTTACTATTTTACTGTTTATTTTCGTGAAATTGGATGGAGCGAATTATCACTACTCTTAAATCCAAATCGAAATCGAAAACGAAATCGAAAGTAGAAATCGAATCTATATCACTACTACAAACTGCCACTGCGACTGCGACTGCGACTGAAACTGAAACTGCGACTGAGACTGCGACTAAAAAACTATCTCCTCCCCCAAGCTTTTAAATCTAGCATTTGTTCCAAATTATTTTCAATGGAATCTGGCAACTTCGGAAAAAAATCAATTCCTGTTTTGGCTTCAATTTCATCTATGGAAACAGCGTATTCATAAAAAGATTCACTCGAAGCCTTATTCGGAATTAAAAACGCAATGGCTTTATAATTTCCGCCGGAAACATCCACGACTATTTTATAAAATTCGTTCGGAACCGAAACATTTTCATCGCCAATAGTTTTCATTTTTCCTTTTAAAACGCCACCTGTCACAACATAAACGCCATCATATTTTTCAGCCCAATAGCGAACTTTTTGTTCCAATCGGTTCCAAATTCCGGCATTAAAATCATGATCTTGCGGACTGATATTACTCGTTAAAAAAGTTTCATTGTATGCTTCAAAAGAAATCCTTCTATCGCCCGCTGGACAAAGATGGCCGCGGTCATAACCAGAGTTTTTATAATTCCGCCAATCAGCCGATTTGGTTTTCACTTTTTTATCCTCAATAAAATAGGGCCGTTCAAATTCATTTTTTAAAAGATCGCTTTTAGCCAGTTCATAAGCCACCCACTCTGCCTGTTCGTCTTTTTCGGAATAGGAAAGGGTGAAAAAGTTGTGTTTTACGATTTCTCCCGTTGTTGAACTGGGTAGAAACGAATCATCAAATTCTTTAGAATTTCGTTGTATTACTTCGGAAGAGTCAGCAACTGAAGTATTATCTTTTTCAAATAAATCGTCAGCATAATAAAGTACAACTGTTACGATGATAATAACTATAGGGTAAATGTATTTTCGGTTCATTGAAGTTTAATTAATCATTTCTCACATCCATTGCATCGCGCAATGCATTCCCAATCAACATAAACGCGGTGACCAAACTCATAATGGCCAATCCGGGAATGAGGGCAAGATAGGGTTTCCCCAAAATAATATAGGCGTAATGATCTTTAATAATCCCGCCCCAACTGGGCATTGGTGGTTGTGCGCCTATTCCTAAAAACGATAATCCGCTTTCAATTAGAATTGCTCCTGCAAAATTAGCTGCAGAAATGATGATAACCGGCGCCATACTATTTGGCAAAATGTGTTTTACAATTATTCTGAAATCATTAAAACCCAAAGCTCTTGCGGCGGTAACATATTGCATCTGTTTTACGCCCATTACCCGCCCTCTTACCACGCGAGCGACTTCTACCCACATTGTGAGCCCAACGGCTATAAAAACCTGCCAAAAACCTTTCCCAAGCGCTAAAGTGATTGCAATTACCAAAAGCAACGTTGGAATCGACCAGGTAACATTGATGAGCCACATAATTGCGGCATCCACTTTTCCGCCAAAATAACCTGCAATGGCGCCCATCGTTATTCCAATTACCAAAGAAATAAAAACAGCGACAAAGCCAATAGCCAACGAAATACGAATGCCTATAAGCATTCTGCTCAATAAATCGCGACCGTATTTATCCGTCCCGAGCAGGAATTTTTTTTCTGAAATGTATTTTCTGGGAATTTCATCAACGGAATTTGTTTTAGGAAAAAGTGAAAGTGCATATTCCTTTTGAAGACCGTCAGTGCCGTCAGGTGTATATTCAGTTATTTCAATTGAATTTTCAGTCAGAGAATATTTTGAGATAGGGACTTCCGTATCTGCATTTTTCTTTCCGAAGAAGAAGACAGAGAAAGGATTTTGGCTTTCAACTGCACTGGGGATTGTAAGCATTTTTACAGAAAACCCTGGATTTTTGGAATGTATTGAAAGATGCATTTGGTTTGCATTTTCAGAATTATCTGGAGCCAAAGCATACGCAAAAATTGCAACCAAAACACAGAGCGCTAAAAAACCCAAACTAAAAACGCCCCAAAAGTTTTTTTTGAACTTTTGGAGCGCTATCTGGGTTAATGAAGTGGAGTTTTTCACACTTCAAATTTAGTAAAATTTAGCTTGTAACATTAAGAAACTAGCAATGCCTTCATCGTTTTATTAATTTTTAATGTCAGCCACTTTTCCAGCTTTAATGTTATTGAGCTTTAAATCTTCCAGCACGTGGACAGCTTCTTCAATATACATATCCTTGCTTAGGTTTTTGTGCCATCTTTTTCGTTTTTCAGACAAGATTGTGTCCTGTTTCATCAATTCTGTCTCATATGGTAAAGATTCAAAACTTAGTTGATTGTCATAATTGTCGATAGCATCAAAACGCTTAGTTTCTTTTTTGCGTTGTTCAATTTCGGAACTATATTCATTATAATTGAGATTTACTTCTTTTTCATCTCTGCGTTCCTTTATCCATTTCGCGTTATCATCAATTAATTTCAATTGTTCGTTTTGAGCCATTCTTGCTTTGCTTTTTTGAATGGTTTCGTCATAATCTATATAACCATCCCAAACAGTATATTTTGCGGCATCTATTTTATCATAAGGCAATGGGTTTGGATAATCTCTTTCACCAACGTCAATATAGCTATAACGATCTGGCATTACCACATCGCTTTTCACTCCTTCCAATTGGGTGGAACCACCGTTAACACGGTAGAATTTTTGTGATGTTATTTTCAAAGCTCCCAAATCTCCCATGTCATTTTTGCGAAGCCATTGGTTTAGATCAATTACATTTTGAACCGTTCCTTTTCCGTAGGTTTGCTTGCTTCCAATAATGATGGCTCGTTTGTAATCTTGCATTGCCGCCGCTAAAATCTCTGATGCTGATGCGGAAAGCTCATTCACCAAAATCACCAAGGGGCCATCCCAAACTATTTCGCTGTCTTTGTCTTCGAGTACTTCTTTATTTCCTGCAGAAGCAACCTGAACAACAGGTCCTTTTTTTATGAAAAGCCCTGCAATATCCACTGCAGTTCTTAAAGATCCCCCACCATTGTCGCGTAGATCTAAAACAAGCCCTTCCATCCCCTGTTCTTTCAGACGAATGATTTCTTTTTTAACGTCTGTGGCTGCATTTCTTTCTTTGTAATTCTCCATATCAAAATAGAACTGCGGAAGATTTATCAATCCAAATTTGCGATCATCCTTTTCAATAAATGAAGATTTTGCATAGGTTTCTTCCAATTCAACCACATCTCGAGTAATGGTTTTATCAGAAATGGTTCCGTCAACATTTTTAATGGTCAATGTAACTTTCGTGCCTTTTGGCCCCTTTATAAGTTTCACTGCATCATCAATACGCATTCCCACAATACTTACTGCATCTTTTTCATCTTCTTGCTTTACTTTCATAATGGCATCACCTACTTCAATTTTTTCACTTCGCCATGCTGGGCCACCGCTTATAATTTCGATAACCGTTATATAATCATTTTTCTTTTGAAGTCTAGCTCCTATTCCTTCCAATTTTCCAGACATTTGTAAATCAAATCGGTCTTTATCTGGTGGTGCAAAATAGTTGCTGTGCGGATCGTATTCTTCAACTATGGTGTTTAAATAGATTGAGAAATAGTCTTTACGCTCCAAATCTTTGGTGAAATCAAAATACTCGTCTAATGAGGTTTTTGTTGTTTCGCGAGATTTCTTCTCAAGTTCTGCCAGAGATTTTGGCTCAAAAGGCTCATCGGTTTTGTTCTTGGCTTCTTTGTCTGCTTCAGAAGAATCTATATCATCGCTACTATCGGTAGCTTCTTCAGATGTTGTAATACCCTTCTCTCTTTTCTTTTGATCTTCTACCAAATCATAATAACCAGAAAGGGTTGTAAATTTTAATTGTTGTTTCCAACGTGCTTTCAAGTCTTTCTTGGATTCAGCGTAAGCCAATTTATCATAATCTACATTGATGGTTTCCTTTTCATTAAAATCAAAAGGTTTGCTCAAAACCTCTGGGTATATTTTTTTCACATCCTCCATTCGTTCCTGAAAACGATCATAAACCAAATTGAAAAAAGAAAGGTCTTTGTTTTTTATTTGGTCATCAATTTCGGTTTTGTATTTGCTGAATTCGGCAATATCTGAAGCTAAGAAATATCTTTTTAAAGGATCTAATCCCTTAATGAAGTTTTCATATACATCTGCCGAAAACTGATCGTTAATGTCTTTAGGGTCATAATGCCCTTTTTGAAGTACGTAACTTATAAGGTCTAAAAGTAGTTTGTCTTTATCGGGATCGTTAAATTCCTTGGTAGTAAAACTGCAGGAAGCTACAGAAACAAAAACAGCAAGAAACAAAACTTTAAAATTTTTCTTCATTATGCGCATAGTGGTAGTATATTTTAAGAGTGCCTAAATTATATAAAAAACTTTGCCATTAAAGGATTTGGATACTAATTTTTTGTTAAACAGCTTTTTCCAATTTATAATTCTGAATTCTGACCGTGATGGCTATTGGGACAGAATTAATAAATGTATTTTTGTTTCTTCAAAATTCATAAAAAATCATGTCTAAAAAAAGACCGCTCATTTTAGTAACCAATGACGATGGCATAAACGCCCCAGGCATTAGAACCTTAATTGAAGTAATGAACACGCTGGGCGATGTTTGTGTAGTTGCTCCAGACTCACCACAAAGTGGGATGGGCCATGCCATAACTATTAACGACGCATTGTACTGTAATAGTATAAAAGTGATAAACGGAGACCCACACAAAGAATACAGTTGTAGTGGCACGCCTGTAGATTGTGTTAAGATAGCCGTAAACGAAATTTTGAAACGTAAACCAGATCTTTGCGTAAGTGGAATAAATCACGGAAGCAATAGTTCCATCAACGTAATTTACAGTGGAACAATGAGTGCTGCTGTTGAAGCTGGAACACTCGGCATTCCTTCCATCGGGTTTTCACTTTTAGATTATTCGTTGGAAGCAGATTTCGCACCTTCAAAAAAGTTTGTAAAATCCATCACCGAGCAAGTTCTTAAAAACGGGCTTCCAAAAGGAGTTGTATTAAATGTGAATATTCCAAAATTGAGCGCTTCCGATATAAAAGGTATCAAAGTTTGCCGACAGGCCAATGCACATTGGGAAGAAAATTTTGACAAGCGCACCAATCCTCTGGGACGTGATTATTACTGGCTTACTGGCGAATTTATAAACGAAGACAAAGGCGAAGACACCGATGAATGGGCGCTTCACAATGGATTTGTTTCCGTAGTTCCTGTACAGTTTGACCTAACAGCCCACCACGCATTGAAAGAACTAAACTCTTGGGATTTGTAAATAGATGAATGTTGAAAATTTCAAATGAAATAACATGAAACCACACGTTAAAGAAATATTGATTGGCTTGGTTATAGGCTTGGCGGCAAATATGGCCGGAACCTATTTATACATCTTCTTTTTTTCAAAACTAAGCCTGGAATCAACGCTACAAGCAGCCCTAGAGAATGATTTTCTAGGAAGTTTGATTGCTTTGGGTGCAATTTTAAATCTAATTGTATTTTTTATACTTTTAAAAAAGAATCAATTTTATAGAGCTCGCGGTGTTGTATTGGCAACAGTAATTGCGGCACTGGCAATTTTGATTTCTAAATTTTCATGAAAAAGAAACTTGTTTTACTTTAAACTCATTAACTTAGTAATCCTTTGAAGCGAAAAGCCATAAACTAACAACCATCAACTAAAAATGAGACGTGCAGTTTTTCCCGGAACTTTTGACCCTATTACACTTGGACACGTAGATATTATAAAACGTGCGCTCCCTCTTTTTGATGAATTGATCATAGCTATTGGGGTAAATGCAGACAAAAAAACAATGTTTTCATTGGAAGAACGAATTAAATTCATTGAAAATACTTTTGAAGGAGAAGCCAAAATCAAGGTTAAAAGTTATTCAGGGCTAACCGCAAACTTCTGCATTTCCGAAAATGCACAATTTATAGTTCGTGGTTTGCGAAATACTACAGATTTAAATTATGAACAGCCAATCGCCCAAACAAACTTCCAAATGGCGAAGGTAGAAAGTATCTTTTTAATTTGTTCGCCAGAGGTTTCTAATATCTCTTCTACAATCGTTCGGGATGTTATGCGTAATGATGGCTATTACTCCTGTTTGGTTCCCGCTTCGGTTACAAAACAATAAATTTTCAAAAAATATAAAACAAAAAAACCCTTTCAGTTTCCTGAAAGGGTTTTCAAAGATTTTCTAAAAAGAATTAAAGCGCAGCTACGTGCTTAGCCATGTTCGATTTCAAATTGGAAGCTTTATTCGTGTGAATAATGTTCTTCTTCGCCAATTTGTCAATCATAGAAACAACGCTTGGAAACATAGTTTCAGCCTCTTTCTTGTCAGTAAGTTCTTGGAACTTCTTCATGGCGTTACGGGCGGTTTTGTGCTGGTAACGATTACGCAAGCGCTTTGCCTCGTTGCTTCTTATTCTCTTTAATGCTGACTTGTGATTTGCCATTTTGTTTTTGTTAAATTCTAATTTTTGTAGTCCGTAGGGGAATCGAACCCCTGTTACCAGGATGAAAACCTGGCGTCCTAACCCCTAGACGAACGGACCATTTTTATTTTTAAATGCGGATGCAAAAATACAACTATTTTTGAATGGCGCAAATCCTAAATTACTTTTTTCAAAAAAAATTAATACGCCCTTGCAAAAAGTACTTTTCTCTGGGAAGGATTTCCAGTAATCATGCACACTCCCGCTTCAATCTTATCATCCAAAGGAATACATCTGATTGTAGCTTTTGTTTCGTTTTTAATTTTCTCTTCGGTCTCAGCTGTCCCGTCCCAGTGGGCCAAAATAAAGCCGCCCTTGGTGTCCAAAACTTTCTTAAACTCTTCATAAGAAGAGACTTCCGTGGTGTTTTCAGTTCTATGGGAAACAGCTTTTCTGTAAAGGTTATCTTGAATTTCATCCATCAATGAAACTACCTTCTCAACCACATTTTCATTATTTATAAATTCTTTTTGCAGGGTGTCACGTCTCGCCAATTCCACGGTTCCTTTCTCAACATCTTTTGGACCAATAGCAATACGCACTGGAACGCCTTTCAATTCGTATTCATTAAATTTCCAGCCCGGCTTTTGTGTATCGCGATTATCATACTTCACTCTAATTCCCTTAGAACGTAATTCCTTCATTAAATCCTTAGCCACTTTATCTACGGCTTCAAATTCTTCGTCTTTCCTATAAATTGGAACAATTACCACTTGGTCTGGCGCCAAATTTGGAGGTAAAACCAAACCGTTATCATCACTGTGGGTCATAACCAAAGCGCCCATCAATCGCGTAGAAACACCCCAAGAAGTTGCCCAAACATAATCAAGCACCCCTTCTTTTGAAGTAAATTTAACATCAAAAGCCTTGGCGAAATTCTGCCCTAAAAAGTGGGAAGTTCCTGCCTGAAGTGCTTTGCCATCCTGCATTAAAGCCTCGATACAATAAGTTTCCAAAGCGCCAGCGAAACGTTCGCTTTCGGTTTTTGTTCCTTTTATAACTGGAATTGCCATATAATTTTCTGCAAAATCTGAATATACATTCATCATTTGCTCTGCTTCAGCTACCGCTTCATCTTTGGTGGCGTGAGCTGTGTGTCCTTCTTGCCATAAAAATTCCGCAGTGCGCAGAAACAAACGTGTGCGCATTTCCCAACGTACTACATTTGCCCATTGGTTTATCAAAAGTGGTAAATCGCGATATGACTGGATCCATTTTCGGTAAGTGTCCCAAATAATGGTTTCTGAAGTTGGGCGAACAATAAGCTCCTCTTCCAACTTAGCATCTGGATCTACAACAACACCACTTCCGTCTTCGGCATTTTTCAGTCTGTAATGCGTAACAACAGCACATTCCTTTGCAAAACCATCAACATGACTTGCTTCTTTACTAAAATAAGATTTTGGAATAAAAAGAGGAAAATAAGCATTTTGATGCCCAGTTTCTTTGAACATTCTATCCAATTCAGCTTGCATGCGTTCCCAAATTGCATATCCGTAGGGCTTAATAACCATACAGCCACGAACCCCAGAGTTTTCTGCAAGATCCGCTTTGATTACCAGTTCATTATACCATTTGGAGTAATCTTCCGCTCTCGTTGTTAAATTCTTTGCCATAGCCCTGTTTTTGGCACAAATGTTGTGTCTATGTTAAATGATTAGTTATTGTCCGCAAAACTACTTATTTTTATGATGTCCAACAATAAAATTACCATAGATATGTTCACTCAAAATTTTAATATAAAACGTTTAATCCCAGTAGCATTTGCAGGGGCTTTCATACTTATGCTCGCCTCTTGTGGAGCACATAATAACGGTTATAATCAAAATGATGGCATTTACACATCTGGTAATAACACAAATGCTGAAGAAGGAAATAGCACAGAAAATGATGCTTATGAAAAGTCAAATTATTATAAACAATATTTTCAATCAAAATCTGATGCGTACTCTGATCTTCCTGAGGAAGGTGCTATATTCACTGATATTGATGCCTATTCTACTACCGAAAGTTTAGATGAGGATGGAAATATAATTATTGAAGAAAATTACAGTGAAGAAGGCTATGGTCCGTGGGGAAGCAACGCTGAAGATGTTACTGTAAATATTTATAACTATGGCGGTTACGGATACGGTTTTTACCACAGACCATATTGGTATGGTGGGTATTGGAGCGGTTGGGGCTATCCATATTATAATTATTACACACCCTATTGGGGCATAAGTTATGGTTGGGGTTATCCTTACTATGGATACGGTTACGGATACGGTTATGGATATGGTTACCCATATTATAGCTATGGATATAATTACAATCCTTATTACAATGGCATATCCTATAATAGAGGAAGACGCAACACAGATTATAATAGAGCTGAAGCTCGTGGAAGATCAAACGTTTCAACACGAAACTCATCATATAGTCGATCAGAAACAGCTCGCCGTATAAATAGAAACAATGTTCGCGCAAATACAACGCGCTCTACCCGAAGTGGCACCGTTCGAAACAATAATATTCGTTCTACTCGTTCCAATTCAAACCAAGTTATAAGAAACACTCGTTCCAACACAACAAGAAGCGGTAGTTATTCACAACCCACAAGAAACAATAACACTACTAGAAGCACACCAAGCAATAATTATTCTTCACCTACCCGAAGCAGTAGTTCTGGATCTATAAGAAGTTCAGGAAGTAGCGGCCGTTCAAGCAGCGGAAGCACTAGAAGTAGTGGCGGAGGACGTGGAGGAAGAGGGTAAATAATTTTACCAATACTTTAAAAGTAATTAAATGTAATGCCCATATACCATTTCTGAATAAATCGAAATGATACTTTGGGCATTTTTATTATACCAATTTATAAAAAAATAGATGAAAAAAATATCATTAATACTTATAACTCTCGTTTCAGCGGTAGTTGTAACCGCTCAAAACACTACAGATGGCTTGCGCTATAGTACCGAACAAAATATTGGGACTGCTCGTTTCACAGCACTCAGTGGAGCCATGGGTGCTTTGGGTGGAGATTTCTCTGCAATAAGTGTCAATCCAGCGGGAGGAGCTGTTTTCCTAAATTCAAACTTATTACTTTCTACTTCTTTATTTGATGTAGAAAATAAAGCAAAATATTTTAATAGTACTGAAAAAGCTTTTTCAGACAACATTACTCTAAATCAGTTGGGAGGCATTTTCGTGATAAATAATTCAAACGAAGAATCTGCTTTCAAAAAATTCACTATTGGAGTAAATTATGACACTACCAAAAGTTTTGATAATGAACTATACATTTCAGGAACTGGAAATAACTCCATCGGAAGTTTCTTTTTGGAACAAGCCCAAGGCATACCTTTAAGCTTTTTGCAGTTGCAATCTGGCGAATCAATTTCAGACTTATATCAATATCTAGGTGGTTCTGAAGGAAGCATCGCCCAAAATGCATTTTTAGGTTATCAAGGGTTTATTTTTGATCCTGTTGACCCCAACAATCCTTCAAACACAGCATATGTTTCAAACATTGCCAGTGGAAGCTTTAATCAGGAGTATGCCTATCTTTCACAAGGATATAACAGTAAATTTTCAATAAACTTTGCTACGCAGATTACCGATAAATATTTCTTAGGAATTAATATAAACACTCATACAATAAATTTCGACCAAAGTTCATTTCTATTGGAGAATAACAGCAACCCCGGGTCTATTGTGAACAGAATAGGCTTTGAAAACAACCTCTCTGTGAATGGTGCTGGAATTTCTGCTCAAATTGGAGCTATTGCGAAAATCGCAAATAATTTTCGCCTTGGACTTAGCTTAGACTCTCCAACTTGGTACCAAATTTCTGAAGAAACAAGCCAATATCTCGAAAGCCGTCGTTTTTTTGATGGGCAAACCATAAATGAATATATAGATCCAAACATAATAAATGTTTACGAAGATTACACCCTTCGCACACCCGCAAAAGTTACCGCCAGCGCAGCCTATATTTTTGGGCAAAGTGGATTGATTAGTTTTGACTATTCCTATAAAGACTATTCCTCCATAGAATTTAGCCAAATAAATGACTCCTATAACAATTCATTCAATGATTTAAACAATACAATTGATAATACCCTAAAAGGCACTTCAATATTTAAAGCTGGTGCTGAATATAGAATTTATCAATTAAGCCTAAGAGGTGGTTTTCACTATGAAGAAAGTCCATATCAAAACTCTGAAATAGTTGGAGATCTTACAGGCTTCTCTTTAGGTGCAGGCTATAATTTTGGACGTTACACTTTTGATCTTGCCTATTCCAGATCTGAACAAGAACGCAACCAACAACTATATTCAGTAGGTTTGACGGATGTTGCCAACATTAATACTATATACAGCAATTTCATCCTATCCCTTGGCTTTAATTTTTAATCAGTCCTTTTATTCTTCTGAAATAATAAGTATTAATTAATCTTTATTAAAATTAAAATACAATCTCTTTAATTTAATTAATATCAAACAAATTATCAAAACTAAAAAGCCCCGCACACAATGCGGGGCTTTGGTTTTATTATTATTTCTCTATTTATCGTTTTAGGGTAAAATGTCCTTTAAATTCTTTTGCGTTCCCGTCCTCGGTGTACTCCACGCGGAACCAGTAGTCGCTCGAGGGCAGCGGGCTGCCGTTATAGGTACCGTTCCATCCCGGGCCCAGCGGGCTCAGCTGCTTGAGCAGCTTGCCGAAGCGGTCAAAGATATAGATTTTCGCCGTAGGGTCGCCCGAGGCGATGCCGATGATGTTCCAGGTGTCGTGGTAGCCGTCATTGTTGGGCGTAAAGTACGGCGGGTAGTCGATCACCCCGACATCGAAGGTCACGCTGCCGCAGCCGTAGATGTCCCTGATGGTGACGGTATGGTTGCCCGGGGCCACGTTCTCAAAGATGTTGCTGTCCTGGAACGGGCCGTTGTCCAACTGGTACTGGTAGGTACCGTTGCCGGTGGCAATGACCTCAATGATATGGTTGCCCGCAAAGGCACCGTTGATCAGGTTCGCCTCATACGTGAACGGCGGCGACGATACGGTCACCGTGGCGCTAACACTGTTCGAACAGGCCGAGGAAAGCTCGGTATAGGTCACCGTATAGACCCCGCCCTGCAGCGCAATGATCGAGGGCCCGGTCTCCCCAACGAGGATCACCCCGTCCAGTTCCCACTGGAAGGTGTACAGCGCCGGGTCAAGCCCCGTGTCGATGGTCGGCGGCGAGGCGCCCCCCTCCTCCGAAGGGATCGGGTTGCCGTTCTCGTCCACGCACAGGCGGTAGTCGCCGTCAAGAAGGATGTCCTCCAATTGCTCGACCTTCAGTACCAGGTCCACCACCGCGTAGCACTGGGGCTCGTACAGGTTGTCCGTATTGGTAACCCGAACGTAGATGCGCTGCGGGTTGATGATGTTCGTGTACGGGAAGGCCATCGGGTTCGTCCCGGCCTCGGCCTCTTCAAGGGTCACGTGGAAGGTGATGCCATAGACCAGCGGATCCTGCCCGGCCAGTATCTCGGCACGGAGGTCGGATACCTGCTGGTTGGTAACATCGTCCAGGTCGAACTCGGCAAAGCCATCGCTCGGCGGCGTGTTGTCGCAGATGATAAATGGTGCTGCCGGTGTAACCGCAATGGCACCTTTCTGCACGATCAATTCAAAGCTTTGGACACCTCCGATTGCACAACGCGTTTCCGTATTCAATATGCTCGTGTATATAGTTTGTGGGTTTATCGCATTGTTGTTGGCATCTTTATTTTGGTATGTTGTGGAGTTTATAATAGGATTTACTCCAATTTCAGCATCAAGCGCAGTTAAATAAAACGTCACTTCAAACTGGGGCTGGGGCTGGCCGCCAAGGATCTCGTCCACTTTCGTCTCCAGGTTGAACACCCCTATCTCGCTGTCGTTCGGAGCGCACACGATATAAGGTGATATCACCGCGGTGTCGTCCGGCAATGGGTTCACGATCAGTTCCAGCTCCACGATCTCAAAACACAGGGAGTTTGGATTGGTGGTGCGCACATAGATTATCTGCGGGTTGCTGGTGTTCTGGTATGCCCTTGCTCCTGTTATTTCATTGGTCTCATTAACGGCATCGTCATAACTTTCAAAGTAGCCAATCGTCCAGCTGTTTCCATTAAGAATCTCTCTCTCACGGATTGTAAGATTAAAAATCTCTGTTTCGTCATAAGGGCCAGGGGGTATTATTATATTCACATCACATTTCATAATAGGTTCAGGTTCCACTGGCTTTGGATTGGGAACAACCTTCAAGGTCAGGGTAGTAAATTGCACACACGAATACTGGTAATTACCTTCTTCTATACGTACATACAAAACTTGTGGATTTATAGGATTGCCGTTGACGTCCTGGTTAATGTATGCAGTCTCGGGATCAATACGGTTCTCGTCATTTTGGGCATCCTGCTCGGTGAGGAAGTAGGAAACACCCAGAGTTAAATCTCCAAAAGTTATTTCACTATTCTTCTGTGTGAGATCAAAAGTGGTAATACCATCATTTTCATCCCCAAGATCATCACACAGTACCAAGGGGGTTGGAACCCTAAATGGCTTAGCACGTTTTACCCAGATATTAAAACTACCTACGGCGAAACACTCAGTAAGATTATCATCTACTCGAACCCAAATAGTTTGGTAATTGACAACAGTGTTGGTAAATGCCTCAGGCTGTGCAATAAAGTTTGTTCCTGCAATAGCATCCGCTTCGGTCAGGTAATATGTAATCGTAACATCTGTTTGCGGCGGATTTCCTAATATCAACTCTTCTTGTACTGTTAAATCAAACACTGCAAAGCCTCCGTAGCCCTCAACACATTCAATAAGAGTGGGCAAGTCCTGTGGAACCACGGGCGATGGGTTCACGATAAGCTCCAGGGTCACAATAGTATAACAGCCCGTGCCCGCAGGTGGGGCGCTGTATGCCGCACGCACGTAGATGGTCTGGTTGAAGGCAAAGATGTTCTCATAAGGGCTGGCCAGCGGGAAGTTGCCCGTGGTGGCGTCAAATAGGCTCTCGTGGTAGGTAATCAGAAGGGTCGGGTCACCGCCGCGGATCTCCGCGGTCTTGCTCTCCAGATCAAAGAACGTAAAGCCGTCGCTGTCCACATCGCAGGCTACCAACGGGGTCGGCGCTACGGGTGTCGGGTTCGGGCTTACGGTGATAAGGAAGCTCAGCAGCGCCCTACAGGTGTTCTGGCCCACTACGGCAACGAATATTTCCTGCTGGGGGACCACAACGTTCTGGTAGGCACCGGGGCTTACGATACGGATGTCGTTGTCCCGGTCGTCCTGGCTGGCGTAGTAATAGACCGCCAGGGTCGGGTCGCCGCCGGTAAGGACCGGGGTGTTCACCGTCAAATCGAAGGTGGAGATGCCATCGTCATTGGTGCTGCCGTTGAGCTCGTCATCACAGAGCACTAGGTCGTCCGCCAGTCCCGTTCCGGGGTATTGGCCCACCTCGATCTCAAAGGAGGATACCCTCGCACAGCCCGTATCCAGACTTTCCAAACGTACCCAGATGGTCTGCCCACCGCTCTGGAAGGCATCCGCTGGATTGATGGCGTTGATGCCTGCTTCGGCATCGGCCTGGTCTTCGTAATAGGTTATCGGCGCAAAATTTACAGGGTCCTGTACGCCATAGACCGCCGCATCCTGTACCGTGAGATCAAAGATCGCCTGGCCATCGCCGTCATCGTCGCAGGCTGTCAACGGATCCTGCAGGGTGGCGTCGGGCGCATCTGGCAACGGGACCACGATGAGCTCCAGCTCCACTATGGTGTAGCACGGAAGGAGCTCCGGCGGCACGTTGTTCGTTACCCTCGCGAACACGATCTGGCTGTAGGGCACCGTGTTGGTGTAAGGGCTCGTCAGTTCTGTTCCGGGAACGGCATCGATCGCTTCCTGCTCGGTCCCGTAATATAATATGGTCACATTGGTCTCGCCGTCCAGTATCTCTGCATCGCGGTCCGTAAGCACAAAGCCGTCCCTGATTCCGTCATCGTCATCGTCGCACTGTACGAGGGGCTCGGGGTCCATCTTCGGGCTCGGGTTGGGAAGTACCGTAAGCGTGAGCGTGGTCCTGTTGGAACATCCAAACTCAGAGGTCACCCGCGCTATCACCGTCTGTGGCGTGGCTATGTTCTGGTACATCGTAGGGTCCACGATGGGGTTGTCCGCTGCCTCATCGGCAGGGGTGGCGTACCATTGTACCGTTAGGTTGGGGTCGCCCCCGGTCACCAGGATGTTCTGGGTGGTAAGGTCAAAGGTCGAGATCTCATCGTCCGGGGCACTGCCCTGCAGCTCGTCATCGCAGAGGGCCATCTCCAGCGGGCCGTTGTTGGCCGGGACCGGATCCACGATAAGGGTAAGGGTAACTATGTCATAACAGCCCTCCGCCCCATTGGGGTTCGGCGGGATGCTACTGGCTGCGTTGCCCACTACCAGGATATAGATGTCCTGCGGGTTGGCCGTGTTGGTATAGGCGCCAGGGTTGCCGATGGCCGCCGAATAGTCCGGCGCGATCAGGGCAAGGTCCCCGGCCAACTGTGCGTCGGCAAGGTTCTCATAATAATAAAGGTCGAAGCCTGCCGGGTCGAGCGCGCCAAGTACCTCTGCCGCTACTTCCGTCAGGTCAAAGAGCGTAAAGCCATCGGCCACGGCATCGTCGCACTTGCGCAAGGGCTCCGGCTCGGTGGCAACCGGCGAGGTGTGGACCTCCAGGGCAAATGATATGGTCCTGTGGCAGCTGTTCACGGTGGTCTCCACACGTGCCCATACACCCCCGGTACCATAGGCGGGATCCGCCGGATCGGTGACCGGGAGGTCAAGGTATATCTGGTCGTTCTCGTAAGGGACCGTGATCGGGAGCACATTGTTCTCGGCATCCAAAAGGGTCTTGTGGTAGCTTACCGTAAGGTTGGGGTCGCTGGCGGTGATCAAAGCGTCCTGCGTGGCAAGATCGAAAAGGGCAAACCCGTCGTTGTCGGAGTCGCAGGCGATCATACTGCCCGGCGAAAAGGCGGCGGGCGTGGGCTCCACCGTAATGAAAAAGGTATTGGTGGCCCTGCAGCCGTTCTGGCTATAGGCGGTCACGAAGATCTGCTGCTGGGGGCTGATGATGTTCTGGTAGGCCGAGGGATCGGGGATCGGGTTGTTGTTGGCCTGGTCCACGGCCGTGGCGTAATAGAAAACGTCAAGGCCGGGGTCGCCCAAGGTGATCAGGGGCGTGTTCACGGTAAGGTCAAAGGTGGAAAGGCCGTCGTCCGCGGTACTGCCGTTCACAAGGTCGTCGCAGAGGGTCAGGTCGTTCCCCAGCCCAATGGTGGGGAAAAGCTCGACCTCGAGCGCAAAGGGGGTCACCCGCGCACAGCCCGTGATCAGGCTCTCCAGGCGCACCCAAATGATCTGCGGCGCACCGGCGCTTATGTACGTGGACGGGTTGGGGATCTCCGTCCCGGGGATCCCGGCATCGGCATCGGCCTCCAGCTCGTAATAGGTAATGGGCAAAAAGTTTACGGGCAACTGGTCCCCGAGCACGCCATCATCCTGAAGGGTCAGGTCAAAGATGGCCGTGCCGCTTCCGCTCTCGTCGCACCCGATAAAGGGGTCTGCGAACGGTGGGCTCTGGGGCTTCTCCGGAAGGGCTATCACGATCAGCTGCAGCTCCACAATGGTGAAACAGCCAACGGTGGCCGGAGGAACGGTCTTTTGCACCCGTGCATATACCGTCTGGCTAAAGGGGACCGTGTTGGTATAGGGCATAATGATCTCCGTACCGGGAACGCCCGCCATGGCAACGTTGATATCCTCATAGTAAAGCACCGAGACATCGGCCTCGCCATCGATGATGTCGGCATCGGCCAAGGTAAGGTCCCAACCGCCGACAAGTCCATCGTCATCGTCATCGCAGAGCTCCAGGGGGTCCGGGGCGGTGTTCGGGCTGGGGTTCGGAAGTACGGTCAGCGTCAGGGTGACCAATGTTTTGCAGCCGCGGCCAGAGAGGACCCTGCCTATGACCGTCTGCGGGGTATTGGTGTTCTGGAACGTGGTCGGGTTGGGGATCGGAAGGTCAGCGGCCTCATCGGCATAGCTCAGGAACCACTCCACCATGATGGTGGGGTCGCCGTTGGTCACCAACGGGTCCTGGCTGGTAAGGTCGAAGGTGGAGATCTCATCGTCCAGGGTACTGCCCTGCAGCTCGTCATCGCACAGCTGCATCTCGAAGGGACCGAGGTCATCCGGGCGCGGGTCCACGATCAACGTCAGGGTAACGATATCATAACAGCCCTCGGCACTGTTGGGGTTCGGGGGGATGGTACCCCCGGCATTGCTCACGATCAATATATAGATGTCCTGTGGGTTGGTACTGTTCAAAAAGTTGGTGGGGTCCGGGATGGCCTGCGAGAAATCGGGCGCGCTGATGGCCAGGTCGCCAGCCGTCACGGCATCGTTGAAGTCCTCGTAATAGTACAGGTCAAAGCCCAGGGGGTCCAGGGTGCCGAGCACCTCGGGCGCCACCACGGTAAGGTCGAAGAAGGTCAGCCCATCGGCAACGGCGTCGTCGCACATGCGCAGCGGTTCCGCCGGGGCGGTGCCCACCGGGGAAAAGCGCACTTCCAGGGCAAAGGGAACTACCACCGTACAGCTACTGGTGGTACTGCCCACGCGGGCCCAAACGCCCCCGGTGCCATAGTCCGGGTCCGCCGGATCGGTAATGGGCACGTCCAAATAGCGCTGGTCGTTGATGTAGGGGTTGGGCAAGGGCAGCGCATTGTTCTGCGCGTCCACAAGGGTCCCGTGGTAGCTCACCGTAAGGGTGGGGTCGCCCAAGGTGATCACCGGTGTCTGGAGCGTAAGGTCGAACGGCATGAACCCGTCGTTGTTGTCGTCGCACAGCACCAGGTTCGGGGGGGTGCCGTTGATCGTCGGAAGCGAGTCGATGATAAGGTCCACGTGCTGGGTGGTGTCAACGCACGTATTGTCGTTGCGGTTCTCCAGACGGATGTAGACGGTCTCCCCGGGGGCGGCCACGAAATAGGGGTTCGGCAGCGGGTTGGCGTCCGCGTCCGCATCGGCCTGGCTGCCGTGGTAGGTGATGTTGTAGCGCGAGGAGGGCTCACCGTCAAGAACGAAAGGGTTGAACTCCGCCGCAAGGTCCACGAACTCACCGCCGTCACCGTCCGCATCGCAATAGCTCGCGTTCACCGGCACCAGGCCAGCGATCGCACGGCTGAAGTAGATCTTGAAGTCCGTAAGGTCAAAACAGCTGCCCGTGTTGTCCTCGATACGCGCATAGATCGTCTGGGGCGAAGGAGGCACGATGATGTGAACGCCCCCAAGGATCTCGTTCGTGTCGTCAAAACTGTCCTGGTAGCTCTGGTAGTACTTGATCGTGAAAAGAGCAGGGTCCTGCCCTCCAAGGATGTTAGCGTCGTTGTCGGTCAGGTTGAAGACGCCAGCTGTGGTGCCGTAATCGCACTGGTACAAATTGACAGGCGCGTTCGCAACGGGCTGGGGCGCAAGAACAAGGTTAAATTGAGTGGTTGCAAAACAACTTGGAACAGTATTATTTTCAACTCGTGCAAAAATAAATTGAGATCCAGTAACTACATGTGGCTGGGACAATGGGTTAATACCAGCAATTGCATCTGCAGGGTTAGCATGATAAGTTACTGTATATTGCAAGGGATCTTGTCCATTAAGAATAACGGTATCAAAAGTGGTATTTAAATTAATAGATTCTTGTCCGGGGACACCCACATCACATAAGTTATATGGACTTGCGGGAGCTGTTGCAGTAGCGGCTGCAAAGCTAATTTCAAAAAAATCTATCGCGTAACAAGTTCCGCTCGGCTCTTCAATACGGACCCAAATTGTTTCAGAAGTACCAACAATAGGATATGCATTTGGAGGAACTATTGGGTTTGCGTTGTTTTCCGCGTCTAACTGAGAATGGTGATATGTAATAATAAAAGCAGGATCTTGCCCACCAAGAACATCATCATCATTTTCCGTCAAATCAAAAATTCCGGGATTGGTACCATCATCACAAATCTCAATATTTTGTGGACGACTTGCAATTACAGGCTGAGGGTAGAAAACTACATCAAAGTATTCTGAATCAGTAACACCAGCTGGCAAAAATATATCTGCTTTGTAATATCCAGTTGCAGTAACAGATAAAGTAGGAGATGTTTCAGCTGGAAAAAACGGTAAAAAAGTGCCTGATCCTATAGGATTTTCATAAAACCATTCATACCCTAGAGCATTTGGATTTGTAGCATCTAGAACCACTGTATCTCCATCACAGGCTGATGTTTGTACAATTGAGCAATCAAAAGCATCTGGATCGCCAAAAGTTAAGTTAAAAATATCTGGAGTATTTGAAAATCTATCAACTACAATTATTACCTCATCGCCCGGAACCAGACTTATAAACTGAACCTGTCCATCCCCAATGGCAGTTTCACAAAAATCCGTTGCTATAAGGTTCAAACCCGTATCGTATTCACCTACTGCCGGAGCATCATAACTAGCTCTATCTGCAACGCCAAGATTATTACAATCTGCGTTGACCCATACTGCAAAATCATAATCCACATCTCCAGTTGGTTCTATTTGAAATGTAAAGTTTGTGGCCTGAATAATAGCCAATCTGAACCAAATAGTTCTCGTTCCCGATAAAATTTGACAACCAGTGTCTATAGTTACAGGAGAAGGATCTATGGCATTGTTCTGCAGACCATCTTGACTGTCACAAATAGGAATCAAGATATCACATACCTGAGCTTGTACAGCTTTAAAAGAGATTAAAGAAAGTGCTAGTAAGAGTATTAATTTTTTCATTGAGGGGGATATTAATGCTATAGAGGAGTTTTAGTTTTTTAGATTTTACTAAATGGAATTATTTTTACTTCCATATCGTCAATTATAAACCGTATTTCATACAATCCGTTTTCTAAAAAAGAAAAATCAGTTTTTAATATTTGAGAGCCTGTGTTTTTACTTATTTCTTTTGTAATAACATCATCATTGCCCGACGATATTATATATTTTACGGTTTTTGCCTCAGGAAATTCAAAGCTCAAAATTGAGCTAGAAACAACCTGAGATGGCTCCATGGAAATTGCTGTTTCATAATCTGAAACAGTATTTTGTTGTCCATATATTAAAGAAACAAAAAGAAAGGCGATTAAAAAGGGGGTCTTTTTCATGTAGTTCAAATAATTTTTTTGCGAAAATTAAGAAAATTTTATGAAAATAGAAGGTTTAAAGTCTTAAAAATAAGAAGTTCGAGTTTTCAGTACCAAAATGCTATTACGTATCTTTGCAGGCCTAAAGGAAAAGATATTTTAATAGATGGATTTAGAAAAACACCTAAAAGAGATAGAAGCAATGGGTAATGATCACATCGGCAGTTCCACAGAAACGCCTATGCGCCCTGATGCTTTTGAGTTGAGCGATATTGAAAAAATTGCAAGCATCAAAAAAGATGTTCAAAATATTATGCACACCTTGGGCCTCGATCTTACTGATGATAGTTTGAAAGGCACACCTACCCGTGTTGCAAAAATGTTTGTACAAGAAATTTTCGGTGGGCTTCATCCTGACAGAAGACCAAAGGCCTCCACTTTTGAGAATAAATACAAATACCAGGAAATGCTGGTAGAGAAAAACATTACCCTCTACTCTACTTGTGAGCACCATTTGCTTCCCATTGTTGGGAAAGCACATATTGCCTACATTTCCAACGGTTCTGTGGTTGGGCTTTCAAAAATGAATCGAATTGTTGATTATTATGCAAAACGCCCACAGGTACAGGAAAGGTTGACGATGCAAATCGTGAAAGAACTGCAACAGGTTTTAAATACTGAAGACGTTGCCTGTGTAATTGACGCCAAACACCTCTGCGTAAATTCCCGAGGAATTCGTGATATTGACAGTAGTACCGTAACAAGCGAGTTTGGTGGCGCATTTAAAAATTCGGAAACCCGCCGTGAATTTTTAGATTATATAAAACTGGATACTGAGTTTTAATCGAAAAATCCAAATTTCAAATACCAAATTCCAAAAATTGAAACAACAAGACCTTTATATATACAATTCACTTTCAAAAAGTAAAGAAAAATTCACTCCAATTCACGAAGGCGCAGTGGGAATGTACGTTTGCGGGCCTACGGTTTACAGCAATGTGCATTTAGGAAATTGCCGGACCTTTCTTTCTTTTGATTTGGTTTTTCGCTATTTGAAACATTTGGGCTACAAAGTTCGGTACGTTCGTAATATTACCGACGCAGGCCATTTGGAAAACGACGGCGAAAGCGGCGACGATCCAATTCTGAAAAAAGCCAGAATCGAGCAATTGGAACCTATGGAAGTGGTGCAAAAATACACTGTGGATTTTCACACTACAATGGCAAAGTTCAATGCATTGCCACCAAGTATTGAACCCACTGCTACCGGACATATTTACGAACAAATCCACATTGTCGAAAAAATAATTGAAGAGGGTTTTGCCTATGAAAAAAACGGCTCTGTTTATTTTGACGTCCTCAAATTCAACGAAACCAACAATTACGGAAAATTGAGCGGAAGGAAACTAGAAGATATGATCGCCAACACCCGTGAACTTTCCGCACAAACCGATAAGAAAAACCCACAGGATTTTGCACTTTGGAAAAAAGCCGAACCGCAACACATTATGCGCTGGCCATCGCCGTGGAGCGAAGGTTTCCCCGGTTGGCATTTGGAATGTACTGCAATGAGTACAAAATATTTAGGGAATAATTTCGACATTCACGGCGGTGGAATGGATCTTAAATTTCCACATCACGAATGCGAGATTGCACAAGCCGAAGCTTGCAACCACACTTCACCCGTAAATTATTGGATGCATGCAAATATGCTTACGTTGAATGGCAAAAAAATGTCAAAATCCACCGGAAATTTTATTCTCCCGAATGAAATGTTTTCTGGTGAAAACGATATTTTGAGCAAGCCGTTCTCTCCTACTGTTACTAAATTCTTTATGTACCAAGCGCATTACAGAAGTATTTTGGATTTCAGCAATGATGCTTTGGAAGCTTCCGAAAAAGGATTTAATCGGTTGATGGATGCACAAAGAATATTAAAAGATATTGTTGCTTCGGAAAAAAGCAGCTTAGATATTGAAAGCTGGCGAAAAGCATGTTATGATGCCATGAATGATGATTTCAACAGTCCAATTTTAATAGCGCATCTTTTTGAAGCAGTTAAATTCGTAAATTCCTTAAAGGAAGAAAAAGAAACCATTTCCGCAAACGATTTGGAATTGCTAAAGCAAACGATGAATGATTTTCTTTTTGATGTTTTAGGGCTGGAAGACAACGTTTCAGAAAACTCACAGGACGGCGAAAAACTTTCAGCCGCGGTTGAACTTCTTATTCAATTGAGAAACCAAGCCCGCGCCAATAAAGATTTCGCGATGAGCGATAAAATTCGAGATGAACTTTCAGCAAAAGGAATTCAACTGAAAGATGGGAAAGACGGAACTACTTTTTCATTAAATTAATTTTTACGTGAAAAACATACTTACATATCCTTTTGTTTTATTGATAAAAGGGTATCAAAATTTTATTTCACCATTATTGCCTTCAAGCTGTCGTTACACGCCTACTTGTTCGCATTATGCAGTTGAAGCACTACAAACCCACGGCTTACTGAAAGGTAGTTGGCTTGCCGCAAAACGAATAGCCAGTTGCAACCCATGGGGAGGTTCTGGTTACGATCCAGTTCCCCCGAAAAACAAATAAAAATATGTTTGAAAATACTTTTTGGCTTTTAGTATCTTTACGCTGCTCAATAAAAACTCCGTTATGCACTATTTAAGTTTTACCTGGAACCCTTCTGAAGGGATTGACCTTGGTTTTTTTATGATTCGTTATTACAGCTTGATGTTTGTTGTAGCATTTACGCTGGGCTGGATACTCACTAAAAAGATTTATGAAAGAGAAGGCCAACCGCAGGAAAAACTGGACAGTCTTTTTATCTATATGGTTGTAGCTGTTTTAGCTGGAGCACGTTTGGGGCATGTTATTTTTTATCAGCCCGAGCTTTTTGTGGAAGATCCGCTTTCAGTGTTTCTGCCAATACAAACTGTTCCAGAATTTGAATTTACGGGATTTCAAGGTTTAGCAAGTCATGGCGCTGCAATTGCCATCCTTATTGCAATGTATTACTACACTAAAAACGTTATCAAAAAGCCATTTTTATGGATCATGGATCGTATTGTTATTGCAGTAGCTGCTGGGGGAATTTTCGTGAGAATTGGGAATTTTATGAATTCTGAAATTATTGGAAAGCCTTCCGGAGATTTTCCTTTGGGGGTTCGTTTTGTGCACGAAGGCATCCGCAAACAGGATGCCGTGAACGCCACAGGAATTAAAGATTCCGGCAAAGCGTATGACGCCATAGTGCACAATCCGCAGTTTTCTGAATTGTTGAACTCTGTTCCTTTTCGGCATCCGGCACAACTTTATGAAGCTGCTGGCTATGTAATTGTATTCTTGGTCTGCTGGTATTTATACTGGAAAACGGAACGCAGAAAACAGATTGGTTACATTTTCGGAGTGTTTTTAATTCTTCTTTTTACAGTTCGTTTTTTGGTGGAATATGTAAAAGAAAGCCAAGGTGGATTTGAGTCTGCGCTAGGTTTGCTTTCTACCGGGCAATGGCTTAGCATTCCTTTTATCATTGCAGGAGTCTATATTATGTGGAAAGCTTCAAAAAAAAGCCCCCTAACCTCTGAAGAGGGAATTTAAGGTTTCTTCTATTTTATTCTTTTAGATATGAAAAAAATATTTATTTCCGCTGCAATCGTGGCTTCACTCTTTTCCTTTTATAATTGTAAGGACAGCAAAAATTCAGAAAGCAAAAGTCTTACAAAGGAAATTTCCTTTACTAAAGAGGGCGAGCTTACTTTATTGAAAGCCGAAAATGATTCTATCATCGCAAAACTCGATATTGAAATAGCTGATGATGAATACTCAACCCAAACGGGCTTGATGTATCGTCACTCTATGGCTAAAAATCAAGGAATGTTATTTGTATTCAAAGATTCGCGACAGCGTTCTTTTTATATGAAAAACACCGAAATTCCACTCGATATAATTTATATAAATTCTGAAATGGAAATAGTGAGTTTTCAAAAAAACGCCAAGTCTTTTGATGAGACATCCCTTCCTTCCGAGGCTGCTTCACAATATGTATTGGAAATAAATGCCGGACTTTCTGATGAATGGAAGCTTGAAAAAGGTGATAAAATTAAGTTTACAAAAAATTAATTACAGCTTTTAGCTCTTAAAGTTTTTACAATAGAGACATTTCAAAAACAAAAAGCCCTTTCCGTTTGGAAAGGGCTTTTTAATTTATATTAAGAAAAACTTATGCATCCAATACCGGAGTGCCTTCTTCTTCTTTTTTATCAATTAAATCCTCGATTTTTTTGCGCTTTACGGTATCATACATAATAGGCGTCGCGATGAACAACGATGAATACGTACCAACCACAATACCTACAATAATTGCGAACAACAAACCACGGATGGATTCTGCACCAAGGAAGAACATACACAACAACACGATAAGAGTTGTGAATGAGGTGTTCAAAGTTCTACTCAATGTGCTATTCAAGGCCACATCAATAATTCGGCTCATTTTCCAGCTCGGGTGTTCACCGAAGTATTCACGAATACGGTCAAACACAATTACCGTATCATTCAGCGAGTAACCAATCACGGTAAGAATCGCCGCGATAAAAGCTTGATCAATCTCCATACTGAAAGGCATGAATCTATAGGTTAAAGAGAAAACCCCAAGTACAATCAAAACGTCGTGGAATACCGCCAAAACGGCTCCCAAACTAAATTGCCATCTTCTAAAGCGCAAAAGAATGTAAAGGAAAACTACAACCAAAGAACCAAATACGGCCCAAAATGAGTCTTTCTTAATATCATCCGCAATAGTAGGGCTCACCTTATAGTACTCCATTCTTCCGATGGTTTTTCCTTCTCTGTCTCCAACGAAGTCTTCATAGGTCATTCCTGCAGGCATATCCTTTTTAACGGTTTCAAAAAGCATGTGCTCTATTTCTTCATCTACTTCGGTACCGGTTTCGTCAACCTTATATTTGGTTGTGATCTTCAATTGGTTGTCTCCACCATAGGTTTTTGCCTCGGCACTTCCGAAAGTTTGAATAAGATTGTTCTGAATTTCCTGTGAATTTACATCTTTTTCAAAACGAACGGTATAGGTACGTCCACCTACAAAATCAACACCTTGGTTAAGTCCAATTGTGAACAATGAAGTAATACTTATCAAAAGCATAATTCCAGAAATTACATAAGCAATCTTACGTTTTCTCAAGAATTGAATATTTACATTTTTGAAAAGATTTTTTGTTAAAGATGTTGAACAAGGCAATGCTTTCCCATTTTTGGTGTAGCTGTCTATAAACAATCTTGTGATGAAAATAGCCGTAAACAATGAAGTAGCAATACCAATTAATAAGGTAGTTGCAAAACCTTGTATTGGCCCAGTTCCGAATACCAATAGAATTAAACCAGTTAGACCAGTAGTAATGTTGGCATCAAGGATTGAGGACAACGCGTTGTTGAAACCATCCTTAATGGCATCTTTTTGCGCCTTACCTTTTGCAAGTTCTTCTTTAATCCTTTCAAAGATAAGTACGTTTGCATCTACCGACATACCTACGGTCAATACGATACCAGCAATACCAGGCAATGTAAGTACTGCTCCAAGACCCGCTAATATTCCGAAGATAAACAGGATGTTTACTATCAAAGCAACATCAGCAAAAATACCTGCTTTGCCATAATAACCAATCATCCATAAAAGCACAATAAAAAGTGCAATAGCGAAAGACATTACTCCACTATCAATTGCCTCGTGACCCAATGTTGGCCCTACAACTTCTCCTTGAATAATCTCTGCTGAAGCAGGCAGTTTACCCGCGCGCAATACGTTAGCTAAATCCTGACCTTGCGGCACTGTAAAGTTTCCAGAAATCTGGCTACGACCTCCAGCAATAGGGCCTGAAGTTACACCTGGTGCAGAGTAAACAATATCATCAAGAACAATAGCAATCTGGCTCTGGTTTTGGTATGCATCACCGGTCATTTGTTCCCAAACTTTGGCACCTTGCCCATTCATTTGCATAGAAACCACTACACGACTTAAATTGTCATATTCCTGTCTTGCATCAACAACCACACTTCCTCCAAGTGGCGGAAGATTGTCTCTATTTCCTTTCAAGGCGTAAAGCGCGGTGGTTTCCTCTCCATTCAATTGTGCATTGGCTTCTGGTAAACCCCAAACAAATTTTGCATAACGCAATTCAGTAGGCAATAAGGATTTTATTTGTGGGTTACGCAAATAACCATTTACAACCGAAGTATCCTTTAATCTAAAAGTAGCAATCACAGGACCACCTTGGCTTCCCAATGAAACCATTTTAGACAGTATTGGGTTTGCTTTGTTATCATCAACAAGTGAATCTTTCACATCCTGTCCGCCCAAAAGTTTACTTACGTCGTCCTCTTCAGTTTTGGTTGAATCAGTAACAGCTTTTGTAGTGTCAGCAGTTTTTGCTGTTTCCGTTTCAGAAGCTGTTTTTGCCATTGCAATTTCACCAGCTTTGGCATCAGCAGTTTGAAGGAAACCTGCAATTTCATCAAATTTATATACATCCCAGAATTCAAGCTGAGCTGTACTTTGAAGCAGTTTCTTTACCCTGTCAACATCTTTAGCCCCTGGAAGTTCTACAAGAATTCTTGCAGATTTCCCCAAACGCTGAATATTTGGTTGGGTTACGCCAAACTTATCTATACGCTTGCGAAGTACCTCAAAAGCTGAAGTAATAGACTCGTCAATTTTCTTTTCAATAATTGGTTTTACCTGAGCGTTGGTCATTCCAACATCAATTACATCTTCTAAGTTCTTATTGAAGAAAATATCTGGTGAAGCAAGTTCGTTTTCACCCGGAAGCGCCTCAAAAGCCTTAAAGAAAGACTCAATGTACGTATCTTGGCTATTCTTCTGAAGTTCCGTGGCATTCTCCAAAGCTTGATTAAATGCAGGGTCTTTAGTATTGTTTGCCAATCCTTTCAAGATGTCTTTTACTGAAACCTCAAGAATAACGTTAATACCACCTTTAAGGTCAAGACCTTTGTTCAATTCCTTTTCCTTGGCGGTGTTATAGTCTATTCCCAAGAAAACTGACTGGGTTCCTATAGAATCAAGGTAACGGGCTTCTGCATTGTCCCGCTCATGGGGTTCATTTTCAGAAAATTTGCTGTTGGCAAACTCCTTAGCACTGTCTTCAACTTTGTTTGCAACATAGGTGAAGGAGAGCTGATAAATACTTACCAATCCAAAAAGGATGGCAAATACAGTAATTAGTCCTTTGTTTTGCATGATATATTTTTTTTTGGTCAGATTTTTTTTACCCCGATTCCGAGGCTTCGGAACGGGAGCGCAAATATATGATTTGCTGTTATATCTGACAATTATCGTGGTTATTTAAAATTAATCTTTAACGCTTCGGAATTTGAAATACAGAAGTCGTTGTTTTAAAATAAAAAAAGCTCAATGATGCTTTAATTTTTTCGCATTAAAAATTTTACGAAGAATTCTTTTAAGACAATGGACCAGCGCGTACCTCTGGTATTTTATGGGAAGAAGTATCTATTAATAACGAAACATTGCGGTAGTTTTTATACGCAACACTTTCAAAATTTTGCTTTAAACTGAAATCAATATCGCCAGTAGCAAGAGAAACAATTTGGTTTAAATATTGATCCTTTACAGACTTTAATGCTACCGGCAAGCCCTGAAGACCCAGGTCTGAACCATAATCTTTTTGAATTTTGATTACATCTAGCTTGTAGGTATTAAAGTCGTTACTAAAAGGAATTTTGGAAGAACCGTCCTTTTCATTGAAAGCAGTATCATCAAGTTGAAGTTTGTTTTGTTTGAAAAACAAATTCTTCACCACAGCTACATCAATGGTGCTGTAGTATGTAACCTTTAGCTTACCATCCAGCAGTTCCGAAACTTGAACATCGGTAACGCCAATAGCTTTTAGTTGGCTTGTTATCTCTGCAACGGCGAGTTGCGCCTCATCCGCACTTACGGAATTAGCGTCAAACTGAACAACAATTTCCTGATTGGGAAGCGCTGATTGTTCCAAGCCATTTCCAAAAAAAGCAAGGGCAATAATTAATACGGGAATGTACCATCTCCAGTTCACGTGCCAAATATAAAAAAATAAAGACTGTATCACTACAGTCTTTAAAACAATATAAAATAAACAAAAAAAACTAGAACTCTAATTCAAAATAAAGACTGCTTTCAGGATTTAACTCTGTAACGTCCTCGCCTTTCAACACTTCTCCGTTTGCATTCATCAATTTTAAATTGATTTTCCAATAGCCGGTCATTGTCAATGACAATTTACCGTTATACATTTGGGTTACGGCATTATAGGTCAAGTCTTCATTATTCGGTGAGCTATGGTTGCCCATTCCCGGCATCCTTGGATCTACGGTTATTTTGTAGTTTTCAACCAAAGGAAAGCTCATCATATTCTCCATTTTGTAAAGTACGGCTTGCATATCATTAATTGCAACTTTTGGATCTTTTGGGTTGACATAAGCCAAAATATAACGAACATTATCACTGCCCATAAACACTTGAGTTTTATTCAGGCCATTTGCTGGTTGTGAAACATCAACCTTCATCATTTCTTCCATTGCTTGGCCGTTAAGGTTATAGTTAAGCATTACTTCCCAATATTCTGTGTCATTACCTGCCATTTGAAAGACAATATATCCTTTATAAACACTGCTTTCTTCAGTATTGCTCAACATACTGTGCGGTGCAGAATGCTCCATAGTTTCCATATGCATCATCGGCATCCAAGTTGGTGCGGCATTGGTAACGTATTTGTTGCTTGCCATATCTTTAATTCTGATGGAAATTTCATTGTAACCCACCTCAAGGCTTGTTTTTTCCGAATAGATTTCAACAGAATGGTCTGCAGATGGAAATTCATAAATTTTTGTCAAACCTTCTACAGGATTTGAAATTATTGGGTCATCATCTTTGTCATCAGAACAACTTACGAATGAGATTGACAGGATAACGATTGCGAATATATATTTTAGTGTTTTCATCTTTATAATATTTAGTTTTTTTAATAATTAATTGATTGAATATGAAATGGTTAAATAAAGATTTCTGCCCATCCGCGGAATGTTGTTCCAATCGGTATAAGAAGAGTAATTTGTATCAAGAATATTTTCAATCCCAGCTTTTAAAAAAAGATCATTATCTTTTATGAAGAAACGTTTCCCAAAGCTTGCCGAAAGTGTGGCGTAGGCCGCAGTCTGCGTTTCGCCATAGTTAGGATTGTAATTTATTTGTTCCCCAGCGCCATCAACCGAAAGCGATGCGGAATATTGGTTTTTATAGAAATCGAGTGCGCTTCTGAATGAAAGCGGACTAATCAATGGCAAATTTTCGCCTTCATTGTCAATACCACGGTGGTACGAAACACTACCCGATAATTTAAAAGCGTTTGAAATATTATACCTTCCCGATAGCGAAGCATTAAAAAGCTGCGCATAATCAAGGCTGGTATAAATTTTAACGCCATCGGCACCAATAGTCATTGTGCTAAGCGAATTATCCACAACTCCAATTATATAATTGAAAACGTGAAAATAATTTGCTCCTGCGGTAATCTCAAAAGTTGGTTTTTTATAAGTTACCGAAAGGTTGGCATCCGCAGAGCTTTCAGTTTTAAGATCTGGGTCGCCAATGTAATCGTGGTTATCAAAACTATTGAAAAGATAAAAACCATATCCTTCCGAAACCGAAGGTGCGCGCTCTCCATAAGAAAGACCTCCATTTAAGTGAAAGTTATTCAGCATTTTATGGTATTGCGCCGAAAAACTTTTCAAAAAACGGATATTTGTTTTATCCATTTCTGGATAGAAAATTCTTAAGCTGTTCAACCCAAACTCATCTGCCACAGTATTGGAATGGTAAGCCAAACGTGTTGAAAGTTTCAAAGAAGCCTTTTCAAATGGAATGTGATCTTCGGCATAAAACCCAACGTCTTTGGTGCGCACATCCGACCAAGTTAACATAAACATCAAAGGTTCGTTGCTGTCAGCTGGATACATCGTCATTTCGGCATAGGATTTATTATAAAAACCATCCAACTTGAAAAAGAAATGATTCTTTTCTTTGTTGAAATTTGCTTGCGTATAAAATCCCGCTGTCTCACTCCAGCCGGGCATATCCATATGTATCGGCACTTCCGGACGCTTTGTGTCATCCATAGTGTGTTTAATGTTATTGTAATACAGTTTGGACTCCCAGTTGGTGAAATCTCCAAACAACGTATCCTGATTAAAACTCACAGACCCAATCACCGCCCGCGCCAAGGAAACATCCATTGTCAAGGCAGGATAACCCACATCATTCGCTTCGTCATATATTAAGGTAGCGGAAATGGATTTGTCCTCGGCTAATTTATAGCCCGAATTGATGGAAAGGTTATATTTTTCAAATTGCGAAAAAAGCACTTCTTTATCGTTACCTGCATAATAATTTTCAGCCTTACGATAGATTGCATCAGTATTTAGATAGAATTTTTCATCGGAATAATTCAGCTCGCCGCCAAAAACACGCATCTTGTTATTGGTTTCATACGCAGTTTCCAAGGAACCATTCCAGCCAGTTGGCTTAAAATTGCTTTTGTCCAGTTTTAAATTGATGCCGCCTCCAATGGTATTTCCAAACATAGCCCCCTGCTGGCCTGAACCAATTTCCGCTTGCGAAAGATTAGACACATCCACATAGGAAGTTATTGGGTCCATTTTGTCAGTACAAGCGCCAAAAATCTGCATGCCGTCAATGGTTACGGCCAAACGTTCCGAAGCCATATCGTTCATTGTTGCTTCCCAAGCGTATGCGCCGCGCTTAACCATATTTACACTGAGCGACGATTCCAAAAACTCATCCAATGTGGACAAGGGTTTACGCTGTTTTTGATGATCCAATTGTTTGCCTGCCGAAATTACGATCACTTCATTTAGTTGAATCAATTTCAGGCTATCGGCGGGTGTTTCTTGAGCATATAATCGTGATGTTATGGCACCACAAAACATTGCAACCAAAAGACCACCCACAAGTATTACCCTTAAGGGAAATACACTTATAGATAATTTCATTTTAAGATAGTTTTGATAATTTAAAAAGAATGGCACCCAGAAATATTCCGTAGAAATTTCAAAAAGAACCTTTGCAATAAATTATCCCAACCGCGGCGGATGAAGAATTTTTGAGGTATAAAGGGAAGAATTCAAATTTGGCTTATAGCCTATGTTTTCAAAGGAAGAAATTTCAGTTTCCGATGCAAACATATATTCTGCAATATTTTCCGAAATAATAAATTGAGGAATTTCAGTTTTTGAAGTTTTGCCATTTAATGGATTTTTATCCTCGGCTCCAGCCTCTTTTGCCAATTCTTTCGTCAAGTGGCATTTTCCATTACACTGCATTTCTGGCTTGTCTTTGTTTTCGCAAAGCACTTTGACGATGTAATCATAATTCACAACATATTCTACCACGGGCCACATAGGTTTTGTGAGCATTATTAGGGAGGCAATTATGAGAATTACATTTTTCACAAGGCAAAGATAGTATGTAAAAAGGCTTTCAAAAAATGACTTTCATCACATTTTTTAAAACTATTTAAGATTAAAACATACTTTTTTAATAAAAGCAATCGCACAAATAAATAAATTTCAAAATTTGTCAACTTTTTACTGTTGATAAATTTTTACAATGCTACATATCAATATATTAACAATCAATTCTTGACAACTTTAAATTTTAAGACTAGTATAGAATTGCTATTTTACTATATTTACGTACTTTAAAATTCCAATTCAAACAACCAAAACAATTTCAGAATATGCAACTAAAAACAGCTATCCCCGCCCCGCAAACCTACACACAGGATGAAGCCTTCGAAGCTTCAGTTGAATATTTTAAAGGAGACGATCTTGCAGCTCGCGTTTGGGTAAATAAATATGCCCTAAAAGATTCCGAAGGCAATATTTATGAAAAAACACCAAACGATATGCATCGTCGCATCGCTAAAGAAATTGCGCGCATTGAGCAGCGTTATGCCAACCCAATGAGCGAAGAGGAAGTTTTTGAGGCAATCAAAGATTTTAAATACATCGTGCCCCAAGGTAGTCCAATGGCCGGAATTGGCAATCCGTACCAAATTGCTTCGCTTTCAAATTGCTTTGTAATCGGTAACGACGGTGATTCCGATTCTTACGGCGGAATTATGAAAATAGACCAAGAACAGGTTCAGTTAATGAAACGCCGCGGTGGCGTTGGTCACGATCTTTCTCACATCCGTCCAAAAGGCTCACCTGTAAAAAATTCGGCATTGACCTCAACTGGGATCGTTCCTTTTATGGAGCGCTATTCAAACTCAACCCGTGAAGTGGCGCAGGATGGCCGTCGTGGCGCTTTGATGCTTTCGGTATCTATAAACCATCCAGATTCCGAAGATTTTATTGACGCCAAAATGGAACAGGGAAAAGTGACCGGAGCCAATGTTTCAGTGCGTATGGATGATAAGTTTATGCAAGCCGTAAAAGACGGAAAAAACTACACCCAGAAATATCCAATCTTCAGCGAAGACCCAAAATATTCAAAGGAGATCGAAGCTGGAAAACTTTGGAAAAAAATAGTCCACAACGCTTGGAAATCAGCCGAGCCAGGCATTCTTTTTTGGGATACTATTATTAAGGAGAGTGTTCCGGATTGTTACGAAGACTTGGGCTACAAAACCGTTTCCACAAACCCGTGCGGTGAAATTCCGCTCTGCCCCTACGATTCTTGCCGTTTGTTGGCTATAAATCTGTTTTCATATGTTGAAGAACCCTTCACTAAAAAAGCTTCCTTCAATTTTGAGCTTTTCAAAAAGCACATTGCTATCGCACAACGAATTATGGACGACATAATCGATTTGGAACTTGAGAAAGTGGATGGCATTCTCGCCAAAATAAACGCCGATCCGCAAGCTGAGGAAATAAAGGCAGTGGAAAAAAATCTTTGGCTAAACATTCAAAGAAAAGCCGAAGAAGGCCGAAGAACTGGAATCGGTATTACAGCAGAAGGTGATATGTTGGCTGCTTTAGGAATAAAATACGGCAGCGCCGAAGGAATTGACTTTTCAGTGAAAATCCACAAAACAGTTGCTTTGGAAGCCTATCGTGCTTCAGTTTACGCAGCGAAAGAAAGAGGTCCTTTTAAAATATTCGATAGCGAAAGAGAAAAAAACAATCCGTTTATTCTTCGCCTAAAGGATGCCGATGAAAAGCTATATTATGACATGCTTGAATACGGCAGAAGAAATATTGCACTATTGACAATTGCACCAACAGGAACAACCAGTTTGATGACGCAAACTACTTCTGGCATAGAGCCTGTTTTTCTTCCGGTTTACAAGAGAAGAAGAAAAGTGAACCCGAACGACAAAAATGTGCGTGTTGACTTTGTGGATGAAGTAGGCGATAGCTGGGAAGAATATGTGGTTTTTCACCATCGCTTCAAGCAATGGATGGAAGCAAACGGTTTTGATACCAATAAAAACTACAGCCAGGAAGAGTTGAACAAAATCGTAAAGAAATCACCGTATTACAAAGCAACTTCCAATGATGTTGATTGGATGAGCAAAGTACGGATGCAAGGCGCCGTGCAAAAATGGGTAGATCACTCCATTTCGGTGACCATTAATTTACCCGAAGATGCCACCGAAGAGCTGGTTGGCAAGCTTTATTTGGAAGCTTGGCAAGCAGGCTGCAAAGGAGTTACCGTGTATCGTGACGGATCGCGTTCTGGGGTATTGGTTTCCAATGAAGAAAAGGAAGAAGAAAACGAAACACTTACCGCTTTTCCAACCAAGCGTCCAGAAATTTTGGAAGCAGATGTTGTTCGCTTTCAAAACAGCAAAGACAAATGGATTGCCTTCATAGGGTTGATTGACGGGAAACCGTATGAAATTTTTACCGGTTTTGCAGATGATGAAGATGGAATTTTAATTCCGCGCTGGGTAAATGACGGGCTGATTATAAAAAATAGAAATGAGGACGGGACTTCGCGTTATGATTTTCAGTACAAAAACAAAAGAGGCTATAAAACCACTATTGAAGGTCTTTCGCATAAATTCAACCCAGAGTTTTGGAACTATGCAAAATTGATTTCCAGCACCCTGCGCCACGGAATGCCAATTGAAAAAGCGGTGGAATTAATCAACAGCCTGCAACTTGATAGTGAAAGTATAAACACTTGGAAAAACGGCGTTGCACGTGCCTTAAAACGCTATGTGGCCGATGGAACAGAAGCTCGCAAGCAGAAGTGTGAAAACTGTAACAGTACTTCGCTTATTTACCAAGAAGGCTGTTTGACTTGCAAGGATTGTGGATCTTCGAAATGCGGGTAAAAAAGACGTAAGACATAAGACCGCTACGTTGAAAGACTTAAAATTAAACTTCCAAAGGTTTTTTAAACCTTTGGGGCTTTTCAATGAAAAAACCTCACAGGTCTTCGAGACCTGTGAGGTTTAATTATACTACTCCTATTTTGGAATTAAAGTTCCAGTAAATCATTCGTTTTACGAACCCCTTCGGCGCTTTCTTTCATATGTGCTTTTTCGGCATCGTTCAATTCAAGTTCTACGATTTTCTCGATACCGTTTCGGCCCAAAATAACTGGAGCACCAATACAGATATCCTTCATTCCGTATTCACCATCAAGCATTACTGAGCAAGGGAACATTTTCTTTTGGTCGCAAGCAATTGCTTGAACCAAAGCAGAAACTGCTGCGCCCGGAGCGTACCAAGCCGAAGTTCCCAAAAGCTTGGTTAATGTAGCACCACCTACTTTGGTGTCTTCCATTACTTGGTTCAATCTTTCTTCTGAAATGAATTTGCTTACGGGAACACTATTGCGCGTTGCCAATCTTGTTAACGGCACCATTCCGGTATCGCTGTGACCGCCGATTACCATTCCGTCCACGTCGCTGATGGGTGCATCCAAAGCTTCCGCCAAACGGTATTTGAAACGAGCGCTGTCCAAAGCTCCGCCCATTCCGATGATTTTATTTTTATCCAAACCAGAAGTTTTATGGACCAAATAAGCCATCGTATCCATCGGATTGCTTACTACGATTATAATAGTTTTAGGAGAATTTTTCACAAGATTTGAAGAAACATCCTTCACAATTCCAGCGTTGATACCAATCAATTCCTCACGAGTCATTCCCGGTTTACGTGGAATTCCGCTCGTAATTACGCAAATATCACTACCCGCAGTTTTGGAATAATCGTTTGTTACACCCGTAATTTTTGTGTCGAAACCGTTTAAAGAAGCCGTTTGCATCAAATCCATCGCCTTTCCTTCGGCAAATCCTTCTTTAATGTCCAACAAAACTACTTCGCTTGCAAAATTCTTGATGGCAATGTACTCTGCGCAACTTGCGCCAACAGCACCTGCTCCTACAACTGTTACTTTCATATTAAATGTTTATGGTTTATAGTTATTCCGAAGAAATTTCGGAGTGATTTTTAAACTTTCAGATTACTTCTGAATGTTGTGCAAAAGTACTATTATCTCCTTAAAATAATGATAATAAAGGGTTAAAAACTAAAAAGCCCATTTCAGAATTTTTCAGAAATGGGCTTTTTAAAAATTATATGCCTTTGTTACGCGTCAATATTCGCATAAACGGCATTCTTCTCGATAAATTCACGACGTGGCGGAACTTCATCACCCATCAACATTGAGAAAATTCTATCTGCCTCGGTGCCATTGTCAATAGTAACCTGACGAAGCGTTCTAAACTCAGGGTTCATTGTAGTGTCCCAAAGCTGTTCGGCGTTCATTTCCCCCAAACCTTTGTATCGCTGAATTGATGCGCTTCCACCAAACTGCTCGTTTAACATATCGCGCTCTTTATCGCTCCAAGCATATTCCTTTTTGGCGCCTTTTTTCACCAAATAAAGTGGTGGAGTTGCAATATAAACACATCCAGCCTCTACCAATTCCTTCATATAGCGGAAAAAGAAAGTAAGAATCAACGTTGCAATGTGGCTACCATCCACATCCGCATCACACATAATCACTACTTTATGATAGCGAAGTTTTTCAAGGTTTAGAGCTTTGCTGTCCTCTTCGGTTCCAATGGTTACGCCGAGAGCTGTATATATATTTCGAATTTCCTCGTTTTCAAAAACTTTGTGGTGCATGGCTTTTTCAACGTTGAGGATTTTTCCACGAAGTGGAAGTATAGCCTGAAAATTACGGTCACGACCCTGTTTTGCAGTTCCACCTGCCGAATCTCCCTCCACAAGAAATACCTCGCATTTTTCTGGGTCCTGTTCAGAACAATCTGAAAGTTTTCCCGGCAAACCACCACCGCTCATCACGGTTTTGCGCTGTACCATTTCACGGGCTTTTCTTGCTGCGTGGCGTGCCTGAGCTGCAAGAATTACTTTTTGAACTATCGTTTTTGCATCGTTGGGATGTTCTTCCAAATAATTTTCGAGCATTTCAGAAACCGCTTGGCTTACCGCTGAAGTAACTTCGCGGTTACCCAATTTGGTTTTTGTTTGCCCTTCAAATTGGGGCTCCTGCACTTTTACCGAAATAATTGCGGTCAATCCCTCACGGAAATCATCACCGGCAATTTCAAACTTCAGCTTGTCGAGCATACCAGAAGCATCTGCATATTTTTTCAAGGTACGCGTCAATCCAGCACGGAAACCGGCTAAATGCGTTCCACCTTCGTGAGTGTTAATATTGTTTACGTAGGAATGTAAGTTTTCGTTAAACGAAGTGTTATACACCATTGCAACTTCAACAGGAATATCGTTTTTCTCACCTTCCATTGCAATAACATCAGCAATAATTGGCTCGCGGTTTCCATCCAAAAAGCGGATAAATTCCTTTAAGCCTTCCTCACTGTGGAATTTTTCGGTTGCAAATTCACCGTTTTCATCTTTTTCTCTTTTATCAGTGAAATAGATAGTAATACCCTTATTCAAAAAAGACAGCTCGCGCATCCTGCTGGCAAGCGTATCATAGCTATATTCCAAAGACTGCTGGAATATTTGTGGATCTGGTTTAAAAGTAACGACGGTTCCACGATAATCCGTTTCGCCAATTGATTTTACGGGATACATTGCCTTTCCGCGCTCATATTCCTGTTGCCAAATTTTACCATCCCGGTGAACAGTTGCGGTTAAATGTTCGGAAAGTGCATTCACTACCGAAACCCCAACCCCGTGGAGACCTCCAGAAACTTTATAGGAATCCTTATCAAACTTTCCACCAGCTCCAATTTTAGTCATTACAACCTGAAGTGCAGAAACGCCTTCTTTTTTATGAAGATCCACGGGTATTCCTCGCCCGTTATCTTTTACTGTTATAGAGTTGTCTTCGTTTATCCAAATTTCAATCGTGTCGCAATAACCGCCCATTGCCTCGTCAATGGAGTTATCGACCACTTCATAAACCAAATGGTGCAAACCGCGCACGCCAACATCGCCAATGTACATGGATGGGCGCATACGCACGTGTTCCATTCCCTCTAAAGCCTGAATTTGGTCGGCGCCATAAGCGCCTTTTTTCTGTTCTTCGCTCATATTTTATTTTGAATGATTTTCATTTTTTTTCGTAACGAACAAATATAACCAAATCCCCAATAAAATTAAGGGTTTGCGTATTTTATAAGCCGTAAGTTATTAACAAATTCCTGTGAAAAAACCCAGCTTTTGAGAGTGTTTAAAATAGATTGGGATTTTGGCGTAATAGTTGCGCACTATTTTCGACTTATTTTACGTTTAATGATATATTTTATTGAATTTTGAGTTCATATAAAATTTTGTCCAAATATTAAATTTTGGTCTTAAGCCTAAAAAACTTCTCTTTTATGAAAAAATTACTTTTAATAGTTTTTATAGCATTTTCAGCTTTCTCTTTTCAAACATCGCAAGCGCAAAGTTTTCCGGAAATGGATGCTTCTCCAATGGATATTGCAATGGCCCGACCTAACAAGAAAAGCCCGCCTTTTGCCAGGGTTATTTACAGTCGTCCACAAAAAAAAGGGCGTGATATTTTTGGTGGCGTGGTACCTTATGGCGAAGTATGGCGCACTGGCGCAAATGAAGCTACAGAACTAGATATTTATGTTCCCCTAAAACTTGGAAGTACAATTTTGAAACCTGGAACTTACACACTTTACACAATTCCTGATGAAGATAACTGGACCATCATAATAAACAGCGATACCAATGTTTGGGGTGCTTTCAGCTATAAAAAAGAAAAAGATGTAGCCCGAATTACAGTGCCCTGTGAACAAGCCGTTGCGCCTATTGAATCTCTGTCAATGATTTTTAAAACGGATGGTAAAGGAACCGTTTTGATGATTGGTTGGGATGACCATTATGTGGAAATTCCCTTTAAAAAAGTCTGAATTTTTTAAAAAGGAATTTCAATTAACAAATTTCATGCACCAAATTCCAAAGTAATTTATTGGAGTTTGGTGTTTTTTTATTTGGAATTAAATTTAAGGTATATTTAAATATTTGTGTGTTTGCAACGAAACCTTCCACTTTGGGTTTTGCATTACATAATCAACAATCAACGGGCTCATTTTTTCGCGTTTGCTCCATTCTGGTTGCAAATAAAGAATGCAATCCCCTCCAACTTTAGCGGCCTGTTCTTCCGCAAAACGGAAATCGTCTTTGTTGAAAACAATTACTTTCAATTCATTCGCAGCTTTATAAACTTCCTCCGTTGGGAGTTTCATTTTTTTAGGCGAAAGACAAATCCAATCCCAAATTCCCGTGAGTTTGTAGGCTCCGGAAGTTTCAATATGTGTTTGCATTCCGCGCTCTTTCAGCATTTCAGTCAACGGGCCCATATCCCAAGTAAGTGGTTCACCGCCAGTAATTACAATGGTTTTTGAATATTTCGAGGCGTTTTCCACTATTGCTTCAATTGCTGTTGGAGGGTGCAATTCAGCATTCCAACTTTCCTTCACATCACACCAATGGCAACCAACGTCACAACCACCAACACGTATAAAATATGCTGCCGTTCCTTTGTGAAATCCTTCCCCTTGAATGGTGTAAAACTCCTCCATTAATGGGAGCATTACTCCTTTGTCAACTAAAATCTGCACTTCTTTTTTCATTGGTGCAAAATTACTTTAATTGTTGGGGAAAATTCCAAATTACAAGCATCAAATTCCAAATAATTTACAATTGCAAAAAAAGCAAATTTCAAATACAAGTTATTTAAATACAAATTTGTAAACTACAAGAGTAACAACATCTTGTTTGAATTTTGAACATTAAATTTTGAATATTATTTGGAATTTGGGATTTGAGTTTTGGTTTTTTTATTTGTTACATTTGAACAAAATTTAGAAAGATGGCTGATAAGCAAGTTTTTTTTGATTACATAAATAACGGATACACTACCAAAGGCGATTTTATAAACCTTGGCGCAGCAATGCTTGATGGCGAAACCGTAAAAGATGCCTACGTGAAAATTCCATTGAAAACCTTGAACCGTCACGGATTGATTGCTGGCGCTACTGGTACTGGAAAAACAAAAACGCTACAAATAATTGCCGAAAATCTTTCTGAAAAAGGAATTCCCGTATTGCTAATGGATATAAAAGGTGATTTAAGTGGAATTGCTGAACCTGGAACAAACAATGCCAAAATTGAAGAACGCCACGCTGCCATTGGTTTTCCATATGAAGCTAAAAAATTTCCAGCCGAAATTCTTTCACTTTCAGACCAAGAAGGTGTTAGACTTCGTGCTACTGTAAGTGAATTTGGGCCGGTTTTGCTTTCGCGCATCCTCGATTTGAGCGATGTTCAGGCAGGAATTGTTTCCGTAATCTTTAAGTATTGTGATGACAACAAAATGCCATTGCTGGACTTAAAAGATTTCAAAAAAATATTACAATACGCAACAGATGAAGGAAAAGACGAATTTGCCGATGCTTATGGCCGAATTTCTTCATCATCAACAGGAGCCATTCTTCGGAAAGTTGTGGAATTGGAACAACAGGGCGCCGATTTGTTTTTTGGTGAAAAATCCTTTGACACCGATGATTTGCTTCGCGTGGACGAAAACGGCATGGGGTATATAAACATTCTCCGTTTGACCGATATTCAAGATCGGCCCAAACTTTTCTCAACGTTTATGCTAAGCCTTTTGGCTGAAATTTATTCAACCTTTCCCGAACAGGGCGATAGCGGCAGACCGGAATTAGTGATTTTTGTTGACGAAGCACATTTAATTTTCAACGAAGCCAGCAGCGCACTGCTCAACCAAATTGAAAGTATTGTAAAATTGATACGTTCCAAAGGGGTGGGGCTTTATTTTTGCACCCAAAACCCTACCGATGTGCCCGATGCTGTTTTGAGCCAACTGGGTTTAAAAATTCAACACGCGCTTCGTGCATTTACTGCTAAAGACAGAAAGGCAATAAAACTTACAGCAGAAAATTATCCGCTTTCAGACTATTATAAAACCGACGAAGTTTTAACAGCCTTGGGAATTGGCGAAGCTTTGGTAAGCGCGTTGAACGAAAAGGGAATTCCAACGCCTTTAGCCCGTACAATGCTGCGAGCCCCAATGAGCCGAATGGACGTTTTAACAGATGGCGAATTGAAGGATTTACTGAAAACCTCAAAACTTATCCCGAAATACAACGAAGTAACCGATCGGGAAAGCGCTTATGAAATGCTGACCGAAAAAATTGAAATCGCCAACAAACAGAAAGCCAAGGAAAAAGCCCAAAAAGAAAAAGAAGCCGTAAAAACCTCATCTTCAAGCAGAAGTTCTTCCAGCCGTAGAAGCACTTCAAATCCTTGGATAAAAACCCTTTCCAGCCCAACTGTAATTCGCAGTGTATTGGGAATTTTAGGGAAAATGATGAAGTAGTCAGTAGTAAAAAACTAAACTTATAAACTCATCGACTCATTAAAATTATAACACAATAATATTTTTAACTTAATAACACAGTAACATAATAACTTAAATGAAAAAAACACTCTTAATAGTCGGAATAGTTTCACTTGCTTTTGTTCAATGTAAAAAGGAGAGCGATCCTTTTCTGATTAAAAATGGTTCCATTGGCAACTTAAACAAGGAAATAAAAATCAAACAAATTGATTCCATTTTTGCAAAAGATTCTATTGTGAAAACAAATTCATCTCCTAATGCATTGGAAACCCAGGGCGAAGTTGAAATTTATGAAAAAGGCGGGAAACAATTGTTGCTACTTTCACCGGATAATGAGAGCGATCCAAATTCAACAATAACAAATATCCAAGTTTTTGATTCACGTTATAAAACCGAAAAAGGTTTAACTGCAGCAAGCACTTGGAAAGACGTTAAAGCTAATTATACCATAGACAATATTGAAACTACCATAAATGCCGTTGTAATATTTTTGAAAGAAACCGATGTTTATTTAACAATTGACAAGAAAAGTCTTCCCGAGGAGCTTCGCTATGATATGGACTTAAAAGTTGAAGCCAGCCAAATACCGGATGATGCGCCTTTTAAATACTTTATGATTGGTTGGGAACCTGCCGCCAAATAAATTTTGCCTGCAAAGGTTTTGTTAACATTCATTAAATAGTGAATGCTTTCCTTTAATTTTAATCCAATTAACCATCCAAACTAATTGTATTATGATTAAGATTTTAGGTTTTATTTTAACTATTGCTGGAGGAATTGCACTCGTAATGGGGGTGCTTGGCGCATTTGGCAGTATGAATGTTGGCATGAGCCCTTGGGCACTAATAATATTAGGTATTGTGTTCTTTTTTGCGGGTATAGGCCTTCTTAAAAACAGAAAAGATACAGATCAAACATAATTAATAAATTTTTAAAACCCTTTGTTTTTCGAAGGGTTTTATGTTTTAAAAATATCGTTATGCCAAATCCAAGAATTAAAAACGAAGAACAATACGAGGCACTACGTGACAAAGGATATAGCAAAGAAAAAGCTGCCCGCATCGCCAACACTCCAGACGCCGGGAAAAAAGGCGGTAAAGCCAAACCTTATGAAGATTGGACGAAAGATGAACTTTATGCACAAGCAAAAAATGTTGGTATTGAGGGACGTTCAAAAATGAAGAAAAAAGAATTAATCCACGCTTTAAGAAATAATTAATGAGCAACCAATTAAGACCTTTCCATCTTGCCATTCCGGTTGACAATTTGGACGTTTGCCGAAAATTTTACAGAGATACGCTTGAACTTTCCGAAGGACGAAGCAGTGACCATTGGGTAGATTTTGATTTTTTTGGTCATCAACTTGTAATTCATTTAAAAGAGAAGAACTCCGAAGAAGAAACCATAAATCCCGTAGATGGAAAAAATGTGCCAATACCGCATTTCGGAGTTGTATTGGACATGAAAACTTTTAAAGATTTTTCAGAAAAACTGATTCAAAAAAACATTACTTTCATCATAGAACCGTACATTCGCTTTGAAGGACAAGTGGGCGAACAAGCCACAATGTTTTTTAAGGATCCTGCAGGAAATGCGCTGGAATTTAAAGCATTTAATGACTTAACGCAATTATTCGCCAAATGATAAAACAAATACCCCCTCAAATAATTCGACAAATATTTGTCATTTTGCTTATTTTATTAATGGGCAGCCTTATTTTTAGGGAGTTACTTCCATATCTCACAGGGGTTTTGGGCGCAATAACCATTTATGTTTTAATGCGTAAATGGATGGCGAAATTGGTGAATAAGAAAAAATGGAACCCATCACTTGCAGCTACCGTATTAATGCTCATTTCATTTTTTTTAATCCTTATACCCATTGCCGGAATAATTTTGATGCTTACCAACAAAATTGGGAGAGCAGTACAAAATTCTGAAGAAGTGGTAAATGCGCTTAAGGAACAATTGGGCAAAATGGAAGATAAGTTTGGTTATGATCTCAATTCCCAAATTGATCCTGGAGCAATTACAAGTTGGCTTTCTGATAATTTGCAAAATTTGGCCGGCGGAACTTTTAATGCTTTCATCGCTATAGGGCTAATGTATTTTATGCTATATTATATGTTCACAAATCGCGCTGATTTGAAAGAATCGTTAAAGGAATACATTCCGATGGACCGCGAAAACTTAAAGGAAATTGGCTCTGAAGTTCAGGCCATGGTACGCTCCAATGCACTTGGAATTCCATTGGTCGCAATAGCGCAGGGAATTGTGGCGCTTATTGGTTTTCTTATTTTCGGAATTGAAGACCCCTTCTTTTGGTTCGTTATTGTTACTATTGGCAGCATGATTCCTTTTGTGGGAACATTGGTGGGTATTCTGCCTGTTTTTGTGCTCACACTTTCCACAGGGCACAGTTTTCAAGCATGGGGAATACTCATTTACGGCTTTGTGGTCGTAGGTTCAACGGACAATATAATTCGTCTTTACGTATTAAAAAAGCTGGACAACGTTCATCCACTAATCACGCTTATTGGTGTGATAGTGGGCGTTCCACTATTCGGTTTTATTGGTTTAATATTTGGCCCTTTGCTTATCAGTCTTTTTATGGTTATTGTGCGTATTTATAGGAACGAATACGGAAAAGACGAAACTGCCACCAAAGAAGAACGGTTGTAAGTTTTATTTCTTGCGAATTATTTATTTTACTCCTTCAGAAATTTTTATAACATAATTTTAAAAGTATTCCTTTTTCAATTCTTTAATTTTAAGGAACAAATAAAGAACTATATGCTTTTCAGAAAAAAGAAAGAAAAAAAACCCTCTACCATCGCTATGATGGATTCCAAAATCAATGAAGATTATGTAGAGGAAAAAGTAACCAAAATAAAGGATGAAGATGTTGAAATAGTTATGGATAATGAAGAAGCTATTTCAGAAAAATTGAGTAACGCCAGCCCTTTGCGAAAATATGCCGAACTCGGTAAGATTATGTTCGCAATGCTAAAAGACGTTAAAAAAGGAAATTATCCAAATGTGCCGTGGTTTACAATTGCTTCTATAGTGGTAGCGCTTTTATATGTTTTCAACCCATTTGATTTGGTGCCAGATTTCATTCCGGGCGTAGGCTATATAGATGATTTGGCAGTTCTATCCATCAGCATGGGCTGGATAGAAACAGATCTTCACAAATATTTGGATTGGCGTTTGGCGAACAGTGAAAATACTTAAACCTTGCGCTGTTCTCTTGCCAAAAGGGTATTTTTAAGAAGCATTGCAATTGTCATCGGGCCAACACCTCCGGGAACTGGAGTTATAAACGAAGCCTTTTTGCTCACGTTTTCAAAATCCACATCGCCGGTAATTACATACCCTTTTGGATGACTTGGGTCTTCAACCCTTGTAATTCCAACATCAATAATCACAACATCATCTTTTACCATTTCAGCTTTCAAGAAATTTGGAACTCCCAATGCTGAAATAATAATATCCGCCTGCGTAGTTATTTGGGCAATGTTTTTTGTGTTGCTGTGCGTAAGTGTTACCGTGCTATTTCCGGGCCATCCTTTTCGGCTCATCAAAATGCTCATTGGTCGGCCAACAATATGGCTTCTTCCAATAACTACGGTATGTTTTCCTTTGGTATCCACATCATACCGCTGCAGTAACTCAAGAATGCCGAAAGGGGTTGCGGGAATAAAGGTACTCATATCCAGAGCCATTTTTCCGAAGTTTTCAGGGTGAAAACCATCCACATCTTTTGAAGGATCTACGGTAAGAAGTACTTTTTGGGTATCAATTTGTGGAGGCAATGGAAGCTGAACAATGAAGCCATCAATATTGTCGTCTTCGTTGAGTTCTTTGATCTTTTTTAATAATTCTAATTCACTGGTAGTATCTGGCATTTTAACCAATGTTGACTCAAAACCAACGCGCTCGCATGCCTTAACCTTGCTTCCAACATATGTAAGACTAGCCCCATCATTTCCAACAATAATAGCTGCTAAATGTGGAACTTTTTCACCACGCGCTTTCATTTTATCAACTTCAGCAGTGATTTCGTTTTTTATGTCGTTTGAAACTTTCTTTCCATCTAAAATGGTCATACTCCTATAAATTAAAAATTAAAGACCTCTCGACTGCGCTCGAGGTGACATCATAAATCTACCTCATCTTCCCCATTGCCTGCATCATCTTTCTTCCGCCGCCGCCTTGCATCATCTTCATCATTTTGCTCATTTGGTCAAATTGCTTCAAAAGTTGATTTACCTGCTGAACGCTTGTTCCACTTCCGGATGCAATTCGTTTTTTTCGACTTCCGTTTATAATTGCTGGTTCGGTTCTTTCTTTTGGAGTCATTGAATGAATTATGGCTTCAATTCCTTTAAAAGCATCGTCATCAATATCAACATCTTTCAACGCTTTTCCTGCGCCGGGAATCATTCCCACCAAATCTTTCATACTTCCCATTTTCTTAACCTGCTGAATTTGGTTTAGGAAATCGTCAAAACCGAATTGATTTTTTGCAATCTTCTTCTGTAGTTTTCTTGCCTCCTCTTCGTCAAACTGCTCCTGTGCGCGTTCCACAAGCGAAACAACATCTCCCATCCCCAAAATACGGTCGGCCATACGGGCTGGGTGAAAAACATCTATAGCATCCATCTTTTCACCGGTACCGATGAATTTGATAGGTTTATCAACTACACTTTTAATGGAAATTGCAGCTCCACCACGGGTATCACCGTCTAATTTGGTAAGAACAACCCCATCAAAATTCAACCTTTCATTAAAGGCCTTAGCGGTATTTACTGCATCTTGCCCGGTCATGGCATCAACCACAAAAAGTGTTTCCTGTGGGTTGATCGCTTTGTGAACGTTTGAAATTTCAGTCATCATCGCTTCATCAATCGCAAGACGACCGGCAGTATCCACAATTACAACATTGAAGCCATTTTGTTTGGCGTGTGCAATTGCGTTTTGAGCAATTTGAACTGGATTTTTATTTTCGGGTTCGCTATAAACCTCTACGCCTATTTGGTCCCCAACCACATGCAACTGGTTTATTGCCGCAGGACGATATATATCACAAGCAACCAAAAGTGGTTTTTTGGACTTTTTTGTTTTTAAATAATTGGCAAGCTTTCCGGAGAAAGTAGTTTTACCACTACCCTGTAAACCGGACATTAAAATAACCGTTGGCGTACCGCTCAAATTGATACCAGCGGTTTCGCCACCCATCAATTCAGTAAGCTCATCTTTTACCAATTTCACCATCAATTGGCCGGGTTGCAACGTAGTTAATACGTTTTGACCCAATGCCTTTTCTTTTACTGTATTGGTAAATTCCTTTGCAGTTTTAAAGTTAACGTCGGCGTCCAAAAGGGCACGGCGCACTTCCTTTAAAGTCTCTGCTACGTTTACTTCGGTGATGCTGCCGTGACCTTTCAGTACGTGCAGCGCTTTGTCCAGCTTATCGCTTAAATTATCGAACATATTCTTGCTTTCTTTTTAAGAGTTGCAAAGGTAAAAAAAAGTTGGCAGTATGCAGTTGCAGTAGGCAGTGTTTCTTAAGATTTCCAAATAATTAAACAGAATAAAAATATAGGAGTTTCGTATCTTGCCAATTCGAAAAAAGTATATGATAAAAGAAAAACTGCTCTCTCCATTCCAAAAATTCGTCAACCTTCAAAGCTCTACTGGAATATTGCTTTTGGCAACAACCATAATTGCCTTGGTGTGGGCCAATTCCGCCTTTTCAGAAAGTTACCAATCTTTTTGGCAGTATGAATTGGGTATCGTAACCGACAGTTTTGAACTCAAAAAACCATTGATACTTTGGGTAAACGATGGGTTAATGGCTATTTTTTTCTTTTTGATTGGGTTGGAAATAAAGCGTGAATTTTTAATTGGCGAACTCAATTCAACCAAAAAAATTATGTTTCCGCTCTTTGGGGCAATCGGTGGAATTATAATTCCGGTACTAATTTATATAATTTTAAACCAAAACCCAGAAACCTTAAAGGGTTGGGGAATTCCGATGGCTACAGATATTGCCTTTTCACTGGCAATTTTAAAAGTACTCGGAAATAGAGTACCCTTGAGCTTAAAAATATTTCTTACTGCTTTTGCCATTGTTGACGATTTGGGCGCGGTATTGGTAATCGCAATTTTTTATAGCAGCAGCTTGAATTTTGTATTGTTGGGTGCCGCTTTTGTATTATTGGCAATTATATATTTCTTAAGCTATAGAGGGTTGTATTTCGAATTTTTAACCATTGTTTCCGGCTTCGTTGTCTGGTTGTTGTTTTTAAAAGCTGGCCTCCATCCCACCTTGGCTGGAATCTTGATGGCATTTGCTATTCCCGTTAGACAAAAAATAAGCACCCACGAATTTACTGATCAACTGGAAAGTATTGTGGGTGAAATAAAAGAGAGCACCATTCTTCAAAAACCGGTACTTTCACCCAAACAACTAGAATTGATAGATGATTTGGAAGATTGGGCCGATGATTACCGTTCGCCCTTGCAGCATTTGGAGCATAAGCTTCACAATTGGGTGGCTTATTTGGTAATTCCAATTTTTGCGCTTGCAAATGCGGGAGTTGCCATAAATAGTGAAGGCGGACTCGAAACGGCGCTGATAATAAATATTATGGTTTGTTTGATTTTGGGAAAAAGTATTGGTATCTCTACAGTTATCTTTTTGGCAAGAAAATTCAAAATCATCGAGGTGCCGAAAGACATAACCAATAAACAGATAATTGGTGTTTCTTTTTTAGCAGGAATAGGTTTCACAATGGCCATATTTATAGCTAGCTTAGCCTTTAACAGCAGTCCAGAATATATAGATTCAGCCAAAATTGGAATCTTAATCGGCTCGCTTGTTTCAGCAGTTATTGGGTTTGTTGTTCTTCGGTTTAAAACGGTAAAAGGAAAGTTTGACCATTCGCCGAAAGGGTAATTTTCTATAGGTCAGAAATTGATGCGTCTATAAGTTTAAAAAGACAAGCGCTCACTGCCTGCGACTGAAAACTATTTATTATTCTCCATGACATACTCCAAAACCTTCGTCATTAAATGAACTCTATCCTTGCCTCGCACATTATGTTCGTGCATTGGGTAAACAAAGAAATCCATCTGTTTTTCATTATCTACAAAAGATTTAATCAACGAAAGATCGTGCTGCATAACAACCACAGGATCTATTGAGCCGTGGATTGTCAATAATTTTCCTGTCAGGTCTTGGGTCTTGTTTAGCAAGCTGGCAGTTTCATAGCCCGAAGGATTTTGTTGCGGAGTATCCATGTATCGCTCGCCGTACATAATTTCGTAATATTTCCAATCGGTTACTGGGCCTCCAGCGACGCCTGTGGTGAAAACTCCCGGATTGCGAAGCATCATTGAAACCGTCATAAACCCACCAAAGCTCCAGCCGTGAATTGCCAAACGGTTTGCATCAACATACGGAAGGGATTTTAAATACTCCACCCCAACCAATTGATCCTTCAGCTCTTCAGTGCCTACGTTTCTATGAATTACACTTTCAAAAGCAAAACCTCTATTTGCGGAACCTCTTCCGTCTAAAGTGAAAACGAGATAGCCTTGTTCTGCCATCCATTTCATCCAAAGTGAAGCGCCGTCGTTCCACGAATTTGTTATCAACTGTGCATGCGGCCCGCCATAAACATATACTAAAACTGGATATTTTTTATTCGGGTCGAAGTTGGATGGTTTTATCAAACGGGTGTAAAGGTCAAAGCCATCGTGCGATTTCAGTTTTCCAATTTCCGTGCTTCCAAGTTTATAATCGGCCATTGGGTTTTCGGCTTTTACAAACGTTTGGATTGTTTTCCCTTTATTGTCAATTAACTGTGCAACGTTGGGTGTTTCGTGATTTGAATATTGATCAAAAATATATTTTCCGTCTGCGGAAACGCTGGCATTATGCGTGCCGCTAGTTTCAGTAAGGCAGGTTTGTTTTCCGTTTGAAATATTTACGGAATACAATTTAGTGTCCAAAGACGATTCGCCCGTTCCCGTGAAATAAATCTCCGTTCCTTTTGAATTATTTCCAACTATTTCCTCAGCAACCCATTTGTTATTGGTCAATTGTTTTACAATTCCTTTGGAAGTATTACACAAATACAGATTCATAAATCCGTCCTTTTCGCTCATCCAAATAAAATCTTCGGAAGAATCTGAATAAAAATAGGCAGGATGCTCTGGTTCCGTCCATTTATCATTTTTTTCTTCTAAAATTGTTCGCACCAATTTTCCGTTTGAAGCATCAAAAAGCTGTAGTTTCATATGGTTTTGATCGCGGTTCAATTCTGCAATAACAACATTTTTTTCATCGGGCGTCCACGATAGATTGGTTAAATAATCTTCAACATTTCCAGTGGGAGAAATAAAAACTGTTTTCCCCGTGCTCAAATTATAAACGCCAACTTTTGGGCGCTCACTTTTCTGTCCCGCCATTGGGTATTTTATGGAAGTCAATTCTCCGGGAGTTGGATTGATATTTAGCAGCGGATAATCGGCAACATCAGTTTCGTCTTTTTGGTAAAATGCAAGCAGATTTCCTTTTGGCGACCAGAAAATACCGTTGGTAATGCCGAATTCGCTTCGAGCAATGGCTTGGCCTGAAACAATATTTGTATCCGTATTATTTGTAACCGCAACGGTTGTTCCATCTGCTTTTTGGATGAATAAATTGTTTGCACTTGTATAAGCTACGTTTCCTGTTTCATTTTGAAGTGTACTATTTTCTGCAGATTCCTCAACCTTGGAAATTAGCTTCCCTTTTTTCTGTTTATAATCATACAAATAATAGGAATTGCCATCTACCAAATAAAACGAATCGGTATTCTTCCACGTCATTCCCGAAAACCATTTTAAATTGCTGTTTAAGGTTTTATTTACCTCCGAAATTGAAAGGCTTTCACTTTGGTTTTTATTTTCGGCAGATCCATTTTTAAGCGTTGTTCTATTTTCAAGATAAACATAAGAAGTTGTTCCTGGAACCCACTGAAAACCTTGAATATGCTCAGGATAAAACTTTCCGTATTGTTCAAGAACAGCGTCTTTTAACGTGAGTTCTTTTTGCTGTGCGTTGCTATTAAATAAACAGAAAACAAAAAGTAGGACGGCGAAATAATGTTTCATAAGTGTATTTTTTTTGGTCGGAAAAGACAAAATATTCAAATATTTTTGAAGGAAGCTAAGATAAAAAACCTTTACTGTGTTTAAAGCATAAGCCAACAATTTTTAAGTTATCGCTTCAAGGGAATTTTTATAAATGTGGTAATAACGTTTTTGCTTTATTGTTTTCCACTTTCAATTAACATCACTCAAACCCATACTTGGGGTGTTTGCATCAATGCTGAATTGTTTCGCGTCTTTTTCATAAGCTTTAGATTTGAAGGTTTCAAAAGAAATTATTCATTCTCCAAAAGATTTTTAAAACGGTTTAGCAGTCATTCAAAACAATAATCTTCCGTTCACAACAAAATCAAAGATGTCCGTGACATTTCAAATTACTTTCACACTTACGAAAGCATTTAACAACCAATCACAAAATCAAACAATTATGACAAAATCAATGATACTTTTTAGCCTTTGTGCCTTCATCTTTTTCTTAGAAAAAATTAAAGCACAGTCTTTTGAGGAAACAACTTTTGAAGACATTACCACAACACCTTCCGCCTCACGAAGTGCTAATTTTATTGATGTGAATGGCGATGGTTGGGACGATATATTTTTTACCAACGGGCCTACTGCTGGGCAAAACAATATGCTTTACATTAACAACGGCGACAACACTTTCACTACCGTAACCACTGATGATATAGTTTCAGACAACGACCGTTCAGACGGTGCCAGTTTTGCAGATGTTGACAACGATGGCGATTTGGATGCCGTGGTAGTAACTTATGGCAGAAATGGCGTGGGGAAGAAAAATTATTTCTACAGGAACAATGGCGATGGCACTTTTGAATATGAGCCCAGCAACGCCATTGGAATTCCGCTAACCTATTCCGAAATGGTGAATTGGATTGACCTTAACAACGATCAATTTTTGGACGCGTACATCACAAATAGTATTGTTTCCACGCGAAATCTTTATTTTGAAAACCAGGGCGATGGTTCTTTTGAACCTGTGACTGGTCTGTCCATTACCAGTGAAACCCTTGCTTCGCGTTCCATAAATTGGATTGATTATGACGGCGATGGCGACAGTGATTTGTTTGTTGCGAATGAAGACAATACCAACAATTCACTTTTCAGAAATGATGGGCCAAATAATTTCACCCAAATCACCAACCTTCCCATTACCCAAAACGGAAAAAACTCTGCTGGCAGCTCTTGGGCAGATGTTGACAACGATGGCGATTTTGACCTTTTTGTAGCCAATTGGGGCGGGCAAACCAACCAGCTTTTCATAAATGAAAATGGCACTTTTATAGAGCAAACCAGTTCTGCAATTGCAGCAGAAACCGGAAGCTCCTTCGGTTCTGCCTTTGCAGATGTTGATAATGATGGCGATTTGGACCTATTGGTTTGCAATGCTTATTTTACTGGACAAGAAACAAATTCCCTTTTTATAAATGATGGAAACGGTATTTTTTCCAAAGACACAGGTAGCGCTTTGGCAAATCACCAAGGAAATACGTTTGGTTGTGCTTTTGGCGATTACAACAATGACGGTTGGCTGGATGTGATTTTGGCGAATACATTAAACGAAAACCAAAGCAATTCACTTTTCAAAAACACGGGAAGCGGGAATAACTGGATAAAAATTCGCTGTGTTGGCGATCCATCAAACGGCTCAGCTGTTGGGGCAAAAGTTCGGATTAGGGCTACCATAAACGGAAACGAAATCTGGCAAACACGCCAGATTGAAGCCGCAAGTGGCTATTGCAGTCAAAATAGTTTTACAAATCATTTTGGGCTGGGCGACGCTTCAAATGTATCGGAAATTGAAATTCAGTGGCCTTCGGGAGCGGTTGAAACTTTTACGGATATTGATGGAAATAATACTTATTTGGTTGTTGAAGGCAACGGAATTCAGTTGGGCATAACTACTCAAATTAAATATGGCTACGTAATTTATCCCGTGCCTGCAGAGGATATTTTGGTCGTAAATTTTCCAAAGGATGATATAAATTCAAAAGTTGAGATTTTTGATTTAAATGCTAGAAAAGTAAAAGAAGGCACAAACAATAATGCAGTATCTATCGAAATGGATATTAGTCATTTAAATGCGGGAACCTATATTTTGAAAATCACCAATAACGACCAAGTCACCTCACAAAAAATAATTATTAAATAGAAACCTACTGTTCCTAAGTGTTGGTTTGTTAGTGAGCGTGTTGGATTTCCACTATGGAAATTCAGCACGTTTTTGGTATCTTCACTTCGCCAAAAACCAAAATTGATGAAACTTTTACGCACAGATTCCACAAACAAAGATTTTATTGAATTGGTGAAACAGCTCGATGCAGACCTTGCGATTCGCGATGGCGATGACCATCCGTTTTACGATCAATTCAATAAAATAGATTCCATAAAATATACCGTTGTTGCTTATGACGAAAATAATACTTCCGTGGGCTGCGGCGCTATTAAGCAATTTGAGCCAAACGTAATGGAAGTGAAACGAATGTATGTTCCTTTGGAACAACGCGGAAAGGGAATTGCCGTGGAAGTTTTAAAAGAACTGGAAACTTGGGCAAAGGAACTGGGCAACTCAAAATGTATATTGGAAACTGGTATTAAACAACCCGAGGCCATTTCACTTTATAAAAAATGCGGTTATAGATTTATAGACAATTACGGTCAATATGCTGGAGTGGAAAACAGTATTTGTTTTGAGAAGCTATTGAAAAAACAAGACGTATGAAGATAAAATCTAATGCTTCTTCAGCCGAAATAACATCTCCCTTCTATAAAATAAACGAAGACTTCTGCAGGGAATTTGAAAATTACATCGCCAGTAAAAATGGCAAGGTAAAAGGCAAATACAACGCTTGGTCTTATTATATTCAAGGGGAGATAATGGCGCCAAAACCGTGGAGTTTAAAATATAAAAAAGCAACCTACACTTCTACCGGAAACTTAATACTTTCTTCAAAAAAGCAAAATCTACTTACGGCAGCAGAATGGTCAACACCTTGGGTTGGATCGCATAATTCAGAATTTGAAATAAGAAGAAAAGATAGTATTGGCTTGATGCAAAAGCTCTTCAACAGAAACCTGAAAAGGTATAACTTTTCAAAAGCTTATTTAATTAAGGGAGCTGAAAACAATGTTAGTCTTATAGAAATTTTGCAACAAAAACTCAGTCCACTCTTTAATACAAGTGAAATCTATTCCGTAAATCTTAAGAATAATCTGTTATCAATTTCACTTAGAACGGAAAAGCATCATTTTGATTCTTTTGAAAAATTATTCGATTTGTAGCGATTTTAATTTTAACTAATTTCAGAAAAATAAATGGCAACTAAAAAATCCTCCGACACAATAAAACTAAAAGACGCCATAGCCATTGGTATTGGCGGTATGGTGGGTGGGGGAATTTTTGCGGTTTTAGGGTTGGCGGTTTCCTTAGCCAAAGGAGGCACACCCTTGGCCTTCCTTTTTGCAGGTATTATTGCCTTGTTCACTGCCTATAGTTATTCAAAACTATCGTTGTCTTTTCCAGACAGGGGCGGAACCGTTCGGTTTGTGAATGAGGGTTTTGGCAAAGGAGTTTTTAGTGGCGGCATCAATAATGTGTTGTGGATTAGCTATATAATTATGCTATCGCTTTACGCCAGTGCGTTTGGTAGTTATGCACCTAATTTAATTTCCATTACTGGTTCAAAAGGAATTGACACCCACATTTTTGTGAGCGGGGTTATTTTATTGGCGACGCTTATAAATTACTACAGTTTAAAAGTTGTGGGCAAAATTGAAAGCCTTGCGGTTTTTGTAAAACTATTTATTTTATTGGCCTTCGCAGGAATTGGAATTTATGGCTTATTCGGAAATGCTAATCTTTCACAGCTCAATCCAACAAACTGGGAAAGTCCGTTTTTATTACTTACGGGCGGAATGGTGATTTTTGTAGCGTACGAAGGTTTTGAGCTTATTGCCAATGCCGTCCCAGATTTAGAAAATCCGAAGAAAAATGTTTCCCGCGCCTATTTTATCTCCGTCGGTTTTGTGGTTTTACTTTATATAATTATTGCGATGGTAACCGTAGGTTCTTTAAGTTTTGACAAAATAGCAACCGCTAAAGACTATGTTTTGGCAGCAGCCGCTAAACCAATGATTGGTCAAATTGGTTTTACAATTATGACGGTTGCCGCACTTATTTCAACATTCTCAGCTATAAATGCAACACTTTATGGTGGTAGTCGGGTGAGCTATGAACTTGCCGAAGATGATGAATTGCCTCATTCATTTACAGACCAATTTTGGAATAAACCCATTGGTTTAATCATTACGGTAATACTCACATTGTTAACAGCAAATTTTTTAAACTTAGAAAGCATTTCAACTTCTGGCAGTGCAGGGTTCTTGTTGATTTTTGCAGTTGTAAACTTTGTAAGTTTCCGCAAAGCGGAAAAAATAAAAGCGAGTAAAACCATCAGCTTGATTGGAGCCTTGCTTTCTGCCACCGCCTTTGTTGTTTTAATTGTCCAACAATCCACTTCAAACTTGTTGGGAGTATCTATTTCCCTTGGAATTATCTGCATTTGTTTTATAGCGGAATGGGCTTATAAAAAGAAATTTTCAAAAACCAAACAATAAAAAAAATCATTTTTTTTAAAAATTTTATTGCGTTTTAATTCTTTAATCGTAATATTGCAATGAATAAATATAAAGAAAATGGGAATTACCAAAACAGAAATATTTACCGATCAACAAAACCAAGTGGCGATGTTCGCTAAAGCCTTTGGACATCCAGCACGAGTGGCCATTCTTCAGTATCTTTTTAAAATAAATGCTTGCATTTGTGGCGATTTGGTGGAAGAAATTGGTCTTGCACAACCCACAATTTCACAACATTTAAAAGAGCTGAAAAATCTAGGATTGATAAAAGGAAGTATTGAAGGCACAAGCATTTGTTATTGCATTCACCAAGAAAATTGGACTGCTATGAAAACGGTTATGAACCAGTTTCTGGACCAAGACATTGAAAATAAAAACAATTGTTGTTAAACTATAAAAACACATTATTATGAAACTATCAGAAATAAAAAACCATTTAAATAATTTAGAGCAAATAACCTTTATGCTTCCAAACGGAGAATTGGTCCCAACACATTTTCACGTAACCGAAGTAGGGAAAATTACTAAACACTTTATAGATTGCGGCGGTACGGTCCGCAATGAGGAAGTGGCAAACTTCCAACTTTGGAATGCTGATGATTACAACCACCGTTTACATCCCGAAAAATTATCAAACATTATTGGTCTTTCAGAAAAAGTACTTGGGCTTGAGGATTTGGAAATTGAGGTTGAATATCAAGCAGAAACAATCGGCAAATTTGGTTTGGACTTTGACGGTAAAAACTTCTTGCTAACCACAAAACAAACCGATTGTCTAGCCAAAGAAAACTGCGGGATTCCTGCTGAAAAACCAAAAAGGAAACTTGCCGAAATAAATGACGAACCTTGTTGCTCGCCAGATGGCAATTGCTGCTAGTATGAAACTGATTGAAATTTCAGCAGAAAACTATCCCGAAGTCGCCAGAATTTATGGCGAAGGTTTGTTAACGGGAACGGCGACATTTGAAACCACAATTCCCAATTGGGAAAAGTGGGACGCTGGGCATCTTTCTTTCGGTAGAATTTTGGCGGTGGAAGCAGACGACTATTTAGGTTGGGCATCGCTCTCCCCTGTGTCCAGTCGCTGTGTTTACGGTGGCGTTGCCGAAGTGAGCGTGTATGTTGCGGAAACAGCAAGAGGAAAGGGTGCGGGAACATTTCTTCTGAAGAATTTAATTGAAATTAGTGAAGCCAACAATATCTGGACATTGCAATCGGGAATATTCCGTGACAATGTAGCTAGCCATAAATTGCATATAAAATGCGGCTTTCGCGAAGTGGGTTACAAAGAAAAAGTGGGACAACTTCATGGCGTTTGGAAAGACAACGTGCTTTTGGAACGCCGCAGTAAAATAATTGGAGTATAAAAAAATTCTTAAATGAAGCTACTGAAACCAATACAGGAATATATAAAAACATTAGATACAGCAAGTCTTTCCGAAGAGCGGAAAAGTATTTTGCAACCTCTTGTTGACTATATAAATTTAAAAGTACAAAACAAGCAAAAAATTCAGCTGAACTTTATCTGCACCCACAATTCAAGACGAAGCCATTTGACTCAGGTTTGGGCTCAGGCAATTTCGGAATATTTTAATATTCCAAAAGTTGAATGTTTTTCTGGAGGCACTGAAGCCACAGCAGTTTATCCAATTGTTATTGAAACCTTGGAAAACATTGGATTTGAAATTTCAAAGGAAGGCGACAGTAAAAATCCACTTTATAGCATAAACTATTCGTTGGGAGCAAAACCTGTTATCGCTTTTTCAAAAAAATATGATGACGATTTCAATCCGCAAAGTGCATTTGCAGCGATAATGACATGTTCCCAAGCAGATGGCGGTTGTCCATTTGTAGCGGGTTCCGAAAAGCGTATTTCCATAATGTATGAAGACCCAAAAATTTCAGATGGCACTCCCCAGCAAAAAGAAGTGTATTTGGAACGCAGTATCCAGATCGCGACCGAGATGAAATTTGTTTTTTCACAAATCATTTCATAAAAAATGGCTTCAACTAAAAAATTAAGTTTTCTCGACAGTTATCTCACGCTTTGGATTTTTATTGCGATGGCGCTGGGCGTTGGCATCGGTTATTTTGCGCCCAATTTTCCGGAGTTCCTAAATTCCTTCAATAGTGGCAGCACAAACATTCCCATAGCCATTGGTTTGATATTAATGATGTATCCGCCTCTGGCAAAGGTGAATTACGCACTATTGCCAAAGGTTTTCCGAAATACAAAAATCCTTTCTATTTCGCTTGTTCTCAATTGGATTATTGGCCCTGTGTTGATGTTTATTCTGGCAATAATCTTTTTAAGCGATTATCCAGAATATATGGTCGGACTTATTTTGATTGGTTTGGCACGTTGCATCGCCATGGTTTTGGTTTGGAACGACCTCGCCGAAGGCAGCAGTGAATACGGTGCGGGGCTGGTTGCGCTGAACAGTATTTTTCAGGTTTTTGCCTATAGTTTTTACGCTTGGCTTTTTATTACCGTGCTTCCGCCCTATTTTGGGTTTGAGGGGGCTATTGTGGATATTTCCATAGCCACCATAGCCGAGAGTGTTGCCATTTATTTGGGAATTCCCTTTGTAATGGGAATACTGAGCAGACTTATTTTAGTGAAACTTAAAGGCGAAGTGTGGTACAATCAGAAATTTATTCCTGCAATTTCTCCCATAACCCTGATTGCGCTTTTGTTCACCATTATAGTCATGTTCTCCCTAAAAGGTGAATTGATTGTGCAAATACCAATGGATGTTTTGATTATAGCCGTGCCATTGCTAATTTATTTTGCGCTGATGTTCCTTATTGGATTTTTCGTTACAAAAGCGATGGGGACAACCTACGACAAAACTGCAGCGGTTGCCTTTACGGCGGCCGGCAACAATTTTGAATTGGCCATTGCAGTGGCCATTGCCGTTTTCGGGTTAAATTCTGGTCAAGCTTTTACAGGAGTTATCGGACCCTTGGTAGAAGTTCCAGCTTTGATTTTATTGGTGCGGGTTTCTTTTTGGCTACGGAAGAAATATTTTGGACAAGAAAAGTTTTCACATTAATAAAAACCGTGCATTTCTAAATGTCAATATAAGAACACAGAACAACTGGAAATCAATTCGTATCAACACAAAACGTCAAAACAATTTTTACCAAAACAATAGCCATAAGTATCTAATTTTCAGATAAAAACACGAGTCAGTTTTAAAAACGAAACATTAAATTTTCTAAATTTGGGTAACTAAATAAAAATCAACCAAATTATGAGAAAACAATTTTTAACGTTAGCTGCGCTTTGTATTATAATGGTGGGCTGCAATTCTGAAAAAAAGGAAAAGGATACACCAAAAATGTATGAACCCAAAACAACTGAAGTGGAGGTATCACCAATAAAACGTGGAGAGATGCTCGTTACCGCAACAGGCTGCCATGATTGTCATTCCCCAAAAAAAATGACAGATAAAGGACCTATTATTGATCCAGATCGTTTGCTTTCCGGACACCCTGCTAATGAAGTCTTGGGAGCTTATGATGTGGAAACCGCAAAGTCATATCTTCTTTTCACGCCTGGACTTACTGCAGCCATCGGTCCTTGGGGAACATCCTTCGCCGCTAACCTCACTCCCGATGATACCGGCATCGGTGGATGGACGGAAGCGCAGTTTTTAACAGCCATTAAGCACGGAAAGTACAAAGGAATGGAAAACAACAGACCTTTGCTACCACCTATGCCTTGGCAATCCATTTCAAATTTACCGGATGCCGATTTAAAAGCAATGTTTGCATATCTGCAAAGTATAAAGCCAGTGTCAAACCTTGTGCCGCCTCCAATTCCGCCAAAAGCCTAATGGAAAACATCAAAACAATATGAAATGTAATTACTGTCTTTTATCTTTTCGGAACGGACCGATTCAATAAAAGACAGTAAAATTTAAAGTGAAAACCGAAAAAGAAGCATTTACCTTCTTCCCTTATTTCTATTGCTGTTTTTTTTGGAATGTGTGTTTACCTTCGTGCCAGAATTGCGGCCACGGCTGTGGCGTTGTGCTTTTTCTCTTTTCTTTTCTTCTTCCGCGGCTTTTACTTCGGCCATGGTTTCCGTAGGTTGAAAATCCGAAAGTATTTTAGGTTGAAGCCGTTCACCAATCAACTTTTCAATGTCCTTTAAGTACCCAACCTCATCAAGACTTACTAATGAAAGCGCTTCGCCACTGGCTCCTGCCCTTCCGGTCCGGCCAATGCGGTGTACATAATCTTCGGAAACGTTGGGCAATTCAAAATTGATAACGTGTGGCAACAATGGAATGTCCAATCCGCGGGCTGCAATATCGGTTGCAACCAGAACGCGTACTTTCCCTTCCTTAAATCCAGACAATGCTCTGGTACGCGCGCCTTGGCTTTTATTGCCATGAATGGCGGCCGAAGTGATTTTCGCTTTTTCAAGTTTTTCACTCAAACGGTTGGCGCCGTGCTTGGTTCTCGTAAAAACCAAAACCTGTTGCCAGTTTCCTTCGGAAATAAGTTTTATGATCAGATCCGTTTTTTGAGCTTTATCGACCCTATAAACGGTTTGGTCAATTTTTTCTACGGTAGTATTTTCGGGCGTCGCTTCTACTAAAACAGGATGATTTAGAAACTCATTCGCCAATTTTTTTATTTCTTTTGAAAAAGTTGCCGAGAAAAGCAGATTCTGTCTTTTCGAAGGCAGTAAAGCAAGTATTTTTTTAATATCGCGCAGAAAACCCATATCGAGCATTCTATCTGCTTCATCCAAAACAAGGATTTCAACTTTTGAAAGGGAGAGTGCATTTTGCTGTTCCAAATCGAGCAACCTGCCCGGCGTCGCCACCAAAATATCCACGCCATTTCGAAGTGCTCGAATTTGGGGATTGGCGCCCACGCCACCAAAAATAACAGTGGAGCGAAGGTCGGTAAATTCGCTGTATTCCTTAAACTCATCCTGCACCTGTGCTGCAAGTTCTCGGGTTGGGGTAAGTATTAATGCGCGAACGGGACGTTGGCGCAAAGGAGGTTGATTGTTCAATATTTGAAGCATGGGCAATGCAAAGCCCGCAGTTTTACCGCTTCCCGTTTGGGCAGAGGCCAGCACGTCTTTTCGTTCCAAAATTAAGGGAATTGCTTTTTGTTGAATTGCCGAAGGCGTTTCATATCCTTTTTTGCTGATTGCTTTCAGCAGGGCATCGGACAGCCCAAGTGATTTAAATGACATATAGTATTTTAGATTATTGGAGTGCTTCGCTTTTGGATTCTTCGATTTTTTGAATCTGGAAACTTACACTTTGTATTTGTTTTTGACCGCTGCGCTTGGAGATAGTATATCGCGGCGCTTTTAGAATTCGATCTTTTGAAAGACTTTTAAAACTAAGAAGACGGTTTTAATAAGCAGCGAAGGTACGGTTAATTTTCTGCGTGGGGGTTTTATAGGGTTTATTTATGGATTATCGTTTAGGTTAATGAACGGTTAACGATTTTCATTTAACAGGAAAAAACATTTACACTTCTACTTTTGCATAATCTATAATTAATAAACCTAATAAAAATGAAAACTTTTACATTTCCCCTAAAAACTTTTATTTTAAGTATTGCGCTGAGTCTTGGAGCTGCTATGGCTACCGAAGCACAGACTTTTGAGTACAAAGATTCTGGCACGGACTTTATCCTTTTTGACCTTACCATTCCAGCAGGACAGAATAATGTAGCCTATTCAGCGGGTTCCCAGAACACACAGAATTCCGAAGGTGTAATTATAAAAACCGTGGATGGTGGTGAAACTTGGAATACCATTTATCCAACAAGCGGAACTTCGCCAAGTTTTGAAAAGATTGAATTTATAACCGAAGATAAAGGCTTCGCTGTAGGCTATGATATCTTTTTAAAAACCGAGGATGGCGGGGCTACTTGGACTGACATAACAGTTGGTACCGATGTATATTTATACAAAAGCCTTACTTTTTTTGATGAAAATATTGGTATAACGGCTGCTCTATTGAACACTTCGCCCTATTTTGAAATGTACAAAACTACGGATGGTGGTGATACTTGGACGCCTACATCAAGTATAGACAATGCCGGAAGCTATTCAATGGCCTATGCTGATGAAACTACACTTTTTTCTGTTGGCAACAATGAATTGATTAGCAAATCTACTGATGGTGGTGATACTTGGACGCAGATTTATTCTGGAACTCCACAGCTTTATGCATTTTCAGTTTACTTTAAAGATGTGGACAACGGCATAGTGGCTGCAGAAGATGGTAAATTATTGACTACCCACGATAGCGGAGATAATTGGAGTGAATTTGCCACAGGATACCATAACTTTTATGCTTTAAAATATAAAGACGATGAATTATTGGCTGGCGGAACAGATGAAGATGTTTATTTTTCTGAAGACAATGGCGCCACTTGGAACGTACTTTTTAATGGCCCCGGTACTTCAACCTTATATGAAGTAGGACTTTTTGGGGATGGATCTGGTTTGATCTGTGGTTCACAGGGAAAAATGATAAAATTTGAAGATGTATTTTTGGGTACTGAAGATAATCAATTCAACATAAATGAACTTGTAAGTTTTTACAATCCAAATGCTAAAACCTTCAACATTCAATCAAATTCTGAAAAGATTGAAAACGTAAACATTTACAGTGTGACCGGACAGTTGTTGGCGTCGTTCAAAAACGAAACCAATACTTTCAGCGCCGATGTTTCCGCTTATTCCAACGGAATCTATTTGGTTACCGCTACCAGCAATAACCAAACAAGCAGTATGAAATTTTTGAAACAATAATTTTCGATTGTTTTTTTTGGAGAGAGGGGCGAATGAATATTCGCCCTTTTTTATGAAAAAAGATCAATTTTCAAAAGAGAAGATACCTCTACTTGGTTGCAATAACCGATTATCTAAGAATTCTTTCTATCTTTATAATCAACTAACAACCAATTATTACAACAATGAAACGACTACTACTCACTGCAGTATTAGCTTGCGTTTCGTGGAGCAGTCTTCCCCAAACTTCTTCCAAAACACAAGAAGACACACTTAAAAGTTCTTTTTTAGAACAAAAGCTTGAAAGAACGAAGGATACCCTTTTGGAATATAACAATTTCAAAAAATCAATTCAACTATCCCAAAAAAACAAGGATTTTAAAACGCTCGGGGAAGCCTATATTGGCTTAGCAAAATGGCACGAAGACCATACCGTTCTTGATTCCTCCATAATTTACTTGCAGAAGGCAATTTCCGTTTATAAAAAACAGGAAATGAACAAATCCTTGGCAGACACCTATCTTTTATTGGTAACCAACTACAGCGGTACCGCGGAATATGACAAAGGCTCCGAAGCAGTTTACAAAGCATTGGCGATTTATGAAAAAATAAACGATCAGCGCGGAATTGGACAATGCTACACAAAAATAAGCGACCTGCTTTACTATTCAGACAGTTATGCCGAAGGTGCCGAATATTGTAAAAAAGCAATCGCCATTCAAGAAAAATATGGGTATGACGAAGATATGGCCCTCTCCTACAGACGCCTTGCAGAAAACCAACTGTTTCTCGGCAATCTCGATGAAAGCCTTGAAAATATGAACCACGCCCTCAGTCTCTATAAAAAAATTGGCGAAAACGGCCCACCGCTCTTGGCCTGCTATAATGGTCGCGGGAATATCTATAAGTACATGGAAAAGTATCCTGAGGCAATTGCAGATTACAACCGCTGTTACGAAGGTGCCGAGAAAATTGGGTTTACCCGATACATGATGCCGCCAACAGCAAATATTGGACACGTTTATATTTTACAAGGAAAATATGCCGAAGCCCTACCCTACAATTTAAGAGCAATAGAAATTATGAAACGCATAGGCAACACCAAAAATCTTTGGGAAAACTATATGCACGTTTCCAATATTTATAGTGAACTGGGCGATTATAAAAACGCGCTGGAATATCACGAACTATACGAACAAGGCCACACAGAATACCTCAATACCATTATAGCGAGGAAGGATAGCGAACTACAAGTAAAATATGAAACTGCGCAGAAGGATATGGAAATTATGAGCCAACAGACAAAAATTGCGCAGCAGCGAAAGACCCAATGGCTTTATATTGGCATTGCGGGTTTGCTTGGCGTAATTCTCTTCGGAATGTATTTTACGCTGAAAAACATCCGCAAAAAACGAAAAGCCTTGGCCGCCATTAATATTGAATTGGACGCCAAAAACCGTCAAAACGAATTGCTGCTGAAAGAAATTCACCACCGCGTAAAAAACAATCTCGAAATGGTGAAAAGTCTTATCGCCCTTCAATCGGCAAAACTGGAAGACGGCGCCAGTAAGGAAGCGATGCTCGCCAGCCAAAACAGAGTGCAGAGTATGGGCATTATTCACCAAAAACTATATCAAGGCGAAAACTTGGGCAGCATAGAAATGAAGGATTACTTTATAAATCTTGGCGAAGGTGTGCTGGACACTTTTAATGCAGAAGAAAAAGTGAAGATTGAATGTGCGATGGACGACCTCAACTTAGATGTGGACACGGCAGTACCTATTGGACTCATTGTAAACGAACTTTTAACCAATGCACTGAAATACGCCTTTCCAGAAGGGACTAAAGGACAGATTAAGATTAGTCTAGTTAAAGAAAATAATGATCTTCTGCTAAAAGTTACAGACAATGGCATTGGTAAAACGCAAGGCTCTAAACCCAAAGGCACCGGGTTTGGCACGCAATTAATTCAGCTATTGACGCAACAATTGAACGGCACTATTTCCGAAGACCACAAAAACGGAACGGCTGTATTTTTCAATTTTAAAAACTTCAAAATAGCTTAATGGGGAATGCTATAAAAATATTGATTGTTGAAGATGAAATGGTTATTGCTGCCAATATCTCATTACAGCTCAGTGAGCTGGGTTATGAAGTTATCGGGATTCTGCCACGCGGAGAGGAAGCGCTTTCACATATAAAAGTAGATCAGCCGCACATTATTTTATTGGACATTCGGCTAAAAGGTGAACTGGACGGTATAGAAACCGCCCGCGAAATTCAAAAGCATTACAACATCCCGATTATCTATCTCACTGCAAATGCCGATGAGGCACATTTTAATCGCGCCAAGGAAACCCATCCTTACGCTTTTATTTCAAAACCCTTTAAAAAACTGGATCTGCAGCGCGCTATTGAACTTACTGTTGACAGAATTACTTTGGAAAAATCTTCGGAAAATAGCAATGGCGAAGATTCCAAAACAACAAATGGAAATACCGATTTCATTCTAAATGACCGAATCTTCGTGCGCCACAACGAAAAAATGCTGAAAATAGATATTAAAGACATCTATTACATAGAAGCAGACCGAAACTATTGCCGCATTTTTTCGCAGGATAGAGAATACCTTTTGGTTATGACCTTAAAGGATATTGACGAAAAACTTCCTCAAAACCATTTTCTCAGAATTCATCGTAGTTATATTATCAACCTTTCACAGATAGACGAGGTGGCGGGTACGCATGTTGTTATTTCAAAAAAAGCCATCCCGATGAGCAAAGCCATGCGCACAGAACTCCTTAAGCGACTGCAAACCATTTAAATTTTTTGACTGTTTGAACCAAAACGATTGGAGCCACGCCTCTTAAATTATTATAAATGAAATACTTAATAATGATTTATAACAATCCGTCGTGTATTCAAACGTCGTGTGTTCAATCTTAATTTTTCTTGTTCGGCAAATAAAACCATCCCTTCGGACAGAAATTGACCTTCTTCGTCCTAAATCGCTTTTAATATTCTCTGATTGTCAGTTATTTAGATGCACTCCCCGCAACATTTTTTCAAATAACTAACCATTTAAATCATTCAAAATTATGAAAAGAGTATTCTTTTTAGGACTTGCAATAGTCCTTTCAATGGCAGCTTGCCAACAACAGGAAAAGCGCTACACACAACAATCACCAGAGATTGAAACTTACAAAAAAGTGATAGACGCCTACGATAAACAGGACTGGGTAGCCATGGCCAGCCATTATGCAGATACTGCAAAAATCATGAACAATGTGGAAGAGAAGGATGCCCAAACACTGGCCGAACTAGTGCAAATGGATAAAGCCGACGCCTCACTTTTCTCAAGCTGGGAGTATGTGGACGGAGAATCTGAATATGAAATGGTAGTAACCGACAAAGGAAAAACCTATGTAAACTTCTGGGGCCTTTGGAAAGGCACACTTGCCGCCAATAACAAAACCTACACCATTCCAACACACCTTACGGCCCAATTTGTAGATGGCAAAATCGTAAAGGAGTTTGGCTATTGGGATTTGTCAAAAATCATGCTGGATATGCAAGCAATGGAACATGCAAAAGCATCTGCGGTGAGTGATTCAATCAATTAACAATAAAAAAATCAAAGAGATGAAAGTAAACGGATATGCAGCCCATGGGCCACTAACAGAACTGACCCCTTATTCCTATGAATTAGGAGAAATAGGTGCTGAACAAGTTGATATTAAAGTTTCCTATTGTGGCATCTGTCATTCAGACTTAAGCATGATAAACAATGATTGGGGAATGACGCAATATCCCTTTGTTCCTGGGCATGAAATAATAGGAGAAGTAGTAGCCGCAGGTAATGCTGTTAAAAACGTGAAAGTCGGAGATAAAGTAGGATTGGGATGGATGTCCTCTTCCTGCATGAGTTGCGAGCAATGTATGGGCGGCGACCACAATCTCTGCGCTCAAGGCGAGGCTACCATTGTAGGTAGAAACGGTGGCTTTGCTGATTATGTGCGAGGGCATTGGTCGTGGGCAATTCCGCTTCCGGAGGGTATAGATATGAGTAAAGCAGGCCCTTTGCTTTGCGGCGGTATTACAGTTTTTAATCCAATCCTTATAGCAGGTGTAAAACCAACGGATAAAGTTGGCGTAATAGGAATTGGAGGCTTAGGCCATATGGCTATCAAGTTCCTAAAACATTGGGGCTGTGAAGTGATCGCCTTTAGCTCAAATCCGAATAAAAAGAAGGAAATTTTAAATATGGGTGCCAGTCAAGTAATTAATTCAACAGTTCCTGAAGAATTGGAAAGCATTGCCGGAAAGTTAAATTTTATTTTGAATACCACGAATGTAACATTGGATTGGAATTCTTATTTAACAGCATTGGCACCAAAAGGAAAATTCCACACAGTTGGAGCTGTTTTAGAACCGATGGCAATTCCTGCGTTCAGTTTGATGTTGGGCGAAAAAACAGTTGGTGGAAGCCCTATAGGAAGCCCTGCACTTACCAAGACCATGCTTGAATTTTGTGTAAGACACAATATTTATCCAGATGTTGAAGAGTTTTCGATGGAAAAGATAAATGAAGCTATTGAACACTTAGAAAACGGGAAGGCCCGATTTAGAATCGTATTGAAAAATTAATGAATACTTAAGCAAAACCTAACAGACATTACATTGTAGGTGTGGATACAGCGGAACTGTTAGGTTTATTAAACAAAAAATCATGAAAACAGCAGGCATCATAGGTGGTTCAGGCTTTATAGGAAGCTATATAACCAAAAAATTTCTGGAAGAAGGGTACAATGTAAAAGTATCTGTAACTGACATTAAAAAGAGCGAAAAGTACCAACACCTCTTCAATCTTGAAAACTCAGACAACCTCAACATTAGTGCGCTGAAAGTGGAAGATTTGGAAATTTTGAAAGATTTCATCAGTGATTGTGAAATTGTAATTCACGGCGGAACACCTTTTCAACTAGATGTAGAAAATCCAAAAACGGAGCTTTTTGACCCAACCATTAAAGGAACAGAGATTTTTTTGGAAGCCATCCAACAAGCACCGATGATTGAGAATGTTGTTTTTATAGCTTCAGTTGCAGCATATAATACCAACTTTCCGTTGCCCGCTGGAGATAGAAAACCGCATGACACTTTCAGCGAAAAGGATACACCTTTTATGAGCGAGGAAAGCCATCCGTATGCTCAGGCAAAATTTATCGCCAATCAAACGGTAGAAAATTTCATTAGGGAAAACCCAAAAGTTTCTTTTGAGATCACATCGGTTTCGCCAGTTGGGGTTATGGGAAAATCATTGTCAAATAGGGAAGATTCCACTTCAACTGGATTGCAGTTTCTTTTCAAAAACAAAATTGCGCCCAGTCCATTTGTACAAATGCTTTATGACAACGATGCGGAAATGGCGGCAGTAGATGTTGCGGATGTTGCGGAAGCCGTTTTTAAAGCTGCAACAATTTCTGGATTGCACGGTAAAAACTATTTGTTGAGCAGCGAAAGCTATCCCGTTAGCGATATGAGCCTGATGCTAAACCACCAAGCACCAAAAAACAAACCAAATGTGATTTATCAAAACACATTGGCAATGAACGATTTGAGGATGAAATTCAGACCTGTTCAAGAAACTTTAAACAATTATTCAAAGTAAAATCAAACAGAATATTAATCAAATATATATAACCAATGAAAACAAAAATTCTCTCGGTAATGATGCTAATTGCATTCATTGCCACAGCACAAAAAAAGAACGGAACCGTGTATGACGAACATCCGGCTATTAACGTTGTAAATGATTTCGCAAAAGCATCAGTTGCAGGCGATAAAGCCAAAATGGGCAGTTACCTAACCGATGATTTTAAAGCCTATAATGGCACGTCTGACAGAGCTGACGATAAAGGAATGGATAAAGAGGCGTTTCTGAAAAACCAAATGATATACCACGATCGTTTGGATTATTATTCAATTGAACCCTTTCCAGGCTCTTATCCCGATGCCATTGAATACAAAAAAGACAATCCAAATGGTGAGGTTTGGGTACAAACGTGGGACTTGTTGAAAGGCGTTGACAAAGAAACTGGTGTGAAAATTGACGCCGCATCCCACAGACTATATACACTTACCAAGGACAACAAAATCAAAAACATCATTCTTTATAATAATGGGCGTGTTATTGATGAAATCATGGCCAGTTTTAGCGACAGGAAGAACGGCACCATCTACAACCATCATGAAAATATAAATACGGTTCGGAAGATGATGTACGCCATCGAGCACAACGATTGGGACAAAGCGTACAGCTTTTATGATAAAGATGTACGGTTCATAGATTCCAGCTCACCCACTATGGAAAGCGTTTCCCTAACGGAACAAAAAGCCTTTGATAAAAAGATTTTGGAAAAATATGATGTTGCTTACATAGATATGGTTGGCTATCCAGATTATTTGCATTACGAAATGGGCGATCAGGGATTAGTACAATCTTGGTGGAATATCAACTTCATCCGTAAAGCTGACAAAAAAGCAATCGTACTACCCATCTTTTATACGATGACTTTTAATGATGAAGGAAAAATAACTTCAGAGACAGCTTATTACAACGCAAAATTATTGGATTAAGCCATCAGGCTTTTCAACATAAACTCCCCAGTTTATTAAGTGAAAAATTTAATACTAACTAGTTCGCTAATGGCGAACACAAATTAAACATTATGAGAAAATTATTCTTTTCATTGCTTTTGTTGCCACTATTGGCAATATCGCAAAACAGTACCGAATACGCCGTATTCGAAAATGCAATTTTAACGCCCAATCCTGGACAAATAACACAATTTGAAAAGGGGTTAGCTGCACACAACAAAAAATACCACGGCGATGGCCCTTATGGAGGGCGTGTGTATTGGGTTTCCAATGGACCGAAAACGGGAAGTTATGTATGGGTCATGGGACCATTCCCTTGGAGTTCATTGGACAAAAGACCTGCCCAAAAAGAAGGCCATGATGCTGACTGGAATGCAAACGTTGCCCAATACACAACAGCAGATAGCGGCACGCAAAGCTACTGGCGTTTTAACGCAGAAATGTCCCGATTTCCGAAAGATTTCACCATAAAAAATATGGAAGTGGACACTTGGGACATAAAGCGAGGAAAGTACAAAGAAGCTATGGCCTTAGTAAAAAAAGTCCACGACGTGTACGCTTCAAAATCGCCTGATGACACCTATGGCATTTATACCAATGAATTCCCCAGCACCAAAGAAGGTCGAGACTTAGCGGTCATTTCATTTTTTGACAAGTCGGCTTGGCTGGGCGAAGATCACGACATTTCAAATAAATATGACGAAATGTACGGAGCCGGAAGTTGGGATCGGTTTTTAAAGGACTGGATGGACGTGACCAACGGCGGCGATACCGAAATTTGGATGTATGTTCCAGAATTAAGTGGAATTAGTGGTGATGTAAAAGTTGCTGAAAGAAAGTAAAAAACTTTGCGGCTCTGTGGCTTTGCGAGCAATTTTTCTCTCGCAAAGCTGCAAAGCCATAAAGAATTCAAAACAACAAAATGATTATGGAAGCTGGCAAGAAATACTGGAGCAAAGAAGAGCTGAAAACCTATATTTTGTTACTCTGCGCAAAGGCTGATAGAGTTGAAGCAGAAGAAGAAATTGCACTTATAAAAGCCAAAACATCCAACGAAGTTTTCGATAAAATATATCGTGAATTTGAAAATGATGACGAAGATGAAAGCCTTGAAAAAATTCAAGACTCCATGGAAAGACATCATTATTCCGAGCTGGAAATTTGTGAACTTAAAAATGAAATTCAGAAAATTTTCGCAGCAGACAGAAAAATACCAATGTCTGAAAGCAATCTGGGAAGGATTTTGGAGAATATTATTTATTGATGCTCCGGCTCCGCTCAGCAACCAGGATTCTTTAAATTAAAAAAAACCAATGCGATGAAAACGGCAATATTTAAGCTTTTAATTTTTCTTTTTATGGGTGTATTTACTACTCATTCTCAAAACCCAGATCCGCACGGAAGTGCCGAATCTGCAATTACGGGAATAATTTCTACTAAAATAAATAATGATACTATGTTTGATATCAATGTATTCGCTAAAGATTACGCCCAAGCGTGGTGTAGCCAAAAACCAGAATCTGTGGCTTCGTTTTATGCAGAAAATGGCTCATTAACTATAAACTCTGGCACATCCGCAGTGGGAAGAACCGCCATTGCCCAAAGTGCAAAAGCATTCATGGATGCCTTTCCGGATGATATGATTGTCGCTTTTGACAAGTTGGTGAAAACTCCAAAAGGAACAGAGTTCCATTGGACTCTAACGGGAACCAACACAGGACTCAATGGCACCGGAAAAAAAGTAAACATCAGCGGATTTGAACTTTGGCAAATTGATGAAAACGGTTTAATAAAAGAGTCCCAAGGCACTTTTGATGCTGAAGAATATAGCCGGCAAATTAAATATGGCGTAAATGATTAAGATTCAAATAATAAATCAACTATAAAAACCATTCAAAAATGAAAACATCAAATTTACTTTTAGCCATCGCTTTATTAAGCATTTCAACAGTATTCGCTCAAAAAAGCAACATTGAAAAAGACCTTAAAATGTATGAGCAGGTTTGGAATGACATCGTTAATAAAGGTCAAATTGATCTTATCAATGATAAAAACTTCGACCCAAATGTCGTTCAGTTAAACGATAGTGGAAATATTGTAGGCATTGCAGATTTCAAGGCATATTACCAAAATTTCATAACGGGATTTTCTGACGTTAAATTCACTGTTGAAGATGCTTTTGGTCAAGGCAATAAAATCGTTAAACATTGGCGATTTCAAGGCAAACATACTGGCGATTTCTTCGGAATTCCAGCCACAGGAAAAATTGTAAATGTAGAAGGCGTCACAATCGCCAAAATGAAAGACGGACGGATTGTACAAGAGCAAGATTTTATGGACAACGGCGTGCTTTTGCAACAGTTGGGATTGGTTTCTGACCCTAACAATATAGGAGTTGTTGATAATTTATATAAAGCTTTTGCGGTTGGCGATATTCCAGCAGTCCTCGGTGGAATGGATTCAAAAATAGTTTGGAACGAAGCAGAAAGCAATGACTTGGCTGACGGCAACCCATACATTGGCCCAGACGCAATTTTAAATGGTGTTTTTGTAAGATTGGGGCAGGATCATGAATATTTTAAATTGGCAGACATTCAACTTCACGGCATGAATAACAACCAAGTTTTGGCAACCCTTCGCTATGATGCCAAAGTAAAGAAAACCGGAAAAACCTATAACGCACAAGTCGCACATCTTTGGACACTTCGGGATGGAAAAGTAATCGCATTTCAGCAATTTTTGGATACCAAGAAAGTTGCCGATGCGATGATAAACTAAATTTTCAACCAAAACGGAACAAGCTGAAAAACGAATATAGAGTAGGTAATAACAATTTAAATCACCTTAAAATGAAAACAGTAATTGTTCAACACGAAGTAAAAAACTTCTCGAAATGGAAAAAGATATTTGACGCAGACCAGACCAATCTTGTAAAAGAAGGGGTTCAACTTAAGGGACTTTACAAATCAAACACAAACGAAAATGATGTTACCATGATTTTTTGAAATATCTGATGAACCAGGACTATTTGACAAAGTAATGAGCGATCCGCAAAGGCAAGCGGATATGAAGAATGGCGGGGTAGTAAGCGCTTCTTCAATATCAATATTAAACAAAGTTTAGTGCCAGAATTTAAATAAAAAGAAGCAAGCCGGCCAAACAGCGAGTTCATTTTAAATAAAATGTATTGCTAAAAATTTAAGCAAAAAAGACAGTTTCCCCACGTCACAAATAAAAAAGAAACTTTACTTAAAACTTAAAATCATGGCAAAAGAAACTACTATCAGAAAAAAAAGATTTGGAAGAGCCTTGGCCGATAATGCCTTAACAAGATACATTACATTTTCGGCACTTTATATAGCACAGGGAATTCCAGAGGGCATTACTTTTTTTGCAATACCCGCTTGGTTGGCCATGAACGGAAAATCAGCTATGGAAATCGCTGCCTATGTGGGCGTGATTGGAATTCCATGGAGTTTTAAAATCATTATTGCGCCTTTGATGGACCGTTTTACCCTGCTTGCAATGGGCAGAAAAAGACCATGGGTCATTTTTGGGCAGCTTGGTCTAATTATAAGTTTTCTGATTATTGGGTTGGTTCCAGATCCATTGAACAATCTATCTGCTTTAATGGCTGCGGGATTTTTCATTAGCTTTTTTGGGGCGTTTCAGGACGTGGCAACCGATGGAATGGCAGTGGACGTAATTCCCGAGAACCAACAAGCTAGGGCCAATGGCCTTATGTGGGGAGCCAAAACCATTGGCATTTCAGCCTCATTGCTTGTTGGCACTTGGCTTATTAATAACTTTGGCTTCTCAATAGCTATTTCTTCCTTATCAATTGCCGTGGCGACCATTATGCTTTTCCCTATTTATTTTAAGGAACGGCCGGGCGAAAAGACAATGCCCTGGACAAGCGGTAAAGTTTCCCCAGATTCAAAACAAACACAGTTGAGGAGCTGGAGGCACATTTTCAAAAGCCTCTACAAGGTTGTTCGGCTAAAATCGAGTTTAGTGTTTTGCATAGGAGTTTTTACCGTAGGTTTAATGTTCGGGCTTATAGACACCTTACTTCCTATTTTCAGTATTCAGGAGTTGGGGTGGACAAATTCCTTCTTCTCAAATGTATTCTCAATTACCACAGTGGTAGGAGGATTTTTAGGAATGTTTATTGGCGGTTATTTGGTAGATTACTTTGGGAAAATAAAAATGCTTTCGTTGTATTTAGTTTTTCTAACCGCCTTTATAGCTGTATTTGGTTCTCTGTCCAATTTATGGAGCAGTAATTTAGTTGTTTATGCTTTCATACTTTCCTATTATACGCTATACACTTTTCTATGTATTGCAGTGTTCGCATCAGCCATGCACCTTTGTTGGAAAACGGTCGCCGCTACCCAATTTACACTTTATATGGCACTTTCAAATATGGGGCGTGCGGCCGGATCTGCGATGCTGGGTGTTTTGAAAACTAATTTCAGTTGGGAAAGCGTCTTTCTTATTATAGCCATTATTCCCCTAATCATGGCAATTCTTATTCAGCTTATAAATTTTAAGAAACACCGCATTACTGTAGATAGCTTTGTAATATTAAATCAGAAATTTGCTGCTCCTCAGGTAATTAAAGATTAACTTTAATTATGGCCAAACTCTTCAGAAACATCCGCTAAAACTTTCTTAATGAGAAAAAGCTAACAATCAATAACTATATTATGAAAAGAAAACTATTATTCTTCAGCTTAGTCGCAACACTTCAACTAAGCGCACAGAACTATCAAAAGATCCACAACAAAGCTATATTAGTGGATACTCACAATGATTTCCTAACCCAAACAATGGAAAAGAATTTTGTTTTCGACACCAATTTAAATGGCAAAACCCACAGTGATTTAAACCGAATGAAAGAAGGTGGCGTAGATGTTCAGTTCTTTTCAGTTTGGAGCGATGGCGACAAACTGAATCCGTATGCTTTTGCCAACCGCCAAATAGATAGTTTGGATGCCGTTATTAAACGGAATCCCAATAAAATTGTAAAAGTCGCCAATTCAAAAGAACTTTTAAAAGCCTTAAAACAGAATAAAATTGCAGCATTGATTGGTGTGGAAGGCGGTCATCAATTTGAAAACGACTTGAGTAAACTTGAAGCGCTTTACAATCGTGGCACGCGCTACATAACCTTAACTTGGAACAACTCTACGTCTTGGGCAACAAGTGCTTCGGACGAAACCAATCCCGAAGGCGAAAAAAATTCCGAAGGAAAAAACGGGCTTACAGCTTTCGGAAAAGAGGTCGTTCAAAAAATGAACAGCTTGGGGATGATGGTAGATATTTCGCACGTTGGCGAGCAAACGTTTTATGATGTAATTGCTACCACCAAAAAACCCATTATTGCTTCCCATAGTTCTGTTTATGCACTTTGTCCACATCCTCGAAATCTGAAGGACGATCAAATAAAAGCGATTGCAAAAAATGGTGGCGTTGTTCAAATCAATTTTAATTCAGGATTTTTTGACCCCACTGTAGGGGGAAGGGAAAGCGCCTTTCTTGAAAAACACAAAGCCGAAATAGATTCCCTCGTAAAAACCGGAATGCATCCATTCCTCGCTCAAGCGGCTATATATCTTAAATATACTGACGAGTCTGAAGCGCTTCGGGTGCCTTTTGAAATGGTAATTCAACATATTGAATACGTCATCAATTTAGTGGGTGTGGATTACGTGGGTATCGGTTCCGATTTTGACGGCATTGTTCTGCCTCCCAAACAATTGGATGACGTTACCGATTATGTAAAAATTACAAAGGCTTTGGTTGAAAAAGGCTATAGCGAAAAAGATATCGATAAAATCCTTGGCGGAAATCTGCTTCGGGTTTTAAAAGCGAATGAAACCAACTAACATTTAACTAACAAATTATGAAAAACGCAATTAACATTTTAATCGTTTTCGCAGGGTTACTATTAGGCTGTGCCGAAAAACAGGAAACTGCAAAGGCTGAAACCGATTGCAAATCCACTTATTTCAATTATTCAAATAGCGATGACCAGATTACGGGCGGCATCAAAATGATTCCCATCACCACGCCAAAAGGCACGTTTAAAGTGTGGACAAAAAGAATGGGCAACAACCCAAAGATGAAGGTACTTTTGCTTCACGGTGGCCCCGGCGGGACACACGAATTTTTTGAAAATTTTGATGGCTACCTTCCAAACGAAGAAATTGAATATATCTACTACGATCAGCTAGACAGTTACTACAGCGATAAACCGAACGATTCCACCCTTTGGACCACAGAACATTTTGTGGAAGAAGTAGAACAAGTTCGAAAAGCATTAAATCTTGATAAAGAAAATTTTTACTTGCTCGGCCAATCGTGGGGCGGAATTTTGGCGATGGAATATGCGCTGAAGTATCAAGACAATCTGAAAGGTTTAATTATTTCAAATATGATGGCGAGTGCGAAAGAATATCAAAAATATGCCGAAGAAGTTTTAGGCCCACAACTTCCGCCAGAGATTTATAAAGAAATTATGCAGATGGAGGCCAAAGAAGATTTTGCGAATCCAAGATATACCGAGTTGGTTATGAATAATTATTATACAGAGCACATCTTGAGAAAACCTGTAGCCGAATGGCCTGAGTTTATCAATCGCGCCTTTTCGCACCTCAACCCAGCCATTTACATTTATATGCAGGGCCACAGCGAATTTGGAATGACCGGCAACGCAACTCTAAAAAATTGGGATGTTTCAGAAAGATTGAAAGAAATAAAAACACCAACCTTAATGATTGGCGGCAAATACGACACCATGGACCCAAAATATATGGAGTGGATGAGCACTCAAGTGAAGCACGGCAGGAGCCTAACCGTAAATTCCGGCCACGTTTCACAATACGACGACCCAGAAAATTATTTTTCGGGATTGATAAAATTTATAAAAGATGTGGATAATGGCTCTTTCCAATAGATAAAAATTATGATTCAAAAAGACGAAGGATTAAAAAGAAGAGTTGGTGTATTCGGCTTATCGGCTAATATTGTCAACATCATCATCGGGTCTGGTATTTTTGTACTGCCTGCAATTGTTGCTAGCTATATGGGAGCATCCAGCATCATTGCTTATCTTTTTTGCGGATTGTTAATGGCAATGGTAATGCTTTGCTTTGCCGAAGCCGGAAGTAAAGTCACAAACACCGGCGGACCCTACACCTATATTGAAACCGCTTTTGGAGATTATGCTGGCTTTGTAGCTGGATTTTTTGCCGTTGGAAGCAACTTGTTTGCTGATGCCGCAGTTTCTAACGCTTTGGTAAATGTTATTGCTTCAGCATACCCAGTATTTGAAAACGGATGGCCTCGATTTTTGTTTTTATTTATTCTTTTTTATGGTTTGGTTTATATCAATGTAATTGGTTTAAAACAAGGCATTGGCTTGGTAAAATTCAATACTATTGTTAAGCTAATACCATTGCTTTTACTAATCGCTATAGGTTTTAAAGATGTATCAGCAAGCAATCTGTACTTTCAAGAAATGCCAAGCCTTAAAACATTAGGTGAAGCGTCGCTCATTTTATTTTTTGCTTTTCAGGGCTGTGAAACGGGAATTATTGTTGGCGGAGAAGTTGTTAACCCAAAACGTACAATTCCGAGAGCTATTCTCATAAGTATTACAACAGTTGCGGTAGTTTATATCTTGATTCAAACCGTTTCCCAAGGTGTTTTAGGCGATGCTTTACCAAATTTTACAGCGGCTCCACTTGCCGAAACTGCCAGAGTAGTTTTTGGTAATTTTGGATTTGTACTTTTAATTATTGGTGCTGTTATCTCTATGTTTGGTTATATGAGCGGCACTATTCTTAACAGTCCGAGAATTGTTTACGCACTTTCCAGAGATAAGGTAATCCCGATAAAAGCGCTTTCCAAAATTCACAAATCATTTGCCACACCTTACATAGCCATTATTATTTATGCAACTATCGGCTTTATTCTAGCTGTTTCTGGCAGTTTTGAGCAATTAGCAGTCATAGCTAGTAGTTCTATGCTAATTCTTTATTTAGGCGTAGCACTATCTGTGATAAAGCTTCGCAGATCTAAAAAAGAATATGATGGCGGATTTAAAATTCCTGGAGGTTGGACGGTTCCCATTTTAACAATTGCTATAATTCTATACTTTTTATCAAGTCTTTCGGCAAATGAAATGATTGGCACGGGAATATTTATAGGGGCACTAACCCTTACATTTTTCGCAATTAAATTATTAAAAAAGAAAGCAGCATGATAAAACTCTTTAGAAATATTCGCAAGAACCTTCTAAATGAAGGCAAAACAACTAAATATCTTAAATACGCCATTGGCGAAATCGTGCTGGTGGTTATTGGAATTTTGATTGCCTTGAGTATCAACAACTGGAATTCAAACCGGATTAAGCATCAAAAGGAATCTTTGTATTTATCTAATATTCAACGGGATTTGGAAGAGCAGCTCATATCCATAAAGCAACAAATGGCTTTTGATTTTGAAATTATCAAAGCTGCAAAACCGATCATCATTTATTATAAAACAAATCACGAATTTAGAGTGGACAGTGTCTTTACAGCCACCATTGCCAAACTAACCGCGCGTATGACTTTCGTGAAAAACAACCCAACTTACATTGAATTGCTATCGTCGGGAAATATCAATATTATCAGTAATGATGGCTTAAAAAACGAATTGATAAAGTATTACCAAGAAATGGAACGCATTGAACAAGTCATCAATAAAAACAACAATCTTTTTACCGATGCTGTATTTGTTCCCGAAATGCTCAAATTGACTGAAATTCAATCAACCGATCTCTATGAAAGAAATATGTTTCAAGGCATATTATCCGATATTCCCGCCGAAATATCAACAGATATTGTGAGCCTAAATGAAGATAATTTAAAAGAAATTACACGGTTGAATTTGCAAATTCCCGAGAAACATCTTTTTATGATCAATGCGGTAAATTTTAAATATCAGTTAGCAATTATTCATTATAGATTACTGAACAAACAGAAAATAAAAACACAAGAATTGTTGAACAAACTTAAGACAAAGGATTAAACTCATTAAAAACCTTTGAAAAAATTTATAGAATATGAAAAAATACAAGCCAAAGTTTTGAGCGTTTAGACAAAAAGTGGTTATCATTTCAAAAATGGCTATCTTTAATCCACTTTCTAAATTATTAATTATGAGACTTATAACTCCCTTCCTTACATTGCTTTTAATAGTTTCGTGCAAACAACAGGAAACAAAAAAGAATAATCTTGGCGTAGTAAACATTACAATCACCGGAAAAAAAAGTGCCCAGCCTCACTTTGAAAAAGGATTATTGCTTTTGCATTCCTTTGAATATGAAGACGCTCGCGAAGCTTTTATAGAAGCACAAAAGGAAGACCCAAAGATGCCGATGGCCTATTGGGGCGAGGCTATGACCTATAACCACAGCTTATGGCACGAACAAGATTATGAAGCAGCCACAACTGTTTTAGCAAATCTTGATAGTCATAATCCAGAAAAAAACACAACTGAAATAGAACAGGATTTAATTGAAGCTGTACACATACTCTATCAACCAAAAACAGAAAAACCTCAACGAGATCTTGAGTATTCAAATTTTATGGAAGGTTTGTACAAAAAATATCCTTCCAACCAGGAAGTGGCCGCTTTTTATGCCTTGTCACTTTTAGGCTCTGTTGAAGAAGGAAGGAATGATATTGTTTACGGGAAAGGCGCAAAAATTGCAAAAGGTATTTTGAAAGAAAACCCAAACCATCCTGGCGCACTTCATTATTTAATACATTCTTATGACGATCCCGACCACGCTACCCTTGCTTTGGATGCTGCAAATGCCTATTCAAAAGTAGCACCGGATGCTGGCCATGCACTGCACATGCCTTCTCATATTTATGTTGCCATGGGGATGTGGGATGACGTTATTTCTTCGAATATTGCTTCCTACCAAGCAAGCATCAACAGAATGGAAGAGAAAAGTCTAAGCAATGATGCCCGTGGCTATCACGCTTTCCATTGGCTGCAGTATGGCTATCTTCAAAAAGGAAATTACGAAGAAGCAAAAAAAATGGTGCTCGACATGAAAAAATATGCTACCGAAACTCCTTCTAAAAGTGCGCGGGCTTATTTGGTATTTTTAAAAGGAACCTATTTAACCGAGACGGATAATTGGGAAGATGAAGTAGCTGATATTCCCGTAGATATAACCGATTTAAATATTTCCGTCCGCTCCAAATATCACTTTTTGGATGGCATGAAAGCCTTTAAAATGGAAAAAACTAAAAAACTGGACAGCATACTTAACATTATGGATCAAGACCATAAAAGAGAATCGTTTATTGTTGCAGAAGGCAGTTCCAAACTCTGTGCAGGTGTTACTCGCGATGAAGCTAACCAAATGGATTTAAAAGAAGCTGAAATAAGAAAAAATCAATTAATGGCACTTCGCGCCCAATTGAATAATGATCCAAAACTAGCTGAAGAGCATTTTATAAAATCCATCGAGATTGAAAACAGTATAAGCTACAGCTATGGCCCGCCATCCATCCAAAAACCTACCCACGAGCTGTATGCAGATTGGTTGCTTTCACAAAATAGAAATGAGGAAGCTGCAAAACACTATTCACTCGCACTTAAAAACGGGCCTGGAAGATTGCGTATTTTGAAAGGAATGGAAAATACTAAACAGGTAATTTAGGCTTAAACTTCAGCAAGTAACTTATTTTAAATTTTCAATTTCCACTTGGTGGACACAAAGGCTTTTCCCTATCTTTAAATTCTGAAAAAAATCTTCAAAAAAATTATGAATATCGATCAAATTTTCAAAAACAATCAAGCCTGGGTAAACGAAAAATTAGGCAAAGATCCCGACTATTTTAAAAATCTAGCCGATGGACAAAGTCCAGAAATACTTTATATTGGTTGTAGCGACAGTCGCGTGACAGCCGAGGAAATTATGGGTGCCAAACCTGGAGAAGCCTTTGTGATGCGCAATATTTCTAATATGGTATCCAATTTGGATCTTAGCGCGATGAGTGTTATTAATTATGCTGTGAGCGTACTAAAAGTAAACCACATAATAGTATGCGGTCATTATGGTTGCGGCGGTGTAAAAGCGGCAATGCAATCAAAGGATTTGGGCATCTTAAACCCTTGGCTGCGGAACATTCGCGACGTTTACCGTTTGCATCAAAAAGAACTCAATTCCATTTCAGACGAAGAGCAGAAATACAAAAGACTTGTAGAGCTAAACGTACAGGAACAATGTGTAAACATAATAAAAACCGCAGATGTACAGATAGCAAACCGAAATAGAAACCTCAAAGTGTACGGTTGGGTAATGGATATGGAAACAGGAAAATTAATCGATTTAAAAATTGATTTCGAAAAAGTTCTGAAAGGAATTATGGAGATATATCATTTAGATTAAAAATAAAAAATGCTGCTTTCTTTTAAAAGAAAGCAACATTTTTCAATAAAGCACCCGTATTATAATTGGGGAAGAAGTACTTTATCAATAGCGTGAACAACACCGTTTACGGCTTGAACGTCCACAACTATAATATTACTTACCCTTCCATTTGGATCAGTAAGTGTAGCGTTTGAGGCATCAACCACTAAGTCGTCCCCAAGAGTTGATACAGTTCCATCTACTAAATCTGCAGCACGAACATTGGCACCAGCTATAACGTGCGTACTTAAAGCAGCTGTAAGTGTAGGGCCATCAATATCATTTAAACTACTTGCTCCCAATTCAGCCAATAAAGCTGTGAAAGCATCATTTGTTGGAGCAAAAACAGTAAATGGTGCAGGAGAAGTTCCGGCTGGAGTTGACAAAATACTTACAAAATCTGGTTGGTCTGCACGGGTTAAAGCTGCAACCAAAGTAGCGAAAGTGGAATCTGCAGTTGCAAAGGTGACTACTGTTGGCAATGCAATTACAGCATTTACAGCATGGATTACTCCATTATCAGCTTCGATGTCCGCAGTTGTTACGGTAGAAATTCCATTTAATTTTACACCAGAGGAAGTGTTTACATACATACTTAAATTAGCCCCCGAAGAAGCTTCAGTCGCCAATGTATTTACATAACCTGTGGTTAAATCACTTGCCATATTTACACCATTAACAACGTGGTTTAAAAGTACATTTGTAAGTAAATCTGTTGGAACATCATCCAAACTTGCAAAGCCATTAGCATTTAAAAATGTTGTGAAAGCTGCATTATTTGGTGCAAATACCGTAAAACTGCCTTGTCCATCAAGGGTTGCGGTCAAGCCTGCTTTATCTAAGGCGGCTTTCAAGGAGGAATAATCATCATTTGATGCTACAAAATCTGCAATTGAATTTGTTTGAGGGTCAGGATTATTATCGTCATCATCACTACAAGAAATTATTCCTATTGCGATAAAAACAATCATAAAAATTTTTAATAAGTTTTTCATTGTCTTAGTGTTAAGGTTTTTGTTAGCGACAAATCTATTACACGAGATTCTCTAATTAAAGAACTTTAACTTTTGTTTATCTTTTTCTATTAAAAGTTAAACAAAATAATTTAAAATGTAATTTTGCTATCCAATTTCAAAAACTATCTTTATACATCAATTAATCCTTCTTAATTAATTTATGAAACACACCTTAATCATTATCTCGTTATTTCTAAGCACAATTTCCTATTCTCAATCTGAAAAAGAGAAAGTAGAAACCTCCATAACAAAAAACAAAATTGAAGCGCACATCTATTTTTTAGCGGACGATCTCTTAAAAGGAAGACAAACAGGAACTCCGGAAAACAAAATTGCTGCTTCCTATCTTGCAAATGTCCTTAGGAGCTATGGTGTAAAACCAGTTGTACAAAACGTCTTAAAAGGCTCAAGTACTGAAAGCTATTTTCAAGAAGTAAAATTGAACTATATAAGCCCGGTAAAGCGTTTGCTTTTAGCTATTGATGGTAAGGAACTCAAGAAAAAAGTGGTGTTAAAAACCAACAAGATGGAGTTTACAGGAAAGGCCGTGTATTTAGGTTATGGTCTTGAAAACGATTATAAAGGAAAAAATGTTTCCGAAAAAATTGTAATTATAAGATCTGGCGGACCCAATGTTACAGATACGCGTGAAGCATTTGGCTTGGTTGAACAAAAAGAGCAACTTGCAAAAGAACATGGAGCAGTTGCAGTAATAGAACTTGTGGATACCAATGAATCCATTTGGGGTTTTATTGATCACAATTTTAATAGTGAACGAATGGATATTGCTGCTAAAAAAAGTAAAGATGAAGAAAAAGGTCTCGCATATCTTTGGGTACACGATGAAAACAACATTCAGGCTAAAGCTTTTGAATCTAAAGACAACTTGAGCGCAAAGTTGATGATGGAAGGCGAAGAAAAGAAAACAATTATTTCCCAAAATGTAATAGGAATGGTTGAAGGAACAGACCCACAATTAAAAAATGAATTTATTATTTATTCTGCGCATTACGACCACGTTGGCATTGGGAAACCTGATGAAACAGGTGATATAATATACAATGGCGCAAGGGATAATGCAGTTGGAACAACAACTGTTCTAAGTATGGCTGAAAATATTGCAAAATACCCAACAAAACGTTCGGCGCTTTTCATTCTTTTCACCGGAGAGGAAAAAGGATTACTGGGAAGCCAATATTATGTTGAAAATCCCTTGCTTCCGCTAAATAAAATGGTTTATTGCTTCAATAGTGACAATGCGGGCTATAATGACACTTCGATAATTTCAATTATAGGATTGCCCAGAACCACTGCTTCCGCAAATATAAAAGAAGCAGCCACAACTTTTGGCTTAAAAGCAATTGATGATGCCGCTCCAGAACAAAATCTTTTTGAAAGAAGTGATAATATTGTTTTCGCCAGAAAGGGTATCCCCGCTCCTACTTTCTCTTTAGGTTTTCAATCTTTTGATGGTGATGTCACCAAATATTACCACCAACCCGGTGATGAAGCTGACACGTTGGATTATGACTATCTGCTGAAATTTTTTCAGAGCTATGTATTGGCCGGAAGACTTATTGCCAATGATCCAAAAACGCCAACCTGGACCACAAATGATAAATATGAGGCTGCTGGAAAGGCATTATATGGAAATTAATTAGTTTTAAAATTTCATAAAAACAAAAAAGCCACGGTTTACCGTGGCTTAATCATGGGGATAAAAAAGGCAACTAAAGTTTTTGAAATGTCAAGTAATCAGTACCACCGTTACCTCCACTAACATCAAATAGCTCAACTCTTGTATTGTTGTAGGTAACAACATCCCAATCATCATTAAATTCATCAAAAGGCATCGCGATTCCAAAATCCAATATTACATCAAGACCATTGCTGCTATTAACCACACTCCAAGTTCCGTTGATTGTATTGCTATTATTTGCGGCAACTACAGTTCCATCAGAATTAAAAGTAAGGGTATAACCGTTGTAATCGTTGGTTTCGTCATCGCCATCGTCTATATAGCTTTGCACATACCATTGTCCATCCATTAAAATATTGGCAAGCTCTGTGGTATTACCTCCTCCATTACAATCTTCGTAAGGATTTCTGCCAAAATTCAAGTAATCTGTTCCGCCATTACCACCACTAATATCAATTAATTTTATGATTTGTGCATCAAAGCTTGTTACGTCCCAATCATCGTTTAAATCTTCAAAAGGATCATCGCTGCCAGTTATCTCAAAATTTAAAATAAGGTCTATTCCGCTGCTACTGTTGGTGACTGCCCAAGTACCATTAACTGTGTTGCTTGTGCTTATAGCTGTAACAGTTTCATTGGCATTGAATTTAAATTCATACTCCACATAATGGCAGGTTTCATTATTTCCATCATCCTCCAATAAGTTTACATACCATACACTATTTATCAAATTATCAGTGAATTCAGAAGTATTTCCCCCGCCACCGCCGCCGCCATTGGGTGTGCGTTGGTAAGTTAAAAAGTCAACACTTCCGTCTCCGCCGCTAATGTGCTTCAGTTTAATGATATCTTGAGTTGCTTCTATAATATCCCAATCCTCGTCCAGCTCATCAAAAGGAGTATTATTTCCAAAGAAAAGGTTTAGATCCGGGGTGTTGCTATTTGTAAGGCTCCAAGTTCCATCTACACTATTTGCAGTACTTACGGCTTGAGCAGTATTATCTGCGTTAAAGGTAAATTCGTATCCCGCAAAATCACCGGTTTCATCTTGATCATCGAAAAAATAAGTGACAAACCAAGAGCCCGTGGTCAATATAGTTTCAAAATCTGAAGGAAAACCACCGCCGTTAGATGAACAATCAGAAATTAATGTTACCAATTCTGCATTGCTGTTAACTTCTACAACAGTGCCATCCTGCAATACAACGTTTATGGGAAACTGCAAGGCAATATAAGTTCCAGGATCCAAGGAAAGCAATAAGGCAAGCAGTTCACCGTCGTTACCTACCGTCTGCGTTCCGGTTTGTTGCTGATCTGAGTTGTAGATAAAGAAAGTAAGCGGATAAACAAGGTCTATACAATCTATGGAAGAAGTATTGTTATTATCTGAAGTGCGAAGGAGTAAGTCTCCTAATTCCGAATTTACGGTTACCATATTTGTGTCAGAATCATCAAAAGGCTGTGAATCTTCAGTTGTACAAGAGCTTACCAAAAAAATTAATAAGTAAGCTAAAAAAGTGAATTTGGTTAATTTATTCATGTTTATATATTTTAGGTTTTACATGATTAAGACAGCTAAACTGATAAAAACCCTACCCAATGTTTCTGTTTTTTATTAAAATGAAAAAAATCACTAATAAAAGAAATAAAAAAACCATCCGAAAATAGGATGGTTTAACTGAGAAATGGAAAATTGATTTTTAGATTTTTTCAAAGGTTAAGAAATCCGTACCACCATTACCACCACTTACATCGGTAAGTTCAATTTTTGAATTACTTACCGAAATAATATCCCAATCATCTGAAAGGTCTTCAAAATCTGCGGGAGAAGCGAAGAAAATATTGAAATCTGTATCGCTTGAACCTCCATCATCATCGCTGGAATTACTGTCTGTTACAGACCAAGTTCCTGTTACAGTTGTGCTTCCCTTAACAGCTACCAAAGAACCGTTTTCATTAAAAGTAAACACATAACCAGTGAAATGATTTGTTTCGTTTTGATCTGAATCAAAAAAGTAAGTGATTTTCCAACTGCCACTTTGCACAGTATTTATGGTTTGTGTAGTTGCATTTTGCTGTTGGCTGTTATCATCATCTTTATCGCAAGACATTGCCAAACCTGTGTAAATAAAAATAGCGAGTACTGCTTTTAATAGAATTTTCATAGTTTAAAATTTATTTATTGTTTGTTGTTTTAATTCTTTTTAAAAATCAAGGTATCTTCAATTTCTCCTTGACTATTTCGGGTAATAAAAGTTACTGAGGTTGGCGAATATTGAAGTGCTTTATATTCATCATCATCAGCGCCATTTATTGGGCTGTCCATATCAAACTCAAAGTTTAATTCTTGCCCAGTCACTGTAACAATCCATATTCCATCCACGTTTTCTGATCCATTTGTGGCCAAAATAGTTTGATTGCTAAAGAAGGTAAAATCATAACCGGAATAATCTGAAGTTTCATCATTGCCATCATTTAAAAACTTTTCAATATACCAAGTTCCCGATTGAAGGATGTCGCGGAGTTCCTGTGGGTCTGGGCCACCACCGCCACCGCCATTTGGTTCGCGACCAAAGGTCAGAAGGTCTGTTCCACCTCCGCCTCCACTCACGTCAGAAAGACGGATAATGGTTTGCGAGGCTTCCAAAACGCCCCAATCATCGTTCAATTCAGAGAAATCGCCATTTGTTGTAGTTTCAAAATTTAAGATAAAATCCAAATTCCCACTATCAATTTCAGCAGTCCAAAAACCGTTGATGGTATTATTGCTGCTCACAGCAACTGCGGAACCATTTCTTAAAAAAGTGAATTCATAAGCGTTGAAATTTGCAGTGTGGTCAGTTCCGTTTTCCTCCAGCAAGTTTACGAACCAACTTCCGGTGCTCAGGTTTTCTATGAAAAGATTTAATTCTGTATTGTTCCCGCCGGTATTAGGATTACGGCCGAACGTTAAATAATCTGTACTACCATCGCTTCCACTGATGTGTTTCAGTTTAATAATTTCAGAAGTGGCTTCCAGTATTTCCCAATCTTCGTCCAATTCATCCAAAGGCGCATTGGTTCCAAAGAAAAGATCGAATTTAAAATCGTCAACAAGCGCCCAAGTTCCAGCTATGGTATTTCCAGATTTTACTGCTTGTGCAGTTCCATCCAAAGCGAAACTAAACTCATAACCGGCATAATTATCAGTCTCGTCATAGTCATCAAAAAAGTATTCAACATACCAAACCCCAGTTGTCAAATCTTCCTCAAATTGTGAAATGTCTATCGGGTCAGTATTGGTATTTGCAACGCAGTCCAAAATCAGGTTTTGCAATTGTTGGTTGCTGTTTACTTCTATGGTGGAACCGTCAGCAAGTATTACAGAAATAGGAAAATTCAAACTGATAAAATCATTCGGGCCCAAACCTTGCAGAAAACCGAAAAGTTCCAAATCATTATTAATAGTGATGTTTCCCGTTTGCTGCTGATCTGCATTATATGTAAAAAAAGTGATTGGATACACAAAATCCAAACAGCCAATTTCAGTGTTGTTTGAGTTGCAGGTTGCCGCCAGAGCGTCCAATTCGACTTGGTTATTTACGGTTACTTGGGTGAAATCAAACAATTCAAGCGTGATGGGGAAACTAATTTCCAAGGTATCAGTATCGTTGGGAAACTGATTGAAAATCTGTTCGATTAACAAAATATCTTCGGGAGTGTTTATCGTTACTTGCTGCCCGTTGGCAATTACGGTTACGGGAAGCAATATGGAAGCGCATCCATTTCCATCAATTAAATCATCATAAGTGCCAGGATTTTGGGAGGTTCGTAACAGCAAGCCCGTTAAGGGCGAATTTGCCGTTATGGTATCCTCAGGAGTTTCGTCTATAAATTCTTTTTCCTCTTTTTGGCAAGAGAAAAGCGCAATACATAAAGAAAGTAATGCAAAATATAGTAAGAGTTGTATTTTTTTCACCCTAAAAAAATTTGTTGGTTTATGTTAGAACAAATAAATTAAAATAAACCCTACCCACCAACTTGAAAAACTTTTAAATATATTTGAAATCCATCAACCCGTTTATGAAAGAACCCGAAAACGTTTGTAACGAAAATATATTTAATCGCTTATATGAAGCCCACGGAAAGCCTGTTTGGCGGTTTATCTATTTTAAGTGTGGCGATACGGCGCAAGCGGATGATTTGGTGCAGGAAGCTTTTATAAAGCTGTGGCAAAATTGCGCAAAGGTTACGCAGGAAAAAGCAAAATCGTTTTTATATACCGTTTGCAATAATGCTTTTTTAAACGAAGTAGCGCACAAAAAAGTGATTTTAAAGCACGCGAAAAGTCAACCTGAAAAAACAAATTTCCATTCCCCAGAGTTTTTGATGGAGGAATCGGAATTTCACGAAAAACTTAAATCCTCACTTGAAAATCTTACAGAAGCACAACGCACCGCATTTCTTTTAAACAGAATAGAAGGAAAAAAATATGCTGAAATTGCCGAAATGCTGAACATTTCAGTAAAAGCAGTGGAAAAACGAATGAGCCAAGCGCTGGCAACACTTCGGAAGGAAATTGGAAATATTTAAATTTTTAAGGTAGGGTAACACGCAACTTAGCTGTTTAACCTATGAATACAAAGAAAATGGAGAAAGACTACTTATTGCACAAATGGCTCAACAATGAAGCTACTCCCGAAGAACTGGAACAGTTAAAGACTGATCCGGAATATGCTTCGTATATCCAAATTGCCGCAGCAAGTGCTGGTTTTGAAATGCCAGAAATGGACAGCGAATCAAACTTTAAAGCCATTTCAAATAAAATAAAACCAGTGCATCAATTGCACAAACCAAATATTTTTTCAATTGTCTGGAAAGTGGCCGCCGTGTTTGCGGTTTTGTTGGTTGGTTATTATTACACAACCACTTTGGACACTTCAGTAAAAACTGAAATTGCGCAGACCGAAACTTTTTCATTGCCCGACAATTCTGAAGTTGTGCTGAACGCAGGTTCAAAAATTACCTATAACAAAAAGAACTGGACCAATTACCGTGAGCTTTCTTTGGACGGCGAGGCTTACTTCAAAGTAACTAAAGGAAATAAATTCAGCGTAAAAACCGTTGAAGGTACTGTAAGTGTTTTGGGAACGCAGTTTAATGTGTTTGCGCGGGGTGGGCTTTTTACGGTTGCTTGCTACGAAGGTTTGGTGAGCGTTGCGTTCAACGACACGCTTTTAAAAGTACCCGCGGGAAGTAAAGTTCAGATTGAAAACGGGAAATTAGTGATAAATGAAACTGCCGATACCCCTTCCCCAGTATGGCTTGCCCACGAAAGCAATTTTGAAAATGCGCCTCTTTCCTTAGTACTTAAAGAATTAGAAAGACAATATCCAATTAAGATAACTTCGGAAAAAGTAGTTTCTGAACATAGATTTTCGGGCACTTTTACCCATGAAAATCTGGAGCTGGCATTAAAAGCTATCTGTGAACCCTTACATTTGAATTATATCACAAACGAAAACGGAACTGTAATTATAAATGCCAAAAATAGCGAGTAGCTACAAAATCTTGGTTTTCCTTTTAGTTTTCTGTGCTTTTGGATCCAAATCCGTTGCACAGGAAACTGATGATACTACACTCTTGACTTATTTGAAATCTTTGGAAAAGGAATTCAATGTTAGGTTTTCCTATGTTCGCGAGGAAGTTGATGGAATTAAACTGAAACCACTTTCAAATGGAAACACTTCAATAGAAAATGTGCTTTCGTATCTTCGTGAAAACACACCTTTACTTTACCACCGCATCAACGAACGCTACATAACCATTACTTCCAAAGAAAACGATGGTAGCCTTTGCGGGCGGATAATTGATTTTGAAACCCAGTTGCCATTGGAAGGTGCAACGATTGTATCTGAAAACAATTCGTTCAACACAATTTCAAACGCGGAAGGCTTTTTTTATATCCCAGCCCATCACAAAAAAGTAAGTTTTACGGTTTCGTTTGTGGGCTATAAATCAATTAAAGTAAACACTTCAAACCTTTCAAATGACTGTTCTGCCTTGCTTTTAGTACCGTCTGTTTCTGAATTGGAAACAGTTATTGTCCAAAATATTTTCACAAAGGGAATTGATAAAAATCTGGATGGGTCAATTACTATTTCAACTGAAAATTTCGGACTGTTGCCCGGACAGGTTGAAGGGGATGTTTTGCAGATTACTCAGGCCTTGCCCGGAGTGGAAAGTGTGGACGAAACCATTTCAAACATCAACATTCGCGGGGGAACGCACGATGAAAACCTGCTGCTTTGGGACGATATAAAAATGTATCAAAGCGGGCATTTTTTTGGGCTCATTTCGGCTGTGAACCCTGACATTACCAAAAACGTAATTATTTATAAAAACGGGACAAACATTCGTTATGGCGAAGGCGTTTCGGGGGTTATCGATATGCGTTCAAAAAACAAGATTTCGTCAGAAACCAAAGCGGGAATTGGTTTCAATTTGGTGAATGGCAACGGGTTTTTGGACATTCCAGTTTCAGAAAAACTCGGCATTCAAGTTGCCGCAAGAAAATCCATCAACCACCTTTGGGAATCGCCCATTTATAAAAATTACACCAAACGCATTTTTCAGGACAGTGAAATTTCGAATATTGAAAACACTGAAAATAATGTCGCCATTACTACCGATGAAAACTTCAGCTTTTACGATTTTAGCACCAAATTACTTTGGGATATTTCGGAAAAAGACAAAGTGCGCGTCAATTTTTTAACGATTGACAATTCGCTGGATTTCACAGAAACCTTGGAAACCAATTCACAATCAAAAACCAGCGAGCTGGACCAACGCAGCTTATTGGGCGGCGTTTCGTGGAATCGTTTATGGAACGATAATATTGAAACTACAGCTTTAGCTTACGGAACCTATTATTTGTTGGACGCCATAAACAAAGATATTTTCACCACCCAAGAACAAATCCAAAAAAACGAAGTTTTGGAAACAGGTGTTAAGCTTGACGCCAATATTGGGCTTTCGGAAACTTTAAAATTCCAAACCGGTTATCATTTTTCAGAAATTGGAATAGCAAATACACAAGATGTAAATCTGCCGCGATTCCGGGATTATGAAAAGAACGTTTTACGAACGCATGTGTTTTTTGCGGGATTGAATTATGTTTCCAACAATAAAAAAACCTATGTTTTTGGAGGCGTTCGCGGAAATTATTTTTCAAAATTTGAAGAAATTTTGATTGAGCCGCGATTAAGTTTGCACCAAAAATTCGGAAATGGTTTTGCTTTTGAGGTTTTAGGCGAATTTAAAAGCCAAAGCACTACCCAACGAATTGATTTTGAAAGTGATTTTTTAGGCATTGAGAAAAGAAGATGGATTTTGGCCGATGGCGAAAACACGCCAATCATAAAAAGCAAGCAGGCTTCCGCAGGTCTGGTCTATAGCAAAAATGGGCTTTTTATGAATTTGGAAGGGTTTTACAAAATAGTGGAAGATATAAACAGTGCAAACCAAGGACTTCAAAACCAGTTCCAGTTTTCAAAAGCCATTGGAAATTATACGATAAAAGGTGCCGAATTTGTGGTGAATAAAAAAACGAAATCGTTTAGTACGTGGCTAAGCTATATGTACAGCAAAAATGATTATGAATTTGAAAGCCTCGAACCATCAACGTTTGCAAATAATTTGGATGTTCAACATTCCGCCACGCTTGCAGGAACCTATTCTTTAAATGCCTTGAAAATCGCTTTGGGACTTAATTGGCACAGCGGAAAACCTTATACAATTCCTTTGGAAAATTTTGAGACAACCACTGAAGGCGGAATAACGACCATTCAATTTGACGCTCCAAACAACGAGCGTTTGCCGGATTATTTCCGTGCAGATCTTTCTGCGGAATATCTTTGGAAGCTCTCCCCTTCCATTGATGCCAAGATAAATATTGCGCTTTTAAACTTGTTGAATACGGAGAATACTATCAACATCCGCTATGCTTTGGCACGGGATGAAAACAATGAAATAACCGTAAACCAAATTGAGGAAATTTCTTTGGGAATTACGCCAAACTTTTCGTTTCAGGTTTTGTTTTAAAAATTACATCCGCTCCGGAACCTCGATTCCTAAAAGTGCGAAAGCGCTTTTTATAACTTCTCCAACCGCTTTTGAAATTTTCACCCGGAAAGCTTTTTCAGTTTCGTTATCCGTTGCCAAAATGGGCACATTTTGATAAAAACTGTTGAATTCCTTCACCAAATCATAAGTATAGTTAGCAATCAAAGCCGGACTGTAATTTTCCGCAGCCAATTGAATGGTTTCAGGGAATTGCTGAATTATTTTTATGAGTTCCTTTTCTTTTGGATGCATTTCAACAGCTGTCAGGTCGAGTGCTCCCGAGGCTTCGAGAGAGACCTCCCCAGCTTTTCGAAGAATAGACTGAATCCGCGCATAGGTATATTGAATAAACGGTCCCGTATTTCCTTGAAAATCCACACTTTCCTCGGGATTGAAAAGAATCCGTTTTTTAGGATCGACTTTTAGGATATAATATTTCAAAGCACCCAAACCGATCATTCGGTAAAGTGCATCCTTTTCTTCTTTTGAAAAATCGTCAATCTTCCCAAGTTCTTCTGAAATGGTTCGCGCCGTATCGGTCATTTGTGCAATCAGATCATCGGCGTCAACCACGGTTCCTTCGCGGCTTTTCATTTTTCCCGAAGGAAGATCCACCATTCCATAACTTAAATGAAAAAGATTTTTGGCCCAACTATAGCCCAGTTTTTTAAGAATTAAAAACAGCACTTTAAAGTGATAATCCTGCTCGTTGCCAACGGTGTAAATCATTCCGCCAACGTCCGGGTGATCTTTAACCCGTTGCACGGCAGTACCGATGTCCTGCGTCATATAAACCGCTGTACCGTCGCTCCTTAAGACAAGTTTCTCGTCAAGCCCTTCTTCGGTTAAATCACACCAAACAGAGCCGTCGTCCTTCATAAAAAAGACGTCCTTTTTAATGCCTTCCTCAATAATATCTTTTCCGAGCAAATAGGTATCACTTTCGTAATAATAAAAATCGAAATCTACGCCAATGGATTTATAAGTTTCTTCAAAACCTTTATAAACCCAACCGTTCATTTTGTTCCAAAGCGCAACAACTTTTTCCTCGCCAGCTTCCCACTTTCGTAGCATTTCTTGGGCTTCAAGAATTAGAGGGGCTTGAGCTTTTGCTTCTTCTTCAGTTTTGCCTTCTGCTTTTAAAGCTTCAATTTGCTTTTTGTATTCTTTGTCGAATTTTACGTAGTAATTCCCAACGAGTTTATCGCCTTTCAAATCAGCATTTTCCGGCGTTTCCCCATTTCCGAACTTTTCCCACGCCAGCATACTTTTACAAATATGGATGCCGCGGTCGTTTATGATTTGGGTTTTATAGACTTTTTTTCCGGCAGCTTTTTCAATTTCGGCAACGGAATAGCCAAGCAGCACATTCCGAACGTGCCCCAAGTGCAAAGGCTTGTTGGTATTTGGCGAGGAATATTCAACCATTACCGCCTCATTTCCTTGCGGAACTTTTCCGAAGGAAGAAAAATCTCCCACGGAATTGAAAAAGTTCAAATAATAGGAATCGCTCAAAACAATATTCAGAAACCCTTGAACAACGTTGAATTTTTCAATTTCAGAAACATGTTCAACCAAATAATTGCCAATAGCCTCCCCAATCTGCGCCGGATTTCCTTTAACCACGCGCAACATTGGGAAAACAACTGCGGTAATATCGCCCTCAAAATCCTTGCGGGTTGGCTGTAATTCTACCGATTCAAGTTTTGCGCCGTACAGTTTTTCTACTGCGGTTTTAATTTGGGTTTCCAATGTTTGCTGAAGTGTCATTTTTTAATGCCGAATGTTTGGTGCTGGATACTGGGTGCTTCCGTTCTTATTAATTAATTTCAAAAGACAAAGATACTTTTTTTGATTTCTTAATTCCGAATTCATAATTCTGAATTTTCAGAATGCATCATATAACCTTCATTTAAAGTTTTGGTAAACTAGAAAACCCAAAACCAAACGTCCTTTGCCGAAAAAACTATGGACATTTTTTTATATGTTTTTGCAGCACTTTTTTCAGTAATAAACCCTTTGGGAACTGTGCCTGTATTTGTAGGATTAACAAGCGATGAGAGCGTTTCTGAAAAAAACAAAACTTCACTTTTAACTACGATAAACGTAATTGTTATTTTGATTATTTCCTTTTTTGCGGGAACCTATTTATTGGCTTTTTTCGGAATAAGTTTGAATGCGTTGCGAATCGCGGGCGGAATGATAATCGTTACCTCTGGCTTTGCGCTGTTGACGGGAACTTTTTCGAAACACAAAGGAATGAAGAACAAACGCGTTCAAAAAGACTTGGACAAGCGTGAAAAATTTTCACTTACACCCCTTGCAATTCCAATGCTCGCGGGACCTGGATCCATTTCATTATTGATAACTTTCAATCAGAAATATCAAAATACCACAGAAATAGTTTGGGTTATTTTAGCGGTTTTGGCAGTTGGTTTGGCAACGTTTATTATTTTAAGAAGTTCGCATTACATCAGCAAGTTTCTGGGCGCTTCCGGTATAAACGCTATTTCACGAATTGTTGGTTTTATCGTAATTTCAATAGGTGTGGAATACATTAGTGCAGCCGTAATTTCAATTCTTAAAACAATAAATATTTAAAAATTAGCTGCGATTTTTAAGCAACGCACCAGCAATAAGTGCCAAAACCCCAATACCAATCATTCCCAAAGTTTGATTGCTTAAACCCTCTTTAGCATTGACTTCCAAAGGACCTATATCTAAAACTTGTTGCGGAACAAAAGCGTTGTAAAGTCCGAAAATAATCAGAACGACACCCACAATTAACAATACAATTTTTAAAATTTTCATGACCCTTAGATTTGATTGGTTGAGGTATTAAAGATACCGTTTTGAAAAATAAAGACAGCCATAACTTAACGGGTTTTTAACTGTTGTTTAATAATTATAAATTATCTTTAAACAAAACTTTTCAATTGAAAATTCTACTTACAGGAGCCAATGGTTATATAGGGATGCGATTGCTGCCAGAACTTCTCGAAAACGGACACGAAATAATTTGTGCGGTTCGTGATAAAACAAGGCTTCCGCTTAATCCTGAAACCATTAAAAAGGTAACCGTTTTTGAGGTTGATTTTGCGGAAGAAGTGAACACAGAATCTTTTCCGAAAGATATTGATGCTGCTTATTATTTAATTCATTCAATGAGCGGCTCTGACAATAATTTTGATGAAATAGAAGCCCGCGCTGCGGAAAATTTCAATAAATATATGGCCGTAATTTCTGTGAAGCAGGTTATCTATTTAAGTGGAATTGTAAATGAGGAAGAGCTTTCGAAACATCTTTCCTCCCGAAAAAAAGTAGAAGATATTTTATATAAGGGCAACTATCATTTAACCGTTTTGCGAGCTGGAATAGTAGTGGGCAGCGGTAGTTCATCCTTTGAAATTATCAGGGATTTATGTGAAAAACTACCTGTAATGGTCGCTCCAAAATGGCTAAAAACAAAAATCCAGCCCATCGCCATTCGCGATGTTATTGCCTTTCTTTATGGGGTTTTGGATAATGAAAAATGTTTCAATCAGTCGTTTGATATTGGTGGACCCGATATACTGACTTATAAAGAAATGCTGCTGAAATATTCCAAAATCCGTGGTTTGAAACTTTGGATAATTTCCGTTCCGGTTATGTCGCCACGTCTTTCATCGTATTGGTTGTATTTCGTAACCTCAACTTCGTATAAACTTGCAGTAAACCTTGTGGATAGTATGAAAATGGAGGTTGTGGCTAGAGATAATAAATTACAGGAAATTTTAAATATTCAACCCATTTCTTACGAAGAAGCTATCAAAAAAGCTTTTTTGAAGATTGAGCAAAACCTTGTGATTTCAAGTTGGAAAGATTCATTGGTTGCCGGTAGAATTTCAAACTTAAAGGAATACATTCAAGTTCCAAAATACGGCTGTTTAAAAGATAGAAAAGTGTTACAAATAGATAATACCGAAAAAGTGTTGGACAATATATGGGCCATCGGCGGCACGCGTGGCTGGTATTATGGAAACTCGCTATGGAAAATTCGCGGTTTTATGGACAAAATTGTTGGCGGGGTTGGACTGCGCCGCGGCAGAACACACCCCAATCAAATTTACACGGGAGATGTGCTGGATTTTTGGCGCGTACTTTATGCTGATAGGGAAAGCAAACGTCTCCTTCTTTTTGCCGAAATGAAATTGCCCGGCGAAGCTTGGTTGGAATTCTGCATAAACGATAAAAACGAATTGATACAAACCGCAACCTTCCGCCCGAAAGGCTTATGGGGCCGCTTATATTGGTACTTGATGCTTCCCTTCCACTATTTCATTTTTGGCGGAATGATCAAAAATATTACTAAAAAAGAAGTTTTGGTTTAAAATTATTCCTTCGGAAGAAATACCTCTGCCATCATGCAGCGAGCACTTCCGCCGCCACAGGTTTCAATGGTTGTAAGGTCGCTGCTCAAGATTTCGCAATGCTTTTCAATGGCCGCAATCTGTTCTTTGTTTAAGCTTTTATGGGCAGCAGCGCTCATCACCAAATATTTTTTATCCTTTCCTTGTAGCTGAAGCATATTGCCCGCAAAATGGTGCATTTGTGCCTCGGATATCTTAATGATTTCCTTTCCGTCCTTTTTTAGGTGTTGAACCACGTTTTTCTTTTCCGCAGCATCGTCAATTGTGTCTAAGCAAATTACACAAAATTTTTCAGCAAGACACATCATTACGTTGGTATGATAGATAGGCAATCGTTTTCCGTCCACGGTTTGGTTAGCTGTGAAAATAACCGGCAGGTATTCAAAGTCTTCACAGAATTCAATCAGCAATTCTTCATCAGCGCGAGCAGAAAGCGCGCAATAGGCTTTATGGTTTACACGGTCCAGCAAAAGACTGCCAGTACCTTCCAAAAAGATTCCTTCGTCTTCCGCAGGAGTATAATCATAAACATTATTAATTATAAAACCTTCGTTTTCCAAACGGATCAAAACCTCCTCACGTCTTTCGCGACGGCGGTTTTCGGCAAACATCGGATAAAGACCAATATCTCCATTTTCGTGAAAACTGATCCAATTATTCGGGAAAATGGAATCTGGCGTGTCCATTCTTAAATCATCGTTTTCAACAATTACATTTACACCCACCGCACGTAGTTTCTGAACAAAAGCATCAAACTCCTCCTGTGCTTTAGTGTTAATTTCAGCATTTTTAAGGGCGATGTCTTCCTGAAAAAAATTATTGACCGCCGTTTGTTCGTTCATTCGGAACGCAACCGGGCGAATCATTACGATGGTATCTGTTATCTGTTTTGCCAATTGAAAGGATTTTAGACTGCAAATTTAAAGGAATTTCCTATTGAAAAAATGCTTTTAAATGGGTAAATTAGTTGTGCAAAGAATAATTGGATTTTTAAAATAAAAATTATGGATACGCTAAAAAATTTAAAGGACGAACTCACCGAAGAATACAATACCACCAAAAAATTTCTGAATAACTTTCCAAAGGACAAAAACGATTATACCCCGCATACAAAAAGTATGAAGTTAATGGATTTAACAACGCATATTGTGGATATTTTCGGTTGGCCGCAGGTTATTTTGAATACGGATTATTTGGATTTTGCCGATGGTTACAATCCGGAAAAAATGGGCGGAAAAGAAGATTTGTTGCAACAGTTGGAAAAACAGTATAAAGCTGGCATGAAAGCTTTGGAAAATGCAAAAGAAGCAGACTTAAAACCCAATTGGAGCATACGGATGAACGGTCAAATAATAATGGAATGGAGTAAGTATGGCGCCATTAGGCATGGGCTAAACCAAGTTACCCACCACCGTGCGCAACTGGGCGTTTATTATAGATTGCTGGATATTCCGGTTCCCGGAAGTTATGGGCCTTCGGCGGATGAGCAGAATGGGTAAAATTTTTTATCTTTAGTAGCAATCCCAAAATTTTAGCCTTCAAACAAATAACTGAACAATGAAAAGAGTCAACACAAAATCAATATTGGTTTTTTTAGCAATTCTACTTTTTCAATTTTCAATTGCCCAAGAAGGAATATTGGATTTAGATTTTGGCGACCAAGGAACGACAAGATTTGCTTATCCGGACAAAGGTTCAAGAGCAATGGACTTGCTCCTTTTGGAGGACAGTTCAATAATTCTAGGAATAAACAGCGAGCTTAGACAAAACGGGGCAACGTATAATCGTGGTTTTTATATTTATAAGTTAACAAATGATGGAGAAATTGATATTTCATTTGGGCAAAATGGCCAATTATATTTTCCGAACAATGGAACAAACTCTTCCTATTTTAACTCTATGATTTTGCAATTTGACGGAAAAATTTTAATAAAAGGCTCTATAGAAGGTGAAGGAAAATTAATCAGAATAGATCAGAATGGTATATTTGATCCATCCTTTGGAATCAACGGCATTCAATCTATTTCTGATGGTGGTAAAATTGCCCAACAATCTACAGGCAAAATAATTATTCAAAGTCAGTACTTTGATGGCTATAATAATATGTATAGTTTTTCAAGGAGAAACATAGATGGATCCTTGGATACAACATTCGGAAATAATGGCATCCAAATTACAGATGTTACTAGCTATCGTTTTGATCTTTGTTTCGCAATTAAAATAGACTGGGAAGACAAAATACTTGCTGGAGGCCCTTCCTATAATAATGGAGATGACTACCATCCCGTTATAACGCGTTTCAACGAAAACGGCACCTTGGACACTTCATTTGGGAACAACGGCACGGTAATTACTACTTTTGGTCCAGAATCAAACTTGGGAGAGGTAGATGATATCGCTATTTTGGGCGATAAAATAATTCTCGGAGGAAACTACCAGTATCAAGGTGGAACTGGAGGTTTTGGTGGAATTAAACCAGCAGTTGCAAAATTTAATAATGACGGCACACTAGATCAAACATTCGGCCAAGGCGGAAAAGTAGTTATGGAAACTTATTTCGAAGCTAATGATCGTCTGAGAAGTATTGCTATTCAGCGGGACGGAAAGATTATTTTGGGAGGCGGTGCCTCAATGCCCTTTCCTTTCGAACAAACAAATTTTTTCGTAATCAAATTGAATGATGATGGTAGTATTTATTCAGATTTTGGAGATAATGGAACATTTATAACCGACTTCGGAGGCTCAGACACAAATTATGTTACCGATTTGGTATTGCAAACAGACAATAAAGTTTTAGCTTTTGGTGTTACCGAAGATGCGAACGATGAACATAGAAACGCAATAGTATGCCGTCTGGACAATGAAGTTTTAGGCATACAAGATTTATTGACTGAAAATGATATTCAGATTTACCCAAACCCAACAAATAGTTTTATTAAAATAAACAGTAAAACCTCCATTCAAAAAATAGAAATTTATAACCTTTTGGGGCAGCTTGTAGCATCTAAAACTTACGGTAATAATGCTCTTGAAATAGAATATGATTTAATTAAATTCGAAACTGGAATTTATACTGTTTTGATTACTTCTGAGGACGAACACACTATTTCAAAAAAGATACTTAAAAAATAATAGTGGAGTTTAAGCACTCAAAACATCGTCATGATTGTCAGTATGGTCAGTATATTCCATAAGCATCTTTTTATAAAAATTATACTGAAGTTGGCCTTCTTCTAGACACCCGATCAATGTTTCTTCCAAGTTATTGTAGCCTACCCTATCTGAAATTGCTTCGTTTAGATTATAAAGCCTAACCGGATCGGTGGTCAACGGTTTTGAATTCCAAATGGAAATCAATTTGTTTTCATAATCAATATTTACATCTATTGAATTGAAAAAAAAATTCAATAGATTTTTATGGAATGCTGCGAATTCTTTTGTGGGATGTTTATCGAAAATACAACTTGTGGCAATAAGGGTTTGCATTTCCCGACGTACTTTTTCTTTTTCACTCTCCATAACAAACGTATTTTCTTATTTGAAGATACGACACGTTTGCCTTCATAGATTTCGGAAAGAGGAACTTTAGCGCGAGTTTAACTGTAACGATTCCAATCAGTTAAAAAAATTAAGAAGAAACAGCTATTTTTAATTGGGAAGCCCATCACTTTCCCAATGCAGATAACCGCCCTGCATATCATAGATTTCCTTAAAACCAACGTCTTTTAAAATCAAAGCTGCCTTGGCGCTTCTTTTTCCACTTCGGCAATAAATATAAATGGGTTTTTCTAAGTTTAATTTTTCGGCTTCGGTAATAAAATTGGTTTCTGAAATATTTATGTTCAGCGCATTTTCAAGATGCCCCTCTGCAAATTCTTCAGGCGTGCGAACATCAACCAGCTGAACATCCTTTTTGTCTGCCATGGCGTCGTGGAATTCCTGCGGCGTCAAAACATGTATTTCCTGAGCAAAGGTATTGTCTTTACAAGCGGTGAAAAAAAGTATAACGGTGAGTCCAAAAAGTATCGATAGTTTTTTCATATGTAAATATTTATTATTCAATTGTTTCGCCTTGCCATTCCATAATTCCACCTTTAAGATTGTAAGCGTTATGGATGCCTATAGAATTAAGCAACATGCAAGCCTGCCCGCTTCTACCACCAGAGCGGCAATAAACATAGTAATTTTTTTGCGGATCCAATTGTTTTGCGCGTTGAAGAAACTCGGCTCCGTTAAATATATCTATCTGAATAGCTCCAGGAATGTAACCTTCTTCAAATTCGGCATCGGTGCGAACGTCTATAATTACGGCGTTATCATCATTTTTTAATTGCTCCTGCCATTGCTCTTGGGTTAAATCTGCCATTTTATAAAATTTTTGGTAAAAATAATAAATGCGAAGGGTTTATCCATTAAAAAAACCGAAAACAATAATTTACTGTTTTCGGTTTTTAATAAATTTAAAAAGAAACTATTCTTTAATAAATTTTGAGTAAGACTTTCCTTTATTGCTGTTGAGTTTCACAAAATAGGTTCCAGCTTTTAATGAGGAGACATCAATCATTTCTGTTTTTGATGGAATAGCAATCACAACCTGACCAAGCAAATTATATATTTCAACGGAAGTGATTTCTGTAGTTGCTTTCTTCTGAATATTCAAAATGTTTTTTGAAGGGTTTGGATAGAGCACGAATTCATTATTAAACTCAAAATCTGGGGTTTCCAATTGTTCTTCAATGGTCGTAATATATTCATTGGTAATTACTGGAAAATTATAATCAAAATAGATGGCGGCCTCGTTGCTGAAAGTATCGCCAAGTTGCAGTTCGGGTTTGGTTTTTATTTTGAAAAGCACATAACCATCGTTGTTCTGGTCGTCAAAAGGAAGATTGATGTTCTCGAATATAAATTCAACCACATTTTCTTTTATTCGTGAGTAAAATTCGTGGCTGCCGTTTAACGCACGTAGTGTTAAAACTTCAAATTTCTCAGTATCAATCACATCTTTCACAACTATATTTTCAGCTGGATAGTTACCTGTATTTTCAAAACGAATCAGATAATGTACATACTCACCAGCAGTTTCTGGCCCCACGCTTTCGCCCTGCAAACAAGTTTTATCATTAGGGTCGAGTGAGCCTACTACTTGTTGTTTTAATTCAAACTTATTGTCATTCGGAGTTTCGTCATCAACTACAGGATAAATAGTAGCCTTATAACCTAAGTAATCACCAATGTTAATTGGTGGATTATCCATAGGTCCATTTACGTTCATGATCAAATTTATTTCCCGGGTTTCAAAAGGTTTCAGATCTACATAATCATAGTATAAATTTTCAGTATCCTGCGAGCTTATGTCTGGGATAGAGGAAACGAATTGTGTGACTGGATAAAAACGAAATTTAATTTCGCCAGATTGCATTTGGGTGCCTTTGTTGTGATAAACTATTCTATAAGATGTTTCAAACCCTGGTCTGGCCGGAAATGTTGGAATAATTTCTATTTCCAGATCGGGATGATTTCCATTTGGAAGTATGCAGAAATCCTGTAGAAATGGCGTTGGATCTGCAGGAAAATTAACGGTAAATTCTGTTGGTGAAATTGTAAAATAGTCCGTATTCTCTAAAACTGGTGTAATGGTATGCGTTCCTTCTTGTACAGGAATAGAGTACTCGCCCTGCGAATTTGAAAGAAAAACGCCAGAATTGGTGCCATCCGTACTATGCAGTTGAAAATAAGGCAACGGATTATCTAAAGGGTCGCAACCATTGGCATTGAAATCATTTTTTACAGAACCCTTCACTTCAAAATAATCGCCGCCCAAAACAAAAGAACAATAAGAATTTGTGTGAGCTATAGAAGAGCCACTATCCAGAATTTCGGTATTTACATCAGCTAATTGTTCTTCATCTGCACAAACATATTGTAGGTTTGGATTGTTAGCTATAGTTAAATTCTCGTTTGTACCATTTTTTATGAATACTGTTAAAAGTTGATTATTATCCAAGTTCAAGGTATTCATCACTGGAACATTACTTATATCCAGCGTTACAAATTGATTGCTTTCAAGCAAAAGGTTGTCAACAGAGGTTAAGTTGGGGCCAAAAGTGATATCGGTAAGCTGGTTAGCATATAATCTTAAAGAGCCCACATTACCTGTGAAGGAGGGGAAATCCAAAGTTTCCAATTCATTGAATGACAGATCAAGGGTGCCCACAGTTTCAAGACTTAATGTGCCAAATTCTATCAAGTCATTATTATTAATATTTATTAAATTAGATGAAATCAAGTTATCAAGATGTAAGGAGGTTATTCTATTATGATCAAGCCGTAATGTTGGAATGGTTTCAAGACTACTCAAATCCGCACTTGTTATGTTAGAGTAAGAACAGACTATACTATTGGCTGAAATCAACGAATTCAAATTTAATGATGCGGGAATATTATTATTATAATTTAGTTCGTACACGGTTTCAAGGCTGGGAAGACTTAGCCCATCCAAAATATTTGTATCAATACTGATATTGCGACCTACTGACAAGAGATTATCAAAATTAACTGTAACCAAATTTTCCACGGCCTCAAACACTATATCTTTCGTTACTGTTTCTAAACCACTAAAATCTATACTTTCTAAAGTGTCAATATATGTTATACTTATTACACCTTGATAAGGGTTAGAGCCTGTAATAGTTTGTAAAGAAGGAAGATTTAAGTTAATAATTGCTAAATGGTGCACGGTAAATGTGCCCACAGAGCTAAGAGATGGAAAAATGAAATCTACAAGTTGTGGATTATTATACACCGCTAAATTCTTTGGAACAATGGTTAAATTTGCTCCACTCAAATAGGACAATACTTGATTAGAATATACCGAATAATCCACACCCACACTTACAAGATTGGGCGTATTTAAAGTCGCGAGAGACGAATTCTGGACAATATAGAACGTGAATGCTATTGAAGAGAGTGCATTTAAATTTAAATCCGTCAAGATAGGATTGAAACTACAATTAAAACTTCCGCCTACCTGTAACAAATTGTTAAGATTCAAAGAAGTCAAATTGTCTAAATTATTTGCCTTAAATGTTCCTTGAATCATTTCTAAATTTGAAAGATTTACAGTAACCAAGTTCGGGTTGTCTGAAAAATCTATACTTTCCATAGCTACCAAAAATCCAGCATCCAAAACAGGAAAATTATTTTCTTGACACTTTAGAGTAGTTATATTGGTAAAATATTCTAATCCTTGCAAAGAGGTAATTCCCTTATTCGAAATATTCAATGAGGTCGCGGCATTGGCTTCACTTATCTGAATTTCACCATCATTATTTGTATCAATTACAGGGTAATTATTAAGTAATGCATTTTTAAAATTAGTATCCGGAAAGTTGATGATCTGTGCCCCTATCGTTGAAAAAGAAAATACAAAAAGAAGGAAAAGGTAAATTTGTTTCATAGAAATTGAGGTGATTTTTTTTGTTTTCAAATATAAAAGAATTTTCTAAAGTTTTGTTAAAAAGAAAAGCCCTGCTGTTTGCAGCAAGGCTTTCAAGTAATTTATTTTAAAATAATTACTGCTTTACAGAACAGCCAATTGCTTTGGTTTCCTTCACAGAAATTTCTTTTCCTGCCAAAAGCTCATTTACGGCATTCGCTAAAAACCTTTCCTTAACTTCAGAAGCATTTCGAACGTTGTCATCAATGGCGCCGATATATTTTACAACATTTTTTCCATCTTCTTTTTGCAATAGATAAACGTGCGGCGTTTTTGTGGCGCCATATTTTGCATAGATTGTTTGGCTTTCGTCATATAAATACGGAAAAGTAAACCCAGCTTCTTTTGCTTTTTCTCGCATCAATTCATACGTATCATCTGGCTGAACCTCCGGATTGTTTGGATTAATTGCTATCACAGGAAATCCTTTTGATTTAAACTCCCTGTCCAACGCAACCATTCTTTCTTCACTAGCAACCGCATACGGGCATGTATTGCACGTAAAAATCACGATAAAACCTTTGGCATCTTTATAATCGGAAAGCGAAACCATTTTCCCGTTTACGTCCTTCAGTTTAAAATTGGTAGCTTCATCACCGATAGTATATCCTTTCGTTTCGGTTTCAGAGTTAATTTCCGTGAATTCGGGCTGGACAATTTCGCTAACGGCAAGATCCCAACTTTTATCCGTAGATTCGTTTTTACAACTGCTAAAAGCAATCAATACAAGGGCTGCAAATGATATGCTGGAAAGTATATTTTTCATAATTCAAATTTTTATAGAAAAGTTTTTAACCCAGTTTCAAGCTCTTCAAAAGTAAACGATTGCTCGTAAAATTTTCGAATGTCTTTTTTATAAATAACCGTTGCGGGAATGGCACCGCTCCATTGTGGTGAAACCTTTGGAATCCAACTATTGGCGTCAGAATCATCCAATAACACCACTTCAGATTGTATGTTGTTCTTTTTAATAAAAGGAATTACTTGGCTCTCCAGTTTGTCCGGAAAATCAAGGCTGACCAACAATAGTTTCACTTTTTTATCGGAATAGTCCGAAGCCAATCTTTCAAAAGCCGGAAGCTCTTTTATACAGGGTTTGCACCAAGTGGCCCAAAAGTTAATTACATAAATTGAATCGTTTTTCTTTTGAAGATACTGCCGTTCAAGTTCTTCGAAATTCAAGGAAACAACTTTTTTTGAATTGAAATCTTCTTTATTAATTGAAAGATTTTCTTTCATTGCAACTTCAGAAGTTGTTTCAGATTTTTTATCCAAACAGCCTTGAAACATCAAAACAAAAAGTATAAGCGGAAGTAATTTCATTTGCTAAAAATATTGAAAGTGAAATGATTAAAGCAAACCATTAACGTAAGATTAATAGACTTATTTAGTGCCAAAAAGTTTCATTTCAGAATTAGAAATTTTAAATTTTTCAATAAAAGAAAACTGTCTTCAAAAAAAATTCTATATTTGAACCCGAAACAATGAAAACATTTACACAAAATACTTGGTGGTGGAAAAACTTACGGAAAACCTCGTGAGCGGAACACCTATAGTATAAAATATACGAAAAGGCTTGTCAATCACGACAAGCCTTTTTTTATTCACATATTTTGACGAAATGAAATACAATTTAAAAACATATTCAAAAAAACTTTTGGCAGATACGCTCACGCCGGTTTCGGTGTATTTGCGATTACGCGATAAATTCCCGAACAGTCTGTTGCTGGAAAGCAGCGATTATCACGCCAACGACAATAGTTTCAGCTATATCTGCTTTAATCCCATTGCTTCCATAAAAGTGGAAAACGAAACCATTTTTCAGCATTTTCCGGGTGGAAAAAGCACCACAATTGAAATTTCAGAAAAAACGAATGTTCCAACTATTTTAGACGAATTTGCCTCCTCTTTTTCTTCGGAAGAAAGTAAATTTAAATTCATCAACAACGGTCTTTTCGGTTTTATGGCTTTTGATGCGGTGCGCTATTTTGAGGATATTGAGCTTCAAAAAAAAGAGGAAAATCTTGAAATGCCCGATTTGTTTTATGCGGTTTACCAAAACATAATCGCGATAAATCATTTCAACAACGAAGCATATATTTTTGCCCACACTTTTGAAGCTGAAAATAATATTCCGCAGATTGAGCAGATTTTAAAGTCCAAAAGTTTTGCCGAATATCCTTTTAAAAGAAACGGTGAGCGAACCACAAACTTAAACGATGAAGATTTCAAAGCTTTGGTGCGAAAATGCAAAGAGCATTGCCAGCGCGGTGATGTGTTCCAGATTGTGCCCAGCAAACGTTTTTCGCAGAAATTCACGGGCGATGAATTCAACGTTTACAGAGCTTTGCGCAGCGTGAACCCCTCGCCCTATCTTTTTTATTTCGATTACGGAAATTTTAAAATCTTCGGAAGTTCACCCGAGGCGCAATTGGTAGTGAAAGGAAACCGTGCCGAAATCCATCCAATTGCGGGAACCTTCAAACGCACCGGAAACGACGAGCAGGACGCCGAGCTCGCCAAAAAACTTTCCGAAGACAAAAAGGAAAACAGCGAACACGTGATGTTAGTCGATTTAGCGCGAAACGATTTGAGCCGCCACGGCACGAACGTAAAAGTGGAAACCTATCGCGAGGTTCAGTTTTTTTCACACGTAATTCATTTAGTTAGCAAAGTTACGGCAACGAAAAACCCAACCGTCTCTACCATGCAAATTGTGGCGGACACCTTTCCCGCAGGAACATTGAGCGGCGCACCGAAACACAAAGCCCTGCAATTGCTGGAAAAATATGAAAATAGAAGCCGCGAATTTTACGGCGGCGCCATCGGGTTTATGGATTTCAGCGGTAATTTTAATCACGCGATTATCATTCGTTCCTTCGTAAGCAAAAATCATACATTGCATTACCAAGCTGGCGCTGGCGTGGTTTCGGAAAGCAATGAAGAAAACGAATTGCAGGAGGTTTATAACAAACTCGGCGCGCTCACAAAAGCGCTGGAATTGGCTGAAAACATATAAGTCCCCCAGCCCCAAAGGGGAGCAAAAAATAATAATTCATGAAAGAAGAAATAAATAAAATTAAAAATCAGGCTCCCTTCCCCCAGGGGGAAGGGCTGGGGAAGGGGACTAAAATATTAGTCATCGACAACTACGACAGTTTTGTGTACAATTTGGTCCACTATTTAGAGGAATTGGATTGCGAAGTAACCGTAAGAAGAAACGATAAATTCTATTTGGAAGAAGTAGAAAATTTCGATAAAATTCTACTTTCTCCCGGCCCGGGAATTCCCGATGAAGCAGGATTATTGAAAGAAGTGATCAAAAAATACGCAGCTTCAAAACCCATTTTTGGAGTGTGTTTAGGGCAACAAGCAATCGGGGAAGTTTTTGGTGGAAAATTGGAAAATTTGAGCAAAGTTTTTCACGGCGTTGCTACAAAAACAACGATAATTTCTGAAAACGAACCTCTTTTTAAGGGAATTGAAAAGGAATTTGAAATAGGCCGTTACCACAGTTGGGTGGTTTCAAAAGAAGGATTTCCGGAGGTTTTGGAAATCACTTCAGTCGATGAAAATGGGCAGATTATGTCCCTTCGCCACAAGCTTTATGATGTTTGCGGCGTACAATTTCATCCCGAAAGTGTACTTACCCCGAAAGGAAAACAGATTATTAAAAATTGGATTGAAAGTTGAGAAAAAGTATTCAGTTTTCAGTCACAGTTCGCAGTATTTACAGCTAAACTTATACACTCATCGACTCATCAACTTAACAATGAAACATATTTTAAACAGATTAATAAACCACAAACAACTCAGCAAAGACGAGGCCCGAACCGTTTTGGTAAACATTTCCGAAGGAAAGTACAATCAAAGTCAGATTGCTGCCTTTTTAACGGTTTATATGATGCGGAACGTGAGTTTAGAAGAGCTGGAAGGCTTTCGCGATGCTTTGTTGGACTTGTGTTTGGCAGTAGATTTCAGCGAATACAACACTATCGATTTATGCGGAACGGGCGGCGATGGAAAAAACACGTTTAACATTTCAACTTTGGCATCTTTTGTAACTGCGGGCGCAGGAATTAAAGTAACAAAACACGGCAATTACGGAGTTTCATCTGTTAGCGGTAGTAGCAATGTAATGGAGGCTTTGGAAATTAAATTAAGTAATGAAAAGGATTTTTTAAAGCGTTGTTTGGATGAAGCGGGAATCTGCGTTTTGCACGCGCCCCTCTTCCATCCTGCGATGAAAAACGTTGCACCAATCCGCAAGGAATTGGGCGTAAAAACATTTTTTAATATGCTCGGGCCGATGGTGAATCCAGCCTTTCCAAAAAACCAATTGGTCGGCGTTTTCGATTTGGAATTGGCACGAATGTATGGTTATCTCTATCAAAAAAGCGAGAAAAATTACGCTGTGCTACATGCAATGGATGGCTATGATGAAATTTCGCTGACAGGACCAGTAAAAGTGATTTCAAAAACTTCGGAAACTATTTTGAATGCAGAGAATTTCGGAGTGAAACAAATTGAGGAATCAGAAATATTTGGTGGCGAAACGGTAAATGATTCTGCCGCAATTTTTCTGAATATTTTAAACGGAAATGGCACCGAAGCACAAAACAATGTGGTCTGCGCCAACGCCGCAATGGCGATTTCAGTAGTTGAAAATTGCACAATAAAAGATGGTTTTGAAAAGGCGAAAGAATCTTTACAATCTGGAAAAGCCCTGAATTCATTAAAGAAATTGCAGCAAATATCCGATTGAATCACGACTCAATACTCAATACTCAATACTCAATACTCAATACTCAACAATGACAATTTTAGATAATATAACGGCTTATAAACTGAAAGAAGTTGCCGCAAAAAAGGAAGCAATTCCGGTGCGATTACTGGAGAAATTTCCACTTTTTACAAAGGAAACCAAATCGCTGGCGGAAGCTTTGCGCATTTCAACAACGGGAATTATCGCCGAACACAAACGCCGTTCACCGAGCAAATCGGTGATTAACGACAAGGTTTTGTTGCCCGAAGTGGTTTCGGGATATGAAAATGCTGGGGCAAAAGGAATTTCGGTTTTAACGGATTCCAACTTTTTTGGCGGTTCGCTCGATGATCTTTTGGTTGCTGAAAAAACGGTTTCCATCCCTATTCTGCGGAAGGAATTTATAATTGATCCCTATCAAATTTATGAGGCAAAAGCTTACGGCGCCGATGCTATTTTACTGATTGCGGCTTGTCTTTCTGCGGAGGAATTAAAACAGTTTTCGTTTTTAGCGAAAAGTCTAAAACTCGACGTTTTATTGGAAGTTCACAATTCCGAAGAACTTCAAAAATCACTTTTGCCCAATGTGGATATGATTGGCGTAAACAATCGAAACCTTAAAAATTTCAAGGTGAATATCGACATCAGCAAAAAACTGTCCGAAGAAATTCCAGCCGATTTTATAAAAATTTCCGAAAGCGGAATCAGCGATGTGGCAACCATAAAAGAGTTGAGAACCTACGGTTTTGAAGGATTTTTGATTGGTGAAAATTTTATGAAAACCGAAAATCCCGGCGAAACGGCCAAACAATTTATTCAAAATTTGAGATGAAACCACTTTTAAAGATTTGCGGAATGAAACACAATATCACTGAAGTTGCAGAACTTCAACCAGACTATTTGGGTTTTATCTTTTACGAAAAAAGTCCGCGGTATTTCGATGGTGAAATCCCAGAATTACCAAAAGGAATTAAAAAAGTGGGCGTTTTTGTGGATGAAAAAATTTCAAAAGTGATTGAATTGTGCAAAAAATATTCTTTGGACGTAATCCAACTTCACGGCAATGAAAACAAGGAATATATTCTCGATTTGCAGGGTTACCTCACTTTATATTATCCCGATGTGTTGGTTTGGAAGGTTTTTAGCGTTGATGACATCTTCGATTTTAATCAATTATCAGTTTTTGAAAATAAAGTGGATGCATTTCTTTTTGACACAAAAGGCAAAGAAAAAGGTGGCACCGGAAAAACCTTTGATTGGGAAATTTTAAAAAAATATCCATCGAAAAAACCTTTCATTTTAAGCGGCGGCATTGGATTGGAAGAAGTTGATTTATTGAAAAAAATACTCAAAACAGACCTTCCCATCCACGCGATTGATGTGAATAGCAAATTTGAAATTGAGCCGGGGATGAAGGATGTTTCAGCTTTAAAAGTATTTATCGAAATATTGAAACACGACTGAAAATGAACCACGAACCAAGACACAAGAACCAAGACTGAATACTCAGTATTCAATACTCAATACTCAATACTAAAAAATGAATTATAACGTAAACGAAAAAGGCTATTACGGTGAGTTTGGCGGAGCATATATTCCCGAAATGCTGTACCCAAATGTGGAGGAATTACGCCAACAATATTTACAAATAATGGCTGAGGAATCTTTTCAAAAGGAATTTCGACAATTGCTGAAAGATTATGTGGGACGCCCTACTCCTCTCTATTTTGCGAAACGTCTTTCGGAAAAATACGGTACAAAAATATACTTAAAACGCGAGGATCTTTGCCACACGGGCGCACATAAAGTGAACAACACCATCGGCCAGATTTTAATGGCGAAACGATTGGACAAAACCAGAATCATTGCCGAAACCGGAGCCGGCCAACACGGCGTAGCGACTGCCACAGCTTGTGCTTTGATGGGTTTGGAATGCATCGTTTTTATGGGCGAAATCGACATAAAACGCCAAGCGCCAAACGTAGCCCGAATGAAAATGCTGGGCGCGAAAGTAGTTCCCGCAACAAGCGGCAGTAAAACCCTGAAAGATGCCACAAATGAAGCTATCCGTGATTGGATAAACAATCCTTTGGACACACATTATATTATCGGTAGTGTCGTTGGCCCACATCCGTACCCCGATATGGTTGCACGGTTTCAAAGCGTGATTTCAGAAGAAATAAAAACGCAACTCAATGAAAAAGAAGGCCGGGAAAACCCTGATTTTGTCGTAGCCTGTGTGGGTGGCGGTAGTAATGCCGCAGGTGCCTTTTATCATTATTTGGACAAACCGGAAGTTGGAATTATTGCGGTTGAAGCTGCCGGAAAAGGAATTGACAGTGGCGAAAGCGCGGCGACATCAGCTTTGGGAAAAGTGGGAATTATTCACGGCAGTAAAACACTGTTGATGCAAACGGCTGATGGGCAAATTACAGAACCCTATTCTATTTCTGCAGGTTTAGACTATCCTGGAGTTGGCCCAATGCACGCCAATCTTTTTGCCAGCGGCAGAGGTGAATTTATTTCTATAACCGATGAAGAAGCGATGCAGGCAGGACTTGAACTTTGCAAACTTGAAGGCATTATTCCCGCCATTGAAAGCAGCCATGCTCTGGCAATTTTTGAAACCAGAAAATTCAAAAAAGATGATGTGGTTGTAGTGAACTTGAGCGGACGCGGGGATAAAGATTTGGATACGTACATTAAATATTTTAACCTGTAATTAAGACCTCACAGGTTTCAAAAACCTATGAGCTATTTCTATATTATGAACAGAATTCAAAGTAAACTTTCAGAAGACAAAAAACTGCTTTCCATATATTTCACCGCGGGTTATCCAAAATTGGACGACACGGTTGAAATACTTCAGCAGTTGGAAAAAAACGGCGTGGATATGGTAGAAATCGGCTTGCCCTTCAGCGATCCGTTAGCAGATGGGCCTACCATTCAAGCTAGTTCGCAAACGGCTTTAAAAAATGGCATGACTACCGATTTGCTTTTTAAGCAATTGAAAGACATCCGAAAAACGGTTTCCATTCCGCTTATTTTGATGGGATATTTCAATCCCGTGCTTCAATTCGGGGTAGAAAATTTCTGCCAAAAGTGTGCTGAAGTTGGTATTGACGGCTTGATTCTTCCCGATCTTCCTTTAGCAGAGTTCGAGGAAAATTATGCCGAAATTTTCAGAAAATACAACCTTATAAATATCTTTTTGATCACGCCCCAGACTTCCGAAAAACGCATTCGCCAAATTGACGCAGCTTCCGAAGGCTTTATTTATATGGTGAGCAGCGCGAGTGTTACCGGAAGCTCTTCAGGTTTTGGAAATGCGCAAGAAGAATACTTTAAAAGAATTGCTTCGCTTTCACTTAAAAATCCACAGATTGTTGGTTTTGGAATAAATAATTCAGAAACCTTTCAGCAAGCAACAAAACACGCAAAAGGGGCGATCATTGGAAGTGCATTTATAAAAATGCTTTCAGAAAAAGGAATAGCAGGAATTTCAGCATTTATAAGCGCTATTCGTAAGGTTTAACCATTCTTTAGCAAGGGTTTAAGGGAATTTGTGATTTGGTTTTTCTATTTTAGTTATTCAATTTTAAACAAAAAAGAAGGAATCATGGAAAAGAAATTTGAAAGAAAAACAGAACAAAAGAATCCCACAAACCCTACGGGAAACACAAACCAAAAAACAAACGATTTTGACATCGATAAAAAAACCATTAAAAAACAGCAGAATAAAAAGTAAGATCTGTAGTTTAAATAAAGAAACTTAAAACCTTTTTTGTTTTAAGTTAATTGTGAAAGGTATTTAGGAATACATTTTAGTTTCTAAATACCTTTCTTTTTCAAATGATTCCCAAAGAAATTTTTACGAAACGCTATCTTTGCAATTCAATGTAACATAATTAGATGAAACAACACGTTTCCGGATTTTCAAAAAAAACGAAAGCTGAAAAAATTGAATGGCTTGCAGAAAATTACCTGCAAAACAATCCAAATTCCATTCAAATTTTAAAGAAATACTGGAATGAAGACCCTTCGTTACAGCAACTTCACGATGATTTTATTGAAAATACGCTTTCCAATTATTACTTGCCTTTTGGCGTGGCTCCAAATTTTTTAATCAACGGAAAACTATACGCATTACCAATGGTTACCGAAGAAAGTTCGGTAGTTGCTGCCGCCAGCAATGCCGCAAAATTTTGGCTGGAACGCGGCGGTTTTAAGGCTGAAGTAATTTCCACGGAAAAAAATGGGCAAATTCACTTTAACTTCTTCGGAAGTGAAAAAAATGTTGAAGCCTTTTTTGAAGAAGTAAAAGCAAAACTTCGCGACAGCATCCAATCCATTGAAAAAAACATGAAAGCCCGTGGTGGCGGTCTTTTGGAGCTTTCATTATTGGATAAATCGCATATATTGGAAGGCTATTATTATATTCACGCCACTTTTGAAACTTTGGACGCGATGGGCGCCAATTTTATAAACAGCTGTTTGGAGCAAATGGCGCATACTTTTGAGGAAGAAGCGAAGCATTTTGAACCTTTTCAGCAAAAGGAAACTTATCCCGAAGTAGTGATGAGCATACTTTCCAACTACGTTCCCGAATGTTTGGTACGAGCTGAAGTGAGCTGTAAAGTGGAAGAACTTACTACAAAACACTATGAGGGAAAGCATTTTGCAGAAAAATTTGTCCGTGCCATTGACATTGCTAAAACCGAAACCCGACGTGCCGTAACGCACAATAAAGGAATTATGAATGGAGTTGACGCAGTTGTTTTAGCAACTGGAAACGATTTCCGTGCGGTAGAAGCTGGTGTACACACCTACGCCGCCCGAAACAGCTATTACGGAAGTTTGACAAACGCTAAAATTGAGAATGATATTTTCACTTTTTGGATTGAATTGCCTTTGGCAGTTGGCACTGTTGGCGGATTGACCTCGCTTCACCCACTTACAAAGCTTGCTTTTGAAATTCTTCAAAAACCGGACGCTAAAGAATTGATGAAAATTATGGCGGTTGCCGGATTGGCTCAAAATTTTGCGGCAGTGCGATCATTAGTTACTACCGGAATTCAGAAAGGACATATGAAAATGCACTTGATGAATATTTTGAATCAATTGGAAGCTACAAAAGAAGAAAAGGAAAATGCAGTGGAATATTTTAAAGAAAACGCGGTTTCACATAGTTCAGTTGTTTCTTTTTTGGAAAAGTTGAGAAGTTGATAAGCAAAGCAGTTTAAAAGAATTTGAAGAAAATATTTTACAGTAACGGAAAACTATTGCTGACTGGCGAATATGTGGTACTGGATGGTGCAACTGCGCTTGCAATTCCCACGAAATATGGTCAATCTTTGGAAATTGATATTTCAGAAAAAAAAGAAATTCATTGGCAAAGTTATGATAAAAATGGATCACTTTGGTTTGAGGATTTTTTCGATTTAAAGAATTTTGAAAGCCAAAATAAGGAAAGTGAAATTTCAAAAACTGTATCAAAAATACTTCGCGAAGCGCAAGAGTTGAATTCCGATTTTCTTTCCAAATATGAAGGAATTCAAGTTAAAACAACACTGGATTTCCCGCGGAATTGGGGTTTGGGCTCTTCTTCCACTTTAATAAACAACATTGCGCAATGGGCAAAAGTAGATGGCTTCGCGCTACTCGCCAATAGTTTTGGTGGAAGTGGATATGATATTGCTGCCGCGCAAAGCGATGCTCCTATTTTATATGAATTGAAGAACGGAAATTCTAAATTCAGGAAAGTTCATCTTCCGTGGGATTTTACAGATTCATTGTTTTTTGTGCATTTAAATAAAAAACAGGACAGTAAAAAAGGGATTGCGAGATATCGAAACACTTCAGTTGATGAAAAAATAATTCAAAGAATTTCAGACATCAGCAATAAGCTTTTGATGTGTTATTCACTTTCAGACTTTGAAAAGCTGATGAATGCCCACGAGAAAATTATTTCAGAAATTATAAAACTTCCAACTATAAAAGAGCAACTTTTTAGCGATTATCCCAATACAATCAAAAGTTTGGGCGCTTGGGGCGGGGATTTTGTGTTGGCTACTGGAAATGAAATTGATATGGATTACTTTAAGAAAAAAGGGTTTGAGACGGTCATTCCTTTTGAGAAAATGATTCTATAAAGACCAGAATGTAAGTAATTTAAAACAAAAAACCCGAAACAAATGTTTCGGGTTTTTAAGTGGTGCCTCCAAGAATCGAACTAGGGACACACGGATTTTCAGTCCGTTGCTCTACCAACTGAGCTAAGGCACCATTATTGAGTCGGCAAATATAAAGCTATTTTCTTTTTCTCAAAACAATAATTAAAAAAATAAAAAAAGATAATCAATACTCAATTTAATAAGGCATTAACAATTACTTGCTAGTTCAAGTTGTATTTTTAAACCCTCAACAAAAAAAATGAATCTCACAATAGATGTAGGAAACACACTGATAAAGCTTGGAGTGTTCGATTCTGGTAAACTCAAGTTAAAAAAGACGTGCATTAAAAAAGATTTTTTGCACACACTTAATGAAATTTCAGAAGCTTTTCCAGCGATTCAGAAATGTATTATTTCATCGGTTGCAAATCTTTCAGAACATCAATTATTAAAACTACAGCATCAATTTGATGCTTTGATTTTAAATCACCAAACTAAAGTTCCATTCATTAATAAATATGAAACACCACAAACATTAGGCATAGACCGCATTGCCTTAGTGAGTGCTGCTGCCAAGGAATATGCAGGTAAAAATGTTTTGGTGATTGATGCGGGAACCTGTATTACATATGATTTTTTAAATTCAAAAAACGAATACTTGGGTGGTGCTATTTCACCCGGTATTTCCCTTCGTTATAAGGCATTGCATACGTTTACAGAAAAATTACCGTTACTTGAAACAAACAATCCAAATTTATATATAGGAAATAACACTACAACCTCAATACATTCAGGAGTAGTAAATGGTGTTTTGTACGAAATAGATGGCTATATAAGTATGTATAGAAAAAATTACGACAATTTAACAGTTATTTTAACAGGAGGGGACGTACATTTTTTGCGAGATAGCATAAAAAATGACATCTTTGCCAACTCAAATTTTTTATTGGAGGGATTGAACCATATTTTAGAATATAACAAACATTGATGTTTAGAAAAACAGTAATTGGTTTATTTTTACTTATAACCAGTATCGCCCTTGCACAGGAAGGAACCACTTCACCTTATTCTTTTTATGGTATTGGGTCACTAAAATTTCGCGGTACAGCAGAAAGCAGATCTATGGGAGGCTTAGGTGTTTTCTCAGACAGCATCCATTTAAATCTTCAGAACCCTGCTGGTTACGCAGGACTGAGATTGATTAATTTTTCCGTAGGGGGAAGCCATCAATCTCTAAAACAAAAGAATGAAACTGAAAGTCAAAACACTTCCACTTCCACACTAGATTACTTAGCAATGGGTATTCCTATGGGTAAATTCGGAATGGGCTTCGGCTTACTTCCCTATACATCCGTTGGTTATGATTTTTATTCTGAAGTCCCGGACGGCATTACACAGTATACTGGAAACGGCGGCTTAAACAAAGTATTCCTTTCTCTAGGATATCAAGTTACTCCTGAACTTAGTCTTGGCATGGACGCCAATTATAATTTTGGGAAAATTGAAAACACAGCTGTTACTCAAAAATCAGAACTTCAATACGGAACCCGAGTTGTTAATAGGTCAAATCTTTCTGGGTTTACTTTTAATATTGGCGCTTTATATAAAAGGATGGTCACCGAAGATTTAGAACTTTCCGGATCTTTTACTTTTACACCCGGGACGAATATTAGTTCAGAAAACCTCAGAAGAACAGGAAGTGTATCTATACTTCCCGCTGGTATATTTGAGATTGATGAAAGGGATATATCTGTGCCAAACACAGAATTCAACTTTCCTTCACAACTTACATTTGGGGTTGGATTAAGCAAACCAAAGTATTGGGGTGTTGGATTAGAATATATAAACCAAAAAACAAGTAATTTTACAAATCGTTCTTTTACCAGTGAAAATGTAACCTATAAAAATGCTTCAAAATTTAATGTTGGAGGTTTCTATATTCCCAATTACAATTCTTTCGGAGAATACTACAAGAGAGTGGTTTACAGAGCCGGAGCAAGATTTGAGCAGACTGGATTAAGTGTAGGCGGGCACGACATAAATGAGTTTGGCATATCTTTTGGAGTTGGGTTACCCATAGGACGATTATTCTCCAATATGAACTTAGGATTTGAATTGGGAACTCGCGGAACAACAGACTACGGTTTGATAAAAGAAAACTTTTTCAACACATATTTAAGTTTTTCATTAAACGACCGTTGGTTCGAAAAAAGATTATATGATTAAGATTAATACTACTAATAGCAATACCATGAAAACAAAATTCATTTTATTATTTACAATTGCACTGCTTTCTGTTTCTGCAAAATCTTTTGCACAAGCACCGGATGACTGTACAATTTTAATGTCTTACTTTACAGAACAAGCCAAAATAAAAAATTATGAGGCTGCACTTCCTCATTACGAAAACCTAATAAAAGACTGTCCAAACTATAATCTTGCTATTTATCAATATGGGATTAAAATGTTTGAATATTTTGTTGAAGAAAAAGGTGATAAAAGCAAAATAAACAATCTTATTGAAGCCTATCAATTAAGACTTCAAAACTTTCCAGAGCAAACTAAGGAAGGTGAAGTGCTTTCAAGCATTGCCCAAATAAAATTCGACAACAATATTGGTTCAAAAGCTGATCAGTTCAAAGCTTATGATGAAGCTTTCAAAAAAGATCCAGAAAACTTTACCAGCGGAAAAAGCCTTTATGCCTATTTCTCATTGGCTGTAGATCTTTTTAACGATGGCCAAAAAGACATTCAGGAAATCTTTGATCTATATGATGTTGTTATAAGCAAAATAGACACTGAAAAAAACAGTCTTGCCTCAAAACTTACTCCTTTAATGGATAAAGATGAAGCAGGTACAGCTCTTACCGATAAAGAACAACGCGCAAAAGATGTTTATGAAAACAACTTGGGGGTTTATGCCACCGTTGAAGAAAGCGTAAACGGAAAACTGGGTCAGTTGGCAGATTGCCCAAACCTTATTCCACTTTATGAAAAAGACTACGAACAGAAAAAAGATGATATTGAATGGTTGAAAGGCGCAAGCAACAGATTAGATGCAAAAGACTGCGAAAGCCCACTATCAAACAAATTGGCAGTGCGTCTTCACGAGTTGGAGCCAAGTTCTACTTCTGCTTATCTTTTGGGAAAACAAGCTGAAGCTGAAGGCAAGGCATCTAAAGCTTTGGATTATTTCAACCAAGCTGCAGACCTTGAAACAGATAATTCTAAAAAATCCAGAATTTATTACAGTATTGCTGAAAACTACCGCAAAAAAGGAAGTTTTGGTACTGCAAGAAACTATTATAACAAAATGTTAGAAGCAAAGCCTTCTGCTGGAATTGCCTATTATAAAATTGGCGCAATGTACGCAGATAGCGCAAACAACTGCGGAACAACAGTTTTTGAAAAAAGAGCAATGTACTGGTTAGCTGCAGATATGATGGACAAAGCAGCTCGTGTGGATGGAACTATTGCCGGAAATGCAAGAGCAGCCGCAAGCAGCTACAGACAACGTGCTCCACAAGCAAGCGATATCTTTTCTGAAGGAATGGCTGGTAAAACTGTTACCTTTAAATGTTGGGTAGGCGGAAGCGTAAGAGTTCCTAACTTATAAGAATGCACACCACTCTAAATATGTTTAAAAGCGTGATGGCCCTGGTATTGGTCATCACGCTTTTTGCATGTGAAAGTAACTACCAAAACGTAAAAAGACTAAGTCTTTCTGATGGCGCTCCCATTGCCGAAGGAAAAGACATCAACTTTAAGTATACTGATTCGGGAAAATTAGTAACCAATCTATTAGCCGAAAAATTGTTGGATTATTCAAACTTAGAATTTCCATATAAAGAATTCCCAAACGGAATCGAAGTACGTTTTTGGGACGAAGACGGAAAAAAAAACACTGTAACAGCCGATTACGCAATCCAGTTTGACAAAAGCAGCTTGGTAGATTTGCGCAAGAATGTAGTTGTAATCACAGCAGATAGTGTGGTTTTAAAAGCCAACCAGCTTTATTGGGATCAAAAAAATAAATGGGTCTTCACAGACGAGCCCTACCAGATAAAATTTAAGGACGGTTCCTATAACGATGGCGCCGTTGGATTTGACAGTAGTGAAGATTTCACTACCTTTCTATCCAGAAAAAACCAGGGAGTTCAATTAGTTGACAAAACAAAAACCGAAGATGTTAAATAAAGTATATCGTTTTTTTGAATATGCATACCTCATAATTGCAGTATTTTTTGCTTACGAAGCAGTAAACAATTGGAACACAGAACGAAACCGCGCCTATCTTTTCATCTTTTTTGTGGTGGTTGCTATCTTTATGTTTTTCTTTAAAAGAAATTTCAGAAAGAAAATGGAGGAACGAAATAAATAGTTGAAGGTTTCAGGTTCCAAGTTTCAGGTTGTTAAAAACCAAACTTTGAACTTTAAACTTTGAACTTTGAACTTATAAATGGATTACAGCATCATAATCATATTGACAATGCTCATCCTCTCCGCATTTTTCTCGGGGATGGAGATTGCTTATGTTTCTTCCAATAAAATTCACATTGAGATTGAAAAGAAGCAAAACAACTTCTTGTCTGGGGTTCTTAAAAAAATAACCAAGCGCCCTTCAAAATTCATCGCTACAATGCTCGTGGGCAATAATATTGCGCTTGTTATTTACGGCTTTTTCATGGGCGATCTTTTGATGGAATATATTCCGCTGGCAGGTTTCAGCGGTTTGCTGGTGCAAACTATTATTTCCACTTTAGTGATTTTAATGACTGCAGAATTTCTGCCGAAGGTATTCTTTCAAATCTACGCCAATAGTTTGGTTAAAGTCTTTGCAGTACCAGCATACTTCTTCTATGTGCTTTTTTCTTTAATTTCTGAATTTATTATTTGGATTTCAGATTTAGTGCTTAAACTGATTTTTAAATCGGAAGGCGATACCGTACAATTAACTTTCAGCAAACTGGAACTTGGTAATTATATTTCCGAGCAAATGGAAATCGCCGAAACCAAAGAAGAAATGGATTCGGAGATACAGATATTCCAAAACGCTTTGGATTTTTCCGAAGTGAAATCACGCGAGGCCATGATTCCCCGTACAGAGGTTGTAGCAGTAGATATTGATACATCACCAAAGGAACTCGCCAAGATTTTCACCGAAACGGGTCTTTCAAAAATATTGGTTTACAATGAAAATATAGACGATATTTTAGGCTATATACATTCCTTCGAGCTTTTCAAAAAACCTGCAAATCTCAAAAAAGTATTGATGCCCGTGGTTTTTGTACCCGAAACCATGCTCGTTAAAGATGTGTTAGGTATCCTCAGTAAAAAAAGAAAAAGTCTTGCAGTGGTAATTGATGAATATGGTGGAACTAGCGGCATTATTACCGTTGAGGATATTATTGAAGAGCTTTTTGGCGAAATTGAAGACGAACATGACAGCATTGCGCTTACTGAAGAAGAGCTTGGCGAAGGCCATTTTAAATTTTCAGCCCGTTTGGAAGTAGATTACCTCAACGAAAACTACAAACTCAATTTAAAAGAAAGTGAAAACTACGAAACCCTCGGCGGCTTAATTGTGAACCACACCGAAGAAATTCCAGATAAAGGCGAAACCGTTGAGATTGATGATTATATCTTCACAATTCTGGAAGTATCCAACACAAAAATTGAACTTGTGGAACTCAAAATTATCCACGAAGATTAGATTTTAAACATTTCCACAATTTTTTCAATTTACTTTTTTATTAATGCAGGGAAAATGGTATTTTCGCCACCTAAATAATCTAAAAAACAAATCCTCTAAAACCTTGATTAACATTAAGGGATAAAAGGAAATCACAACCAAAAGCCTTTTCATCTGGCAAAACTGATGAAAAGGGATATAAATTTGAACATCAAATGGCAATCTTAAACAGTATTAGAAAAAGAGGGATATTCCTTATCCTTATTATTGCATTGGCGCTTTTTGCCTTTATCTTAAGTGATGTGCTGACCAAAGGGAACAGTGGCCCAAAAGGACAGGACACTATCGCTACCATTAACGGCGAGGACATTTCCAGACAAAGTTTTATGGAAGAAGTGGAAGCCACCCAGCGCAATATGGGACCAAACGCAAATACCACTCAAGCCATGAACATGGTTTGGGACCGCGAACTGCGCAGTGTTATCATGGACGAGCAGATTGAAAAAGCAGGACTTACTGTTGAAAAAGCCCAAATAGACAATGCCCTAAAAACCCAATTGGCCAGCAATCAAACTTTTTTGAACGATGCAGGACAAGTGGATGAAGGCAAAATTCAGGAATACATCGCAAGCATTAAAGCTTCTTCTCCAGAAATGTATAAGCAATGGCTTAAGTTTGAAGAAAATGTTGCCGATGGTGTGCTTCAATCTACCTATTATAATATGATAAAAGGCGGACTTCGCTCTACAGTTGCAGAAGGCGAACAAGAATATCATTTTCAGAATGACAACTTAAACTTTCAATATGTGTTGGTACCTTACAGCAAGATTGCTGATGAAGATGTAAAAGTTTCAGACGATGAAATAAAAAAATATGTTGCTGCACATCCTAACGATTTTCAAGTGGAGCCCCAAGCTGATATCCAATATGTATTTTTCGCTGAAGAACCATCTGAAGCTGATACTGAGGAAGCAAAAACAGAAATCGCTACTTTGTTAAATGACAAAGTTGAGTTTAACCAAGACACAAAAGCAAACGACACGATCGCTGGCTTTAGAAATACAAATAATTACGAAGAATACGTAAATGCAAATTCTGATGTTCCGTATTATGACCGTTGGATGTTCAAAAAAGACCTTCCGCAGACCGTTGCAGATACGCTTATCAATTTGAACAAAGGAGATATCTATGGCCCTTACAATGTAGAAAACGCTCTTTATCTTTCCAAAGTTTTAGATACCAAGAAAATGCCAGATTCTGCAGAGTCAAAGCATATCCTAATCCGTTATGTAGGTACGATGCGTGCACCTGAAACGATCACAAAAACGAAAGAAGAAGCTCAAAAATTGGCAGATAGCATTTTGAGCGTTGTGAAAAAAGACAAATCAAAATTTGCTGAACTTGCTGCAAAATTTTCTGACGATAGTTCAAAAGACAATGGTGGCGAATTAGGCAATTCAACTCCAGGAAGAATGGTTCCTCCTTTTGATAATTTTATTTTCAACAACCCAACTGGCACAATTGGTCTTATTGAAACTGATTTTGGCTTTCACATAGTTGAAGTTGGCAAGCAGTCTGGCGCTAAACCAGCAATTAAACTTGCAACAGTTGTGAAAAATATTGAGCCTTCAGACAAAACAACAAATCAAATATTTTCAGATGCTTCAAAATTTGAGGTTGCAGTAAAAAAAGGTGATTTTACAGATTTAGCTAAAGCCCAAAACCTTGAATTGAAACCCGTTAATAAATTGGGGAATATGGATTCAAATATTCCAGGCATAGGTGAAAACAGAACTATAGTTAACTGGGCATTTAATGAAGAAACTAACGTTGGAGACACTAAACGTTTCAGTGTACCTAACGGTTATGTTATAGCGCAGCTTACCCGCAAAAACCCTAAAGGTCTTATGACAGCTGAAGATGCTTCTGCTACAGTAACACCAATTTTGCGCAACGAGAAAAAAGCTAAGAAAATACAGGAATCAATAAAAGGAACAACTCTTGAAGAGGTTGCCGCAAGTCAAAACGTGGTAGTGCAAACCGCCACTGAAGTTAGTATGGCAAATCCTGTAGTAGCTACTACAAACGAACCGAAAGTTGTAGGTATGGCCTTTGGCACAAAACCAGGTGAAACAACTCCATTGATTAATGGTAAAAATGGCGTTTACAAAGTAAAAGTAACTGCTTTTAATCCTGCACCAAAAATGGAATCATATGTAAACTTTGCCAATCAGATGAGTTCTAAAGCTGCCCCTACCTCTCAGACCCAAGTTTACAACGCTCTTAAAAAGAAAGCAAAAATTGAAGATAATCGCGCTAATTTTTATTAGTAGCCATTAATAAAAAAAATGAAAAGCCTTGTTGTAAAATTTTACAACAAGGCTTTTTCTTTTAAACTCATCTTTGAATATTTCAAAAAATAGAAAAATATCCCTTATTTTTAGAAACCTTTAAAAACCTCCTTTTTAAGACCTTTTTTCAAAAAAACAAAAAATGGAAAACAACGAATTAATAAAAGCGATTGAAGAAAAATATATCGCACTTGGCGAAAACCCAGAAACGTATTTAAAAGGGTTACTTCAGGCAAAACCTATTAATTATTGGGATTATATTCAAGTGGACACTTTGCTTTCACTTCAAAAAACACGAACTGATTTTAAGGATGAAGAAATCTTCGTGATGTATCATCAAGTTACGGAACTCACTTTAAAAATGATGATCCACGAAATAAAACAGCTTTCTGAAGGTGAAAATCTTTCCGAAGAAATCTGGATAACAAAATTAGACCGTCTAAAAAGATACACCAGAATGCTCATCACTTCTTTTGACATTATGAAAGACGGAATGAGCTATGATGACTATAATATTTTCCGTTCCACACTCACACCCGCTAGTGGTTTCCAGAGTGCGTCATTTCGTTATTTAGAGCTTTACTGCACCAAACTAGAAAATCTTGTAAATAGCCAAGGACAACAGCGTTTGCCTCAAAACCCAACAATGGAAGATTACTTTGATAATTTGTATTGGAAAGACGCTGGATATAATAGAGAAACAGGCAAAATGAGCCTAACACTTCGTCAATTCATCGAAAAATATGAAGCCGATTTTAAATCATTAGCCGAAAAAACAAAAGGCAAAACCCTTGAAGAACGAGTGGCGCAAATGAACAACCCTTCGGAAGAACTAAAAGATAAACTTAAACAGTTTGACCATTTCTACAACGTGGCTTGGCCGTTGGTACACTTAGACACAGCGCAACATTATTTAAACAGCAAAGGCGAAACCAAAGCTGCCACCGGAGGTTCTGAATGGAAAAAATACCTACACCCAAAATATCAGCAGCGAAAATTTTTCCCAAAACTTTGGTCTGCTGAGGAAATTGCTAATTGGGGGGAATAGTTTTCAGTGATCAATTATCAATGAGTAATGATTGACATAAAAATAAAACGTATTTATGAAGAAGCTTCCAAAAATGATGGATTCAGGGTTTTGGTGGATAGAATTTGGCCGCGCGGCGTAAGCAAGGAAGATGCAAAATTGGACGAATGGATGAAAGAGATTGCACCTTCAACCGACCTTCGGAAATGGTTTGACCATAAAGAAGACCGCTTTGCAGAATTTGAAAAAAAATACAACAAAGAGCTGGAAAATCATCCAGAATTAATTGAAGAACTTCTGAAAAAAGGCAAAGAGAAACGCCTCACCCTCCTCTATGGCGCCAAAGATGAAACACATAATCAAGCTGTAGTGCTGAAAAATTTTATTGAAAACCAATAAACGCTTCCTATTTAAATTTTTGATTATTTTTAAAGCACTAACCAATTATCAAAAAAATAATGAAATATATAGTCGCGCTTTTTATTATCGGCTTTTCATTTACCGCAAAATCTCAAATTCTTAATGCTGAATCGCTTCGGAAAGTAACCGACACTTCGGGTTTTTCCGGTTCTGCAAGCCTTGCATTTTCTTTAAAACGGGATGTAAACGACTATTTATCATTTGGCAGCAACATTCATATACAATATAAAATGAACAAGCATTTGGTTTTGTTGAAAAATGACATTCAATTCCAAAACATTGAAGGAAATAAATTTGAAAATAGCGGTATCACCCACCTTCGTTATAATTACCGTTTTCACCCAAGAATTGCTTGGGAAATTTTTGCGCAGGCACAGTACAACAAAGTTTCTAAAATAGAATTTAGAGGGCTTATGGGAACAGGCCCAAGGTTTAAATTGACTACTTCCGAAAAATATAAATTCTATTTCGGCACCCACATAATGTATGAACAGGAAGAACTTAGCGATGGCGTTACGCCCCTCCAAAGAGATTTTAGAAGTTCTTCCTATTTATCCTTAAGCCTCTACCCCACTAAAACCATAACTTTTGTTAGCACGACCTATTTCCAACCAAAACTGAACGATTTTGGAGATTACCGTTTTACAAGTCAGTCGTCTTTGGTGATAGACCTAATCAACAATTTAGCATTCAGCACCACCTACACTTTCAGTTATGATGAAACTCCTGCTATTGGAATTCCAAATTCCCAATATAATTTTGAAAGTGGCTTTGTTTATTCTTTTGACTAAAAGTTTAAAAACTTTCGTAAGCAATTTCTTTTTTGATTGACTACTTGTCTATATTTACAATAATTGAAAACCATAATGGCTTCAATTTCGTAACTATTAAATAAAATCAATCATGGCCTCTAATAATTATTATGACCCCGCAGATCTTCGCAAATTTGGAAACATAACCGAATGGAGCAAAGAACTGGGAGAAAAATTTTTTGATTACTACGGAAAAGTCTTCGAGGAAGGCGCACTTTCCGCGCGTGAAAAATCATTAATCGCTTTAGCCGTAGCGCACACCGAAATGTGCCCGTACTGTATTGACGCCTACACGAAAGATGGCCTGCAACGCGGCATTACAAAAGAAGAAATGATGGAAGCCGTTCACGTGGGAGCAGCCATAAAAAGTGGCGCCACATTGGTTCACGGGGTGATGATGATGAACAAGGTCAATAAATTGGAAATGTAGCAACGTAAGGCTTTCCTTTTTTCCAATTCAAATTTTAAATTTCAATAAAATTACATGCCAAAAGCAAAACAGAAAAAACAACAATCCCTTCATAAACGCCATAGCGATCTTGCTATGGCAAATAAACAACTCGAAAAACTATCAAACGGTATTTTCGCAAGCGGCGAGCTTCCCACCTTTTCAGAAAAAATAAAGGAAACAGACCAGTTCCCCCTTCGCCCAAATAAATTGGAAATCCTGCAAATAAACGTTGGCTACATGTGCAACCAAGTTTGTGAGCACTGCCACGTGGATGCCGGCCCCGACCGAAAGGAAATTATGACGCGCGAAACTATGGAACAATGCTTGGAAGTTATCCGAAATACAGGCGCACACACTTTGGATCTTACTGGCGGCGCCCCAGAAATGAACCCAGATTTTCGTTGGTTTGTTGATGAAGCCAGCAAAGCGGGAATCAAGGATTTTATTGTTCGGAGCAACTTGACTATCATTCGCGCCAACAAAAAATATTATGATTTGCCGGAATTTTTTAAAAGCCACAACGTACATGTTGTGAGCAGCATGCCGCATTGGACGCGCGGCAAAACTGACAAACAAAGAGGCGAAGGAGTTTTTGACCTATCAATTAAAGCCTTGCAGGAACTGAATGCCGTTGGCTACGGAATGCCCGATAGCGATTTGCGTTTGGACTTAGTTTATAATCCAAGCGGCGCCTTTTTACCAGGTGACCAAGCAAGCATGGAAAAGGATTTCAAAAAAGCATTGCTTGAAGATTTCGGGATACATTTCCACAATCTTTTCGCTATTACTAATCTTCCCATTTCAAGGTTTTTGGATTATTTGATTGCTTCGGAAAACTATGAGGATTATATGTATTCGTTGGTGGAAGCATACAATCCCGCTGCAGTTAAAAACGTAATGTGCCGAAATACAATTTCCATAAGTTGGGATGGATATTTATATGATTGTGATTTTAACCAAATGTTGGAACTGAAGGTGGCAAGCAAAATTCAGCACATTTCAGAATACAACGAAGATATTTTAAACAATAGAAAAATTATAATCTCCCAACATTGCTATGGCTGTACCGCAGGCGCGGGAAGCAGTTGTCAGGGTGCCGTGGCAAATTAATTTTAAAAAGGACCTCACAGGTTTTAAAGAACTGTGATCTTTAAATCATCCAATGAAAATAATTCTATCATTTTTAATAATTCTTCTTTCCCTTAGTCCGGCGATTGCCCAAAAATCGCTTGACAAACTTTTGGAGCAGTACAATACACGAAGTATTCCATACATTTCTGTTGAAGAATTGCGGATGCTTCAAATGAACGATTTTGTTGCAATTCTTGATGCACGTGAAACGGAAGAATTTAACGTGAGCCATATTGCTTCGGCTAAAAATGTGGGTTTTAATGATTTTTCTTCCGAAGAAAAACAACTTCAAAAATTAAAAAAAGATACGCCGATAATTATTTATTGCTCCGTGGGAATCCGTTCCGAAAAAATTGGTGAAAAATTAAAAAAAGTGGGATTCACCAACGTAAAAAATCTTTATGGCGGTATCTTTGAATGGAAAAACAAGGATTATCCCGTGATTGATTCAACCGGAACAGAAACGGAAAACGTGCACACTTTTTCAAAAATCTGGCGTAAATATTTAAAGGAAGGAAATCCTATTTATTAAATTATTGAACACTGAAAAATGGGCTTACTCTCCTCAAAACAGACTGATGGCGACAATGAAATGGCTTTCGATTTTCATTTTCCCACTTCAAAAAAAGCGCTAATTATTTTCACCAGAAACCCCGAATTGGGCAAAGTAAAAACCCGATTGGCAAAATCAGTTGGCGATGAAAGCGCGTTAAACATCTATAAGTTTCTGTTGAAGCACACCGTGGAAATTACTGAAAAGCTAAACGTGGATAAATATGTATTTTATTCTGAAACCATTCACCGCGAAGATATTTGGAACCCGGATATTTTTAGAAAAAAATTACAGAACGGCGCCGATTTGGGCGAACGGATGCACAACGCTTTTTCGGAAATGTTCGGATTGGGGTATGAAAAAGTGATGATAGTAGGCAGCGATATTTATGAGCTGCAACAAAAAGATATTGAAAATGCTTATGATGCGCTTGAAACCACTCCTTTTGTAATCGGCCCAGCAACCGATGGCGGCTATTATCTTTTGGGAATGAAAGAACTCAATTCCGAGATTTTTCAAAATAAAGATTGGGGGACTACTACCGTTTTGAAAGCTACGCTGAAAGATTTAAAAAGCGGAAAATATGTTCTTCTCGAAGAACGGAACGATGTAGATTATTACGAAGACATTAAAAATGTGGACGCTTTTCAGCAATTTTTACCCCCGCATTTAGACAAAAATTTTTTATAGATTATGAGTAGTACAAAATACATTGAAGAAGCCGCAGACTATTTAAAACAGCGCGGATTTGAAAAACCTGAAGTGGGAATTATTCTCGGAACCGGTCTGGGCAAAATCGTGGAAAAGATTGAGATTGAAAGCGAAGTTAGCTATAACCACATCCCAAATTTCCCAACGGCAACGGTTGAATTTCATAAAGGAAAACTTATTTACGGAACGTTGGAAGGAAAAAAAGCAGTGGTGATGCAGGGACGTTTTCACGTTTATGAAGGCTACACTTTGCGCGACGTTACCTTTCCAGTGCGCGTAATGCATCTTTTGGGAATTAAACATTTATTGGTGAGCAACGCTTCTGGAGCCATCAATCTCAATTTCAAAAAAGGCGAACTTATGCTTATTGACGATCATATCAATTTGCAGGGCAGTTCTCCCCTAGCCTTTCGTGGCGTTGAAAAAATGGGCGAGCGTTTTGTGGATATGAGCGCGCCCTATGATGCAGAAATGAACAAAAAACTGGAACAGATTGCTTCCGAAAAAAATATTAAACTTCACAAAGGGGTTTATGCGAGTGTTGTTGGTCCGGAATTGGAAACCCGAGCAGAATATAGATACTTAAAAATAATCGGCGCCGATGCTGTGGGAATGAGCACCGTTCCTGAAATTATTGTCGCAAACCATTTAAAGCTTCCTGTGTCAGCTATTTCGGTTTTAACCGACGAATGTGACCCGGATAATCTAAAACCTGTTGAAATTGAAGATATAATAGCTTCAGCGGAAAAGGCAGAGCCGGATATGATTGCGCTTTTCACAGAATTGATAAAAAAACTTTAAAGAAAATATATGAGCTATTTAGATACCACCAACGATGTTTACAAACAAGCTGCCCTAATGCCAGATGTAGGTCTTTGTTGCACCACAAACCCAATTTGGGAGCTTCCTGGATTAAAAATTCCGAAAATAATGCAGGAAATGAATTATGGCTGCGGAAGTACCGTAAATGCTCGCGATCTTACCAATAATCCAAAAATGCTTTATGTTGGCGTTGGTGGCGGAATGGAACTTTTGCAGTTTTCATATTTCAACAGACAAAAAGGTGGTGTAATTGGTGTGGATACCGTAGATGAAATGCTTGAGGCTTCCCGAAAAAATTTCATGGAAGCGGAATCGTTGAACCCATGGTTCAAAAGTGATTTTGTGGAATTGAAAAAAGGAGATGCATTGAATCTTCCCGTTGAAGATAACTCTATAGATGTTGCGGCACAGAACTGTCTTTTCAATATTTTTAAGGCAGAGGATCTTAAAAAAGCGATTGAAGAAATGTACCGTGTTTTAAAACCACACGGACGTTTGGTAATGAGCGATCCCACTTGCGAACAGCAAATGAATGAAACCCTTCGTGAGGATGCACGTCTTCGCGCACTTTGTTTAAGCGGAAGCCTTCCAATTGCTGAATATGTAAAAGCGTTGACCGATGTAGGCTTCGGAACTATTGAAATTCGCGCTAGAAAACCTTACCGTATTCTCGATCCAAAAAACTACCCAACTGATGAATTAATCTATATTGAATCCATTGAGGTTGCAGCAATAAAAGACCCAATGCCAGAAGATGGACCCTGTATTTTTACAGGAAAAGCGGCAATTTATTTTGGCTCGGAAAATCATTTTGATGATAAAAAAGGGCATATTCTTTTGAAAAACCAACCTATTGCAGTATGCGATAAAACCGCTGGAGCATTAGCAGATTTAGGCAGGGATGATATTTTTATAAGTGAATCCACTTTTCATTATGACGGTGGCGGGTGCTGTTAAAGTAGCAATTTAGGAAAGAATCCTTTTGTACTCAAAAACCCCAATTAAGAATTTTACGTAAGTAAAAGAAACCGATCATATATGATTTTTATCCTCCTTTTTATCGCTGCCTGTTTTTTAGCCTTTAGCAATGGTGCAAATGACAATTTTAAAGGAGTCGCCACCCTTTTCGGAAGCGGTACAACAGATTACAAAAAAGCGATAACTTGGGCAACAATCACCACTTTTGCCGGCTCCATTGCCGCCATTTTTCTTGCGGGAACTCTGGTGAAGAATTTTTCAGGTAAAGGATTGGTTCCCGATGATCTAATCCAAAACCCCATATTTGCCATTTCCATTGCCTTGGGTGCAGCGCTAACAGTTTTTATTGCCACTAAAGTTGGCATGCCAATATCAACTACGCATGGTTTGGTAGGCGCATTATTTGGTGCTGGATTTATGGCTATTGGTGGCGATTTCAATTTTGCAAAACTTGGAAATACCTTTCTTATGCCACTTATCGTAAGCCCGCTAATGGCAGCAATTCTAAGCTTCTTGGCGTATTTAACTTTTAGGCATTTCAGAAAGAAAACGAGGATAACAAAAAAGAGCTGCGTTTGTGTTTCAGAAAAGCAAGCCGTTTTAAAAACAGCCGATTCCAGTCTTTCCATGGATAAATACACCACGCTGGAAATAACCCAATGCAAAAAGAACTGTGACGAAAAATACGCGGGACAATTGCTTGGCATTTCCGCTCAAAATATATTGGACACTTTACATTTTATGAGCGCCGGGGTTGTAAGTTTTGCCCGTGGCCTAAATGATACACCTAAAATTGTTGGACTTTTGGTAATTATAAATGCGTTGGACATACATTGGGGAATGATCGCGGTAGCTATTACCATGGCTTTGGGAGGAATTCTCAATGCCAAAAAAGTCGGGGAAACGATGAGCAAAAAAATTACCCCAATGAATTCCGGGCAAGGTTTTACCGCAAACATGATTACCGGAATACTGGTTACAACTGCCAGCATCCACGGACTTCCGGTTTCTACTACGCATGTTTCGGTAGGTTCCATTTTTGGTATTGGAACAGTTACTAAAAAAGCCAACCCCAAAGTAATTTATAAAATTGTGCTTTCCTGGATACTCACGCTTCCTTTGGCGGCTATTATAAGCGCCCTGCTATTCAAATTGCTTGAAAGTATTTTGTAATTTCCCTTTTTGTTTTACGACAAGTGAAACAACATTGCTATGGAAAAATATTTCGAAATATTTATAAATTCCTATCACGGCTACTTCAATTATCTGTGGAAGGAAATAACCCACTTCCATTGGGAAAATTATTTCTACGGATTGTTATTGATTTCGCTATTGGTATGGGGTTTGGAATTATTATTTCCATGGCGAAAAAACCAAAAAGTCTTCCGAAAGGATTTTTGGCTGGACACTTTTTATATGTTTTTCAATTTTTTCCTGTTGAATTTAATTGTACTTATTTTCTTATCCAACGCTACAGCGGAGTTGTTCAACGATGTACTTGGGTTGATTGGTTTGAAGGTTTCAGATTTTCAATTGCTTGATTTAAACGTCCTACCTTTTGGGCTGGGTCTTTTGATTTTCTTTTTGGTTACAGATTTTGTGCAATGGAACACGCACCGCTTGCTCCACAGAATTCCGTGGCTTTGGAATTTCCATAAATTGCACCATTCCGTCAAGGAAATGGGTTTTGCCGCACACCTTCGCTACCATTGGATGGAACCCGTTGTTTACAAATCGTTGCTTTACGTTCCATTAGCGATAATTGGCGGTTTTGATGTTGAAGCAGTTGCAATAGTCCATTTTACGGCGCTTGCCATTGGGCATTTAAACCACGCCAATATTGGTTGGGATTATGGAATATTCAAATATGTGTTTAACAATCCAAAAATGCACATTTGGCATCACGCTAAAGTTTTGCCAAAACACGCACAATACGGTGTTAATTATGGCATTAGTTTAAGTCTTTGGGATTACCTTTTTAAAACAGATCATATTCCGCATGACGGTAGGGACATTGAGCTGGGCTTTGATGGTGATGAAAATTTTCCAAAGAATTTTGTGAAGCAGGAACTCTATCCCATCAAAACCAAATAGCGGATTGCTTCGTAAGTATTTGAAACATTAAACCACACAAAAAAATGAAAACCTTATTCAATATTGTTACAATACTTTTTGTGGCTTTTACCATGCAAAGTTGCAACCTTCTTTCCGCCGCAGGCGTGAGCAGTCAAGGGCAGCCCACTAAAGAAGTGGAATCTAAACTTACCTCAACTACCGCTAATTCCGCTGTAAACGTAGATCATTCCGAATGGGACAAATTGCTGAAAAAATATGTAAATAGCCAAGGCATGGTAGATTATAAAGGTTTTAAAAACAATGAAGCCAAACTGGATGCTTATTTAAAAATGCTTTCTGAAAAAGAACCCTCAAATGATTGGAGCGTGCAGGAATTATTGGCTTATTACATTAACCTGTACAATGCGGCAACCGTAAAATTAATCGTGGAAAACTATCCCGTAAAGAGCATTAAGGATATTGACGGCGCTTGGACCAAAGGCCGAGTTTCTGTTGGAAATAAAGAACTTTCCCTTGGCGGAATTGAAAATGGGATTCTTCGAAAAATGAACGAGCCCAGAATTCACTTCGCCATAAATTGCGCATCCATTTCCTGCCCAAAACTTTTGGACGAGGCTTACACCGCTTCAAAAATAAATGAGCAATTGGATCGCGCGACCAAGGAATTCATCAATAGCGATAAAAATGATATTTCAGCCAGCAACCCGAAGGTTTCCTCCATTTTCGACTGGTATGCCAAGGATTACAAAGTGAATGGTAAACAGGATGTTATTGGGTTTATCAATAAATACGCGAATACGAAGATAAATCAAGGTGCGACTTTAAGCTACAAGAATTATAACTGGGAATTGAACGAACAAAAATAAATTACAAGACAGCAATCTTAACAAACCTCACAGGTTTCTAAAACCTGTGAGGTTTAACTTTCGTACTTTTATCATATGCTTTCCATCATCATCCCAGTTTTAAACGAGGCCGAAACCATTGCGGAATTATTGATCCATCTTTCGGAAAACCTTTCGGGAGAAAATGAAACGGAATTGATTTTGGTGGATGGCGGCAGTACCGATGGCACCCAAGAAATAATTTCAGCTTTTGAATATACTAGGTTTTCTAAACCTGTTAGGTTTATTCAATTTGAAAAAGGCCGCGCCAAGCAAATGAACAGAGGCGCGCAAGTAGCTTCGGGCGATATTCTTTACTTTCTGCACGCCGATTCCTTTCCTCCCAAAAATTTTGACAAATACATTATTTCCGAAGTAAAAAAAGGAAACCCAGCAGGTTGCTTCCGAATGAAATTTGACCATACCCACTGGTGGCTGCGGCTTGCGGGATGGTTAACAAAATTTCACTGGCGTGCTTGCCGTGGAGGGGACCAAAGTCAGTTTATTACAAAACAGCTATTTGAGGAAATTGGTGGTTTTGATGAAACCTATATTATTTACGAAGACAATATTTTAATCAACGAGCTTTACTCACGGAAGAAATTTGTAGTAATACAACAATGGATTACAACTTCAGCAAGGCTTTATGAGCAAAAGGGAATTTGGAATTTACAATACCATTTTTGGGCAATCTATATAAAAAAATGGCTTGGCGCTGATGCGGATGAATTGTATAATTATTATCTGAAAAATATAAAACTTTCAAAAAAGGAATTGTCTCAAACCGCAGAATCACCTGAGGCATTAGCCGAAAAACAGATCTAACTATTCTTTATAATATTTTGCTACAATTGTCTCCGCAGGTTTATTTTGCGGTGTAAACTGATTATCAGTGTTGCCTCCAACATCTTCGTGCGCAATAAACCATTTCCACAGAAATCCGCCGGCAAACCATTGTTCACCCCATACTTCTTCATATAAAGCCTGCAAGGTATTGGATTGTGCCTCAAAATTCATTGAAGTCAATGTATGGTCGCTTTCCCAAGGTTCCTTTCCGGCAAAATCCACGCTTCGGTAACCGTATTCCGTAAAGAGAATTTGTTTATTTTCCTTTTCTGAAACACTTTTTAACTCTTCTTTCCAGCGCTGCCAGCCCTTTCGCGCATCTGCAACTGTTGGGGTTTTGCTTTCGGAAACTGGGAAATAAGCGTCAACGCCAATAAAATCCAGCGCATCCCAAAACGGTACGCGTTTGTATTCATCCCAATTTGCCGCATAAGTGAGTTTTCCTTTGTAAACCTTTCTTATTTCTCTAATAAGGTTTCGCCAATATTCGGGACGATGTTCAATAAATTTTTCAAGCTCAGTGCCAATACATAATATTTCAACCTTTTCTTCTTCGGCAACTTTCGCAAAATCGGTTATAAAATTTCTATAGGAATTTTCAAGCTCCAACCAATCTGCTTCCGAAGCCATTTTTACCAAACCCGTAAACTCGCCGTTCCAAACCCATATTTGAGGCTTCATCATCACACGAATATCGTTCTTATGAAGCATCTTTATATATTGTTTCGCGCCCTCATCTGTTTCACCAAACCACTGCCGTTCCTGATTGTAAATAATTTTAGGATGGTCCAAACTTTTAATAAAACCGAAAGGCATAATGGCGGCATAATCTGCGTGAATATTCTTTAAAGGCGAAATATTTTCTTGTAGAATAGCGTCTTTCGAAGCCACGAAACTCACCCCGTTTATTTTCAAAATTATTGAATCCTCAATTATTTTTTGGTGTTCTTCAGCAATTATTACTTCTGAAGAATCACGCTTTTGTGGGCATCCCAAAATTAAAGGAAGAAAAACAATACAGCTTAACAAACGGAACAACAGCTTCATTTTAAAAATAAATTAGTGCTGAATGTAGCATTATTTTAGAATTTATAGAAACTTTAATAAGCCTTTTAAATCTAACCGGAATGTAATTGCGTAAATTTATAAACGACTGAAAAAACAATTCAACAAATAACTTCCAAATTATGGAGCATATCGTCATTATTGGCAACGGGATTGCTGGGATTACTGCCGCTAGGCACATCCGAAAACTTTCCGATAAAAAAGTAACCATAATTTCCGCAGAAACAGATCATTTTTTTTCCCGCACTGCTCTAATGTACGTTTATATGGGCCACATGCGCTGGCGCGACATTGAACCTTACGAACCATGGTTTTGGGAAAAGAACAGGCTTGAACTTAAAAAAGCATACGTTGAAACAGTTGACACCAATAACAAAACACTTCATTTTAAAGAGGGCGGATCAATCACTTATGACAAACTTATAATTGCAACAGGTTCCACCACCAATACTTTTGGGTGGGAAGGTTTGGAACTGAACGGCGTGCAAGGGTTGGTTTCGAAACAGGATTTGGAAAACCTTGAAAAAAACGCGCCAAACAACAAAGAATGTCCCCGGGCGGTAATTGTTGGCGGCGGATTGATTGGCGTTGAAATGGCCGAAATGCTCCGCACCCGAAAGATTGAAGTAACAATGCTCGTCCGTGAGTCTGCCTTTTGGGCCGGCACCCTTCCAAAACCAGAGGCAGAAATGATTTCACGTCACATTATTTCCCATGGCGTTGATCTTCGCCACAACGCGGAGCTCGATAAAATTTTAGGTGATGATAAAGGAAATGTTCGTGCCATTGTAACCAAAGAGGGCGAGGAAATACCTTGCTGCGTGGTTGGAATTACCACGGGCGTAAAACCGCAGATTTCCTTTCTTCAACATTCAAAAATTGAAACCGATAAAGGTGTTTTGGTAAACCGAAAACTGGAAACAAATATTGAAGACGTTTATGCCATTGGCGATTGCGCACAACAGCGCGAACCCATTGGAAACCGCCCGCCAATAGAAGCCGTTTGGTACACAGGCAGAATGATGGGCGAAGCCCTTGCACAAACCATCTGTGGAAAAACCTTTGAGTACAATCCTGGAAATTGGTTTAACAGCGCCAAGTTTTTTGATATTGAATACCAAACCTACGGTTGGGTTTTTTCTGAAAGTAGAAAGAAAGATTACGAAGCACAATTTCATTGGAAATGTGATAGTGATTTACGTTGTATAACTATTTCTTATCATAAAGAAAACGACGAATTTTTAGGAATAAATACTTTCGGAATACGGATGAAACAGGAGGTTTTTGACAGATGGCTAAATGAAAAACGAAGTGTGGATTACGTGGTGGAAAACCTAAAACAGGCCAATTTTGACCCTGAATTCTTCAAAAATTATGAAAAAGAGATTCAAACAGCATATGCCAATCAAACTATAACTGTATAATTTATGAGCACTGTTCAACGAAATATGTCCTTAACTGGCGAACCACCAAAAACAATAAACACCCAGCAAAAACTTGCCTCGGCTATAGGCTTGATAGGGTTGGCATTGCTCTTTTTGGCACTTTTCAATCTAAATTTTCCCAACAAAACATTGTGGTTAAGCACTTCTTTAGGAATGATTGCCGTAGGTATTATTTGGTTTTCAATCGCTGCTTATCAAAACAAACACGAAGGAATTAAAAATGATGGTGTCTATTTTAAATCGCTTTCCAGCCGTGGATTTTGGGCTTGGGTCTTGGGAATTACCGTTACACTTTTCTACGTTGTGCTGTACTGGTTTCCGCAATATTTGGGTTTAGTGAAAGATGGAGACAACAAAGGAATTGTTGCTCTTTTTGATCCGTTGAGCAAATTGCTGAACGGCGGTCCTGCCAGTCAATGGTTTGTTTATGGAACGCTTTATACTTTGGCAATCTTGGCTTTTGGCATAAAATTCATTTTAAAATACCGCCATAACAAATACGAAAAACTTCGAACGTTTTCCGTTATGTTTTTTCAATTGGGCTTTGCGTTTTTGATTCCTGAATTGATGCAAAGATTAAATAGCGATTCATTTAAACTTCCCTATTACGACCTAAAAAATATTTGGCCCCTCAATTATTACAATTTTGAACAATACCGTGTGGATGAATTTATTTCCGCAGGCGATATTGGTTTGGGGCTTTTAATTTTCGGTGTTGTATCAATCTTTGTAATTACCCCAATTTTGACCTATAAATACGGTAAACGTTGGTACTGCTCGTGGGTTTGTGGTTGTGGCGGCTTGGCGGAAACTGCCGGAGATCCATTCCGGCATTTGAGCGATAAAAGACAAGTTGCCTGGAAAGTGGAACGCTGGGTAATACACAGTGTGTTGGTCTTTGTGGTTTTGATGACCACGGCGGTCGTGCATTCCTATTTGGGTGACGACAGTTCAAAATATTGGTTGACAAAAGATGTTTTTCTCATAAGTGTGGCAACACTTTTAACGCTCGTTTTTGCAGGGGTTTGGATTTTCAAAAGAGAAGAACTTCAAAAAGATGCACGAATAGGTTCCATCGCATATTTGGTGATAATTCTTTCTTTGGTTGGACTTCATTTCGCTACAGGAAAAACTTTGTTTTTGTTTAATGCAGAAACGCTTCGCCAATCATACGGTTTTTTGATCGGAGCTGTGTTTAGCGGCGTGATTGGCGTTGGCTTCTACCCTATTTTTGGTAGTCGTGTTTGGTGTCGTTTTGGTTGCCCAATGGCTGCCATCTTAGGTTTTCAGCAACGGCTTTTTTCGCGTTTCAGAATTACCACAAACGGCGGACAATGTATTTCCTGCGGCAATTGCTCCACCTATTGCGAAATGGGTATCGACGTTCGTGCCTACGCCCAAAAAGGGGAAAACATCGTTCGTTCCAGCTGCGTTGGCTGTGGCATTTGTTCAGCAGTTTGTCCACGCGGCGTTTTGAAACTTGAAAATAGACCCCTTGAAAAGCGGATTGATTCCAACGAAATTCTACTTGGGAATGACGTGGATTTGATGAACTATGTAAATAAGTAGCAGTATTCAGTTGCAGTTCGCAGTATAGAGCTGTCAGGTTTAAGAAGATACTTCGTCAAACGGAATGTCATATATTTTTCTGAAATTCGCAGTCCATAAATTCACAGGTTTTAATGTCCAAAATTATTAAAGTAATCATTCCCGCTTATAACGAAGAAGGCTCCATCGGGAAGGTGATTGCCGAAATCCCGGAAATAGTTTCAGAAATAATTGTGGTGGACAATAACTCTTCAGACGCTACGGCAAAAGTTGCCAAAAACGCAGGCGCAACTGTGCTTTTTCAACCCAATGCCGGTTACGGAAACGCTTGTTTAAAAGGAATGGAATACATTTCAGAAGAAAAAATTAAACCAGATATTTTGGTTTTTCTCGATGGCGATTACAGCGATTATCCTTCGGAAATGTTGAAAATTATAGCTCCAATAATTGAAAAAAACGTCGATTTTGTTGTGGGTGCCCGCGTTAGGAGTCTTCGTGAAAATGGTTCTATGACCTTTCCGCAGCGCTTCGGCAACAAACTGGCCACCAAACTGATGCGTCTTTTTTTCAACTCAACATTTACTGATCTTGGACCGTTTCGGGCTATAAAATATGAAAAGCTACTTCAGCTTAATATGCAAGACAAAACCTATGGCTGGACCGTAGAAATGCAACTGAAAGTATTGAAGAAAAAATTCACCTATGTTGAAGTTCCCGTAAAATACCGAAACCGGATAGGAGTTTCAAAAGTTTCGGGTACGGTAAAAGGTACTATCTTTGCTGGTATAAAAATCCTGACCTGGATCTTTAAATACAGCTTCAAAAAATGATTCTTGAATCCCTAATTATTGTTGTTTATTCCGTTGCCCTGCTTCTTATCTTTATGTATGCTTTGGCGCAGCTCAATTTGCTTTTTAATTATTTAAGTGCCCGAAAACATCATAAAAACTCACCAACGTTCGATTTTTCCAAAGAAGAGGAAATTCCCTATGTAACTATCCAACTGCCAGTTTATAACGAATTATATGTAATGGATCGTTTGCTGAGCAACATTGCAGAAATGGATTACCCAAAGGAAAAGCTGGAAATACAAGTTTTGGATGATAGTACCGATGAATCTTTTGAAGAAACCGCAAAGCATATTGAAGCGCTTCGGAAAACAGGATTGGATATTCAACATGTGACCAGAAAAACCCGTGAAGGCTTTAAAGCAGGGGCACTAAAGGAAGGTTTAAAGATTGCAAAAGGCGAATACATTGCCATATTTGATGCAGATTTTCTTCCGAAGAAAAACTGGTTAAAAAACACCATTCCATATTTTAAGGATGAAGAAATTGGCGTGGTGCAAACTCGTTGGGGGCATTTAAATCGCGATTACTCAATACTTACACGAGTACAAGCTTTTGCGCTTGATGCACATTTCACTTTGGAACAGGTTGGAAGAAACAGCAAAGGACATTTCATAAATTTCAACGGAACGGCGGGTGTTTGGCGTAAAGAATGTATTTTGGACGCAGGGAATTGGGAGGGCGACACCCTTACTGAAGACCTCGACCTCAGCTACCGAGCACAACTTAAAAACTGGAAATTCAAATATTTGGAAGAAGTGGAAACGCCGGCGGAGCTTCCGGTTGTTATTAGTGCTGCGCGTTCGCAACAATTTAGATGGAACAAAGGAGGAGCAGAGAATTTTCAAAAAATGGCTTGGCGTGTTTTTAAAAGCAAGGATATTTCAATCAAAACTAAGATTCACAGTTTTCTACATTTGCTGAACAGCACCATGTTTTTGAACATTTTGATTGTTGCAATCTTGAGTATTCCGATGCTTTATATAAAAAATGAATACGAACACTTAAAAATGTATTTTTATGTGATGAGCTTTTTTGTGATAAGCACCATCATCTTTTTCATCTGTTATTGGTTTACCTACAAAAGCATTTATGGCGGCGGGTTTAAAAGATTCCTGAAATATTCAGCAATGTTTTTTACGTTTTTTTCTGTGGCGATGGGCTTTTCGCTGCATAATTCCATTGCGGTTTTGGAAGGGCATTTTGGGAAGAAAAGCGAATTTATCCGTACCCCGAAATTCAACATTAGCTCTTTAAAGGAAAGCTGGAAAGGCAATAAATACATTACCAAAAACATTTCGCCAAACGTGATTATTGAAGGAATCTTAATGCTTTATTTCGCGTTTGGAATGTACAGCGCTTTCATAGTTGGCGACCAAGGCGGCGATTTCGGATTGTTTCCATTTCACTTAATGCTTTGCGTAGGGTTTGGGTTTGTGTTTTTTAAATCGCTTACTTCCAAAGCGTAAAAACTTTATGAAACTTTGAGTTTCTTTGTGCAACTTTGTGAAATAGTTTTACGACAGAGCTTCACATAGAAATGTCCAATGCCTAATGCCTAATGCCTAATGCCTAAATAAATGTATCCACCGCCACACCATCAATCAAATGAAATTGAAAAAATGATTTCCGTAATCAAACATTTCCCTTTGGGAATATTGGTTACTGCGAAGGATGGAAAACCGTTTGTTACGCACATACCTTTTATTTATAACGAAACTTCAAAAAAATTGGTCGCTCATTTAGACCGAAACAATCCGCAACTGGAAACTTTAAAAGATGAGGCTGAAGTTACAGTGGTTTTTAAAGGTCCCGACACTTATATTTCGCCAAGTATTTACACAACGCCACAATTACCAACGTGGAATTATATCATTGTCCACGTTACTGGAAAACTTCAACTTATAAATGAGCCAGAAGCAATAAAGCAAACCATGCTGGATATGACTGAGTTTTTGGAAGGCAAAGAACAAAATTTCATTCTAAAAAATGACGACCCACGAATGGAGCGATTGATAAATTATATTCAAGCTTTTGAAATAGAAATCACCAATTGGGAAGGGAAATTCAAGCTTTCGCAGGATAAAAATGCTCAGGATTTTGAGAATGCGAAGATGGAATTGATAAAGAATTCTGGGAAGGATATTTCTAGATTTATTGTGGGTATTTATGAGTAACCTATTTAGTATAGGTTTCAATAAGAAGTAGAGGAAATTTCTTTTTCAGTCTTTTCTGATCTTCTTCATATTCCTTTCTATTCAGTGGTCTGAAATAATCTTTAAATTTTAATTTGACTCTTTCATCATTATATCTCAAGTCTTGAATCGCCTGTTTATGTGAAGCCAACAAAGTTATATATGATTGATAACTAACATTTTTATTGAAAACATAATTGAATTGTGTAGCAATCTCAATATGCTTTACGAAAAATTCAACCAATTCATCTTTTTTAAATTCTTCATTGCCAATTAAATAATGATTTTCCCCTAAATAAATTTGTATCGTTTTACTCACAACATCATCATTTGGTTGTGGAGGCAAAGGAACCTTCAATACAGAATCGGGAGTATTTATAATGCCAATCTTCTTAATCAAACCTCTATTATCAAATCTACTCACAAGGTTTTCATCACTCAACTTTGTTATATATTTTATATAATTATAGCCTAATCTCTTTAGATGATTTTCAAGTTTTACTAAATTATCCATAGAAATATCTTTTGGCATCAAAAGGACAATACTAAGCTCATGTCTAAATGTTTTAGATATTTCTTCTCTTAAATAGTCTCCTAATAAATCGAAATCTTGAATTTTTTCATTTTCCAATTGATAAAGTAGATGATTATTTTCTTCATAAATCTTTAATTTTTTTTTCCTAAAGTAATGCACATCATCTGTAAAATCAGAAACAGGCAAATCCACATAAGGATTTGAGTTCACCTGATTGGCTTCAATGTTTTCAGAAGGAAATATCGAAGTAGAGGCGAAGCAAAAAGCCGACGCAAGTATTATCGTAAGATTTAGCAATAATGCCTTGTAAGCCGCTTTTTTAATATGTCTAATTATAGATTTCCAACTTTCCAGAAAAATAACAATTGCTACTAAGAAAAGAATAAACTTCACTTCTGAAACTCTCGTTTCAACGAAGGTCGAAAGGATTGCCACCAAAAAACCTAGTTTTAGTAGGAGATAAGAAAAGTTGAATTGAAGAAAGCGTTGGTCATTTATTATTGATAATCTCACATTACCCGGAACAGGATTATTATCAGGCTTACGGAAAAGATTTAGCAGAAACATAGCGTTCCCTAACGCTAAAGAGATTATGGCAAAGTTGAAGTTTTGCCAATACTTTTCTGCAGCCTCCGTTGCAATCACATAATTTGCAATTCCGAAATCAAACAATCCAGAAAAAAGATTGATAAGACAAAGTAATGTATAAAAAGAAAAAGAGGCTCCAAATCCAAGAGTTACGCTTATCCAAAAACGCTTTTTTGAAATGTTTAATTTATTTCTATTTCTTAAAAACCCTTTTCGAAGCATGCCATTATTCCAAATACTCCTTTACCTCCTCAAAATCCAACCCACCATAATTGCCGCTACTCATTAAAAGCAAGCAAGTATTATCGTAATCCTGTGAAAAAAGATAGGTTTTAAAATCGGCCGGATTTGTGAAAACCACCAAATCCTGTCGGTCAAAAGCTTCATCAATTTGTTCGCCTTTTATTTCTTCAAGCTGTTTTATCAATACTGCATGTGGGGAATAGAAAACAACTGCGCTATCCGCAGCATCCAGCGCTCCTTTGTATTCTTTTAAAAATTCTGGATTTAAACTGCTGTAAGTATGAAGCTCCAAACAAGCAATCAATTTTCTATTTGGATATTGGCTTTTTACGGCTTCGGTAGTCGCTTTCACTTTGCTTGGCGAATGTGCGTAATCCTTATAAGCAACTGCCGTTTTGGTTTCGGCAATCTTTTCCAAACGTTTGCTAGCTCCTTTAAACGTTGCAATGGCTTCGTAAAAATCATCTGCATCCACGCCCATCAATTGGCAAATCCAGCGGGCACCCTCCAGATTGTTCAAATTGTGTTTTCCGAAAATTTCAACCGGCATCGGGCCTTCGGGAGTTTCCAAAAGGGTGGTTCCATCCTCAACCGAATATTCGGGAGTTTGGTACGGATATTTTTTTATGGGATTTTTTGCAGCTTCAACCACACGTTTAACCTCAGCGTCTTCTTCATTGTAAATGATTGCACCGCCATTGGTTATTTCCTTTAGAAAAATTTCAAACTGCTCCACATAGTTTTCATAGGTTGGAAAAACGTTGATGTGGTCCCACGCAATGCCACTCAACAAAGCAATATTAGGCTTGTAAAGATGGAATTTTGGGCGACGGTCTATGGGAGAGGAAAGGTATTCATCGCCTTCAATTACCATAAAATCGCTATCGTCGGTAATTTTCACCATTGTATCAAAACCTTCCAACTGTGCCCCAACCATATAATCTACGTCCTTTCCGTTGTAATTCATAACGTGAAGAATCATAGATGTAATCGTAGTTTTCCCGTGCGAGCCACCAATAACCACTCGGGTTTTGGTTTTGGACTGTTCGTAAAGAAATTCTGGGTAACTGTAGATTTTTAAACCGAGTTCCTTCGCTTTTAATAGTTCGGGATTGTCTGCTTTGGCGTGCATTCCGAGAATAACGGCATCAATTTCTGAAGTCAATTTTTCGGGAAACCATCCTTCTTTTTCGGGCAACAAACCTTTGTTTTTCAACCTACTTTTTGAAGGCTCAAAAACCTCATCGTCGCTTCCGGTTACCGTATCTCCTTTTTGATGTAATGCCAATGCAAGATTGTGCATCGCGCTGCCGCCTATGGCTATAAAGTGGATTCTCATTTTTTAGTTGAAGAGTTTATGAGTTTAGATGTAAAGATACAAAGTTAAAACATCCCTCCTGCTCCCTTCAAAGGGGGAATTTTCTCTTTCAAATTAAAGTGCTAAAATGAGAGATTTTTCCTGTTGTGCTTCTTTAAAATCTGTTCGGTCAATTAATGCTTTATTTATCCAAGTAAGGGCGATTTCCTTTTTTCCGAGATTTTTATATATCTGAGCCAAACGGTAGTATGCCCAATCTTTAGGCACCCCATCTTTTATGGAATAGTTGGCCAAGTATTGGCTTAGGCATTCAATACCGTATTCGGGCTCCAAATTGTACTGCGCCGAAATTTTCCCGATTTGGTAATTGAGCTGGTTTCGTTTGTGTTTTTTTAATGCTTCGGAATTTGTGACAATCGCCTCTTTAGGTTGGTTATTCTTTTCATACAGATTTGAAAGTTTTTCATAAGTATGTGGCGAACCGCCTACTTCAATCGCTTTTTTGTAATAACGCTCCGCATCCTTTGGTCTATCGGTATATTCGGCAATATATCCATTGGCGAGATACCCATCAACTTTAGAAATCTTGCCCAATTCAGTTGCATAATCAATTGCTTTGTTTTCGCTTCCGCCAAAAATACCGGGCAATTGAATATAAAATTCTACCAAAGCCCAACGCGCTTCTATGTGTTTTGGATCTAGTTTTGCAGCCTGTTCCAGTTCGTGTTTTATGTCGCCAATGTAAGCAACAGCGCGAATTTTACTGATGGACATCGCCTTAAGCCCCATTGCGCCACCGTATTTAAAATGATAGTTAGCATTGCTCGGCTCATCCTGAACCAAGGCCTCGTAATAGGTAATGGCAGCATCCCAATTTTTGCCATAAGCGGCAATATCCCCTAAATATTCCCGGGTTTTTTTGTCGTCGGGATTTTGTTTCAGATAGTTTTCAAAAATAGGCTTCGCCTTGCTGAATTTTTCCTGCTTGAAATATTCTTCCGCTTGTTGATAGTTGGTTTGGGCAACTGCAAACAAAGGAAGCAGATAAAGAAGAAGTGTTATTTTTTTAAAGAAGTCTATATGATTCAAGGTCTAAATTTCAAAGTTCAACCCTTCGACTGCGCTCAGGGTGACAAGTTAAAAAACTATTTACTGCGTACTGATTACTGATTATTGACTACTATTTTTCGGTGGATATTTCGCCAATATTTTCTGAAGTACGGTCATATAATACGCTTCCTTTTGTTGTGGCGTGGAGCGCTCTTTCATTTCGCCATCGGCCACGGCTTGCCACACCAAATCGTCTTTTTCAACGTCTATAAAATCCATTGTCAGTTGTTGGTTGAGCACATTGCCGCCAATTGGAATTCCGCCACTAACGCCTACGCCAACATTCCCGCCCCCGCTGCCAATACCTATACCAATGGTATTCCTTGAACTTGAAACACTTTCGCGTGCGTAAAAGTTTACATAAATCTGGGGAGTTTCACTCTTTATAAAACCACTTTGTTGCAGCAGACTATCTGTAATTTGTATAATACGGTTATCATCCAATTCATTAAGTCCAGAATCTATATTTGGGAAATAATTGTAGCTGTTGTATTTTGAAAAATCCACTTGCTTGTCATAATCTACGGCCACAGTGGCGCCGCAGGAAGCAAGGAATATGGTGAGTACTAAAATTGAGAGGAGCTTCATTGCATTTTTCTTTTCACTAAAAATACGCAAAAACAAAGTGCTTGGATTTTATGAAAGGTTAAAATTGTGAAAAATCATCCTTAAAGAGAATGATTTCCGGCGGTTTAATATTTTGCCACTCCAGTCAATTCTCGATGGGGATTTCAATCAAAGTTTCTACACCTGAACCGTCAATCTTATTTCTTACTTCAAAAAAATAATTGTTGCCGTAAAGGTTCTCTAAACGATCGTTAATATTAGCCAATCCCATACCTCGTTTTAGCAATAGTTTATGGCCCACTTCAACGGGGGCACCATTATTTTCAACCTTTATTATCAAGGTTTTTCCTTCTGCATAAATTTTTACGAGAATCTCCAAATCGGTATGGTTAAAATCATAACCGTGTTTTATGGAATTCTCGAGAATGGGCTGTAACAGTAGCGCCGGCACCATTTTGTGGAGCAATGAGTCATCTATCTCCGTTGTTATTTTTAAATGATCGGAAAACCGAACTTTAATAATATTGAGATAAAATTCCAAAATACGGAGTTCCCTTTCCAGTGGAATGCGGTTGCTGTCGTTGTCATAAAGTATTTCCCTTAAAAAATCGCTCAAATCTGCGATTGTATCTTTGGCTTTACTGGCATCAATATCGGTTAGCACGGAAATTGAATTCAAGGTGTTAAAAAGAAAATGGGGCTGCAACTGTGAAGAAAGCATTTTCATACGGGTGCTTACCAATTGCGCTTCCAATTTGCCTTGTTTTTTTTCAGCCTTTTTCACCTCTTTTACATAGTAATAGGTGTAAATAATAAAGACCATCGCAAAATAAATTAGGAAATTCAGGTCTATTACATACATAAATCTAAAAATGCTGCTCTCAAAATCATATTCGGCAAAACTTACCCGCCCAAGCATAATGTAATAAAGGTCAACTACCAGCCGTATTACGATCCCAATCAACAACGAAAATAAAATATGGGTGGAAATAATTTTCGTCCAGGAGTAATTTTTCCGAAGAAAACGTTTGGTGCTTATAGCGATCAACGTCATAAAACTCACTACGATTATATAGTCAAAAAGCAGATTGTCCAGCAAGAAACGCGACCATGAAAAGCTTTTCATTGAATCCATTCCAAAAACCTGCATATATGCCGTCTTTGCTATCAAAACCAAATCAAACAAGGCATAAAACCCGGCTAACAGCAGCACTAATTTTAGGTCTATGTATTTCTTCTTTATAATGTAATTTTTCTTCATATTCCTACTTTTTCCAGAAAGTCCTTTTTATAGGACTTGCTGATGCGCAATAGTGTATTATCATTCATTCGGGCATCAATTTCAGAAAATTCTGAATGCACTATTTCCCTCACATGCTGCAGATTTACAATGCTCGATCTATGGACTCTAATAAATTTATTGCTATCCAAAGATTCGCATAGATTGTTTAAAGTTTCTCGGAGAACGTATTTTTTATCTTCAACAAAAATCTCTGCATAACTGCCGGAAGCCGTAATGTACATTATATCGACAGGATTAATGAGTATGGTTTTGTTTCCCTGTTTTATGGGCAGTTTATTCAGCGCAGCCGTTTTTTGTGATTTACTTTTGTATAAATTGAAAAGCTCAATAATGCGTTTCTCAAAATTTTCATCGGCTTCATTTGCTGAAATTTTCCTGACTTTTTCAATTGTTCTAAAGAAACGTTCGTCCTTAAAGGGTTTCAGCAGAAAATCAAAGGCGTCCACATCAAATGCTTTGAGCGCGTAATTGTCATAAGCGGTAACGAAAATAACAATCGGTTTTGGCGATAGGGTTATTTTTTTCAACACTTCAAACCCGTTCATATCCTTCATATTTATATCTAAAAAAATGAGGTCGGGACGTTTTTGGTCTATATCCAGAATGGCGCTTTTTCCGTTGGAACATTCGCCTAAAACTTCCACATCCGGCACTTGCCGTAGCAGGTAGAGCACCCTTTTTCGGGCGAGCTCTTCATCATCTATTACAAGTGCTTTTATCATTATTGGCTATTTATTGGTTGCTATAAAGTGATGTTTTGTTAAGTAAAGATATTCAAAATTCAATCGTGTTCCGTTTTAAAATTTAGAAGCCAATCAACCTATAAAAAGACCATCAGTACAGTTGTTCCCTGACGGCCTTTTTATAAATTGCAAACCACAATCTTTCAATTAACGGCAACCCCAACCCCACTGTTTCTGGCGTCAATTTTTAGGGTCTGTTTGTCCTTTCCGTTTTCAAGTTTGATTTTATACGTAGCATTGGCCAAGATTTCGCCTTTAGTGCGGGCAGAATAATTTGCCTTGGTCAAGGTGTACCCTTGGTGGTCTATGTACACATTGTTGCGAATATTAGCCGGTAACAGTACATTTTTAAACTGTTGGCGGGTTTCCAGCAGCTTACCTTCTTTATCAAAATCTGCTTCCAAAGAACCGTTGGCGCTATTAAATGATACCAAATAGGAATGATAATTCTTGTTTGCAGTCTGGGCAATAAAGCTTTGAATGTCAAAATTAGCTTTCATAAAACCAATAGGATCTCGTGCAAACTGGCGGGACTGGCTTTCTTTAATGTTATAAGTATAACTGTCACCGTCCTGCGCAACTGTTACATTTAGTGGCGCATAAAACAATCTCGCCTCATCTAGAACTGTAACCTCTTGGGCACTGATTACCACTGCGGTAAAACTTAACATAATGGAAATAATTAGCGTTTTCATAACTGATAATTTTTAGGATTAATAACTTGTTTTTCAAACTGGTAAACACTGATCAGGTATTTTTACAAACACTAAATTAAAGGAAGAAGCCGCGCAATGGGCATAAATGATGTGAACGTCAAAAATTCACCTTTGGAAATACTGAAGTATGATGTGAAATAAATTAAGGCAGTAAAAATTTTAAGCAAATAGACTGAATACCAATGGATTATTCAATCTATTTTCAGTACATGAATTAGAAAAAAGATTTATAAAAGAAATTTTAAGAAAAATTAAATTGTCTCCCCGACCGCAGTCGAGGGGGTTATTATCTATCAGATTTACAATTAAGAAGAGGTCTCGACTGCGCTCGACCTGACATTCGCTCTAGTTCAGCATCGCCCAAAGCTTATCCTTCAACTCCGTCAATCCCTGATGGGCTACGGAAGAAATAAACATATATGGAATTTCTTTAAACTCTTTATCCAAAATCTTCTTCATTTCGGCTTTAAGCTCATCGTCCAGCATATCGCTTTTGCTGATGGCTACCAAACGTTCCTTATCCAAAAGTTGCGGATTGTAACGGCGAAGTTCATCTACCAAAATATCATACTGTTCCTTAATATCCGGCGCATCCGCGGGAATTAAAAACAGCAGAGTAGAGTTTCGTTCAATATGGCGAAGAAAACGGTGCCCGATTCCCTTTCCTTCGGCGGCACCTTCTATAATTCCTGGAATATCTGCAACCACAAATGTTTTAAAATCGCGGTATTCCACGATGCCCAAATTGGGTTTTAGGGTGGTGAATTCGTAATTGGCAATCTTCGGTTTGGCTGCAGTAATCACAGAAAGTAAAGTAGATTTTCCCGCATTCGGAAATCCTACCAAACCTACATCGGCAAGTATTTTAAGTTCAAGGATAATATCTGCCTCCAAACCTTCTTCGCCAGGTTGTGAGTAGCGTGGTGTTTGATTGGTTGCCGTTTTAAAATGGGCGTTCCCCAAGCCGCCACGACCCCCTTTTGCTACAATTTTTTCTTCGCCATCTTCGGTGAGTTCAAAAAGTATTTCCTCGGTTTCCTTATCGCGGACTACTGTGCCAAGTGGTACTTCAATATATACATCGGCACCATCGGCACCTGTGCTGGTTTGTTTGCTACCATGCTCGCCGTGTTCGGCTTTAAAATGTCTTTTGAATTTAAGATGGTATAATGTCCAAAGGTTTTTGTTAGCCTTTACAATTACGTGTCCGCCGCGACCACCATCGCCACCATCTGGCCCCCCTTTGGGAATATATTTTTCCCGACGCATGTGCTTACTGCCTTGCCCTCCCTTTCCGGAAGTAACATGAACCTTTACGTAATCTACAAAATTGCCTTCAGTCATTTTTTTGTTATTGGTTGTTAATTGATTGTTGTTGGAAATATTTTGATGGCTCAAAAACTAAAAACCATCAACCATCAACTATCAACTAATTTTGTCTATAACTTCACTTAATCGTTCCGTAATTTCTTCAATACTTCCCACGCCGTTAACGCCGAAATATTTGTTTTGCTTTTCGTAGTAATTCTTCAAAATAGCGGTTTCGTTGTAATATACTTTTATACGGTTACGGATAATACTCTCGTCTGCATCGTCTGCTCTTCCGCTAGTTTTGCCACGTTCAAGTAAACGTTCCACCAAAACCTCATCATCAACTTCCAATGCAACCATAGCGTCAATTTGGGTTTCTTTATCGTCCATTAAATGACCCAATGCTTCCGCCTGTGCCACTGTTCTTGGGAATCCATCAAAAATAAATCCATTAGCGTCGCAGTTTTTGTCAACTTCGTTGCTTAACATATCAATGGTAAGCTCATCCGGAACCAATTTCCCTTTTGCCATAAAGGACTTTGCCAGATTGCCAAGTTCAGTCTCATTTTTAATGTTATATCGAAAAACGTCACCAGTGGAGATATGCACCAAATTGTATTTTTCCTTCAAAAAATTAGCTTGCGTACCTTTTCCTGCACCAGGAGGGCCAAAGAGAATTATATTAGTCATGATTGTTGTTTAATAAATAAAAAAACGAAGGTGCAAATTTACGAAATATAAGGCAGTTGCACGTGAATGTGGAAAGAAATAAAAAGTATAAAACTATCTGCGCATCAAAAACCGAATTGCCGCTAAAGGTTCTTCCACTTCTATAACCAACATTCTATAATGCTCGTCACGGAGTTCTACTACTATACTATTGTCATGATTCACCACATCGCAGAAAATGGTTCCATCTTTTAATATATAGGTTCCCGCAGTTATAAGTCCGGGGATGTGTGTTCCCGGCATTCGCAGTCCAGGTATAAAGTCTAAGCGCTGTTCATTGGGGTAAGCATCCACAATGTGTGAAATTGGAATAGTGAGTCTGCTTGTAAGGGCCCACAACTTGTGCAAGCCAACAATTTCAAAGATAAAATTGCCTCCCTCTCTTTCTATTTGAACCATGATTAAATTCGCAAATAAAGTTGTTTTGCAAAATTAAATCAAATTACAATGCCCACTGCTTTGTAAAGAAAATTCACCAAAGCGTTCCATAGTTTTTCGAGCGTAACCATCAAAATGCCCTTCAAGGTATTCACAAAATTGAGAGCCATAGCCTCCAAGCCGTCGAGAAAGAACTCACGTAGATCTTCATCAATATCGCCACTCTCCACGCCTTTTTGAATCAAAACGGTTTGTTTAGCTATAGCTTCCACCTGCCGTTCACTAAAGCCACGCACTACGGAAACATCTTTTTCAAGAATATCAGAGGCAATATTTTTTATATCTGTAATAATTGTTGTTACATCGTCAGCCATAATCTTATCGTTTTAAGAAACTTTCATAGGTTATTGCTTGGTCCAAAAAAATTTCTATTTGACCTTTAAAAGCTTGTAGCGCCAAGGGTTTTATACCTTGTTCACGATCAGTCTCCTTCATTTTTTTAAACGTTAGGGCTATCTGTTCAAAAGCAAAGGCACTGGGATATTCCCCTGAAATGGCACCGCTTCCTTTGGATTTAAGCAACTCATTTATCTTTTCCAAAGCGGTATTATTAGGCACTGGTCTAGCTTTGGCTTGCAGTTTTAGCGACTCAAAAGCACCAATCAAAGTGTTATAAATGGGCTCCCGCATTGCAAAACTTTCGTTGGTTGTACCACCATCTACCTCAGCAAAAAAGCGCATAGCCAAATCACTGCTTTCAGTAACTTTACCAACAATGGCCTGATCATAAGCCGGAGCCAAAGTGGCTTCACAACTACTAAAGGCAAGTAAAACCAATAAAACTTGCAATGGCAAGATTTTTTGGCATAAAAGTTTAAAATGCATCATGCTTTTAATGAATCAGTTATCGCTAAATTAATGAATAATAATGATAATTTCTGGTGAAAAAGAATTGAATGAAAAACGAAGAACATATGCTGCGCCCTTTTTCTTTGATTTGGATATTACGAAGAAGCCATTTGCTGGCTAAAAGTGATTATGATAAATTCCGCTGGTCTTGTTAGGCAAACTCCTAAATTTACAATAAGTCGCCCATTTAAAATATCATCCTGGGTCATAGTAAGTCCCAACCCACACTTAACAAAATATGCGTCCCTTGGGGTAGATCCAGCCAATGCTCCTTGCCTCCAAAGATTATTCAAGAAATTTTCAATCATCCATTGTATCCGAACCCAGGTATTGGCATCATTGGGTTCAAAAACAAAATTCAAACAGGCTTTTTTACAAGATTGTTCAATATTAATCATTATTCTTCTTACGTTTATATAGCGCCAATCATTACTATTGCCATCCAGCGTTCTAGCTCCCCATACCAAAACTCCCCTTCCAGGAAAGTTTCTAATCGCATTTATTGATTTCCCGCTCACGGCATCAACATTTAAATTTTCTTGTTCAGCTTGGTTAATTTTTATTGGCAAAGAAGCTACTCCAGCTATCGAAACATTTGCGGGAGCTTTCCACACACCTCTACTGTTATCTAACATAGTTATAACTCCCGCCATTCCTCCACTGGCAGGCAATATGTTGACAAGCTGTAAAACAGCCGAAATAATATTTTTATAGGTTACACTTGTAGCAAGTAGCGCACGATGATTTAGATTAACTGATTGTGAATTTTCAGAATTATAAATAGATTTTAGAAGTTCTAAAGAACTTTCTTCAGGCGGCTGTATTGAGTTAAAAACGGTAGCCAAAGCCCTAACATCCCCGCCAAATAGATTGGTATAGTTCAAATCCTGATTACCCATAATGGTGGTTCCTAAAAAAGGGTAATATGCAGCTCCATAATTTAGGGCGGTAGTTCCTGTATTATTTCTAAATGTTTCTATATCTACATTATTCCCGCTCGGATTTTCTCTATTTCCGCCTATAACATCAAAAATGCTTATTGCCGTCTGCATTTCATTATTCTGCAAAAGCATATTTTGCATCAGGGTTCCATTTTCAGCTGAAGAAAGCAGAGTTGCCTCCGGACATATATACATAGTGGGTTCTTCCTCTGTTTCCAATGCCGTCAAGCCCTTTAATAAATCTGCTAGCTGAACATTCGGGTTTACCAAAGGATCTCCAATATCTAAAGCAGCTCCTGAAGCTTTTCCATACCCTCCAACTGATACAATATAAGCCTTGCCTCCGCCATTTTGATAAAACAATTTTATGCTGTTGTACAGATAATAGATAGTGGAAGCATCAGGAAGTATGGAGTAATATTCGCTTCCTATTAGAATAAAATCTCCCTCTTTGGGTTTGGAATTTTGACGCACCAAATAATACTGCGGACTATACTGCTGAACAGGCTCAGGGCCATCAGGAAAACAAAAAACACGTTCAAATTCTATAAAGGAAGTTATTTTGGTAGGTACAAAAGAACAATCATTACCATTGCGCTCCGCCCGGGGTGTATATCCAATAAACGCAGGAATGGCTGTTTCAACCTGAGCTACAGAATTTGGGAAGGCTGCAACTTCTTCAATATAAATTCCTGGTGCCTTGAATGTCTTCTTGCTCATTTTAAGATGGTATTTGTAGCAGCTCTGTTTAAATAGCTGATTACTAAGATAGCAAAAAGACTATCAGTAGCTATAAATAGCTTTTATTATGACGCTCCAGCCACTCATTTTTACTTAGAGTATAGAAGTTATGAAGGGTGCCATCATAGATAAACTCATGCCGTTTTAACAATCCTATTTTTTTCAAAATAACATTTGATGCAATATGGTCCACATCTGCCATACCACAGATTTCTTCGTAATTCAGTTTTGCAAACCCATGATTTAAGGAAGCTATAGCGGTTTCAGTTGCATAGCCTTTTCCCCAGTATTTTTTTATGAAGCGATATCCCAAATCGTAAAAGTTTGATCTGCCGCCAAAAGTATCGGTAATATATTTAAAACCGCTCCAACCCACAAAATCGCCACTTTCTTTTTCAACAACAGCCCATCTGCCAATGCCGTTTTGAACGTATTGCTCATTTATGGAATCAATCATCTTTTTAGCTTCCTCCATAGTGGAAATAGGTTTGTTTCCCAAAAAAGCATGCACCTCAGCATCAGAATCCATGGCGAACATACCTTGCACATCCTCATCCATCAAATCGCGCATTATTAATCGGTCTGTTTCTATATGTATTTTCATTTCAGTATTTATTAAAAGAAAAAGCTTGCAGATTTATATTTTAAAACTGCAAGCTAATATAACAATTTACACATCAAGAGTCAGCCACTAAAGAAAACCGATAATTAGATTTTCTTCCCAACAATTTCTTGCCCACCTTGAAACAAGGTCAAGCTTTCAACAACTCCAGCGCTATTTTTATTAAAAGTAATCTGCGCCGCAACAACTTTCACATAAAATTCTGTCTCCGTTTTTGGAAATATTTCAAAATCAGGCTGCCCCGTGGCTTGTGCTTTCAGTTGGTTCCCTTCTTTAGTAACGGTAAGAACAAAACCCGGTTTCAGTTCATAATTACCCACATAAGTTTCCAAAACAGCATCGGGTACAGTTACATCTTTCACTATACCTTCGGTTTCCACGCCAAGCTTTTTTAGCATATCAATCCCGTTTTGGTTTCCGGGATTCAACTCTATTGATTTTTTATAATTAGCGATTGCCAGCTCATTTTTTCCCTGCTCCATCAAGGCTTCCGCGTAACTGTCATAGACATTAGCGGATTTTGGAAAGGCCTCCATATTTAATTTAAAAATTGCTTCTGCCTCCTTTTTCTTTCCAGCTTGTAAAAGTGTGTAGCCCATAGTGTTCATTTCGCTTTCAGATTTGGAATACTCTTTTGAACCTTTATTTTTTTCATAAAATGCAAGTCCAGCTTTTAAATCTTTATCTATAATCTCTTTATAAACCAAATTGGCTAAGGATTGCTTCGGAAGATCATAAGTTGCTCCGTGCAAAATTCCATTTATGGCAATTGTAATATCTTCCAAAGGTGCTCTTCCTGTATTGTTCAACAAAATGATGGTCGATTTCTCCTTGGGCATTCGGGTTATAAGCGTGTTGAACCCATTAATTCCGCCACCATGGCCAATTATTTCAGTACTATCTTTGGTGCTACCGACTGGGAAATAACCAACGCTCCAGCCATAACCGTAATACTGTCCAAAGGCAGGCACGTATTTTTCATACATCATATCCCTGTATTTCTTCGGAAGCAATTTTTCGGTGTACAAGGCTTGGTCCCAAATAAATAAATCTTCTACCGTTGAATACATTGAGCCAGCAGCATAGGGCGTGGACATATCTATATATGGTGCGTTTTCAGGCTTACTGCCCTTCATTTCATAGCCTGCTGCACGTTTTTTAAGAATCGTATTGTGATGGTCATAGCCGCTATTATTCATTTTTAAAGGCGTGAAAATTTTCTCCTGCAAAACTTCTTCGTAGGTTTTTCCAGTAACCTTTTCAATAATGGCTCCCAAAGTTATATAACCCGAATTGCTATATGAAAACCGTTCCCCAGGTGTAAAGTCCAAGATAGAATCTGCATACATCCTTACCATTTCAGTTGGGGTGTATGGATTGCGGCTCAATTCTTTAAAGAAATTTGGAAACGAAGTATAGTTAGGCGTTCCCGAAGTGTGATTCAGCAATTGGTGAATTGTAATTTTTTCACCGTTCACTTTTGAATAATCTGGCAGATATTTGGATATTGTTGCCTGCAAATCCAACTTCCCTTCGGCTACCAACTGCATAATGAGCATAGCGGTAAACTGTTTTGTAATGCTCCCCAAACGGTGCTTGGTATCGGGCGCGTTGGGAATATCCCATTCCCTATTCGCCAAGCCGAATCCCTTTTTATAAATAACTTTCCCGTGGTCTGCCACCAATACCGAACCGTTAAATTGCCCGTATTCGGTATATTTATTTAAAAGTTCGTCTAATTGTGTTGTTTTTGTTTGTGCAAAGCTAACCGTGAGTGTTGCCACAAAGGCGATTACCGCCACAAATGCGGTTCTGCTTAAAGAGTTTTTGTTTGATTTCATGTTTTGATTGATTTTGATTGATGAATTATCTTGATTGCAAATAGGACGTATTATAAAGGATGGTGTTACAAATAATTTGAAAGGCACCTCTCTTAAAAGTACGAAACCTATTAAAAAATAGCGCAATATGCACCACAAAAAAGTGTGCTTTTGGTAAAGTCACACTTTTTCAACTTTAAGTAGAAATAGCAATCATTCTAACTTACTCTTTATCCAAATTCTTGGTCATTGTAAAACCCACAAATAACCCAATTCCCGACATTAGGAATATAGTTCCTGGGTAAGCCACTTCTTCTTCCACCCCCATATTGTAGTGTAGTAAGGAGGCGATAAAAATACCTACTCCAATTCCCATTAACAAAAGAGCCAGGTTCAGAATAAGTATTTTCCAAGTTGGCGCAGTTCTTACTTTTCCTTTTACAAAAATACTGGCATCAGCCCCTTTTTCTATAAGCGCCATACGCTCTCTGTTGCGTGTGGAATAATGAAGGTAAAAGATTCCGAAGAAGGCTGCTATTAACAGCGGCATAACAATAAATTCTGCTCCCATGATTGTTCGTTTTTAAATTGATTGATTGATTTTAATGCGTTCATAGGTTATGACGACAGTTTTTCAATTTAGGTTACATGCTTTGTCAATTATTTTTTCTTAATATACCTGTAACCTAAGTGAAGTGGACGTCGTCTTATCACCAAATGACCACTGACCAAGAAGCATCCATCATCAATCAAATAATTGGGGGAGATACCCAAGCCTTTTCGGTATTGGTGGATGTTTATAAGGATTTGGTATTCACCTTGGCAATACGAATGCTGAAAAACAGGGAGGAAGCTGAAGAAGTATCCCAGGACACATTTATAAAAATCTATAAAGCATTGCCAAAGTTTAAAGGTGAATCAAAACTGTCAACGTGGATATATAAAGTGGCTTACAATACATGTTTGGACCAAATAAAAAAGAACAACAGGCGCTATGATGAGGTTGCAATAGATTCCTTTTCGGAAAACCAAATCAAAACTTTGGACAATGCCTTGGATGCTTTGGAAGAAAAAGAACAGCAACAAACCATCCAAGACTGTTTGCAACAATTAACGAGCAAGGACAGTTTTTTACTTACCTTGTTTTACTTTGAGGAATTATCTTTGGAAGAGATTTCACAGATTGTGAATATGGAAGCAAACACGGTAAAGGTCAACATACACAGGGCAAGAAAGAGGCTTGCAATTCTATTAAAACAACGGTTGGAACCGGAAACAATACAAAGTTATGAAAGAGCAAGAAGCTAAAGAGTTAGAACAATTGGTAGGCAAAGCGATGCAAAAATCTTCTTTGGAAACGCCTTCCTTTCAATTTACAGATAACGTAATGGCGGCGGTAAACGCAGCGCAAGAAACCTCAGCCATACGTTATCGTCCTTTGATCCCTAAATATATTTGGGTTGTTATTGCCGCAGTAGTTATTGGATTTACCGCTTATATCTGGTTTTTGGTACAGCCCGCTCCTTTGGATTTACCAGTACTTAGCTTTGATTTTATAAAAAGTAATTCCATTTCCAAAGAAGTAGCTGCTTTTACACCCTCAAAAATTACGGTATATGCTGTTTTATTATTGGCATTAATGCTTTGTGTTCAAATTCCAGTGTTAAAACGGTATTTTGATGACAGAGTATAACTTTCGGGCAACCCCTTCATACTTAATTCATACTCTATTCATACTCTATTCATACTTTAATTAGGAGGTTAATAGGGTGTTGAATTGTGTAATCTTTGGGGTTTGGAGGAGTTAGTATGGATTTGTTGAATTGTGGAATGCTTGATTTGTCAAATTGAGGGATGGGGGTCTCAGCTTTGTCCAGAAACAAGATTGGTTTCAATCCATAAGCATTATTTCATTTATTTTTTTTGGCATTTTATCTAAAAATCGTACCCAAGTTGCACCCAAGTTGTGAATAATGCTTTTGTTGACATATTATTTTTGCTGGCAACTGTAAATTTAATGATATGGCAAGACAAGTTGGATTATTGAAATTAGTTGGGACGCTTGGGGATATTTCCTTTTACAAATCATTTTATGGATTTTTAGCACGTGCCAAGACCGGGGTTGACAGGCAGACAATATTAAGAGATCCTAGGTTTCGGCGTACTCGGGAAAACGCCACGGAATTCGGGAGGGCGGCTAAGGCTGGGAAGCTTTTGAGAGACGCTATTCGTCCGTTACTCAAAAATGCCAAAGACAGTATGACTGTTCAGCGATTAACCCAAAAAATGGTAAAAGTTTTACAAGCTGACCCCGCTAACAAACGAGGAAAGCGAACCGTTACCCAAGGAGAATTGGGATTACTAAAGGGATTTGATTTTAATATAAACGCCCGGTTGGACAACACGCTTCAAATAAGTTTTCAAACTGTAATCAACCCAGTATCTGGCATTATATTGTTGACATTAAACTCATTTAGACCAATAACAGATATAAAAGTTCCAACGGGAACAACCCATTTTAAAATCTTATTCGGGGCAGCAGCACTAAATTTTGAAACAATAAAATTTTTGTTTTCGCATAAGGATAGTGGAATACTTTCGTATGACGGAAATGCAGTATCTATTGATACTATATCCATTAAGCTTTCTCCAAATTTATCTTGGCCAATTTTCTTGGTTCTTGGAATTGAATTTTATCAAGAAGTAAATGGAGCGTATTATAGTTTGGAAGATGGGGCTTTTAATGCATTAGGAATTATTGAGGTGGTCGGGCAATAGGAATATCCTAATGGATTTTATAATAATGGACAATATAACATTTTAATGGTGTATTTATTTTTATATTCCATAAAAGCTATTGGGAACAGAAAGACTATTTCTTTTTTCGCTTATAAAACAATTGCACAAGGCCTGTATCAAATGCTTTAGAGTTTACGAGCTCTAGTTCTTGTTCTGGTCTTCCATCTTTAAAAAGTCTTATTCCATTACCTACCAATATAGGAATAATTGAAATTATGAGTTCGTCAATCAGGTCGTTTCTTAAAAGTTCATTTATTACTTCTGCCCCGCCGTCGCAATAAATATTTTTTCCGTCTTTGACTTTTAATTGTTTTACTAATTGGCTTAAGCTTTCTGTATAGAAAATTGTTTTACCCGTATCTGGTTTTTCGGTTCTCGTTATAACATATACATCTCTTTCTCCATTATCATAGTGCGACGGACCAATTTCCTTGAGTACATAATCATAGGTTTTTCTACCAACAATTATAGTATCAATGCTCTTGTTAAACTGGGCATAGCCATAATCTTCTCCTTCTTTTTCTACTATACTTAAGAAACTAAGGTCATCATCTGGTTTGGCAATGTATCCGTCTAGACTTGTAGCGATAAAAAGCGATAATTTTCTCATTTGTTTTTAATATCAGTTATTTAATTATTAATGTAACGCATTGATTTTTAATTTGAAAGTAAGGTTTTGGTATTCATCGAGTCATCACTTATTTTAATCGTTTTTCATTTAAAAAATGGATATGAAATCCCCAGTTTCATCTATGTTTTTCCGAAATTTTTAGGAAGATTTAGTTTTAAGCTGTTTATTTTTAAAACAACCTGTTCTCGGATTAAAATATTATTCAATTATCATTTACTCCCTTCCCATCAAAAATTTTAGGGATATACTTTTCAATTCTCGATACCCGGGTTTTTGATTGCTTTGCTTGGGAGAAATACAATAAATACCCACGTTGCCGTCCCGGGGTCAAGGCTTTAAAAGCAGTTTTTAAAGCAGGGTCTTCCTTGAATTTTTGTTGCAGTTCCTCCGGCATATTGAACTCAGACACCTTTTTCATCTTTACTTCCAGCCCCGCTTTTTCAACCTCAATCGCTTCAAATATATAAGCTTTGATTGTGGATTCAAGCGCGATAATTTCATCAATATTAGTAAACCGAATTTGACGGGCGGCCTGTACATTTTCGGTCTGCTGCACCAATATGTTTTCCGTATCCTTTAAAAGCGCCCCTTTGTGAAATAACAGCGCACAATACTCCTTAAATTCATGGATTAAAACCACATTCTTCCCTTTCAGTGTATAGCAGGGGTGCATCCATTTAAAATCTTCGGTCAGGCCGCAATCAAGACAGATTTTCCGCAACAATTTCATTTCTTCCTTCCATTTTTGGGCCCTGTCCAAGAACCTATCTACTACCTTTGGATTCATAATTATACTTATTTAATAGCATTAATTCTTCTTTCGGCAGGTCTAAAGTACCAAGATATTACGGTAAGTACAAGAAGCAATATGGGACCGAAAAGTGTTATGGCTGCATCTTGGACGGCTATATGCGAAATAACCGCCCCAGACATCGCAAAGAAAAAACCTGCATAGGCCCATTCCTTTAAAAGGGGGTATTTTGGAATAAGAATGGCGATAACACCTAAAAGTTTCCATACGCCAAGCAGGGTCATTAAATAAATTGGATACCCCAAATCTGTGAAGTTTGTGACTTCCTCTTCCATTTTAATCAGTTGCACTATTGCGGTTGATGTCATTCCGAGGGCAAGCCAAACAGTTGCTACCCAATAAATTATTTTATTTCTCTTTGTCATGATTTATTAAATTAATTTACTTCCTATTTCCTGTAGTTTGTTGTGCGCCATATTAATCCCGAATGTGAAGGGCAATTTTAATATCCCATCCCGAGCTGCGACAGATTTATATACTTGATGTATGTGCAGTTTACTGGTATTCTCGGTCTTTTTTTCAAATTTCAAAAATTCCAACTGAACGGGAAATGGGGTGTTTTCCATTTCAAAGGTTCGCGTTATTTTTTCATTGGGAACACACTCGTGGAACACGCCGCTGAAACTGTGTTTGTTTCCTTGGCGGTCGGTGGTTTCAAACTGGTAGCTTCCGTGTTTTTCACTTTTCAGTTTAATAACTTTCGTCCCCATCCATTGTTCAACCAATTCGGCCTCCGTATATGCTCTGAAAAGTAATTCCAAAGGCAAGTCAAAGTCTCTTGTTATGAGTATTTCCTGTTTGCCGTCTTCTGCATGTACTTTAGTTTTTTGCTCCATAGCGTGTTATTTTTTTGCTTATTGTTTTTTTCTCATTTCTTGTTAATTTTATTTTTTGTGTTCGTGAATCTTCAATTTCATTACAGCTTCCAATTTATTGAATCGGTCATCCCACATTTTTCTAAATGGCTCAATAAATTCAGCAATTTCCTTCATTCCGTTTGGATTTAGGTGATAGTATATTTCCCTTCCCTTTTGTTCTTGCCTAACAATTTCGCATTCGCTGAGAATTTGTATATGCTTTGAAATGGTTTGCCGAGAAGAATCAAAACTTTCAGCAATAGCGGTAGGTGTCATGGCTTGAACGGCAAGCAGGGAAATTATCATTCTTCGGGTGGGATCGGCAATTGCCTGAAATACATCTCTTCTTAATTTCATAACGCAGTTATTTGACTGCAAATATAAACGCAGTTATTTAACTGCGCAAATTATTAATTTACTTTTTTTATTATAAAATCTTGAATGCTATATAATTATGTGTTCCATAGACCATAGAAGCAAAAAAATGATGGTTTGCAGAATTTTTTTAGAGTTTACTTGTTACGAATTACCCGATTAATAAACCAATAGTCTGAAAATATCTTAAAATACCAAACCGTTTATCCTTTATGAAAAAGTTATGTTTGCTTCCGCTGCTGTTGTTTTTAATTGGGTGCAACCAAGACTCAAAAAAGGTTGATACCGAAAAGAAATTTAAAGCCCTGAACCTCTTGGTGACCGATTTGGATTATTTCACTTTACAGGAAGAATTCAAAAACAACAAAGAAAATCTTCAAAAAAGGGATTCTCTTTATTTTGAAGCGATCCTCGCCAATGCCTTCAACAATCCGGAAAAATCCAATGAGGCAATCGAGGTTTTTTTTAAAACCCCAGAAGCGAAAATAACCGATAGCTTGGCAGAAAAGATGTTGGTCACCAAATTGACCAACCACATTCATCTAGCCGAATATAGAGAGGCTTTAAAAATAAACGAGGACCTACAGCAACAGTATGCCAATTTTTTAGATTCCACAAAAATGGAGGATTTAAAAAACACACATAAAATATGGAAAATCCTAGAAAATACACCTCCTCAGGAAGTAACTATAGCCGCGGATGTTGCCCTTCCAATAGTAAAAGATAAAATAGGGCTTTCTACCCTCTCCACAAAAATAGGGAACACTACTACTGATTTTGTTTTTGATACCGGAGCCAATTTTTCCGTAATTCAACGTTCGGTTGCGGAAAATCTTGGGATGGCAATCATCCCGGCCCAGTTTGATGTAGATGCCGCAACGGGCTTAAAGGTAAAAAGCGACCTGGCCATTGCAGAAAAGCTGCAGCTGGGTGAAATTACCGTAACCCAAGTAGTATTTCTGGTTTTTGACGATAAGGACTTATCCTTTCCCACAATAGATTATGAAATAAATGGCATTATCGGGTTCCCAGTAATTCGCGCACTGCAAGAAATACAACTTACCAAGGATACGCTATACGTTCCAAAAATCCCCAATAATTACTCTTTAAAAAATCTGGCGTATGATGAATATATGCCCATAATAAGCGTAAAGTATAAAAATGATATGCTGCGCTTTAACTTTGACACAGGGGCGCAAACCACTTCGCTTTATTCAAAATTCTATAAGAAATATCAGAATGAGATTGAGGAAAATTATACAAAGACAGACCTCAGCACTGGTGGTGCTGGGGGGCAAGTAGCATTAACGGGTTATATACTTAAAGACGTGAAATTAGCAGTGGGCAAAGCAGAGGCGACCCTAAAAAGCACACGGCTATTTCCAGAAAAAATAGGAGTTACTGACAATCTCCACGGCAATCTGGGCCAGGACTTTATTGGCCAGTTCAATACTATGATTATTAGTTTTAAATACGCAAGTATCTTATTCAGGTAAGGTATGGCATTGTGTTGGTTTTGCAATTGTGCAATTGTGTAATTTGGTGAAATGTTCAATCGTGAATCATGGAAGAATATGAGGCCCCGACTACCCTTCGACTGCCCTTCGACTTTGCTCAGGACAGCCTAGCTGGACTTGAGAAGGGAATTTATTTTAAGAATCACGAGTGGAGGTTTAGGGATTAATGGCGCTTACACCAGCTTTTATAAAAATTTCTTGCAACTCCTTTTCTATAGGGAAAGGCTTTAGGGGAGGTACGTTTGCGCCACCGGGATTTCCAATTGGGACTTTCCCCACAAATGACTTCACGCCCCCAAATACCAAGCGGGGTAGCTGCCCCAAGACTTCCTTGCCATTTTTAATTGCAAATCCAAATTGCAGCATTTTCCAGTGTACAAAGGTGTGGGCGTATGGATAATTTTGACCAAGTATATGTGCTCTTTCCAAATGGTTCCATGCCACCTTCAAATTTCCACTTGCGTATTCCTTTCGGTACTTTTCAAGTTCCAATTCGTAATAAGGCTTTAATCCTTTTGGGAGCGAAGTGTAAAGTTTCATCTTATGGGTTTTAGCTAAGCTATACAAAAGTACACTTACTTTTTAAAACCTTGTTTTTTTATCTATTTTCCATATTGATCTTAATAAGATCGTTTTTTATGGCATATTTCATTAAACCTATAACAGATTTTGTTTTGGTCTTTATAAAAATATTCCGTCTATGCGCTTCTACGGTGCGTTCACTTATGAATAACTTTTCAGCTATTTCGTCATTTTTAAATTCTTTTGCCAACAGGTCGAGTACTTCACGCTCTCTTTCTGAAAGTACAGGTTTTGGAGCCTCTTCATTAAAAAGCTCTTCAGTGGGACTCATCATGTTATCCATTAATATGTTTTGAATATTTTTACTGATATACCTCCCATTATTCCTAACTATCTTAATAGCTTCCACCACTTCGACCATATTTGTGCGTTTTAAAATATAACCTGAAGCTCCAGCTTTTATCATTTTGGTTATAATAGCAATATCCTCATGCATGGTCAAGGCTATTATCTTTATATTTGGATATTGCGCCTTGATTTGCTTTGTGGCCTCTATACCGGAAATATCTGGCATATTTACGTCCATTAATATTACCTCAATCTGGTTTGAATCTAAAAACTGCAGCGCCTCTTCCATGGAGTTTGCGCCCGATACTTGCCCTATATCTTCCTCATCTTCCAATAGCGGTTTTAAACCTTCAATCATAAGTTGATGGTCGTCTACTATCAATACTTGTATAGGTGTTTCTACCATAATCAGTGTGCTATTTTAAAGGTATTATAATACTAATAATTGTTCCCCTTCCCGGTTTTGTATCTATAAAAATAGTGCCGTTTAGGTTTTCAATCCCTGAGGTAATATTTGCAAGCCCCATGCCGGATTCATTGCCTACCAATTCATAATTAAACCCTTTACCATTATCCTCAGCCATCAGTGTTATTTCCTTTTCATCTTGGGCAATCTGTATAAACAGTTCACTGGCATCGGCGTGTTTAATAGTATTATTAACTATTTCCTGAAGCGTTCTATAAAGTGCGTTTTCTATTAGATCATCCAAATTTTCTCCCAAACCAAACGTATCATAAGTCATATTTAACTTTGTACTTTGGTTTACGCGAGCACTAATGTTTTTTAATGCGCCTTTTAAACCTCTTTCTGAAAGTAAAGAGGGTGAAAGATTGTGCGAAATATTACGTACCTCATTAAATGCTTCGTCAATACTTTCCATTAGGGATTGTATTAATTCATTTCTTTTCTCATCTGTAATATGTTTCTTTCTATGCAGAACACTTGCCTGTAGTCCCGCCAGTGAGAGCAAGTACCCCAAGCTGTCGTGTAGGTTTTGCCCAATCCTTTTTCGTTCCCTTATTTCGGCTTCCAAAGCTGCATTGGATCTTTTTTTATTCATTTCAATTACGGTGTCGCGCAATTTTGCCTCCTGCTTATGTTGGCGGTTCCTATAGCCCAAATAAAGACCAATTAAAAGTAGCATGAAAACCAAGGAAACAAAAAACAAGAGGTTGTTTTTATTGCTTATTGCCAGTTCCTTTTTATCTATTTCCAACTGCTGCATACTGTTCAATTGGTCCATATGCTTTAACTCCACATTGTAAATCTGGTTGACTATGGTATTGTTGCTCATCTCCTCCTTTAAGGATACGTTTTTCTGAAAGTGCTCTAAGCTTTTCTGATAATCCTTCTTTTCTTGATATATCATAGAAAGCAGGAAATGCGCATCTGTTTTTAATAAGTTACTGTTCTTCTCTTCTGCCATATCCAACACCTCCAAACCTTCCTTTAACGCTTCGGGAATTCTGTTCCAATCCAATAATACCCTTCCAAGTCCTATTTTTGCAAAAGCGATTTGTTGGAACAATTGTCCCTCCTTCGCAATACGTTCACTATTTGAATAGGCCTCGAAAGCCTTTTCATATGCTCTGGAATTTTGATATATATCACCCATTATCTTATAGGAAATACACAAACTATACTGGTTGTTGTTTTTTTCTGATAGTTTTATGGAGTGATTCAGGTTTTCTAGGGCAATTGCAGTATTGTTTTCAAAACCATTGCACAGCGCAATATTATTTAAAACGGTCGCCGCCAAAATTGGATTCTTTGGTTGCGAGTTTGTATCTAAGGCTTCCTCAAAATACTGAAGGGCTTTTTTGTGATTGTTAAGATTGAGATATGTAAGGCCAATATTGTTGAGTGTTCCGCCCTTTTTATCTGGAATACCTGCCAATTCATAATTATCTAATGCCGCTACCAAATGGATATAGGCAGAAGTATAGCTCCCGGATTCGTTAAATACGGTTCCAAGATTATTATTGATATTGGCTATTTCGGAATAAAATTGAATTGCTTCTGCTTCGGTGAGGGCTTTGTTATAATACTTTATTGCTTCGGGATAATTCGTCTCAAACACATAGGAAGAACCTATGTATTTCATCAACTTTATTCTGGAAATCTTATCGCTGCTGTCAAGGGAGGCCAAAATATCAAAGGAACGCGATCTTGCCAGAGATGGATTGTCATACACTTGATTATGGATTTCCTCAAAGATGCTATCAGCAATTGTTGCGGCAGTATACTTTAAATACATTTCCTTTTTGTAACTGCTGTTATTTTGGTTGCAACACACGGTAGCCATACTAAAAAGCGATAGCAATATAGCTTTCGCTACATACTTAAATACAGTTTCATTTTTATTAAGTGCAATGTATCGCATGATACAAAGGTGGTATAAAGTTATTATTATTAGCAACCCCCATAGCAAAATTAAGTGCTGGCACTTAGTGTGTATCTTATAAAATAGCGTGCAACACGAATTGATGCGCGCTGAAATTTTGGTTTAATTTGTTGAAACAGATTTTATAAATTACAATATGATGAAAAAAATAACTACACTATCTATTTCCTTGATCCTTTTACAAATGCTTTTTTGGAGCAATTCGCTATCTGCTCAACAAAACCTTTATACAGAAACATTTGATTATCCTCAAGGAGAGTTGCCGACCGGATGGGTAATTGATGCTGCCCAACCCCCAGAGTGGGGTGTAAACGTTTCACAAATAGCGGGTGGTACTGCCCCAGAATTATATATGGGATACGGTTTTCAGGTAGGTCTTAGTCGCCTTGTTTCCTCACCTATTGATATTGACGGGTATGACAAATTAGCCCTGCGCTACAAACAGTATTTAATAAACTATGCGGCGGATGCCGGTGAGGTAATAGGTCTTGATGTTACCTTTGATGATGGTGCTACTTGGGAACCACTATGGGAAGCACCGCTTTGGCTTTTTAACATTCCACAGGACGAATATGTCTATTATTTTAATGCGCCCGCTGGGGCAACGGAAATGAAATTTGCCTTTCGCTATGATGGAAATAACAACTTCATAAATGGTTGGGCAATTGATGACGTGAAAGTAGAAGCTGTAATTGATAATGATTTGTTAGCTCGCAGCATCTCAGGAAATACGACCCCTAATATAGGAGAGAATGCCACTTATGATATAACAGTTGAAAACGGTGGTACCATCACCCAAAACAATTATACTGTTTCGATCGTAAACGAAAATGGCGATGTAGTAGCTTCCCAAGCAGGCGATCCCATTGCTTTTGCCGAAACAAAAACCTATACTTTATCGTGGACACCCGGCAATGCGGACTTAGGGGGGCATACATTTATTGCAAAAGTTGAAAGCGCTGATGATGCCGTTCTTACAAATAACGAAACCGCTGATTTTCTAGTAAGCGTACAATACCAAGACACAGAAGATATTCATATTGGTGATGGTATTTATCCAGCTACAGATTTCCCCTTAAATTTCTTCTACCTACACAGTTTGGCCCAAACGCTTTATAAGGCTGAAGATATTACGGCAACGGGCGAAACCATAAATGGCATGGAATACCGTGCTTATTTTGACAATGCCACTGACGATGTGCCTATTCAAATTTATTTGGGCGAAACCACACAAGAAAATATGGAAAATGCTTGGGTTGACCCTAGCAGCTTCACCCTAGTTTATGTAGGCATGGTTAATTTCCAGAAAGGGTTTAATAACATTTATATTCCTTTTGATACTGCTTATGAATACAGTGGCGATAATCTTGTAGTGTACTCAAATAAAAGCTATCCAGAGCAAATTTTATGGACTGGATTTTATAACACCCCCGACCAAAATATTGCCTATTCCCGAGTGGTGTATGGAGATGACCAACCTTTTGATGCCATGAATCCTCCCAATGGATTTCCACGTTACGAAGTGCCAAACATAACCCTTTTCTTTTCTTCCGGTGTGTTGGCGGTAAATGGTCAGGATGTTGATCCAAACGCTGTAGTTCTTTATCCAAACCCGGTAACTAATGTATTGCACATTCAAACAACAGAGCCTATGCGCGAAATAAGAATTTTGAATACCCTAGGGCAACAAGTAAGACAAGAAAAAGTGGGTGGCACATCATTAAGCTTAAATCTTGAAGAACTGTCTTCAGGCCTCTATTTGATAAAAATTGTTACCGATAAAGGAGTAAGCTCAAAAAAGATACAGCTTAAATAGAAGACTTTAAATAAGGTTTCCTTTCATTAATTACCCTTTGTTTAATCTCTTGAAACTTTCGTTTCAAGAGATTTTTTTATTTGATTTTAGGTTGAGAGCGCCGGTGGCTTTGATACTTCCCGAAGCAAGGTAGGGAACATCGTTCACCTTTTATTTTTTTTAATTTATATTAATTATTGTTTTAGAAACCGTACAACAGCTGCTTTGTTTTTAGAAGTAAGTTTTAAGAGGTAGGTCCCGGTAGCCAAATCTGAAATATCAATATTTCCTAGTTGTTGGATTTTAGAAGTTGCCAATCTTTTTCCTGAAACATCAAAAATCTCAACTTCATGATTTGTCAAAGTATTTCCAAATTTGATTTTTATTTGTTCAGTTGCGGGATTTGGATAAAAGCTAAATTCCAAACTTTGATATTCGTCTGTACCCAAAATATTGTTATCGTATTTTAGTATTTATTTCCTTACTCTTTGATGATCTTCTGTGTATTATTTCCCACTTGAAGAAAATAAACCCCGCTTTTCAGGCTGTTTAGACTTATTGCGGCATTACCAACTATAGTTTCCCTTAGTACTAATTTACCCGCCACATCATAGAGAATAGCATCGGCTTTCGTATTTTCAGGTAGGCTTATGTATAAAACATCCTGTACTGGATTTGGGTAAATAGCTATATTAGTTGGGGCTGAAACATTTGGATTGGAAAGTGGGAGTCCGTCATCAAATTGGAAGATAGTGCCATTATCGCCACCGTCACCTCCGCTTGAGGTGATTCCATACAAATAGCTTCCTTTATAGAGCAGGGAAGACCAGCAACTATAACCACTCTCCGTTACAAATTCAAAAATGCTGCTGTAGTCGGTACCGTCTGGTTTTATTTTGAAGATCATCCCACCCCCAGAGAGGCCCCCGGTGGTTGTGGTTCCATATAAATAATCGCCAGCCAGGGTCAATTTGCAATGGGGCTTTGCTCCGGTTGGAGTATCAAAGTCGTGAAGGACGGAAAAATCACTACCATCAGTTGCGATTTTATAGAGAGTACCCAATTCATTGGCTCCCCCCAGAAAAGTACAGCCGTAGAGATACCCCTCGTGCAAAATGGGCTCGCTCGGTTCTACATTGTTTGTGTTATTCGTACCTACAAAATCATAGAGTTTTAAAAAATTGGTCCCGTCGGGTTTGATTTTATAGAGTACTCCCTTATTGTTTGTTCCACCATTAAAAGTTACTCCATACAAATATGTCCCGTCAGACAGGAGTTGTTCTTGCGGTTGAGCCCCATTACTAGTATTGCTGCCATTGAAGTTGTGAATGACCGTAAAGCCCGTTCCGTCGAGGTTCAGCTTAAAGATGGTTCCACCGCCCCCACCCGTTCCTCCTGAATAGGTAGTGCCGTAGAGAAAGGTGCCATCAAAATAAAGAGAAGCGTTTGGCTGGGCCCCATCATTGCTATTCGAAAAATCTTTTAGAACAGAATAATTTGAACCATTTGTATCTATTTTAAAAATTATTCCACCATTATTCGTTCCCCCATATAAGGTAACTCCAAAGAGTTCTGAGCCTATAAGTTGTAATCCATCATACGGTTTTGCTCCGTGAACCTCATCAAAATTATAAAGCTTTTGATAATCGGTGCCATCGCTTTTAATTTTGAAAATAACGCCCTTATCATTACTACCGCCTACCGTGGTGGTGCCATAAAAATAATCCCCATCGCTGATCAGGTCTCCATAGGCTTTACATCCGCTGATGCCGTTAAAATCAAAAAGCTTTGTAAAGGTTTGGGAGAACCCCAAAAAAGGTAGAATAAATAAGAGAGAACAAAAAAACACTTTGCTATAGTCAAGTAGGAAGAATTTTTTTATCATAATGGTTACGATTAGTTGATATAAGAAATGGAGATTTATTGTTTTTAAAAAGTTCTAATTTATAAATTTTATTTTAATAGGGCGGGTAAAAAACTGTATATAAGTTGTTTGCACTTTCGAAATTTGTTCTAAAGATATAGTGGTATGGCAATTCGAGCATAGTAAATCCACCATTTATTATAAGGGAAAACACCTTATAAATGACCTTGTCAATTTGACAATATTTTAACCTTAATTATTGTAATAGTCCTGAAAATTTGACAGCTTTCAATGGATTTATAAAAGAATACACTTATAGTAAAAGGCTAATAAATTTTGGTATTTATTTTGTATTTAGGTTTATAGAAATCACAATTGATTTCGAATTTGAAATAATGTTTAATTTAAAATTTTGTAATTATGAACGCTTTAGTTAATGTTCCTAAAAACGGAAGTTTATCAAGCAATACTTCAAATGTAAACTTTCCAAATTGGTCAAATTGGATTGATGAGCTCTTTAACAGAGACCTCCCATCTGTATTCAGCTCAAATTTCAATAATGGTATTACTTTACCCAAAGTAAACATCAGGGAGACAGCGGACGCTTTTATAGTTGAAATGGCGGTGCCGGGTCTTAAAAAATCTGATTTCCAGATTGAACTTGACAATCAAGTTTTATCCATTTCTACGGAGACTAAAGAGGAGCAGGAAAACCAAGAGGAAAACTACACCCGCAGGGAGTTTGGCTACGCTTCTTTTAAACGAAGCTTTACCTTGCCCGAAAGTGTAGATGAAGAAAAGATTAATGCGAGTTATAGTGAGGGTATTTTGAATATACACTTACCCAAAAAAGAGGAGGCTAAGCAACGACCTGCCCGCAGTATTAAAATTTCATAAGCGGAGAGCCTAAAATTATGAATTGAATTAGCGGAGACCGAATATTCGGTCTCCTGCTGTTTCATGAACTTTGGAATAAGATTAGGAGGTTTGTAAAGCGTATTATTTGGGATCGTTGAATTGTGAATTAGGAGGCGCTGAGGTGACGGGCGAGACGCCCCTATCAGCAGGGGATAGCTCTGGTTCCAAAATCACGGCTGTGGTTGTGCTTCAACAAGCTCAGTATAACAAAGTCGTGAAGTTTGAGATGTGAATAGTATTAAAATTATGTCGGTTTTTTGCAGACTATCATCCAATGCTTTTCGGTGGGAGATTGTTCCGGCTCATTTATTTCGTTCAAGGCTATAATATTATAGCTTCCAAATTCTTGGCTAATGGCTTCCCGATCATAGAAATAGAGCTTTAATCCGTGGGGTGAAAGGAAGGTGTTTTTTTCTATTTCATTACCTATCCCAAATCTATTATCGTTTGTAGACAACGCTACAAAAATCATTATGCCATTGGGCTCTAATTGAGCAAAACAATCCTCAATTAACTTAATTCTTTCCGCTTTCTCCAAAAGATGAATAAGGGAATAACAGTATATTGCCTGAAATTTTTTAGCGTCAAAAGGCATTTTGGCCACTGAGCCGTGGTGTATGGTCACCTCAGGACCAAAGTGACTCCTAGCTCTTTTAATAGCAGTTTTTGATATTTCAATTCCCGTAACCCCAAAACCCCTTTCATAAAATACCCTTGCATTTCGACCATAACCAAAACCGGGGATCAATACGTTTGTACAATTATGTTGGAGGAGTATCTCCAATGCTGTATAGGCATTGTCGGTAGGATTGGCTCCCCACATTTTTTCATTGCCCTTATACACCGATTCCCAAAATTCTGCCACAATTTTTAATTTACGTACATACTTTATCTTCCAAAATTTCACATTTAAAACCTTGGATTAAAACTGATTCAATTAGCTGCTTTGCAGTGATATAGTCACCTTCAACCCTTAAAACCGTATGCCCACAGGGAAAAGGAAATTCTGTTTCATTAAGGTCACAATGTAATTCAAATTTAGGATAATCTATTCGTAGGTTTGTCAAAACCCTTTCCGCCTGAATTTTATTTTGAATGTTGGTTATAAAAACTTCTACCATTTTAAAATTTTTCTACTGTTAATTTACCGTTTACTACTGCCCCTGTTAGGTTGCCTGAATATACTGCATTGGCCACTGAACGCATCATATTTGTATTATCGCCACAAGCAAAAACCCCTTCTATGTTGGTCTCTTGCATTGCACTAACTTTTATATAGCCCTGTTCTGTAAGTTCGCAACCTAAAGAATCAGGTATCTCAGAATGTTGTACAAACGGCAAAGCTGCATAAAGAGCGTCCAGCCCCTTTTTAGTACCATCATCGAATACAACCTGATTGATTTTTCCCATTTCGTGTTCCACTTCAGTCAGGACTTTCTCTATTATTTCTATTTTATGACGGTTTAGTTTGGCAATTTGTTCTTTAGTAAAGTCGGCTTTCCCATTGGTGAGAAGTGTAACATTGTTGGTAAGGTTATGCACTAAGGAGGCTAAGTGAAACCCCCTTTCTCCATTCGCAAGTATTCCCGTTGGCTTTCCCTTAAATTCATAACCGTGACAATAAGGGCAGTGAATTGCAGAAATTCCCCAGCATTCCGCGAAACCTTTAATAGGGGGCAAAACATCTTTTATACCCGTAGCAAAAATTAGCTTCCTAGCGGTAAATTTTTTTTGCTTATCCGTTGTTATTTCAAAACCCTCCCCCATTTTTATGCCCCTTGTGGCTATGCCCTGAAAAAATGCTACGGTCCCATATTTTTTAACCTGCTTTTTGGCGAGCGTTGAAATTGCCGCGGGTGTTTGTCCGTCCTGAGTCAAGAAATTATGGGAATGTGGGGTTTGTATATTGCAAGGTTTTTCGCTGTCAATGACCAAAACCTTTCTTAAGGAACGCCCTAATGCAAGGGCCGCAGAAAGCCCTGCGTAACTGCCCCCTATAATTATAACTTCAAAATCTGTATTAGCTGTCATACTATTTTAAATATTTATTTCCTAAAAAGCAAACTTGTTGTGTGGACAAAAAAAAATACTCCACACATTTTTATTGTTTATATTCCATTTTAAAACACTTCAAATATAAGGTATTTATTCGCTAATGCAACAGTGTTGCATTAATTTATTGCAAATTTGTCGCAATAGGGTTTTTTCGCTAAGTTTGCGGTATGATTAAACGAAGGAATACTACTGCTCAAGAGGCTGTTTTGGCAGTTTTAAAAAGCAAAAAAAAGGCTATGAGTCAAGATGCCGTTTTACAGCTTATGGACGTTGATGCCGACAGGGCTACTGTATATAGGATACTGAATCGTTTTTGTAAGGATGGAATAGTACATAAAATAGTGGCAGATGATGGAAAGCAATATTTCGCTATCTGTGATAGCTGTGAAGGCCTGCCTCCCATTCCTGCAAACCATTTTCATTTTAGGTGCACCCTATGTGAAACTATTGAATGTCTTGCTGAACCAATTATATACTCTCTGCCCGATAACTATATTGTCCAACAAACGAATTGTATTCTTGTGGGGGTTTGTAAGGACTGTAGATAGAATGGGAACGTCCAAGCAGGCCTTTGGGTTTTATTGTTGAGTTTATGCTGCCTAAAAAAAGTAAAAAACATCGCAATTCCCCCATTTCCCATTTTAAAATCCAATCGCCTTTTGCTGCTGTTTTAAATGCTTTAAATTAATGATTTTAAAATTTAGACGGGGTTTTCTCGCTTGTATTTATAGCCTGGCGTTCTATTAGAAAACCACCTATCCTAAAGCTTTATAAATTAACTTTTTAACTGGTGGTTGTATCAAATATAGGTTTTAGCAGAAAGCTTTAGGCTGTAAGCCAGAACTTATTTCTTTTAAATTTACTAATTAGAACTCTTCGGCCTATAGAAAAGTAGTTTGCCCTGAGCAAAGTCTTAGTACGGAACGAAAATGAATTCACTGGAAAAATGCGTTTTCGTATACCTACGTATATCTAAAAATTATTATTATTCTTACCTTTCTTGCTTATTTTTCTCTACACTGGAATAACTTTATAAATTACCTAAATGAAACATTTCTTTTTTGTATTATTCGTTTTCCTATTAGGTAATTGTTATTCCCAAGCTAGCAGAGATAGAGAAAAAATATTATTGGAAATTGCGGCTATTAAGAAAAATGCAGAGCGCACAGCGAAAATTAAAGATTATGTAGACAACCATACTTTTGAGAACGAGAATCATTTTTTTCGGGATGCGGAAAGTCTTTTTAACGGGTTTTACAGTAAAAAGGATACCCTTAATACCTTACGCATATTTAATTTATTGGGCTTACGCTGGGTATTAAATAAAAAAATGGATTCAATATTGGCTGTTAAGCCCATAGAACCATTCCTAAAAAAAGACACTCCCTTAGACATACAGGCGGGAGCACAATTGATATTTTATGACTATCTAAGATCCCAAGGGACCAAAATTGATGAAGCAAGGCGAAAAAGCAAAAAGAGCCTGGAACTATTTGAAAAATTAAACGATTCATCCTATAGTGACTGGGCAACACTACATGGATATATAGTTGTAGATGGCGCACAGGCCAATGATTTTTCATCAATAATGGAACATGCCTTTGCCGCGCTCGCTTTATTGCGCTATCAAAAAGATGAAAATAGATTGGTTGATATTCAAGGAATCCTTGCCACTGTATATAGCCTCAATTATCTTTTTGAGCCCGCCAAGATTTTAAGAGATGAAAAGATTGCATATGCCGAAGAAATTAAAGATTATCAGAATTTGATAATAGAAAATTTAAATGCCGCGCTTGATGAAAAATTACAGAATCATTATGAAGCGCAAAAACTGCATCTAGATAAAGCTGTAGCTTATGCCGAAGTTTATAATAATGCTCATTTTAAATTTATATGTTACCACAGTTATCTTGTTTATGCAAGCCAACAGGAACAGACTGAAAACTCCCAGAAATATTATGATCTTATTTCTGCCCTTTATCCCCAATTTGAAGGGAGCCCATTTCACAATATATTATATCTGGAAGCACAAGCATATTATCAATATGGTCTAGGAAATTTGCATAAGGCAGAACTTTTGGCATTAGAAAAATTAAAGTTTGCAGAAACGTTTAACTCCAAAGAAATAATCCAAGAATCCCATGAGCTTTTACTTTTAATCTTTGAAGCTTCCGGACAAATTGACAAAGCCAATGTACAGGAAAATTTTGTTCTAAACTACCTCAACAATACCAAAGAGGAAGCCTTGAAAAACCAGCTAATTTACTATCAAACAATTTATGAGACTGAAAAGCGGGATCTAAAATTAGAAGCTCAGCAAAAAAACATAGCCCTGTTGAAATCGCGCGAAAGAGTAAGGAGCCAGTGGTACCTAATAAGCGCATTGTTGTTGCTTGGTATTTTTGGAACCATTCTTTTAATACGCTCAAGAAACTATGCCAGAAAGAAGCAGAAAATGCAGGAATCCTTTACAAAAGATCTCCTTAAAACGCAGGAAAACGAAAAGGCACGTATAGCCTCTGAACTTCACGACAGTGTTGGTCAGAAACTATTGATGTTAAAGAATTCACTTGTAAGTTCTGAAAAAAGGGAACAGAAAGAAATTGATTTGGTGCAGGAAACCATTCAAGAGGTTCGGGAGATGTCGCACAATCTACACCCTTTTCAGTTTGAAAAGTTAGGTTTAACGAAATCATTAAAGAATATGGTTTCAACCTTTCAGAAAAATTCAAACGTATTTTATTCCGAGGCACTTGAAGCCAAAGAAGGTTTGATTTCAAAAGCCAAAGAAATCTATATATTCCGAATGCTTCAGGAATGTATTACCAATGTTGAAAAACATGCCAACGCTACAGCCTGCAATCTATCGTCTGAAGAAAAAAAAGATGCCGTTATTTTTACCCTGAAGGACAATGGAAATGGGTTTGTTTTGGCCGAAGAAGGAGAAGCATTGGGTGGGCTCGGAATGAGAACCCTAAAAGAGCGCGCCCAGTTTATTGGGGCAATCTTAGATATAAAATCAATTCCCAACAAAGGAACAAGCATCACTATTAAAGTACCAAAAAATGAACCCAACACTAGTCATAGCTGACGACCATCCCATTTTATTAACAGGCACAAAAGCATTTTTGGAAAGTAAAAAGCACATCATTTTAGCAACTGCTATGGATGGAAACGATGCCTATAATGAAATTGTGAAGCACAATCCCGATATTGCTATTTTGGATTTCGATATGCCAAAGCTCAACGGACTTGAGATAGCCGCCCAGTGTGTACAAAAAAGAATTGACTGTAAAATTATCATCCTTACACTTTTCAAGGAAGAAGCAATTATTCAGGAAGTGGGAAAAACGATTCAGGGTTATATTTTAAAGGAAGATGCGCTTCAAGAAATTGAATTTTGCATAAAGGAAGTTTTGAATGGAAAGACTTTTATAAGTAAAAATATTGAGGCGGGCATCCATTTTTCCACGACAGCACAGGAAGTTAATAATCTTACGGTAGCAGAAGCAAAGATACTTAGATATCTAGCCAAGAACTTTTCATCTTCGCAAATAGCTGAAGAACTTTTTATTTCTAAACGGACGGTTGAAAAGCACCGCAGTAACATCATCAAAAAACTAGAAATTCCCCCTACCCAAAATGGACTCTTGCTTTGGGTTCAAAAAAATCCGCAGTTGTTCAATACCTAACAATTTATTTTAAAACATTTTACTTCAGGACCAGCCATGATTTGGGAAGTAGATTATTAACTTCCCATTGAACATTATTCCCTAATTGACACTACGTAGGTATACCCATTTTTTTTAACTTATTATGAATATACATTTGGGAACACACTAAAGAAATTCAGGTCGTGAATAATTCACAACAAGATGTTTTGTCGGTTTTAAGCAATTCGGAGAAAGAAATTTTACAGTTTATCCAAAAAGGTCTGTCTTCTTCAGAAATAGCTATTATTAGAGAGTGTTCATCCCGAACGGTTGAAAAGCACCGTAGCAACATCATAAAGAAGCTAGGTATTAAATCTTCACAAAATGCCCTATTAATTTGGCTACTAGAAACAAATAAGGATCTCGATACGTAGGTCTACGCATTTTCCCAATGGGTTACGGAAATTACTTTTACCCTATAACTAAATCCAAAAAGCCATGAAAAAAATTCTACTTAGTCTATTGATTCTATTTACGTTTCAATACGCCTCTAGTCAAACTATTTATTACGTAGATGCCGCTGCAACTGGAAACAACAATGGTTCCTCTTGGTCGAATGCATATACCCAGTTAAATAGAGCTCTTAGAACGCTTTCGCCGGGGGTAGAAATCTGGGTAGCGCAGGGCACTTATTATGCAGACGATGCCCCAGGAATAATAAGGGGTGACCGCAATGCGTCGTTTGTTATTAAAAATGGAATGAAGATTAGGGGAGGCTTCCCCACGGGCGGAGGAACATTACAGGAAAGGGATTGGAATGCCTACCCTACTATAATGAGTGGCGATATTGGCTCACAAGGCAACCATTCAGATAATACAGCCAATATTATTTTAACGGTAAATGTCTCTAATAATACCGTGCTGGATGGATTTATTGTGGAATATGGAAGAGCGACCATAACAAGCCCGCAAGCGCAAAGAGGAGCTGCTTGGTATAACGATGTTGATAATGGCGCTACCTCTTTGCCCAAGGCAATAAACTGTATTTTTAGAAACAACAGTAGTATTACCGAAGGAGGTGCTATATACATTCATGCAGATAATGGAGCTAGAGGTGGTATCTACTTTAACAACTGTAGATTTTCAAATAATACTACCACATCTACAGTCAACGGATTTGGTGGAGCCATCTATTCTGAGGCTACAAACGATGCAACTGTAGATGTAGAAATTACTAATAGTTCCTTTCTCGACAATGAAGGTAGATATGGAGGTGCCATATCGAATTCATCAAAAACTGGGGCATCTGTTTTTTTTACAGTACTAAATTCATTATTTGATGGAAATAACTCCACTGGTTCTGGAGGTGCAGTTAGGGCATTGGGCACAAGAGATGGAATAGGTGGTCCATTTACAAGTTATAATAGAACACAACTAATTAATTGTACCCTTAGTAATAACGAAACAGCCTCTTCTTCTGGAGGAACAGCGGCCCTCTTTTACAGAACTGCCAACAATTCGGGTATATACAATACCATTATATGGGGAAACAATCCTACAAACAACCAAATGTCGGTAGACCAGTCTGATGCAGTTGTTTTTGCTTCTACAGTAGAAAATGTAGTAGGGCAAAACCCGCTTTTTGTAAATCCCTCCACCCGGAACTTCCGCCTTCAACCCAGTTCACCAGCTATAAACACTGGGATAAATCAATATAATGATCAACCTACCGATTTAGATGGAAACTACCGGATAGTAGGATTAACAGTAGATCAAGGAGCCTATGAATCTCCTGCAGGAAGCTTGCCCGAATTTATAACCGAATGGAAAACAGACAACCCCGGATCCAGCGCCAACAATCAAATAATCCTCCCCATTTTTGGGTTTTTAGGCACGGCATATAACTATACTGTAGCTTGGGGCGATGGTACATCAGATACCTTTACTACAGGAGGATTGGGAAATGTTACCCATACCTATCCTGCACCCGGTACCTATCAAGTAAGAATATCGGGTAGTTTCCCACGTATTCTATTTAATGGGTCTGGAGACCGACAAAAAATACTCAAGGTGCTTAATTGGGGAAATATTCAATGGTCCAGCATGGATAGCGCTTTTGAAGGGTGCAGTAACCTCCGTATTGAGGCAACGGATAAACCAGACTTAAGCAATGTAACCTCATTAAATGAAATGTTTAAAAATGCAACATCCATGAACGATAATCTTAACCATTGGGATGTGAGTACCATAACTTATATGATAGGTACTTTTGAAGGAGCTACCGCTTTTAACACGGATCTTTCCAATTGGGATGTTAGCAATGTAACTTTAATGGCAAGGATGTTTCAAGATGCTACCAGCTTTAACCAACCCTTGGCTATGTGGCAAACTTCCAACCTACAAAACACAGGCGCAATGTTCCGTAGCGCGAGCAGTTTTAATCAGGATATCGGCAGCTGGGATGTAAGCAAGGTTACCGAATTTATAAGTATGTTTGAAGATGCAACCGTCTTTAATCAAGATATAGGTGCTTGGGATACCAGCAGTGCAGAATCTTTTGCCAGTATGTTTGCTGGCGCAACAAGTTTCGATCAAGATTTGGGCAGTTGGGATGTTAGTAGTTTGAGCACCGCTTTTCCTGACTCCATTGATGGAGCCAATAACATGTTTGCAGGCGTTACCTTGTCTACTGCTAATTATGACAGCATACTAATAGGCTGGAACACCTTGGACGCAGGTGAAACGGCCATCCCAAACAACATACCTTTTCATGGGGGCAATAGTATATATTGTGCCGGAGTAAGTGCAAGAGCAGATTTAATAAACATCCATAATTGGGCAATTACGGACGGTGGAACCAATCCCCCAGTGGCCGTTTGCCAAAATATAACTGCATTTTTGGATGCTTCAGGAAATGTTAGTATTCTGGCCACCGATTTAGATGGAGGCTCGTCAGGAGCGTGTGGCGCAATTAGTTTTTCAGCTTCAAAAACAGATTTTAATTGTTCAGATTTAGGAGCAAATACCGTGACACTGACGGTTACTGATGTTGCTAGCGGAATTTTTTCCCAATGCACCGCAACAGTAACCATAGAAGACAATACACCTCCTACCCTATCCTGTCCTGCAGCAATTACTGTTAATAATGACATTGGAATATGTGAGGCCTTTGTAACCGTCCCGCAACCTTTCTATTCAGATAATTGCAGTGAAGCAACCTTTGCTTTGGAATTTGATGGCACTGATGATTATGTTACTGCGGCACTCCCGGCTTTATTCGATGATATTGCCAATACTGATTTTACAATAGAAATGTGGGCAAATCCAAGTTCATTTAAAACACAACGACTATTCTTTGCGCAAAAGGATGCAGATGAATTTGTATCCATATTATTGAATTCAAGTGGTGAAGTCTATTTATTTATCAATAACCTATATTCGGCACATGCTCCAACTGTAATACCCCTAAATACATGGTCACATATAGCTGTGGTCTGGACTGCCGCTACAAATAATCGTGAGATTTTTATTAATGGAGACCTACAAGCAACAATTAGTGGCGGAGGTAGTACTGTGGGTGCCAATAATATTATGACAATAGGTAGTCGTTCTGATGGTACCCAAAACTTTCATGGCCAATTGGACGAAATACGAATTTGGAGGGAAGCCAGAACCAATGCCGATATTTTAAACAACTATCAAGGATGTGTTAGTACTTCAGAAACAAATCTGGAAGCATATTACACACTTAACGATGGTAACGGTAGTGCAACAGCTACCGACAATTCAGGAAATGGACACACCGGAACTTTAACCAATATGGATAATAATGCTAGTTGGATTGCAGGATATATCAATTGTTCCGAACTGACCCTAATTAATGACTATAACAATATCAATAACGCTTCCGATGTCTATCCCGTGGGAGATACCGTGGTTACTTGGACTGCCACAGATACATCAGGAAATTCAAGTACATGTGCCCAAACTATTACCGTAACCGACGCTGAAAATCCGGTGGCCAATTGCGTCGCTCCCTTTACGCTCCAACTAGATGCCAATGGTACGGCAAGCCTTACCGTTGTCGATATCGACAACGGTAGTACGGACAACTGTGCAATTGCCAGCACCTCCATAGATAGTACGGATTTTGACTGCGGCAATGTTGGCCCGAACACGGTGACCCTAACGGTAACCGATGTTAATGGAAACACTTCCACCTGTACAACAATAGTAACTGTTGAGGACAATGTGCCACCTGTTGCAAACTGTGCCGCTCCTTTCATCATCCAACTGGATGCAAACGGAATGGCGAGCATCACCGTTGCCGATATCGAGAATGGAAGCACGGATGCCTGCGGAATTGCAAGTACATCGATAGACATTACAGATTTCACCTGTGCAGACGTAGGTCCAAATACAGTGACTTTAACGGTAACCGATGTAAATGGAAATACTTCCACCTGTACAACAATAGTAACGGTTGAGGACAATGTGCCACCTGTTGCAAACTGTGCTGCTCCTTTCACCATCCAACTGGATGCAAACGGAATGGCAAGTATTACAGTTGCCGATATCGAGAACGGAAGTACGGATGCCTGTGGAATTGCAAGCACTACAATAGATATTACTGATTTTGATTGTAGTGATGTTGGCCCGAACACAGTTACCCTAACAGTAACCGATGTAAACGGCAATGTTTCCAACTGTACTACTATAGTAACGGTTGAGGACAGCATCCCACCAGCTATAGCCTGCCCCGCGGACATTACGGTGCACACCGATGCAGGTTTCTGCTCCGCGATCGTAAACTTCCCAATGCCGATCGCCTCGGACAACTGCGGGGTTGCAACTGTAGCCCAGACTATGGGCGACCCGAGCGGAAGTATGTTCCCAGTGGGGACGACCAACATTGAGTTCACCGCAACGGACGTGAACGGAAACACCAATACGTGCAGCTTTATCATTACGGTGGTTGACAACGAGGCTCCCGTGGCGGTCTGCCAAAACATAACCATCCAATTGGATGAGTTTGGTAACGCAAGCATTGTTGCGAGTGATGTGGACGGCGGCAGCACTGACCAATGTGGTGTGGCGAGTATCTCAATAGATATTGACACCTTCGACTGTTCCAATGTTGGCGACAACAACGTGATCTTGACAGTTACAGATGTAAACGGCAACGTTTCTTCCTGTACCGCCATCGTAACGGTAGAGGACGTGACCGCACCTGTAGTAGCCTGCCAAAACATAACCGTTGAGCTTGACCCCGTAACGGGAACGGTAACTATTCTTGGAACGGATATAGATAACGGTAGTACGGATGCCTGTGGCATCGCAAGCTATGACCTTGATATAGATACCTTCGACTGTTCGAACATAGGCGACAATACCGTTGTGCTCACGGTAACCGACGTCAACGGAAACTCTGAAACTTGTACCGCTATCGTAACGGTGGAGGATAATACAAGCCCCGTGCTTGTCTGCCAGGATTTCACAATTGAGCTTGGAGCGGATGGGACAGCGACCCTTGACCCAAGTGATGTGATAGCCTCCAACGATGATGCCTGTGGCATCTTGACAGTGGCGGTTGATATTACCGAATTTACATGTGCAGATATCGGAACGCCGGTTACGGTCCAGGTTTTCAGCCAGGACAACAACGGCAACCTGAGCACCTGTACGGCAACGGTGACCGCTGTCGACCTGCTTGCGCCGGTGATTACCTGTCCTGCGGACCAAACGGTTGATCCCGGGGCTGGTAACCTGTTCTATATCGTTCCGGATTACTTCGCGACCGGTGAGGCTACCGCAATAGACAACTGTACGGATCCGGTAACCATAACTACACAGGACCCTGCAGCTGGTACGCCATTATCAGACGGTACATATACCATCACGCTCACGGCGACAGATGAATACGGAAACACTGGCACCTGTGAGTTTGAGCTTATCGTAGAGAGTATTCTGGGTATAGGCGATCATTCCCAAGATTTGGGAAGCATAGCGATGTATCCTGTTCCAACCAAGAACACGTTGAACATAAGCAATCCACAAGGGGTTGATTTACAAACACTGGAGATTTACGACCTAAGAGGTAGATTGGTGCAAAAAGCAGACCTTCAAGGAATGGGCTCGGTTAAATCGATAGACGTACAACAACTGGCCGCAGCAACCTATTATGTGAAAATAATAGGAAAGGATGGACAGATTACAAAACGCCTTCTCAAGGAATAGTTTTTCATAATTGTTGATAGTTAAAAGAAGATCGCCCGTGGAATTTCCTCGGGCGATTTTTTTATACTATCCAAAAATCCAACAATCGAATTGTCTAATTGTTCATTGAAAGCCGGGGAGAGTACCAAATATAACTATTTTGGCAGTTTTAAAAGTCATTGAAGGGCATTACAAATTCAACAATAGACAGGCACGCTTTCAAAAAGTACGTTACTGAGCTGTGTGCTAATTTGAAATCAGATAAGTAACAGACTCTAAAATGGTTAACAGTAAATCAAAAGCTACTTTTTAAATTCTATAAATACTAATTAAAAAAACAGTATTATAGAGAAGATTGCCCCGACACTTTCGTCTCCCAATTGAAGCGCAATCTGGAATGGGAAAAATGTATCAAGATTGACTTTAACGCTAACTTAATAAGAGCTCTTTTACTATTTCTAAATATAAATTATTAATTAACCACTAAAAAACACAAAGCAGTATAAAAAGAACAGGAATAGCTTTGTTCCAACTTTTCATTGTTCAATTTTTAATTATTCTTTTAGTTATAGTTCCCCTATTGGTTTGAAAGCTTAAAAAATAGACTCCGTTATTAAAAAATGATACATCAACAATGGCAGTATCGGTTCCCTCCATAAAAAACTGTTTATTCAGTAATTTCCCAGTAGTGTCATAAATGGCTAAAGATTTTGGCATAGCCTCCCTTGAAAATTGAACCTCAACTTTATTTTGCGCGGGATTTGGACAGACAGAGATGTAAGCGCTTTCAAAATCAACCGTATTTAAAACGCTGGATTTTTTATCAAAATAGAGTCCTTCAGCATGGGTTCCATTTGCGCTGGTTCCTGCAAATACCATCATGGGCTCTTCCCCCATTCCCAATTTGATTGAAGTAATTGCCAAGGGTTTATAATTATCAAATACGTCCAGGGTTTCATATGAAGCATACTCACTTTCCTGTAATATATCACCATCGTATGGCCTTAACAACACCCTATTGTTTTCTGAGCCATCTATAGATTGTCTTAAAAACCCAATATAGACATTAGAATCATCATTATAGTAGTTTATAAAACTATCAAAATATAGGTAGCTAATTCCATTGGGCGATGCATTGGTAATACCGGTGCCAAAACCTGCTCCATTCTTTTTTATATATCGTCTTATATTATATTTTCCGTTGTTTCCTGCTCCTCTAGATGAGGTAACCACAATTACATTATCTTGATTTAAGGCCAATCTTTCGGCTCTAATAGTAGGTTTTACGGATTCCCTAACGGCCCCATCCTCTATAAAGCTTGATGCCTCCCAAGCATTGGGATCGTTATAGTCTGTATTGACCCTAGTTACCAAACTCCTATTTGTTAAAGTTACTGAGGCTAGGTATATACTCCCAGCCCTACCATAGCATAAGGAAAGTTCGCGCCTATCGCCATTTATAAAGGTTTCATCAACCCAATCAAATCCATAGGTTCCCGCATTGGTTCTAGCTGCATAAATAAGATTATTCGATTTTTGATAAACTGCAAAAACACGTTGCAATACAGTGTTGTTGGAATAATTTCTATCCAGTGCAAAGTCAACTACATCACCCGTAATTACGTCTGTTTCAAGGGGAGCTCCCGTTGTAAGGTTCCATCGCATCACATTAAAGAAATTGCCCTGAGAAAGGTAATATACCAATAAATACCTATCTCCAGTTGCCGCAAAAAGTGTCAACATTTTTAACTTAACTACTTGCTCTGAAAAAGTTACCAGCTGCCAGGGAGACCAAGTTTCACCTAAATCATTTGACACGTATAAATCTAATGTAGGTGTTGGAAGGGCCCTATAACTGGATGCGTAAAGCTGTTCACCATCGTTAAACTCGACAATATCTATACCGCCATCAATCCTTAAATTATGAACTTGTATATCCTGTGCCCACCTGTTTTTTATTGTTTGTGGAGGAGGAGTTGTGTTTCTATAATCTATTACCGAAGTGATATAATCTTCTGTATGCCCACCATTGTCTACTGGCCGGTATAGGTTTCCCCTACTTGGATCAACTTTCATCCAAGCATTTCTAATGGCAAGTCTATTAGCGTTTATTTCCTCGGGGGTAGTGTTTTCTAAAAATTTTGATTGTGCATAGAGCTCTCTTAGCTCTTGGGTGTATTTATTTTTTAAATTCACCTCTTCACTAATTTTTAGGGTAGGATTTTGTGCCACTGTCATTCCCACAGTCAGAAGTACAATTATCATTTGGAATGTTTTCATCTTTTTTACTCTTTTAATTCTTTATAATTTTTTCGGTAATGATTCCGTTCCCTGTTTCAAAGCGTAAAAAATAGAGCCCATCATTCAAAAACGAAATATCTATAACAAGAGAACCGCCAACCTCTTTGAATTTTTGTTGGCGTATTACCTTTCCTGTAGTATCATAAATGGTCATTAAATTTGTTACAAACTCTTTTGGCAAAAGAACCTCAATTTGGTTTTGCGCAGGATTGGGATAGATAGAAATCTGAGGTTTATCAAAATCAACCATGCTCAAAATGCTGGACTCTTTATCAAAATAAAGACCCTCTCCATGGGTACCATCAGCACTAGTGCCACAAAATATCATCATAGGTTCTTCTCCATTTGATGTAGTTATGGAAGTAAGCCCATAGGGTTTAAAAAACTGACTAAACACGTTAAGGTTTTCACTAGAGGCGAGATTATAGCCTGATAGTGAAGCGCCATTATAGAATCGATGGTAAACCTTATTATTTTCGGAACCATTTATGAAATATTCAACCATTCCTAGATGAATATTTGAGCCGCTGTTATAGTTGATAAAACTATCAAAAAAGAGGTAGCTAATCCCGGCTGGAGATCCTTCTGTGGTTCCGGCATCAAAATCTGCTCCGTTATTTCTAATGTATCTTCTCAAATTATATTTTCCGCTAGTTCCAGCATCTCTTGAAGAAGCTACCACCAAAACATTATCATTGTTTATGTCCAGCCTTTCTGCACTTATAGTGGGCAACATTGATTCTTTATCAGCCCCGTTTTCCAATAAATCTGATGTTGACCAAGAAGCGGGGTCATTGTAATTATCATTAACCCTTACATACATAGAACCACTTACATCGCTTACCATTACAACATATACACTGCCATTTCTACCATAAGCTATATCAACTTGCCCTCTGTTATTGTTTAAATAAGTTTCGTCTACCCAAGTAAACCCATAAGTTCCGGCGTTTGTTCGTGCTGAATAAAGTTCATTATTTGTTTTCTTATAGACTGCAAATACACGCTGATTATCTGTAGTGGTGGTCCAGTTTCTGTCCACAGCAAAATCGACTACATCATTTGTAATTGTTTCTCCTTCAAAGGATTCGCCAGCGGTTAAGTTCCACCTTAGTACCCTAAAGGTGTTGTTTTGGTTTATGTAGTAAATCAACAAGTACTTATCGCCACTATTTGTACCTTCCATCGCAAGCATTTTCATTTTTAGGGTAGGCACACCTATAGATACACTTCTAAAATTTTGCCAAGTTTCCCCTTGATCTGTTGATTGAAAAATATTTATATAATAATCTCCTCCTGCGTTATTATTAAAGCTTGATGCATATAGCGTTTCTCCTTCATTAAAAGAAACAATATCAACCCCGCCATCTACTCTTAAGTCATGAATTTGAATATCATCTGCCCATCTTTCATTTTGAATTTGTGGAGGTAACGATGATTTACTATTAGATTTTATTTCAATTGCAAAATCACTATCCCTTGATGAACTTTCAATGGGCTTATATAATTGCGCCCAATCAAGATTGATGTTTTCCCACGCCTCTCGTATTTCAATCCTATTGGCATTAATTTCATGGGGTGTAGCATTTTCCAGTAGGCGCGCCTTTTCATATAACACTTTTAATTCGGGAGTGTGCAATTTTTTTACATCTATTTCATTATTTTTCTTTGGCAAATGGTTTTGCGGCATGGCTATACCGGCACTTAGCAGTACAATAATCACCGTAAGTATTTTTATCTTTTTCATAATCAATAATTTTGAGTTTATAAGTCAAAACTATAATGAAGATGAATAAGGGTGGGAGATTATTGTTTCAAAAGGGTGAACTATTGTCTCTAATTAGACCAAGCAGTACTTTTATTTAAGATTTTCCCTAAAATCGGATGGAGTTTTTCCCTCTGCTTTTTTGAAAACTCTTGAGAAATATTTGGGGTCTTCAAAATCCACCTCGTAAGCAATTTCTGAAACGGACAATGATGAATGTAGCAAGAGTTGTTTGGCTTTTTCCAGTTTAATATGATTTATATATTGAGTAATGGACATAGCCGTGAGTTGTTTTATCTTGCGATGCAGTTGAGATCTGCTCATTAACAACTCTCTAGCAAGTGCTTCCATGCTTAAATCTCTTTTTTTGGACAGGGTAAACTCTTGTATTTTTTTTATGAATTGAATATCTAATACGTTTATTTTTGACTCATCTGTATGTTGCTTCAATTCTAGTATTTGCTGGTAAAAAGATATTTGTGCTGCTCGCTTTGCCAATAAATTTTTAATAATCTGCAATAATTCTTCTTCCTGAAAGGGTTTATTAATATAGGCATCAACCCCCAGTTTATAGCCTTTTAATCTACTATCGACATCTGTTTTTGCTGTTACCATCACAAAGGGCAAGTGAGAAGTTTTGGCATTATTTTTTAGCCTTTCACAAAATTCAAACCCATCCATTACAGGCATCATCACGTCAGAAATAATGAAATCCACCTTCTTGTTTTCAGCTATTTCCAGTGCTTTTTTTCCGTGTGGAGCTTCTAAAACTCGATATTGGTTAGCGAAAATATCCTTAAAATAATTTCTAATATCAACATGGTCTTCCACAATTAAAATAGTATCTTTTCCTTCATTTGGGGGACTATGCAAGCTTATGCTATTTTTTTCATTGGACTCCACAAATGGTTTTTCATACCTAAACACACTTGTTGCTTTTGCCGTTTTTTTAATGGGAAGTAAAATGGTAAAAAGCGTTCCTTTACCTATGGTACTTTTTACGGTAATGGTACCCTCCATAAAGCTTACCAATCCTTTTGTCAATTCCATTCCTATACCGCTACCAATATTATTTTCCAAATCAAAAGTTTTATAATATCTATCAAAAATATGCGGTAGGTCTTCGGCTTTAATTCCTTTTCCTGAATCTTCAACTTCAATTTTGAGTGTTTTTTCATTGTTCTGTTGAAGCCTCACCGTGATAGTTCCACCTTTGGGTGTAAATTTTATGGCATTGCTCAATAGGTTGTTAATCACTTTTTGAAGTTTTTCATCATCGACATCCACAAGTAATTTTTCTATCGAAGAATGAAAACGAAGCTTTATTTCTTTTAAATCTGCAAAAGGGTAAAAGAGGGAGACACATTTTTTTACAAACAGAACCACGTCTCCATTTTTATAATTTTTGGACAGCTGGTTAGTGTCTATTGAAACTAATTCTAGCATTTGGTTCACCAAATGCAAGAGTTGTTCTCCGTTTTCATTTATAGAATGAAGGCTTTGCTTTTCTTCTTCTGGTATGGACGTCTTTTTTAAAAGCCTGTTTGCCAATCCATTTATTAAAGTAAGAGGGGTTTTGAATTCATGGCTAATGTTGGCATACATAGTAGATTTTGCCTCATCCAATAATAGTGCAGACTCCATTTTTTGCTTTGCCAGTCTATTATTTAATAGTAAGTTATATATATAGATGATGATCGCAAGAAACAATGAAAAATAAATAAAATATGCCAAATTGGTTCTATACCAGGGTGGAGCCACCAAGAATATAAGCTTATGTACAGTTCCGTTTTGGGAAGTATTTTGCCCCAAAAAATAGGTTTTATGGTAAATGGCATTTGTGCCTATGGACAAGTTTGTAAAATGCGCCGTTCGCTGTGGCAGTTCTGTCCAGTGTTCACCATCAAAGGAATAGGCATATTTAGTCTTTTCGGTATGCTTGTAATCTATTGTTGAGAAATTTACAGTTACATCTCTATTGTTATATGTTAGGTTATAATTTTGGGTAGGTGCAGGATTGGTTACTGGAATAAATTCCGAAACATTATTGCGATAAATAATCAATGAGCTTATCCATGAGGGTCTAGCCACTTCAAAAGGTTTTGCATACTCCAGATTAATTTGTTGCAATCCTTCATCGGTGCCAAAATAAAGTATGTTTTTTTCTTTATCCAAATAGCCTGAAGAATATAAAAAGGCATTAGAAATTAGACCATCATCCAAGGTATAGTTTACGAAAGTGTTGTTACCTTTTTCATAGAAAAAGATTCCATCAAAAATGGTTGAAATCCACAAATTGTTATCTAAATCTGCTCGAACCGTCATGACTTTTTTATCAAAAAACTGATTGTTGATTTCTAGGTGTTGAAAGTCTTGGATAGTTTCATTAAAAAAAGCAACCCCGCTATCAGTACCAAGCCAAATGGTACCGTTTGTTGCTTCGTCTATCGAGAAAACAATGTTTGAGGTGAGGCCTTTTTTCGTATTGGGGTTATGCGAAAAATGATTAAAAATAGGTGGTCTATCTTTGGAATACAAGGATGCATCTTCCAACATAAAAACACCGTGTGCCGCAGTAGTAAACCAAAGCCTATCTTTAGAGTCCACTAATAATCTTATTATTTTTTGATTTTTGACATGCTTTGGCAAAGGCAAATGTATTTCCTTTTGCAAAATACCTTCCATATTTAAAAAGTATATTCCTTCAAGTGAACCAGCCCAAATCCGCCCCTTTTTATCTTCAACCACATCGCAAATATATTTGTCATCAACAATATCTGAACTTAAATGAATGCGTTGCAGTACTTCTCCCAATAAGCTTGCTTGTATTAAATCTCCATCTTTAGTGCCCATCCATAAATATTGGTCTTTGGAGAGTATAGCGGTGATTTCCGTATCTTCAAAAAGATTTGTAACAGTATTGCCTGTTTTTAAAATAAGTCCATCATTTCCTACCATACAAAGTACGGTATCTATTGTTGTAATTCTTCTGATGTGGAAGGGAACTTCAGGGTCAAAAAAAACGGCAGGCCTACTCCTGCCCTTGTATAAACCCTTTTGGGTCCCAACCCAAAGTGTTTGATCCTTATCTATGAATAAGGTTTGGATTGGAGCCTCTATAAATGAAGTACTATCTACCAAACCTAATGAATCATTCTCAATATTGTATTCATAAAGACGATTTTCTGAAGCCAAGAAAACTTTTTTATTTACGGCATTTGAAATAACTTGAACAGACAGGGTGTCAATTATGGTCTTTACTTCTCCTGAAATAGTTGCCATACCAACACCTTCTTTTGATCCGAACAACAGTTTCCCTTGCCCAATAGCGGAAATCGCCGAAATTTTTGAACTCACAGAAACCCTTTTCTCCTCTTTATTATTTAGGGAAAGTATATGAATGGTATCTTTGGATGTTACAACCACATTATCATCAGTTATTGCTATCAAAGAACTAATAGATCCAAAAGGCAGTTTTAAAAATTTATTTTCAGAGGCAGTATAACTATAAACCCCTAAATCTGAAACCAAAAAAACATTACCATTTTCCGTAGTCTTTACCCAACGAAGAAAGGTTCCATAGGAAGGATTTTCTTTATTAAAATTTTGAAACACTAAGGAAGATTTATTAAATTTTGAAAGACCCCCACCGTAGGTCGCAATCCAAACTTCACCTGAAGCGTCAATATCCAGGTTTCTTACCCAATTACCCGGAAGTGAAGTAGCCTCGTACGGATGGCTCCTAAAGCTCAGCATGTCATATCCATCATAACGATACAATCCATCTTGTGTGCCCAACCAAATAAAACCATATTGATCTTGTGCAATATCTGAAACCCAAGATTTATTAAATCCTTGGGTTTCCACTAATCTAAAATCCAATTTGTTTTGCGCCCATATAAATTGCATAGGAACGATTAGAAAAAAGAAAAAACAACTTAATGATTTCATCTTTCTAAGATACATTTTTTTGATAATTTTTGAATTTGTGTTTTTTTAATTCATACCACCACACAAGTTCATTATTTTAAAAACTATAAACTTTTGAAGCAACTAATATGTTGGACCGCTCTCAGCGGAAGCATTGTGATAAGCCTTTAATAGTACGTAATTATAAGCACGAGGAACAGGTTTCCTTCTATGAAATCCATGATGCAATAGGGTTCAAACCCTATTATTGAGCCGGATGAACAAAGTACTTTCTTTTTAACTCTCTTATCATGTCACCCTGATGGTGCATCCACAAAAAACAAGATGAATAAGAGTATAAAAAAGTTAACATGGCTGGAGAAGGAAAGAAGGCTCGTGAAGAATTAAATAATATATATAACTATCCTCGAAAGCACCAGGGATTAAGACCCCTGAAGTTGCTACAGACCTAAAAAGAGGACTTTCAAAATCGAATTAAAAAACTACTTTCATTAGTTTTATAGTAGCCTTTGTCTAGCATTGTAGAAAAAGTGTAGCTTAGCGTAGCCCCTTTTTAACCATACATTGAGAAACCTCCTATTAAGGCAGGTTGCGTAACCGTACTATGGGTGTAGCCGTAGCAGCCTGTTTTGGCATATAAGCTTTATGAACCGCCACTTCTAGTGTTGATGGGCGAGAAGCCCCCCAAGTCTTTCAACGAGGCATAAGGGGAAAGAACCCTGTCCACATCTCAAAATTGATCAGGTTAAATAGGGCAATTGTCGTATTGTGAAAAAACAGTACTTCTTTCATTTTTGTGAATAATTATTCCATTTATGAAAACACTCTCCAAACTTGTAACCCTAGTGACGTTATTTACAACACTCACTTCCGTTGCGCAGCACAGTCCCCTAAAAAGAGATTTTGAAGTACCGAAAGGCAATGTTACCTCCATTGAGGAGCACCAATTCAACAAAGACCTAAATATAAAGGACCGTATCGCCATGAGCGACAATCCTGCCATTACTCGCTATGCCTTCAACAAGGATGGCTATGTGACTCTTTTTGAAAACCCAAAATACCACAGTACCACCTTTACCTATAATCCCAATTATACCCAATACACCAGCAATAAAAAAAATCTTTTTGATAAAGGCAAAGCAGACACCCAAACCACACTAAACCTATTTTGGCTTCATGGCAATCTGTATGCGGGCTTTCACAGCGAATTTGAGACCGATGCCAAAGGCGATACCATAGTAGCGCGTTCCATTAAGAAGGACTATGAATTTACTTGGAAAATAAGACCGTATGGCGATGGCTATGCCCAACACGATGGTTTTAGGGAAACCTTTTATAACGCAAAAGGACAAAAAATCTATATAGCCTCTGGTGGTGGGCATAAGTTCACGATGTACAATGAAGATAATCTTCCGGGGATAGAAGTAGATTATTCCTATACCATGTTAAACTACTACGATGCCTATATGTATGAATTTGACAAACAAGGCAATTGGACCAAACGCATTCGATTGCGACTGGACAAGGCACCTTGGAGCGATAAAAAATGGCATGTACACGAGATTACTTACCGTGGGTTGGGATATGACGGCAAAAAAGCCGTGATAGCAGCCACAGATACTGAGGCAGATATTACCAAATATGAGGAGCAGGCCAAGGCATTACCACAGCTTACGATTGATCCATTGAAAGAGATAAACTCCAAAAAATAAGGAATTGCTGCTTGTGAAACCTGCATTTTATACTATCATACACCAATATAAAAGGAACGATTTGCTTTTGTTCACTTTTATTACGGCGCTGGCTGTAGTGTTTGGGCAAACCACCATCTTTTACATAATTTATTTTTTTTGGTGGACTGAACTCATCCGCATCCTTGCCGTTGCCATCTATGGTTTTAGGAACGAATGCCGTGAGGAAAAACAGGTGTCACTTTCTATTTTTGGCCCGCTGTTTATGATGGCTATTTACTTTGTATTTATCGTGGTATTCTTTGGAGTTATTGCCAGTTGGGGCAATGAGGAAGTAACAATGGTCAATATGGGCATTCTCTTTTTTCAGAACTGGTTTTTTAATGTCAATTTAATCATTGTGGCTTTGGAACAATTTCTTTTTCGTGGTAAACAATCGAATTCCTTAGGAATTGGCCCATTCACCCCACCCCTACTAGTGTTGCATATATCGATTATTTTGGGTGGTATTTTGATGTTTTTTGTGGTAAAAAACTTCCCGAACATCTTTAGCCCCCAAAATTTGTGGGGCTCCCTTTTGATTATTTCACCCTTTTTACTTTTAAAATATTTAATGTACAACTTTCTTAAGCCTATTTCTTAATATTCAAATACTACATTTCAAATATGAACAAAAACACTCTCCTTATCAGCTTATTTCTTTTGGTGGCCCTTGGCCTGCGGGCGCAAATATGCCACACTTCGCATTTTGGGCTTAACAATACGGCGGTCACAAAAATTGAGGAAACCGAATATGTTAATTTTCATAAACCCAGGGCAAGAAAGAACACCTACCAATTTGATGCAAAAGGCTATGTGACCCAGGAAACCTTTGAATATACTGGAGACAATACACCTACCGTTACCCAATATATTTACGATGATAACCATACCGAATTGACCAAACAATTGATGGACGAGTATGGGCAGCCCGTAAAATTTTTTGGGAAGTCTGGTCCTTATAAGATATATGATACCCCGACAGGATTGTTGTTCGACTATCCCGTTGTGGAGAAAAATGCCAAGGGAGAAGTAATAAAACTCAAGAATGAGAAGAAAGGAATGGAGAAAACATTTGAAACCAAAAGCAACCAACTTACCTATTGTTATATTACGGAAAATGGCATCCAGAAACCGGAGCAGGTATATGACAAAAACCAGCGGCTGCTGGGAACAGTACAATACAATTTTCCGGAAACTTATTATTCCTATGAAAACAACGTGCCCGTTGACAATACCTATTTTATTTCAAAACTAGCTTTTAAGTATGTTTATGAATTTGATGGGGCAGGCAATTGGATCAAGAAAATAACTTTTTCCGCCTTGCCAACCAAGAAATACCAATGGGAGCTTATAGCAATTAATACCCGTATTATTACTTACACAGACAGCAAATTGAACACAAAGCCAAACGATGTATTGCATACGCTAGATGTTTCCAATTTTGATCCCATTCGGAAACAATATGAAGTCAAATACATCCCAACGGATGTGATAGATACAAATTACTTCACGCAAAGGGAGGCGGCATTCAAAAAATTGTTGAAATAAGGATTGAGCAGATTTAGCAACATTTTGGGTTCCGGGATCATTGTTAATCACAGAAAAGGAAATAATTCAGAAATGCTCTGTACCTTTAAAATGGATTATGTTCCAATAAGGTCAAAGAATTTATAGCGTAATTATAAGGTATGTAGGGAGTATCTATGGAGGACAGACGGCATGGAGTCGGCATGTGAACGGCTTACAATCGGCTTATGGTCGGCTTACAATCGGCTTGCAATTAGCCTAGGCAGGTATAAATTATAATCATTGCTATAAATACAGGAGCGGATAGCCGTTAAAAATATAAATATACAATATTGAAGGGGCGGCTTGCAAGTATTTTTTACTTTTTTTTCGCACAACAAGCTTGAATACTGGGGAGTTTGAAATGGCAAATGATATCAAAAGCAACGCCCACCCATTGCGGAAAACCATAATAATGGGCTTTTAAATCGTGGAGAATAATTTTTTGCAGTAGGCTGTAAGCGATAGGCGAATATTTTCGATTTATAAACGCTAAAAATGCTTAAAAGAACTCTACCGATACAAATATCCAACTGTTAGCTCAAAAAAACTGAAAGAAGCTGTAACGACCAACGTTTTGGACAATGGAAAAAGGGATTTTAAAAGAAAGGCCAGACATTTTAAAATGTCTGGCCTTAAACACATTTCAACTAATCACTATCAAAATTCTGTAAGCAGAAACTCATATGGATTTGGACCGTAATTGAGAAGTTCCAAACTAAAATTTGCTCGCTCAATATGGGTAAGGGTTTGCTGCTTTTTTAATAAATTGATATAATCCATATCAATAGGAAGCTTTGCATCGCCTTCTAACCTGCAAAACCCATACAATTGAAAACTATTAATGGGTATTTCGTTAGTAGTAAAAAGAATTTCCTGTCCCTCCATTTTCAAATACTTAATTTTATATCCGGTGCATTCGATGTTTTTTTGCTGAATATTTTTTTGATCTATCGATTTAGTTTTGTGTGTCGGAACCAATGCGGCATCCAATATTTCCTCAGCAACCACGGCATCAACTTTTTGGGTTAGCACCATTTTTTTCCCATTTTCATCAGTACCAAAAATCCTGTATTCCCCATTTGGATAGGAAATAACCCCTTGTAACATATCGTCATTTGGAATATATAAAACTTGTTGGGTCTCTTCATTTAGGTAAAACCATAGCTCGTTTTCTTCACCATTTATAATGTATTTGTAGGTAAGTGCAGTTGGAAAATAGGCCACGGAATCGGGAATTTTTCCTTTTGATGGGTTTACTTCCTTCATTTCAGCAAGGGCTTGCTTTGAAGTTTTTGCATATTCATTATTGCAGGCCGAAAAAATTAATCCAATAAGCAATAGATAGGTTAGCTTCATTTGTGGTAGTGTTAAAAAGAAGGAAGTTCTATTAGTTTTGCCTTGGGAAAAACAATTGTTTGGTCTTCATAAAAATATAGTATTTTTCCTTGCCCATCCATGTCCAATTCTTCTAATCTGCTTTGTTCATCATATGTAGCAATAACTCCTTGAATCTTAAAGACCTTTTTTTTGCTGTTACTGCTGCTCATTTTTTTTGCAGAAGGTTCATTTTCTAATTTACTTAACGTTAATACATTTACATATTCAGGAAGATAATGAAAAGTGGTGCCTTTTTTTGGAAAGTTTAGATCCTTAATTTTTAAAGTAGGCACCATGGCAGCATACATATTCATGGCGCTATTGATGTTTACTTTCGTCCAACCTTCCTCGGGATTAAATGAATATACAAAACCTTTGTCGTCATAATAAATATCGTGGTTCTGATCTGATGGATTTAACATTTTCAAGCCGTAATTATCCGCATCAAAATAGAGGGTATTGTTACCATACTCTGAAGTGATGACAATTCGCATATCAGAGTTCCCCGTTTTAACATTGCAACTGTGATATCCGAAATTGGAGCCTTGAAGATTGAAAAAAGCTTCTATAAGAACCACCCCGTTTTTAGGAAGATCTTTTTTAAGGTCAACCTCCTTTAAAGTTACAATAAAAGATTTGTCATTTTTTCCAGCTTCAATTTTCACATTGTCCGCGTTTGTAATTTCTATATTTTCCTGCACAAAGTTTCCATCTATTTTAAGAGATAGTGTAAGGCCACTCTTTTTTATTTCTTCATCAGAATAGCCCAAAATCTCAAAAGTAAATTTGCCTTTATCATTTTCACCATCCCCAAATATTCCTTCAAAACCGTAAATGTCACCTTTATTAAGTTCAGTTTTAGAATCTGGATCCAAAATGGTTATGGGTTCAATCAGATGCATTGAGGTTCCTTTTGAAACCATTTTTAGGCTTGTGGTTGTCTGTATTTTTTTCTTATTTACAATGAAAAAGGAACTTAAATTAGTTTTCAAATTTAACGGCATACTTTCAAAAGCCTCAGTGGCAGTTTCCCCATAAGCTATCATTCTTTCATATAAATATTGAAATGCACTATAAGCATCTCCTGAGTTTACTGCATTTTGCCAATAAAAGAATTGTCCATTAATTAAGTTGCTTTCAAAAATGGTTTTTAGATCTTTTCGTTGGCCAAGTTCACAGGCGCTGAAAATTATTATTTTATCGTCTAGATTTTTGAGTTTTTCTCTGAAGAAGCTGGAATTAAGATATACCTCCCCCGATCTACTGTAGGATGTGTGTTCCAATACTCCTTTTTTTTCTGCCAAGGCTCTTATGGCTTCCGGGTTTTTTGGGTTAAATAGTATTCCTGAAGCCAAATAAGTTTCAGTATTATTACTATCACCACCAATTACAACTTCCAATGAGTCTTTTACACGCCTTCCACTTCTACTTCCGTGGGTGCTTATATGTATTAAATCGTAATCACCAATATTTAAATAGTCGTCAAAAGAAATATTCTTTGAAAATTGCTTCTCATTCGCCTTATATGTAATTGACCCTTTATAATTTCTATGGTTTTTTAGTGCATTTAAGGGTACCAATGCATCGTCATTTTCAGCAAAAGTCCAAAAATGGGGTGCTAAAATGAGAGCTTTTTTATGGTTTCTGTCTTTAGAATTTGCCCCAATTACATTCGTGATTTCAGAGGTTGTGGAAGTGTTACCATTAATTAGGGAGTTTGAGGCCCCTTTTATATCGGTTCCAGCCACAAGAAGCTCAACAATCATATTAGGCCCATTTTTAATTCTAAAGGTTATTATTTGATCACCTTCAGTTATTTGCATTACCTCAGGATTGGTCTGAAGGAAGGATAGTATGGAGTCTTTATTTGATCCTTTTATAGTGTTTACTATTTCGAAACTTTTAGTAAACCCTTCCTTTGTAATGGGTGGGGGTACAACAGATTGCTGCTTTTCTTCTTTACATGAAAAAAGCAGTATGGGTAACGCAAAAATTAAGAAGGATATCTTTTTCATTTCAATTTCTCCTCAATTATCATTTTTGCCGCCGTAACGGCTTTTTGGTCATTGTCCTGCATATCATCACTTAGGTCAACCCGCAACGTAAACGACAATCCCTTGTAAAAAACTTTTAAATCTCTTGTGGTTACGCCCATAATGCCACTATCTACAAACACAGCATAATCGCCTAAATTTGGAACTTCATTCACCTTAAAATTGGAAATTGAATTTTTGGCAATACCAGAGGCAGTATTGGTTTGCTCCGGGGTTGCTTTCCCATCCCTTTCCAATTCCGTCATTTTCTTTTCCATTGCCGCTTCCGCATTTTTTATTTCTTCAGGCGTTGGATTGTGATAATCATGTTTAAACTGTTTTAGCGTAGTGTTTTTCACCCAGCTTAGTTCAATAACATTTTCTAAAGGCACATCCATGAAATTACCTTTCATTACCTCAACCTTGCGGGTTCTGTTTGAGCCCCACACGTATTTTAAACTTTCCAAGGAAGAAAATTTGGAATGCTTTGTTTCTGCTTCCGAAGCGGGCAAGCCACTTGCTTTGGCAGCCATTTCAAGAGTTAGGAGCTCGTTTATATTTCCTTTAAAGTCTTCTGCCTTTATTCCGGCATCGTCCAAAGCCTCGGCCACTTCTCCTTCCAAACCATTTAATTGTTCTGTTTTCGCATCATCTTTGCAGGAAAAGGCAAATAGAAAAATGCTCATTATTGTTACTAGTAGTGTTTTCATAATCTATTATTATTTGTTTAAATTAAAATTCACGCATCACCCTCACTTATTTTAAAACATCGTTTTTATCAATTCCGAAACTTTGAATGATAGGGGACGTAATTTTTCCATTCCCGGTGATTGACTTCCAGTTGCTGGGGCTGTTGGCATCAGTAGCATCGCCTCCTCTGCCATCAATTTCAAATTCCATACTATCTTTGGTAAGTTTGGTGATTCGCATAATGCCTTCATAAGGCACTTCGGAAGCCATCATGCCATTTTCATTTACATCCATAAACATTGCTGTGGCCACGGGATTTTCTCCATCATAAGCATTGCTAACTGCAAACCTCCCTTCTAAGGGAAGCGAAAAATTATCAGGAATATGGTTTAGTATTGTAATAAAAGATTGACCCTCATTTCCTGTTAGCTGAAATGATATTGCCAGTCCGTCATTTTCCTTTTGAAATAAGACTGCCGCAGTCATTTTTTCCTCTCCATTTAAATAGGTTTTAGCAGCAAATTTATAGGTAACAAACCCAGCGTTCGTGTCAAAATCTTCCGAGTCGGCCAAATCAACATGGCTTCCGGTCTTGTTTTCTATTGCCTCTTCCATGCTTTCCTTCATGGCGTCTTGAAGCGTATTTTTTCCTTTATTACATGAAATAATGGAAAGGATGCCAAGTATAAAAACTAGTTTTTTCATGTTATTGATTTGTTTTAAATGCTTTATTGCCATTCCAGCTTCCTTCAGTCATTGCACTGTTCCAACCCCATTTACCTCCAAATGAATTTCCTATAAATTGGAATTCCAAATAGCCTACGGCTCCATTGTTAGTAAAAGTTCCCTTTAAGGTTTTGGTGTTTTTGTTGTAAGTGGCATTTATTTCCCCCACATTTTTATAGGAACCAGTAACTTTATCGCCAATTTGCTTCAATATCAAATCGCCATAAGTGGTGTTCCATTTTCCGCTCCAAACGGCCGTTTTTATGTTTTTTGGCATTGCGTTGCTACTTGATTTTGCCTGCCCTGTCCACCAAAAATCTCGGTTCGGACTGTTGTAATTAACATTATTGCCATAGCCCCAGAAACCCGAAAATTCTCTGTTGGTTTGCAAAGCGCTTATTTGAAGGCGAAACTGTCCTGAATCCTTCCCGTTGTGGAATTCTCCTATAAATTCATTGCCCAATAGAAACCCTACCATTGTTCCGTTCTGTCCGTAATCACCATAAATTATATTCTTGTTTGGGTATTCATTTCCAGTTTCGGTAACAAAAGTTAGGTTTCCATATTTTGAAGTGAATTCACCTTGCCATTGCTGTGCGTTAATAGTCATTACTGTTACTAATGCTACTATTGATAGTATGTTTTTCATTTTTTAAGTCTTAATTGATTCCTGTTAATTGATTATAGTTTAATAAATTCAACTCTTCTGTTGTTTGCTTTGCCTAGGCTTGTATTGTTGCTATCTGTGGGCTCTGTTTCGCCCTTTCCGGCAGTTTGCATTCTGTTGCTGTCAATTTTGAATTCGGAAACAAGTATATTTTTTACGGCAATCGCTCTTTTTTCAGAAAGCGTAAGATTGGAAGCTGCATCGCCATCACTATCTGTATGGCCTATTATAGATATGTTTACCGTTGGGTTTTCACTTAGCGCTGAAGCAATTTCTTTTAGAACCCCATAGGAGGATGCTTGGATTACATCAGAATTCACGTCAAATAAAATACCTCTGGTTACTAATTTTCCATCGTTAATCAATTTGCTTCGCGTGTCTGGCGCACCAACGGCATAGCGCAGGTTAGAAACCATAAATTCGTCTTTGTTTTCATTTTCAGAGAAGTTCATGTATTTCGTACCCAGCTTAAAAACATTATATTTTTGTTTGCTGTTAAATGCCTGTGGAATGTCTATTACCTTATTTTCATTCGCATAAATCCGAAGCCTTGAATTTTGTCGCCAAATGGAAATTCTCACAAAGGCCGGTTCGGTGCCCTCATTTCCGCAGCCAAAATCTTTTATGTTCAGATTTTCATTTTGGTTAACCACCTCGTTATTTTCAACTACATAGAACTTGGAAGAACCTTCACAACCTGCCCATTTCAACTGTATATAATCATATAGATATTCTTCCGACAAATCTTTTTTGGGATTGGAGGATGATGCTAAATAAAGTTGGTATTCCAAAATGTTATTGCTTCTGTAACGTGTGAAAACATCAAATTCCAAAGTGAAGTTATCGGGCATATCGCTAACGAACTCAGGTTGAAAATAACCATCCTTTGTCATAAACAACCATTTTTGGCCACTGCCTTGAAGCTGTACAACTTCCGCGGAAGAATTGGTGTTCCAGCCCAATGGAAAATCGCCGAGATTTGTGGTTGAAAAGTCATCAAAACCGATGATCTTTTCCCCGGGAACAAAGTCAAATTTGGAATATACTTTTATATTTTTCGAACCTGAATTGGAAGTAGAACTTGAGGAGCCGTTGGTAGGTTCGGAGCTGCCAATAATATCCTTCCCGTTGTTCTTTTTGTTCTTTTGCTTTTTATCCTTCTTTTTAAATATACTGCCAATGCCTTCTTCTACTTTATCTAAGGCCTTATCTACAGTTTCGCTAGCTTTGTCTTCGCCCCGGTTGTAGGTTTGGTCCTTAGTGTTTCTAATTACCTTCCCCCCGACGGTTTCTTGGGCATTTGCAATCGTAAAAAAAAACACTGTGATTAATAGGGTACATACTGTTTTCATTTAATTCAATTTTTAGAGTTAATCTTAACTTAGTACCCAAAATGAAAAAAGGTAAACATCAGGTTTCTTTTTTTTTTTAGATTTGTTTACTTCTTGCCCCACAATCGTACTAATGAATAATGAAAAGCTTTTAATAAGCCGTTTAAAGTGTGATGACCCCGTAGTCATCAAGAAGTTTTACGAGGAAAATAAAAAGGGCTTTGCCTTTTTTGCAAGCCGCTATCAGTTAGATCAGGAAGCTATTACAGACATTTATCAAGATGCGGTTATTGCGCTTATTGAGAATGCCAAAAAGGGAAGTATTGACGATTTGAAAAGTAGCCTTTCTACCTATTTGTTCGGAATAGGAAAATTCATGATTTATAAAAAGCTGAAAAAGGATAAACGTACTGTTTCAATAGATGATGGCGAATTTCCAGAGGTGGCTTTTGATATGTATGAAGAAGAGGAAATTAATTTACAGCTGGCTTTACTTCGAAAAGGATTGAAGAAATTGGGGGAGCAATGCCAAAAGGTGTTACAGCTTTTTTATTACGAAGAAAAAAAGTTGGATGAAATTCAGGAGCTTTTGGATTATACAAATAAAGATGTGCTAAAAAGTCAAAAATCGAGATGCCTAAAACAATTGAAAGAAATTATTAAAGAACGCTAGTATGGAGCAGGAGGAGTATATCAGGAAATATTTTGAAGGCGATTTGTTAGAAGAGGAAGCGCTCGCTTTCCAGAAATTGCTAAAGGAGGATACTGCTGTTGCAGCTGCATTTGAATTTGAAAAAAATGTAAAAAAGGCTATTACACTTAATAAAAGGAAAGCCCTTAAGGAAACTTTTAAAGCGTATGAAAAGCCAAAAAAGTCCTATAAGTGGCTATATGCAGCTGCAAGTATTGCAGTTTTAGTGGGCTTGTTCACTTGGAATTCTTTTTACAGTACCAACTATGATTCCCTTTACAACCAATATTATCAAACCTATCCAAACACTATTGTCCCGACAGTTAGGGGAACGGGAACAACAGATTTAAAATCGGAGGCCTTTTTTGCTTATGACACTGGAGACTACGAAACTGCCTTAAGTCTTTTTACTAAAATTTACAAATCCACTTCTGAGGACTACGCACTTTTTTACAAAGGAATTTCCTTGATGGAATTGGAGCAATATGAAGATGCACTCGCAGTTTTTAACAATGGCGTTTTTGAGGAGAATAGTGTGTTCAATTCCTATTCGAGATGGTATGCGGCACTGTCATATTTAAAATTGGAAAATAAGGCAGCTGCAACTGCAGTTTTGGAAAGCTTGACAAAAAGTGAAAACCCCCAAAAAGAGGCTGCAATAAAACTACTTGCCCGTTTGGAATAGCTTTCTTTTAAAAATTAAAAGCAGAATCAGTACAGTGAGACCTAGCAAAATATAAAGCCACCAAGTATTTGTTGCGGCAATTGCCGAAGTGTCTCCGTTTACAACAAATCCCGCCCAATAATACGGATGGCTTTTTAGAGGATTTTTCTTTATAAAAGTAGTTTTTGCATTTGCTAGGGCTATGTCTTTTTCTTCTCCATTTTTCAGATTTTGATAGAATGAAACCATAATCTCAGACGTTTCCTTATCGGGCACTTGCCATAGTGAGTACACACAAGATTTAACCCCAGCAAAGGTAAATGCACGCGAAATACTCATAATGCCTTCCCCATTTTTATAACTGCCCATACCTGTATTGCAGGCGCTTAAAACGGCAAGATCTGAAGGCAGTTTTAGATTGTAGATTTCTGAAAAGTACAGTTTTTCGTTATTGGAAAAGATTAAATTTGAAAGATTTTCATCTTCCTCATCCATAATGGAATGCATTGCCAAGTGAAGGATTTGGTACTTGGAAGCATTTTCGATAAAGGCATTTTTGGTAGCTTTTTCTGAATTTAAAAAGGTGCCATTAAACATTTCACTTATGGTTGTTGCTTCGGCTTTTGCCCCTTTCAATTCATAGTCGCCTGCACGGGTTATCATCGCTATTGCTTCATCTTCGGAATTGTTTTGGGACAATTTGTAATCTGGGGAAAAGACGAGCAAATTCTGGCTTTTGGTCTTGGGCAATTGCGATTGGGTGTTCCAAAGTTTTACGGAACTTGCATAGGAGATAGAAAAATCGCTTACAAGGAAATTAGCATTGTGTTTTAATGTTTCAAAAGGTAAATAACTCAAAAAGCTATTGGTCAAGATTATCAGTCTTCCATTTTTGGGAAGTTTTAGGGGTTTCAATAAAATTTCTGAAAGTTTTTCGGCTTCAAACGCATAATCCATGTCAATGCTTTTCAACTTATCATAGTAGGAAATACAGGCTTCCCTCAACTTGTTGTTTTCCTTTGAAATCAACTGCAAAGCAATAGATTCGTTGGTAACCTTAAACGCATAGGTCGTGCTATCAAAAACTACATAATCAATTAAAATTTCATCCTTTTTAAGCTTTTTCTGAATTTGCTGAAAGCCAACTTCATTGGAGGCAAACGAATTGAAAGCGGGATGTTCCTTTTCTAAACTGAGTTTGGTTGCCTCAATGTTGTTTTCCAGGAAAACTTTCTCACTCTTTATTTTTTTTATTTCATCAGCGTCCTTGGCAGCGGCTATTTTTATTGCTAACGCCTCAATTTTGCTTTCAGTGGCGTGGATACTATCTGTCAATTTTTTGGGTTTAATAAAGGTGTTGCCTTGATTATTGTTTAAAAAACTGGCCCATAAAAAGTCAGATTTGTTTTTTTCTACCATTTCCAGGACCTCGCCTTTTTTATCCCCAAGTATAGTGGAACAGTACAGAAGCCCTTCATTTATTTCGTTTACTCGCTGGTTCAAATTGGGGTTGAAAGCATCACCCTGATATACCTTTTCGAAAAGATTAGATGCTTTTTTATAACAATTGTAGGCTCGCTCTAAAATAACTTTGTCTTTTGTTGCTTTATAATTTGAAATATGCAAGCTTCCAATATCGCTCAAGTTGTGCAAGCTCATAAATCCTTGGTAGGTATTGGCCTCACTGTTATAAAACGCTTCTACTTTTTGTATATATTTTTCAGACTCGTCATATTTTTTAAGATGCGATAAGGTTACGCCATAGTAATTGTAGAGACTTATTACATCAATAAAATTTTCAACGCCTTTTAGAGCCAATGCTTCGGAAAAGTTTTTTTCGGCACTTTCCCATTTTTTAAACCGAATATCGGTCCATCCTTTCAAAAAGAGTAAATTAATTTGCCCTGCTGGGTAATTTTGATTGTATTTTAAAGCTTTGTCATAACTGTTTTGGGCTTTGTCGTAATCTTGCATGTTCCTTGTGTAATACACACCAATTTGGGAATACACATCATTTATAAGCGCTAAATCATTTTCGGAATACTTTTTAGCTCCTTTGTTTAATGCATTTTCAAACAGGGCAATACTTTTTTCCATTTCACCGGCTTCGCCAACTGGCAATTTGTGGTACATAATATTACCTAAAGCCAAACTGGCTGTATTGATGCTAATTACTGAGTTACCGTCATGGGTAGCGTTTATAAAGCTACTGTCATTTTTGTTTTTCCCATAAAAGGCATTTAATTTATCGAGATATTTTTTTGCCGATGGATAGTCGCCGTAATACACTAGGGTAATTACGTAATAATAATATATATCGAAAATAAGCTGCTTGTTTTGTACTGTAATTTGTTCTGTGATGGCTCTTGCTGCATCTAGACTTTTTATTTGCTCGTCAACGTTATCTATCCTGCTGTACATATTGGCAAACTCTAAATACGCTTTTGCGACTGCTTCACTTTTTTCCCCGTATAATGCTTTTTCGGCTAAATAATACTCTTGGCAGAGTTCTAAAGCCTTGGTGTAATTCTGGAGATAATCATAGGTTATATAGCCTGTATATGCGGTTTTTGATAAAAGCGGAGTGTATTTTGGGTCTTTTGTTTTCTTTAAATAAGCAATTAGTTTTTCAGAAGATTCAGCAGCTTTTTGATCTTGGTGGTTATCTAATTGCGAAAGGTACAATTGCTCCAATACAGTAATATAATCGGCCTCAGATCTTGTTTTGTTATTTTCTAAAAAGGCAACTGCCTTTTGCACTTTTATGAGCTTTAAGGAATCATTAATTTCAGCTTTATAGGCATTCATAAGCTGCTTTAATGAATCTTGGGAAAATAGGGACTGGGAACTGACTATAAACAGAATTAGAAAAAAAGAGTAGGTCTTCTTCATGCAAAACGGTTATTACAAAAAAGTGTCAATTTTAAAGCAAATAACGTTAAACTCAAGGAAGTAGCAAAATATAGTAACGAAATGTGCATCATACTATGTGAAAAGGGAGTCTTGTACTTCCAGCCTATGCTAAACACCTCCACTATCATACTAGGCAGCATTGGTTTTAAAGACCCTAAAACCTCAACGAGATGCGTTGATAAGGCAAAGGGTCACCTTCGCTAAAACTACTTTGACCTATGCGGAGAATATCCAGTATAACGTTTTGCTTTAGGCTTTAGGCCGTATTCTTTAAACTGTAAGCAAGAGTTCAACAATTAAACGATTAAACATTTCCACAATTAAACAATTCAACAATCTAATTGCTAATTGGTCATTGCTAATTGAAAAACCCATTTCGAAAACCATAAGAGGAGAAGCAGCATGCTGGCCTCAAAAAAAGAATGGGATAAAAAAAATTATCTTTCTATACACGATACTAACTATATGTAAAGAAATTTCGAAAAACCGAACACAAATCAATAACGTGTAAAGAAAATGTAATTTCCTTTGCACATTGATTTATAATTAATTTTCTCTAATTACGATTCGTAAATTATTTGGCTCAATTAGCTAAAGATGGACATCTTATAAAACACAAAATTGGGAGGGCAAATTATTATGTGAATGCTTCTGTTTTAAATGCTTTAAATTAAGGATTTTAAAATTTAGACGGGGCTTTTCTCACTTGTGCTTTTAACCTGGTGTTCTAATAGAAAACCACCTAATATAAAACTTTATAAATTAACATTTTAACAAATATAGGTTTTAGCTGTTAGCTATAGGCTATACGCTATAGGCTGTAAGCTTTAGGCTGTAGGCTGTAGGCTTTTGTGAATGGGTGAATATGTGAGTATGTGAATGAGGGAGTTTTCAGTTTTGGGTTCTCAGTTTCTGGGTTGTGGGCGGAGCCGTCTACCCCACGGTTAGTCGCATTGCAAATGCTGGAATTAAATAGACACGCTTTTTAAAAGCGCGCCAGATGGGATTGCCAAGAATAAAGATAGTATGATTTTCTTCATCTGTTCAAATTACTTATATGAACCGTAGAGCATTTTAGAGCTACTAACATGCCCACATTAACGAGATTTGTTATGAGTCCGAACTTTCGGAAACAACTGTGTGTCCTATGTTTTTACCTCTTTGTTAACAACTGTTATTTTCTTTTTTGATTGTTTACCAAATTTATTCTTGTGGTTATACTAAGTATGAATTTGTTTAAATCTCCTTTTGCATCATCCGATTCATCAACATCGAAAATATCAGAATAACCGAATGTTAAGCCAGCAATAGGGTTAAATGCGTTCTGATCTTTCAAGAAGAAAAAACCTAAACCTAAGTTTGTCTTGGGCTTTTCATCCCGACTGACGTCCGTTCGAGAAAAAACCAACAACCCAATATTCTTTAGGTTATGAGGAACAAAATATAAATCTATATTTAATGGAAATACAATACTTTCCTTATAGGCACCTGTATAGACAGTTTCTTTGGTGGTTATTTTTCTTGATGTATTAGTTGTGGAATCTGATTGTAAAACATTCTCTTCTCGAATTGACTCAGTTAGGTCATCAAAATTATTTTTTTGCTTTATACCAATGGTAGCCCCTCCTAGTATAGTGTTATTAATGATTCTAGCATTCCAGTAATTAAATCCTATGTTTATGTTATACCCTGTAAAAGTTTCCTTTATTATTTGATTAGAAAAACTATTATCAGGTTCAAATCTTTTAAAAGAAGATCCAGTAAAGCTTCCATCAATGGTAAGCCATAAATCATTTGCCGGTAGAGTTGAATTGTCTAAAACATCTTGAATTTCTTCATTGGTCTTTTTCCCAGCAAGTAAAGAGGTCCAATCAGTTTTGTTTTTAAAAAGTCTAAAACCTAAACTTAGCTTTAACTCTCCTTCAGCTACAATATTGCCACTTGAAAAAATATTTGCAGTGCTGTTTTTTAATTTACTATTTGTCGACAATCCAATATAGTAATCAGTGAATTTCTCTGGAGTAAAATAACTATAGTAATCAAGTCCTAATTTTTTATCTTTTGTTGTAAAAGTTACAATTCCCAGATTAAAACTTATAGTATCTATTTTTGGTGAATCTTCCTTTTTCGCCTTTTTTGTCTCTTTAAAACCTGGTGTTAACCCAATTGATGAGTTTCCTTTACTATCCTTAATTATTGATTGCCCCATTCCTCCAATTGTTGTCAAACCGAAAGTCAAGAGAAAAATAGTCTTCAATAAATTAAATTTCTTCATTGAACTGCGCATATCCGTTTTTATTAAATGGTTTGAACAAATCATATTCTCCTTTTTTTGTATCCTCTATGAATACCTCCATTTTGGATTTTTCATTAGGATTCCCTGCTACAATAATCAAAATATCAAGGTCCCCATCGCTTCCAAGAGGGAAGTTGTCTTGTTCTGCAACCCATTCTCCGTTTTCAAAATCAAAAAAACTGTTAGGATTGAGTTTCCTACCCTCAATCAGGATATATTCAATTCTCCTTGTTTGATTGTCAATGGTAATTTTGAGTTTGATTTTTTTCATAATTTGTTTGTTTAATGGTTAGCAACTTGTTTATATCGGCTACTTTATTTCCCGTCATCATCCTATTTTAGGATGCTAATCACCATTTTTATGTCTATAACTATTGTAAATATAAATCAAACTCAAACCCACTCCTTACTGAAAACGGTATGGGTGAGTTTTTAACCGGGGAGAATACCAAATATAATAATTTTTAACAAATAAAATAGCTAACTATCTAATTTTTAGAACATCATAGCTTTTAAATTTTCTAAAAAAACTAATTCCAATACCATTACGGAATCCCGTAACAATCCTAAAAGCACATACAATACCTTTATCCACTAATCTTAAAAATTTTAATTATGGGAACTACAATAGGTGAAGTATTAATTTCTTATGATATCAACCGAGCACACAATGAGGTAAAAACAGCTTTACTGTCGCTGGGGTATTTTGACAATTTTAAATATACCAATGAGTCAAAAATCTATTATCTGCCTAACACTACATTATGGCACGATAAAAAATCTTCTGACCAAGCTATGTCCGACCTCAAAATTATTTGCGCCAGATTAGGCGCAACGCTTGAAAAAGCCATAGCAGTTAATGCCACTGAATTTGTAGGGATTTAGATTTTGGTTTTTATAGTAACCCTAAAAAAAAATCAAAAAATTTAGCATCAAATCAAAATAAAACTCAGCGGAGTGAATAAATAATCATTTTTTTCTATATTTACTTATCTCCCCGATATTAAAGTGTTTTTATTTTCACTATTATTATGCGAAATATAAAACAACCTACTTAATGATTAAGCCCAAATACCAAACCAATAAAGGGAAAATTTTTCATGGAAATTCAATTGAACTTTTAAGTAATCAGCTAAAAGAAGAACTAAAAGGGAAAGTGAATTTGATTATAACTTCTCCTCCATTTCCGTTAAATAATAAAAAACAATACGGGAATGAAAAAGGAGAAGAATATAAAGAGTGGTTCATTAAATTGGCACCTATATTTTCTGATCTTTTAACGGATGATGGCTCATTGGTAATAGAAATTGGGAATGCATGGGAACCTGAAAGACCAGTTCAATCTTTACTTCATTTAGAATGTCTGTTGGGAATGGTTAAGCATCCTGAGGCGAACTTACGCCTAATTCAAGAATTTATTTGTTATAACCCTTCTAAGTTACCCTCTCCCGCTCAATGGGTTACGGTAAACAGATTAAGGACAGTAGATAGTTATACGCATGTATGGTGGATTGCTAAGGATGATTTTCCAAAAGCAGATAACAGTAAGGTATTACGTCCCTATAGTAAGAGTATGATGCAACTGCTAAAACGACAATCTTATAATTCAGGTAAACGTCCATCGGAACACAAAATTAGTGAAGAAGGATTTCTAAAAGATAATGGAGGTAGTATAGCCCATAATTTTTTTGAAATGGAGGCTTTGGATGAAAAACGTGATGTAAGACTTCCACATAGCGTGTTGAGTTTTTCAAACACTAATTCCAATGATTATTTTCTAAAAACTTGCAGGACAAAGGGAATTTCGCCACATCCAGCTCGTATGTCTGGTGGACTAGTTAATTTTTTTATTCAATTTTTAACGGAGGAAGGTGATTTGTTATTAGATCCATTTGCAGGAAGCAATACTACTGGATATTGTGCCGAAAAATTAAATCGTAAATGGGTTTCATTTGAGGTTAAAGAAGATTACATAAATCAAGCTATTATAAGGTTAAGTAATCCCAATTTAAAACCTCCATCAAAACATCTATAATTATGGAAAACTTAAGAGACGAATTTGAAAAAATTGCTAAAACGGACATTTTTGAAGTCGCAAAAGACTCGAAGAATTTTTTAGGTAATCCTTTTAAAATAGACTACAACAAAACAAGTCTACTTACTTGTGATGATTGGAAATATAATGTTGGAGGCATTGCCCAAGGTTGCTTCCTGTTGGCATTCTATGAAAATGATTTTGGTGAAGATGCCGTGCACGAAGCAATATTGTTAAGAGCACTTAGACCTTGTCCTATTCCAAGTGACAATAGCGTAATAAGTTCCAGGATAGAATATTTCAAAGAAGAACTTAAGACAGCGGGAAAGAACAGGCAAATTGATCAATTTACTAGATTTGAGTTTAGTTGTTCAGGTTTGGAATGTTCAATACTTGGAACATTTTATAAAACAGCAGACGGAAAAGTAGAGTTTGGTGCGGATTTAGAGAATTTTTATTCGCCACATTTATATAAAGTGTATAAACCGTCAGGTCAATATCTTCAATATATTGTAAATCTCAGGGATAATGATGGTCCGTTAAAACCAGATTCTAATTTTCAGATAGGAGATGTTCGTTACAGTTCAAGTAGAAAAAATTATTCTGAAAATACCAGCACTGATGAAAAGGTTTATATGCATACCAAAGATATATTAGGAAAAAGGACGGCATTGTTTGGTATGACTCGAACAGGTAAATCAAATACAGTTAAAAAATTAATTGAGGCTACCCAAGAACTCTCAAATAAAGCAACAACTAACTCATCAAGCAACTTTCAAGCAGATATAAATCCATATAATGAGAATGAAATTCCCAAAGAAAAAGTAGGGCAAATCATTTTTGACATTAATGGTGAGTATGCAAATAAAAACTTACAAGACGGTACTGCGATTTTTGAAAAATATAAAAAAGATGTAACTCTATATAGCGTATTAGAAAAAGATGATTTTGAGGTCTTAAAAATTAACTTTTACAAAGATATTTCAGCCGGACAGGAATTAATGCGAGGATATTTTAAGCAGTTTGGGAAACAATCTGATTATGTAGAAGATTTTCTAGGTGTTAATCTAGAAAAAGACGGAGAATTACAAGGAGGAGAAAAAATCAGATATGACCGAAAGATGGCAGCTTATAAATGCTGTTTGAAATTAGCAGGATTTACCTTAGCAGGAAACAATAAGATTTTCTTTGAAGGATGTAAAGAAATTAATGATCATGTAAAGGAAGGTGGGATAGATCCAAAAAAAGGTGTTAATTATGATGAAGCAATAACTTGGTTTAGCCAAGTCTGGAAAAATTATAACGAGTGGGATTATTTAAAAAATTATGAATCAAAAAAAGGAAAACCTTGGGCAGATAATGATTTAAAAGCCATTTTAAGATTTTTAACTCAATATAGAAGTCCCGGAGAGAGAGGTCCTGTAAATAGTTTCATAAAACTACGTCCAATAGTTAAATATCATACGACTTCTGAAACAGACTTATTCGAAGACAATATTTGTAAACTTGTTAGAGGTGGAAAAATAGTGATAGTAGATTTATCTCAAGGAGATCCAGAAATACAAAATTTATATTCTGAAAAAATATGTAGAGCAATTTTTAGATCATCAATGAGTAATTTCATTGAGGCCAAAACTAACAATTTTATACAGTTTTATTTTGAAGAAGCCCACAACCTATTTCCTAAAAAGGATGATAAAGACTTAAGTCAAATCTACAATAGAATAGCTAAAGAAGGAGCTAAACTCAATTTGGGAATGGTGTACGCAACACAAGAAGTAAGTTCAATCAGTTCAAACATTCTTAAAAATACTCAGAACTGGTTTATTGCCCACTTAAACAACGAAGATGAGGTGAAAGAGCTACGTAAATTTTATGACTTTAGTGATTTTGCAGATGCCTTAATTAAGTTTAGCGCAAAAAATGATAAAGGATTTGTTCGAATGAAAACCTATTCCAACCCTTTTGTTGTTCCCGTACAAATAGGACTTTTTAAATAACAGAATATGTCAAACGATTACACAAATAATAGTTTCGAACGAGGTAGCAGAATTTCGCATAGTCACATCATTAATGATGATGAGGTTAAGCAATATTTGAATAACTGTGAAATTCCTGTTGAAGCAGAGGATGTGGAATTGAATGATGCTCTTAAGCATGACATTGTTTATCCAGAAAAAAATACAATTGAATTTATTGTTGCAGTTGATGGAGAAAGCACGACCATTCCTGTAAAAAAAAGTTTTCCTTCTTCATTAATCACCTTTTTTCAGTTTGGTTCACTTCTTATCAAAGGTTCTGATTTGGATGATATGGAAAAGAAGCCGTTTGTGTCTCCTTCTGATATTAATAAACTGAAGAAAATAGAGAGAGAAAAATTTGTGTTACCGACAAAGAATGTTGCTCTTAAAAAAGATATTGATTTTAGAACTACAGTTAGAGAAACTATTCACGAATTTTTCAAAAAGAAACATTCAGGGACAACATCTATTCTAGAAACATTGTATTGGTTCATCTTTGAGCAATATAATCTTGCTTCAACTAAAAGTGACTACAAGCTTTCTCAATGCCCTCATTGCGGAACTGGTATTCTTTTGAACAAAGATAAAATGGAATTTAATAATTATTCATGGAAATGTACAAAAAGTAACTGTGAAAAAGAAATATTGATTACTGATGTATTAAGGTTATTTGAGAAGGTTGATAAGCTTGAAAACGCCGATGCATCGGGTATTATTACTTATTTAGAAAAGGCTATCGAAAGTTTCTTTATTATACATACCATCAAAAGCTTAATGGAAATTCAAAATGGTTTGGTAGATCGATTTTTGTTTGTAAAAGATGGACCTTTAAGTTTTGGTGGTGAAACTGCCAATATGCATAAACCAATGCAGGCATTGCTAACTTATCTTAACAAAAACAATAAGATTAATTTGATTGGAGTTGAAACTTCGGGAGCTTTTGTAGATCACGCAAGACAGATCAAAGACAAACTAAATCCTGGCCAGGTATTTCTACTAAACAATCAGCATATTTATACCTACATTCAAGTGGGCAATCACAAAGAACAACAGTACGGCAGTACATCGTACTATAGCGGAAAGTTTATTTATAAATCTTTTGATGAAAGAGTGTATGTCCTGACAATACCCGTCGAAAATCATAATACATATTACAATCAACCTGAGCTAACTGATTTAAAGAATATTCAGGAAATACTATTGAATATTGATAAACTAAGGTGTGATATTTATCAAAATGCATTAATTCCTGTTGCCGTTGCCACCAAACTTATTTCATTAACCAACCATCCTAGTTCTAATATATTGGAACGGTTTGCTAAAAAATCTATGGGAAGATGATTAAGATAGAAAAACAAAGTGCTCCGGACTTTCTACATTCTTCTATAGTTGTTTTAGCCATTGAAAAAATGGCAGAGTTTTTCGCATCTAAAAACAGAAGTCAAAAACGATACGATTGGCCTTTTAATAGGGACATAGACAAAGAACTTAAGAAATCTTTGCATGATGTATTTCATGGAAAATGTGGTTATTGTGAAACTAATATTAAGTCTCCAGAATTTGGAACTATTGATAGATACAGACCCAATAACGGAGTAAGAGATAAAAATGAATTTCATCAGGACTTATATTGGTGGCTTTCATTTGAATGGAATAATCTAATCTATTCGTGTAAAGAATGTAATCAATACAAGGGAAATTATTTTCCGATTAAAGGAAGGAGAATTTTAAATGAGAAAGATGATTTGGCTAATGAAAATAGAATGCTCGTAAATCCTTATGAGGACAACCCTAGCGATCATTTTTCTTATGACGATTCTGGTAATATTCATGCTATTACTGAAGAAGGGTATCAAACAATAGAGTTGCTGCGGCTTGACAGAACTGACTTATTAAAAAAAAGAAAATTTGAAAGAGATAAAATAATAGAAATAATTGAAGAGATAAGTCAAAAAGGTTTTAACTCAGTTAGAGTAAATCACTTAAAAAGTATATATAATGAAGAAAATAAATCCATACAGTTTTTAGCTTTCAAAAGATGGGTTCTTATCAATGAACTAGATAGTAACCCTTTTTTAGGTCAATCTCTAGGCCTTGAAGATTACAAGCTAGATAAAAGTCGAGTCAAAAAAGTTAGAAATCCAGCAAAAGAAAAATTTTCGAAAAAAGATATTCTAGTTAGTGATTATTTTCCAATAGAATATATTCATATCAAAAATTTTAAATCCATTGATGATTTAAGAATTGATTTTAAAGAAGACGAGTTAAACAAAAAATCTTGGTTGTTTTTACTTGGAGAAAATGGTGTAGGGAAAAGTTCTATTCTTCAAGCAATTGCTGTAGGTCTAAAATTAGATAGGAAACTTATTAATGTAGATATAATTCGTTCTCTTATCAAGAAAAGAAAACAAACTTCTGAAATTACAATTAAAGAAAGAAATAGCGAGAATATTGTCCATACAAAATTGGTGCGTAAAACCGGGACTGTAGAGCAATCAGGCAATTTCAATTCCTATATAATTGGATATGGATCTTTACGTCTATCCGTTGATGAAATAAAAAATACATCAAAAGAGGACACATCAAAAGTGAGCTATGCAAATTTATTTAAGCCTACAAAAGCTTTAAATGACGTTTCAGAATGGCTGAGATTTATTAATGAGAATAATATTGACTTTTTTAATCGTATAGCTATATCTATAAAACAATTATTACCACATGATAAATCAGACACCAATCTTTCTATAAAAAATGGTGAAATCGTACTTGGTGCATCGGAAACACTATTTTCTGAGTTAAGTGATGGTTACAAAAGCACCATAACTTTAGCTATTGATATTATGATGAAACTTTCTGACGCACAGTCAGATATGGATAAAATGTCAGGAATTGTATTAATTGACGAGCTTGGCAATCAATTACATCCCAGATGGCAAATGAGAATTGTTGGGCAGTTGAGAGAAGTGTTTCCCAATATTAACTTTATTATTTCTACGCACCATCCATTATGTCTAAGAGGAGCAGAAAGAAAAGAAATCTTGTTGCTTAGGAATTTAGATGATAAAGTTGTTACTAATACAGAATTACCCGACCCTTCTTCTTTGAGGGTAGATCAAATCTTAGCATCGGAATTTTTTGGTTTAAGTAGCCTTGTTGATCCAGAGATAGAAGCTAAGTTTAACCGATATTATCAGCTGTTGGCTAAAAATGATGACATTACTCAAATTGAAAGATCTGAGGTTAATCAATTGAAGGATTTTCTGAGGAATAAGAAACAGTTAGGTGCTTCTCTGAGGGAAGAATTAATGTACACAGTAATAGATAAATTATTAGCGGAAAAGGTAGTATTTAATAAAAATACTTTTGACCGAGAAAATCTGAAAGAAGAAGCTGTTCAAAGAGTAAAAGACGTGTGGAGAAATTTAAATCTTGATGCAAATGATTAATGTAAAAAGATTAGATTGTCCAGATATTCTTAAAATAAGTTCAAATCCACAAAGTTCTGGCGAATGGGAAACACGAGATGCAATTGAGTATTATCGGGATATTGCTAATCACAAAGAGAAATATAAAAAAACTGGAGCAAATGGTACTAGAACAAAGCAGGGATATTCGGTTTATTCAGAAAAAAGCGTCAGGAAACTACTTTTAAAGATGTTTAATGGGAAATGTGCTTATTGTGAGAGTAAAATAACAGCAATTTATAATGGCGATATAGAACATTTCAGGCCCAAAGGAAAAATTCAGAGTGCAAATCCTTCCAGACCAGGGTATTTTTGGCTGGCTTCCGAATGGGAAAATTTACTATTTGCCTGTCCATTCTGTAACCAAACGAATACACATGAATTCCGAAATGGCAATAATATTGAAGAAGCAGTATTAGGCAAACTAGATAAATTTCCATTAAATACAGAAACTTATCGTTTAAAATATTCACACGGAATAATTTATTTTACCGATGGAGCGACATACGAACAGGCTTTTGAATTAGAGGAATCTGAAAGGCTTCTACTTAATCCTTGTAAAGATTATAATATTGAGAAATACTTCAAATTTGATGATAGTGGCGCGATTATTTCAAATGATAATTTAACTGCTTTTGAAGAAAAGAAAGCACAAAAATCGATCTTTACATATGCATTACATAGGCTGCCGCTAGCAATAGCGAGAGAAGAGAAAATTATACAAATCAAAGCTCAAATTCGAAGAGTTGAAATAGCTATAGCTAATTACAATAAATACTTGAATAATTCGGATGAAGAAAAAGTTTGGTTTGAGGGGATTATGAGAGAAGAAATGACAATATTAAAAAAATTTAAAGATGCTGACAAAGAATATTCGGGATTGGCGCGGTATATTATTGATAAATATTTTGATGAAGCAAATTTGTTATGACAGGAAGTTATTTAAATAAAATATTATCTATTAATGCAAGACACGCTTTATATAGGCATGATGGAAAATGGTATCATAATCTTACTCGATTTCCTGGAGTATTATTTGATAAAAATGGCTATGTAATATTTCATAAACGAGATGATTATATTAATAATCCAATCCTTCAAATAAAAAAAGATTTACATATAACTGATGGCCTAGAGAGTCTTGCTAATTATGTAAAGTTCACAAAAAGAGAAATAGAATTAATCAATGGTGTTGGCTTTGATGGCGAAGATAAAAATGATACTAAGGAAAATACAATTCGTGTCTTAAGGGAGATTGAGATTATACTACGCAAAAAGAATTTAGTTGCAAGAATAAAAAAGCTCTACAATAACACTTGCCAAATATGTGAAACCAAAGTTTTAATTGGAAAGAACAAATATTATTCTGAAGTCCATCACGTTATTGCTTTAGGAAAACCTCACAATGGAATAGATGCTCTAGAAAATATGATATGTGTTTGTCCAAATTGTCACATAGAGCTCGACTTTAAAGCTATTCCATTAAATGAAAATATGTTGAAACTGAAACATCACACAATTTCTTCAAAAAGTATTGATTACCACAATAAGGCATATCTACTCGCAGAATAAATAATCATAGTGAATAACTATATTTTTGAAAATCAATTTAAACAGGAAATACATAGGGAAGCCGCCAAGATAGGTTTCAAGATTGCTGCATCCAAATCGTTTAAAGATACCCTCCTTGATTTTTTAACGGTTCGGATGAAGCTTATTGATAACAAACCAAGAATTGCAATAATGAGTCCACCATTATTGAATGAATTTTTTACACATCCCAAACGAAAAGAAATAGAAACTATTTTTAACCTTGCAAAATATGGAGGAGACTTGAATAGATTTCAAAGTAAAAAACTTCTTGAATCTCGATTTCACGACCACTTATTGAATGAATGGAATATTCATCATTTTCATTTATCAATTAAAAAAGTAGGGATAGGAAATGAATTATTATTTGCATATATTGATAATTGTCAAATATTATTTCTTGGACTTGCTAAACACACTCCAGGTATTTTCGCTGACATAAAATGGATTGAAATTCTACACGATCATTTTCCTGTCGTTTTAGAGCCTTTTGAAATGAAAAACCTGAAAGATGTTAATCCAAAAGTAAACGCAAAAGAAAGACAAATACTCTGGGATAAAGGTTATACATTAGGAATGACTAAAATCAGAGACACGGTCTATTTTAGCCCGGGTGTCGGCAGAACAACATCTGGACACGGTACTGAAGTTGTAACATTGCAAGGAAATATTATCCGATGGATGCACAAAATAGATTTACAGATTAAAGAATCAATTAACGAACTGAGTTCCTATTTAAAAATTCCCAAGGAGAAAATTGTATTCGAAATAAATTTTGGAAAGGAAACTTTGGAACTTGTAGAAAATTATTCAAAAAGAAAAATTCTCAAATATCCCGAGGAATTTATTTCTTCAAATGATTTAAAAACAAAATGATTTTAGATGGTAATCAGCTTAAATAGCTTCTTCAGGCCAAAAATCTTTAGGAGAGCAATTCAAAATTTTAGCAATTTCATTTAGATTTTTAATATTGTATTTGGCACTTTTTGAAGGTGCTTCTCTATCACCAATAAATCCTACGCCTTTATTTAATGCAAGAGATAATTTTTCCTGACTTAATCCTCTATCTATACGAATCTCTCTTACTCTTGCAATAACATAAAGTTCGATTTCTGTCAATTTTGTTGCCATAGAGTACAAATAGCTTCATAATCAGTGATTTTTTCAACGGACTATAGTCCATATTTGATTTTTTTATTATATTTGTTTCAATAACATATATTTGCGACTCTTCTAAGAGCAAAAAATTAGAAGCTTTCGCTTTGATTCTCGCGTTAGAAAACTGGTAATTTTCAATTGAGACGAGATGATAAGTAGATTGCTCACGACCCGGGCGTGGGCTCTCTTATTGTCTCAAGGTAACCAGTACCTCTAACGCAGTAAGTTGAGTTCCGCGCCCTTTTGTATTGGGCTTGGTCGCTATTTCTTCCCTCAACTTTCTTTCAAAGCATCAGTTTCGTTTAAGAAGCTTCGCAATTGTGTAGTATTGAGTAGTTAGTATTGAGTATTGAGAAGCGTCTATTCGCTATTCGCTCTTCGCTAATTCCTTAATCAACTGAGTAGTCAGTAATCCTCACCCCCTTCGAGGACCGGGGGAAACTAAAAAAAAGGAACCTTCTCCCCCTTCGGGGGCCGGGGGGACCTACTCAAAAAAATGACCCGCTCCTAGTTTTCGACGACCGTTGGAGCAGGCCAGTAGTTAAATAAATGTATAACACTTAACTGATGCAAAATTATGAAAAATAATTACAGGCGAAGCTATGCCTATGCACTATCTTTTGCCCTCTTTCTCACCTACAACTCCCCTATTTTTTCTCAGAACCAGCCACAAAAAACCATTAGTGGCATTATTACCTCTGGCGCGGCCCCGCTTAGTGGCGTCAACGTCTTGGTAAAGAACAGCGCCCGGGGAAGCATTAGCGATCTGGAGGGGCAGTACTCCATTCGTGCCTCCGCAAACGATACCCTGGTGTTTACCTATGTGGGCTATAAAACGCAGGAGGTTTCAGTTGGCAGTCTCAGTCGCAGTCGCAGTGTCAGTCGCAGTCGCAGTCGCAGTGGCAGTGATGGTGACATTGTTTATAATGTTGTTATGGAGGTGGATGCGCAGGCTTTGGATGCGGTGGTGATCAATGCGGGGTATTATAAGGTTTCCGATAGGGAGAAAACGGGCAGTATTGCTCGGGTCACCGCAGAGGAAATTGAAAGACAACCCGTTTCCAATCCCCTGGCCGCTATGCAGGGCCGGATGGCTGGGGTGAATATTGTACAGACTACGGGTGTGCCGGGCGGTGGGTTTTCCGTTCGCATCCGTGGCCGCAACAGTATTCGTGCAGATGGGAGTGAACCCCTATATATTGTGGATGGGGTGCCGTATCCTTCGCAATCTTTGGGAGATTACAACCTTTCCCCTGTCATGGGGGATGCCCAGAGTGCCTTGAATGGCATAGACCCAAATAATATTGAAAGCATCGAGATTTTAAAGGATGCCGATGCCACCGCCATCTATGGTTCCCGGGGTGCCAATGGGGTTGTGCTAATCACTACAAAAAAAGGGAAGGGCGGAAAAACCACCTTTAAGCTGGGAAGCAGTACGGGTGTTGGTACAGTCACGAGACGTATGGATCTGCTCAACACTGAGCAATATCTTGCCATGCGTTGGGAGGCCTTTGTGAATGATGGCCTTACCGAATATCCTGTTAACGCCTATGACGTTAACGGCACCTGGAACCCGGATCGCTATACCGATTGGCAAGAGGAACTGCTTGGGGGAACTGCTTATTACCACGCAGCTAGCGCTTCCATAAACGGAGGTGGCGCGTTTACGCAATTTTTGATAAACGGGAATTATCGGGAAGAATCTACCGTATTTCCAGATGATTCTAAATATAAAAAGGGTGCAGTATTGGTAAACCTCAACCACACCGCCCCAAACGATAAATTTGATATCCAGTTTAGCGGCAATTATGTATTTGACAGCAATGACCTGCCACCGTTCAATCTTGTCAGGGAAGCTTTAGTGCTGCCCCCCAACGCACCAGCTTTATACACTGACGAAGGGGAACTGAATTGGGAAAACGGCACCTTCAAGAATCCACTTGCGGCCTGGAATGGTGAATACCTATCCGCAACCAATACGTTAACCGCCAATACGGTATTGACCTATAGACCCATCAATAACCTGATTCTAAAAGCAAATCTCGGGTATGTCGCTAATACACTGGAAGAAAGTAGGATCGCACCACATACCATTTACGACCCGGCTTTTGGGCTGGACAGTAGCTACTCATCCCTTATACTGAACAATGGCTCCAGAACTTCTTGGATCGTAGAGCCACAAATAGGCTATAACGTTGAATTGGGCAAGGGAAAAATAGATATCCTTTTGGGAAGCACCTTCCAAAAGGAAAAAACGTCGCGACTGCAACAGTCTGCCAGCGATTTTCCAAGCAATAGCCTTATCTATAATCCAGCAGCTGCAGCAAACCTATCCATAACTGCCAATAGCGATGAGGTGTATAAATATCAGGCGGTTTTTGGTCGGCTTAATCTGAATTGGGACCATAAATATATCGCTAATATAACCGCAAGACGTGATGGATCCAGCCGCTTTGGCCCTGCCAATCAATATGCCAATTTTGGTGCTGTAGGTGCAGCCTGGATATTTTCGGAGGAAGCCCTACTAAAAAACAATTTATCCTTTTTAAGTTTTGGAAAGCTACGGGGCAGTTATGGCACCGCAGGCAACGACCAAATAGGAAACTATAGGTTCTTGGACACTTATATTCCTAGCGGTCTAACCTATCAAGGCATACAGGGATTACAACCGGTGCAACTCTATAATCCGGACTATGGTTGGGAGGTTAATAAAAAACTGGAAGCCACACTGGAATTGGGGTTTTTCAAGGACAGGATTTCAGTAACCACCTCCTATTACCGAAACCGCTCCTCCAACCAATTGGTGGGCATTCCCTTGCCCGGCACTACAGGATTCCCAAGTTTAAACGCAAACTTAGATGCCACTGTAGAAAACTCGGGCTGGGAAATTGAACTTTCCACTACCAATTTTCAAAAGGGAGATTTCCGTTGGGAAACCTCTCTTAATATCAGCTACCCAAAAAATAAACTGATCTCTTTCCCAGATTTGGAAGCCTCTACCTATGCAAATACCTATGTGGTAGGTGAACCCTTGGATATTCTTTTGCTGTACAATGCCACGGGAGTTGACCCAGAAACGGGAATCTATACCTTTCAGGATATTGATGGGGATGGTATTATTTCCAAACCCAACGACCTGAAATCGGTGGTCAATTTAAGTCCGCAATACTTTGGAGGCCTGCAGAACTCAATTTCCTATGCTAATTTCAATTTAGATTTTCTCTTTCAGTTCGTAAAGCAGCAGGGAAGGATTTATCAATCAACTTTTTCAATGCCCGGGCAAATGGAAAACCAACCCACGGAAGTATTAGACCATTGGGAGGAGCCGGGAGATCAATCAGGGCAACAATTGTATTCGGCTGGCTTTAACAATGAAGCCTATACCGCTTATAACAATTTTTATAGCAGTACTGGCAGTGTGGGCGATGCCTCGTATATACGCCTGAAAAATATTGCGCTTTCCTATGCCATCCCCCAAAAGTGGACCATGGGCGTGGGATGCAAACTATTTGTTCAGGGTCAAAACCTATTGACATTCACAAAATACAAAGGGCTCGACCCAGAAACTTTGAGTACCAATAATCTACCGCCGCTTAAGGTCATAAATGCGGGCGTGGAATTAACTTTTTAATAAAATAAAAACGAGAACTTATGAAAACTAGTAATCAACTATTGAAACGTAGTTTCAAAAATATATTCTTGCTCTCCTTGCTGCTCTTGCTTTTCTCCTGCGAGAATCTCGAAGTTGAAACCCCAGACCATCTGCTTACGGGAGAGCTCCTTTTTCAGGACCCCAATGCAGTTGAGGCTGCCATGGTGGGGATTTATGCCTCCCTACGAACCAAGGTTCTTTTAACGGGCGACCATCAAGGGCTTTCTAACCTTTTGGGGAATTATACTGATGAAATGGACTATTACAGTCCTTTCGGGCTGCCCGAGGAACAGTTTTATAAAAATACCTTGGCAGGCAATGATCCCTTTGTAGCCGAATTATGGAATGGAGCATACAACCAAATTTATGCAGCCAATGCCATTCTGGAAGGTGTTACCGATTCCCCCTATTTTTCAACAGAAGAACAAAGGGTGTTTAAAGGGGAAGCACTCTTTATACGGGGATTGGTGCATTTTTACATGTTAAACCTTTTTGGTGATATCCCTTATATTACTACCACCAACTATTTGGAAAACAAATCGGCTCCACGCCAGGCTACGGAAGAAGTATATGCGTTGATTATTGCCGATCTTTTACAGGCGCAAGCCTTGTTGCCGGAAACGGACAGCAGTGGTGAACATGTTCGTCCCACGGCAAGCACCGCCACCGCCCTATTGGCCAGAATACAGCTATATAACGAAAATTGGGAGGAGGCAGAGCTATACGCTTCACAGGTAATTGATAGCAATGGATGGGAGCCCAACGTAGAAAATGTCTTCCTAAAAACAAGCGCCTCAACCCTATGGCAGTTCAGCCCGGATGATTCAAACAAAAATACATTAGAGGCACAGACCTTTATTGTACTTGCAGCCCCTCCCTTCACCCTCGCAATGAGCAATACTTTGGCAATGGCCTTTGAACCTGCAGACCTACGAAAGGAACATTGGGTGGGGGAAGTTACTGACGGAACAAATATCTGGTATTTTCCCTATAAGTACAAATTGGGCTTTGGGGCCAGCAGCTCAGAGGAATATTCCATAGTATTCCGAATGGCAGAACAATATCTTATAAGGGCGGAAGCCCGTGCAAGAATGGGCGATATTGCGGGAGCGCAGGCCGACATCAATAAAATTAGAATCCGTGCTGGCTTGGGCAATACTACTGCCACTTCAGAGAGTGAATTGCTAACCGCCATTTTACAGGAACGAAGGGTGGAATTGTTCACCGAACACGGCCATCGCTTTTTTGACCTAAAACGCACCAACCAATTGGATGAAGCTTTAGGCCCTATTAAACCGGGGTGGAATACCACCGATAGGCTGTTGCCCATTCCCGAAAAGGAACTTTTGGTAAACCCCAACCTGCAACCCCAAAACCCTGGATATTGAGATGAAGAACAAATTTAAAGCCTATAGATTACCTTGGATTAGCATTCACAATGTAGTTTTTTTCCTGTGTTTTTGTTTGGCTTGCCCTCTCTGGGGGCAGGCCGACAAAAAGGAAACGCTTACCGTGGCGGATTATAAAAGCTGGCATACATTAGAATTGGAAAAGATTTCAAGCGATGGCAAGTGGGTTAGCTATGGCCTGTATTACGAAGAAGGGGAAGATACGCTGGTGGTGGAAAATATTTTAAAAAAGACAAAGCACATCCTTCCCAATGCTTTTTTTGGGGATTTTTCAGCCGATGGGAATTGGATGTTCTCTCGCACTCGCGACAACAAATTCTGGAGGGTCAATTTACGGAATGGAGAAGAGAAACTTGTGCCTAATGTAACCTGGTATATGTGCTCCCCAAATTCACAGACTGTGGCCTCTTTGCAACAGCAACCAGAAGCAGAAAAGCCGCAGCTTATTATTGAGGGGCTAGGGAACGGCACAGTTACGAAATACCCCAATGTAACAGAGTTTAAGTACAATGCTTCGGGCGATTATATAGCCTTTGTTCAGGAGGAAACGAATGATAATAAAGTAATAGTGCTTGGACTAAACTCCAAAAAAACGACTCTCCTTCTTAGCAACAAAGAAGACGCATTTAGCAATCTTACTTGGACTGATTCCGGTCTTGGTCTAGCCTTTTTTCAAGGTGCCGGCACAAACTATACAAGCTTACACTTCTTTGGAAACGTACCAGATCCTAACAATCACAAGGTCTTTGATGCCGATTCGGAAGAGCTCTATATAACCACAGACAGAAGGCCTACGCTTTTATTTTCGGCAGAAGGCACCAAGCTTTTCTTCTATGTGAAATTAAAGAAAACGGAACCGCCTAATCCCAAAGTTGAACCGGAGGCGGAGGTTGAAATCTGGAACACCAAGGATCAGCTTTTATATCCTGGGTATGGGTATTCAAAGCAAAGTTTTTACAATCCTTCCATGATGATAAACTGGCGACCCAAGAAAGACCATTGGAAATTTCTTGGTGATTCCATACACACTTGTACATTATTTGGAACTGACGCAAAGTATGCCTATGCCTATAGCCTTAAGGATCGTTCTATTTCCTATGAGGAAAGTGAGCCGCTTTCAACCATTGATGTTTATGATATTGAGACTGGAAGGCATACCCCAGTAGTGGAGAAACCACACGGATTTGAATTCCAGATGTCCCCTTCGGGCAGATATTTGGCCTATTTTAAAGAAGGCAATTGGTGGGTATATGATTCCGAAAAGGATAAACGCACCAATATTACGGTTAATTTAAAAGCAGGGTTCTCCAATTCCAAAACAAGCAGGGACCTTCCCCCACCCTCCTACGGCAACCCAGGTTGGTCCACCGATGAAAAGGAAATTCTCCTTTATGATGAATACGATATTTGGGCAATCACCCCAGATGGAAAGAAGGCAGAAAAACTTACGGAGGGCAAGCAAAGATCGACTATCTACAGACTCTACCGCCTTGCTGATGGCAGATTCGAATATCCGAAATTTGAAGCACAAACCGCCAAGTTATTTAATCTTCGGGAGGGCGTCTTCATAACCGCCAGAAATACCCACACCGAAAGCACAGGTTATTTTAATTACACAAGCAAAAAAGGATTAGTAGAAATTATTTTTAAGGATAGCTTTATCAAGGACCTGAGAGCATCTAACAACGGACAGCACTTGGTTTATACAGAGGAACGCTATGACATGCCTTCAAAACTAATGTATAGGGATATAAAAAATGCGAAACCGCTGGAGATAAGGCAATCCAATCCGAAGCATTTCAAGTACAAATGGGGCCATTCCGAATTGGTATCATACACTACTCCAAATGGTGATTCCCTTAAGGGAGCGCTGTTTTACCCTGCAGATTTTGATCCACAACAAAAATACCCAATGATTACCTTCTGCTATGAGCAGCTATCAGATGACCTGCACCATTACCATAATCCGACCCAACACAATTCAATCGGCTTTTCCGTTTCCAACTATACCACCGAAGGCTATTTTGTTTTTTATCCTGATATAGTGTATAAAATTGGCGATCCTGGAATATCGGCAACTGAATGTGTTACTGCCGGGGTAAGAAAAGTAGTGGAATATCCCTTTATTGATAAACAGAAATTAGGCCTGTATGGCCATTCCTTTGGTGGATACGAATCTATGTTTATCCTGACCCAAACTGATTTGTTTGCCACGGTTGTTTCGGGTGCGGGCGCAAGCAATATGCTTAGCTTTTATCTTTCTATGGCGTGGATATGGGATAGGCCACAATACCCGCGTTTTGAAAAGGGACAATGGCGTATGGGGGATAGTTATTTTAATATTCCGGAGGCATACGAACGCAATTCCCCAATCCACCAGCTTCAAAATGTAAAAACTCCCTTCTTATCATGGGCAGGAAAGCATGACAGCAACGTTAATTGGGAACAGCACGTGGAAATGTTTGTGGGCCTGAGAAGATTAAGCAAAGAGCACGTCATGTTGTTATACCCAGAGGAAGGCCACGAGATGAAAAATTCAGAAAATCAAATTGACTTGACAAACCGCATTCGGGAGTGGTTCGACCATTATCTTAAAGATACAGCCGCTCCAGACTGGATGACACGTCCCCATTAAAATAAAAAGGCTGGTTATTTCTAACCAGCCTTTCCAAAACCACTTTAATTGGGTTTAAACAATACACGGGTACAGTTGTTTTCCATACCAAAGGCTTCTCCAAACCCTGAAATGGTACATCCAGGGAGACCAGTCTCTCCACAAGTTACAGGAGTGTCACATGGTCTATGGACACTGAGATAGCCGATAGTCGATAAACTACTATCCGCTTTTGCTGCATTGGTTGCAAACGCACCACCAACTGCAAGGGCAATTGCCATAACGGGCAAGAGCCACTTCTTTTTAAGGTTTTTCATAATATTAAAATTTTGAAAATTAAGTATAATGACCTACTCTTTTCTAAAGGTTTTCGGTCTCACCCCTTCACTATATAGTATTTTTAGTTCCCTCCTTTTGCGTTGAAATTATCATCTTTGAGTTTATATAGAATCAGGTAATTATCAATAAGGGCATAAAGGTCGTTGCCTTCAACCTTGAATTCATGAAGCTTTTTAAGTCCGCTATGGTATAGATAGAAGCTGAACAAATAGTTTTGGTCCGTTAGGCTATAGACATCAATAATGGAGGCTGATTTTACAATCTCTTCTGATTCATATTTTCCCAAGCGGTCGCTTTGTATAAAAAGATATTCCCCATAGGTGGAGGCCAGTAAGTTCACAAAGATTGGATTCTTCCCCATTTTTCGTTCGTTTTTGGAAGCAATGGTCCTAACATCCAGTTGCGCCCGTGAAATGGTATCTATGGTCTTTCCGATATAAGCAAGCGAGAAATCATTGTTGGCAACGACAAATTCATTCCTATAGAAATACACATAAATCACTTTTTTCAATTGTTGGTTGTATAGCAGGAGGCCGTCCGTATCAAAGAAGGGATCATCATAAGCTGTCACTAACTTAGGATAATGAGTGGATATCATAGAATCCCCAACCCTTTCCTTTCCCAATACATTGGCCGTTGTAACGGGATCAAACCCCCGCACTACAAAATCATCTTTGCCCATCGGCGCAGCCCGTAAGAATTTTTGGTCTAACTGAAATGGTTTTGTTCCAGTTAATGAGGAGGTCGTTCCTTTTAAAATAAGCGGAACACTCCCATCCATTAAATAAAACAGACTATCTCCAATTACGACTGTAAGAGATTTAAATGGGAGTTTCGTATTGGGAATTTTTATATTTCGGTGTATTGAATCCTGTAGCTCCCTATCTATGGACAATACATGTAAGGGAGCAGTAGTATTGCCAAGATAGACACTGTCTTTGGTAATGCCTGCAATATAATAGGAATTGTAACCAATGTCCAGACGCGCTACTTCATTCGCAGGATGATGCGGGTATCTTCTTTGAAACGCATTATTTCGATGCATCTTCTTTTCAGAAAAGGCAAATAACAGCGTAACGGTAGCAATTCCAAAAATGGCAAGGGTGGCAAGTAAAAGCAAAGTCTTTTTATTATTCCTTTGCGCAGTAAAAAAGACCGCCACCCCCGCCAGGATTATGAAAACTACATTAAAAATAAGGTGTTGTGTCCAGCTCAATTTTTCCAGCACCCCACCGCAGGAGCAGGGGATAAAGTCGGAGAAATTAAGTATGATATAGATATAGGCCGTGAACATCACCATTAGGGTAAAAGCAGCATAAAGGGCTTGGATTCTATATTTTGGAAGGGTCAATAAAACGGCAATAAGAATTTCCAAACCAGGAACTGCCCATGCAATTACACCAGCGTATGCACTTAGAAGCGGCGACTGTGCCAATTGTACCTCAAAGGTTTCAAAATCCAAGAGCTTGCTCACGGCAGCATACAAAAACAATAACACAAACAGATAGGAGACCACAACTGCTGCATTCCGTTTTACGCTTGCTATATAAGGTACTGTAAAGCCCATAATTAAATAAATGTTTCTTTAACATTCATAAAATTAGGTAGTTACAAAGCGTTCAAAGATTATTTTTCCGCATATCTATTGCGGAGTTTATGGAAATTTTTGAGGGAAGTTACATAAAGAGGGTTTATAGTGCACCACTCTCTCTGGCCTTTATGATAAGCATGCTGTCGTCCTCCCCTTCCACCTCAAAGCGTTCCTTCAACCGCTTTTTGCGTTTCTCAATAGTGCTGATGGACATATTCAAAATATCTGGCAGGGCAGCCATACGCGTTCCTTTGGAGAGTTCGAATAGTAGGTCTCGCTCAAAGGCGTCCAAATCAATTTTGCAACATAAATGATTCATCACCGCAGCTTGCATGCTGGGGCAAATATAGCGTGGCCTTTTAAGGGCTTGCGTTAAGTGCATTGGAAGTTCGGAAACTAAATCAAAATCATCGCCAATAATGGCCTGGGGATCTACTAGCTTAAGGAGGTTCCAATAATTGTAGGTGATGGAGAAGTTGGCATCCAGAATAATTATGGCCTCCGGAAAGCGACGGCGCAGCAAAATTCCCAAGTTACTGCCATCCTCCTGTTGCCTATGGATTCCTGGAGGAATGTTGATCTGTAGGCAGATAACATCAAACAGTTCGCTCGCATCCATTTTTTTTATAAAATTAAGAGCAGTATCGTAGGCATCCTGTTCGGTAAATGCAAAGGAAGTGTTTAGGGAGGAGTTTTCAATCCTCTCAAAGGCCGTTCGATAGTTTCTGAGATAAGACACCTTATCCGAAACCAACAAAACCCGTAATGTACTTTCTTTTTCCATCGTAAACTTCTGCTCAATCACATAAACATAATTGCTATTTATTTAAATCCGGTTTATAAACCCCTCGTTTCTTGGAAGGGTTTTCCGTATTTATCGGCGGAATCGCCTTTTTTTGATTTAGATGTTGATGAATCATAAAAAATATATTGATAAATCTAAACTTCTAAATTTTTGAAATTGTATGATTAAACCATACACTGCATACGGTTATAGCCCTCTCTTCAATTTTGATATTCCTTACAGTCATTTAGATTATATTACCCACACTCCTTTGAAACATCTTATTTTCTAATTAACCTATTTTCGTAAAAATATAATCGTTTTCTTTTATTAATATCACGTTCATTGCCCCAATCAAGGAAATACCCTCCGGAATCAGTAAAATAGCCTCCCACTCAGAATAATTGCATTTAATCACTTTATGGTTTATCAACATTTATAAAAAATACTATCCTTTAATTTTTAGATATGAAAATTATAAATCACAATAGGTATATCAAATTTTTTTGGTTGTTTTCATGTGAATATCCCCTCTGGGCATGTGAAAGGGGGGGTAATGCAAGTGAAAGCATTGTTTTGTACACTTTTTTTAACCGCTAATTTCACTAAAACTTAATCGTGCTTTAAAGCAGTTAATTTATTTTGGTCTGTTGAACTATCAAAATTTTTTAGGCATAATTCTACGAAAGTACCTAAACTAACTACGAACACTATACCCCCAGACTACGAACGAAATTTTTTTGGGTCCTCCAAGCTGTTTTTAAATGTGGAATTGTTAATTGTGATTGGAACTTTTAAGTTTTAAGTTTAGAATTTATTATTTTGAATTTTATCGGAACTCTCCACTATCCATCTGCAGACGTCATTGCGAAGGAATTTACGACTGAAGCAATCTGTTCAGGCGTAGTTCCATACATGAAGGCAAGTAGTTTCATGAGATTAACTCCGTTGAATCTTCGATTTGCCGCGCAGCGCTCGCTGGGAAGCCACCGACTTCCAAAGTCCGAATAAAAAACAAACCCCATATCACTAAATTTTCTTTTTCATCCAACTGTATATTATAAAAGAAATACGCTAATTTTATTCGGCCTTAGAATAGCTATAGATTATTCCAATATAGCCCACAAATACTTTAGGTCCACTTATACCATGCTAATTTGGAACGTATTTGAAATTTCCTTACCCCTTACCAATCCTGTAATAAAGTTCCTATTGATTTTGGCAATTATTCTCTTTGCCCCAATTGTTCTCAATAAAATTAAAATACCTCCCCTTCTCGGACTTATAATTGCGGGTGCAATTATTGGCCCCCACGGTTTTAATTTAATGGAACGCGACAGCAGCATCATCCTTTCGGGTACTGCGGGCCTGCTATATATTATGTTTTTAGCGGGGCTGGAAATAGATTTGGCCGATTTTAAAAAGAATAGCAGCAAAAGTTTCGTCTTTGGCATGTACACCTTTCTTGTTCCAATGGGGTTAGGTATTTTGGCGGGACGGTGGGTTCTGGAGTTATCTTGGGCCTCTACAATTTTATTGGCAAGTATGTTTGCATCCCATACCCTTATTGCATATCCGCTGATAAGTAAACTTGGCGTCGCAAAAAATAGGGCCGTAAACATTACCGTAGGAGGCACTATGATTACCGATACTTTGGCACTCTTGGTGCTGGCCATAATTGTGGGAATGACCACTGGTGAAGTAAACACGGAATTTTGGATACGCCTTTCCATTTCCATTTTGCTCTTTGGCCTGATTGTGATAGTGCTATTCCCCCTTATTGGCAGATGGTTTTTTAAAAGATTTGATGATAGCGTTTCACAATACATCTTCGTGCTGATGATGGTTTTTTTGGGGGCAGTATTGGCTGAATTGGCGGGAATTGAAGCCATTATTGGGGCTTTTTTGGCGGGACTTACCCTTAATAGGCTTATTCCCCATACCTCACCCCTTATGAATAGAATAGAATTTGTGGGCAATGCAATCTTTATTCCTTTTTTTCTGATTGGCGTGGGCATGCTCATTGACTACAGTGTGTTTTTTAAGGATTGGGAAACAATTAAAGTAGGTGCCGTAATGATTGTTGTTGCCACCTTGGCAAAATTTATTGCAGCTTGGCTCACGCAAAAAACCTACAAACTTTCCGTTGATGAGCGAAGCATTATTTTTGGATTGAGCAATGCGCAGGCTGCAGCTACCCTTGCCGCGGTTTTGGTGGGTTATTCCATAGTCATCGGAGAGACCCCCACTGGGGAACCCATACGTTTGCTAGGTGAAAATATTTTAAACGGCACTATCCTTATGATTCTTTTTACCTGTACCATTGCTTCGTTCGTAGCGCAACGGGGGGCAAAAAACATTGCACTGGCAGAGGCATATGGCACTTTGGACAATGAGTATTTGTTAGAAGAGAAAATCTTGATTCCTATTAACAACATTGAGAATACGGACGAACTTGTAAATTTAGGTGTGATTATAAAGTCATCTAAAAATAAGGATGGTCTCTACGCCCTGAATATAATTTACAACCAATACAATGATGGCTCCGCAGACAAAATAGCAAACAAAATACTCACCCGGGCCACTGTAACAGCCTCTGCAACCGATACCATCCTGCACGGACTACTTAGGTATGATCTCAACATAGTAAATGGAATAATAAGCGTTGTAAAAGAGCGGAAAATAACCGATTTGATATTAGGCCTACACGAAAGCAAGGGCATATCTGATTCCTTTTTAGGGCAGCTCTCTGAAGGTATTTTAAGCAAATGCGATACAACCACCTTAATCTATAAATCGGTACAGCCCCTGGCAACCATAAAAAGACATGTGGTGATAGTTCCCAGCAGGGCAGAAAAGGAAATTGGGTTTCCATATTGGTTAGTGAAATTATGGAATATTGCTAAAAATTCCGGTGCCAAATTATCATTCTATGCTACTGAGGAAACCTTGAAATTTATAAAGGATATACACCTAAAATATCCAATTGAGGCACAGTTTACGGAATGCGACAATTGGTTGGAATTTTTAAAACTGTCACAGGAATTTCATAAGGATGATAATATAATTGTTGTTTTAAGCAGAAAAAACAATCCCTCCTACCAAAATAGTATGGTTGAAATACCAAAGTACCTAAATGAGCGCTTTAAACAGAATAGTTTTATAATTATTTATCCTTTACAAGAAAGGGAAACCGATAGAAATGGAATTGATTTAACCGATGCCACAATAAAACAACCTTTGGAAAAACTGGACGAAATAGGTAAGGCCATCGCCAAAATATTTCGGCAATGACGGTGCAATCCATCATCCATATGGTCATTGAGAGGAAACCTAAACGATAAAATTAAAATCGCCGTTAATGGGGTCGTTCAGAGGAGCCCAACGCTACTTGAGTGTGTGGTTTTTCCTACATTTAAATTGTTTAAAGGTCACATCTACTACTGTATGCCGAAGGCTGTAATTTTTTGAATGGGTGAATATGTGAGTTTGTGAGTTTGTGAATGAGTGAGTTTGTGAATGAGTGAGTTTGTGAATGAGTGAGTTTGTGAATGAGTGAGTTTGTGAGTTTGTGAGTTTGTGAATGAGTGATGAACGTGCTGATTTACGCTTAAGAAGCACCCCCTCTCCGCCAGTGGCGGATCTCCCCCTTAAAAGGGGGCGAAGCATTTGGGTTTTAAGCTTACAGCTTTTTAATAGTACATTTGAACACCAATTCCTTATTCGTGGAGAAGAAAGAAAACCAACCCAAAAAACCAAAAACCCCCTGGCCCACAAAGCGCGCCATGGAACAGATTTATGAAAAGAACCTTTGGGGTGGCAACAATGCAGATTTCTATTCAGGAGAGGGATCGCACAATCCAGAAATAGTGGAGCCATATATAGCCGCAGTAAGCTCATTTTTAATTTCTTTTAAAAACCCACTAACGGTATGCGATTTAGGCTGTGGCGATTTTAATGTAGGCAAACAATTGGTTCATCACACTAAAAAATATGTTGCAGTAGATATAGTACCAAGCCTGATAGCGCACAATAAAGAAACCTTTAAAGCACCCAATTTAGAGTTCCAGTGTTTAGACATCGCAGAAGCTAATTTGCCTGCTGGCGATTGTGCAATACTACGGCAGGTGCTTCAACATCTATCCAATGCCGAAATACAAAGTATTATAAACAAATTGGCTGCATATAAATATGTTATTCTAACAGAACACATTCCCGAAGGCGATTTTATTCCCAATAAGGATATTATTTCCGGACAAGGGAATAGATTGAAAATACAAAGTGGGGTAAACATTTTAGCACCACACTTTAATTTTGAGGTGAAAGAAGAGCGGGAATTATCGGCTGTTGTTTTAAATGATGGGAAAGGGGTTATTGTTACTACGCTTTTTAGGCTTTAGGTTGCAGGTTGCAGGTTGCAGGTTGCAGGTAAAAATATCAAACTATCCAAGAATCCAACCGTCCAACAAGCCAATGATTATCGCCAAACTATTCCCGCTGAAATTTTAAGTAGCCATCGGTAAAATAAGATATATTCGGATCACAGCAAGTAAAAATGCCCGAGCCCTTTAGCACAAGGGTGGTATCGTTCAACTCCATAATTTCATAAGGGTCTAAATAATCACTTCCCATAAAAACCAATTCCTCGTAGCTACTGTCATAATACCAAGGTTCTATGGTAAATGTATCATTGGTCTCCAATCCAGGAGGGCATTTAGGATTATTGTTGGTGCCGGTATAAATTAAGCGTGTTGTAAAATCTTCTTTCAAAACCAAGATATTCCCCTTTCTGCAGCCGTTCCATTGCGAATACAGATCGGTAGAGGCATTTCCATCGCCATTAATATCCCGCGGAACATCGTCATACCAATCTACGAGCCGCCAATTTCCAATTATTGCTAATTGCTCCTGTTCTTCAACATTGTCATTATCATCACTTTTACAACCCAAAAACAATAGTGAAATGAACAGTAAAGAGAACAGTTTTTTCATAAATTTAGATTTTAGTGCGCATTGAAATATTCAAAGTTTATATAACAACCTATTCAAATATAAACCAAAAAGAATAATATCTGAATACGATTCCACTTTCTTCCAAGAGAAGAGGAAAAAATGGAATCAATCCCAAACCCTTCCGTAACTTATTCAACCATAAGGCGTCTCTTATAATATTGTTTAAATAATAAAATTATGAAATTAAAATATCTACTCGTTTTTGCAATTTTTTGGGCTTGCAATGAGCAAACTCAAAATAACAAAGACCAATCCTTGCAACAAATTATAAAGGCAGATACCGATGCCAGTAAGCTTGCAACTGAAATTGGTTTCAATAACGCGCTTTTAACCGTTGCCGATAGCAGTTTTGTAAAACTTGGCAATGGGCAATTACCTATAGTGGGAAAAACGGCTTTTGCAAATTCGTTTGATAAAGATAATGACATCAAAACCATCACTTGGCAACCCATAAATGGAGAAGTGGCAAAATCTGGCGAGTTAGGATATAGCTGGGGCGATTGGCAGTTCAAAACACCAGACACAACATATTACGGCAATTATGTAACCATCTGGAAAAAGAAAACGGACGGTATTTGGAAAATGTGTTTAGATGGCGGCAATAGCACCCCTAATCCAAAACTATAAAGAATAACGTCTCACGATTCACGTTTCACGTCTTAAGTTTCAGGAATTCACATACTCACAAACTCACCCATTCACCTACTCACATTTTACTATCTTTGCATTCGATTTAAGCGAAAAGCGAAAAGCGAAAAGCGAAAAGCGAAAAGCGAAAAGCGAAAAGCGACGAGCGAAAAGCAGAAAGCGAAAAGCGAAAAGCGAAAAGCAGAAAGCGAAAAGCGAAAAGCGACTAGCGAAAAGCGACGAGCGAAAAGCGACGAGCCAAGAGCCAAGAGCCAAGAGTCAAGAGCCAAGAGTCAAGAGTCAAGAGTCAAGAGTCAAGAGCCAAAAAAATCAACAACAACAACAACAACAACAACAACAACAACAACACAACTGACAACTGACAACTGACAACCGACAACTGAGAACCCACAACCCACAACTGATATGAACTACTTCTCCACCAACTTCACCCTCGGCATTCTAGGCGGCGGGCAGTTGGGCAAAATGATGCTTTACGAAACCCGCAAATGGGACATACGCACCAGCGTTCTAGACCCTAGCGCCGAAGCTCCCTGCCGTATAGCAGCAGACCATTTTCAGCAAGGCGATTTGATGGATTTTGAAACGGTTTATAACTTCGGAAAAAAGGTGGACGTACTCACGTTTGAAATTGAAGGTGTAAATATTGAAGCGCTTGAAAAGCTGGAAAGCGAAGGCATAAAAGTATATCCAAGCGCCGCCACGCTTCGCAATATTCAGGATAAAGGAATTCAGAAACAGTTTTATAAAGAACATCAAATACCAACTTCGCCTTTTAAAGTTTTTAAAGACAAAAACGATCTAAACGAAGCGATAGTTAGGAAGGAATTGCACTTTCCTTTTGTTTGGAAAAGCTGCACCGGAGGTTATGACGGTAAAGGCGTAAGTATTATCCGCGAAGCCGAAGATGTTATTCCGCTTTCGGAAGGCGCTTGTATTGCAGAGAAATTGATTCCCTTTAAAAATGAACTGGCAGTAATAGTAGCCAGAAATCCTTCCGGGGAAGTAAAAACCTATCCCGTAGTTGAAATGGAATTCCATCCCGAAGCCAATCAGGTGGAATACGTAATCTGCCCTGCCAGAATAGACGAAGCAGTTGCAAAAAAAGCAAGGGCTGTGGCAACAAAAGTTTCCGAAGCATTTAAACATGTAGGTCTTTTGGCGGTAGAAATGTTCCAAACCGAAGACGATGAAATACTCGTAAACGAAGTAGCGCCAAGGCCCCACAATAGCGGCCATTACAGCATAGAAGCCAGTTATACCAATCAGTTTGAGCAACAAATAAGAGCTATTTTAGATTTACCTTTGGGAAATACCGACAGCAAAGTTGGCGGCATTATGGTTAACTTAGTTGGCGCCGAAGGCCATACAGGCGCGGTAGTGTATAAAAACATAGAAAAAATCCTCGCAATGGAAGGCGTAACGCCCCACATTTACGGCAAAAAAGAAACCCGCCCTTTTAGAAAAATGGGCCATGTAACCATAGTAAACAAAGACCTCAACGAAGCACGCAAGATTGCGGAGGAGGTTAAGAGGACCATTGAGGTTATTTCGAAATAAAATGCCCCCTCGAATAGCCTGTTCTGAGCGCAGTCGAACTGCAGTCGAGAGGTCCTTATCAAACAGGATTATAATGAAGTAGGTCTCGACTGCGCTAGACCAGAAACGCAAATGTTAACAATCTTTAAAACCAAAATGTCCCCTCGAGCGCAGTCGAGAGGTACTTATTAAGCAGGATTATTATAATGAAATAGGTCTCGACTGCGCTCGACCAGACACAGAACAATAATTCAAACTATTCTGTTCTTAAATGAAATCATATTACATTTACATATTAGAATGTTCAGATGGTTTACTTTATACAGGATTCACAAATAACATTTCACGACGGTTCGATGAACACCAGAATGGATTAAATAAATCTTGTTTCACATACAAACGAAGACCTTTGGAATTAATATTCCATCAAGAATTCAATGATGTGGAACAAGCCATATATTTCGAGAAAAAAATAAAAAAATGGAGTGCGCAAAAAAAGAAAGCTTTGGCTAATGAGGATTTTGAAATGCTTCAAATACTCGCAGAATGTAGGAATATGACACATTCAAAATATAGACCAACTGCCGATGAGGTCTCGACTGCGCTCGACCAGACATAGAAATAAAATGTCCCCTCGAATAGCCTGTACTGAAAGCAGTCGAAGTGCAGTCGAGAGGTCCTTATTAAACAGGATTATTATAATGAAGTAGGTCTTGACTGCGCTCGACCTGACACAGAACTAGTAAATATGAGCAAAGTAGCAATAATAATGGGAAGCACCAGCGACCTGCCAGTAATGCAGGAAGCGGTAGATATTTTAAAAGGATTCGACATTGAAGTGGAAGTGGATATTGTTTCCGCCCACCGCACTCCAGACAAACTTTTTGATTACGGGAAAAACGCCCATAAAAGAGGTATTACGGTAATTATTGCAGGCGCGGGCGGCGCGGCACACCTTCCGGGGATGATTGCTTCGCTGTCGCCACTTCCGGTTATTGGCGTGCCCGTAAAATCCAGCAATTCCATTGATGGCTGGGACAGCATTCTGTCCATCCTCCAAATGCCAGGCGGCGTTCCAGTTGCCACGGTGGCATTGAATGGCGCAAAAAACGCAGGAATTCTTGCCGCACAGATTATTGGTTCTTCAGATAAATGTGTTCTCGACAAGATTGTTGCCTATAAAGAAGGCTTGAAGATGAAGGTTGAAGAAGGGGCTGCGAAAGTTCGCAGTGGTCAGTAGCAGTATTCAGTTTTAAATATTATATAAATGTCCCCTCGAGCGCAGTCGAGAGGTCATTCTAAGTAAAAAATTATCTACAAGTAGTTAGGTCTCGACTGCGCTCGACCAGACACAGAACTAGTAATAAATTATGAATAATAACCCTCTATTACAACCATACAACACCGCCCCATTTTCCAAAATAGAAAATAAACATTTCCTCCCCGCTATCAGCAAATTGATTGCCGAAACAAAGAGTGAAATTGATGCCATAACTTCCAACTCGGAAGCTCCTACTTTTAAAAATACAGTGGAAGCTTTGGAAAATACAGGTGAAAAGTTGGAAAGAGCAACAAGCATTTTCTTCAACCTCAACAGTGCCGAAACCAATGACGAAATACAGAAAATAGCTCAGGAAATATCGCCTATGCTTACGGAATTCAGTAATGATATGTTGCTGAATGAGGCTTTGTTTGAAAGACTAAAAACGGTTTACAATCAAAAGGACTCATTAAATCTTTCCGAAGAGCAGCAGATGCTGCTCGACAAAAAATACAAGGCTTTTTCAAGAAACGGCGCCAATCTTTCCGAAGAAAAGAAAAAAGAATTGCGCAAAATTGACGCAGAACTTTCCAAGTTGAAACTTACTTTCGGGGAAAACGTTTTGGCAGAAACTAACAAATTCGAGCTTCACCTAACAGATAAAAAATATCTTTCGGGATTGCCAGAAGGCGTGATTGAAGCCGCTGCCCAAACTGCAGAGGAAAAAGAAAAAAAAGGTTGGGTTTTCACTTTGGATTATCCAAGTTACGTTCCGTTCGTTACCTATGCCGACAATCGCGAGCTACGCAAAAAAATGGCAATTGCCTTTGGTGCAAAAGGATTTCATAATGACGCTTTGGACAACCAACAAAACGTTTTGCAGATTGCAAATCTTCGCCATAAACGGGCCAATTTGTTGGGCTATAAAAGTCACGCGCACTTTGTTTTGGAGGAACGAATGGCTGAAACACCCGAAAAAGTAAAGTCATTTTTGAATGAATTGCTGGGAAAGGCAAAACCTGCCGCTCAAAAGGAGTTTGATGAATTGACCGCTTTCGCGAAGGAATTGGACGGCATCGACCGTTTGGAGAAATGGGACGGCGCTTATTATTCCGAAAAACTAAAACAGAAACTTTTCAATCTCGACGATGAAAAGCTGAAGCCCTATTTCGAACTAAAAAATGTAATTAACGGAGTTTTCACCGTTGCGGAAAAACTCTACGGTCTCCATTTTGAAGAAGTGCAAAACATCGATAAATACCACGCAGACGTAAAAACATACGAAGTAAAAGACGACGAAGGCGAATTGGTTGCCATCTTTTACGCAGACTTCCACCCGCGTGCTGGAAAGCGAAATGGCGCGTGGATGACTTCCTATAAACCGCAACAAATTAAGGACGGAATAAATGACCGCCCACATATTTCCATTGTTTGCAATTTCACAAAACCAACTGCGAGCAAACCTTCGCTTTTGACTTTTAATGAAGTCACAACTTTGTTCCACGAGTTTGGTCACGCATTGCACGGAATGCTTGCAAACACCCACTACCCGAGTCTTTCGGGAACAAGTGTTTATTGGGATTTTGTGGAATTACCCAGCCAGATTTTGGAGAATTGGTGTTATGAAAAAGAAACCTTGGAGCTTTTCGCCACACATTACAAAACTGGGGAAGTAATCCCCATGGAATACGTTGAAAAAATTAAGGATTCCGCTACTTTTTTGGAAGGAATGGCAACACTGCGACAGTTAAGTTTTGGAATGCTCGACATGGCTTGGCACGGCAGCGATCCTTCAGGAATAAAAGACGTAAAAGCTTTTGAAGTAGCTGCTTTTGATGACACCCAATTATATCCCGATGTGAAGGAAAACTGTATGAGCACTTCATTTTCCCATATCTTTCAAGGCGGATATTCAGCTGGTTATTACAGTTATAAATGGGCCGAGGTTTTGGATGCGGATGCTTTCGCATTGTTTAAACAAGAAGGTATTTTCAATAAAAAGGTAGCTGACAGGTTTAAAGGTTTTGTGCTTTCACAGGGCGGCACGATGGACCCGATGGAGCTTTACATAAAATTCCGCGGGCAAAAGCCAGATCCAGAGGCGTTATTAAAACGAGCAGGGCTGCTGTGAATAAAAAGACCTCAAAATTTTTAATACTTTTGAGGTCTTGTCAAATGTCTCCGTGAGTGCAAATATGCCCCCCTCGATTGTAGTCGAAGGGCTAGACCTGACACTAATTCAATATAAATTTCTTAGTAATTGTATGGCCATTTTCTAAAGCGAACTGGGCAATATAAAACCCTTGAGCGAACTGCTGTAGCTCAATGTTTCCTGCTTCATTGTCTATTTCTTCCGAAATTATTCTTTGTCCCGTTACATTGAAAACAGAAACCTCTTTTAATTGTGAAACAGTATTTTTTAAACGGTAATTCAACGTTTTATCTTTTACAAAAACACTAACAGCATTTTCAGAAAAATCATTTACAGAAAGTAGTTTGCGCTTTGCAGCTTCTATTAAAAATTCCAAACCAAGCTTTGTGAATTTTACAGCATGTTCTGGAGTATTAAAATATGAGTAAACATCATCTGGAGTGTGAATGTTTGAGTTTGACTGGTTAAAAGAAGCTTCAAAAGGGAAAGCAGCGTAATAACCGTTATCAGCCCAACTAGCGTGGTCTGAACAACCGTAGCCACATTCAGTATAGTTATAAGTAAAACTGTGTATTCCCGAAGCGTTGTAATGATCCATCAAATCAGTTAAATAATCATTAAGTTGTGAGCTGTTGTACCAATCTGTAGTAATATAAATATCGCTATTGGAACCATTGAAGCCTGTCATATCAAACTGAACGTAAGCAGCCACATTAACGCCGTTATTGGCATAGGCTTCAGCAATTTCGGCAGAACCAACCAGTCCAATTTCTTCTGCCGCAAAAGCCATTACTTCAACACTACTGCTTGGCACAAAATTCTTTTCTAAAAGTACGCGCACAATTTCATTTAATGAGGAAATACCAGAAGCATTGTCATCAGCTCCGGGTGCATTGTCTTTATTTCCAAAGGTTGTTGAATCTATATGCCCACCAATAATCACAAACTCCTCTGGGGTATCTGCGCCATCAAAGGTTAAGATAGCAGAGGGCATGGGCGTGTTTACGTGATTGTAAATGCGTGCGTGAACATCAGTTCTTCCAGAAGCCAAAATCATAGCATCCCATTTTGCTTTTTGGTCCATCACGGCCTGTGCAGCCTGTGATTTTGTATGATAACGTGTTCCGTAATTTTGTAATTCTAAAATATTGTCCTCAATGTTTTGTCCATTAACTAAATCCAAGCATTCATTTACGAATATGTCTTCAGTAATGGTAAAATCTAAGGTTGAATTTCTCCGCGGCTCTCTGTTTAAAGCCAAGAGCGCTTTTTCTTCAGAAGCTCTAAAAATATAGCCGGGACCGTGAGTAATAACGTTGTCGTGAATTTCATGGGCAATTTCTTCGGAAATGATAACAGCAGCTTGTCTGCCTTGAATGTCTAAAATCTGCATATCATTTGGAAAGAGCGCTTTGAAGGATATAGCATCATTGGCATCCATAGTTGCATGAAAGGAAGTGCTATTTTGAGCATTTGTGGCAACTGTAAATAAAAGGAATGTGAATATTCCAATAGTAAATTTTTTCATCGGGAAGTTTATATGTTTATTCTGTAAAAATAAAATTTCTCCCCAATTAATGGCAGTATTTTGAAAGTTTAACTATTTCAGCAGAGCATATTCAAAAAACTAAATAGATAGCATTTCCGTATATGTAATTAAAACTTTCCTATTTTTGAAATAGGCTAAAAACTATTCTTTTGGAACTACTGAATCCCGACCAATGGGTTGACAATTATGCGGATTACCTCTACAATTACACAATTGTAAGGGTAAACGATCATATAGTTGCACAAGACCTAATTTCGGAAACTTTTTTGGCGGGACTTAAATCGAAAAAAAACTTTAAGGGAGAAGCTTCGGAACGCACTTGGCTTATTTCAATCCTGAAACGGAAAATAATTGATTACTACCGTAAAATCAATTCCAAAAAAGGAAAGGCAGAGGTTCATATAGCCTATCGCGATGAAGACTCTGAAGGCGATTGGCTGGAAGAAAATGCCGCCGATCCTTTTGACAAAACCGCAGAGGACACAATGGAGAACAAAGAATTAGGCCTTGCTATTCTGGAGTGTTTGGACAAACTGCCCCAAAAGCAAGCAACTATTTTCAAAAAGAAAACCATTGAAAATTTTGATACCGAAGCAATTTGTAAAGAATACAATATTACGCCGTCTAACCTTTGGGTAATAATCCATCGGGCAAGAAAAACCTTAGCAGAGTGTCTTGAGAAAAATTGGTTTAATTAAAAAATATGAAGTTTTTTTTGAAGTGTGATGAAGCCGTTCACGTATGTGACAAAAGCCAATATAATGAGGCCAGCTTCTTCGAAAAATTAAAATTTAAAATGCACATCCTTATTTGTGCATTGTGCCGTGGCCATGCCAAACGAAACACCAAGCTTACCGAAACCATAAAAGCTGCAAACCTCAAAACACTTCTTCCCGAAGAAAAAGAGGTTTTAAAAACAAGGCTCCAGCAGGAAGCCAACAATGGTTCAGAATCCTAAAGTTGTTCAAAAAGCACAAAAAGCAAGAACCAAATTATAGGTAAGCCTTCCACCCAAAACGAAGCAAAATAGCGATTTTGATCGGTTTTGGAAGTAATCAAAAACCAGCCCATAAACACAGAAAATATCAAGAGGCTCACAATATAGGCCACGTCTGAATCTTGTTTAAAAAACTCAAAAACCAAACAAATCAGTAAAACAGCCAACCCCAATAATTTTGTGTTCCGAACGCCAACCTGCTGTGGCAGTGTTTTTAGGTTTAAGGCATCATAGGGCACATCGCGTATTTCAAATGGGAGAATCAAAGCGACCACTATTAAAATCCGTTGCAAAAAAGTAAGCAAAATATCCAATGAAATTGTTGCTTCGGAAGCAACAACCGGCACAATAACCGTAACTCCCGCCCAAACAAAGGCAACAACAAAAATCTTCAATCCTGAAAAATTTCGGAGGTTCTTATGCCTCACAAAGGGTACCGCATAAAAAAAAGTGGCCAGACCAAAAGCCGCTGTAATCATAAGCGTTTGTATGGAAAGTTTGAATGTTATAAAGGCCAAGAATACAAAGCATATTCCCGAAAAAATCTGAATGGCCTTTAAAGATTGCGTTAAGCTTCTGTGGTGCAAGCCTGCAACTTTGGCGTATTTCACAAAGTTATAACCCGTTAAGGCACCAAGAAAAACAAAGAGCCAAAGCTCAATTGGAATCACTAAATGATATTCCAAAACCGTAATTGCCAATAAGGATAAAACAGCCAAAGCAACATGGATGCTGGCATTAATATAAAAAGCAAAAACACGCTTTAGAAACTTCATACATCCAAAAATAACCAAAGTGTTTATAACCTTACTATTTAGTTGAAAAATAATACTTTTCAAACACTCAAAAAGGAGCTAATTCACGTTTAATATTGTAATTTTGCCACCTAAATTTCAATCGCAAATTAATGAACACAGATTCTTTTGCTTTAAGGCATATCGGTCCCCGGGAAAACGATCTTCCCGAAATGCTTAAAACCATTGGTGTAAGCTCTATTGACCAACTTATTTATGAAACCGTTCCAGACGATATTTTGCTGAAAAAAGCACTCGATTTGGATACAGCAATGAGTGAGCAGGAATACCTGGAGCACATCACCGAGCTTTCCACAAAAAATAAACTTTTCAAAACATATATTGGTTTGGGCTACAATCAGTCCATCACGCCTCCAGTAATCCAACGTAATATTTTGGAAAACCCGGGATGGTACACGGCCTATACGCCATATCAAGCGGAGATTGCACAAGGAAGACTGGAAGCTTTGCTTAATTTCCAAACAGTAGTTAGCGATTTAACCGGAATGGAGCTTGCAAATGCTTCACTTTTAGATGAATCAACCGCTGCCGCAGAGGCAATGGCGCTTCTTTACAACGTTCGCGAGAAAGGAAAAAAGCAGAGTAACGCCTCCAAGTTTTTTGTTTCGGAAGAAGTGCTTCCGCAAACGCTTTCGGTGCTTGAAACGCGTTCTATTCCTCTTGGAATTGAATTGGTTGTGGGCAACCACGAGGATTTTGACTTTTCTGAGGAATTTTTTGGGGTAATACTTCAATACCCAAGCAGAACCGGAAAGGTTTACAACTATAAAAATTTCATTGAAAAAGCCAACGACTCGCAGATAAAAGTTGCCGTTGCGGCAGATATTTTAAGCCTTGTAATGCTGGAATCTCCCGGCCATTTTGGGGTTGATGTTGTAGTGGGAACCACGCAGCGTTTTGGAATTCCGTTAGGTTACGGCGGACCGCACGCGGCTTTCTTCGCAACAAAAGAAGAATACAAACGAAGTATTCCTGGAAGGATTATCGGCGTTACAAAAGACACTGACGGCAACCGTGCTTTGCGCATGGCGCTTCAAACAAGAGAACAGCACATTAAACGCGACAAGGCAACTTCAAACATTTGTACTGCCCAGGTTTTATTGGCGGTTATGGCTGGAATGTATGCTGTGTACCACGGACCGGAAGGTTTGAAATACATTGCGAGAAAAGTACACAATGGCACTGCTACCCTTGCAAATGCTCTGGAAAAATTAGGTTTCGAACAAATGAACGAAACTTATTTTGACACCATCGCAATAAAGACCGATGCTACCAAAATCAAGTTTTTGGCGGAAGCGAAGGAAGTGAATTTCTATTACCCAAATGACGAAACGGTTTCAATATCAATTAACGAAACCACGACCGTTAAGGATTTGAACAAAATAGTTGCAATCTTTTCAGAAGCCATTAAAAAGGATTTCCAAAAGATTACCGAGCTTGAAACTGGTAATAAAATTCCTAAAGAAGTGGCGCGTAAAACCACATTTCTTCAACAGGAAGTCTTCAATAAATACCACAGCGAAACCGATTTGATGCGCTACATAAAAAAACTGGAACGCAAAGATCTTTCGTTGAACCACTCCATGATTTCCTTGGGTTCATGCACAATGAAACTGAACGCCGCCGCGGAAATGCTGCCGTTAAGTGACCCGATGTGGGGCAATATGCACCCATTTGTTCCCGTGGAACAAGCGGAAGGCTACCAAACCGTTCTGAAAAAACTTGAGAAACAACTTACGGAAATTACAGGATTTGCGGGAACTTCTCTTCAACCTAATAGTGGTGCACAGGGCGAATACGCTGGGTTGATGGTTATACGCGCCTATCACGAATCGCGCGGCGAAAGTCATAGAAATATTTGTTTGATTCCTTCCTCGGCACACGGAACAAACCCCGCAAGTGCCGTGATGGCCGGGATGCAGGTGGTGGTAACAAAATCAACCGATGAAGGAAATATAGACGTGGAAGATCTTCGTGCACAAGCAATAAAACACAAAGACAATCTTTCCTGTTTGATGGTAACTTATCCTTCAACTCACGGAGTTTATGAGTCTGCTATTCGCGAAATAACCAGTATTATCCACGAAAATGGCGGACAGGTTTATATGGACGGTGCAAACATGAACGCACAGGTTGGCTTGACCAATCCGGGCGCAATTGGCGCAGACGTTTGCCATTTGAATCTTCACAAAACTTTCGCTATCCCTCACGGAGGTGGTGGACCGGGAGTTGGACCAATTTGCGTTGCCAAACAATTGGTGCCATTTTTGCCTTCAAACCCAGTAATCCAAACAGGTGGTGAAAATGCTATCACCGCAATTTCCGCAGCGCCTTATGGCAGCTCGTTGGTTTGTCTTATTAGCTATGCCTACATTTGCATGCTTGGGGTGAACGGTTTGAAGAAAGCTACACAAAATGCTATCTTGAACGCAAACTATATCAAAGAAAGATTGAACGGCCATTATGAAGTGCTTTACGCAGGCGAACGCGGCCGTGCTGCCCACGAAATGATCGTGGATTGCCGCCCATTCAAAGCAAAGGGAATTGAGGTTACTGACATCGCAAAAAGATTGATGGATTACGGTTTCCATGCGCCAACGGTCTCCTTTCCTATTGCTGGAACTTTAATGATTGAGCCAACGGAAAGTGAAAGCAAGATGGCTTTGGATGAGTTTTGTGACGCGATGATTTCAATCAGAAAAGAAATTGAAGCCGCTGATAAAGACGAGCCAAATAACGTTTTGAAAAATTCACCACACACCTTACAAATGCTGACTGCTGATACTTGGGATTTCCCATATAGCAGACAGGAAGCGGCATTTCCGTTGGAATACATTTCAGAAAATAAATTCTGGCCTTCGATTCGCAGAGTAGATGATGCGTATGGCGATAGAAATTTGATATGCACTTGTAATCCAATTGAAGCTTATATGGAGGCTTAATTAAGTTATCAGTCGCAGTCGCAGTAGGCAGATTAAAATAAATTATTTTTACTGAATACTGCGACTGAAAACTGAATTACTGAATTTTCCGTATTTTTAACGAAACCTTTCAATTTATGAATGTCAAAATAACAGGCATAGGCAGTTATATTCCAAGTGAAGTTGCCAAGAACGAGCATTTCGGCGATCATCATTTTTACAATGAAGACGGCACTCGCTTTGGCAATGAAAACACTGTAATAATTGAAAAATTTAAAGCTATTACGGGCATTCACGAAAGACGATATATTCCAAAAAAATTAGCCACTTCAGACATTGCATCTTTTGCTGCTGAAAATGCCATCAAAAATGCCGGGATTAATAAAGAAGAACTCGATTATATTATCGTGGCCCATAATTATGGCGACGTAAGGCACGATTCCGTTCAAAGCGATACCGTGCCCAGTATTGCAACCCGAGTAAAACACAATCTTAAAATCCAAAACCCAACTTGCGTGGGCTATGATGTGCTTTTTGGCTGTCCGGGATGGATCGAGGGAATGATCCAAGCCTATGCTTTTATAAAAGCGGGAATAGCAAAAAAATGTTTGGTTGTTGGGGCAGAGGCCCTTTCACGTGTGGTAGATCCGCACGATCGGGATTCCATGATTTACAGTGACGGAGCTGGAGCCGCGGTTGTTGAACTTACGGATGAAGCTGGCGGTTTTCTTTCACATTTCAGCGCAACCTATGCTTTTGAGGAAGCACATTTCATTTTCTTTGGCGAAAGCAATAATTTGGAAAGAAAAGATGCGCGTCGGTATATAAAAATGTACGGCCGAAAGATTTATGAATTTGCTTTAAACAATGTTCCCGACGCAATGAAAACCTGCTTGGATAAAAGCGGAGTTGGAATTGACGAAGTGAAAAAAATATTTATCCATCAGGCAAACGAGAAGATGGACGAAGCCATCGTGAACCGGTTCTACAAACTTTACGACAAGACCACTCCCGAAAACATTATGCCTATGAGCATAGATAAATTGGGCAACAGTAGCGTAGCTACGGTGCCTACACTTTATGATTTAGTATTAAATGGTGAACTTGAAGGACATGCTATCAATAAGGGAGATGTTGTTATTTTTGCAAGTGTTGGCGCGGGAATGAATATTAATGCGATAGTTTATAGAGTTTAATTAATTCTGAATTCAGAATTCAGAATTCAGAATTGAAAAAATGTACGAAGGCAAGTTTCCCAAGAAAAGATACAAACACACCCTAAATTTTCTAAACGAAGTAATTTCCAAAGAAGAAAAAATTCTCGATTTGGGCGTTTCCAACCCTTTTTCTGAAATACTCACCAAAGAAGGTTATAACGTTACAAACACCCAAGGTGAAGATCTCGATTTAGAGACAACTGTGGTAAAAACAGAAGAATTTGACGTTGTTACCGCATTTGAAATCTTTGAGCATTTGGTTTCGCCCTTCAACGTTTTAAATGATATTCGGGCTACAAAATTGGTCGCTTCCGTACCCTTAAAACTATGGTTTGCCTCGGCTTATAGAAGCAAAACCGACAAATGGGACCGCCACTATCACGAGTTTGAGGATTGGCAATTTGACTGGCTTTTGGAAAAGGCTGGCTGGCGAATTGTGAAAAGTGAAAAGTTCACCAATCCCGTAAAAAAAATAGGGATACGGCCAATTCTTCGAAGGATTACGCCGCGTTATTATTTGATCTATGCTGAGAAATTATAGCTATTGTTTTATTAGTTTAAAATTTCTTGAATTTTCATTTTCCAAAGAGATTCTTACTACGTACTCCCCAACTGGTAAATAAGAAACATCAAATAGATTAACTTCCAAATTATCAAAACCGACAACCATTCGCCCATTTATATCAAAAATTTGAATTTTAGAAATTCCATCTACTTCATTAATACTAAAGGATTTTTTAGAAGGATTTGGATAAAGAAAAGATTTATTTGAAAAACCGTCCAAATCTTCAATGGATAGAATTTCACCAAGTTGTAATATCCAAGCACTTCCTTTTTGAAAACCTCCCTCATTATCAGAAAAAGCACCAACAGCAAGGCAATGTCTTTCTGTCAATCTCCCTATATTACTCACACTAAAACCAAATGAATCTCCTTCGTCGATATTTCCTTCAAAGTGCTGTAAGCCTTCTGTATATTTAACATAACTACTTACAGTTCCATCAATATTTAAATTTAGAATATAAAAGGCCCCAAAGTTAATAGCCCCATCATTTTGATAACCTCTGGCACCAACTGCTATTTCAATCAGTTCATCACCATTTAAATCTCCCATCAAATCAATTGACTTTCCAAAAAACATTTCGTCATTGAATTCAGTGTCAAAATTTCCAATAATATCGCTAATCTTTTGTAGGTTGTTGACCGTGCCATCTGTATTCATAAACAGGATATAAACTGCTCCTCTATTTGAACCTCCGTCGTCATCACGATAAGCCCCAACAGCCAAATCAATTACACCATCGCCGTTAATATCTCCAATATTCGCAACGGAACCTCCAAAATAATCACCCTCTTCTAATACACCGTTTAAACCTCCTTGAGTATCACTTATTTTTTGATAATTTTTTACCGTAAAATCTGCATTAAGAAATAGAATATAAACTGCGCCTCTATCGGACCCCCCATCTGGATCCCTTCGGGCCGAAACTGCAATATCCTGAAATCCATCGCCATCCAAATCCCCGATAGTTTCAATATCTGTTCCGAATACATCCTCATCATCCAGTGGTGCGGTAAACCCTCCTTCTGTATCACTAATTTTAGCATAGGAATTTACTGTTCCATCGGGGTTTAAAGATAGAATCCAAGCGGCTCCGTGCCAATACCCACCATCTCCGTCATACTCTGCGCCTACGCCAAGTTCAATCAAGCCATCGTTATTCATATCGCCTAAGTATGATAATGATGTTCCAAAAATGTCCCATTCATCCAATTGACCATCAAAACCACCCTCAGTATCACTAATTTTTTGATAACTATCTACGGAACCTTCCAAATTCAAGAACAGAATATAAACTGCTCCGTGATTAAATCCCCCATCATCATCTTTAATTGCAGATATTGCTACATCATTAATTCCGTCACCGTTTATATCACCTATTCCTTCAACAGAATATCCGAACCAATCTTCATTATCTAGACCATCTCCAAAGCCTCCAATCTCATATCCAATTTTTTCATAAAGAGCGACATCATAATTCTGAGCATTGATAACGTTAAAGAAAATCAAAGCCATTAATAGTAATGTTTTTTCCATAATGCAAATTTTTAAAATTCTTAAATATTCCTAAATATATAATATTTTTACACAATGAAGATTTTTATTATTATTCCTGCCCATAACGAAGAAATATTTATTGGCGGAATGCTTCAATCCATAGTTGACCAAACTGTAATTCCCGAAAAAGTGGTTATTGTGAATGATGGTTCAACTGATGATACCCAAAAAATCATCGAGCACTTTTCAGCAAAGTATTCTTTTATTGAAAATATTTTTCATAATTCTGAAGCACTTCACAAACCTGGAAGCAAAGTAGTCAATGCTTTTTACAAAGGTTTTGAAACCCTTGATAATAATTTTGACCTCATCGGAAAATTTGATGCGGACCTTATTTTACCTTCAGATTATTTCGAAAAAATTATTGCTTTATTCACCCCTGATGAAAAAATAGGCATCGCTGGGGGTAACCTTTATATTGAAAAAGAAAACGGCTGGGATTTTGAAGCCATTTCAGAAAAAACAAAAGTCCGCGGCCCCATAAAATTATACCGTAAAGCCTGCTTTAAAGAAATAGGCGGGCTCAAAAAATCCATCGGCTGGGACACAGTAGATGAACTCCTTGCCCAATACCACGGCTGGAAAATAAAAACCGATACTTCGCTACACGTAAAACATTTAAAACCTACCGGAAAGGTTTATACAAAAATCTCCAAATACAAACAAGGTGAGGCTTTTTACAAAATGCGCTATGGCTTTTGGCTCACATTGATAGCCTCTGCAAAAATGGCTTCCAAAAAAAATAGCCTTTCGTTTTTTGTGGATTCAATGAAAGGATTTCAAAAAGCGAAGAAGGCAAAACTAGAATTTATAGTTTCAGAAAAAGAAGGGAAATTTATTAGAAAACTACGCTGGGATAATATTCGAATGAAAATTGGCATTCGTTAATTCGGGATTTGGAATTTTAAGATATAACAACACCCACTTAACACTTCAAAACCTTTATATTCTCTATTTTTGCAAACAAAATTTTTACATATAATGAATTTTAGATTCCTCATCCTGCTCTTATCATTTGCAATAATCCCAGCTTCCTGTGTTTCCGTTCAAGTAAAGGACAATACAATTTCCCATAGCGCTTCGGAAATAAAAAAACCTAAAAACATCATCCTTCTCATAGGCGATGGTATGGGCTTGAGCCAGGTTTCCACAGCTATTTATTACAAAGATGGCAAACCGAATTTTGAACGTTTCGGAACAATCGGACTTAGCAAAACTTCTTCCGCTAGTGATTTGGTTACTGATTCTGCCGCTGGCGCAACTGTTTTTTCTACGGGAGTTAAAACTTATAACGGTGCAATTGGCGTTGATAATGACACAATTCCTGTTCCTACTATTGTTGAACAACTTTCCAAAGAAGGCTTCGGAACTGGTATTGTTTCAACATCTTCCATTCAGCACGCCACGCCGGCAAGTTTTTATGCGCACGTAAAAAGTCGAAGAATGTATGAGGAAATTACTGAGTTTGCCCCAAATTCTGGTGTAAACTTTTTTGCTGGTGGTGGACTTAAGTTTTTCAACCAAAGAAAAGATGGAAAAGACTTATTAGCTGAAATGAAAGCGAAAAACTATGAAGTGATTACTGACCAACTTCCAAAAACCCCAAGTGAAAAAAATGAACTCATCTTGCTTGCAGAAGATGGAATGCCTAAAATGAGTGAAGGTCGTGGCGACTTTTTACCAAATGCAACAAAGCTCGCTTTGGAAAAACTTTCAAAAAACGAGAAAGGATTTTTCTTGATGGTGGAAGGAAGTCAAATAGATTGGGGCGGTCACGACAATGATGCAGATTACTTAATTCAAGAGCTTTTGGATTTTGATAAAACTTTGGGGATAGCTTTAGATTTTGCCAAACAAAATGGCGAAACACTTGTGATTGTTACCGCAGACCACGAAACAGGTGGTTACACACTGGCTTCAGACGGAAAAGATTACAATAAAATTAAACCCAGTTTTTCTACAACTGGTCATTCTGCCACAATGGTACCCGTTTTTGCGGAAGGTCCTGGCGCTTCCAATTTCAGCGGTATTTATGAGAGCAACGAGATTTTCCATAAAATGATGGAACTTTTGAAAAGGTAAATTGGCGAATCTGTTAATTTGTAATTTTCTAATGGCGCACATATTGAAATTCTTAACTTGCTTTTATAAAATACAGTGATGTAATTTTAGTACTTTAGCCGAAGCATCCGTTTTTATGAAGTATTTACAAGATATTGGCTCTTATTTTTTAATGATTAAAAAGGTGTTTGGCAGTTTTACCAAAACATCTGTTTTGAGACATCTTATTTTTAAGGACATCAATGACCTTATAATAAGTTCTTTGGCCATTGTTTCCTTTATATCCTTTTTCGTGGGCGGGGTTGTGGCCATACAAACGGCCTTGAATATGGACAATCCTATCATTCCAGATAGCTTGATAGGCTTTGCTACACGGCAGTCTGTTATTTTGGAATTTGCGCCAACTTTCATGTCCATAATCATGGCAGGTAAGGTAGGTTCATTTATTACCTCAAGTATAGGGTCTATGCGGGTAACAGAACAAATTGACGCTCTAGAAGTAATGGGTATCAATTCGCTTAACTATTTAGTTTTTCCAAAAATTGTTGCTTTAATGTTTTATCCCTTCGTGATTGTTCTTTCCATGTTCCTTGGAATTTTGGGAGGTTGGGTTGCTGGTGTTTATGGTGGTTTTACCAGTTCTTCTGATTTTATCGCGGGGCTACAGGAAGATTTTATTCCGTATCAACTGTTTTACGCATTTTTCAAAACCACTGTGTTTGCCTTTATTCTTGCCACCGTACCTTCTTGGCAAGGTTTTTATATGAAGGGTGGCGCTCTGGAAGTAGGTAAGGCCAGTACAAATTCATTTGTGTGGACCAGTGTACTGATAATTGCGGCCAATTATATCATAACCCAACTAATGCTGAGCTAATGATAAAAGTAGAAGACGTACATAAAAGTTTTGGGGACGAGGAAATTCTAAAAGGAATAACCACAGAATTTGACAAAGGAAAAACAAATCTGATTATCGGACAAAGTGGTAGCGGGAAAACTGTTTTGCTGAAATGTCTTCTCGGACTTTTCAAACCTGAACAAGGAAGAATCTATTATGAAGACAAAGCCATCCAGGATATGGATGATGAGCAGCAGCGTAAGCTTCGTGAAGAAATTGGGATGCTTTTTCAAGGTGGAGCTCTGTTTGATTCTATGAATATTGAAGAAAATGTGATGTTTCCACTGCGCATGTTCACCAAACAGAAAAAAACCGATATGCTAGCTAGGGTAAACGAAGTTCTTAAACGCGTTAACCTTGAAAACGTAAACAAAAAATTTCCTGCCGAAATTTCTGGGGGAATGCAAAAAAGGGTTTCTATTGCCCGTGCAATTGTAAACAAACCCAAATTTTTGTTTTGTGACGAACCAAATTCTGGTCTCGATCCAAAAACGGCAACATTGATAGATACGCTTATCCAAGAAATTACCCATGAGTATGATATCACCACAGTAGTTGTTACTCACGATATGAATTCGGTAATGGAAATTGGCGAGAAAGTGGTTCTGCTTAAACACGGCAAACTTGTGTGGCAGGGCACCAATCAGGAAATTTTTAAAACCGATAATGAAGATGTAACCAACTTTGTGTATTCCTCAGATCTTTTCAAAAAAATTCGCGACGTTCAATTAAAAGAAGGATAATCTCTTTTAAGGATATTCCGAAACTTGAAGGGTGTCCAACTTCAATTTAAACTTAAGCCAAGACTCAATTTTTTTCAAGTCAGTTCTTCTTTCTTTTGAAGAGACATCTTTTTTCCAGCGAATATTAATAACCGCAAGTGTATCTGTTTTTTGAAAGTTTGTTGTTATTTTATTTGAATAACTGAAAGTTTCCACACCTTCATAATTTATTTTAAGCTCTTCGCTCAATTCTTTAAAGGGAACATTTTGAACTTTCATAAGCGCTACTTCATTCTCTAAAAAACGTATTTTTTCGTCTTTATCCTGAATCAGTTGCTCATTCTTAACATATAAATCTTCTAGTATTCCAGCTTTTATTTCGCCGGAAAGTTTCGCGGCCATTTCACCACTTTGGTCTGCTCCCTGGTAAATTCGCAAACGGGTTTCTTCCAAACTTTCTGTTTTTTCAAGTTTCTGTAACCATTCATTTATCTTGTTCTGAGGAACGGGACGGCCAATTAAGTAAACATCTATATTTTTAGACTTATAGTCTTGTGTAAATTTAACTACTTCAGCTCCTTCATACTTTATAATGTTTTTTACAAATTCTTTTGTCTTGTTTTCGAAAACCTGTTGGTCCAAAAGCTTTATAAATAACCAAACGCTCGGAACCATAACAGCAATCGCTATTAAGGAAGCAATCTGGGCGGTTCTTTTGCGTCTTTTGCTATTGGCATATCGCACCAATGGAAAGCGCAGTATTTTTGAAACAATAAAAGTGGAAAGGGCAATAAAAACAGCATTTATACTAAATAAATACAAGGCACCGCCTGCATAGGAAGCATTTCCGATGGCCAAACCATAACCTACGGTACACAATGGCGGCATTAACGCTGTTGCAATGGCTACCCCAAAAATAACGCTGGCAATAGTGCCGCTTTTCGTCTTCGCAACGATCAATCCCAAACCACCAAAAATGGCTATTAAAACATCCAAAATTGTGGGATATGTTCGAGCTATAAGTTCTGGGGTTTCTTCGGTTAGTGGCGAAAGTTTAAAGTATAGAAAAGCAGTGAGCACACTCAAAAAAACCATCACACCTAAGTTTATAAGCGACCGTCGCAAGGTTTCAACATCATTGATGGCCACGGATAAACCGATGCCCACAATAGGTCCCATCAATGGTGAAATAAGCATAGCACCAATGACAACAGCGGTGCTACTCACGTTAAGGCCGATAGATGCAACAAAAATGGAAAAGATAAGAATCCACGCCGTATGCCCTTTAAATGAAATATCCTTTTTTACAGCATCAATAGTAGCGTCGCGGTCAGTATCAGAGCGAATATCAAAGAGTTCGCTCAAAAATTTCTTGATACTTTCCCAGGTATTGAGTTTTATATTATTGAACTCCTCTTCATTAGGAGTTATTTTAATATCATTCTTGTTTTCAGTATTCTCCATCTACAAATATTTTTTACCAAATTTATTAGAAACTTCACTCAAAAGCTGCTTTATTTCTTGTTCTTTTTTCTTCGGAAACAAAAGCAACACCTCTTCTTTATCGACCACAATATAATCTTCAATTCCATCAAGAACAACCAGTTTTTTGGTATTTGCAAAAACCATATTGTTTTTAGAATCCTTAAAATATGTATCGGCATTTACGACCGAGTTGTTATTTTCGTCTTTATCCAATTTATCGTAAAGCGCTCCCCAAGTGCCAAGATCGTTCCAATCAAACGTTGCTTTTTTTAAATAAACATTGTTCGCTTTTTCGAGTATTCCATAATCAATGGAAATATTTTCGGCTTCGGGATAATTAAGGTCAATGAATTTTTTTTCTTCGGAAGTGTTTAAAACAGCCATTCCTTTTGAAAACAATAAATTCATCTCTGATAAATGATTTTCAAAAGAAGCGACTATACTTTTCACACTCCAAATAAAAATACCCGCATTCCACAGAAAATTTCCTGCAGCAAGAAATTGTTTTGCAGTTTCATAATCAGGTTTTTCACGAAACTGTTTCACCTTTTTTATTTCTGAAGCACCATTTTTATCGCTTTCAATATAACCGTAGCCTGTATTTGGAAAGCTTGGCTCAATTCCTAAAGTGAGTAAAATATTATCTTTTTCTGCTGCATCAAAACATATTTTAATATCACTTGCAAAAGCATTTTCATCTTCAATCCAATGGTCGCTAGGCGCAACAAGCATCACCGCGTTCGGATTTTCTTTTTTTATTTTTAAAGCCGAAAGCAAAATACAAGGTGCGGTATTTCGCATTGCTGGTTCCAAAACCACTTGCTTTTCTGAAATTTCCGGCAATTGCTTCAGGGTAATTTCCAGATACATTTCATTTGTAAGTATGTATATGTTTTCTGAAGGAATAATTTTGTTCAGTCTGGAAAAAGTTTTTTGTAGCAGCGTTTGACCAGTTCCAAGCATATCGTGGAATTGCTTAGGAAAATCTTGGGTACTTACAGGCCAAAATCGGGAACCGATGCCACCTGCCATAATTACTGCGTAATAATTTTTGTTCATTCAAAAAAGTTTAAATGTTTAGCGTTTATAAGTTTAGCGCCGGTACTAAAGATAGTTTTTAATTTAAACACCTAAACTTTTAAACTTATAAACTCATCAACTCAAAAATTCCACCTCAGCATTTGGATTGAAAAGATAAGTTCTTCCCGTAGCAACTTCCAAACATTCAAAACGCTTAACACGCTGTTTTCCACGTTTAAAAATTTTACCGTTGTACAATCTAAAATGCCCCCCAAAAGGTATCTCAAATATATAATTTTTATCGTTCTCTGGGTCAAACTGTTTTAAGGCCAACGCAAGGCTTGCATCTGTATCACTTGAAGCTTTCGGATTTTTAAAATGTCGGGCCAATAAAGGCAATAATTGATTCGGAAAAACCTCGGGACGTAAAAAAGGAAGCATCAACACCTGAAAAGTGCGCTTCCACTCCAAGCCATGGGGTTTTATTAGTCTTCCATGTTTTGTGAAAGCTTCCAGATGTGCTATTTCGTGAACCAGCGTAATTAAAAAGCGGTATTTGTTAAGCGAGGCATTTACTGTGATTTTATGTTGGCCATTGGGCATTTTCCTGTAGTCGCCATGGCGAGTAACTCTTTCATTTACAATCTTAAGATGAACGTTGTGTGCTTTTATCAATTCAAAAGCTGAAGCAACGGAAGCTTGCGGAATGTATTTTTCAAGAATCTCTGTCATAAAGGTAAAAATGCGAAAATTGCAGCTCTTTTTTAAGGTTCAAAAATACCGAGTCTTTGTAAATATAATGTGGTTTTTCAGCCTAAAAAAACAAATCTTGATACTTCCTGAAAAATAAATTTCCCTCCATTTATTTTATTTTCAATCTCTTATAAAAATTTATTTAAAACAATTCTAAATAAGCTTTGAAATCATAAAGCCCAGTAATATATTTGCACTCAATTTAAAATCAATCTAAATAAAAACAATATTACAATGAGATTAATAACCACCCTACTTTTCATCCTCTGTGCACCTATAATTTTGGCTCAAGAAGTAGCGAAAATTAACGGAAAAGTAACCGATATCGATAATAACCCAGTTCCCTTTGCCAGTGTTTATATCCCCGAACTTAAAAAAGGAGGTGCCGCTGATGAAGACGGGGTTTTTACAATCACAAATATTCCTTACGGTCAATGGCAACTTACCGCAAGTGCTGTGGGCTATACATCTTCCACAATAACAATCAGCCCAAATGATTCTATTTTGAATGGAATTCGCTTTCAACTTACCCCCGATAATGAATTGGATCAAGTGGAAGTGTTTGGAAATCGAAACGACCATCCTGACAAAATTGAATCAATCACCCGATTGCCGCTAAAACCTTATGAACAGATCCAGAGTATCTCAGTGCTTTCAGAAAAATTGATTGAGGATCAAGGTGCTTTGAGCATTGCCGAAGCCACTAAAAACGTACCGGGCGTTTACACCTTCGCGACTTATGGCAACAAACGTGAGAGTATGTCCTCTCGTGGATTTAGGGGAATTCCTATTTTGAAAAACGGAGTACGGATTCATTCAGATTTTCGCGGTGTTGGTATATTGACCGATATGCAGGGTGTGGATAACATTCAAGTTCTAAAAGGAACCGCTTCCATAACCCAAGGCGTAGCAACAGATTTGGGAAGTCCCGGCGGAATCATAAATATTGTTACCAAAACTCCAAAATATACTACCGGAGGAAGCGTGAGTCTGCGCGGAGGAAGTTTTGGGCAAATACGTCCTACATTCGATGTTTATGGGCCACTTAACAAAGAAAAAAATATTGCGTTCCGTTTGAATGGTGCTTTGGAAAGAGCCGATAGTTTCAGGGATTTGGGGGAAAAGGAAAGTTTTTACTTCAATCCTTCTTTTGAATGGAAAATAAATGAAAAGACAACGGTAACTTTAGAATTGGATCATTATTACGACAGCCGTACCCCAGATCTGGGCACCGTAAACTTGGCTGAAAATGATATGAATGCAATTTATGATCTTCCACATTCACAATTTTTAGGTTTTGAAAACGATCGTTCCATCACCGAAAATACTACCTATGCCATCAGAATGGATCGTGAATTAAGCGAGAAACTTACATTAAAAGGAGCTTTCTATAGTTCGTCACTAAGCTTGGATGATAAAGGTGCCGGTTTGGGAAAAACTATTGAGGAAAATGAAATGCCTATTTACAATATTCGCCAACGCAGCTACTCCACCTCTACCCGCGATGACAACAACAGTGTGCTTCAATTTGACTTGATTGGGGATGATGTTTACACAGGTTCTATAAAACACACATTCCAAGTTGGATTCGATTATCGGGCCTCACGGTTTAGCACAACCAGCCAATCTGCTGGAGTTGTAGATACTATTAATGTTTTTCAAAACATAGAACACAGATTGCCCAATGTTGCCTTGGGAGAAGCAAATGTGAGCGGCGGAAAAACAAATTCATTAGGTTTTGTTGCCCAGGATGTGATTTCTTGGAACAGTTGGCTGAAAACATTTTTGGGGGCACGTTACAGTTCAACCGAAACGCTTTCAGAAGTTGAAAACACACGTAGCGATGCTTTTAATCCGCTGGGAGGAATTATAATTTCGCCAATAAAAAATGTAAACGTTTTTGTTTCATACACCAACAGTTCCTATCCACGAACAGCTTCACGTTTGGGTCAAAATGGAGAAGAATTGGGGAATGAGCGCTACGACCAATTGGAAACGGGTTTCAAAACAACTTGGCTCAACGACCGACTGCGATTTAACTTGACGCTTTATAAAATCAACAACAAGAACATAAACCTCCCTGTTTATGACGAAACTTGGACAAACATTTTATATTACGCAAAAGGCGGGAACGACCAGCGCCAAGGAATAGAAGTTGAACTTACCGGACGGCCACTTGAAAATCTGGAGCTGATTGGCGGGTACGCATATATTGATGCGCAATATAAAGAGCATACCTCCTATGTTTATGGTTCTGCACCGCTAAATACTCCAAAACACACCTTTAATGCCTATGCCAATTACTCTTTCAGAAATAGCATTTTGGAAGGGCTTTCGGTTGGCGCTGGTGCGTATTTTACCGGAGAACGCCCTATCAACGATTGGTCGTCGGGGCCTGTTACCCACCAAGGAATTGTGCCAAACCAAAAACCCTTTGATGTAGAAGCCTACACCTTGGTAAATTTTCAGGCGGAATACAAATTCAATAAAAACTGGAGTCTTCAATTTTTGCTGAATAATGTTTTCGATAAAATAGGTTACAACGCCTATAGAACCAGTTATATCAATCAAACCGATCCACGAAACTTTGCAGGAGTCCTGCGCTATAATTTTTAGTTGTTTGAGTGTTAGTTTATAAAGGCATGACTTAGGTTGTGCCTTTTATATTGTTTTAAAAATTTCCTTTTTATGAAATCAAAAAAATATACTGTCCGAAAGTTTATAAACGACGTCCATCTCTGGTTGGGAATTGGCAGCGGCATCATTCTGCTGATTATTTGTTTAACAGGAACGGTGCTAACTTTTGAAGAAGAAATAAAAAGTTTGTTTTCTGAAGAAATGATCGTTTCTCCAAAAGAAACTGTTTTTCCAATAGAAACACTAACAACAAAGCTTGCCGCTGAAGGTGAAGTGACGCGCGTAAGCATAAGCCCAGAAAGAACAAAGCCCTATGAGTTTTCCGTTAAAACAAACAAAGAGGACAGGCGCGGAACGACTTTTTTTGTTGATCAATACAATGGAACTTATACGAAATCGGAGCCAAATGTGCTTGATGGATTTTTTATGACCATGTTCAAACTGCACCGTTGGCTTCTTTTGGATATGTCTATTGGAAGACCGATTGTTGGTATTGCCACTATCATTTTTTTGATACTTTCCATCACAGGCATTATGCTTTGGTTTCCAAAGAAGAAACTGAAAAAATTGAAATGGAAACATCTAAAACCCGGTTTCAAAATAGCTTGGCGCGCAAAATGGAAACGCGTAAACCACGATTTGCACGTAACCTTGGGATTTTACACGGCGATATTTTTAGTGATTATGTCGCTCACCGGACTTTTTTGGTCTTTTGAATGGTACAAAGATGCGGGAAGCGCAGTTTTGGGAACGGAAGTTTTTGGCGGGCGCGGAGGCGGACCAAAAATTGATTCCAAAGCAAATCCCTCTTCAAAAACTGTAGATTTTGCCGAAGTCATAAAAATCACGGCAAGTGAATTGCCTTTTGAAGGAACTACAATTTTTCAAATTCCAGCTGATGAAAAAGATATTTTTAGCATCCGCAAATACCACGATGAAGATTTTCTGGAAACTGCCGTTGATGAACTGAAAATTGATCGCGATGGCACTATTATTTCAAAAGAAATTTTTTCAGAAAAACCGTTGAACGTGCAGATTGCAAGTTCCATTAAAGCAATCCATATGGGGACAATCTTTGGATGGTTTTCAAAAACCATTTACTTTATTTCCTGTTTAATTGCAACAAGTCTTCCAGTGACCGGAATCATTATTTGGCTGAATAAACTGAAGAAAAAACCTAAAAAGAAACAGAAACCACTCAAGGTGTAGTACTCGAAACCTGCAATATTTTTCCGTTGTAAAACTTGTTTCCCGTAAGGGAAAAATCCATTATATATTGCGCCATTTCAGTTGCCGAAAGCGGCGCTTTAAAGCCGGGGAAAGCCTCTTCCAGCATTTCGGTTTGCACGGAGCCCAAAGCAAGAACGTTGAAAGACGGACCCGTTTCTTTGTATTCTTCGGCAAGCAATTCGGTTAATGTAATAATCGCACCTTTACTGCTACTGTATGCACTCAGCCCAGGAAATTTCACACTGCCCTGCACGCCGCCCATACTGCTGATGCTTACCACATGGCCTTCTTTTTTCATAAAAGGAAGTGTCGTTTTTATCAAGGAAGCCGCGCCAAAAACGTTCACGTCGTAACATCTTTTAAATTCTTCGGAAGTGATTTTGGTAAAGGGTTTGTTGACCAAAAACCCGGCGTTGTTTATCAAAACATCAACAGATTTCATCCCTGTTTGAATATATGGGGAAAGCTTTAAAATTTCAGATTCATCGGCGATGTCAAATTCCAGAGCGGTTACATTTTTCAGTTTTAAATCTGAAATAGGTTTTGAATTCCGCGAAAGCGCCAAAACATTGTGGCCGGCTTCGGAAAAAAGCTTTACCATCTCAAACCCAATTCCGCGGGAAGTACCTGTGATTATTATGTTTTTCATAATTTAAATATAAACAAATCCCGATAGTTTCGGTAAAATGAAGCTATCGGGATTTTAAATAGTCATTGCCTAGTGTTATACAAACATAGTCACAGGATTCTCAATATATTGTCGCAAGGTTTGCAGGAATTTTGCTCCCGTCGCGCCATCAACAGTTCTGTGATCGCAGGCCAAGGTTACTGTCATCGTATTCCCAACAGCAATTTGCCCATTTTTCACAACCGGCTTTTGAACGATTGCGCCAACAGATAAAATTGCGGAATTTGGCTGGTTTATGATAGAGGTAAATTCGGTAATTCCAAACATTCCAAGGTTTGAAACCGTAAACGTACTGCCTTCCATTTCCTGTGGCGTAATTTTCTTGTTTCGTGCTTTTCCAGCAAGCTCTTTAACCTGTGCTCCAATTTGTGAAAACGTCATTTGGTCCGCAAATTTTAGAACAGGAACCAGTAATCCTTCGTCTACCGCAACAGCAACGCCAATATGAATATGCTTTGCAATTCTTGTAGCTTCAGGAGTCCATTGGCTGTTAACTTGCGGATGCTTTCTCAAGGCCATTGCACACGCTTTTATAACCATATCGTTGAAAGAAATTTTCACATCTGGATCTGCATTTATAGATTCGCGAGCTGCGATTGCGTGATCCATATCCAATTCAACTGTCAAATAATATTCTGGTGCGGTGAATTTTGATTCAGCCAAACGCTTTGCAATGGTTTTGCGCATTTGGGAGTTTTTTACTTCCTCAAAACTTTCAGTTCCCACAGGAATATAAGCTTGTCCGCCGCCAGCTGCAGGTTGATAATTTTCAATATCGCTTTTAACAATGCGACCATTTTCACCACTTCCACGAACTTGGCGCAGGTTAATTCCTTTTTCCTCAGCAAGCTTTTTAGCCAAAGGCGAAGCGAAAATGCGGCCTTCGTTTGTTGTTTGTGAGCTTTCAGATTTTCCTTTGTCCTCCGAAGCTTTAGCGGAAGGGGGTTCTTTTTTTGAATCGGTATCTGAAGTTTCTTTTTCTTCTTTTTTATCTTCGGAAGCACTCTCTTTTTTATTCGAAGATTTCCCGCTCTTTTTAAAATTTTCGGCAATCCCGGAAACATCGATTCCCTTTGGGCCGATGATTGCAAGCAAAGCATCAACTGAAGCAGATTCACCTTCGCCAACACCTATTTTTAAAAGCGTGCCGGAATAGAATGATTCAAATTCCATTGTGGCTTTATCGGTTTCAATTTCCGCAAGAATGTCGCCTTCTTCAACTTTGTCGCCTTCCTTTTTTAGCCAAGATGCAACAGTTCCCTCTGTCATTGTATCGCTCAAACGCGGCATTGTAATTACCTCAACACCATCGGGAAGCTCAGTTTTTTCAGAATTTGCTGATTCATCACTTTTATTGGAATCGTTTTCAGTTTCTTTATCAGAAGATTTTTTCTTGTCTTCTTTTTTATCGGTAGATTTTTGTTCTTTGGAATCGTTTTCCTTATTTTTTTTATCCGAAGATTTTCCGTCAATCAAATCTGAAATATCTTCGTCCTTTTTTCCAATAATTGCCAAAAGCGAATCCACTTTTGCGGTCTCCCCTTCTTTAATGCCAATATGAAGCAAGGTCCCTTCATAAAAAGATTCGAACTCCATCGTGGCTTTATCTGTTTCAATTTCTGCAAGAATATCGCCTTCCTTTACGGAATCACCTACTTTTTTAAGCCAGGTTGCCACCGTTCCTTCTTCCATTGTGTCGCTCAAACGCGGCATGTTTATTACTTCTGCCATCTTTTATAATTTATCTGATAAAAAGGGATAGTCTTCCTGTTCGTAAACCGCATCGAACATTACATTTTTCTCTGGATATGGCGAATCTTCTGCAAACTTTTCACATTCATCTACTAAATCCTTAACCCTTTGGTCAATCTTTTTTATTTCGGCTTCTGTGGCCCATTTATTTTCATAAATCTGGTGAAGCACATAACTAATTGGATCTTCCTCTTGTTTTTTTGCAACTTCTTCTTTGGTTCTATAATGCTGCGCATCACTCATTGAATGACCGCGATAACGATAAGTGCGCAACTCTAAAAATGTTGGACCATCACCACGACGGGCGCGTTGTATCGCTTCGTCCATTTCCTTTGCAACAACCTCTGGTTTCATTGCATCTACCGGCTTACAGGGCATTTCATAGCCCAACCCAAGTTTCCAAATATCTGTATGGTTAGCGGTTCGCGCTACGGAAGTTCCCATTGCATACCCGTTATTTTCCACACAAAAAACTACTGGAAGCTTCCAGAGCATTGCAAGGTTAAAGGTTTCGTGAAGTGAGCCTTGACGCGTTGCGCCATCACCCATATAAGTGAGTGTTACGGAATCTCTGTCAAAATATTTATCGCCAAATGCCAAACCTGCTCCAAGTGGAATTTGTCCACCCACAATACCGTGGCCGCCATAAAAACGATGTTCTTTGGAAAAAATGTGCATGGAGCCTCCCAAACCTTGTGAAGTTCCGGTTCCTTTTCCATAAAGTTCTGCCATTACTCTTTTAGGGTCCACGCCCATACCGATAGGTTGCACGTGGTTTCGATAAGCGGTAATCATTCGGTCCTTGGTTAGGTCCATTGCGTGCAATGCGCCTGCTAAAACAGCTTCTTGACCATTGTAAAGGTGTAGAAAACCCCTTACTTTTTGATTGATATATACTTGCGCCAGCTTATCTTCAAACTTGCGCCAAAAGAGCATGTTCTCGTACCAATCCAGATACGTTTTTTTGGTGATTTTCTTCATCTATCTGCTATAAGGTTTTCCCGAAGGAAAATTTATTAAACGGATAACAAAAATAGCACTTAAAAAGGTTAAATCACAAATTCCAAATTCCAAATACCAAATAAATTCCAAATTCGAAGCAACAAATTCCAAATTCCAAATACCAAATAAATTCCAAATTCGAAGCAACAAATTCCAAATTCTCATTAAATTCCAAATTCAAAGCACCATCCCGATAGCTATCGGGAACAAATAAATCTCAAAATTCAAAAAAACAAATTTCAACTAAAAAACAAATGACAAACTCGGTTGTTAAAAGATTATTTAATGACAACTAATATTTCAGAAAATAATAAATTCAAAGTTTGAATTTTTATTGTTGAGCTTTTTGGGTTTTGGAATTTGTTTTTATTTGGTCCCGAAACTTCGGGAGGTGCTTGAGATTTGGTGCTTTTTTTCCTTTAGAGGTATTTAGCATCGAAACCCAGCGGCAGTAAATCCATTACAGAAGCTACCTTGATGATATCTCCGGTTTCGCCCATAAAGTAGATATTGATTGGCGATTTTTGTTTTTGTTCATACTCCGCCAAAGATTGGCGGCAGGCACCACAGGGCGCAATGGCCTCCGTAACTTCGTGACTTTCGGCGCGCACGGTAATGGCAAGGTCTGTTATAGTTTCATTCGGAAAATTGGCCCCCGCACTGAATACCGCAACCCTTTCAGCACACAGACCCGATGGGAAAGCAGCATTTTCCTGATTATTTCCCGAAATTATTTCACCGGAAGAAAGACGAAGTGAAGCTCCAACCCTAAAATGTGAATAAGGCGCATAAGCATTTTCACGTGCTTGCTGCGCCTTATTCATTAATTCTTGAATGTCTTTTGGTAGCTCTGAAACGGTTTCAAAAACTTCCAACTGAATTTCAATTTTTTGTTTTTTCATTTATTTAGTCGATGAGTTTAGAAGTCGATAAGTTTAGAGGTTTAATATATTATAATTTACTTTTTTGATCCTCAACTCATACACTTCAAAACTTTTAACTATTTTAATATTCGTCGTAAGTATCTCCAAAGTTAAAGGTAAGACCAAAACGAAGGGTTCCGTCAAGTGGGCTGTTTGCCAATTTAGACGTAGAGAATAAATACGAAATGTCAATATTGATTGCAGTATAGCGGAAACCTGCTCCAATAGTAGCAAATTTTCTTCCACCCTTCATATCACTTTCATTAAAGTAACCTCCTCTAAAAGCGAAAACATCTTGGTACCAATATTCAGCACCTAAGGCCCAAGTGAATTCTTTCATCTCTTCACCAAAACCACCTGGAGCATCGCCAAAAGATTTGAATATTCCTGAAATGAAACTTATATCATTGTATTCCTGGTTAACTTGCCCTCTTTCTTCAGGAGTTATTTCGCCATTGCCGTCTATATCTGGATCTTGGCGCGTTGGCACCAATAATTTATTTACTTCGGCTGAAACACCTATTTTATTGTATTCATCAAGTATGAAATCAAAGCCACCACCTAGCGCAAGGTTTGATGGCAAGAAGCTTTCAGAACCTACTTCATCATATTTTAGTTTTGGGCCAATGTTTGAAATATTGAAACCCATTCTCCATCGTCCGTCAAAATCATTGTAAGGTATCTCTTCACTTTGGTAGTAACCAGCAACATCAACCGCAGCAGTATTTGCAGCGGTTGCATCAGCAACAGCAGATTGCAATTTCAAATCTGAACGAATATAACGTGCTGCAACAGCCATAGAAAAGCGTTCACTTAATCTTAGTGAATAGGAAACATCAAACATAAGTTCGTTTGGTTTTACCAAAAGCGGCTCTTGTTCTGCAGTTTCACGAAGTTCAATATCTCCATTGCTAAAATAACGGAAACTTGCGGCTACTGCACTATTTTCGTTCAAACGGTTGTAGTAGGTAAGGTTACCTAAAAATATATCGTTTACCAACTTGCTTAAATATGGAGTATATGTAACCCCAACGCCTTGTTTTGATAATGAAAAAGCATATTTTGCAGGGTTCCATTGTTGCGAAAAGGCATCCGCAGAAGTCACAACCCCTATATCACCCATACCTCCTGAACGCGGATCAGCACCTATTAATATAAAAGGAACACCTGTGGTAATGGGATTAAAGTTTTCAATATCATCTTGTTGCGCCATAGATTTAAAAGCAACAAGGCCTATCAATATTGGAATAAATAATTTCTTCATAAAAGTTAATTTTGAGCAAATATAAATTTAATTTTTAAAGGATGACGAGTTTCTCAAATTTTTCAACCCGCTGATTGGTTAACGTAGATCTTACAGTTATCTTATATACATAGACACCTTTTCCTATACGATCGCCAAAATCGTCGCGGCCGTCCCACGTAATTTCACGGCACAAATAACTGCCAGAGGGTGGCAAAGAGGCATTTTTGGTCCATACCACTTTTCCGGTAACGGTAAATACCTGCACTTGCACATCAAGTGTTTCGTCTGGCCTGTTGTGGTTGAACCAAAACTCGGTATAATTCACAAAAGGGTTTGGGTAATTTAGCACTCGGGTAATTTCCAACTTTCCGCTACCCGCAACTATAAACTGTATTTCAGCGGTGGAGGAATTATTATAAACATCCCAAGCTTTTAAGGTAAGCGTGTGGAGACCATCTTCCAAATCGCGGAATTTAAAATGGGTTTTCCCTTTTGTATAATCATCTACTTCAGCTTGGTAAAATTCATTCAAAATAAATGGATTGGATTCATCCCCGTCCAAAATTGCTACAATATCGTGACCAATACCACTGGCGGTGTTTATTCCATTTGGATCTTCCAGCTTGGCAAGCAAGATTGGCGAATCGTCCGTAATTCCTCCAGAAACAAAACTCTCATCATTCATGTAAAGCCGAATCAATGGCCCTTCATTATCCTCGGGTGCATTTTCATTGAGGCCACCTACATTTAATTCAAGGTTTACCCCTGTTTGGTCTTCCAGCGTATTGTCTCTTTTGGCATAAAGACTAACTCTTCCTTTTCCAACAGGAATTTGAATATCTCGCGGCACGACAAATTCAAATTCAAAAAGTCCGTTGGAAACGGTTGCTTGTCCATTAAAAAGTCCTTCGCCCAGGTTTATAAAATCCATAAAGATGTTATGATTGTCATTGTCCAAAGTTCTTCTCATCACATTTTTATCAAATATTTTGGCCTCAAGCACACCATTGTAATCTGACATTAACGTTCCAGAGCTATTGACAACCTCGCCCTCAATTTTAATTTTGCTCAATGCCTTTAGAGTATCCGTGGCCTGAGCAATTGGCACCCCATTTATTTTAGTGATACGAATGTCCCTTTTAGGAAAAGCAAGTGGCATTGCAGGGTCTCCAATATAAAACACTACGCGTCTAGTTGGAGTGGTCATTTCTGTTTTTGAAAGACGGAGTCCTTCCGCAGGCGGATTTGGTATTTCTCTATCAAAACCAAAAAGCTGGTTTGCCAAGCGTTTATTGAAATCAATACCGACATTTAAAAATACTGCCCGAGTAGTTGTTACCAACGAAATAGCGCCACCATCCTTGTTTTGAAATGTAAGTTCTCCAGCCGTAATACGCAAAGGGTTATCAAATTTTGTGAATTCGCAGGTAACAGTTATTATACACGGAAGCTTGTCTTTGTTCCTCAATTCCTGCGCTGCTTCTTTAGTATAAATGGCTTCGTGCGCCAAACCATCTTCCCCACCATGACCAAAATAATCTATAATGATGGCGCCGGCTTCAATAGCTGTTTTAATGGCATCATTAACTTCTGGATAACGATTACCGCCAGCTGAGGCCTCTTGTTGATAGGCATCTGTATGTATTTTTTTTACATTTATAAAAGGTTTTTTTGCTGAAATAGTATCGCCAAGTTTATCAAGTTCAACTTCTAAATCATCTTCACCAGGTTTATCAACATCATCAGAAATAAGTACAAAATTGTTCCGCCAATTGCCATAGGAAGACTTTTCGTTATACTTTATAATTTTATCTACCATTGCATTTGCCAAGGATACATTATCTGCAATAATTCTTCCCATTGCTATGTCTAGTCTATCTATATCTTCAGAGTTCCCGCTACCAATTGTACCTTCGGAAGGATCCATATTTCCAAAGAAATCGTCAGACATAAAAGAAGTAGCGACATTTGTTCCTAAAAGTGTATGAAAGGTTGGGACATTGTTATTATTGTTGGAGAGCCTATTTTTATAGTCTATGGAAGTGTCGCCCATGATCCCAACATATTTAATACGTTTTGATTCCGTGGAGGCATTAAAGTAAACGTATCTAATGAAATTTCGAATAGCACTTATTTCTTGTCTTCCGGAACTGAATTCTTCATAAATTCTATCTATTGTTACCACTTTCACATTAAGCCCTTGAAGTTCTTTGTTATGTTGGGCCAAACGCAATGCAGGCTGAATAAGGAAAGGAGGCGCGATAATAATGTAATCCACATCTTTAAAATTACCGGATTCGTCCTTGAATATGGTTCCTTTTAAGTTTTGATTTTGAACAGATGATTGAGCGATTTTGGTGGGAACTAAATAATTATTTGGGTTTATAGCCACATACTTGCGAACTTGACCAAGGGTTTGTTTAAAACCAAAAGAGGAAGCATTGTTCTCATTTTGCTTTGAGGTAATAGATTGGAAATCGGTAACATCCCAAACCTGTGAAAATTCGGTTGCGTTACTTATTTGATATTCCCCCACTCCTGCTAGGTTAGCCGCATTGTTATACTGAAAAGCTAACTGACCTCCTGAGCCTTTTAATTGTCGTACTGCCCAAATACCAATATAGTCTAGATAGCCAATACTGGATGGATTTCCAGCGTTATTATAAGCCAAATCTACCTTAACAACGGCATTGTTAGCAGGAACTTCAACATCTAGATCGTCCATGCTCAGCAATCCGCTATCTCCCAATCGTGAAAAATTAAGGGGATCCAGACTGGTACTATTTATGGAAACCGCCATAGAAGTATCACTTTCGGAAGCCGCAGCGGCTTTCACGATCAACCTCATAGGTTTACCGGTTACAATATTTGGAAATTCAAAGCTATAACTCTGCTCACTTTCAATATCAAAACGGTTTCCAAACCACTTTCTTCCCAACTTTGTGGGGCTGAATTCGTCCTTTTCGTGAAATTGGTAATCATCAAACTCATTAATATTAAATTCAACGCTGCCCGTTGGTTCAACCATTGAAACTATACGTTTTCCAGGAGCGCCCCCTGCGGTAACATAATAATAGGAGTCGTCACTATATGGATTTAGGTTAGAGTCATTCTCTTGCACATAACCTTCGGTACTGGTACCGTAAAACAAAATATAATCACTTCCATCAAAACTGCCATCTTGTTCGCCTGAAACCTGTATCGCATTTTCGGGAAGATCAAAAAAGCGGGTTTGGTCATTTCGCAAAGGCAGCGTTTGTCCACCATTGCCATATACTTTAAGACTCCTAGGGTCAATACCATCAGTATTCATTCCCAAACTATTCAGGAAACTTTTGTCTAGTTTATAAACCCCAGTTTTTTCAACTTTAAATTTAAACCATTGTCCCGTGGCCAAGACAGAATTAGTAATTGGTGGCGGATTATTACGGTTTTGTGGGCCATAATTATAATTAACATCAAAAGAAAGCACCTTTTGGTAGCTTCCATTATTTTTTATTATTGGCGAAATACTAAAAATTGTATAAAGCACATCTCTTGCCATGGTGCTTGCAATTTGATATTCAAGTTTGTTCGGCAGTGTTTCTGGAGTGATTTTTTTTAACTCTACAGCAGAAACAGGTCCAAAGCGAACATTGGTAACAGTTACTGAATTTCGGTCTGCAAATGCGGCATCTTTCCATTGAGTAGTATAAATGACGGTGTTCTTGTCCATTTGAAGCTTCAACCTTTCCAAAGCCAATTCATTGGATGAAATAGCAGGCTTATTAGCACCAAAGCTATCGGCAGTAGCATTGGTTCCGCCCCAGTATATATTTATATTTTTTGATTGTGCCTTTACTAAAAAAGGCATCACAAACAAAACAGATAGAAGTATTGCTTTTCTCATTAGTACCAATAACGCTTCAAATATACACTTAGTATAACGCAACATTTTAAAGTTTTTCAGCAAAATGATATTAGGATAATAATTTTAAAACTAATACGTTTGCATACGGGATTGGTCATAAAACCTTTTAAAATCCCACAGCGCAATAATAATAAAATATTATTGTGTTTTTGTCGTTAATTACTATATTGCGAACCCAATTTTATCATATTTGAATCTATGATGTTAAGAAAAAACCTAGCATTAAAGCTATTTGTTACTGTAATAGCGGCCTCACTTCTTGTAGGTTGCAACAAAACTAGAGACTATAAAAATAGTTCCCGAGCCACAGGCTGGAAGATGAACGCCAAAGAAGGTGGTTTCCAGTATGATCCAAAAACCAAAGAACAAGAAACAGGGCCAGGCCTCGTTTTTGTTGAAGGTGGAACATTCACAAAGGGACGGGTTCAGGACGATCCAATGCACGATTGGAACAATTCCCCAACGCAGCAGCACGTTCAATCATTTTATATGGACGAAACTGAAGTGACCAACCTAATGTATCTTGAATACCTAGATTGGCTAAAGAAAGTTTTTCCACCATCTGACGAAAACTACAGAAAAATTTATGAAGGCGCTGTGCCAGACACACTTGTTTGGAGAAACCGCTTAGGGTTTAATGAAGTAATGACAAACAATTACCTTCGCCACCCTGCTTATGCGGAATATCCTGTGGTAGGTGTTAGTTGGATTCAAGCTGTAGAATTCAGTAATTGGAGAACAGATCGTGTTAACGAAATGGCACTAGAAACAGCAGGAGTTACAGCTCGTAACGCTCGTTATGATGCTAAGCCAGGAGAAACTTTCAACACCGAAACTTATTTAAACGCCCCTACATTAACCTACGGAGGAAACGACTCCATTACCCGTGGTGGAAAAAAATCTGAAGCCATTGCCAAAAGAAGCAAAGACAGTACAAACTTATACATTCAACGTAAAGATGGAATCTTAATGCCGGGTTACAGACTCCCTACCGAAACAGAGTGGGAATATGCAGCTCTTGGTCTAGTTGGAATTCGTAACTATAATGTTTACAGAGGAAAGAAAAAATATCCTTGGGAAGGACAGTACACGCGTTCTGGAAAAAGAAGATCTCGTGGCGACCAATTGGCCAACTTTAAACAAGGTGATGGTGATTACGGTGGAATAGCCGGATGGAGTGATGACGGCGCAGACATTACTGCTCAAGTAAAATCATACGAACCAAATGATTACGGACTTTATGATATGGCCGGAAACGTAGCTGAATGGGTGGCTGACATCTATCGCCCAATAGTTGATGATGAATTTAATGACTTCAACTATTACCGCGGGAATGTTTATACCAAAAACGCAATTGGCGAGGATGGAAAAGTGAAAGTTGTTACTATGGACTCTATAGTTTATGACACTTTGAGCAACGGAAAAATTATAGCACGCAACTTGCCAGGAGAAATTCTTCAAGTGCCTGTTGATGAAAATGAAACTTACTTACGCACAAACTTCTCTAAAAGTGACAACCGTGACTATAGAGATGGTGACAAAGGCTCATCTCGATACTATCAATCTTTTGCCGATGATGAAAGTGAAAGTGGTGAAAGCAACAAACGTATGTACAACTCGCCTATACAAAAAGTATATGCAGATAGCTTAGGAGAATTAGATCGTCAGTATGATAAATCCTCAAGCAGAACTACTCTGATAGACAATGAAGTTCGTGTTTACAAAGGTGGTTCTTGGAGAGATAGAGACTATTGGTTAGACCCAGCACAAAGACGCTATTTCCCTCAAGATATGGCAACAGACTATATTGGTTTTAGATGTGCTATGAGCCGTGTTGGTTCAAAATCCAAAAAAGGAAAACGACCAAGAAACTAAAACATAAAAATTTATAAAAACAGCCCTCCTGAGCGTTCAGCTTCGGAGGGTTTTTTAGTATATTTATTTTATGAATATAGAATTGCTCCACAAACATTTTTTAGACAGCAGTGGCGTTTGCACAGACACTCGCAAAATTTCGTCACACTGTATCTTTTTTGCACTTAAGGGTGAAAATTTCAATGGAAATCTTTTTGCACAGGAAGCCTTGGACAGAGGAGCAGCAAAGGTAATTGTTGATGAAGAAGCTTATCATAAAAACACCGGGGAAACAGTTCTGGTTGAAAATGTTTTGCTAACTCTTCAACAATTGGCAAGGTTTCATAGAGAATTTCTTGGCCTTCCTATTATTTCTTTAACGGGGAGCAATGGAAAAACCACTTCCAAAGAGCTTATAAATGCAGTGCTTTCCAAAAAATTTAAAACCGTTGCCACACAGGGAAATTTAAACAATCACATTGGCGTTCCACTAACATTACTAGCAATGAACGAAGAAACAGAGTTAGGAATTGTGGAAATGGGCGCCAATCATTTGGGCGAAATAAAAATGCTGAGCGAAATAGCTGAACCAGATTATGGTTATATCACCAATTTCGGAAAGGCACATTTGGAAGGTTTCGGAAGCCTTGAAGGCGTAATTCAAGGCAAAACAGAACTTTATCAATTTCTGAAAAAACACAGTAGGAAAATATTTGTCAACGCAAACGACCCGAAACAATTGGCCAATTCAGAAGGCATTGAACGAATCACTTTTGGCACCCCTCAGAGTGACTTCGACATTCAATTAATAGACAGTTCGCACCACCTTTTAATTGAATTTAAAGGAACTAAAATGCAAAGTAATTTAGTGGGAGCTTACAATTTCGCAAATCTTTCTGCCGCAATTGCTATTGGAGCCTATTTTAAGGTTTCCATTGAAAAAATTAAAGATGGAATTGAAGGTTATGTCCCGTCCAACAATCGTTCCCAATTGATGGTTAAAGGTACAAACACCATCTTAATGGATGCCTACAACGCAAACCCAACCAGCATGATGGCAGCCTTGGAAAACTTTAAACAAGCCAAGGGTGAAAACAAAATCATGTTTCTAGGCGATATGTTTGAATTGGGCAAAGAAGCAGAAACAGAGCACCAAATTATCGTAGATTTTTTAGCAGAAAACCATTTTGGAAACGTATTCCTCGTTGGAAGCAATTTCTTTAAAACAACAAGCAATGCTTCCCATATAAGGAAATTCGAAACTTTTGAGGAATTGAAAACTACCTTTGAAAACAATTTGCAAAAAAATGCGACAATCTTAATTAAAGCTTCACGTGGAATGGCTCTGGAAAGAATCTTGGATGTTATTTAAAATTATTGAAAATAACTATAAGCAAATTCCAAGCTTTCAATAAGCACAGTTTCATTATCAAAATTTAAATCTGAAACCATCCACTTTACGGGATAGGCATTTGAAAATTGCCATGATTTTAAAATAATTCCAGAATTATCCAACAATCTTACCAATACATTCTTAGTCTTTATTGGAACATCCGAAATGCCATTAAAGGCATCCATGCACCAAAGAACAACCTCAGAATCTTTTGATGCCAGCCCTCTTTTTAGTACTAAGTTTGTATATTTTAAAGAGGTTGGAACACGATGCTTGAAATTATTGTTTCCGCCTTCTGTAATTTCTTCAACACCCATTTCCATTGTAATTCCAGAAATTTCTTTAAAAATCACTTCCTCTTTTCCTGATGTGTTTGTAAGGATCAGTTGAAAATAAAAAACAACGGGAGGAAATTCATTCATTATTATCCGTTTTGAATTGTTAATCCTTCGTGAATAAGTTCTAAAGTTTCTACAGCAACTTCGTTTGCATCCGCTCTCATATCGGTTGCTGTTATTTTGGTGGGCCAAGCGTTGCTTAGAGTCCATGTCATTGTAGGATTACCTCTTTCGTCCAAAAGCTGGATGGTTACAGTTTCTCTTTTTATGTTATTCATTTTTATATCCTCAAACCATTTCCAGAAATTGTTGTCGTTTACAAAAATTCCCTTCTTCAAGGTTACATTTCCAGTTTTTGTAATACCTGGCATCTTGATGGTAGAAAACAATTTACTATCTCCATGCCTATATTCTATGGGCTGTGTTTCTGTTTCTAAACCTGAAACTTCTTGAAAGGAAACTGTATTATCTTGGGACCCAAAACGTACACTAAAATAAAACTTGGGCAAAGGCCAATTACCGTCTTGTGCTTCTCCTGCCATTTTTTTCTTTTAAAAGTTGCTTATATAATATTAACAATAAAAGGCTTTGATTCCTATAAGTAGTACTACGTAAATTTATTTCACAAAAAAACCCGAAGAGATACATTTCGGGCTTGAAAATTATGAAACTTTTAAAGTTATATTATTGTGGGTCATACTGCCCCGAAGCATCGGGGGAAACAGTTACCTCAATTAATATGAAACTTATGAAATTCTATATTGTGGGTCATACTGCCTCGAAGCATCGGGGGAAACAGTTACTTAAATTAATATGAAAATTATGAAGTTCTATATTGTGGGTCATACTGCCCCGAAGCATCGGGGGAAACAGTTACCTCAATTAACATGAAACTTATGAAATTCTATATTGTTGGTCATACCGCCCCGAAGCATTGGGGAAACAGTTACTTCAATTAACATGAAGCTTATGAAGTTCTATATTGTGGGTCATACTGGATTCGAACCAGTGACTTCCACGTTGTCGACGTGACACTCTAAACCAACTGAGTTAATGACCCTAATTTTAAAGCTCCAAAATACAAATAACAAATTCCAAGCAAAAGATTATTTATCAAATTTTTTGATAGGTTTCTTTTTTATCATTCCGCCCTTGGCATCTTTAACGGAAGTCATAATTATGAATGCTTGGCTATCTATTTTATCCACTTCTGTTTTAAGCTTGCTCATTTCCAAACGGGTTATTACCGTATAAACAACATCAACGGGTTTTCGTGTTTCCCCTTCTTTTGCAAACCCATTTTCAGCTTTAAAAATAGTGCAGCCACGGCCCATTTTTTCAATGATCGCCAAACGTATTTCTTCATTTTTTTCAGAAATAATGGTAATCCCCATAAACTCCTCAATACCGTCAATTACAAAATCTACCGTTTTTGAAGCCGCGAAATATGTAAGAATTGCATAAAGCGCAATTTCCGTGGAAAGAAAATAGGCGGCGGTTATAAATATAATTACGTTAAAAATCATAATTACATTCCCCACAGTAAGACTAGTTTTCCGGCTGATAAAAATTGCCAAAACTTCTGTGCCATCTATAATTGCACCCCCACGAATAGCGAGCCCGATGCCCAACCCTAAAAAAAGTCCTCCAAAAGCGGCTACTAAAATTTGATCATCAGTAATAAGAGGATAGGGAATCAAAGCTACGGCAATTGACAAAAGCACGATTCCCAAAACGCTTTTTACGGCAAACCGCTTTCCAATAGAAAAAAAAGCCAGGGCCAAAAACGGCAAGTTGAAACACACTAGCAATAGCGGAAAGGAAATACCTACCAGTTCATTTACCATCAACGAAACCCCCGTGACGCCACCATCAATAAAACTGTTGGGCATCAAAAAACCTCGCAAGCCAAAAGAAGCGGAAACTACGCCCAAGAGTAGATAGAAAAAATCCCATATTTCGTGGGTTACTTCAACCTCAAGATTTTTCACCCGCTTTTCAAAAGGTTCGGAAATCTGGGATGGTTTCCGATGCTTTTGACGGTTTTTTACAACATTTACAATTATATTTTTAAATAATGGATTCAAGTGCTGTTTGGTTTTTAAAAGGTGAAGTAGTCAAAGTTAAACTTATTTAATTCTTCCACAAGCCACAAATAGTTCTTTCCAATAATTATTTCAAATAAATGTTTGGTGAAATTAAAAAGTAACTTATATTTGCAACCGCTAACAAGAAGGGCGATTAGCTCAGCTGGTTCAGAGCACCTCGTTTACACCGAGGGGGTCGGGGGTTCGAACCCCTCATCGCCCACCAGTTTTTAAAAATCCTGACGATTTCGTCGGGATTTTTTTATTTATAAAATATTGTTTTAAACTACTTCGGCCACAACAAAAGTGCTTCCGCCAATAAAGACCAAATCATTAGCTGCAGCAGCTTCTAAAGCAGCGGAATAAGCCTTAGTCACAGAAATATATTCTTCCCCTATTAGACCAAAACCCCTAGCTTGGGTTAGCAACAACGAAGCATCCAAACCGCGCGGAATGTTTGGCTTACAGAAATAATATATTGCATCTTTCGGAAACAAAGGCAATACGGACGCCAAGTCTTTATCGCTAACCACGCCCAAAACAATATGCAACTTTTTAAAACTTTCTTTTGAAAGTTGCTCCATTACCAACCTCAACCCTTCCTTGTTATGCCCAGTATCACAAATTACTTTCGGATTTTCGCCCGAAACCTGCCAACGCCCCATTAAACCAGTGTTTTTAATTGTATTCAACAAACCTTTTTGAATGTTTTCCTCGGAAATATTCCAGCCTCTTTTTTGAAATATTCTTAAAGTTGCCAAAACAGTTTTTATATTTTTTTGCTGATAGTTGCCCTTTAAATCTGAAGCATAGTTTGAAGAATCATTTATTTCGGCAAAAGTGATTTCTGCATTTTTTTCCGAAGCCATTTTTTCAAAAACCTGTTTTGTTTCAGGCAACGTTTCCCCAACGATTACAGGAATGCCTTCCTTTATAATTCCTGCCTTTTCCGAAGCTACTTTTTCCAAAGTATCGCCCAAAAACTGCGTGTGGTCCAAACCTATATTTGTAATAACCGAAACTTCCGGCATTATTATGTTCGTGCTGTCCAACCTACCGCCCATTCCCACTTCAACAATGGCGATGTCAACTTTTTCCTTTCTGAAATAATCAAACGCCAAGCCCACGGTCATTTCAAAAAAAGAAAGTTGATTTTTTTCGAAATATAGCTTGTGATTTTCCACAAAATCCGAAACGTACTTCTTCGGAATCATTTCGCCATTAATTTTTATGCGCTCCCGAAAATCCTTTAAATGTGGCGAAGTGTAAAGTCCCGTTTTATAGCCCGCTTCCTGAAAAACGGAAGCCAACATATGGCTCGTGCTTCCCTTTCCATTGGTGCCTGCAACATGGATGGTTTTAAAATTTTTCTCGGGATTGTTTAAATAATTTGCAAGCTGTATAGTAGCAGATAGGTCTGCTTTATAGGCAGACTGCCCCACCCTTTGGTACATTGGGAGTTGCGCAAAAAGCCAAGCTATGGTTTCGGAATAATTGATAGTCTGTAAAATTTATTGTTTATTGTAAAGTATTATTTCACAATCAGTTTCTTTGTTGTCTGTTGTCCTGCTTGTGAAATTTTTAAATAATATACTCCTGCTTGTAAATCTGCAACTGAAAGATTCATTTGTCCGTTATCAAAAAATTGTTGTTTTACAGTCCTTCCCATTACATCATAAACAAATAAAGAAGTTCGTTCCGAAGCATTTTTCAGAAAAATAGTTACTAAATCTGAAGCTGGATTTGGAAAAACTTTTACTTCCGAAGTAAAAATATTTTCATTGGAATTCAAAATATTTCCTGAAATATCAATTTTATAAGTTGAGCGGCCAAAAGTAGCGGCATACAAAAACTGCGAGTTTTCGTGAATAAACAAATCGGAAACTACTGCTGAGGGCATATTTTCACCCAACACATTCCAGTTTGCGCCTTCATCACTTGAAGCCAAAACGCCAACGTCCGTTCCTATAAAAAGATTTCCAAAGTCGTCCTGTTCAATGTCATTCACGGGAATGTCCGGCAAACCAGTAGAAATATCAACCCAAGTATTCCCGAAATCGATGCTTTTGTAAACGTGCCCAACATCTTCCCCAAAACGATAGCCTGAAAGCGTTAAATAGACTGTATTTGCATTTTCCTTTGAGGCCAAAATTTTTGTAACCCAACGGTTAGGAACTCCAGCCGAAACATCTGTCCAGTTTGAACCGCCATCCTGGGTCACCCAAGCTTTTCCATCGTCTGTTCCCACATAGATAACTTGGCTGTTAAATTGCGAAACACTAATGGTTGTGATTGTTCCAAAAGTAAGATTGCCACTATGCGGGCCATCAGTTAAATCGGGACTGATAGCGCTCCAATTGCCCGCGGCATTTGTGGTTTTATAAAGGCGGTTTGTTCCAAAATAAAGTGTTTGTGAATTATTGGGGTCAAAAGTAATCGGGGTATCCCAGTTGTTCCTATCGCCACTGGATATTCCGTTTGTGGCATTATTGAAGGAACCGCCGTTATTCGTTGATTTTCCCAAAGCTCCATACTGATACAGGGCATAAATAACGTTGGTATTCGTAGGGTCAACCAAAGGCTGAAAACCATCGCCACCGTAAATGATGTTCCAATCGCTCAGCCCTCCAGTTTGGGTGCGGCTCGTGCTATTGTCCTGCGCGCCTGCATAGATTTTATTTTCGTTTTGCGCATCCACAAACATTCTGTTGAATTGCGTTATTGGCAGTTTTAAATCTTTGGTGGAGGAAGCACCGCCATTGGTGCTGTAATAAAGACCGCCGTCATTTCCCAATAAAACCTCATTGGAAGCCGAGGCATTGAAAGCCATTGCGTGCTGGTCCACGTGTGCGTTCGTAAAAACATTGCTCCAACTTGTACCGCCATTAGTGGATTTCTGCACTTCAAAATCTACATTGTACAAGACGTTTTCATCAGTCGGGTCAATAAAAATGCCGCCAAACCACCAATGAAATCCAACATCGGTCAATTGACTTGAATTAACGGCCGTCCAAGAATCACCACCATTTGTAGTTTTATAAACCCCTTGAATATTTCCATTGGCGTTGGCATAGCGTGCATAAAGTACATTGGGATTTGATTGCGAAATATCGATACCAATCCTTCCTTTTTGGGAAGCGAGACTTGGTAAACCATTTGTTAGTTCCGTCCAATTGGCACCGCCATCGGTAGTTCTGTAAATCCCGGAAGTTATTCCGCCGTACTGTCTTCTATTTGGTCTTCTAATTCGTTCCCAACTGGCAGCATACACAATGTTTCCATTTGTAGGGTGAATGGCCATATCTACAATTCCTGTGGAATCGCTTACGGCTAAAACCTGTTGCCAGCTATCGCCACCGTTTGTTGTTTTATAAACCCCACGATTGCCACTATTTCTGAATAATGGCCCCATAGCCCCAACAAAGGCTGTATTATCGTTATTTGGGTCCAAAACAATTTTTCCAACACTCCCTATATCTGGCAAACCTTTGGATTGCCAAGTGGTTCCGCCATCTGTGCTTTTGTAGATTCCATCGCCGTCATAAACCAAAGAGCCGCCGCCGGCGTTCACTTCGCCAGTGCCTACGTAAATTAAATTATTGTTGTTTTTTGAAATTTCAATATCGCCGATGGAAAGCATTTGCTGGTCGTCAAAAATTGGCGTCCAATCTGCTCCGCCGTTTACGGTTTTAAAAATTCCGCCGGAAGCAGCGCCCACATAATAAACATCGGACTGGGTGGATGGTATTTCAATATCTGTAATCCTTCCACCAATATTTAATGGACCACTAAATTGCCAAATTTCATTGGCCATATTTCTATTTGCAGCTTGTCTTTTCCATTGGATTGCTTTTGAATATGCCGAAGTATTTATTTCGCCACTTGGGTAAGCACGCTGCATAAATAGTAGATCGAAAGGATATTTTTCGTTTTTTTCTTTTTCGGAAATTTTTGAAATGGATTCTTTGGAAGAATTTTTACATCCCACAAAACAAATTACAATGAAGAGAATAGTAGCAATACGAAGCATAGTATCTTTTTTTGAAGTTTAAAGATACAGAAAAAATCAAGGTATTTTTTAAAGAGAAATTACTACTGAGAAAGACTGAATCTGTAGATTATTTTGCCAATCTGTTTTGCTGGAGCTTTATCGTCTGCATTGAATTTGGTCGCCAAAGCCGCGCGTTTTGCGGGCTCGGTAAGACATCGGGAATTGTTTGTAGTTCCACGAACGCCGGGAGTGGCGCTAATTACTTTTCCGCTTCGGTCAACTTCAATGCTCACCACCACGGTTCCGGCTTCGTTGCAATCCTGAATAAACTTTTCTTTGTTCAACGCCTTTCTTCCTCCGAGTAAATAATTACCATCCCCATCCAATCCTTTTCCGGTGCCGTAATAACTGCTAGCATTGGGGTCGCCATCAGGGCTTCCTTTGTCGCCGGGAGTTTTATCATCGCCTTCTCCACCTTTTGCAGTACCATCGCTTTTTGGGCCGTTCAAAATACTGGAAAGCGCGTCTGTTGTGGATTTATCTGGCTTTGGGTCTGGTTTTTTAACTTCTTTTTTGGGTTGTTCTTTTACTGGTGTTTCTACTTGTTCCTTTTTAGGCTTCTCTTTTTTGATTACTGGGGCATCTTCGTTGTCTTGGGTAACCACTTCTTCCTTTATTTCGGATTTCGGCTGCGATACAGGAGGCGGTGTTGCCTTTTGTGGCGCGGATTGTATTTTTTCAGTTGGTTGAATGTTTCCACTGCCAGTTTCGGTTGTACCGAAATTTATTGCTATGCCCTGCTCCAACGGCGGATCCAAATACTTCATTCCCACATAAAACAGTAGAATAAGAATAATTACATGCACGATTACCGTGATGGCCATACTTTTTCTTTTATGTTCAGTGTTTAAAAAGTTCAAAGTTGAAAATTTGTGGTTTGTGGTTTGTGGTTTAACTTGTCGAAACTTTAGCAATATTGCATTTTTTATAAACTGCTTACTGCTACTGAATACTGCCTAATTTAGTTTGGCCTAACGGCAAGAACAACCTTGAAGTTGTTTTTATTTGCAATATCCATCACAAAAACGGCATCTTCAATAGGAACACCCTCTTCGGCACGTAGAATTATAGTAGGTTCTTCCTGGCCCGCGAGTGCTTTTTTTAGTTCGCTTTCAATGCTGTATTCGCTTACTCGTTCTTTATCCACATAATAAGCTCCATCTTTTGTTATACTAACGGAAGCTTTCTGGACATTTGACGTTTTTCCTTTTGCCTTCGGAAGTATCAAATCCAACGCATCTGGCGTTATTGCTGGTGAAGTTAGCAGGAAAAACACCAACAACAGAAAAACAATATCTGTCATGGAACTCATGCTGAATTCGGCACTTACTTTATTTCTTCCTCTTAGATTCATTAAGCAGGCTCATTTAACATGTCAAGAAAATCTACTGCTGTGGCTTCCATTTGATGAACCACTTTATCGGTGCGCACTACCAAGTGGTTGTAGCCCATATAAGCAATAATACCCACTATTAAACCTGCGACAGTTGTGGTCATAGCGGTATAAATACCTTCGGCAAGAGTTCCCATTTCGGCTTGACCACTGCTTGTTGCCAATTGGTGAAAGGCCAAAACCATCCCGATAACGGTTCCTAAGAATCCAATCATAGGCGCTGCCCCAGCAATTGTAGCCAAAACACTTACGTTTTTTTCGAGTTTGTAAACTTCGAGGCGGCCTGCATTTTCAATGGCCGTATTGATATCTTCCAAAGGACTTCCAATTCGGGAAATTCCTTTTTCAGTTAAATGTGAAACCGGAGTGTTATTTTGTGCGCAAAGCACTTTTGCTGCTTGAATATTGCCTTTGGCAACGTGGTCGCGAATTTGGTTCATAAAGTTCCCGTCCATTTTTGAAGCCGCCTTTATTGCGAAAAGTCGTTCAAAATAAATATAGACTGCCACAAATAACAGCACAAAAAGTACCGCAATAATTATTTGGCCGGCAACGCCCCCCGTCAATAAAAGATCCATTATTGAAAGAGTTTTTTCTTGTGCAACTGGTTCAAGATCCTGCGCAACTTCAGCGCCCTCTTGAAGAAAGAAGTTTAACATAAAAAAGGTTTTGTTTTAGTGAATAACGAAATTAGGTTTCAGAAATTGTTAGGTGTGGTGAAATAACACTCTTTCAAACAACAGAAATACGCCTGCCCCTGCGATGAAGCCCAAAAAGGCCAGCCAAGTAATCTTTTTCAGGTACCAAATAAAGTCTATACGCTCCATTCCCATAGCGGCAACCCCTGCGGCGGAACCGATGATGAGCATGCTTCCACCCGTTCCTGCTGAATAGGCTATAAAGTGCCAAAGCACGGAATCTATTGGCATATCATACATTCCCATAGAAGCGGCCACAAGCGGTACGTTATCAATTATAGCAGAGAGCACTCCCAACAATAAGATAACAACATCCTGATTTGGTATTGCACGTTGCAACACTTCAGCAACATAGCGAAGTGTTCCCACTTCTTCCCCATTAACTACACCATATACAAGACTTTCCAATCCCGCAACCGCCATCAATATTCCAAGGAAGAAAAGGATGCTCGAAATTTCTATACGCGATAATGCTTTGTGTGCAGAATATAAATGTCTTCTTTCTTTACTGAAATCTTCTTCTGGATGAATGTATTCTGAAACCAACCATACTACACCTAAAGCGAGCATCATTCCCATGTATGGAGGCAAGTGAGTCAAGGTTTTAAAGATAGGTACCGAAATTATCATTCCCAACCCTAGAAACAACATAGTTCTGCTGCTCAAAAGAGCTTCTTCCGCCTTGTCTTCCCTGGCATCAACATCAATATTTCCACGGAAAGCAGGTAGATAACTTGCTATTAAAAAAGGGATTGCAAAACATACAATGGAAGGTAAAACCACAAATTCAATTAAACCTGCCGCGGTTAATTTTTTTGCAATCCACAACATAGTTGTGGTAACATCACCTATTGGTGACCAAGCGCCACCTGCGTTTGCTGCTATTACTACCAAAGCGGCATACCAAATTCTATCTTCTCTTTTGTGGATTAATTTTCGCAGAAGAGTTATTAATACAATAGTAGCGGTAAGGTTATCTATAATCGCTGAAAGGAAAAATGCAAGTATCCCAATAATCCAAAGCAGTTTTCTTTTGCTTTTGGTGTGTACGGCACTTTTTAAAACTTCAAAACCACGGTGAAGGTCAATTATTTCAACAATCGTCATCGCACCAATTAGGAAAATAAGTATCTCGGCAGTTTTCCCCAAGTGATGAAGTAACGTTCCTTCAAAGCCTTCCATGGCAGATTCGCCACCGGAAAGAAAATTGAAAGCTTGCTCTTCACTGTTAATTATGTCAAACCAACCACTTGTGAAACCTATGGCCAAAACCGCCCAAATTAATGAAGCCATGATAAGGGCAGGTACAGTTTTATCCAGTTTTAAAGGATGTTCCAAGGTGATGGAAAGATATCCTATTACGAAAATTAAAATGATTATTGATGCCATATTGCTAAAGGTTACTGTTAATTAAATTAATTGCTTTAAGGCAATTTCAAAAGCAGTCTTGCTTATGTTTGTTTTGGTACTATTGTTGTCAAATGTATTTTGAATAGCGTTCTTGATAGTAATGGAAGTATCATTAAAAATAGCTTCATCTGTCATTTGTACTTTGCGCTCCATAAAATAGGCAAAAACACGTGCCATTCCGCAATTACTTATGAAATCTGGAATTAAACTTACGCGTTCATCGGTAAATTCCATAATGGGACCAAAGAAAATTTCTTTGTCTGCAAAAGGAACATTCGCCCCACAGCTTATAACCTCTAAACCTGTCTCAATCATTTCTGAAATCTGCTCCTTTGTAATCAATCTCGAAGCTGCACAAGGTGCAAAGATCTCTGTTTCAAGTTTCCAAATTTTATCATTGATTTCTTCAAAAGGAATCATGTTTTCGGAGACTAAAGTGTTGCCATTCTTTTGAAGGAAGAGTTGCTTCATTTCTTCAAAAGAGAACCCATTTTTATTGATGATCCCACCATCGCGATCAATAATTCCAACAATTTTGGCACCCATTTGCGAAAGATAATAAGCAGCTGCGGCACCAACATTACCAAAACCTTGAACTATGGCACGTTTTCCTTCCACATTTCCACCGTAAATATCATAATAATGACGAATGGCTTCAGCAACACCATAGCCTGTAATCATATCTGCCACAGTATATTTTCTAGAAACATCGGGAGAAAAATTTACATTTTCCAAAACTTTTATCACGCCTTGGCGCAATTGCCCAATACGGTTTATTTTATCTGCCTCGGTAGGTGAAAAATGCCCATTGAAAACTCCTTCCTGCGGATGCCAAACGCCACTTTGTTCTGTAATTGGAATTACTTCGTGAATTTCGTCAACATTTAAATCGCCCCCAGTTCCATAGTATGCTTTCAATAATGGTGAAACGGCTTTGTACCAACGTTCCAAAACACCTTTTTTTCGGGGATCTGCAGGATCAAAGTTTATCCCACTTTTAGCACCGCCAATTGCGGGACCGGACACAGTGAACTTCACTTCCATCGTTTTTGCAAGTGAAAGCACTTCGTTAGAATCAAGTCCTTTTCGCATGCGGGTTCCGCCACCTGCAGCACCACCGCGTAAGGAATTGATGACCGTCCAGCCTTCGGCTTCAGTTTCAGGGTCATTCCAATGAAAAACTATTTCGGGTTCTTTGTCTTCGTACTTTTTGAGTAATTCCTTCATTTAATGGAGTAAGTTAGGGTACCCTTTCGCTAAAACTTCGGGGCGTTATCGCTATCCTATACTAAAGCTTCGGATAATGATGACAAATATAAAAAACTTGTTAGGGGTTTATATTTATTTTAGGTAAAATTTATGGAGAGAAAATTTTACCTGAAGCATGGTCTCTTTCAGCACCCGTAACACTCGCCAAACAATTCACCTCATCACGAAGTTTTAACACGCCCAAAAGCCCAAAAATCAAGGCTTCCTTAAATTCAACAATTTCACGAAAAGGAATGGTTGTTTCTACCTGTGCAATTTTATTCACCCTTTCAATTAAAAAAGAATTGTATGCGCCACCGCCGCTTATCAATACTGAAGCATTTTCACGAAACTGTTTTGCAAGTTGCACAGCAATATGTTCCGTAAAGGTTCGCAAAATATCCTCTGAAGAAATTCCGGAAGCGTCCAAAAGCGGAAAAATTTGCTCTTTCACCCATTCCAAACCTAGCGATTTTGGTGGCTTTTTGTTGTAAAAAGGAAGTGTGTTTAATTTAACAAGCAGCGCTTCATTTACTTTTCCAGAAGCGGCGAGTTTTCCGCCTTCGTCAAAATTGTGACCCAATTTTTCAGCGTAATTGTTTAAAACGATATTTACTGGACAGATATCAAACGCGATCCGCTCCCCATTTTTTTCAAAGGAACAATTTGCGAAACCGCCCAAATTCAAACAATAATCATATTCCGGAAACAACAAGCGGTCGCCAATGGGCACCAGCGGCGCACCTTGCCCGCCCAATTCCACATCCTGCACCCGAAAATCACATACAACAGTTTGTCCAAGCATTTTGGAAATTTTTGGCAAATTGCCTATTTGATAGGTAAACCCCTTTTCTGGTTGGTGCAAAATGGTATGGCCATGGCTGCAAACGGCATCAATTTCAGGAATGTTATGTTTTTTTATGAATTTTAAAATTTCTTCGGAAAGCTTTTCGGTGTATTTAAAATCTAGGCGTTCCAATTTTTCTTCGGAATAATTTATGGCTTCGCGGAGTTCGTCTTTCCAAAACGAGGAATATGGAACGGTTTCGGCAGTGATGATTTCAAAATTCCATTTCGCTTCGGAAAAATTATAAATGATTTCCGCCAAATCAATTCCATCTAGCGAAGTGCCGCTCATTACACCTATAATATGGTATTTGTTTCTTTTCAATTTTTTGGAAATATGATAAGTTTAAAGATACTAATGATGTTTTGAAAAATTTCAAATTACAAGTGCTAAATTCCAAATAAATTCCAAATTACAAGTATCTCCCGAAGTTTCGGGACCAAAACATTTTTTTTTGAAATTTGGAATTTGAGATTTGGTGCTTAAATGTTATTTGGGATTTGCTTTATTTTTAAAGTACATTTGCAATTCTTTAAAATGAATTATTTTTTAAAATAAAGCCTATGGATTTCAGTCTATCCGAAGAACAATTAATGATACGCGACGCCGCTCGCGATTTTGCCCGTACCGAATTGCTTCCGGGCGTTATAGAACGTGATAATCTTCAAAAATTCCCAACCGAACAGGTTAAGAAAATGGGCGAACTCGGTTTCTTGGGAATGATGGTAGATCCAAAATACGGCGGGGGTGGAATGGATACGGTTAGTTACGTTTTGGTGATGGAAGAATTGAGCAAAATTGATGCTTCCTGCTCAGTAATTGTTTCAGTTAACAATTCCCTAGTTTGCTACGGACTTGAGAAATATGGCTCCGAAGATCAAAAGCAAAAATATCTTACAAAACTTGCTACAGGTGAAAAACTTGGAGCGTTTTGCTTGAGCGAACCCGAAGCTGGTAGTGATGCAACTTCACAAAAAACCACTGCTATTGAAGATGGTGATCATTATATTTTGAACGGCACCAAAAACTGGATTACAAACGGTGGAACTGCCGATTATTACTTGGTGATTGCGCAAACACACAAAGAGAAAAAGCACAAAGGTATCAACGCATTTATTGTTGAAAAAGGTTGGGAAGGTTTTGAAATAGGCCCGAAAGAAGACAAATTGGGAATCCGCGGAAGCGACACCCATTCCTTAATATTTAACGACGTAAAAGTTCCAAAGGAAAATAGAATTGGCGAGGATGGTTTTGGCTTTTCATTCGCCATGAAAACACTTGCCGGAGGACGAATAGGCATTGCCGCACAAGCTTTGGGGATTGCCTCTGGAGCTTATGATTTGGCTCGTGAATATTCTAAAGTACGTAAAGCATTCGGAACCGAAATCTGCAACCATCAGGCCATCGCTTTCAAATTGGCAGATATGCACACCAGTATTGAAGCTGCGCGTCATTTGGTAATGAAAGCAGCTTGGGATAAAGATCAAGGCAACAATTATGATATGAGCGGCGCTATGGCAAAATTATTTGCTTCGCAAACCGCAATGGACGTTTCTGTAGAAGCTGTACAAGTTCACGGTGGAAATGGCTTCGTTAAAGAATATCACGTAGAACGTTTGATGCGTGATGCGAAAATCACACAGATTTATGAAGGAACTTCAGAAATACAGAAGATTGTAATTTCTAGAGGGCTTTTGAGGGATTAATATTTAAATGTCTCCCCGAGCGCAGTCGAGGGGTCATTGTTAAATACAAAACATAAAAAACAAACCTGTCCAAAGTGGCGGGTTTTTTTATAGGAAGAAATTCCAAACCAAACCAAAGCGCAACACATTATCACGATACGGTTGGCCAGGGGCTGAAAAATATTCGTTCTTTCCGCCAAAGATGGAGGTGAAGTTTTCATAGATAAAGAAAATACGTGTCTGCCGTATTTTCGCATTAAAGAAAATATCTACCAACGGAAAGCCACCCAACTCCTGATCATTCTGCACATAAAACTCAGCCAGCACAGGATCGTAAGCATTCATATTATATTTGGTGAAATATTTAAGAGTAACTCCAGTTTGCATAAACAATGCACGCTTAAACCAATGGTCTTGGTAGTATAGTGAATTACGGGTTATGATTTCTGGCACGTTGAAAACAGTTTCACCACTCAAAACCTTTTGGTACATCAGTGTATTTTCCAAAGCAAAAGGGCCAAAGGTAAATTCCTTTTCAGCTTTTATTTTTAGATAATCTACTCTTTCAGAAGCCTGCATTGGCGAAGGAGTACTGTCATTAGCCTTTATTCCGAAGTATGCATAATCATCAATGCCAGTATAGCTTACGGAAGCATTTCCAAATTTTTTGGTATTGATTCCAAAGTTCAGTTCCTGCGTTTTTACGTTGTTCAGTTCGGTTTTCCAATTGTAATTTTGATAATCGCTTTGATACAAAAGGAAGTTGAAATTAGGCGCCACAGAGTGAACTTTTATGGATGCTTTTGCATTGTACTCATCATTTAAATCATAGGAAGCTGCGCCTTCAATGTAGTTTCCGTCAAAATCGCCAGCTACATTAATCGCTCCTTTTCCGGAAAGTTTAAAGCCTCTATACTCCTTTTCATACCCTGCTCCTACTTCAATTAAATTTCCTTTAATTCTATTTGGAATTCGTTCTTCATCCAAAATTAAAACTGTATTGTAACCATAATTAAAATCGGTATATCCTGCCCAAGCCGTGATTTTTCCAATTAGCGAATTGTTGAAATCTGCGTACGCTTTCGCATTAAAATCTTCCAACTTGGTTTTTGTTGCCAAATTCGTGGTTTCATATGAAAGTCCATAAGGTGTATATGGATGGCTTTGGTTATACCGAAAGAATTTATCCTCATAACTCAAGACATTTCCAATTCTCAACACCGAATATCCTGTACTGTCGCGCTGGCTGAGCAATTCATAATAATGGTCTCCATAAAAACGCAAGCCTTCCAGTTTGTTTTCGGCATCTTCAAATTTAACATCCAACCTGCCCCGATCTCTAAATTCTGGATCGTCATTTATGAAAAGCTGAAGGGAATTATCTGTCAATCCACCGTTCTCTTGATTATAAATATCTTGAGCAGCCACATGGGCACGGACAACATAGCGTTTGTTTTTAGTATGATAGTTTGAGGTGAACAGAAAGTTACCCGTACTCGTTAAAATGTGTTGGTACTTTCCAAGCGATCGAACCCCTTTATAACCAATTGAAAAGTTGAATTGCGGCGAAGTATTTACAGTAAAAAAAGCATCCAATTGCTGCCCTTGCGCATATGCCGTCTTAAAATAAAGCTCTGTTAAAGGTGTGGGAACATTAAAATAGTTCACATCTTCAATTTCCTTATAATTGAAATGGTGCGACTGCGCCACGAAAAGCGGCTTCAAATTTAATCTATCAAAGGAATAAGCAAGTGAATTATACGTCTGCCCCACATTTGAAAACTGGAGCAGCTCAAAATTGTCCTTTCTTAAATAATTGAACTTATATTTTTTCTTTATAGAGAGTGTAGTATCAACAAAAGTTGTGTCCCTTTCGGTTGAAATAATCTTATAATAATCAATTGGCGGTTTTTCCTTTTTTGTATTTGTAGTTTGCGAAAACACAGTTGCCGAAGCGAACAAAATAAAAAGTAGCAAAAGTGTTTTTTTCATCTGTGGAAACTTTTGGGCAAAGGTATATTTTTTTTGGTTTAAAGAGTTATAGAGCTATTAGGTTATTGATTCATTAAATTCATATAAACCTTCCTTTTTCAATAACTAAATAACTTAGTAACTTTATCCCCATGTTGAAACTTAAAATCAATCCTTTTTTATTGGAATGTGGAACCGATGAAGCCGGACGGGGCTGTTTGGCTGGTCCCGTTACCGCCGCAGCGGTTATTCTTCCAGACAATTTTAAGCACCCTTTTTTAACGGACAGCAAACAACTTTCAGAAAAAAAACGAATGGAACTGAAAGATATTATTGAGAAGGAGGCTATCTGCTTCAAGGTAATCCATATTATGATGGAAGAAATTGACAAGATTAACATTCTTAACGCTTCTATTTTAGGAATGCACCGGGCCATTGAAGGACTGTCTTCTACTCCAGAGTTTATTGCCATTGACGGCAACCGTTTTAAACCTTTCGGAAAAATACCTTTTGAATGTGTTGTTAAGGGCGATGGAAAATTTATGCATATTGCAGCAGCTTCCATTTTGGCAAAAACCTATCGCGACGAATATATGATGGCACTTCACAATGATTTTCCGCAATACAACTGGAAACAAAACAAAGGCTATCCAACAAAAGAGCATCGCGAAGCAATCCGCAATCACGGAGCAACAGTTTTTCATAGGAAAAGTTTTAAACTTTTACCTGAACAACTAAAGTTGACCATTTAATATTTGTTGAAAACCCGTCAATAAACTATTTCAATTAGCTACAAATCCACCGCTTTTCCTTGCTATTTTTGTGTTATGGGAAAAAATCTGGGGAAACTTTTTACGCTTTTACTTTTCATCCCGATATTTTTGGGAATTTTTGGAGGTTGTGATAAAACACCGCCAAAAACGGGAACATTGATGGATTTTGTACCTCAAAATGCTACAGTGGTCTTTAAAATTTCAAACTTTGAAGACTTGCAGGCAGATATTGAAGCTAGTTCCTTACTTTCAAAATTTGGAAAAACCCTGCCTTATTCTTTTTTTACTGAAAAGAAAGCTTTGTTGAAAAATCTGCACCCAAGCTCACAAAGTCTATTTTGTATAAATAAAGTGAATGATTCCCTTTCGGCATACACGTTTATTTCAAGACAGACAAAAAATCTTTTTAAACCAGATTCCCTTAAAAATAGGACCATCGAGACCTTAACGTTAGACGGCCAGTCATTCCAGCGCATTACACTCGACAAGGAAATTGCCTATTCTGCAATTATTGATAGCGTATTTGTAGTTTCTTCTTCACAACAACTATTACAGGATATTCTAAAAAGAAAAACCGAACGGGACGAAACTTTCAAAAAAGTTTTCAATCTGCCGTCCTCAAACGGATTTACAGCCTTAGTGCGTGGCAATAAAGTTGCATTGAACGATTCCACAAAAATAGCTTTCACTTCTTGGAGCGCGCTGGATGTTACAATCGCTCCAGAATCCTTCAAAGCTACAGGCATCACTTTGGCTACGGACAGCATTCCACAGCTTTTAAACGTTTTTAAAGGTCAAGTGCCCCAGCAAAATGAAGTTTCGGCTTTGGTACCAACAGATGCACTGGGCGTGATTAGTTTTACATTTAATGATGCCGAAAATTTTCAAAAAAACCTTCGAAACTTCCGAGGTGAAAAAAATACCGCACAAACCACAGGAATCTTTGGCTCTGTTAGCGAAGCTGGCTCCATTCAGTTTAAAACAGAAAGTGCTGTTTTTATAAAAAGTATTGACGCTTCTTTAACGAATGATGCTTTGGCGCGCTATGTTTCTGAAAAAAGTGAATTTCGCGAAATTAAAATTAGCAGTTTCAGTGAACCCCAACTGTTCCGAAAAACATTCTCACCTTTTATAGATTCTGAAAACGCAAATTATGTTTTTCAGCTTGACAACTTCTTTGTTTTCACTGAAAGCGAAATAACCGCACAGCAGATTATCAGTGATTTTCAAATCAACAATACTTTGAAAAACACTTCCTATTTTGAAAATACCGCAACAGATTTGAGCACAGCTTCTTCCTTATTGATTTTCAAAATGAAAGGGGAATTTTCAGAAGCTATTTCAGGGTTTTTTAATTCGAAGAGCAAAAAGGAGATTAAAAATATTTCTTTTGAAGAATTTCCGCTGGCAGCATTGCAGTTCAGCTATGACAGAAATTTTGCGCATCTAACATTGAGTTGTAAAGAAGCTGGCGCAGCTGTAAAAAGCATTTTGGGTATGGTTACTGAAAAATTCAGCTTAAAGCTTGAAAGTGCTGTTTTGGGAGACCCGCAACTAATTGAAGGCCAAAATGGAAATGGCAATATTGTAGTTCAAGATATGAACAACAAGCTTTATTTTATTTCGGAAAGCGGAAAAATTCTTTGGACCAAAAATCTTGGTTCCTCTATTTTAGGGAAGATTGAAGAAGTAGAAATTTTAGGGAGTAAACATATTGCCTTTGCTACAAAAGATGCATTTAATATTTTAGACCGAAACGGAAAAGACGCAAAAGGGTTTCCAATAAAGTTTAAAGACAATGTAACGCAGCCACTTTCAGTTTTTGATTATGACAATAATCGAAATTATCGGTTTGTGATTGTACAGGGTAAAGAAATGTTGCTATATGACAAAAACGGCAAGATTGTGAAAGGTTTTAATTTCAACAAAGCTAAAAGCAATATTGCGCAATCGCCCGTACATATTAGGATGGGCAATAAAGACTACATTGTGGTGGCTGAGGAAAGTGGAAAACTAAACATTTTGAGCCGTGTGGGAAAATCACGTGTTTCGGTTTCAAAAAATTTCAATTTTTCTGAAATACCCATTGCAGAGGAAGACAATACTTTTGTAGTGATTACGAAGGAAAATACCAAGGAGCGCATTTCTCAGGACGGAAAAATTTCTTCCCAAAAATTGGACGTAGGCAGCAACTATTGGTTTACTATACTTGGAAATACAAAAGTGACTTTGGACGATAACAAGCTCCGTATAAACGGAAAACTTGCTGAACTTCCTCTGGGGCTTTACACAAAACCACAACTCTTCAACATAAACCGAAATAGCTATACAACCATTACTGAAACCCAAGAAAAAAAGGTGTATGTTTTTGATAAGGACGGCTCGCTTTTAAACGGTTTTCCTGTTTATGGAGCTTCTGCCGCAACAATAGGTGAAGGCAACGGAAAGAACGTGAAAACCATTGTAGTTAAAGGTGATGCTGATGCTATAATTCTTTATTCAAGCAATTAATTTATAAATACTTAGGGTTTAAAAAGAGGTTGTTTAAGTATTTTGGTTAAATTTAATACGCAAACCAACTTTTTAAATTTTTATGAGAGCATTCCTCTCTATACTACTATTGCTAATAGCAGCTACTGCTTTTGGGCAAAATGCTTCGCAGGACAAAATGCCTACGCATAAAGACTCGATTATACTCCACAATTTCAGAACAAAGGTTTCGCAGACCATCAATGCAAATCCAGACAGTGCTTTAATTTATATTAAAAAATTAAAAAAATTCAGTGCCGAAAGAAGCTATTTAACCAGCCTTACAGATGCTGATTATCTAAACGCCCACTACTTTAGAAGAATTCAGAAACCCGATTCTGCTATATTTTACTTTAAGAAACAAATTACCGCATCAAAAAAAATAGATTATTTCCGTGGCATAGCACAAGGTTATAACGGGCTTTGCCGAACATATTATTTAATTGGTGAAATAGAAAATTCAATAGAAGCTGGAAATAAAGCCCTTGAATATTCACGGAAATTTGATGATTTAGGCAATATAATTTTAGCCGACACACAAAATGCTTTAGCAATCGCCTATTCACGCCAAAACAAGATGGAAGAAGCCATTAAACATTTGCTATTTGTAGATTCCATACATAAAAAAGAACCCATACGCGAAGATATCATTGCTGCTGCATATCAAAGTTTGGGAAATATTTATCTTGAACTTAAAGATTACGATGCCGCTGAAAATTATTATATTAAGGCAAATAAGGAATTCGAAAAAAATCCAGCTACGGGCACTTTTTATTTCAACACCACCAATGTTTTGTTGGGGCAGGTTTATTATCACAAAGGCCAGCTTGAAAAAGCAGATGGTTTACTTTCAAAAACACTCCTTTTTTATGAAAAGATAAAGGAAGAAAGAACCGTTGCAGAAATAAACAATTATTTAGGTTTAATAAATCTTGAAAAAGGAAATCTTGAAAAAGCGGAAACATATTTTCAAAACGCACTGAATTTTCAAAAGAAGAACGATTATTACCTAGAAGCTGCCCAATCCTCATTGCAACTTGGCAGGCTAAACATTCAAAAAGGAAAAGCCGTAAACGCTATTAATTTTCTGGAGAATGCAATAATATATAACGGTGAAATAAAAAATGGAACCATAGACGTAAGAGCGCATTCGCTACTCGCGGAAGCCTATGAAATTCAGGGAAACTACAAAGCCGCCTATATTAATTCAAAAATTGCAAAGAAAATTAACGATTCTATCCAACTGGTGCAAAGCACAGAAAAAATCAAAGAAATAGAAGGCCTGTACCAGACTGAAAGCAGAGATAAGGAAATTGCGTTGTTAACCACAAAAAATGAATTGGTGGAGCAACAAAAGAAAAACCAGCGCACTATGATTTGGGGAATATTGGCAATAATTGCAATTGCAGGTATTTTCGTGTTTTTCTTATTTAGGAACCGTCAAAAAACCACAAAAAAATTGCAGGAACTGGACACTGCCAAAAGTACATTTTTTGCAAATATATCACACGAATTCCGCACCCCCTTAACTTTAATAAATGGGCCTATTGAAGATCAACTTTCTTCAAAAAACCTCTCATCATCTGAAACAAAAAACCTAAAATCAGCACTTAGGAACACCAAACGCCTTAAAGATTTGGTAGATCAACTATTGGCATTGGCAAAGTTGGAAAGTGGAAATTTAAAATTGAATATTCAGAACGCCAATTTGCCTAGTTTTTTAATTGCCCATGCTGAGGGATTCTTATTTAGTTGCACTGAAAAAAACATACAATTTTCTGTTGACGTACAAAATGATGAAATAGAAGATTGGTTTGATCAGGACATTTTAGAAAAAATCCTCTATAATTTGATGGGCAACGCCATAAAATATACGCCAGAAAACGGTTTTATAACATTAAGCGGAAAAAGGCTAACCAATAAATTTGAAATTTCAGTTGCCAATACTGGCAAGTATATTACACAGGAACAACAGCAGAAAATATTTCAACGTTTTTATCAAACTAACACCAAAAATCCCGGATCCGGAATTGGGTTGGCGCTCACAAAAGATTTGGTTGAAATTCACAAAGGAACAATATCATTGAAAAGCGAAGAAAATGGACTTACAGAATTTAAAGTTATCCTACCTATCAAAAAAACTGATTTTGATGAATCACAAATTTTTCCTCAAAGTAATAAAATTGAATATATATATTCAATAGCTGTCACAGATGAAATAGTTGAAAAAGAATTTGTCCTGCCAGAAGATGCACCAGTTATTTTGGTAATTGACGACAACAAAGACATTCGCGATTACGTAAGCTCAATTTTTGAAACAACTTTTTCCGTTCATACCGCAAACGACGGAAAAGAGGGATTTGCCATGGCAATAGAAACCATCCCAGATATTGTTATAAGTGATGTAATGATGCCAGAGGAAGATGGTTTCACCTTAACAAAACACCTAAAGGAACACCAACTCACCTCACACATCCCAGTTGTTTTACTTACTGCCAAATCACAGATTACCTCAAAACTTGAGGCTTTGGGCATTGGTGCTGATGCCTATGTTACAAAACCTTTTAACAGTCAACTGTTAAAGGCAACTGTGGATAACCTCATTGAAAACCGAAGAAAACTACAACAGCGTTTTGCGCAAGAAGTTGTTTTAAAAGCAAAAGATATTGCCATTTCTTCTGAAGATGAAAAGTTTTTGGAAAAGCTACAAAAAGTGCTTGATGACCATTTGACAAAACCTGATTTTTCAGCAGAAATCTTTAGTGAAACTATGGGCGTAAGCCGCATGCAATTATACCGAAAATTAAAAGCGCTTACAGGCCAATCATCTACTGAATTTATTCGTTCACAACGATTGAAGTTGGCTTCATCTTTATTAAAATCCAATAAAATTTCTATTTCTGAAATTGGTTATACCGTTGGTTTTAACGATCCTTCCTATTTTACAAAATGTTTTAAACAAGAGTTTGGTTGTTCCCCTTCAGATTATCTTTTAAAATAAACCAAACACTTACTGAAGATTGCTTTAAACACAGGTTTGTTACATCTGTTATAGTTTTGGTTACAATATTTACAGTCCAATTACTCACTCCATTCTACTTTTACTTCATCTTTCCCCAATTATGAAAAAAAACAAACAATATTCAGGTGACCTGGGGATTGTACCGGGGAAACAGATTTATTTAAACATCAATAATCTGGCAAATGGGATATATACTTTAAAAATAATGCTCAACAATAAAGTGATAAAAGAAGTAACCTTTAAAAAATAAACCTTAATAATTAAAACAACATGAAAACAATTTTAACAATTCTATGTATTGGTATTACCAGTTTTTGCAATGCACAATTTTTGGACAAATTGGGCGATAGAGCTGCCGACGCAGTTGAACGCACAGTGGAAAGACGTGTAGAAAAAGAGGCCACAAAAAGTACGGATCGCGTACTAGACACTATTGTAGATTCTCCAAAAAAGAAAAAAGAGAAAAAGAAAAAAAGCAAAAAGAAGTCATCCAACAGAAATGTAATTGGAGGAGACCCAGTTGAAGATAATTCAAATAATTCAAGCTCTCAAAACAGTGATGCCGCCAAAAAAGACGAAGGCGAAGAATAAAAAACACTCTAGATTTTAGACAAAATTTTAAAATAACTATTTATAAAAATTCAACACCTATGAAAACATTGCTCAATACCTTCATTTTATTATTTATTACATCCATTGCAATTTCACAAAACAATTGCAGTAAATTTTATCCACTTAATGAAGGAACTAAATTTCAAATCACCGTTTATGACCATAAAGAAAAGCCATCCGCCATTATAGATTATGACGTTGTGAATGTTAGAAAATCTGGCGGTGATAAAATTGGCACAATCAATTCTGTTATGACCGATGGAAAAGGAAAGCAAATTACTGAAACCTCTTTTGACGTTAGCTGTAACGGAGAAGTAGTTTCGGTAGATTTCAAGTCACTGATCAATCCACAGATTTTTGAACAATTTGGCAATATGGATTATGAAATAACAGGCACCAATATGGAGTGGCCCAATGAACTTTCTGTTGGGCAAAAGTTGCCCGATGCAACGATGGATATGAAAATAAGCATGAGTGGCATCAATATGAACATGACGTTAAAAATTACAGACCGAAAGGTAATTGGCAAAGAAACCATTACATCACCCGCCGGTAGTTTTAACTGTTTTGTTATAACTCACACAACAGATATGAAAATGGGAGTGAGTCAGCGCTCAACCTCTAAACAGTGGGTGACTGAAAAAATGGGAGCTATCAAATCTGTAAATTATGACAAAAACGGCAAAGTTACCGGAAGTAGTTTGCTTACTAAATTTGAAGAATAAACATTCAAAAAAATAAAAAAACCGCCAAAAATTTGGCGGTTTTTTAAGGTTAAGTGAATAATTAATTGTGGGGACTTATTGTTTGATAATTTGTTTAGTAACGGAGCCCATATCTGTACTTATTTTTACAAAATAAACAGCACTTTGCAATGTAGTAACATCTACTTGATAATGGGTATTGGTTGAAAGGTCTATATTCATCAGTCTTCTTCCACTTACATCAAAAATTTCCAAAGCACTAACTTTAGCTTCCGGAGATACAATGTTCAATAAATTGCTTGTTGGGTTTGGAAATACAGAAACTTTATCTAACGCACTTGCAGCATCTCCTAAAATTTGATTGCTTCTAAACTGTAATGTAAAGCGGCTGTTATAAGTTCCTTTTTCTGCTTTGAAGGTGTAGCTTTGTTGTGATAAATTGGTTGTAATATTCTTTTCATTATCTATTAAAAATACAGTAACATTATCAAAAGCTGGTCCTTGAATATCTTTTATTGTAATAGTATATTCAAGATTTTCATCCAACAAACTGGAGAAGCCCATAAGGACTTTTGCACCATCCTCAAAAGCTTCGCGACTCTGGATACCCAATTCTTTACTGCCATCTTCAAAATGTGTGTATAACGAAAGTACATTTGCTAGTCTTCGGCTGTCATAGCCTTGATCCAATCCTGCTGTAGTTAATGCAGAAAAGCCAATAAGCGTGTTATTCTGCATTTGATACTGATCGTTTTTAATTTGTACCCAAATTCTATTATTGCTATCCATTACAGGACGGTTAGCAGTATTGTTATGTCCAGTCACTCTCATAGCGTTTGAAAAAGTAGCTACTCCAACAGCCGTTGCCTTAATTCCAAATCCTTGCCCTGTTGATATATATCCACTTGGATCAGTTTGAGTTGGATCTGACGGTGCAGGGGTTCCTCCCATAAGGTTATACATAGAAATATCTTCCATACTAAAATTCATAGTATATGCTCCAGGCAATAATGGACTTGGTGGTGTATTTGGATTCCAGAAATATACTTCATCAACCATAGCATTTGCATTAATAAAATCTGCAGCACTTATAGCTGAAGGATATGGATTGGCCAATACATTAGGGCTACTATTTCTGCTGCCGTTGTATTTAACGGCGAAGTCAACATCTCCGGTATTTAGCGTTCCTTGTTCAAAGGTCATGTCATACGTTTTATTACCATCATTTCCGTTTAATTGTGGACGGGCAATATATCCTTCGCCAGGGTTTACTGTTCCTGTGAAACTAACCCAGTTGTCATAATTGTCATCGGCAAAATTTTCAGCGCCTGGAAACTGGGATGCAACGGCTGGATTTGGTAAAAAGTTTTCTGTAAGGTGGTTTAGGAACATATAAGAATTTCCAAACACTCCATCACGTGTTTCTGTAGTCATCGGACTTCCTACGACAACAAATACCCTTGGTACCATAAAAGGTGTGGTGTAGTTTACATTGATGGTTCCATTGTTGGTTACAATAGCATCGTCTTCAGCCTGAACTACACTTCCTTGGTGCTGTACAATTAGATTTCCATTAACCGTGATGTCTTTTGTTACATTAAGATAATCTTCGGCAGCAACAGTAAGTGTTTTGTTGGCATCTATCTCACAACTACAGGCATCTATGCTTCCTTTTGCCGCAGTGTCATAATTACTGCTAATTTTCGCATTTGAACCAAGCCCAGGAGCACCATCGCTCCAATTACTTCCAGAATAAGTTGTTGTGTCTGCCGCTACAGTTACAGTGGCTGTACAAGATGATTTGTTTGCATAGTCATCTTCAACTGTAAGGGTTACATTAAATGTTTGCCCAACATCTTTACAGGTAAATGTTGTTTGTCCTGTGAGAGTTCTTTTCGTTATCCCAAAATTATCTGTAGAACCATTGTCAATATCTGTAGCGGTAATGGTCACACTACCTGTAACTTTGTCTAAAGTAGCAGTATAATTTTGGCAAATGGCAACCGGATCTACATTATCAAAAAATGGATCTTTTAAAATAATAAGTCCCTCATCCAAATCACTTACGATAATATTTCCGCTTTTAAAGAAAGGATATACATTCCAAGCACCATAAAAAGAAGCAATATCAGTACTCGGGTGTGTATCAAAATGGTTAATCTCAGTCATTGAAGGGGTGGAGTTATATAGGCCATCTACTTTTAAAACTCTCATACCAGCATTATAATTAGCTAAATAAAAACGATTCCCTACAACGTAACCATTATGGTCAATAGCTGCTGTGGGACCTTCGTATGTATAGTGCAAAGTAGGATTATCCAGATCTTCCAAATCAAATACAAAAGTACGAGTACCTCCTCCAATGTTTTCTTCATCTACTTCGTCACCAGCTATAAAAAACTTTTTATCCTCAGTAAACCAACCTTGATGCGTATAGTACATATTTGGATAGGTTACGGAAGAAATAAGTGTTGGACTATTTTTATTTGTAACATCAATAATATTGACTTTTTTGTTTCCACCAAAAGCTCCCACCAGAATCTCATGTCCTTGATAATCTGGGTCTGGACCGTCATATAAAACAACCTGAGCGTCATGACAATATCCCCAAGTTGCCAAGTTGCCGGCAACTGTTGGGTTTGTAGGATTATTGTTAAGGTTTAGTATCCTTGGACCTCCACTATTTCGATTAGATCCTAAAAGGTATAGATAGCCAGTGTCTTCATTAATGATTATGTTATGGGTAGTGGAAACACCAGTGTATGATCCATCTGTTGTAAATGTTCTCATACTTCCACCTATTGGACTCGTAGACAGATTTCTAAGTCTTGTAAGATCAAAAATTTGAACGCCAAAACTTGTACTTTCACTTACTATATAGGCATAATTATTATAAACTTTTACATCGTGCCACCAGCTCGTTTTACCACCAGTAGAATTTAATTTTCCCAAAAATCGTGGACTTGTTGGTGTTGAAATATCCACAAACGCGATACCATCATTTAATGTTACTAGCGCATATTCTTTGTTGTCTAGTGGGTCCGTCCATCCCCAAGAATCCTGTGCTTCCATTGGATTGCTTCCCGAATAAGCTTTACCTCCTAAATTGGCAATACTTATATGTCCTTGCAAAGTAAGGCCATCACAAGGAAAACCACCCGCCATTCCACCAACACAAGGAGTTTGTGAAAAAAGTAAAGGGGCGCTAAGCATTAAAAAGAATTGTAATAAACGTTTCATAAATAAGTAGGTTTTAGGTATAGCCGTGCTAATTAAAATATAGATGAGTTGGGATTATTCGTTTATAAAGATAAATTCTACAGAGTGTAGGAATACTATTGACCAAGAAAAGAGTGGCCGCAATAGCTGGCCACAACATAAGTAGTTCTATTTTCATAATTTGGGGTTGTTGAAAATATTTGGTACAATAATAAAACATAATTCCGATAAAGTGCAAATTTTTTGGGTAAAAAGTTAAAATTTTTAAGAAATAACTTATTAATTATCATTTGTTTCTTACAAATTCATTTTTTTTAAAATTTATGTAAAGATTATATCTGGAAAATACTATTTATATTTAAACTCATGCAAGCAAACTTGACTCACTCCAATAGTCCTTTAATGGAAATAGACCTTTCTAAATATGGATTTGCGGGCTATTCTTTGATTATAAAGCGCGAAGATCTACTCCATCCCTTTGTTTCTGGCAATAAATTCAGAAAACTGAAATACAACCTAAAAGCTGCACAAGCGCAAAATCACACTACTTTGTTAACTTTCGGCGGGGCTTTTTCAAACCATATTGCGGCGGTAGCTGCTGCAGGTAAAGAATTGGATTTTAAAACTATTGGAATTATTCGCGGTGATGAACTCAAGGATAAAATATCAGAAAACCCTACACTTTCCTTTGCTCATGATTGTGGAATGCAGCTATATTTCGTTTCTCGTGAAGTTTATAGAAGCAAAAATGATTCTGAATTTATAAATAGTTTAAAAGAACAATTTGGCAATTTTTATGTTCTTCCCGAAGGTGGCACCAACGCTTTGGCCATAAAAGGATGCGAAGAAATCTTAACCGAAACAGATATGTCTTTTAACTATATCTGTGTTTCCGTAGGCACAGGCGGTACGATGGCCGGGCTTGTAAAAGCATCAAATGATAACCAACAAGTTTTGGGCTTTTCGGTCTTAAATGGAACTTTTCAAACTTCTGAAATTGAAAAATACACTTCCAAAACCAATTTTGAAATTACGGATGCCTACTGTTTTGGTGGTTATGGCAAAATAGATACTGATTTAATACGTTTTATGAATGGATTTAAGAATAAGACCAACATTCCACTGGATCCAGTCTATACCGGAAAAATGATGTTTGGCATAATGGATCTACTAAAAAAGGGGTATTTCAAAGAAAATAGCCGTATTTTTGCGGTCCATACCGGAGGCCTTCAAGGTATTGAAGGAATGAACCAGAAATTGAAAAAGAAAAACCTACCTATAATTGAATAAAATGATTGGCAGAACAGTTACCCTTCTTCTTATATGTATTGTTTGTTTTAGTAGTTGCAAATCAAAAAAAACCGCTGTCAAACACCGAAAAAAACATAATACCGAAAGGGTTGTCAAGGTTAAACAACCTATAAAGGAAAAAGATACAAAGGCAGAAGAGCCTGAAGTTGTGGTGGTTCCCATAAATATTCCTTACAGTGAACGTGTAGCTAATTATATTAATGAATTCAGAGATATTGCTCAAGAAGAAATGCTTCAGTACGGAATTCCCGCTAGTATTACTCTGGCCCAAGGAATACTTGAAAGTGGCGCCGGAGCGGGTGAACTTACTATGAAAGCCAACAACCATTTTGGTATAAAATGCCATACTGGGTGGGAAGGCGATCGGGTTTACCACGATGATGACGAAAGGGGGGAATGTTTTAGAAAGTACAACGATCCAAAATATTCTTATAGGGACCATTCCTTGTTTTTAACGCAACGTAGCAGATACCAAGATCTTTTCAAACTTAGAAAAGACGATTATAAAGGGTGGGCAAAAGGCTTGCGGAAAGCAGGTTATGCTACAGACCCCAAATACCCAGATAAGCTAATCGGCATAATTGAAAGATACAATCTTGATGCATATGACGAAGAAGTGCTAGGCAAAAAAGTGAGCACCACAAGTCCAGATGATTCTAAAATTGGCACTTATTCCGTACAGGCCGGTGATACGCTTTACAGTATTTCAAGACGTTTTAATCTTACCGTGGAAACACTAAAAAGCTATAATGGTTTGCGAAGTAATGATATTTCCATAGGTCAGGTTTTATATCTGCATCCGTTGAAAAACCAGTAAAAAACTTTCAATCGCAATCGCAGTTTTCAGTAATTTTTTCTTCAATTATTAATACCAATTTCTTAAAAATATTATGAAATATAAAAGAAGCAGTTCCCTTTTCGCAGAGGCACAAAAAGTTATTCCCGGTGGTGTAAACTCACCTGTTCGTGCCTTTAAAGCCGTTGGAGGCGATCCTATTTTCGTTGAAAAAGCAAAAGGAGCTTATCTATATGATGTTGATGGCAATAAACTGATTGACTATATAAACTCTTGGGGGCCAATGATTCTTGGCCACGCTTATGAGCCTGTGGTAAATGCCGTTGTTGAAAAAGCACAAAAAGGAACCTCCTTCGGGATGCCCACGGAAATTGAAACTGAAATCGCTGCCCTCGCAGTTGCTATGGTTCCCAATATTGATAAGATCCGTTTTGTTAATAGTGGGACTGAAGCTTGTATGAGTGCTGTGCGCCTTGCACGAGGTTTTACAGGGAAAGATAAAATCATAAAATTCGCTGGTTGTTATCACGGCCATAGCGATTCTTTCTTAATTCAAGCCGGTAGCGGTGCAGTTACTTTCGGAACCCCAAACAGCCCGGGCGTTACTGAAGGAACCGCAAAAGACACGCTCTTGGCAACGTATAACGACTTAAAAAATGTGGAAGCAGTAATTGCCGCTAATAAAAACGAAATAGCTTGCATTATCCTTGAGCCCGTTGCAGGAAATATGGGCTGCATCCCTCCTGCCAAAGGCTTTTTGGAAGGCTTGCGGAAACTTTGTGACGAAAACAATATCCTTTTAATTTTTGACGAAGTAATGACTGGTTTCCGTCTTGCCGCCGGTGGCGCGCAGGAATTGTTCGGGATTAAGGCCGATATTATATGCTTCGGAAAAGTGATTGGTGGTGGACTTCCAGTTGGTGCTTTTGCAGCAAGAGCAGAAATAATGGATTATTTGGCGCCTATTGGCCCTGTTTATCAAGCTGGGACTTTAAGTGGAAATCCATTGGCTATGGCCGCTGGTTTGGCAATGTTGAAGGAGCTAAATAAAAACAAAGAAGTTTTCAATTCAATAAATAAAAAGACGGAATACCTCCATAAAGGTTTGAATGAAGTGCTTACTTCAGCAAATGTGAAGTTTACAATCAACAGGATCGGGTCAATGATTTCGGTGCATTTTTCTGAAAAACCTGTGACTGACTTCGCTTCTGCTGCGGAAGCGAACAACGAAAATTTCAAGATATTCTTCCACGGATTGCTGAACGAAGGCATTTATATTGCCCCCAGTGCTTTTGAAACTTGGTTTATTTGTGACGCCCTTAGCTATGAAGACTTGGATGCCACCATTGCGGCTTGTGGGAAAGTTGCGAAGACTTTAAAATAAAGTAGGAAACCAGAGAGGCACAGAGAACACAGGTGGTTTTTTAAATTATAAAAAAAAGCCCCTTTCTAAGTATAGAAAGGGGCTTGATATTAAATATAATTAATCACTAATTATTCGTTTTTAGCCATTGGGCGTATTGGTCTGCAGTCAAGGTTTTTTTCATTGCCTCTTTTAACTGATCGTCCAGCTTTTTCTTTTCTGCAGTGTTATCTGCGTTTTTTTGATAGCCAACTTCTTTTGCTACAAGTGCTCTAAATACCGCACGACCTTGGTCACCGTTTAGACCCAATGTTTCAGTGAGTTTTGCAGTTTCGGTTTTTGCAATTACCTCTGGTCTGCTCTTATCTTGCGACAACTCTTGTGCAGAGCTTGTTTGGATGCCCATAAACATGGTTGCTGCAAATGCAAATATTGTTAGTAGGTTTTTCATTTTTTACAAATTTTGATTTTAAAGTTACTAATGTAACTATTTTGCATATAACTAAAACAATAACCAGACCAAAAGTATCAATTTTAAGAAAATTTTATTGCCGCGACTTTCTCTCCATATTTCTTTTAGCCTTTGATCTGTCTCGTTTATGGCCTTGTTGAAGCTCCCATTTTGTCATTTGTTCTTCGGTAAGAATTTCTTTCAAGTCCTTTTTCATTGCGATACGGCGGTCCATCATTGCGCTTTTGGCCTCGTACTTCTGGGTATCGGTCATTTCTTTCCAGTTTTCTGGGCGTTCGGGTCTTTCGTTTTCCGCTTTTAAAATAAGTTGTTTCACTTTTTGTTGTTGTGAAGCGGTAAGATCTAAGGCCAGGGTCATTTTTTTGGTTTTTAGATCTGCTCTTTGTTCGGGGGTGAGATTCGCTTTCATCTCTTTGCGGTTTTCTTTTCTTTCAGAATTCTTATTCTGTGCATTTATTGCGAAAGTGGCTAGGGCCATAAAGATTATCAGTATTTTTTTCATGATGTTTTTTTTAAATGTTCAACATAACTATGACATTGAAAACCTGATTAGGTTTAATTACTTAAAAATCTTTAGTTGTAAGCAAAAGAATCCTCAAATCGTATTCTTTACTAACTGCAAGGGCTGGTTGCCTAAATAGAAGTTTTTTGATTTTATTAAATGTGATAGTTTTAACTTATTAAATATTAAAAACCATCGCTCGTGTTTCTGGCAGGGATGCTAGACCCCTTATGCCAAAAAGGAGGAAAAAAGCGTGGGCGGTGGTTTGTTTATTTATAACAAAAAGGAACCGCTTTACAACGGTTCCTTTTTGTTATAAACTAATTAGTATTTAAAAATTATTCTACCACAAAACGCAAGACGTTGTTATGGTCTTCAAACTTCAACACATAAACGCCTAAAGTAAGATCTGAAATATTGATGCTGCTGTTGCTGGCATCAACGGTTTGTTGTTTTACTTTTTGGCCAAGCATATTGTAGATGGCCACGTTGTATTCTTCATTAAGGTTTGATAAATTAATGGTGGTATTTGCTGGGTTTGGATATATGGAAACGTTGCTCAGGGCTTCGTTTTCATTTATTCCTACGGTTACGCAAGGGGCTGGTGCTGTTCCTGCATTTGGTACGTTTAAATTACAAGTTCCATCTGCTGAAAAAGTTGCAGTAAGGTTAATTGGCCCACCATCAGACGGCATCTGTACGCCCACAAACATGTGTGGTGAAGTTAAACCTACTACGGAAACTGAAGCGGTTCCATCACCAGTTAAATCTAAGGTTCCTGTTGCTGGCGGGTTCTCAAAACCAACAATTATATCTGCTGTAAAGAAGTCATCACTGCCATCGCTGGGCGTTCCATTGTCATTACACGGAGAGATGTTTGTAGCATCAATAACAGAAATATCACAGGCATTTGGATCGCAAGTATAGTTTGGCAATACATAACCTCTGGCAGTAAACCTATCTGTAAAGGCATCGATTTCTGCACAAGTGTAGCCCATATCTATTGCGGCTTGACGCACTGCGATTGCTGCGTTTTGTTGGTTGGTACCGCTATTGGTCATAGCTAGGCCTTCCCAAACGGCTGCATCCATTTTTTCTCTTCCGATGATTTCCCAAATTTCAAGCAGTACTGAAGCCCAAATTTGTCCGTCTGTGTGGATAGAACCGGTAAGCCCGCCAGGATACATTGCGCTATAATTGGTTACCCTTCCGTTCCAGAATGGATTGTGTCCATCCCATCCGAAAACCCAGAAATATTGTGGGTCCGTAATATCCCAAAAACCTGTGCTTCTTTTGTAGGAGTTTGCCCAGTAGTCGCCTGTTCCTTCACTTAACCCATTTACTTGGCTTAGGCTTCCATTGGTAATAAAGTCGTGAAGCCCATGGCCCAATTCGTGAAGCACTACGTCCATATCTTCTGCATCATCTACACCCCCTTCGCCAAACTGAAGGCTACCGGCACTGTAAAAAGAATTGTCTGCACCATTGGCTCCGTGTGGGTCATAACGAACCACCCCACCGTTGTATATTGAAACCAAAGGAATGCCCAAATCATCATTGATGTAACGGAAACTTTTATCTATATGGTGATAGCAGTTTGCGGCTTCAAAACCTTGTTCGTCACGTGTAAAGTCAAAATCTGGCGAGGTTTGAAGAAATAATCCGGTAGAAGGAGCGCCTAATTCTGCTATTTCTGTATATGGTCCTCTCAACCTATAGTTTGTACCGTCAAACTCAATATCCAAAAGAGTAACTGCGGTTCGGGCAGCGTCAAGTTGGGCATTGGTTTGGTCGTTATTGTCCACATAATTTCCACCGTAAGTACTTCCGGTTTTGGTAAGGGGGTCTGGATCAAAAACCATTGCCGTACCAGTTGCCACGGTTGTTGTTGGGTTTTTTATTCCTTTTGGATTGTTTTCACCTCCTTTTTTGTGGTAGATAGCAATGTCTTGCGTGCTTAAAATAGCTCCTGTTTTTGCATCAACAATAGTTTCCCAGTTTCCCATGCGGAATTCAGACATAGTGGTTACTCGGTAAACCAACTGAGTGCTTCCTAACTTGTTATAAACATATAGTTTTATTTCTTTTTGGGAAATGTACCCTTCAATGTTCAAAGCAGATTTTGCAGCGTTCAACGCATCATCTTCAGAAATTGAAGGATTGGTGTCTATTGTTTCCACAGCTGTGTTAAAAGTGCTGGCGTGGTAGGTTACTTGATTGTTGTTAGAAACGTGAACCGCAACTGAAGAATCAAAAACCTCAACACCATTAACCGTGTGATAAAATCGGAATGTCTCGCCTGAAGGGCCCGCATGGCTGTTCAGCATAGCAAAACTTTGATTTGTTTTGTTGATGGGCATATTGGCGTCCATCCAAGTTTGCGCAACACTTTCTTTACTGCTCTGGGCAAAGAAAAGCTGTGTAAAACAAACTAATAGCGAAGTGAATAATAGTTTTTTCATAAAAAAATTAGGTTTAAAATTTGTGAATAGGTTTCCAAATGTAATGTTAATGGATTATAATTCAAAGGGTTTCGGGGTAAAGTAATTTGAAAATTATTGAAAGGATTAGTTCTTTCAATAACAAAAAAAGGAAACCACATTGCCGTAATTTCCTTTTTTTAAATATGTATAAAATTTGTTTATAAAACCGAAACCATTAAGTTTTCATCTGTCTTTTCCACCTTCGCAACTTTGGAAGCTGTCAATCCTTTTATGGACTTATCCCACTTTTTGTTGCTCAAGCCGCTTTGGGTTTTAAGCGCTTCCAAAGCAATGGGCGAGTTGGCTTTCAATATGGTATAAACCGTTTTTTCGTCCTCGGTCATTTCCACTTTTTTCTTTTCGGGGCGCATTTGCGGGAAGAAAAGCACTTCCTGTATGGAAGGGTTGTTGGTTAAAAACATAACCAAACGGTCCATCCCGATACCCATACCGCTGGTTGGAGGCATACCGTACTCCAAAGCACGAAGAAAGTCATAATCTATAAATGCGGTTGCTTCGTCATCGCCCCTGTCTGCCAATTTTAATTGCGCTTCAAAACGCTCGCGTTGGTCTATGGGGTCGTTCAGCTCGCTGTAAGCATTTGCTATTTCCTTGCCGCAGACCATTAGTTCAAAACGCTCGGTTAGTTCAGGATTGTCGCGGTGTTCTTTACATAGCGGACTCATTTCCTTTGGGTAATCTGTAATGAAAGTTGGCTGGATATAATTGCCTTCACATTTTTCGCCAAAAATTTCATCGATCAACTTGCCTTTGCCCATTGTTTCGTCCACAGGAATTTTCATGTCCAAAGCAGCTTTGCGGATTTCATCCTCAGTCTTTCCAGTGATGTCAAAACCTGTGAAATGCTTGATAGACTCTGCCATCGTTACCCTTGGATAAGGGGCTTTGAAATCTATTTGATGTTCCCCGAAAGTAGCTTTGGAGGTTCCATTTACTTGTATCGCACAAAATTCCAGCAATTGCTCACAGAAATCCATCATCCAGTTGTAATCTTTATAGGAAACGTAAATTTCCATCGCGGTAAATTCTGGGTTGTGGGTGCGGTCCATCCCTTCGTTTCGGAAGTTTTTGGAGAATTCATACACACCGTCAAAACCACCGACAATCAGCCTTTTTAAGTATAATTCATTTGCAATTCGCATATATAATGGAATATCCAATGAATTGTGATGCGTAATGAAAGGTCGCGCCGCAGCACCGCCTGGAATTGGTTGCAAAACTGGAGTTTCCACTTCAAAATAGCCACGTTCGTTAAAGAACGTTCGCATGGCGTTGAAAAGTTTGGTTCGCTTTACGAAAATTTCTTTCACATGCGGATTCACCACCAAATCTGCGTAGCGTTGGCGGTAGCGTTGCTCTGGATCTGTAAAAGCATCGTGTACTTTTCCTTCAGCATCAACACGCGGTTGCGGCAAAGGTTTTAGAGCTTTGCTCAAGAGGGTGAAATTTTTCACCATTATGGTTTTTTCGCCAACTTGTGTTTTGAAAAGTTCGCCTTCAATACCTATGAAATCACCAATATCAAGTAGTTTTTTATAAACGTCGTTGTAATGGCTCTTGTCTTCGCCTGGGCAAATTTCATCGCGATTAAAGTAAACCTGTATGCGTCCGTCTGCATCCTGAAGTTCAGCAAATGAAGCCGATCCTTGGATTCTTCGGGACATCAACCTTCCTGCAACCACCACCTTTTTTCCTTCTTCAAAATTCTCCTTTATCTTTTTTGAAGTGTTGTTTACAGGATATAAATCTGCGGGATAGGGGTTTATTCCACGCTCGCGCAATTGGTTTAGTTTTTCTCTTCGGATGATTTCCAGTTCAGACAGTTGCATAAAATTGTTTCTAAAATAATAAGTTTGCAAAGGTAGGGAAATGAAGTGCGAAATACGAAATATGAAATTACAAGTTTTTCAATTTGCGGTTTTCTGTTTTATTGCCGCCATCGCTGTTTTCACCCTTTCGTTTTCTGGGTTTATGGCGAGTGATTTTTCATAATACATCAACGCTTTGTCTGCTTGGTTTGAAGCCAATAATTTGTTCGCCAAGTTTTCATACGTATAGGCTTCATCGGGAAACAAAAGCGTGTTCAGTTCTGCAATATAGAGCGCTTCTTCTTTTCTTTCAGAATAAAACAACACGCTGGAATAGGTGTTTAATTCTGCTAAACCCTTCGCTTCTTTTTTTAACTTCGGAAGTAATTTTTTTGACTTTCTTTTAAATTTCTCAAGTCCCATTTCATTTAAAGCATCATTAACCATAGTAACCGCATTGTAGTTTGGGATGTAATTTTTATTTTGAATGATTTGTAAAATATCTTCTTCGAATGTGTTCACGGGATGTTCTACAACTCTGTTTATTTCTTTTCCGTCTTTGTAGAATATGAATGTGGGAACGCGATGAATGTTCAAGCCTTCCTCCTCTCCGCCGGGACTTTGTTTGTAGCTTTCACTATCGTTTGAAACGCCTATCACGGTAAGCCGCTCTAAAGAAAATTCGGCTTCTTCCAAAACTTTATAGAATATGGGAAGCTCCTTTTTACTGTCGCCGCACCAAGTGCCAAAAAAAGCAGTAATGGTGTATTGCGGAAGTAGTTTTTTAATTTCTTCAACTTTTTCTTTATTGGGTTGATACGTTTCAAAATTGGTTAAAAACCATTCAGAATAAGTGTTTTCAGAAAGTGCTTCTTTATTAATCTTCCCAAGTAACATTGGGGTTTCGCCTTCTTTAATTATTTCTTTATTAAAAGGCTGCGCATAGTTGGTGAAAATTGAAAATGTGAAAGCAATGGAAAAAAGGATTAAATTTTTCATGGTCGTTGATTTTAAGATTAAGACCACGAATATTTAAAAAATGATGAATAAATTTCTGAATAAAGGGTTTGAAAAAGGTACTAGACCCCCGTTTGAATTTAATTGGAATATAGATTTTTTACGTCTTCACGAGAGGTGACGTTCAGCTTTTTGTAGAGGTTATTTATATGTGATTTTACCGTGCTTAGGCTCACAAACATGACTGAAGCAATTTCTTTGTTGCTTTTATCTTCCAAAATAAGTTCCAAAACTTTTTTTTCCTGTTTTGAAAGTGATTCTTCTATGGAAGGAAGAAGTTCATTCGCTTTTTTCAGTTTTTTATAAAAAAAGAAGTTGCCGAGAATTGACAATATAGAGATTACAGCCAACGCATAAACCCACCATGGAAAATCGCTGGGTTTAATTGCGGCTACTAAATACTTGTCCGAAGCTAGCTCTGCGCTGTATTGCTGGGTATAGTTGCTGTTGGGGTATTTTTCGATAAGCCTTTGCAGTAAATCTTCATAATAGCTATTGTTTTTTAAATCTTCCAAATAATAGGCGTGCAACGGTTGTGTCCTGTCTGAAAGAAACGTGTAACTATAAAGCTCAGCCAAAGGTTCTTGAAGCTGTTCTCCATATTGCTGCAAAATACTGAACCATTTTTTTGAGTTTATTTTACGGTTTGCTTCACTGCGATAGGTGCCAAAAGCAAAACGCATGTCGTGCTTTAAGGAGTCTATTTTTAAAAAAGCATTGGCTTTTTCGTTTTTTGAAACCACGCGGCAAAACATTTCTTCATCAAAAGAAAAGGGAAGTGTTAGTGTGTCGTTATTGTTCGCAATAAAAATAACCTCTTTGCTATTTGGGCAATGGCCAGTGAAGTGTGTGGTATTTTGGTCGCTTTCACTACAAGTATCTACATGGATTCTATAAATTTTGTTTTCGACGGCTAAATTATCACCCGCAAACGAAAAATAACCTGTTGAGTCGGGAATTGTTTTATTGAGAATTTGTTCAGGAAAAACACCTGAAATTTTTCTGTAATCATCCACAACTGAAAGATATACAGTGCCTTTGCTGAATTCGGCATCTACATAGCCAGAAAATTTATATTGTGCATTACTGGCCGCAATGGCAAAAAAGAACACAATCAGTAGAATGAATTTTTTCAATCCCATTTTTAAAATAAAACACTAAGGTAATAAACTCCGTTGAACCTAAATCTTGTAACAAAAGGAAAAATGGCTTGACAGATAGCTTAAATATTAATCGTAAATTTGTTTTCTATGAATATATGGAGAGTCCTGCTTGCAATCCTTTTTCCACCACTTGCTGTTATTGGCAAGGGTTGTGGATCTGTGCTAATTGTTTTTATACTTACCGTTTGCGGATGGGTTCCCGGTGTAATTGCTGCTTTAATAATTTTAAACAATCCTAAAAGATAGACCGATGCTACAAAAATTATTTTTTCTGTTCGTTTTGGCTTTTACTGCCATAAGTTGCCAATTTACTGAAACCATGGTTATGAACGAAGACGGAAGCGGCATAATGACGGTGGAAGTGAACCTCAATGAAATGATGGCCTTTGGCGGTCAGGCCATGGCGGATTCAACAGTAGTGAAAATGGATACCATTGTTTATATGAAACAGTTTTTGGAAGAAAAGAAAGACAGTATTTCCAAACTTTCAGTAACCGAACAACAAAAACTTAAAAAGTTGGAAAACTTCAACATTCATATAAAAATGGACTCGGAAACTTCTGAAATGGTTTATGATATTTCTACAAATTTTAAAAACATAAGTGAGGCCAACGATATTCTTAACGGTCTTGAACAAGCTGGAAATTTGATGCCCAATCCAGATGCCAACACGGAAATTAAAAAAGAAGAAGATACTCCCGAAATAGTGGGCGTAAATTATTCTTTTGAAAAAGGTATCTTTAAAAGAGATGCCTATATAAAAGATGAAAAGTTGCACCAACAGCAAGTAGATAGCATGAAACAGGCCGAGGCTTTTATGGGCAGCTCCAATTATGTATTGAAATATACTTTTCCAAAGAAAATAAAGAAAACTTCAAATCCAGACGCTGCATTTTCAGAAGATAAAAAAACGGTCAGTATTCAGGCACCTTTTTTAGACTATTTTAAAAATCCAGATTTGCTGGATTTAGAGGTAGAATTGGAGAAATAGGAATTTCGGCAATGTATTTGTATTTTAATTATCACTAACATTAAAAATACTACAAATGAAGGCACTCTATTTATTAATCCCACTATTTATGGTAAATGCCTGCAAAACGCAGACGGGTAACGTAATTTCTTCAGAAAATACAACTATGGAACAAATGGAAAACAAGACAACAGGCTGTCCTGAAGAAGGTACTTGCAGTGTCGTGATTCACAAAAACAAAAGCTTGTCCATAGAAAAAGATGAGTTTGGCGCATTATACCCGCAACTCGTGGACGGAACCAACACTGTAGTTGAATATACCTATCTTAAAGAAGGCCCAGAAGGAACTGCAGATGGTAATTATTCTGAAACCATCCATTTTGAAATACCTGCGGCAACAACAACATTGACAAAGGAAAACGCCTCACTGCAAGATGTAAAGCTGCTTTACGGAAAACACTGCTTCTGCAGAGGCGAAGCAGGATATTACACCATTTCCAACGGAAAGCTTTTAGTTGAGAAAAGCACCCAAGGAATTAAATTTGACCTTAAATTTAAGGTTGAAAAAACCTCGCAAGTGGTTACACATATTTCGGAAGTAGTAAAACTTTAAACCTAAGCACTAAGACGGTTTGACCACGACCGCTTCACTACAAGAAGCAGAACGGTTTAAATTTTGCCTTTATTTAATCTGGAATGTTTGGAACACGATGAATAGCGAATGAAATTAAAAGTTCTATAATTCCTTTCAGTTCTTTCAATTTTTAATGCACCTGTCTTTTTCGAGTCTTTTGTCTCTTTAATTCAGTTTAATGACAAAACCGTCGTGAATCAAACCGTCGTGAGTCAAAACATCTTTTTTCTATATCCTATAAAACAAAAGAGGCGTTCAAAATTTGAACGCCTCTTTTTTATGAGCAATTGTTTTAAAGTTTAATTCTTAACAACCTTCTTGGTAGTTACTTTATTGCCGTTCTTCACAACAAGGAAGTACATTCCGCTTTCAACATAATTGTAATCCAATTGTTTGCTAAAAGTGCTAGAAGCATTAACATCATCAAAAGTAGATTGACCGATGATTCTTCCTCTTAAATCATATAATGAAACTTCAATGTTGTCATTAGTAGCCGGTTTGAAGGTAAGGTTGAAGGTTCCGTTTGAAGGGTTTGGATAAACCGCAAAATTTTCAAAACTGAATTCTTCAACACCAACGGTTCCAGTTACAGTAATAACCGCATTGTTTAAATCATAGAATATATTGTTTGACGAAATAACCATCAACCTACCTGTTGTAGTATTAAGGTTTGGAACGTTCACAACAGCACTTCCATTGTTTGGCACATTTAAGGCGACAGTTATAGGATATGTTTGTCCACCATCGGTAGAAAACAAAATATCCACCAATGGGCTATCAACTGGAGCTACGTCAGTTCCTGCAACATCCCAAGTAACGGTTTCTGTAGTTTGGGTGTTCCAAGTGGTCGCTGTATTTTGTGAGGTTACCACAAAAGGACCTGCTGATCCATCTACAGTAACGAACATATCATCACGTGCAGAAGAAGCACCGCCAGCCACATTATCGCGAACGGTATATCTAAAACGCATAGATCTTCCTACCTGAGGAACAACCTCCCAGGTGGTCTGTGTATTACCTGCCAATACAGTATTTATAGTAGGCATATATCTATCTGGTGAGGCCAAAGGATCAATAGATCTGAAAGCCGGTCCTACGGTTGAAGTGTTTTGTGGTGGTTGTGGAGAATCCTGGTTATCCAATTGCTCCCAACAGTGTGAAAGCACATCGCCAGCATCTGGGTCTGTAGCAGTACCTCTTAAAATAAATGGAGTTCCTTTTGGAATTCTATAATCAGGCCCAGCGTCTGCTGTTGGTGGCAAGTTATTGGTAGGGGTTTGCACCGCGCACTGGCCTTGTCCATTTTTAACATAGGACCACATTTCCTGAATGCTAATGGCATGAAAATAATCATCACTATGTACTTGCACATTTTGATTACCACAAATACCAGCATAAGCCATAATCGTTGAACCACTTCCAGGCTCAAAAGCTGTAGGAAGGTTTCTATTTCCACCGCCACAAGCTCCTGCTGTTCCGTTAAAAGTATGGTTTGCGCCGTATTGATGGCCCATTTCGTGCGCTACGTAATCAATGTCATAATTATCACCAATTGGGGCGTTAGTTCCAGTTACTCCCCTAGCTTTTTGACCTGTTCTACAAGGTACGCCAAGTCCAGCAATACCACCAGCTCCAGTACTGAAAACGTGACCTATATCATAGTTGGCAGTACCAATTATATTATCACAAGTAGTTTGGTTTTGGCCAAGCATAGCACTTCCATTAAAATTATCGTAAGGGTCTGAACCAGCATTAAGAAAGATAATATCTGTATTGTTAGCTACAATTATCATTGTTACAGCTAAATCTCTTTCATAAACACCGTTAACTCTGGTCATAGTATTGTTCATTGCTAAAAGAACAGCCGCCTTTTTTACAGGATCTGGTTCTCCGTTACCAATACCTTGCTGATTTAAATGATATTGTGAATATTCCCCAGTACAGGCAAGGGCTAACCTAAAAGTACGGAGCATCCCATCATTGGCGTTTCTATTATCCAAAAGTATTTCTGGACCCACAGTATCCTCTACCATACATTGGAACCCGTTTGGATCTGGCGGAAGACTATTGATATTATAGGTAATGTAATAGTTTTTATCCTTAGTGTAAGGATCAATATATATGGTGGAATAGTTTACAGAACTGATCATAACATTTACGCCCATGTTCGAAACACTAAAGCGCGCAACGGCTGAAGCATCATCAATTCCCTGAGCGGCGTAAGACCTGATATTAGGGTACTGCGCTTGAAGTTCCGGTGCAAACACAGAAGCTTCATAAACGCGGAAACGTTGAATTTCGCCATTGTTTGTTGGCAATTCAATAACAACATTTGATGTGCCGCTAAATCTTTCAGGTGCATTTGCTATAAGATTTTTAAAAGCGGGAGTATTCAATTTGAAAAGATTAAAATCTTGTGGCATACTGTTTCTGTATGCTTTTTGTCGAGTTTGCGTTTCAGATGGCGAAGCTTTCGTCCATAACGCATTCTGTGCATGCAGCCCAAAGCTCAAAAGCAAAAGGAATACAAACAGAAATGGTTTAAAAGTACTTTTTTTCATTGTAGTTGTGATTATTATGAATGTTTAGAATCGTAAAGATAAGCGTCTTTAGGGGAATTAATAAATTTTTAAGAAATATTCTTTTAAGGTTTTTTTTAAAACATCCTAACATTATAAACAAGATGGCGTTTAATCGAATTATTTTGTGTTTTATCCGATCTTTTAAAAAAAAATTTTATATTTAGCATATGTTTAACACTAACTCTTAAATATTATGAAAAAAATTACAATTTTTATGTTATTAATTTTTGGAATTAATCTTTCAATAATGTCTCAGACTTTTACAAATTTGGTCAGTTACCCAGCAACGGACGGAAGCATAAGTTTTTATCATCAAAATGGTGTTGGTTATCAAATGACAAAACAGAGTATTCAAGGGGGGGGACAGATTTTAAATTTTCGTTATACGAATAGTTTTACCACATCAAATATTATGTCATTTAATAATTCTTCGCTTATAGTAGGTAATCCAATTATGACAAGTGAAAAATTTTATGTTAATGGAAATAGTACTTTTGCTGGTATTGTTAAAATCAATCCGGAATTTACTTCAGGAAGCTTATTTCAAATAGGTCCATCAGGCAACCTTTATAATTTTAATACCTCTAGCAATGGAGCGATTAGCTCAAACATTGGGAGTTTTCGGTCTCAATTTTATTGTGATAATGCCTTAACCTACTTTAATTTACGTGACAAGAATAATAGTGAAATATTTAAAGTAAGTAATGATGCCAATGGTTCTTTCATTCACCTCCCTAAATTAAATTCAAGGATAGTAATTGGAGACTACGGTAGTTACAGACTTAATGAAGGTAAATTGATTGTTAAACAGGGCAATGCGGTAATTGAAGGAAATATACTTGCGCAAGGTGAGATAACTGCTGAAGGAGACATAATTGCGCAAGACGATATAGTTGCTGAGGAAGATATTTTTGTTTCAGGAAGAATTGGTATTGGAACGACACATCCTGATCAAAAGTTAACGGTAAAGGGTAAGATTCATGCGGAAGAAGTTATTGTCGATTTAAATGTCCCCCCTGACTATGTTTTCGAAAAATACTATACAGGAGAATCTACTTTAAACCCAAATTACAAAATGTTTGGATTAAAGGAAATTGAGAATTTCACAAGGCTAAACCATCATTTACCAAATGTGCCTTCTGCAGAACAAATTCAGAAAGATGGTTTAAAGTTAAGTGAAATGACGAGTATACTATTGCAAAAAATAGAAGAGTTGACATTATATACAATTGAACAAGAGAAGCGGATTAAAAATTTGGAGACTAAATTAGAATCTAATAAATAATCCTCTTTCAATTAATCTAATAATATAATGTTATGAGAACTATTAATTATAAAATTTTATTGGCATTAATGGCTATTGCGCTTCAATTTTCGCCAATATACAGTCAACGTGAAAATGATATTTGGGTGTTTGGTCAAAATAAATGGGTCTTTGATCAGAACAATAGCTTTTCTTTTTCTACTCTTAATAATTTTATAAGTAAATATAGCACTGCTTCAATAAGTGATAAAAGCTCTGGTCAGCTACTTTTCTTTACAAATGGAATTAAAATTTTTGATAAAAATGGTAATATGATGAGCAATGGGAACTATCTTGCTGGAATTCCCCCTGGAACAAACACAATGCTTGATCAATTTTATGAAACTGAAGGCCATTGTGGAGGTGGCACAGGTACTAATCAGGGAACTTTAATTTTACCAAAGGTGGGCTCTATAACTAATTACTTCGTTTTTACAAATATTTTTACGGGTTTTAAAGAGTGTTATGCTGGATCCAATGGACCATTTTACAATTTTGGGATTCAATATGCTGAAGTAGATATGTCGAGTACTTTAGGTAATGTTATTTCGAAAAATAATACTATTTTATCAAACACTCATGGAGCAATGACTTCAGCTCTTGGCCACGATGAATCATATTATTGGTTAGTAACAAATTATCAAAATAGTTTTTATGCATATAAAGTTGACTCCAACGGTATTAATATAAATAATCCGACAATAAGTAGTTTTTCCGATGCAAGTTACGAAAACCTTAAAATATCGCCAGATGGGACACGCATTTTGTGTTCAGATCGCAGAGGTTCAACGCAGGCTGATAGAATGCTTTATGAATTTAATAATTCAACGGGACAAGTCACAAACCCTTTGGATTTTACTTCTAGTAACATATATTATTCTAATTACTTAGGAAGCAAAAGTAGTGCTGAATTTTCAGAAGATAGCAATATAATTTATTTTTCTATTTCAGATTCGACTATTCCTACAGGAGGTGGACAGAATAAAGGAGGTATCGCCATGTATAATATATCTACACAAGCATTAGCTGGTCTTACATTTCAAGACGAATATTCATTTCCTTTAATTGATGATCACCATAGAATTAACTTGCAGCGTGCAAAAAATGGGAAAATTTATGTAATATATAATGATATTGGTACTCAACAATATTCTATAAGCATCGAAAATAATTATTGGGGGGTTATAAATTCTCCAAATGTGTGGAATCCTAGTTCCGACCCAATTTCGATAATTAACGCGCCATCTTCTACAAATAATGGATATATGTTTCCGCAATTAATTCCAGAACTCTCTCAATGCGTAAACGATCTCACCATCACTGAAAATGTTCTGAATGGACAAAATGACATTCAATCAGCTTTAAATACAATCACTGCAACAAACATTGTTTACGGCGGGGGAAGTGCCACATATGATGCTGGAGTTACAGTCTTTTTAAAACCAGGCTTTAATGCAAAATCAGGCTCCGATTTTAGAGCATTTATTCAGGGCTGTACCGTTCCTCCTATTATAAATGAAGATGACTTAACTAAAAGCAATGAGAATTTTGATTCTCAAAAAGAAAAGGTTCTAATTTTACATCCAAACCCAACTTCTGGTTTATTAAATATGAAGAGCGAAGAAAATATGTATAGCTGGGAAATTTCTAATCCTTTCGGGATTATTCAACGTTCTGGGACTTTTAAAATGACTGATGCAAAAAATGTAGAAATTGATTTGAGTAATCTTATAACCGGAGTTTATTATGTAAAGGTGGTTTTTCAAGATGGTGAAATAACTACGAAAACGCTTATCAAAGAATAGGTATATTTGCAGTTAAACTAAAGTCATCTTTTGAACAGGTATATTGAAGTTAATTATTTAGGCTTAAAAGATTACAAAGAAACTTGGGATTTCCAGGAGTCGCTTTTTCAAAATATTCTGCAGCTAAAAAGTAAAAACAGAAAAGATAATTTGGAGCAGGCCACCCCAAATTATCTTTTGTTTGTAGAGCATCCGCACGTTTATACCCTTGGAAAAAGCGGCCATATTGAAAATTTGCTCATTTCAGAAGAGAAGCTAAAAGCTATAGATGCAAAATTCTACAGGATAAATCGCGGAGGCGATATAACCTATCACGGACCCGGTCAGATTGTAGGCTACCCTATCTTGGATTTGGAAAATTTTTTCACAGACATACACAAATACCTCCGTTTACTGGAAGAAATGATTATCCTGACCTTAGCTGAATATGGCCTTAAAGCAGAGCGCAGCAAAGGCGAGACAGGAGTTTGGTTGGATGTAGGCACACCTTTCGCTCGAAAAATATGCGCCTTGGGTGTTCGTGCAAGTCGCTGGGTGACCATGCACGGTTTTGCCCTAAATGTAAATACCAATCTTGGCTATTTTGACAATATGATTCCCTGTGGAATCAAAGACAAATCGGTAACTTCCTTAAATGTGGAATTGGGAAAAGCTGAAATTTCCATGGAAGAAGTGAAAGAAAAATTATTAAAACATTTTCTAGTTCTTTTTGAGGCTGAATTGACAAAAGAAAAAATAGCAAATCCTTAAAAAGTAAACCCAAAAACCCCAGTAACTCCAAACTTTCGAGCATCAGGATTGTCTAAATAATTTCCGCGGAAATTGAAGTCCAATCTAAAAACACGGAAAATATTGCCAACACCCACACTCCATTCCCAATAGATGTCTTCGGGCGCTTGGTAAACGATATTTGAAGCATTTAGATCTTTGTTTTCCTGTGATATTGTTCCATAAACTGCTCTAAAGCTAACCACTTCACGCAAGTCTAGTTCGCGTATTAGTGGTATGCGCGAAAAGATGCGCCCGCCAAAGTTGTGCTGTAAATGGAGCGTAGCATAGGTATCACTCACAAATTCATAATAATCAAGCTGGTTAAAGCTGTTGTACAGACTAAAATAAGTTTGGTTCCCAGGAATCGGATTCAATAAACTTAGCGGAACCGCCCCAATGGTCGTCCCCATTTCAACTGTAGAAAGCAAACGACCAATACCACCTATATTCCAAGGTTGCGTATATAGCGCCTGTATTTTCTTATATTCAAAATCTCCCTGCAAAACACCTTTTAAGCCATAGCTATAACCCGCATAGAAAGAAGGAAAGTCACCATCGTTTATTACGGTTCGTTCCACGCCATAACCAGAGGTTTTTCTTCCAGGAGCATATAGAAAACCAAGTTGTATTTCAGCCTGTTTAAGTTCGCTTTTCACTTCACCTGTAAAAACACCACCTTCCATAACATTATAATCAATACTGAAGGTATCAGTTGCAGACTCTAAGGTTCTGTATGAGCCCGTAAGGCGCAAAATAAAATTTTTCCAAGGTTCAATATCAAAACCTATTGTGGTGAGGTTTATTCGCGAAAGCCTATCATTAGACCCCACTGACAACAACGAAGAAGAAGCCAAGCTTCGCCCCAAAACATCGGTGCTATTTGTAAGACTGGCACCCGTCTGCTCTACATCTCTCCTATTACCGCCAAAAACAGTGAGTCGTGATTTTCTGTCCAAAAGCCATTTTGCAGAGATTCCATATTTAAATCTATCATCTTTAAAACCATATGCCCCAAATCCTTCCAAACGCCAAGGGTCATTTTGGCTAAAATAGGTTCGTCCACCCAAGCGAATTCGCATCCCCTCGGCTTCGTTGAACCCGAAGATGGAAAACACAGGCCCAATATCAAAATTATTTACTTCATAATACCCACTTGCCAACGTAGCACCAATATTATACAAAGCCTTGAAACGCCGGACGGTTTTAAGGGTGTCCAACATTTTATAGACCCCCTTTTCATCCTTGCTCAACTTTTCCATTCGGTTTTTATCCCAAAAGTCATCCGGCCTGTTATAGACTTCGTAATTGTATGGATCTACCTGTTGGTTATAAAATTTTTTTTCTTTTGGAATGTCAAAAGCATAATTATCATAAAGTGTGGTTCGCTTGCCATAAACACCTTTTGCAGCTTCTTTTTTCTGAAAGCTGAAATCACTCATAAAATAATCTCGGGTAATAAGGAAAATAGAATCGTTTAATACATCAAATTCCTGTTCTATATAGACATCACGCACCCAGTTTAGGTTTGCGCTTTTGGAAGCTTGCAGGTTTATTTCCTTAATGGCCCACGTAGAATCATTCACCCAAAAATCACCTTTAAAAGTCAGTTCGTTTTTTCGGCGCGGGTAGTAAACAATGTTGTAGCACCATTTATTGTCGCGATAAGCACTGTCGCGAAGCACATAATTGTAAACATCAATTCCAGTCTTGGAAAGCGGGCTTGTAAAAGCTTTGTCAAAAAACTTTAAATAATTGTCATACACATCATATTCGCTGTAAAGATCTTTTACGAAAGCTATAAGTGTTTGGTTATTCTCAAAACCGGAATTTTTGTTACCGAGCAACATCTCCTTTTCTTGGCCTAGCAAATTATCGCCATAGACTTTTGATGCGGCCTCGTTTATGAAAATAGGCAGGTAGGTATTCCCAGTAACGCTTGAGGTATCTGTCTGGTCAAAAACAAACTCCATTCCTTTGAATATCCTGCTTTTAATAAGCGAACTATCAATAGTGTTTAAATCAAATTCAAGCTTTTCGTATTTATCGTATTGATATTGTTTAAATTTTTTAACTCCATTCTCTCTTCTATTCTCCCAAATCTTCCTAAGAATGTCAATGGCCGGATTATTCTTTTTTGAGGTTTTTCCACTGTAAACAACCACCTCGTCCAATGCATCGGCGCTTTCTTCCAGCAGTACTTCCATATTGTAGGTGCTACGGGAAGTGAGTTCAACCTCTTTGGTAGTAAAACCTATAAATGAAAAGAGAACTGTTTTGTAGGTTTTGTCACTTTCCAAATAAAAACGACCGTTTTCATCTGAAATGGTTCCTTCCTGAGAATCTTTAAAAATTACATTGGCAAAGGCTACAGGATAATTAGAGCCGTCTTTAATGACCCCACTAACTTTGGTTTGGGAATATACCGAAGCACCAATAACAATAAAAAAAGACAAAAGAAGGTACTTCATAAATTTAGGGGACTGATATTTTAAAGGGTATAAAATTAGTCTCTATAAAGAACTTTCTTTACAGCCTTAACAACATCTTCACTATTCGGCAACCACTCTTCCAATAAGTTTGGTGAAAATGGAGCTGGAGTATCTGCAGTATTAATTTTCACAATTGGAGCATCCAAATAGTCGAAAATTTGGTTTTGAACTTGGTAAGTTATTTCAGTAGAAACGTTTCCAAAAGGCCAAGCTTCTTCAAGTATCACCAAACGGTTTGTTTTCTTTACAGATTCAAAAATCGCTTCGTAATCAAGAGGTCTTACAGTGCGCAAATCGATAATTTCGCACTCAATTCCTTCTTCAGCAAGAGTTTCGGCAGCCTTATAAGCTTCCTTTATAATTTTTCCGAAGGAAACAATGGTTACGTCCTTTCCTTTTCTTTTTATATCTGCTACTCCAAGTGGAATTAAATACTCACCTTCCGGCACTTCGCCTTTATCGCCATACATCTGCTCACTTTCCATAAAAATAACTGGATCGTTATCGCGAATGGCACTTTTAAGCAATCCTTTTGCATCAGCAGGATTACTAGGAACTACAACTTTTAAACCTGGGCAATTTGCATACCAACTTTCAAAAGCCTGGCTGTGTGTTGCCGCAAGTTGTCCGGCAGAAGCCGTTGGCCCACGGAAAACAATCGGAATATTGAATTGCCCGCCGCTCATTTGGCGCATTTTGGCAGCATTGTTTATAATTTGGTCAATCGCAACAAGAGAGAAGTTAAAGGTCATATACTCAACAATTGGCCTATTGCCATTCATTGCAGAACCAATAGCTATTCCGGTAAAACCATTTTCTGAAATTGGGGTATCGATAACGCGTTTTGCGCCAAACTCGTCAAGCATTCCTTTACTGGCTTTGTAAGCACCGTTGTATTCGGCCACTTCCTCGCCCATTAAGTATATAGATTCGTCGCGACGCATTTCTTCGCTCATCGCTTCACAAACCGCTTCTCTGAATTGTAGTGTTTTCATTTGTCTAAAATATTTGATTTTCAAATGTCAAATGGAACATCCTAATATAACATGTTACTGCTAATTTTAAAATATAAGTGAGGATGTTTCATCTGCTTAAATTGAAATGTAAATAACTGAAATTTTTCAGGGACAGCAAAAATACTATAAATCCAATCTGTTTAAGTATTATTTCTCCACTTTTAACCAAAATTTATTATGCGTGCATAGCAAAATAAGGAAATATATTCTTAACTTCGCCCCTGTGTAATCCAAAGCCTAAGCTCTAGGGTTGCTGAACAAAATTTACAATCCAAAAAACAGTTCAAAGATGAAAATATTAGTCTGTATAAGTCACGTACCGGACACTACTTCAAAAATAAATTTTACCGACGGAGACACTAAATTCGATACCAATGGGGTACAATTTGTAATCAACCCAAATGATGAATTTGGTCTTACCCGTGCCATGTGGTTTAAGGAAAAACAAGGTGCAACTGTTCACGTTGTAAACGTTGGAGGTCCAGAAACCGAACCAACTTTACGCAAAGCTTTGGCCATTGGCGCTGATGAAGCAATACGAGTAAACACAGCTGCAACCGATGGTTTTTCAGTCGCAAAACAACTTGCAAATGTTGTAAAAGAAGGTGGTTATGATTTAGTAATCGGCGGACGCGAATCTATCGACTACAACGGCGGAATGGTTCCGGGAATGCTTGCAAAGCTTATTGGAGCAAATTTCGTAAACACCTGCATCGGCCTTGAAGTGGAAGGCGATAAAGCTACTGCTATTCGCGAAATTGACGGTGGAAAGGAAACTTTAAAAACGTCACTTCCGTTAGTAATTGGCGGCCAAAAAGGTTTGGTAGAGGAAAGTGACCTTCGCATTCCAAACATGCGCGGTATTATGCAAGCCCGCACAAAACCATTAAACGTAAAGGAACCAGTGGCTTCAAATGCTGAAACAAATACAGTTTCATTTGAAAAACCAGCTCCAAAAGGCGCTGTGAAATTGGTTGACACCGTAGATGAATTGGTAAATCTTTTGCACAACGAGGCAAAGGTTATTTAAATTTCAAATTTCAAGCACCAAATTCCAACTTTGGAATTTGGAATTTTAGATTTGGAATTTTCGAATTAACTGATAATTCCAAATCTTGAATATTAATTTCAAAATAATATTAAAATGATATTAGTTTATACAGAATCAGAAGAAGGAAAAATTAAGAAAATAGCCTTGGAAGCAGTTTCCTATGCAAAAGGAATTGCAGACCAAATGGGAACTTCGGTTACTGCCGTTAGCATCAACGCCAACGACATTTCAGAATTGGGAAAATACGGTGCTTCAAAAGTTTTGCAAGTTTCCAACGATAAATTGAACAAATTTAATGGCGAGGCTTATGCAGATGTAATTGCACAAGCAGCTAAAAATGAAGATGCAAAAGTTGTTGTTGTTACTTCCAGCGCAAACAGTAAATTTTTAGCTCCCGCACTGGCAGTTAATTTGGAAGCCGGTTATGTGCCTAACGTTGTTGCGCTTCCGGAAAGCACTTCGCCTTTCAAAGTGAAATCGAACGTTTTTACCAATAAAGCATTTGCTTCAACAGAAATTAAAACCGATAGAAAAATTATTGGATTGGGTAAAAATTCATACGGATTGAAAGAGAATGAAACTTCAGCCGCAGCCGAAGCTTTTTCTCCAAATCTTGATGCCCATGACTTTGATATGGAAATTGTTTCCGTAGATAAAGCAACAGACAAAGTAACCATCGCTGATGCAGAAATAGTTGTTTCTGCTGGCCGTGGCCTTAAAGGTCCTGAAAACTGGGGAATGATCGAAGATCTTGCAAAAACATTGGGTGCAGCCACCGCTTGCTCAAAACCCGTAAGCGATATGGGCTGGAGACCACACAGCGAGCACGTTGGACAAACTGGAAAACCAGTTGCTTCAAACCTATATATTGCTATCGGTATTTCTGGTGCAATTCAGCATTTGGCCGGTATAAATGCCTCAAAGGTAAAAGTAGTTATCAACAACGATCCTGAAGCACCTTTTTTTAAAGCTGCGGACTATGGCATTGTAGGCGATGCTTTTGAAATAGTGCCAAAACTCACTGAAAAATTAAAAGAATTTAAAGCGCAGAACGCATAATTTTTTATTAATTTGTGCCTCGAAAAGGGCTGTTTAGATAAGGAAACATCCAAATTTAAACAGCCTTTTTTTATTGTTCATTATTTCGTTATTTTTATAACCCATTGTATATCACTGAATAAAAAACACTGCGAACTGACCACTGATCACTGAAAATGAGTTTAGTAAAACTTACCATAAAAGGAATATCCTACAGCCAAACCCAAAATGGCGCGTATGCCCTTATATTGAATGAAGTGGATGGCGAACGCAAATTACCCATAGTGATTGGCGCGTTTGAGGCACAATCAATTGCCATTGCGCTGGAAAAGGAAATAACACCTCCACGGCCATTAACCCACGACCTTTTTAAAAATTTTGCAGATCGTTTTGATATTGTGGTGAAACAAGTAATAATCCACAAATTGGTGGACGGGGTTTTCTATTCGAGCATTATTTGCGAACGTGATAAAATTGAAGAAATAATAGACGCTAGAACCAGTGATGCCATTGCATTGGCACTTCGGTTTAAGGCACCTATTTTTACTTATAAGAACATTCTGGACAAAGCTGGAATTTATCTTAAAACATCAACCTCCAAAAAAGCGCTTTCAAAAAAGGAAGAAGCGGTTATAGAAAATTTAATTTTAGGGGAAGATAAAGAATCAGTCAAACCAGCCAGTGAAGATTACAGTAAGCTTAGCCTGAATGAATTGAACAAAATGCTAGATGAAGCCGTAAAAAACGAAAACTACGAAAAAGCAGCAAGCGTTCGTGATGAAATTTCGAAAAGACAGTAGTCAGTCGTTGAACTTTAAATTTGTCTCCCTGAGCCTTTCGGCAAGCTCAGGATAAACTAAACTCGAAGGGTTGAACTTTAAATAACTTATGCAGAAATTTATATTTGTAGCCATTGCGCTGCTTTTCTTCGGAACCACTTTTGGGCAGAGCATTGAAAAAACCTGGCAATTTTCAGAAGTAAAAGATCAAAACGGTCTTTCCATCATAGATATCAATCCAGAAAAAGATTATCTAAAACTCGAAAACGGAACTTTTGAATATCAATTAGCCCCAATCGACAGCCTTAAATCTAGCGGCGATTATATTTTTCAGAATAACCTACTTGTTCTTTTCTTCAACAAACCCAACGATAGTATTAGAAGGTTTCGCGTTTTGCAAGTTACTGATAGCACGCTTTCGCTTTCTGAAAATAATCTTGAATACCAGCTTAAACTTCCAGGTGTTCAAACCGCAACAGTACCTCAAACCGTAATAAAATCCTCAGAAATAATACCCAGCCAAGGTTTTTCAATGCAAAGTTTTTGGCGCGGAATTTTGGGAATGATTTCCTTATTGGTAATAGCATTTCTTTTCAGTTCAAACAGAAAGGCCATCAACTGGAAAACCGTCGGAATTGGCCTTGCCTTTCAATTGTTGATCGCTATTGGGGTCTTAAAAGTAAGTTTCATAAAAAACGGTTTTGAAACTGTAGGCCAACTTTTCGTGAACGTTTTGGAATATACCAGAGCCGGAAGTGAGTTCCTGTTTGGCGGAATGCTGGACATAAACTCTTTCGGTTTCATCTTTGCCTTTCAGGTTTTACCAACCATTATATTTTTCTCTGCATTAACCTCGGTTCTTTTTTACTTCGGAATTATTCAAGTAGTGGTAAAAGGAATGGGATGGTTGCTCACCAAGCTTTTAAACATTTCCGGTGCTGAAAGTTTGAGCGTTGCCGGAAACATCTTTTTGGGGCAGACTGAAGCACCTCTTCTCATAAAAGCCTATTTGGAAAAAATGAACAAAAGCGAAATGCTTTTGGTAATGATTGGCGGTATGGCAACGGTTGCCGGAGCAGTACTTGCAGCCTATATTGGCTTTTTGGGCGGTGATGATCCCGCCTTAAGATTAATGTTTGCAAAACACCTTTTGGCAGCTTCCGTAATGGCAGCTCCGGGCGCAATCGTTATTTCAAAAATATTATATCCACAGACCGAGCCCATCAATACAGATGTAAAAGTTTCTTCAGAAAAAATTGGCTCCAACTTTTTGGATGCCATTGCCAATGGAACTACAGAAGGTTTACGGCTAGCAGTAAATGTTGGAGCCATGCTTTTAGTTTTTGTTGCCTTTATTGCAATGTTTAATGGAATTCTTGGCTGGGTTGGTGATGTTACAACCATTAATGATTGGGTTGCGGCAAATTCAGGGTATAAAAGTCTTTCTTTGGAAGCAATTCTCGGGACCATCTTTGCCCCATTAATGTGGCTTATTGGTGTAGCGAAAGAAGATATGGTAATGATGGGCCAATTATTAGGAATAAAACTCGCCGCAAGTGAATTTGTTGGATATATTCAGTTGGCGGACCTTAAGAACGTTCAGAACGAGCTGCATCTCAATTATGAAAAAAGCATTATTATGGCAACGTATATGCTTTGTGGTTTTGCGAATTTCGCATCAATCGGAATTCAAATTGGAGGGATTGGTTCTTTGGCGCCGGGCCAGCGAAAAACACTTTCCAAATTTGGCATGAAAGCTCTGATTGGAGGAACGATTGCCTCACTTATTTCTGCAACTATAGCTGGAATGATAATTGGCTAAAGGATACTATTAGTTAATAACTTTTTAAATAATATAGTATTCCCATACGTTCCCTTAAAGTGATTTCTCTATTTTAGAAAACTCAAAAAAGCGAAGGAATATGAAGCAATACCACGACCTTTTAAAACACGTAATTGAAAACGGGACTGAAAAACAAGACCGCACAGGCACAGGCACCAAGAGTGTTTTTGGTTACCAAATGCGTTTTGACCTTAGTGAAGGTTTTCCAATGGTCACCACTAAAAAACTTCACCTTAAATCAATAGTTTATGAACTTTTGTGGTTTTTGAAGGGTGATACAAATATTAAATACCTTCAGGACAATGGCGTGCGCATTTGGAACGAATGGGCAGATGAAAATGGTGATTTAGGCCCCGTTTATGGCCACCAATGGCGAAATTGGAACAGTGAGGAAATTGATCAGATTTCAGAAATTATCCAAACCCTTAAAACAAACCCAGACAGCCGCCGCATGCTCGTTAGCGCATGGAATCCAAGTGTAATGCCCGATACTTCAAAACCATTTGCTGAAAATGTGGCAAATGGCAAAGCAGCGCTTCCACCCTGCCATGCTTTCTTTCAATTTTATGTGGCTGAAGGAAAACTATCTTGCCAATTATACCAACGCAGTGCAGATATTTTCCTCGGCGTTCCTTTCAATATTGCATCTTATGCCTTGTTTACAATGATGATGGCACAAGTTTGTGGGTATCAGCCCGGAGATTTTGTTCATACATTTGGTGATGCCCATATTTACAGCAATCATTTTGACCAAGTAGCACTTCAATTGTCGCGTGAAACCCGTTCATTGCCAAAAATGTTGCTCAATCCAGAAGTAAAAGATATTTTTGGCTTCACTTTTGATGACTTTACACTTATAGATTACAACCCACATCCGCACATAAAAGGTGCTGTTGCCATTTAATTATAAACTCAAAACTCCTTATATGAAAAACCTACTGATTGCAGTTTGCATATTATTCTCAACAACCATTTTTGCCCAAGAAGAATGGGGAAATGTTGTAGCCAACAAAGTAACCCTTAAAGAAATTCCACCTGTTTGGCCCGGTTGTGAGGCTGGAGATGTAGCACAAAGAGACAAATGTTTTGACGAAAAGCTAACTTCACATATTATCAAAAACTTCAGATATCCACCCGAAGCATACAAAAAAAACGATCAAGGAAAAGTAATTGTAGAATTCATTATCAATGAAAAAGGTTTGGTTGAAATAAAAAAGGTTAGCGGAGGCTCTAAGGAATTACAAGAAGAAGCAAAGAGAAATATTATGTCAATTCCAAAAATGTCTAAACCCGGAATGTTAGCTGGCAAACCGCGAGCTATTAGCTTCACGGTTCCTTTTAATTTTAAGACGGGGAAGTAAGATGATTAAAAATTTTATTCTCTTATGTTTTATTTGCTGTGCTTCAATTTCTTTTGCGCAGGAAGATGGCATAGTTAGCGAAGTTTCAGACTCCGAAATGACAAAAGCAGATGTCCCTTTTGCAACAATTGAAAATGTTCCCATATACCCAGGTTGTAAAGGAGATGACAATATTGAATTGAAAAACTGTATGTCATCCAAAATTTCTGAGTTTGTAAACCATCATTTTGACATGAAGAAAATTGAGGCGATGGATTTGCCTGCGAAAATATATAGAACAGCTGTACAATTTAAAATTGACAAACAAGGAAACGTTGTAGATGTTCGGGCACGTGCAGACTACCCCGAAATTGAAAATGAAGCCGTTCGCGTTATAAGTAAACTTCCCCAAATGAAACCTGGAAAACAAAGAGGAAAGGAAGTTGGAGTGCTGTATTCGCTTCCTATTATTTTCAAAGTGGAAGCGCCAAAAAAGGTTGATAAAAAAAGAAATAAAAGAAAGTCAAAAAACTAGTTTAACAACTGTTTAACGTAAACTAAATAGTCTTAAACAATTTTAATTTTTATATTTAAAGTGTCGTCAAAAAAATGCGACACTTTTTTTATGATTGCAACTGAAACATTGGTCTCCTTATTCCTTGAAACTCGTCAACATACCGAAACTATTTGCAAACCATTGGAAATTGAAGACTATGTGGTCCAGCCAATTGTAGATGTTTCCCCTCCAAAATGGCATCTGGGCCATACCACTTGGTTTTTTGAGGAATTTATTCTGAAACCACACAAACCTGGTTATCGATTATTTCACGAAGACTTCGCCTTTGTTTTTAATAGTTATTACGAAAATGTTGGTAAACGTGTAATTAGAAATGACCGTGGCAACCTTTCAAGGCCTGGCGTGGCAAAGGTCTATGATTACAGACTTTATGTTACCAATGAAATGAAGGATTTTCTTTCCGAAGATATTTCAGAAGAAGTTTCGGAAATTCTTTTAATAGGAATCCATCACGAAAAACAACATCAGGAACTTCTCATTACAGATATAAAATACATTCTAGGCAACAATCCCTTACTCCCAAGATACAATACTTCATTTGTTGAAAATCCAATTCAAGAATTTCAACAGGAATGGATTTCTATTGAGGAAGGCATTTATGAAATTGGCCATAAAAATCCTGAAGAATTCTGTTATGACAATGAGTTGGGGCTACACAAAGTATATCTTCACGATTATAAAATTTCAAACAAACTAATAACCAATTCTGAATATTTAGAATTTATAAATGCTGGCGGTTATAAAGATTTCAACCTTTGGCATGCCGAAGGTTGGGATTGGGTTAAGCAAAACAATATTTCGGCGCCTATGTACTGGCACAATATTGATGGAGAATGGCACCAATATACTTTAATGGGACTTCAAAAATTAAATCTAGAAGCTCCCGTTTCACATATTTCCTTTTATGAAGCTTTTGCTTTTGCACAATGGAAAGAATGCCGCTTACCAACCGAATTTGAATGGGAAGCTGTACAAGAAAAATTTAATTGGGGCAGCCGCTGGGAATGGACCGAAAGTGCTTATTTACCATATCCCGGATATGCCAAAGCTCCCGGTGCCCTTGGTGAGTACAACGGGAAATTTATGGTAAACCAAAAAGTACTTCGGGGAGGATCCGTAGCTACTTCACCCAAACATACACGACCTAGCTACCGCAATTTTTTTCAAACGAATCTGCGCTGGCAATTTACTGGATTAAGGTTGGCGAAATAATTACGACTATCCCTCTATGACTGCAACTAAAGCAACTTTACTAAATACAACCTTTAAAAAAGAAGTTTTTGAAGGCCTCAGTGCTTATCCCAAGTATTTATCGTCAAAATATTTTTATGATAAAAAAGGAGATAGGCTTTTTCAAGAAATTATGGCCATGCCTGAATACTATCTTACAGGTTGCGAATTTCAGATACTTTCAACTTATACAGAAACAATAGGCGAACTTTTCCGGGATCGGCAAAATGGCTTGGATTTAATTGAATTGGGAGCTGGCGACGGAAAAAAAACGAAAGTTTTGCTGAAATATATGGCGGAAAACAATTTCAATTTCGTTTACAAACCGATTGACATAAGCGAAAACGCCGTGGAATTGCTCTCAAATAATTTAGCCCAAGAAATGCCCATCCTAAATGTAGATGCTGAAGTGGGCGAATATTTTGAGGTTTTGGAACGGTTAAAAGGCTTCAACAAACGCAAGAAAGTAATTATGGTTTTAGGAAGCAATATAGGCAACCTAAAACACCCAAAAGCCATCGAATTTCTTTCAAAACTGAAAGATGCTATGCTTCCAGATGATTTACTTTTTATGGGCTTTGACCAAAAAAAAGAGCCTCAGAAAATCCTGAATGCCTATAATGACGACACTGGAATAACGGAAGCTTTCAATAAAAATGTTTTAACGCGAATTAATCGCGAACTCGGTGGAAATTTCGATTTAAATAAATTTAAACATTGGGAGGTTTACGATCCAGAAACCGGAACTGCCAAAAGTTTTTTAGTTGCAACGAAGGCAATGGAAGTAAGCATAGAGGCATTAAAACTAACCGTGAATTTTGATCAATGGGAAACAATCCACACAGAAATTTCACAGAAATATGATGACAAGATTGTTGGTTGGTTGGCGGAAGAAGCTGGTTTAAAAATAGAAACCTCTTTTACTGACAAAAAGGAATATTATAAAGATTACGTTTTCAGAAAAGTGTAATGCAAGTTACTTTTTAACTGACAATAGATACAAAAGAAATAATAAACTTCCCAAAATTTTCAACTCAAAACCCCAACAAGTTTATTTAGTTCTTCTTCCGTGTTGTAATAATGAAAGCTTACACGAATACCTCCGCCACGTGGCGAGCAGATAATATCATTTTCCTTCAACTTCTGAAATAATGCCTTATCTCCTTTCAAATTAAAAATGGAAGAATGTTTTTCACGAAGCAGCGTATCATTCTTCAGTAAGTCCAAGTTGGCAAATTTCTCTTTTGCTTTGCCTGAAAGCGAATCTATTTTTTGATATAAATAATCCTTCCCAAGCTTTTCCTGAAACAGCATTGCTTGTTCCAAGCTTCCATAATTCAACGTGTCTTGGTGGCCCGGTTCAAAATGTTTCATAAAAGTGGTTTCCGTAGCTGCACTTTCAAAACGTTCCGCAGAATTGAAACCTATTGTCTTTGGAAAAATACGTTCGCGTGCAGATTCTTTAACCATAATGAATCCGTTGCCATAGCCGGCAGTTAACCATTTATAGGCGCTTGCGCCCAAAACATCAATAGCGTTTTCAGCGAAACTGAAATTTTCAGTTCCCAAATATTGTGTTCCGTCCGCAATCAAAAGAAGGTTTGGGTGATAGCTTTTCAATTGGTTAAGAAATTCGAAATCTATCCTTATGCCACTGAGCCATTGCACAATGCTGAACATAAAAACATCTGGTTTGTGTTTAATCACAGCTTCTTCAATATTCTGCTCTAAATTTTCATCAATTTCTGCATAGCAAACATCAAAATCGCGTGTTTCAACGGGCCAATTTATAGACGGATAATCATTTTTAAGTAGTAGAATTTTTTGACCCTTAGGAAGTCCTTCCAAAACGGTATTCATTCCAAAGGATAGATTTGGAATCAATGCGGTTTCATCAGTGGAAGCGTTAAAAAAGCCAGTAACCGTTTGCCGAATCTGTTCAATATGAAGTTTATGTTTGTCGCGGAAAACACTGGCATGGTTCATTAAATCCAGATCGTGCTGGCGGCGCCATTCAATTACAGGCTTTGGAATTACACCGTTTGAAGCGGTGTTTAGATAAATACACGATTCTAAAGCCGGAAAGTGTTTTCTTAATTCTTCCATAAGTGGGTGGCCAAAACGGCGAATTTTAGGTATTTTTACATTACTAAATTATCAGTAATTTTTGAATTTCCTTGAACTTCAACGAAAGTAACCAACTATGTTTTCAAAAACTAAAAAAACCGAAAGAATTGATGCCGAACAGCGCGAACAATACGAATATGCCCGCCGTCGCATCAAACAGAAAAAAAACCTGATGCGCCATTTTATATTGTTTTTGGTAGGCTCGGTACTTCTTATTATCATCAATCCGCTATTGGGTTATGGCAATAATTTCTTTATAAAAGATTGGTTCATCTGGGCCATTTTAATATGGACTTTTATATTTCTTGTGCACCTTTTCAATGTTTTTGTAATGAACAAGTTTATGGACAAGGAATGGGAAGACCGACAAATGGAAAAACTGAAAGCCCGTCAAGCGGAACGAATGGCCGAACTTCAGAAAAGAGTTGACAATGAATTGCAACTGCCCACAAAACCTACTGATGAATTAAAAAAAAACGAACTGAACAATCCTTTACCTCCCGACGTAGAATGATTACAATGATTGCCGCAGCCGGCGAAAATAACGAATTGGGAAAGGATAACGATTTGCTTTGGCATTTGCCAGACGATTTTAAGCGTTTTAAACAACTTACAACCGGACACTACATAATCATGGGGCGGAAGACTTTTGAAACATTTCCCAAACCTTTGCCCAATAGAACGCATATAGTAATTACAAGAAACAAAAGCTATACAAAAGAGGGTGCAGTTGTAGTCCACAATATGAAAGAAGCACTTGAATTAGCCAAAGATGACGAACAACCTTTTATAATTGGTGGCGGTGAAATTTACAATATGGGACTTCCCTTGGCCGATAAAATTGAACTTACTCGCGTTCACGGATGTTTCAATGATGCTGATACTTTTTTTCCGAAATTTTCAAAGGATGAATGGCAATTAATCTCAACAACAGAACACACAAAAGATGAAAGACACAAGTATTCTTTTACTTATGAAACTTGGGTTTGTAAATAAATTTTATATTTAATTCTTTAAATAAAATATTCAATTATGAAAGCATATATATTTCCCGGCCAAGGTGCTCAATTTACTGGAATGGGCAAAGACCTCTATGAAAACTCCCCAAAAGCAAAAGAGCTATTTCAGCAAGCAAATGAAGTTTTGGGTTTTGATATCACCAAAATAATGTTTGAAGGCACCGCCGATGAGTTGAAAGAAACCAAAGTTACCCAACCTGCAATCTTTCTGCACTCCACAATCTTGGCAGAAGTGATGGGCAGCAAGTTCCAACCAGATATGGTTGCGGGACATTCATTGGGAGAAATTTCGGCCTTAGTTGCCAATAGAACCCTTGCTTTCAGTGATGGTTTGCAATTAGTGTACAAACGCGCCTTGGCAATGCAGCACGCTTGCGAATTGACCCCTTCAACAATGGCTGCTGTTTTAGGTTTGGAGGATCATTTAGTTGAAGAAATATGTGCAAACACACCAGGAATTGTAGTGGCTGCAAATTACAACTGTCCCGGACAATTGGTGATTTCAGGAGATGTGGATGCCGTAGGAAAAGCTTGTGAAAGCTTGAAGGAAGCCGGCGCACGCAGAGCTTTAATTTTGCCCGTTGGTGGAGCATTCCACAGCCCATTGATGGAACCGGCACGGGAAGAATTGGCCGCTGCCATTGAAGCCACCCAGTTTACCGAACCGGCTTGCCCTATCTATCAAAATGTTTCAACATTTGCAGTTACAAACCCTTCCGAAATAAAGGAAAACCTTATTTTCCAACTTACCGCTCCAGTTAAATGGACGCAGAGTGTTCAAAACATGGTCAAAGACGGAGCAACCAAATTTATTGAGGTTGGACCAGGCAATGTCTTGCAAGGGCTTGTGAAGAAAATTGATGCTTCCACAGAAACTGAAAAAGCGGAAATTTGATTTGATTATATGTAAAAAAACGCCTAAGAACCTATAGTCTTCGGCGTTTTTTGGTTATGGATTATCAGATTACCATTTGCTAACTTTTTTCACGATTTTATAAAGTATATAAACGATAACGCATAAAATTAAAAGGTTTACTATTTGCCAAAGCAACAGTCCAGTACTCATATCATTTATAATTTTTTCGAACATAATTAGTTTTACAAACGCAGATTATCTCAAGAATTTTTTGCAACATCTTCCACACGTTTTGCCGAATCTGCTTTATTAAGGCTTAATCTTACCGTACTTGTTTCCAAGGCTTTTAAATCATGGGGAACTCCACCTTCTAATGCAACCATATCTCCTTTTTTTAAATTGTGAATGATTCCGTTTACTCCAAAATCAATAGCACCTTCAAAAATTTCAACAACAATAGGGAAAGGTGTTTTGTGCTCTTTCATTACCTGACCTTCCTTAAAGGCTATTCTAATTTCTTTGCCAACTTCCGTTTCAAACAAAACTTGTATTGTTGGTCTGCTTTCATTGTATTGAAGATCGTTAATCAGTGATGCTACTTTCATAATATTTTTCTTTTTTATTTAGAATGATTCAAAATTAATAATTATGAAAGTTTAAAAATATGAGTTAAATCATATATAACTAAAAACACCGAATGAAAATTTATCATTCGGTGTTTTTGGTTATAATTTGAAATCTCTTACGCGCTTATGCTACAATCAGCACAATCCTTAACTTCACCGTAATAGGTTTCGCGGTATTTGTGGAGGGTTTTAAAAGGAATATTCAAAAATGTCTTTTTGATATATATCACGCTCGTAGTGAACATTCCCATCTTTTCTGTAAATCGTTTTTCTGTTTTTGTTTGTCGTTTCACTGAAACTAACTTCATAACTTTTGTTTATCTATTTGGGGCAAAGAAACAAATGTAAGCCACCAATTCCAAACTTAAGCTGTTAAACCCTGGTTAAACATTTGATAAACAGATGTATTTTTAGAGATTTCTAATCTTTTTCTCCCACTTCCACGCAGATTTCAAAGCATCTTCCATTGTTTTCTCAGATTTCCAGCCCAAAACTTCGTTTGCCTTTTTTGTATCTGCATAAACAGAAATTACATCACCAGGGCGACGATCCACAATTTTATAGTTCAGTTTTTCACCAGTAGTTTTTTCGAATGAATTCACTACTTCCAATACAGAGCTCCCTCTGCCTGTTCCTAAATTGAAAACCTCAAACTGTGTTTCATTTTTTTTAGAAAGCAATCGTTGTAAGGCTATAACGTGGGCTTTCGCCAAATCTACTACGTGAATATAATCACGAACGCAACTTCCATCTTCCGTTGGATAATCATCCCCAAAAACTGATAATTCTTTTCGCAGTCCGGCAGCGGTCTGCGTTATAAAAGGCACTAAATTTTGTGGCACTCCAGCAGGAAGTTCCCCAATTTCTGCAGTACTATGCGCTCCAATTGGGTTGAAATAACGGAGTGCTATAGATTTCAACGAAGATACGGAACACGTATCCTTTAATATTTCTTCACTGATCTGTTTTGTATTCCCGTAGGGCGAAGTCGCTTCTTTTACAGGTGCATCCTCAGTAATTGGCAACGAATCTGGTTCTCCATAAACCGTGCAGGATGAGCTGAAGATAAAGTTTTCAATTCCATAAAAATTACATTCCTGAAGTAAGTAAATTAGTGTATTAAGATTGTTTTCATAATAAAGCAAAGGGTTTTCTACACTTTCTCCCACAGCTTTACTGGCCGCAAAATGAATGATGCCTTCAATGTCTTGATTCCTTTTAAAAAAATCAGTAACATCTGCTTTTATACGAAGGTCCAGCCTTTCAAAAGCTGGTGGAGTTTTGGAAATATTGGTTATTCCTTCCAAAACATCTAAAGACGAATTGGACAGGTTATCTATAATAATAACCTGATAACCTGAATTTTGAAGTTCAACAACGGTATGGGAACCAATATATCCCAATCCGCCTGTAACGAGTATTTTTTTCATTATTTAGTAACGAAATTTATAATAGTTTCGGTGATATATTTTATCTGTTCATCATCAAGTTCTGTGTGCATTGGCAAGGAAATCACTTCTTCAATCAACTGATTTGTAACTGCGAAATCTTTCTCATTATAGCGTTCGTCTTTATAAGCTTTTTGAAGATGCAGTGGAATTGGATAGTAAACCCCGCACGGAATTCCTTTTTCACTTAAATGATTGACCAAAGCATCACGGTCAGAATTTATAATTCTCAAAGTGTATTGGTGAAAAACGTGGCAGTTACAATTCTCAAAACTAGTTTCAGAGCATTTACCACAACCCGTTGGGGTTATGATGTGTTTATGCCCTTTAAATACATCGGAATATTTTTGTGCTGCTTTTTTGCGAGCGGTATTATAATTATCTAAATGTGGAAGTTTTGCACGAAGCACCGCAGCCTGAATTGAATCTAATCTACTATTTACACCTACCACATCGTGGTGGTAGCGCACATACATTCCGTGATTTACAATTCCGCGAATAATGTGTGCCAAATCATCGTCATTTGTGAAAATAGCGCCGCCATCTCCATAACAGCCTAAGTTTTTTGAAGGAAAAAAAGAAGTAGAAGACACATGCCCAATAGTTCCCGTTTTCTTTGTAGTTCCATTTTTTGAGATATAATCGGCACCAATTCCCTGGGCGTTATCTTCAATTACATAAAGATTGTGTTCTTTGGCAATAGCCATAATTTCGTCCATATTCGCCGCAAGACCGAATAGATGAACAGGGACAATTGCCTTAGTCTTTGGGGTGATTGCTTTTTTAATCGCCTCAACATCTATATTAAAACTTATAGGATCTACGTCCACCAGAACAGGAGTGAGCTGTAAAAGCGCTATTACCTCAACCGTAGCGGCAAAAGTGAAATCAGCCGTAATGACCTCATCACCAGGCTTCAGCCCAAGCCCCATCATTGCTATTTGAAGTGCATCAGTTCCGTTCGCGCACGGAATTACGTGTTTCACATCTAAATATTGCTCCAGTTCTTTCTGAAATTCGTGAACCTCGGGACCATTTACAAAAGCGGTGGTTTCAATTACGTTCATTATAGAACTATCTACTCGCTCTTTTATATGTTGATACTGACCTTTAAGGTCAACCATTTGTATTTTTTTCATCCTGATAAAATAATTTTGAATTCGGTAAAATTACGAAAATGATATTTGATATGCGGGGTTCGTTAATTTGGGATTTGGAATTTGTTATTTAGTGTTTGGTACTTGAAATTTGGTATTTTTGCTTAGTATGCACACAATCTATAATTTGTTGATTCATTTAGCTTCCTTTCATTTGAGGATAATAGCACTATTCAACAAAAAAATGAAACTTTTTATCAATGGCAGAAAGGATGTTTTTGAAATTCTTCAACAAAAAATTTCAACTACAGATAAAACTGTTTGGTTCCACTGTGCCTCATTGGGCGAATTTGAACAAGGCGTTCCAATTATGGAGGAAATAAAAAAATTGAAACCCGACCATAAAATAGTGGTCAGCTTTTTTTCGCCATCTGGTTTTGAAATTAAGAAAAACACCCCTTTAGCAGATGCAGTTGTTTATTTGCCCATGGATACCGCTTCAAATGCTAAAAAATTCATCGCTGCAATTAATCCTTCATTTGCGCTTTTTGTGAAATATGAATTTTGGCCCAATTATCTTTTAGAACTTAAGAAAAAAAACATTCCCACGCTTTTAGTTTCGGGTGTTTTCAGACAGAATCAAATCTTTTTCAAAAGCTACGGAAGTTTTATGCGAAAAGCCCTTGGCAGTTTTGATCATTTTTTTTTGCAGGATGAAAATTCAGAAACACTTCTAAAAAAAATTGGTTTCAACAATGTAACCATTAGCGGTGACACCCGGTTTGATAGGGTTTCCCATCAAATTGAAATGGACAACACACTAAAATTTGCTGAAGATTTTAAAGGTAATTCGCTCTGCATTGTCTGCGGAAGTACGTGGCAAGAGGATGAAACGGTGCTTTTAGACTATATAAACTCATCACCCGAAAATGTGAAATTTATCATCGCTCCACATAAAATAGATACTGAAAAGATTGAAACTTTCACAAAATCTATTATCAAAAAAACTGTGCTTCATTCCAGTAAAGACGACGTGAACATTTCAGAATATTCTGTTTTAATAATTGACTGTATTGGTTTGTTGAGCAAACTTTACAGCTATGCAGACATTGCTTATGTGGGTGGTGCAATGGGAAAGACAGGGCTTCATAATATTTTGGAACCGGCTACTTTTGGAGTGCCAATTGTGATTGGAAAAAACTACAACGAATTTCCTGAAGCCATACGTTTACAAGATCTGGCCGGTCTTTATTCCGTTAATAATGCTTCAGATTGTAGCGAGATTTTGAACAAATTAGTAACGAATGCAAATTTCCGAAACAAAACTGGAATGATCTGTGGTCATTTTGTGAACAAGAATACCGGTGCTACCCAGAAAATAGCCAATTATATACGTATTCATTTTTAAGTATCACACAAGCGTTTCCGCATAAATGAATGAGTTATTCTCATTATTTTTCGTAAATGTTAATATTTTTTTCACATTATTTGGGATTTTATTGTCAACCATTCCATTTCAAATAGATTAGATTTGCTTAAACCGAAAAACAATCTAATTATGAAAAAATTATTTGTATTGATTTCCATTGCAACTTTAACTTTGGGTTCGTGTCGTGATACAAAGACAGAAACCAAAGAAGTGATACGCGAAGTAAAAGTAGAAACTCCCGAAACTAATGAAAATGAAGGCATCCTTGAACGTGCCGCTAAAAAAGTAGATAAAGAAGTAAACGAGGAAATCGATAAAAAAATTGACGAAATCGGGAACGATTAATAAATTATAAACACTAACTTAAAACCTAAAAACAATGAAAAAGTTAACAATTATTGCCCTATTTGCAGGATTCTTAACAGTTTCTCTTTCTTCATGTAGAGAACAAAAATCCCAAAAAGAAGAAGTTATTGAAGAAATGCAGGACAAGGGTGCCGATATTAAGATTAAAGACGACGGTGATAAAATTAAAATGGAAACCGAAGACGAAAAAGCCAAAATAAAAACTGACGACGACGGAAACGTTAAAATAAAAGTGAAAGATAAAGAGTAAATTCTTAGTCTTTTAAAATAAAAGAGGGATGTTTCAAATGAAGCGTCCCTCTTTCTATTTCAAACTGCTTATTTGCCCCTTAAGCTCATCCATGGATTGCTGTAGTTGACGAAGTAAATTACTTTCAGAAGGTTCGTCCACTCCAAAACTCAGTTTACTGTTTACCATCCAAAGCTCTTGGATATCCTTCACTTTTACATCAATAGGCAAATATTCATCATTGATGGAAATGAGCCTTATACTTTGAGGATTATTCGGGATTTTCTGAAGTTTTTTCACTAAAACGGAATCTCTTAAAACTACGATATATATCTTGCTATCTGCAGCTTCATTAATACTTGGCACGGCTCGACCCAAAACCCATTCATTTGGTTTAATATTGGGCAGCATGCTATCACCTTCTACCTGAAACCCACGATAAGATGCATTTCTATATTCTGGCAAAGGAATATTGAATGCAGGCAAGCTTTGATACCACCCTAAATCGTGAATATTGTTTGGATAACCTGCTGCTGCTTTTTGGTTTACCAATAATATACTGTCGTTGCCTGAAGTATCCACGGTTACGACCTTTGGACTAATATCACCACGAGAAATATCTATGTACTTTTCAAAACTTTTACCATAAAGCCATAATGGGTTGATATTAAATTGCCCCATAAGCTCCATCACAATTTTTCCAGTAATTTTAGTTTTACCTCTTTCAATATCAGCAGTTGTAGCGCCAATATCAAGAAGATCTGCAAACGATTGTTGGGTATGGCGCAGCTCCTCACGGAGTGCTTTAAATCTCGTAGCTTCTATAGAAATAGTATTTTTCATGCTTTAAAATTAATCTTTTTTGGAATATTTCCAAAAAAACCATGGATAATTTCCTGAAAAAAATTATTGCAATCGTATCAAAAAATAAACTTATAAATGATACACAATCAAAATTTTAATTACTTTTGCACACTATTAATCACTAATCTATTCAACAATGAAAAAAATCTTTTTATCACTTGCCGCTCTTGCATTGGTTGCTTCTGTTTACTCTTGCAGAGAAACTACTAAAGAAAACGCTGAAGAAACTGCTGAAACTATGCAAACTGACGCAGAAAACGCAATGGACGAAGCTGGCGATGCTATAGACAACGCTGCTGAAGCTACAGAAGATGCTATGGAAGATGCAGGCGAAGCTGTTGAGCAAGCTGCTGATGACACTAAAGAGGCTGTAAAAGACGCTACTGACGGTCAATAAGCATTTTATTGCTAAAAAACTGAAAGCCCTTTCAAATTTGGAAGGGCTTTTTTTATACATTAATTTCAAATATCCCCAAAAAAAAAAAAGCCCCTTCAATAAAGAAGAAGCTTTTGTACTCGAGGCGGGACTTGAACCCGCACGACCAGATGGTCACAGGATTTTAAGTCCGGCGTGTCTACCAATTCCACCACTCGAGCAGTTGTTTAATACAACTCGGACTTAACAAAAAATGCCGAATTGCATCCGGCATTTAAGGTTGAGCGAAAAACGGGATTCGAACCCGCGACCTCCACCTTGGCAAGGTGGCGCTCTACCAACTGAGCTATTTTCGCAGAAAATTATAAGAACGTACTTCCTATTGAAAGCGGGAGCAAATTTAAAAATTTTACTTCAAAAGCAAAGTCTTTTTTGATAAATTATTGCTGAATTTTACTTTTTAAATTTTACCGAAGCATTCCGCTGCAACATACGCCGAATCTCGTTCAGTTTCATCAATGCTTCTACGGGGGTAAGTGTATCAATGTCAATCTCTAAGATTTCCTCGCGAAGCTCTTCAAGCAATGGATCGTCCAGTTTAAAAAAGCTCAATTGCATTTCTTCTTTGGAAACCGCCTTCATTTCCTCAGTCAATTCTTCGGAAGCGTGACTTTTTTCAAGTCTTTTCAAGATTTTATTAGCCCGTTGAAGTACCGCTTGCGGCATTCCGGCCATTTTTGCCACGTGAATTCCGAAACTGTGATGGCTTCCGCCCGGAACCAGTTTCCGAAGAAAAAGCACATTGTCCTTTAATTCTTTCACCGAAACATTGTAGTTTTTTATTCGCGGAAAAGTCTCGGTCATTTCATTCAATTCGTGATAATGGGTCGCAAAAAGTGTTTTTCCGTGCGATGGATGCTCGTGCAAATATTCACTAATAGCCCACGCGATGGAAATTCCATCATAAGTACTGGTGCCACGGCCAATTTCATCCAGCAAAATCAAACTTCTTTCCGATAAATTATTAAGAATACTCGCCGTCTCGTTCATTTCTACCATAAAAGTAGATTCACCCATTGAAATGTTATCGCTCGCTCCTACTCTTGTGAAAATTTTATCCACACAGCCCATCCGCACTGCAGATGCGGGAACAAAACTTCCCATCTGCGCCAACAAAACAATCAAAGCAGTTTGGCGGAGAATGGCCGATTTACCGCTCATGTTTGGCCCGGTAATCATAATAATTTGCTGATTTTCCCGATCGAGAAAAACATCGTTCGCAATATAAGGTGCATCTGGCGGAAGTTGTTTTTCGATTACTGGATGGCGGCCTTCCTTTATGTCCAAATCAAAAGTGTCATCCAGCAATGGCCGCGTGTAATTTGCCTCTTTGGCTTGCGTTGCAAAGGAACAAAGGCAATCCATTTGTGCAATCAAAGCTGCATTTTGCTGCACGGAACCAATAAATTGCAGCATCCAATCTATCAGTTTTGCAAAAATTTCCTGCTCCAAAGCGAGGATTTTTTCCTCTGCGCCTAGAATTTTGGTTTCGTATTCCTTTAGTTCTTCGGTGATATATCTTTCTGCGCTAACAAGCGTTTGTTTTCTAATCCATTCCGGCGGAACTTTGTCTTTATGGGTGTTTCGGACTTCAATATAATATCCAAAAACATTGTTTGAAGCTATTTTTAGCGAAGAAATACCCGTGCGTTTGGTTTCGCGTTCCAGCATTTCATCTAAATATTCCTTTCCGTTTGCTGAAATATTCCGAAGTTCATCAAGCGTTTCCGAAAAACCTTCAGCAATAGAATTTCCCTTCAAAATATTTACGGGAGCTTCCTCAAAAAGTGTTTCCTTAATTTTATTTCGAAGCAATTCACAATCGTGCAATTGTTCGCCAATAATTTTCAGCGATTCGTTTTTAGAATTCAGCGCCAACGCTTTTATGGGAACAACCGCTTCCAAGGAATTTTTAAGTTGAATAACCTCCCGCGGATTCACTTTTCCAGTAGCCACTTTTGAAATGAGTCGCTCCAAATCGCCGATGCGTTTCGTGTATTGTTGGGTTTTTTCTAAAGTAATCGGGTTGTCCAACAGAAAACTCACCACTTCGTGCCTGCGGTTTATCTTTTCAGCATTTTTAAGCGGAAGCGCCATCCACCGTTTTAAAAGCCGCCCGCCCATGGGCGAAATTGTTTTATCAATCACATCCAAAAGCGTCACCGCATTTTGCTGATTGGAATGGTACAATTCCAAATTGCGAATGGTAAAACGGTCCATCCAAACGTATTCATCTTCGGCAATGCGCGATAAGCGTGAAATATGCTGCAATTTTGTGTGGCGCGTTTCGGTTAAATAATGAAGCGCGGCGCCGGCGGCGATAATGCCCTCTTCCAAATGATCTACGCCAAAACCTTTTAGATTTTTTACATCGAAGTGTTTCGTAAGCGTTTCAAAAGAATAATCGCTTTGGAAAATCCAATCCTCGAGATGGAAAACGTGATAATTAGTACCGAAGTTTTCAGAAAAAAACTTTCGTTTTTGTTTTGAAAAGAGCACTTCCGAAGGATTAAAATTCTGAAGTAATTTATCAACATATTCCGCAGAACCTTCCGAAACCAAAAATTCGCCCGTGGAAACATCTAAAAATGAAACCCCTAAATTTTTGGAGCCAAAATGGACCGCCGCCAAAAAATTGTTCGATTTTGATTGTAAAATGTCATCATTAAAAGCAACGCCAGGCGTTACCAATTCCGTAACCCCACGCTTTACGATGGTTTTGGTCATTTTTGGATCTTCCAATTGGTCACAGATTGCAACGCGGCAGCCCGCCATAACCAATTTTGGCAAATATGTATTCAGTGAATGATGCGGAAAACCAGCGAGCTCAACATTATCACCGCCATTATTTCTGGCAGTGAGTGTGATGTTCAAAATTCCAGCGGCGCGAACTGCGTCTTCCCCAAAAGTTTCGTAAAAATCGCCCACGCGAAACAGTAACAAAGCATCGGGATACTTTGCTTTAATGGTATTGTACTGCTTCATTAACGGGGTTTCCTTCGTCGCCATAATTCAAAAAAATCTTTAATCGATAAATGTAACTAAATTGCCGTTTTCTTTAAAATGAAGTGATTAGGATTTATTGGGTTTTATCAACAATTCGCTTCAACTTTAGCCCGCTAACGATTAACTTTGTCATCTATGAAAAATCGCAAACTAAAAAATAGCGAACTGGACCGCATCAACCCTGAAGAATACAAAGCTTCTGAGAAAACGCCACTGATTATTATTTTGGATAATATCCGCAGTTTGAACAATATCGGCTCCGTTTTTCGCACTGCAGATGCATTTTTGGTAAAGAAAATCTATCTCTGTGGGATTACGGCAAAACCGCCACATAAAGATATTCAAAAAACCGCTCTTGGCGCAACGGACAGCGTGGATTGGGAATATGCTGAAGATGTTATGGAAGTGGTTTCAAAACTGCAAAACGAAGGCGTTTTTGTGGCTTCCATAGAGCAAGCGGAACTTGCGGTAAACCTCAACGATTTTTCTGTTCAAAAGGAATTGACTTATGCAGTGATTTTCGGGAACGAAGTAAAAGGTGTGCAGCAAAAAGTGGTAACCGCCAGTGATGCGGTTATTGAAATTCCACAGTTCGGCACCAAACATTCTTTAAATATTTCGGTAAGCGTGGGCGTTGTTGTTTGGGATTTATTTGTGAAGATGAAAAAGTAGTAAATTTTTATCTTGATTCTTTCTCCAAATTTTAAAAAAATCGATGAAGCAATAAATTCACGTGAATCAGTACAATACTGAAAACGCCAATGACGATGGCAAACTTCAAAATATTATGCAAAACCATATAATGTATTTTGTTTTTTGAATACCACAAAACCGCAAGAAACACCATCAAACCGGCGATACTTGCATAAAAATAGTAATCCATATATCCTATTTCTTCCTTAAACTTTGTGATGAGCAGAATGATTGGCGCCAGTGTCAATATACTCAAAACAGTCAACATCCTTTTTGAAGTTTTTTCACCATAAACTACGGGGATTGTATTGTAACCATGGGTTAAATCACCTTTTATATTTTCGAGATCCTTTACTAATTCGCGCATGGAAATCAATAAAAACAAGAAGGTTGCATGTACAAAAATGATAATGTCAAAATTGCCGTAATGCACAAAAATCGCAAAGAAAGGTACCACCGCGAGAATGGCTGCAGTAATATTTCCAATGAAAGGATATTTCTTAAGCTTATGAGAATAGAACCAAAGGAAAAAAATATAAATTGAGAAAAATAGTACTGCCTTAAAGGAAACATAGCTCGCAAAAATGACAGATAAAAAGTTGAGCACAAAATAAGCAGAAAGCTTGGTTCGCTGGCTTACCAGCTTATCTAGCATCGTTTTTCGCGGACGGTTAATTAAATCCTTTTCACTGTCATAAAAACTGTTTATGATGTAACCCCCGGCGATTGCAGATGACGAAGCCAATACCAGCATTAATAAATTTACATCAAATAAAACTTGACGTACCGGTAAATCTGGTGCTAAAATGTAAATACTGGTAAGGTATTGGGCGATTACAATAATAAGTATGTTGTAGCCGCGGACCACAGAAAACAGGCTGAAAAACTTTAGGAGGAAGAGTTTTTGTTTTCTATTGAGCATTTTTATTATGTTCAGAATTATTTGCTAAGCAAATTTATACTTTAATAAATCTTTCAATGCCAATTTCGCCGTCATCAGTTTTTATTTTGACAAAGTAAACTCCTGTCGCTAACTTTGAAATGTCTAGTTCAGAATTCCCATCATTCAAAATTTCAATATTTTTTGTTACCAACTGACCTAGATTGTTATAAAGTTCAATTTGTTGAATTGTTTTTTCAACTGTTATATTTAAAGTGTTTGATGTTGGGTTTGGATAAATTGAAAAATTCAGGGGGGCGCTTTCATTAGTGCCCAAGATAAGGGTGTTTTTGAACCATCTGATTTCGTTTGCAGAATTCAAGGATGCGATAACGTCCATATCACCGTCGTTATCCAAATCGCTGGCAATTACAAAATTTGCACCACCTGCATCAGCCATAATAGTATTTTGCGGTCCAAAGTTCCCGACACCATCAACATTCTCATACCAGACAATTTTATTATCATTCACAGAAGTCGCTAGGATATCCATATCGCCGTCGTTATCCACATCTGCTGAATAAAGCCCCAAGGGAAAATCGACTATTGAGGTTATAAGGTTTTCTAAACCAAAATTTCCTAGACCATCCGTGTTTTCAAACCACACAATTTGATCATCCCATCTCTTGGTAATTATGACATCTAAATCGTTATCGCCATCCAGATCGGCAGCGTGAACAAAATCTATATTGTTGTTATAACTTGAAGTAATTAAATGAGGCTGGCCGAAATTGCCATTTCCTAAATTTTCATACCAATTTGCCGCTCCATCTATTAGTGATGCAGTAACAATATCCAATTTTCCATCGTTATTAATATCACCCACATGAATATTATACGGACTCATATAAATATCGTTTACAATAATTTGTTCAGGTCCAAAGTTCCCTTGACCATCCAAATTTTCAAGCCATGATAGATTACCCGTAAACGCTGCAGTCACCAAGTCTATATCGCCATCGCCATCCATGTCTTCAGCCGCTACGTCAAAATAAGGTGTTGAAGCTGAATAATTTTCCATTACTATTTTTTTGTTACCAAAAGTTCCATTTCCATTCAAATTTTCATGCCAAGCTATATAGTGTTGCGAAGCAAATACAATATCTAAATCTCCATCAGCATCAATATCTTTTGCGGCTATTGCTTTGGTTCCATAATTTCTTTGGGATATCGTTTTTTGAGCATCAAAATTTCCATAGCCATCCATATTTCTATACCAGGCAACTTCGCCGTCAATGTATGACGTAGATATAACGTCGAGATTTCCATCTCCATCTATATCCGCAGTGATTATGCCCTGAGGAGCATCTACATTATAAGTGAACCATTGATGCATCCCAAAATTTCCGTTTCCATCTAAGTTTTTATTAAACCCTATTCTATCTTCTGAAGCTGAAATAATATCCGGATGACCGTCATTATTAATATCTGTAACATATAAAGCAATGGCATAACTTGAAGACGTATTGACTTGGTGAACGATACCAAAATTTCCAAGACCATCTAAATTTTCGTGCCATTCAATAGCAGGATTTTGATCAGAATAGAGTCCTGATATTATATCAAGATCTCCGTCGCCATCCATATCAGCTGCAAAAACATAAAGTGCTTCAGAGGTTCCGGTGGAGATGATTTCTTTAGTTCCGAAATTTCCATTACCATCTAAATTTTCATACCACCTTAAAGTTTCGTTTCCAGAAATTCCTGAAGCTGAAATTATATCCATATCGCCATCGCTGTCCAAATCTGCAGCTCTCGCATGTCTAAAATTAGCACCACTGCCTATACTTTGTTTAGACCCAAATTGTCCCTGCGAATTTAAATTTTCATACCATAGTAATTCTCCACCAATAAATGAGGTTGATAACACATCCATGTCACCATCATTATCAAAATCGGCAGCATATACCGAATATGCAGTTTGAGCATCTGCATTTATTATATTTTGATTTCCAAAACTTCCCAATCCATCAATATTTTCATACCAAGCTATTTTGCTTCCCGAAGAAGAAAGCACATCCATATCGCCATCATTATCAATATCCGTGGCAAAAACTGACCAAGCATTTGTAGCGTCTGTAGTTATAATTTGTTCGGAGCCAAATGAACCCAGACCATCCAAATTTTCATACCACGCTATTTTATTGTCATATATTGATGCAGATAACACATCACTATCTCCATCGCCATCAATATCTATAGCGAAAACCGAAGAGGCACCTATCCCTTCTATGCTAATTAGAAGTTGATTTCCAAAATTACCTTGGCCATCGTTTTTGTACCATGCAACTTTACTATCGTCTGAAGAGGCAGAAAGAATATCATTATTTCCATCTCCATCAATATCTGCTACAAATACAGAGCGCGGATTGTTGGTCGCATTTCGATTATCGATAACCACTCTGCTTTCAAAAGTAATTTGAGCGTAGCTAATCAGAGAGAATATGGAAAGAAGGAATAGGAGTAATTTAGTTTTCATTTTCTAATAATTTTAAACGTAAGGTATGGTAAACAATTTCAAATTTGAAATCATCCATGACCAAAGTAATCAAAATATATTTTGTGTTTTGAAATTAAATAGAAAGGATCTGATAGAATACCTAATTAAAAATTATAAACCACTTCCAGTTTATAATCTTTTAAGGCTTTGCGGGCTTTGTCAATATCTTCAGTGAAGCCAAGCATATAGCCGCCCCCGCCGGAGCCACAAAGTTTAAGATAGTATGCGTTGCTATCAATTCCCTTTTTCCAAAGTTTGTGGAACTGGGCTGGAATCATGGGCTTGAAATTATCCAAAACCACTTTTGAAAGTTGTTTGATATTTCCAAAAAGTGATTTTACATCGCCCTGCAGAAAATCTTCCACGCAGGCGTCTGTATGTTTTGTAAATTGATCCTTCAGCATATTTCGAAAACCTTCCTGCTTCATATTCTCCATAAAAATTTGGATCATTGGAGCAGTTTCGCCAATGCTCCCACTGTCTAATAAAAATACAGCGCCTTTGCCATTTTCGGTTTGAGACGGTATGCCGGCAGGCTCAATATTATCTTTGGAATTGATTAAAATAGGAAGACTCAAATAACTGTTCAATGGATCTAAACCTGAAGATTTTCCGTGGAAAAAGGATTCCATTTCTGCAAATATAGCTTTTAGAGTAAGCAATTTTTCACGGGTAAGATTTTCAAGAACGGTAATTTTATTATTGGCATACTTATCATAGATTGCCGCTACCAGAGCGCCGCTACTGCCAACACCATAACCCTGCGGAATACTACTGTCAAAATACAATCCGTTTTCCACATCCTTTTTCAGTGCATTCATATCAAAAGAAACCAGTTTTGGTTTTTCTGTTTGGAGCGTCTCCAAATATTCAGAAAATCTTTTGAGGCTAGCGTTTGATTTGTGTGTGGAAATGGTATGATGGGTATCCATTTTTAAAGCCCCATTGTAAAAATTATACGGAATGGAAAGTCCTTTGGAATCCCTAATAATTCCATATTCACCGAAAAGTAAAATTTTTGAGTAAAAGAGGGGGCCGTGCATAAGCTGTTGTTGTAATTATAAAACTACAGAATTTTATTCTAAAAATTTAAATCTGCCACAAAGATAACTATTTTAAAAAATATATTTTCAGAAAGATTTGTGAATAAATCTAATCTCTAATCTTATAATGGACTGTTTTTAAGTTTTGTACATTTTTTTGACAACATTATTACCACCTTTGATATGTTGCAAGATACAATATAAAACCCTTTAGAGGTCAGTAGACCACGTGCTTCAATGAACGAATCAATTTTGGGGTCAACAACACGGAATACCAAATTTAGACAGAATATTAAAAGCAAAATTGAAGTAACCTCATAAAGCAATAGCGTTATATACAAGCTGCCAATCAAAAATAATTTGTATCTTTCTTCAAAATATCCCCTAAAACATTTACTTTTTTTGAGGTTTTCATCTATGAAATTCAAACGTTGGATATTTTTTTCCTTACTCCATAGCATCATTCTTCTTTCTGTGTTTAAAACTTATTCTCAGGAAAAAATTATGACCGTGAAAGAAATTCAAATCCTGATTGAACAGGATTCACTTGAAAAAGCCCGCGCGGCAGTTTCGACAAACATTACTCATTATCGCACAAAAAAAATATATGACAGCCTTTATAGTTACATCCAGTTTGAAGGCAGTTTTAAGTTGAATAGTGGCGACAAAAAACTGGCTATTACCAAGGCCGAAACCCTTCTTAAAGAAATAACAAAAAACGCTTCGCCACATTTTGTTGTTGAAGCAATTACAGAAATGGGCTGGATTTATGATGATGCTGGGCAGCATCAAAAATCCTATAACCTTTTGGAGTCAGCAACTCCCTTTGCCATTCAAAATAAAGAGCCAAAGAACACCGACATTGCAGGCTTGGAATACCGCAAGGGCTATTACGCCTCTAAATTGGGGAATTTTCCACTTTCAAAAAAGCATTACGAAAAAGCCTTACATCTCTTGAAAAAAACCGGAAAGGAAGACTATGTTTTTTACAATCAAGTCTATAACGCCCTTGGAGGAATGATGTGGCAGGAATCAAAACTGGACAGCGCCAAGTTCTATTTTCAGCAAGCCGTGGAAGTATTGGAAAAAACGGATGAAACTGATATAATGAACCGCTTTTATCGCCCCGCATTGGTAAAAATGAACCTTGCTGTGTTGTGGAATGCACTCGGAAAAAACCAAGAAGCCATTAGCATTTCCGAAGAATCAATTACAGGATTTCAGGAATATATAAATCGCTCTACGGATGAGGCTCGCACCTATAAAGCAAAAAACAATCAATGTGTAGTCATTGATAATATGGCTACTTTTTATAATACTTTGGGCGAATACTCCCGTTCTCAAGAACTTATTGAATATTCTTTTGAGCAGAAAAAAAAGCTTTTCGAAAAGAATGACATCAACCTCATCATCTCCAACATAATTCTTGCTGAAGCCAAAACCGCAAGCCGTGATTTTGAAGGCGCTGCTGAAAACGCAGACCAAGCTCTGGAGCTTTTAAAGACTAGCCCCGGTTCAGATTTATATTGGGAAGCCGCCGCCCTGTCAACCCGTGCAACCATTTATGAGTCTATGGAAGATGTTGAAAATGCCGCACTTTTTTATGAAAAAGCAGAAATTCTTTATCGAAAATCTATGGGAAATACATACACCAAAGATTTTTTAGACAACATTTTGGAATATTCTCTCTTCGCTGCAAAAAACCAAAAAAAGGAGAAAGCGATTTCTCTAGCTAAGGAAACATATAATTTCACCCACACAGGCGATTTTAAAAATACCCTTCAGGAGTTTTACCACACAATCAATTTGGCACACGTATATTATTTACTTAAAGAATATAGTCTAGCTGAAAAAATTAGCGAGGAAGCACTGCGTTTTAATGTGATAAAAGAAGGTGAAAAAATAAACGCTACAGATTCTATCCTTAGCCAATATCGCAAACCAGAGGCATTACTTATCAATGCCCAATCAAAATACTATTCCACGGAAAACAAGAATCCATTTTTTTTGAAAGGCCTATTAGATCAAGTGGAAGAAGGTGTTGCAATTTTAGACCAGCGAAAAAAAGTGGTCAGCAATAATGAAGACGTTACGCTATTAATAACTGAAAACGAAGAGCTTTTAAATTTTGCTGAAAAACTTAGGCTTGAACTTTTTCAAATGACCAAAGATGAAGTATATCTGGACAAAATGATAGCGCTTCATGAATCCAGTATTTATAACCGTATTCGTTCCAGATTGAACCTTCGGGACAATGTGGCTTTTCAACACATTCCAAAAGAAGTGATTTCAAGGGAAAATACTTTGAAGACAAAAATGGTTTCTTCCCTAAACGATTCAGAAAACAGCAGCATAGCCCCTTTTTTTGAAGCGTCTGAAAACTGGGAACAATTTCTAGATTCTCTGAAAGAAAATTATCCCAGATATTACAAAATGCGTTATGCAACTTTGGAAGAACCCATGAACGACCTTCAACAAAAAATACCGACAAATACTACAGTGGTCCGGTATATTTTTATTGAAAATGAACTCTATGTTTTTGTGGTTTCACCCTCAATAAAAAAAATGATACGGCTAAATTATTCACCAGTAAAAAACCACATTTCAGAACTTCAAAACGATGAGTTTTCAGTTGAAAAAATGCGTCCATTACTTTATGAGCTGTATCACGCACTATGGTTTCCTCTGGAAAAATATGTGCGTACAGAAAAAGTAGTTATCGTTCCCGATCGTGATCTTTTCAACCTCAGTTTTGAAACTCTTACCACAAAACCAATGCGTAATTTTCAGGAAATGGCATCAATCAGCCTGTTGGCAAAGTATTATATTTCCTATAATTTCAGCCTTTTGCTATACAAAGACAAAAGAAAAGTTGCCGATTATTCTTCAGAGTTTATAGCATTTGCACCAGGTTTCAACAAAAAAATGAAGGAAGAATACAAACTTACAATCAAGGATTCCGTAGCGTTGGACAAAACCTATTTAACATTACTCCCTCAACCTTTCAGCGAAGATTTGGTGAAACAATATGCCAAGGTTTTTGACGGCAATTATTTTATAAATGAAAACGCAAGCAAAGAGTTGTTCATTAACCGGGCCAAGGAACACAAAATAATACACATTGGCACCCACGCAGAAAGCAATAACATAAGCCCCGAGTTGAGCCGCCTTATCTTTGCAAAAAAAACCAATGGCGAAGAAAATTATGACGAGAACTCGCTCTACTCCTATGAAATTTACAATATAGATCTTTCCTCCAATCTCGCCATTCTAACCGCTTGTGAAACAGGAAAGCCCTCCTATCAAGCTGGTGAAGGAATGATATCTTTGGCGCACGCTTTTAATTATGCCGGAAGCGAGAGTATATTGACCAGTCTTTGGGAAATAGACGAAGAATCCAGTGCCAAAATCGTAAAACTTTTTTACGACAATCTTTCCTTAGGAATGCCAAAAGATGAAGCCTTGCGAAAAGCAAAACTAAGTTATATAGCCAAAGCTGAGGGCCGTACAGTTGCTCCTCAATATTGGGCCGGTCTTGTACTTATTGGCGATACTACCCCAATAGATTTAAATAATAATGTAGCTTGGTGGTGGTATGTATTGGCAGGGATTGTTGGTTTCGCACTTATTATTCTCATAATGCGAAACAAAAAGGAGAAACAGGTCTAGTCAAGAATTTTTTCAGCGCCCAAACCCGCCTCATCTTCAATAAACTCTTCGTTTTTACAGAATTTTGAAAGTTCTTTTTTGATGAAGTGCAAAACAGTTTCCTTTTCAATTTCTGGATAAAGTACGTGAACATTGGCACCTGCATCCAATGTAAAGCAAATATTGCTACCGGTTTCTTCCCTAAATTTCCAAATGTGATTGATTATCTGCAAAGTGTTTGGTTTCATCAAAATGAAATAGGGTCTTGAAGTCATCATCATTGCGTGCAACGATAATGCTTCGCTCTCCACAATTTTTATAAATTCGGAAAGGTCGCCTTTTTTAAAAACAGGAATCAATTTGGAGAGATTTTCCTTTGCTTGCCTAAAACGTTGTTCCGCAAAAGGATGGTCTAGCATCAAATCATGACCAAGGGTGCTGCTCACTTGTTTTTCACCTTTATCTACCAACAAAATTGTGTCTTGGTAATTTTTAAAATTTTGATGAACCCCAAAAGGATATTTTGTGCCGAAAAGGTTACTGCTTCCATCAACTTCGTGATGTTCGCCCCAAACAATTAGCGGCCCTTCAATACTTCGGCAAGCGCTTCCCGAGCCTAAACGAGCCAAAAAAGAAGCTTTTTCAACAAAATAATCATCTGGAATTTCGGGTTGCATTTGCCGTTCCATGTCCATCAAACAAAGGGCCAAAGCACTCATCCCACTGGCCGAGGAAGCGATGCCACTACTGTGTGGAAAGCTATTGGTGGTTTCTATTTTAAATTTGAAATTGTTCAAAAATGGCAAATACACTTCTACCCTTTCAAAAAACTTTTTAATCTTCGGTTCGAATGAAACCTCTCTTTTCCCATCAAGATATACTTCAAAATCAAAGCCTTCGGTATCTTTCTTTTCAAAAGACAACGAAGTTTTGGTATTGCAGTTCTTCAAGGTAAAACTGACGGAAGCGTTCATGGGCATTTGCTCGCCATATTTCCCCCAATATTTCACCAAAGCTATATTGCTAGGCGATTGCCAAGAAACAGTTCCTAATGATAGAGATTTGGTGTAACTACAAACGATGAATCTGTGTTGCGGCATATTGATAGGGATAGATTACAAAAGTAAAATTCTTTTTTGGTTTTAGTGATGACATTTTGAAAACGATTCGATGTAAATATATAAACTAAAGAAGGGTCTAAAGATTTAAGGATTATAAAAACAAAGATTTTTCAATAGTTTTTACGGCTGAACAACAACCGGAATGCCCCTGAAATGTGGGGCATTTTTTTATGTGAAAAATTTCTTCCCAATTCTCACTTCTCATTTCTCATTTAAAACTGATGACATTTTTACAACAAATTCGATATACCTATATAATCCTTAAAAAAACAAATCATGAAAACATCAATTACACTTTTCGCATTACTATTGGGCATCTTTACAGTCTTTGCCCAAGACCCTGCTATTCTTTGGCAGAACACCATAGGCGGTGATTCCGCAGATTTTTTAAACACCATGGAGCCCACTTCAGACGGAGGCTATATTCTTGGTGGATATTCTTTTAGCGACGCTTCGGGTGATAAAACAGAGAATAGCAATGGGACAATAGATATTTGGATTGTAAAAGTTAATGATTTAGGTTCAATTGAATGGCAAAACACCATTGGCGGAAGCAATGAAGACTATGTGAACGTTGTTAAACAAACCAGTGATGGCGGATACATAGTTATTGGGGGTTCAGATTCCAACATTTCTGGCGACAAAACCGAAAATTCCCGTGGCGGACTCGATTTTTGGATATTGAAATTGGACAGTTCTGGAAACATTGTTTGGCAACATACTTATGGAGGTGCCCAGCCAGATTTTGACACCTTTGGACAGCAAACTGCTGATGGTGGCTATATTGTGGGCGGATATTCAGATTCCGGCATCTCTGGCGATAAAATACTGCCAAGCAATGGGCAGCGCGACTATTGGCTGCTAAAATTGGATAGTACGGGTGCAATAGTTTGGCAAAAAGTTTTCGGCGGCAGCTTGGTAGACCGTATGGAGGCTACACTTCAAACTGCAGACGGAGGTTATATTTTGGGAGGCTATTCCAACTCACCTGCTTCAGGCAATAAAACAGAAAATTCACAAGGCGGATCAGATTTTTGGATAATAAAACTAGACGACACTGGAAATATTATTTGGCAAAACACCATAGGCGGAAGTGATATTGATGTACTCAGAGACCTAATACAAACCGCAGATGGAGGATATCTTGCAGGAGGCTATTCAAAATCCAACATTTCTGGCGATAAAACTGAAAATTCAAGAGGTGACTTTGATTATTGGGTTTTAAAACTTGATGCCACAGGAAACATAACTTGGCAAAAAACACTTGGAGGACAATTTGAAGACTACCTTCGCGATGTAAAGCAATTGGCAGATGGCAGTTATATGCTCGCAGGATGGAGTTTCGGCCCTATTAGTGGAGATAAAACAGAAAATAGCAATGGAGGATATGATTATTGGCTTTTAAAGCTAAGCACCACTGGAAATTTAATTTCACAAAACTCTATCGGTGGTAGTTTAGATGAAAGTGGCACTTATGTTCTGCCAACTTCTGACGGCAATTTTATAATGGGCTGCTCTTCCACTTCTAATATTTCAGGCGATAAGACAGAGAATAGTGAAGGTTCTGATGATTATTGGATTTTTAAAACCACTTCTTCAATCCTAGGAATTTCAAAAAACACTTTTGGACCTTCGCTAAGTGCTTACCCAAACCCAACCAATGGTAGATTCACAATAAATCTGGGCGAAAGCTTTTCAGAAATCAATGTAACAATTACAAATATGCTTGGCCAAGTTGTTTCTTCTTCAGACTATAAAAACACTCAAAAACTAAATGTTGAAATCAACAGTGCAACAGGAATCTATCTTGCAACCATAAAAACCCTAGAAGGAAAACAAGCAACCCTTAAAATAACGAAACAATAATTTTTTTCATTTACAATCAGTTAATTTGATAGAGGCCTCTGTAAAAGAGGCTTCTTCATTTCCAGCTGAAGCAAAATAATAGCTGCAACAATTTGCAATATGTTTCATTCCAGACGTGTTTTCCTTCAATCCTGTTTGGTGTTTCCTTTCCTGTTCTGCATCAAAAAGCATAAAAATTTCCTATCTTTCACAAAAGTTTAAAAACACATAAAACAATTCTTTAAATAATATACCAATGAAAAATCTAATTGCTCTCTTCGCCTTCGTTCTCCTTGCTGCCACTGCACAAAGCCAATCTCTAACCCAAAAAGACGTTACAGGCACTTGGCTTGTGGTAAATGTTGAAAACAGCGCTAGCAATCCAAAAATGGCAGCAGCAATGGCCAATGCCGTTATTAACCTTTATGCTAATAATAGTTTTGAGATAAAGGAAAAACAGCAAAACGGCACAGCTTATTCATACAGCACCACTTCAAATAAAAATGCAACTTGGAGCTACAATCCTAGCACGCAAACCATCACCACTACCCGCACAAAAATGACGCTTAAAATTTCCCAAAGTGGAGACAAAACCTTTTTCACAGACAGCGAAAGTGGGTTGAAGTTCGAGGTTAATAAGCCAATCTAATACTGAAATGTGAAATATTCACCTTAAGGTAATGGATAAAATCAACTCAGAAATCTACCGCAAATGTGGCTTAACCATTTCTGACTTTATAACTGAACCTGAAAGTAAAGAATACTGCGCCTGCCAATTTCAAGTAAACGGACAATTAGCAATAAGCAGAACTGCAAAAATAACCCCTAAAAAAGTAGGGCACTTCGTCACTTTTTGGAAAAGAAATACAAAAGGAATCACGGAACCCTTTTCTGAAAAAGACAACTTCCACTTCTATGTTATAAACGTGAAGCGTGAAAACCATTACGGACAATTTGTTTTTCCCAAATCAATTCTAATAACTAAAGAAATAGTAATTACTGAAAAAAAAGACGGAAAAAGAGGTTTTCGTGTTTACCCTGTTTGGACCATACCAACCAATAAACAAGCTGAAAAAACCCAACAATGGCAGCTAGATTATTTTTATGAAATTGGAGGAACAACCGATTTTAAAAAAGTGAAAAAATTATACAATACAAACAATTGATAAAAAGCTTCAAGCTGTGTTATACAATTTAATCCGGCAATTTAAACACCCTAAATTATGATAATAACTGCGGCAAAATGGATACTAATCTTGTTCGGAGTTTTTATAATTTTTGTAGGCTTGCTTATGCTCTTCGCTCCTAAAAAAGCAAGAGCGATATTGCGAAAAGCCGGAAGCAACAATTTTATTAATTATGCCGAAATAACACTCCGCCTAATACCCGCAATAGCAATGATTCTCTACGCAGATTTCTCCAAGCTTCCCTTAGCGTTTAAAATATTTGGAGGAATTATGGTTTTAACCTCACTAATACTTTATCTAATTCCCAGAAAAACCCACCACAGTTTTTCAATGAAAAGTGCAGACCTGCTTAAGCCAATCTATTTTCAATTGATAGCTCCGTTTGCAATGCTTTTTGGTGGGTTAATAATTTTTAATGTGAATTGGACCTGAAAAGCACAATATGTATCTCCATAACCTCAACAACCAAGCAACAACAAGAAACCACTACGCAAAATTTCAAACAAGAAACTTGAAACCAGAAACCAAAAGCCTTACTTTTGCCCCCGCTATAAAAGAAAAGTAATACCCATTAAATGAAGTTGGTCTTTTTTTTGCTATTGGTCGTTTTTTGCATAAAATTCGCCCCTGCACAAAACATTCGGGTAGACGCCACAACCTACACTCCCCAACAACTCGTTGAAGATATTCTAATAGATAGCGGCTGCATCAGCAACGTTCAAATAACCGCCACTACTAGCGGTAATTTTCCCGATGGCGACAAAAGTTTTGGCTATTTCAGTGCCAATGGAAGTACTTTCCCGTTTGAAAAAGGAATTGTAATGAGTACCGGCAAGCTAACCCACGTGCCGGGCCCCAACACAACCCTAAGCGATGACGACGCCCCAAGTTGGAACGGCGACCAAGACTTAGAAACCGCCTTAAACATAAGCAACACAACAAACGCCACAATTATAGAATTCGATTTTGTTCCTAACGCAGACAATATTCGGTTTCGCTACCTCTTCGCCTCAGAAGAATACCAAGAAGGAGATCCCAATACCTGTATTTATAGTGATGCTTTTGCTTTTTTAATAAAGCCCATTGGCGGTACTTATAAAAACATCGCCCTCGTGCCTGGCACCAATACTCCCGTTTTGGTCACTACCGTCCATTCCGGAATTCCTGGTTCTTGTCCGCCTATTAACGAAACCTATTTTGAAGGCTGGAACGGCCCTAACGTTCCCATAAACTTCAACGGCCAGACCAAAATCCTAATTGCAGAAACCCCCGTAACTGTAAACCAAGCCTACCACATAAAACTCGTAATTGCAGACGAAGCAAATTACCGTTACGATTCTGCTGTTTTCCTTGAAGGAGGCAGTTTCAACATTGCTGCCAACCTGGGTCCAGACCGAAGTTTTATTACTAACAACCCGCTTTGCGAAAACGAAAGCTACATTCTGGATGCCACGCCACAAGGAACAACCCCTTTGGGCTATAAATGGTACAAAGATGGCATACTTATTACTGGAGAAACCTCCGCCCAACTCACCGTCACCACTGCTGGCATCTATAAAGTAGAAATAGACTACGGCAACAATTGCATTGCCACAGATGAAGTTCTCATTCAGTACTCAGGCCCGATATCCGTCCAAAACACCGAGTTATACCAGTGTGAACCGCTGGCCGATGGTCTGGCAACCTTCAACCTTTTTGATGCTGAAGAAAACATCATTAACGGAGACCCGCTTCTTCGCCTTTATTCGTTCCACAAAACCTTTACGGACGCACAGAATAACACTGATGCAATAAGAAACCCAGAAAGATACACCAACAACCAGCCTAACCAGATTATATACGCCCGTGTAGTTTCTGATTACGGATGCATAGGTATAGCGGAAATAACTTTGAAAACCACAACAAATACGGTTTCAGATTTCTCTTTGGTGAATTGTTCAACAGCAGGAACCCCAGGTTTTGCTAGCTTTAATTTTTCTGAAACAACTTCAGAATTACAAATTCTCTTCGGAAATAATACCGAAGTAACCTATCATCTTTCTTACGACGAAGCAATTTCACAAACCAACCCGCTTCCAGACCCTTTCACAAACACTCAAGCAAACACTCAAACTATTTATGCCCGAATCAGCGGAGACAGAGGTTGCCTGGGCACTGCCAAAATAAACCTCAACATAATCAACACCCCAGAATTTGAAGGCGAAGAAACCTACATTTATTGCCTAAACACTTACCCTGACACCATTACAATAGCTTCAGGCTTATTGGGAACAATTACAGACGCAGCATTCAGCTGGTCCAATGGCGAAACCACACCCACCATTGAAGTAAATGAGCCTGGAACCTACACCCTAACCGTAACCCGCAGCAAAACCATCAACAACGAAACCTATTCTTGCACCAACACGCGCACATTTACTGTAATAGCTTCCGAAACTGCCCAAATAACCTACCAACTAACGGGCAACGTTGGCAATGCAACCTTAACGGTAGTGGCAGAAGGCGTTGGCGACTATATTTATGCCTTAGACAATGGCCCCTTTCAGCAAAGCCCCATCTTTGAAAACGTCTCTCCCGGCGAACATACACTAACAGTAAAAGATACCAACGGTTGCGGTGCCACAACTATACTAGCATACGTTATTGGCTTCCCCAATTTTTTCACCCCAAACAATGACGGTTACCACGATTACTGGCAAGTAGCGGGGCAAGACCGTAACAACGAACAACTGGCGCGTGTAGAAATCTTCAACCGTTTCGGTAAAATTCTTTATGCGCTAGACCTAGACAGCAACGGTTGGGACGGCACCTATAACGGCAAACAAATGCCCTCTTCAGATTATTGGTTTAAAGCCACCTTCAAAAACGGAATGATTTATCGCGGCCACTTCAGCTTAAAACGATAACTAATTATAATGCCGCGAGCCTGGCAAAACCACTGGAGCCATGGGGGTTATAAAAACTAAGACGGCAGCACTAATGAGGTATTAGGGAAAGGGTAAATTTGTATATTAGCAAGAACAGGAGAAATAAATTGCACGATGATATATACTAGCTATTAGCAATGCTAAAAACCCAGAAACCGAGTGAATAAAACAATATTTGAAATTACAAAAATGGACTGTCCTTCAGAGGAAAATCTAATCCGAATGAAATTGGACGGAATTTCGAGTATAGCAAATCTGGACTTTGATATTCCAAATAGAAAATTGACTGTTTTTCACAGTGGAGAAATTGACCAAATCGAAAAGTCAGTTATCGAACTTAATTTAGGCGGAAAGAAAATCTCAACGGAACAAACCGACCAAACGGAATTTAAAGAAAACGAAAATCAAAAAAAGCTACTTTGGTCTGTACTTGCAATAAATTTTGCTTTTTTCATAATCGAAATGACAACAGGAGTTATCTCAAAATCAATGGGACTTGTTGCCGACAGTTTGGATATGCTTGCGGACAGTTTCGTTTACGGAATTAGCTTGTTTGCGGTTGGAGGAACACTGATTAAGAAAAAGAGAATTGCCAAACTTGCTGGATATTTTCAAATAATACTTGCGATTATTGGATTTGTAGAAGTGCTTAGAAGATTTTTCGGAGACGAGAAGCTTCCCGATTTTTCGACAATGATTATCGTTTCAATTTTTGCACTTATAGCAAACGGAATTTGTCTTTACATTTTGCAAAAGTCAAAAAGCAAAGAAGAGGCACATATGAAAGCAAGTATGATTTTCACCTCGAATGATGTGATTATAAATTTAGGAGTAATAACAGCAGGGATTTTAGTAAATTATTTGAGTTCAAGTAAACCTGATTTGATTATCGGAACAATAGTTTTTGCGTTGGTAATTCAAGGAGCGTTTCGGATATTGAAATTGAGTAAGTGAGCGAAAATGACTACTTAAAAAACTTTTATAAAACATCGCTATTACAGGCTTTCCTAAAGGATTGGACTTGTTTGCGAAGCTGTTAAATTATTAAATTCGGATTGTGCCTAACCGAAACGAAACTACCTTTTTTCTGGATTATTTTTTATATGCAAAAAACGTTAGCCGTAACTCTATAAAGACACTTTAACCATCAAACAGACCACAATGAAGTTAAACATACTTTTATTTCTAAATATTTTTTTAACTCTGTTGATATCGTGCAATGGACAGACATCTAATAAATTAAAAAAGACTGACCAATTTACAAATGGCGATACGGCAAAAGAACTTGGCAGTAATATAATGGTTATTCATCAAGACAAGGATGATATTTATTGGTTCGGAAGTTGGGAGACAGGAGTGTATAGATTTGATGGAAAAACATTCACTAATTTCACAACAAAGCACGGTTTACCAAACAACAGAATTGACGAAATTAAAGAAGATAAATTTGGCAACATATATTTTAATAGCTGTCACCCCAATTCAACAATTATTAAGTTTGATGGAGATACTTTTACTACATTAACCGCAATACCCAGTAATGATTGGAAGCTTCAAACAGATGATTTGTGGTTTAGACATTCTTATGAATTTGAGAATAAAGTATATCGGTATGATGGTATTACTTTATATGAATTGCAGTTGCCGAAGCCACCAAACCTCCCTAACCCTTTTGGAATCTACAGCATTTATAAAGACAAGAATGGAAACATTTGGTTTGGCACAAACCCTGTTGGAGTTTGTCGATACGATGGAAAATCATTTAAATGGATTACAGAAGAAGATGTGACAGAATTTCGCGATGAAGGTGCAAACGGAGTGCGTTCAATTACGGAAGATAAAAATGGAGACTTTTGGTTCAATACCGAATATCGTTATAGTGTTTATGACAGTACAACCTTAAAAAACAATAAATTTTACACAAGACACGAAAGCATAGGTGGTTTAGACGGGAAAAATGACAGTGATTTGGACGAGTATCTATCAACAGTAAGAGACAACAATAACAATTTGTGGTTTGTTACCTATCGTAATGGAGTTTGGAAATACGATGGAACGAAAATTACTCATTATAAAGTTCAAGATAATGCAAAAGACATTACTTTATTCAGCATTTACAAAGACAACAATGGTGACCTTTGGCTTGGAACACACGAAAACGGAGCATATAAATTCAATGGAATAGCATTTGAAAAATTTGCAAAATAATGAATGAAAAAAAGCTGTAACTAACAATGACAATTAGTAAATATCAACCCGGAAAGAACAGTAAACTAAACATGAAAATAAATATTATAAAAGAACAAATTTCTTCAACAAAAGAAAAAACTGACAAATTAATTGCTGACTTCTCGGCTGAAAAATGGCTAGAAACGCCTGAAGTTTTAAACACAAACTTAAATTGGCAAATAGGGCATATTATTTTAGCGAATTATCTTCACGGAATTGCTTCAATTTCAGGAGCAAATGAAGAATTAAGAGAGAAAATAAACATTCCCGACTATATCAAATTTTATGGCCCAAAATCAAATCCAACTGATTTTATAAATGAAAAACCAAATCAAATGGAGTTATCTAAAATATATGAATATACAATATCATTGATCTTGGAGAACTTGAATAAACTGACAGAAAATAATTTAAACGAGAATACCGTAATTCCAAATCCGTCAGTTAAAACAAAATATGAGGCATTAAAATGGCTTTCACATCATCAAAGTTGGCATAATGGACAAATAGCAATGCTGAAAAGGGTTTTATATAATTGAAAATAAAGATAAAACAATGGTTAACAAAGAACTGAAGTGAAAAACAACCTTTTTCTTTATTATTTTTGATATTATTTTTGGGATAACATTTAAATAAACAAATATGTTTACAATCACCCAAATAAAAGAAGCCCACAACAAAGTAAAATCAGGCGCAGACTTTCCAAAATACATTCAGGAAATTAAAGCGCTTGGCGTTACCGCTTTTGAAACGTGGGTAATAGACAGCCACACCGTTTATTTTGGAGTAAATAATTTTCAAACAGCATCGGCCCCAATGTATGAAGCCCTGGAAATTGCAACTTCAAGCAACAAAGAACAATTTAAAAACTATTTAAAAATACACCAACAAGGCCAAACCGATTACCAAACCTTCTGCAATCACTGCGCAGAAACAGGAATTGAAAAATGGTACGTAAACCTGAACGAAATGAAGTGTATTTATTATGACAAAGCGGGCAACAGTATTTTAGTAGAAAACATTCCTCAATAAGTTTATATCATAGGACTTACCGCCAAAAGAAATTTGCGAAAAGGAAATAGACACTTCGATTGCATTAAATGTGACAGTTTTGGGGTTTAAAAATTCTTCATTGCTAATTGATAAATGTTAATTGATCTGTAACAATCTGAAAGAAATAGCGTTATATAGACTCATCAATCTAAAAAACCTATGTTACAACGCTTTTTCATCTTCTGCTCCGGCGCAGACACCGCCATCCTAGACGAATGTTCCCCCGGAGAACGCACAAAATACGCCGGCATTGGCGCCACCGTTTTCTTTACCGCCGTTATGGCCACCATCGCCGCCGCTTATGCCCTCTACACCGTCTTTGACAATTATTACACCGCCATTTTCTTCGGAACCATTTGGGGGTTGCTCATCTTCAACCTCGATAGATTCATCGTTTCAACCATCAAAAAAAGAAACAGTTTTTTTGATGAATTGATTCAAGCCTCACCACGGATCGCTTTGGCAATAATCATCGCCATAGTCATCTCAAAACCCTTGGAAATGAAGATTTTCGAAAAGGAAATCAATCAGGTTTTGCTCACAGAGAAAAATGAAATGACCCTCGCCAACAAAGACCAATTGGCACTGCAATACACACCTTCCGTAAAAGCCCTGGAAACTGAAATTGAAAGGCTAAAAAGCGAAATAGCTACCAAAGAAGCCGAAGTAAATGCCCTTTATGACACCTACATTTCAGAAGCTGAAGGCACTGCCGGGACACAAAAATTGGGCAAAGGCCCAGTTTACAAAGAAAAACGCGAAAAACACGACGCCGAACTCGCCGCATTGGCTGAACTAAAGAAAACAAACGCAGAAAAGATAACCGCAGCCGAAGCACAAATAGCAACCTTAGCCACAGAATACAAAACAAAAGTCGCAGACACCCAACCAATCATTGATGGTTTTGATGGTTTGATGGCGCGTATAAATGCGTTAAACAAACTGCCGTGGTTGCCTTCCCTATTTATCTTTTTGCTCTTTCTTGCCATAGAAACATCCCCCATTTTAGCCAAACTCCTTTCCCCAAAAGGCGCTTATGATTTAAAGTTGGAAGAACAGGAAAGCGCATTAAAGTCTTGGGTTGTCCAACAGAAAACACAACGTGATGTACTTGTAACCACAGACCGCGACATAAACAACAGAGTGTACGCAGATATAGCCGAAGAACAAGAACTATACGATTACAAGCGAAAAAAGGCAAGAGAGCTTATGCAAATGCAGGCAGATGCCTTTTATAAAAAACAGAAAAGCGTTTTATAACTTCAAATATTTATCAAAATCCAAAAAACTCCTCCCCTGTTAGAGGGAAGAGTTTTTTGAATTGAGAATGCAGTTCAAAAAGACGGAGAGGGAAATGGCTCAAATGCTGAATTTTCAGTAATATTGTTATAGAATTATCCTCAGAACACTATGCGTAAAACCACCCCCGACCAAGCATCAAAAATAGCTCAAGACCATTATAACATTTCAGCCAAAACATCCAAACTTGACGGTTATGTTGATGAAAACTTTTTACTGAAAACAGCCTCTGGTGTAAAGTTTCTCTTAAAAATTTCTTCGGAAAAGGATAATGAACAGCTGGATTTTCAAGTTCAAATCCTAAAACACCTTTCAGAAAAAAAGCTTGATGTTTCCCTTTCCGAAGTTGTTCCAAATAAAAAAGGAAATTCTCTTACTTCCCATCAAAAAAATAAAACCGCAAGAGTATTGACCTGGCTTCCCGGCAGGCTTTGGGCAACGATAAACCCAAAAACCGAAAATTTAAGAAATAGTTTGGGCGATGCCGCCGGAAGTTTGACAATGGCGCTTCAAGATTTTGAACATCCCGCCGCGCACCGAAAACTGGATTGGGATTTGGCAAATTCAGTGTGGACTTTAAAATATATAAATCGGTTTTCGGGGAAAGAAAAAGAGATTATTCAATACTTTCACAACCGTTTTGAAGAAATTAAAACCAATTATAAAACACTTCCAAAAAGCATTGTGCACAGCGATGTAAACGATTACAACATTTTGGTCTCCAAAAACCGAAGCAATCCAAAAGTCAAAGGATTGATTGATTTTGGCGATGCAGTTTTCACCCAGACCGTCAATGACCTCGCCATTGTTTTGGCTTATGCCATAATGGATCTCCCCGATCCGCTCCCTGCAGCTTTGGAGGTTATAAAGGGCTACAACAAACACTACAAATTTTCAGAAAACGAACTGGATTGTCTTTACACTTTGGTTGGAATGCGCCTCGTTACAACCGTTACGAACGCTTCACTTAAAAAAGAGGAATTTCCCAACGACAATTATTATGTAATCAGCGAAAAACCTGCGTGGGATTTGCTGAAGAAATGGTTTAATGTGAATGAGGATTTCGCCACTTATGCTTTCCGAAATGCCTGCGGAATGGAAACTCATCCACAAGCAAAAAAATTTGAAACTTGGGCCTCCAAAAATACCTTTCAGCTTTCAGAATTGTTCCCAACAATTGCCAAAAACGAAATCCATTTGCTAGATTTAAGCCCTGCAAGTACTTGGATTGGCAACAAAAATGATTTCAACAATCTCGATTTGTTCCAGTTTAAAATTGAACAACTTCAAAAGGAGAATCCATCACAAATAATTGCTGGCGGCTATTGCGAACCACGCCCACTTTACACGGCTTCCTCCTATGGCAAAGAAGGAAATAACGGCCCCGAAAGCAGAACGATCCATTTGGGAATTGATTTTTGGCTGCCAGCAGAAACGCCCGTCCACGCATTGTTTGACGGAACAGTAGTAACCGCCGTAAACGATGAAGGCTACAAAGAATACGGCGGATTGATCATTTTAAAACACACTTTTGGGGCTTTGGAATTTTTCACGCTTTATGGACATCTTTCCCTAAAGAGTATCTCAACTATTTCCGAAGGAACTCATTTAAAAAAAGGAGATTGTATTGGCTATTTGGGAGATGAAAACGAAAACGGTGTTTGGGCGCCACATCTTCATTTTCAAATTATGCTCTCAATGCTCGATTATAAAATTGATTTTCCGGGCGTAACCTATTTTAACCAATTGTCCGTTTGGAGCGGCATTTGTCCAGACCCGAATCAGCTTTTCAAAATAGATAACCTTAAAACAAAATACGTTCAATCTTCTGAAAAAATGATCAATTTCAGAAAAGAACACCTTGGGAAAGGGTTGAGCCTTTCCTATGAAAAACCGCTGCACATAGTCCGCGGCGAAGGCCTTTATTTGATTGACGCTAACGGTAAAAAATATTTGGATACCGTAAACAACGTAAACCATGTGGGCCATCAACACCCAAAAGTTGTTGCCGCTGGACAGAAACAAATGGCGGTTTTAAATACTAACACACGCTATTTACACGAAGAAATAATTAGATATGCAGAAGATTTATTGAAAAAATTACCGCCTCATTTATTAGTAATCCACTTTGTGAATTCTGGCAGCGAGGCCAACGAGCTTGCGTTGCGAATGGCAAAAACCGTTACAGGAAATAAAGATATTTTGGCTATAGAAGTTGGCTACCATGGCAATACAAACGCGGTGATGGATGTGAGTTCCTATAAATTTGAAGGCAAAGGCGGTTTCCCAAAGCCTGAAACAACACACATTCTTCCGCTTCCGGATTCCTTCCGAGGAAAATATACTTCTGAAAATTGCGGAATTGATTATGCAAATCACGCAAAGGAAATCATTCAAAATTTAAAAGCTGTAGGAAAAGAAATTGCAGGTTTTATTGGGGAAAGTATGGTGAGTTGTGGCGGACAGATTGTTCCCCCGAAAAACTATTTCAAAGAAGTTTATAAACACGTTCACGAAGCTGGCGGAATCTGCATTGCCGATGAAGTGCAAACAGGTTTCGGACGCATGGGCAAAACTTTTTGGGCATTTGAACTTTATGATGTTCAGCCAGATATTGTAACAATGGGCAAGCCAGCCGGCAACGGGCATCCACTTGCCATTGTTGCATGCACAAAAGAAGTGGCGGAAAAATTCAACACGGGAATGGAATACTTCAACACCTTTGGCGGCAATCCTGTTTCCTGCGCCATTGGCCGAACTGTTTTGGAGGTTGTTGAAGAAGAAGGTTTGCAAGAGAATGCGCTAAGAGTTGGAGGTTTTTTAATGGCTGAATTAAAAGCTCTTCAAAAACAATTTCCAATCATCGGCGACGTGCGCGGCGAAGGTTTGTTTTTGGGTTTTGAATTAAATGATTCAGAAAAAAATCCGTTGCCCGAACACGCTTCCTATTTGGCAAACAGAATGAAACAGCTCGGTATTTTGATGAGCATTGACGGTCCGGACCACAACGTTTTAAAAATAAAACCGCCGATGGTTTTCAGCAAAGAGAATGCAGAAGAACTTATCTTTAGACTGAAAACTGTTTTTGCGGAGGATTTTATGATGAAATTTTAAACTAACTTTAAACGGATTCCACTATAAATTCGGAATGACATATTATGAAAAAATTACTTTTACTTTTCTGTTTAATCGCAACTTTAAATGTTGTCGCACAAACTGAAGCAGCAGACAAAAAAGCCATCCTTTCGGTATTAAAAACACAGGAAAACGCTTGGAACCAAAACGATCTTGAAGGTTTTATGCAAGGATATTGGAAAAGCGATTCCCTAAAATTTTACGGCAGCAGAGGCATCACACACGGCTGGCAAAATACGTTGGACAACTACAAAAAAGGCTATCCCACCAAAGCAGAAACGGGAAATCTTTCCTTTACAATTGATGCAATTACCAAAATTGAGGAAGGTGCTTATTATATGATGGGCCAATTCCATTTGGTTCGGGATGCTGGAAATGCAAACGGGGTTTTCCTAATTATCTTCAGGAAAATTGAAGGTGAATGGAAGGTTATTGCAGATTTAAGTTGCTAATTTCCCTTAATCCGTTCCCAAAGAGCTGAAAGCAGTTTTCCGGCTTCACGAGTATTTTTCTCTTCTTCCGTGACCGTTACTTCGTTTCCAGTTTTTTCAATAAGAAAACTAAAAGCGAATTTTTCTGAATTTGGATCAACGCTCATCATCCCAAAACGCAGATCGTTTAAATAGATTCCATCGGGCCTTTCCGTAACCGTGTACCAACCATTAGTAATTTTTACAAGCCTTTTAACTTTATCTTCTTCGGCAAAGTCTCCCAAAGCATCGTGGTTTTTTGGATGCGAAGAAAATTGGATTGGTTTACTATCAAAAAAGGAATAATCACCAATTAAAAAAGAATCTTCAGTTTTCACATTTGCAGCCCATAAAATGGTGTTCAATGGGCTGGGTTTAGTTTCAATGGCTATATAATCAATCTTTTGTTCTGCAAGTGCATTTACAAATTTCTGATATGTAATTCCTTTAAAAACCAAAGTCAGCAACATATAAACACTGCTAACTATTAAACCCAAATTATTGAATCTTCGCCTTTTGATGCATCCTCTTTTTTGAAACATCGCCAAAAGTAGAAAGACCAAAAATGGCAAAGTATAAAGCGGATCAATCACGAAAATATTCTTATAAGCCAACCGAAGATCAAAGGGCCAAAAAAGCTGCGTGCCCCAAGTTGTATGGGCATCAAGCAAAGGGTGCGTTACGAAGCACAGAAACCAAAACCACCACCATTCCTTTAAACTGGCACGTTTATCCCAAAGTGAGAGCAGCCACCCAAAAAGCAATCCGAAAACAACCGCGAAAACAATGGAGTGCGTAAATCCGCGATGGATTTCCAAAGCAGAAACGGTATCGGTAAAATAGTTTGCAATGACATCCAAATCTGGGATAGTTCCAGCTATTGCGCCCAAAAGCATTGCTTTATTGCCAATTTTTTTGCCCAAGACCGCTTCGCCAACGGCGGCACCCAAAACAATTTGTGTTACTGAATCCATTAAAAGCTAATTTACAACAGCTAGGCAGCGAAAATACATTCTTATTGGGTATAAAAAAAGGATGCTTTTTTTAAAACATCCTTTTCTGAAAATTATAACTTTTGAATTTCTATTTTGAAAGTTCTGCCACTAAGGTATATGCAGCATCCCCGTGCACACCTGTGAAATATTTGCCCCATTTTTTTCCTCTTTCTTTTCCGGAATCTCCTGGCCAAGCTTGGCCAATCAATTCGCCATTTTTATTGAACATTTTTTCCATGTCGCACAAAGAATCCACAAAGAAGGCTTCCACGAATTCAGTTTTATCACTTCCCCACGCATGAACATTGGGGTAGTAACCTTTTATATATGGATTTTTTGAAATGACTTTTGCAACATTTTCTGCGTGCATCTCCTTAAATTCCTTTTCAGAACCATCTTCAGGAAATGTGAAATACGTTTTTCGAACATACATCACTAAATCTTTATTATTGTCCTGCGGCAATAGCATAGCTCCATCTATGGGAGCATAAATTTCATCAGAATGCTTAACCGAAAAATTATCGTCAAGTTTCTTAAAAAATGCATTTCTAGCATTTTCATCGGGCCAGGCTAGTTTTTCCAATTCACTATTTCTTTCAGCCGCTTTGTCCATTGCTTCCCAAGATGGATAGGTCTGCACATAAATCACTTCGGAGTTGTCTGGAGTAAAAAGGTGCGTGTAATAGGAAGCAGAGATAATGTATTGATTTTTGCTTGTCACTTTTTGTAAATACTGCTTTTCTAAAGCCTTCCAAGCATCCATGCTGAAATCTTCTTTATCCATATTCCAATGCATGGTTGTGACTGAAATGTATTTTGGACGGTTCGCTTCATTTTGTGCGAAAATGCTAAAATTCAACAGCAACATTATTGATGCTATTGCAATAAACTTAAGGTTGGTGGTTGTTTTCATAATCCCATAAAATTAAATTAGTATAAAAATTAAAATTGATTACTATTATAACTTTGGGGCAAGCCGAGGAGAGTGAAAAACTAAAATGAAGAGTTTATGAGGTATAAAACTGTTTTAAAAGTAATAAAAAAATAATTATAAAAAGCTGTTTTTGTGATAATTATAGAAATCAATCCACAATTTGCATTTTTTTCAGTAGAAAGGATGCGTTCATATTTTGGCAGATTCCGGGTTTGAAAGTGTAGTCGAAAAAGAGTTCATCATTTTCAATCCGTGCATCGAAGAAATAGTTTTTCACTTCAGGCAATTCTTCCGCAGCTACACAAAGGCTTAAATCGTGGGTTGCAATAATTCCCGTGGAATTGCTGGCAACAAGTTTTTCAACAAATTTTCTGGAGCCAATTGCTTTATCCGTGCTATTTGTTCCTTTCAAGATTTCATCGAGAATAATGAAATAACGGTCGGTTTTTATTTCATCAACAATAAATTTCAAACGTTTTAATTCGCTGAAAAAGTAGGATTCATCATCTGTTAAACTATCGGTGGTCCGCATACTTGTTATGAGCTTTATAGGATTATATTCAGCTTTTTCGGCACAAACAGGCAAGCCCATATTGCCCATTACAATTTGAAGTGAAACAGTTCTTAAAAAAGTACTTTTCCCTGCCATATTTGCGCCAGTAACAATAAAGAATTCTTCGGAATTTATCTGAAAATCATTTCGAACCATCGTTGTTTCCTTCAATAACGGATGCCCGGCGCCTTTCACTTTTAGAACTGGAACATCGCTATTTATTTTCGGAAAAACATATTTAGAATGGTTGAAACCAAAATTCCCCAAACTGTTATAGGCATCAAAAAAAGTGATGACTTCAAACCAAACAGGAACACTTTCTTTATGCATTTCAATCCATTTTTCAATACTATAACTTTGGCGAAGATCGCGAAGCATAAATCCGTTGGCTATAACACCAATTAACATATTGCTCCGTTGGTCCAAGGCATCCAAATGTTTGGCAAATTTCTTTAAAACGGCAGATGCTTTTGTGCTAGAACCGAGAACTAAACTTCTTTTTTCAGAAAGCAATTTTGAAGTAAAATCCTCTTTTTCAATTTCTAAAATTAGCTTTTGAAATTGTTCAAAAGTGCTTTGTATTTTTGAGGTGTGTGAAGAAAGATTGTTTACCTTTTTTAAATATTTTCCTGTAATTCCAAGCCCTAAAAAGAACCATCCCGCAACGGCGTAACCAGAAACCAAACCCAGATAGTTAAATACAATTAATCCAACGGAAATTATTGAAAAAACTAAGGAAACCGGTTTTATCCATTTTGGGACAAAAGTTTTATAATCTTTCAGCCATTTGGCTACTTCGGTTGCAGAAACTTCTGTTTTCACCAATGAAGCAATTGCTGAAAACTGCTGCCGCCATTTGGGCATTCCTGAAAGTTCTGTGATTGCTTTTTGCTTAATTGGAATAGAATCAATTTTGTTTTCCGTGAAAATTTTCGCCAAAAAATCTGAGCCACTTTCCAATGCGGTTCTATTCAAATATTGAAAGAAAGAACCGCGCCCAAAAAGATCGATATCCTGACTGTAAAAATGGAGCGGATCTTTATACTTTTCGCCAGAGGGCAAATGATGGAAAATACGGTTCAAAACGTCAAGTTCAGTTTCATTTTGTTCTATCAACTTCTTTTTCAAATCACGGTTGTATTGCAGACCGCTGTGTTTCGAAACCAAATAAACAAATGCTGCTATTGCCAATACGATAACAGCAATTACAATTTTTGCATTTCCGAAGAAAAAATATACACCAAAACACGCCAGCAAAAACACCACAAGCCTAATAGTACTTGAAACTACAAGTTTTTGCTTTATTTTTTGCAGTTCCTCAGAATGGATTTCAATCTGTAATTTGTAAAAATCGGAAGCGTTGTTCATTTAGTTTTTTTTTATTTTAAAGCGAAGCAAGTTCCGCTTGAAGCTTTTTAGTGAGGCTATTTACAACCAAATCATAAGAATGGTCAATTAGTTCCAAAATCAATTCGTGAGGTATATTTTTTTCCAATTCCACAGTATTCCAATGCACTTTACTCATATGGTAACCTGGATTAATCAATCCGTCATATGCTTCCCGAAGCTCGATAGATCTTTCCGGATCACATTTCAGATTGGCTTGGGCTGGATTATATTCCAAGCCCGTAAGCGCAAACATTTTGCCCATCACCTTAAAGACCAGCGTTTTTTCATCAAAAGGAAAAGATTCTGTAACTCCCTTTTTTGAAATGCAATAATTTCTGAATTCTTCAATGTTCATAATGGTTCAGTTTATTTTATAGCCCAAAGCAGGTTTTCCGTCAAAATAGACTAGCAATGTTTTTGCCCCAATGGTTAAAGGCACATTAAATTTTATTCTGCTTTCTTCCCGTTCAATTTCATCAATGGAAATTGTTTCGGACCCATAAGAATATGAAATTTTTTCAGGGTTTATATTTTTGATTGTAAATAAAATTTCATCAAAATATGCGTCTTCATAAAGCAACCCTTTTGTTGGGAATTCAATATCATTTGGCAACAGATTTTTTTCAATAATCAATGGTAGCTCAGAAAATTGTTCCCTACTGATTTTTACATCTGAAAAGGCATCCTCGAACATATCTGGATAATGCGTTTTCATAAAAAGTTCCGGTGGCGTTTTATAATAAAAATAGCTTGGTTCCTTAATAAATTTGCCATTGTATTTTCCAGCTCCCCAAGTGGCATCAAAAAGATAAGGCTTGCCGCCAATAGTGGCAACATTCCACATATGAATTCGCTTAAAAGGCCTTCCTATATCTGGAAAGTTTGACTTGATATCGCCACGAACCAAATAATTTTTTATCCCCTGTTGCTCACACAATTTTTCAAAAAGCATGGCATATCCTTCACAGACTGCAACACGTTTTTGGAGGGTTCTCTGAATGATTTTGGCGCGTAATTTCTCATCCTTTTCGTTTCGTTCGCGATAGTTTGTAAATGTGTAATCAAACTGTTTGTATTCATCGGGATTGTAGGCAATGTTTTGGATGATCCAAGTATAGATTGCCCTAACCCTATCATCTTCAGAAGTAAAGTCGCGGGCAATAAATTTTGAAAGTTTTTCTGGATTGTCAAAAGTGTTTGGATACATTGAAATGATGGCATCCACCCTTTCATAATCTTGGGCAAATGCCGATATGCTCAAAAAACTGAAAAAAAGAACTAACAGTTTCATTTTTTTAAAGCAATTTTCTTTGGGCTTTCTTGCACTTCCAAAGCGGAATAGTCAAGCTTCCAATTAATGGTTTCTACCAATTTCTCCATTAGCTGAATGGTTTCCAAAGCCTGTTTTGAAGCTTCATTCAACAAGCCACTTTCTGGAATTTTATCTACAATATGTTTTTTAGCCTCTTGGTTTATTTCTGTCAAATCTTTGGCCGTGAAAGGATTTGCCCATCCTTCCTTTTTATTATAATATTTAAAATCGGTTTCGATCGTGAGCAATTCGGGTTGAGGAAAATTTGTTAAAAAAATAGTTTTATTTTTTGTGTCGGCCCGCATCTTCACTTTAGTAAGGTCGAAACCAATGTGCGCTTTAGCTTCAATTAAAACCAAGGCTTTCTTTTTCCCCAAAAGCAAACTCAGCCATTTATCTTTCACATTTTCATAGTGGAAAATTTCAGAAAAATCACCTTCCACAGTGATGAACTTACACACACTTCTAATTTTTTCCATCAAAATAACAGACTGCGTGTTTACTTTTTCTTTTTTTCCACCACCAAAGCGTGCAAAAAGAAAGTAAGCCAAAATAGCTCCAACGGCCAAGCCTATAAATAGATATTCCATAATATTATTTTCCAATGCTTCCCAGATGTGTATTCTTAAAACCATCTGGATATTTCAATCCATAACCAAAAATCCGGTCAAAGGATGCGTGTGAGAACAAAATTACGCCTATTAAAATTAACAGTGAATTGTTTAAATAAAATCCTGAAAAACCAATGGCAATGGCAATTGCTTTGTGATGAAAAACATTGTACGTGAAAGCGCCAATTTTTGCGTTTATTATATATCCAATCATTCCAATATCTGGCGTAAGCAATAATGCAGGAAACCACCACCACGCATAATTCAATTGTGAAAAGAGAAAGATTCCCAAAATAAACTGTGCTAATTCTTCAATTTTTAGAGTTGCTTTCATAATTCATAAATTTTATAGAGAACAGGCTTGCTCGGCGAAGCATCATTGTGAAAAGATGCAATTTGAAGATTAAGTAAATAGCTTCCATCTTTTATTGGGTCTGGAACGTAAATTAATTCTGTAATTGTGCAATCGTGACGCGGGTTTTCGGGAAAATCCCAAAAAGCTTTGTGCGCCAAAAGTTTGCCTTCATCCATTTCTTTATCAACCGAAGGAAGATCAATCAACAAATGTTTCACACCGATATTTTGTAAAAACAAAGCCGCTTTTTCGTGAAGAAATGGCCAATTGGTATCTGACCAATGTTTTGATTCTTTTTCTGAATTGTTTGGAAGTGTTCTAATTACTACTGCTTCAGGCGTGCAACCGTTTAATGCTTTCTTGATACTTGCTTCGGAAATAATTTCGTCTTCTCCAATTTTTTGGGGAGTTACAGAGATTACTTCAGCTAAAAAAAAGAAGGTTTTTAAAGCTTCGTTTACAGAATGAAATTCTTCTGAAATATGCCCTAAACACTCGGTATGCGTGCCGTGTGCATGTGGATTGAAAAAAACATTATTGAAATTTACCGAAGCGCCTTCGGAAACTTTGCCTGTCCATTCGCCCATTTTTACAGGTTCAATTGTCGGTTTATTTTGGTACCAGGCTAACGGATTTTCTTCCGAAGCCTTTAAGGGGATTGAAATATCTAGCGGTTTGGAGAGATCGACTTTTATAGTCTGATTGTTTATTTTAATGAGAGTTTCCATCAATCTAAATTTACTAAGAATAAATCTGCCGCAATGCCATCGCTCAAAAACTTTCCTTTTTTTGAAATTTTCAGGGTTTGATTTTCTTGGATTAAAAGTTTATTCTGCAAATGAATTTTAGCTTGTTTCAAAAGATATTCTAAAAAATCTTTCCCGAATTCATCTTTAACTTTTTCTAACGAAACACCCTTTTTAGTCCGTAATCCCGTCATTATATATTCATTATAAATGTCTTCTTTTGAAAGAATTTCTTCTTCAGAAGGGAGTATTCCCTCTTCAATACTTTTTATATATTTTGTGTTATTTGCCACATTCCAACTTCGCGATTTTCCATCATAGCTGTGCGCAGATGGCCCAATGCCCAAATACGGCTTAGCTTCCCAATACGCGGTATTATTATGCGAATGGAAGCCGGGTTTTCCAAAATTTGAAAACTCATAATTTTCCAATCCTGCTTTTTCGGTTTCAGAAAGCAAAATTTCATAATGCTGTTTTGCCACATCTTCGTCCACCGGTGGAACAATTCCTTTTTCAATGAATTTTTTTAGTGCAGTTTTTGGTTCAATGGTCAAAGCATAACACGAAAGATGCGGAACATCCAATTTTAAAGCAACTTCAAGATTTTCTTTCCAGCGTTTGTTTGTCATTCCAGGAATTCCATAAATCAAATCAATGCTGATGTTTTTGAAATATTGCTTCGCTTCTTTTATACATTCCAATGCTTCGGAAGCATTGTGGGCGCGGTTCATCAGTTTTAAATCCTCTTCAAAAAAAGATTGGACTCCTATGCTCAAACGGTTAATCTGTGAATTTGTGAATTTGTGAATTTGTGAATTTGAAAGATCATCGGGATTAGCTTCGAGGGTAATTTCGGGATTTTCTGAAACTGTATAATTTTTATAGATAGCTTCAAAAATCTGCTGCAATTCTTCCGAAGAAAGAAGACTTGGAGTGCCTCCTCCAAAATAAATGGTTTCAACTTTATCTTTCAATTCTTCTTTTCGCAGAACCAATTCTTTGCAAAGTGCATCAATCAGTTTGTCTTTTTTCTTCAAAGAAGTTGAAAAATGAAAATCGCAGTAATGGCACGCCTGCTTGCAAAAAGGGATGTGGATATAAATTCCGCTCATTTTAATTCTGAATTCTGAATTTTGAATTCAGAATTATTTGATGATTTTTGATTCGTTTTGCTTCACAAAAGCTGCCCAACCCGTGTAGCTTTTTCCGGTCTCAATTTTTCCGGAATTGTAAAAATGGCAAACGGCAGCCGCCAAACCGTCGGTACTGTCCAGATTTTTTGGAAGTTCTTTTAAACTTAAAAGACTTTGCAGCATTTTAGCTACCTGCTCTTTGCTTGCGTTTCCGTTGCCGGTAATTGCCATTTTTATTTTTTTAGGCGAGTATTCAGTTATTGGAATTTCTCTGGATAGTCCCGCGGCCATCGCCACGCCTTGTGCTCTCCCGAGCTTTAGCATAGACTGTACGTTTTTTCCAAAGAATGGTGCTTCAATTGCAATTTCATCTGGGTTGTGAGTGTCTATAAGTTCTACCGTACGCTCAAAAATTAGTTTCAATTTTAAGTAGTGGTCGTCATATTTTTTAAGTTGAAGCTCGTTCAATTGCATAAATTGCATTTGTTTACCCACAACTTTTATAAGGCCGAAACCCATAATTGTGGTTCCGGGGTCAATTCCTAAAATGATTTTTTCTAATTTGTTTTCCATCCCAATTTGAGATTCCTGCCTTAACAGGAATTTGTATTTTAGCACAATGATTGCCGTACCCCACAAAGCTAAACAATATCTACTTGCCGCCACCAAAGTTTTGGTGCTTGCTGTAACTTTCGGGTATATTTTTTATAAACTGAAAAGCAATACCTCACTAAGCTTTAATGGATTTGCAGAAACTATTTTCTCCAAAGGAAGTATTTCAATTTATTTCTTATTGCTATTCCTATTTTTAGCATCCGCCAATTGGTTTTTTGAAATTCTGAAATGGAAAACCTTGGTTTCCGTTTTTGAAGAAATAAGTTTTAAAACTGCGTTAAAACAAAGCTTAGCTTCTCTTACAGTTTCTTTAGCAACACCTAACCGAATTGGCGAATACGGTGCAAAAGCAATTTTTTTTGAAAACAGAAAACGAAAAAAAATACTATTGCTGAATTTCTTTTCCGGCGCTGCACAAATGTTTGTCACAACTTTTTTTGGTGTTTTTGGACTCCTTTATTTATTGCGAAATTTCAACATTCCCTATTCGGTCACGACGCTGTGCTACTTTGGAATTGGAGTTATTTTGTTTCTTGCGATCGGCTATTATTTTAAAGAAAAAGAGTTGTTGTTAAAGGGTTTTTCAATAGCCAAAACAATTCAGTTTTTCCAAAGTATTCCATTTCAAATAAAGTTTAAAGCAGTACTTTTTTCAGTATTTCGTTATGTAATATTTAGCGGAATGTTTTACGGGCTTTTACTATTTTTTGGAGGAAATATTAATTTTTCAGAATCCATTCCGTTGATTTTCGCAATGTATTTTTTGGTTTCAATTCTACCTACACTTTTTATTTTTGATGTGGTGATCCGCGGCGGAGTAGCAGTTTGGCTATTTTCTCTTGTAGGTATTCCGGAACTCCCCATTTTATCTACTGTATTAGCCATGTGGCTTTTAAACTTTGTGATGCCATCACTCTTGGGAAGTTTTTTCGTGCTCACTTATCAACCCACCACCAAATGATCTGGGGCTTTGCAATACTTTTTACATCATATTTTATTTGCATGGTGGCCTTTATTTTGGGTTTTAAAAAAACGAAGGTTTTTTCTTCTGAAAGAATACTCTCTAAAACCCGTTTCAGTGTAATAATTCCTTTCAGAAATGAAGCTGAAAACCTGCCGAGCCTTTTAAAAACAATCGCCAAACTAAACTATCCTTTTGAATTGTTTGAAATCATTTTTGTAAACGATACTTCCGAAGACAATTCCGAAGCAATAATTGCTGCTGCTATTGAGAAAAGCAAGTTTTCAATAAAACTCATTCAAAACAAGCGGGTTTCCAATTCGCCTAAAAAAGACGCCATTCAAGAAGCCATCAAAAATTCAAACTTTGAATGGATTATAACCACGGATGCAGATTGTGAGCTTCCAAAAAACTGGCTTAACGTTTTTGACAGTTACATTCAGCAAAACGATTCCATTATGGTTTGTGGGCCCGTCATTTATAAATCCAACGGAAGTTTTATTGATAATTTTCAAAAATTAGATGGTTTTAGTTTACAGTCCATTACCATCGGTAGCTTTGGATTGAATATACCACTATTGAACAATGGCGCAAATTTGGCATACAGAAAAGATGCTTTTTTAAAGGTTAATGGTTTTTCAGGCAACGACCATATTGCAAGTGGTGATGATATTTTTTTACTGGAAAAGATGAAAAAACATTTTCCAGATAGGGTGCATTTTTTAAAAACTCCTGATGTTATTGTCTCCACTAAACCGCAGCCAAGTTGGAGAAACGTTATAAATCAACGAATCCGTTGGGCTTCTAAAACTTCAAAACAGAAAAACACAACATCTATTCTTTTGGGAATCTTGGTTTTTTTGGTAAACTTTTCGGTTTTGATAATTCCGGCTTTTATGGTTTTCGACTTTGAAAATATACTTTTTTACACTTCTTTGTTTTTCTTCAAAATAATCACGGATTATCTTGTTGTGAGGCAAACTGCGCTATTTTTTGACGAAAAAATTGCGTTTTGGAAATTTCTCTGGCAGCCGTTTGTTTATTCCTTTATAGTTTTGGCAGTAGTGTTAGGAAGCTTTGGCGGAAACTATTCTTGGAAAGGGCGAACCTACGAAAAACAGTGATAAATTGATTTAATTTTTTACCTTAGCCATACTTTAAACACGCCCTTATGAAATCGTTTTTCCCCATTTTAGTTTTGTTTTTTTTACTTTCCGCAGGAACACTGCAAGCACAACAACAATATACCGTTGATGGCCAAACTTATACTTTGAATACCGAAGTTGAAGGCACGTTGACTTTGCTCTGGAATACTGTTAACGGGGAATATCGCTACTTTTCAAAGAAAGGCAATGATATTGTTGAACTGAAAAACACAAAGCAAGACGGCGATTACCAAGAGGAATACAAAAAAACGTTGCAACAACAAACTAGTGATGCTACTGTTTCAACTGAAAAGGTAAAATTGACATTGCCCAGTCTGCACAACTTTTTTGTGGAATACAATAAAAAGAAGGACCCCAGTTTTAACAAAACCGAAAAATCCATTGATCTACAATTTCGGCTTGGAGCTTTTGCAGGTGTGAGCAACAGTGTTTATACCGCAAATCCAACAAACGCACTCCAAGCACTTGCAGGAATTGATTTCGAATTGATTGATGTTGTGAAACTAAAAAGACATGCTATGGTATTCCGTTTCAAACAGACTTTTGAAAGCAGCGAATACAAATATTCTGCTTCCCAATTATCCTTGAATTACCGATTTAAATTTATTAAAACACCAAAGTTTGATGCATTTATAAATACAAAATTTGCAGCATTGACCTTTTCAAGCAGAGAATATACCGTCATTCCATTTGGCGGATCGGCTATCGTGAATAAAGAATCCGGCAGCGATTTTAGCGCCCCAATTACATTTGGTCTTGGTGCTGATTATAAAGTGGGCAATGGCTATATCACCTTTAACTACAACGACATTGTTGGTTTAAGTGTAGATAATAATGGGGAGTTTCCGGTCGATTTTACACTAGGTTATAAATTCAACCTGTAATCAATTTGTTTTAATTATAACTGGTAAGGTGAATTGTGTTTTCACAGGAATTCCACGTTTATAGGCTGGAGCTACTGGTTTTAATGAATCAATGCTTTGCAAAAGCCACATCTCCAAATCTGGAAATTCTTTTTGTAAAACCGTATCCATTTTTATTTCAAGAATCGAGAGTTGGCCGCTACTGCTTACTTCAAAGTTCACTTTTACGGTGTCGTAAACATCACGTGTTGCAATCATCCCTTCATGGCTGATGGATTTATAAAGATGCGAGCTGATGGTGTTTATGAAGCATTCCTTCTGTTCCGGTTTTTCCAAGGTATTTTCACAGTTTGAAAAGGATGGGTAACTGTCCACATCTTTCCAGTCTATAGCTTCCATTTCTTTTTTATAGACATTTTCCGAAGAAACTTTTTCGGTCTCAAAAAACTGGCAGGAAGTTACCAGTAACAAAAGAAAAATTAAAAGAAAACTTTTTGTCATTTCGCAATAAATTCTACTTGGAAAAGTACAAATTTACTGAAAGTTAATTCTTTGAAAAATGAAGTTCTTTTTTTAAATCGCTTATACGTTGTTTTGTCAAATCTTGCATATGTCCATTTTCAGAATATTGGCTTAAATAATTTTCATAATAACGTAACACTACTTTTTTATCTGCAAAATAATTATCTGCTGCAACAGCAAGGTTGTAAAGCGCCATTTCATTATTTGAATTATTGGCCAATGCATTTTTTAAAGCTTCCATTTCACTTTTATAATTCCCTTGTCGTTTATAGATTTTCGCCAATTCCATATAACTTTCTGACAACGGAATTTCTTGAAGTGCGATAGCTATATCCATATGCCGTTCTGCATTTTTATAATCTTTTAAACTTTTGTACACCTCAGCTACCGCAAGATGCCATTTGGGGTTTTTGTCATCAAAATCTTTAAGCAATATTTGATATTGGTCTAATGCCTTTTCAAATTGATTGGTATAGGAATAACAAGAAGCTAAATTTTCATGTATTTGAATGTTGCTCTCTCCAAAACCGATAAGTTTGTTATAGGTAGCAATAGCATCGTGGCAATCTTTGGCGTAAAACTGTTTCAGAGCAAGTAAAATTTGAAACCGGACACTGGTACTATCTACAGACAATCCTTTATTTACATATGGTTCCGCTTCCTTGAATTTTCGGTTTTCAATATAATTACGCGCAATTTTGTAGGCCGAATTAATATGGTTAGTGTCTAAAAGATATGTTCTTTTATATATTTCAACTGCCGTAGAATCATTTTGAGCTTCTTTTATTAGAGCTCTTTGATAGATAAAATCGGGATCGTTAGGAAACTGCAACGCCAATTTTTCAAAAATACTATCGGCCTTTTGATATATTGAAGATTGTGCCAACAATTTTGCAAAATTGAATGCTATTTGAATATTTCCATTTCCTTCAGAATTTGCTTTTTCATAATAATGAAGAGCTTGCGGAACATTCCCCAATCCTTCATATACTTTTGCTCTCTTAAAAAGACTGTCCGCTTTTTGAGAAATATTTAAAGCCGAAGCGGTTTGAGCTTCGGCTTTAAAAAATAGGAAAATTAAAATGGATATTATGTATGGTTTCATTTCACTTCAAAAATAATCGGCAAAGAATAGAGCACGCCCACTTTCTCTCCTTTCTGCTCTCCAGGCTGCATCTGTGGGAGTTTTTGCACAACACGTATAGCTTCGGCCTCAAGTTCTGGATTTTGAGCACGCGCACGAACATCTACTGCTTTTCCCGTTTTGTCAATTTTAAATTGGACGGCGATGCGTTGTTGTCCAGAAAGATTCAATTCATCAGCTAATTTAATATTGAAATTGGCATTGACAAAATTTGCAATATTCTGCGACATACAGAGTTTCATAGCTTCGTTATCGCCTGAGCAACCAGGATATGTTGGCACCTTTTCAATAACCGCAAAAGGAACGTCCGCTTCATCCTGGCCTTTGGTTTCGTCTAAATATTCTTGCACGGAAGTATATACTTTCTCTCCAGGTTGCGCTTCCGTTGTAAGAAATTTTAGTGCTTTTTCTTCTTCGGGAGTCATTTCACCTTTTTTCATAATGGCTTCCGCCAGTTCGTTAATTTTGTTCATTACTTCGGAATCTGACTGTTGAACAGTTTGGGTTTCCTCGGCTTTTTGTTCATTACTGCAAGCAGTGTATAGTAACATTGTGCAAATTGCCGGTAATAGCAGTAAATATTTTAACTGCGCAGTTCTTCGTGATTTTGATTTTTGTAACATAATGATTCGTTTTTTGATTAATGATTGATTGAAAAATGTATTGATGAATGATATTTTTTCTGTTTGGAACACTTCGGAAAGTAGGTCTTGGTAGTATTGTTTTTTATCTTTTTCTGCAGTTACCTTTTCATCTGCAATAAACTCGTGCAAGGTTGTTATTCTGTTTTGAAACAGATAGACCATTGGATTGAACCAAAAGACGATGCGGAGTATTTCAAAGAAAAGCAGGTCTGCCGAATGTTTTTGTTCAATATGTATTTTTTCGTGGGCAACAATGTTTATCTTATTTTTTTCGGAAATGTTTTCGCCTAAAAATATGGTGTTGAAAAAGGAAAAGGCAGTATTGGTTTTGGGAAGAATTTTAAGTTTGAATCCATCAGAATATTCTGTGGTTCCAGATAAATATAGTTTTGCTATTTTGTAAAATTTAAAGAAGAAAAATAGAGCGCTGAACCCAACTCCCAAAAACCAAAAATCCAACAAGCTTGGAAGCCAAAACGTAGTTCCACTTGAAATTAATTCGGGAGAATTGCTGCCAATAACAACTGCTGGTAGCTGAATTATATATTCCTGAGGAATGTTTTGCTTAATAAAATCTATACTTACAAATGGTAAGATACACCCTAAAAATGGGGTTAATAATAGATAGATTCTATTTAAACCGAAAAACGTTTCCTTTTTCAGAAAGAAGTCATATACTACCAAAAACAGTATTTGAAAAACGAGTATTTGAAATAGTGTGTGTATCATTCCTCCTTTTTTTCAGAATTAATTTCTTTCATAATAACCTCCATTTCCTGAATACTGATATCGTTTTTCTTCATAAAAAAGGAAACCATACTTTTGAAGGAACCTTGAAAATATCCGTCCATCAATTTGTTTAGAGATTGATTGCTATATTCCGTTTTCTTCACTTTTGGGAAATAGACATGACCGCGACCTTCTTTTCTATAATCCACAAAATCCTTGCTTTCAAGTATCCGAACAATGGTTGAAACCGTGTTGTACGCAGGTTTTGGCTCTGCCAGTTTCTCTATGATTGAAGCAACGTTTGCTTCCTTTAAATCCCAAAGGATTTGCATAATGTCTTCTTCCGCTTTTGTTAGTTGTTTCATTGTTGGATTGTTGGATTGTTGGATTGTTCAAATATAACTAAAAAATTAGTTTAAACTAATTTTTTAGTTGTTAAAATTTTGGTTCAATGAAAAAACCTGCCAGATTTTTGAATTCTGACAGGTTTAAAATATTTTTAAATATTGAACTTTTAAACTTTGAATATTACACCCAAACCGTTTTTTCTTTAATGGTACTCTTGCGTATTCCCTCGGGCAAATCGCCGTCGTATTTTCCCATATAGAAAAAACCTAAGCATTGTTCCCCTTCTTCCATTTGAATGAATTTGTCCATATACTTTACAATGCCCGGAGAAGCCCAATAAGCGCCAATACGCATCTCATGGGCAGAGAGCCACATATTTTGGACAGCCATAGACGTAGCGGCAATTTCTTCCCATTCGGGCAGGCTTTGCTTAGGGTCACGCTGCATACAAATTGCTATTACACAGCCTGATTTTACGGGGTTGTCCATAAACTTATCATATGTGAATTCTGAAAAATTGTCAGTAGTTTGTTTGTAGGTTTCCGCCATAAACTTTCCGAGAGCAACTTGTGAGGTTCCGTGAAAAACCTTAAAGCGCCAAGGTTCTGTGCGTTTGTGGGTAGGTGCCCAATTTGCGCTTTCAAGTATGGTTAAAATTTCTTCTTTGGTGATTGCTTGTCCGTTATATTGTGCAGGAAAAACCGCGCGGCGGTTCTTTATGGTTTCTGATATCATTTCTTTTATTTGGGACGTGAAGATAGTAAAAGCGTTTTTGAAAAAAAATAATTTTAATTGAATGTGGGAACTTTAAAAATAATATTTTGCTGTGCCAAAACATTAACTACCATTTTTAGATCTCCATTATTCGGCGGTTGTGATATTTCATTAGAAAGTAGCTTTTCAACATCCGTTTTCATAGCATCGCTATGGTATTCTAGCAACAATTCGTATTCGCCTAACTTAATTAAACAATCCTTTTCTCCAAATTCTATAGAAGTTTGTGGGTTTAATATTAGCTGCATATTCTTTTTAGGGTAGCTTTTCTGTAAAACTTTGTAAAGCGCTTCTAATACTCTATCTTCCGTTACAGAAGTCAAACAAATTCTGTGGGCACAATTTAAAATTACCTCATAATTGCATTTAAGGTTGCAAACGCCTTTCTTGCCCCAAATGAGTTCGTTATTTTTTGCAAAACTTCCCCAACTTCCTGGGCCTGTTGGGCCATATATTCCAACAGTTGGAACGTTGAAAGCTCCTGCAACGTGGGTTATTCCCGCATCATTTCCAATATGAAATAGTGCTCCTGCCATTGCTTCTCCTACTTCTTCCATTCCACCGGTGATGAATTTTACATGGGGCATTGGTTTTGTAAAATATTTTGCAATATCTGGATCTTCCGGACCCATTATAATCTTACAATCTAAATGTGGAAAAATTTTCGCCAACCTTTCAATTAAGGCGGCATACTTTTCAGTTGGCCAAATTTTCAATAAAAAACCTGCTCCATGATGCACTACAAAATAGGGCTTAGACACATTTTTATCACTTTCAAAATATGGGTAAACTTCCAAATGATTATCTATATCTATATGCAATTTTGATACGGTGTCTATATAATGCTGAATGGCGTGTTGCTTTACTTTTTTATGGGTTGGGTATTTTAGTGCGTGCGGCAAATCATAGCCTCTGAAAGCAGGATAATTACCCAATTCATATATATTATTATAACTGGATTCGTTTTCCTTAACATCAGGTTCACTGACGACTTTAACCCCTTTTAAATGTTTTTCGAAAAACCCAACAAGCCTTGGTGAAACTGCAAAATGAAGTTCTTCCGAAACTTCAGCCAATTTATAAATTGCAGGGATGGCAAAGAAAATATCGCCCAATCCACCATAGCTTTTATAGACTAAAACTTTTTTGAGTTTTGGATTTTTGTTTACTTCTGAATTGTTCAATATTTCAGAAATTGCATTCCAAAAATTCTCAGGAGCTTGTAGCATTTCAGCTTTTGCTTTTTCAAAATTATCAGGGAAAAAATCAAAAGAAAAAGTTCCTATTCTATCATTTGAAAGAATTTCGCATCCTGAAAGGAATGCTTCTGCGGCAAGCCTTCCTGAGGGCTCAGGCCACACTGGTTTGCAAATAAACTGTTTTGTTTTTCCGAGAATCTCAAGCACTTCCGCGTTTGGAACGGGTTCGTGAAAAGTTATATTCTTTGGCATTTCGCGGCGCAATCTATTTTTTCCAAAAACATTAAAATTTAACCCTGGATTTTCTTCGGCGAATGTAACGTATTCATGGCCTCCTTTCAGGAAATTCAAATCTCCAAAAAATGGTATATTATTTTCATCTTTTTTTTCAGAAGGTTTTAATTTATTCACATCAACTGTCGGCGGCATTATTAGATGATTTGCAACTGCCTCTCCATAAAAATCAAAATGCGATTGGCAATGTTTTGGTGATTGAAAAACATTTAAGGCAGCGTTGGAAAACAACTTTCGGAAAATGTGAAATTTATCTGGATTACAGCAACTGCGGACGTTATGATCTACCGTACATAAAATATTTCGACGCACACAGAAATTATAGTCATATTCCACTTTAATATATTGTACCTGCTGAAAAAGGATGTATTCAATTAAATCCAGCTCAAAATGACATCGGGAAGTACTGTTTAAAACTATTAAATCTGATTTTGAAATTTTGGCTTTTACTTCTTCAAAATTTTTAAGAAAATCTACAGAAATGGAATGTTTTTTATTTTCACCAATCGCAATCAATTCCTTTATAGTAAGTTCCGCACCACGTGGTGTTTCCAAAAATGTATCATGAAGAAATAGAATTTTTTTCAAAATAAAGAAAGGGGTTAAATAGGATTGGACATTTCTGTTAGAGATTCAAAGAAATGTCCAATCAATTTAAAAAAATACTAACAAACAGACTATGCTTTTTCTAAAATTAAAATGTCGGTTCCACTACCGCCACCGCTTATATCGCGTAGTTCGATTCTTGTTGGCAATACGCTTATAATGTCCCAATCGTCATTAAACTCATCAAACGGTGAACCATTAAAATCTAGTGTTAGCTCATTTCCCAAACCATTTACAGACCAGCTGCCATTGTTTGTATTGCTTCCGTTTGTCGCTACGACCCCATTGTTAATTTTAAAATCAACGGTATAGCCATTGTAATCTGAAGTTTCGTCAACACCACTGTCTATGTAGCTTGCAACCTTCCAGTTTGTAGCAATTAAAATATCGCGAATTACTTGGGCATCGCCATAATAGCCATCATCATAATAACCGTCGTCATAATATCCGTCATCATAGTAGCCGTCGTCATAATATCCATCGTCGTAGTAGCCATCATCATAATATCCATCATCGTAATAACCATTGTCATAATAACCATCATCAAAGAAAGCATCAGAGTCGTCTGAAGTGCAAGAAGAAATTATTGCGCCTGTGATGGAAATTGTAGAAACCGCAAGCAGTGCTTGCCCTGATTTTTTTATAAAATGCCTTCGTTCCATAATATTTTCTCTTAGTGGTTGTTATAAATTTAGCAAAAAATAAATAAATATTTATATGCTGCATTTATATGATTAACATTTAACTTAGAAAATACCCTACCCTAATTTTACAAAAATTAGCAAATAACAAAAAAAGCCTCTCCAATTATTTGGAAAAGCTTTTATGGGTACTGAATTCAAAATAATTACTATTCATTCAGAACATACAAATAGTATCAGCACGTTTTAAAACTGAATTTTCAAGTTGTAACCGAAAGATTTCTCGATCTTTTGGGTGTTCAATTTTAAGAAGCTGTTGTGTGTTTTTCCAGACATCTTCCCGCCAACTTGTGATGAGTTTTGATATTAGATATTCATCCATTCGTCCCAACAAACTGTCAACCCATTCAAGTTTAGGATTTAATGGCTCTAGTATTTCATCTTGCACACGATCTATAGTGCTTGCTATTACATAATTTACATGATGGTGGTCCTCATAACGATGTTTTTTCTGAATTTCAGTAAGTGTATTCCACTCAGGTTCCAATAGATCATATAAGGCTAGCACTAGGTCATAATTTATGTGTGCATTAACTCCCAGTATTAAGAACTGCAGCTCACTTAAATCATTATCGCATGTAGCTTTATGTGCCCTTTCCCATACTTTAGGGGTTAAGTCTCCACAATCATAACACGTTAAGCCTTCAAAATAATAATCTGCAAAGTGTCTAAGTAATTTATCTACCCAAACCGGATCGTGAAATTCTTTGTTATTAATTGCTGAAACCATATTAGTACTCATTAAATGATAACAGCTTAAAAATACGTATCGGGAATCCTTGGCAGATTTCCAATCCGACACATATTGGCCCATTTTGATTAATATAGGATCTGATGATTGCATATTATTTAGAACTTATAAAATAATCCTAAGTTAAAAAAATTACGTCTTTTAATGAAAATTAATTACAATATACAAACTCAAGGATTATTCGTCTTTAATGTTGTCTTTCAAATATCGCTGATATAAACTAATCAGAAATAATTAATTCAAAAGTTCCATTTGTAACAGAAATAACATCCTGTTGATTACTTATATTAACTGCGGAAAAATTAAAAGTCCCCTTGATTTTGGTTCCATCATAACTAGTCACAATGATTTCTCCCCCATTATCAGTTCGTAACGTATGAAGTTACCTGTCTATTTCCCCCAGGCACATAATCATAATAGGCAGAGGTTCCATCTGGAATCTCAATATCGTATGTTCCTGGTCCGTTAATATCTATAAGTATTATATCTACGCTGTGGGCATTGTCAGAAGATTCTACACTTAAGAATTTTGCATCTATACCATTAGCGTCCCCAAGGTATGCGCTGGTGTAAGATGAAAAATCCACTGATTGGCAATTGACAGAAGCTACAAAGGTGCCATTATCATTATTTTGAGACGTTTCTTCATCTTTACAGGAATTAAGCAGTGCTGCACTAAAAAAAACAAGTGTATAATATATTTTTTATAAAATAAAGCATTGGTTAGTTGTTAAAAAATTGAAGATATGATACGTATTTTTCAAACATACTAAATGATTAACCCACAAAACAACCAATAAATTTATATAAACAGAACTATTGTTAGACTAATTTAATATTAATCTGCGTATAAGAAATAATTGTATTATACCTATAGCGACACATTTTGGTGAGAATTTAAAATGAACTAAAGGTGGAGAGACACTTATTTTAGGGATAAAACAAAAAAAGCCCATCCATATGGATAAGCTTCTCATCGGTCTATTTCTAAACCACAAGCCACATCTAAGTGACTCAACACAACATCTTGTTGCGGTCTGGACGAGTTTAACCTATACTACCCTACCTGTCTTTAAAACAGATAATTAGAAGGGCCTATTTATTCTGGTGTTCCCTTAAATACTCCTTTTTAATCAAAAAATTGATGATAATGAGAAATCCTCAAAATTATATTTTCGCTATTATTTCTTAGAATTTCAAATGCTAAATCTCCTACTTTACTAAAAGCTGTTTTAAATCTATCAAAAGGATCAATTTGTAATTTTTCCTTTTCTGGTAGATAATAATTTAACTCATTAAACAAATCATCAAAGCAGTTATAACTAAACATAAAATCTATTCTTGACAATATATCTACATTATAATAAAGCAATGGATTTAATGAAAATTGAAAGCCTAAGAAACTATTTACCTCTTGACCTATATACTCATATATATCATACTCGTAATCTCCAATTAATTTAATATCAAAACCATTTAGTTTAAACTCCAGTTCTTCATACTGTTCACCTATTTGGAATGGAAATATTTTGGTATACATTTTTTTTGAGTGAGCCTGTTTTGAATTACTTTAACAGATATATTCCATAAGCAATTAACCCAAAGGCTATAAAGTATGGCTGAAAATTATCTTTGGGAGCATTGGCATTAAATAACAAACCAAATAAAGCCCCAATAATTAATATTACACCCAACATCTTTCTTAGTATCTTTTTTGTCTTTGTAAATTCTTCAAAATTGCTTTTTTTCCTACTTAAAATTATTGGTAACCAAGAAACAAATGGGGTTAGTAAGATACCCAATACAAAGGAAAACCAGAATCCTATCATTCTATATTTACCAATAAAAAATGCCAATAGAAAAGACAAAACTCCAAATAGAATAATATAAATAAGGAAATACTCTTTTGATTTTATATCAGTTAAAATATCCAAGAGTTTAGCATTTTCCTTGTCCTTATCAAAAAATTCAATTTGTTCTTTTGCAATCCAACCTCTTTTACCTTCAAAACAAATAAACCACCATAAATTAGAGCTGCCATCTAAAACAAATAGTTTATCATTTTTATAAATTTTTCCCTGAATTGGTGAAGAGATTGATTTATCAGTATAGAAATATACAGTTGCTTTAGCTTTATATAAAGGAAACTTACTTGAACATTGCCTATCATTATTATTTTGACCTTCTATCCCAAATTCTTTATTTTGAATTTTGCTTTGTAATGATTTATTAGAAATTTCTTCTTCAATGGTTATTGACTCTGCTTTTTGGACAAATTGTTCATCAAAACTTGGATTAAAGGAACTTTGTGTTCCTATTCTTAGAGCATTTCCCCTTTTTGCGTCATCTTCAGCAAGTTTTTTATTTGCTTCTTCTAATGTCCCCATTTTGATAGGAGATTGGGTATTAATGTCATCAAAGTTTACTTCATTTTCTTCTTGACAAATTAAGTTATGACTTAGAAACATTGTCATCAGTATTAAAATAATTATTTGATTTTTCATAATTAAAAAATTGTTATTTAAATCCATCTTCATGATCTTTTTGTTTGTATTCAGAAATATCTTCAAATTGTGAGTACAAGTCCTTTCTTGCCTTATCTAACTTCTCATTTTTTCTTTTCCTTCCTTGTTCTATTAATGAATGAGTGATAAAAAAAATAGCTGTAATTGCATCTATTACTATCCACGTTATTTTAGAAAAATGAAATGGTATTATTGGATTGAAAATTATTGAAGCAAATAGATAAATGATTGAAAGTAATTTTAGATTTTCAACCAATAATGTTTTGTGGTTAAGCATTTCAATCTTGTACTTTTCAATTAATAAGCTCCTATCAGTTAATTGAATAATTGATAAAATACTTGTTACAAAAACCATCACTCTTATCAATATGAAGAAAATATAATCTCTATTTCTTTCAGTATAGCCAAAATATTCCATAACCACAGACCCTAAAAAGAATGCAGTTAATAACCTTAAAACTTGAAAATGTTTAGCTTCTAAAATCATTAATTATCATATATGATAACCAAAAGTAATCAAATATGATAAATTTTGAACTCTATAATGGAGTCCAATTCTGATAAAATCAAAATAGCTAAAACCCTTTTGTGCAAACAAATAGGTGCAACTATTAAGGAAATTCGTAAAGAGAAAAATATTCAACAACTAGACTTAGCTGCTGCTTGTAATTTTGAAAAATTAAATATGGCTTCTCCCATAATTAAACTCAAAATGTTTAATATTATAAATAATAAAATAGCACTTTCCTGTAAAACCCTATTAATTGAAATAAAAAAACCTTTATAAATCTTTCTTTTTTCATATAAATACCTTTCTTTAATTTTTTGGATTTTAATAACAATAAGTTTTAAAAAAAAATATTTTTTAGGAGGTACCCCAATTAAAAATTTTGGGACACCTATAGGCATACCTTTTTTAAGATGATATTGAAGAAAAATAGGCAAAAAGACCCAAAAACAAAAAAAGCCCATCCATATGGATAAGCTTCTCATCGGTCTATTTCTAAACCACAAGCCACCTTTAGGTGACTCAACACAACATCTTGTTGCGGTCTGGACGAGACTCGAACTCGCGACCCCCTGCGTGACAGGCAGGTATTCTAACCAACTGAACTACCAGACCAAGTTTTCAATCTATCCCGAAGCTTCGGGACAAACCCCAACAACAGTTGGGCAAAGTGAAAAATTGTTACCATACATTTTGAGATTGCTCCCTTGCCGTATTAAGCGGTGGCAAATATACCACTCCATTTCATTTTCGCAAACTATTTTTTTAAAAAATAATATTTTTTATCCAAACTTCTGACGCTCCACTAAATAGGTTGTCAAAATTTTGTTGAAACTTTCGTTAATATCAGTCCGGACGTACTTAATCCTGTATTGCGCACAGCGCATTTGAAGCTCCACAAAATAATCCTTCACCGCCTTTTCATATTCTTGCTTTATGTTATCCGCATAAAGATTTATAAATTCACCTGTTTCAACATCAACAAAACGCTTTGGGCGGTTGTTAAAATCGAAATTGATTTCCCTTTTTTTATCGAAAGTATGAAATAGTATTACTTCATGCTTATTGTATTTTAAATGTTGAAGTGCCTCAAAAAGTTTTTCTTCCTCAGCATCGCTTTGAAACATATCGGTGAACAGAAAAACCAAGGAACGCCGCTTTAATTTTTCGGCTATCAAATGAAGATGTTCGTATGTTTTGGTTTGTGTTTTTTCTTTTGAAGAAAGCAAGGCTTCATTCAACTTCTGAAGTAACATTTGATGGTGGCGTTCGCTGCCTTTTTCCGAAGTATAGAATTCATATTCATCACTGTAAACACTCAACCCAACCGCATCACGCTGACGCTTCATCAAATTCATAATTGCCGCCGAAGCCAATACTGAAAACCCAATTTTATTCAATGAATTTATGTTGAACTGTTTCAGTTTTGGATAGTGCATCGAGCTACTGTTGTCCACAATCAAATGGCAACGCAAATTTGTTTCTTCTTCGTAGCGCTTTGTATAAAGCTTGTCCGTTTTAGCAAAAAGCTTCCAGTCTATATGTTTTGTGCTTTCGCCGTTATTGTAAATTTTATGCTCCGCAAATTCGGCAGAAAAACCGTGAAATGGACTTTTATGGAGTCCAGAAATAAAACCCTCAACAACTTGTTTTGCAAGCAGTTCCAGATTTTTAAAACCCGTAATCTCATTTATTTCTTTCTCAATATTCACCTACAAATTTTTCTACTGAATTCGTTTTTTCAAAATATACATATCAGCTAAATCTCCTTCAATCCTATTTCTCTTTACGTCCAACATCCACAATTTATTTTCACCAACATCATACTGAAAAGCACCACTCTCAGTTTTAAGGCGGATCATTTTACCAGCTCGGTCCCAAACAAAGTTTCCGGTCTGTGTAAACTCATTTTCACCCGCAGGTTTGCCGAGATAGGTTTGCGAAAGGATGAAAGTTTTGTCTTTCCTCAAATCCAAAACGGTTTTAATACCGCTGCAATCTGCACAAGGTGTAGTGCCTTCGTAAACTCCTGCCCAATCCAACGAATTTTCGGAGTTGTGGGAGTCCACTTCAGTTATATTTGAATTTACCGTTTCTGGAGTTTCTGGAGCTCCTTCTGTTGAAACCTCATTCTTTTCAACATTCTTGCAACCCACTAAAGTGATAGCGGCAATTCCAAATATTAAGAATACTTTTCTCATATGTTTTATTTGGAAATTTTATCTACAATTCCATATTCAACAGATTCTTCAGCGCCCATCCAATGATCGCGATTGAAATCTTTCATAATCTTTTCAAATTTTTGGCCACAATTTTCAGCTAAAATTCGCGCACTGATTTCCTTTGTTTTCAAAATTTCCTGTGCAGTAATTTCAATATCGCTGGCAACACCTCTTGCGCCACCGCTTGGCTGGTGAATCATTACACGGGCGTGTGGCTGAATAAATCGTTTTCCCTTTTCGCCTGCTGAAAGCAAAATGCTTCCCATGGAGGCTGCCAAGCCGGTACAGATTGTTGAAACGGGACTCTTTATTTCTTTAATGGTATCATAAATTGAAAATCCAGAAGTAACATATCCCCCCGGGCTATTTATGTAGAATTTAATTTCGTCGTGGCTCAATGCATCTAGATACATCAATCTATCCACAACGTGGCGTGCGCTTTTGTCATCAACCATTCCCCAAAGGAAAACCTTGCGTTCCTCTAGTAATTTGCCATCTATTTTATCCTGAATTTTATTTGTTTTTTCCATAGTTTTCGGGCTGTCCCCTCGAGCGCAGTCGAGAGGTTTTTATAAACTTGTTTTTCAAAAAGAGGTCTCGACTGCGCTCGACCTGACATTTTACTAATATAGAAAAAGGCTCAGCAATACGCCAAGCCTTTTTGTTTTAATTTTTCTTTTTCAAATATATTATAAAAGCGAATCGATCGCTTCTGCGTAAACATTTTTAGGAGCAACGCCAACTTGACGGCCCACTACTTCGCCATTTTGGAAAACCAAAACAGTAGGAATGTTACGAACTCCATATTTTGCGGCAAACTCTTGGTTTGCATCTACATCTACTTTTCCTACCACAGCTTTGCCGTCGTATTCTTTACTAATTTCTTCAATGATGGGCCCTACCATTCGGCAAGGTCCGCACCAGGCTGCCCAAAAGTCAACCAATACCGGTTTGTCACTTTTTAAAACCGTTTCTTCAAATGTTGCGTCTGTTATTTCTAATGCCATAATCTTTGTTTTTTAATGATTCACAAAAGTAGTCATATTTTTTACGAAAACTTACGAGGTTAATATATGTTTAGGAAATGTTAGTATTGTTTATTTCTATAATCGGTTGTGGGTTGCGGGTTGTGGGTTATAGATTCTGAGATCTTAGTTCATGGCTTTTGTTCTTGGCTATGGTTTCTGGTTGTAGGTTCAAATGGATAGATCAATTTAGCTTATAACTTAACTGTTCACGCTCCAATTCATCCAACAACTCCTTTGAAATATTGATTTTATGTTTCCTGCTGGGCATTGTTAAATGGATTTTTTCCTCATTTTCATAAACCACAAAAAACAGCTGCTTTTCACCTTTATGGGTTTTTACAAGATTTTTAAGTGAATTGATCTTTTCATCTTTTAAATCGTTTAAAGGAATGGTTAGGGTCAGTTTTTTTCCATGGGTTTCCATCACATCGTGAAGTAATTGAATGCTGTTATACTGAAGTCGCGGTTCACCTTTTTTACCTGTATCACGATTTGTCCAACCTTCTTTCACAAAAACACGTCCATAAATAAAGCTATTCGGAACCAAGAAATGGCGCCATTTTAAATATTCCTCTCCAAAAATTTTGAAGTCATAACTATCTTCATAATCTTCAACAGTGAAAATGGCCCAGCCTTTTCCGGCCTTGGATTCTCTATGTTGCACATCACTAACCACTCCGCCAAAACACATTTCCTTATTTATAAAATCCTCCAAATGATTGAAATGCGAAACCTTGCAATTAGTGAAACTTTTCATTTCAATTTTGAAATCGTCCAAAGGATGCCCAGAAATATATACGCCCACCACTTCGCGTTCCTGTTTCAGCTTTTTCATTGTGCCCCATTCCTCACACGGTGGAACTTCGGGTTCGGGAATTTGCACTTCACTGGCATCCCCAAAAAGACTTACTTGTGAAGAATTCTGCGTTTCCTGATATTTTGCGGCATAGCGAAGCACCTTTTCAATAAACATTACACCATCGCCATCATCGTGAAGATATTGCGCACGGTGCGTATCAAAACTGTCGAAACCTCCCGCCAAAGCTAAGTTTTCAAAAGCTTTTTTATTTGCGGAACGAAGATCTATTCGCTTGGCCAAATCAAAAACCGATTTGTACTTTCCGTCTTTTCTGTGTTCAACAATTGTTGCTACGGCACTGCTACCCACACCTTTTACGGCCCCCATCCCAAAACGAACGGCTCCTTCAGCATTTACCGTGAACTTGTGGAAAGATTCATTTACATCTGGGCCCAAAACTTTAAGTCCCATTCGTTTGCATTCGTCCATAAAAAAGGTTACCTGTTTTATGTCGCTCATATTATTGCTCAACACTGCCGCCATATATTCCGCGGGATAATGCGCTTTTAGATAAGCCGTTTGGTAGGCAATCCAAGCATAACAAGTGGAGTGTGATTTGTTGAAAGCGTAACTTGCAAATGCTTCCCAATCCTTCCAGATTTTTTCAAGTTTTTCGGGATCGTGGCCTTTCTCCGAAGCTTGGGCAACAAATTGCGGTTTCATTTTATCGAGCACCGATTTTTGTTTTTTTCCCATCGCCTTTCGCAAAACATCGGCTTCACCTTTGGTAAAACCTGCCAACTTTTGCGACAAAAGCATCACCTGCTCTTGATAGACCGTGATTCCGTAGGTTTCCTTTAAATATTCCTCCATCGCGGGAAGGTCATATTCAATTTCCTCCTCGCCGTGTTTTCTTCGAACGAAACTTGGAATGTATTCCATCGGGCCCGGACGGTACAGCGCATTCATTGCAATTAAATCTGCAAAAACCGTTGGTTTTAATTCCTTCATATATTTCTGCATTCCAGCAGATTCATATTGAAAAATCCCAACAGTTTCCCCTCTTTGGAAAAGCTCGTAGGTTTTTTCATCGTCGAGTGGAAAAAAATCCGGATCGAGGTCTATATTATGTTTATGCTTAACGAGTTTTACCGTATCTTTTATTAGCGTCAACGTTTTTAAACCCAAGAAATCCATCTTCAAAAGACCTGCACTTTCTACAACCGAGTTATCGAATTGCGTAACGTACAAATCAGAATCCTTTGCTGTTGCAACGGGAACAAAATCTGTAATATCACTTGGTGTAATAATCACTCCACAGGCGTGAATTCCAGTATTTCTGACGGAACCTTCAAGAATTTTTGCCTGATTTATGGTTTGTGCTTCAAGATCACTTCCTTCGGCGAGATTTAAAAGTTCGTTCACTTTTGGAAGTTCATCACTTCGGAAACGGCTTCGCAATTCCGCATCGCTCAAACCGAAGATTTTGTTCAGTTTGGTCATATTCGGAATCAATTTCGAAATCCTATCGGCTTCATTCAACGGCAAATCCAAAACTCTTGCTGTATCGCGAATAGAGGATTTTGCGGCCATAGTTCCGTAAGTAATAATCTGCGCCACTTGGTTGCTGCCATATTTATTGATTACGTAATCCATTACCTTGCTTCGGCCCTCGTCATCAAAATCAATGTCGATATCGGGCATACTCACACGGTCCGGATTAAGGAAACGCTCAAAAAGCAGATCGTACTTTATTGGGCAAATATTTGTAATTCCCAAACAGTAGGCCACCGCACTTCCGGCCGCCGAACCACGCCCCGGCCCAACGGAAACGTCCATTTTTCGAGCTTCGGCAATAAAATCCTGAACGATCAAAAAATAACCAGGGTAGCCTGTATTGGCGATTACGTCTAGCTCAAAATCTAAACGTTGTTTTATTTCTTTCACTCTATCGGAAGCGCCTTCCGGAATTTCAGAATTTGTCAGTGCTTCATAAGAAACCTCAATCAATTCTGGATAACGTCTTTTTGCACCTTCGTATGTTAAATATCGCAAATAGGCATTCTCACCACGCTTGCCGCCATCTATGTCTTCAGGTTTCAAAAATTCTTGTGGAATACCAAAGTTTGGAAGCAAAACATCACGATGCAAGGAAAAAGGTTCAATTTTTGAGACTACTTCCTCAATATTCAAAATAGCTTCGGGAAGATCTTTGAACAGCAGCTTCATCTCGTCCTGTCCCTTAAAATAATATTCTTGGTTTGGCAAGCCGTAGCGATAGCCACGACCGCGACCGATTGGCGTTGCTTGCTTTTCACCATCCTTTACGCACAGCAAAATATCGTGGGCGTTTGCGTCTTCTTTCTTAATATAGTAGGTATTGTTGCAGGCTACGATTTTAACGTTGTTGCGCTTCGCCATTTCGACCAAAACATCATTTACACGTTTTTCGTCCTCTTGGTTGTGGCGCATAACTTCCACATAAAGGTCATCGCCAAACATTTCCTTCCACCAAAGCAAGGCTTCCTCGGCTTGGTTTTCGCCTATGTTCAAAATCTTTCCGGGCACTTCCCCATAAAGGCTTCCCGTTAAAACTATGATGTCTTCTTTATATTTTTCAACTATATTTTTATCAATTCGCGGCACGTAATAAAATCCTTCGGTATAAGCAATGGAAGCCATTTTTGCCAAATTGTGATAGCCATTTTTATTTTTGGCGAGCATCACAATTTGGTAGCCGTTGTCTTTATGGTTCTTATTTAAATGGTCCTCGCAAACAAAAAATTCACAACCAACAATTGCTTTTATGGGTTGTGCAAAAATTTCTCCATCATCATTTTTTGGTAAATCTGCAAGCGATTTGTTGTAATTGGAAACCGCCTGCACAAAATGGAACGCGCCCATCATATTACCGGAATCGGTAATTGCCACTGCGGACATATTATTTTCAACAGCCGCGTTTACCAAATCTAAAGTACTAGAAGTGGATTGTAGAATGGAAAACTGTGAGTGGTTGTGAAGGTGCACAAAGGGAGCATCTTCAAGCGTGGCAATATTCTCTTTTATTTCTTCAGAAGAGATTTCCTCGGTTTCCGAAATGGCCTGCATTTGCTTGCGGATTTTCTCCGAAGCTTTTTTAAGATTTATGTGTTCTATCCCTATTAACTCAATAGTTTTAGGGTTTTCTTCGGAAAAGTTTTCGAAGTAATCTGGTTGAACGTCAAGTTCTTCCTTTGTGAAAATCTGACGACGTACCAATTCCAAAAAGCAACGGGTGGTTGCCTCAACATCCGCAGTTGCGTTGTGCGCCTCTGCGAAAGGCTCGCTGAAAAGAAATTCGTGTAGCTCAGTTAATGTTGGCAGCTTGAATTTTCCGCCCCGACCGCCGGGAATTTGGCAAAGTTGAGCGGTAGTTTCGGTACAGGTGTCCAAAACCGGAAGATTTGGTAATGGATTTTCAATTCCTAATCGAAAAAATTCCGCGCCCATAATGTTTACATCAAAACCTACATTTTGACCGACGATGAATTTCGTTTTTAAAAGTGCCTGCTGAAATTTTTTCGCCACTTCTTCCAAGGAAATTCCTTCAGCGGTTGCCAATTCAGTGGAAATTCCGTGAATTTTTTCGGCATCAAAAGGAATGTTGAAACCATCGGGTTGCACCAAATAATCCTGATGCTCAATCAAGTTTCCCATGGCATCGTGCAACTGCCAAGCAATCTGGATACAGCGCGGCCAGTTTTCGCTATCGCTTACGGGAGCATTAAAGCGCTTGGGAAGACCTGTTGTTTCTGTATCGAAGATTAAATACATATTTGAGTTATGAGTTATGAGTTACGAGTTAGGAGTTAGGAGCGACGAACACACTGAACACTGAAACGAGGAGATAAAAATAGAAAAAACCACTGCTTTTGGGAAGTTAAATTATCACGAGTTGTTCACAATAAAAAACCGTCTTTGGAAATGCCCAAAGACGGTTTTATTCTTCTTTTTCAAAATATTAAGCGACTACTGTCTCAAAGTTTTTGGCACTTTGCCACGCAGTGTTAATTGTGTCACGTTGATTGGTCAAAATTTTCTGCGTTGTTGGCGGTAACGTAGTGTCTTTAATCACTTCGTTATATTCTTCAATTGCGGCCTTTTCACCTTTTTGGACTTCTCCTAAAATGGTTTCTTCGTTATTTGAAGAAAAAGCGGTTTCAATATCCATCCACGCTCTGTGCATTGTTCCTGTGGTACTTCCGCCTTTTTCGGGAGTTTCACCGTAGTTTTTGATTTCGGATTTTAATTCGTGGCCAAAATCATATCGCTTTTGTGCCTGTTCGTTAAAGAATTGCTTCAGTTTGGTATTCTCTACTTTTTCCGCAGCTTTTTTATAACCCTTTTCAGCATCATAATTTTTCTCTAACAGTTCGTTTAATTTGTTCGTCATTTTTTCAGTAAACTTCATCATCTTTCGTTTTAAATTATACAGTTGTTTTATTCAACATCGTTCCTCTAAAGACAACTGCTCAACTTCATTCGGATATATCCTAATATACCATGAATAAAGGGGCTCAACGAATTATTAACTTAAGTTTAGTGTAAATTAACGAGGTTTAACTTTTGATGTGGTGTTCTGTAAAAAACGTTATTAATACGCAACATCAAACTGGCCTTCCGTAATTTCAGTTCTGTTTGTAATGAAAGAAAAAGTTCCTTTTATTGTTTTTGCTGTAGTATCATGCTCAAGGATATTTAACAAACCTCCAGCAGTAGTCTCTGGGCCATTAACTCCTTGGTATTTTGCTCCAAAACCTGTTCTTGGCAAAGTGTATTCCCCGGGCTCCACATTTGCGGTAACTGAAATCAAAATAGTAGAATTTGCTGTACTTCCCGAAGTTATAATGGTATTGCCAGTGTTGCGAGAAGTTACGATTATTGGCAAAAACTGATTCCCGTCAACTTTTGCACTAAAAGTCCCGGCATTAGTTGGATCTACAATATCGCCTCCAGAATAAGAAACATTGTATAAAGCTCCTTTTGAAACATATATTGTATCAATACCTGGAAGAAATGCGTTAAAATTGAAAGTTCCCGAAAGAGTTTTGTTAGCTTCATTCACTTCTGAAATAGTTACAACGCCTTCCCCATTAGGCCTTGTGGTGTATATACTCCCACCAATACCTTCATAAATTGCATAATTGGGGAGTCCTTCAGCAATGGTAAAATTTCCTTCGGCCAAGCGCGAAACGTGTAATGTAAGAGATTCCTCATCAGTAAACCCTTGAATTGTAAGGCTGCCATCTTCATTCAAAGCCGCACGTGCATCAGTGGATTTGTAAAAATTATTATCCACATTGGCCTGCAAAGCAACATCATTGGTTTCTATATCTTCACAAGAAATAAGTGATAGAGCGGCAAAAAGAACAAATAGAATATTTTTCATCGGTTAAGTATTATTAAGGGGTTTTGACAAATGTAAAATAAAAACTTTAATTGGTTGAATTTCAAAAAGAAAATATACTATCTTTGCCGTCCTTAATTATAACCGGGGTCGGGAACCCCAAAAATTAATTCAAACATGCCTGTAAAAATCAGACTACAAAGACACGGAAAGAAAGGTAAGCCTTATTTCTGGATTATCGCGGCAGACAGCCGTTCAAAAAGAGATGGTAAATTCCTTGAAAAAATAGGTTTTTACAATCCAACAACAAACCCTGCACAGATTGACCTTGATGTGGACAGCGCTGTAAAATGGCTTCAAAATGGAGCACAACCTACAGATACTGCCCGTGCTATTCTTTCTTACAAAGGAGCATTAATGAAAAATCACCTTGCTGGTGGTGTTCGCAAAGGCGCTTTGACTGAAGAACAAGCTGAAGCAAAATTCAACGAATGGTTGGAGCAAAAATCAGGATCTATCGATCACAAAAAAGCAACTCTTTCTGAAGCTAAGGATAAAGCGAAAGCCGAAAAACTTGCTGCTGAAAAAGCTGTTAGCGAAAAACGTGCTGCTGATGCTGCCGCCGCTGCCGCTCCTGCTGAAGAGGAAGCAACTGAAGAAGTTGAAGCAACTGCTGAAACTGCAACAGAAGAAACTGCTACTGAAGTTGAAGCAACTGAAGAAACCGCTGAGGCTACTGCTGAAGAAGTTAAAGAAGAAGCTCCCGCTGCTGAAGCAACAGAGGACGAAGAAAAAGAAGCATAATATTTATAACGATGCAAAAGGAGAATTGCTTCTACTTAGGCAAAATCGTTAAAAAATACAGCTTCAAGGGAGAACTGCTCATAAAACTTGATACAGACGAACCCGAACTTTTTACTGAAATGGAATCAGTTTTTGTGGAACAACGCAAAAACTTGATTCCATTTTTTATTGAAGAAAGCTCACTGCACAAAAGCGAACTGCTTCGCGTACGTTTTGAAGACGTAAAAAACGAAGAAGAAGCTAATGCTTTAATTGGCGCACATCTTTACCTTCCGTTGGAATTTCTGCCGAAACTCACAGGCAATAAATTTTACTATCACGAAATAATAGGTTTTACAGCGGAAGACGAATCTTTCGGAAAAATTGGTGAAATTACCGGCGTTAACGATACCACATCACAAGCTTTGTTTGAAATAGATAGAGACGGAAAGCAAATTTTGATCCCTATGATTGACCATTTCATCAAAAAAGTGGATCGGGAAAATAAATCTATTCTTTTGAATGTACCCGAAGGATTGATTGAAATGTACCTTTGAAAATGAAATTCAAAATTTCAAGCACCAAATTACAAATAACTTCGAAAATCCAAATTTCAAAATTTTCAATCAACAATCATTAATCGGTAATCGTAAATCTAAAATCTTTTGAAGCCTTTTAAATTCAAGCAATTCACCGTTGAACAAGATCGCTGCGCCATGAAAATTGGCACGGACAGCGTGTTGCTCGGCGCTTGGGTTTCTATTAAAAACAACCCGTTTTCAATTTTGGATATTGGTGCTGGCACGGGAATCATTGCGTTGCAATTGGCGCAACGTTCCAAAGCCGAAATGGTGGACGCCATTGAAATTGATGAAGACGCTTACGAACAATGCGTTGACAATTTTGAAAATTCCCCGTGGGGCGACAGGCTTTTTTGCTACCACGCTTCTTTGGAAGAGTTCGTTGAAGAGATTGAAGAGAAATACGACATCATCATTTCAAACCCGCCATTCTATTCTCCCCCTCTGCCTTCGGCATCTCCCCCGAAAGGGGAGAAAATAATTTCTACTTCTCGAGAATTGGCTCGATTTAACGACGCACTTCCTTTTGATGAATTGATTGAAAGCGCTTCGCAACTACTTTCGGACGAAGGAATTTTTGCAGTTATAATTCCTCGAAAAGAAGAAGAAAATTTTATCAAAATGGCTTCGGAGGTAAATTTGTTTCCTAATAGAATCTGTAGGGTTCGTGGCACTGAAACTTCCGAAGAAAAAAGAAGCATGCTTGAATTTTCTTTTGAAAAGATTTCGCCAAAAATTGAAAATCTTACCATTGAAAATTCACGGCACGATTATACCGAGAATTATCAAAATCTGGTAAAGGATTTTTACTTGAAAATGTAGGTCTTTAAGGTTGTGATTTCTACATTTGTATTCCTTTTAAATACTTATAGATGAAACCAGATTTATTCGAAGCTCCCGATTATTACAATCTTGATGAATTACTTTCAGACGAACATAAGCTGGTACGCCAAGCCGCCCGCGACTGGGTAAAGCGCGACGTATCTCCCATTATAGAAGAATACGCCCAAAAGGCTGAATTTCCAAGCCAAATTATTAATGGTCTTGCTGAAATTGGCGCTTTTGGCCCCTACATTCCTGAGGAATATGGCGGTGCCGGACTTGACCAAATTTCCTACGGTTTGATTATGCAGGAAATTGAGCGCGGCGATAGTGGCGTGCGCAGTACTGCTTCGGTTCAATCTTCTTTGGTTATGTATCCAATTTGGAAATATGGAAACGAAGAACAACGCAAAAAATATCTTCCAAAACTCGCTTCTGGTGAATGGATGGGTTGTTTCGGATTGACCGAACCAGACCACGGTAGCAATCCTGGTGGAATGACTACCAATTTTAAAGACAAAGGTGACCACTATCTTTTGAATGGCGCCAAAATGTGGATCAGCAATGCTCCTTTTGCACAGGTTGCCGTAGTTTGGGCAAAAAATGAAGAAGGAAGAATCCACGGTTTGATTGTAGAACGCGGGATGGAAGGCTTTTCAACCCCAGAAACACACAACAAATGGTCGCTCCGTGCTTCGGCAACAGGTGAACTTATTTTTGATAATGTAAAAGTTCCGAAGGAAAATCTGCTCCCAAACAAATCTGGATTGGGCGCACCACTTGGCTGTCTTGATTCCGCACGATACGGAATTGCTTGGGGCGCAATCGGTGCCGCGATGGATTGTTATGATACGGCGCTTCGTTATTCAAAAGAACGGATTCAGTTTGGAAAACCTATTGGGCAATTTCAACTTCAGCAGAAAAAACTTGCTGAAATGATTACTGAAATCACCAAAGCACAATTATTGGCTTGGCGATTGGGGGTTATGCGAAACGCAGGAACCGCAACCAGCGCACAGATTTCAATGGCAAAACGCAACAATGTTGATATGGCTATTAACATTGCACGTGAAGCACGACAAATGCTCGGAGGAATGGGAATTACCGGTGAATACAGCATTATGCGCCACTCGATGAACCTTGAAAGCGTTATTACTTACGAAGGAACACACGATATTCACTTGTTAATTACCGGTCTTGATATTACTGGTTTAAACGCCTTTCAATAAATAATTTTCACTATAAATTTCAAAAAGGCTTCGTTCAATCGGAGCCTTTTTTGTTTCTAAGGCAAGTCGTATCTTTCACAAAACAATTTGAAACATGTCCTCAAAAACTAGAATGTATCGCGCATACGAAACCGCTCGACGTATTTCTTTCAACGATGATTCAAAATTCATAATTTTCAGTGATTGCCATCGTGGCGACAACAGTTTTGCGGACGATTTTGCAAACAACCGTAACATCTATTTCCACGCGCTGCAGGATTATTATAAAAATGGCTTTACGTATTGCGAAATAGGCGATGGCGACGAACTTTGGGAAAATATTTTCTTTAAGGATGTGTTTGAAGCCCACCACAATGTGTATGATTTGATGAAACTTTTCTACAATGAAGGAAGGCTTTTTAGGTTAGTTGGAAACCACGATATGGTTTATAAGAACAAAAAATACGTCGAAAAAAACCTATTTACTTATTTTGATAAAATTACAGGAAAAGACGCACCACTTTTCCCCGGAATTGAGTTTACCGAAGGTTTAATTTTGAAACACGAAACCACCGAACAGGAAATTTTTATGATGCACGGCCACCAAGCAGATTGGTGGAATTATGTAGGCTGGAAATTCAACCGATTTATGGTGCGCGTGCTATGGCGGCAATTGCAGATTTTCGGTATTGGCGACCCCACAAGTCCCGCTAAAAATTATAAAAATCTTATTAAAGTTGAAAGACGGACCAAACGTTGGATTGTTGAAAACAAAAACCTTTTTACCATAATTGGACATACCCACCGACCAAGATTTCCCGAGCCGGGCGACATTGCCTTTTTTAACGACGGAAGTTGCGTACACCCGCGTAGCATCACTGGATTGGAAATAGAAAATGGCGAAATTTCCCTTATAAAATGGCAGATTGCCACTACTGAAGATGGTACGCTGAAAGTAGTACGGGTTTTGCTGGAAGGGCCGCAGAAACTTATTGATTATAAAACTGAATAGTCCTTTTTATCGTATTATTATAAAACAATTTCTGAAAAATGATGAATTTTAAAATTGCAATATTGTTAATGATTTTAGTTTCGTTTTCTTGCGCTGTTTCAAAAAAGAATATTTCTGCGGAAAAAACAACTTATAAATATTTAGCGCTGGGTGATAGCTATACCATTGGTGAAAGCGTTTGTAGTGATTGCAATTATCCGAAACAATTAACGGACAGTTTAAACAATACTTCAAAGGAAAAAACTTCGGTGAAAATAATTGCCAAAACTGGTTGGACTACTACAGATTTACTTTCGGCGATTGCTGCGGAAAATCCTTCGAAGGATTATGATTTGGTAACGTTGCTCATTGGCGTAAACAACCAATATCAAAACAAACCATTTGCGATTTATAAAGAGGAATTTCCGAAGTTGCTGGATATGGCTGTCGCTTTTGCAAAGGGAAAACCTGAAAATGTGATTATAATTTCCATTCCGGATTACGGTTTTACACCCTTCGGCCAAAAGTCTGGAAAAGCCGTTACTGTTACGAAAGAATTGGAACGCTATAATATTTATGCCGAACGGATTGCTCTTGAAAAAGGCGTTCGTTTTGAAAACATAACTCCCATAACCCAAAAAGGTTTGGAAAACCCCGCATTAGTTGCTTCGGATGGCTTGCATCCTTCAGAAGTTGCCTATAAAAGGTTTGTTGAAAAGCTATTTCCGTTTGCGAAAAATATTCTGAAATAATCAGAAAGAAGTTATAGCGAGTTTATAAATTTTAACAAGTCTTCCCTTTCCGAAGCAGAAAGATTCTTGAATTTATTTTTTGAAGCTTCAGCTTCGCCACCGTGCCACAGTATTGCTTCCGTAACATTTTTTGCCCTTCCGTCGTGCAGAAAATCGGTGTGGCCGTTAACAACTTTTGTCAAGCCAATTCCCCAAAGCGGTTTTGTTCGCCACTCTTTTCCGTTAGCTAAAAAATCGGGGCGATTGTCGGCTAAGCCATCACCCATATCGTGTAGCAACATATCACTGTATGGATAAAAAGTTTGATTGGCAACCTCAGCCACTGAAAAACTTCCAGAAATCATTTTAGGAATATGGCATTTTGCACATTCCATTTGCTCAAAAAGCGCAGAGCCACGAATAACTGAATCATCATCCAAATCGCGTGGAGCGGGAACGCCCAAAGTCTGACAGTAAAAAGTGATTTCGTCCAGCAACGCTTGTGAAATCTCGGCATCGTCATTCAGTCCGTCATCGCCATTAGTTTGTCCGTAACCAGTTTCAAAAGGAAAAATTGGGTTTGTTACGCCCATATCGCCCACATAAGCACCAGCACATTGCTCCATTACGGAAGCGGTATTTGCTTTCCAACCAAAACGTCCCAATCGCACCTCGCCGGAAACATTGTCAAAAACATAATTAGCTTTTCCAGAAATTCCATCGCCGTCGGCATCGTTGATGTCTTCATTGTTCAAAATGTAATATTCCGGAATTGCTTCCAAAAGCCCCAGTCCGAAAACAGGCGATGCCAAACGCGGCGAAAGCTGTGCAGATTGTGGGAACGGAATATAAGTATCAATTAATGAGTAATTTGGTTTTTGAAGAGTTACCTGCGTTCCATCGGCCAAAGTTTCTACTATTGGTGTGTAATCTACCTTGAATTTCGCCTCAGGTTCAAAACCAAAAATAGCTTGGTTCTGAATTTGATCTCCAAATCCAGGAACAGGAATAGGCGCATTGTAATTTCCAACACCAGGCATACTCGTTCTTAAAAAGAAACCGCTCAAACTATTAATATCTGTGGGGAAAGCACTGCGACCGTCCTTTGGATGGCAAGAAACACAGGAAGAGTTATTAAAAATTGGCCCAACACCTCCATTTACTGGTGCTGGTGCAGTTACAAAAACCGTTTCAAACTGAAAATCGCCATCTAAATGAAAATCCAGTTTTCCGCCAGAAAGATTAGCGGCTGGCGTACTAAAAGCGTTACTTGAAGTCAAAAAAACTGTGGTTTCTCCGCCTGCCATAAGACGCTCCTGTAAATTCGGCAAAGGTTCATATACTGAATCAGAATCCTTGGCACAAGATGAAAATAGAAGAACGGATAGTAAAAGGCAATAATAACGCTTCATAGAAAAAAATATAAAAACGGGCCGCCTAAAAATAGCAGCCCGTTATGGAATTAGTTGCTAATTCAAATTTGAAATAAGAGGCAAGAGCTGTGATTGCAATTTATTCAAAAGAGCCAATACTTTTGATTGTGCAAACTCTACTTCTGCGCGATTGTCAAAAATTGCTTGTGTGAATGTTCCGGGGATTGCTTCAATAGCTACAATAGCTTCAGTGATTGACATTTTTATTTCAGTGTCAAGTGCAGCATTTTGAATACTCACAATGTTAGTAAGCCCACTCCCTTGAACCCCATTGAAATCGCCCAAATAGATGTGTTCAATACTGCGAATGTTGTTTGCGAAATCCAGTTTAGAGTTGTTGCTGAAACGCGATTCCTCTGCTTCTGGTCTTGGCCCACCGTTGTTTCCGTTAAGTGGTTCCTCAATTTTTCCGTTTGCAACTTCATCTGCAATAATCTCAATACCTTCAGCAATTTCAGAAAGTGCATTTATTTTTGAAGTATATACAGATCCGCTTTCGCCAGCATTTATAAAGTTTGCGGCAAAATTACCTTGAGATGGCAGCCATCCAAAATACAATTGTTCAGTTTTTGAACGCAAATCGGAAGCAGCGGCTTTTATGTATTCAATTTCGCGAGCAGTAAGATCGGCGGCTGTTTTATCGCCGTCCAAGCCCCAAAAAAAGTATTCTAACGTATGGAAACCTCTTGCTTCGTTATTACTTTCCAGCAAGGATTGTGTAATGGGATTGCCACTGTTGAGAACATTGTTGATGGCGTTTACGTCAACAGGCCAGGAATCTATCGCGGGGTCGATTCCTTCTGTATCTACGGGACCATAAAGAAATCCTTCTGATTCTTCCCAAGGGGCACGAGTGTCCTGCCATTTGTTTTTCGCGTTTTCCAAAGCAGCTTCATCACCAACTGTCATTGCATTTGCAGCTTGCTCCAAAGCAAGGGAATTGGTGTAAAGTTGGTTATATGTTTCCGTAATAACTTTTAAGGAAAGATCAGTTAAAACCTGTTCGTAAAGTTCGTTATTGTTTTCCTGTGTTTCCTGTGGCGGGTCGTTATCGCTACAACTGTTGAATCCAAAAGGTATAATGGTTGCCAAAGCGATGATCAAAAGTGATTTTTTCATTGTTTGTTGATTTTTATTGAATGGTTTAAAATTTAAAGCCAATGCCGGCTGAGAATGTTTTTTCGTGTTGTTTTTCACCAGTAAACTGAAGCGTTGCTGGATCATAATTTTCAGAACCCAATTTTCTATCTGAATAATGTGCTTTTACTACTATTTGTGGATGCACAAACCAGTTTATTCCTCCAGTAATTGTGCTTCGCTCCCAACGTGGATTTTTAACTATTGCACCTTCCACGTCCTGCATGGTATCGTAATAGTCATAGCGAAGGAAAGGATAAAGCATTTGTTTAGTATTGCTTAAGAACAAAGGCAAAACATTATAGCCAGCCTCTACCGAAATCCCAAAAGCATTTTTACCAACGGGCGTACGTTTCACTCCTAAATTGTTTGAAAGGTTTGCGTTTTTTTGGGAAACGATGTCTGAATTTTCAAGATTACCATACAATGCAATGGCGTTAAAACGAAGATTTTTTTCGTTATAACTCACGTGACCCTCAACCATAGTTACATATGCACTCTCTTGCATATCGTTTTTTGGGCGATTGGCGGCGGCGTCATTTACATATCCAGAAACACCAATGAAGGTATCCTCGTGTGTTCCGAAATGATAATCAACTCTTCCAGCAAAAGCAAAGGATTCAGCGTTGTTCATTTCGAAACGTTGTTGGTGCCCACCTTTGATCCAGCCTCTTGAAGAAAATCCAGAAGCGTCCAACCCACTCACTATATAGGCTTTATAGCTGAATCGCTTTGCAAAAGTTCCGTAAAACTCAAGTCCGTTTTCATACCAGCCCAATGGAATGATTTCATTTTCCATTTCCTGTCGGTATGTTGTAAAATAAGATGTTGGCTCGTCAAGTGTTTGGTGAAGACCGAAGTACACTTTCATTCTACCGGCACGAACATTAAAATATGGCGCAATTTTAAAATCTATATATAATTGTTCCAACTTTACAGATCCACCCTTTTCAATTTCTTCATCAAACTCACCGAATTCTTCCTGGGTGTCATAACCAATGGAAGCGCCAGTTCCGCCGTGTTCAAATTCTATTTCGGACTTTAAACTTATTTTGTCTGTGAAACTGTAACCCAGGTATAGGTTCAGCCTTTCAAGATCAATTTTATCCTTAAGTGTAGGATCCGTATCAAAATCAAAATTGTAATAGTTGATTGCGCCGTAGCCCTTTAAACTGAAATTTTTAAAGCTGAAAACCGGCATTTTCTGCAGATTGGTATCGGCCTTTAGCTCTTCCCGCAGTTCTTGCTTTATTTCCTCTTTTAATTTTGCAACTGTAATAGAGTCGTTCAATGTTTGTGAAAATACTGCGCCTGTAATCAATAGGCTAAGCGATAAGATTAATCCCTTCATTTTTTTAATTTGGGAGCAAAATTAATCTTATTTAGACTTAATACAAATTAAAATGAATATTTTTTGAAGAAATTGTTTATTGAAATATTAAACTTCGGGAGCAAGCTCAACTTCCAGACCGTCAAGTTCTTCGTGTATGAAAATCTGGCAGCCAAGACGGCTATTTTCCTTTACATTATAGGCTTCGGAAAGCATTAAATCTTCATCATAACTCATTTCGGGAAGTTCGTGATCACTCAAAACGTAACATTGGCAGGAGGCACACATCGCCATTCCACCGCAGATACCGATAGTGCCTTCAGGGGCCAATTCGTAGGAACGAACTATTTCCATTAGGTTCATATTCATATCGGTCGGGGCATCAACTTTGTGTTTTACGCCTTGACGATCTGTGATTGTTATTTTGATGTCTTTCATAAAAGTCGATAAGTCGATGAGTTTATGAGTTTAGATTATTAATCAATCGATTTTATTACCGCTTTGGGCGCTTCCTTTTTACTTCCGTCAAAGCCTTCCACTCCGCCTACAGTAGTGTATTTCATCACGTAACGCTTGTCTGGAAAAATACGTTGATAGGCGCTTTGGCACATCAACGTTGCTTCGTGAAAACCGCAAAGAATAAGTTTTAATTTTCCGGGATAGGTGTTTACATCGCCAATGGCATAGATGCCGGGAATGTTGGTTTGATAATCTAAAGTATTGTCAACTTTAATTGCGTTTTTTTCAATTTCGAGCCCCCAATCTGCAATGGGTCCGAGTTTTGGAGCCAATCCGAAAAGTGGAATAAAATGGTCGCATTCTCGGTTGAAAACTTCTGCGCCTTGTTTTATGACCACCTCTTCCAATTTATTGTTTCCCACCAAACCGATGACTTCGGCTGGGGTTATCAATTCAATTTTGCCGAGGTTTTTAAGTTCCTGTACTTTTTCAACACTGTCCAAAGCACCGCGAAATTCATTTCTTCTGTGAACTAATGTTACACTTTTTGCAACATCAGTCAAAAAAATACTCCAATCCAAAGCAGAGTCACCGCCACCGGAAATAATTACATTTTTATTTCGGTATAACTCAGGATCGCGGATAATATATTCCACACCTTTATCTTCAAAATTTGAAATATTTGTAATTGGTGGTTTTCGGGGTTCAAAACTTCCCAAGCCGCCTGCGATTGCAACAATTGGCGCGTGGTGTTTTGTGCCTTTTTCTGTAGTAACAATGAAGGAGCCATCGTCTAATTTCTCAATGGTATCAGCACGTTCTCCCAAGGTGAAACCAGGTTGGAAAGGCTCAATTTGCTTCATTAAATTGTTTACCAAATCGCCAGCCAATACTTCGGGAAAACCGGGAATATCGTAAATAGGTTTTTTTGGATATATTTCGGAACACTGTCCGCCGGGTTGCGGAAGTGCGTCAATTAAATGACATTTAAGTTTAAGTAATCCTGCTTCAAAAACGGCGAAAAGTCCCGTAGGGCCTGCGCCTATTATGAGAATATCTGTTTTAATCATAAAAGAGGCTCTCTTAATTTTACTTCAAAATTAGTTGTGTAATTGTTTAGAATATATGACGATTGTCATTATTGTGAAACACTAACAACTTTTTCAATTTGTGGCGCATATTTTTTGATGGTCATTTCCACGCCACTTTTCAGCGTCATTTGATTGACAGAGCAACCTACGCAAGCACCCTGCAATTGCACATTAACTACTTTTCCTTCTTCTATGGATACTAATGAAATATCGCCGCCATCGCCTTGTAAAAACGGGCGAATCTCGTCCAATGCTTCCTCTACTTTTAATGTCAATTCCTGAGTTGTCATATTATTTTTTTACGGCACTGCAACCTGCCATTGTTGTAATTTTTATAGCTTCAGTAGGTGGAAGATTTTCGTTTCTGCGAACTGTTTCTTCCACTACATTTCTCGTAATTTCCTCAAAGGCTTCTTCTGTTTGGGTAGCCGTTTGTAAAGCTGCTGGTCTTCCAGCGTCTCCAGCTTCGCGGATGCTTTGCACTAAAGGAACTTCTCCTAAAAATGGCACTTCCAAATCTTCAGCAAGATGTTTTGCGCCTTCTTTTCCAAAGATATAGTATTTATTTTCAGGAAGTTCTGCTGGAATGAAATATGACATATTTTCAATTATTCCCAAAACGGGAACGTCAATATTTTCTTGTCTAAACATTGCCACCCCTTTCCGGGCATCGGCCAATGCAACATTTTGTGGCGTGCTAACTACAACAGCTCCCGTGATTGGCAAGGATTGCATAATGCTCAAATGAATATCGCCAGTTCCGGGCGGAAGATCTATCAGCATAAAGTCCAATTCGCCCCAAGCGGCGTCAAAAATAAGTTGGTTCAATGCTTTTGCAGCCATTGGTCCACGCCAAATTACAGCTTGATCGGGTTGGGTGAAAAACCCAATGGAAAGAATTTTTATTCCGTAGTTTTCAACGGGTTTCATTTTACTTTTGCCACCTATGTTCACTGAAAGTGGCTTTTCCATTGCCACATCGAACATAATTGGGATTGACGGTCCATAAATATCAGCATCCAGAATACCAACTTTGAAACCCATTTTGGAAAGCGTAACCGCAAGATTTGCTGTTACAGTTGATTTACCAACGCCTCCTTTTCCGGAAGCAACGGCAACAATATTTTGAATACCAGGAATTGGTTTTCCTTTTATCAGATTTGGATTTTGAGGTTTCGCTGGGGCTTCAACCTTAATGTTTACTTGTACCTTGGCATTGGCATCCACTTTTTCATGAATGGTTTTTATTACGTCGGCCTCGGCTCTCTTTTTTATATGAAGTGCTGGTGTGGAAAGTTTGAGATCCACGATAATTTCGTCTGCAAAAGTTACCACATTTTGCACGGCACCGCTCTCTACCATATTTCTTCCTTCGCCCGAAACCGTAATAGTTTCAAGGGCTTTAAGAATATCTTGTTTTGAAATGCTCATTTTTTATTACAATATTTAGATTCATTCTAAAGTGCAAATATACTAAAATAAGTTGGCAGTAATCAGTAGCAATTTGCAGTAAGTTTTATAGAAAATTATTTCCTATTATTTGTAAATTTTTGGAAAATTAGGAAATAGCAGAAATTAAAATTTCAAGTTGCATTATCTCTTCCAGCCTTTTAAAAATCGGAAGGCTTTGGTTGGAATTTGGTGCTTGTGATTTGCAATTTTTCCATTAAAGCTCCTTCATAGGATCCCAAAAAAGCTTCTCAAAATTTTGGATTTTATTATCAATTACCTCAACTCCTTCGCTTTCCAAAAGTTGTTGCATTAAATTTGTGCCTTGAAAATGGTGTTTGCCCGTAAGAAGACCGTTTCGGTTTACAACGCGGTGTGCGGGTATGTCTTTTTTTACGCTGCCATTCATTGCCCAACCAACCATTCGGGCACTTCCGGTTGCTCCTAAATAATTTGCAATTGCGCCATAAGAAGTTACTCTTCCATAAGGAATGCGTGCTGCCACTTGATAGACTTTTTCAAAAAACCCTTCGTTGGACATTTTTAGAATTCCTTTAAAATTTTCAGTAACGTTATAACAGAAATAGCAGCAGTAACGATACCTATTACATAATTCATATTTAAGCTCAGTTTGCGTGAATGCTCCTTCGGTCTAAAAAATTGCACATAAAGAGCCAAGCTGGCATAAGTACCCAAACCAGATGCAATTACTGCCATCCAAAGTTCGGGTTGTGAAAAAGAAAACACCCCAAAGGCCGAAAAAGTTATGCTGAGATAGATCCAATAAGGGATTGGCAAAACATTTAGTATTGCGATAAAAATTCCCAAGAAAAAACGGTTTCTTTTGGAATGTTCATTATGGTCACGAATTTCCCTACGTGTATCCTTTGCTATAAATATGAAATAAATAGTAAGACTAATGAATATGCCCAAAGCCACTTTTTGGAGCATACTAACCACATCTGGATGCTTTCCAATATAACGTGCGAGAACAAGCGCAATATAAGTTTGTAACATTACCGTAATACAAACCCCAATCGAAAAAAGAAGAGCTCTTTTCCTTCCTTCTTTCATGCTTATTTTTGCGGCATACATATTTATCAAGCCAGGAGGAAGCACCCCAATAAATGACCCAAGAAAACCTATAAGTAAATTGTAAAATATAGTCATTAAGGTGGTTGTTTCTGTGAATATACTGAATTTCTAACTAACGGAATTTAAACCGGATATAGGTTATTTTTTTCCCGATTTCAAGATATTGCTTTTCATAAAAAGTTTGAATTGAAGTCACAGCCTCAGGCGCACCCTGGCTTCCGTAAACATCGTGGTGTGCATATTCTATAGTTTCGCCCAAACCGTGAAGCAGGCCAAGGGTGTAACCGTGCATAAATTCGCTGTCGGTTTTAAGGTGAACAACGCCTTCTGGTTTTAGAATTTTTTTGTACTTCTGGAGAAAATCCTCATTTGTCAAACGGTGCTTTGTGCGTTTATACTTTATTTGTGGATCGGGGAAAGTAATCCAGATTTCATCCACTTCATTTTTAGCAAAAATGTGATCCACAAGTTCAATCTGGGTTCGCAAAAAACCTACGTTTTGCAGGTTTTCTTCCAAAGCAATTTTCGCTCCACGCCAAAAACGGGCACCTTTAATATCTATTCCCAAAAAATTGATGTCTGGATATGCTTTTGCGAGATTCACGGAATATTCCCCTTTGCCACAACCCAATTCCAAAACCAAAGGATTGTTATTTTTGAAGAAATTCGTTCGCCAGTTACCCTTAAGTTCTAGTGAATCACTCAGCACTTCTTCGCGCGATGGCTGCACAACGTTTGAAAAAGTTTCATTTTCCCTAAAGCGTCTCAGTTTGTTTTTACTACCCAAAATTTTAATTTTTGGTAAAATTAAGGAAATATACTACCGCTGCAATTATTGCTACCTTTGTTTTTATGCTGAAAAAGAAAACAATAATGGTAGCACCATTGCATTGGGGATTGGGCCATGCCACGCGTTGCATACCTATAATTCGCGCTTTGCTTGAAAAAAATTTCAATGTTTTATTGGCTTCAGACGGGGCTGCGCTCTTGCTTCTTCAAAAAGAATTTCCAGAGTTAGAGTCCATTGAACTTCCTTCATACAACATTACTTATCCCAAAAAAGGAACCAACTTTAAATGGAAGATTTTTTTAAAACTTCCGCAGATTAAGAAGACAAAGAATGCTGAAAAAACCATTGTAAAACAACTTGTTCAATCTGGAAAAATTCAAGGAATTATAAGCGATAATAGATTTGGCGTTAGAAGCAAAGCGATTCCTTCCGTTTTTATTACCCATCAATTGAATGTGTTAACAGGCAGCACAACAGCAATAACCAGCAAAATGCATCAAAAAATAATTAAAAAATTTGATGTTTGTTGGGTGCCTGATGTGGATGACGTAGTGATGAACCTCAGTGGAAAACTTGGACATTTGACAGAAGCAAAACTATCTATAAAACACATTGGGGTTTTAAGCCGAATGAAAAAAAAGGAGCTCCCAAAAAGCATAGACATTTTAGTTTTGCTTTCTGGTCCTGAACCACAGCGTACTATTTTGGAAGAAAAGCTAAAAGAGTCTCTTAAATATAGCGAGAAGAAAGTTTTGATGGTTTGCGGAATTGTTGAAGAAGAACAGAAGTGGGAAGATTTCGAAAATATTAAAGTGGTGAATTTTATGAAAAGTGATGAGCTTGAAGACACCTTAAACAAAACTGAAATCGTTATTTCCCGTTCTGGATATACCACAATTATGGATTTAGCGATGCTAGAGAAAAAAGCATTTTTTATCCCAACTCCCGGACAATATGAGCAAGAATATTTGGCGAAGCGCTTAAAAAATCTTGGGATTGTTCCATCCTGCAAACAGGAAAATTTTAATATGGAAAAACTTGATAAGGTTATGATTTACAAGGGCCTAAAAACATTATCAAATCAACCCGTAAATTTTTCAGAACTATTTTCCCTTTTCGAGACTGAATGAAAACTCAGAACCAATACCCAGCTGACTTTCCACGTATATTTTTTCGTTATGGGCTTCCACAATATGTTTTACTATGGAAAGACCTAAACCACTTCCTCCTTCTTTTCGGGAGCCGCTTTTATCAACTCTATAGAAGCGTTCAAAAATGCGAGGCATATTTTCTTTTGCAATTCCTTCGCCATTATCGGTAACACGGACTAGCACCTTGTTTTTTATTATATTCTCAATACTTACCTCCGTAGTTCCGTCTTGTTTTCCATATTTCAAAGAATTTACAATAAGGTTCGTAAGCACTTGCTCAATTCGTTCCCGGTCTGCTTTTACTATTATTCCCTCAGAATATTCTTTATCAAAAACAAGGGATATGTTTTTTTTTGCCGCCTTCATTTCAAGCAAATCAAAAACATTTTGAATCAATTCCAATATGTTGAAGTTTTCCTTATTCAGCACTAGACCTCCCACTTCCAGTTTGGAAATCATATCCAACTCTTTCACAATATAGGTTAGTCTTTCAACACCTTTGCTTGCTCTTCGCAGGTATTCTTTTCGAACTTTCTTGTCCTTCATTGCGCCATCCAATAAGGTCAAAATATAGCTTTGCACCGTAAATAATGGGGTTTTAAGTTCGTGCGAAATATTTCCCATAAATTCCTTTCGGTAATTTTCGCGAACATTCAAGGTCTCTATTTCCAGTTTTTTGACGTTTACATAATTTTCAACTTCGCGGGTTAGAACTTCCATATCTGTTGTAACAGATGGCTTTGGAAAATCCTTTTCATTTAGAATGCGAACGTCTTTATATATTTTTTTTATTCGGAAATAAATAAATTTCTCAACCCGATATTGAAGAATGAAAAATGTAATAAAAAATAAAATTAGAAAGAAGAGAAGCAGCCAAGCAGAAATAAAATTAAATAAAAAATATAAAAAAATGCCCATTGCCAAGGTCGAGAAAAAAGCAATGAGAAGTGAAGTGGAAGCGGCGAAATTATATTTTTTGGAAAATTTCATTTTTTTTAAACCACAAATTTATAGCCAACACCCTTTACGGTCTTAAATCTATCATCACCTATTTTTTCGCGGAGTTTCCTGATGTGAACATCAATCGTTCTGCCGCCAACAATCACATCATTTCCCCAAATGCTATCCAAAATATCTTCGCGCTTAAATACTTTTCCAGGTTTAGATGCAAGCAAGGCCAAAAGTTCAAATTCTTTACGCGGAAGAATAATTTCCTCTTTGCCGAGCAGAATTTTATATTCTTCACGATTGATCGTTAAATTTCCCAGTTTTATTTTTTCATCTTCCTCCTCTTCCTTAAACCTTCGCAGCAATGCTTTCACTTTGCTAACAAGCACTTTTGGCTTAATGGGCTTTGTAATATAATCATCTGCTCCGGCTTCAAAACCGGCCATTTGTGAGTAATCTTCACCTCGGGCTGTTAAAAAAGTGATTACCGTTTCGGAAAGCTCTGGAATGTTCCTGATTTTTTCACAAGCTTCAATACCGTCCATTTTTGGCATCATCACATCCATAATAATGAGCTGAGGCTTTACTATTTTGGCTTGTGCTATGGCTTCAAAGCCATTTTCTGCAATTTCAACATGGTAGCCTTCGGAAGTAAGATTATAACGGATTATTTCAAGAATATCCGGCTCGTCATCAACCAACAAAATTTTAATATCTTTTTTCTTCATATTAAAAATGAATCTTTTTTTTAACGTTTCAAAGATACTATTATTTAACATCAGTAAAGTTTAGCACACTTATTGTTAACCATCAGATAACGTTTTGATAACATCGTGGGAGTTTACAAGAAGTTACAATCTTATCTTTACGTTAAATTCACCCTTATGATTGATATCATTTTTTTAAAACTCAAACATTTATTTATCTTTGCACAATATTTAAAAAATTACTGATGAAAAAAATTACTTTACTTGCGGCTCTTTTGATGGGTGCCGTTTCTTTTGCCCAAATTGCAGGAACCAGTTTTGAGGAGCCAGATGCGCTTCCCGGAAAATACAACGATACTGGCGATGCTAACGTAGCACATGACCTTATTAATAATGCCGGCGAACCTCTTGTAGATTTTATTACTGCTGGAGGTGAAATAGGCTTTAATGCTTCTTATTCTCCTTATGACACTCCAGATGTTGGCTTGACTGATGGAGATTTTGTTGGCGTAACAGATTTTACTCCTTCACCAAGCGTTCTTTTTACTGATGGTGACAAAGGATACCAAATGAATGACATTGACGGAAATATGACCTTAGAATTTGACCAAGTAGATTTAACACTTGCCAATTCTGGAGCTATATCATTGGATTTTCTTTTGTCAATAAATGACACTCCAACTAATGGAAATTATGAAGGCGATGGAACTGTTAATGAATCTGGCTCAGATAGATTGCGAATCTATGTGAGAGACATTACCAACAGTACTGAAATTGATCTTTTCAATTCCACCGGAATGGATCTTGACGATCTTGTTCCTTTTGATGCTGGAAGTGGAGAATACCAACTGCAATGGCAAAACGCTACAGCAGCCCTTCCAAACAGCATAGTTCAACTTGTTATTGAAGGAAGAACGAACGCTAGCGCAGAATCTTTTTGGTTTGACAATATTTCTTTTGACGGTACAATTGGTGTAAACGAACAAACGGCTGATCAGTTTGCTGTGTATCCAAATCCTGCAACAAAAGGATATGTAAATATCACTTCAAAAGTTAGCGGCGCTAAAAATATTTCAATATTTGACGTACTTGGAAAGCAAGTTGTAAAAACTATCTTAAACGGTGACAGATTAGACATTTCAGCCTTAAACAGCGGTGTTTACATCTTGAAAATCGAGCAAGGAAAAACTTCAACTACCAAGAAATTGGTTGTTAAGTAATCCATTATAAACTTTATTTTTAAAGCTCCTGTTTCGGCAGGAGCTTTTTTATTTGCCTATTTTTGAACTGAAATTTCACCGTTAAAAAATGCTGAAAAAAGAAATTTTTAATATCAATACTTACGAAGATTTTGACCGTCTTGCGTTGGAAGTATTCCGTTTTCAGTATAATAATGTTTTGGTCTATCGCACTTTTTGCAATCTTTTAAATACAAATGTTTCAGAGGTAAAAACCGTCGAACACATTCCATTTCTTCCAATTCAATTTTTCAAAAGCAATGAGATAATTTCTGAAAACCTAACCGAACAAATTGTTTTTACAAGCAGTGGCACAACAGGCAGCATCACCAGCAAACATTATGTGGCCGACTTAAAGCTATATGAAAAAAGTTTTCTCAAAGCCTTTGAAAAACAATATGGCAATCCCTCAAGCTTTACAATCTTGGCCTTACTTCCTTCCTATTTGGAACGCGATGGCTCTTCCCTGATTTATATGGTTGAAAGTTTAATTGAAAAAAGCAACAATCCCAATAGTGGCTTTTATTTATATGAAACGGATGCGCTGATTGAAAAATTGAATTTTCTGGAAGACAGTGGTCAAAAAACAATCCTTATTGGGGTTTCTTATGCCTTGCTCGATTTAATTGAAAAGAGAAGGTTTCAACTTAAAAATACGATTGTAATGGAAACCGGCGGAATGAAAGGTCGCCGAAAGGAAATGATAAAAGAGGAACTGCACCAAATTTTAAAGAAAGGGTTTGGTGTTCAAAAAATACATAGTGAATATGGAATGACGGAGTTGCTATCTCAAGCCTATTCTGTTGGTGATGGTCTTTTTTCCTGCCCTCCGTGGATGAAAATCTTAACACGAGACACTGAAGATGCATTTTCCTATACTCTTGGGAAGACTGGGGGAATAAATGTGATTGATTTGGCAAACCTATACTCCTGCTCTTTTATTGCAACTCAAGATTTGGGGAAAACTTTTGACGATGGTACTTTTGAGGTGTTGGGCCGTTTCGATTCTAGTGATATACGCGGCTGTAATTTGATGATTTTATAAAGAAATATTTAACACAGATAACTGAAAAACAGTGTAAGTTATTAAATAGCGCTACGACCAATAAACTGTGAAAAAGTGATGATTTTTCATAATTTGGTTGGTTAGTTAATCGAAAAATCCCCGTGCAATCTTTGCCGGGGATTTTTTTATAAGATCAATCTATGAATAGTTATACAGACTTAATGATAAAATAATTCTTCTTCCCGCGCTGCAGGAGTACAAATTGTCCGTTAATCAAATCGTTTTCGGTAACCGTAAAATCGTCGGAAACTTTTTCTTTGTTCACTGAAATAGAGTTTTCCTTTAGAGCGCGCCTCGCTTCTCCATTTGACTTTAAAAATCCTGTTTTCTCGGCTAATGCGCCAATAATATCAAGTCCATTTTTCAATTCCTCTTTTGAAATTTCAGCCTGGGGCACGCCCTCAAAAACATCGAGAAAAGTTTTTTCATCAAGCGTTTTTAAATCTTCCGAAGTGGAATTTCCAAACAGTATTTCAGATGCTTTTACGGCTTTTTCAAACTCTTCAGTACTATGGACGGTTGTGGTGACTTCCTTCGCCAAACGTTTCTGAAGCAATCGTAAATGGGGCGCTTCTTTGTGTTCTGTAACTAGATTTTCTATCGTTACTTTATCAAGGAACGTAAAAATTTTGATATACTTTTCAGCATCGTCATCACTGGTGTTCAACCAATATTGGTAAAATTTGTAAGGTGAAGTCTTTGTCGCATCCAGCCACACATTTCCGCCTTCACTTTTTCCAAACTTACTCCCATCACTTTTAGTTATTAAGGGGCACGTTAACGCATAGCCTTTAGTGCCGTCCATTCTACGCAAAAGTTCTGTTCCGGTGGTAATATTCCCCCACTGATCGCTACCGCCCATTTGTAGGGTACAGTTTAGATTTCTATTTAAATGGACAAAGTCGTAGCCCTGTATTAATTGGTATGTAAATTCCGTAAACGAAAGGCCATCGGCACTCTCGCCGCTCAATCTTGTTTTTACGGAATCTTTAGCCATCATATAGTTAACGGTAATATGCTTTCCAACTTTTCTTATAAAATCAAGAAAGGAAAACTCCTTAATCCAATCGTAATTATTAACTAAAACCGCTTGATTTTCGGCTCCCGAAGAAAAATCCAAAAACTGTGAAAGTTGATTTTTAACACATTCCTGATTGTGGCGAAGCGCAGCTTCATCAAGCAAATTGCGCTCGGCACTTTTCCCCGAAGGATCACCGATCATTCCTGTGGCTCCGCCTACCAATGCTACAGGTTTATGCCCACAGCGCTGATAGAAAGACAAAAGCATAATCGGAACCAAATTGCCAATATGCAACGAGTCTGCAGTTGGGTCAAAACCTACATAAGCAGCACGCATGGTTTCCATTAAGTGTTTTTCTGTTTCGGGCATTACATCGTGGATCATACCGCGCCATTGTAGTTCTTCAACGAAATTTTTCAGCTTCATTTTTTTAAAATTTGTGCAAAGATAGGGCTATCAAATAAAGATTCAAGTTTCAAGATTGAAAATTCAAGTTTTCAGATTGCACACAATCAATTTCAATTTCGATTTTAGTTTCAATTTCATTCCTTATTTTCGCCTTATGGTTTTAGTAACTGGCGGCACAGGTTTGGTGGGTTCGCACCTTTTGTATTTTCTTTTAAAGAAAAACGAGCCGGTGCGGGCAATTCACAGAAAAAAGAGTGACATCCATTCTGTGAAAAAGGTTTTTGCCCTCTACACTTCCGAAGTGGATTCACTTTTCAATAAAATTGAATGGGTTGAAGCAAACATTACAGAAATTCCTGCACTGACAGTTGCTTTTAAGGGCATCACAAAAGTTTATCATTGTGCAGCTTTCATAACTTTTAATCCTTCAAAATATAAAATACTCAAAAAAGCAAATATTGAAGGCACTGCAAATATTGTGAACCTCTGTTTGGCAAATAATATTGAAAAGCTCTGTTACGTAAGTTCTGTTGCTACCTTGGGGAACAATTTACAAAATCAATTAGTTACTGAAGAAACTTCTTGGAATCCCGACGAAAAAAATAGTGTCTATGCCATAACAAAGTATGGTGCCGAGATGGAAGTTTGGCGCGGCACACAAGAAGGCTTAAATGCAGTGATAATCAATCCAGGCGTTATTTTGGGCTTCTCACCAGACGGAGGTGGAAGTGGTGTGATTATTTCTTTGGGAGCAAGCGGCATACCATATTATCCATCTGGAGCAATGGGTATTGTTGATGTTCAAGATGTGGCAAAAGCAATGATTGATTTGATGGATTCTGAAATAACAAACGAGCAATTTATTTTGGTTAGCGAAAATGTTACTTATAAAGAACTGCTCTCCAAACTAGCCCTATTGTTCGCAAAAAAACCGCCCACAAAAAAATTGTCGAAAAAAATTATGCTTTTTTTAAGCGGAATGGATTGGCTATCAAATAAACTTTTCATGACCAAAAGAAGACTTATAAAAGCTAACGTGCGATCTATGTTCACATTATCATTTTACGATTCTTCCAAAATAAAAAACGAGCTTGGTTTTCAATTTATACCAATCGAGACAACCTTGGAAAGAATTGCAAAAGAAACAGGGAAAGCATCAAATTAAACTATCTTTTGCTGGCTCAACATCTGCTTTATTTTCAATCAATTTGGGAGTGATACTATCTTTCCCCACATAATTCTTTTCCCAAATACTGTCCATTTTTTGTTGCATTCCGGTAAGCCGAGCTTCAACTTTTTGAACAATTTCCATGTATGTATTTACATCTGCAGCATAATATGCATTGCTTTTTACGAACTGCAGACTGTCTATTCCAAATTTTTTATAGACCAAGGAATCCATTTTTATGCCTTTTGAAGTGATTGCCTTATTGTCAATACTTCGGGCGGCATTAGCCAAATAGGTTTCCATGAGTATATCGACCATTTTATCTTTTGCAATAAGGTTTTTTGGCTTTTCAGGTTGTTTTACATCCTGACAGCCAAAGAGACCTAAAGTGAGTATTATAAAAAATAGCGATTGCTTCATTATCTGTTAAAAGTAAGTCTTTCCGGAATGCTTTTGTTAGGGAATTTTGAATTTTCATAAACCACTATGCCGTTTACCAAAGTATGCGTAACCCGTGATTTAAAGATTGTTCCCTCAAAAGGCGACCATCCACATTTATAAAGAAGGTTTTCTTTTTTTACAGTCCAAGGTGAATTGAGATCGACCAAAACCAAGTCTGCCTTGTAGCCTTTGCGAATATAACCACGTTCTTTTATTTGAAATAAAATGGCTGGATTATGAGCGGTTTTTTCAACAATTTTTTCCAAAGAAATTTTTCCTTTGTGATACATTTCCAATAACGCAACCAAGGCGTGCTGCACCAATGGGCCACCTGAGGGAGCATTTAAATATTTATTGTTTTTTTCGTCTAAAGTGTGCGGTGCGTGGTCTGTTGCAATAACGTCAATTCGGTCATCGAGCAATGCTTTTAGCAAACCGTCCCTGTCTTTTTCAGTCTTTACGGCTGGGTTCCATTTTATTTTGGTGCCTTTAGTTTTGTAATCTTCATCCGTAAACCACAAATGGTGAATGCAAACCTCAGCGGTTATTTTCTTTTCTGAAAGTGGTTTTTTATTGCCAAAAAGATGCGTTTCTTTTTCCGTTGAAAGATGGAAAACATGAAGGCGCGCGCCAGTTTTTTCTGCAAGCTTTATAGCTTTTGAAGACGAAATATAACAAGCTTCTTCACTTCTTATTTTTGGGTGAAGCTCTATAGGAATTTCTTCGCCATACTCAGATTTATATTTGTCCAAATTTTCTTTAATGGTTGCCTCATCTTCACAATGTGCAGAAATAAGTAAATTTGTTTTGCTGAAAATTTCCTCCAAAGTCTTTGGATCATCAACCAACATATTTCCTGTGGAAGAACCTAAAAATAATTTCAGCCCAGCCACCTTTTGTGGATCTACTTTTAAAATTTCATCCAAATTATCATTTGTGCCACCAAACATAAAGGAATAGTTGGCCCAAGAAGTCTTTGAAGCAATATCAAATTTATCTTCCAGCAATTCAATAGTCGTAGCATGCGGAACGGTGTTCGGCATTTCAATGAAAGAAGTGATTCCGCCTGCCACCGCTGCCTTTGACTCGGTTTCAATATTGGCTTTGTGCGTCAGTCCGGGTTCACGAAAATGTACTTGATCGTCAATCATTCCCGGCAGCAAATAGCTTCCATCAGCATCGATCACTTTCGTTTCTGAAGATTTTGCACTTATGGTCTCAGAAATTTCCGCTATACGTCCATTCTCAACAAGCACATCGCCTTTTACGATTTCGCCTTCATTTACAATATTCGCATTCTTGATTAAAACTGATTTCATTTGTTTATAAAGTTCTTTTTTTAAGGAAATACTCCGTCTTTGTTCAGTAAGGTTTGGAACATCTTTTTTAATATTCCACTATAGGTTAAAGCTTAATGAAAAGATGCTTCATTAAATCTTTTTCGGTTAAATACACTCTTAAATTTCATTGCAATCACTCCAAAAATAGCTTCAGAAATAATGCCAGAACTCATTTTGGATTCTCCCTTTGTGCGATCCGTGAAAATAACAGGCACTTCTTTTATCTTGAAGTTACTGATATAGGTTTTGAATTTCATTTCAATCTGAAAGGCATAGCCCACAAAACGAATGTTGTCCAAGTTTATTTTCTGTAGTACTTTTCTTTTATAACATATAAACCCAGCCGTAGTGTCATAAATATCCATCCGCATCACAAGACGCACATATTTTGAAGCCAGCCAAGACATTAAAACTCGGCTCATTGGCCAGTTTACTACATTTACGCCTTTCACATAACGCGAACCAATAGCCATATCATTCCCTTCTTTGTGGCAAGCATTGAACAGCCTAATTAAATCATTGGGATTATGTGAAAAATCTGCATCCATTTCAAAAATATAATCGTATTCGTTTTCCAAAGCCCATTTGAAACCCGCTATATAAGCTGAGCCCAAACCCTTCTTTTCACTGCGATTAATAATGAACAATTTATCGGGATATATTTTGAAATTTGCCTCAACCACCTTGGCCGTGCCGTCTGGGGAGTTGTCATCCACAACCAATATGTGAAATTCACGCTGCAATGAAAAAACAGTACGTAGCAGCCGCTCTATATTTTCAATTTCATTGTAGGTTGGCACCACCACTACTGCCTTGGACATACTGCTATTTTAGCGCAAATGTACCCTTTTTTGAATAAATAAATGTGAAGTAAAATCTAATTGATGCCCAAAAAAGAAAATTTATTTTACTGTACCTTTACCAAAAATATTGAAGTTGGATTTCAGTGAAAGACTTATTATATCAACCGATTGGGCCGCATATTTGTTAGTTGCCTGCTTTGTTCTTTTTGCGCTATCCAAATATTTTTATCCCAAAAGATTTCACGAATTTTCGTTGCTACCTATAACCAACCAATATTTTTTTGTTCACGGGAAAAATGACGAACTGAACCATCCTTTTAATATGATGCTATTCGTTGTACAGATAATTTGTGTTTCTATTTTTGTCTTTTTGTTATTTAAGGTTTACAATCCTTCCGAAATTCAAAAAAACGAGTGGCTCTTTCTTCAAATTTGCACGGCTTACAGTGTTTTCATCCTTATAAAGTTTTCTTTGGAAAAAATTGTTGCAAATATTTTTTCCATGGACGAGCTTATCAACAATTATTTATATCAAAAGCTTAGCTATCGCAATTTTTTGGGAATTTTATTTTTTCTCGGCAATCTTTTCTTTCTTTATGTTTACCCACCAACCCGAATAACACTGGTAATTTTTGGTGGCTTCGCCCTTGCCTTAAACGCTATTGCATTGCTATACAGTTATAAGAAAAACGGAAAATTAATATTCAGTAATTTCTTCTATTTTATTTTGTATCTTTGCGCACTTGAAATCGCACCCTATATTATCCTCTACAAAACGTTTGTTTAGTTGGATATTATAATAAAAATCAGGAACATCTATGAAAGTGAAAACTATTTTGGTTTCCCAGCCCGAGCCTAAAATTGAAAACTCTCCCTATTTCGATTTAATCGAAAAACAAAAAGTAAAAATAGATTTCCGGCCTTTTATTCACGTTGAAGGCGTGTCAGGAAAGGATGTTCGAGCCCAAAAAGTTGATCTTACCCATTATTCCGCAATTATTCTTACGAGTCGAAATTCTGTGGATCATTATTTTAGGATTGCAGACGAGCTTCGTTTTAAGGTGCCAGACACCATGAAATATTTTTGCTTGAGTGAAGCGGTAGCTTATTATCTTCAAAAATATGTTGTTTACAGAAAGCGGAAAATCTATGTGGGAAAAAGAACTTTTTCTGAACTTGCTCCTTTGATAAAAAAGTATAAAAACGAAAAATTCCTGCTTCCAACTTCAGATAAGTTGAAGCCTGAAGTGCCGGAAGTATTGAACGAATTAAAAGTAGATTGGAAAGAAGCTACGTTTTACAAAACCGTTATCAGCGACCTTTCAGATCTTCGTGACGTTTACTATGACATTTTAGTGTTTTTCAGCCCCAGTGGAATTGAATCTCTTTTTGAAAACTTCCCTGATTTTGATCAAAAAGATACACGCATAGCGGTATTTGGAAACACAACGGTAAAAGCAGCCACTGAGCAAGGTCTACGCGTGGACATTCAAGCCCCAACCCCCGAAACTCCTTCTATGACAATGGCTTTGGAAAAGTACATTAAAGAGGTGAACAACAAAAAATAAGATCGATTAATTGCAAATAAAAAAAGGCTTGCCATATTGGCAAGCCTTTTTGTTTATTAACTATTTAAAGAAATTATTCTGAAGCGGGAGCTCCGGATAGAATTTCATCATTTGCATAACTTTCAAATTTAGCAAAGTTCTCTTTGAAAGAGTTTGCCAATTCTTTTGCTTGAATATCATATGCCTTTTTGTTCTTCCAGGTTTCCTTAGGGTTTAATATTTCCGAAGGAACGTTCGGACAGGATTTCGGCATCATCAAATTGAAAATTGGGTGCTTTTCAAATTCAACATCTTTCAGTTTTCCTTCCAATGCAGCAGAAATCATTGCACGGGTGTATTTCAGTTTCATTCTACTTCCCACACCATAAGGTCCACCTGTCCATCCTGTATTAACCAGCCAAACGTTAACACCAGCTGTCTTCATCTTTTTGCTTAACATTTCGGCATACTCTGTTGGGTGAAGTGGCATAAAAGGGGCGCCAAAACATGCTGAGAAGTTTGGCGTTGGCTCGTTTATTCCTTCTTCAGTTCCTGCAACTTTTGCAGTATAACCACTAATAAAGTGATATGCCGCTTGCCCAGGAGTCAATTTTGAAATTGGAGGCAAAACACCAAAAGCATCTGCAGTTAAGAAGAAAATATTTTTTGGGTTGTGGCCTATCGATGGCACTTGAATGTTTTTAATGTGATAGATTGGATAACTAACCCTTGTGTTTTGGGTAATGGAAGTATTGGCAAAATCAACTTCGCCATTTTCATCCATTACAACATTTTCAAGGATTGCACCTGGCTTTATAGCATTAAAAATATCTGGTTCGTTTTCTTCAGAAAGATTTATAACCTTCGCGTAACAACCTCCTTCAAAGTTGAAGATTTTGTTGTCTTCAGTCCAACCGTGTTCGTCATCACCAATCAATTTACGATCTGGGTCTGCAGAAAGTGTTGTTTTTCCAGTTCCTGATAGGCCAAAGAAAATAGCCGTTTCTCCATCATCACCAACGTTTGCAGAGCAATGCATTGGCATTGTGTTTTTATCTACAGGGAGAATAAAGTTAAGAGCAGAAAAAATTCCTTTTTTAATTTCACCAGTATATCCTGTCCCACCAATTAAAGCTATTTTTTTTGTGAAGTTTAATATTGCAAAATTATGTTGACGGGTGCCATCTAATTCTGGATTTGCCAAAAACCCAGGCGCATTCACAATAAGCCATTCTGGGTCAAAAGATGCCAATTCTTCTTCATTGGGACGAAGAAACATATTGTGGGCAAACATATTAGACCATGGGTTTTCAGTAATTACCCGAATGTTTAGTTTGTATTTTTCGTCAGCGCAGGCATAGCTATCGCGAACGTACACTTCTTTTCCTGAAAGATAATCAACAACCTTGTTGTAAAGCGCATCGAACATATCTGGCGGAAACGGAATGTTTACGTTTCCCCACCAAACTTTGTCACGAGTAACATCGTCTTTTACAATAAATCTATCTTTTGGGGACCTTCCTGTAAATTCTCCAGTGTTTACTGACAAGGCACCACTAGCGGCTTCTTCACCTTGTCCTTTTTGCAATGTTTCGTCGTGAAGTTCTTCAGAAGAAAGTTGATATTTAACTTTTGCATTTTTGATTCCGTATTTATCAATCGAAATCGTTTTCGTAGCTTGGTTTTTATCGACCATACCTTTTTTAAATTTTGTAGAGTACAAAAGTAGCAAATCTTAGAGAGATTGAAGAAAATATAAAAAACATTTATTTGTTCTTTAACGTAAGTATCTTGTAAGCAAACCAAAACCAACCAATGATAAACATTAACCCTCCAATTGGGGTTATAAATCCAATCTTGGCAGCGTTAAAAGGCAAAACTTCATTCAGCGCGAGCAGATAAATAGACCCCGAAAAAAGGATTATTCCTAAAATAAAAAACCAAAACACAGTTTTTTTTAGTTTCTCTTGAATTGTTGGAGCCAATCCCAACACTAAAATGGCGAGACAATGGTACATTTGGTAGCGCACGCCAGTTTCAAAAGTATTTAATGCCGAAGCTTCCACAATATTTTTTAAACCGTGTGCTCCAAAAGCCCCAAGAGCAATTGTGAAGGCGGTGAGAAAAGAAGCTGTCACCACCATTTTTTTATCTAAAACTGTCATTTTTAAAATTTGGAATTAGTAATTTCGTCCATTACAAAATCTATCTTCAAAGTTAACAAAAAACTCTCCCAATGAGAAACATATTAATTATAGGTGCAGGAAGATCTGCCACAAGTTTGATTCGTTATTTGCTTGACAAAAGTGAAAAAGAAGACCTTTTTATAACCATTGGGGATATTTCCATTCAGTCTGCGCAAAAATTTACAGCTGGCCATCCCAATGCCCGAGGGATTATGCTCGATGTTTTTAATGATGTGCAAAGAAAGGAAGCGGTGGAAAACAGTGATTTGGTAATCTCCATGCTTCCCGCACGCTATCATATTGAAGTAGCCCGCGATTGCATTGAATTTGGAAAGCATATGGTTACGGCATCTTACGTAAGCAAAGAAATGCAGGCGCTGAACCATAAAGCCGAATCAAAAGGCTTGGTTTTTATGAATGAAATTGGGCTCGATCCTGGAGTGGACCATATGAGCGCCATGCAAGTGATTGATAGAATTCGTGCCAAAGGCGGAAAAATGCTGCTTTTTGAATCGTTCTGCGGAGGCTTGATTGCCCCGGAAAGCGATAACAATCTTTGGAATTATAAATTTACCTGGAATCCACGAAACGTTGTTTTGGCAGGCCAAGGCGGCGCTGCGGAATTTATACAGGAAGGTAAATACAAGTATATTCCGTATCACAGACTTTTCCGAAGAACCGAATTTATCAATATTGAAGGGTATGGCAAATTTGAAGTGTATGCCAATCGAAATTCCTTACAATACCAGTCAGTTTATGGATTGGAAAATATTTTAACGCTGTATCGCGGCACCATTCGCCGTGTGGGTTTCAGCCGCGCCTGGAATATGTTTGTTCAGTTGGGAATGACCGATGACAGCTACACCATTCCCGATTCTGAAAATATGAGCTATCGAGAATTCGTGAATCTTTTTCTACCCTATTCACCATCAGATTCAGTAGAATTAAAACTTCGCCACGCTCTGAAAATAGAACAAGATGATTTAATGTGGGACAAATTGGAAGAATTGGATCTTTTCACCAAAGAAAAAACTTTGGGAATAAAAGATGCAACTCCAGCAATGGGACTTCAAAAAATACTGGAAGACAAATGGACTTTGGCCCCACACGATAAAGATATGATTGTAATGTATCATAAGTTTGGCTATGAATTAGATGGAAAACAATACCAGATTGACAGTCACATGGCATTGATTGGAGAAGACCAAACCTACACCGCAATGGCGAAAACCGTTGGACTTCCTGTAGCAATTGCTGCTTTGAAAATTTTAAATGAAGAAATAACCACTCCCGGAGTTCAACTTCCAATCGCAAAAGAAGTTTACGAACCAATTTTAAAAGAATTAGAAGAAAACGGAGTCATTTTTCACGAGGAAGAAGTGAAATATGCGGGCTACAATCCGGACAATGTTCATTGAGTAGTGAGTAGTGAGTAGTGAGTAATGAGTAATTGAGTAATGAGTAATGAGTAATGAGTAATGAAAAAACCCGCGTATCCGCGGGTTTTTTTAATTCAAAAATCGACAATCGTCAATCTAAAATCGTAAATCGTTTTATCTTCTTCCCAAGAAAATTGAGATGAAATATAGCAAGGTTGCCAAAGAACCAAGCGCTGCAACAACATACGTTCTCGCCGCCCATTTCAATGCGTCTTTTGCTCCTGCGTGTTCCTGTGGCGTAACCATATTGCTGCTTTCCAACCAAACCAGCGCTCTTTTACTTGCGTCAAATTCCACTGGAAGCGTTATAAAAGCAAAAGCCGTAGTTACTGCAAAAAGTAAAATTCCTACTCCGAAAATCCAAGTCCCAAAAGTGGAACCAGTTGCGAAAAGAATAATACCGGCCATAATCACAAAATTGGAAAGTTTACTTGAAACGCTAACCGCCGGAACAATGGTGGATCGCAATTTCAACCAACTGTAAGCTGTGGCGTGTTGCACGGCGTGGCCACATTCGTGGGCCGCAACCGCTGCCGCAGCTGCGTTGCGCTGCATATAAACTGGCTCACTCAAGTTTACCGTTTTCTTTGATGGATCATAATGATCCGTCAATTGTCCTGCAACAGAAATAACCTGAACATCAGTAATACCGTTATCGGCGAGCATTTTTTCGGCGATTTCCTTCCCGCTCATTCCATTTTGAAGGTGGATTTTGCTGTATTCCTTAAACTTGCTTTTCAATTTGTGGCTTACGTACCAACTCACCAAAAAGATTATTCCTGCAATTATATAGTATCCAAACATTTTTTTTAGTTTTTAAATTCTTACTTCAAATTTAATCAAAAAGCGTGCAAATTTTTAACCCACGATATTTACGATTTTTCCGGGCACGATAATTACCTTTTTCGGCGTTCTTCCCTCTAAATATTGGGCTGTCTTCTCGTGTGCCATTACGGCAGATTCAATTTCATCTTTGCTTAAATCAAGTGGAAGTTCCAAGGTAAAACGCATTTTTCCGTTAAAGGAGATGGGGTATTCCTTGTTGCTTTCCACCAAATATTTCTCCTCAAATTTTGGGAAAGGCGCTGTGGAAATGCTTCCCGAATGGCCCAATTTCTCCCAAAGCTCTTCCGCAATATGCGGCGCATAGGGCGAAATAAGAATTGCCAACGGCTCCAAAACTTCGCGTGAATTACATTTTTCTGCCGAAAGCTCGTTCACCGCAATCATAAAAGAGGAAACCGAAGTATTGAAACTGAAATTCTCAATATCCTCCTGTACTTTTTTGATGGTTTTGTGCAAAGTTTTCAAGCTATCTTTTGAAGCCGAATCATCCGAAACATAAAAACTTTCGTTCTCGCCCGAATGATACAATTTCCAAAGTTTTTTAAGGAAACCGTGTACGCCCGTAATACCGGCGGTATTCCACGGTTTTGCCTGTTCCAGCGGGCCGAGGAACATTTCGTACATTCTTAAAGTGTCGGCGCCGTATTGCTCGCAAATATCATCGGGGTTTACCACGTTGTATTTGCTTTTGGACATTTTTTCTACTTCGCGGGAAACTTTGAAACTCCCATCTTCTTCAGTAATAAATTCTGCGTTTTTATATTCTTCTCGCCAATTTTTGAAAGTTTCAATGTCTAATTCATTTTTTGTCTCATTTATCAAAGCTAAATCAACGTGAAATGGAGTATAACTAAATTCAATTTCTTGGTTTTTAAAATCAGGATTTAATTCAATAAATTTCTGTAATATAATATTGTATGTTTTCGAATTAGAATCTTTATCAATGTTATGAATATGTTTTAAACTTTTATCAATAAAAGAATCAGATATAAGAATCGGAACTGAGCTTTGAAATACATAATAAGTATCGCCTTTATTATAACCTGCCGTAATTCTATTCACAAAAGCACTCTCCCCCAAAATCATCCCTTGATTTATCAGCTTCTTAAAAGGTTCGTCCACGGGCACCAAGCCGCGGTCGTGCATAAATTTTACCCAAAAACGGCTGTACAATAAATGGCCGGTGGCATGCTCGCTTCCGCCAATATATAAATCCACGTTTTTCCAATAGTTCAATGCTTCTTTTGAGGCAAAAACTTCGTCGCGCTTTTCATCTTCCATATATCGGAAAAAGTACCAACTACTTCCCGCCCAACCCGGCATGGTGTTCAATTCCAAAGGAAAAACAGTTTTGTGGTCAATCAACTCACAACTGACAACCGACAACTCCTTTTCATTCCACGCCCAATCATCGGCACGGCCCAACGGCGGCTCACCTTCTTCGGTTGGCAGGTATTTTTCAACTTCGGGAAGGCGCAATGGCAAAGATTCCGTAGGGATAATTTGCGGCATTCCGTCTTTGTAATAAATAGGGAAGGGCTCGCCCCAATAGCGCTGGCGACTAAAAACGGCATCGCGCAATCGGTAGTTTATTTTGCCTTTGCCAATCCCTTTTTCCTCCAAGGCAGCGATTATTTTATCGGTAGCTTCGGCATAGTTTAAGCCGTTGAGAAAATCGCTATTGGCAATAATTGTATTTTCCTTATCGGAATAGGCTTCCTCAGAAATATCCGCATCCTTAAATATATTCGGAATGGGCAGATTGAAATGTTTCGCAAAATCATAATCGCGCTGGTCGCCACAGGGAACGCTCATTACCGCGCCCGTGCCGTAACCCGCCAAAACGTAATCGCCAATCCAAATTGGAATAGGTTCCTTTGTAAATGGATGCTCCGCATACGCGCCCGTGAACACGCCGGTGATGGTTTTTACATCGGCCATTCGTTCGCGCTCGCTGCGTTTTGCGGTGGCTTCCACATACTTTCCAACTGCTTCTTTATGTTGGGCGGTGGTGATTTTTGAAACCAAATCGTGCTCCGGCGCCAAAACCATAAAACTTACTCCGAAGATGGTATCGGGGCGGGTTGTAAACACTGGAATTTTGAATTCTGAATTCTGAATTTTGAATTCCACCGTAGCCCCTTTGCTCCTGCCAATCCAATTGGTCTGCGAATCCTTCAATGGTTGCGGCCAATCTATTTTATCTAGTCCGTCCAATAAACGCTGAGCGTAGGCTGTGATGCGCATGCTCCACTGTTTCATCTTTTTTCGCACAACCGGATAGCCGCCGCGTTCGGAAACGCCGTTTACTATTTCGTCATTTGCCAAAACGGTTCCCAGTTGCGGGCACCAGTTTACTTCGGTTTCGGCCAAATAGGTCAATCTATATTTTAAAAGGATTTCCTGCTTTTTAGTTTCAGAAAAACCAAGCCAATCCGAAGCCGTGAAATGTGCAATTCCTTCATCGCAAACTGCGTTTATGTGAATATTTCCTTCAGAAGAAAAAATGGCGCGAAGCTCTTCAATAGAGCGAGCTTTATCTAAATCCTTATCATACCAACTTTCAAAAAGCTGCAGGAAAATCCACTGCGTCCATCTGTAATATTCAGGGTTTGAAGTACGCACCTCTCGGCTCCAATCGAAGGAAAAACCTATTTTATCAAGCTGTTCGCGGTAACGGGCAATATTTTCTTCAGTAGTTTTTGCGGGATGCTGCCCCGTTTGGATGGCATATTGCTCTGCCGGAAGTCCGAAAGAATCATAACCCTGCGGATGCAACACATTAAACCCTTGGTGGCGTTTGTAGCGCGCATAAATATCACTGGCAATGTACCCGAGCGGATGCCCAACGTGCAAGCCCGCGCCGGACGGATAGGGAAACATATCCAAAACATAGTATTTCGGTTTTTCGCTATCGTTCTCGGCCTTAAAGGTTTGATTTTCGGCCCAATGTTTTTGCCACTTTGCTTCTATCTCGTTGAAGTGATATTTGCCCATCTTCTTGTTTTTCTTTTGAAAATTATTTCCACTGGTGGAAAGAGCCGCAAATTTAAGGTTTATTGGAAGAAGTAAAACCCTATATTTTAAAAATTTGGATGTAGCAAATTTCCGGAATAAAGTACCCAAATCATCGAAAGAATTGCGGAAACGTTGATGGCGATCCCGAAGATTTTCATTTGTCTCAACGTATAAGGTTTGTCTTTGAAAAAAACGAAAATATCCAAAATCAGCCAAAGCGAAAAAACCGCCAAAAAGCCCGACAATACCCAATCATCAAACCAGAATTTCAAGATATACGCTTCAAATAATAGTAGAAAAAGCATTAAAAACTTCGCATTTTTTCTTCCTATTAAAACTGCAGTGGTTTTCTTTCCGACCAACTTATCGGGTTCAATATCCATAATTTCCCCAGCAATATGGGCTTGAAAAGCAAAGAGTGTGAGGTAAAGCATTGTTTGCCATGGAAGCATTTCCAAATTGTTCAGCTGAATACTGAAAAGTGCCGTGAAAACATATCCAACCTGTATTAAAATCTCAAACGGCGGGCGTTCTTTTAGTCGAAAGGGTTTGTAGTTGTAAATGATATTAATAACAATCATAAACAATAAAAGAATGAAAAGTTCGCCGCCGCCAACGTAAGCGAAATATGCCAAAAAAGGCACCATTACACAGCAGATGTGCCACGGTACGTTGGTTAGTTCTTCTTTGCTCAATTTGGCACCAAAAAGATAGTTTCCCTTTCGCGGGTTTAAGGAATCTGCTTTGCCATCAGTAAAATCATTCAATCCGTAAACCAAGAAATTCAAAGGAAAAGTAACAAAGAAGAGTCCAACCCAAAAAAGTGGTTTTTCCCAAAAGTTTGAAGCTAGTTGGAATGGAACCAAATAAATCCAAATTGTTGGAAACCAAAGTCCCGGTCGGGAAATTTTTAGGGATTTTAGCAAATTTTTTATGATAATACCGAAATTTAGGGCACTCCAAAAATAATCTTATTATAACAAATTGGAAACTTTCGGCGTTGTTTAACACAAGATGCAAAATTACTTGTATTTTTACGGCAAAATTCAGCAAACCCTATGAGTTCTTCTTTTGAAAAATATCAAAAACGCAGGTTGATTTCTTCCTATTTTTCAGTAGTTATCAGTATTTCACTGGTTCTTTTTCTATTGGGCCTGTTGGGATTGTTGGTTTTGAATTCAAAAAAAGTAGCCGATTATTTTAAGGAACAAATTGCGATAACCGTTTTTTTGAAAGACACGGCGAAGGAAGTTGAAATTACGCAACTCAAGCAAAGTCTGGCTTTGGCGGAATATACCAAGTCTGCAACTTTTGTTTCAAAGGAAGATGCCGCAAAGGAACATCAAGAAACTTTGGGCGAAAATTTCATTGAATATTTAGGCGAAAATCCACTTCAAAATAGCATTGACGTTTATATTTTGGCAGATTATGTTACGCCCGCAAAAATGGAGGAAATCACAAACGAGCTGAAAAGCAAGGATTTTGTGGACGATGTTATTTATGACAAACCTTTGATTGCACAACTCACCGAAAACGTGAAACGCATCAGTTTTTGGGTTTTGGTAGTCAGCGGAATTTTCACGTTTATTGCGGTATTGCTTATAAACAGCAGCATTCGATTAAGTATTTATGCGAAGCGATTTACCATAAAAACAATGCAAATGGTTGGAGCGACCAAGAAATTTATTCGCCAGCCTTTTGTTTGGAAAAGTGTTCGCCTCGGCATAGTTGGGGCCATAGTCGCTATGATCGGGATGGCATTGGTGTTGTATTACCTCAACGAAAGTTTCCCGCAATTACAATTGCTGGGAGATCCGGTTTTACTAACTATCCTTTTTGCTTTTATACTTTTAATGGGCGTTATTATTACTTGGATAAGTACTTTTATCGCAACACAGCGTTTTTTGAATTTACGCACGGACGATTTATATTATTAGATTTGAAAAACCTGAAACTTTAAACCTGAAACCTGAAACTCTGAAATAATGGGAGAGAAAAAACGCAAAGAAGAAACAAAAACAGAATTTGTTTTTGATAGAAAAAACTACAAGTTCATGCTTATTGGCGTGGCATTTATAGTTCTTGGGTTTATACTGATGACCGGTGGCGGAAGTGATGACCCAAATGTTTTCAATCCAGAAATTTACAATTGGCGACGCATCCGTTTAGCTCCAGCAATGGTGCTTTTAGGATTTGCCATTGAAGTTTACGCCATTTTATTGAAACCCGACAGCAAAGAAGAAAATTAGTGGATACTTTACAAGCCATTGTCCTTGCGATTATTGAAGGTTTAACCGAATTTTTGCCCGTTTCTTCCACGGGACATATGATTATCGCTTCCTCCTTTTTTGGGATTGCTGGCGATGACTTTACCAAACTTTTTACCATCGTTATCCAGCTGGGAACTATTATGAGCGTTGTGGTTTTATACTTCAAACGCTTTTTTCAAACTATGGATTTTTATTATAAGCTTTTTGTGGCTTTCCTGCCTGCCGTATTTTTAGGATTGCTTTTAAGTGATTTTATTGACAGTCTTTTAGAAAACCCCATTACAGTAGCTATTTCGTTAATAATCGGTGGATTTATTCTTTTAAAAGTGGACGATTGGTTTGGTGATGGCGAAGAAACTGAAATCTCCTATTTAACCGCATTAAAAATTGGGTTCTTCCAATGTTTGGCAATGATTCCGGGCGTTTCCCGAAGTGGAGCAAGTATTGTGGGCGGTATGAGCCAAAAACTTTCGCGAACAGTGGCTGCTGAATTTTCTTTCTTTTTGGCAATTCCAACGATGCTAGGCGCAACGGTAAAGAAAAGCTATGATTATTACGAAGCAGGCTTCCAGCTTTCTTCGGAACAAGTGAATCTTTTGATTATTGGAAATGTTGTCGGTTTTATTGTCGCTTTGATTGCTATAAAATCCTTCATCAATTATTTGAGCAAGCACGGTTTTAAAATATTTGGCTATTATAGAATTATCGCCGGAATCGCCGTTTTATTGATTCATTTGTTTATTCAAGAACTTACCGTAATTTGATGACTGCGGAAGATTACAAAGAAGGCCAAGTAATTTTGATAGACAAACCTTTGGAATGGACTTCATTCCAAGCGGTAAATAAGGTGCGATGGCTCATCCGAAAATCCTTCGACATTAAAAAGATAAAAGTTGGGCACGCCGGCACGCTCGATCCTTTGGCTACAGGGCTTTTGATTATTTGCACGGGTAAATTCACCAAAAAAATAGATACTTTTCAAGCGCAGGAAAAAGAATATACCGGAACTTTTACTTTGGGCGCAACCACGCCCAGCTACGATTTGGAAACTGAAACTGACCAAATCTTTGATATTTCCGAAATCACTTCAGAAAAAATATACGAGGCCACAAAGCAATTTTTAGGTGAAATTCAGCAACAACCGCCTGTTTTTTCTGCTTTAAAGAAAGATGGAAAACGTTTGTATGAATTTGCGCGAAGTGGCGAAGAGGTGGAAATTCCCTATAGAACAGTAACCATTTCAGAATTTGAAATAACAAACATCGAACTTCCAAAAATAGATTTTCGCGTGGTTTGTAGTAAAGGCACTTATATTCGTTCGCTTGCGAATGATTTTGGAAAGGCTTTGAACAATGGAGCGCATCTTTCCGCTTTGCGAAGAACAAAAATTGCCGACTTTTCTGTTGAAAACGCTGTTGGTATTGAAGCCTTTGAATCTTCGCTTCCAAGTTAAAATAACGCTAATAGCCTCTTAATTTTCAGCGTTTTTGTGGAATTTTGCACAAAATTTCGGTACTTGCAATAATGAACTTCAATTATTCATACAGAGCTTTTCTTATAACTTCACTGCTTACAGGCATTTTAGTGTTATCATTATATAGCATTAAATTGTCCAAGGAAAAAGTGGAAACAAATGAGGAAACCTATGATGTGGTTATGGCTCCCGAAGAATTGCTCCCCGAAGACCTCGCCATTGCAGAGCTTACGCCGGAAAAAGTGAAAGTGGAAACCAACCGTGCATATAATGAAGCCGAAAAATTTATTTCTTCCGTAGAAAATGAAAATCAGGAAGAAACGGAAACCACAGAAGGCAAGCTTCAAGAAATGAACGAGGCCCTGGAGAATTCAAAAAGTGATAATGGAAATGGGGCTTCGGTAATAACCAAACCTGAAAAAGAAAAAAAGAAGAAGTTTTCCAACAGTGAAAGTGAAAAAGAAGGTGAAGCTGTCGTAAAAAGCGGCAATAGAAATACCACAATTAGCTATCAATTGGTAAATAGAAAAGATATCGACCTTCCCAATCCGGTTTATACTTGTTACGGTTCTGGAAAAGTTGTTATAAATATTGAAGTCAATAATTTGGGGAAAGTAGTGAAGAATTCATACAATAAAACTTCTTCCACAACTTCAAACGAATGCTTGATTGACGCGGCTTTGGAATATGCAGAACAAGCGCGCTTCACCACCGATGCTTCAAAAACGAAACAATTGGGCACGATTACATTTAATTTTCCCGGACAACAATAAAAAAGTGTTCAGTTGGCAGTTGCAGTTGGCAGTAATTATAGTCTTGCTTCTTATTCGATAATCTCAATAAACAAAATTTAAAATTATGTCTTCAGAAAAAGTGCGCTGTGGTTGGTGCGGTACCGATCCGCTTTACGTAAAATATCACGATGAGGAATGGGGCGTTCCGGTTAAGGATGATAAAACGCTTTTTGAATTTTTAATATTGGAAACCTTCCAGGCAGGATTGAGCTGGATTACCATTCTTCGGAAAAGGGAAAATTTTAGAAAAGCTTTTGACAATTTCGACTATAAGAAAATAGCGAAATACGACCAATCAAAAATTGATTCATTGCTTCAAAATGAAGGGATTATTCGCAATAAATTGAAGGTTCACGCTGCAGTTACAAACGCAAAACTCTTTATGGAAATCCAAAAGGAATTTGGCAGTTTCAGCAATTACATTTGGGAATTTGTAAACCACAAGCCCATTAAAAATACTTGGAAAACGCATACTGATGCCCCAGCAACAACAGCAATGAGTGATGCCTTGAGCAAGGATTTAAAAAAGCGTGGGTTCAAATTCGTTGGCAGTACAGTTGTTTATGCACACATGCAAGCTACGGGAATGGTAAACGACCACATTGAAAACTGTTTCCGCTATCACGAAGTGTGATTATTTTAAAAAGGAAGTTTTTAGGGAAGCTGTGGAGTTTGCAGCCGCAACGGCTTTCAAAGTCTGATTGTATTGATGCGCTAATTCCGGATCTGTATTTTTTTCTTCAGCAAATAATTTTTGAAACCAAGCCAGTGCCTTTCCGTATTCGTTTTTGAAATAATATGCCGTTGCAAGTTTTTTATAGATGAAGGGTGTTCCGTAGCCTTCCACAACCACTTGTTCATATACACGAACCACATCAATATCCTTATTGACGTCGGTTTTATGCGAATTGGTTTGTGAAAAAGAAAAAGTGGAAATACTGGCAAATAAAAATAATGCAAGTAGGTTGCGCTTTGTAATCATTGGGGATATCGAGTTTTACAAATAGCTGTTTTTTAATGGGAATAAAGCTATCTGTGAGGTTTGTTAATCAAAAAAACTAAAAAGCTTTCAATATATTGCCACGATAGAATAATTTAACAAAGTTGTGCTACATTTTTGCTTCAATTTGAAAAAACAAATTCTATATAATCAATGCTTTTTTTGGTTTTCAAAAAGCATTTACAGCTTAATAACTTTTCTATGAATTTTTCCAAAGTCACCTTCAAAGGTTATCAATAGGGTTCCTTGCCAGTTTTGATTAAGATCTAAGGTTATTTTTCCATTTCCGTTTTCAACCTTAGTTTCATATAATTTCTGGCCCAAAAGGTTGTGAATTTTTACAGAAACTTGACCTTGAATGGCATTCATATTAAAAGAAACTTTTCCTGTAGTTGGATTAGGATAGGCAGCCGAAATATGATTCTGCGCCCACTCATCAACGGAGAGAGTTTCCACTTGAATGGTCCAATAACCTTCTGGCGCAACAATAGGGCGGGTTAATTCCTTTCCAGAAAAAGCTTTTGCCCAAATATAATATTCTATGTTAGTGGGTGAATTCGGGATAGTTAAATCTGCTGTCCAATAATCAGAATTGGAAGGAGCCATGTCAATTTCGTTGAAAGTATTTGTCCCCTCTTCCCTCCAAAAAACCTTGGCTTGTTCTATAAATGAAACGTGTTTTATAAACGCATCAATAGTTACTGTACTTCCGGCATTGGCTTCATCAATTGGTTGATGAACTATCCAAAGCGGTTCCGCAACGCCAATAGTGTGCGTAATGCAATGAATAGCACCCAAAGAATTTATTAAATTTTCACCTGGATTATCTACATCAATCCCCACAACATTATAACCCGGCAACATTTCCTGGTATTGGGCCAAAGCTGGCACATCAACTTCGGGACGGTAGGTGGGCACCATAATGGTTTTGTTCACGAAAACAGCATTGCTATAGGTATTGTATGGGCCACCTGTGTTTGGATAGTTTCCGCCTGCACTTGGTGGTGCGTCAATCCATTCAATATCATAAGGAGTTCCAAATGGCGATTCAAAATTATCCAAAACATACTGAATATTTGCTTCAATCTGTGGGCCATCGGCTACTCCGGGAGGATATTTGCTTACGAGGATTGTCTCTTCATCAAGCAATTTCATGTGCATATCAATATGGTGGATTACGTCATAAGGCAATGTATTCATTTTAACGAAACGGTTAATTCCCATATATTCCTGCATAATCCCGTCAATTTGGGCTTCGGTTTTAACGCTTACTCCGTAGGGATTTCCAGCGGCATTTTCGTTCAAAATTAAATTTGAAGCAAAAGCATTTCCCATCCCGTCACTCATATAATTTCCACCTGTGTTAACCAAATCATTTGTGCCCGAATTGGTTGTATAAAGTGGGATACCAGCTTGTGCTGCGTGGGCTACAGGCATTACATCATCATTTGGGCGAGGACGGTTATAAATCCAATCAGTCAATGCAAGTTCGCCCACATCGTCCGAATAAATTGTGTTTCCAGCATAATCACGAATCCAAATACTGTCCCACGGCACATTTAAAAATGTAACATTCGTTATATCTACACCGTTTGTGGTTAAGTAATTAGAAACCGAAGCTTGGTTTTGAGTTGTAATGATCACTTTGCATTCCTGCACCCCAGCCTGAACAATTTGCCGAAGAATATTTGGGTAGGAAGGATTCCAAGTCACCAAAAGATATTCTACCTCCTCCCATTCTGCAGCGGCACGCACGGGGCCAGAAGGCGGAGGGGAAAATCGCGGATTTGTAAATTGAAATTCCGAAACCAGTGCTTTTTCTGTTTCGGTTAAATTGTGAGGGAGATTCGGTTTTTCCTGTGAAATGGAAAAGGTGGATTGTAATGCCATCAACAATACCAAAAGGTATTTTGTGTAGTTATTTTTCATCTGAATAGTGAATTGTGGATTACGAAGATAGAATTTTAAATTATTGTATAGTTAACTGTTCCCCATAATTTTATAATACCAATAGCTCAAAAAACTCCTCTCTCCCAATCTCCTCCGCCCCCAAACTTTCCAAATGCTCGTTGTAAACCTGGCAATCAATAAACTTATAATCTTTAGTTTTTACATATTCCGAAAGATGATAAAAAGCCACTTTTGAAGCATCGTTCACCAAACTGAACATACTCTCGCCACAAAACACTTTTTTTTGCGGAAGATCAATTCCGTAGAGGCCGCCAACAAGTTTTTCATCTTCCCAAACCTCAACGGAAACTGCGTGGCCGGCACTGTGCAATGCAATATATGCTTGCTGCATTTCTTTGGTAATCCACGTTCCAGCTTGTCCTTTTCGCAGAACGGTGGCGCAGTTTTTAATAACTTCAGGAAAATTTTTGTTGAAGGTAATTCTGAATTTTTCACTTTTTAATGTCTTCCGAAGACTTTTGGAGACCTTAAATTTTTCGGGAAATAATATCATCCGCGGGTCAGGGCTCCACCACAGAATAGGCTGATCGTCTTCAAACCACGGAAAAATTCCTGAATGGTATGCAAGCAGCAAACGTTCCGTTGAAAGATCACCGCCAATGGCGAGCAAACCATCGGAAGTGGCTTCCGTAGGATTTGGGAACCAAAGTTTTTCGGTTAAAAAATTCATGGTTCAAAATTGCTGAATTTTTTTCATTAATAACAATTCGTGGACGATTATGGGTTTTGGTTTCTGGGTTTTGGGTTTGTATGAAAGGACAATGGTTTTTTTGCAAGATATAATTGACATTGTTCAAGATACAATTGGCAATGCGTAAGATATAATTGGCAATGTGCAAGATACAATTGGCAATGCAGGAGTTGCAAATAGCGTTGTAAGAGATGCAAATAGCGTTGCAAGAGATGCAATTGGCAATGCAGGGGTTGCAAATAGCGTTGCAAGAGATGCAATTGGCAATGCAGGAGTTGCAAATAGTGTTGTAAGAGATGCAAATAGCGTTGCAAGAGATGCAATTGGCAATGCAGGGGTTGCAAATAGCGTCGTAAGAGATGCAATTGGCAATGCAGGAGTTGCAAATGGCTTTGCAAGAGATGCAATTGGCAGTGCGGGAGTTATAAGCATGAAAAAACCTCGAATTTTTGCATGGCTTCGAGGTTTTTTAAACAATTATTTTTTTTTTTGCTATTTCTTAAAAAGGAAGATCATCGTGTTCTTCTTCGTTAAAATCGTTTGCTGGCTCAAAAGCTTCCGCTGGAGGCATTGGAGGCATATCGCCACTTCCAGATGCTTGCGAAAGGTTTTCAACACGCCAGCCTTGAATGCTGTTGAAATATTTGGTCTCGCCCTGTGGGTTTACCCATTCGCGGCCGCGAACGTTGATACTCACTTTCACATCCTGCCCTACTTTATAATTGTTCAACAAATCTGTTTTGTCCTGTACAAATTCAATCAAAATATGTTGCGGATATTGTTCTTCGGTAGTAATTACCAGCTCGCGTTTCCTAAACCCATTGTTTCCGTAGGTTTTGGTTTCATCTATCATCTTAATTTTTCCTTGTAGTTCCATCGTTTTATTGTTTATTCTTAATTGTTTTTCGTTCTATTTTTTACTTAAAAGCACCTTCCAAGCATCATCTATTTTCCCTTCACACAACAAGTCTTGAGCTTTTTTATGAATTTCTAAAGAATTGCCTTCATCCCGCAACCATTTTAGTTCTTCCGAAGCATTTATAAAGGTATTAATTTCTTCCGAATTTGGGAAATTTTCTACGTTGCCAAGCATCCCCAAATCATTTCCTGTCAAGACTTTGCTAAGGCGAATTTCTTCCGGAAGGCTATCAACGCCAACCCCCAACGTTGTCAATGGTTTTGGAACTTCAAAAAGGCCTTCTTTGGCACGGCTGTACCAATTGCCGCCAAGTCTGGAAACCGTGTCAATTTTAAAAGGATCGATGTTGCCATCTTCGCCTAAAATTTCTTCTTTTATGTGAAGTTTTACCACTTCGCAGATAACCAAATTTCCGGCGCCGCCTTCAGTACCCAGTTTAATTACGTCGTTTACCTTACATTCCAGTTGCACGGGAGCTTCGGCCACGCGAGGTGGTTTTACCATTTCCGAAGGCAATTCGGTAAAACCGGCTTTTGTGAACTCGTTTACACCCTTTGCATATTCGGTTGAGGATAGCGAAACTTGCTGAACCATTTCAAAACTCACAATGTTTATAACCACTTCGGGCACTTCCAAAACATTTTCATAGGTGTGTTTTGTTGTGTTATCGCGACCCCGGCGTGCGGGCGAAAAAACCAAGATTGGCGGTTTGGCGCTAAAAACATTAAAAAAACTGAAAGGCGAAAGGTTCACGTTTCCCTCGCTGTCCATGGTACTCGCAAAGCATATTGGCCGTGGCGAAACGGCGCCCAAAAGGTAGCCGTGCAGTTTTCCCGTAGATAATTCGTGTGGTTCAATAGAAATCATTGCTTGCAAAAGTACCCAAAGATTATAGCTTCTAAAAACATGATTGTACAATAATATCAACATATTTGCTTTATATTTAAACTGGAAAAAAATTCTTTATGTTGCGCAACAAATCACTCTCCCGTTGGGGATTTATTTTAGCTTCCCTTATTGTTATCAGTCTTATTTTGTGGAATACCTTAGTTTTTTTTCAACAATTAAAGGCTAATGAACGCGCCAAGATGGAGATTTGGGCCGCAGCCTATCATGATCTTCTGCAAAACCCAATGGTGGGAGAAATGATTTTAACGGTAATCCAGAGTAATACCAGCACCCCTATGATTCTCTATACAGAGAAGGAAAAAGCCTATACTGAGCGAAATATTGATTCTTTGGAAATAAATTCTATCGAAAAAAAGAAAAAATTAATACAGCAATTCTCTTCTGAATATACACCTATTGAAATTCGAAACGAAGACGAACTTCTTTCTACAATTTATTATGGAAATTCCCCATTGATTAACAAACTGAAATATTATCCCGCATTTTTGATTTTAATAATCTTTCTCTTCATTTTAGCAGTTTACCTTTTCTACAAAACCTCCAAATCTGCCGAGCAGAACAGGCTTTGGGCAGGAATGGCAAAGGAAACGGCGCATCAAATTGGCACACCGCTTTCCTCTTTGGTGGGTTGGACTGAAATATTAAAAAGTGAAAATGTGAATCCGGAATATATTCTTGAAATGGAGAAAGACATTTCTAGATTGGAAACCATAACGGATCGTTTTTCAAAAATAGGGTCGGTGCCAAAACTTGAACAGTATGATTTGGTTGAAGAAACAAAAGCTACTTTTAATTATTTACAAAAACGCACCTCAAAGCTGATTAACTTTCAACTCAACGTTCCAGAAAAACCAATTTATGTTGAATTGAACCCACAACTTTTCAGTTGGACTATTGAAAATTTAGTGAAAAATGGTATTGATGCTATGAAGGGAAAAGGAACCATTTCCATTTCCATAGAAAAGAACTCAAAAAATGCTTTGGTTCACATAACCGACACAGGAAAAGGCTTGTCAAAAAGTGAGTTTCGAAAAATATTCACCCCAGGACACACTACAAAAAAAAGAGGTTGGGGATTGGGTTTATCTTTGGCAAAACGTATTATTGAAGAATATCACAACGGAAAAATTCGCGTTTTGAAGAGTGTCCCAAATCAAGGCACAACAATGGAAATAGCCTTAAAGACTGAAAGTTAATAATGAAACGAAAAACACATATTTTACATACAGCACCCATTAAGAACAACTGTCCAACCTGTTTTGGAACAGATGGCTTGGAATTTACCTTTATTCAAGAAGAAAAGGAAACTCCATTTTTTAAAAAACCAGCCATAGAAATTGAAAACAAGCTTTACTGCAAGACGTGTAAAAACGATATTTACCCAGTAGACTGGACGGAAGATATTGAACGCGTTTTTGATTACAATAAAAAAATAGCGGAAACCAATAAACAGTATTTAAAGGTAAAGCCGCTATTTTATATTTCTGTGGTTGTGGCTATCGTTCTGGTTGCCGCTGTAGTCTATATTTTAATTCCTTCTTAAGGTTTTAATTTTTCGGCAATCGCTTCAGCTAAGGTTTCAAATTCCTCTGAAGTCATTTTTATTTTTTTAGTGAACCGCATATCATCCATTTCATTCAAAGGAATAAGATGTACGTGAACGTGTGGCACTTCCAAACCTACAACTGCCATTCCCACACGCTTGCATGGAACGGTTTTTTCAAGGGCACGGGCCACTTTACGGGAAAACTGCATCAATTGTAAATACATATGTTCGCCCATATCAAAAATCTTATCTACCTCTTCTTTTGGAACACATAATGTATGACCTTTTGCATTCGGATTTATATCCAAAAACGCAATAAAATTATCGTCTTCGGCAACTTTATAACAAGGAATTTCACCCTCGATTATTTGTGTGAAAATTGATGCCATAACTAGTTTCTTGAAATTTCTAATATTTCGAATTTAAGCACTCCGTTAGGAACTTGTATTTCGGCAACTTCTCCCTTTTCTTTTCCAAGCAATCCTTTTCCGATTGGAGAATCTACAGAAATTTTTCCCGTTTTAAGGTCAGCTTCACTTTGCGCTACCAACTTGTAGGTCATTTCCATTCCGTTGTTTTGATTTTTAATTTTCACGGTTGAATGCACCAAAACCTTGCTCAAATCTAATTGAGATTCATCTATTAAACGAGCATTGGCAAGTATTTCTTCTAGTTTTGCAATTCGCATTTCTAACATTCCTTGTGCTTCTTTTGCTGCGTCATACTCTGCATTTTCACTCAAATCACCTTTATCGCGTGCTTCTGCAATGGCATTAGAGGCTTTTGGGCGCTCCACATCGCGCAATTGGTCCACTTCATCTCTTAACTTTTTTAATCCTTCAGCTGTGTAATAAGATACTTTACTCATAACTTCATCGTTTGTGTATGCAGAACATACATATTCTTTAATATAACAAAATCCCGACTCGTGGCGGGACTCACTTTAATAAATTGAAAAAATCCCATACGGTGACGGGATTGTGTTTAACAAATATACTAAAAATTTACTTGTTGCGTAATTTGTTGTAATTTCGACCTAAAATTTAATTGTTTTGATGAAAAATAAAATATTCTTCCTATTAATGGTTTTTATAACCTTATCGTGTTCAAAAAATAACGATAAGCAAGACCGTAATCCATATTTAACAGATCCTGTAGTAAGTTTGAATTTAAATTTAAACCTTCCTGAATACAATCGATTAAAATTTCCGGGAGAATCTGTCATCACTTCACAAGGCATTAAAGGCATCGTGGTAATCTGCGTAAGTGAGACACAATATTTTGCTTATGATTTAACTGACCCAAACCACGTACCCAGCAATTGCTCTCGAATGGAAATTAATGGTCCTGTAGCAAGTTGCCCCTGCCAAAATGATGAAAATGAGTATAATCTCATAAACTTTGGAAGACATACTTCCGACCCAGACGGTAAATATCCGATGCAGTCATATCGCGCCGAGCGCAATGGCAATAATATTGTAATCAGCAATTAATTTTTTTAAAACTTAACCGTCGCCCCGACCAAAAAGTTAATCGTCGCCTGCGGATAATAACCTGCACCTTCAATAGTAGTAACGGTTCCAGGATTGCTGAAATCGTCATCATAAGTATAAAGGTATCCGTTGGAAATATATTTCACGTTGAAAATATTATTCACCAATGCCGAAAAAACTACTTCTTTTATCCAAGGAAGATTGTCCAAAGTGTAAACGATATTCAAATCGTTGATAAAATAACTGTCCAATTTTGAAGCTTCGCTATCAATATTCCCCATATACTGTTCGCCTACAAATTTTGAAAGGAAACCTAATTGCAATTTTTTAATAGGCGAATATTCCAGCATATTTCCAGCAACTATTGAAGGTGAAAACGAAATATTTGTATTGCCGAGATTTACCAATTCGCCATCGCGAGAAGCAACGAAATCTACATTTTTATTGGTACTCAAAGCAATATTTGGAAGCGTTCTCAAATTTTTCAAAAGCTGTATTTCGGCATCCACTTCCAATCCCAAACGGTAGCTTTTTCCGCTGCTGGTTCTTAAGGCCGCACCCACGTCGTTCAATTCGCCAGAAAGGACTAATTGGTCTTTGTAATTCATATAAAACACATTTGTATTCACTTTTGTTTTTTCTGAAGCGAAACGCCAACCCAATTCAAAATCGTCCAGTTTTTCCGGAGTAATAATTCCTTGTTCATAATCGTTTCGGGAAGGCTCGCGATGGGCTTTTCCATATGAAAAATAGAATTGATTTGAAAGATTCAATTTATAAGTCAATCCCGCTTTTGGGTTGAAAAACGAATAGTTTTCATCTACATTCAAAGGAACCAAATCTGAAGTAATCCCAGAAGTTTTATAATTCAAAAACCTACCCTGCAAATCGCCAAAAACGCTCCACTGCTCGTCAATTTTATAGGTTGCCTTTGAAAAAACGGTGAACTCACTTTTCTCGCCATTTCCTTCGTAATAACGATCTCGAATTTCCGAATCGCTGGCGTAGCGCGCCCAGATTACTTCGCCGTAATGGTCGCCAGTGTAATAACTGTAAAAAGCGCCACCGGTAAAATCAATTTTGTTGTTTTTGTAATTCACGTTTGCATTTGCTGCATAAAAATCATTATCCAACCAACGACGGCGGATTACATCGGTTGTATTTATTGTATCGTTGCCAATTTCAATCGGTTCAAAACCGTAGGTTTCAAAATCTTCGTCTTCTTTATATTGCTCAAAATAACCCTTTCCTTTTGTGTAATTGAAAGAAACATTTGTGCTCCAATTGTTATTGAAACGTTGGTTCCAAAGCAATTGATAGTGATCTTGCGCATAATTATCCACTTCGTTATCATAAAACTGAATGTTTCCATCTTCATCGGTGTATTCACCAACAGTATTATAGGTTCTATCATTTTTAAGCTTTTCGGGATCTTCCAAACCGTTCCAAGATTGGTAGGTTTCTTCTCTTCCACCAAAAACCAAAGCCTTAATCAACGTGTTTCTATTCACAAATGCTGCTTGTAGAAAATAGGATTTCAAGTCGGAACTGGCCCTGTCAATATATCCATCAGATTTGATTGTTGACAACCTTCCCGCTAATTCAAAATGGTCGGAAAGCAAGCCAGTGCTGAACTTGACGTTATGTTTGTGTGTATTATAACTTCCGAAGGAATTTGCAATTTCACCATACGCTTCATTTGAAACGGCATCGCTCAACAAGTTCAAACTCGCGCCAAAAGCACCAGAACCGTTGGTTGAAGTTCCCACGCCACGCTGCAATTGCAGACTTTGCACCGAAGAAGTAAAATCGGGCAAATTCACCCAAAATGTACCTTGGCTTTCGGAGTCGTTGTAGGGAATTCCATTCAGTGTAACATTCACCCGCGAAGCATCGCTCCCGCGAACCCGGATGTAAGTATAACCCACACCAGCACCAGCGTCGCTCGTAGTTACAACCGACGGAAGATAATTGAGCATATACGGAATATCCTGCCCAAGGTTTCGCTTTTCAAGTTCTTCTTTATCGAGGTTTGAGTGGGTAATTGGCGAATCTGCTTCAACACGGACGGCTTTTACCAAAACTTCGTCCAATGATTCAACTTTTGTGGAATCTTTCGTTTTTTCCTGCGGCGTTTCCTGCGCAGAAACGGAAATAAACAATAAACTTAAAACTGCGGAAATCAATAACTTTTTCATTCGTAAAAAATAATTTTATACGAATAAAAGGGGCGTTATTCTTGGTTTGTTAAATGGTTACATAAAAAAACCCTGAAAACATTGCGTCGTGCAATATTACAGGGGGTTCCTATTTGTTATCCCTTGGCGGCATTACCCGCCCAGGTTCTTTGGGTATAATCTCAGCCTTTTTAAGTTGGAATTTTGGGCGACGAGCGACGAAAAAGTTTCGTAACTCGTATCTCCAATTTCGTACTTCCAAAAGCACCCCTTTGAGATGTTCGGCAAAAGTACATTTCTTTTTTCAATTTCTTCCAATACTTCGGCATCGTTTTAGTTTTTGATTTCGATTTCGATTTTTTTTACCATATTCTTAATACTTCCTCTTTTTTTTAGTCTTTACATTTGAACGATGGCCACTTCAAAAAATAAATTCACCTTTAAAATTATTCTTAGCTACCTCGTTTTGGGAGCTTTATCGGTTTTGGTTGGCGCTTTTTTATATTCTGAATTCAAAAATTTCACTGCCGAATCTACTGAAACAAAAGGCGAAAAAAAATTCATTGAAACCGGAACGCTCATCAATCTGGTTTACGAAACAGACGGATTTTCAAGACTTGCGCTCTTAACGGAAAGCGATGAAGATTTTGAAAAATATATGGCCAAAACCGATTCGCTTTTTAAAAAAATTGAAGAAATAAAGTCGCTCACAAATAATGATTTTCAATTAAAGCAACTTGACAGTGTAAAATCTTTATTAAAAGATAAAAACCGAAATATTGAACAGCTTCGTATTCTTCGATTGACCAACAAAAAAGACACTTCGCTGGATGATATTATGAAGGAAGTGCGCAAGTTGGAATCCTCCGTTGGCTTGTATTCTGTGGAATCATTGATCAGAAATCCTTCAAAATTAAGCAATCGGGAACGAAGGGTTTATGAGGCATACGCAGATTATCTGAACAGAGATGCAACCCGCGATACTTCTACCGTGAAGTCGAAAACAGTAGATTCCATGCTTATTGCTTCTCGATATATTGTTGCCGAAGCCAAAAAAGAAAACTCGAGAATTCGGGAATCTTTGATACAAAAAGAGAATGAATTGATTCGAAACGACCTCAATATTTCAGAACGTTTGCGGGAAATAATTGCCAGTTTTGACCTCGAAATTGCAAAAAACAATAATCTGGAAAAACAACAGCGGGCCGAATCTATGGAACGCACAAAGGAAATTCTGAAGTTTGCGGGCATCTTGGGCGGCATCGTGGTTTTGTTATTTTCATATTTTATACTTTCAGATTTTTTTAGGGCAGAACGCTTTAAAAAGAATTTGGAAGAGTCAAAAAATTATGCAGAATCACTTTTGAAAAGCCGCGAACAGCTCATTTCCACGGTAAGTCACGATTTAAAAACACCTTTAAACACTATTAGCGGTTATGCTGAATTGTTTGAAAACTCAAACCTTTCCGAAAAACAAAAGAACTATTTGTCGCAGATTACTTCAAGCTCGCATTTTATTGCGCATTTAGTTGATGACTTGTTGGATTTTTCAAAATTGGAAGCTGGAAAATTACCTTTGGAAAGTATTCCTTTTTCTCTTGAAAATATAATTAGAGAAGCCGGAAACGCGGCCAAACAAGTGTTCCTTCAAAAGCCCGTAGCGTTGAAAATTTCGATTTCAGAAACTCTGAATGATCGAATTTTTGAAAGTGATCCATTGCGAATTAGGCAGATTATAAATAATCTTGTCGGCAATGCTTTTAAGTTTACCGAAACGGGAAGTGTTGAAATAAAGGTAAAGGAAGTTGAAAAAAACAATAAAATTTCAACGGTTCAAATTTCGGTAATCGATACTGGAATTGGCATTTCCGAAGAAAAACAGCAGCTCATTTTCAATGAATTTACACAGGCCGAAACTGAAATTGCACACAAGTTTGGCGGCAGCGGTTTGGGACTTGCCATTTCAAAAAAACTCACCGAGCTTTTGGGTGGAAACATAAAAGTGGAAAGTGTTTTAGGAAAAGGAAGCAACTTTATATTGACGCTTCCGCTGAGAAATTCAGAACGGGTCTTGACCAAAACAATTCCGAAAGAATCCAATTCATTTAAGGGTTTGAAAGCTGTAATTATTGACGATGATGAGGCGATGCGCGCCCTTTTGCAGGAAATTTTCGGGCAGATGGATATTGCTTCGGAAGCATTTCAAAGTTATGAGAGTTTTCGAACCGGTTCGGATTTTGATTTTGTTTTAACCGACATCCAAATGCCAAAAACCGACGGTTTTACAGTTTTGGAAAAATTGAAAAACGGCGAAATAAATTCCTATAAAAACCAGCCCGTAATAGCAATGACGGGAAGTAGGGAGCACAGCCGTGATTTCTACCTCAAAAAAGGGTTTTCTGAAATGCTGCCGAAACCCTTTTCAAAACAGGAACTCGTTACGGTTTTGGAGCGCATTTTCCCAAACCGCAGGAATTTTTCGAAAGAAAATATTGTGGGTGAAATTTTCAAATCAAATTCCGCAGCCAACGAAAAATTTGACCTTTCCCTTTTAAAATCCTTTTTAAATACCCCCGAAGCCTTGGAAGAAGTGCTGGAGGTCTTCAACACACAAACCGAAAAAGATTTGCAACAAATAAAAAATTCAATTGCCGAAAAGGATATAAATACAATAACCGAAATCGCCCACAGAATGTTGACGATGTTCCGCCAATTAAAGGCGAAAGAAGTGATTCCTATCCTTGAAAAAATGGAGGATTACACTGCCGAAATAGTTGAACCTGTGGAAATGAAGATGGATTTTGAGAAGCTTATTTTGAACATTCGGGATTTACAAAATGCGCTTTCAATCCGATAATTTTACAATTCTATTTGATAATGCTCCAGTTTGTTATAAAGCGTTTTTCGGGTAATGTTCAGCAGTTTTGCGGCTTTGGTTTTATTGAAATCCGCTTCTTTTAAAGCGTTTAAAATAAGTTGCTTTTCATTGCTTTCCTTTGAAAAATCAACGGTTTCCTTTTTCGTATTTGCAGAAAAAAGAACTTCCCGCGGAATCACTTCCAACGGAATCAATTGTGAATTGGCCAACAAAACGGAACGCTTGATTACGTTTTTCAATTCGCGCAAATTGCCCGGCCAAGCGTAGTTTTTAAAGGCTTCTTCCACTTCTTTCGAAAGTCCGATTACTTCCTTTCCCAAAGATTTGTTCGCTTCGTTTAAAAAATATTCAATAAACAGAAAAAGATCTTCTTTTCTTTCGTGCAGCGATGGAATGTGGATTGAAAACTCATTCAAACGATGGTACAAATCCTCCCTAAATTTCCCCTCGGAAACGGCTTTCAGCAAGTCTTCATTCGTTGCGGAAAGTATCCGTACATCCACGTCAATTTCGGTATTGCTGCCCACTGGTTTTATGCGCCGTTCCTGCAAAGCGCGAAGTAATTGAATTTGGTTTTCATAGGAAAGATTACCGACTTCATCCAAAAAAAGTGTGCCGCCATCAGCTGCTTCAAAATGGCCTTTTTTGTCATTCACCGCGCCCGTAAAACTTCCCTTTACGTGGCCGAAAAATTCGCTCGCGGCAATCTCTTTCGGAATAGCGCCGCAATCTACTGCAACAAAATTTTTGTCTTTTCGGGAACTATAATTGTGGATTGCCTTTGCGGCAACTTCCTTTCCAGTTCCGCTTTCACCTTGAATAAGAACGCACATATCCGTTGGCCCGACGAGCTTTAAATATTCGTTGAATTTTTTGGAGGCTTCGCTGATGCCGATTACAAATTTGGACTTTTCAGAACTTGGTTGGGAAGCAGGTTGTTTCGACTCAACAATTTCTGTAATATGCTCTTCGGCAGATTCCATAGTTTGAGAATCTGCTTCAATAATCATCAATAATTCCTCAGGCCGGAACGGTTTCGAAATATAATCCAGCGCACCTTTTTTTATGGCTTTTACCGCAGTATCTACTTCGGCATAACCCGTCATTAAAATCACTTTGGTGTTCGGGGAAATTTTTTGTGAAAATTCAAGCAAGTCAAGACCCGAATCGTCCGGCAGCTTTAAATCCGTAATCAGCAAATCAAAATTGCTTTCAGAAATTGTTTTTCGCGCCTTTTCGCCTGAAAGCGAAACAGTGACATTAAAACCTTTTCGTTCCAAAAAAGAGGTAAGCATTTTTCCAAAAGCTACATCGTCTTCAACTATATGTATTTGTTGCGCCATTACGTTTTCTGAGAACGTAAAAATAGTGAGTATATGGCTGGGCAAACTTTAAATTTATCATAAAAAAAGGCGCCCATTTTATGGACGCCTTTCCCAGAAGTATTGAATCTAAAATACCTGCAGCTTACTGCTTCTTCATATCGTTTTTAATCCACTCACCTTTTGCGTTAGCATAAACCGTTGCAGCTTTTTTATCTGCAGTGGCAAGGTCAAGTTTATATTCTCCATTGGCATTCACATAAGCCTTAGAAATAGTGGCACCGCTAAAGTCTTTAGCTACGGCGTCTTTAACGGTTTGTGGTACCTCAGAAGCTTTTACTTCTTTAAAATCTTGTACGGGGGCTGCAATCACAGCTGTTTCGGCATCAACTACATCAGCAGTTTCAGCATCTTGTGCAGCTTCAATTCTGCTTTCCACTTGTGCTTCAACGGCAGTTTGTTTTTGCTCGTTCATTGCAGTGGGCTCTTTATCTTGTGCGGTTGCTGCGGTTAAACCTCCTAATACGATTGCTGTACTTAAAATTAATTTTTTCATTTGTTTTTGTTTTTAATAATTATTTATTCGTTTCTCTAAGTTTGTTTGTTGTCTTGTATATAGAAAAAGTAGTGCCATAGAAAATATGGAACAGAAAAAACCATTAAATAACTGCAAAACAGTTATTTAAAGATTATTCAATTGTTTTGAATTTTAAGAAAAGTGTATAATGGAAAGAACAGTTGTATAAAAATTACACAGTTTTTGTGTAAACACTATTCAATTTTTGGTGGTTTGCGGTTGGATTTTTTAAAGGCATTTTCCTTTTTGGATTTTAAACGTCTTTCAATCGCTCCTTTTGAAGGTTTTGTTTTCTTTCGCGGTTTTGCGACTTTTAGGTTTTTCTGAAGCAATTCAACAAGCCTTTCAATAACGATGGCCTTGTTGCGGTGCTGGCTTCGGGTTTCGCCGCATTGAAGAACTATTATTCCTTCGGAAGAAATTTTTGTGGAAAGTTTTGTTCGAAGACGTTCCTTTTCAATTTCTGAAAGTGCTCCGGAATTTTCTAAACTAAATGAAACCTCAATTTTTGAAGCCGTTTTGTTCACATGCTGTCCGCCTGGCCCGCTGCTGCGGATGGCTTTAAAGGAAAGTTCAGAAATTAAAACTTCGGCATTCATTGCGGTTGGTGTTCTGTATTCAAAAGGTCGTTCACCGTTTTCACAGGATTGAAAGTGATCAGCGGCACTTCTACAAAAACCGTGTTCCAGTTTGCCATCGCGCCATTCCAAAGTCCCGGAAGTTCAAATGCTTTTATAGGTTTTCCATAATATGATTTATGTGAAATAAAACCTGTATCGGGATCTGAAAATTTCAGCAAATCATACTTTTTTCCTTTATAATTACGCAGTCCGCAAACCAAATCCACGGGATTAAAATGCGTTGCCTTTTCAACCAAAACCTTTTGTTGCGTATTGTTTTTATCGATTTGGGACATTTCCACAATTTGATAGGAAAGGTTTCCGTTTTTGTCTTTTATAAGAAATGGGCCGCCGCCGGGAGCGCCCGTATTTTCAACAACGCCACAAACGCGGATGGGCCGTTCCAGAATTTTCAAAATTGCTTCCTTATATATAGGAGTGTTTTTTATGAAAAGTTCTTCGGAAATAAATTTTGCTGCTTCGTTCAAAACTTCTTCGGAAGGATTTGCAGCGTTAAGTTTTTCCACAAAACCAAAGATTTTTTTCTGAAGCGAAAGCAATTTCCCGGCTAGCACTTTTTTCTGAAAAGCGATGGTTTCCACATAATTTTGGGAAACCACGTTGTCAATATTTTTTATAAAAACGATGTCGGCATCCACTTCATTCAAATTTTCCAAAAGCGCGCCATGCCCGGACGGACGGAAAACCAAATCGTCGTTTTCATCTAAAAAAGCTTTGTTTTCAAGAGTTGCGGCAACTGTATCAGTTTCCTTTTTCTGATAGGAATAGGAAATATTAAACTTTACGCCTGTCTTATTTTCAACAATTTCCTGTATTTCTTCGTATCGTTTCTTGAACTTTTCCTCGTGCTCCGCGGAAACCGTAAAATGTAAATTGGCTATGCCGTTCGAGCTTGCATAAAAAGCTGCTTCGTACAATTGCTCGCCAAAAGCGGTAACATAATTTTCGCCGTATTTGTGAAAAGGAACGAGACCTTTGGGCGTGTTGCTGAAATTGAGACCGGTTTCTTCCAGCATTTCCTTTACGAAGAAATAGTAGCGTTTTCCTTTTTCGAAATTTTCAAAATCGGGGAATTTCGCTTCCAATTTCTCTTTCACCAAAGAAGAAAAAGCAAATTGTTCGATTGAATCAAAAAAGATTTTTAAGTTCTTGTTTTCTTCCTTTTGAAGAAACGCGTCGATGTTTTCACTATTAAAATCATAACCCTCCAAAAACTGATGCAAAAACTTAAACATTCGCGTCGCCGCACCCGAAGCTGGCACGAATTTCAGCAAATCGAGTTTATCTTTTTCAGTTTCAAAAAGCGCTACAAAATGGTTTTGTTCCGTTTCTGAAAATACCACAATGCCATTATCCGCCGAAGCTGGTTCAACTACATTTGCGAAGGGGATTCCTTCCTTAAAAATTTCGAGTTGTCGCGTGACTTTAGCTTCGGAAAGCCCGTGGTTTTTTATTTGTTGTATGTTTTTTTCTGTAAACATTTTATTCAATGTAATTGCAAGTTTCTTCGCGACCTTTGCGACTTTGCGGTAAATTATCACCGCAGAGGCGCAGAGAACGCAAAGGTTTTTACCCATTTAATAATGCGTCAATTATTTCGGTTGCTTTTTTAAACCGCTCTTCCTCGTTTCCCTTTAAAATTTTATACGGGAAACCTTGTTTTTTCAATTCGGCCTCGAAAATACGAAACATTTCCTCGCGGTTGTTTGGACGGTCGCGCAAAATATCCGGCTCCCAAGGCGTGTCAACATAGGTCAAAAGGTAGATGCTGTAATTGTCTTTGGTTGCTTCGGTTTTTATTTCCGAAGGACAAAATCCGTCGTAATAATATTCCGAATAGACTTTTAGTTCGAGCAAATTCGTGTCGCAAATCAGCAGATTTTCAACTTTTTGCAACGCCTTCTTTTCAAGTTCCAATTGCCCTTTTGCGATGGGAATTAAATCTTCTTTTTCAACAAATTTCTTTTCAATATCCCACTTTTTTTGAAGGTATTCACGCATATATTCCGGTACCCAATGCGTTTTGTAGTGTTTCGCCAATTGTTTTGCCAAAGTAGTTTTGCCAGTAGATTCGGGACCGTATAAAACTACTTTTATCAATTCAGCAGACTTGTTTCGGGTATGTTCAGATTTTTCTTCCACGCGCGGTATCCGTAAATGGCAATAATAGTAAATAAAAGGTATTGAAACGAAGTAAAGATGAGCCCTTTATAAAGATACAGCGGCACGGAAATTAGGTCGCCAATAATCCAATAGATCCAGTTTTCGAGTTTTTTTTTCGCCATAAGCCACATTCCCACGAAGAAAATTGCAGTCGTAATCGTGTCAACATACGCCGTCCAACTGTTCCATTTATCATAAAATTCATAGACCGCAAAAACGAAAATAAGCGTTGCGATAAAAATGTAAATAGATTGTTTGTTTTCGGTTTTTGTAGCTTTTGTGATGGGTGTATAATGGGTTGCATCCACTTTTCGGGTCCAAATATACCAGCCGTAAATGCTCATTGCAAAGTAATAGGCGTTTATCATCATATCGCCCAAAAGCCCATAAACAGCGAGAATGTAAACAAAAATAGCTGTGCTGATAATCCCCGTGGGATATACGAGAATATTATCTTGCTTGCTGAACCACACGCTCAAAAACCCAAAGAAAACGCCGATGAGTTCCAGCACTATTAAATGTGTGGGAACTTCAGCGTATTGCGCAAAAAACCAATCAAAAATGGGGCTCATAGTCGCTGCGGTCTGATTTTACTATTTTGATGTAAAGCAAACCTCTTTCCACAGCTTCCAATGCAACTTTCATTTCTTTTTGAAGAAGGTTCATCACCGCATCATAATCGCCGTAAACCTGTGTGCTTAGCGGATTTTCCAAAACCGTCAGCCCAGAATTTCGAAGGCTTTTTATAAAATTGATTATTGCGGGTTCGTAATCGTCCTGTAAAGGCGTGAGGGTTAATTCTACTGAAATTTTCATTTTTTCATTTTTTTCAAAACTACGATTTTAAAAAGTTTTCAGTCGCAGTTTGCAGTTTTTGGAATCTGGTTTTTTAAGATTTGGAATTTACTCAAACGCCGTTCCCATCACAACCATATCCCCTCCAGCTTCGTAAGCGGTATTTTTTTGTGCTTCGGTTTTTATTCCGCCGCCAACAATTAAAGGGATGTTGATTGCCTTTTTTACTTCGGAAATGATTTCGGGTTTTACGGGAAATTTTGCGCCGCTGCCCGCTTCCAAATAAATCAATTTTGCGCCCATAAATTGGCCTGCTAACGCCGTGTGCACAATGTTTTCAATATTTTCCTGCGGAAGCGGTTCGGTATTCGTCACTTTTGAAACTGCGGAATCATTGCCGCCGTTAATTAAAATATATCCCGTGGAAATAATTTCCAAAGAACTATTTTTCAGTTTTGAAATGGACTTTATCTGTTGTCCCACCAAATACTCCGCGTTCCGCCCCGAAAGCAATGTTAAAAACAATAATGCATCTGCAAGTGGAGTAATCTGCGAATGGTCGCCCGGAAATAGAAAGATTGGCAGTTTTGTTTCAGCTTTCAAAGCTTGTACGGTTGCTTCGGTTTCGCCATTTGCAACGGTACTTCCGCCCACAAAAAGGTGAGTGGTTTTCTTCGGAAGTTTTTTCAGAAATGATTTTGCTTCAGAACTATTGAACTTATCGGGATCAATCAAAATGGTGAGTTGCTTTTCTTTTTCGTCAATTCGTTTCAGAAAAGATTTGTAAAAAATTCCTTCCATCTACTATTTTTCAGAAATAAGGGCGTAGGCGCAAGTAAATTCTTCAAATTCAAGAAAATCTACATCGTACTGTTGCTGTTTATCTTCGTAAGTTACCGTAGCCGTGGTCTTGGTTTCATCCAATCTAAAATCTTCCACATAAATATTCTCCAAAAAACTCACGCCTTTTTCGGCAAAGCTTTTATAAAGTGACTCTTTTGCACACCAAACAATCGTAAGTTTTCGCATCATTGCATCTTCATTGGCGATGGTTCGGTATTCTTCAATTGGAGTGAATTTATGTGCGATTCTAAGGATTTTGCTGCGTTGCATTTCAATATCAATCCCTACTTCAATATCGCTAATTATTATTGCCGAAAAGTTAAAGGAATGTGTAATGGAAATATGCTTATCGCCCGTTAAATGTGGCTTTCCGTTTTCGTCATAATACAAATCGTGATCGGTATAGCCTCCCAAAGCCAATAAATGCCGAATGCTCATAAAACCCCGACGATGTAGGTCGCTTTTCATATTTACCACTCTGTTAGCGCAATTTTTTGTAAGATCAATCCCTTCGGAAAGTGCTTCAAAAGACTCTTCAATCTTCCAAATGAAGACTTTAGTGTGGGGATTTACTGTTATAGTTTTGTAAAGTGGCATAAACTTTCAAAGGATATTTCGTAGTTTTGCAGACTTAAAACTAGAAAATTAATTTTTAATGAATGTCCGCTTTTGCGGGTATAAATATAACAAATATGTCAACGAAAACTGTGCCTTACACGGCGTTTAAAGTAAAAGATATTTCCCTGGCAGACTGGGGAAGAAAGGAAATTGAGCTTGCCGAGGCCGAAATGCCAGGGCTTATGTCTCTTCGTGAAGAATACGGAAACGAACAGCCTTTAAAGGGCGCGCGCATTGCTGGATGTCTTCACATGACCATTCAAACTGCGGTACTTATTGAAACATTAAAAGCGCTTGGAGCAGAAGTTACTTGGAGTTCTTGTAATATTTTTTCTACTCAGGATCACGCTGCCGCTGCAATTGCTGCTGCTGGAATCCCTGTATATGCTTGGAAAGGTATGAATGAGCAGGAATTTGATTGGTGTATTGAGCAAACCCTTTTCTTTGGCGAAGACCGCAAGCCGTTGAATATGATTCTTGACGATGGCGGCGATTTAACAAATATGGTTTTGGATAAATACCCAGAGCTTGCCGCTGGCGTAAAAGGTATTTCTGAAGAAACTACTACTGGTGTTCACAGATTATACGAGCGCGTGAAAAAAGGAACTTTACCAATGCCAGCTATCAACATTAACGATAGCGTTACCAAAAGTAAATTCGACAATAAATACGGTTGTCGTGAAAGTGCTGTTGATGCAGTACGTCGCGCAACCGATATAATGCTTGCCGGAAAACGCGTTGTAGTTTGTGGTTATGGCGATGTTGGTAAAGGAACTGCCGCTTCTTTTAAAGGAGCTGGAAGCATCGTTACTGTTACTGAAATTGATCCAATTTGTGCATTGCAAGCCGCAATGGACGGTTTCGAAGTTAAAAAACTGGAAACTGTTGTAAAAACTGCAGATATTGTTATCACTACTACCGGAAACAAAGATATTATCCGTCCTGAGCATTTTGAAGCGATGAAAGATAAAACCATCGTTTGTAACATTGGGCATTTTGACAACGAAATTGCCGTTGCTTGGTTGAACAAAACCCACGGCAACACCAAAGTGGAAATCAAACCACAGGTTGACAAATATACCATCAACGGAAAAGACATTATCCTTTTAGCGGAAGGCCGTTTGGTAAATCTTGGTTGCGCTACTGGCCACCCAAGTTTTGTGATGAGTAACAGCTTTACCAACCAAACTTTGGCACAGATTGAACTTTGGAAAAATGGTGAAAACTATGAAAATAAAGTGTATATGCTTCCAAAACATTTGGATGAAAAAGTAGCGAAGCTTCACCTTGAGAAAATTGGAGTTGAGCTTACTGAACTTTCGAAAGAGCAAGCTGATTATATTGGTGTGGAAGTTGAAGGGCCGTTTAAGCCTGAATACTACAGATACTAAAAATCGAAATGTCACCCTGAGCGCAGTCGAAGGGTCTTATTAAATTATAAAACCCTTGCATTTTTGTGAGGGTTTTTTTGTGGAAAATTTTTAACTTTTTAAAAACAATGATTATTCATACTATAAATGAATCATGATTTATGAAGAAGAAAAAATAAAAGTCCCAAGATTCAACGAAGAATCCGGCTTTTACACTACGAAAAAGCGCTCAAAAATAATGAGCAAAATTCGCGGGAAGAATACGAAACCGGAACTGCTTTTCAGAAAAGCGCTTTGGAAAAAAGGCATCCGGTATCGTGTGGACAGCAAAATACTGCCAGGAAAGCCCGATGTTTCTATCCAAAAATCTAAACTTGCCATTTTTATTGACGGTGAGTTTTGGCACGGCTATAATTGGCCCGAAAGAAAGCAGACTTTAAAAAGTAACCGCGGTTTTTGGATTCCAAAGATTGAGCGCAATATGCAGCGCGACCGGGAAGTAAATTTTCAATTGGAAGAATTAGGATTCACCGTTTTTCGATTTTGGACTAATGAAATAAAGCATAATTTAGACAAATGCATCAATGATATTTTAGTGTATATAAATACCGGACAAAATGATTAACTCTAAACTCCCAAACATAGAAACCTCCATCTTCGCCAAAATGAGCAAAATGGCGGCTGAGCATAACGCCTTAAACCTTTCGCAGGGATTTCCAAATTTCCCCAGCGACCCCGCTTTAAATGCCCTGGTGGACCAAGCGATGAGCGACGGCTATAACCAATATGCCCCAATGCCCGGCGATTTTGGACTGCGAATGGAAATTTCAAAAAAGATTGAAAATCTTCACAATCATTTTTACAATCCCGAAACCGAAATCACCATTACGGCGGGCGCAACGCAAGCTATTTTCACAATAATCGCCGCAACGATCAACAAAGACGATGAAGTGATTATTTTCACTCCAGCGTATGATTGCTATGTACCAACAGTGGAACTCTTTGGCGGAAAAATTGTTCCTATCCAATTGATACCGCCTTTTTACAATGTGGATTGGCAGGAAGTGGATGATAAAACTTCTTCAAAAACCAAAATGATAATTATCAATAGTCCGCACAATCCAAGCGGTTCGCATTTTTCCGAAGAAGATATGCTGCAATTACAGGATTTGGCTGAGAAAAATGATCTGTTGGTTTTGAGCGATGAAGTTTACGAACATATCATTTTTGATGGAAACATTCACCAAAGCGCTTCAAAATTTGAAGCTTTGGCAACACGGAGTTTTGTAACCGCCTCCTTCGGAAAAACTTTTCATAATACAGGCTGGAAAATGGGTTATTGCGTTGCGCCTGAAAACTTAATGAAGGAATTTCAAAAAGTGCATCAATTTGTGGTTTTCTGTGTAAATCATCCCATTCAAAAGGCATTGGCTACTTATTTAAAAGATGAAAACCACTATCTAAAACTTTCCGATTTCTACCAGCAAAAGCGAGATTTTTTTCTGCATTTAATGAGAGGCTCCAATTTTAAAATCATTCCTTCAAAAGGAACGTATTTTCAAATGCTTGATTTTTCAGAAATTTCAAATGATAACGATATCGCTTTTGCGGAAAGGCTAACTAAAGAACATAAGATTGCGACCATCCCAACTTCCGTATTCAACGAAGGCAGAAAGGACTTTAAACAGATTCGGGTTTGCTTTGCCAAAACGGATGAAACTTTGGCGGAAGCTGCCCAAATTTTGAAACAATTGTAATTGTTAAAACTTATTTTATTCTTTCTCTGCAATAAATTTTATCAATCAAAAGATTAATACAACCGATTGGTTTTTAAAACATCGGCAATTTTAATTGTTATTTTCGTAGCAGACACTTCAAAATTCTTCAATCATGGAAAATAATAAAGATAAAAATTATCACAAAAACGGAAATCAAAGCGGAAATTCGGGCGAGGCTTGGGAAATAAATGATGACGGTGCAGCCGCACAATGTCCATATTTTGGAAATATTCAACATCAAGTTGCTGGTGGAGGAACAACAAACGGAGATTGGTGGCCAAACAGCCTACGATTGAACGTGCTACGCCAACAAAGTTCAAAATCAGATCCTATGGGTAACGATTTTGACTATAAAAAAGAATTCGGAAAGCTCGATTACGATGCACTTAAAAGAGATTTAACAAATTTAATGACCGATTCGCAAGATTGGTGGCCAGCAGATTACGGCCATTATGGTGGATTGTTTATAAGAATGGCTTGGCACAGCGCAGGAACCTACCGAGTTACGGACGGTCGCGGCGGTGGAAATACTGCAAACCAACGTTTTGCACCATTGAACAGTTGGCCCGACAACGGAAACTTGGATAAAGCGCGCTTGTTGCTTTGGCCAATCAAGCAGAAATACGGCAAAAAAATCTCCTGGGCAGATTTGTTGCTTTTAACGGGAAATGTTGCTTTGGAATCCATGGGCTTTAAAACTTTCGGTTTTGGCGCAGGACGCGAAGATGTTTGGGAGCCAGAACAAGATGTGTATTGGGGTTCAGAAACGCAATGGCTTGGCAATGATAAACGTTACGAAGAAGGTCATCTTGAAAAACCCTTGGCAGCGGCACATATGGGATTGATTTATGTGAATCCCGAAGGGCCAAACGGAGTGCCAGATCCACTTGGTTCGGCTCACGATATTCGTGAAACTTTTGGAAGAATGGCGATGGACGATTATGAAACCGTAGCCCTCATTGCTGGCGGGCATACCTTTGGGAAAGCCCACGGAGCAGGCGATGCCGAAAAATATGTTGCTGCGGAACCCGCAGGTGCCAACATTGAAGCTCAAAGTAAAGGCTGGATAAGCAGTTATAAATCAGGTTTTGGAGATGATACCATAACCAGTGGTTTGGAAGGTGCCTGGACGCCCACTCCAGACAAATGGGATCATGAATATTTTAGGGTTTTATTGGATTATGATTGGGAATTAACCAAAAGCCCCGCAGGCGCACACCAATGGAAACCAACTGCAGCATCAAATGCAAGAAAAGCTCCAATGGCGCACGATGCTTCCAAAACTCAGGATTTAATGATGAGTACGGCAGATATTGCTTTAAAAACTGATCCTGCATATTTAAAAATTTCAAAACATTTTCGTGAAAACCCTGAAGAGTTTGAGGATGCTTTTGCTAGAAGTTGGTATAAATTATTGCATAGAGACATGGGACCTCTTTCCCGATTTTTGGGTCCCGAAGTTCCGAGTGAAGAATTGCTTTGGCAAGACCCTATTCCTGCGGTTAATCACACTTTAATTGACGAAAAGGATATTGCATCATTAAAAGGAAGAATACTGGATACAGGTTTGTCAATTTCTGAATTGGTTTCAACAGCTTGGGCTTCGGCTTCAACTTATAGAGGTTCCGATATGCGCGGTGGCGCAAATGGTGGAAGAATTCGTTTGGAACCACAGAAAAATTGGGAGGTCAACAATCCTTCGCAATTAGCTAAAGTTTTAGGCAAACTTGAAGAAATTCAAAAAGATTTCAACGCTAGCCAAAGTACTGATAAAAAAGTTTCAATGGCAGATTTGATTGTTTTGGGCGGAAGTGCAGCAATTGAAAAAGCCGCTAAAGATGCTGGTCAAAATGTAACCGTGCCTTTCACTCCCGGAAGAAGTGATGCCTCACAGGAACAAACCGATGTAGATTCCTTTAAACATCTTGAGCCGGCTGCGGATGGTTTCAGAAATTATTTGAAGCCTGATCAACACGCTTCTTTTGAGGAATTGTTGGTTGACAAATCACAATTATTAACGCTCACTGTTCCAGAAATGACAGTTCTTTTGGGCGGAATGCGCGTTTTGGATACAAATTGGGATGGTTCCAGCCACGGTGTTTTTACCAATAAACCTGAAACATTGACTAATGATTTCTTCGTAAATCTTTTGGATTTGGGAACTACTTGGAAAGCAATTGGAAGTGATGATCGCGTTTTCGAAGGACGTCATCGCGCAAGCAATACTTTTAAATGGACCGGAACACGTGCAGATTTAATTTTCGGCTCCAACTCAGAACTTCGTGCAATTGCAGAAGTGTATGCTTGTGAAGATTCCAAAGAAAAATTTGTGAATGATTTTGTGGCTGCTTGGAACAAAGTGATGAACTTGGATCGTTTTGAGTTGAAATAAGCAAGAAACATTAATAATTTAAACCTCACAGAACTTTGAGTCCTGTGAGGTTTTGCTATCTAATCAATTTATTTCTTAATTTTAAAGAATGCAAGAGCAACTTTTTAATGCCATCCGAGAGGAAACTATTTCAGAAGTGAAAAAACTTTTGGGAGAAAATCCTGAACTGGCATCCATCAAAGATGCCCGAGGCTCTACCCCATTGCTGTTGGCGACCTACTTTGGGCTGTACGATATTTCAGAGGTTATTTTAAAGTTTCCACAGAATATTGATGCGCAAGATGCTTCTGGCAATACAGCTTTAATGGGCGTTTGCTTTAAGGGTTTTGACCATATTGCAAAATTATTGCTCGAAAATGGCGCTAATCCAAACATTAAAAATTTCAACGGAGCCACAGCTTTAATTTTTGCCGCTACTTTCGGGCGAAAAGGAATAGCTTGGATGCTTTTAGACAAAGGCGCAGATAATTCCATAAAAGACGATAGAGGGTTGACGGCTGCAGATCACGCAAAAATGCAGGGAATTAGGGAGATGGTGGAATTGCTGGAAAAAAAGTAAAGATTAAAAAAATAAAAATTTTGAACGAAACACTTAAAATAACAATTATTCAAAGCGAACTTCATTGGGAAAATGCCGAATCCAATCTCGTGATGTTTTCTGAGAAAATTCAAAATATTGAGGATAAAACAGATTTGATTGTGCTACCCGAAATGTTCACTACCGGATTTTCAATGAATGCCGAAAAACTTGCGGAGCCAAACGATGGTAAGGCTTTTAAGTGGATGGTTTCCGAAGCAAAAAAAAATAATTGTGCCATTACGGGAAGCGTTATTATTTCTGAAAATGGAAATTTTTATAACCGCCTATTTTTCGTTTTTCCCGACGGAAGTTTTCAAAAATATGACAAAAAACACACCTTCACTTTAGCAAAAGAAAACGAAACTTATTCTGCCGGAACGGAACGTTTGATTGTAAATTATAAAGGATGGAAAATCTGCCCTTTGGTCTGTTACGACTTGCGTTTCCCAGTTTGGGCAAGAAATACTGTAGATTACGATGTTTTGATTTATGTTGCCAATTGGCCCAAAGTACGTACCCTTGCTTGGGATACGCTACTTCATGCCAGAGCCATTGAAAATATGGCGTACTCCATTGGCGTTAACCGCGTGGGTTTTGATGGAAATGACCACGAATACATTGGCCATTCTGCGGTTTACGATGTTTTGGGTAAACAGATTTCAATAGCTAATTTTGAAACTGAATTTACTGAGACAGTTACTTTGGAAAAAGAAAATATTGAGAACAACCGCAAACATCTTCAGTTTTTGAATGATCGCGATTCTTTTACTTTAACGTAAATGTTTCATTCAAGCTCCAGTTGGCACGGACTTCTATTTGCGTTGGGTAATAAACTATTTTTTCAGGCTCCATTCGGTTTAGGAAACTTCCCGTGTCCCACCTTCCATTTTGGTTATCGTCGTAAATAATTCTCAGGAAATATTTATCAGGAGAAAGTTCGTCGAAAAAAACAGTTTTGTTTTCAGATAAATATTCTTCGGCCACAACATTATACTTGCTATCCAACATTTGCACTATAACAGGAAAACGATTTACATTTATTAAAGTGAGATTCAGTGTTCCATAGTCTGAGGAAAGCCGCGTGTTTAAACTATAGTTAAGTGTGTCGTTGGTCCTTTCAAAAAAGTCTGTCAGTGCTCCAGGCAAGAGTTCTATGGAATAGCTTTCTTCTTCTTTTTTTGGAAAAAACACTTCGGCCCAATTGTATTCTTTGTTCAATTTAATTGTAGCTTCCACCAAAGACGAATCTTTTGCCATTACTTGAAATTTTTCAGCATCAAAAGAAACCAAGGGAGTGTTGGCGCGCAATTTAAAAGTATCCTTCAATTTTAAAACACCCGTTTTCACAGCTGAAATATTCAGAGAGTCTTTATAAAGTTCTCGCATCCGTACTGTGATTGTGTCAATTATATTTCCATTCGCAACCCTAAAATTCAATGAGTCGGTTTCAATAGTTGGCTTAAACCAATAGTGAAGCGTATCTTTCTTTTCGTCTTTAAAAGTTGTGGCAACATAATCTTGTTGTACTTCAGAAAGCAATTTAACATCCAAGCTATCTGCATGACCTTCATACCCAAAAACAATGTGGTTTTTTCCCACTTGGCTTGGTCTTGCAAGTTTGTAATCTGGATTTTCCTTAAACAGCGTTAATGTATATATGGAATCTGATGGCACGGAAACCTGTTCATTTAAAAATCCAATTTTATCATTTTTTGGCTGAAAAATGTAGTCGTTAGTTTTTTCTTTTAAAGCGAGCAACAAATAGTTTCCTTCCTTTAAATTAGTAAGTTCAAAAGTACCAGTGCTGTCTTTTGTTACGGTAATGTATGTTGGCTTTTCTGAATAAACCAATGAATCATTAAAAGATTCGTTGGCTTCATAAAGCATTACGGTTGTTGGGATTTCAGGGGAAATCAACTGTGCATCCTTCACTTTTCCTGAAAGTTTTAAGCTGTCAATATAACTTCCTGTTGAGAAAATATATTTAAAATACTCAAACTGGTTCCCTTCATTATTGTCCACAATACTCTTTCCAAAGTTGAAGGAATAGGTTGTGTTTGGTTTTAAAGTGTCTATCAATTTAATTTTCAATGTTTTTGAAGTACTTAGCGGCGTGATGATAGGCGTATATTTCATTGGGGGTGAAATGATGAGCTCTTTAGTTAAGTCTTTTAACTTAATGTATTCATCAAAACGTATTTCAATTTCGTCTCCTGTAAAATTTGTACTGTAGTTTTCGGGGCTACTCCTAACTATTACGGGCGGAATAGTATCTCGTGGCCCACCAGAAGGCGTCCCTTTTTTTGCGCAATCCACAAAGGAAAGCATAAACAAAAATGCAATGGGTATATAGAGCAGGCGGTGTTTCACAGAGTGTTTTTAAAGGTTTATTTTGGGCATTTGAATTTAAGATTCCAAAAATAAACAATAACAAATTACTATTTTCAAATTACTTTAGGTAGTTGCTATTGTGGCAACACTAATATTTACATTTTCGCCTTTCAACAACTGCAATGCACATTTTTCCAGTGTTGCGCCGGTGGTAATAATATCGTCCACCAACAAAATGTGTTTGTTTTTAATTTCACCTAGATTTTGGGTATAAAATAATTCTTCGGCCTCAAAACGGAGTATTCTCGTTTTGAAAACTTGTGATCCCGTTTTGGAAATTTTTATCAAAATATCATCCCGATAAGGAACATTTAAGGCCAAAGCAATTTCTTTTCCAAATCCTTCCACTTGATTAAAGCCACGCTTTTTCAATTTTTGTTTGTGCAAAGGCACGGGAATTACCATTTCTATTTCTTTATAGTTATTGTTTTCTGCCAATTCCGCGCCAAGCCATTTCCCAAAGAAAGAACTTATTTCTTTCTTCCCTCTATATTTCAAATTGTGTAAAAGTTCCTGAGTCAATCCCCTTTTCTGAAAATAAATTAAGGATGTTGCATTCTTCACCAAAAATCTCCCATAAAATTTGTCCTTCAACATTTCACTACCGGTTTTGTGAAATGAAGCTACCGGAAGTGAATGAATACATTCCAAGCAAATCACCGATTCTCCTTCTAGAAGTGGCTCCTTACAACCAGCGCATATCTTTGGAAAAAGCAGATTTAACATATTTTAAGAATTTTTACCATTTTGTAAACGTTTGTTAAAGAAATACCTAACTACTTTTACCACCTAAACTTAACTTATTAATTATGAGTACTGAAAACGAAAACAATAGTGGCAAATTTAAAATCCTTATTGGGGTTCTTTCTGTTTTGCTTATTGCCTTGGCGGTTTATACCGTAACATTGTTCAACGACAATAAATCTACGATTTCAAATCTTGAAACGCAAAAAGCAGATATTGAACAGGAATTGGAAGGATTGATTGCTAATTATGACGAAGTAATCAAGGATAACGAACTTAAAGACAAAGATTTGCTCGCGGCCAGAGAAAGAATTACAGTTCTTCTAGATTCTGTTAAAGATGCAAAAGCAAATATTGGCTTGATTGAAAGATACAAAGCCGAAGTGGGCAGACTAAAACAAGAACGCACCTTGCTTTTTAAACGTGCCGACAGTTTGATAGCCGCCAACAAACAGCTTGCTATGGAACGCGATAGCACCTCAACAGAACTATCCAACACGCGAATGGTCGTGGATTCCGTAAACCAAGAAAATATGGCAATGACTGAAACCATCAAAAAAGGTTCTATTGTTAAAGCTACAGATTTACGCGGAGAAGCCGTTATCATTAGAAATAATGGAAAGGTTGTAGATACAAAACGCGCAAGCCGTGCTGATAAAATTAGAGCTTGTTTTACACTGGCTCCAAATGCTATTGCCCAAAAAGGCGATAGAATTATTTATGTGCAGGTTATAAACCCAAAAAATAAAATGATGGGCGACAATACTGTGAAACAATTTGAAGACAAAAACTTAAACTATAGTGCTTCAACAAACGTATTTTATGAGAATGACGAACTTGATGTTTGTATTTTAATAAATGCTTCAGAAGCTGATCTTGTGGAAGGTAGATATACCATTAATCTTTTTGATGGTTCAAACCAAATTTCAACCACCACTATGGAGCTGAAATAAACATATTTTATAAAGAGTAGGTAATTTATAAAATAAATGAAGCCGCCGTGAAGTTATCACGGCGGTTTTTTTATTTTTGCGCTATGGCAAACAATGACGATCAATTTAAAAAAGTAGTATCCCACGCAAAGGAATACGGTTATATTTTTGCATCCAGTGAAATCTATGACGGCCTTAGCGCCGTGTATGATTATGCTCAAAATGGTGTAGAGCTTAAGAAAAATATTCGCGAATATTGGTGGCGAAGCATGGTTTATATGCACCAAAATATTGTAGGAATTGATTCCGCAATCTTGATGCATCCCACAACCTGGAAGGCTTCCGGCCACGTCGATGCTTTCAACGATCCTTTGATAGACAACAAAGATTCCAAAAAACGCTACCGTGCAGATGTACTGATTGAAGATTATGCTGAAAAGCTCTATCAAAAAGCACAAAAGGAAATTGAAAAAGCAAAAGGCCGTTTTGGTGATAGTTTTGACGAAGAACAATTTATAACTACCAATCCACGCGTTGTAAAATATTTGGAAGATCAGCGCACCATTCTTGAAAGAATGGCTCGTTCTCTTGAAAAGGAGGATTTGGCAGACGTGAAAGCCTTGATAGAAGAGCTTGAAATTGCCGATCCAGATACTGGCTCAAAAAACTGGACCGAAGTGCGACAGTTCAACTTAATGTTTGGAACTAAATTAGGTGCTTCCGCAGAAAGCGCAATGGATCTTTATCTTCGTCCAGAAACCGCCCAAGGTATTTTTGTAAACTTTTTGAACGTACAAAAAAGCGGAAGGATGAAAATCCCTTTCGGAATTGCGCAAACCGGAAAAGCATTCCGTAACGAAATTGTTGCACGACAGTTTATCTTCCGTATGCGTGAGTTTGAGCAGATGGAAATGCAATTTTTTGTACGCCCAGGGGAAGAATTAAAATGGTACGAATACTGGAAGGAAACCCGTTTAAAATGGCATCTTTCACTTGGAATGGGAGAAGAAAATTACCGTTTTCACGACCATGAAAAGTTGGCACATTACGCAAATGCCGCAGCAGACATTGAATTTAATTTTCCGTTCGGCTTTAAAGAGTTGGAGGGAATTCATTCGCGAACCGATTTCGATTTAAAAGCACACGAAAAATTCTCTGGAAAAAAATTACAGTTTTTTGATCCAGAATTGAATGAAAGCTATGTGCCATACGTGGTTGAAACCTCTATAGGTTTGGACAGAATGTTCCTTGCCGTATTGAGCAATTCACTACAGGATGAAACTTTGGAAGATGGAAGTGTGCGTACAGTTTTAAAAATACCTGCAATTTTAGCGCCTGTAAAAGCAGCCGTTCTTCCTTTAATTAAAAGAGATGGCTTGCCCGAAATAGCACAAAAAATCATTGATGACCTTCAATGGGATTACAACGTAATTTATGATGAAAAAGATGCCGTTGGAAGACGTTACCGCCGCCAAGATGCAGCTGGAACGCCATTTTGCATCACCGTGGACCATCAAACTATTGAAGACAATACCGTAACGATCCGTTATAGAGATACAATGGAGCAGGAACGTATTAAGATTGAAGAAATTTCAGAAAAAATGAAGGAAACCATTTCATTCAAAAACTGGCTTTCCGAATAATTTTTTAAGTGGTTAATTCTATATTCTGAATGGGAGGATATTAATTTATCCTCCTTTTTTTATGTCCACTAATTCTGCGGGAGTTGCCTTATCACAACGGTTCATCCTTCGCAGTCCGTTAAACTTTATCCATACTTTCTGTCCGTCAACTTTAAAAGCTTCTTCCAGATTGATGGGGTCTAAATAATAAAATTCCATCTTGTCACCTGGCATCTGAATTGTATATGGACAATCACCTTCTTTATCAGAATATACAATGGTTCCCAATAAATAACCTTCCTCCATCATTTTTTGGGGATCTACGGTTTCTTGATTTGTAGTTGTTCCCTCTGTTGAAGTGGTTTGGGTTTGCTTTTCTGTGGTACCACAAGAAAGAATGAATGTCGAAAAGATTATAAGTCCTGTTTTTAAAAACATTTTGTCTTTATTTAAATGATTTATGAAGATACAAAAATTAAAAATACGCCCGCAACTGAATGCTACCAGTATGCACTGTTTTTGATGTTTCACTTTTTCTTCCAAAATAGGAAAGATTGGCGTCCAGATATTTTGTTATCCGCTTTTGGAAAAGTAAACGCCAGGTAAAATTGGTGCCCGGCTGTAAACCTTCCAACATTTGGTATGCCACTGGGGAAAAAGGACTTCCTTCAAATTTATTGTCAATATAATTAAACTCGCCATTTATTGAAATCTTTTCTGCATTGGTGTAGGCGAAGGAAAAACCAACCGTTTGCTGGTTAAGTGATTCCATTTCACCCAACTGATTTTCTTGGTTTGCGAATTCATAAAAAACATCAAAACGAGCTTGCTGACTAAATAGGTATGAAATTTTTGGATTGAATTCATATGAATCCAAACGATAGTTTCTATTAGCAAAATTTTCTGAAAGACTTTCGTTGCTTCCCATGGCGCCTTTTAAATTCAGCAACCAACTTTCCCAAAATTTATGGTTGAAATTAAGCTGGTGGCTTTTCAGTTCATTTTGCTGTAAACCAACTGCGAGCAAATTATCGCTGGATGTGGAAATAAATGTATAGCTCGTGGTAAAATGTTGCTTCCCACGATTAAAAAACAAAGCATTTCTAAAATTCAGCGTCAATCCTAGTTGATCATCGCCGCCATCTTGAAACGGATTTATATTAAACCCATCGTCTTTTCGTTTCACTTTTCGGTCTAAAACATAGGAGGTTTGATTGTAAAAGTGTGACAATACTTTTTTAAATCCTTCTTTATTTGACCAATTTTGAGGATTCAGCGTAAGAATCTGGCTAAACTTGTTCTGCCTAATCTTTAAAAATATTTGGTTCGGAAGCAAAATCCTTATGTATTCTGCTTGATCTTGGAATTGTGCTACTTCAAACTCTTCTAATTCCTGAATTCCGTTGTTGTTATAATCAATCCAGGTGTAAACCCCTTGTCCCGGTTCAGTTTTCACATATGTGAATTCCTGCTGCGGAATCACACCGTTATTAGATTCCAAAGCTGTATTCCAGCGAATGCCACCGTCAAACAATGATTGATTATAAATAATCCGAGAGTTCAGTGAACGTTCCGTTTCACGCTTATCAATTGTTACTGGAAGTGAATCGTTCGGGTCAAAACCAGTGCCTGGTTTTGGTTCATATTTCAAGGTTCTATAATTTGCAAAGGCCGAAAGTTGCGTATTTTCAGTATTTATAAGTTTCGATTTTAAATAATAGGTATTTGATGAATTCACTTTTTGAAGTAAATTGTTCCGAACGCTATCATTCACCCGAAACTGATAGCCAGCTTCTACAAAAACTTTTGTACTGTCACCAATACCTGAAAACACTTCAAAAGCACTAAATTTTTGACTAACGGGCGAAATGCTGTCGCGTGAAACATCTTTTATTTGGTTGTCCTCCAAAGCTACTTTACCACCCACCCACGCTTTTTCAAAAGAATAAGTGGTTGTATTATTCAGCCTGAAAAATTTAGAGGAAATAGAATCGGCTTTACTGTTTAAATAACTTCCATAGGTAAGAAATCTGAGCTTTTTCAGTTTTAAGTCTGAAGCAATTACCTGTCGCGTTCCATTAAAATTTTCAGAATAATTCAGGTTTTGAAATTCATAACGGCCGCCACCAATTTTAGGGTGAGAAACCTCAACTCCAGAAATTACAAAGCTTTGGTTTCCCAATGGATTGATAAGGTTCCAATCTCTGTTAAACTCAATGTTATAAAGCCTTTCAATAGTTCGAAAATCTTTTTGCACAAAATCCAAAGAACCAAAAGCATCAACTTTTAACGTATCTGCAGTCGTTAAAACCCGCTGTTTAAAAGCCAATCTTCCTGCAAAACCGTCGTTATTATTATCGTCAATATCACTGAAAAGGTTAAGATCGTTTTGGCTACCTGCAACTTCAAAATCAATACGCGTTTTTTCGGAAGGATGAAAACTTCCATTTAGACCGCCAACTTGTAATTTTAAAGGTGCGTTCAAACGAATAATAGGTTCATAATTTCCCTGCAGAACGCCATTTACTGGAGCAACATACTCAAAAATGCGGCTAATGGCGTTGTTGTCGCTAATAACATAATTACCATTATTATTGCCCACCAACGAAAACCTTACGCTGAAAAGTTCATCTGCAGGATTACTTGAAAACACGAAGACTTCCTCGCCATTTACAATTTCTTTTTTATAAAGAATTTTATTTTCAGAATACGTATCCGGCACTGCAGAAGGTGCAGCCATCAAATCTTTGTCATCGCCTGCAGCCTTTAAAATCGCTACTTGTTCTTCAGTAAGATTTTGCTGAAGCGGCTGGTTTTTTGCATCGTTTTCCGAATAAATATAAACGCCTAAATCCAAATTCTCGCTGGTGTAATTTCCACCTCCATAACCAATAAAACGTGTGTAGCTTCTATCAGTATATTGATATTCCACGGAAATCCGCATATTGCTGGTTATTGGGTAGGTTGGATTGAACTTTATCTCGCCAGCGTTGTAATCGATTACGTAATCTTCATTTTCGCCCCGTTTCAAAAGCAAACCATTCACATAAACCCGTTCACTTCCAGAAACTACCAATATATAAAGTTCGCCGTTGGGGCCAACCAATTTATATGGGCCTTGATTTCCTTCTTGGCCAATAAATTCACTTTTTGAAAACACCCCACGAACCAAAGCTCCCGAAGCAAAGGCAGAGATTTTGGAACCGTCTTCGTTATTAAACGTGCCGCCAAGGGAGATTCCCTGTACTTTTTTTGTAAATCTTCCGAAATAACTGTTGTTGTTTTGGAGATCAATATCACCTGCGCGTATGTTCCAGTTTTCACCAAAAAGTTCAATAAAAATCTGATCAAATTCATTCAAACTCTGCGAATAACCGCCTTCCTGTGTAGGAATATTTGCATCTTGAATGGAAGCGCGAATGGAAACCTTCTCGCTCAGTTTTCCCGTGATTTGAAGATCCAATTCACTGTTTACAACAGCGTTTTGGTTGTTCCCAATGGTAATGCCCCGCGAAATACTTCCCGAAGTGTTCAAACCGTCAAAAGGAGTAAAAATATTTTTATTTGTGCTCTCGTCCAGAGAGTAAAGCTTGTCTATTTGTCCCGTATTTTCAACAATAATTTTTGGGTCAAGAGCAAAGTAATCTTTTGTTAAAAAACCTGGATATTGCAAATATTTAATTGTTAGCGAATCCTGCTCTTGCTGCAATTCTTCAGAAAAAATAATGGTCCCTTTTTTAAAGTCTATCCTGTAACTAAAGGGGTTTGGAGAGTTCCCGTCCTTATCGAGGATAATGAACCGTTTTGGATTGATACCCGCACTGTCCAAAACCACAGTGTCTAGCAACGCAACTTTTTTTTCTTTATAATTTGAAGAAATATCCTGCGCATAGCCTGCGGCCACAATAAAAAAGAGAAAAACAGACAGGTATAACTTCATTACCAATATAACTTAATGTAGCCGATTATATTTTGTGAATATATTATGAAAATCTTTACGGGCGTGAGCCGTGTAAAAATACAATGTTATTTAACTTAGTGGCCTTTAACAAACGCTACTTACAATGAAAATTATTTCATACAACGTAAACGGAATTCGCGCGGCAATGCGCAAAGGCTTTCTTGATTGGTTGCAAGCTGCAAACCCTGATGTTATCTGCATTCAGGAAACAAAAGCAAATTTTGACCAAGTGGAAGTTGAAGAAATTGAAAAAGCAGGTTATCCCTATCACTATTGGTACAGCGCTGTGAAAAAGGGCTATAGCGGCGTTGCAATTTTTTCAAAAATAAAACCGAACCATATAGAATATGGCACCGGCATTGAATATATGGATGCTGAAGGAAGGAACATTCGCGTGGATTTCGATAATGTTTCGGTGATGAGTCTTTATTTGCCTAGCGGCACAAACATAGACCGTTTGGAACACAAACTTACCTATATGGACGATTTTCAAAAATATATTGACAATCTGAAAAATGAAATACCAAACTTGGTAATCTGTGGCGATTACAATATCTGCCACGAAGCCATTGATATTCACGATCCCGTTCGGAACAAGAACGTTTCCGGATTTTTACCTGTAGAACGGAAATGGTTGGACGGATTTATGAAAAGCGGGTTTATAGACAGTTTTCGACATTTTAATAAAGAACCGCACAATTATACCTGGTGGAGCTACCGTGCCAACGCCCGAAACAATAACAAAGGTTGGCGAATAGATTACAATTTGGTTTCGGAACCATTGCTGAAAAACTTAAAACGAGCTGTAATTTTGCCCGATGCAATGCACAGCGACCATTGCCCACATTTGGTTGAACTTGAATTCCAAAAATGAAATACACAATCCTCCCAAATACAGATTTAAAAATAAGCAAGCTTTGCCTTGGCACCATGACTTGGGGTCAACAAAATACAGAAGTTGAAGCCCACGAACAGCTCAATTTCGCCATTGAAAAAGGCGTCAATTTTATTGACTGTGCGGAAATGTATCCCGTGCCCGCAAACCCAAAAACACAGGGAAGAACGGAAACTTATATTGGAAATTGGCTTGCAAAAAAGAAGAATCGCGAAGAGTTGGTTATCACTTCAAAAATTGCGGGGCCTAGCCGTTCAATGGACCATATTCGACAGCCATTGGATTTTAGCAAAAAATCTTTGGAGGATGCGATTGATAAAAGTCTGAAACGTTTGCAAACAGATTATATCGATTTGTACCAGTTGCATTGGCCGGAGCGAAACACCAATTATTTCGGACAGCGCGATTATACCCACAAAGAAGATGAAGCTTGGAGCGATAACTTTGCTGAAGTTTTAAATGATTTGGAAGGTTTTGTAAAAGCGGGAAAAATTCGCCATATCGGACTTTCAAACGAAACGCCATTCGGTGTAATGCGTTGCCTGGAAGAATCTCGAAAAGGAAAGTTGAAAATTGTTTCTGTTCAAAACCCATATAATTTGGTGAACCGAAAAGATGAAATAGGTTTGAGTGAAATACTTCACCGGGAAAATATTGGCTATTTACCGTATTCGCCATTAGGATTTGGAACGCTCACTGGAAAATATTTAAACGGAAAAGCTGATGAAAATTCGCGCATAAATCAGTTTAAACAATACACCCGTTACAGCAGTAAACCCGCATTGGAAGCCACCGAGAAATATTTCGAAATCGCCAAAAGGCACAACCTCAGCTTTGCACAGATGTCGCTGGCTTTTATTCTTCAGAAGAAATTTGTGACCGCTCCAATTATCGGGGCAACAAGTATCGAACAACTTTCAGAAAATATTGAGAGCATCAACGTTTCGCTTTCCAAGGAAATTTTAAAGGAGATTGATGCCGTTCACAACCAAATTCCGAATCCAGCCCCTTAGTCCCCCTGACCCCCTAAGGGGGAACTCTTGCACTACTCCTCCCCTTCGGGGAGGTTGGGTGGGGCCATTCTCCCTTCGGGGGGTTAGGGGGCTTTTTTACACAAACGCACTATAACCTGTAATCGCGCGACCCACAATCAACGAGTTGATTTCTTTAGTGCCTTCATAACTATAAATCGCTTCGGCATCGGCTACAAAACGGGCAACGTCGTATTCCAAAAGTATTCCGTTGCCGCCCATAACTTCACGGGCCTGGCTTACCACATCGCGGGTTCGCATACTGCAGAAAACCTTTGCCAAAGAAGCATGTTCATCGGTAAGTAATCCTTCATCCTGCAATTCGGAAAGACGAAAACACATTGTCTGCATTGCCGTGAGATTGGAAACCATTTCCACTAAATGGTTTTGAACCAATTGGTAGGAGGCAATCGGTTTTCCGAACTGTTCGCGTTTTTTGGTGTATTTCAGCGCGGCTTCATAAGCACCTCTTGCGCAGCCCACGGCCTGCCAAGCTACTCCGGCCCGCGTCATTCGCAGTACTTTGGCGGTATCTTTAAAAGAATCGCATTTTTGAAGTCGATCGCTTTCGGGAATTCGGCAATCCGTCATTGTAATCAAAGCGTTTTGCACCGTGCGAAGCGCCATTTTATTTTCGATTTTTTCTGCTACAAATCCTGGATTTCCTTTGCGTACCAGAAACCCTTTCACTTGATCAGAAGCTTCGTCGCGCGCCCAAATTATTGTAACGTCTGCGAATGTTGCATTGCCAATCCATTTTTTTTGTCCGTTTAAAACCCATTCATCGCCTTCTTTTCTGCAAGTAGTCCCCAGACCGCCTGCAACTGCGGAACCAACTTCGGGTTCCGTAAGTCCAAAAGCGCCAATAAGTTCCATTTTTGCCATTTTCGGGAGCCATTCCTGTTTTTGCTCCTCGCTGCCGCAGATGTAGATGGAACCCATAGCCAAACCACTGTGCACGCCAAAAAAGGTAGAAATGGAAACATCCACCCGCGCCAATTCCATTGCAATAATTCCTTCCATAACGTAGGTTTCATAAGGCGTTCCGTAGCCATCATAGGTAAGTCCGCAAATGTTCAATTCAGCCATTTTCGGAATAATCTGAAAAGGAAATTCGGCTTTGTTCCAATATTCATTGGCAATCGGCTTTATTTCATCCTCCATAAAATTGCGCACTTTTATTTGAAGTTCGCGCTGTTTAGGTGTGAGTTTTAGCGCCATATCATAAAAATCGCCATCGATGGGCGGCAATTTGTGCTGCCCTTTTTTTCCGCCTTTATGTTTCAACATTTTCATCAATCCCGCCAATTGACGATCATCGAGTTCACCGACGGTTTTCATAATTTCTGAAAGATCTACTTTTTGCGAAAGTTTCCCCAACGCGTCAAGATCAATTTCTTTCATTAAATGGAGGGTCTGTTTTATTTTCGAAAAGATGGACATAATGGTTTTTTTGAGAATTGAATTCTAAAGATACCATTATGCGGTTTTCTTAAGGCTAAAAAAAAGTTAATTTGGAGGAAGCGGTGTTATCACGGTTTCGTTTACATAGCCTTTTAGGCTATCTGCAGTTTGAACGTGAAACCATTTTTGGTTTTTCCCCAAAACAATTATGGTGTCGTTCTTTTTCAGGCTTCCGAATTGTTTAAAAACCGAAGCAGGTCCTTTCCGAACATCAGCTCTATTTTTTAATGTAATGGCTTTTGTTATTGCTGAGGGCATTTCGCTGGTTTGAATCTCGGTTTTTTTGATAAAACTAAGCGGATTTACTGCACCTTTTGTTTTATAAATCCCAAAATGAAGATGCGGTTCGGTGGTTTTTGCATTGCCCGTATTACCTACAAAGCCAAGGGTATCGCCCATTTTCACCTTTTTTCCTTCGACAACTGCGATGCTATCCAGATGTGCATAATATATAGTTTTTCCAAAAAGGCCGTCTTTCAACCAAACTTGTTTTCCTCCCAAACCTCGCTCACCAGTGGAAGAAATTATTCCGTCACTTACAGCAATTACAGGCGTTCCTCGGTCTGCAAAAATATCTACTCCTTCATGGGAACGACTACCGGTATCGCGCGGATCTGCCCAAAAACTTTGAATGCTTTTATTATTTGCGCCGCTCACTGGAAACGCATAGATAGGTTCCGTATAAATTTTTAGCACGAAAGGGAATTGCAGTTTCATTTGTGGCTGGACAATAACTTTATAAAAACCCGAAGTTTCAATTTCCTGTGAGAGAAATGATTTTTTGTCTTCGGAAGATTTTAAAAGTTTGAAAGATTTAAGGGAATCGGTTTTCGCCTGAAATAAATCTACAAAAACCAAGGCGGAATCTGTTTTTTTTTCAACTTCCACTATAATTCTTTCGCCTTCTTTTAACTGAATATTATAGCTGTAAACATTGAAATTTTCTTCGGAAAAAACGCCGCTTTCAGAATATGGCAATGTAATTTGGATACTGTCTCGCTTTGAGTTTTCAAAAGCATTTTTCCATTGAAGCAAAAGTGAATCTTTTTTTGAAAAATTACGTTCGTAAGCCTCGCGAGCCGTTGGTTGAATAACTATGTCAGCTACTTTTCGAATCTCTTCTTTGCAGCTTGAAATAAGTACTCCCAAAAGAATTAATGTGAAAAAATTTTTCAGATTCATAGCGTTGCTAAACTAACAGAAATTGTACCAAAAGCCCCCTTAATCCCCCAAAGGGGGAAAGCGATGTTTTGCTCCTTCTTTTTGGGAAGGTTGGGATGGGATTATCCAAAGAGATGATGAACCACATCGTGCACTTTTGCAACTTTAATGATGTTTATATGAAAATTATTCTTCGGAATTTTGCAGTATTTCGAAATAACAATCGAGGTAAAACCAAGTTTCTCAGCTTCCAAAATTCGCTGTTCCACACGAGTTACTGGTCGTACTTCACCTGCCAAGCCAACCTCAGCGGCAAAACAAAGTCGTTTGTCAATGGCAATGTCAATATTTGAGGAAAGCACTGCGGCAACCACCGCCAAATCAATTGCTGGATCGTCAACCGTGATTCCTCCCGTTACATTCAAAAAAACATCTTTTGCGCCCAATTTGAAACCTGCACGCTTTTCTAAAACTGCGAGAATCATATTTAAGCGTTTCGCATTGTAACCCGTAGCACTCCGTTGCGGTGTTCCATAAACGGCGCTACTTACCAAAGCTTGAATTTCAATCATCAACGGGCGCATGCCTTCCAAAGTTGCGGAGATTGCCGTGCCGCTTAAATCTTCATCATTTTTGGAAATCAATATTTCCGAAGGGTTTGAAACTTCGCGAAGACCACTGCCCTGCATTTCATAAATTCCTAATTCATTTGTGCTTCCAAAACGGTTTTTATTGGCTCGCAGAATTCTATAAATATGATTTCGGTCGCCTTCAAATTGCAAAACAGTATCGACCATATGCTCCAAAATTTTTGGGCCAGCGATGTTTCCGTCTTTAGTAATATGCCCAATCAAAATAACTGGAGTTGCGGTTTCCTTTGCATACTTTATAAGCTCTGCGGTGGTTTCCCGAATTTGCGAAATGCTTCCGGCAGTGCTTTCAATATAATCTGTGTGCAGGGTTTGGATGGAATCTATAACCACAATATCCGGTTGAATTTCTTCAATATTCCGAAAGATATTTTGTGTTTTTGTTTCGGTTAAAATAAAACAGTTTTCAGAAATGGGTTGAATACGTTCAGCCCGCATTTTTATTTGTTGCGCACTTTCTTCACCTGAAACATAAAGGGTTTTATACGGAAGTTGCAAAGCAATCTGAAGCATCAACGTACTCTTCCCAATTCCGGGTTCGCCGCCCAAAAGCGTTAATGAGCCAGGAACCAATCCGCCGCCAAGGACGCGATTTAATTCGTTGTTTTTTGTATTCAGTCGTGCTTCAGCTTGTGTTGAAATTTCTGAAATACGCTGTGGTTTTGCAACTCTTTTGGAAGTACCTTCGGAAGCTTTCCAACTAACCTTTTCGGCTTTTTGGATTACTTCCTCGGCAATGGTGTTCCATTCCTTACAGGAATTGCATTGCCCTTGCCATTTCGCATATTGTGCGCCACAGTTTTGGCAGAAAAATGTTGTCTTTGTTTTGGTCATAATAGTTCCGCTAAAATAAATATATTTACGCTACAAACCTTCGCTAAATGAAACGCTTATTCCTTACTTTTTTTTTATTGACTGTTTGCTCTTTGTCTTTAACCGCCCAGCGATACCAATTTAAAAAATATAAAACGGAAGAAGGTCTGGTTAACAACGAAACCTATGCCATTCTACAAGATAGCCAAAACAGAATTTGGGTAAGCACTACAGGAGGAGTAAGTTGCTTTAACGGAAAGACTTTCAAAAATTACACTACAGAAGATGGGCTAGTTTCCAATATTGTCTTCAGTATTTTAGAAGATTCTAAAGGTCGAATTTGGGTTGGCACCCTGGACAATGGCATAAGCGTTATTGAAAACGGAAAAATCACAAATCCAAAGGGAGTGGATTTTGATTTTTTGGGAAGCGCGACCAATATACTGGAAGGTGCCGATGGCACTATTTATATCATTTTCGTAAAAGGAATTGTAACTTTTAAAAACGGAAAATTAGAATATCTAATAAAGGCAACTACGGAAAACAAAATTTCGGGTCTTCAACACGCAAGTTGGTATGACAACAATACTTTATACATAGCTTCCTCTAATAGTGGTATTTTTAAGATGACTCTCAATCCGTTGAAAATTGAAAACATTTATAATGAAAAAGACGGTATAAACAATATTTGCTATTCCGTTTTTGTAGATGCCAAAAAGGATGTTTGGGTGGGTGCCTATGGCGAACTTTATAAAATATCAAACGGAAAACTTATCAAATATAAATTTAAACAAGAAGATTTTGACAAAAACCGTGTGTATGGTATTCTTGAGGAAAATGAAAACGAGCTTTTTTTAAGTTTTGAAGGCAACGGTTTTGGTATTTTCAACAAGCAGACAGGTGATCTAAAACTTATAAATGAAGCACAGGGCCTTCCCACAAAATATATTTATCGAATGATTAAAGATACCGAAGGCAATCATTGGATGACTAGTTATGGCGAAGGGATAATTCGATTCAGGGATACGGCTTTCAAGATTTATGATGACACACAAGGTTTGTCATCTGTGAATGATGTTGTGGAATGGAACGAAGAATTGATCATGGCCACAAATGATGGTGTCGCTGTGTTGGATGAAAACAAACAAATTAGGCCAATAACTAAAGGTGGTGCAATAAAAAATCTTTTTGTAACTCCTGAAGATAATCTTCTTTATACTACAAACACAGCAGTTTTTGAACACTCCAAGAACAGCGCAAGACCTATGCTAATTGATGAGGGAGATTACAATTTGTTGTACAAGGAACAAGACAAAACCTTCCTTTTTGGAACCGATAACATTAAGGTTTTGGAAAAAGATTCCACCTATTTTATAAGGTCAAGAAGGTCAATAGCTATAGAGCCTATTGGAGACCGCTATATATTATGCAAAATAGCGGGTTTATTTCAAATGAATAACACAAAAACAGATACTATTCCAGGGCTCCACCCTAATTTACACAATGACTTTAGGAGCCTAGATAAAATTAATAGAAATGAGGTGCTTGCCGGAAGCGAAAAAAAATTATACCACATAACACTTCAAAACAATAATTTTAAAACTCAGGTTTTTGACATGAGTCGTTTTGCACCTTTAAGTCATTTTCGGGCATTGAAGGTAGATGGCAATAATTTATGGTTGGCAGGAAGAGATATGTTACTAAAAGTAGATCTTGCGCTTTTATTGAAAAAAGACACCGTTGTTGCAAAGAAATATAGCACGGTTCCCCATTTCCTGGAAAACGATATCGATTTTAATTCACTTTTGGTTACGGAAGACAAAACTATTTTAATGACTTCTTTGAGTGGAATGTTAGCTTTTAACGAGAAAGCCTATCTTCCTAACAACCAACCGCCAAAATTGGACATTTCAGAAATTCTTCTGTTCTCTGAACCTTTGGTGGACAGCCTTTTTAGAACAAAAAAAGGTATTGTGCTTCCTTATCAAAATAATTATTTAAGCTTTTCCATGGAAGCAATAACGTTTACCAATCCTGAAAATGTTCAGTATCAATACAGGATGAAAGGACTTAGAGATGTTGACGAATGGTCTCAACCCACAAAAGATCCAAATGTGGTGTTTTCATATTTGCCTCCTGGCGAGTATTCTTTTGAATTTATTGCAGATAATGGAGATGGTGTATGGCAAACCCAGCCTTATCACTATTCATTTGTGATAACGGTACCGTTTTGGAAGACTTGGTTCTTTTGGGTTTCTGTACTATCTATTACTTCAATTAGTGTTTTTCTTTTTTATTATTTCAGAAATAAGGCTGAACAAAAAAGAAACGAAACCTACACACACAATCTAATAAAAGCTCAAGAAGAAGAACGCACTCGGGTAGCTCGTGAACTTCATGATAGCGTGGGGCAAAAATTGATGTTACTTACCAAAAAAACCAAAACCACAGGAAACCAAGAAATGGAATCCTTAGCAAGCAATACACTAGAAGAACTAAGAGCCATCTCTAGAGGCCTGCATCCCGCAACATTGGAACGTTTGGGCCCCACAGTTGCTATCAGAAATATGGTTGATGAGGTAGATACAAATACGAATATCTTTTTTACCCATGAAATTGAAGACATAGATGCTTTTTTAAGCAGAGAAGCATCCTTACATTTGTATAGGATTATCCAAGAAGTATTAAACAATATGGTGAAGCATGCCGAAGCCAAAGCTGCCTCTGTGACTATTGAAAAAAAGGAAAATACCATTGAAGCAATTATTGCAGATAATGGAAAAGGCTTTGAATTTTCTGAAAAGTTAAAAATCAGTGAAAGTCTAGGCATGAAGACCTTAATGGAGCGGGCAAAAATTTTACACTCAAAAATTGATATTAAAAGCCAAATTAACAAAGGAACCACCGTCACACTTACTATTCCTATTTAAATGATTGACAAAAAAAATATTTCCACCGTTATAGCCGATGACCACCCAATGATCCTTAAAGGATTAAATGACGAACTCACAGCAAATAATTATAATGTTGTTGGGCAAGCTGCAAACGGAATGCAAGCTCTGGAACTTATTTTAATCCACAATCCTATCATAGCGCTTTTAGATATCGACATGCCGCTTTTAACAGGCTTTGAAGTGATAAAAATGGCCAAACAAAAAAAAGTAGACACCAAGTTTATCATTCTGTCCTTTCATAAGGAAAATGAATACATCTCTCAAGCCAAGGCACTCCAAATAAATGGCTACCTTTTAAAAGAAGACTCTTTTTCAGAAATTGAGGAATGTATTAGATGTGTATTGAACAATGAGGTTTATTTTAGCCGTTCCTTTATTCCTTCTTCGCTTGCAATTGTTTCAGAGGATTTAAAAAAAATCAAGCATTTAACCTCTTCTGAAAAAACCATTTTAAAGCTAGTATCAGAACAACTAACCAGTAGTGAAATTGCCGAAAAACTTTTCATTTCAATACGCACTGTAGAAAAACACAGAAGCAACATAATTATGAAGCTGGAAATAGAAAACACAACCTCAAATGCATTAACAAATTGGGCGTATTTGAACAGAAATGTTATTAAAGAACTCTAAGGTTAATACCCAAAATCGTCTTTTATTTTATCAGCCCGATCCAGTAATTTATCGATAGTAATAAAATCAACTTCTTCTTTATCATAAGCACCTTGGAAGGTTTTCATTGCTTTTTTTGGCTCACCCGTTTCTTCATAATAACGCCCTAAATAATAATCGCCGAGCACGGTATGAGGGTATTGTCTTTTTGCAAGGGTTGCAATCTCACGCAAGGATTCCCATTGGTTTTTCTTTTCTGCGGCAGTAGCGGTTGCTATAAAATCATTTACTCGAATATTATTTGTAATGCCAAAGAGATCTTCAATCACTTTATATTTATCCAAAAGATATTGACTGATTGGCGTATCCAGTTTCAATAAAACGTCAGAAAATTCTTTTTTGCTGATGGGTCTATAAACTGAGAATATCTTTTCCAAAGCATTTGGAATGCCACGTCCCCCAAGGGAATAATGGGTTGCTCCATCAAAATTATCATAATAATAGTTGAAAGATTTGCTTTTCAAACCAGTTAATTGAGTGTTTAAATCCTCAGTAGATTCCATCAAGCCTTTAATGTCATCGGTTCCTGTAGCCAAATAATAAAATATTTTTCCGGGAATTTGTGGAATCCGTTCCACAAGTCGCTCTTCCATCATTGGCGCCATGTCTGGGCTCAAGTTTATGTATCCATTCAGTAGCGGTGGATCTTTGAAAAGATAATAGTTGAGAAAGTTTGCCGTGAAATCGTGCCCAACACCAATAATAAATTTTGCCGTGCGGTATTTATTATCAATATAAGGTATCAGTTCCAGCCCTATAAATTCAAAAAATTGGGCGCCTTTTTTGCCTGGCATAAAGGTTTCGTCATCATAAGAGCAATCTTCATAACGAGAATCGTTCTGCATAACTCCAACAACAATGGACTCTGGCATATCTTCCCAATAACTGAAATAGTCAACGTTTCCAGCCACTGGCTCAAAAAGATAATCGGCATCCAGCACCAAAACAATGGGATATTTTTTTTCTACATTGGTTTCATAATTCCTTGGAAGCTGAATTTTTAGTCTTCTAGACTCACCCAGTTTGGTAGAGTTGAATTCTTCGTATATAATTTGGGAAAAAGAAGCGTAATTAAGCAAAACGCAAACTGCGAATAGTAGGACTTTTTTCATTGGTTAGAATTTTTAGGCTGCGGAAAGATAACAATTTTTCAATTTGTGAATTTTTTGCGAAGAAAAATTATTTCGAAAAAAATTACAATTTAAGTCGTTTCCGATTGTAAAGTGGAAGTAATGCTAAGGACAGCACACCAAAGAAAACAATGGAAGAAATATTTGAAACCCAAACAATCCATCCAAAAGCAACACCAACGGTTTTAGCAATTCCGAAAACAGTTAAAATTCCTGCAACTGCTGCAGGATAGGTTCCGAAACCACTATTCGTAAAGGCAAAAGTGAAACTGCCCACTACAAAAGTGATTATAATTGTGCCAAAAGGAATGTTAGTAGTATCAGGCAACGCGTGCAGTGCCGTATAAAAAGAAAGCAGGTACAACCCCCAAATAATAAAGGTGTGGAAAAGAAAAGCCCCTTTTTTTCGCATTTTAAGAATACTGAAAACACCTTCTTTCAAACCAATAATAAAGCTTTTTAGCTTTTTATTGATATTCGATTTTGAAAATTTAATATATAAGGGAATGCTTATGGCCATTAAAACAATTCCAAATATGAGCACATACAATATTGATGGCGGTATACTTTCCATAACGTAATCATAAAGCACATCAAACTTTATCCATAGTGCGAGTGCCGTGAAAAAGAGTAGAAAAATAAGATCCACAACGCGTTCTGAAATTATAGTACCGAAGCCTTTTTGAAAAGGAACACCTTCATATTTATCCAAAATTATACCTCGGGAAACTTCACCGCTTTTCGGGATAAAAATGTTCATTAAATACGCCACTGAAATAGCCATAAAATTATTGGCTAATCTGGTTTTATAACCCATTGGCTCCAACATAAAACTCCAACGATAGGAACGGGAAATGTGACTGAGAACACTGAAAGCAACCGAAAGCAACACAAACCCATAGTTTGCATCTGCAAAATATTTTTTTGTTTCTTCAAGTTGTTGCGGTGTGAAGGACTGGTAGATGTACCAAATTAAGAAAACCCCCAATCCCAATGGAATGGCAATCTGTAAAAATTTTGAAAGGGAGCGGCTCAATTTAGCGGAGTAAATTTGTTTCCTCGTCTGGAAAAACCATTGCGGGCTTAAAGTTTTTAGCTTCTTCCAGTTCCATCATTGCATAAGTGATTAGTATCAATATGTCACCCGGAGCTACCCGTCTAGCGGCTGCACCATTCAATGTGATTTCACCACTGTTTCGTGGACCTGGAATGGCGTAGGTTTCAAGACGTTCGCCATTGTTGTTGTTTACTATTTGAACTTTTTCGCCTTCAATAATGTTGGCGGCGTCCATTAAATCTTCGTCAATAGTGATGCTGCCAATGTAATTCAGATCAGCGCCGGTAACCTTTACCCTATGGATTTTAGATTTTACTACGTGTATTTGCATGGTGCAAAGATATTAATTTAAAGGCATATTATCTATTAGCCGAACTTCGCCCGCAAAAGCTGCAATAAAAGCTCTGTATTTTGAACCTTTATTTTTTCGTTTTGCAGTTTTAAGAGTTTTTTCGTTGGCTATTTCAAAATATTCCAAATTCAAGTAGGGGTTTTGCAAAAACCGTTCCGCAACCAAAGCATTCAAATCTGCAATGGAAGTATAACTGAATTTTTCCTGTACTTCTTTTAATGTTTTATAAATTATATTTGATTCTTCAAATATTTTTGCGCTTAGTCGTTTGTTTCGTGAACTCATTGCAAGTCCGTTTTTCTCCCTTAAAATAGGACATCCCACGATTTTTACTGGAAGTTTTTCAATGGAAACTAATTTTTTCACAATTTGCAATTGCTGAAAATCCTTTTCTCCAAAATAGGCAGTATTTGGTTTCACAATTTTCAAAAGCTTGCTTACAATTGTTCCCACTCCGTCAAAATGTCCGCTTCTGTGCTTGCCTTCCATTTCATTTTCAAGGCCTCCAAAATTGTACTTTTTTGAAGAAACGGAATCGTTATACAAATCTGAAACCTCTGGTAAGTACACAATCACATTTCCTTTTAGATTTTTTAATAGTAAAATATCATCTTCGGGAGTACGTGGATATTTTGCAAGATCTGCAATGTTATTGAATTGGGTAGGGTTTACAAAAATGCTCACTACCACCAAATCATTTTCGCCTAAAGCTTTATTTACCAAAGACATATGCCCTTGATGCAATGCACCCATTGTTGGCACAAAACCTATTTTTTCACTTTTTGCCACAGAAGACAAGGCTTTTACCAATGTTTCTTTCTGGGTATGTATTACCATAAAATTGGGTTAAGAGCGGGCAAAATTAATATATTAAAGACAATCTACATAAATTTTCGTAATTTTGCGTGTTTTTAATCGCCTCTATGATTTGGGGTGAAGTTAGAATTAATACCTAAAACCCTATAGATGAAAGATAAAAGAGTCTTGTATGTGTCTTCAGAAGTAATACCCTACCTTCCCGAGACCGAGATTTCTTCAATGTCGTTTGAAGCTCCACGAATGATTAACAATAATGGCGGACAAATAAGAATATTTATGCCCCGCTATGGAAACATTAACGAAAGAAGGCACCAATTGCACGAGGTGATTCGTCTTTCTGGAATGAACTTGGTGATCAATGATTTAGATATGCCTTTAATAATCAAGGTTGCCTCCATTCCAAAAGAGCGCATCCAAGTTTATTTTATTGATAATGAAGATTACTTTAAAAGAAAAGCGACCTACGCAGATGAGGATGGCAATTTTTATAAAGACAATGATGAGCGCGCCATTTTCTTTGCCAAAGGAGTTATTGAAACCGTAAAAAAATTGAACTGGGCGCCAGATATTATTCACGTTCACGGATGGCTGGCTTCCTTTTTACCATTATATCTCCGGAATTATTACGGCAACGAGCCCCTTTTTGAAAACAGTAAAATAGTTACTTCTGTATACAATCAAGGCTTCAATGGAACGTTAGCTAAAAATACAATTGACAAAGTAAGGTTTGATGCTATTGATGATGAAGTCATTTCAGAACTTGAAGAACCAGATTATGTGAATCTTATGAAAATAGCCATCAAAAATTCTGATGCAATTATTGTGGGGTCTGAAGAAATACCTAAGGAGCTTGAAGAATATCTTAACACTTTGGACAAACCAGTGTTAAAATATCACAATATGGAAAATTTTTCGCAAGCATATTTAGATTTTTACAGCAGTAAAGTTTTAAAATAAATTCTCCAATATTAAAGATGAAACCTGTTTGTACATTTCATCAAAAAAACATTTAAAAAACGGATGAAGTGCCCAGTTAAAAAATCAAGAAAAAACGAAAATGAATAATTCGGGCGTTCCATCTACCTATTTACAAATATTACTTGCAGATGAAAATTAAAAATTTGTTGCCAATAGCAGGCACTATTCTATTTCTGATTATTGCATTGTCCTCTTGTCAAGAAGACATTAGCACCATTGGTTCCGAAATTTTGGGAGACGAGACCCCAAACGGAATTTTGGACGATTCACAATCAATCATTGCATATAGTAGAAAACTTGGGCCTGTACAAAGTAACAGATTGCCTGGATACCAACTTGGTGTATATAACGATCCCGTTTATGGAAAATCTACCATAAACTTGCTTTCGCAACTCACTTTGGAAAAAAGCAATCCAACCTTTGGCGACACTGCAACCATAACAGTTGACAGTGTTTTTGTATACTTGCCTTTTTTCAGTACTGCAACTACTGTAGATAGTGTAACCACTTACGAACTTGATTCCATCTATGGTTCTTCACCCATTAACGTTAATATTTCATCTTCTAATTTCTTTTTAAGGGAGTATGACCCTAACACAGGATTTCAGGAACTTCAAAATTATTACACTGATCAAGGATCAACCTTTGAGCAAAATTTAGGTGTACAATTAGGCTCAGTTGAAAATTTTATACCGAGCGACAGAGGTTTCATTTTAAGAGCGGGTGAAGATGATGAAGAAAAATTAGGCCCTGGATTGCGAGTCAAGCTGGATACTGCTTTCTTTAAAAAGAATATTATCAAGATGCAAGGAACTGAGGAGTTGCGTAACAACAATAACTTCAAAAATTTCCTAAGAGGTATTTATTTTGATGTAAACTCCACATCAAACGATGGAAGCCTATTCATTTTTGATAATACTAAAGCGTATGTTTCTATTTTTTACACCGCTGATGATGAAAACAATCCAGGTGAAAGAGAAAACAAAGTCTTCAAATTAAATTTTGGTGGGATTAATGTAAATACCTTCCAAAATGAGCTCTCACCAGAAATACAAACAGCTCTAGAAAACCCCAATATAGAAACTGGTGAAGAAAACCTTTACTTAAGAGGCGGTGACGGTATTATTTCGGTAGTAGAACTCTTCGGAAAAGATCTTGACAACAATGGCGTTGCCGATGAACTTCAAGTGCTTCGCGATAAAAAATGGATCATCAATGAAGCCAACCTTATCTTTTATGTAAATCAGGATTTAATGGTAGGTGGTGACACTGAGCCGGAAAGAATTATGATTTACGATCTAAAAAACAGTAACGTTCTGGAAGATTACCTGCTTGACACATCAAATGGTTTGGAACCTGTTGATGCATTTACCAATCACTTTGGTAGATTAGTGAGAGGGACTGATGGCAACGGCAAATATTATAAGTTGAAAATTACTAGCCATATCAGTAACCTTATAAATAAAGATAGTACCAATGTACCTTTGGGAATTGTTGTATCACAAAATGTTGCAATACGCACAACCCAAAAACTTCAAAATCCAATGGAACCTAATATTGAACAGATTCCATCCAGTACTGTTGTTTCACCAGAAGGAACCATCCTTTATGGAAACGCAGCCACAAACCAAGACAAAAGATTAAAACTCCAGATTTATTACACTGAACCAAAATAAACCCCGCTTATGTGTGGAATTGTAGGCTATATAGGCAAAAGAGAAGCATACCCAATTATACTGAATGGTCTAAAACGCTTAGAGTATAGAGGCTATGACAGTGCAGGAATCGCACTTTTTGACGGAAACGATATTCAACTTTGCAAAACAAAAGGCAAGGTTGCAAGCCTTGAAGAAAAAGCTGAAAAAGAAATTTCACGAAAGGGAAGTCTTGGAATTGGCCACACCCGTTGGGCAACCCACGGAGTGCCAAACGACGTGAACAGCCATCCGCACTATTCAAACAGTGGCGATTTAGTAATTATCCACAACGGAATTATTGAAAATTACGACTCTCTTAAAAAGGAATTAATTAAACGCGGATATACATTTACTTCAGATACAGATACCGAAGTATTGGTAAACCTTATTGAAGATATTCAAATAAATGAAAAAGTAAAACTTGGTAAAGCTGTTCAAATTGCATTGAACCAAGTTGTGGGTGCTTATGCAATCGCCCTTTTCGATAAAAAAAAGCCAGACGAAATTGTTGTAGCTAAATTGGGAAGCCCTTTGGCTATAGGTATTGGTGAGGATGAATTTTTTGTTGCGAGCGACGCTTCTCCTTTTATTGAATTTACAAACAACGCCATTTATCTTGAAGATGAAGAAATGGCCATTATTCGTTTGGGTCGCGATGTAAAAGTTCGTAAAATTAAAGATGACAAATTGGTTGCTCCTTACGTTCAAGAGCTTCAAATGAATCTTGAACAAATTGAAAAAGGTGGTTACGACCATTTTATGCTGAAGGAAATTTACGAACAACCTGCCGTAATAAAAGATACGTACCGTGGCCGTTTGCTTGCTGAAAAAGGCATCGTAAAACTTGGCGGACTTGAGGATTATATTGAAAAATTCATCAACGCAGACCGTATTATTATTGTAGCCTGCGGAACTTCGTGGCATGCCGGTTTGGTGGCCGAATATATTTTTGAGGATTTGGTTAGAATTCCTGTTGAGGTTGAATACGCTTCAGAATTCCGTTACCGCAACCCAATCATTTCAGAAAATGATGTAGTTATTGCCATTTCACAAAGTGGTGAAACAGCAGATACACTTGCGGCTATAAAACTTGCAAAATCAAAAGGTGCTTTTGTTTATGGCGTTTGCAATGTTGTGGGCTCTACCATTTCTAGAGAAACCCATAGTGGTACATATACACACGCCGGACCTGAAATTGGCGTTGCTTCAACCAAAGCATTTACAACTCAAATCACCGTGCTGGCAATGATAGCCCTGCGCTTGGCAAAAGCGAAAGGCACCATAAGCCAACGTGATTTTATGCTTTATTTGCGTGAATTGGAACTTATTCCAAAACATGTAGAAGAAGCGTTAAAAACAGAAGACAAAATAAAAGAAATAGCATCTGTTTTTAAAGACGTTCGCAATTTCCTTTATTTGGGAAGAGGATACAATTTCCCAGTTGCTCTGGAAGGCGCGCTTAAACTAAAAGAAATTTCATACATCCACGCCGAAGGTTATCCAGCAGCCGAGATGAAACACGGACCCATCGCCCTTATAGACGAGCAAATGCCCGTTGTTGTTATTGCCATTAAAAGCGACCATTATGATAAAGTGGTGAGCAACATTCAAGAAATAAAGGCGAGGAAGGGGAAAATTATAGCAGTAGTTTCAAAAGGAGATACTGCAGTTAGGGAGTTGGCAGATTATGTTATGGAAGTGCCTCATACCCCAGAAGCATTGACCCCTTTAGTAACAACAATTCCTTTGCAATTGCTTTCTTATCACATTGCCGTAATGTTGGGCCGAAATGTGGATCAACCTCGCAACTTGGCAAAGTCTGTTACTGTGGAATAAAACATTTTTTAAGCTCTCTTTTTTGATGTACTTTTATTTCTATGAAAGTCATCAACCTCATCTCCGGTCCGCGAAATCTTTCCACCGCAATTATGTATTCTTTTGCGCAGCGAAAGGATATGACGGTTTTGGATGAACCATTTTATGGCTATTATCTGAATAACGCTTCTTTGGAAAACGAGCATCCTTCCCAAAAGGAAATCCTTCAAACTATGGAACTAAGGGAAGAAAAAGTGGTTGAAGACATAAATTCCCTTTCAAAAAAGAAAAACGTTTTTGTAAAAGGAATGGCACACCATTATTTAACAGAAACCCCAGAATTTATTTTGAATTGGGAAAACGTTATTTTGATTCGCCATCCAAAAAAATTGATAGCTTCCTTTTCAAAAGTAATACACACCCCAACCCTTAATGATATTGGCATTAAAAAAGCTTCAGAACTTTTTTTGTTTCTGAAAAAAAACGGAAAAACGCCTATTGTTATTGACAGCGATGAATTGTTGAAAAATCCAGAAATCTATCTCAAAAAACTTTGCGGTTTGTTGAATATCCCTTTTTCTGAAAAAATGCTTCAGTGGAAAAAAGGCGAAATAAAAGAAGATGGCATTTGGGCAAAACATTGGTACGGAAACGTACATAATTCCGAAAGGTTTGCAGTTCAAAAAAGCAGCTCGCAACCATTGCCAGAGCATTTGGACCCTTTGTTGAAAGAGGCACTTCCATATTATGAAACTTTAAAAGGGAATATTCTATTATAAAATTAGTTTTGGCACAAAAACCTCATAACCGATAACCGATAACCGATAACCGATAACTGATAACTGATAACTGATAACTGATAACTGAAATTATGCTTCAAAAATCCAATCCAAAAAACGATAACATCCAAGTTTTTGTAAAAGACAAATTATATCCACGCAGCGAGGCTAAAGTTTCGGTTTTTGATAGTTCCGTACAAGGCGGCGACGCTGTTTGGGAAGGATTACGCGTCTATCCCGAAGGTGTAGTTTGTTTAGACAAACATTTGACCAGACTTCACGAATCTGCAAAAACATTGGCGTTTACAGATATTCCTTCCAAAGAATTCATTAAAAAAGCAATAAAGCAAACCCTCGACGCCAACGGAATGAATGACGACACACACATCCGTTTGACATTGACACGTGGCGAAAAAATAACCAGCGGCATGGATCCGCGACTCAACCAAAATGGCTCTTGTTTAATTGTTTTGGCTGAATGGAAACCTTTGGTTTACGATAACGACCACGGTATAAAAGTGATTAGCACCAGCCAACGCCGTAACTCTCCACAATTTTTGGACAGTAAAATTCATCACAACAATTTGCTCAATAATATAATAGCAAAAATACAAGCCAATGTAGCTGGAAAAGATGCCGGTTTAATGCTTGACGATCGAGGTTTTATTGCAGAACTTAACGGCAGCAATCTATTTATGGTAAAAAACGGAAAGGTTTTTACTCCTTTTGCACACGCTTGTTTACCGGGAATTACAAGAAATTCCGTGATGGAAATGTGTAAAAAGCACGATATTGAAATTACCGAAGTAGATATTACGCTTTCACAATTCTACAATGCTGATGGCGTTTTCGCAACGGGCACGATGGGAGAGCTTACCCCAGTTGTTGAAATTGATGGACGCATCATTTCCAAAAATGATTCACTTCAGAAAAAAATTATTGAACTTTTTAGCAAAGAGGTTCGTGGTTTGTGCGAAAGCCTCTGATTTTATTCAACTTTATAGCACTAAATAATTGATTGGGCTAATTCTTAAAAATCTTCATTTTTTTAAAATTTCCATTGCAATTTTCATTCAGAAAAAACTATCTTTGCACCGTTCAAAACAGGGGTGGTTTTTTCGCCCTTAGATAACTATAAAATAAACAGTTACTCATGTCACAAAGCATAGGAAAAGTTGCACAGATTATTGGCCCGGTAGTTGACGTTGCGTTTGATAGCGGATCGGAACTTCCAAAAATATACGACTCGTTGGAGGTAAACAACAACGGAAACCTTTTGGTTCTTGAAGTTCAATCTCACATTGGTGAAAGCATGGTTCGTACCATATCAATGGATTCTACTGACGGTTTGAGCCGTGGTGTAGACGCTGTTGCAACTGGAGCACCTATCCAAATGCCAATCGGTGATGCTGTTTACGGCAGACTTTTCAACGTAATTGGTGATGCTATTGACGGTATTGGAAACTTGCCAAAAGCTGGCGACAAAGGTCTTCCAATTCACCGCGATGCTCCAAAATTTGAAGATCTTTCAACTTCTACCGAAGTTCTTTTCACAGGTATTAAAGTAATTGACCTTATTGAGCCTTACGCAAAAGGTGGTAAAATTGGTCTTTTCGGTGGTGCTGGTGTTGGTAAAACGGTACTTATTCAGGAGTTGATTAACAATATTGCAAAAGGTCACGGTGGTCTTTCAGTATTCGCTGGTGTAGGTGAACGTACTCGTGAGGGTAATGACTTGCTTCGTGAAATGCTTGAGTCTGGTATTATAAAATACGGTGATGACTTTATGCACTCTATGGAAAATGGTGGATGGGATCTTTCAAAAGTTGACAAAACTGCAATGAAAGAATCTAAAGCTACTTTCGTTTTCGGACAGATGAACGAGCCACCTGGAGCACGTGCACGTGTTGCGCTTTCAGGTTTGACAATTGCTGAGTATTTCCGTGATGGAGCTGGCGAAGGACAAGGAAAAGATGTACTTTTCTTCGTAGATAACATTTTCCGTTTTACGCAAGCGGGTTCTGAGGTTTCCGCACTTCTTGGGCGTATGCCTTCTGCGGTGGGTTACCAGCCAACTTTGGCAACAGAGATGGGTGCGATGCAAGAGCGTATTACTTCAACAAAAAGAGGTTCTATTACATCTGTACAGGCGGTTTACGTACCTGCGGATGACCTTACGGATCCAGCGCCGGCAACTACGTTTGCCCACTTGGATGCTACAACCGTACTTTCTCGTAAAATTGCTGAGCTTGGTATTTATCCAGCGGTGGATCCTTTGGATTCTACCTCTCGAATTCTTACCGAATCAATTCTTGGAAAAGAGCACTACGCTTGCGCACAAAGAGTAAAAGAGCTTTTACAGCGTTATAAAGAATTACAAGATATTATCGCGATTCTTGGGATGGAAGAACTTTCCGAAGAAGATAAATTGGCAGTAGGTCGCGCGCGTCGTGTACAGCGTTTCCTTTCACAGCCTTTCCACGTAGCAGAGCAGTTTACAGGTATTCCTGGAGTTTTGGTTGACATTAAAGAAACCATCAAAGGTTTCAACATGATTATGGATGGCGAATTGGATAAACTTCCAGAAGCTGCCTTCAACCTTAAAGGAACAATCGAAGAAGCTATCGCCGCTGGTGAGAAAATGCTTGCCGAAGCTTAAAATAGTAATTAGAAGTTAGTATTGAGTATTTAGACTTTTACTCAATACTAATTTCTCAATACTCAATACTAAAAATATGTACTTAGAAATAGTAACCCCAGAAGCATCCTTAGTTGCCGGAGAAGTTGAAAGCATAACCGTTCCAGGTGTGGAAGGCGAATTCCAAATGCTTAACAACCACGCTCCTATTGTATCTGTTTTGCAGGAAGGAAAAGTGAAGTTTAAAGGAAACCCAACCATTGCGGAAGGTTTTCAAAAGAAATTTACGCAGGAAGACGGCAAATGGGTACTGCAAATTTCTGGCGGTACTGTTGAATGTAACAACAATCGTGTGATGGTTTTGGCTGACTAAACAGCTGAAAATTCCAAATAATATAAAATCCCAAATTCCATAAATAGGAGTTTGGGATTTTTGTTTTGGTTAAATCCTTAAAGTTATATTAACATTGACCCAAACAATAGGTTGAGATTTGTAAATTTGCAAGTTCAAGAAAATTATGCAACTACAGCAAATAGACAGGGTAAAAACTATTACCAAAGAAGATTTTCTAAAAAATTATTTTAAGCCCCAAAAACCTGTTGTTATTGAAAGGTTTGTGGAGGACTGGCCTGCATTTACAAAATGGGATCTCGATTATATGGCGGATGTGGCGGGGGATAAAATGGTTCCTCTTTATGACAATCGCCCAGTAAGTCATAAAGACGGTTTTAATGAGCCACACGCCAAAATGAAAATGCGCGATTATGTGGAGTTATTAAAAACCGAGCCTACAAAATACCGCATCTTTCTTTGGAATATTTTAAAGGAAGTGCCGCAACTTCAAAAGGATTTTGACTTTCCGGATTTTGGTCTTAAATTGATGAAAGGTCTGCCCATGCTTTTCTTCGGCGGAAGAGATTCATACACGTTTATGCATTACGATATCGATTTGGCAAACATTTTTCATTTCCATTTCGAAGGGAAAAAAGAAGTGATCCTTTTTGACCAAAAGCAAAACGATTATCTATACAAAATTCCCCATTCTTTAATTACGCGTGAAGACATAGACTTTCACAATCCCGATTACACTAAATGGCCTGCGTTGAAAAAAGCGGAAGGTTATATTGCCAACTTGGAACACGGAAACGTGCTGTATATGCCCGAAGGTTATTGGCACTATATGCGCTACATTACTCCTGGTTTTTCTATGAGCTTACGCGCCATTCCGAGAAATCCAAAAAATTTGGCTAAAGCTGTTTATAATATAGCCTTTATGCGATATTTTGACCAATTAATGCGAAAGCTGAAAGGTCAAAAATGGATTGATTGGAAAAACGAGCAAGCCGTTGTTCGCACTAATAAAGCGTTGTAAATTCTTAATTATTCTGTATCTTTCTTTTTAAATTTTCATAATATGAAAGCTTTCATAACTATAATCGCACTCCTTTGTTTACAGACAACTTTTTCGCAAGCCTTTTCTGGCAAAGGCGATGTAAAATTTCAAGTTGGCGCCAATTTCCAAAATAACGGCACCGGAATTATGGGAAGCCTTGATTTTGGTTTAGGAGAAAACATATCTGTTGGAATAGCTTCAACCTACCTTTTAGGAATTGATAAGGTTCGAGATTTGGAAGGCAATGAAGAACCCTTTGCAAAGTTTGAAGACCGTATTGACTTTCGGGTGCGTTTTAATGCAAATCTTGGCAATGTGATAAACGTTGATGAAAATTTTGATGTATATCCCGGACTATATGCAAGTTTAAAAAACTTTGGAGGTCATTTGGGAGCCCGTTACTTTTTTACCAGCGGCTTTGGCGTTTTTACGGAAGTGAGCGTCCCTATTTCAAAATATAATACAGATACCTTAACTCCTGCGGAAAAACTGCACAATCAAGTTTCCGTGAATATTGGGGCTTCGTTCAATATTTAACTCAACATACTAAATTCTATTGACGCGAGTTTACAACCCGCGCCGAGAACAGATTACTCCTCAAGAAAGATAGTTTCAATTGGCAATCCAAACAATCTGGAAATCTTAAAAGCAAGTGGTAAACTGGGATCAAATTTCCCTTTTTCAATAGCATTTATAGTCTGCCGTGATACCTGAACTTCAATTGCTAGGTCAGCTTGGGTCATATTGTGTTCAGCTCGAAGTACTTTTATTCGGTTCTTCATTTGTATCTGTTATTTCCTATAAAAATCGCAATCATATACGTTATCCCAATAAGCATCACCAAATGTGCAATTTCCGCATCAAAGGCAATAACATTTGCTTGATCAAGCATAGAATAGCTCAGCCCTCCAACCACGCCTACTCCCAGTGCTATGGCCATGGCATCCAGACTTACTTTTCGCTGCATTTCGTCCAAATCATTAATGTATTTTCTGTTCATCAGGATCATTCCAATCCCAACCAGGGTATTGATTGCAATAAATAAAATGGTTAAAGCAGTATTGTTTTTCCAAAGATATATTTGGCCAAAAGAAGCTATAGCCATCGTTGTTACCCAGCTTCCCGTCCAATATCCCAAATGCAACACATTCTTTTTTGCGTTGGCTTTCCACGCGTTAGATTTTGTTTCCATAAGTAAAGTAAATTTGATTTAATGTAAAGTTATATTGACACAAATATAAAATAAAGTTTTACAAAATGTCAAGTTTTATTTACATTATTTTTTTACTTAGAAAGTTCATTCACCTTTTCATAAACCAGTTCTGGCTCCCAGCCGCGGTAAAAAAGATAATCCGCTAATTTCTTTCGTTTTTTCTGAAGATTTTTTTCTGAAATTAATTGTTGTATCCGCTTTTCTGCCAAGGCCTCAAAGGTTTTGTAATATTCCGAATCGGGAATTTCCTTTAAGGCAATTTTAATGTTGAATTTAGAAATTTGACGCATTTTCAATTCATTCACAATTCTATTACTTCCCCACTTTTTGGTTCGAAATTTTCCACGTGCAAAAGCTTGTGCAAACCGGGTTTCATTTAAAAAATTGTGTCGCAGCAAATGATCAATTATTTGGTCTACCGCTTCGGGAATCATTCGCATTTCATACAGTTTTTGATGCACTTCTTTATGGCAACGCTCTTGGTATGCGCAGTAGCGCTCCATTCGTTTGGTAGCTTCATCAACGGTGTATGTTTTGTGGGTGTTCAAAGTTTTCAAATATAAAATTATAATTTAGTAAAATTATCCCCTTCCGTCTCTATAATAATTCAGCTTTAAGGCTGAATTATTATAGAGCCACCTTCCCCTGAAAAAGGGGAAGAAACACTTTATAAATATAAACTTTCATATTAACGAAGATCCCCATACTTTTGGGAGGGGTTGGGGTGGAATACAAAAAAACCCCTTCCGAAGTAAGTCTTCAAAAGGGGTTTAGGTTATTTTATCAATCCACCATCTTTATCGTGGAAGTGATATTCGAGATACGTATATGCATCACGCGGTTGAATTTTTACCCATTTTTTGTGCTCCAAAAACCATTTGGTGCGCACACTTGGGAATCCTTTCGTCAAAAAGGCCGCTATAAAAGGATGCGTGTTTAAGGTTATCTTTTTATAGTCTTTTTGGAAAAGGCGTTTTACCTCTTCATTTATTCTATTGATAACAATAATAGGCGCTTCAATTTCACCATTTTCATCTCCGCTTCCATTTGCGTTTGGATCTTCTTCACGGGTCTTGATGTTCATCTCTGGCCTAACACGTTGGCGGGTTATTTGAATCAACCCGAATTTGCTCGGCGGGAGTATTTTGTGTTTTGCCCTGTCATCTTTCATTTCATCACGAAGATGATTATAGAGCTGTTTACGGTGGTTGGCATTTGCCAAATCAATAAAATCCACAACAATAATTCCTCCCATATCGCGCAACCTTAGCTGTCTTGCCACCTCGGTGGCTGCAATTAAATTCACTTCAAGGGCAGTCCCTTCCTGTGTTTTTTGCTTGTTGCTTCGGTTACCGCTGTTCACGTCTATTACGTGCATTGCTTCGGTGTGTTCAATTACCAAATAAGCTCCTTTGCTACCTGACACTGTTTTTCCGAAGGAAGTTTTAATCTGCCTTTCAATTCCGAATTTCTCAAACATCGGAACATTGCTATCATAGAACTTTACGATATTGTCTTTTTTTGGTGCAATTTCCTGCACATAATCTTTTATTTGCAAGTAAAGGGTTTCATCGTCAATATGTATTGCAGAGAATGAATCATTAAACATATCGCGGATGATAGATGCTCCCCGGTTTAGCTCGCTCAGCACTTTTGAAGGGTGGTGCGCCCCATGTAGCTTCTTACACATCGCTGTCCAGCGTTCGGTAAGGTTCTGTAAATCTTTGTCCAGTTCTGCTACTTTTTTGCCCTCGGCAACGGTTCTAATAATTACGCCAAATCCTTTTGGTTTTATACTTGTTATCAAGCGTTTTAACCTGTCTTTTTCTTCGTTGCTTTCTATTTTTTGTGAAACAGAAACGCGGTCTGAAAATGGAACCAGTACAATATATCTTCCGGCTATGGAAAGCTCGGAACTTATACGTGGCCCTTTTGTGGAAATGGGTTCTTTTACAATTTGAACCAAGATGGATTGATTGCTTTTTAAGGCATCGTTTAAGTTGCCGTGCTTATCAATCTCTTTTTCGAATGGAAAATTATTCAATGAATAATCCTTTAACTTACCTGAAGTAACACTTTTCACAAATTTCAATTGTGAAAGCACTTTCGGGCCTAGATCGTGATAGTGTAAAAAACCATCTTTCTCATAGCCCACATTCACAAAGGCGGCGTTTAAACCAGGAACTGTTTTACGTATTTTGGCAAGAAATATATCGCCAACCGTAAAATTGTTTTCCTCCTCTTCTTTGTGGAGTTCTAAAAGTTTTCCATCCTTTAAAAGGGCAAAATCAACTTCTTGTGAACCGGACCTAATAAATAATTCGTAGTTCACGTTACATTAATTTTGTTGTCCCGATGTAAAAAATCGGAACTAATTAAACAATATTTTTCACAGGTTTTATGTAAAAACCCGGCGAAACTGCACCAAAACCAAAAGCCGGCTGTTGCAATCTCATTTTCAAAGAACGATTTTTCGTTTGTTTTATTAGGAAATAATACCAAAAAGGCACAATTTCCGAAACACTTTTAAAACAGAAAAAGTAGTTTAGAAACTACTTTTTCTTTTTGTGGCGGTTAGCGCGACGACGCTTTTTACGCTTGTGGGTCGCTACCTTATGTCTTTTTCTTTTTTTACCGCTTGGCATACTAAAGTCTTTTTTTATGTCCCAAAAACATGGAACGGGTTATTATTATTTTACGTCCACGTTGGTTTTTACACCTTCAACAAAAACTTTTGCAGGTTTAAAAGCCGGAATATTGTGGGCTGGTATTTTAATTGTTGTGTTTTTTGAAATATTTCTTCCTGTTTTTTCAGCTCTTGTTTTGATAATAAAACTTCCAAAACCTCTTAAATAAACGTTGTCACCACCTTCAAGAGAATTTTTCACTTCTTCCATAAAGGTCTCAACAGTAGCTTGAACTTCATTCTTTTCCATTCCTAATTTTTCTGAAATCTTCGCTACGATATCTGCTTTCGTCATTACTTTTAAATTTTAATTAATTTTCTTTTACTAGATTTTTTTTAGAGACCGCAAATATACATATTTTAAAATCAATAAATCAAACCTTAATCCTTTAAAATTTAAAGGGATATAGATTAATTTTACGCAATGCCCAAAACAGCCCCATATTTCTCCAATAAACTCATTGCGTGGTATTTACACAATAAACGCGAATTGCCGTGGCGAAATACATTAAATCCATACCACATTTGGCTTTCAGAAATTATGCTCCAGCAAACACGAGTTTTGCAGGGTTTGCCCTACTATTTAAAGTTTGTTGAAGCCTATCCAAAAATAGAAGATTTAGCGAACGCTCCCGAAGATGAAGTTTTAAAACTTTGGCAAGGTTTGGGCTATTATTCCCGCGCCCGAAATCTTCACGCTACTGCAAAAATTATCTCCGAAGAAATGAACGGCGTTTTCCCAAACAATTATAAAGATTTATTGAAACTGAAGGGCGTAGGCGATTACACAGCCAGCGCCATTGCGAGCATTTCCTTCAATAAACCCGAAGCCGTTGTTGACGGAAATGTATATCGCGTGCTTTCACGTTTTTTTGGAATTTCCACTCCTATTAATACAGCCGCTGGGCAAAAGGAATTTAAAAAGCTTGCGCAGCGGTTGATCGATAAAGATCAGCCCGGAACTTTTAACCAAGCCATTATGGAATTTGGTGCACGATTCTGCGTACCGCAAAACCCCGATTGCGAAAACTGTATTTTTAATGATAGCTGTGTTGCGTTTCAGCAGAAAAAAGTTTCGGAGCTTCCTGTGAAAATTAAGGCGAAGCCAGTGAAAGTCAGATTTTTTAATTACTTGGTATTTCTTTCGGAAAACGAAAATACTATTTTGCAACAGCGGAACGGAAAAGGAATTTGGCACAAACTTTATGAATTTCCATTGATTGAAACTTCCGAAGAAATTGATCTTCCAGCATTGCAAAAACTTCCGCAGTTTAAAGATTATACTGAGAATATTATTATTGAAAATATTTCACTTTTCAATGAAAAACCGGTTATCCACAAACTTTCGCATCAACATTTAAACACACTTTTTTGGATTGTTGAAACTTCGGAAGCTACGGAAATTGCAATTCCCATTTCCAAAGTAAAAAATTATGCCGTACCGGTTTTGATAGAAAATTTTGTTTCTGAATTTTTTGAAAACTACTGATTGTTTCTTCTTAGACAACCCAATCTTAAATCATTTCATATAAAAATTTAAAAATTCCTTATATTTAAAACGCAAAATCTACCTTTGCACAAATTGAAAAATTACAATTATGAGCGGAACATTGAACAAAGTAATGTTGATTGGGCATACCGGCGATGATGTGAAAATGCATTATTTTGAAGGCGGAAACAGCTTGGGCCGTTTCCCACTTGCAACCAATGAAACCTATACAAACAAAACTACAAATGAACGTGTAACCAACACGGAATGGCACAATATTGTGGTGCGCAACAAAGCTGCGGAAATCTGCGAAAAATATCTGAAAAAAGGCGATATGGTCTATATTGAAGGCCGTTTAAAAACGCGTAAATGGCAGGACGAAAAAGGCTTGGACAGATATAGCACTGAAATACATTGCACAGATTTCACTTTTTTAACCCCAAAGGGCGAAAGCAATAGCGCTTCAAATAACAATTCTGGACAAAATGCACAGACACCCCAGCCTACATCAACGCCACAAAACAACAATTCAGTTTCTGAAGAAGAGGATGATCTTCCATTTTAATGTTTAACTAAAACCTATAACTTGGACACGGAACCCCCTGGTTTACTATTCTTTTTTAACGTTTTGGATGTTACCCAAATAACAAGCGTCGTATTGTTGCTTGTTCTTTTAGCCTGTTCTGCCCTTATATCGGGTGCCGAAGTGGCTTTCTTTTCATTGACACCTTCTGATTTTGAGACCAATGATGAGAAAACAATTACAAAGAAGCTTGGAATAGTGCAACGCTTGTTGGCAAGGCCAAAAAAACTTTTAGCTACTATTTTGGTGGCGAATAATTTTATAAATATTGCCATTGTATTGCTTTTTGATTCGTTGAGTGATGATCTTTTCTCTGGAATTCAATCCAACTTTTACGGAATTGATGTTCGTTTCATTGTTGAAGTGGGTGTCGTAACATTCTTCATTTTACTTTTTGGTGAAATTCTTCCCAAGATTTACGCCAACCGTAACCGTATTTCCTTCGCGGTTTTTATGGCCCAGCCCCTCAATGTTCTGGATACATTATTATCGCCAATCAGCTTGCCGATGCGTTCTGCCACTATCTATCTTCACGATCGCTACGGAAAACAGAAATCAAACATCAGCGTTGACCATCTTTCACAGGCTTTGGAGCTTTCAAACAAAGACACTACGCACGAAGAGCAAAAAATTCTTCAGGGCATTGTTACCTTCGGAAACACCGACACCAAACAGGTAATGAAAAACCGGATGGATATTTTCGCATTAAACGAAGAGCAGTCATTTAAAGAGATTCTGCCAGAGATTATGCAGCATGGCTACTCGCGGATTCCTGTTTATAAAGACAGCATAGACAACATAACGGGAATTCTTTATGTGAAAGATTTGATTCCCTACACAGACCGAAAAATCCTAGATTGGAAAACCCTGAAACGCGAAGCCTATTTTGTGCCAGAAAACAAAAAACTGGATGATTTGCTTAACGAATTCAAGGAAATGAAAATGCACCTCGCTATTGTAGTTGATGAATACGGCGGCACCAGTGGCTTGATTTCTTTGGAAGATATTATTGAAGAAATTGTTGGTGAAATTAGCGATGAGTTTGATGATGAAGATTTAATATTTTCAAAGTTGGACGACAGTACTTTCGTTTTTGAAGGCAAAACGCCCCTGAAAGATTTTTATAAAGTGATAAAACCCGAGGATCCAGAAATTTTTGAAGATGAAAAAGGTGAGGCTGAAACCTTAGCAGGATTCCTTCTAGAGATTTCAAAAGGCTTTCCAAAGAAAAACGAAATAATATCTTTCCACAATTATGCGTTTACCATTGAAGCCTTTGAGGGCAAGCGCATCAAACAAATAAAACTTACCATTGAAAATTTATAGTCTCGTTTTCCTATTATTTACCAGCTTTTTTTTCATTACTTCCTGTGAAGATGATGTTTTAGTAAAACCGTCGGCTATGCTCCGTTTGGATTATCCAAAACCTACATACCGCACCATAAAAACGGACTGCCCTTATTCTTTTTCAGTAAATGAGAATACAACAATTGTCCGCAAAAAAGATTGCAACATAAACATAACATATCCAAATATGAAGGCCACTTTATATTTGACCTACAATGACGTTCGGAACAACAATCTTGATTCTTTATTGAGAGACGCACAAAACTTGGCTTATGACCATACCAGAAAGGCAAACAGCATTCCTGAGCAACCTTTTATAAATCCAGACAAAAAAGTATACGGAATGTTTTACATGATAAACGGAAATGCTGCTACCCAAGCCGAGTTTTACGTAACTGACAGCATCAACCATTTTTTGAATGGAGCGCTCTATTTTGACGCTAAACCAAACTTCGATTCCATCTATCCAGCAGTGGTTTACCTTCGCGAAGACATTCGTAAATTGATGGAAACCATTTCTTGGAAATAACCGTAAACAGCTATTTTTTAAAAAGTTAACAAACCCTTCACAAATGCTACGCCAAGTTTTTGTAACTTTTGGCTACAAAAACTATAAGCTATGTTTAAAGTATATTCCCGATACGGCATTTTGATTGCAGTAGTTCTCATTGTATATTTTCTTCTTTTAAAATTAGTGGGGCTTCATCAATATCCAATATTGAGCGCAGTAAATGGATTAATCTTTACTATTGGTATATATCTTGCTCTTAATACTTATAAAAGTCAAACAAATGATTTCAAATTTGAAGAAGGATTTGAGGTAGGGCTCTTTTCCGGTGGAATTGCCTCACTTCTTTTTACCATTTTTATGGCCATCTATATGTATCAAATAGACAATGAATTTGCTATTGGGATACTAAAAAAATGGGGGCTTGAATATGACCTAGGAACGTTAATGTTGCTTTTAACTATTTTAATCATGGGCTTTGTAACAACTTTAGTTTTGACCTTTTCCTTTATGCAACTTCTAAAAAAATCCTGGAACACCAAGGATGGGAACAGAAACACTCTTTAAATAAATTCCAAAAAACTTGTTTAAAACATGAATTATTGGGTTTGAAAAGATTAAACAAAAAACACTTTGTTGTTTCCTTTTTAAAAATTATATTTGCACCCGCTTTTACCGTACGGTGAAAGCATTTTGTTTAACTAATTTATAAACGATTCGCTATGTACGCAATTGTAGAGATAGCAGGGCAGCAAGTAAAAGTTGCGAAAGACCAAAAGGTTTTTGTTAATCGTTTGCCAGTTGAAGAAGGAAAAAAAGTGTCTTTTGACAATGTTCTTCTTATTGGTGACGGAGACAAAATTACCATCGGCGCCCCAGCTATAGACGGAGCTCAAATAGGAGCCAAAGTCGTAAAACACCTTAAAGGTGACAAGGTTATTGTATTCAAAAAGAAAAGAAGAAAAGGTTTCCGCAAGAAAAACGGTCACCGTCAGTATCTTTCTGAAATCGTAATCGAGAGCATTGTAGCTTCAGGAGCTACACCTGCTAAAAAGGAAGAAGCAAAAAAAGCTGAACCTAAAAAAGAAACTAAAGCTGCTGCTCCAAAAGCAAAAGTCGAAACAAAAGCACCAGCTAAGAAAGCCGCTCCTAAAAAAGCAGCTAAAGCAGATGATCTTAAAAAGATTGAAGGTGTTGGACCAAAAGCTGCAGAAGCTATGGTTGCTGCCGGAATGGATACTTTTGCAAAAGTTGCAAAAGCAAAACCAGAGGCTATAGCAACTATTCTTTCTGATGCTAGTTCAAATTTAGCACATTTAGTTACAGACACTTGGCCAAAGCAAGCGCAATTAGCTGCTGATGGTAAGTGGGATGAGCTAAAAGAATTGCAAGACAAATTAGACGGTGGGATTGAGAAATAATCCTACTAAAGTATAATATTTAAAACCGAAACAAAATGGCTCACAAAAAAGGAGTTGGTAGTTCCAAAAACGGTCGCGAATCAGAATCGAAACGTCTTGGCGTTAAGATTTTCGGAGGGCAGGCTGCCATTGCTGGAAATATCATTGTAAGACAAAGAGGTTATACGCATCACCCAGGTGAAAACGTATATGGTGGTAAAGATCACACCCTTCACGCGCAAGTGGACGGGACTGTAAAGTTTACCAAAAAGAGAGATAACAAGAGCTACGTTTCTATCGTTCCAAACGCTGAAGCATAGTTTTCAATCTTGTGTTATAAAATAAAAAAACCTTCACAGAAATGTGAAGGTTTTTTTATTTTACAGATTGTTTTTGAAATTCTGAAAACGAAATAGGCTTTTCCAAAAGTGTCCATTTACTTTCTTCTGGATAATGAGTATATATAAAATTAGTAGCTTTTGTTAAAAACCAATAATCATCCGCACTACTTTTGCTACCATAGCTTATGGCCCAAGCAATGTCAAGCAATTGCCATTTTCCATTTAGCTTTACAGCATTCCAAGTATGGTTCGGTTGCTTCGCTTTTCGAATTTTACCCGAATAATCTTTTGTGAACCCGTGAATTACTTCCGCAGAGATTCCAACATTTTCACAAAGACTTTTAAATAGAAATGCATAACCTCCACAAAGCGCCATTTTACGTTCCAAAACTTTTCTGAGTACATTTTCCTCGGAAGTATAAATTTCTTTTTGAAGCTTTGAACTCAGCCGCAATTCGTTGTCATAAGAAATATTGGAAGTAATCCATCTATAAATTGCACGCACTTTATCAGTGTCCGTTCTCGAATCTTTTGTGATGGCAAAAGCAAGTTTCTCTGTGGAAAAAGTAGATTTGTTTTTTACGGGATTATATTCTCTATGTTTGTTATCTTTTCCAATAACAGCGCCAATCTGTGCAATGGAACTGATTCCAAAAAATATAAAAGGTAAAAAAATAAATTGCTTTCGCATAAACCCAAAATGATTTATTCGAAAACGCAATTATTAAAGTTATATTGAAAACGAAGGTGTTAAAACTTATTTGGTCAATTTCTTTAAATCCATTTCAGAAACATTCAGCAGTCCAACTTTTGGAAGACGTTTGGTAAGCTCGCGCCAATTGGAATCTTTTTCATAAATGTTTTGAAGCATTGCTGAAGCACGTTCCATTTGCTTGTCATTTGCCAAGGTAATCGCTGTCCAATATTGCATTTCCAGATTTTCGGGAAACATTTTCATGGCAACATTGTATTCGTCCATGGCGCTTTTCATCTCATTCTTTTCAACATAAAGATCGCCTTGATTCATATGTTCATAAGCTCTAAATACTTTTAAAAGTCTATCAATTTCTTTTATAGGGTTTTCGGAATCATCAACACGTAAATCAATTAATTTGTCATTCCAAGGTTCTGTAGATGCTTCTGCTGCAAAAACCATAAACGCAGCAGATTGTTTTCCGCGAATATCGCCTCCAGCATTCTGGGCTGCTTGCAAAACGGCCACCATTCTTTCTGCCAAAGGCAGTTCGCTATTCTCTTTCCAAGCTTTTTCCATTGCCGGAACCACTTTATCATTAAGCATCATATTTGCCTGCACCGAAAAGTTTTCGCCATTGGCATGCCCTGCAAAATCAATACAACTCTTGCCCGTGTGTGTTGCAACTCTTCCCTGCTTATCCAAAATTGCAACTTGTCTAAAATCCCTTCCTTCATCATCACTCAACAATATATTTAGAGCCTCTTGGGGTGTTTTTCCTTCTTTAAGCAAATCCAAGCCACGAAGTCCAAAGGATCTGTTAGTAAACGATTGCGTTGCAACAACCCCCACACCAGCTTCGCCCCAAGAAACGCCAGTGCCTACACTGAACCAGTGGCTTTGAACCGCCACGGCCATTTCGCCTGTTTTGGCATCGCGGGCCACTATTGAGAAAGTATGCGCCAAAGGATCATTGGGCTTCTGGGTTTGTGCCACTGTTGAAAAGATTGAAAAAAAGCTAAAAATTAAAAGAACAGGTTTCATAGTAAATGATTTAGTACTTAAAGATAAATTTTTATTGCAACAGTTTGAAGAATTTAATCATTAAGAAAAATACATAGATTTTACAGTTATGATCTTTTTTGAATTTATGGACATTGGTTTAGCATTTGAATTTCATTATAATATGTTATTTTAGTACTCTTTAAAAACCTCTTTTTGAAACTTTCTGAATGTTGAAATATTTACGCTACTCCATACTTTTTATTTCCATTATAGGATTTGCGCAAAATAGCCAAGACACTATTTCTACAGAAAACAAGGCAGCCTATACCGTGCTTAAAGATTCCCTGAAGGCAATGCAGGATCGAGCAGATTATATGTTGTTTGAAGGAAAATACGACTCCGTTATTTTAACATCCATAGATAATATAAGGCTGGCCGAACGTATTGGCGATACAGATGCCGCCTATTATTCCAGATATATGATGGGCGCCTCTTTTATCTATTTAAAAGATTTTAAAAACGCCCACGATTACGCGGAAGATTATTTAAAGTTTGCAGAAAAATCAAAAGACGAATTTAAGATTGCCCGCGCCTATAATTTTATGGGGGCGCTTTATCTTACCGAAAAAAAATACGATTCCGCCCTTCCTTTTTTTGAAAAAGCATTGCCACTTTCGTTAAAAAGAAAAGATACACTGGAAGCGGCCATGGTATATTACAATTTATCGGAATCCAATCTTAACCAAGGCAATAAAAAAAAGGCCGAGCTTTATTTCAAAAAGGCAAAACAGGGAATAGATGCCATGAAATTTAAAGGTTTAACAACCGAAATGAGCTTGCTGCAAGGCAAGTTGAACCTATCTTCAAACAACCCAAGTGAAGCCATAAACAACTTTAAAGAAGCTATCGCTTTTGCTCAAAATGGAAATTATATTGACGACAATTTAATTGAGTCATATAAAGAATACAGCAAGGCTCTTTTTGAGGTTGGGGATTATAAAGAAGCTTTTTTGGTGCGGAAAACATTTGATAGCCTCACAGCCCTCCAATTTGAAAAGGAGAAGCTTATGGCCATACAAAATGCAGCTGCCCAGTTTAGCGTCAATGAGTATAAAAAGCAGGCGCACCAGGCAGAACTTGAAAGAAAATTGATTTCTGAAAAAGTTATATTAAGCAATATACTTCTTTACTTTTTTATTGGGGCCGCTCTATTAATGGGATTATTTTTAATAATTCTTTACATATCGCACAAAGGAAGAAAAAAATTAACCCTTACCTTAAAAGAAAAGAACCAACAATATTTAAAAGCCAAAGAAAAATCTGAAAAACTAGCCTTGGCAAAAAGTAAATTCTTTTCAACCGTGAGCCATGAATTACGAACTCCACTTTACGGCGTTATCGGGTTGAGCTCTGTGCTTTTGGAGGACGAATCGCTTAAAAACCACCGTGCCGATTTGAAAAATCTAAAATTTTCCGCAGACTATCTGTTGGCACTTATAAACGATGTGCTTCAAATAAGCAAATTAGAGTCTAATACCCTCGAAGAAATGAAGGCTCCCTTTGATTTAAAGGATTTGGTGCAATCTATTGTTTCGTCCTTTCAATACGCTTTGGTTCAAAATAAAAACAAACTTCACGTAGCCATATCAGAAAATATACCACACACCATTATCGGCGATAGGGTGCGGCTTTCGCAAATTCTTATGAATTTAGTGGGCAACGCCATAAAGTTTACAACGAACGGTGATATATATATTTCAGCCCAAGAAGAATCAATTTCAGAAAATGAAATAACCATACATTTCAGCATTAAAGACAATGGAATTGGCATTCCGAAAGAAAAACAAAAAGCCATTTTTGAAGAATTTCAACAAGTAGATTCTGACGATTTCAAAATTCAAGGTACCGGACTTGGGCTTACTATCGTGAAAAAATTGCTGGAAGCTTCAAAATCTTCAATCAATTTAAAAAGCAAACCGGGCGAAGGATCTACATTTAGTTTTACGTTAAGTTTCCAAATTTTGAAACATTTGCTTCAAGACAAAATACTGGACAACAATAGCATATTGAACGGAAAGAAAATATTGATAGTAGATGACAATCGCATCAATCAGATCGTTACCAAGAAAATACTTGAAAATCATGGCATGGTAGCTGATATTGCTGAAAGTGGTGATATTGCCATAAAAAAATTACAGCAAGACTCTTTTGACCTCGTTTTGATGGACATCAACATGCCGGGCAAAGATGGAATTGAGACAACCAAAGAAGTAAGAATGTTGAATAAAATTATTCCTATTGTGGCGTTGACGGCCATTGAAGTGGAAGAAATGAGAAACAGAATTTTAGCTTCCGGAATGAATGATATTATTGTTAAACCGTATGATACCGATAAGTTTTTAAAAATAATTCTTCACAATCTAAATGATGACGAAGAGGATTTGTTTCATTACCACAAAAAAACCGCAATTGAGCAATAAAAAATCCCAAGCAAAATTACTTAGGATTTTTTCTAAAATTTATCGTGTAATCTATTTATCCCTTCAAACTCGCGCTTAAATATTCACGGTTCATACGGGCAATGTTTTCAAGGGAAATTCCTTTTGGACACTCAATTTCGCAAGCACCAGTATTGCTACAGTTTCCGAAGCCTTCTTTGTCCATTTGCGCAACCATATTCAGTACGCGCTCCGTTGCTTCAATTCTTCCCTGGGGAAGCAAAGCAAACTGACTTACTTTAGCGGAAGTAAAAAGCATCGCGCTGGCGTTTTTACACGCTGCAACACAAGCGCCGCAACCAATACATGTGGCTGCTTCAAAAGATTCATCAGCATCGTGTTTGTTTACTGGAATATTGTTGGCATCAATAGTATTTCCAGAGGTATTTACAGAAATATAACCCCCAGCCTGTTGAATTCTATCAAAAGCACTTCTATCTACAACCAAATCCTTAATTACAGGAAAAGCCTTTGCTCGGAATGGCTCGATAACAATTGTATCCCCATCGTTGAACATTCTCATATGCAATTGGCAAGTTGTAACCAATCGGTCAGGTCCGTGTGGTTCACCATTTATTTGCAACGAGCAGCTACCACAAATTCCCTCACGGCAATCGTGATCAAAAACTACGGGCTCTTCGCCTTTGTTTATTAAGTCTTCATTGAGAACGTCGAGCATTTCTAAAAAAGACATGTCACCTTCTACTCCGTCAATAGGATATGTTTTTAGCTCTCCTTTTGTGGTTGCGTTTTTTTGACGCCAGATTTTTAGTGTAAGTTTCATTTTATAAAGGATTTAGCGATTAGCGAAAAGCGAAGAGCATTATTCTCTCTCATTCAAGCTTTTGATCAGTGCATTCAGCATTTTGCTAATTTCAACTATTAAACTTTCAATATTTTCAGTATTCTTATTAAAATTCAGCTCTGCTGAAATAATTATTTGTGTTTCCAATTCAAACAAAGAACCTCTTGCAGTTCTAAGAAATTGAATGTAATTTTTCTTCGACATTCTTCCCCATCCTTCAGCTATATTTGATGGAACTGAAATCGCTGACCGTCTCATTTGGGAAATCAAACCATACTTTTCTTCTTCTGGAAAAGAGCTAGTAAACAAATAAATTTCTTTTACAAGTAAGATTGCTTTTTGCCAAACAATCAATTCCTTATATGATTTTATTGAATTCACTTTTCAACCCTCTTCGCTCTTCGCTATTCGCTAATTCCTACTTATAGGAACGCGATTTAACTTCAATATTCTCGTATTCCAATTCCTCTTTGTGAAGTACTTCATTTCCTGGATCTCCAGTGTATTCCCACGCGGCGACATACATAAAGTTTTCATCGTCACGCAGCGCTTCCCCTTCATCAGTTTGATATTCTTCTCGGAAGTGACCGCCACAGCTTTCATTTCTATGAAGCGCATCTTTTGCAAAAAGTTCACCCAATTCCAAGAAATCTGCAACACGGGTTGCTTTTTCTAGCTCAGCATTCATTTCGTTCATTCCACCCGGAACTTTTACATCTCTCCAGAATTCCTCGCGCAGTGCTCTAATTTCAGCCATCGCAGACTCTAAATCTTTTGCATTACGCGCCATTCCACATTTGTCCCACATTATGTGGCCCAATTTCTTGTGAAAATGATCTACGGAATGTGTGCCTTTATTGTTTACCAACTTCTCTAAAAGTTCACGAACCTTATTCTCGGCTTCGTCAAATTCTTTAGTATCTGTTGGAATTTTTCCTGTTTTAATATCTTTTGAAAGGTAATCGCCAATAGTATATGGCAATACAAAATAACCATCTGCCAAACCTTGCATCAATGCCGATGCTCCCAAACGGTTGGCACCGTGATCGCTAAAGTTTGCTTCCCCAGTTACGTAGCAACCCGGAATGGTTGATTGTAAATTGTAATCTACCCAAATCCCGCCCATGGTGTAATGCACCGCTGGGTAAATCATCATCGGGGTTTCGTATGGGTTTTCATCAACAATCTTCTCATACATTTGGAAAAGGTTTCCGTATTTATTCTCGATAACCTGTTTTCCGAGTTTTGTAACTTCTTCCTTGCTAGGATTATGGTTTCCGTGGATTGCTGCCTGCTCTTTTCCGTAGCGCTCAATGGCAGAGGCAAAGTCAAGATATACAGCTTGCCCTGTTTTATTTACACCATAACCCGCATCACAACGTTCCTTAGCAGCACGTGAAGCAACATCACGTGGCACCAGGTTTCCAAAGGATGGGTATCTTCTTTCCAAGTAATAATCGCGTTCTTCGGCTGAAAGATCATTCGGTTTTTTCTTTCCATTTCTAATAGCTTCCGCATCTTCTTTCTTCTTTGGAACCCAAATTCTACCGTCATTTCGAAGGGATTCAGACATTAAAGTCAGTTTACTTTGATGATCGCCGGAAACAGGAATACAAGTTGGGTGAATTTGTGTATAACAAGGATTTGCAAAATAAGCCCCTCTTTTATGGATTTTCCACGAAGCGGTAACATTACTTCCCATTGCGTTTGTAGAAAGGAAGAAGACATTTCCGTAACCACCCGAAGCAATAACTACAGCGTGTGCAGAATGTCTTTCTATTTCACCTGTAACCAAATCGCGAGCAATAATCCCTCTTGCTTTTCCATCTACAATTACCAAATCAAGCATTTCGTGACGGTTGTACGGAGTGATTTTTCCACGATTAATTTGTCGGTTCATTGCCGAATAAGCTCCTAAAAGCAATTGCTGACCTGTTTGGCCTTTCGCATAAAAAGTACGCGAAACCAATACCCCTCCAAAGGAGCGATTGTCCAAATAACCACCGTATTCACGAGCAAAGGGAACCCCTTGCGCTACACATTGGTCAATAATATTTGCTGAAACCTCAGCAAGACGGTACACGTTTGCTTCGCGCGAACGGTAATCGCCTCCTTTTATAGTATCGTAAAACAATCTATAGTTTGAGTCGCCATCACCTTGGTAGTTTTTGGCAGCGTTGATACCTCCCTGAGCCGCAATGGAGTGCGCGCGGCGTGGGGAATCCTGATAGCAAAAGGTTTTTACGTTATAGCCCAATTCTGCAAGGGTTGCTGCGGCGCTTCCGCCGGCAAGACCTGTACCCACCATAATTACGTCAATATTACGCTTGTTGGCAGGGTTTACCAGGTTTATATCGTTTTTATGTTTTGTCCACTTATCGGCTAAGGGTCCTTTGGGTATTTTGGAATCTAATTTCGACATCGCTTTTTCTTTTAGTGGATTTGATTAAAGTGAAGGTAAAGTGCAATAAAAATAAAGCCCAACGGAATAAATATTGCGTAAAACTGTGTAAAAGCCCTCAAGCCTTTTGAATATTTGTTGTTCCAGCCCATACTTTGGAAAGACGAAGAAAAGCCGTGCCAAAGGTGAAGCGCCAACAATACAAAAGCCAAACAATACAAGCCAGTACGTACCGGGCTTTCAAACTTGTGCAATAATTCTGGATAATAACGGGTAGCATCCATCGGGTTGCTTTCAATATACTTATGTACTATTTCCGGAAACCAGAAATCGTAAAAGTGTAATCCTAAAAAAGCTAAAATAACAGCACCACTGATAATCATATTTCGTGAAGCCCAGGTTGAGTTTTTGTTTCCTTTAAAGGATTTATAGCTTATTTGTCTTGCATTGTTGTTTCTTATCTCCAACACAATTCCCATAATAAAGTGGAAAACGACACCAAAAATCAACACTGGTTGTAGTATAAACTGAACCAAAATGTTATGCCCCATAAAGTGGGACCAACTGTTGAAAGTGTCCGGATCTATAACCGAAGTGATGTTTATGGTAAAATGTTGTGCCAAGAAAAACACAAGAAATAAGCCCGAAAGTGCCATAGCAACTTTTCGTGCAATTGAAGAGGTTAGTATTGCCATTATGGTTTTATTTCAAGAATAGTTGTACAAAAATACGTTTCACACGGCTTGTTGCCAAACATTCTTAATTGTTTAAAATCTATTTAGAATCGGTTTAAATACATAGGGCTACTTCACCTCAAGTTCAGAAGTTAAAGATTTGCCGTTTACCGAAACTGTTACTTTATATTTCCCTTTCTGGAGATAGTATTTTCCATTTTCGGATTGCTTCACTTTCGCATCTTCCTTCGCTAAAAGCTTGCTTGCTTTTTCCGGAATGGACAAATCATAATTCAATTCATTCACACCTTTTGTAGCATCAGTGGTTAGCGTTTGAAGTTCCTTTGCTTCTTCGGTTTTGATTGTTATTGTTGCCTTTCCGCTTTGTGGAGCATAAAACTGGATTTTAAGTTTTGGTTCGTAAACCTCACCCCAAGTGCTCCATTTGCTTCCCCAACGTGGTGAAAAATTTATAGTTTCCAAATCTGAAATAACCAAATCATTTTTATTGGTTTCATTCAACTTTTGAAGCAATGCAATATCCGCAACATATAGCGACCTGCCATGTGTTCCCAAAACCAAATGTTTCGCTTCAGGTTGAATTACCAAATCATGCACCGCAACATTTGGAAGTTCTTTTGAAAATACTTCCCAACTTTCACCGCGATTAAAGGAAACATACGCGCCGTTATCGGTTCCCAAATACAAAAGGTTTTCATTTACGGGATCTTCTTTGATGACGTTAACTGAAGAAGTTGGCAAATTGCTGCTGATGTCTTTCCAAGTAGCTCCATAGTTTTCACTCACATACACATAGGGTTTAAAATCATCCCAACGGTAGCCATTCAGCGTAACGTAAACCCTTTCTTTTTTATGTGAAGAAGCAATCACGCGACTCACCCAAAGATCCTTAGGAAAACTGTCTGAAATCTTTGTCCAATTTCCCCCGCCATCTTTTGAAACATACACCAAACCATCATCGCTTCCCGTGTAAAGCAGACCAAACTGAAATGGCGATTCACTAATTGCAGCAAGCGTTCCATAAGCAACATTCCCTGGTTTTCCGCCTTGCGTTAAATCTTCTGAAATAGCTGTCCAGTCATTGCCTTGGTTCATGCTTCGCATTAATTTATTTCCCCCTAAATAGAGAATATCCTGATTGTGGGAGCTCAACAAAATAGGGGTTTGCCAATTGAAGCGGTATGGACTGTCACCCAATTCGTGTTTCGGTTGGATGTAAACAGGTTCGGCACCATTTCTGTCCAATCTATAATAATTTCCAAACTGAAAACCTGTGTAAACAATGTTGCTATTTCGGCTGTCAATCTGAACTTGCATGCCATCGCCTCCAAAGATAAATTCGTATGGATATTTACCTTCCTGCAGCCAACCAGGATTGGCTTCATAATCGTGCGGACCAACCCAAACGCCATTGTCCTGCAAACCGCCATAAACATTGTAATTTTTTTCGTGATCTATATTTACAGCGTAAAACTGCCCAACTGCGGGCGTGTTATTCTTTATCCAGGTTTTGCCGTCATCATAACTTATGTTTACGCCGCCGTCATTGCCATCAATTAAATGACCGGACATTTTTGGGTTTATCCAAAGTGCGTGATGGTCTGCATGCACATTATCGGCACTAATGCTTTCAAAAGTTTTTCCACCGTCGGCAGATTTTAGGATTGGTACTCCGTAAACATATATTTTGTTGGCATCGCTGGGATCCACATGAATTTTTCCGAAGTAATAGCCGTAGGAATAATACAGATCATCCAAAAATCCGTCGTGGGTTTTCTTCCACGTCTTGCCGCCATCGGTGCTTTTATAAACCTCAGCGCCAATAACGGGCGTGTCAAAAAGTGCGCTGTTTGCGTCTTCCAGATATTTTGCCAAATCTTCAGGCTTTACGGTACCAACGCGAACCATTTGCTTTACGTTTTCCGAACGGTATTTTTCTTGAAAACCGTTCATTTTTAAAAACTGATTCAACTTTTTATCATCTAAAGCCAAAAAAGCAGCCACGTCCATTTTTTTGAAATCGTCTTTGGTGAGCATGTCTGTTTCTTCTTTTTTGGCTTCTTCTTTTCTGTGGAATTGATTATCCACAATCAAATAAACCGTATTGTCATCAACCACTGCGGTACCCATCCTTCCCATTCCTTTACCTATTGGCAAGCCGCTATTTTCAGTAGAAACCTTGGCCCAAGTGCTTCCGGCGTCTGTGCTTTTATATACACCACTGCCTTCACCACTGCCGTCAAAATTCCAAGCTTTTCGGTCTTTGTCCCAAGCGGTGGCATACATCGTATTGAAATTTTTGGGATTGGCTGAAATTTCAATTATACCCGTTTCATCATTTATAAAAAGGGTTTTGTTCCAGGTTTTCCCGCCATCGGTGGTTTTGAAAACACCTCTTTCGTCATTGTTGGAATATAAATGCCCAACTGCGCCAACAATCACTTCGTTTGGATTTGTTGGATTTATAAGAATACTGCTAATATGGTGGCTATCGGTAAGCCCCATATTTTGCCAGGTTTTGCCTTTGTCGTCGCTTTTCAGCAAGCCAATTCCTGCGTATGAAGAACGAGAGGCATTCACCTCGCCGGTGCCCACCCAAATGGTTCCGCTTTTCCAATCTACAGCCACGCAGCCAACGTTTTGTGTCGGGCTGCTGTCCATTACGGGTGTGAAGGAAGTGCCGTTATTGTTGGTGTGCCAAAGCCCACCACTGGCGTAGCCCACATAAAATTCTATGGGATTGTTGGGGTTTACGGCAAAATCTACCACGCGGCCGCTCATAATGCTGGGGCCTATGCTTTTAAAGGGTAGATTTTTTACTGGAGAGGCCTGCGCAAATTCAGTTTTTTGTTTCAGCCCTGTTTGTACGGCGGTTGCGGGAGTGGCGGGTTGTTGTGAAAAAGATAAAAATGAAATAAGGCAACATGCCGAAAGGAAAAGTTTTTTCATTTGGTGTGGTTTTTTAAAAAAATTGAAGGTACTTAAATATGGCGGGTTTTGCAATAGTTGGTTTAGTGGTTAGGGAGTAGCGAAAAGGTGAAAACCGGAATTAACCCAACCACTTTTTCGCATACTAAAAACCTGTGCAATTTTACTTTGATTTGCATCTTCTGAAATTCTCCATCAAAAAAATGGTTTCACACCACAAAATCCTTTCAAAAATGTAGGAAAAATCTTCAAAAAAATGGGGGATTTCCCCTATTGACTGGTGTTGCTATTTTTTTAAAATTAGTGCTATTGTTTAACATAAAACCCTAGACCTATGCCATTTACAAATTTAAACAGCACGCACTTAACGGAAGTAGAACAAGCAGCCATCTCAGAAGCCATAAACAGCCTGCGAGCGCTCCTCCAGCCCATTGCCGTAAACTTAACGCCTGAAGAGCGCAAACGCTACGGAAGCATTAACGAACTGAACAAAGGCATCGTGAACAAAGCCAAAAGCTTTAACGACGCCCAACCCGCGCTTAGCAGCCCAGACGTGGACTGGACCGAGTTTACCAATGATTATAACATGCGCGCCTTTATTGAAAACACCCTGCAGTCCCTTTACGGGATGGTGAAAGACCTGGAGAGCAGCAAGATTCTGTTTGACTTTGATAATTATACCGCCGCCAATGCAGATTATGCCTACACCATGTATAAGCTGAAAAGTGGCGATGTAGGCTACCAAACAAAGTATGACGAGATGAAACAGTTTTACTCGCGAACCAATACGCCAGAAACCCCCACGGAACCCTAAAACAAAAATGTATTTTAATTTCCGGTTAAAAGCCCTGCATCTTTTAAGTTGCAGGGCTTTTTAGTTTGCCCACACCCCAACGGTAGCGTTCAAGACCCATCCGTTTGGGTGTTTTACCTCTCCATTGGGGTTAAAGGCACATCTGTTAGGGTTAAAGACCCATCCGTTGGCGTGTTTTACCTACCCGTTAGGGTTCAGGACCCAAACGTTGGGGTTGGTGGACGTATAGTTAGGGTTCTTAACCCTAACGTTGGCGTTGTTGCACGTATATTTTGGGGTCCCCAACCCAAACGGAAGGGCATTGGACGTAAACGGAAGGGCTCTGCACCCTAATGGGAGGCTGTTATACGTAAATTGTATGATCCACGACCCTAATGCTGGCATTTTGGTTAGGAGTATTTGATTATATTTGAGTGCTATACGGAATTAAAAAAAGTTAATTTCCGGGGTTAGCCCACCCGATTGGTGGGATAAATGTTATAAAGTTGGGGGGATAAATAAGTTGTACATAATGCTGAGCCATCGCAAATCCACCGCGAAAACTACACATTTATTTTTGCCAATCGCACCATCCCAAGCTGAAAAATAAAAGAGCTGTTTCTGCCTTTGCGCTCGAGCAAATTTATCGACAAAAGAATGTGAACAAAAAAGCAAACAAACCGAACAGACTACTTAAAACTTTTTTAACTTGTGAAGTCAAATCAGAAAGATATGATTAAAGAAAGAATGGAAATAGAAGACATTGACGTACAGCTATTTGAGGTAAAAGTAGTTGAGCCAGAGAATTCTAAACCAGCTTCTTTCACACACTATATTCACAACCACAAAAACGGAGTTTCGCAGTTTTACAAAAAAGATGCTCTTGCCCACGTCAAAGAAATCTTATCCAAAGAATATCCCGAAAACGAAATAACAAACAAAATTGCAGAAGAGGCCCTTCAATATTTGATTTTTGACCTCAATAAATCTGTTCCTTTTACAGCACCTGAAAAACCAAAATTCAAGTTCATTGACCTGTTTGCCGGAATTGGCGGTTTTCGTTTGGCACTACAAAATCTCGAAGGAAAATGTGTTTTTACGAGTGAATGGGATAAATACTCAAAGCAAACTTATAAAGCAAACTTTGGCGAAATACCGTTTGGCGATATTACAAAATCGAAAACTAAAAGCTACATTCCAGATAATTTTGATGTGCTTTGCGCGGGCTTTCCTTGTCAAGCCTTTTCGATTGCGGGAAGACGTGGTGGATTTGAAGACACACGAGGAACGCTATTTTTCGATGTTGCAGAAATTATAAAAGAGAAACAACCAAAAGCCATCTTCCTTGAAAACGTCAAAGGCTTGCGAAACCACGACAAAGGAAAAACTTTGGCAACTATTCTCAACGTTCTTCGGGAAGATTTAAATTATTACGTTCCAGAACCACAAATAATAAACGCAAAAGAATTTGGTGTTCCTCAAAACCGCGAACGAATTTTTATTGTCGGTTTTAGAAAGGATTTGGGAATAACTGATTTTGAGTATCCCGAACCAACAAATGATACTGTGGTTTTAGATGATATTTTGGAAGAAAACGAAGTTTCGGTAAAGTATTATCTATCGACTGTTTATGTTCAGACTTTGAAAAACCACAGAGCTCGTCACGAGAGTAAAGGCAACGGATTTGGCTACGAAATTATTCCAAATGACGGAATTGCAAACGCAGTTGTTTGTGGAGGAATGGGCAGAGAACGAAACTTAGTTTACGATGATAGGTTAACCAACTTTAAACCTATAACCAACATTTCAGGCGAGGTCAATCGTGAGGGAATTAGAAAAATGACACCACGAGAGTGGGCAAGACTTCAAGGCTTTCCTGACAATTTTAAAATAGTTGTCTCTGACGCACAAGCCTATAAGCAGTTTGGTAATTCAGTTGCTGTGCCTGCAATACAAGCAACAGCGGAAAAAATTATTAAAAAATTGTTTATTAAATGAAATCTTACAATAAAGGAGAATGGAGCGAACCTTATTTATTGCTCAAATTGATAGCAGACCAAAAACTTTATTTAGGTAAGGAGAATTTTGAAAAAGTTGAGGGATTATTCTATCGGATTATTAAAATTTTACACTTTGAAAAACTGAAATCAACTACATTTTCTTTTGATGGTGACATTGTTATAATTGATAGCAACCACTCATCATTTAAGTTGCCAGTTAAAAAATTTATTCAAATAAGTAAACTGACTTTAGATAGAATAAATAATGTTAAAACGACAAAAGGGTCGTTTGACATTCCCGAGTTAATGGAATTCTTAAACTCAATAAATATTCAAGAAGTCAAATCTAAGTCTAAGAGTAAGAATGATATCACATTACAAATAGAAGACCCAAATACATTTATCACACCAACATTAGGTTTTAGCGTTAAATCTCAATTGGGAAGACCAGCAACATTAGTAAATGCGAGTAATGCCACTAATTTTACTTATCTACTATCCAAAAAACTGAGTTCGTTTCAAATTAATGAGATAAATAACATTAGAAATTTTTCTGATAAATTTAAAATCTTCAAAAAGTACGGAGTAGAATTTACATTTGAAAAAGTAGATAGTGAAAAGTTCAATATTAATCTTCAAACAATAGACTATAATTTTCCGAAGCTAATCTCTGATATTTTAATGATGTATTATGTAAACGATATAACTTCAGAAAACACTATTGAAAAATTCACAAAAAAGATTACTGAAAAAAATGAGTTTAATTACAATTTAAATTTAAATTCAGAAGTATATGAAATGATAGTCAAACGATTTCTTGTCGAGTATGCTTTAGGAATGAGAGCTTCTGAAATTTGGAAAAGAGATTATCAAGCGGATGGTGGTTATTTAATTGTGCGAGAAGACGGCGAAGTCATTTGCTATCACTTCTATTTTATTAGAAATTTCGAAAATTATTTATTTCAAAATACAAAATTGGAGACGCCAGATAAAAATAGGTATCATATGGCAGAAGTTTTTGAAGAGAATGGAAAACAAAAAATAAGATTAAATCTTCAGATTAGATTTATTACATAATTGCCAATGCTACGAACCATACACATTTACAGTCGCTCAATCCAAAGCGCCACCAAAACTGTAAAAGAGTATGCCTCTGCCAACGCTGAATGACAAGCTGAATGGAAAAAGCACTATGTACAATAAGGTATAAGCGCAATAGTGGGAAAAGTGGAAATAGCATACTCAATTTTTGAATTCTATGACCCCAAGCTAGAAGAGTATAGAAATTATAATGTAATAGAATCATTGAATATTAGAGATTAAATTACGCAGCCAAAGGAAATAAGACAGACTACTTTTTCTTTCACGCTATTATTAGGACACTTTTAACCCTCCCAAACCCACAATTAACTTTGAAATAATTAATTTTGGGGAAATTCACAAATCAATACCATGAAATACGATCAAATAGACAGCAAACTCTTTATAAAAAACCGCAAAAACTTTATGGCCCAGATGAAGCCAAAGAGTGTTGCAGTTTTCAACAGTAACGATATTTTTCCAATTGGTGCAGATAGCACCATGCCCTTTCAACAAGCGCGAGATATTTTTTATTTAACGGGTGCCGACCAAGAGGAAACTATTTTGGTGCTTTTTCCAGATGCGCCAAACAAAGACCACCGCGAGATGCTTTTTGTTCGTGAAACCAATGACCACATTGCCGTTTGGGAAGGTGAAAAACTTACAAAAGAAAAAGGAACTGAAGTAAGCGGAATAAAATCTATTTTCTGGCTAAAGGAATTTGACAAGATTTTCTTTGAAGTAATGACGCAGGCCGAACGCGTGTATTTCAACACCAACGAGCATTATCGCCAAAGTGTGGAAACGGAAACCCGCGAAGATCGTTTCATCAAAGCCACAAAAGCAAAATTTCCGGCCCACAGCTGGGAACGCAGCAACCCAATTTTGCAACGCTTGCGTTCCGTAAAAGATAAAATTGAAATTGATTTAATTCAGACAGCCTGTAATATCACCGAAAAAGGATTTAGAAGAATTCTGAATTTCGTAAAACCCGGCGTTTGGGAATATGAGATTGAAGCGGAATTTATGCATGAATTTTTAAGAAACCGTTCCCGCGGTTTTGCTTATACGCCAATTATCGGAAGTGGTAACAATGCAAACGTGCTTCATTATATCGTTAACAATCAGCAATGTAAAAAAGGAGATTTGCTTCTTTTGGATGTAGGCGCTGAATATGCAAACTATGCAAGCGATATGACCAGAACCATTCCCGTGAGCGGAAAATACACCAAACGCCAGCGCGAGGTTTACGATGCCGTAAAACGTGTGAAAGACGATGCCACAAAAATGTTGGTTCCAGGAAATTACTGGAAGGAATATCACGAAGAAGTGGGCAAATTGATGACCAAAGAACTTTTAGGCCTAAAACTTTTGGACAAAGCCGATGTGAAAAACGAAGATCCAAACTGGCCGGCCTATAAAAAATATTTTATGCACGGCACCAGCCACCATATGGGATTAGACACACACGACTACGGAATTCTTTGGGAAAAGATGACTGAAAATATGGTTTTTACTGTTGAACCTGGAATTTATATTCCACAGGAAGGTTTCGGTATCCGTTTGGAAGACGATGTGGTTATCCAGAAAAAAGGAGAACCTTTCAACCTGATGCGCAATATTCCAATTGAAGCGGAAGAGATTGAGGAGATTATGAATAAATAGAAACAAGAAACAAGACGTTTTCACCCACGACTTTTAGACTTGACCTGCAAGGCTTTTTAAAGCTTGCAGGTCTTTTTTCAAATTATGACCTTTTATTATAAAAACATTCCAATCCATTACGAAGCCATCGGAAAAGGGCCAGCAATCTTCTTGCTTCACGGCTTTTTGGAAAGCTCCACTATGTGGAATCCTCTTATTCAAGAATTTTCGAAAAAGAATACTTTAGTTACAATTGATTTTCCCGGCCACGGAAAGAGCGGAGTTATTGCAGAAACCCATTCCATGGAATTAATGGCGGAAGTTGTGAATGAAGTAATGCAAAATCTTCAAATTTTCACAGCAACACTTATGGGCCATTCTATGGGCGGTTATGTTGCTTTGGCCTACGCCGAACTGTTTCCTGAAAAAGTTGAAAAATTAATTCTTCTAAATTCAACACCAATTGCAGATTCTGAAGAGCGTAAAGAAAACCGCAATAGGGCATTAAAGGTTATTGACCAGAATCCGCAAGCCTATATTAGTATGGCTATTGGAAATCTATTCGCAGAAACTTCCCGTGAAAAATTTGCTTCAGAAATAGAGGTTTTAAAAAATGAAGCTTACTCTTTTCCGGTGGAAGGAATAAAAGCAGCTATAAAAGGCATGCGCGACCGAAAAGATAGATCCGAAGTATTGACGGATTTCAAGAAAGGGAAATATATGATATTAGCGGAAGACGATCCTATTTTGCCAATTTTGGAAGCAAAAAAGATAGCTGAGCAATGTGGCTGCTCCGTAAAAATTATAGAGGGAGGGCATATGAGTATGATAGAAAATAGGGATTCTGTTGTTGATTATTTGCATTTAATCGGATAAAACTTGCGCTTTATCTTAAAAATTGTTAATATTGATACATTAACCCCAATTAAATTGACTTAGATGGATAAAGTTACGCCCCAAAGCCGACCTCCAATCTTGAGCCTAGTATGCACTGCATTTGGCCACGATTACATCGTAACACGCAAAATTACCGATCACATTAGTGAATATAAATGTGCTTGTTGCGGCAAAGAGGTTTCCAACAGTTATTCCGGTAAATTTGAATTACTTACACGAAAACAACGCGAAGTGAACGAATGTTTATCTTCTTTTTTTATTAAAAAGAAAAGAGTTTCAATCCATTAAAAATCTACAATTTTCTTTAAAATAGTAGTCCCAAAATTTTAGGGGACAAGTTTTTTAGTTTCTTTTCTTAAAAAAGCTTAATCATTCGCTCTTAGTGCATTCCAGCCTCTTGCAACCAAAGGTATTTTTGTTCCCACGCGGCTTATTAAATGGATTCCTTCCTTTTCGTCAGTCATATGGCCAATAACAGTTAAGTGCGGATTTGCCTTAATTTTTGGGTAATCCTCTGTTTTAATTGTGAAGAGCAATTCGTAATCCTCACCTCCACTTAAAGCAATTGTTGTACTATCAAGATTAAATTCTTCACAAGTTGAAATAACCTGTGGATCCAATGGAATTTTATCTTCAAATAAGTTGCAACCAGCTTTAGAGTTCTTACAAATGTGAATAATTTCTGAAGACAAACCATCACTAATGTCAATCATTGAAGTAGGTTTTACGTCCAATTCCTTCAACAAACCTGAAATATCCTTTCGTGCTTCGGGTTTCAATTGCCTTTCTACCAAATAGGAATAAGGCTCCAAATCTGGTTGTGAATTTGGGTTTACCTTATAAACTTCCTTTTCGCGCTCCAAAACCTGCAGCCCCATATATGCTGCACCAAGATCGCCCGTTACTACCAAAAGATCGTTTTCTTTGGCGCCGCTTCTATATATTGCTTCGCCTTTATTTACAGTTCCAATGGCTGTAATACTTATTATCAAGCCCGTTGTAGAAGAAGTGGTATCGCCGCCAACAACATCAACATTATAGATTTTTGCTGCAGCGGTAATCCCCGCATAGAGTTCTTCTAAAGCTTCCACAGGAAATCTATTTGAAACTGCAACACTCACTGTTATTTGTGTAGGTTCTGCATTCATGGAGTATATATCAGATAGATTTACAATCACAGCCTTATAGCCTAAATGTTTTAGGGGAACGTAGCTTAAATCAAAATGCACGCCTTCTATAAGAAAATCTGTAGAAACTACAATTTCTTTTTTTGAATCGCATGAAATCACAGCGGCATCATCGCCTATCCCTTTTACGGTTGACTTTTGTTTTATTTTGAAGTTTTTGGTGAGATGGTCAATCAGTCCAAATTCGCCCAAACTCCCAATGCTTGTGCTGGAATCGTCTTTGTTTTCGAACATAAAATAAATGTTTGTGCTTTACTTAGGCAAAAATACACCTTCATTACCACATACAGAAACTTACTATTTTTAAAAATAATAAACCTAAAAATGTCAATAATGATACTAATATTTAACCTTTTACGTTTGTTAGATAGCTTTTAAAATAGTTACATTTGGCTTCTTTTTAACATAACTCCCTTCACAATGAGAAAAATTTTACCAGTTATTACATTACTTATTAGTTCTTTTGTTTTTGCACAAACACCCTGTGAAAATGGAACCGCAGGTCAATATCCATGCAACGGTCTCGATCTTATGTCGCGCATTAGTTTAAGTACTTTTGGCACCGATAGAGGTAATGATTCCTGGGGTTGGACAGACCCACAAGATGGGAAAGAATATGCAATAATGGGCTTGGGCAATGGCACTGCATTTGTTGATATTTCAGACCCTGTAAACCCAGTTTATCTTGGGAAGCTTCCTACCCATACAGATTCCAGTACTTGGAGAGATATAAAAGTTTATAATAATTACGCATTTGTAGTGAGTGAGGCCAGCGGTCACGGAATGCAAGTTTTTGACCTTACCCGTTTACGCAACGTTAGCAATCCTCCCGAAACATTTAGTGAAGATGCACATTATGGCGGCTTTGGACATTGTCATAATATTGTTATTAATGAAGAAACTGGCTATGCTTATGCAGTTGGAACCAGCACTTATGGCGGTGGTCCACATTTTGTGAATATCCAGAATCCTTTAAACCCTGTTGGTGCTGGAGGTTTTGGCGGCGATAATTATTGCCATGATGCACAAGTAGTAATTTACGATGGACCTGATGCAGATTATGCAGGCCGCGAAATTTTCTTTGGAAGTAATGAAGACCGAGTTTCTATTGTGGATGTAACCGATAAAAATAACCCTATTAGCATTTCAAATGGTTTTTATGGCAGTGTAGATTATACGCACCAAGGTTGGCTTACTGATGATAAGCACTATTTTATAATTGGCGATGAATTGGACGAATCTTCTTTTGGCTTTAATACTAGAACCATCATTTTTGACGTAAGCGATCTAGATAATCCAGAAGTACATTTTGAATACGAAGCCGATGTAGCGGCCATAGACCACAACGGTTACGTGGTTGGAAATGATTTCTATCTTTCAAGCTATCGTGCAGGTTTGAGAATACTTGACATTAGCGATATTGAAAATAAAAACATGGTTGAAACCAAATTTTTTGACACTTACCCAGGAAGCAATTCTGCTAATTTTGACGGCGCATGGAGTGTATATCCATATTTTGCAAGTGGAAATATTGTTATCAGTGATATTAACAGAGGTCTGTTTATTGTTAGGGACCACCTTTTGGGAACTAATGATAATTCAATTTCAGATTTTATGATTGCTCCCAACCCTGCTAAAGAAGTGGTTACAATAAATTCAAAAACAGAGCCGTTGACTAAAGTTGCAATATTCAACATTCTTGGCCAAAAAGTAATGGATTTAAATTTTGCTGATAGTCTTTCAGAAAATATTGACATTTCAAAACTTCAATCAGGAATGTATTTGGTGAAAATCAATTCAACCACAACAAAAAGATTATTAATCGACTAAAAGAACCTACCTATCCCCTTATGCTGTTTATTAAAAACCCTAAATTAAAAGCACTCCCACTTCTGCTTTCTCTTTCTTTGATTGTTTTATCCTGTGGAAAAGATGACAATCCTATTCAAGAAGAAGAGGAACAAGAAATTCTCGGCACTGTAGAACTTGTAAAAACTTATGGCGGAAGCGGAATAGATGAGGCAATATCTGTAGTGGAAGCCGCAGATGGAAATTACCTCGTTTTTGGAACCACCAGAAGCACTGATGGCGATATTACCGGCAGAAGTGGCAACGATAGTGATTATTGGTTGCTCAAGATCTCCAAAACCGGCGAAATAATATGGAGCAAAACCTACGGAGGTAGTGACGATGAAAATGCTGCCCGCATTTCAAAAACAAATGATGGCGGCTATTTGTTAAGCGGATACACCACCAGCAATGACGGAGATGTATCTGGCAATGAGGGATTTCAGGATTACTGGATATTAAAAGTAGATGCCTCAGGAAACAAACAATGGGACAAAAACTTTGGTTTTGCAGGTAGTGATCAGGCTTATAAAGCATTTCAAACCTCTGATGGAGGATACTTCATTACAGGATTTTTTGATGTTTCTGCCAGTGGTGGAGCAGGAAATGATATTCAAAGCGGATCGGGGGATGATCTTCAAAGAGGGGTTCTTCACGGCGTTGGCGAGTTTTGGGGCATTAAGCTAGACGCTAATGGAACCAAACAATGGAGACGCTATTTTGGCGGAACCAATAACGATCGAAGTTATGATGCATTTGAAACAGCAGATGGCGGCTTTTTAATGACGGGCACCTCAGAAAGTGTAGATTTTGACAAAACAGATCCTAAAGGAAGTTATGATTACTGGGCTGTTAGACTTACTTCTTCTGGTGCTTTGGTTTGGACCAAATCATATGGAGGAGCAGAGATTGACAATTCATACGCTTCAATAAAAGCAAACGATGGAAATTACATTATGGTTGGCGATTCTAGAAGCAGTGATCAAGATGTTACAGCTCCACGCGGAAACGCAGATGCATGGATGGTGAAATTTGATGACAACGGAAATAAAATTTGGCAAAAATCTTTCGGAGGCTCTCAGTTTGACACTGCACACAGTATTGTTCAGCGCAATAATGGAGACTTTATTCTATCAGGGCACAGCCGAAGTAATGATGGAGATTTGCAGAGCAATAATGGTTATAACGATGCTTGGATATTCGTTGTGGACCAAAACGGAGCTTTAAAATTTCAGGAGACTGTGGGTGGATCTGGACTGGATTTCGCTTCTGATGCAATTGAAACTTCGGACAACAAAATAGTAGCTGTTGGCAACAGCGAAAGTAATGATCTAGATATACCAATAAATAAAGGCTCTAAAGATTTTTTAATAATTAAATTAAAATAAATTCAAAATTAAAACCCACTTATTTAACCTATGAAAAAAGCAATTCTTCTATTTGCTATAGCAATTTTCGCTATTTCTTGTGGCAGTGATGATGACCCACAGCCAGAAGTTCTTGGATGTACAGACCCTTCTTCCTTAAATTACAACCCCGCAGCCACTAAAGATGATGGAACTTGTGAATATGAAATTTTAGGCTGTACAGATCCCACATCTTCAAATTACAATCCAGATGCAAATACAGATGATGGCTCATGCGTCTATAATAAGAACATAACATTCAATTTTACGCAAAATTGGGATGGTCAATCCGTAACCAATGCAGATTTCAACAATACCATTTTTACGAATGAGTTTGGTAGTTTATTAACCATTACAAAATTGAGGTATTTGATTTCCAGAATATCTCTTCACAAAGCAGACGGTTCAACTGTTGATTTTGATGAGTATAAATTAATCGATTTAACAGATCCAGCATCCCTAAATCTTACACCAGCAATAATGGCAGCTACAGGTGACTATACAGGTATTTCATTCACTTATGGCTTTAATGAGGCTGACAATGTTAGCGGCGCATATCAAGATCTTAACGCAGCAAATTGGAACTGGCCGGCAATGCTTGGCGGCGGATACCATTTTATGCAAATGGAAGGCAAATATGATGATGGAAATGGTGGTGAACCACCATATGCATATCACAATGGTACTGCCCGTGTGAGCGAAGGTGTTTTTGAACAAAACTTCATCAGTTTCAATTTCAACCAAAACTTTACCATTACAAATGATGCAACCATTGAAATAAAAATGAACATCGCTGAATGGTATAAAAATCCATATACTTGGAATTTGAATATTTTTAATTCAAACTTGATGATGAACTATGAAGCTCAAAAACATATGAATGAAAATGGTCAAACTGTTTTCAGCATTGGTGACATTGTACAGTAAATTAAAAAATGAAGGAACGGTCAAATAAAATTTTTAGAATCTTTATTGGGATTGCGGCAATCAGTCTTATGGCAGCTTGTTCTTCAAGTGATCCAGATCCCAATGAACCTATTGAGGACTATGTGCCCACCCCGAAACCTTTGACCGTTCCTCCTATTTTTCAACGTTTACTTCCACCTCCTCTTATTTCAGAAGATAATCCACAAACTGAAGAAGGAATAGCTTTGGGAAGAAAATTATTTTTTGATCCAATTCTCTCTGGAGATGGAACACAAGCCTGTGCATCTTGCCATAAGCCAAGCAACGCCTTTACTGATGATGCACAATTTAGTATAGGTATTGACGGTTTTGAAGGCACTCGTAATTCTATGCCACTCTTCAATATGGCGTGGAACACTAACAATAAATTTTTCTGGGATGGTCGCGCTACAAGCATTGAAAAACAATCACTGGAGCCCGTTACAAATCCCATTGAAATGCATAACACTTGGGAAAACGCCGTAACAAGCCTACAGAGCACTAGTGCATATCCCGAACTTTTCAACAAAGCTTTCGGAACAAGCAATATTACTAAAGAGTTAACGGCAAAAGCAATTGCCCAGTTTGAAAGAACCCTTATTTCAGCAAATTCCCCTTTTGACAGATATTTGGAGGGCGAAAATTCTTTGACACCCCAAGAAATCAATGGTTTTGCTATTTTTATGGACGAAGCTCGCGGAGATTGCTTTCACTGCCACGGGAACGAATTTAGTCCTTTGTGGACAGATAATATTTTTCACAATAACGGGCTAGATGCCATTATTACCGACAAAGGTTTAGGGAATGTAACGGGAGACCCTAATGATGATGGTAAATTTAAATCCCCTTCCTTAAGAAATCTTGCTTATACAGCACCTTATATGCACGATGGCCGTTTCGCCACTCTTGACGAAGTTATAAACCATTACAGCGAAGGATTGGTCTATTCTCCAACAATTGATCCGCTTATGAAAACCATCGCAGCAGGGGGTGTACATTTAACTGAATCTGACAAAGCAGATTTAAAAGCCTTTCTGCTTTCCCTTTCAGACCCTTCTTTCTTAAACAACCCAGATTTTCAAGACCCCAACTAATTTACATTCCTTTTTAAACACTTCAATTTCTCAAATAAAACCACACTGTTAATTATTGTTTAAAACTATTAGACCATAGTTTTAAAATCCCACTTCCGTATGGTTAAAAGTACTATTTGATGTATATTTGCCGTCTAATTTAGAATTAATCTACATATGATTAAGGTAAGTGAAAACGCAAAAACTAAAATAGCGCAACTGATGGCCGAAGAGGGTTTTAATATTGCGGTAGATTATGTTCGTGTGGGCGTAAAAAGCGGCGGATGTTCTGGTTTAAGCTATGAACTGAAATTCGATCACAGTTTGGGCGAAAACGATAAACTCTTTGAAGAGGAAAAAGTGAAAATTGCCGTGGACAAAAAAAGCTTTTTGTATTTGGTGGGGACCACTCTGGAATACAGCGGCGGCCTTAACGGTAAAGGTTTTGTTTTCAACAACCCAAACGCAAACCGCACTTGTGGTTGCGGAGAATCTTTTTCACTTTAAAACATTAAATGAAAATGAGTAAGTACACAGAAGACGATTTAAAAAAAGAACTGGAAACCAAAGAATATGAATATGGTTTCTATACCAATATAGAATCTGACACCTTTCCCGTTGGATTAAACGAAGATATAGTCCGTGCTATTTCCAAAAAGAAAGAAGAGCCTGAATGGATGACCGAATGGCGCTTGGAAGCATTTAAATATTGGAAAGAAATGGTGGAGCCTGATTGGGCAAATGTAAATTATGAAAAGCCGAACTTTCAGAACATTTCCTATTATTCAGCCCCAAACAAAAAGCCAAAATACGACAGTATTGATGAGGTAGACCCAGAACTTTTGGACACCTTCAAAAGGCTTGGGATTTCTTTGGATGAACAGAAAAAACTTGCTGGTGTTGCAGTTGATATTGTAATGGATTCTGTTTCTGTAGCAACCACCTTCCAAAAAACCTTGGCGGAAAAAGGGATTATTTTCTGCTCTATTTCCGAAGCCATTCGCAAACATCCCGATTTGGTAAAAAAATATTTAGGCACCGTTGTGCCGCAGCGTGACAATTTTTACGCAGCCTTGAATAGTGCCGTTTTTAGTGATGGTTCTTTTTGCTACATCCCAAAAGGTGTTCGCTGCCCGATGGAGCTTTCTACATACTTCAGAATAAACCAAGCCGGAACGGGGCAATTTGAAAGGACCCTCGTAATAGCCGATGAAGGAAGTTATGTGAGTTATCTTGAAGGCTGTACTGCCCCGAGCCGCGATGAAAACCAATTACACGCCGCAGTAGTAGAATTGATAGCGATGGATGATGCCGAAATAAAATATTCAACCGTACAAAACTGGTATCCGGGAGATAAAAACGGAAAAGGTGGGGTTTATAATTTTGTGACCAAGAGAGGTCTTTGCGAAAACAGAGCAAAAATTTCGTGGACCCAAGTGGAAACCGGAAGTGCCGTAACCTGGAAATATCCAAGCTGTGTGTTGAAAGGCGATAATTCAATCGGTGAGTTTTATTCCATTGCCGTAACCAATGATTTTCAGCAGGCAGATACAGGAACTAAAATGATTCATATTGGCAAAAACACACGAAGCACCATTATTTCAAAAGGTATTTCAGCCGGAAAATCACAGAATAGTTATCGCGGTTTGGTGAAAATTATGCCAAACGCAGACAATGCGCGAAATTTTTCACAATGTGATTCTTTATTGATGGGCAACAGTTGTGGCGCACACACTTTCCCATACATTGAAGCAAAAAACAAAACCGCCCAAATAGAACACGAGGCTACTACCAGTAAAATTGGAGAAGACCAAATTTTCTATTGCAATCAACGCGGTATTAATACTGAGAAAGCAATCGCTTTGATTGTAAACGGTTTCAGTAAAGAAGTACTAAACAAGCTTCCGATGGAATTTGCCGTTGAAGCTCAAAAACTATTAGAGATCAGCCTTGAAGGCTCAGTAGGTTAATGAAAAAACATCACCCTGAGCTTTAGTTGAAGGGCTTTAAATATTAAACAAACTTAAAATCAACTATCAATTATGAAAAAAATCATTTTGTTGCTAATGTTTTCAACAGTAATTTTTTCTTGTAAAAATTCCGAAGAAAAAAACACAGAAACTGAGGAAACAACTGTTGAAAATGTAGAAAAAATTCTAGCCTATAAAGGTGATTTTATTAATTCTGACGGCGCAATGGTATTAATGGGGCCCAATTTTATTTATGGCGTTAAGCGCGACTTGCTTTCCGAAGGACTCGCAAAACAAGTGGAGGCTGTTAAAAAGAACGATTATGATATGGTTGGTGTCATTGTTAAGGGAGTAGTTTCCAAGAATACTGACAAAGAAAGTGAATGGGACGAGGAAATCACAATCAAGGAAATTATGAGGGTTGCTGATAAACCTTCCGAAGTAGATATTAAATTAAACGAAACAGAAAAGAAGAATTAAGATGTTAAAAATTAAAGATTTATACGCTGGACTGGAAGGAAAAGACATACTGCAAGGTATCAATCTTGAAGTGAAAGCTGGCGAAGTCCACGCAATAATGGGACCGAACGGTTCTGGGAAAAGCACTTTGGCATCGGTAGTGGCCGGCAAAGAGGAATATGAAGTAAGCAGAGGTTACATCACTTTTGAAAATCAGGATATTTCAGAATTAGATCCCGAAGAAAGGGCACACAAAGGTATATTCTTATCATTCCAATATCCTGTGGAAATTCCGGGTGTTTCAGTAACCAATTTCATTAAAACGGCAATCAACGAAACACGCAAAGCCAAAGGAAAAGAAGACATGCCAGCTTCCGAAATGCTGAAAATGATAAAGGAAAAGGCCGATATGCTGGAAATTGATCGCAAATTTCTTTCTCGCTCCTTAAATGAAGGTTTTTCCGGTGGTGAAAAAAAGCGAAATGAAATTTTCCAAATGGCAATGCTGGAGCCCAAACTCGCCATTCTTGACGAAACCGATTCCGGTTTGGATATTGACGCCTTAAAAGTAGTTGCAAATGGCGTAAACAAATTGAAGAGCAAAGACAACGCAGTAGTTGTAATCACGCACTATCAGCGCCTTTTGGACTATATAGTTCCAGATTTTGTGCATGTACTTATGAACGGAAGAATCGTAAAATCCGGCACCAAGGAACTTGCTTATGAGCTTGAGGAAAAAGGTTACGATTGGATTAAGGAAGAATTGGTTTAAAATAGTTTCTGGTTTCTGGTTTCAAGTTTCAGGTTGGATAAAAAAGCTAAAAAATTATGGCCACTATTGAACGGTTTGAAGATTTAGATATTTGGAAAGAAGCAAGACTTCTTTCCAAAGAAATAATTCAGTTATCAAAAAATACCGAACTAAAAACCGATTACAAATTAAAAGACCAGATAAAAGGCGCCTCGGGTTCTGTAATGGACAATATAGCCGAAGGGTTTGAAAGAGACGGAAATTTAGAATTCAGACAGTTTTTATCCATCGCAAAAGGTTCTGCCGGAGAATCACGCTCTCAATTATATAGAGTTTTCGATTCTGAATATATCTCTGAAGAAGAATTATCTTCTTTGGTTGATAGATATTTGAATCTGAGTAAACGGATAGCGAACTTTATTATATATCTGAACAAAAATGAATTTAAAGGAAACAAGTTCAAATAACTTGAAACCTAAAACAAACCGTGAAGTTTGGAAACTAGAAACAAGGAACTTGAAACCTGAAACAAGAAATTATGAGTTTTAAAGACAAATTATTATCATCATACATAGCCCTAGAAGACTATTTGGAGTTTGATTCGCCATTGCACGATGTGCGGAACAACGCCATTAAAATCTTTGAGGAAAAAGGTTTTCCTACCAAAAAGGAAGAGGCTTGGAAATATACTTCCCTGAATTCATTGCTGAAACCCGATTACAGCGTCTATTCAAACAAAGAGAGAAACGTAGAGCTGAAAAACGTTCGCAAGTATTTCCTTCACGAAATAGATACCTATAAACTTGTTTTTGTGGACGGGGTTTACAACTCGTTCCTCTCTGAAACTACGCACGATTCGCTTGATGTTTGCTTAATGTCTTCGGCCTTGAACAAGAGCAAATACAAGCCGGTTATTGAAGCCTATTTCAACAAAGTGGCGAAAAGCGACAGCTTGACTGCACTTAATACAGCATTTACCAAAGAAGGTGCATACATTCACATTCCGGCGCACAAAGAAGTTGAAAAGCCTATTGAAATAATCAATTTTTCAACAGGAAATGAGGCTGCAATGTTTCTTCAGCCAAGAAATTTGATTGTTGTAGGCGAAAACGCTCACGTTCAAATTATAGAGCGTCACCAAAGTCTTTCCAGCAATGAGGTTTTGACCAATTCCGTTACGGAGATTTTTGCTGAAAAGCGGGCTTATGTAGATTACTATAAAATTCAAAACGATGAGGCAACTGCTTCATTGATAGACAATACTTATATTTCACAGGAGCGCGATACGGTTTGCCGTGTGCATACCTTCGCTTTTGGTGGAAATTTGGTTCGTAACAACCTCAACTTCTATCAAAAAGGAGAGCACTGCGATTCTACTTTGAAAGGAATAACCATTTTGGAAGGCAAACAACATGTGGACCACAATACTTTGGTACACCACATTGCGCCAAACTGCGAAAGCCACCAAGATTACAAAGGATTATTTGCTGAATCATCCATAGGCGTTTTCAACGGAAAGATTATTGTTGAAAAAGATGCGCAAAAGACTGATGCTTTTCAGCAAAACAACAACATTTTGATTGATGATAAAGCAACAATAAACGCCAAACCACAGTTGGAAATTTTTGCGGATGATGTGAAATGCTCACACGGTTGCACCATTGGCCAATTTGACGAAGATGCTTTGTTTTACCTGCGAAGCCGTGGAATTGGTTTGAAAGAATCACGCGCTTTATTAATGTACGCTTTTGCAAATACTGTTTTGGAAAGCGTGAAAATCCCTGAATTAAAAGTGCGAATCAACAAGCTTATAGCCAATAAAATAGGGGTTAGTTTGGGGTTTGAGCTTTAAAATAATTTCTTTTTATGAGCTTTGATGTCCAAAAAATACGAAACGACTTCCCCATCCTTTCCCGAAAGGTAAACGGTTACCCGTTGGTGTATTTGGACAATGCGGCCACTTCGCAAAAACCGCAGCAAGTTATTGATTGTATTGTGGATTATTACAGCAATTACAACGCAAACATACACCGCGGTGTGCATACTCTTTCGCAAGAAGCAACAGACGCTTACGAAGCTGCCCGTAAAAAAATCCAAAAACATTTTAATGCGAAGGAAGCTTTTGAAATCATTTTCACCGCAGGTACTACCCACGGAATAAATCTTGTTGCAAATGGTTTTTCGGGAATTCTAAAAAAAGATGATGAAATAATCGTTTCGGCAATGGAACACCACAGCAATATTGTGCCGTGGCAAATGCTTTGTGAAAAAACTGGAGTCATTTTGAAAGTGATTCCGATGAACGAAGAAGGCGTTTTGATTTTTTCGGAATACGAAAAATTGCTTTCGGAAAAAACGAAACTTGTTTTTGTAAACCATATTTCAAACGCATTGGGAACCATAAACCCAATCGAAAAAATCATTAAAAAAGCGCACGAAGTTGGAGCTGCAGTGCTGGTTGACGGCGCACAATCCTGTTCGCATATAAAACCCGATCTTCAAAAAATTGGTGTAGATTTTTACGTGACCTCAGCCCACAAAATGTGCGGTCCCACGGGAGTTGGTATTCTTTATATGAAAGAGGAATGGGGCAACAAACTCCCACCTTATCAAGGTGGTGGCGAGATGATTGCCGAAGTTACTTTTGAAAAAACCACTTATGCTGCGCTTCCTCATAAATTTGAAGCCGGAACGCCCAATATTTGTGGTGGAATTGCCTTTGGAGCAGCTATTGATTATTTAAATTCCATCGGTTTTGAAGAGATTGAAAAACACGAAAACGAACTTTTAAAATACGCCACAGAAAAGCTTATGGAAATTGAGGGTTTAAAAATTTACGGCACTGGGCCTAATAAAACTTCAGTAGTTTCTTTCAATATTGAAGGCATCCATCCGTATGATATTGGAACGATTGTAGATAAATTAGGAATTGCCGTGCGGACTGGCCACCACTGCGCCCAGCCTATTATGGATTTTTATAAAATCCCAGGAACGGTGCGGGCTTCCTTTGCATTTTACAATACTTTGGAAGAAGTTGATGCTTTGGTAAATGCCGTAAAAAAAGCTAAAATGATGTTAAGTTGACCAAGAGCTATAATGGAAATCTTGAACTTTGATTTTCAAACTTTTAAAGAAAACACCTATGAAAACACTTGCCACATTATCACTATTAATATTTGCAGTAATATTTACAGGTTGCGATGAAACCAAAAAAGTAATTGATGTAGCCGGAAGCGTTCAATTAACAGGTAGTTATACCGTTTCAGCATTAAACGGTAAAAAGTTAGTAGATACAACCAATCCAACCTTTACACTTTCTGCCTTAGATAACTCTTTCCGCGGAACTACTGGTTGTAATTCAGTGTTTGGAAACTATACAATTGATCTTTACACTATCAATTTTGGCCAACTTGCCGTAAGTGAAAAGATGTGTATGGACAAAAATATTATGAAAACCGAACGTGATTTTCTGGATGCACTTAACAATACTGGATCATATGCCTTAGATAATGGCATTCTAACTTTATATTCCAAAACAGACCGAAGCGTTTTGCTAAATGCAAAAAAAGATACAAATAATTAAAAAACAAGCATGACCATTGAAGCAATACAGGAAGAATTGATTGACGAGTTTTCAATGTTTGAAGACTGGATGCAGCGCTATGAATATATGATAGAGCTTGGCAAATCACTTCCTTTGATTGAAGAAAAATTAAAAACAGACGATAAGTTAATAAAAGGCTGCCAAAGTAAAGTATGGCTAAATTCTGAAATGAAAGACGGCAAAATCATTTTTACTGCAGATAGCGATGCTATCATCACCAAAGGAATTATTGCAGTTTTGGTTCGAGTTTTTTCAGATCAAAAACCCCAGGCAATTCTGGACGCGAATACAGATTTTATTGATGAAATAGGTTTAAAAGAACATCTTTCGCCAACGCGCGCAAATGGTTTGGTTTCAATGATAAAGCAAATGAAAATGTATGCCTTGGCGTACCAAACACAACTTAAAAATTAAACAAATGGAAGCAGATACAGAAATAGACATGGCCGAATTAGGCGAAAAAATAATTGAAGTTATAAAAACCATATATGATCCAGAAATACCTGTGGATATTTATGAACTCGGCCTTATTTACGACGTTTTCATTAACGAAGACCGCGAAGTAAAAATATTGATGACCCTAACTACACCAAACTGCCCAGTAGCAGAAAGTCTGCCAATGGAAGTAGAAGAAAAAGTAAAATCCATGAAAATGGTAACAGACGCCGAGGTGGAAATAACCTTTGACCCACCCTGGAGCCAAGAGTTGATGAGTGATGAAGCCAAACTGGAGCTAGGAATGCTTTAGAAATGAGCGTTAGTTCTAAGCTTAAAAAAAATCTAAACTCATAACTTTTAAAAGTGGCCGAAGAAATCATAAATCGCGTAGCGAACAGTAAACTTATAACCTTTGATCTTGAAGAAATCTATCCTAAAGGAGAACGGATTTCTTTTGATATTTCACAATGGTTATTGGAAGGCATTGTGCTTCGCGAAAGTGAGTTTCGAAATAAAGCTACAGAGCACAATTGGAGCCAATATCAAAATAAATTTGTGGCACTCTTCTGCAGTACAGATGCAATTGTTCCCGGTTGGGCATATTTACTTTTATCACTTCATTTGGCACCTTATGCCAAAAAAGTTACTGTTGGCAGTTTAGACGAATTAGAAAGCATCCTTTTTACCGAACTACTTCAAAATATTGATGTTTCAGAATATATTGATAAGCCCGTAATCATAAAAGGTTGTGCCCACAAACCCATTCCACAGAATGCCTATGTTATTTTGGCGCAAAAACTTCAACCTATTGCGAAAAGCATTATGTATGGGGAGGCTTGTTCTTCAGTCCCTCTCTTTAAAAGAAAATGATAAACTATCGATTTCATTTTAAGAATTCTTAAAAAAGTGTTGTATTTAGTCATGTTTTTGCGAAATATTCAAAAGACTGTCTATTTTTGCAGAAAATAAAATTATTTTAAAATGAAAAAACTTTTACTTCTAGCAGTTCTTATTGCTGCACCAATGGCAATATTTGCCCAAGAAGAAACACCAAAAGATACTATTCCAAACGGTTGGACACGGGCTGGAAATATTTCTTTGTTGTTCAATCAAGCCGCATTTAACCACGAATGGACGGGTGGTGGAACCTCTAATTATTCAGGAAACCTTTCTTTGACTTATGACTTTAACTATAAGCACGATAAAATTTCTTGGAACAATAGATTGATTGGGGAATATGGCATTACCAAAAACAAAGATGATAAATACTCTCGTAAAACCAATGACCGCTTAGAGTTGAACTCGATTTTGGGTCAACAGATAAAAGAAAGCAACTGGTATTATTCCTTGTTTTTAAACTTTAAGACTCAATTCGCAAAAGGGTATGAATTCAATGAAGACCTTAATCCAGAAGATGAGGGTTATCGTACTGAAACCACACATATTCTTTCACCAGCCTATATTCAATTTGGCCCTGGTTTGCTTTGGAAAAAAAGCGATAATCTCTATGTGAATATTTCACCAGCTACCGCTAAATTTATTCTTGTGGATAAAGACTTTACAACTGTTAATGAAGCTATTCCAGGTGCGTTAGATGCCTATAATGAAAATAAATATTTTGGTGTAGATGCCAACGAAAGCAGCCGTTTTGAATTTGGCGCTTCGCTTTCTGCCTATGCAAAATTTGATATTATGGCGAACATTTCCGCAGAAAATATTTTGAACCTTTATTCAAATTACCTTGAAGATCCTCAAAATGTGGATATTGATTACACTTTTAATCTTGTGATGAAAGTGAATAAATATATTTCTACAAATGTAACTTTTCAAGCTATTTATGATGACAATGCTGTTCAAGGTTTCCAAATTCGTGAAGCTTTGGGCGTTGGCTTGACTTACGGGTTTTAGACGTTAGAGCGTTAAAAAAAATTAAAAGCTGTCAGGTTTTATTACTTGGCAGCTTTTTTTGCTCTTACTAAAAACGTTCTTTAATCTTCCTCGGTATATTCATCATACAAAAAGCTATTATACGGAAAACGGGTAGTGTGGATTTCCTTCACTTTGTCATACACAAGTTTTCGGAATTCATTGAAATTTTCTTTATTCAATGCCGAAATAAAAATAGCATCGCCATTCAGTTTTGCCATCCAGGTTTGTTTCCACTCTTCTAAAGTGTAGTGAGCTTTAGTTTTTTCGGTCATCAAATCATCTTCTTCAATTTCCTCTGCTTTATAAGCATCAATTTTGTTGAAAACCATTATCGTTGGTTTGTCCGCACTCCCAATTTCTTCAAGAATTTTATCTACTGAATCAATATGATGTTCAAAGGACGGATGGCTAATATCCACAACGTGCAGCAGCAAATCTGCTTCGCGCACTTCATCCAAAGTACTTTTGAAAGATTCAACAAGTTGTGTGGGCAGTTTTCTGATGAAACCCACTGTATCCGTTAGCAAAAAAGGAAGATTCCCAATAACCACTTTCCGAACGGTTGTATCAAGTGTTGCAAAAAGCTTGTTTTCTGCAAAAACATCGCTTTTGCTTATTACGTTCATCAAAGTAGATTTTCCAACGTTTGTGTAACCAACCAAAGCTACGCGCACCAATGACCCTCGATTGCCACGTTGCACATCCATTTGGCGGTCAATTTTTTTCAATTTTTCCTTTAACAAAGCAATTCTATCGCGAACAATACGTCTATCTGTTTCAATTTCCGTTTCTCCCGGACCACGCATCCCGATACCTCCACGCTGTCGTTCTAAGTGGGTCCACATTCCTGCAAGCCGTGGCAATAAATATTGATATTGTGCAAGTTCAACCTGCGTTCGGGCATAACTTGTTTGTGCTCTTTGGGCAAAAATGTCCAGAATTAAATTGGTGCGGTCCAAAACTTTACAATCCAATTCACGTTGAATGTTTTTTTGTTGCGATGGCGACAGCTCATCATCAAATATTACAACCCCAACTCCGTATTCTTCCACATAGTTTTTCACTTCCTCGAGCTTTCCCGTACCAATAAAAGTTTTCGGATTGGGAACCTCCATTTTTTGGGTAAACCGTTTTAAAACCTCGCCGCCAGCCGTAAAAGCCAAGAATTCAAGTTCATCTAAATATTCTTGCGCTTTTTCTTCGTCTTGATATTGTGTAACCAAACCGATTAAAACTGTTTTTTCGTAGGAAATGTCCGTTTGCTCTATCATAAATTAATTTATAACCACAAATGTACAAAACACATAGCAAGAGTTTTTTGTACTTTACACGCAATTAACATCATTTCATTCTTTAAAATGAAAAACCTTTACACCGTAGCCTTCTACAATCTCGAAAATCTTTTTGATACCAAAAATGACCCAAAGACACTGGATGATGATTTTACGCCTGGAACCGAAATGGATTGGAACGAAAAACGCTACAATAAAAAATTGAAAAAGTTAGGGCAAATCATTTCGCAAATTGGTTATGCTGAAACTTCACATCCACCAGTACTTTTGGGCGTTGCCGAAGTAGAAAACGAAACGGTTCTTCATGATTTAATCAATTCAAAATTTCTGAAAAGCAAAAATTATGGGTATGCGCATTTCGATTCTCCAGACGAACGCGGAATTGATACCGCATTGCTTTACAGGAAAGATTATTTTGAAGTGCTACACAAAGAAGCTATCACGCTACTCGTAACCAACCAAGAAGGTATCCGCGATTTTACACGTGACATACTTTATGTAAAAGGAAAATTGGAAAACGAAATAGTACATATTTTGGCAAATCACTGGCCTTCTCGACGGGAAGGGGTTGAAGCAACAAACCATAAACGTGTGGCTGCTGCAATGAAAAACCGAGAGATAATTTCAAAAATAACTTCAGAAAATCCGCAAGCAAAAATAATTGTAATGGGTGATTTCAATGATGACCCAATAAGTGAAAGCGCAAAAACTTTATCAGGAACCGAATTATATAACCCGATGGAACTTTTACTCACCAAATATTCGGGTAGTTTAAATTACCAACAGTCGTGGAATCTTTTTGACCAAATAGTTATTTCGAATAATTTTTTGCAACAACACGAAAATTTCTTTCAGTTTGAAGAAGCTAAAATTTTCAATCCAAAAGAACTTAAGGAATATCGCGGAAAATTTAAGGGTAATCCGTATAGAACTTATGCTGGGCCTCATTATTTAGGTGGCTTGAGTGACCATTTTCCCGTTTTTACCATCTTTTCAATAAAAAGATAATTAGGTTTCTTCAGGAATATATTCTTGAAATTTTATATATTTCGATGTTAAAAAAAAGTTAACGAATTGTAAATTATATATCCACCAATTAAAACTTTATGAATAAAAAACTACCTCTCTATTTACAAAGTTGCCATCATTTTTTTATAGTCAACTTTAGATCGCAAACACTAACACTTTTTAGTTTCCTTTTACTTTCTTTTACTGCATTTTCACAAGGGCCAGGATGCCCAAACGTCTATGCCGGGGATGATATTGAACTAGATTGTGGCGAACCTTGCACTGATCTTACAGCAAGTTATCTTGACACAGGAGAAACCACCAGTTATGCTGTTTCTTCTATACCATATGCCCCTCCTTTTCCATTTACGGGAGGAACACCTGTATCTGTAAATACAGATGACATTTGGTCTGATGCCATCCAATTACCTTTTGATTTCTGCTTTTTTGGACAAACCTATACCCAAATGGTTATCGGTTCCAATGCAGTAGTTTCATTTGATTTGGCAAACAATCCGCCAGGCGGTTATTGTGATTGGTCTTTTGATGATTCAATTCCCAATCCCAACTTATTTTTAACAACTATCTTTGGACCTTACATGGATGTTGACCCATCAGTAGGCGGCTCTGGCATTATAAACTGGACCGTTTTTGGAGAATCTCCTTGCCGGACTATGGTAGTTAACTTTCCTGACATTCCTTACTTTGGGTCAGCCTGCCCCAATCTTTCCCTTACTTCCCAAATAGTTATTTATGAAACAACCAATGTGGTGGAAGTCTATGTGCAAGACAGACCAAGCGGTTGTACCTGGAATGATGGAAACGCAGCACTAGGAATCCAAAACCAAAACGGAACTGTAGGTTATACCGCTCCAGGAAGAAACACTGGAGATTGGTCTGCATCTAACGAAGCTTGGCGCTTTACGCCCAATGGCGCATCAAACGTTGTTTTCTCTTGGCTGGATTCCAGTGGTACAGTTATTGGCACCGATCCTACTATCAACGTTTGTCCAACAGAAACATCAACCGTTTATACCGCCCAAGCAGTTTATACTAATTGTAATGGCGATGAAGTTACCGAAACCGATGAAGTTACCGTAACAAGAATCGGCTCCTTTACGGTAGATCTTGGCGGTGACCAAGAGCTTTGTGAAGCACAAAGCTATGATATCACTGCGGAAATAACTGGAGGAAATCCTGCTGATGCTACCTTCTTGTGGAATACGGGTGAAACCACACAAACTATTACGGTAACCACTTCAGGAACCTATACAGTAGAAGTTACTATCGGCACTTGCTCCATTACTGCTTCCGTAGTTATAAACTTTAATGAAATTCCTCTGATTGAATTGGGAGATAACGTTGAAACTTGCTTCTATGAACCCGTTGTTTTAGACGCTTCCCCCTCCAATTACAACCCTGCGGATGCTACTTATGAATGGAGGTTGGATGGCGTTTTGTTGGCTGGAGAAATTAATCCAACCCTCAATGCTACTCAATATGGTATTTATAGCGTAAATGTTTCTGTAGGTGGGTGTTTGGCTACAGATGAAGTAACCATTTCGCAACAAGATCTTCAAGTTTCGTTAGGTGATGATTTTACTACCTGCTTTGAAACACCTGAAACTCTTACCGCTGAAGCAATAAACTACGACCCAACCTTAGCCACTTATGAATGGAGCTTAGATAGTGTTATTATTGCTGGCGAAACAAACCAAACTCTTAATGTTACGCAATACGGGGTTTATACTGTAACTGTTACTGTAGGGAGTTGTATTACTACAGATGAAGTAACCATCTCGCAAAAAGAACTTCAGGTTTCATTGGGTGATGATTTTACTTCTTGCTTTGAAGTACCCGTTACACTTACTGCAGAAGCAATAGATTTTGACCCAACTTTAGCAACCTATGAATGGCGCTTAAACGGTGTTGTTCTTGCTGGCGAAACAAACCAAACCTTGGATATTACACAACCTGGGGCCTATTCCGTTACGGCGACTGTTGACTCCTGTAGTACTACAGACAGTGTTACTGTGAGTTTAGGAAGCATAGAAGTAACCGTTAACGATGACTTCCAGACCTGTTTCGACTCTCAAGTTGTTTTGGAAGCAATGCTTTCAGTTCAAAATCCAGATGCAACTTACGAGTGGAGCCTTGATGGAAACATCATAGCTGGCGAGACCAATTCTACGTTAATAATCACTGAAATAGGCACTTATACTGCAACTGCAACTGTTGGAAGCTGTTCTGCATCAGACAGTGTAACGGTTTCCTATAGAGATGATCTTGAAGTTAACGTTGGTGAAGATTTTCTAACCTGTCCAAACGAGCCACAAACATTAACCGCCACAACAATTGAAGATGGCGCCACCTATCAGTGGTATCTAAACGGAACTTTATTGACCGGAGAAACAAACAGCACGCTCAATTTTATGGTTGAAACGGGAACAGTGGGCACTCAAACCTATTCCGTTGTAATTTCAGTGGGAGGATGCTCTGGTACTGATTCAGTAAATGTTAATCTATATGCCGTTGGAAACTGTGTAATTTCAGAAGGTCTTTCACCAAACGGAGATGGTTATAACGATTCATTGGACCTTACTTTCCTAAGCGATAGAAGTGGCGACTTAAAACTTCAAATCTTCAACAGATTGGGAACTTTGGTTTTTGAACAGAGCAATTACACCAACCAATGGCATGGCCAAGATAAAAAGGGTAACGAACTTCCAACAGGAACGTATTTTTATGTAATCGACATTAAGCCTCGTCCTTTTAGTCCCGTAGAGAATGGTGTTGATATTGAAAAGCAGGAAACTGGCTGGATTTATCTTAACCAGAAAGCTAACTAGACCCATTAAATACTTTTTAACTACCAAATAGATAAAAATGAAAAAACATATATATATCCTAATTGTATTGATGGCAGGGTTGCTCTTTCAGGAAACACAGGCGCAGCAAGACCCGCAATACACACAGTACATGTACAATATGAACGTGGTAAACCCAGCGTATGCAGGATCAAAGGAAAGCCTTTCCCTTACCGCACTATACAGAAACCAGTGGTCCGGCTTGGAAGGAAATCCGGTGACTTTCACTTTTTCAGGACATTCGCCAATAAGTGATAAAATTGGTCTCGGTCTTTCCGCAATAAAAGATGAATTGGGACCCGTAAAAGAAACCAATGTATTTGCAGACTTTTCCTATACACTTCAAGTGGGAAGCAACGTAAAACTTGCGTTGGGACTTAAGGCTGGCGCAACATTTCACGATGTGGGTCTTTCAACTTTGGAACTGCAGGATCCAAATGACCCCTTCTTTTCAGAAGACATAAACAAGACCTATCCAAACATTGGTGCCGGAGCTTTTCTGTATGGGGATAAATTCTATATAGGGCTTTCAGTTCCAAATATGCTGAAATCTGTGCATTTAGACGAAAACGGAATCAAGTATGGTTCAGAAACGAATCACTATTTTGCAACGGCAGGATATGTTTTCCAAGTCTCAGAAAGCTTTAAGCTTAAGCCTTCCGTAATGGTGAAATCTGCCTTTGATGCACCCGTTTCTTATGACGCAAATTTGAACGCGCTCTTTTATGACAAGTTTGAACTTGGAGCATCTTACAGGTTGGACGATTCCTTTAGCGGATTGGTCGGGTTTCAAATTACGCCAAACATCCGCTTGGGTTATGCTTATGACCATGTAACCTCTGACCTTAAAACAGTTGGTCCAGCTTCACACGAAGTGGTACTGACCTTTGATCTGTTCTTTAAGCCACGTGTTTTACGTTCACCAAGATTCTTCTAATAACCAAACAAATTTCATTTAAGATGAACAAAATATATACAATCCTTTTACTCATAGCGGTAAGCAGCACAATGGCTTTCGCTCAAAACAGTAAAACAAAAAAAGCCGATCAATATTATGATCGCCTTCAATATACCGATGCCGCTGAAGCGTATCAAAAATTGCTGAAAAAGGGCGAAGGCAGCACTTACGTTTTTGAACGTTTAGGAAATAGCTATTACTTCATAAACGACACAAAAAAAGCCGAAACCTTTTATAAAAGAGTGGTTAAAAGTAAAGATGTTGATCCGGAAACAATTTACAATTATGCCCAATCTTTAAAAGCGAATGGAAAATTTGGAGATTACAATACCTATATGAAGCAATTTGCCGGGATGAAACCAAATGATTCTCGCGCAGTGGCGTTTATGGAAAATCCTGATTATCTTCCTAAAATTGTTGATGAGAACACCCAGAAATATGCCGCTACAAACCTTGATGCCTTGAACTCTAAGTTTTCAGATTTTGGCGGAATGGTAGTAGGAAATGATTTTTATTTCACATCTGCCAGAAACACTACCCGTAAAAAATACGGCTGGAACGAGGAACCATTTTTAGATATTTACAAAGCTTCCATAATTGGTGGCGTTGAAAAGAATGAAGTCCTTTTGAAAGGCGATGTAAACACAAAATATCACGAAAGCACCGTAGCCATCACGGCAGACGGAAAACGTATGTATTTTGACCGCAACGATTATTACAACGGCAAATACAAAAAAGACGAAGAAGGCATTAACCAATTAAATATCTATTATGCTGAAAATATTGATGGGGAGTGGAAAGACATTAAGCCCGTACCTTTTAATGACCATCAATATTCAAACAGCCATCCTGCTTTAAGCCCTGACGGAAACACTTTATATTTTACGAGCGACCGCCCAGGCGGAAAAGGTAAAGCTGATATTTATAAAGTGTCTATTTCAAAAGACGGCACTTTTGGAAGTCCCGAAAATTTGGGAAGCAACATCAACACCGAAGGAAAAGAAGGTTTCCCGTTTGTGGATTCAAACGGAACGCTTTATTTCTGTAGCGATGCACATTTAGGAATGGGCGGGTTAGATGTTTTTGCAGCCGAAGCAAACGGAGCTAATTTTGGGAAGGTTAAAAACCTTGGTCTAAGCGTGAACAGTAGCGAGGATGATTTTGCATATTCTTATGATCCAGTTACAATGGAAGGCTATGTTTCTTCAAACAGAAAAGGCGGAAAGGGAAGTGATGATATTTACAAAATCAAAAAACTTGATATTTGTGATGTTATCATCAATGTAATTGTAGTTGATGCATCCAATGATGAACCAATAGCTAATGCAAGGTTGGATCTCTTTGACAATCTTGAAAATAAACTGAAGAGCCAATCTACCAGCGCTAACGGAATAGGCTCAATAACTGTAGCCTGCAACCAAGAGCATGTAGTACAAGCTTTTAAGGAAGGATATGAGAGCAATGCCGAAACCGTTGCTTCTTTTAAAGAAGGAGAAAAGAGTATTCGTATAGCGCTTCGTCCAATTGATGCTATTGTTGAAGGCGATTTGGTAAAATTGAATCCAATTCTTTTTGACTTTGACAAACACAACATTAAACCACAAGCAGCTTTTGAACTTGACAAATTGGTGGAACTGATGAAGAAAAACCCTGAAATGGTAATCAAAGTTGAAGGCCACACGGACAATCGCGGTACTGATGCCTACAATATGGATCTTTCTAATAGACGCGCCAAAAGTACCGTTCAGTACGTAATCTCTAAAGGAATTGCAAAAGACCGAATTAGCGGACAAGGTTTTGGCGAAAGCAGACCAGCCGTAGATTGTGGCTCAAACTGTTCTGAAGCGCAACACCAACAGAACAGACGTTCAGATTTTATAGTGGTTAAGAAATAAGCTTTTATTTTAAGCATTAACTGGTAACCAACCAGCTAAACTGCCCTCGCATATTTGAGCAATCAAATATTGTGGGGGTTTTTTTATTAATGACTATATTTCCATTTTATAATAAGCTGCAGGCAATCCAAAATAATCACCATCATAATCCCATAAAAATCCCTGCTTTTCCAAAATTCTTTTAGAGCCTATATTTTCAGGATCTATAATAGCAATCAATGTTTGGATTTCATCAATTTCTTTTGCTAGATTTATTAAAGTCTTGGCTATTTCATTGCCATATCCTTTTCTCCAATGTTCTGGCATAAGAACGTACCCAATTTCTGCTTCGTTTTTTCCTATTATTACTAGCTTTGAATGTCCAACAAAATTGCTGTCAAATTTATTTGATACTTTAAAGTGACCTATATTAGGATGCTCTTCATTAATGTTCATCATTTTTTGCAAACGTTCCCGGGTCTCGTTTTCTAAAAGAGGTCGTCCGGTTATCATCTTCATAACATCAGGATTACTTACCAATTTAAAATAATCATCAAAGTCTGATAATGTATAATGGCGAAAATTTAATCTTTCAGAATTCATTTGAAATGTGAGAATTAGGTAAAAATTATTCCAAAGAAAAGAAATAAAAAAACCGCTTCCAAAAGGAAACGGTCTTAAAAAAATTATATGAGATTTCCGAAGTTACTCAACTACAGAAACATTATCTATTTGATAAGTGGTCGTTGTTCCGTTTGAAGCGCCTACATATTGATATGCAATATAAACAACTTGTCCAGCATAAGCCGAAAGATCAACATCTCCTGAAGGCGTAAACTCATCACCATAACCGCTGGTATTTCCGCTGGAAATAGTTGCGTTCAGGTTGGTCCAAGTTGCGGCTGTAACATCTCCTGTAAAATCTGTGGAAATCTTTACAGTAAGCGCAACACCGTTATTGAAACCGTCATTGGTGTCAAAATTCAAGGTTGGAGTGGAACCACTTGGCAGGATTAATCCTGGAGTTACCAACCAAACCTCATATGGGTTTTCATTTGAGTTATAAGCAGAAGTCTGAGCATATTTATTGTTGTCAAACTCTCTTACTTCCCAAAGACGTGTACCCGTATTTACATTCACATTGGTCCAACCTTCAATGTTAACGCTCATTCCAGTTCCAGCTGACTGGCCTTCAAAATTTTGTGAAAAAGGTAATTCAACAGCATCACCAGGACCACCGTTGCTGCAACGTTCACCTGTCATATCAACATCCTCAGGACCGTTGATAAACAATTGAACATCACTGTTGAAAATACTCAAAACAGCAGTTAACGTGCCATTACCTTCTGGAAGTGTAAGGTTTTTAAAATCTGCAAAACCACTGGTTCTAAGAATAACAGTTTGTCCATCACAATTTTCAACGGCTCTATTTACACCAAAAGTATTGTTTAGGTTTCCATAATGCTCCACGCCAGCAAGACCGTTTGGAAACTGTACGTTTTCAAATTTTACCAAAGTGTTTAATCTTGCAGGGTTGTTAGCTTCAGAAACAGAGATAACGGTAGGAACTAAATCAACACTTTCTAGGGAACGAAAGATTCGGGATTCAAATTCCAAAGCGTCAATTCTTCCCACTTCATCGCCGTCCTGCACGCCTATTGTTGGCAAACCAGCATATTCGCCGATGAAAAGACCATTTACTTTTAAATAAATTTTACGACCTGGTTCATACTTGGTATATAGATCGGTAGAATTTGTAGAGATTGCAACCCCAGCAGTTGGATTTTCAGGAGAATCCTGTATTACCAATGACTTGTAAAAATTTCCTGTTTCGTCACTTGAAACAACGTATCCTACCAAATAAACATCTCTTGACGAGCCGTCGCCAGCTTCAATTTCCACAGGGTCAAAACCACCGTATAAATCTTTCACGGTAGCAATGCTTAGAATATCGTTCGGGTTTATGTTTGGCTCAGAGGCAGTAATTTCTGGTATGCTGTAATCATCGTCCTGAACACAGGAAGTAACAATCATTCCTAAAAAGAATAGGAAGCTTAATAGTTTTATGTTTTTTAAAGTTTTCATATTTATATAAATTTAATGCTTTTTCTTAATTAAAATCGAACGTAAAGGTTTAGGTAATAAGTGGTTCCGTATCCGTACCAGTATTTTGATCCAAAAACAGGAGTGTCGTTTTGGGCATCGTCACGAAGCGCTCTATAGTTTCCGTTTCTTCCTTGTTCAAAACCACCTGTTTTGTATTTCTTATCCAGCACATTGTTTACCGTAGCAAAAAAGCCGATGTAGTAATCTTTTACTTTCCAAGATTTCCCACCAACAACGTTTACCAACATATAGTCGTCAAACTTTTCTTGCTTCAACAATTCCCTTGCAACAGCTGGGTCATAATCGTTAAAAGGCATTCCATCGCTAGGATCTGTGTAAAAATTAGCGGTTCGGGTTATTGGCGACACGTCAACATAGGCATTGTTAAAATAGTTTGTAGTTGCGCCAACCCACCAAAAATCTGGATCGCGATATTCAAAACCAATTTGATAAGCCTGTTGAGGTCCGCCTGCAACTTTATAATCCTTTAAGTAGGAAGGTCCGTAATATTCAAAATCACTTTTAAAATCATCTGAAGTTAAGTACAATTCAGGATTATTATCATATGTATTCTGACCGTATGCTGCAGCACCTTTCAATTTGATTGTTGTGGTTATTTGTGCTTCAATACCCAATTCAGCTCCAATATTCTTTTTGTTAACGCCTGTAAGTATTTCCTGGACAAAAGCATTGTCACTGCCATCATTTTGAGTGCCACCTTGTGCATAAACACCATCCAAATAATAGAAAGAAATCTCTGTTGCATCTTGCATCATGGTATAATAACCAGTTAACCTTGCTTTTATTAATGGCGAACGGAAAATGTAACTTCCGTCAACGCTTATGTTTTTCTCAACGTTCAATAAATCTTTATTAGGGCTTAGATCGTTTACGGTAGCGTTGTTTTGGCGTGAGTTTGAAAAAGAGTTACGCACTGTTGGAGCATCCGTAAAATAGGCTCCATTTACTTCAAAAGCATGTCTTCCAGTTAGCTTATAAGTTGCGCCTGCTTTTGCACCGTAGGTAGTAAAATCAAGCTTTTCACTTTTACCAAAGGATCTATTGCCCTCTGCAAAGGAACCATTTCTATACAAACCATTTCTTTGGTAAGAGGTCTGCCCTACTTTTCCAGCCAAATAGAAATCTACTTTTGAGTAAGCAAACTGTGCTTGTGCAAAACCACTGTAATCAGAAGCATCAATCTCGTAGTTATATTTAAATTTATCATCTTTACCAACCACTCGGTTTGGATTGTTCAAGTCGTTTTGGGATGCATCTCCCGTATTGAAAGAGTCTATATCTAAATAACCATTTCCGCCCAACAAATCAATCATACTGGCGAAGTTGTTTGAGTTTAGATTTCGGTAATTAACCGAAGCAGTAATAGCAATATTGTCATTTAGCTGCGAAGTTAAAATAGAATTGGCAGAAATCTGCTTGTCGTCGTTTCGGTCTTCGTATAAATAATATCGTGAAGTACCACCGTAAAAAAGGTTGGTTTCATAAATATCCTGCCAATCTATCTGTCCATCGTTTACGAACTCAGAATACGCTTGGTAGGCACCAGCTTCGTTTGCTCCATTTGGATCTGCCAAAAAGTAACTTGGTAATTTTTGGTAATAACTTGGGTCTGGGTTTGGAGCGTTGTCATATCCCAAACGGCTATTTCCTGTTTTCCCAAATTGATAGCCTACATTGGTATTAAGATGTGTTTTTTCTGAAATGTCCCAATAATGGTTCAACATTATAATAGGTTCTTCCACTTCCTTGATTCGTGAATTGCGAATTTCTCCATCTTGATTGCCCCAATAGCTATTGTATCTTGTTCCTTTAAGGTCGTAAACCTCTTGGGTATTTGCTGAAGATTTACCTCTACGGTTCGGGGTATAAAAAGCGGTAAGGTTCAAGCTATGGCTATCGTTCAATTTCTTTTCTACGGAAGCAAAGAACGAGTTTGCATCATAAAGACTTCCGTCAATATAACCTTCTTCACCAAAACGCCTTGCCAACAAAACTGAGTATGCCCAGCCACTTGGAAGTTGTCCACTATTATAGGAGCCCATCACGCGGCCACGGTAACTTCGGTTGCTAGAAGCATAAGAAATTCGTCCACCCTTGCGATATTGCGAGGCCCGCATAATAATGTTGGTCGTTCCCGCGAGGTGTCCAAAGTTGTATTCGTTCGCAGAAGTACCCATAGAGAACATCTGGTTTCGCTGCACATCGTTCAGACCGCCCCAGTTGGACCATTGTGGCCTTCCATTATATAGCTTGTTCATTTCCAAACCGTTGATAAGTACTTTTCCATCTTCAGAATCATAACCTCTTGGACGGAAAAAAGTAGCGCTAAAATCATACGAAGCTGCGTTCAAAAACACATCTTTGGAAGCCTGAAGCAAACCAGAAACATTGAATGAAGTTCCTTCGTCTTCGTCCAATTGCTCGTCTGAAAGACTTATAATTCCAATCTGTTCTTCAACTTCTAACAGATCAACTGATAAAAGAATAGGTTTTAAGTTAACCGGAATATCATTTTGGATAGTCACCGGAATTTTCAGGCTGGTGTAACCATCTTTTGAAATTTCCAAAACCTGCTCTCCCTGTGGAAGAGTTTCCTGTGAAAAGGAAAATGTTCCTTCTGCATTGGTAACGGTATTGAAAATAGTGTTCTGGATGCTTACTTTTACATCCGGAATTGGTTCGCTGGAGTTGGTATCGAGTACCTTTCCCATTACAACAGGATTTTGGGAAAAAGCCGAAAAGGCAACCAAAAACACCGTGTAAATTGTAAAATAGAATTTGTTCATTCCAATAAATAGAGTTTAATATAATTTTTGTTTTAAAATGCGGTGCAAAACTACATTTTTTAAATGAAATAGCTACTTTTGAAGCTTCACAATGTTAAACATAACTTAAAATTAACCTTTGCCATTACTATGAAATTTTCCTTTTATTTTATCGGTATTTACTTACTTTTCATTTCAGCAACTTTTGGTCAGAATGAAAAACAGTATAAAGTAAATACCGTTGCATTTTATAACGTTGAAAACCTATTTGATTACGAAGATGATCCCCTTATTTTTGATGATGACCGCACCCCCGAAGGCAAGGACCATTGGACCCAAGAAATATACGAGGCGAAATTGGCAAATATGGCAAAAGTAATATCTGAAATTGGTGAAGATGTTACGGGCAATTCCCCTGCTTTGATAGGCTTAAGCGAAATAGAAAACCGTCGCGTCTTGGAAGACCTTTTAAACCAAGAGCAATTAGTTAACAAAGATTACGGAATTGTACATTTTGATAGCCCAGACCGCCGTGGAATTGATGTGGCTCTTCTTTACCAAAAGAAAATATTTACACCCACAAATTATAAAGCATATGAGTTGGTAATATTTGATGACCAAGATAGAAGCAAACGTGTTTATACCAGAGACCAACTCTTGGTGAGCGGAATGCTTGATGGCGAAAAAATTAGCATTATTGTAAACCATTGGCCATCACGTAGCGGCGGGGAAGAGAGAAGCCGCCCAAAGAGAATAAAAGCAGCAGAACTGAACAAACATATAATGGATTCATTATTTAGTGAAGACCCCTACGCAAAAATTATAACAATGGGCGATTTAAATGACGACCCCATAAGCCCAAGCGTAAAGGAAATACTGAAAACAAAGAGCGAAAGAGAAGACATGAAGGTGAAAGAACTGTATAACCCGATGGAGGATATGTACAAAAAAGGAATGGGCACACTGGCTTACCGTGATGCTTGGAATCTATTTGACCAAATAATAATGTCAACGGAATTAACCAAAAAGGATTACTCGTCCTATCGTTTTTACAAAGCGGGAATCTTCAACAAAAACTATTTGGCCACTCCTCGTGGACAGTACAAAGGCTATCCGTTCCGTAGTTTTGTGAACGGCTTTACTGGCGGTTATAGTGATCATTTTCCCGTCTTTATTTATTTGATAAAGGAAAAAACATAAAATAACCTATAAAATTATTTATATAAAAAATCCTGCTGGAAATAATTTCAGCAGGATTTTTATTTCAGAAATAGTAGTTATCTTTTAAAACCACTGGCTCCAAGGAATTCGGCTGAGCATTAAAACCAATGCAATGGTGTAGAATATTGCCAATGTTTTGAACTTGCCTTGTGAAAGCAATTTCTTTTTGTGCTTTGAATAGCCAATTGTTATAAAAACTACTGTCAAAATCATTACAAAAGGGTGTTCTACTGCATAAAGTCTGAAGTTAGAATTCTTCATTACTTCTCCCATCCCTAAGTTGGTAATATTTTGTAGCCCCAATGGTGAAACAAAATAAAGAACCAGCCCAATAAGAAGCTGAATGTGTGTTACAATAAGTGCAAATAATGAAATTCTAAAATCTTTTGCGCCGTATTCTCTTTTTGAAAAGAATCCCGCAAGCGCATTGAGCGTTGCAAGCAAAACAATCAAAAGAACCAAATATGCCCAATAAGAGTGAATGAATTGTACAGAAGTAGCCATAGTATCTATTTTTTTTATGTGTTCCAAAGATAAGCTTATTAAACAAAAAAAATGCCCCAAAAGTTTGGGGCATTTTCAAAACAATAATATGTTTTTTAGAAATCGTAACGTAGACTTGCGTTCCAAGTTCTTCCGTTACCATAGAAGTAACCAAAAGAATCTTTTTGACTCAAGTACATTTCGTTTGTTGCATTATAGCAGTTTGCTCTAACTGTGAAGGCATTTCCGCCAAAGTCAAACTTGTAAGTAATTCCTGCATCCAAAACACTGTAGGCTGGCAAACGCTCTGCTTGGTATTCAACTCCAGCTATTGAAGCATCTACTACATCTTCTGCATCAACAAATCCATAAAGATCTGTATAAATGTTATAATCTGCATCTACGCTTAAACCACCAAAAATGTTGTATTTGAAACCAAAACCGAAAGAAGTTTGGGGTGCGTTACCAACTTTGGTACCGCTTAGGTTAACAGTACCTTCTTCCAATAGAGTATTAGTTTGATCTTCTCTTGTTTGGAAAGGTGTTTCACCTTCATACTTCCAGTTTCCAATACTTCCGAAAGCTCTAAGCATAAAGGCGCTTGAGTAACGGTATTTTCCTTCAAATTCAAATCCTTTGTGAACTTGGGTAATATTTGTAAATCTTTGGTAGCGATCAGCCTGCTCTATAGGGTTTGTAGAATTTGGATCTCCTTCAATAAAACTTCCAGAAAGGAATCTATTGCCCCAACTAGTGTAATAACCGTTTAAGTCTAGACTAAATGATCCTGCACGAAGTCTATAACCTACTTCAATTCCTAAAATTTCCTCGTTGTCAATTTCGTTTTCGCCTTTAAGAATATAGTTTGAATTTCTTATATCAGTGAAAATGTTATCTAAGAAAGGTTGTCTTGAGTAGTATCCTGCATTTGCAAAGATGGTGTTGTTTTCAATAAAAGTATAACCCATTCCACCTTTAACGTTATAACCAAGTTTGTTAACTTTTTCAGATTTTCCAAGACCGTTAACGCCCTCTACTTCATTGCCCTCGGCACGACCTTCTCTTTGGTAGCTTTGGGTTGAAACAGCTCCTTGTACAAAAGCAGAGAATTGGTCTGTTTTGTATTCAGCTTGTCCAAAACCTCCAATGTAGTTGATGTTTTCTGAATAGTCAAAGTTAAAACGTTGTGATTCATCAGCAGAATTGAACAAAGCCGCCCAAGGATTTGCTTCAAAAGTTTCGCTAATTACATAATCACTATCTCTTGAATCACCGTATCCAAAGTTATCTGCATATCCTTGAAGACCCAAAAGATTGTTCATTTGGTACCAGTGGCTTCCTTTGTAGAAACGTGTATCAACACCAAGATTGAAGGTGAAGTTATCACTTACTGCACTTTCAAGATTTGTAAGAAACCCGAACCAGTTATGGTTATTTACGGACGATCTTCTTGCAAGAGAACCAGCTCCATAGCTTCCAATTCCGTTTTCGGCACCTTCAATGTTATTCTCAATGATAGTGTTAAAGTTTATATCGCCATCACTTTCGCGAACAATGTTTCGTGAGCTACCAGCAGGCCCTGTTCCACCACCGCGACCAAAAGATGCGTATGCAACAGAAGACAAGTTTGTTTTATCACTTATGGCCCAATCCCAGTTAAGGTTGATGATTGGTTTGTGATAGTAGTTTCTTCTTAAAGTATATCTTTCACCATCTAAAAAACCAGAGTTGCTATTGTAACGTTTTCCATACTGTGCATAATCTTCCAAAGATTTAGAAAAGTTCTGGTCGTGCCATTGCGGTGCTCCAGTTAATAAGAAGTTGAAAGAGTGCTTATCATTTGGAACATAACCTATCCCAATAAAATAGTTCTGGCCTTGACCAGCTGTACCATCAGAGTATTTTCTGTGAGCTTGCCAATGGTCTAACAAAAAGCTATAGGCCCATTTTCCTTTAAGACCAGAATCATAACTTATAGTTCCTTTAAAGTAGCTATCGTTACCTGTCATAAAACGAGCAAAACCTCCTTCTTTTCTACCAGCGGCGCGAGACACGATGTTTACGGTTCCCCCAACTGATGAAATTGCCAATTTTGAAGATCCTAAACCACGCTGAACTTGCACAGCGTTTGCAACATCAGACATACCAGACCAGTTTGACCAGTACATTTTTCCGTCTTCCATTCCGTTTATTGGTTGCCCGTTCAAAAGGAATGCAGTATTTGTTTGGTCAAAACCACGCAAGAACATTTGAGAATCTCCAAAACCTCCAGCTTGGTTAGAAACATAAACACTCGGAGTACTTTTTACCGCCTCTGGAAATTCTACGTTACCAATTGCCTTCGCCTGAATTTCAGCAGAAGTAATAGTTGAAACAGCAATAGGGGTTTGACGGTCTTTTGCCAAATCTATAATTCCTTTTCCAACGATAACAACTTCTTCAAGAGCATCAGAATCTACAGTAATTTTAACTGTGCCTAGGCTTGCAGTTCCATTCACAATTTTGAATGGCACTTTTTCAACTGTGTACCCAATGTATGAAATGGTAAGTGTACCCGCTTTTGCAGAAGTCTCTAAAGTGAAATTTCCGTCAAAATCGGTAATGGCACCATTTGTTGTGCCCGTCTCAACCACGTTGGCTCCTGCCAAAGGGTCGTTTGATTCAGAATCGATTACCGTTCCAGTAACCGTTGTTTGTGAAAAAGCGACAAAACCGCCCAGTAAAAAAACAAGAAGTAAAAGTTTTCTCATGAATTTAAATTTTAAGTTTAAAAATTTCGGCAAAAGTACAATCTTAAATAGGTTATAACCAACAAAATTGATTAAGAAATCATTAAGAAAAAAAACCGCTGATTAAAGATAAAATTTAAACCCTAAAGTGCTGATAAATGGAGTGTTAGTTAATAACAAGGTTATCAACATTTAGAATTAAAAAAAAGATTAAAATGAAATACAATCCAATTGTTCCTTAATTGGAAGCATATTTGCAGAATATTGCTCGTGAAACTCTTTAGGAAGTGGTTGGGAAAAAGGGGTGTCTTCCTTAAAAGGATCTACTTCTTTTCCATTTTTCCAAAAGCGATAACACACGTGCGGACCGCTGGTGTTCCCGGTCATTCCAATCCAGCCAATTACATCTCCTTGACTTACATGTTGGCCCACTTTAACGTTCCGGGCTTTCATATGAAGGTATTGGGTTTCATAAGTTCCGTTATGTTGTATTTTAACATAGTTTCCATTGCCGCCACGACGTTCAGATTTAGTTACTACGCCATCTGCTGTTGCCAAAATAGGTGTTCCCACAGGCGCGGCAAAGTCAGTTCCTCGGTGTGGACGAAGTTTAAAACCGTAATATTTTATGCGTCTGTTCAGGTTGTAACGAGAAGATATTCTACTGAATTGTACCGGAGCTTTTAAAAAGGCACGTTTTAGGTTGTTGGCTTGCTCATCATAATAACCAGAAATTTTACCTAAAGAATCTGATGTAAATTTAAAAGCATAAAGGGTTTTGCCGCGATGCTCAAAATAGGCCGCTTTAATTTCCTTAAGCCCTCCTGGAATAGTGTCATCTATAAATTTTTCACTATAAATTACTTTAAAACGATCGCCGGGTTGCAGCTTAAAAAAATTGATGGTCCACGCATAGATATTTGCTAGTTGGTCGGTCATATACGGACTCAAATTTTGTTCCTCCATTGTGGCAGAAAGTGAACTTGTAATAACCCCAGATGCTTCTCTGTCTTCATACCGAACTGGCTTTTGACTATTGAAAATGGAAAGCGTATCTCTAAAATCCACAACAGCAAAGTCAACATTATTGGTTTCATAAATAAAAACTTGGGTGTTGTTCAGTGAATCTTTGGAATTAAGAAGTACATAAGGTTTTCCTACCACTATTCTCCGAACATCAAAACTGTCTCGGAATTTGGTAGCCACTTCCATAATTTTTTCTTGTGAAACGCCATTGGCGAAAAGAATATCGCCAAAAGTGTCACCTTTTCGAATCGTATCACGAATTACATTAAAATCATTTAAAACATAACCATATTGCTCAATTATTGGTTCTTCAACCACGGCGTTGATGTCGGCCAAATCTTCTTTCTTATTTTCACAAGCGGTTGTAAGGAGGGCAAGCGTTAATACTACTAAAATTAAATTCTTCAATGTGGGGGAGTTTTCGGTATTATGTTTTATTGATTTGCCAATATTTTAAAGGAATGTTGCAATCCCTTAAATTCAGTCAATGTTGCTTTTAATGAGCCTACGGCCAAATCTGCCTTTACCAGCAATGGTATTTTGTTTTTATCATCGCTTATCCAGACAGTTAGACTTTCTTTTTCCTTAAAAACACGTCCAGATTGCACGTAGGGTCTAAAAATCAAAGTGCGAACGCGGCCAAAATTAGTATCTAAAACTTCTTTTCCAAGGAATTTTAACCTGAATTTGTAATTTTCTTTATCAAAAAACATATTCATCTCCACAACATCACCTTCTTTGATATTTTCAGTATCCAATTTGTTGCGAAGGTAATAAAACGCCGAAATCATATCCTGCGTTTCTTTAGGGAACGAAAACACCGTTATTTCATTGTGTTTTTTGTCGTTCACCGTGGCTTTATTGTTAGAGTGGTTAAAGTCAATTTGGACATCCTTAGTATAACCACCTTCGTCAATTTTACGGAGAAAGCGATAAGGAATATCCTTTTCCTTGTCAATATAAGATTGATAATCGTCTTCTACTTTAAAAAACCATTTTGACACGCCAACAGTTTCACCAAAACCACGCACATGGAATACATCCTTTCCATTTATAGTGGTTTCCTTAACCTTGAGTGTTGCATAGCCTGCAGTTACAAAACCATAATGAACTCGAAATTTGAAGAATTCTCCATTGCCATAAGCTCTTTCTTGTGCAGAAAGAAAAAAGATATTACAAAAAAGAAATAAAAGCGCCAGTAGCTTTTTCATAGATTATTTACTTAGTGAGTTTATGGTTTCAAAAAATACAACTACCGTTCCAAAAAAATAAACCCCACCTTCTTAAGACGATGGGGTTTTGCAAATGTTACATTTTTATAAGGTCCCTCGTTGCTCTTGCTCGCGCTCTATAGATTCAAAAAGTGCCTTGAAGTTTCCAGCTCCAAAACCTTTTGCCCCCATACGCTGGATGATTTCAAAAAACAGGGTGGGACGGTCTTCCAAAGGCTTTGTGAATATTTGAAGCAGATAGCCATCTTCATCTGCATCTATCATAATAGAAAGTTTTTTCAGCTCGTTGATGTCTTCTTTCATCATTTTCATATGGTCGCCCAAACGGCGCGGAATGTCGTCGTAATAAGCTTGTGGCGGTGGAGGCAAAAATTCTATGCCGCGCTCTTTCAATTGGCTTACGGTTTTAATGATATCATCGGTTGCTACGGCTAAATGCTGTACTCCGGAATCTTCGTAAAAGTCTAGATATTCTTCAATCTGTGATTTTTTTATTCCTTTGGCAGGTTCGTTTATTGGGAATTTGATTCGTCCATTACCATTGCTCATCACTTTACTCATCAAAGCTGAATATTCGGTGTGGATTTGTTTGTCATCAAACGAAAGGAAATTTACAAAGCCCATAACGTCTTCATACCATTTTACCCATTTATTCATTTGCCCCCAACCTACATTGCCAACCATATGGTCAATATATTTTAAGCCTGTCGGAGTTGGGTTGTAATCACTTTTCCATTCCCGAAAACCTGGCAAAAATGTTCCGTTATAGTTTTTGCGTTCCACAAACATGTGTACGGTTTCACCATAAGTATAGATTCCACTTCGCACTACTTCACCGTGCTCATCTTTTTCAACGGTTGGTTCCAAATAGGGTTTTGCGCCGCGTTTGGTGGTTTCTTCAAAAGCACTGCGTGCATCATCTACCCAAAGTGCGATTACTTTTACACCATCACCGTGTTTTACGATATGATCATTTATTGGCGATTTACTGTTTAAAGGCGTGGTAAGTACAAGCCTGATTTTATCCTGTTTTAAAACATAGCTCACAGAATCGCGCGAACCAGTCTCCAAACCTTTATATGCGTAAGACTGAAAGCCGAAAGCAGTTTTATAAAAATGTGCGGATTGTTTTGCGTTGCCCACGTAGAATTCTACATAATCTGTTCCCAATAAAGGTAGAAAATCTTCTGCACCTTCAAATATTTTTTCCAGTCCGTAATCGACTGATTTTACTTCTTTGCTCATAATTTAAGTTTTCAATAATCTTATTAATTTAACTCATAATATTTCAGATAGAATAGCTTCATTTATAAAGAAAATAGTTTCCAAATATATTTAACCGCAAAGTCGCAGAGAACGCAAAGACCACAATGTACTGCTTACTGCAACTGCGACTGACAACTCATTCCTCCAACCAACTCTGGTAATACGTACCATCCGAAAGTTTTAAACCATCTTCAGTAACCTGTAACGGTTTAAAAGTATCTACCATAACGGCCAATTCTTCGGTTTCTGTTTTGCCGATACTTCTTTCAGCCGCCCCGGGGTGTGGCCCGTGAGGAATTCCTGCGGGGTGAAGCGTTATTTGGCCTGCTTCAATATCGTTTCGGCTCATAAAATCACCATCTACATAATATAACACCTCATCACTATCAATATTGCTGTGATTGTAAGGTGCTGGAATACTGTCCGGATGATAATCATAAAGGCGGGGCACGAAACTGCAAATTACCATGGCATCGGTCTCAAAAGTCTGGTGCACTGGTGGCGGTTGGTGAATGCGTCCAGTAATAGGTTCAAAATCGTGGATTGAAAAGGCGTATGGAAAATTATAGCCGTCATAGCCAACCACATCAAAAGGATGTGTGGCGTAAACCATTTCAAAAATTTCGTCCCTTTTTTTCACCTTTACCAAAAACTCGCCTTTTTCGTCGTGACTTTCCAGTTCCTGCGGTTTGCGAATATCGCGTTCACAATAAGGCGAATGTTCCAGCAATTGTCCGAACCAATTTCGGTATCGCTTCGGAGTGTAAATTGGTCTTCGCGATTCAACGATAAAAAGACGGTTGTCTTCCGTGTCAAAATCTATTTGATAAATAATTCCGCGTGGCACTAAAAGATAATCGCCATATTTAAAATCGAGATTTCCTAAAAAAGTCCTCAATTTTCCACTCCCTTTGTGAATGAAAATCAATTCATCGGCATCTGTATTCTTATAAAAGTAATCTTTTAATGATTCCTGTGGAGCGGCAAGTATGATACTGCAATCGCTATTTGTAAGTACAGTTTTTCGGCTGCTGAGATAATCCTTTTCGGGTTTTACGTTAAAACCTTTTAGGCGAAGGGATTCCATATTATTTGCGCGTGCAATTTTTGGAGCCACATTGTATTGTTTCTTTATTTCCTTTACTTGAGTAGGCCTGTATTCATGGTAAATATTACTATACATTCCATCAAAACCTATTGTGCCAAAAAGTTGTTCGGCATAGAGACTTCCATCAGGTTTTCGGAATTGTGTATGACGTTTGGGCGGTATTTTGCCAAGTTTATGATAGAAAGGCATAATTTGAAAATTTTGTACACAAATATCGGAAAAATATTGGAGCTAGACGTTTAAGTTTTTGCTAAAACCGATAGCCAAGAGCCACATACCATTCACTTTTATCTAGCTCGGGAGAATAGGAGTATTTAATCTCCATCGGGCCCAAAACGGTTTCTAAACCATAACCTGCTGTAAAACCTGAGTAGTTTACTCCATCAATCCATTGGCCATTTTCAAAAAGATCATTGCCAACGTTAGCGATATTTGCAGAAATATTGATGTGGTTTTTTCTGAATATTTCATAATCAAAGGTGAGTGTAGATTTCAGATAAGTATTCCCTCGAAGCGAAATAGCTTCATAGCCCATAAAAGGAATAATATTGTTCATCTCCTTAAAGCCATAACCACCCAATGCAAAATCTAACGAAGTAGTTTCCGGTCCGCCCCATTTAAAACCTCCCTCAGTTGTTAGATTTGCTGAAATTGTATTGAAAAAAGTATAGGCATATCCTAATTTAGCTTTTGCCAATGAGAAAGGCTCAAAGTTTTTGTTGCGTCCGTTGGCCAAAAGATACCAGTGGAAGTCGCCCGAGAAATAAGCCCCACTTTTTGGGAAAAAACTGTTGTCATAACTGTCATATTTCAAAAACCCAAAAGCGCTGTAATAATTGGTGCTTTCAAAAATAGTTCGCGGTAGATTGTTATCGTCCGTCCCAATGGTTTCAGAAAGATAACGTAGGTATTTATGCTCGCCACCCAACCCAAAAATAAAAGTTCTCTGGAAAAGGGTTTCAAAATATAGCTGATTGGTAAAATCGCTATATTTTATTGACAAGCTATTTATGGGCAATGAAAGCTGGGCATCCAAGTCTGCCCCAATAAAACTTAAGGGCACATCGGTTTCAAAAAAGTGGTATTTTGAATTGAAGCCCACACTCCAATAAAACCCTTTGTCTATATAATACTCAAAATTATAGCGCAGATTATCTCCAGCAATCAAATCTAAGGAAGCTATATCATTATTAGTAAAAAGTCTCTTTTTTGTAATATTCACCAAGGCAGCTGTTCTGAATAAATCATCATAATGTGCAGCAAAACGAAGCATCATGGACGAGGCACTCTCCCTTAATTGTAAGAGCAGTATGTTTTCGTTGTTTTCATCTTCAAAAAATCTATAATTAATATCCTGAAAATTTCCAGTCGCCGAAAGATTGTTGATGCCTTCACTAAAATCCTCATAAGTAACCTTATCTGGGGTTCGCAATTTTAGTTTTCCTAAAACATAACTACGAGTATATTTTTCATTCCCTTCAATTTTTACTTCTTTAATAAAAATGGTGTCATTGGCATCAAATTTAATTTTTTCAGGTTTTACTTGTTTTTGCCTTAAAGCAATTTTTTCAAGCTCTTCTCGATTCAAATTTGCAGCAACAACTCCAGATTCTACAATTTTTTTACCTTCATCAAAAGAAACTACTGAAAAATCCTTAATGTTTGGGTGAATATAAACATCTGTTTTTTTGCGTTTTTCTTTCATATCCCTAATAGTCCGGTAGTTATTTATCTGCACCAAGACATCAAAAGCCGAAGTCAAATTATCTCGATTTTTAAGGCTGTCCTGCACGTCCACTCCAATAATTATGTCCATTCCCTTTGAGCGTACCTCACCAACAGGATAGTTGTTTACCACCCCGCCATCAATGAGCACTTTATTATCAATCATCACAGGACTAAAAAGAGAAGGCAATGCACCGCTAGCAGTAACCGCTCGTGGAAGATAGCCATGGTCCAAAATAACTTCCTGCCCATTTTCAACATTTGTGGCAACACAGAAAAAAGGAATGGGAAGTTCACTGAAATTTGAAATATTACTAACGTGGCTAGTTAATTTGGAAAGCAAATTATAGACATTCTGCCCTTTTGATAGCCCCGAAGGAAAACCAATTTTGAAACGCTCAAACGGAAGCACCAATGCATATTTTTCAGCCTCCTGTTTTTCATAAAATGTTTTTGCACTACGCGGAATATCATCCTGTATTAAAGTGCTAAAATCGGTTTGCCTAAAAATACTGTCTAATTGATTTGCGGAGTATCCAGAGGCATAAAGCGCCCCAATAATGGCGCCCATGCTTGTCCCGCCAATATAGTCTATTCGAACACCGGTTTCCTCAATAACTTTTAATGCGCCAATATGCGCCAAACCCTTGGCGCCGCCACCACTCAACACGAGTCCAACTTTTACATCTCCATCACTTTTTTCCTGTGAAAAAGTAATGGTTGAAATTATTAGAAATACTATGAGGAGTAGGTGCTTCATTATTCTTTATTGTCTTTTCTTTCTTCTTTGGGCTTCCCGTCAGATTTCATATTTTGAAAATGTTCAATTAATTTCTTTGCGCGACTGCTTCCAATAACCGTTGAGATGTCTTCAAAACTGGCGGATGCAATCCGTTTGATGCTTTTAAAATGTTTTAATAATTCCACAACTGTTTTTTCGCCAATTCCGGGAATAGTTTCCAATTCTGTATTCAGCGCTTGTTTGCTTCTTTTGCTGCGGTGAAAGGTAATGCCAAATCGGTGCGCTTCGTTGCGCAATTGCTGTATTATTTTTAAAGTTTCACTTTTCTTGTCCAAATACAACGGAATTGGATCGTTGGGATAAAACAATTCTTCCAGTCGTTTCGCAATTCCTATAATAGCGATTTTTCCGCGCAATTCCAACTTGTCCAAACTTTTTAAAGCTGAAGAAAGTTGCCCCTTTCCCCCATCTATGATGATTAGTTGCGGCAATGGTTGCTCCTCTTCCAGCAATCTTTTGTAACGACGGTAAACAACTTCTTCCATTGAGGCGAAATCATCGGGCCCTTCAACCGTTTTAATATTGAATTTGCGGTAGTCCTTTTTGCTCGGTTTTCCATTTTTAAAAACCACGCAGGCCGCAACCGGGTTTGTCCCTTGAATATTACTATTGTCAAAACACTCTATATGTCGTGGTTCCTCATTCAACCTTAAATCTTTTTTCATCTGCGCCATAATCCGTTTTTCATGACGGTCCGGATCTACAATCTTAGCTTGCTTGAAACGCTCCATTCGGTAATATTTCGCGTTTCTTTCGGAAAGGTCGAGGATTGCTTTTTTATCGCCCAGTTTGGGAACATGCGTTTTTATGTCTTCGCCCAATTCAACTTCAAAAGGCACGTAAATTTCCTTTGAAAGCGAATTGAACCGTTGCCGGATTTCCACAATGGCAAGCTGAAGCAATTCTTCATCGGTCTCGTCCAACTTCTTCTTTATTTCCAACGTGTGCGAGCGGATAATCGCGCCGTGCGAAAGCTGCAGAAAATTCACATATGCATAGCTTTCATCAGAAATTATCGAAAACACATCAACGTTATTAATCTTCGAATTTACAACGGTGCTTTTGCTTTGATAATTCTCCAAAATATCAATCTTTTCCTTTACCCGCTGTGCCTGCTCAAACTTTAAATCGGCCGCCAAATCTTTCATCTGACTTTTAAATTTATGCAACGAATCCTTAAAATTTCCTTTCACAATATTTCGGATTGCCTCAATATTTTCGTGATATTCCTTTTCTGAATAAAGCCCTTCGCAAGGCCCAGCACAGTTTCCCAGATGAAATTCCAGACATACTTTATACTTGCCAGCCCTAATTTTTTCTTCGGAAAGGTCGTAATTGCACGTGCGCAGCGGATACAGGCCTTTTATCAAATCCAGCAGCGTGTGTACAGTTTTCATACTCGTGTACGGGCCGTAATATTCCGATCCATCCTTTATCATCCTTCGCGTTGGGAAAACGCGCGGAAAACGTTCGTTTTTAATACAAATCCACGGATAACTTTTATCGTCTTTCAGCATCACGTTGTAGCGTGGCTGATATTTTTTGATCAAATTGTTTTCCAACAAAAGCGCATCGGTCTCGGTTTTTACTACGATGTGCTTTATGTTAGTAATTTTCTTTACGAGAATTCGGGTTTTGCCATTGTCCTGTGTTTTGTTGAAATAAGACGAAACACGTTTTTTCAGGTTTTTCGCTTTGCCAACATACAGCAGTTTTCCATCTTTATCGTAATATTGATAAACGCCCGGTGAATCTGGAAGGGTTGAAATTTGAAGTGTTACCGAAGCATTGGCCATAGCCTCAAAGATACTTGCTATTTTATTTTTAAGGAATTTTTCTTGAATCAAAAATAGTTAAGAAACGGTTAAATGAGGATTTCAAAAATCCAAACTCCCTAATCTTGCGTATCTATTACAACCAACTAAATTAAAAATGCCCAAAAGCAATTTTCATATTTCTTTTAAAAAGTATTTTGTGCTTTCCCTGTCGATTTTTTATCTGCTCAACCCGATGCAGAAACAGCTTTCGGAGGGAATGCACACTTTTTCGCACGTGATGACGCATACGGATTATGGGCATCACGAAGAAGACCACTTGTTGGGGCGGGAGCACACGCACGAACATAAAATGATCACTTTTTTCTCCAAAATATTTTCTTCGGAAGAAAAAACCAGTGATCACGAAGGCGTGTATTTCAATTATACGTTGGATAAACATTTTGCGCAGGAATATCCAACCATCAATTTCAAATTTAAACCATTTGTAAAACATATATATTTCTATACTTTTCACATTCCGAAAAGCGTAAAAACCATTCCCAGTCCGCCTCCGGAAACATTCTTTTCATAGTTTTTTATCTGAATGAAATCTTCATTCAGACTATTCATTTATTATAATTTTTTAAAACCAATCACCCATGAAAAGAATACTCTTAATGGGGCTGATGCTATGCTTTGGTATTGCGCAATCGCAATCGCTAAAAGGAAAAGTAGTAGGCCCAAATAACAACCCGCTGGAAAACGTGGCGGTTTTTGATCGAACCTCGGGCAATCACACGCACACCGATACTTCGGGAAAATTTTCACTTGAAAATGTGAAGGAAAACGACATCATCAGCTTCTCCATTTTAGGTTTCGCAACATACGAATATTCGGTTACGGCTGAAAGTTTTGCGGAATCTATAAACATCACTTTAAACGAAGCCGCGGTTTCTTTGGAACAGGTAACCATCACGCCCGAAGTGAACACGCTTAGCCAAATTGTAGCGGTAGATTTAAAGACCGCGCCCGTAAAATCGTCGCAGGAAATTCTTCGGAAAGTTCCGGGATTGATTATCGGCCAGCACGCCGGCGGTGGAAAGGCAGAGCAAATATTTCTACGCGGTTTTGATATTGACCACGGAACCGATATTAACCTTTCCGTAGACGGAATGCCAGTAAACATGGTTTCCCACGCACACGGACAAGGTTATAGTGATTTGCACTTCGTAATTCCCGAAACGCTTGATAAAATTTCCTTCGGAAAAGGACCGTACAACGTGGAATATGGCGATTTTGCCACTGCGGGTTACGTGGCTTTTAAAACCTTGGACAAGCTCGACAAAAGCTCCGTTTCCGTGGAATACGGGCAGTTTGATGCTTTTAGAACCGTTGGACTTTTCAATCTTTTGGATACCAAAAACAGCAATGCTTATGTTGCGGCCTCTCTCAACACCTTTAATGGCCCGTTTGATTCACCGCAGAATTTCAACCGTTTCAATATGATGGCGAAATACAATCTGAATTTGCCAGACAATCAAAAACTGAAACTTACAGCTTCCCATTTCCAAAGCAAATGGGATGCTTCGGGGCAAATTCCGCAGCGCGCCATTGATGATGGTTCCATCGGGCGTTTTGGCGCTATTGACGATACCGAAGGCGGAAACACCAGCCGTACCAATTTGCTGATAAACCATTCCAAATTGCTTTCGGAAAATAAAAAGTTGGAAACCCGCGCGTATTATTCGAATTATGATTTTGAATTGTTTTCAAACTTCACTTTCTTTTTGGAAGACCCGATAAACGGCGACCAAATTGCGCAGCGCGAAGACCGAAATATCTTGGGTTTCCAAACCGAGTTTTCAGATAAAATAAATTCTGAAACACTCGATTTTAAGTACACCGCAGGAATTGGCGTTCGTTACGACGATGTGAACGACGTGGAACTTTCACACACCAAAAACCGTTATGAAATTTTGGATCGGATTGCCTTCGGAAATGTGGATCAAATTAACAGTTTTGCGTTTTTGAATACGGAATTTGGTTTGGGCGATTTCAAAATAAACCCTGCCGTGAGATTGGATTATTTCAAATTTGATTACGAAAACAAACTTTCGCCAACCTACGATAACCGAAGTGAAAGCAAGGTTTTCGCCAGTCCCAAGTTGAATTTCATTTACAGCCCCAACCGCGATTTCCAATTGTTTTTGAAAACGGGAATCGGTTTCCATTCAAATGATACACGAGTAGTTGTTGCCAATGGCGGCGAGGATATTTTGCCCGCAGCTTACGGTGCAGATTTGGGCGGAATTTACAAACTGACGGACAATCTAATTTTTAACACAGCCCTGTGGGCGCTCTTTTTGGAACAGGAGTTTGTGTACGTGGGCGATGCCGGAATTGTGGAGCCTAGCGGAAAAACCCGCCGATTGGGCGTTGACTTTGGCCTGCGTTACGAAGCCTTGGACTGGCTGTATTTTTACGGCGATGCAAACTATACCTACGCCCGAAGCACCGAGGAACCCAAAGGCGAGGATTACATTCCGCTGGCGCCGGATTTTACCTCAACCGGTGGAATTGCAGTTGAAAATCTTGCAAATTTTTCGGGCGGATTGAATTATCGTTATATTAAGGATAGGGCCGCAAACGAAGACAAAAGTATTATTGCCGAAGGTTATTTTGTAACCGATTTCAACATAAATTATACTTTTAGAAACCTTGTTTTTGGGATTGCGATTGAAAATCTCTTCGATACCGAATGGAACGAAACCCAATTTGCAACCGAAAGCAGATTGTTTGACGAACCGGCACCGGTGGAAGAAATACATTTTACCCCCGGAACGCCGTTTTTCCTAAGAGGAAAGGTAACCGTTAATTTTTAACTAATGATTTTAGGGGCAATGTTCTTTTTGGTTAAATTGCACACACAATAACCAACTATGAACATTGCCATTTTATCGCGTGGGGAAGCGCTTTATTCCACCCAAAGTCTTTTAAAAGCTGGTGAAGCGCGCAACCACACCATGGAGGTTTTGGACCCTTCCTATTGCAACCTCGCCGTGGAAAACGGAAAAGCCGTCCTCTATTTTCAAAATGAATTGGTGGATGACCTGCACGCGGTAATTCCCAGAATTGGCGCCTCAAATACTTATTTTGGCACGAACGTGGTCCGTCATTTTGAGGCGATGGGTGTTTTTAGTGTGGTTTCTTCCGAAGGAATTAGCAATAGCCGCGACAAATGGACTTGCTTTCAAATTTTGGCAAAACATCAAATTCCCGTGCCTCGAACTGTTTACGCTTCGTTTTTTGAATTTGAGGAACAATTGAAAACCTTTAACGGCAAGCCAATAATCATCAAACTTTTGGAAGGCACGCACGGCGAAGGCGTTATTCTTACTGAAAGTCCGCAGAATGCTTTAGCTACCATTGAAACCTTAAACGCTGCTGGTGTAAAATTTTTGCTACAGGAATATATTGAGGAAGCCAACGGCGCCGACGTTCGTGCAATTGTGGTTGATGGCGTTGTGGTTGCTGCAATGAAACGAAAATGTAAAGTTGGCGATTTTAGAAGCAATCTGCATCGTGGCGGTTCTTCCGAAATGATTTCACTCTCTTCCGAAGAGGAAAAGATTGCCATAAAAGCTGCAAAAGCTATGAATTTGGGCTTTTGTGGAGTTGATATTCTACAATCGAAAAACGGGCCGTTGGTTTTGGAAATTAACAGCACGCCGGGATTGGAAGGTATTGAGAATACTTCGGGAAAGAATGTTTCGAAAAGCGTAATTGGGTTTATTGAGCGGAATAAAAAGTCGCAGTAGCCAGTCGCAGTTTTCAGTATCAGTGATCAGTTGCATTTTTCAGGTTTCAAAAATTTGATTTATCTGTTAAATAGCCCTTCGGCTTCGCAAAAGAAAAGCTGCTAAGAGTGACAAATTTGCGATTTTGGATTTTTTCATTTTGCTTTTTTGGTTGTTCGTCCAAATGCTCCTTCCCCTTAGATTAAGCATCGATAAAAACGAAAACAAGGCTTAAGGGGAAGGTGGCCCCGGGCTGCAAAGAACCTTAAAAACCCAAGGGAGTCTTTCCGGGGCCGGAAGGGGTTGGGATTTGTTAATTCGAAGTCTGCCCTTCGGCTTCGCACAGGACAGGCTACTCAGGGTGGCAAATTTTGGGATTTGGAATTTGTTATTTGAAATTTTTATTATTTACCTTGCAACAACAAAACCCCTAAAACCTTGAAAAGAAACATAGGCAGAATAGACAAAGCAGATTTTCCATTGCTGAATCTCTTCGATATTGAAGTGAAAATTGACACGGGCGCCTATACTTCTTCCATACATTGTAAAAACATGAAAGTGGAAGAGTGTTATTTAAAATGTAATTTTCTGGACGAAGAGCATCCCAGCTATCACGAAAAGGAAATCGTTTTTGACGAATATGACGTGAAAGTGGTGAAAAGCAGCAATGGTCAATCTGAAGCGAGATACAGAATAAAAACCGAGATTTTGCTTTTTGGCAAAACACAAGAAATATATTTAACCTTAAGCGATCGCGAAGAAATGCGTTTTCCCGTACTTTTGGGAAGAAATTTCCTAAGTAATAAATATGTGGTTGACATAAATAAAACCAACCTTTCCTTCAAACTAAAAAACAAAAAATGAACATAAAGATATTATCGGCGAACGCAAATTTATATTCCACCAAACGTCTTGTGGAAGCGGCAAAAGCTAGGAAACATGACGTAGAGGTTATAAACCACGCGAAATGCGATATTGTTATCGAAAAGAAAAATCCGGTAATTATCTACAAAGGCCACAAGTTAGACCACACCGATGCTATCATTCCAAGAATTGGGGCCTCGGTAACTTTTTATGGAACAGCCGTAGTGCGTCAATTTGAGATGATGCGCGTTTTCACAACCACCGAATCGCAGGCCTTGGTTCGTTCACGCGATAAATTGAGAAGCCTTCAAATACTTTCCCGCGCGGGGTTGGGATTGCCGAAAACCGTTTTTACAAATTATTCCAAAAACGTAAAGGAAATCGTGGACCAAGCCGGCGGGGCGCCTGTGATCATTAAATTATTGGAAGGTACTCAGGGCATTGGCGTTATTTTGGTTGAAAGCAGAAAAGCTGCAGAATCCGTAATTGAAGCTTTCAACAATTTACAGGCCCGCGTTATCGTTCAAGAGTTTATAAAAGAAGCTGGGGGCGCAGACATTCGCGCATTTATTGTGGACGGTCAGGTTGTTGGCGCAATGAAACGGCAGGGAAAAGAAGGCGAATTCCGAAGTAATCTACACCGCGGCGGAACGGCTTCAGTAATAAAACTTACTGATGAAGAAGAGACCGCCGCACTAAAAGCTGCAAAAGCCATGGGTCTTGGAATTGCTGGGGTTGATATGCTTCAATCTGCTCGAGGACCTCTTATTTTGGAAGTAAATTCATCACCCGGTCTGGAAGGAATTGAACAAGCTACAGGCAAGGACATTGCAAACTCAATCATAAAATATATTGAACGCAACGTTTAATTATGGCCAAAAAGGAAGAACGAGATATTGTAATTTTAAATGAACGGATTGCATTGGGTGAAAGCCGAACGGTGGATTTCAGTATCGCCAAGCTTTATACTTCCACCAAAGTTGAAATTCCAATTATTATTGAACGTTCCAAAATTCCAGGGCCAACAGTATTGATTACCGCCGCCATTCACGGTGACGAAATAAACGGAGTGGAAATTGTGCGCCAGCTCATTGCCCGAAAATTAAACAAACCAAAACGCGGCACCATTATTTGTATTCCAATTTTAAACGTATTTGGATTTTTAAACGGAAATCGGTTTTTTCCTGATGGTCGTGACCTAAACCGGGTTTTTCCAGGGACTAAATCTGGATCTTTGGCGAGCCGTGTGGCTTATCATTTCACAAAAAAAATTTTGCCACACGCAGATTACTGTCTCGATTTTCACACTGGCGGTGCCAGCAGATTTAATGCACCACAAATTCGTATAAAACCTGACGATGAAAAACTTTTGGAACTTGCAAAAGTTTTCAATGCACCATTTACAGTATATTCCAATACTCTTGAAAAATCTTACCGAAAAACTTGTCAGAGAATGGGCATTCCTGTACTTCTTTTTGAAGGCGGCAAAAGTCTTGAGAGTAACAAACATATTGCAAAAGAAGGCGTAGATGGCATTATGCGTGTTTTGAAACATTTGGACATGTTAGGCAAAAGACATATTGCCCCTGAATCTCTTGCCAAAACAGTTATTATTGAAAAAAGTAAATGGATTCGTGCCTACCGAAGTGGCTTACTTCACGTAAAAATTGACTGCAACAAACACGTGGAAAAAGGGGAATTTTTGGCAACAATCACAGACCCGTACGGAAAAATGCGGTTTAAGGTTACTTCGCCCAACGAAGGTTATATCATTAATGTGAACCAATCTCCAATTGTAAATCAAGGCGACGCAATTTTTCATATTTCAACCGTAAACACTGCAAATACGGAAACCGAGGAAATGGATGATTAATATAATGGAAAAAAAAGTCCTCCGTTTAAAATATAAAAAACTTCGGGAAAACCTTTCCGAAGAATCTATTGAGGAAATGAGCCTTCAGATTGCAAATCAGGCTTTGAAGCTTCCTATTTGGGACAAAACCTATTACCATATTTTTCTTCCCATTTTGGCAAAAAAAGAAGTGAATACCGAATACTTATTGCACATTCTTCAAGGAAAGGACAAAAGCATTATCGTTTCAAAAGCCGATTTTGATTCGGGAGAAATGAAGCATTTTTTGTTGCAGGAAAATACGGTTTTAAACACTTCGGAATACGGAATTCCCGAGCCCGTTTCGGGCATTGAAATTTCACCGGAAATAATAGAAGTTATTTTTGTTCCCCTTTTAGCATATGACCAAAACGGCCATCGCATTGGCTACGGAAAAGGGTTTTATGATCGGTTTTTGAAAAAATGCAGCCCACATGCCATCTTTATTGGGCTTTCGTTTTTTGAAGCTGAGCCTGAAATTTTTTCGGCAGTTACAGATATTCCATTAAATTTTTGCATCACTCCAAAAAAATTAATTGATTTTAAAAATAACCGCTTATCTTTATAAGGTTAAACATTTATTAACCAATAAAATATAAAAGATGGAAACTACCAATCAACCAATGGGAAATCCACCAGATAATCATCTGGTATGGGCAATTCTCTGTACAGTATTATGCTGCCTTCCATTGGGCATCGTATCAATTATTAAAGCAACAAAAGTTAAAGAACTTTGGGCTATGGGGGATGCTATAGGCGCCCAAAAAGCTGCCGATGAAGCCAAGAAATATGCTATTTGGGGTGCTGTAATTGGCCCCATTGTCGTTATACTTTTTTATGCTATTATGTTCGCATTGGGTTTGGGCGGGGCATTGCTTAACAGCGGTGGATATTAAATTTTTAAAAATAGCCCTCATTGCAACCTTGCTTGGGGGTTTTATATTTATTTACTTTTCCTTTAATCCTTCCACAAGCCTTTTTATTCCCTGTCCCTTTCATTACTTCACAGGTTTATATTGTCCAGGCTGTGGTTCGCAACGCGCTGTTCATTTACTGTTGCACGGTGATGTTGTTGGAGCATTTAGGTACAATCCATTAATGGTGTTAACCTTGCCCATTTTAATTTACGGTTTGGGAATTACAATCGGCAATTGGGTTTTTGGCACGCATTATAGATTCAAGCTTTTTTATAGCAACCTATTTATTTTCGGCTATTTTGGGATTGCAATTCTTTATTGGTTTCTAAGGAATTTATCTTTTTATCCTTTCAACTTGCTTGCACCTACAGGTTAAATATTACTCTACAGTTTCTTTTTTCGGAAATGCCTTTTTATTAAAAATAAGCAGCAAAATCACCCCAACACTGATGGAAGAGTCAGCGATGTTGAAAACTGGGTCAAAAAACGTGAAATATTCTCCACCCCAAAATGGAAGCCATTCTGGCAAAGTATCTCCGTAGAGCGGAAAGTAAAGCATATCTACTACCTTTCCGTGAAATAGTGTACCGTAGCCTCCAGCTTCGGGAAATAATGTTGCAACTTGGTGATGGCTATCATTGAAGATTATGCCGTAAAAAACAGAATCAATAATATTGCCCAAAGCACCCGCAAAAATCAAGGCAACACAAAAAATCAGGATACTTGGCAGATTTTTTCTAACAGAATCCCACAGCCAATAACCAATTCCCGCTATAGCTACGATTCTAAAAAGCGTTAAAAAAAGTTTGCCGTACTCACCCGGAATTTTTGCCCCCCAAGCCATCCCTTCATTTTCAACGAAAAGAATACGAAACCAATCAAACACTCGAATTTCTTCGCCTAAAACAAAATGTGTTTTGATATAAAATTTTGAAATCTGATCTATCAGCAGAATCAGTACAATAATAAAAGTGGCTTTTTTTAGGCTCATAGTTTTTCCGACGAAGGCACTCTCTCGCTAAAGCTTCGGAGTGCGGAGGCAAAAATAGCAATATTATTTGGTTTGTAGGAACGAAATGTTACCATTGATACTTTCAGCTTCGACAAAGAATTTTCCCTTGTTCAAAAAATTATTTTCTACAGTCCCGTTTTTTGAAATTGCTTTTCCTGAAACATTATTTTGGGCCCTGACAGTTATGTTTCCTGCAATAGTTTTAAGCTGGGCGTTTCCTGAAAAATTAGTCAGCACACAGTTTCCGTTTTCTAAAGAAATACTTACATTTTCAATACTTCCATTAAAATTGACAGACGCGAGTTTCGATTTAATTTCAAGAGCGATTTTTTGGGGGACTGTTATTTTCAATTCTATCGCCATTACTTTATGGGCGGCTAGTTTATCGTTTTCCAAGGTGAAATATGGTGTAAATCCAGTTTTCAAGGAAAGATTTCCGGCTACAATTTTTTCTTCAATAATTATATTTTCAGAATGCTCGCCAGAAATATGTGCGTAAACTTTGATGGTTGGCTCTTCAGAAGACTGGACTGTAATTTTGAAGATTGCATCATCTATTATTGAAAGCTTACTTATTTCATCGGAATCGAATTCCTTTTGAATAACTTTCTGTGCGTTACAAAATGCAATTCCAAAAATCAAAAAGGAAACTATAAATAATATTTTCGCCATAAAAAAAGCCCCGAAAAATTTCGAGGCAATTAAAGTTTAATTTTCAATAAATAGTTCTCGACTGCGCTCGAACTGACATAATTGTTATTTCTGCATATTCTTAGCCTCAATGCTCAAAGTTGCGTGTGGCACAAGCTTTAAACGTTCCTTGTTTATCAATTTTCCCGTTACGCGGCAAATACCGTAGGTTTTGTTTTCAATACGAACCAAAGCGTTTTTAAGGTCGCGGATAAATTTTTCCTGACGGATCGCTAACTGAGAATTTGCCTCTTTGCTCATCACTTCACTGCCTTCATCAAAAGCTTTGAAAGTAGGCGACGTATCATCCGTACCATTATTGCTGTCGTTTTTATAGGAACTTTGAATTAGCTCTAATTGTTCTGTTGCCTTCTTTATTTTATCGCTCAAAAGTGCTTTAAATTCTTCCAGCTCGGCATCTGAATATCTGGTTTTTTCTGTGTCTGTCATGATTACTATTTTTTAATGCTTATACGTGTTTCAATATCGTCAAATGCAATTTCTGTTCCGTTACTGATTTGTGGCTGAAATTGCAAAACCTCTGTTAATGTTTCTTCTTTTATATACTGCAGATTTTGGTTTACCGCCGTCTTTAGTTTTTCGTTATCCTGAAGTGTAACTTCAATACGATCCGTCACTTCAAAACCGCTATCTTTTCGCAAGTTTTGGATTCTGTTTACCAGTTCCCTGGCAATTCCTTCATTTTTCAAATCAGGTGTTATTGTAACATCCAGTGCCACAGTAACTCCATTTGCATTTGCAACTAACCAGCCCTCAATATCCTGCGAACTTATAATTACGTCATCGAGCGCCAAAGTAGTATTTTTTTCATTAATAGAAACAGATATTTCACCATCTTTTTCAAGAGTTGCAATTTGTTTTTGATCAAAGCCTGAAATGACCGCAGCTACTGCTTTCATATCTTTTCCAAAACGTGGGCCAAGGGCTTTAAAATCGGGTTTTATCTGTTTTACCAACATTCCCGAACCTTCATCAATCAGTTCAATTTCCTTTACGTTCACTTCGCTTTTAATCAAATCTGAAACCGCGAGAATTTCTTCTCTTTCAGAAGCTTCCAAAACCGGAATCATAATTTTTTGAAGTGGCTGCCGCACTTTTATCTTCTCTCTCTGTCGTAACGAAAGCACCAACGATGATATTGTCTGCGCCTTCTGCATCTTGTGTTCCAACTTTTTGTTGATAAACGAAACATCCGCTTTTGGGAAATCGGTCAAATGTACCGAGGCTTTTTTATTTTTAGCTGTTCCCTGAGTTAAGTCTTTGTAAAGTCTGTCCATAAAGAACGGAGCCACGGGAGCGCCCAATTTTGCTACAGTTTCCAAACAAGTGTAAAGCGTTTGGTAAGCCGAAATTTTATCGTCGTTATAGCTTCCTTTCCAATATCTTCTTCGGCTTAAACGTACAAACCAGTTGCTCAAATTTTCCTGAACAAATTCTGAAATGGCGCGCGTTGCCTTCGTTGGTTCGTAATCTGCGTAATAATCGTCCACTTTTTGGATGAGCGTATGCAATTCTGAAAGTATCCAACGGTCAATTTCAGGGCGTTTTTCCAGCGGAAGATCTTTTTCAAGATACTCAAAATTATCGAGATTGGCGTAAAGACTGAAGAAACTATAGGTATTATAAAGCGTTCCAAAGAATTTATTACGAACTTCCGAAATTCCGTCTTGGTCAAATTTTAAGTTATCCCAAGGGTTTGCATTGCTAATCATATACCAACGTGTGGCATCAGGACCGAAAACATCCAAGGTTTCAAAAGGATCTACGGCATTGCCCAAACGCTTGCTCATTTTCTGACCGTTTTTGTCCAAAACAAGTCCGTTTGAAACTACGTTTTTATAGGCAACATCATCAAAAATCATCGTTGCTATTGCGTGCAGCGTGTAGAACCAACCACGGGTTTGATCTACACCTTCCGCGATAAAATCTGCTTTGCGCCACGTATTTTCAACCTTTTCCTTATTTTCAAAAGGGTAGTGCCATTGTGCGTAAGGCATGCTTCCACTGTCAAACCAAACGTCTATCAAATCGGCTTCGCGCTTCATTGGTTTTCCGCTTGGGGAAAGGAGGATTATTTCATCAACAATATTTTTGTGAAGATCAACTTTTGCATAGTTTTCTTCGGAAAAATCGCCTGGTTTGAAATCTTCAAAAATATCTTTGCTCATTAAACCAGCTGAGACAGATTTCTGCATTTCGGCTTTCAGTTCTTCCACAGAACCGATGATAATCTCTTCTTTTCCATCATCCGTTCTCCAAATTGGCAATGGAATTCCCCAATAACGCGAACGCGAAAGGTTCCAATCGTTTGCATTTGAAAGCCAGTTGCCAAAACGGCCTTCGCCAGTTGCTTTCGGTTTCCAGTTTATTTCTTTGTTCAGTTCGAACATTCTATCGCGGAACTCGGTCACTTTTATAAACCAGGAATCCAACGGATAATATAAAATTGGTTTGTCCGTACGCCAACAATTTGGGTAGCTGTGGACGTATTTTTCAACTTTGAAGGCTTTGTTTTCGGTTTTTAATTTAATCGCTATTTCAACATCCACAGATTTTTCGGGAACATCTGCATCGTCGTAATATTCGCTTTTCACATATTTGCCAGCTAGTTCCTTCATTTCTGGACGAAACTTTCCTTGTAAATCCACAAGTGGAACCAGATTACCGTTTTCGTCTTTCACCAACATTGGCGGTATTTCCGGCACTGCCTCTTTCGCAACTTTGGCATCATCTGCACCAAAAGTTGGCGCGGTATGAACTATTCCGGTTCCGTCTTCCGTAGTAACAAAATCGCCTGCAATTATTCTGAAAGCATTTTCAGGATTGTCGTGAGGATGTGCATAATCCAACAATTGCTCGTAACGGATTCCTAATAAATCTGCTCCTTTAAATTCCTTTGAAATAAAATAAGGAATCATTTTATCACCCTGTTTGTAGGCTTCGAGAACATCTTCGTTCGGTTTTTCCTCGTAATTTTTTGCGAATTGGCTCGCGACCAAATTCTTCGCCAAAACCACATTTATAGGCTGAAAAGTGTATTGGTTAAACGTTTTCACCAAAACATAATCAATTTTGGCGCCCACAGTTAACGCAGTGTTGCTAGGAAGCGTCCAAGGCGTAGTCGTCCAAGCAAGGAACCAAATGTTGTTTGATTCTTCCGCAAGGAAATCAGGCAAGGTTTCAGCCATCGCCTTAAATTGGGCAACAACGGTTGTATCTGTAATATCTTGGTACGTTCCCGGCTGGTTAAGTTCGTGCGAGCTCAAACCTGTACCCGCTTTCGGGGAATATGGCTGTATTGTGTAACCTTTATAAAGTAAGTTTTTATTGTAAATTTCTTTCAAAAGCCACCAAACGGTTTCCATATATTTTGGCTCGTAGGTAACATACGGATCGCTCATATCTACCCAATAGCCGTAGCTTTCGGTCACTTTGTTCCACACGTCAGTATAACGCATTACTGCTTTTTTGCAGGCTGCGTTATAATCTTCCACAGAAATCTTTTTCCCGATATCTTCTTTGGTAATACCAAGTTCTTTTTCAACACCCAATTCTATTGGCAAACCATGTGTATCCCAACCTGCTTTTCGATCCACTTTAAATCCTTTTTGGGTTTTGTAGCGGCAAAAAATATCCTTGATGGCACGCGCCATTACGTGGTGGATTCCCGGCAAACCATTTGCGGATGGCGGCCCTTCAAAAAACACAAATGGTGTCGCTCCTTCGCGAATGGAAATACTCTGCTCAAAAATGTTTTCTTCTTTCCAGAAATCGAGTATATCTTCCGCCAGTTTTGGGAGGTCCAGCCCTTTGTATTCTTTAAATTTGGTGCTCATACGTATGCTCTTATAATAAAGTGTGCAAAAATACGGTTTTTTGAATAACTGAGCACTAAGAGCGGGTTTCGTTTTTCTTAGCGCGCTTCATGCTTGTTTTTCTTGAAAAGAACATATTGAAACAAGAAGACCATCTATAAAAATAGACGGTCTTTTGAAAAAAAGGTTAATATTTTATTGACGGACTAATCCTATTTCGCCCCTCAGATCATAGGTATTACCATCAGTAGGGTCATCATTAATATCGATATAGGTTAAATTTACACCTGTTGATGAAAAATTTTCTATCATAAAGGTAGTTGTTTCAGTGAAACCTCCATTTACATAGGTAATTGTAATTGAACTGTCTGATGTATTTATAGTATACGTCCCCGTAAAATCGTCAGAAACCGTATAATTATCGACTACTGGAGGGTTGTTTTCTACAACAACCGTTTCGGTGATATTGTATTGAGCATCCATCACATAAGTTCCATCTGAATTAAAAACATAGGTTCCTTGAAATGAGTCGCCTACTAAAGTAGTAGTGGTGTTAGTTTCTATACCATTGTCAATATCAACATCAAGAATTCTTTCATTAAAAGAACTAATTTTATAGGTTCCCGAAAAATTTTCCATTGTTAATGAAAAGTCAGAATTTCCATCATCATCCTTATTACAACTTGTAAAACCAATTACAAGAATTGTAATAAAGAACAGTTTTGCTATTTTCATAATTTTATATTTAAATAATTTTTGGCGAATATAACACCATTTCAAATTCACATAAACAAAACAATTCATTTATTATACTTATAAAATTGCCACTTAGTTGTTTTTTTAGCCTATTTTGGTTTATTCGTTATTGAATTTTTTAATTTTATCTTCATTAAAACACTCATTTTTACCCAAAAGTGATTCATAATTTTGAATACTGCATTTTTTCCCTCAAATTTGGTGTCCTTTAAAGATTCTATTTTAATATTATTCCCTAATGAAAAAAATATACCTCTTTCTCCTCCTCGCCACAGTTTCACTTGCATCCGTCCAATCACAGATTCTTGACCCCGTAAAGTGGTCTACTAGCATTAAAAAAATATCGGAAACCGAATATGATTTAATTTCAAAAGCAACTATTGAAGACAAATGGCACCTTTATTCACAAGTAGTTCCAGACAATGGACCCCTACCAACGAATCTTACTTTCGAAGAAAACAGTGCTTATAAATTAGTGGGAAAGGCGAAAGAAAGCAAAGGTCACACTGTCCACGATCCTGTTTTTGACATGGTAATTACTTTTTTTGAGCACACCGCAACATTTACCCAACGAATTAAATTAACGGGGGACAAAGGCACTACCGTAAAAGGTGAGATTGAATTTATGGTGTGTGATGATACGCGGTGTTTACCACCGAGCTATGTTGATTTGGTCTTTAAAATTCCTGCACCAGAAAAAAGTGAAGAACCTGCTGTAACTCCTGAAAACACAGACAATATTGAAACCACCGAAGCAATCACCGAAAATATTGAAAATATTGCTGCGGCTGATACTATAAAAAATGAAGTTGTAAAAGACACCGTTCAAGTTTCCTCAGAAAACACACTTTCCGCAGTTAAACAAAACCAAAAACAAGATGAAAAAGGTCTTTGGACCATCTTTTTCTTAGCTTTTCTTTCGGGTTTTGCAGCATTGCTAACTCCTTGTGTTTTCCCAATGATACCTATGACCGTAAGCTTTTTTACGAAACAAAGTAAAACCAAGGCAAAAGGTATAAAAAACGCTATTATTTATGGTATTTCAATAATTGTTATTTATGTATTATTAGGTATTCTGGTAAGTTTAATATTTGGCGCCGACGCACTGAATGCTCTGTCAACTAATGTTTGGTTTAATGTTATCTTCTTTGTTTTGTTAGTTGTATTTGCAGTTTCCTTTTTAGGCGCTTTTGAAATTATGCTTCCTAATTCATGGGCAAACAAAGTGGACTCACAAGCTGATAGAGGCGGTTTAATAGGTATCTTTTTTATGGCTCTTGCTTTGGCTATTGTATCGTTTTCTTGCACTGGGCCTATTGTTGGAACTCTTTTGGTTCAAGCAGCTGCTGGCGGAAGTCAAGTAGGGCCTATTATTGGAATGCTTGGATTTTCTTTAGCTATCGCGCTACCTTTCGCATTATTTGCAGCATTTCCAGGATGGATGAATTCGTTGCCAAAATCTGGAGGTTGGTTAAATACTGTAAAAGTTGTTTTGGGCTTTTTAGAACTGGCCTTGGCATTTAAATTTCTTTCAAATGCAGATCTTGTGCTTCAGTTGCACTGGTTGGAACGAGAGGTTTTCATCGCTATTTGGATTGCCATTTTTGGGGCTTTGGCCCTCTATCTCTTTGGAAAAATACAATTGCCACATGATTCGCCATTGACGCATATCTCGGTTGGCCGACTTAGTCTTGGACTACTGGTATTAGCATTTACCGTTTATATGATTCCCGGACTTTGGGGTGCGCCCCTAAACCTAATTAGTGCTTTCCCGCCGCCTTTAGATTATGCAGAATCGCCTTATGGTGTCGGTAATTCCAAAGTTGGTGGAGGGATAGTTTCGAACGAACACCAAGAGGTACCCGAAGGCGCTCACCTATTGGCACCCCATCAAATTTTAGCATTTAATGATTATGACAAGGGTCTTGCATACGCAAAAACAATAGGTAAACCTGTAATGATTGATTTTACGGGCTGGGCTTGTGTTAATTGCCGAAAAATGGAGCAGAACGTTTGGGTAGATGATAAGGTATTAAATATGTTGAAAAATGAAGTAGTACTTATATCGCTATATGTTGATGACAAACGTAAACTTGAAGATGACGAAATTGTTGAATCACAATTAAAACCCGGTAAAAAACTCAAGTATATCGGTCAAAAATGGAGCGAGTTACAAACCATAAAATATAAAACCAATTCGCAACCCTTTTATGTTTTGATGGACCACAATGAAGAAAACCTTATTGAGCCCGTAGGCTACACACCTGATATTGAAGAATATTACGGCTGGCTTCAAAAAGGAGTTGGCGCTTTTAAGAAATAATATGACATTGATAAAAAAGTATAGAAAACAAAAAATATTTCAATTGATAATTGGAGTCATTTGGTTAGTTGGAATATACTTTTTTGTTGATTCTAGCATTATTCAAGTTGGAATGTTTGCTTTTATTCTTTTTATAGGAATTGCATATAGCCCAAAATTATTAACGAACATTAAAATAAACGACGAATTCTTCATTTTTGAGACGTATTCTATTATAACTCAAAAAGAAGATATAAAAATTTCTGAATCGGAAATAACTGATGTAGTTTATACGGCAAATTCGTTATTCAATTCTCATAATCTGATTTTGAAGTATAATGGGAAAAATGGTATTATAAGTAAAAAACTATATCTAAACGCAGAACCTTGGAGCAAATTGACTTCAGATTTAAAACAAATAAAAAGTTTTGTAAACAATATTGATTAAATTTAAGTAATTTTTAAAAATCGAAAGATGATTTCTTCGGAAGAAAAAGTAAAAACCACCGCATTGGAAAAGTATTTTGAACCTTTCCGAAAGAATATCGTGGGAATTAATCAAGAGTTTGATTCCCCTTTTGGAACAAAAAAAATTATTTATACGGATTGGACAGCAAGTGGTCGTCTCTATGCGCCTATTGAAGAAAAAATGCTGAAGGATTTTGGTCCTTTTGTTGCAAACACCCACACTGAAACTTCAGTAACGGGAACTGCGATGACTAAGGCCTACCACGTAGCACGAAAAATCATAAAGAAACACGTAAATGCTAACGAACACGACGTATTGATTACTTGTGAAAGCGGAATGACTGGCGTGATAAACAAGTTTCAGCGGATTTTAGGATTGAAAATTCCAGAGAATATAAAACCATACGCTAATATTCCTGACGAGATAAGACCGGTGGTTTTTGTAACACATATGGAGCACCACAGTAACCAAACCTCGTGGTTGGAAACTATTGCGAAAGTTGTGGTAATTCCGCCAAACGATGATGTTTTGGTTTGTATGGACACCTTCGCTGAAACTGTTGAAAAATACAAAGAACATCCCATTAAAATTGCAGCGGTTACAGGCTGTTCAAACGTAACAGGAATTCAAACACCTTATCATGAAATCGCGAAGCTAATGCACGCAAACGGCGGTCTTTGCTTTGTAGATTTTGCTTGTTCAGCGCCTTACATTTCAATAAATATGCACCCTGAAGAAGAAGGTGCTCATTTAGACGCAATTTTCTTTTCACCACATAAATTTTTGGGCGGACCTGGGTCTAGCGGTGTGCTTATTTTCAACAACAACCTATACAAAAACACTGTACCGGACAATCCTGGTGGCGGGACCGTTTCGTGGACCAATCCTTGGGGAAACCACAAATACATTGATGATATTGAAACAAGAGAAGACGGGGGAACGCCAGGTTTTCTTCAAACAATCCGTACGGCGCTATCCATTCGTTTAAAGGAAAAAATGGGGATTGAAAACATTTTGAAACGCGAACACGAACTGTTGGAGATCATTTTTGAAAAGCTTGGGAATATTCCAAATTTAAAAATTCTTGCTCCAAATACTACAGATAGACTTGCAGTTATAAGTTTTTATATAGACGATTTGCATTTCAATCTTGGTGTTAAATTGCTCAATGACCGTTTCGGAATACAAACCCGAGGCGGATGTTCTTGCGCAGGAACCTATGGCCATTACTTGCTTCACGTAGATCAGGAAACCTCAAACCGTGTAACTTGCGAAATTGACCACGGCGATTTGACTCACAAACCAGGCTGGATAAGGATGTCTATCCATCCCACAACCACCAATGCGGAAGTGGAATATGTTTGCGATTCCATAAAGCAACTTGCTGAAAATTTTTCGGATTGGAGCAAAGAATATAAATACAATTCCAAAAACAACGAATATTTTCATCCAAAAGAAATTGCGGATGACAAAATGAAGGAATGGTTTACATTTAAATAATGAATTGTAATTAATCAGTAAACAATTTGAAAAGACTTCTACTTCTAACTTTTCTTTTCCCTTTTTTCAGTTCTGCACAAGAATATGTGGATCTTTTTCGAATTGGTTACGGACAAACAATTAATAATAATTTTGAAGGAGTTGACAGCAGTACAAATGTGAAGTTTTTTGATGCAGGACTCACATTTCCCGTAGTTCTCAATAAAAATCATGCATTGATCACTGGCGCAGATGTTAGTATAAATAACCTTCAGCTTTTTCCAGAAGCAGCATACACCACTCTTTATAGCACTAATATAAAATTAGGCTTAGCGTCAACTTGGTCTGAAAAATGGAGCACCACCATTGTTTTGCTTCCGAAAATTGCTTCAGATTACAAAAATATCTCCAGTGATGACTTTTACTTTGGTGGTTTCGCACTTTTGAAATTGAAGAAAAACGAAAATCTTAAATATCGCTTTGGAGTTTATGCTTCACAGGAAGCATTTGGTCTTTTTACAACTCCCATTTTGGGTTGGTACTACTTAAGCCCCAACAAAAGATTTGAAATGGATATGAGTTTGCCCATTTCAGCAGATGTTAGCTACAAATTGGGCAGCACCACTGTAGGGATGGATTATTTCGGAATTGGAAGAAGCTATAATGTGCATTATGAAAACAGTCCAACACTTTACGCCGACCTCAGCTCTTTGGAGTTTGCAGGATATTTACAGTTCAATGCGTTAGAGGAAAGTGTTTTGCTGCGAGCCAAAGTTGGCTACTCCAGTAACAATTATGAAATGTATGCCGCGGGTGATAAAATGGATCTTGGCGTTTCGGCCTTCAGTTTTGGTGACGATCGCACCCAATTGAACCCTTCTTTAAATGGTGGGGTTTTCTTGAAATTTGAAGCTATTTACAGGTTCCACATTCGGGAATCAAATTCCAAAGAATAAAACTTCCAATGAGCAAATTCCAAATTCCAATTACAATGACCTTTTGGAATTTGGTACTTGAAGATTTAGTATTTATTTTGAAAAAATTCTATCTTTAAAAGATGGAAAGAACCTGTCCGGAATGTGGCGATAAATTGATAGGGCGTGCTGACAAAAAATTCTGCAGCGATGCTTGCCGTAATGCGCACAACAATTCACTAAATAAGGACAACAAAAACTTGGTTCGAAACATTAATAATCGGCTTCGAAAAAACTACAGAATTCTTGAAACTCTAAATTCTGAAGATAAAACCAAAACTACAAAAGACAAGCTATTGCGAATGGGTTTCAGTTTTGATTATTTCACCGGGATTTACACTACAAAATCTGGTTCTACCTATTATTATTTATATGACCAAGGATACCTCCCTTTGGATAATGATTTTTATCTTTTGGTGAAAAAAGATCTTAAATAATTTCACTTTCCTTTCATTTAAGGAATCCTCTATAATAACAAACTCTCAAATCCATAAATTCAACAAAGCTTTTTCGCATTTCGTTAATTCCTACCTTCCAAATTTTAGCAAATTCTTGTGCATAATATAACAGTCCTTTAACCGCTATCGCTTTGTTTATAGGGTATCTTTAAAATTCAAACAAAAAACTTGAATTATGAAAACGAAAAATTTTTTAATGCTGATGATGCTGTTTTTCAGTATTTCATTGTTTGCACAGAATGCAGATGATAAAAAAGTTATTGCAGATTCTGAAAAAGCGAAGGCAGCTTTTCTTGATGCCAACCCGAAGTTGCAAGGTTATTTTGATGATGCCAAAGCTTACGCAATCTTTCCGAATGTTGGAAAGGGAGCCATAATTATTGGTGCCGCCTCAGGAAATGGCGCGGTTTACGAACGCGGAGTGCTTGTTGGGATGGCCAATATGAAACAATTGGATGTAGGCGCACAAATTGGCGGAAAGGCCTATAGCGAGGTAATATTCTTTAAAACAGATAAAAGTGTTCAAGAATTTATGGATGACGATTTCAGTTTTGGATCAAACCTTTCTGCAATTGCCGCTGACCAAAGCCCACCGTCTTTTGATATTACTTATACTGATGGAGTTGCTGTATTTACCTTGCCCAAAGAAGGATTAATGGCAGAAGTTTCTGTAGGTGGACAAAAATTTGACTTTGAAGACTTCGATTAAGTAACAAATTCTGTTGATAAATACTTTATTTAAGGGATTTATTAAACCTAATAATTTTATTTAGCTATAAAAAAATCGCCCGGAAAATTACTTCCGGGCGATCCCATTTTAACAATCAACAACTATGAAAAATTATTCTTTCAATAAACGTTTTGTTATTGTTCCGTACTTACCAATTATCTTAACATAATAAGAAGCAGCGGCAAGCAGTTGCACATCTATTGGTTTCACAGAACCCATTCCACGAAGGTCAGAAACTTGAACCAATCTGCCTCTTAGGTCATAAATCTCTAATCTTTCAAGATCAATATGCTGCGGGTTGCTGATGTTCAGGATATTCTTGGCAGGAACGGGATACATTGTTACCGTTCCAAGATTCTGTTCATTTTCACCAATGCCAATGGTCGTTTCAACCGTTAGTTCAAAATCACAAGTTCCAACATTTCCGTACTCATCCGTTGCTGTAAGGGTAATGGTGTAAGTGCCATCTGAAAGTGCTGTTCCAGGTACAGGATCCTGTGTAAATATTGTAATAGGATCTGTACAGTTATCCACAGCAGTGGCTTCACCAGTTGTAAAGTAATCCGGTACAATATAGAACAGATTACCTGCTCCAGGATCTACTGTTTGATCTGCAGGACAGGTTACTACTGGTTCAAGTAGATCAACGGCAGTTACTGTAGCGGTACAAGTTGACAAATTACCGTTATTATCCTGGCTGAACACCTGAACCGTTACCGGCGTACCAATATCAGCACAGCTGAACTCAGTAATGTCCACAGCTACCGTAAGGATACCGCAAACATCGTCATTAGAGGCTATCACATCACTTGGGTTAAGAGTAGCGGTACCATCTGCCCCAATTTCGATAGTGAAATCTTGACAAACAAGGACTGGACTTGTATTGTCCTCCACCGTTACAATGGCGGTACACGTTTCTGTGTTACCATTTACATCGGTTACGGTCAATACCACTGTGTTATCTCCTATGTTTGAACAATCGAATGTATCAATATCTAGCTCATAGCTTGCAATGCCACATGCATCTGTGCTACCATTGTCTATATCCGTTCCAAGAATAGTTACCGTTCCTGTTACCGGATCTAGTTCCACAGTTATATTTTGACAAGCAACTACCGGGGCTGTTACATCCTCCACTGTTACAATTGCGGTACATGTAGAAACGTTACCATTAACATCTGTTACAGTAAGTATTACGTTGTTATCGCCAACATTACTGCAGTCGAAAGTATCGACATCTATTGAAATGTCTGCCACCCCGCATTGGTCGGTGCTTCCTCCATCAACATCAGCAGCTACGATGCTGGCATTACCAGCTGTATCCAACTGGATGGTGATGTTCTGGCAAACTGCCACAGGCGCCTCATTGTCTATCACCGTAATGATAAAGCTGCACGTATTTGTATTTCCGTTTACGTCAGTAGCGGTAAACTCAATGGTTGTAGCTCCCACGGGGAACATACTTCCACTTGGGTCACCCATTGTCTGGGTTACGGTAGCCACGCCACAGTTGTCTGAGGCTATTGGCATTGGGAAGTTTACAATGGCAGAACAGTTGCCCAAATCAGTGTTTACTGTAATATCTGCTGGACAAGCAATAGCTGGTGGGATGCTGTCTTCCACAGTTACTATTGTTGTACAGGTTGAAGTGTTTCCGTTAACATCTGTTACCGTTAGGGTAACTGTATTCGGACCAACATCGCTACAATCAAAATCAGTAATATCTATTGTAGTGCTTGCAATTCCGCAGGCATCCGTACTTCCGTTTTCAATATCGGCAACGGTAATGCTCGCCATTCCATTTGCATCCAGTTGGATGGTGAAAGGAGCTGCACAATTGGCTACTGGCGGCACATTGTCCTCAACCGTTACAATCGTGGTACAGGTTGAACTGTTTCCATTTACATCAGTTACTGTTAAGGTTACTGTGTTGGGGCCTACATCTGCACAAGTGAAGTCTGTAACGTCAATGCTAGTACTTGCTATTACACAATTGTCAGTAGAGCCATTATCAATATCCCCAACTGTTATGCTCGCCATTCCGTTGGCATCTAGTTGAACTGTAAAGGGCGCGGCGCAGTTAGCTACTGGAGATTCATTATCATTGATAATTACATCAAAACTACAGGTTGCTGTATTGCCCGAAGCATCTGTTGTTACAAATGTATTTGTTGTTGTTCCAACAGGGAAAATTTCGCCTGAAGCCAAACCAGTAGTCTGGACTGTGGTTGAACCTGAACAATTATCAGTTCCAACTGGAGCAGTATAGGTTATTACAGCTCCACAAATTCCAGGATCATTATTTTGGGTAATATTTCCAGGGCAAGTAATTGCTGGAACTTCAGTATCATTTACTGTAACATCAAAACTACATGTTGCAGTGTTTCCTGATGCGTCGGTTACTACAAAGGTGTTGGTTGTAGTTCCCACAGGGAATGTGCTTCCAGAAGGAAGACCAGCAGTTTGGGTAGGTGCTAATGCAACATTCCAAGTAAGGGTAATCAGACCATTACCTGATCTAATACCACCTTGTGCTGTTCCATTATTTACACCTCCAATATAAGAAGTACCGCCAGCTCCGCCACCGCCTGACCATGCGCCACCGCCACCTCCGGCAGCGCCGCCACCGCCGCCGCCAGCGTAATAGCCGCCGCCACCGCCGCCACCGCCAGAACCAGTAAATCCACTACATCCTATTTTACCATCTCCACCATTACCACCAATTGCTAAAACACCATTAGTTCCTGAACCTCCAGTATCACCACAATTAGAATTTCCTAAACCTCCAGTTCCACCCATCATATCGGTAGCGCCTATTCCTCCAGTTCCTCCTGCACCGCAGCCACTTCCTGTAGTACCAGAACCTCCTAATAAAATGTCACCTCCAGATCCGCCATTTCCACCTGGTCCACCTACACAGCTTCCTTGAGGTCCGCCAGCACCACCACCACCTCCAGCAGCAATAATAACTCTATCATTTATGGTTCCTCCACCAATTCTTACATCACTGGCACCGCCACCGTGACCTGAAGTATTAAGTCCGCTAACACCTGGAATTCCTCCTCCATTAAAACCGTCACTTCCTCCTACGTATATTGTTAAAACATCGCCAGGAGTCACTAATAGGTCTCCATTAGCCAAAGCTCCAAAGCCACCAGCACCAGCATCTCCTCCAATGCCCATCTCTCCTTGTGCGCCTAAAGCGCTAATTGAAATAGAGGTAACACCAGCTGGTACAGTAAAGTTTTGAACGGTTCCTGTATATGTAAAAGTTTGTGAAACAGGAACTCCTGAACTACAATTATCTGTTGCAGTTACAGTATAATTTATAGTAGCACCACAAACTCCAGGATCATTATCAACTATAAAATCTCCGGGACAAGTAATTACTGGAGGTGTAGTATCTTCAACTGTCACATCATCTGAAGCACTATTTACACATCCATTAACATCGCTATATGTATAAATTATTGTATGTGTTCCATTACCCGCAGCACCTGCATCGAATGTATAAGTTAATCCGTTTCCATCATCTGTAACTCCAGGACCGCTATAAATACCTCCATTTGGAGCGCCTCCGCCTTGGCCAGATAATACTTCACCTGGACAAACAGGGCTCGGTGGCGCAGTAAAAGTAACTGTAGGTAAAGCATTTATTGTAACGCTAACACTTGAGCTATTTGGACAAGTTCCAGCTGTTGTATAAGTAACAGTATATGCTCCAGGTGTGCTGGCAGAAACATCAATTGCTCCGGTTGAAGCATTGATTGATAAGCCTGCTGGGGATGAAGTGAAAGTTCCTCCGCCCAATCCTGTAATGGTGGGGGTAGGATCAGAACTATCTGCACAATATTCAGCGGCATCGTAATTAAACGAAGCATCATCCAAAGCATTTATTGTAACGCTAACACTTGAACTATTTGGACAAGTTCCAGCTGTTGTATAAGTAACAGTATATGCTCCAGGTGTGCTGGCAGAAACATCGATTGCTCCGGTTGAAGCATTAATTGATAAGCCTGCTGGCGATGAAGTGAAAGTTCCTCCGCCCAATCCTGTAATGGTCGGGCTAGGATCTGCCGCATTTACGCAATAGGAAGCAGAAGCATAGCTAAACGAAGCATCATCCAAAGCGTTTATAGTAACGCTCACACCAGAGCTATTTGGACAAGTTCCAGCTGTTGTATAAGTAACAGTATATGCTCCAGGTGTGCTGGCAGAAACATCGATTGCTCCGGTTGAAGCATTGATTGATAAGCCTGTCGGTGATGAAGTGAAAGTTCCTCCGCCCAATCCTGTAATGGTCGGGCTAGGATCTGCTGCATTTACGCAATAGGAAGCAGAAGCATAGCTAAACGAAGCATCATCCAAAGCGTTTATAGTAACGCTCACACCAGAGCTATTTGGACAAGTTCCAGCTGTTGTATAAATAACAGTATATGCTCCAGGTGTGCTGGCAGAAACATCGATTGCTCCGGTTGAAGCATTGATTGATAAGCCTGCTGGCGATGAAGTGAAAGTTCCTCCGCCCAATCCTGTAATGGTCGGGCTAGGATCTGCTGCATTTACGCAATAGGAAGCAGAAGCATAGCTAAACGAAGCATCATCCAAAGCGTTTATAGTAACGCTCACACCAGAGCTATTTGGACAAGTTCCAGTTGTTGTATAAGTAACAGTATATGCTCCAGGTGTGCTGGCAGAAACATCAATTGCTCCTGTTGAAGTATTGATTGATAAGCCTGTCGGTGATGAAGAAAACGTTCCTCCACCCAAACCGGTAATTGTTGGCGTAGGATCTGAGTCATCTGCACAATAGGAAGCAGCTCCGTAGCTAAACGAAGCATCATCCAAAGCAAAGACTTCAACATCATCTGTGGCAGAATCTCCACTTTCTGTATAAGTTAATGTGTGTGTTCCAACTCCCGCCACAGCAGGGTCAAAACTGTATGTCATCCCATTACCATCATCCGTAACTCCTGGACCACTGTAAACTCCACCAGTAGGCGTTCCTCCGCCAAGACCAGATTGTACTCCAGCATCCACACATAAATCTGCTAGCGCTGTAAATGAAGCACCTACATCATAACTACAGCCAGCTTTAGCGGTAGGAACGAACTCCGTGGTATCATTATTTATCCAATATTGTATATCATTAATAATAGCAGCAAGCTGTGCTGGAGATCCTGAAATAGGAAATCCACCAGGTACTGCACTACAATCAAATTGCCAGTTATCAACCTCTGTATCTGGAGTTCCAGCAACATAAAGTCTAATGGCGTTTACGCCATTTGTTAATTGATCTGGCAATGCAGTTGTTGAATTTGAAGTATTTGCTCCATCCCAATCTCCATCTGTTGTAACACCTGGATCAACATTACTATGTATTGCAGTAATAAAGTTAGGAGAAGCAGCTGTTCCTTGATAAGCAAATAGCTGATCTCCAATGGAAGATAATACACTTGCAGACATGAAACTTCCAGGCAAAGTAACTATATCTCCTGCACTCATTGCAGAAGAAGCATACCAAGTTGCACTACCTTCACCGCCTGAACCTACGCAGCTTATTGTGTTGGGATTTGAAACACCACAATCTGTAAATTTTATATTTGTTCCAGCAATTATATCTTTTAAAAGTATAAATGCAAAGCCGTCATTTCCATCTAGATTAAAACCCACAAAGGCAATATCGCCAGGGTTTAAAGTTGTGAAAGGTGGTTCGTTTATTGTCACAACTATAGTACACGTTGCGTTATTACCAGCTTCATCTGTCGCTGTTAAAACCACATTATAAACTCCAACACCAACCATAGTTCCAGCAGTTGGAGATTGTGTTATGGTAATATTAGCAGGTATTGAAATATCATCTATTGCTGTTGTGCCACTTACTAAATCCGGAATAGCGGCCATTCCATTAATTCCAGCTGTAATTGGCGCAGGAGTTGGAGCACAAGTTATTACAGGTGGAGTTGTATCTCCTCCTCCACTAATTGTAAATCCACAACCAGCTTCCAAAGCAGGATTAAAAGGGGTGGTGTCACTACTCACCCAGTTTGCCCTATTATTTACGATAGCACGTATTTGGGCAGGGGTTCCCGAAACAGCTCCACCAGCAAGAACACAACTAAACTGCCAATTGTCAGATTCAGGTATTAAACGAACGGCATTGGTGCCTGTGACCAAAGCATTTGGAAGCGCCGAAGTAGAATTGGAAGTTGCAGATCCATCCCAGTTTGCATCATCCCCCGAAGTATCGTTATACTGTAATCCAGCAATAAAAGTTGGAGCTGCAGTTGAGCCTTGAATGGCAAAAAGTTGATCTCCAATAGAACTAAAGGCAGCTGGAAATAGCGGTCCCATATTAATAGTAACAACCTCACCAGCTGTTCTAGCAACTCCTGAAGTCCATGTAAATTCTCCGTCACCATTTGTTGCAAAAAAACCTGTTCCATCATTCCAACCCATGTCAGTAAAAATGATAGTGGTTGCAGCATCTATATCTTTTAAAAGAACAAATGCAACCGTATCGTCAGCATTTGTTGCTCCGTCTGAATTGCTTCCAACAAAGGCAATATCTCCAGCAGTTAAAGCTGTTTGGCTATTACCAATAATTGTTGCCAAAAGCATTGTTATTAGTAGGGTAATTTTTTTCATAATTATTTTTTCATGTTAAGTTAAATCTGGGGAGATTTTCTTTAAAAAAAAGGGGTGTTATTATTAATTTCTTGAAGGGAAAATACCCACTAATGCAATACAGTAGTTTATTCCCAAAAAAGGGTTTTGTATATCTATGGGTTGATTGCCTCCTGTGTTTCCTACTGAATTGCCAGCCATAACTGTATCTGAAGGAGAGCCAAAAGCATTTGTCCCATCTCCAGCTATATACATTCCGCTTGGACTATCTGAAGTTCCTTCTTCTTTTGCATTAATAGCATGACCGTGTGATGGCATTTGTGCAACTGTCAAGGTTCGTGTTTCGGCTCCGCCTCTTTCACCCCAAGTTACATTACTTAGTCCAGGGCCTTGACCTATATGCAGTCCATTTCTACCTCTAAGATCTGGTAGCGCAAAGGTAGTTCTGCCATCGCCGCCATAGGTGGTTCCCAATAAAGAGAAAAGCGCTGTGTTTTGAGCAATAGACAATATTTGTCCATCGCATTTAGCCCAGCCGCGTGGCGCAAAATTGAATCCAAATGGTTGAATTTGTCCGATAAATGGTTCCATAATAGTTTGTTTTAAATTGGTTAAAGTTTAATAATTAATTTCTTGAAGGGTAAATACCTTCTAATGCTATACAATAATTGATTCCCAAAAAAGGGTTTTGTATGTTTAATGGTTGATTGCCTCCGGTGTTTCCTATTGAAGCGTTAGCCATAACCGTATCTGAGTTAAAATCAAAAGCATTTGTTCCATCTCCAGCTATAAACGCTCCATTTGGACTATCTGAAGTTCCTTCTTCCTTTGCCGCGAGAGCGTGGTTATGTGAAGGCATTTGTGCAACAGTCATTGTTAGAGTTTCGGCACCGCCTCTTTCTCCCATAACTATATTACTTAGTCCTGGCCCCTGGCCAAAATGCAATCCATTTCTTCCTCTAAGGTCTGGAAGCGCAAAAGTTGTTCTGCCATCCCCTCCGTATTGAGTACCTAATAAGGAAAAAAGAGCCGAATATTGACTAATAGCTAATAGCTGGCCATTACAATAAGCCCATCCTCGTGGCGCAAAATTAAATCCGAATGCTTGTATTTGTCCTAAAAATGGCTCCATAATAAGTAGTTTTTAAATTGTTTATACCGAAATATTAAATTGAATATGTAATTGATTCATTAATTCTGATTTTTCAGGAAACAATTTATCTCCCAACTGTTGGTTTTTTTTCCAATGTTCACAAGTAATCTGTGCTCCTGAATTATTCAACAATAACTCTGTAAAAATGGATTTTTCAGAATTTGAAACTTTGAAATAAATACGTGCATTTTTCCCTTCTTCTTTGTTTGGAAAATCGGTTATGAATTCATAATTACCCTGCTTGTCAGCGATAATTTTTGCGCGATGTCGATATTTAGATGAATTCGGAGAAAGGTGCCAAACTTCCACAGTTGCATTATTTACTGGAGTGCTACCATCATTTTCATAAATGGTTCCTTTAATAGTAACCGAATTGGTATTAAAAATTCCAGTTCTTAAATCAGTCTTGGTCTCGGCATAAGGATTATAGCCTAAAAACGGGCTTTCATGGGCATTGAAAGCACTTGTGATCGTGGGGGTCAATACGGCTAAACCAGTTATGGCAAAAGCAGAATTGCGCATAAAAAGTCTTCGCGAAGTAGTGTTTTTCATAATATGGTTAGTTAGTTTTTAAGAATTAATGACCTTTTAAACAGAGTTTTACACACGGCCTTTTTAGATGAAAAATTCTTAAATGTTTGTTAACGCAAGTTATTATATTTTTTTTAGGCACTCTATACGTAGTAGCACGTAAATTAAATTTTAGCGTTAAAACGTATATTCGCTAAATAATCTACACCCATGACATCGGCAGAAGCAAAGAAAAAATTATCAAAAATCACAAAAAAAATCATTCGGGAAGAACTGGATTTTTATATTCTTCAAAATGCTGTTTCAGAATTAAAACAACTATTGGAAACCCTTTCAAATATGGACTTGGAAGCGGAAATAAGTTCGAAAAACATCGCTTTGCAAAACGGACAGGCAATAGGTCCAAAATGGGCTGGAATGTGCCTGGAGGATTTAATGCGAACCTATAAGTTTATGAAAGGGATTCATGAAGCCTTAAAAACCCTGCGCATCAAAAACCCTGAGAAACCAACCACTATCCTGTACACCGGCACAGGACCTTATGCAACTTTAATATTACCATTTCTTTCTCTATACAAACCTTCAGAACTGCAACTAATTTTACTTGAAGTTAATCCAGTAAGTATTGAAAGTTTAAAAAATATTCTTAAAGCTTTTGATGCTGACGAATATGTTAAAGCATTCTATCATTGTGATGCTTCAAACTTTAATATTCCATCAGAACTTGACGCAGATATTCTTTTGGTAGAGTGTATGCAAAATGCCTTGCGCAATGAGCCACAAGTTGCAACAACCTATAATCTTTTACCGCAACTGAAAAAAGAAACAATCCTTATTCCCGAAAATATTTCACTGTTTTTGAGCCTTATAAACCTTGAGAAAAAAAATAAGTATCAAACAGCAACGGAGAACTTTAAGGCTATTGATTTTTATGAAAATTCTGAAGCAGTATTCAAACTAAATAAAGAGGAAGTATTTAAAAATGATAATGAATTCAAAAAAGAAGGGTTTCAATTTCCTGAAAAAGAAAGTCACTTTTCCAAAGAACAGCTCAGCAATTACAATATGATTACAATTTCAACCGAAATAACAATTTTTGATACTATTTCCCTGAAAATTTATGAAAGCGGTCTCACGACACCACTGATTTTGGCAGATCTAAAATATGATCAGAATATAATAGGCGCCAAAACACAATACACTCTTGGCGCAAATCCAGAGCTTGCAACACAATTAATAAGGTCATAAAAAAACCTCCTTTTTATCAATACTTAACCATAATTTTATAGTAAGCTTCATTTTTTCAATAGCACTAACCAAAATGTGCGTATAGTATAATTTGATACCTTTGACAAAAGATTGAAGCAAGTTTTTATGACTTTAGAAAAAAACCTTAAGGAGCGTATCAAAGAGCTTACTTGTCTGTATGAAGTTTCTTCAATTATTGTAAATAACGATTACAAAGAACTCGACAAAACATTATATTCAATCACTCTCAGCCTGCGTAAATCTTTACAGTACAGCAAAAGTGCCACGGTTGAAATTAGCTCAGAACCTTACCATCTCATTTCTTCGGCACTTCCAAAAAAAACTGTTTTTATTGAAAGCAATATCAATGTGTTTAACGAACCGAAAGGAAATATAAAAATTCATTATCCCGCAGAAAAATTCACCAAAAAAGATTTTTTAACCGAAGAGAAAAAACTGCTTAAAAACGTTGCCATAAATGTGGGTGATCTTTTGGAACGTGTAGCCATTCGTGAAAACGAAGCCATCGTGAAACGAAAAATGGAACACGCAGACCGTTTGAGTATCTTGGGTGAAATAACCGCTGGAATAGCTCACGAACTCAACACGCCTCTCGCAAATATTTTGGGCTTCGCGGAGCTTTTAAAAAGCAAAGAACCCCAAAACACCCAAAGCAACCAAGATCTTGACAAGATTATAAACAGCGCTATTTTCTCCCGTGAGGTTGTAAAAAAGCTAATGTTTTTTGCCTGCGAAATGCCACAGAATCTGGGGCAGACAGATATTGTTCCTGTTATTAATGAAGCTATGAATCTGCTAGACCCAACGTTCAAAAAGAATGAGGTAAGGTATAAAGTCACCCTTCCAAAAGGAGAAGTTTTACTGAAAGCCGACACCATTCAGTTGACACAGGTTATCTTCAATTTAGTGCTGAACGCCATCTATTTTTCACCTAAAAATGGATTGATAAAAATTACATTGGAAGAAACAAAAAAGAAAATAACGCTTAAAATTTCAGATGAAGGCCCCGGCATTTCTACTGAAAATGTTCAGAAAATATTTCAACCTTTTTTTACAACAAAAACCGTAGGAGATGGCTCTGGGCTTGGACTTAGTGTAGTGCACGGAATTATACGCAGTCATCGAGGCACTATAGATTATCAGCACAATAACCCAACGGGCGCCGTTTTTATTATTACTTTTCCAAAACAATAAAAAAGATGCTTCAAAAGGAAAACATACTTCTAGTTGATGATGACATCAACATTTTGGAACTCCTCCAACGGCACTTGCATTCGCTGGATTATCATACTTACAAGGCAATTTCAGTGAAAGAAGCAGTTGCCATTTTGCGCGATACCGAAATAGATTTATTGATAACAGATTTAAAAATGCCCGAAGTGGACGGTTTTCAGCTCATCCAGTTTGCCTCAGAACATTACCCGAATATGCCAAAACTGGTGGTTACGGGCTATCCTTCAGTGCAGGATGCACTTTCGGCAATTAAATCGGGTGCGGTTGATTATTTGGTAAAACCATTTACAAAGGAAGAGTTGAAACAAGGTGTTTTGAAATCGCTTTCCAACAAAACGAAACTAAAAACCGCAACCAAAACTTCGGAAGCAAAAAAATACAACGAGATAATTGGTGAAAGCGAAGCCATAAAAAATGTAACCCAAATAATAGAACGTGTAAAAGATAATAAAGCAACCATTTTTATAAGTGGCGAAAGTGGAACTGGGAAAGAGTTAGTGGCGCGTTCCATTCACTATAACGGAAAGTTTTCGCGTGCGCCATTTATTGCGGTGAACTGCGGCGGCATTCCAGAAAACCTTTTGGAATCGGAGCTTTTTGGGTATGTGAAAGGTGCCTTTACCGGAGCCAATGACGATCGCGAAGGTTTTTTTCAGGCAGCAGATGGCGGAACTATTTTTTTAGATGAAATTGGCAATGCTTCTCTTTCTGTACAATCAAGGCTTTTGCGGGTTTTGCAGGAAAAGGAAGTTGTGAAAGTGGGCTCGCGAAAAACTGAAAAAATAGATGTGCGCGTAATTGCAGCTACCAATAGCAATTTAAAGGAAATGATTGAAAAGGAAACATTTCGGGAAGACCTTTTTTACAGATTGACGGTTGTGGAAATTAACGTTCCGCCACTTCGGGAACGAAAGGAAGATATTCCGTTGCTGGCAGACAAATTCCTTTTCAAATATGGTAACGAATACAAAGACCGATACATAACCATTGATACCGAGGCACAAGCTCTTTTGCAGCGTTACGATTGGCCGGGAAACATTCGGGAATTGGAAAACGTGATTCAGCGCGCTGTAATTATGTGTGACAGAACAATAGGTATAAAAGATTTGCCCGAAACCTTAAAATACCAAATAAACTTCCCCGAAGATGGTCTGCTTTCCTTAAAGGAAATGGAGAAGAAATACATTCAAAAAGTACTTGCCGCAACCGATAATAACCAAACCAAGGCTGCAGAAATCCTTAAAATTGACCGAAAAACATTACGCGGGAAAACCAAAGAATAAATACAAAAATTCAAATTTTAAATTCCAAAAAAAAGTTTTGGAATTTGGAATTTGTCTTTTTTGGAATTTCATTTCACTGGGTAATTTCTCCCCAATGTGGAATATATTCCCCAACTACTTCATTAAGAATATTACATCTGTAAAATCATAATGTATTATTATTCAATTGATTACAGATTATTTTCAAAATAATTCCAGTTAATGGCATACAGGTTGCCAATTAGGAATTGCAAATAATAAGTAACTATGAATACAAATCCTATAAATCTTTGCAATGGATGTGCGCACGCAGCTTATTGCATATTAACACACAACCAAAGCACAGTATTTTCATGTACCGAATTTGATGAATCTCAACACCAAATTCCTAACCCGATATTAAAAATTAAAAAAAGAAAGCCAGAATTGGTAACTATTTAAAACAATTATTAAAATGACAAATACACAAACCGTGGAAAAACCGCAACCTGTAAAAAGAGGAATGTTGGACAACGTGTTGGAACAATTCAACAGCGCTGCAGACAAAATAAATCTGAATCCAAACGTTCGCAAAATTCTTAGCATTACTAACACTGAAATTATTATTCACTTCCCTGTTCGCATGGACAATGGTGATGTGGAAATATTCACCGGTTACCGTGTGCAGCACAACAACGCACTTGGCCCATACAAAGGCGGTCTTCGCTATCACCCAACGGTAGATATTGACGCTGCTCGTGCTTTGGCAATGTGGATGACTTGGAAAACATCTTTGGCAGGTTTGCCTTATGGAGGTGCTAAAGGAGGAATCCAGATTGACCCTTCAAAATATTCAAAAGGTGAATTGGAACGAATTACACGTAGATTTACTTATGCTTTGGGCGAAAACATAGGCCCAGAACACGATATTCCCGCCCCAGACGTAAACACCAATGACCAAACCATGGCTTGGATTGCAGATACGTATATGAGTACAAAAAGTACCAGCGAACGTTCTAAAAACCAACACGTAGTTACAGGAAAGCCCGTTGGCAGTGGAGGTTTGGAAGGTCGTGACCGTGCCACTGGTTACGGTGTGTTTTTGACCATTAAATTTTGGGCAGAAAAAAATAACAAAAGCCTTAAAGGAAAAACATTTATCGTTCAAGGTTTCGGTAACGTAGGTTATTGGGCAGCACATTTCTTAGAAAACGAAGGTGCGAAAATGGTAGGTGTTCAGGATGCCTTCGGAAGTGTTCAAAACAAAGAAGGTATTAAGGTTGAAGATCTTTTCAACTACGGAAAAGCGAATAACGGCAGTATTGTAGGTTTCCCCGAAGCTTCGGCTATGGAGGGTAAAGATTTCTTTGCATTGGATTGCGATATCTGTATTCCCGCTGCTTTGGGCAACCAGATTACGGCACAAAACGCAGCTTCAATAAAAGCAACTTTAATTGCTGAAGGTGCCAACGGCCCAACAGATGTTGAAGGCGAAAAAATATTGATGGAACGCGGTATCACGATCATTCCAGACATTATGTGCAATTCCGGTGGCGTGATTGGAAGCTATTTTGAATGGCTTCAAAACCGTAACGGAGAACTTTGGCAAATGGACGAGATTTTAGAAAAACTGGAGAAAAAACTCCGCACTACTTTCAAAAAAGTTTCTGCCTATTCCGAAGAAAAAGGAATCGATATGCGTACGGCAGCTTTTGCTATCGCAATTGAAAGAATTGAAAAAGCCTATGTGTTAAGAGGAATTTTCCCATAATTAATTTTGAATCCTTAAAGATGGGACATCTATCCCTGTTGTTTCAAAAAGCAACGATGTCCCATCTTTATTAATAATGAAATAGAAACCATGAAATATGGAAATTTGATATTAGAGAAAAAAGAGTACGTTTTTTTAAAGCGTTTACTGAACGTTACTGGTTATTATAAAGACGAAAACACAAAGGTTTCCCTTAAAAAATTAAGCGGTGAGCTAACAAGTGCAATCATTTATGACCACGAAGAAATGCCTGCAGATGTAATTCGGTTTAATAGTCTTGTTACAGTTCAGTCTGGAACATGGCAAACAGAATTTCAGTTGGTAATCCCAACTGAGCGCGATATTGCGGCAAACAAAATTTCCATTTTGGCCCCAATGGGATCGGCCGTAATGGGTTATGCGGAAGGCGATTCCGTAATTTGGAATTTCCCAAATGGCACTAAAGAACTGAAAATTACCAATGTCAAGCAGGCCGAAAAACCTATCGATATTGATGTACTATCATAGTATTTACAATTAACAATTTTTATTAATCATCATGCAGATTTACGATCACGATTCCCCAGAAGCAATAACTTTTAAAAATAGTTCCATAGAACTGGACAACTGGATTGAGCACCTCAATTATATTGAAAAAGAGATTGCCAATTTGTTGAACCTTGGAAGAGCAGAACTTTCAAAAGTCTTTGACTCTCCAGCTATACTTGATAAACTGGTTCGTGAAAAAGAAACAAATGCTAAAATCATTGATGCTTTTTTAAAATATAAAGAAGGTTTGCCAAAAGCGGCAGAATGTGAAGATGTTGATTGTGATATGTTTTATATAACAGAACATGAAAGATTCAGAAAAACCTATTTGGAGTATTTAAAAAAATACAGAGAAGTTAAAGAAGAATACTTCAATGCGCTTAGCAAATAGTTTATAAAAAAGAATACAATTTCAATAAAAATTTATGATCGAACAGTCGCAGCCCAAGACCATAGGAATCCTTAAAACCCCAAACGATCCGCGGGTTTGTTTGTTGCCCAAAGAAGTAAAACGTCTTACCGGGGAGTTGAAGCTCAACATCCTTTTTGAGCCCGGGCTGGGCAGTTCGCTTCAAATTGATGATGCAGAATATGTGCAGGCAGGAGCAAGCTGCTTGCCAAGAGAAACAATTTTTAAAAATTCGGATACCATTGTATCCATTAACCATACTTTTAGCGAAGTGGAAATGAAGGGGGGTTGTTGCTTCATTGGTATTTTCAACCCCCTCTTTCATGATTCCAAACTCGCTATTTATCAAAAACATGGAGCTACGGTTTACAGTTTAGACCTTCTGCCACGGACTACTCTGGCGCAATCAATGGATGTTCTTTCTTCCATGCAATCTTTGGCAGGATATAGAGCCGTTATTAAGGCTTCTGAAATCTATAATGGTGTATTCCCTATGTTTACAACTGCTGCCGGAACACTTACGCCAGTAAAAATATTAGTGCTTGGTGCAGGTGTTGCAGGTTTACAAGCTATCGCTACTGCCCGTCGTTTGGGTGCCATAGTAGAAGCTTTTGATGTTCGTAAATCTGCTGGAGAAGAAGTGAGAAGTCTTGGCGCAACCTTTATTGAAGTGGAAGGTTATACCGAATCTTCAAATGCAGGTGGTTATGCCGTGGAGCAAAGTGAAGAATACCAAAGAAAACAGAAAGAGCTAATCCACAACCATATTTTAACCGCAAACATCGTAATAAGCACCGCGAATATTCCCGGAAGAAAAGCGCCTTTATTAATTGAAACCCGCTCTGTGGAAGCGATGCTACCCGGCAGCGTTATAATTGATTTGGCTGCCGAACAAGGCGGAAACTGCGAACTTTCAAAAAATAAAGAAACAATCAATCACAACGGAGTTACTATTTTAGGAAACTCAAGCCTTGCTGCAGAAATTCCATTGGCAGCTTCAAAATTACTTTCAAATAATTATTTCTCTTTTTTAAAATATAAGCAAAAGGCAGAAAACCAAAATGATGATCCATTGCTAACCGCTTCACAAATTATGGAAGAAGGTAAATGGACCCACCAATATTTCACCAAACAACTACAACCAGCTTAAATTATGGAGTTCATAAATCAACACATTCAAGAAATTTATTTTGTTATTTTCTGTGTCTTCATTGGCATAGAAGTAATCGCTAATGTTCCCGCAATTTTACACACACCGCTTATGAGTGGCGCCAATGCTATTAGTGGCGTTATTCTGGTTGGAGCAATCATTGTAATGCTTCGGGTACCGGCGGATGATTACCTCAACCTTACTTTGGGGGGAATCGCGGTTTTTCTCGGTACCTTAAACATTTCCGGAGGATTTTTCGTAACCGGACGGATGCTCAAGATGTTCAGTCAAAAAAAATAATTCCTTAGCTTATTTTATATACTCAATACTGAAAGACGAAAAACATAAGGCTCCTCACGCATAAATACTTCCTTATGTTTTAGTCTTTTTTTTAAGTCATTCTATTTCCAAAAAAAAACCTTCAGAATAAAAAAACCATGTACGCAATCATCGAAGTAGGTTATTTAATTGCCACCCTTTCCTTTTTGGGAGGATTGAAATTTATGAGTTCCCCAAAAAACGCAAAGACAGGAAACCTGATAGCAGCAATGGGTATGGTTTTGGCCGTAGTGCTTACCTTTTTGTCCGCGATAACAGCCACTGTTCCCTACACCAATTTAATAATCATGCTTTTGGCAATTGCCGTGGGAACCCTAATAGGCAAAAGACTTTCAGACAAAGTACAAATGACCGGGATGCCACAATTGGTTTCGTTGTTCAATGCAACTGGAGGTGGCTGCGCAATGCTCTTGGGGCTAGTAGAAGCCAACCAAATGGATCCTGCAACCACGATAATCAGTAATCAAATTCTTCTTATTGCAGGTTTGGTTACAGGTGCAATTGCATTAACCGGAAGTATAATCGCAGAACGAAAATTGGCTGGAAAAGTGAAGGATAGACGCAGCAAAACCGTCATTTTTTCTGCAAGAATACTTTTAGGGTTGATGGTTTTATTACCTGTTCTTTATTTTATCGGCATCATTCCAATTGGCTTTACCGCTTTTATGTATGTTTTGGCAACGTTGGCAATGGTTTATGGTGTGCTTTTCGTACTGCCCATCGGTGGAGCAGATATGCCTGTTGTAATTTCACTTTTAAACAGTATTACAGGTATTGCTACTGCCTTCGCAGGTTTTGTTTACGGAAACAAAGCGATGATTGCTGGTGGTATTTTTGTGGGCGCAGCAGGTATTTTGCTTACACTCTTAATGTGTAAAGCCATGAATCGTTCCTTGCTGAAAGTGCTTGCTGGAACTTTCAAAAAGAGTAAAAATGGTGTAGTTGAAGAAGCGCAGGATATAAAGGAAATCAGCATTTCAGAAACCGCTCTTTCGCTTTCCTTCGCGCAGAAAGTTGCAATAGTTCCTGGCTACGGACTTGCAGTTGCGCAGGCACAGCATATTTGCGGCCAACTACAGCAATTGTTGGAGAAACGCAATGTGGAAGTTAATTACATTATTCACCCAGTAGCAGGCCGTATGCCTGGACATATGAACGTGCTTCTTGCCGAAGCAAACGTAGATTACTCCCTTTTAAAGGAAATGGACGAGGGCAACGAAAACATGGAACAGTATGATGCCGTTTTGGTAATTGGAGCCAATGATGTGGTAAACCCTGCTGCCGAAAACAATCCTGACAGTCCAGTTTATGGAATGCCCATAATCCGGGCTTATGAAAGTAAGCAAGTAATCGTAATGAAGCGCAGTATGGGCAAAGGATATGCCGGCGTGCAGAACGATCTTTTCGGACTGGACAATTGCAGTATTCTTTTTGGCGATGCGAAAGCCTCTTTGCAGGAAATTGTGAATCAGTTGAAGTTGATATAACAACAGTACTTTTCCCAAGATTCAATCGCAGACTGGATATCCCTGGGCAATACGTTCCCATCTGCTCACCTAAATTTAAGAAAAAGATTTAATACCTTTAAACACCAATTAAAAAACCTGTTTATGAGAACTTTTTCTGCCAAAATTTTAATCCTCTCAATTGTACTTCTTTTTTTAAATTTTTCCGCAAAAGCTCAGGCTTTGAGCGGTTCCCAAATTGATAGTTTGGTAGAGAAAACGATGAAAACCTTTGACGTGCCCGGAATGGCGGTTGCGGTTTTGAAGGATGGCAAAATCTATCATAAAAACACTTACGGCGTACGTTCATTAAAAACAAATGCCGCGGTAAACGAAAACACTCTTTTTGGTGTAGCCTCAAACACCAAAGCTTTTACCACTGCCGCTTTGGGACAGCTTATTGATAAAGGAAAACTGACTTGGGACACGAAAGTAACTGACGTTATTCCCGAATTTCAACTTTCAGATTTCTATGTAACGCGCGAATTTACGGTGCGCGATTTGGTAACACACCGAAGCGGTTTGGGGCTCGGCGCTGGCGATTTGATGATTTTTCCGGCAAATAATACTACGACCAAAGCCGAAATGATCCACAACCTTCGGTATTTAAAACCTGTTTCGTCCTTCCGAAGCAAGTTTGATTATGACAACCTGCTCTACATTGTTGCGGGCGAAGTAATCGCTAGGGTTTCGGGCAAAGACTATGACGATTATATTTCAGAAAACTTCTTTAAACCTTTGAAGATGGAACGTTCCTTTCTTTCCATTCCAAAAATTAAAGCAGACGATAACAGAATTGACGGCCACGCCCCAGTAAACGGAAAGCTGGAATTGACTGGTGATACTTTCACACAAATAGCTACGCCCGCCGGTGGAATTTTCGCTTCCATAAACGATATGAGCACTTGGGTGCAGGCGCAACTGAACGATGGAAAATACGGTGAGAAATTACAGGACAGCCTTTTCAGTAGTAAAGTGCACAACGAAATGTGGACGCCACAAACCATTTTAAGAAGTGGAAAAGGTCCGTACAACACACACTTTTCGGCTTATGGCCTTGGTTGGTTTTTAAGTGATGTAAACGGTTATTTTCAGGTTACGCACACGGGCGGTTTGAACGGCATTGTGAGTCAAGTTACCCTTATTCCAGAAATGGATTTGGGAATTATTGTGCTTACCAACCAGCAAAGTGGTTCTGCGTTTACTGCCATTACCAATTCAATTAAAGATGCGTATTTCGGCATAAAAGGCGAAGACAGAATTAAGCAATACAACGACCGCAGATTGGCAGGCGAAAAGGAAGAGGAGCGCATTGTTTCTGAAGTTGAAAAAAGTATTGAGGCACAATTAAAAAGCAAAGCGCCAAAACCCAATCCAATAGATTACACAGGAACATATAAAGATGTTTGGTTTGGCAATGTTGCCATCAGCAATCAAAATGGAAGCCTTTATTTTAAATCTGAAAAATCTAAAGACTTAGCCGGAACAATGACTTTTTATAAAGGAACAACTTATGCCGTGCGTTGGAACGATGCCTCTTTAAAAGCGGATGCTTTTGTAACTTTTAGTTTGGATACAGAAGGAAAAGCGAACGGTTTTACAATGAGCCCAATCTCACCATTAACCGATTTTAGTTACGATTTTCAGGATTTGGAGTTTGGGAGGGTGGAATAAATGCAATACTTTTTTGAAAAACGAGATTAGTGCTTTTCATAGGAGCCGTTGTTGTGCATAGTTTTTTATCCACATTTTTGTTTTAGTTCGGCTTTAAATTTCTCGGTTATATTTGGGTTTTTCATTTTATCAGCTTTATCTAAATATTTGTTGGCTTTTTTACAATCTCCCAAATACATATTGATAATTGAAAGTTTGTAAATAGTGTCTGAATTTTTTTCGTCAATCGAATAAGCTTTTTCAAGATATTTTACTGCATTATTGAGATTTTCTACAGCCTTTTCTGGGTTTGTATTGACCAAGTTGTAGTAATCTCCTAAATAAGTTGTTCCATAATCGGTCAGCATTTTAGAATGATTCGGGTTTATTAAAAGTCCTTTATCAAACTGTTCTCTGGCGCTTTCCATTGCACCCAGATTAAAGTAGATTGTTCCATACCCGTAATATATATCCGCATTTTTTGGTTCCAATAAATAAGCTTGGTTAAATCTTTTCATTGCAGCTTGTAAATCTCTTCGCTCGTATATATATTGAAATCCTAATTCAGTCATTTTTTTGCTCGCGTCCTGTTTATTATCATAATGCTTAAGAATTTCCTCAATAAAGTCGTTATCGGCTTTTATTTGACTTTCATTTTTTTCTAAGTCACCAAATTCGGGTTGAAGGTTAATATCGTTATTTGCTAATTCTTGCCACTTTTCAAAATTTGGGTTTTGTGCAGAAATATTGATTGCAAAAAGTAAAATTATAGCTGTTAATATTTTCATTTCGGGTATTTTTTAAATGTTGCACAATGTGTTTGTATAATATTAGTTGCTGGTTTAAGTACGAGGATTTTCCGCAGGAAAATCAGACGTAGTAAACTTGCAACGACCTTTAGTTAAGACCAAAATTGAGCAATTATTTTTATACATTGTTGGCAACTGGCTTTTTTTCATTCAGGTTGAGTTTCATCATTATGTCCGTTTGTTCATCGTTTCCGAGTTTGAAAACGTGTTTATCGAACGCTACAAATCCATTTTTTTCATAAAATCGAATTGCTCTCAGGTTTTGCTCCCAAACTCCCAACCAAACATAATCCACATTTTTCTCTTTAGCCAATTCAATCGCCTTGTCGTAAAGTATTTGCCCAACTTTTTTTCCGTGAAATTCCTTTAGCACGTATATTCGTTCAATTTCAAGTGCGTTTTTGTCCTTTATTTCGGTTTGCGACTGTCCAACGTTTATTTTTAAATATCCGATTGTTTTTCCGTCAAGTTCCGCAAAGTAAAATTCAGCGTTTTGGTCGGTCAGTTCCGTAGTCAGTTTTTCAGTTGAAAATCCGTTTTCCAAATATTCTCTCATATTATCTTCACTGTTCTCGGAAGAAAAAGTTTCGGCAAAAGTCAGTTTTCCGATTTCTTTTAGTTTTTCAATGTCTTTAATATTTACTTTTCTAATTTTCATTTAATTATTGTGCGTTTTTTTCAGCTTGTTGCCAACGTTTTGGCTATGGTTTCGTTGCGGAAAAATCCGCAGGATTCTTTCCGCTGTAGCCGAAAGATAGCAAAACGGCGAGAATTTTCGGCAGAAAATTCCGCCGCAATGAACTATAGCTGTTGTTGTAGCGCGTTTTATTTCTTTTTGATTTCGTTTGCAAAGAAGTCAGAGTTTATTATGTGGTTGAATTGAGAGTCATAAGAAACTACAATTGGTCGATAATCAGTCGGAAAGTTTTTGTCAAATTTTATTAAATAATTCTCCGTTTTCTCAAAAAAATCGGAACCATACGATTCAGGACAAGGGATTATCAAGTCAAATTGATCATCTTTTTGATAATTTGAGTTTGATTTTTTCACTAAAACTTTAATTCGGATGGCAAATTCATAATATCCGCAAGGAGTAGAATATTCAACTTCACTTATTATCTCACTTTCGGTAAATTCAGTATTGGTTTGACCAAAAGTTATCGAAGCTGAAAATACAAAAAGTATGATTAATATATTTTTCATTTTCTTAATGCGCTACAACGGTCTTGCATATGAGCCGTAGTGTGTGATTGCCGGAATTTCGCAAACGCAAACCTACGGTAGAAAATTCGGAAGGAATTTTCGGTGTCGGCACAGACCCAGCTATGGCTTATATGCGGTGTTGGCAGTAGTTATTTCGTAATTTTGATTTCATCTTCTGATGCTAAAGAATACCCGCAAAATGTATCAGTTCCTTTTTTTCTTTTTTCAAGTAATATGTCAAATGCTCCAAATACTATTTGTCCATAATTACTAACTTTTATTTTTTCTTTACCGTCAAAATGATATGCTAATGAATTTTTGTCAATATCTTTTTCGATTGCATTTTCCTTTCTGTCGAGAATGAAATAGTCAAAAACTTTATTGTTTCCAAATTGATAAATTACTTTTTCTAATTCCATTTATTCTATTTCTAAGATAATTCTTGCTGTAAACTGTAACGGTCCTTCAATCGTATCTTCATCAGTGGATTGTTCGGAAATGACATTACCATTATCATCTTTTATAATAACAGTAAAATTAAAACTATCGATTGCATAAAAATAATCTTGATGTAAAGTAGCACTGGTGCTACAATCAATTTCGGTTATTTGTATTCCTGATGCCGTTTTAGCATCAACAACAAATGTATGTTCAATAGTTCCATTAATCCACTCAATATCCCCGTCATTTTCTTGCACGACTCGTAATGGAGGAGAAGGGTCTTGAAAAGTATTTATTCTCAATATTGTATTATAACCAGCTCCTTCTATTGCCTGAAGTCTTAATGTAACTTCGTAATAGTTAATTTCATTATTGTCGGTTGTAGTTTCAGTATCATCTTCAGATGAACAAGCTGTTATGACAAAAATAAGTGCAATTGATATTAAAATTTTAAAAATATCAAAACGCGTTACATAATTTAATTTGTTCTTTAAAATCATTTTTTTCTATTATTAGTTCTTCAATTTGGTTGAGTATTTTAATTACTGCCAACATGTGTATAAACGCACCTTTCAAATGTAAACATTTGTAAGCATTTGTAACATTTATAAAAACATGCTCTTTAATTTCGCTTGGCCTTGCTAATATACAAATTTACCCTTCCATATACGTCCACCACCCCAACGTTAGGGTCCTGAACCCCAAAATATACGTCCTCCAACCCCAACGTTAGGGTCCTGAACCCTAAAATATACGTCCATCAACCCCAACGTTCGGGTCCTAGACCCTAAAATATAGGTTTACCAACCCTAACGTATATATCTTGAACCCTAACGGGATGGTTTAAGCACATGAAAAGGTGCTGCCAAAAAAAACAAAAAACAATTTGCCTTCTTAGCTATATTTATTAATTTCATAGAACGCTAAGTTGATGATTATGAAAACCACGAAAAGACTGGACGCCGCATTGGAAAAACTCTACAACGCTTTCCACAACAACACTTTAAATCCGGAGTGTTGTAATAACTGCGCAGTAGGGAATATTTGTAACAATACCGATAGCTGGAAACACCTCAGCGATGATCATGGTTCATTGCAATTGAACTATGTGGGGCTGGTCCACGAAAATTTGGGGCGAAGATTTCACGGGTATTCCCCTTCGGAACTCCTAAAAATTGAAGCTGAGTTCTTAAAAGGCTGTGGCTACATATTGCCTTTGAACCACAGAAATTCAAAACCAAAAAACCCTACTTCCAAAGAAACTTTGTTTAATGGCTTATGCGCCGCCGTAGCTTTTTTATGCGCTCTTGAAGGAATAAAAAACGTGATGGATTTTTATCCGTTATTTCAAAAAGAAACCGAAATGCCCTTTTTGGAAACTGCCCAATAAAAAACCCCTTCTATCAGCTTCGCCAATAAAAGAGGTTTAATACCGATTTTTCTTTTTAAATTATACTTTTAAATCTCCATGTTCACCCAAATCTGGTTCATTTCCAGTAATCGCGCCCCCAACCATTTTCAAAAGTGAAATCACTTTTCCGTTTTTGGTGTCCCAATAATGGGCATCATCCGGTTGAATTTTAATGGCGGTAATATTTGGGTCATCCACGCCATCAAACCAAGCGTCGTCGCCACTTCCGTATAGTTCTTTAATTCGGTTGCGGTCTGTGCTGATTGTAGCGCGACCATACACGCTTAAAAACTCAAAGTTTCCTTTGTCGGCATAAATCAATTGGGTTCTGTTTTCCCTCTCAATGTTTTTATTGTGCTCGCTGTTTTTGTTGCTGAGGAACCAAATGTTTCCGGCATCGTCCACTTCCTTCGTGCTCATTGGCACTACGTGAAAGGGCTGTTGTTTTAAATTTGTGGCCATCATAGTGAAATCAATACCTTCTGCCAGTTCCTTAATTTTCTTTTTTGCGTCTTCGTTTGTAAGGTTTTTTGTGCTCATAGTTTTTATTTTGAAGATACTAAAGATTTGAGCGGAGCACTTTTAAGAAAATCATAAAGTTTATCAATTTTATAAAAAGATTAAACAATGCGTTTATTTATTATAAGAAACTCTCCAAATATGGTTGGTAGTGTCATCCGTTATCAGCATAGAACCATCGGGCAATAAAACTGCGCCGACTGGTCTTCCGCGAACCTCATCTTTTTCCGAATCAACTATAAACCCAGTCAAAAAATCCTCTGGTTTGCCGCTTGGCTTTCCATTTTCAAAAGGAATAAAAACCACACGATAACCCGAAAGAATATCACGGTTCCAAGACCCATGCTGCACTACAAATGCTCCGTTTTTATATTTCTTGGGGAAAGCGTCTGCCGTATAAAAAACCAAACCCAAAGAAGCGGTGTGAGAACCCAAATCTACCTCGGGTACAATGGGTTCTTTCAACCTAACATTTGGCGGAACGGGAATTCTGGGGTCGTAGTGATTGCCCCAATACATATAGGGCCATCCGTAAAAGCCGCCTTCTTTCACCGAAGTTAAATAATCCGGCACCAAATTATCGCCCAATTCATCGCGTTCGTTTACTGAGGTCCAAAGTGTTTGCGTAGTTGGTTCCCAATCCATCCCCACCGGATTTCTAAGTCCGGAAGCATACACCTGAAGGTCGCTGCCGTCAGGGTTCATTACTAGAATATTGGCTTTCATCACTTCGTGTTCCATTCCTTTTTCGCCTGCATTATCGCCGCTTCCAACGGCAATGTATATCTTGGAGTTATCTGCATTGGCTATAATATTCCGCGTCCAGTGGCGGTTCACTTTTCCCGCAGGAAGATTAGCGATTTTCTCTCCCATCACCGTGATTTTGGTTTGTCCCGCTTTGTAGGGATAACGCATAACCGCGTCCGTATTCGCTACATACAGCCAATCACCAATAACGAGCATCCCCAAAGGTTGGTTAAGACCTTCCTTTGCTGTAAGCAATGTTTCGCGAACGTCTGGAAAACCGTTATTATCGGTATCGCGCAAGAGTGTTATTACGTCGGCACTGTGCTTTAAATTGTTTGAACCCCCAGCCCCGATAATGGTAGCTCCAATTTGTTTGGGAATACTGTAATTGCTATTGCTCTCGGCAACCAAAACATCGCCATTGGGAGTAACATACATCCAGCGTGGGTTTTGAAAACCATCGGCATATTTCGTTACCGAAAATCCTTCGGGAGCTTTTGGGGTTTCGCCTTCTTTCCAACCTATTACATTAGAATAATTTGAAGTTGATTTTGTGGCAAAAGGCTCTGGTAATTCTTTTTCATTTTCTACTTGCGAAAAAATAGAAAAAGGAAGTAATAATAAAAGTAAAACGTAGCTTTTCATAATTTTGTTTTTATTAAAATTATTGTTTTGAATGAAATGTCACTCTTAAGAAACTGTTATACTTTCCCATATAATTTTTTATAAATATGAATTTCTATTTAGATTCCCACATTCGTGCTGCCCGAAAATCAGATTATAAAAAAGTAGCGCCTTTAATAATTCAGGCTATGGAAGACTTGGCTTGCACCTTTGCCAATACTGAAGATCCTGCCGCTGCAATTCCGCTTTTTGAATACTTTTTTCAGCAAAAAGCCAATCAATACAGTTTTGAACATACGTTGGTTTATGAAGAAAAAGACGAAGTTATGGGTTCCATTACTTTTTATGACGGCACATTGTTACGACAATACCGAAAACCATTTTTAGAATATATAGCCGAAAAGTATAAGGTTGCCGGTTTAGTAATTGAAGATGAAACCGCACCGAATGAAATATATATTGACACGGTAAGTGTTTCCCCTAAACATCAAGGAAAAGGGATTGGCAAAAAATTATTGGCATCGGCAATAAGTCAGGCAAGGAAGAGTAGCCAAGAAAAAATTGGCCTTTTAGTGGATTTTAAAAACCCAAATGCCAAAAAATTATATTCGGCATTGGGGTTTGAGACTGTGGGTAAAAAACAACTTGGCAACAGTGTTTACGAACATTTGCAGCTCAAGTTGTAGTTTTTAAGGGTTATCAACACTTGCATCTCGGGCAAGATCTGCATCATCTTCTTGTTTTCCAATTTTGCTATCCAAATAAAGCAGTGACTCGCTGCTTGCTTTTGGGCCGCCTGCAATTTTCAGTTTGTCCAAAAGATCCATTATCAATGTTTCTTCTTCAATCTGTTCTTTTACAAACCATTGGCCAAAATTCCAAGTGGCCCAATCTTTTTCCTTTTGGGCAAGGTTTACAATTTCATAAATAGCCGTAGTGTTATCTACTTCGTGCTGAAAGGTTTTTTCAAAACATTCCTGTAAATTTTTGGGATCTTTTGGCGGCGCGGCAAGTGCAGAAATTTTTGCCCTTCCGCCGCGTTCCTGAATGTATTCAATAACCTTCATCATATGGTTTCGCTCTTCTCCGGAATGTCTGAAAAACAAATTCGCAACGCCAGCATAACCCTCGCTATCCGCCCAAACGGCATAGGAAAGATAAATCTGTGCGGCATTAGCTTCCTTTGTTACTTGTTTATTTAAAATGTCTTCAATTGATTTTGATAGTCTGTTGGTATCCATAATAATAGTTTTCCCCTAAATTACTTAATGTTGTGGAAACTGCCTTTTCCCTTAACATTCCGTTAGCGCAATTTTTTAGGAAAACAATTGGTTGAGCACCGCGAGTGATTTCGGTTTTTGATAGCCTTGCATGTGAAAACTGTAATACGCCAAGATGAGTTCCAACAGATTTTGACGCGCCGTTTTTGAAAGTTTTATTGTGTTTAGGTTTTCCAAGTCTATACCGAAGAACTTTTTGAAATTTTCTATTTGTGGGCCTTCTAAACAATAGTTGCCCGTATTTATAGCTTGAAAATTCCCCTCTATGATGTTGAAGTATTCATCATCAATATTTGAAGCATCTGGATAAAACCCCAAATGCATACTTAATTGCAACAAAAAGTAAATGTGAAAATTGGCAACTTCATCACTTTGGTCAAGCCACTGAAAGGAATTCTCCAAAAAACTATAAAGCTCTGCATTGGTTTCTTCTTCGCGGATACAGTTTTTGAGTATTTCAGAAAGAAACATGACCAGGCCTGATTTTACAATATCTGTATGCAGTGTTTTATAGGGATAAAAAACCTTTGCTTCTTTAATATATTCCAGGGTGCCTTTGTTTTTGTGATCTGCAACAAGCTCTAATTGGGTTAGCGGTTGAAAATAAGATGCTTTCAGCTTACCCCTTTTTGATTTTAGAATATTGCGCAACAAATAGCTTTTAATGCCCGCAACTTCGGTGTAACAACTAACAATAATATCTGCTTCGGAATATTTTATAGCTGAAAAAACAATGGCCTTGGTAGCGACAACCATTAGCGGATAATCATTATTTTTGAGACTTTGGTTTCCAAATTATCATCTGTTGTGACCAACACCAAATAAACTCCAGATCTAACTTTGTACTTTCCAAAAGCGGTGGTGTCCCATAATACGCTTCCTCCTTCTGAGGTTTCCTCAAAAACAAGACTTCCATTTATGTCTGTAATTTTTACGTTAGCCCGAGCTGTAAGTCCATCAATCGTTACGTTTCCATAAAATCCAGGCCTCACAGGATTGGGAAAAGCATGCACATTTTCCAAATTATCACTAGGAGCGGTGGCACTTCCTTTGTAAGCCACAAGACCTTGTGTAGTAGCAAAATAAACAACGCCCGTAAAAGGGTCAATCGCTATATCTTGCACATTATTGGTGGGCAATGGTGAATTATCTTTTGTGAAGCGAAGTAAGGTTTCCTGTCCATTCGGTGACAAATAAAACACTCCGGCAGTAGCAGTAGCAACCCATTTGTTGTTGGAGCCATCCACTTCAATATCTGTGATGGATTGTTCATATAGAAGCTCTTGCGCCACACCATTTTCAAGAATAATAATCGATTGCGACTCTGGAGTTTGCCCTTGATCAAAAAAACTGCCGGGACTATAAAGCACCCGAAGTCCGCGGAGGGTTCCAATCCAAAGTCTATTTTGGGCATCAAAAGCCAGTGCCCTAACTGCATCAGAAGGTAAATTGCCCGCTCCTGCCCCTTTCCCTAATTTGTTGAAAGAATCTGTTCTGGGATTATAACCTATTAGACCGTTGCTATAACTTCCAAAAAAAATACTGCCTTCCCGACTAATGACCAGTTTAGTCAATGCCAACTCGCTTACAGGATTTATTATATTAGAAATATCAATTTTTTGAAACTGGCCGCCGGGAGTTAATTTAATAAGGCCTTCGTCCAATTTGCTCTGCACAAGCCACAGATTGCCTTGACCGTCAAACTGAGATCCATAGATTCTTATACCGGCATCTATGCTTCCTATTATAGCTTTTTCTAGACCGCTATTGGTTTCATTATAGAGAATTGTTGGCGTGTCTTCTATAATTTTAAGAAGCCCTTTTTCAAATGAACTTATAAAAACCTCGTCTTGATTTTCAGGGTTGATGGTCACATTTACCAAATCTGTTGGCTCGCCGCCCACTGCAGCGCTTAAATCTTCATAGTTAATATTGTTCCAGAGTGTATCTTTTAAATGACTAACGCCATAACGAGAAAGTGGGTAGGGATTGTAATCGCCATCTACTTCCCCAAAGCTTACCCAGAGTTGACCAGGAGTGGCATCCATAGCAAAAGAGCTATTTCTTATAGGTCCGTTTGGGAGTATTTGTGTGGGCAATGTGTTTCCAAAGGGAACTATCAATAAGCCATCTTCTGCAGTTCCCAGATAGAAATTATTTCCGAAGCTATAGCCAGAAAGAAGATCTATTTGGAAGCCTTGAACATTCGTCACTGAGGATTGTTGTACAAAACCTTCAGAAAAAGCTTGAATGGAATTTTTTGTGGTAATGGTTAATAAATCATCTGCAAGCCTGAATTTTTGCACTTGTGAACTAAAAGTTTGAACAACAGTTGTATTTCCTTGTGGCGTAAAACGTAAAATAGCATTTGATCTATTGGATGCATAAAGCTCATTGCCCAATTTTTCCATCGCCCGGAAACCTCCGCCCATAATGGTTGTCCAGTTTTGGTAGTCAATCAAATTATCATCTGCCACCATTGCCCTTCGCATACCATTGCTGGCACTGGCAGCAAAAATATAGGGTTCCTGTACAGTGGTCTGCACAATATCTATCTGGCTTCCGCCATCACCAATGAAATAAGTATCTCCAAACTCCAAGGCCGAAAGATTATAGACCGAAATGCCGTATTTAGTTGAAATATAAAGATTGTTGTTGTATTCGTTGAAATTGTTGATGCGTTTTCTGTCTGGTGGAATGGTTTGTTTTTCCAAAATATCTACCACTTTCAAGATGTTTTCTTCGCCATCCTTCACAATTTCTATCAGCCCATTTTCATAGCCAATAACCAACAATTTAAATGCCTCACTATAATGTACTGTGGTAATGAATTCACCTGAAAGTCCATTTACTGTAGATAAAGTTTTTATCTGTTGTGTGGAAAGATCATAGGTAAATACCGCATTTTCGGCTCCAACAAAAATTTTGTTATCGCCCTGCGAAATATCTTTCACAGAAACATAGGAAAAATGGCCCGTCCAACGGTCTTGAAAATTTTGGGCAGTTGCCAAAAACGGAAATAGTAGAAGAAAAGCAATGATCCACCGCTTCATATAAAACTGGTTTTGTTTATTAACACGCTAAAATACTATTTATTGCAGTATTTGAACGAAAAAAGCCTTCCCATATCCTTCATATTAAAAAAAGATACTCGGAAAGGCTTTTCCTTATTTTAAATTTTTGAACTAGTTACACTACTCCTTGGGCAAGCATTGCATCAGCCACTTTTACAAAGCCGGCAATATTTGCTCCTTTCACGTAGTCAACATAGCCGTCACCTTCTTTTCCATACTGAACGCAAGCGGAATGAATATCATTCATAATACCGTGAAGCTTTTCGTCAACCTCGGCAGCGGTCCAGCTTAAGCGCAAAGAGTTTTGAGACATTTCTAAACCTGAGGTTGCAACCCCACCTGCATTTGAAGCTTTTCCTGGGGAAAACAAAATCTTCGCTTTTTGAAATGCTTCAATAGCTTCTGGCGTACAAGGCATATTGGCTCCTTCGCCCACACAAATACATCCATTCTTTAAAAGCATTTCGGCTTCTTCTCCATTAAGCTCGTTTTGTGTAGCACAAGGAAGGGCAATATCACATTTCACTTCCCAAGGACGTTTTCCTTCAACATATTTTGCGCCCGTATATTTTTCTGTGTATTCAGAAATTCGGCCACGTTTTTCGTTTTTCAAATCCATTACGAAAGCTAGTTTCTCTGCGTTGATGCCTTCAGAGTCATAGATATATCCTGCAGAATCTGAGAATGTAACCACTTTTCCGCCAAACTCTATCGCTTTTTCAGCAGCATATTGGGCAACGTTTCCAGAGCCTGAGATAACTACTGTTTTTCCTTTGAAGCTTTCGCCTTTGGTTGCAAGCATGTTTTTTGCGAAATACACATTTCCATAACCTGTTGCTTCGGGACGTATAAGTGATCCACCATAAGAGCGGCCTTTTCCAGTTAGGACTCCTGTAAATTCATTACGGATGCGTTTGTACTGGCCAAACATAAAACCAACTTCGCGACCGCCAACACCAATATCTCCCGCTGGAACGTCTGTGTCTGGGCCAATATGTTTTGAAAGCTCTGTCATAAAACTTTGGCAGAAACGCATCACTTCGTTATCGCTCTTTCCTTTTGGATCAAAGTTGGAGCCACCTTTACCACCTCCCATTGGAAGCGTAGTCAAACTGTTTTTAAAGGTTTGCTCAAACCCTAAAAACTTCAATATACTGAGGTTTACAGAAGGGTGAAAACGCAAGCCACCTTTGTATGGCCCAATGGCTGAATTGAATTGAACTCTGTAACCTTTATTTACGTGAATTTCACCTTTGTCATCCGTCCAAGGAACTCGAAAAAGTATGGTGCGTTCAGGCTCTACCATACGCTCCAACAGCTTTTTGTTGGCATATTTTTCGTTTTTTTCAATAAAAGGGATTACTGTTTCGGCAACCTCGGTTACCGCCTGAAGAAATTCAGGTTCATTGGGATTGAGTTTTTCGACTTCAGAAATGAAATCCTTTATACTTTGCTTCATTGGTTATAATTTTATTTTACTTTTAGCGAATTTCCTTGTTATCAAAATGTTATAGCGTGTTTTTTGAATACTTTAAAAACGATATTCTAAAAAAACCCACATTAAAATGATCAGTTACATAAGGAAGGCACAAATATAAGCGTTATGATAAAAACAGTGTGCAATTTTTTACAAATAAGCTAAATAGTATTATTAAATTTCGCTGTTAAACATGTTTTTATATATTTGTTGTGTCTCAATCTAAACCCATTTTTATAATGAATACCAGAATTTTGCTATTGGTATTTTTCTTGTTGGTCTTCGCAAAACAAGAAGTTTACAGTCAGCTTGGCTTTTCTCACGAGGTGGGTTTAATTACCGGACCTGTAGTTTTCTATTCAGATTTTGGACAACGAAATAATTTTGAAACCAATGCAAAAAATGTGGGTTTTGGAATTGGTCTTATCCATTATCTCAATTTTTCCTACCGCGCTGATTGTAATTGCTACACCCGCGATAAATATTTTAACGACCACTTTAAGATACGTAACGAGATAGATTACCATAAAACCAATTTGGAACATTTTGGACGCTGGGTAGATCCAGATCAAACATCGCTATTTGCAGATCAACTTCGCGCTATGAAAGGGACTACTTCTGTTTTTGAAATCGGTTCACAATTAGAATATTTTCCTTTAAGTATTCGTGATTTTGCTGCTGGTGCATATAAAATCGCTCCTTTTATTAGCTTTGGTGTGCATTGGGTAAGTTATAATACTGAAGTTCAATCTTCAATGGGGCCTTTGAATACACCTATATCTACTCCTGACAAATATTTTAATTCCTTTCAACAAGGCAATGCTTCTACTTGGGCTATGGTTGGTAGCGTAGGTATTCGTTACAAACTAACACCTTTAAGTGATTTGATGCTAGACAGCCGTTGGGAATATTATTTTACAGATTATTTAGATGGACTTAATCCAACCCTAGAAAACAATGGAACAACACCAGTTCCCGAAAACAAAGCCAATGAATGGATTTATTGGCTCAATATTGGATATATTTATTATATAGATTAAAAATCTAACACATAAAAAAGGGTCTGACTTTAAAAATCAGACCCTTTTTGTTTTTTATAGAATGATTGAATTAACCAATCGCCTGCTTCAAATCCGCAATCAAATCATCCACATCTTCAATTCCCACAGAAAGACGAATTAACGAATCTACAATTCCAGTCTTTTCACGTTCCTCTTTTGGAATGCTGGCGTGTGTCATGCTCGCTGGATGTCCCGCAAGACTTTCAACACCGCCCAAGCTTTCTGCCAGGGTGAAGATTTTCAGGTTTTCAACTATTTTAATGGCTTCATCGTAGTTATTCCCTTTGGCTACAAAAGAAATCATTCCCCCAAAATCCTTCATTTGTTCTTTTGCAATTGCATGGTTTGGATGGCTTTCAAAACCAGGCCAATATACTTTCTCAATTTTTGGATGTTTTGCCAAATATTCAGCAACCGCTTTTCCGTTTTCGCAATGGCGCTGCATACGTATGTGAAGCGTTTTCAAACCACGTAAAACCAAAAAACAATCCTGTGGTCCACAAATGGCACCACTGGCGTTTTGTATAAAGTAAAGCTTTTCGGCAAGCTCTTTATCTTTTACAATCAACGCTCCCATAACCACATCGCTATGGCCGCCAAGGTATTTTGTGGCGCTGTGCATTACAATATCTGCACCCATTTCCAACGGTTGTTGCAAATATGGCGTTGCAAACGTATTGTCAACTGCAAGTAGAACTTTATGCTTTTTAGCTATTGAAGCTGCCTTTTTAATGTCAATAATATTCATCACTGGGTTGGTTGGTGTTTCCACCCAAATGAGTTTGGTTTTATCATTTACATAATGTTCAATTTTATCGACGTTTTCCATTCCGATGAAATGGAACTTAATGCCAAATCCTTCAAAAATTTTGGTGAATAAACGGTAGGTTCCGCCATAGAGATCGTTGGTTGAAATTACCTCATCGCCAGGTTTTAAAAGCTTCATTACCGCATCAATTGCTGCGAGACCACTTCCGAAAGCTAATCCGAACTCGCCATTTTCAATACTTGCAAAAGCGCGTTCCAAAGCAGCACGTGTTGGATTGCCAGTACGCGAATACTGAAACCCTTTATGGCCACCTGGAGTTGTTTGTGAATAAGTTGTGGTTTGATAAATAGGAGGCATCACCGAACCATAAGCTGGATCTACATTATGCTGCCCGCCGTGTATTGTTTTTGTGTTGAATTTCATAAGAAAAAGGTGTTTTTTTAAAGAAAGGATCCCAAACGCCAAAACTATATTTCAGGTTTTAATATAACTTTTGCAATAGCTGATTTTAAAGTTATTACTTTTGAATAGCAAATGTAAGAGTTTCGTTTGCTATAGCTAACCATCTATTCCTTTTAATATATGAACAACAAAATTTCGGTCGTGGCTTTGATTGCGCTCATAAGCGTGGGTTGCAACCAAGAAAAAAATATTGAGATTGCTTCGGAAAGTTTCACCGAAAAGGAACTTTCCATTTGTAAAAACAGCAAGTGTCCCGAAGTTACCATCAATTATGTGGAAGTTTTTGGCGATGATGAAGTTTCCGAAAAAATAAATAAAAAAATTAAAAATTTTATCTTCACTTCACTTTTAATGGGCGAAGACACTATCCCAACCGCAAAAAGCATTCAAGAAGCAGCTACGGGTTTCATTGAAGTTTACAATGCCGATAAAGCACAATTTCCAGATATGGCTGGAGAGTATTTTGCGGAAATTTCGGTGAATGAGATTTTTACTTCAAAAGAGCATCTCTGTTTTGAAATGCGCCAATATCTTTTCACTGGCGGCGCACACGGCTATGGCACCACTTCCTTTTTGAATATTGATCCAAAAACGGGTGAAGAACTTACTTCAAAGGAGCTTTTTAAAAACAAAAAAGAGTTCACTGCTTTCGCGGAAAAGAAATTTCGTGGACAGCAAAAAATAGCAAAAGACCAATCCATTAACGAAAACGGTTTCTGGTTTGAAAATGATGAATTCTATCTACCGGAAAGTGTCGGTTTTACGCAGGATAGCTTAATTTTCGTTTACAATCAATACGACATTGCAAGTTATGCAGACGGCCCAATTGAATTGAAAATAGCGATGAAAGAAGCGGAGCCTTTCCTCAGTATTGATTAATTTTGAACTATGCAAAAAGTATATTATTTATCAAGTTGTGATACCTGTAAAAGAGTGATGGACGAAATAGAAATTCCATCGTCATTCATAAAACAGGACATAAAAGTACAGGGAATTACTGAAGAAGAATTAGACGAATTGTTCAACCTTACGGATAGCTATGAAGAGCTTTTTAGCAGAAGGGCGAAACTATATCAAGAGCGAAATTTAAAAGATGAAAATCTTTTGGAAGAAGATTATAAAGGACTCATTTTGGAGCACTACACTTTTTTGAAACGTCCTGTAATTGTACACAACGACAAAATTTTCATTGGTAGCAGTCCCAAAACCGTGGCTGCAGCAAAAAAATCCATCCACCGCCATTGATTGACAAACGTTTAATTGCCATACTTGCGGCAACAGCAACCGAGACCATTTATGGCATTAACCACACCGTGGCCAAAGGCTTGATGCCGCACGTAATCCAACCCTTTGGATTTATTGTTTTACGCGTGGGCGGGGCTGCTATTCTTTTTTGGATATTAAGCCTGTTTACAAAATCGGAAAAAATTGCGCCAAGGGACTGGTGGCGCATTTTAGCCTGTTCCGTTTTTGGGATGGTACTCAATATGTTGATGTTTTTTAAAGGGTTAAGTCTTTCTACCCCTATAAATAGTGCGGTGTCTATGACCATCACTCCTGTTTTGCTTTTACTTCTCACGGCAGTCATTTTGCGTGAACGCATTACCTGGATAAAATCCTTGGGGATTGTACTTGGACTTTCCGGCGCCTTGGTGCTCATTCTCTTTCAGGAAAAGACCCAAACCAATGCCCCGAATATACCTTTGGGAAATCTGTTGTTTGTGCTGAACGCCATTTCCTATTCCTTTTATTTGATCTTGGTGAAACCCTTAGTCTCGAAATACAAAGCAATCACGTTATTGAAATTTTTCTTCCTTATCGCTTTCTGTATCAATCTGCCTTTCGGTTTTTCTGAAGTGATGCAAGTGCAATGGGCGCAATTAGGTTTTTCAGAAATAGGACAAATAATCTTCGTAGTTGTTGCCACTACATTTTTAACCTACCTGTTTAATATTTTTGCACTAAAACAGCTAAGTCCATCAACAGTAGGGGTTTTTATTTACCTTCAACCGGTAGTCGCGACAATTTTTGCGATCTTGGCTGGGGCAGATACCTTAAATGCAATCAGAATTGGGGCGGCTTGTTTAATTTTTATGGGCGTTTTTCTTTCAACTCGAAAACCGAAAAAATCCGCTATTCGTCCCTAAGATTATATCTGTTATAAATCCTTTGGCCGCTGGCTGTACTTTCGGGTATTCTCTTTGGTAAGAATCCTGAAATCATCCGTTTTTTCCAAGGAATCCATTTTCTCCCAAAATTTCTTGGGAAGCTCAACCAGCTTTCTTTCAGACAGGTCAATCCACGCGCCCATCATTTCACAGCGGGCACAGTTTTTTCCTTTTTCATCATAAAAATTGTGGAGGAATTCAAAATACATCCCATCTTCCGAAAGACCTTTTAGTTGCAACGAAACCGTAACGGGTTGCCCAGGAAAAAACTCACGGAAGTAATACATATGCTCATAAAATGCCACGGGACCTAAATTATATTCGGCCAAATGCCGCTGGTCCATGCCGTTCTCTAGCATAAAGCTCATTCGGGTGTGGCTCATGTAATCAATATAGGCGCTATTTCGTAAATGCCGGTTGGCATCTACATCGCTCCAGCGTATTTCAAATTGTTTTGTGTACATCATTTCCAGTTTTTCTACAAATTTAAAGTAACTTTGTTATGCAAGCATAGTAAATATGTTTAGTTTCTGTTAAAACTTTTCTGTACAAATGCCTCTGATAAAAAGCCATTACAAACCTTCTTTTCCTTTTAAAAACGGACACTTTTCAACGATTTATTCCGCTAAACTTCGGCCATCGCCTCATTTGATTCAACAACGCGAGCGCCTGCAATTGCCCGATGGCGATTTTATGGACATCGATTGGTCTTTTGCGGAAAAGTCTTCACACAAAGTTGCAATACTGCTTCACGGTCTCGAAGGAAATGCCCAACGAACCTATATGAAAGGGCAAGCAAAAACCCTAAACCAAAACGGTTGGGACGCGGCGGCGGTAAACTTTCGCGGTTGCAGTGGCGAAGCAAATCTTTCCTATCAATCCTACAACGCAGGTAAAACCGATGATTTGGAAGCGGTGATCAATTCTATTCTGAAAAAAGATAAATACAGTGAAATAGTGCTCGTAGGTTTCAGTCTGGGTGGAAATCTACTTTTGAAATATTTAGGCGAACGCGAATCCTTTCCAATGGAAATAAAAAAAGCCGTTGCTATTTCCACACCTTTAAGTTTAAAAGGTTCTTTGGAATCTTTGAATGAATTTTCAAATTGGGTTTACAGAAACTCTTTTTTAATAAATCTTCGGAAAAAATACAAAACCAAAATGAAGGATTTTCCCGAAAAAATGACGACTTCCGATTACAAAAAAATCACCTCGCTTTTGGAATTTGATAACGTTTACACCGCCCCGGCCCACGGTTTCAAAGATGCTTTGGATTATTATGAAAAGAATAGCAGCCTGCAATTTCTCCCGAAAATTCAAATTCCCGTCCTAGTTTTAAACGCCAAAAACGACAGCTTCCTTTCTTCGGAATGTTATCCAACGGATTTGGCTTCAAAGACGAAAAACCTTTTCCTCGAAACGCCAAAATATGGCGGGCACGTAGGTTTTCATCAAACCAACAAATTATATTACAGTGAAGCTCGGAGTTTGGCATTTTTAACCGACACTTCGTTATAATTCTGAATTCAGAATTAAGAATTCAGAATTAATTACCTTTGCCCTTCAATAAAACAGGAATATGATCCAATCCATGACGGGCTACGGCAAAGAAGTTGTTCAGTTGCCATCGAAAACCATTACCATTGAAATCAAATCGCTAAACAGCAAAGGGCTTGACCTCAACACGCGCGTGCCTTCGGCCTATCGTGAAAAGGAACTTGAAATCCGTGATTTGTTAGCAAAATCATTACAGCGCGGAAAAGTAGATTTTTCGCTTTACATTGAAGTTACGGGCGAAGAAGTTACAACCCAGCTTAACGAAAGCGTTGTAAAACAATATATGAAACAGCTTTCAAATGTGGTAAATGGCGACCCCATAGAGCTTTTAAAAATGGCGGTGCGCATGCCAGATGCCTTGAAAACCGAACGGGAGGAAATTGACGAAACGGAGTATGCAGCAATTTTAAAAGGAATAGACCAAGGCTTGGAAGCCATCAATAAATACAGAACCGACGAAGGTTTGGTACTGGAAAATGACTTTTTGGAACGCTCCAAAACCATTTCAAAATTGCTGGATGATGTTATTGCTTTAGATCCCGAAAGAATTGATGGCGTAAAGGAAAGACTTCGCAAAGCAGTGACAGATTTAAAGGAAAAGGTTGACGAAAACCGCTTTGAACAGGAATTGATCTACTATCTTGAAAAATATGATATTACCGAGGAAAAAGTTCGACTGAAAAACCATTTGGAATATTTTGAGGAATCTTTAAAATCACACGATTCAAACGGAAAAAAATTGGGTTTCATCACACAGGAAATTGGCCGTGAAATCAACACCATTGGCAGCAAGGCAAATTATGCGCCAATGCAGCAAGTAGTTGTGCAAATGAAGGACGAGCTTGAAAAAATTAAGGAACAAGCTTTAAACGTTTTATAGATGGAAGGAGGAAAATTAATAGTATTCTCGGCACCTTCCGGAAGTGGAAAAACTACCATCGTACAGCATTTACTTAAACAGGAAGACTTGAATCTAGAATTTTCAGTTTCCTGTACTTCGCGTGAAGCCCGGGGTGATGAAAAGCACGGCGAGAATTATTATTTCATTTCATTGAAAGAATTTAAGCAGCACATTAAAAATGATGATTTTTTGGAGTGGGAAGAAGTGTATCGCGACAATTTTTACGGCACTTTGAAAAGTGAAGTGGAACGTATATGGAGCCACGGAAAAAACGTGATTTTTGACATTGACGTTGCTGGTGGACTTCGGATTAAAAAGAAATTTCCGGAGAAAACATTGGCGGTCTTCGTAAAACCACCAAGCATCGACGAGCTAAAAATTCGACTTAAAAAGCGTAAAACCGAAAGCGACGAGCGCATCAATATGCGCATTGCAAAAGCTTCGGTAGAATTGGCAACAGCACCACAGTTTGATAAAATTATTAAAAACTATGATTTGAAAATTGCGCTAAATGAAGCGCACGATTTGGTAGCAGGATTTATAAATTCCAAAGAAGAAAATCCCAAATCCCATCCCGAAGTTTCGGGACCAAATCCCAAATAAGTTTCAAAATAAAAAAATTCCAAAAGTTTTATATTTAAACCTCTAAACTTCATAACCCATCGACTCATCGACTAAAAAGATAGGACTCTACTTCGGCACTTTCAACCCAATTCACGTTGGCCATTTGATTATTGCCAACCACATGGTGGAGTTCAGCGATTTGGATGAAGTTTGGTTTGTGGTTACGCCACACAATCCACATAAAAAGAAAAAAACGCTTTTGGAAGACCATCACCGTTTGGCGATGGTGCGGATTGCAGTTGAAGAGTATCCAAAGTTGAAGGCGAGCAATGTGGAATTTGACTTGCCGCAGCCCAATTATACCGTGAATACCTTGGCTTATTTGGAAGAAAAGTATCCCAAAAAGAATTTCTGTTTGATTATGGGGGAAGACAATTTGAAAAGTTTTCCGAAGTGGAAAAATTATGAGGTTATTTTAGAACGTTATTCAATCTATGTTTATCCAAGAATTTCCGAAGGAACTGTGGAAACACAATTTGACAATCACAAAAAGATAAAAAAAGTTGACGCCCCAATTATTGAACTTTCCTCAACCTTTATCCGCAACGGTATTAAATCTGGGAAAAATATCCGTCCTATGCTTTCGGCGGAAGTTTGGAAGTATTTGGATGAGATGAATTTCTACAAATAAAAAACCGCCCACCAAATTAACACTTGGGGAGCGGCCTCAACTAAATAACCAACCAAAATCATTGAAACTTCTTTCTGAAGCGAAAAATCAATTTCAATAATCAAAAGCAATAACGCACAGAAAGAATGAAAGATTGCACAACCATTCTTAAGCAACTGTTAAATGTTTCTGTACGGTAAGAATTGCTTACTTTTGAATTAAGAAATAAAATCAATGTCAGAAAAACCGAAATTTGCAGTCTTTGGCGGCGGAAGCTGGGCCACGGCAATTGTAAAAATGCTTTGCGAAAACCTGGACGAAGTTGGTTGGTATATGCGCAGCAAATCTTCCGTGGATTTTATAAAAAAACACAGCCACAACCCTAATTATTTAAGTTCTGTTGAATTCAATTTAAAGCAATTAAAGCTCAGCAATGATATAAATGAAACAGTTTCAAATGCAGACTGTCTTATTTTCGTAATTCCTTCGGCATTTCTTCATCAAGAGCTTGAAAAATTGACAGTTTCCTTGGAAGACAAAATTGTTTTTTCAGCCATAAAAGGAATTGTCCCAGAAACCAGCTTGATTGTCGGTGACCATTTCAATACGTATTACAAAGTTCCTTTCAATAACATTGGCGTTATTTCCGGGCCTTGCCACGCAGAAGAAGTTGCGTTGGAAAGGCTTTCCTACCTAACAATTGCTAGCGCTGATGATGAAAAAGCAAAAATGGTGGCCAATGTTTTAAGTAGCGATTACATAAAATGCACCACCAGTGATGATGTTTTGGGAACTGAATATGCTGCAATGCTTAAAAACATTTACGCCGTTGCCGCAGGAATTGCGCACGGACTTGGTTATGGCGACAATTTCCAAAGTGTATTGATGAGCAACGCCATCCGCGAAATGAAAAAGTACGTAAAAAAAGTTCACAAAATGAAACGTGACATCAACGATTCTGCTTATTTGGGAGATTTGTTGGTTACCGGATATTCGGTTTTTAGCCGAAATAGATTGTTCGGAACAATGATTGGGAAAGGCTACACAGTGAAAAGTGCCCAACTGGAAATGAGTATGATTGCTGAAGGTTATTACGCTACCAAAAGCGCCTACAATCTCAACCAGCAAAAGGGAAAGAAAAAAGCCAAAACACCAATAATAGATAGCGTTTACGAAATTCTTTACGAAAATAAAGATCCCAAGAAAACTTTTAAAAAGTTAACCGAAAAGTTGGATTAAAAAAAAAGCCCCGCTGCTATTAGCGGGGCTTTTTTTATTGTTTAATATCTTTATTAATCTTTTCGGGTAAATCTTCATAGCCCATATTAAAAAGAGTAAATCCAAAAATATCTGCATATTGCTCAATGGTTTTGCTCACGGGCGTTCCAGCGCCGTGACCGGCATCAGTTTCTATTCGGATTAAAATAGGATTGTTTCCGGTTTGTTTAGCCTGAAGTTCCGCAGCAAATTTGAAACTGTGCGCAGGCACTACCCTATCATCGTGATCACCGGTTGTAATTAAAGTTGCTGGATATGCAACACCTTCCTTCACATTGTGCAGTGGCGAATAGCCTTTTAAATATTCAAACATTTCCTTGCTGTCTTCCGCAGTTCCATAATCATAAGCCCAACCAGCGCCAGCAGTAAAAGTGTGGTAACGCAGCATATCTAAAACTCCAACCGCGGGAAGTGCTACTTTCATCAAATCGGGTCTTTGGGTCATCGTTGCGCCAACTAACAAACCTCCATTTGAACCTCCACGGATTGCAAGAAAATCACTAGAAGTGTAGTTGTTTTTGATTAAATATTCTGCAGCGGCTATAAAATCATCAAATACATTTTGCTTCTTCATTTGCGTTCCCGCATTATGCCATTTTTCACCGTATTCTCCACCGCCACGTAAATTTGGAACCGCATATATACCGCCTTGTTCCATCCATACCGCATTAGCAATACTAAAACTTGGCGTTAGGCTAATATTGAATCCACCATAACCGTAAAGGATAGTAGGGTTTTTACCATCCATTTTCAAACCTTTTTTGTGTGTAATGATCATCGGAACTTTTGTACCATCCTTAGACGTGAAGAAAACCTGATGGCTTTCGTAATTTTCTGGGTTGAAATCAATTTCGGGTTTTATAAATAATTCTGAATTGCCACTAGCAATATCATATTTATAAATACTTCCTGGAGTCACATAATTTGTGAAAGAGTAATAAAGTTCCTTTTCCTCCTTTTTGGTTCCAAAACCTCCTGCTGAACCAACGCCAGGGAGTTTAATCTCGCGAATCAATTTGCCATCATAGTCATACTGCATCACTTTTGAAACGGCATCAACCATATAATTGGCAAAAATATTTCCCCCTCCCGTGCTTGGCGAAAGTACATTTTCAGTTTCAGGAATAAAATCCTTCCAATTGTCGGGAGTTGGATTTGCGGCATCAACGGTTACAATTTTACGATTCGGTGCATTTCTATTCGTTACAACATATAATTTGGAACCAACATTTTCAAGTATAAAAGTATCAGAATCAGTATCGTCCAAAATGGTAACAAATTTTGAATTAGGCTTGGTTAAATCTTTAATGTAAAGTTTGTTTCCTGTAGTTGAAGTACTTGCTCTTATTATTAAATAATTATTATCCTCTGTTACGGATGCTCCAATATAGCGGTGTTTCTGTTCAGGTGTTGCGCCAAAAATTACTTGGTCATCGCTTTGTGGAGTTCCCATTTTATGGTAATAAACTTTATGTTGATCGGTTTTTGCAGAAAGCTGACTTCCTTTTGGTTTGTCATAACTAGAATAGTAAAACCCTTCTTCAGCTTTCCAAGAAAGACCACTGAATTTTATATCTTTCAATGTATCTCCTATCAATTCCCTATTTTCAGTATTCATCACTAACACCTTTCGCCAATCGCTTCCACCTTCGGAAATACTGTATGCCAGTTTGCTGCCATCCTTTGAAAAACTGGTTTCCCCCAAAGAGATCGTTCCGTCTTCCTTGAAGGTGTTAGGGTCCAAAAATACTTCAGCCGTGTTTGGATCTTCACCAGTTTTATAACGATAGATGACATATTGATTTTGCAGTCCATCATTTTTATAGTAATAAGTATAATCGCCTTCCTTAAAAGGAGCGCCAACTTTTTCATAATTCCATAGATTGGAAAGGCGCTGTTTCAATTCTTCCCGAAAAGGTATTTTCTCCAAATAACCAAAGGTCACTTCGTTTTCAGCTTTTACCCATTCCGCAGTTTCTTCGCTGCGGTCATCTTCAAGCCAGCGGTATGGGTCTTTCACTTCAACACCAAAATAGGTGTCCACGGTATCTATTTTTTTTGTCTGCGGATAGGTCACGGAAATAGCTTCTTTTTTGGGTTCTTCTTTACAGCCAATAAAGGCAAGGGTTAAAATTGCAGGAACGATTGAAAACTTCATAATGTCTAATTTTTTTTACGAAATGTAAATGTACATTTTTTAAACATATAGAAAATACAACAGAATAGAAAAAGGCTTCCATTTAGGAAGCCTTCATTTTAACAAAAACATTCAATTTCAGAGAAATAGCGGCCTGTAAACTTTCCAATGTTTGTAGATCAATATGGCGTTTAAGGACAAGATCACTACAGCGATAATAAGTCCTGGAGTATCCATAAACAAATGGAATAGCAGAATATTTAATGTTATAGGTGCCAGTAAAAGCAAAGCAAATGGAACCCATTTGTTAAACAGTAAGAGCAATCCGATAACAAGTTCAAAAAAACCAACAACTTTTAGGATATAGCCTGTATTGCTTAGCGAGTCAATGAAAATAGCCGCATCTCCAGTATAGATATGCGTAGGCATAAAGCTGAAGTGAATCAGTTTGCTCAGTCCGAAAAAAATTAATCCCAAGCCTAAAATAATTCTCAGGATTTTAGTAAAAGTTGAATTCATAGGCTTAATTTTTAAGGGTTAATCCTTAAAGGTACTGAAAATAAAAAACGCATCTTTAAAAAAAGTGCGTTTTTTTAACAAATCTTTAAAAAGATTCTTTTCTTTTATCTTAAAAACTAAACAAGTTTATTGTTAAGCAAATATTCTGCTATTTGAACAGCATTGGTTGCAGCACCTTTCCGAAGGTTGTCACTCACAATCCACATATTTAATGTGTTCGGTTGCGTTTCATCCCGCCGGATGCGGCCTACAAAAACATCGTCTTTTTCGTGCGCGTAAATTGGCATCGGGTAGGTGTTGGTATCTGGATTGTCCTGAACAGTAATTCCTGGGGTATTGTGCAGAATTTTTCGAATATCGCCCAATTCAAAATCATTTTCAAACTGAACATTTACTGCTTCACTATGGCCTCCTGCTGTTGGAATACGGACAGCCGTTGCGGTTACTGAAAAAGTACGATCGTCCAATATTTTTTGGGGCTCCCGCGCCAATTTCATTTCTTCTTTGGTGTAACCATTTGGCTCAAAAACATCACAATGTGGCAATGCATTTTTATGGATTGGGTATGGGTAAGCCATTTCACCTTTTATTCCGGCCATTTCATTCTCCATTTGCTGAACGGCTTTAAGACCCGTTCCAGAAACAGATTGATAGGTAGAAACAACAACACGTTTCATTTTATATTTTTCGTGAAGTGGCGCCAAAGCCATTACCAATTGAATGGTGGAGCAATTGGGATTGGCTATTATTTTATCGTCTTTGGTCAACAAATGTGCGTTAATTTCGGGAACGATGAGTTTTTTGTCTGCTTCCATTCGCCAAGCTGAAGAGTTATCGATTACCGTGGTACCCACCGCTGCAAATTTTGGCGCCCATTCCAATGAAGTGCTTCCACCAGCAGAAAAAATGGCGATATTTGGTTTTGCTGCAACGGCTTCTTCTAAACCTATTACTTTATGGTTTTTTCCTTTAAAGGAAATTTCTTTTCCCACAGATCTTTCCGAAGCTACCAAAAGTAATTCGTCAATTGGAAAATTTCGTTCGTTCAAAACTTTTAACATTACTTCGCCAACCATTCCGGTGGCACCGACCAAAGCTAATTTCATTTTTGTCTAATTTTCTGCAAAAGTAGGTTATAGCAAGTTATTTTTTCTGAATAAAAAGCAAAAAAGAACCCTCCAAAGCTTTAGCAAGGAGGGTTTAAGGTTAGAATATGTAATGTAGCGGTATTTATTTTGATCAAACAGTAAACTATTTTATTGTATTATAAATAGCTTCTGCAATTTTATTTTGTCCTTCTATGGAGGTTAATAATTTCAGATCATCTGGATTACTTAAAAATCCCATTTCAATAAGCGTGACTGGTGATGTTACATTCTTTAGCATATAGAAATTTGCATTTTTGATACCGTTGCTTGCGAATTCCTTAGAAATGAAGTTTTCAATCTGCTGGGCCAAAGCGTTTGACTTTTCAGTCAAAACACTCTCGGTACTTACAAAAAATTCAAATCCATTGACATCAATATCCTTATGTGAATTAATATGGAGCGAAATAACGCAATCCGGATTCAAGGAATTTATATGTTCCACTCGGTCTTTTAAGGCGACAGAATAGTCTCCTTCACGAGTCAAGATTATTTTAACATCATCTGCTGTATTTAGAGCTACAATTTTTAAAGCAATCTCAAAAGCAAGATCTTTTTCCTTAATTCCATCTATTGCAAATCCATCGTCATTTCCACCGTGGCTTACATCGATAACTATTATTTTCTCGCTTGCATATGATAATGAAAACGTAAATAACAGTAGTACAAATCCAAAAATTCTAAGGTTTTTTATCATCAAATTTTATATTTAAATAATAATAACGCAAAGAAGGTTTAGAAATTACTTTTTTCTAAGTTCGTCACGAATTTCCATCAACAAATCAATCTCTGATGGGCCTGGAGGCGGTGCTGGAGCTTCTTCTTTTTTGGCTCTAACTTTTGCGTAAGCTTTTACTATTAAAAACAATACAAAGCCAACAATCACCAAGTTTATCAAGGCATTGATCCAACGACCATACATAATTGCATTTTCTGGTTTGGCTACTTCTCCATCTGGACCAATTACAGCAGGATCCAAGACATATTTTAGATCGGCAAAATCCATTCCGCCAGTAAAATGGCCAACGAGCGGCATAATCATATCATTTGTAAATCCTGTAACAACGAGCCCAACGGCACCCGCCAGGATTACAGCAACGGCTAAATCGACCACGTTGCCGGTCATAATAAAATCCCTAAATTCTTTTAACATGTTGATTGGTTTTTAGAAGTTAATAAACACTAATTTACTTAAAACTATTTATTTTTTTACCATCCACTGGTTAATTCCTACAAATAATCCGTTTTACTCTTTGTGAAACCGCTGTTATCAATTCATAGGAAATAGAATTTATTGCTGCCGATAATTCTTCAGCAGTTGTGGAAGGACCAAAAATTATAGCTTCGTCACCTTCCTGGCAATCAATACTGGTTACATCTACCATTATCATATCCATACAAACATTGCCGAGAATATGCGCTTTTTTTCCATTAATAGTTACCCAACCCTTGCCTTTTCCATAGGAACGCGGAATTCCATCAGCGTGGCCAATGGGAAGCGTTGCAGAACGCGTAGTCTTTTCAGCAATAAAACCTCTGTTATAGCCCACACTTTCACTTTCTTTTACCTCGTGGATTTGCGAAATAACAGTTTTTAAGGTACCCACAGGTTTTAAATGTTTGTTTTCCTCTTTGTCATTTCCGAAGCCATAAAGACCAATTCCCGTACGGACCATATCAAAATGCGCTTCGGGATAATTGATGATTCCAGAAGTGTTTACGCAATGTAAAAGCGGTTTATAACCAAGTTTTGCTGTAAGTTCTTCTGAAATTTTATGGAAACCATTAATCTGCTTAAGTGTGAAATCTTTCAACTTTAAATCCTCACTCGCAGCAAGATGCGAAAAAGCTGATTTCACTTTTACACTTTTGGTTTTTGAAAGCATTTCTACTATAAAAGAAATCTCATTTTCATCAAATCCCAATCGGTTCAATCCTGTATTGAATTTTAAGTGAATAGGATAATTGCTTTGCTTTATTTCTTCTGCGAAAGCGATAAACGCTTCCAGCATTTTTAGGGAATAAATACTTGGCTCCAAACAGCGATTTACAATCACTTCAAAATTAACAGGAAGTGGATGCAGCACTAAAATTGGGGTTTCAATCTTTGCGTTTCTTAGCGTTTCGCCTTCATTAGCATATGCAACTGCAAAATAATCAACGCCTAAATCAACTAATTCCTTAGCAATTACCACGGAATCGCTTCCATAGGCAAAGGCTTTTACCACCGCTAAAACTTTGGTTTCGGGTTTTAATTTTGAGGTAAGATATCTGTAATTATTGTCGAGCGCGTTAAGGTCTATCTCTAATAAGGTTTCAGTGGCTTTGGGCATATTATGCTTGTTTTCCTGTTTTTTCGGAAGATTTATCTTGGCTTATTTCTTCTGCTTCTTTCACTTCCAGTTTCACTACTTTGTCACGAAGTTGTGCTTTAAAATATGCAGCACGGCTCAAAGGCTCATATTCTTCAGTTTCACCAAGTAAAACCAAAGCTTCACTTTTTGCTTTTCGGTAGCTGTAATGGGCAAGGTTTCCAGTGCGTGTGCACACTGCGTGTACTTTGGTAACATATTCTGCAGTTGCCATTAAAGCTGGCATGGGGCCAAAAGGGTTGCCTTTATAATCCATATCGAGTCCTGCAACTATTACCCGAACGCCGCGATTGGCGAGGTCGTTGCATACCTTCACTATTTCGTCATCAAAAAATTGGGCTTCGTCTATGCCCACAACATCACAGTTATCAGCCAAAATTGGAATATTAGCCGCTGCAGGTACAGGTGTGGAACGAATTTGGTTGCTATCGTGGCTGGTCACAGCATCTTCAGCGTATCTTGTATCTATGGAAGGTGTAAAAATTTCTACTTTCTGTCTAGCAAATTGGGCGCGTTTTAGCCTTCGGATGAGCTCTTCGGTCTTTCCTGAAAACATGGAGCCACAGATTACTTCAATCCAACCAAATTGTTCTTTCTGATTTACGGTATTTTCAAGAAACATAGTTTAAATTTACGCGAAACATTGCCCATTAATTAACTTTCCAAACGATTGTTCAACTTGAAGATTGCTTGAGACCATCATTAATTGCAGGATTTAAACAAGAAAACAAAAATAGTTGACGTTTACATAAAGGATGCGTAAATTTATAAAAACAAAATAGAAATTCGGTTTAATTTAAAAAGATATGAAGAAGAAACTCCGCGAGCAACTTACAGTGCTGGCAAAGCAATTAATTGAAGAAGAAAAAACGTTTAAAACCGCTTCCGTTAAGGGATTGGTGGGCGAACTCTATGAAAAGTTGACAGTGCTCGAATATCTTGAAAATCAACTGGAAGACAATGCTGAAAAACCAATTGCAGCAGCTTTAGACTCTAAAAGTTTCCGTGAGGAAAATTGGTTTACAGAGCCCGAGCCTGTGCCACAGCCCGAACACAAGGAAGATCTTATTGAACCTTTGATGGAAAAAATTAAAGATATCGTTGCACAAATGCCGGAGGAAAGCGAGCGCATTGATGAATTGTTGGATGAATTGCTTCCTAAAAATCAAGAAGCCGCTTCCGTTGAAGCGCCGCAAAAAGCTGAAGTAAAATTCACGAAAAACGATTTAGAGGAATTTGCTTCAAACTATCAGCAAATGCCCGAGTTTGAACGAAAAACTATGGAGCTTTTTCCAAAATCCGTTGAAGGAACCCAAGCCAGTAAAACAATGACCGAGTCACGGGCAAAATCGTTGAACGATTCTATAAACAAAGGTTTGAACATTGGCTTGAACGACCGTTTGGCCTTTATAAAACATCTTTTTGAAGGACAGGCAGAAGATTACACCCGCGTGCTTTCACAGATAAATACCATGGAAAACTTTGATGAAGCACAAAGCTTTATAAAAGGCAAGGTGAAACCAGATTACAATTATTGGCTCAACAAAGATGAATATTCAGAAAGGTTTATGAATATTATTGAAAAAAGTTTTAACTAATTTCCGAATTTATGACAGCCCAAAAAACCATCTATTGGATAGCCACAGGGCTGCTCAGTGCCTTGTTTTTGTACTCCGCATTTATGTATTTAACAGATACGGCGGTAATTGAAGGTTATTATCAGGATTACCAATATCCATCCTATTTAGTAATACCAATGGCGCTTGCAAAAATTTTGGCAATCGTTTTTATCCTTTTACGAAAACCGAAATGGGTCATGGAATGGGCCTACGCTGGATTATTTTTTGATATGGTCTTGGCTAGTTTTGTTCACTACCGCGTTGATGATCCCGGTATTACGCTTCCTTTACTTGGGATTCTATTTTTGTTAATTTCTTATTTCTTCGGAAAAACGGTACGTCCATAAATTATGACGGGAAAACTTTACTTGGTCCCCACACCCATTGGCAATTTAAAAGATATGACCTTTCGCGCTATTGAAGTGTTGAAGGAAGTAGATTTAATTCTCGCTGAAGATACCCGAAATAGTGGAAAACTGCTGAAGCATTTTGAAATAGGCACCCAAATGCATTCCCACCACATGCACAACGAGCACAAAACCGTGGAGGGCATTGTAAAACGAATTCAAAATGGTGAAAATATTGCCTTGATAAGCGATGCCGGAACCCCGGCAATTAGCGATCCCGGATTTTTACTTACGCGCGCCTGTGTGGAAGTTGGTATAGAAGTGGATTGCCTTCCCGGCGCCACAGCTTTTGTTCCAGCACTTGTAAACAGTGGTTTCCCGAATGATAAATTTGTTTTTGAAGGATTCCTTCCAGTGAAAAAAGGAAGACAGACCCGTCTCGAACTTTTAGCCCAAGAAAACCGAACCATTATTTTTTACGAATCGCCGCACAAGCTACTGAAAACACTTGCTCAATTTGTGGAATATTTTGGAGCTGACAGACAAGTTTCCGTTTCACGGGAATTGACAAAACTGCACGAAGAAACCGTTCGCGGCACTGCAGAAGAAGTTTTAAAACATTTTGAAAATAAGCCCCCGAAAGGAGAGATTGTGGTTGTTGTAAAAGGAAATAGTTGATTAAATGTGCTTACCCTTATTCCACCCATGTTTACCAAGATACTGCTCCCCACTTTCCACGGCACCCTCTTCAATGGAAGTTCCCATAGAATCATTCCAGCGGTTTAGGTAGCCAAATAATGAAATAACACCGAGCATTTCCACAATTTCGCCATCGTTCCAGTATTTGTAGAGTCTTTTTTTAATTTCATCATCAACAGCATTTGGCAATTGGCTGGCGGCCAAAGAAAAGTCGAGCGCAGCACGTTCAGCTTCAGAAAAAGCGGGATGGGTTCTATATTCCCAAATATTGTCAAGCTGTTCCTGCTCTGCCCCGTAGCGTTCGGCAGCGCGGATGGCGTGCGCTTGGCAATAGCGGCAACCCGTGGCGTTGCTACTTACCCAAGCAATCATACGTTTTAAAGCTGAAGTTACGCGTCCCTCATTTGCCATTACGGCTTTATTCAAGTTTATAAACGCTTTGCTGATTGCCGGACGGTGCTGCATTGTGAGCACGCTGTTTGGGCAAAAGCCGAGCGTTTCGTTGAAAAATTCTGCCAATTGTTTGGTTTCGGCGTCGTGGTTTGGGGAAAGTGGAGTTACTAAAGGCATAGCTATAATTTGTTTGATTTCCGAAAGTACAAAATGCCATTTGTAAATTCCAAATTACAAGCTCCAAATTCAAAAGAGGTCTTTAATTTTTCAGCAATCTGAAAACACTATTAGCAGTTTTCAAAAAATAAACTCCTGTTTGGGCAGCTGAAAGATCTATTTGGCTTTGGGTATCATTCAATTCGCCGTTAGCAATAATTTTTCCTGTTATATCTGTGATTTGGTAGTTATCCATTTCAGAAAATTCGCGTTCAATAGTGAAAATTCCGTTTGATGGGTTTGGGTAAATTATCAGCTTGTTTGTTTCAAATTCGGACACTGACAATGGGTTATTGTTGAAACGCGCCAACATTATGTCCTCGGGACCATTGAACCAATAACTATAGCCAAGAGTGACTATTTTACCGTCCGCCTGCAGAATAGTTTCTGCATTAAACATTTCAAGAGGTAAAGATGAAAAAGAAGAATCTACAGTTCCTCCTGAAAAATAGCGCTTTGAAATAGCCCAACTTGCTTCAAAACAATCAGGAATAGAACCACTGACTAACAATCTTTGATTGTCCTGAACAATCAATTGTGAAATATGGAAGGATGAAACAGGGTTTAATACGGTGCCGTTGTTTCCAAAACTGTTATCAGGCATTCCGTTATTTAAATATCTCAAAAAGTAGGTCTGTAATGCAGGTTCACCTATATCAATGCAACCACCGTAGCTCCCAGCGATAACGACCTTTTCATCATTTGTAATGTCAAATCCGGCACTTATATTGTCAAACTGGTTTTGTGCCGTGAAAGTTTTTATCACCACTCCGTCAATTCCAAAAGCAGTATCAAAATATCCATTGGGTAGAAATTTCATCAAAATAACATCGGAAGAGGCGTTGTTATCGCGAGTGGCCAAAATGTAGAGATTGTTTTGACTGTCCCTCTTTAGCCCTCTCGTAGAAAAAAATCCTCCAGAGAATGAGGATGTTGCATATCCATCAATTCCAAAGTTGAGGTCCAGACTTCCATCAGCAAAATAATGCGTAAAAGTAACCTCACTGGATGTCTTACTAAAAAGTAATATAGATCCATCAGCCAAAAGCATCATTTTTGAAACAACAATATCCGGAATTGAAACAATTCCATTGATTCCAAAGGTACTGTCCAATATTCCAGTATCAGAATATCTTGTAATGATAAAAGTTTCCGTTCCACCTTCAAATGTATTTATGGCAGACAACAGTTTCTGATCATCTGTCAATAGCAAAAAACCGAAACCCGAACTATTCTCGAGAAAAGTGGCAATTACTTTTCCGTCTGTTCCGAAGGTAGTGTCCAAAGTTCCATTGGGCATATATCTTAGTAGTAGTGGAAAAAAATCACCACCAATATTTGTTGATCCTGCAACAACCAGTTTTTGATCTGCTTGCTCAACAATCGCCGATCCAAAATCTTGGTCATTCTCCAAATCGGTTATAACCACGCCATCGATTCCAAAAGAAGTATCCAAAATACCATCCTGCGCAAAAGAAACAAACGAAACTAATCCTGCTAAAAAAAGTAAAAGTGTTTTCATAATTCTAAAATTTTAAAGTTAGCGGGGAGAATTATTCTTACAAGATACTGAATTATCAAATACAAAAAACTCTTAAACAGTAGTCATAATTTTGTAATTTTACACTTCTCCCCTTTATTTAATATTCACAATCAATACAAATTTTGGAATTTGGAACTTAAAAACTTGGAATTTTCACAGATTATGCGCTGGACCCTAAAACCAAAACCCGACCCCGAAAAAGTGAATTCACTTTCAAAGGCTTTGAAGGTTGAACCAATAATTGCTACACTTTTAATTCAGCGCGGCGTGGAAACCTTTGAGGAAGCCGAAAAATTTTTTCGCCCAAGCTTGGAAGAACTGCACGATCCTTTTTTTATGAAAGATATGGACAAAGCCGTTTCACGAATTGAAAAAGCAATCGAAAACGAGGAAAACATTTTAATCTATGGCGATTATGATGTTGACGGGACCACAAGCGTAGCATTGCTCTCTTCCTATTTAAAAAGTTACTACCCAAACGTTTCAACATATATTCCAGACAGATATGACGAGGGATATGGAGTCTCTTATAAAGGAATCGATTATGCAGAAGACAATGGTTTTTCGCTGATTATCGCTTTGGATTGTGGTATAAAAGCCATCGACAAAGTTGCATATGCTTCCGAAAAAGATATTGATTTTATAATCTGTGATCACCACCGCCCAGGAAAGGAAATTCCCAAAGCTGTCGCGGTGCTCGACCCAAAAAGGGAAGATTGTGAATATCCTTACAAAGAACTCTGCGGTTGCGGCGTTGGTTTTAAATTGATTCAAGCCTTAGCCGAAAAGAGAGGTTTACATCTTGAAGATTTGCTGCTTTATTTGGATCTCGTAGCTACCGCAATTGCGGCAGATATTGTTCCAATTACGGGCGAAAACAGAATTCTTGCACATTACGGATTGAAAGTGATAAACAGCAATCCGCGCACGGGAATTCAGGCAATTTTGAAGCAAGTGAAAAAAGAAACCCTTACAATCACTGATGTGGTTTTTATCATTGCCCCGCGAATAAATGCAGCTGGACGGATGAAACACGGAAACCACGCTGTTACTTTGCTTACGGAAACTGATTTTGAAAAAGCCGAAACATACGCAACTGAAATTGAAAGTTTTAATATTGAAAGACGCGAAGCAGACAAACAAATAACGGAAGAAGCACTTCAACAAATAATTCAAAATAAAGAGGAAGAACGGATGACGACTGTGGTTTATAAAGAAAACTGGCACAAAGGCGTTATCGGTATCGTGGCTTCCCGCTTGACCGAAACCTATTATCGCCCGACTTTGGTTTTTACCAAAAGTGGCGAAAAGCTTGCCGCTTCCGCGCGTTCCGTAAAAGGATTTGATGTTTATAATGCATTGGAAAGTTGTTCGGAACACATTGAACAATTTGGCGGACATATGTATGCTGCGGGTTTAACGTTATTCGAAAAGGATTTTGAAAACTTCAAAAATGCATTTGAACGCGTGGTTTCCGAAACCATCGAGCAGCATTTACTAACACCCGAAATAAAGATTGATGCTGAAATAGATTTGGAAGACATCACTCCAAAATTTTTCAGAATATTGAAACAATTTGCACCCTTCGGCCCAGGAAATATGACTCCAACATTTATGACCCAAAACCTAAAAGACACTGGCTGGGGAAAATGTGTGGGCGAAGACAAAACACATTTGCGAGTAGTTGTAAAACAAGGAAATTCAAATCAATTTACGGGGATTGGTTTTGGGCTGGGTGATAAAAAAGATATCGCCTGCAACGGAAAACCTTTTAAAGCTGCTTTTTGTATTGACGAAAACGAATGGCAGGGAAATGTGAGCTTACAGCTTCGCTTAAAAGATATTATGGAATAAATGACAGGTCGAGCGCAGTCGAGACCTCTCTTAAGAAGTTTGAAATGTTTTCATCTCAAACCTTTCCCCATCAAAAACGCCGTAGGTATAATGGTTAATCCAATCGCCAAGATTATAATAGGTGGAATTTTCGCCTACCTTAATTTCCATCGGCAAATGGCGATGCCCGAAAACAAAGTAATCAAAATGCTTGCTTTCCAGTTTTCGTTTTGAATATTGCGCAAGCCATTCTTTTTCCTCGCCCAAAAATTCTTTGTCCTCATCGCCGGAAATCAACTTGTTTTTTACTGAAAGATGCTGTGCCACACGAACGCCAATATCTGGATGCAACCATCGAAAAAGCCATTTTGAAAACGGATTGATAAAAACCTTTTTCATCCGCTTGTAACCTTTGTCGCCTGGACCTTTACCGTCGCCGTGGCCAATGAAGAAATGCTTGTTGTTGAAAACAAATTCCTTTGGGTCGTGATAAACTGGAATGTTCAACTCCTTTTCAAAATAATCGTGCATCCACAAATCGTGGTTGCCCACAAAAAAGTGGATTTGAATGCCATTGTCGCGAAGTTCTGCAAGTTTGCCCAAAGTTCGCACAAAGCCTTTTGGAACAACGGTTTTATATTCAAACCAAAAATCGAAAAGGTCGCCGAGGAGAAAAATCACTTCAGCATCGTGCTTAATGCTGTCCAGCCATTTCACAAAAATCTTTTCGCGCGGCAAGCTTTCCGCCTGTGTGGGCGCGCCAAGGTGGTTATCGCTGGAAAAGTATATTTTTTTGCCCTGTGGGATTTGCATATTCAAAGATAGGAAACTGTTTCGGTTTAATTATCTCCAGCAAACCACTCTGCATAGCTGCTATCGGTTTCCTGTAGCCGTAAGGAGTGAAGCATTATATTTTTAGGAAGACGTTTTTTTATTTTTTCAGAAAAATCAATCACCATCATTTCGCTGGTGGGCTGGTAATCTACCAATAGCACGCTGTGCCCACGATCGCTCAATTCCTTTGCCAATTCAACATGTGGCGTGTTCTTGTTGAAAACCGTGGCGTGGTCAAAAACATCCACAATTTCTTCTTTTACAATTTTTTTTAGGTCGCCAAAATCGATTACCATCCCAAATTTCACGTTGTCGGTATCTTCAATAGGCATGCCGATAACGGTTACCGAAAGCTTATAACTGTGTCCGTGTACATTTCTGCATTTGCCGTCGTAGCCGTAAAGCGCGTGGCCGGTTTCAAAAGAAAAAATCTTGGTAATGCGTATCTGCTCCATTGTATAAAGTTGGGCAACAAAGATACAATTTTATACGCCCACGTTTTAAAATATGACTTTTGAAAAAAGCAGACGTTGTTTTCTCTAAAACCGTACGTGGTTTTGTTTAAAAGTACACGTGGTTTCTTCCTAAAGAAGCTTATCTTTTTAACTGATGAAAAAAAACCAATCGATTTCTGCACTATATTTGCCCACTTTTTAAAAAATCCAGAATGACCGAAGAACTTTTTGAACAACTTGAATTTGTTGAAAATCCGTTGTTTGAAACTATTATTGACGACTTGCTTCAGCAACAATACAGTATTGTAAACGATTTTTTTTCTTCGGAAGAAGTTGATGTGCTGCGCAATTCATTGCTTGCAAAATACGAAGCAGACCGTTTTAAAAAATCGGCTATCGGCAATCGTACCAATGAAGAAATTGACAAAGCCATTCGCGGTGATTTTATTCTTTGGATGGACGAAAAGAATTCCAATGAAGCCGAAAATGTTTTCTTCAGAAAAATAAATGAGTTGGTGGATTACCTAAACAAAACCTGCTTTTTAGGAATTCTTCAAAAAGAATTTCACTATGCAGTATATCCAACTGGAACTTTTTACAAGCGGCATTTAGACACTTTTCAAAACGATGATCGACGAAAATTGTCCATTGTTTGTTATTTAAACGAAGATAATTGGCTGCGCGAAAATGGCGGTGAGCTTACCATTTATACCGAAAAAGAAGATCTGGATATTTTACCACTTCCGGGTCGCGTGGTTATTTTTGAAAGCCAAGTTTTGGAACACGAAGTGAAAGTAGTAAAGGCTTCGGAACGTATGAGTATTACCGGTTGGCTAAAAACGCGTTAACGTAAAATATGCTACTTTTTCTTGATTTTTTGATATACCACAACGGCAATAACCAAAATTGCCAATATTAAAAAAAGGCCGGGGCCTCCGAGAAATTCTAACCAATCCATAGTTGAGTATTGAGTATTGAGTATTGAGTATTGAGTATTGAGTAAATATATTTAATTTCCGATTAGCGGAATGTATTTTCTTCGAAATTTAATAAGCAACGCAACCGCCCGATAAGCAACCCAAACAATAAGAGCTGCCCAAATTCCAATCAAGCCCCAGTGCATATATTTTGAAAAATATAGCACGGGGATGAACCCAAAAACAGTGGCACCCAAAAGTACATTTCGCAGATAGCCCATTTCACCTAAACCTTTAAAAATGGAATCTAAAGTGAAAGCCAAAGCATTAAACGGCAAACAAATGAGAACCATAAAAAACATTCCATAAAAAATGGAAAGCACCTTTTCATCTTTATTGAAAAGGAGACCGAGCGGTTCGTAAAGCAGCAGTCCAATTAAAACCAGCATTGCGGCGACGCCTAAATTATAAAGATTTACTTTTTTGGTGAGTTTCCAAAGCGAGCTATAATTGCGTTCACCCAAGAGTTTTCCGCCAAGAATATTTCCGGCAGCGCCGTAGCCGTCAATAAAAAAAGCGGTGAAAATCCAAATATTAAATGCAATGGTGTGTGCGGCAATATATTCTTTTCCCAAATCAGCAGCTTCGCGGGTTGCAAGAATTAAAGCCGTGTTTAAAGCAACCGAACGCAAAAAGAGATTGAAACTCATGTTTACCAATCGTTTTATTTCGGGATGCAAGGGGAATTTCAATTTTAAGGAAATTTCGGTTTTTTTCAAAAGAAAAATCAAAGCCATAATCGCCATTACCGCCTGTGAAAAAAGACTTGCCCAAGCGGCGCCCTTTATTCCCATCGGTAAAATATAGCCGTCAATTCCATAAACCAAAGCAAAGTCGAGCCCAATGTTTAATGCAGCGCCAATAGCTGCAATAATCATAGGCCAAAACGTATTTTGAAGTCCGCGAAACAGTCCAAAAACCGCAAAAGTGAAGAGGGTAAGCGGAAAGCCCCAAACGCGAATGTTGTAATAATCAATACTAAAGGAAAGAATAATCCCTTCGGCATTGAGCAATCTAAAGATTTCTTCTACAAAAAAGTATGTGGAGAAAAGCACGATAATGCTTAATGCAATGTTGAAATAAATGGCCTGCGCGGGAAAATTATTCAAATCCTTCAGCTTGCCAGCTCCCAAATTTTGTGAAACAATTGCTGAAATAGCACTTCGGGTTTGGCCTAAAATCCATATTAAAGCAGAAAGAAACGAACCAACAATCCCAACCGCGGCTAGTGATTCAATTCCAAATTCTTTAATATTTCCAACGACTGCCGCATCGGTAGCAGATAGAACTGGCTCCGCAATTCCAGAAATTATAGCAGGAATGGCGAGTTGCTGGATTCGTTTGAATGAGATGTCGGTTTGCAGCATTTTAGAAAAAACAAAACTACGGAAAAGCCAAAATTCAATGGTTTGGTTTCTCTTTAAATGTTTAAAATTTATTTGAAATGTTAAAGAGATGTGGATTGAATGATTTTAAAAGTTAATTTTGCATTCAATTAAAGAAGAAGTTTCGCACTATGAAAAATATTTTGGTTCCCATTGGGTCTTCAGAAAATTCGGCAAGCAACCTGCAGTATGCCATTGATTTAGCTAAAGAAGTAAATGCAAATGTATATGTAGTTTCAGTTTTTCAGGAACTTTCAAAGGTGGGTGGCCTTTCAAAAGTCAATACCATTTTAAAGGAAGAATCTGAAAATCGTTTGGACGAAGTGCTTTCGCTAGTAGATATGAAAGGTGTACAAGTAATTGCGCACCCAATAAAAGGTGAAGTATTGGAAGGCATTGGCCGTATAAGCAAACAAGTGCCGATAGATTTAATGGTACTTGCCCCACGAAGCAATTCTATTAAAGAAGAAGTTTACCTCGGAAAAACTTCGGGCAAATTATTAAAACAGACAAATATTCCTATTCTTGTGGTTCCCGAAGGAGCAAAATTTCAACCCCCGAAAACCATGTTGATGGCCTTCAAAAACGGAACTTTTGAACACGATTATTTATTGGAAGCTGTGCGACAGTTTAAGAAAAGTTTTGGCACCGAAGTTCATATACTTCACGTTGAAACCCCAGAAACCACAGAAGAAATGAAGGAAGTGACTGAAAATTTAAAATCCTTGCAAACTTCCTACGCACAGGTTGAAGCCGCTACCACTTTTCAAGCGGTTATTGAATATTTCCAGCATTTTAATCCAGACATGCTTTGCGTGATTAGAAGAAAAAGAGGCTTCTTCAAAAAGCTTTGGGAAAAGAACGAGATTCATAAAAGAGAGTTTCACACCAGCAAACCTTTATTGGTTTTGCCAGTTCAGGAATAAAACAAAAAACCACCGAAAAACGGTGGTTTTTTTGTGGAGAATACCGGAGTCGAACCGGTGACCTCTTGCCTGCCAGGCAAGCGCTCTAGCCAGCTGAGCTAATCCCCCCTTTATGTTCCAGAGCTCGCAGAGCGCAGGAACATTTGCTGATTAGGATGCCAAAAATAGTAAATTTTTCAATATAAGCTTCATTTTAAAAACTCAATTGTTCTTTCTACAACAGTTTTTAATTGATTGGGCAAAGTAGCTTTATCCCAAGGATGTTTAGCGTTAAAAACATGGTCTGCTCCATTTATAATTTCCAATTTACTTTCAGGATTCCAAGAATGAATTGCCTTTGCTTCCTTCAGAGAAACCGTTGGATCATCAATTCCGTGGACAATAAGTTGTGGAATTTTTAAATTTTTCACTGCGCGATGTATTGAAAAGCGGTTTTCATTTTCTTTGAAATCTTTATAAAATTGGAAATTGTGTGGCAGCATTTGTTTTGTTCTGCTGTTTTCCACGTGTGTGACACCTGTTTCTTTCCACGTCTTAAATTCATCTGTATCCTCTTGAAATCTGGCTTTAAAATCGCTAACGCTGGCCCAAGTAACAACTTTGCTTATTCGTGTATCTTCTTCAGCTTTAATTAAAACAATTCCGCCACCTCGACTGTGGCCAATCAAGGAAATGGTTGAAATTTTCTTTGGAAAATTATCATTTCCTTTTTCAATTTCCTTTAAGACCCTATCTAAATCATCTAGCTCCAAACTGAAATTGTTTTCTGCAAAAGCCTCCAAATCTGGAAAATCTATAGGATTTTCCATCGTACCGCCGTTATGTGAAAAATTGAATTTCACAAAACAGAAACCTTCTTCCCCTAAAGCTTCCGCTACCAAATGCCACGCGCCCCAATCCTTATAACCTTTATATCCATGACAGAAAATTACGATTGGCTGTGGTTTTTCCGTCTCATTATAATAAACATCGTAAAGAATTGGTTTTTTGTCTTTTGAATGGATAATCCTGTTTTTTTTAAAAATCATTATGCTATTTCTTTTTCAATGAAAGGAATGCTGGGATCGCAAATTTCCAAAATTAGTTTTTTAAGTTCTGCCGTGAAATTTTCCAATGTTTCTGATGTAATTTGCTGCTCCCTTTTACTGTATGCTGAAGTTTTTGTTCCAAATTTTAAAAATCCACTGCTCAGATTTTTGAACGAAATAATTCCTGCTTCGGCATTATTTATCGGTATTTCTTTATTCATCATCAGTGCATAGGCCAATATTTGGAATGCTTTGCTGTATTTATAATCTTGGGTCAAAGCTTCCCATTCAATTATTTCAACATCGCCCTGATTTACCAATCCGGTTTTGTAATCAATAATCCTAAACTGACCGTTATACTCATCAACCCTATCCACTTTTCCGTGGATTTTTACTGGAAAATCAAGCTCAGGAATTGGAATTTCTAACGTAAGATCTGTTTCAATCTTACTAATTTTTATAGTATTTCCAGCTTCAATTTCAACAATTTCGCGGTCGATGAAGTTTGAAATATAGCGCTTTGCAACTTCAAAAACGATTAGGTTTTTTCCTTTGTTAAATGTTCCTCCTTTAAAGGTTTTTTTGAATTCAGAAGTCACCTGTTCGTGAATTCTATCTTTCATTTCCGAAAGCTTTTCAATTGAAAGGAATGAACCTTCCAACGGCTTGTAAAAAGTCTCTAAAGTATCGTGAACAATGGTTCCAAGGGTATTTGCCGCAACGGTTTCCTCTACTTCCTCAAAATCGTTCAATCTCAAAATTTTCTGAAAATAGAAATCCAAAGGATTGCGGATGTAACTTGTCAATGCCGAAGGCGAAAAGCCTTTTTCGGCAATTTCACGAAGTCGTTGTACAACCGCTTCAGATTTATTTACTTGCTTTAAAACACAAGGTTTTATTTGGACTTTTGGCGAAAGGATGCGTTTTTCAACAGTGTGATTTGGATGTTTTTCAATTTCTAATTGCCTTATAAAACGACTTTTTTCACCTGTATTTATACCTTCGGAATGATTGTTATAAAGCAAGGTTATGCTTTTTGCGCGGTGCAATAATCTATAGAAGTGGTAGGTATAAATTGCATCTTTTTCAGTGTAAAGCGGCAGATTAAATTGCTGTTTTAAATCATAAGTTATAAACGAAGCATTCGACTTTCCAGAGGGAAATATCCCTTCATTTACAGAGGTGATAATTACGTTTTCAAAATCCAGTACTCGCGTTTCCAAAACTCCCATAATTTGGAGGCCTTTATATGCGTCACCCTCAAAATCTAGCGATGTGGTTGAGGTTAATTCTGAAAATAAGGTCAGTACACTTTTTATTGATTTGAGGTGTGGATATTTTTGGTTCAAAGCATCAATTTTTCTGAAGACTTTCGCTATTTGAAGTAAAACAATATATTCAATGGTGTTAAGTGTATTTTTTGTTTGAAGTTCCTCTATACACTTTAAAGCTCTTCCAATTGCTGTTTGGCTGTCGTCTTTCCAATCTTCAAAAAGAAGTTGCAAAATTTCATTTTCAGAGGTGTTTGAAAGTTCAATAAGACTTGATACGGTAATATGGGTTATATTTTCACGAGTTAAATTTTTTGTAATATCAATTGCATTTGGAACCAAAAGGGTTCCTAAAGGATGATTTAAAATTGATAGAATCTCTTTGTAATATATGGTTTCGGTCGTCCGAAGATGAATAGCGAAAAGCAATTCAAAGAAAATAACCGCAGGAAAATTCTTTAATGAAACGCCCATAGTAACATTCAAATTCTTCACATTCTCTGGCAGTGAATACAGTAAAGGAACTAACAGGTTTTCATCACCAAGCACTATTGCCGTTTTATTAATTTCATCTTCGGAAAGACTTGAAAGTAGTTTGCCAACATATTTAGCCTGACCAATATTCTTTTGAATCTCTACAAATTGGAAATGTTTTTTATTCTCAAAATTATCGGAAATAAATTTGGGTGTTTCATTTTGAAAATATTTCCATTCCTTTATATATTTTCTAATGAAATAAGATGCACTGTGTTTCGTGTCATTATAAAGAGTTTGATCTGTATCCCAATAAATGTCAGTATTTTCAGTTTCAAGCAATTCCTGTATAATGTTTTGCTCTGCGGTATTAAGTGCATTAAAACCTATAAAAATGTGCTTTTTGCTTCTGTTGCTATTTATATAATGTTCAAGGTTTAAAGCTGCCTCTCGGTAAACCATTCCTTGATAGCCTAAATTTTCCTTTAAGAGAAGTGACTGGAGATTTTCATAAAAATCTGGCAGCCCTGCCCAAAACTGTAAGTAATTATTTATAAGTTCCGTTTGTTCTTGATTAACACCCCATCGTTCTAATGTTTTGATGCTGGACAAATAGTTAAAAAAAGGTTTTGGTTCTACCAAATAGCGGTCAATTTCATTAAAATCATTAAGCAATGTTATTGCCCAAGATGAATAGGTTTCAAAACTTTCTTTTTCCTTGATTACTTCAGTAGATAGGTAAGCTTGATAGCTTTTAAAAAGCAATTCGGTATTATCTATAATTTTAAGATTGGATAAATTTTCAATAAATTCTTCAATACTGAGAATTAGGGGAGAAAAGGAAGTTTGTGTTGCAGTATTTTTTAGGATGTTCTTTAAGAACCCTCCCGCTCTTTTACTTGGGAGAATTAATGTGAAATCTGAGATATCTCCGTTTGTATGCTTAATAGCTGCAACAACTTCTTCAAGAAAGCTTATCATATGCTTAAAAATAGAAAAAGCCTCCCAAATAGGAAGGCTTTTTCAAAATTATTTACTGAATTTAATCCTGTCTTTTTTAGTTTCTAGGAATTAAGTTGATTTCAGTTCTACGGTTAGTAGTACGTCCTTCTTTAGTAGTATTAGGAGCTATTGGCTTAGATTCACCAAAACCTCTAGCAACAAGACGGTTTGAAGGAATACCACGCTCTATTAAGTAGTTTACTACTGCTGCAGCTCTACCTTCTGATAGTTTTTGGTTATTAGCCTCACTACCTACACTGTCAGTATGACCATCAATGTGGAATCTAGAGTTAGGATATTCTTTAAGAATGTCTGTTACGTTATCCAATACTTTCAATGAAGCAGGCTTAAGAGTTGTTTTACCTGTGTCGAACAAAATTGTTTTAGCATAATCGCTCAACGCTTTTATTACTTCAACAGTTAATTCTGGACAACCATTGTTAGCTACAGTACCAGCAACATCTGGACACTGATCATCTTTATCAAGAACGCCATCACCATCTCTGTCTGGGTAAGGGCAACCATTGTTAGCTTTTGGACCAGCCTCGTTTGGACAAGCATCATCTTTATCAGCGATACCATCACCGTCAGCATCTGGACATCCATTAAGTGCAGCTAAACCAGCAACAGTAGGACATTCGTCTTGAGGATCAGCAATACCATCACCGTCAGTATCAGGACAACCGTTGAATTCAGCAAGACCTGGAGTGTTTGGACAAGCGTCGTTTCTATCTTCGATGCCATCACCGTCAGTATCAGGACAACCGTTGAATTCAGCTAAACCTGGAGTTTCTGGACATTCGTCATCTTTATCGTAGATTCCGTCACCGTCAGTATCTTTTCCACCAAATTGGAATACAATACCAGCAGAATGTTGGAAATGTGTAACACCATAATCATCTTCAAATGCATGCTTGTAAGTTGATTGAAGGTTAAGCGCTAAATAGTCGTTAAACCAAAATTTAACTCCAGCAATTGCGTTTCCAGTACCAAACCCGATATCATCTATCCAAGTATAACCACCACCAATACCAAGAGATGGGTCAAACCAGCTACTTCCTAAAACTTTTTTGAAGCTATACTTAATTTCACCATCAGCACCGTAGTAGCTTAAGTCATCTACAGGAACATCGCCCATTTTGTCGATTTTGTTGATCGTTCCTGCTGCAGTAAATACAAAACCACTTCCAATATATCTGCTAATAGCAACTTTGGAAACTGAAGGCAGAATATTCCAGTGGTCATTTGCATTAAAATACTCGTCAAAGATTTCTCCTCTCATACCATTCTGTTGGTATAGTAATTGACTGTCGTTAAGTCCAGCTGGATAAACGTCAACAGCGTTCATACCAACCTCAACAGCCCAAGGATTGTTTTCGTCTTGCGCGTTCGCCACCCCAATTCCTATGAATAGGATAGCAACAACTAATAATCTGTTAAGATGTTTCATATTCGATTGTTTAATTTTTAAGTGTTAATTAAGAGCAAAAGTAAGTTGTTAAATATTATAAACAAAAGCAAATCTAATAAAATTTTCCTAAAGTGGTTGCTATTGATACGTAAATAAAGGATTTACTTGTCAATAACACCTAATTTTTTTCCAATCTTAATAAAGGCTTTTATCGCTTTGTCCAAATGCTCCTTATTATGTGCTGCTGAAAGCTGCACACGTATTCTGGCTTTTCCTTTTGGCACTACGGGAAAGAAGAATCCAATTACATATATTCCTTCTTCCAATAACATATCAGCCATTTGTTGGGAAAGTTTGGCATCGTACAACATTACAGGCACAATTGCAGAATCACCATCAATGATATCAAAACCTGCTTCTTTCATCCCTTTTTTGAAATATGCTGTATTTTCTGCAAGCTTATCTCTTAATGAGGTGTCTCCAGAAAGCATTTCGAATACCTTAATAGATGCACCAACAATTGCAGGTGCCAAAGAGTTTGAAAATAAATAAGGCCGCGAGCGTTGGCGAAGCATTTCGATCACCTCTTTATTACCAGTAGTATAGCCTCCCATGGCGCCGCCAAGTGCTTTTCCCAGGGTGCCTGTTATAATATCTACACGACCCATTACTCCCTTTTCTTCCAAAGTACCACGACCCGTATCACCAATAAAACCCGTGGCGTGACATTCATCTATCATTACCAGTGCATCATATTTATCTGCTAAGTCGCATATTTTATCGAGAGGCGCTACCAATCCGTCCATTGAAAATACACCATCAGTTACAATGATTTTGAATCGCGCGCCTTTTTCATTAGCGGTGATAAGTTGCTTTTCCAAATCTTCCATATTGCTATTTTCATAGCGATAGCGTGCCGCTTTACACAAACGAACTCCGTCTATGATGGAAGCGTGGTTCAATGAATCTGAAATAATCGCGTCTTCTTCGCCCAAAAGGGGTTCAAAAACTCCGCCGTTGGCATCAAAGCAGGCAGCGTAAAGTATTGTATCTTCAGTTCCATAGAAATCGGCAATTTTCTTTTCCAATTCTTTGTGGATATCCTGCGTTCCGCAGATAAAACGAACGGACGACATCCCAAAACCGTGGGTATCCATCGCATCTTTCGCGGCTTGGATTACCTCTTTGTTAGCCGACAATCCCAAATAGTTATTCGCACAAAAGTTTAAAACCTTTTCTCCAGTAGATATAGTGATTTCCGCATCCTGGGGAGAAGTAATGATCCGCTCTTTTTTATAAAGCCCATTGTCTTTAATTTCTTCTAGTTCCTTCTGTAAGTGTTCCTTTATTTTGCCGTACATAATTGTGCTTTATTTTAAACTTCAAAATTAAACTTTATTTATCACTATTTCATCCTCATTGCTATAGATAAGCATTTTTTCCGAAACTATAAAACCCATATCCTGCAACGCATTTACATAATCAATTAATTGGTCGTTGTGGTAAATTTTGGGGCTACCCGTTTTATAATCAATTATGGTTGAGACGTTTTCAGAATTAATATTTATTCTATCAGGCCTCAAAACCAAACCGTCCTTCGTGATTATGCTTCGTTCATTATAAACTTTATCAGTTCCATCAAACAACTTTTTTAAATCGGGATGTTGCACGATTTGATGAATGGTATTCGTCAAAATATCAAATTCCTCTTTCGGAACAATCGCCCGCTCTTCCAATTCCATCAAAACACGTTCTGCATCGGCTTCCGAATAAATCTTGGCCATAGTGTCGTGAAGCAGATTTCCAGCGGTAATGGCCGCAACGGTTTCCGTCTCCAGAAACATTTCTTCGGAAGCAACTATTTTCAAACCGTGTGTTTTGGGATTGCTGGAAAGATATTTCGGCTCCATTTGCGAAACGACGTGTTTTTCCTTTGAAATTTTTTCTGAATTTTTTCCAAACTCATAAACCATTTGATCGCCGTTCCACATATTTTTTTGCTTCAAAAACTCTATAAAAAGATGGTTGTATGTTGAGGGAATTCCATCTTTTGGTTCGGTGGGCATTTCTGCAAAAACAAACAGTTTTTCAACTGCGCGGGTTAATGTAACATACAACAAGTTAATGGTGTCCAATTCCAACTGGCTTCGATGCTCGTTGTACATTTGTTCACCAATTTCGCCATAATTTGCAACTTCAGATTTGTAATTTATTTGTGCTTCCTTAAAACTGAAATCCTCGTTTTCTAGCGGATACCAAAGCTTGTCATATTTTCCGTCGTACAATTGCATATCTGCAAACGGAAAAATAACTACCGGAAATTCCAGTCCTTTTGCTTTGTGAATGGTCATCAACTGCACGGCATTGGTGCCTTCGCTGGCGGGAATGGACGCGCTTTCCCTTTTTGTTTCCCAATGGTCCAAAAACGAAATTTTATCGGCCTGTGGCTGCTGTTCAAATTCATAAACCAAATCCATAAAACCGAAAAGATATGCGTCCGCAACTTCAGCGATTTTGAATTTTTCAATACAATATTCAAAAGCTTCATAAAGCGAAACCGTGCGCATTTCCGCAAAGGAAAAATCAACGCCGTATTCCCTTAAATTTTCTGAAAACCTTTCTTCTGAAATATTTAAAAATTTGGTGAAAAAAGTATGTTTTTCTTCAGAAATATTAAGCTGATCGTACAACAAATCCAACAATTGTATTTTGGCTTCGTCGTTGTTTGGGTACAGACAAACTTGCAAAGAAAATACGAGAATTTGAACCAAATTTGAAGATTGCAAAAGTAAGGTTTCCGAAGAAATTACAGGAACACCCTGTTCCATCAAAAAGGCGCCAAGAGCAATTCCATCCGCCTTTTTTCGGGTTAAAATACAAATATCACTTTCTGAAAAACCCTTGTTTTTTACATCGCGAATAGTCTCTAAAACCAAATTTGAATAGGTTTCCTCTTTTTCGGCTTTGTTCTGCTTTTCAATGAATTCAAATTTCACATAGCCGCCTTCCTTTGCATTCAACTTTTGTTTGTTCCCGTCCTCATATAGTTTTCCGTGATCTACGTTTGCAAAATAAGATGAAATCTTTGTGAAAAATTCATTGTTGAATTTTACAATTTCTGCACAACTTCGAAAGTTGGTATCTAAAGGAAATACCTCCTTTTCGCGTTGGAATGGATTGTAATTTCCGTACAAATCCATAAACTGTTCGGGCAGACCGCCACGCCAACGATAGATGGATTGTTTGGCATCGCCCACCAACAAAAGGCTGCCAGAGGTTGGCTCCAATTGTTGCGAAAGTGCATTATCAATAAGCGGAATTAAGTTTTCCCACTGCAATTTTGATGTATCCTGAAATTCATCAATAAAAAAGTGGCGGTATTTTTCGCCCAAACGCTCGTAAATAAAAGGTGCAGGCTGGTTTTTAATTTCCTTGTTTATAAGCGAATTGAATTCAGAAATGGGCAGAATGTTCTTTTCTTCCTTTATGGTTTCAATTTCGTGGTTTACTAGATTTATTACTGAAAGTGGGGTGATGTTTTTCAGCATATTTTCAACTAAAAGCAATTGAAAGACAAATGCTTTAGTTTGTTGGAAATTCGCAATAAAATTAGGGGTCAATTCATCAATAATTCCACCAATGGCTGCGGAAACCCTTCCTGGATACAAAGGCTTTTCGCCCATGGTTTCCTGCCATTTTGCGCCAAAATTCAAATCATATCTTCCAATGGAAAGATTTTGAAAATGTTTCGGAAGATAACTACCGCTAAAATCGTCAAACTGTAAACCACTTTCATCAATAAGCTGAAGTGTTTCCGAAGCAATAGTTTCAATTGCTTCAGAAAGTTTTTTCTTTTTAAGAATCAATTGTTTTTTGAATTCCAGAAAATCTTCCAAAGATTTTTGCTTCAAAATTGAAACGTGCCCTGATTCGTTTTCATCGTAAAGCAATTTTGCGGCATTGGCAATGTCACGGGAAATATCCCACGATTTGTCGTCGTCTGTTTTTTCCAAAGCAAAATCGAGCAGTACTTTTGTAATTTCCTTGTTCTCGCCTGCCTTGCTCAATAATAAATCTACAGCTTCTGCCAAAAGTTCGTTGGTTTCCAACGTAATTTCAAAATTGGTCGCCAATTTTAAATCGCGTGCAAAAGTCCGTATTAAACGATGGTTGAACCTATCTATGGTTTCTACACTGAAAGCTGCGTAATTATGAAGTAGGTTTTTTAAGATTTTTTTTGATTGGGCCTGAATTTCAACCAAACTTTTTCCCGTTTCTTCTGAAATTTTCAGCATCATCGGCAGTGGTTCCACAACGCTTTTTTCTTCACTGAAGTTTACCAAAGTTTCCACAATACGCTGTTTCATTTCAGCCACTGCTTTATTGGTAAAGGTAATTGCCAAAAGATGTTTAAAGTAATCTTCGCTTTTTGAAGAAAGTATCTGTTTCAAATATTCTTTTACGAGCGTAAAAGTTTTTCCACTTCCGGCAGCGGCATCATAAATTGAAAAAGAGGATTGATTTTCCAAGAAGTATTCTTTTTGCACTAAAATACTGCTTTTATGGCTTTGGAATCAAAATAATCTATGATTGAATAGAAATCTTATAAAATCTATAACACTTTAAAGAGGTTAGAATGTCTAAATTTGAGTGAATTTAGTAATAACCAATAAAAAACGATATAATTATGTCATTCGAATTACCAAAATTACCCTATGCTTTTGACGCATTGGAACCGAACATCGATGCAAAAACGATGGAAATACACCACGACAAGCACCACCAAGGTTATACCAACAATCTGAATGATGCCATTAAAGGCACCGACATGGAAGGTAAAACCATTGAAAATATTCTGACCAATCTTGATATGGAAAATAAAGCCGTCCGCAATAATGGTGGCGGATTTTATAACCACAGCCTTTTTTGGAAAGTAATGTCTCCAAATGGCGGCGGAAAACCTTCGGGCGAACTTGCAGAGGCTATTAATAGTGCCTTTGGAAGTTTTGAGGATTTTAAAGAAAAATTTTCCACCGCTGCTAAAACGCAGTTTGGCTCTGGTTGGGCTTGGCTTTGCGTACACAAAGGTGGAAAAGTTGAAGTTTGTGCCACGCCAAACCAAGATAATCCATTGATGCCAAAAGTTGGTTGCGGTGGAACTCCAATTTTAGGATTGGATGTTTGGGAGCATGCATATTATTTGAAATATCAAAACAAACGCCCCGATTATGTTGGTGCATTTTGGAATGTAATTAACTGGGAAGAAGTTTCTGCTAATTACGCAAAGAACAAATAAGGTTTAAATCAGATAACTGAAATTATGAATCCGCAGGTATAACTATGCCTGCGGATTTTTTATGCAAAAAAATCAAGTGGGAGAGAGAAAAACGAAAGGAAAAACTACTCGCAATAAAATTCAGAAAAGAAAATTTATAATCTCGAAGGCTTTCCACGCCATTCAGATTTGGGCATAAATAAAGGTAAACTAGCGTTCGGAGAAAAGGAAAACGGCTCGCAATAAATTCAGAATGAAAGAATCAGAATGTTGAACTGCTCGCCACCCCATTCGGATTTGGGCATAAAAAAAGGTAAACTAGTGTTCGGAGAAAAGGAAAACGGCTCGCAATAAAATTCAGAACGGAAAAAGAAGAATACTGAATGGCTCGCCACCCCGTTCAGATTTGGGCATAAAAAAAGGTAAACTAGCGTTTACCTTTTTTTGCCCCAAATCTACCATGAACTTAACCTACTTATGCTAATGGTATGTTCAAATATATGGCAATAAAACATTCAAAATTATGGTTTTAGATGAATTACCTGTTTTTTCGTTAAAAAGCCGATTTTGTAATTTTTCATTCAATAAATCAATGATGAAACTTTAATTTTAACACTTTAGACTAGACATTGATTGTTAGTTTAATCTTTTAAGATAGAGATAGTATTATTTTAAAAAAAATCCCAAAAGAAAAATTTGGAATGAAACTGAACCCAAATTTGAATAATAAAAAAGACAGACTTTTCTCAAGAAAATTGAAAAACAGCAAACAGGTTATTACAGGATCAAGCAATAAAATTCTCGGAAGGCTCGCCACCCCAAATTTGGGGCATGAAAAAAGGCAGGCTTTCGCAATGGGAAAAACAAAACGGCTCGCAATAAAATTCTAAATAGATTATAGATGTTCCCAAGGCTCGCCACCCCAAATTTGGGGCATGAAAAAAGGCAGGCTTTCGCCTACCTTTTTTGCCCCAAATCTTACCATAGACCTAACCTACTTACGCCTTATGGTAAGCTCAAATATAATTTAAGTTTATACACTAATATAGTGTTAATCAACAATTTCGATTAAGTGGATTGGGTTTCCGATAAACGGTAAATGCTCTGTTAAAATTTAAGAATATTAATAGGCGCGTTCAGGGTTTCCTTCATAAAAGTTGATGTAGGCTCGGTTCACAACCCTGTTTCCGCCTGCGGTTGGGTAGTTTCCGGTGAAATACCAATCGCCAAGATTTTTAGGACAAGCCTTATGAAGATCATCTACAGATTGAAAGATGAGTTTCACTTTAGCTTGTATATTTTCGTCGCTAATTATTTCAGCAATTTTATCTGAAATCTCTTCGTCTGTAAATGGAGCGTACAATTTTTTTACGTGATTGATTACAGAAGTATCTTCCATTGCAACTTGCTCTTTACATTTATGGTAGATCTCTTCAACAATTCCATAGGTTCCGCGATCTTTATGAAGTTCCAAAGCTGCTTGAAAAGCCACTAAATGCTCTAAACGCGCCATATCTATTCCATAACAATCTGGGTAACGAATTTGAGGGGCTGAAGAAACCACAACAATCTGTTTTGGATGAAGCCTATCCAGCATTTTTAAAATGCTCTTTTTCAAAGTAGTTCCGCGAACGATGCTATCGTCAATAATAACCAAATTGTCATCTGGTTTTACAACGCCGTATGTAACATCATAAACGTGTGCTACCAGATCATCTCGACTACTATCGTCTGTAATAAACGTTCTAAGTTTTACGTCTTTTATTGCAATTTTCTCTGTGCGGATTTTATGCGCTTGTATTTGCTGAAGTCTTTCGGGAGTCAAGCTTTCCTTTTCTTTCAGGATTGCCTCATTTTTCTGTTTGTTGAGCTCGTCCTGAGCCGCTTCCAACATTCCATAGAAAGAAGTTTCGGCAGTATTCGGTATAAAAGAGAAAACTGAATTTTCCGTATCAAAATCGATTGCCTTTAAAATTTTCGGCATTATCAATTTTCCGAGCATTTTTCGCTCTTGATAGATTTCCGCATCACTTCCGCGGGAAAAATAGATACGTTCAAAAGAACAGGATCTGCGTTCCAAAGGCGCAAGTATTTCGGAAAGTTTCATGCTTCCGTCTTTCTTTATAATAAGGGCATGTCCAGGATCTAATTCTTTCACTTCCTCAAAAGGAACGTTGAAAACGGTTTGGATTGCAGGTCTTTCCGAAGCAACCACAATCACCTCATCATCTTGGTAATAATATGCAGGGCGAATTCCTGCCGGATCTCGCAACACAAATGAGTCTCCGTGGCCCAAAAGACCTGCCATCGCGTAGCCTCCATCCCAGTTTGAAGCAGACTTTCTAAGGATTTTAGCCACATTTAAATTTTCAGCAATATATGGTGAAGCTTCCTGTTTGTTCAGTCCTTTTGCTTTTGCTTTTTTGTAAAGTTTCCGAACGGCATCATCCAAAAAGTGGCCTATTTTTTCCATTACAGTAACGGTATCGGCCTTTTCTTTAGGGTGCATTCCGAGTTTTATGAGGTTGTCAAAAAGCTCGTTGGTATTGGTCATATTGAAATTCCCCGCAATTATAAGATTACGGTGCATCCAATTGTTTTGACGAAGGAAGGGATGGACGTTTTCAACGCTATTTATTCCGAAAGTACCGTAGCGAACGTGCCCAAGAAATAATTCACCTATATATGGAATGTTTTTTTTCTGTGCTGCAACGTCATCTTTATATTCTGGATGCTCAGAAAACTCAAGATTTATACGCTCATTAATCTGAGCAAAAATATCCTGAATGGGTTGCGCTGCGTTGGAGCGAACACGACTTATATAGCGTTCTCCGGGATTTACGTCCAATTTAATGCTGGCAAAGCCTGCACCGTCCTGTCCACGGTTGTGCTGTTTCTCCATCATTAAATACATTTTGTTTACACCGTAAAAAGCGGTTCCGTATTTTTCCTTGTAATATTCCAAGGGCTTCAACAGTCTTACCAGTGCAATTCCACATTCGTGTTTTAACGCGTCGCTCATATTTTTTCTGAAACTATATAAATGTACAAAAAACGCCCTGAAATTTCAGGGCGCGTATTTAGGTTAATTTGATGTCAAATTGTGTCAAGCTTTTAAATTGCTGTAAGCGCTGATGCACTTCGCTATTTGAAAGTTTGAGTAATCTTTCGGGGCCAAATTTTTCTACGCAAAATGAAGCCAGAGCCGAACCATTTATAATGGCATTCTTCATATTATTATAACTGTAATCTCCCGTTTTTGCCAGATAGCCGGTAAACCCTCCTGCAAAAGTATCGCCAGCTCCAGTTGGATCAAAAACTTCTTCCAGCGGAAGTGCGGGTGCAAAGAAAACGTCATCATCACTAAAAAGCAACGCACCGTGCTCTCCTTTCTTTATAACTACATATTCTGGACCCATTTCCATAATTTTATGAGCAGCTTTTACTAATGAATATTCGCCAGAAAGCTGTCTTGCTTCTTCGTCATTTATTGTGATTACATCAACTTTAGCAATCACGCTCATTAACTCTTCCAAAGCACTGTCCATCCAAAAATTCATAGTATCCAAAACAATCAATTTTGGCGAATCCATCTGTTCAATTACGCTGAGTTGGACGAGCGGATGTAGATTTCCTAACATAACCACTTCGGCATCGCGATAATTTTCGGGAACTATCGGATTGAAATCTGCAAGCACGTTCAAATCGGTTATCAAAGTGTCGCGGGTATTCATATCGTTATGATATTTTCCACTCCAAAAGAAGGTTTTTCCATCTTCAACCACTTCAAGACCTGAAATGTCCATTCCTTTTTCTTCAAGCATTTTAAGATCTTCCTTCGGAAAATCACCACCAACAATTGAAACTATAGCGCCATCCACATTAAATTGTGAAGCTGCCAAACCAATGAAGGTTGCGGCACCACCAAGAATTTTATCGGTTTTTCCGAAAGGAGTTTCAATAGCATCAAAGGCAACTGTGCCAACAATTACGAGTTTGCTCATAAAGGGGTTTTGAAATAGAGGTGCAAAGATACTGTTTTGGGTTTGGATATGCCAAAAAATAAAACCTTTCAATTTTTAGGCTGAAAGGTTTTAAATTGTTGAAATATTAAAATTTTCTATTCTTGTTATTTTTGGATTGTAATTGCATAATCCTCATAAATGAAATTGGTCGCTTCTACTTCTTGTTCATTAACAAAAAAAGTAAAATTTCTATTATAAGGGTTTATGGTCTGTACATCGTGAATGCGAAGTGTATCTATATCTTCATTTGCATAGCGCAATAACCAATATTTGTCTTTTTCAAATGGTACAGGGCCATTTATATCAACTCCTTCTGCGCCTGAAGCAAAAGAAATAGGTATGAAAGCAGAAGGGCAATTGGGGGCTTCACAGGGGCCGCCAAATAAAACTTTATCACTTTCCTGCGTTACTTCAGTAAAAATAATTCCCATTTTATACCAATCATAGTTTCCCATTAAATTTCCGTTTATTATAGTTAAAGGTAATGAAGATATTTCAACCTCCCCATTTTCATACACGCTTCCATCTGCCCTTAATAACTCGAAATTAAGTTTATAGGTTTTTGGATATCCTTCGGAAGGATTATTAGCTTTTTCGCAACTAATTGACGTTAGCCCAATTACTAAAATTAAAATATATGATTTCATAATTTTATTTATTTAATGATTAATTTTTTCACTACTGTATTAGTATCCGTTGTCAACTGCATAAAATATATACCAGATTGATAATTTTCCAAATTTTTCCCATAAAAGGGGTCTTTCAGGTATGCATCCTCTATAGGTGCAGTACCACAGCCAAATTCATCTCCTTCTTGGGCAGGTAAGGAAAAACTAACTAAAAAAAAGAAAAAAACAGGTATCGTTTTAGGATGCTGGGGGGGGGGTAAAAATACATTTCATAACTTTGAAATTTTAAAATGGTTAGACTTTTCGGGGAGTTATGATTTTTTAAATATAAAAAATGATTCTTTAATAACCTAATTGTTTTCGATAAAATGCATATTGTATAACTGGCATTTTAGTATAATTCTACAAGTAATTAAAAAAATTGTAAATTCCGAAACTTTTAATTCCCTTTGAATGAAAAACTTATATTTTTCGATTATTGCCCTTTTTTTTCTTTACCAAACTTATTCGCAAGAAGGTGTTCCTTTTAAGGAGAATAAACAATTGTATGTTAGCGGAAATTCCATCCTTATTGGGAATAACATTTTGGGGGATCACCCTACCGAACCACTTATGGACATTGGCATTCCCAACGATGTTGTGAAAATGAAATATATAGATGTGGATACAGATGGAACAACTTTCAGTTCCAGTGAGGCCACAATAAAAAATATTATTGGAAAACCAAAAATTGCCCATGCAGCGCTTTATTGGTGCGGATTGTACCCTTCTGAGAAAGGAGCGTTGCGAAAAACTGGCAACAAAATGGTCCATATAGGGCGTGGTGATAGAGAAGGGCAAGTAAATTCAATATTGTTTAAAACACCCAATGGAACTTATGAATCCTTGAGCGGCAAGGTAATTTTCGACAGCTACGGAACTGAGGTTTTCACGACAAATTCCCCCTATGTTTGCTATGCCGATGTTACATCAAAACTTCAAAATCTCGCAAGCATTAACGGCACTTATACCATTGCAAACATAAAGGCAACCGAAGGTGAAATTTCTGGCGGTGGCTCAGCTGGCTGGCTTTTATATATTGTTTATGAAGATGCTTCGGAAAGTCCGAAATATTTCACAACCTATGATGGATTGGTTGAAGTAAATAAAGAAGCCATAGATATAAATTTCAAGGATTTTAAAAGTAAGGAAGAAGGTATAGTTAAAACTACAATTGCACTCGGAGCTATGGAAGGTGACCGCAAAATAAAAACAGATGAGCTTTTGATATTCGATAAAAAATCTGGAGATTATAAACCTTTAAGCAATAAAGTAAGGGAGGAAAAAAACTTTTTCAACAGTTCCATTACAATGGGTGATGAATTTTTCACAGATAGAAACCCAAACAGCGCCAACACATTGGGTTTTGATTTATTGAAAATGGAAATCCCTAATCCAGATAATGAGCTTATGGACAACGCCACAACGCAAGCCAATCTTAGGTTTCAAGCAAAAGCAGATCGTTTTTACTTGTTTTTTGTAGCATTTGAAACTGAAATTAACAAAGATTTTTTGGAGGAAAAATCAAAAGCGATAGAAGATACAGTTATCAGCGCTCCTGAAATTACTGTAATTTCAGAGCCTATTGAGGAAGAAGAACAAAAGGCAATTGTTTCAAATGAAAAAACAGAAACTAAGCCTCTTCAAAAAGAAACTTCAGAAAATAAATTCCCTAAAGAAAAAGTAGTTCCAAAAAAACCTATTGTACTTTCAGAAGAAGATAAAATAAAAAAAGAGGTTCGGGTTCAATCTATGTCGGTTCCAGGTTTGGAGGCGGGATATTATCTTGTTACCAATGTTTTTTCTGTCCCCGGAAATGCTACGAAGTGGTCGCAATTTTTAACTGAAAAAAGCTACAGCCCACAAACTTTTGTCAACCCCCGAAACAACTGGAATTATGTATATGTTTCCAAAAACAATGCTTTGAAACCGGTTTATGAAAAATGGAAACTGTATAAGGGCTTTGAGTATTTTAAAGAAATCTGGATTATGAAAATTAATCTTTAGTGTTTACTTTCGACCAAAATCCGCAGGAATTTCACCCCAGGCTTTTGTTTCCCACTTTGCGATTTTTGTTTCGTATTTATTAGTCTTTAGCCAGTTCTCGGCGCGAGCAACCAATTCAAAAAGCGTTTTATTCTTTGCAGATTGTTTCAACTTTGTATTGCACTTTTTCTTTTTCACCCAACCCATTGCAATTCGTGAATCACTGTAAATAATGCGGTCGCTATTGTTTTTTTTCAGAAATGCCAAGCCGTGTACAAGCGCCAAAAACTCCCCAATATTATTTGTTCCCTGCTGAAAAGGGCCTTGATGAAAAAGTTGCTTATGCGTTTGTGTATCAACCCCGCGATATTCCATTTTTCCGGGGTTGCCGCTGGAAGCTGCATCAACAGCAATGGAATACAGATTTGGTTCGCCAATTTTTTGAAGTTGTTCTTTGGAAAGTTCTTTTTTTACAGTTTTCCCTTTATAATCTGCATATTCTTTATTGTAAGCTTTTTTAGCCTCATCAAAAGTTTCGAAGCTTTTATACTGTGCGCCTTTTACGCCATCTATAGAACGTTTGCATTCCTTCCAACTGTCAAAAATTCCAGCAGGATTTCCGAACCACACTACATAAAATTTCTGCTTTTTACTCGCCATAACTTTATAGTTCCCCTCCTTTGAAGGAGAGGTTAGGGGTGGATGCTTTTCGTAAAACTTCTTCAATTATTTTTGGAAACCATTCGTATTCCAAACTATGAATTTTTTCAGCGACGGTTTCAGAAGTTTCTGTCTTTGAAAGCTGCACTTTTTTCTGCGAGATAATAGCGCCTTCATCATAATTTTCATTCACATAATGAATGGTTATTCCGGTTTCAGCTTCATTATTTTTCAAAACCGCTTCATGCACAAACTTGCCGTACATGCCTTTTCCGCCGTATTTTGGCAACAGAGCTGGATGAACATTTATAACTTTGTTTGGAAATTCTTTCAGAATAATTTCAGGAAATTTGAGTAGAAAACCCGCCAAAACAATGATGTCTGGCTTGATTTCCTTTAAAACTTTTAAAGTTCCTTCTTCAGAAAACAATTCCTCCTTTGTGAAAGAAACTGCTTTAACTTTAAGTTTTTCAGCACGTTCCAAAACTTTGGCATCCTTCTTGTTTGAGAGGACGCGAACGACCTCGGCAAATTGGGTTCGTTGAAAGTATTTAATAATGTTCTCGGCATTGGTACCACTACCCGACGCAAAAATTACAATCCGTTTCTTCATTCCCGTTTCCAAAAGTTTTTCTCGAAGTAAATATTAACAAATAAAGTAACAAAAGTAAGGCAATAGGGTTTTACTTCGCCCAAAATTGTTTAAATTGGTTTAATCTTTCTGGGGTATTATAAATTTTGGAAAGATTGAATGCGCAAAAAAAAGCCTGAATATTACGAAATATTCAGCGGTGCGCATTTTCCTAATTATGTTCAAATGTGAAAATTCAAAATTAACAAATCCACATTTTTAACATTAAATGGTGTTTTCAATTAAAATATTTTATTTTTGCCACTTATAATTAAATTTAAAAATCAAGAATTATGTCAGACATTGCATCACGAGTAAAAGCGATTATCGTAGACAAATTAGGTGTAGACGAAAACGAAGTTGTAAACGACGCGAGCTTCACTAACGACTTAGGAGCAGACTCCCTAGATACGGTAGAGCTTATCATGGAATTTGAAAAAGAATTTGATATCCAGATTCCAGACGACCAAGCCGAGAACATTGCCACTGTTGGTCAAGCAATTTCCTATATAGAAGCAGCAAAATAAGAATTCTTCTATGGAATTAAAGCGAGTTGTAGTTACAGGCCTTGGTGCCCTTACCCCTATTGGCAACAATATTCAAGAATATTGGGATGCGCTTATTAGCGGTAAAAGTGGTTGTGCGCCCATAACATATTTTGATACTGAAAAGTTCAAAACAAAATTCGCTTGCGAATTGAAGAATTTCAACGCAGAAGATCATTTTGACAGGAAAGAAGCCCGAAAACTTGACCGTTTTGCCCAATACGCCCTTGTTTCTTCAGATGAAGCTATAATAGACGCAGGAATAAACCTCGACGAGGTAGATAAATTTCGCGTTGGTGTAATATGGGGAGCCGGAATAGGTGGGTTGGAAACTTTTCAGAATGAAGTAATAAACTTTGCAGAAGGGGATGGAACACCACGTTTCAACCCCTTCTTTATTCCAAAAATGATTGCGGACATTGCGCCCGGAAACATTTCCATTAAGCATGGTTTTATGGGGCCAAACTATACTACGGTCTCAGCCTGTGCTTCCTCTGCCAATGCCATGATAGATGCCCTTAACTATATACGTTTGGGACATTGCGATATTATTGTTACAGGTGGAAGCGAAGCAGCAGTGACCATGGCCGGAATGGGAGGTTTTAATGCTATGCACGCTTTATCAACCCTTAACGAAAGTCCTGAAACAGCATCGCGTCCTTTTGACGCTACGCGTGATGGTTTTGTTTTGGGCGAAGGTGCTGGCGCATTGATCCTTGAGGAATACGAACATGCTAAAAAACGAGGGGCAAAGATCTATGCCGAAGTTGTGGGCGGCGGTATGAGCAGCGATGCTTACCATATGACGGCCCCGCACCCAGACGGTATTGGGGTAGAACGTGTTATGCTGAACACCCTGCGCGATGCCAATATGAGCCCGAACGAAGTGGACGCCATAAACACCCACGGAACCTCTACTCCTCTTGGCGATGTTGCCGAACTGAAAGCTATTGTAAATGTTTTTGGAGAACACGCCAAAGACATCAATATCAATTCAACAAAATCTATGACCGGCCACCTTTTGGGAGCTGCTGGTGCTATTGAAGCAATTGCCTCTATTTTGGCAATGAAATACGGGATTGTTCCACCTACCATTAACCATACTACGGTAGATGAAAATATTGATCCTTCTTTAAACCTTACCTTAAATAAAGCTCAAAAGCGCGACATTAAAGTTGCTATGAGCAACACTTTTGGGTTTGGCGGGCACAATGCTTGCGTGCTCTTTAAAAAACTTGATGCCTAAAAAAATTAATGGCCTCCATTAAAAACATATTTTCTTCCCGTACTGACAAAAACGGGGAATTTTCTAATTCCCTAAAAAAAATACTAGGGTTCAATCCTAAAGATATTTCTATTTACCAAACTGCATTTACGCACCGTTCTACAAACGAAAAAAACCTTAATGGACAACCCCAAAACTATGAAAGACTCGAATTTTTGGGTGATGCTATGCTTGGTGCGGTAATCGCGGCACATTTGTTCAAAAAAGTGCCCAGTGGAAACGAAGGTTATTTAACCAAAATGCGGAGTAAGGTAGTGAGTCGTGAACACTTAAACGAATTGGGGCGCGATCTTCAATTAGTAAAGTTTTTAAAAACCACAGTCCCAACACAGCAATTCAGCGGAAATATTTATGGAAATGTTTTTGAAGCACTCGTGGGCGCCATTTATTTAGACCGAGGTTTCAAATATTGTGAAAAATTCATCCAAAAAAGGGTTATAAAACCTTATGTTGACATCAAAAAACTGGAAGGAAAAGTAATAAGCTACAAAAGCCTTTTTATTGAATGGTGCCAGAAATATAAGAAGCAGTTCAATTTTGAAATCTATGAGGACAATGGCAAAGATGAATTAAAACATTTTGCTGTACGCCTAAAACTTGAAGACGAAGTAATCACTAAAGCCCGCGCAACTTCTAAAAAGAAAGCTGAAGAACGTGCTGCAAAGAGAGCTTTCTATAAACTTCAGATAAAGATTGATTCGGAAAAGCCTTAAATTATAAGGTTATTTTTACATTAATAGTTTCCAACATTCCCAACTTCTTTAGTTAATAGCTGTAAAGTTGCCTATTTTTGTATAAAGACTTGTAACGGCAAAATAAATGCCTCCACCGCAACTATAACATCAAAGAATATGATCCATCACAAATTGGATATGGGAGAGGAGTCTGAAGAACCCTATACGCTAATCGCCATCCATAGCAGCGAAGAAGCTTATAAAGTGGCCTATTTGATAAATCAATACCTAAATACTCGTTTCAAAAGAAGAAGGGTAGATATTGATTTTTCTTACGAAGGAATGATGATAACCTTTCCAATTTTCGATTTTGTGGACGAGCTCAATTATAGTCAATATTATCTTTTTGCCAATAAATGTAGAATCGCGGAAGCTAGTTTGCAAAGTTCTGGTGGACTGTTTTCAGAAATCGGTTCAGAAAAAGATCATTTTCTGTTGCCGGAGTTTAAAAAAGTGGATTATTTTCTGAAAATTTATTCAGACTTTGAAAATGTTTCGCTGCAATCTTTAGTTTCACAAATAAACAATTTAAAACAGATTGTTTCTGCCTACGTAGTGGAAACAGACAACATAAAATCAAAGAACAATTTAATTTTCGACTAAATGTCAAATCAAAAAAGAACCAAAATAGTAGCCACCCTTGGCCCAGCAACTTCCAGCGAAGAAATCCTGAAACACATGATTTTGGAAGGCGTGGATGTTTTTAGGGTAAATTTTTCCCATGCCGATTATGCTACCGTCAAAAAAACTATTAAAACCATCAGAAACCTTTCTGAAGAATTGGATACGCATGTTGCCATTTTGGGTGACTTGCAGGGTCCTAAACTTCGCGTTGGGATTATGAAAGAAGAAGTAATAGTACAACCAGGCGATGAACTCTCCTTTGTAACTGGAGCAGAATTTGAAGGCACCAAGAAGAAGGTTTATATGAATTATGACAATTTTCCAAAAGACGTGAACCCTGGCGAACGAGTGCTTTTAGACGATGGCAAACTTATTTTTGAAGTGCTTAAAACTAACAGAAAAGATGAAGTGAAAGTAATGGTAATTCAAGGTGGACCACTTCGTTCAAAAAAAGGGGTTAACCTGCCAAATACCAAAATTTCACTTCCGGCACTTACTGCGAAAGATAAAGAAGACGCTGTTTTTGCCATTCAGCAAAAAGTGGATTGGCTCGCCCTTTCCTTTGTGCGTAATGCAGATGATTTAAAGGAATTGCAGGCCTTGATTGAAGCACATTCCGAATATAAAATTCCTATCATCGCAAAAATTGAAAAACCAGAAGCTGTTGAGAATATTGATAAAATTATCGCTTATTGTGACGGTTTGATGGTTGCTCGTGGCGATCTGGGTGTTGAAGTTCCCGCAGAGGAAGTACCGCTAATTCAAAAAGAATTGGTCTTAACGGCAAAGCGTGCCCGAATTCCAGTAATCATAGCAACCCAAATGATGGAGACGATGATAACTTCACTAACGCCAACCCGCGCCGAAGTGAATGACGTGGCAAACTCCGTAATGGACGGTGCTGATGCCGTGATGCTTTCCGGTGAAACATCCGTAGGGAATTATCCCGTTGCCGTTATTAAAACAATGACAAAAATCCTAAAAAGTGTAGAAAACTCTGAATTGATACACGTGCCACAAGAACCGCCTCAAATTAAAACAAATCGTTACGTCACCAAATCCATTTGCTACCACGCCGCTCTTATGGCCAATGAAATTGAAGCGCAAGCAATTTGCACCTTAACTAACAGTGGCTATACTGCTTTCCAGATTTCGGCATGGCGCCCTTCGGCATTTATTTTGGCGTTTACCAGCAACAAACGCATTCTTGCCCGTTTAAATTTATTGTGGGGCGTAAAAGCGTTTTATTACGATAAATATGTAAGTACTGATGAAACCGTGGACGATGTAAACCGGATTGCTTTTGAAAAAGGTTACGTGCACAAAGGCGATTTCTTAATAAACCTTGCGGCAATGCCAATTGTGGATAAAGGCATGGTAAATACGTTGCGGGTTACGCAGGTGAAATAAATTTTAACTTTGGCAAAATTGATTTTAAATGAAGAGTTTTATTCTTTTATAATTTTTTGAACGAATTCCCCGCTATCCGTTTTAATCCTTAAAAAATACATCCCACTTTGAAGATGTGAAATATCCATTTCCTGAATATTGCCAATTTCTTGAAGTACATTTTTACCTAATATATCAAAAATGGTGGCTCCTAAAATGTTTTCAGTTTTTGACTCTATAAAGATTAATCGAGTTGTTGGATTTGGATATATTTTTATATTATCTAGTTGGTTTTCTTCAATACCAATGATGGTAAGGTTTTCATACCATGCTATTTTATCATCGTTCTGTGATGAAGAAATTACATCCATATCGCCATCATTGTCTATATCGGCAGCAATTACTGAACGTGGTGATTGTACTTCTGTACTTATAATTTTTTTAGTACTAAAACTGCCCAGACCGTCCAAGTTTTCAAACCAGACTACTTCACCCCCAAAAGGATCCGCATTCGTAGCTAATACATCATTGTCTCCATCATTATCCAAATCAGCAACAAAAACAGTCCAAGCATCAATCAAAGTGCTTGTTATTGAGTTTTTTGATCCAAAATTTCCCAGGCCATCTAGGTTTTCGTACCAAGCAACCTCTTTATCCGCTGGGGATGCTGAAAATACATCCATATCGCCATCATTGTCAACATCGGCAGCAAAGACTACATTTAAATACGCCCCAGAATCGGTTATTACGTGGCGTGTGCCAAAAGTTCCTTGACCATCCATGTTTTCCATCCAATAAGCTATTAGTGGACTAGAGCCATTTCCCAAAACATCTAAATCACCATCTCCATCCATGTCAGCTGACATTACGAACCGAGGACTTCCAATCGTGTTATCTATAATTTTAGCATTACTGAAATCACCCTGGCCATCTGTATTTTCATACCAAGCTATGGTATTGGAAAGATCGGCGGCAGATATGGCGTCCAAATCACCATCGCCATCTAAGTCTTCGGCTATTACACAAGACGCACCATCCGCACCGCCATTAATGCTTTTTAGCGAACTAAAATTTCCCTGACCGTCCAGGTTTTCATACCACGCTACTCTATTTTGTGGACCTGATACTGCCAGGACATCCATATCTCCATCACCATCGAGATCTGCCGCAGAAATCCAAATCGTCTGATCCAAAATTGCTATTAAATTTTCTGGACCAAAAGTTCCATAACCATCCAAATTTCTGTACCAGGTTAAAGAACTGCCAAATTTATTTGCGGACATAATATCTAAATCTCCATCACCGTCCAAATCAGCTGAAAATATCACTCGAGTACCGTTTGCACTTTCAGTTATAATCTTCTGCGGGCCAAATTGAGAATATGTATTGTAAGATATAATCAGAAATATTATAAAAAGCTTATGCTGCATGATTTTTTTCTCTTAAAAAGACAACTCCCAATAAAATTGAGAGCTGTCTTATAATTTTTACTTAATTTCCTTTAAAGATTATATCCTGCTCAATCTCGCCATCCTCATAATTTTTTTCTACTTTGTAAAGGCCTGGGTTGAGGTCTTCTATCAAGGTTGGCTGATTAATGCCAAGAGAATCTTTCTGGGTAACAGTGACATTGCCATTTAAAACTCCATCATTAAATAACGTAATACTTCCATCTTTTGGCCTTCTATTATAGTTGTCATAACATCTACGAGTATTTTGTCCACTGGCAATACAAGGTGAAAGGAGATCAATATGAATGGCACTGTGATTTGGATGGGTAATTATGCTATAATCCGTTTCATATTTGCTGATTGTCAATAACGTATTGTTGGTATATGAAAAAGAGGTATCATAATAATCCGAGGGAAGCGGACAATCACAATTGCACTCCACAAACCGATAGTCAAACCCCGGTTGGAACAAAGGTTTATAATTTGAGGGACTTCCTTGGCTACTGCTATAAAAATATTCCCCATCATAAGGTTCATAGAGCGAGGCAATATCGGTCAATACCGCATCATAGAATCCAGTGTCCACCTTTTCACGTACACGTATGGCTTGTCCTGTGGTCAAAGATTGTTCGGAACAACCATAAGCATCTCCCATTATGTTTATTACATCTATATGATAAATTTCATATTCCTTATGATCAGGTGAATTATCAGTTTCAGTACCAAAATAAGTGCAATCCGTTGGATCTATATAAAGGGTACAACTACAACTGCTGTGGTAAAATCCAATGTTTGCGGCAGTATCCACAACTTGGTCTCCAGCAAAGGTTGCATTAAAATATTGATTAAGCGGATCGCGGGTGGTATGCTCATTGGCAGACCGGGTATGCCCTAAATAAAGATTATGGGAAATTTCATGTGTGGTTATAAGGTTTCCTAAACCTGCAGAGTTTACAGCGCAGGTAGTGCTAGGCATATTTGCAATGCCTCCACCCCATGGTGCCCATCCAAAAGCATACACATTTAAGGAATTTACGTCTTTATAACCATTGGTGGTAGCCCAACTTACCATTGCGCTGTATTGGGATGTAGTCTGAAGAACAAAATACCCATCTGGATCATTGGGCAGTGCTGGACTCTGAATATCGTCATAGCCACGAAATTTAAAATATATTCCAAATTTATTATAAAGAATATTCAAATTTGCTATGGACTGCAATGCATCGTGATACCTGTTTGGAAAATAAACATTTCCATCTGGGTGTTTAATACCCCAAAATTTAACGTTAAAAACAATGGGGTCACAATTGTTCAATGTCTCCATGTCTGTGGAATAACTGAAAGTTCCAACAGGATCGGTTTGGTTGTTTTCGATAACTACACATTCAGGATTGGTCTGTTGTGCGTTCATAAAAAATACATTTCCAATAAATGTACAAAAAAGTAATCGGAAAAATAATTTGGTTGGTTTCATAAAATCAGTATTTAGTTAAACAATAATTGTGAAAATTAGCTTTCTAAATAACTGGGGAGGAAACCAAATACAAAACAAAATTCTTAATGTAGTACTATAAGGTTACGAAAAATATTAAATATTCAAAGAATTTGCTTACATGTCATTTGTAAGTGAAGAACAGATTTTAAAACTTAAAGCAAGCCTTCCTGCTAGCGTAGGTCTTGCTATAAAAATGGCAAGAAAAAGAAATAAACTCTCCCAAACCAAACTGGCAGAACTTACATTAAAAGACAGACAATATATTTATAAAATTGAGAAAGGAAAAGTTACGCCCAATATTGTTACAATAGGCGTAATAGCAAAAGCATTGGATATTTCTATTTCAACATTATTAGAAGATCTATAAAAACATATGGACTTTAATCCGCAACCTCAACCTTCTCAAGTTTCATCCCCTCCGTTTCTTTGGTAATGGTTACCATATAACCAAAACCAGTTGTTTTGTAGTTATAAACTATTTTCTGAAGTTCGTTGCTATTTCGTGAAACCTGTAGCTCGCTGATAAAATCGGTTTTCTTTTTCTCGTTGTTTTGTTGCGTTTCGTTATTGGAGCCCTTAGGATTTGGAAACGCAAACGATTTCGGAATTGCAAAAAGTTGTTGGGCCGTAAAAAACGCTTCGTGCCATTTATCTGTTGGCAGAATCAAAGTTTCAGTTTTGGTGGGCTTGCTTGCTGTGCCGCCCGTTGCTTCGGAATAATTCACCTTTGGAAAATCCTTTTTTAATTCCTCAGCATAGCTTTTTGCGGCAGCATCTTCTTCAGGTGGATAAAACTTTGACAGAAAACCATTAAAGGCGAAACCCTTTTTATTATTGTATTCAACCTCATCCATCGCGCCATCAATTCCACCCACATTCATCGTGGTTTTTCCTTCGGCATTCAAAATTTTCACTTTCGTGCCCAAAGGCATCACGGCAAGTTTCGCACTTTGAAGATTGGGAAACTCGCGTAAGGTCAGCCCGCTTACAGCGGTAACATACATAGCATCGGGCGCAGTTTCCGCAGGAATGGAATCAGTTACAACAGTCTGCGTTTCTTCGTTGGTTTTGGCGTCATTTTTACAGGAAAATAAAAGTGTAAAACCTGCAAGGGCAAGAAGGGAAAAAGCTACGGTTTTCATAAGCTGGAGTTTTAAATTAGTTTAAAGATACGTAGTCTTCTGTCATATTTAAAATTCAAGTTTTAATTGCACGTCTATGGATTCCTTTGGAACCTCCTTTTTCTTCGGGGTTTCGTTGTTAAGGTGTGAAATGGAAATTCCCAACAACCGTACCGATTCTTTCATTTTTTCCTGAAATAACAATTCTTTAACCACTTCCAATATCAATTCCTTTGAAGCTATAAACAGCGGAAGCGTTTTGCTGCGCGTTTGCAGCGTAAAATCGCGATATTTAATTTTCAGCGTAACAGTTTTTCCCGCCAGTTTTTTGCTCTTTAACCTGTTTTCAACTTCTGCTGCGATTTCCTCAAGCCTTTCGAGCATAAAAATTTCAGAAGAAATATTTTCAGAAAAAGTATGTTCTGCCGCCAACGATTTCTGCGTCCGTGAAGGCTTTACTTTGCTGTTGTGGATGCCACGGACCACCTTGTAATAAAACCCGCCGCTCTTTCCGAAGTGTTCCTCTAAAAATTCAAGTGATTTGCTTTTTAAATCCTTTCCCGTAAAAATACCCAAACGGTACATTTTCTCTTTGGTCACTTTCCCGACACCGTAGAATTTCTTTACATCCAGCGTTTCCAAAAAAGGAACCACTTCCTCGGGACCAATGGTTTTTTGTCCGTTGGGCTTGTTAATATCACTAGCAATTTTTGCCACAAATTTATTCACCGAAATCCCTGCGGAAGCGTTCAACCCTGTCTTTTCTTTTATCTTTTTCCGAATCTCGGTTGCAATCATCGTGGCGCTGGGATTGCCCTTTTTGTTTTCGGTTACGTCCAAATAAGCTTCGTCCAAAGACAGCGGTTCTACCAAATCGGTATATTCAAAAAATATTTTCCTGATTTGTTTTGAAACTTCTTTGTAGCGGTCAAAATTGGTTCGTACAAAAATCAAGTCTGGACAAAGCTTTCGTGCTACCGTCCCACTCATCGCACTGCGTACACCAAATTTTCGGGCTTCATAACTTGCCGCGCTTACAACGCCACGTACCGAACTTCCGCCCACGGCTATCGCCTTTCCGCGAAGCTCGGGATTGTCCAACTGCTCCACGGACGCATAAAAAGCGTCCATATCTACGTGTATAATTTTGCGGATGGGCATTTCGTCCTGCATCTTACAAATTTAATATCTTTAATGTCTGGTTGAGCGCAGTCGAAACCTATTTTTAATGGAAACATATTCAATGAATAAAACAGCAATCATTTTAGGCGCCACGGGCTTAACGGGAAGTATCCTGCTCAAAAAACTTTTGAAAGACCCTGTTTATGAAAAGATAAAACTCTTTTCGCGCAGCACTGCTGATATGAATTCCCCGAAAATTGAGGAGCATTTGATAGATATGTTTCAACTGGAAAATCATTCCGAAGCCTTTAAAGCCGATGTGGTTTTCTGCTGTATTGGCACCACAAAATCCAAAACGCCCGATAAGGAAACCTATAAAAAGATTGATTACGGCATTCCTGTGACTGCCGCCAAGCTTTCAAAACAGAACGGAATTGAAACGTTTATCGTAATTTCGGCAATGGGCGCAGATGCCAATAGCAGTATTTTTTACAACAAAACCAAAGGCGAAATGCAGCGCGATGTATTAAGTCAGAATATTAAAAATACATACATTTTGCAACCTTCGCTCATTGTGGGCGATAGGGATGAAAACCGTTTTGGTGAAAAAGTGGCAACTTTTTTTATGAAAACCTTCGGATTTTTGATTCCAAAGAAATACAAAATGATTAAAGCCGAAACCATTGCCGAGGCGATGCTGGCTTTGGCGAATAAAGAATTTCCAAAACAACAAATCACTTCCGATGAAATCAAACAAATAGCCCAAAATGCAGGAAATAGAACGTAAATTTTTAGTCACCTCCGAAGCTTTTAAAAATGAGGCGCACAAACGCACGCGAATCGTTCAAGGGTTTTTGAACACCCATCCCGAACGCACCGTGCGCATCCGCATACAAGGGAATGATGGGTTTATTACTATAAAGGGGAAGTCAAATAAATCCGGCCTTTCCCGCTTTGAGTGGGAAAAGCAGATTTCACAGGCAGAAGCAGAAGAATTGCTCCACCTTTGCGAGCCGGGAATTATTGAAAAAACACGCTATGAAATTTTCTTTGACGACCATACTTTTGAAGTGGATGATTTTATGGGCGATAACGAAGGTTTAATCATTGCCGAAATAGAACTCGATTCCGAAACCGAACCCTTTTCAAAACCCGAATGGCTGGGAAAGGAAGTTACGGGCGATGTGAAATATTACAATTCAAATTTGAGTAAAACCCCATATAAAAACTGGACAAATGAAAACTAAACTACTATTGATAATTTTAGGAATCACACTTTTTAGTTGTGAAACCAAAATTGAGAAAGAATACATCACCGAACCTTGCCCAGAGGAAGAGAAAATTCCAATGGCGCAGCTGAAAGAGGAACTTACTCAAAAAGGTTTCCAAACTTTTGATTACGTTGACGACAAATCTGGTGATACTATTTTGATGCAACAATATTTTATTGCATTCCTGAAAAGTGGCCCAACCCGTTCGCAAACCAAAGAAGAAGCAGATAGCCTTCAAAAGTTACATTTAGCGCATTTGGGCCGGATGTATGAAGAAGGTTTTGCAGATATTTCAGGCCCGTTTGGCAATGATGGCGACATTCGAGGCATCACTATTTATAACGTTCCCACCCAAAAAATGGCGGACAGCTTAGCCAATATGGACCCAATGGTAAAATCAGGAAGATTGGTGATTGAAATCCACCCGTGGTGGGCTGCCAAGGGATTTCCGTTACGCTAAAAGTGCTTTTATTTTTTGAATGGTTTCGGCATTTGAGGTCGCAATAATTCCTTCTTCAAAAAAAGAATCACTGTGCATTGAAACGATGGGCTTTTTTGAAAGAACTTGCTTTTTCGTTGTTGCCGAAAAGTGAATGCTTTTAAATCCAGCTTCTTTAAATTTCAAGGCATTTTCAATGTTAATTCCGCCTCCGGGCATGATTTCAATTTTTCCTTTTGAAATATTTTGAAGTTCTTTTAAAAGAGAAATTCCTTCGATTGCAGTTGGTTTTTGACCCGAAGAAAGCAATCTGTTTACTTCTAAATCAATCAATTTTTGAAGTTCTTCAATTGGGTTTTCAACCCAATCAAAAGCGCGGTGAAAAGTAAACTCCATTCCTTCGGAAGCGGCAATTAATCGTTTTGTTTTTCCTGAATCAATTTTGCTTTCCGAGGTTAAAAATCCGCTTACAATTCCTGCGCATTCCATCTTTTTGCAGAAAGCAATATCGCGCAACATTACATCAAATTCTTCTTTGGAATAGGTAAAATTTCCACTTCGCGGACGGATTAAAACGTGAGTGGGAATATTCAATTCCGAAACCACTTTTTCAATCAAGCCGTAACTTGGCGTGAGCCCGCCAACCGAAAGTTCGGTGCAAAGTTCAATTCGGTGTGCTCCGGCAAGTTGTGCGGCTTGGGCACTTTCAAAACTGTTGGCGCAAATTTCTATAATCATTCTATAATAATTTCGTCAATAAATGTCCAGGCTTTGTTTCCAGCGCCTTGTTGGCCTTCGGGAATGATTCCATAATTGGGAACCTTAATATGTATAACACTTGAACTAATGGGTTTATTTCTAATTGATAAATCAATTTTTACAGTTTTTATATTTGGTTGTAAATTTTGAAAATATTTGGTTAAAGAAGTATTTTTTTTCCCTTCCAAATCAAAGCAAAAACCAATAACCTCTTTCGGTGCATGAATCCATTGTCCCGGCGCATCATAAAATCGAAGATTTACCGAATTAATTTCAATTTCCTTTCCGAAATCAATCGTAATTTCCAAATCATCTCCCCAAAACCCCAGCCATTCCTTATCACCGTAACGTTTATCACTTCCTGAAATTCCATTAATCAAAGCTTCTTTTCCGCCAGTGGCATACGCAGGATTTGGCGGAACGCTCAATGAAATTTTAGCTGTAATTCCTTTGTGATACATAATTTCTTCGAAAAAATCACGCCCCACTTTTTCGCCATTTTTAAAAAAATTGGCTGAAATCTTCGAATTTTCTTCAATCAAAATCGGTTTTGAATAGGCTTTAGTTTCAGAATTATTTATAGAGTAGCGGATTTCCTTTCCCTTTGTTGGCGTTGTCAACTCGTAAAAAACCTTGCCGTCCTCTTTCAAAATCTTGCCTTCAAGTTCGTATAAATGATTGGCATAATTAATATTCAAAGAATCCAAACGCGGCATAAACTCTTCAACGCGAGTAACGAAATCTGGGTAATCCTTTTCCAAATTTTCTGAAGGACCGCTCCACGTAACTTCACTCATAGCAAGGATTCTTGGAAAAACCATATATTCAACTTGCTTTTCATTCTGAATGTATTCTGTCCACAGATTGGCCTGCGCACCGAGTATATATTTTGACTCCTCTGCATTTAATTCTTTAGAAATTGGATTGAAAGAATACACTTTTTTTAAGGGAACAAAACCTCCAATCGCCAAGGGCTCATCTGGGTTATCGCTTTGATAATAATCAAAATAAGAATGTGAGGTTGGCGTCATGATCACGTCGTGTTTTTCTTTTACAGCATCAATGCCGCCCTGCATCCCGCGCCACGACATTACGGTTGCGTTTGGCGCTAGGCCGCCTTCCAAAATCTCGTCCCAGCCTATTATTTTTTTCCCTTTGCTGTTTACAAATTTTTCTATTCGCTGAATGAAATAACTCTGCAAACCGTGCTCATCTTTTAAATTTTTATCCTTTATCAATTTTTGGCAATGAGCACAATTCTTCCATTGTAATTTTGGGGCTTCATCGCCGCCGATGTGAATATATTCACTTGGAAATAAAGGAATAACTTCACTTAACACATTTTCCAAAAAAGTAAAAGTTTCTTCTTTCGGACAAAAAATATCTTCAAAAACACCCCAAGTTGTAGCAACGGGAATTTGTGTGCCTGTGCAGCCCAACTCAGGATAGGCACTGATTGCAGCCTGGGCGTGGCCAGGCATTTCAATTTCGGGAATTATGGTAACGTTGTGTTTTGCAGCAAAAGCTACTACTTCTTTTATGTCTTCTTGGGTGTAAAAACCGCCGTAGCGCTTGCCGTCAAATTTTTGTGGGGTATCGTTATAATGCCCAATTAGAGTTTCTTCGCGAAAAGCACCTTTTGATGTGAGTTCCGGATACTTTTTTATTTCAATCCGCCAACCTTGGTCATCCGTGAGATGCCAATGAAAATAATTCATTTTCAACAAAGCGAGGTTGGCGATGTATTTTTTCACGAACTCTTTATCGAAAAAATGCCGAGCACAATCCAAATGCATTCCTCGGTATTGGAATTTTGGGTAATCTGTAATCGTTAATTGTGGTATTGAAAATGATTGCTCTTTAGTTGGATTTTTTACCTCAACCTGTGGTGGAAGTAATTGCCGCAAGGTTTGAACCGCATAAAAAGCACCGCTCGCATCAGAAGCTTTTATTGTAATTTTTGAATTCGATATTTCTAAAATATAGCCTTCGGAAGGTTGGGACACATCTTTTTTGAAAATTAAATCTGCTTCTTTTTCCGAAGTTTTTTTAAGCTGAAATCCCGCTCCATTTTGAAGAAAATCATTTAAAAAATTTCCTGCAATTTCAAATTCTGGTTCAAAATAAAGGGTAATGTTTTTATCAATTTTGAAAGTTCCTTTTTTTAATTCCAAAGACTGCGGTTTTGGAATCAGTGCAATTTGATCGCTCTGCGAAAACATTCCAGCGGACATTATAAATATGAATAAGAAAAGGATTTTTCGCATCGTTATTTTATGAATTGATTTAAGGTTTTATATTCCAGTTTTGGCGGTGATTTGCTTTCGGTTGAAAAAAGAATTGTTTTAGGCTCATTCGGCAAAAGATCAAAATAATTATCTCCAAAAGTTCCTTTTTCATTGGCAATTAAAAATACATTTTTCTGAAGTGTTTTTGAGAAAAGCGTAATCATAAATCCATCTTTCACCTTTTCAGATTTGATTTCGATTTCACTTTTGCTCAACTTCAAATCCTTGGGTTTTACGAAATAATGCAAAAATTCACTTTTTCCGAAACTGATTTTTAAAACACAAGATTTTCTGTGAAATTGTAAAGTTTCCAACGGAAGCGAAAACATGATTTTACTACTATTTTCGGGACTTTCTGCATTAATCTGCTTTTCAAAAAATACAGTTCCATCAAAATCCATCAATTTCACAGAAAGGGAATCCTTAATGTTTTTAAAACTATCATTAACAACAAAAATATTTAGCGTGTCGTTTTTTTCTTCCACGGAAATCAAAATGTTATCAAAAGCTTTTTTTGCGCTATAATGCAATGCTTTCCAATTGCCCAAATAATCAATACTTGACCACGAAACCGCTGGCCAGCAATCGTTCAACTGCCAATAAAGCGTTCCCATATTGTACGGTTTCGCGCGGCGCTGGGCATGGATTCCTTTGGAAATTCCATAGGCTTGCAGAAGTTGGCTCATATAAACGTAATCGTCATCGTTTTGAGGAACGGGAAAATCGCGCGCCATATAATCTTCAATAATCTCAAATCCGCGTGCATGTTTTTGGTGGTTTGCAAAAAGCGGGTCATTAAATAGAACAGAATCTCTTTCCGTAGCATATTTTATAGTTTCAACACTGGGAAAAGACTGAAATCCAAACTCGCTCATAAATCGTGGAACTTCCTCTTCAAAATGCTCAAAAGGATAGCCATCGTGCCAAACCCACCAATCGTGCGCATCGCCTTCAAATTGGTAGCGTTTGTCGCCTCGGCCATATTTTGGAGAGCTTTCCCAATAATTCATATTCGGACTTAAACTGTCCACCGCTCGCGGTAAAATATGGTTGAAAACGGCGTAATAATTTTTCCACATTTCCTGCTTTTGTGCTTCGGTTTTACCGTCCTGCCAGCCCCAACGCTGCCAGCCTTCGCTGTTTTCGTTATTGCCGCACCAAAGCGCCAAACTTGGATGGCCGCGCAAACGTTTTATATTTTCAATAGCTTCTTGTTTTGCGTTTTCCAAAAATTCGGCATCGCCCGGATACATAGTGCAGGCAAACATAAAATCCTGCCAAACAAGAATTCCTTTTGCGTCGCAAAGCTGGTAAAAATAGTTGTCCTCATAAATTCCACCGCCCCAAACGCGCAGCATATTCATATTTGCCGAAACCGCGTCATCAATAAGTTTTGTGTATTTTTCTTGGTCTAATTTTGTTTCAAATATTTGTTGGGGAACATAGTTGGCTCCCTTCATATAAACAGGTTTTCCGTTTAACTTGAAATAAAAGCTTTCGCCGATGGAATCTTTTTCTGTAATCAATTTTATAGAACGAACTCCGATTTTTTTGGAATGTGTTTCCAAAACATTTTTATTGTGAATCAATTCAACTTGAATGTCATACATATATGGTTCGCCCAAATTATACGTCCACCAAAGTTTTGGGGTTTTGATGTTGAAAGGTATTTGATATTCACTTTCACCCGCTTTGGTTTTAAAGTTTGAAGAAAAAGTTTCGGAAGTGTTTTTATTGGTAATTTTTAGCGTGATTTCTTCTTCTTTTACCGTTTCAATTTCAAATTTTGCAACGATTTCAGCAAGTGAATCTGAAATGGATTTTGTTTCAAGAAAAACATCTTTTAGTCGCGCAACATTGTAATTTATTAATGAAATATTTTTCCAAATTCCGATGGTTTTAATTTTAGGCGCCCAGTCCCAACCGTATTGATATTGCGGCTTTCTGGTGAAAACACGACTTCCGCCGGGAAGCTCGTAATCTAACTTTTCAGCTTCACTTTTTTCGATGGAATCTGGGCTTTTAAAAATTATCAAAAGTTCGTTTTCGGGTTTTAATGCATCGCTAATATCGACTTCCCAGCTTCGGAAAGCATTGTTTGCGGAGAGAATTAAACTGTCATTGAGAAAAACTTTGGCATATGTATCCAAACCTTCAAAATTCAAAAAATGTTTCGTTCTTTTTAAGATTTCTTCGGATACCGAAAATTGCTTTTTATACTGCCAATTTCTTTCAGAAATCCACTGAATGGAGTCTTCGTTTTTTTTTAAAAAGGGGTCTGGTATTTCTCCCAATCGCAGCAAATCTGCTTGTACAGTTCCGGGAACTTCCGCAGTTTTCCAATCATTTTTTCCATCTTCAGAAAACTGCCAATCGCCATTCAACGAAATAGTTTCATTTGGAACTTCTTCACAGGAAATAAAGGCGAAAACAAGTAAAAAAATGATGAAGTGAAATTTTCCCATTGCACTAAAATAGCTGTTTTCGAAATAGGATATAAAAAAATCTGCCTTGAAAAAATTCAAGACAGATTTACAATCAACAATAAAAAATATGAAAAAACTATTGCCAACCTCCGCCCAAGGCTTCGTATAAATCCACGATGGCCTGAAGCTGGTTATTCTTTGTGTTTATAAGGTTTAAGCTTGAATTAAGCGCATTTTCCTGCGCGTTCAAAACTTCCAAATAGTTTGCAAAACCGTTGTCCAAAAGTTCTTCGGAATAGCCTGTCGCCAAATTATAAGCCTCAAATTCCTTTTGGTTTACCTCAATTTTTTCGGTTGCAGACTCATAATTATAAAGCGCATCCGAAACTTCTTTACTGGCAGTGATAACAGCCAATCTAAAATCCAAATAGGCCTGTTCCTGCCTTGCTTGGGAAACTTCATACTGCGTGCGGATTTGACGTTTGTTGAAAATAGGCTGCGTCAATCCTCCAATAATTGTTGCAAATAGCGAATTGGCATTGAAAAGTTTATCAATCTCAATATTCTGAAAACCTCCCGTCGCCGAAAGCGTCAATGAGGGATAGAAACTTGCGCGCGCAGCATTTGTAAGTTCGAAAGCATTCATCAAACTATATTCTGCGGCCATAACATCGGGTCTATTTCTAAGCAATTGAGATGGAATTCCCGTGTTTAAAGGTATTTCGATGTCTTGATTTTCCAAGCTTCCACGGGTTATTTCGTGCGGAGCGCTTCCCAATAAAATAGACATTGTATTTTCCAACAGGCGGGCTTGGTTTTTTAAATCGATTAAAATTCCTTGAGCGGTATAAAGCTGCGCTTCCGTTTGTTTTACGCCTACTTCGGTAACGTTTCCGGCCTCCTTTAAAGCTTGGGTTGTTTCCAAACCTTTTGAACGCGTTTCGATGGTTTCCTCGGTAACACGAATTTGTTCATCCAATGCCAACAATTGGTAATAAACCGATGCAATATTTGCAATCAACCTACTTTTTACGGCTTGGTGTGCCGCAACAGTTTGAAGGTATGAAGCTTGAAAAGCCCTTTCATTACTGCGGATTTTCCCCCAAATATCAGCTTCCCAAGAAAGGCTAGCGCTCAACTCGTATTGACTGATTGAAGAAATATCGCCAAACTGGTTTTGGGCCGGCAATTCCTGATGAGTGTATTTGGCATTTCCATTCAAGGAAGGAAAATAGCCCGCCTTGCCCTGTTTTACATACGCTTCGGCTATACGTATTTGCTGAAGCGCCACCCGAATATCCATATTGTTTTTTAAGCCTTCTTCAATATAACCTTGTAGTGTCGGGTCTGTAAATAATTCCTTCCACGAAAGGGTTGCAATGCTCAACGTATCCTGCGGAAGATTTTCAGTTCGGTAATTTGCTTCATTTACAACTTGTGGCCGTTCATAATCTTTTGCGGCGAAGCAGGAAACCAGCAGAAATGGCAAGCTTGCCAATATCAATATTTTATATATGCTATTCTTTTTCATGAGAAGTGTTTTCTTCAATAGTTTCTAATTTTTCAGTCGGTGCACCCGTAATTTTTTCCTGTAACCACTGGAAAAGGATGAACAAAATGGGAATTACAAAAACCCCTAAAATTGTTCCTATCAATAAACCACCAACGGCTCCGGTACCAATGGAACGATTCCCTGCGGCCCCAACCCCGTTTGAAAGCACTAACGGCATCAATCCAAATATAAAGGCGAAGGAAGTCATCAAAATTGGTCGCAATCGCGCTTCGGCACCGTCAATGGCAGCATCCAAAATAGATTCGCCGTGTCTTCTTCGCTGTAGGGCAAATTCAACTATAAGAATTGCGTTTTTCGCGAGCAACCCTATAAGCATTATGAGCGCAATCTGAAAGTAGATATTGTTTTGCAAGCCCATAAACTGTGTTGAAATATAGGCTCCAAAAACCCCAACCGGCAATGAAAATAGAACCGAAAACGGCAATAAATAGCTTTCATATTGAGCTGCGAGCAAAAAGTAAACGAATACCAATGACAAAATGAAAATCATCGTTGTTTGGTTGCCTGCGCTTTTTTCTTCCAAGGTTAAACCTGAGTAAGCGATATCAAAATTGCTCGGCAAAGTTTTGCTCACGTCTTCAACAGCGGCAATAACATCACCCGAGCTATAGCCCGGTGCTGGTGCAGCAGTAACTTTTGTGGAATTGAACAAATTGAAACGCGTAACCGATTGTGGCCCATAAACCCGTTTCAGCGTAACGAATTGGGTAATTGGTGTCATTTCACCACTGGCAGTGCGCACATAAATATTGTTCAAATCGTTTTCGCTTGCCCTGTCTTCCGGCAATGCTTGAACATACACGCGATATTGTTTTCCGAAGCGGGAAAAATCTGCTGCGAAAATACTTCCTATATAACCTTGAAGGGTATTGAAAATAGTTTGAACCGAAACCCCCACTTCTTTTGCCAAAGGCACATTTAGCGTCATTTCATATTGCGGATAACGCGTGTTGAAGGATGATTGCGCATATTGAATTTCAGGCCGCTGGCTCAATTTTGCAATAAATTCCTGATTGGTTTGGTCCAAATCTGTAAAGCTTCCGCCGGAACGATCCAAAAGATTCACTTCGGCTCCAGCCGAGTTTCCGAAACCGGGAATACTTGGTGGCGAGAAAAATATAATTTGGGCATCTGGAATTTGTGCGGCAATTCCGAAAAGTTGCCCCGTTATTGCTTGTACGGAAAGCGATTCATCTTTTCTGTCTTTCCAGTCGTCAAGCCTAATAAATCCAAGTCCGTAGTTGCTTCCCGCACCGCTGATCAAACTTCGACCGTCAATTACAGATGCCCCTTGAACGCCTGGCAGATTTTTAATTTTTGAGTAAAGAATTTGGTTTACCTCGTGCGTTCTATCAATGGACGAACCAGCTGGAAGTTCAACGTTCATAAAGATAATTCCACGGTCTTCATCGGGAACAAAGCCTGTTTTCAAAGTTGCGGATGACCACCAAATTCCCAAAACTGCCAAAAGCAAAATAACTCCAGTAATCCATTTATGTCTGTATAGGAAATGAACCGATCTTCCATAACGGTTTACTGTAGCTTTAAAACCTCGGTTAAAACCATTAAAGAATTTCTGAATAAAACCTGGTTTTTTACTGTTCTGTTTTTCATCATGACCTTTTAAGAAAAGTGCACTCAGCGCAGGAGTTAAAGTCAAAGCGTTAATTGCAGAAATAATAATTGCAACAATAAGCGTAACCCCAAATTGTTCGTAAAATACTCCCGTAGGCCCTTTTATAAAAGTTACGGGAATAAACACTGCGGACATCACCAAGGTAATGGAAACAATAGCTCCAGAGATTTCGTGCATGGCTTTAAGCGATGCCTTTTTCGGGCTTTTCTCTCCTTCGTCAATCTTTGAATGGACTGCCTCGACGACTACAATAGCGTCATCAACCACAATACCAATTGCCAATACCAAAGCGAAAAGCGTCAATAAGTTGATAGAATATCCAAATAAGTTCAGGAAGAAAAATGTTCCAATAATAGATACAGGAACCGCAATTGCAGGAATTAAAGTGGAACGAAAATCCTGTAAAAATATAAATACAACAAGGAAAACCAAGAGAAAGGCTTCAACCAAAGTGCTTACCACTTTTTCAATAGAAGCATTTAAGAAATTGTTCGTGTCATAAGGAATATAATAGGTAATCCCCTCTGGTAAATCACGCTCTACATTCTTTAATTCTTCTTTTATGGCATCAATAATTTCCTGTGCATTTGAACCTTTCGTTTGAAAAATACCCATATTTACCGCAGGATTTCCATTGGTAACAGATCCACCTGCATAAGATTGTGCGCCAAGTTCTATTTGTGCAACATCGCTCAATCTTAAAAATTCGCCATTTCCCAAAGCCTTAATCACAATGTCACTGTATTGCTGCTCAGTTTTGTAACGGCCGGGATATTTAATGGTATATGAAAAGGCTTCGCCATTATTTTCACCCAAAGAACCTGCTGCGGCTTCCAAACTCTGTTCTTTTAAAGCCGCCACAACGTCTGAAGGCATCAAGCTATAGGCTGCAAGTTTTTGAGGATTTAGCCAAATGCGCATGGAGTAATCTTTTCCTCCGAATACACTCACGTCACCAACACCATTTACCCTTTGTAATTCGGGAATTACGTTTATCTTTAAATAATTCTGAAGAAAAGTGTCGTCATAATCTTTGTTCGTACTGTAAAACGAAAGAAACATCAACGCACTGGTTTGCTGTTTTGAAGTTGTAACCCCAGTTTGAATTACAGCTTGCGGCAACAATGAATTTGCACGTGCCACGCGGTTTTGAACGTTTACAGCGGCAATGTCCGGATCTACATCCTGATCAAAAAATACACTAATGGAAGCCGTTCCGTTGTTGGTGGAGGTAGAGGTTAAATAGGTCATTCCTTCCACTCCGTTTATCTGCTCTTCCAACGGAATAATAACGCTTTCAAGAATGGTTTCGGCGTTCGCCCCTGGATACGTTGCATTCACCTGAATGGTCGGCGGGGCAATATCGGGGTATTGGGTAATGGGCAAATTGGAAAGCCCCAAAATTCCCAAAATCACAATAATTATCGAGATAACCGTAGAGAGTACGGGTCTGTCTATAAATGTTTTTAACATGATTGGTTTTTCTTAAACGGTTATCTGAAAACTTTTTCAATAGGTTTGGCAATGCTGTCAAAAGGCATTTCCTGTGGATTTATTTTGGAATTTCCACGTAGTTTGTTTGCACCTTTTGCAACAATTTTATCGCCTTTCTGCAAGCCGGAAGCTACCACGTAAAGGTTTCCAACTTCTGCCGTTGTCTCAATTTTTGTTGAAGTAGCCATACCATCTTCACCAACTTTATACACATAAATACTGCCCTGTTGCTCATAGGTAGCTTCCTGCGGAACAACTACAGCATCGGTATAAACTTTTGGAACTTTTATTTTTCCGCTGTTACCGTTTGTTAAGATTCTTGAAGGATTATCAAAAACAGCTCTGAAAGAAATAGAACCCGTATTCGCATTTATTTGTGAATTAATGGTTTCAATGGTTCCTTCTTCTTCGTAAAGGCTTCCGTTTGCCAATAACAATTGCACTTTCGGAAGTTTTTTTATTTTTTCCTCAATATCCTTTCCTTCCGCATTTTGAATAAAATCCAAATATTCCTTTTCATTCATTGAGAAATAAGCATACACTTTGCTAATGTCTGAAACAGTCGTCATAGGGACTTGTGATGATGGACTCACCAACGCACCTTTCCGAAGATTTATGGAACCCACATAACCATCAACTGGGCTTTTAATGTTTCCGTAATCTATATTTGCCGCAATGCTGTTATAGCCACTTTTTGCTTGTTGGAGTTTTGCTTTGGCAGTTTCAAGTTGCACATTACTGATAATGTTTTTTTCAACCAAAGGCTTCAGTTTATCAACCTCAACCTGTGCAGCATTTACATTGGCGCGAGCGGCAGCGGCATCTTGGCTCAAAGTTTGGGTCTCCAGTCTAAATAACGTTTGTCCCTTTCTTACTTTTTGACCTTCATCAACCAAAACATCAGTAATATATCCTGAAATTTTTGCATTTACCTGACTGTTCACAATCCCTTCAATACTTGCGGGATAGGTTGTAAACGCTGTAACAGTTTTCGTTGGAATTGATACAACCGGTAAAGTTGGGGCTTGTTGTGCCATTTGGGCCTGTTGTGCACTTTTGTCGTCACCACAAGAAGAAAACAATAGCAGAATGCCTAAAGCTATGGGAAGTGAATGAATAAAATTTTTCTTTTTCATTGTTGATTTAATTAGTCGTTTTTATGTTTTTCAGTAAGCTTTTTTTGAATTTTTTCCATGGAAGCACTTGCTTGTGCAAGGAATTCCAAATAATCTTTATGTAATTCCAAGTCGAAAATTTCTGAACAATCCTCAGGAAGTTCTGCATTTATTTCCTTTTTATATTCCATTATTTCAAGATGCAGATCGCGTTCATTTTTCCAGTTTTTGAGCATTTCATTCATGGAATTTATCATCACATCTGGAACAAGTGTGAAATACTTTTTTCTATCACCACATTTTGTGTGATAGGTAATTCGGTTTGCGGCCTGCAAAGTGGTTAAATGTGTTGAAATTGTACTTTTACTGGCGCTGAGTTCACATACCAAAGATTCAAAAGTGCTTCCTTTTTTTCCACTTAAAACCAAGGTTGCAAGAATTCGCGCTGCCAGAGGAGCAAGTTGATCCTTGCTCTCAATGTGAACTCCCAATTTCTCAATTAAGCTTTCTTTTTTAGTCAAAATATACTTATGATTTAAAATGAAGATGCAAAAGTACGCTTGGTTCGTAATATTCCGAACCAATCAGTATTAATGTTTTGTTAAATAATTTTTAAGGGTTTTCTGAAGCGGATTTTATTTCAATTTGCTCACGAAGTTCATTGCCGTCCTGATCTACCGTGGTCAATAAATATGTTCCCGGTTTTGGTGAAATGGCCAATTCGTGAAAGGTTTCGGTCTTGCCGATATATTTTGAATCCAAATACCAAAAAACAGTGGTTTCGGGCGAACGATGGGCCAACTTGAAAATGACTTCGTTTACATTTTCATCAAAATTCTTTGGAAGAAGAACGGTTTCATTTTTCTTCGGGTATATAAAAGCCATCAACTTTTCGCCTTCTTGCAAGCAATTGGGCGCAAAGGGAGGCAGGATTTTGTATTCCGGGTGAAGTTGTGCGTAATAATATTCCATCACCGGCGGCAGCACGAACCAGTTCTTTTGAACCATTTCCGAAAGTGGATAACATGAAGAATTAACCCGAAAATTTTCCGTCCCGACGCCTCGGGATAGAAATACAGTTTGATGGTACGGACAAGCTTCGGTTCGTGTTCCGTTTTTTGGAATCCATTCCATTTTTGTTTCCTCGCAAAAAAGTCCAGCAAGATGGCCGCTTTTGGTACAGATTTCAACCTCAACCAATTCATCATACGGAATTTTAAACCACCCACTTTGTGGCAAAACATTTAATACATCAAACAAAACTGGTGCGGCAGCTTGAATCCCTGTTAAGCCCGGACGACCTTCACCATCAGCGTTTCCAACCCATACACCGATTGCGTATTTTGGCGTAACGCCAACGGCCCACGCATCTTTAAAACCATAACTCGTTCCCGTTTTCCAAGCTAACGGTTGACTGCTCGTGAAAAATTCCCAGTTTTCCTCACCGCTTGGACGATTTACTTTTTCCATCGCTTCAAAGGTTTCGTAAATAGCTCCAGCATTCCAAACGGAAGGTTTTTGCTGAATTTCCCCGAAGGATATTTCTTCGTAATCTTTCACATAAACAGGTTCCACAAATTCATTTTTTCGGTATTCACTTGAAGAGTTGTTGAAAAAATTTAAGGTGGAAGCCATTCCGGCATAAGCCTTTGTAATATCCCATAAACTGCTCTCCGCGCCACCGAGAATTAACGATAAGCCGTAATAATCCGCAGGTTTATCGATTGCTTTTTGATTGGTCTTTTTTAAAACATTATAAAACCGCTGAAACCCAAAATCCCGCAACATCCGCACCGCAGGTATGTTCAGAGAACGCGATAGCGCGACACTTGCCGGAACTGCTCCATTGAATTTTTTATCGAAATTTTCAGGCGTGTAACCATTTACGGTCGTTGGAATATCCGCCACCAACGTATTCGGAAGAATTTCGCCAGCATCCAATAATGAAGTGAATAAAAATGGTTTCATAATACTCCCCGTGCTTCGGGGCTTTTCAATTATATCCACAAAATTATTGTGTTCCAGATTTGTTGGAGAATTGCCTACATACGCCAAAACCTCGCGGGTGTTTACATCCAAAACCAACACCGCAAGATTATTGATTTGGTTTTGCGCCAACATATAATGTTGCTCTTTTACAATATTGTTCACTTTTTGTTGAAGCGAAAAATCAATCGTGGTTTCAATGCGTTTTCCGTGATGTTCCTTTCTTATTTTTTCAGTTAAATGAGGTGCAAATTCGGGTAATGGCAAAGGTTTTCCCGGCAATTTTTCATCCAAAGCCAATTGATAGGTTGTTTCATCAATCACTTCATTTTGAAAAAGTTTCAGCAATAGCGCATCTCTTTTTTGTTTTAAAATTTCTTCATTCTTTCCGGGGAAAATAAGGGCGGGAGCATTGGGAAGCACGGCCAAAGCTGCCGATTGTCCCCAACTCAAGTCACTTGCCGGAATTCCAAAATAGCGCCACGAAGCGGTTTCCAACCCAACCACATTTCCACCGAAAGGCGCATACGAAGCGTATAAATTCAAAATTGATTTCTTTTTGTAACCCGCTTCCAAACGTGTGGCTTGAAAAATCTCAATAATTTTTTCGAAATAGGTTCGTCCTTTATTTTGTCGGGAAAGCCGAATAACCTGTTGCGTAATCGTACTCCCACCTCGGCGGAAATCGCTGGTAAGATTATTCCAAAGTGCTTTTGAAATGGAAATCGGATTGAAACCGGGATGCCGGTAAAAATGCTCATCCTCAAAATAAAGAATACATTTTTCAAACCGATCCGGCACGGAATCCATTTGCGGAAACCGCCACTGCCCATCATCTGCAATTCGTGCGCCCAGCATTTGTCCGCTGCTGCTTTCGGCAACGGTTGCGGTGGGAACGTTGAATAATGGTGACGGAAGACAGAAAAGCCAAACCAAAAATAAAATCAGCAGGACACTGAGTTTTATTTTGTGCCTGCTGATTCTTTTCTTTATTTCAGATTTGTCAAATTTCAAAAGATTTTACTGCTCAATCGTTACCCACATCCCTTTATTTCGCGCGTAATACGAGTTGTCATACATAGCTTCAACCTGCGTTCCCGGCAAATAATACGTACCCAAATAGGAAGCGTTCAATTTTACGCTGAAAGTTTTGGTCTCACCTGCGTTTAAATCAAAAAAGAAATTCACCCTGTCATCGCGAATGTCCGTATAACGTGCGTTTCCACTGGCACCACCTCCCAATTCTGAAAAACTGGTGTTTACTATTTCCCAACCGCTTGGGAAGATTTTTGCCAAAGCCACGTTGTTTATCCAATTGTTGGAAGTGTTGGTAACACTCACTTTTGCAATGATTTCAGTTCCCTGTCGCAATTTTGTAACGTCAATTGGTTTTCCATCACCTCCCAAATATTCAGATTTTATGGAGAGATTGCGTCGTTCTGCGAGTTCTTTTCCGAGCGGAAGTTTCCCGCGTTGCGAAAGCGTAACGTAAACCACATTTCCTTTTTTATTGGTCACCGAAACAGAATTGCTTCCCATTACAAAAGAAAGATCGCGCTGCGCAATTGCTCGGTCGGTTTTCACCTCAACCGATTTCCCGCCATTTGTAAAGGTAAGCTCCATAGCCTTTCCACCGTTTTTGGCGACCATTTTCGCCATCGCCATCAAGGCATACGAAGTTTCCTGCGTGCTGTACCAATTTCCTGAAGAAAGATCTTTCGCTACGGAAATCGCTAAATCACGTTGTTTCGAATCTCCCAAAAGCACCAACGTTTCCAAAGCCATCGCCCTATTTCTGAAAGGCGAACCGTACGTATAATAATCATATTTCTGTGAAACGAAATTGATGTTTGCGGTTTGTGCAATTTGTTGTGCAACTTCTTTCTTTCCAGCCAAAGCATAGGCTGCGGCAAGTCGCCATTTTGCGTCGTTGCTCAATTCTTTGCTCTCACGAAGACGGTTCATTGCTGCAAGCTCGGGTTTTCCAGCCAATGCCAAGGTATAAAGTCTGTAAGCCTGCGTCAAACTTGAATTATAAACCTTATAACTGTTTCGCCATTGACGCGCCGTGTTTTGCTGGTATAGCAACCAATTGCTCATAAAACTGATTGGCAAAGCGTATCCTTTTTGCTTCGCTTCCAGCATAAAATGACCGGCATAGTTGGTCGCCCATTCGTCAGCTTCGCGCTCTCCGGGCCAATATGCAAGTCCGCCGTTTGCGATTTGGAATCTGCCCAATCGCTCAATTGCTGCTTTTACGTTTTTCTCAATATCCTTCTTTTTATCAAAAGTAATGTCGAAAACATCTGCCAAATACAACTGCGGAAATGCCGAAGAAGTAGTCTGTTCAATGCATCCGTACGGATAATGTATCAAATATTCCATTCGTTTTCCAAAATCCATCGGTGGTAAAGTTGAAAATTCAAGCATCGCGGCATTGCTTCCGGGAACGCCAAAAGTTTCGAAATTTATGGTTTGCGAAGCATTTCCGTCTAAAGTATAATTTGTGGATTTTTGCGAAATAGGGTTCGGGTTTTCCACGTCAATTTCCACTTTGTAGCTTGCTTTCTCTCCGTTTCCGGAAGCGGTTACTTCAATGGTTTGAAATTCCTTCGTTGGAAGTACTTCGAATTCAAAATTCACAATCTGCTCGCCCGGTCCGCTGAACGTAACCGTTTTGGAAGCACCTTTTTTCGGCTTCAGCGCATCACCTGTTTTTACCGAAATCGTGGCGGTTTTCACTTTGTTTTCCATCGCAAAAACGGTTACGGGAAGCGTAACTGTTTCGCCCGGAGATAATTTCCGCGGAAGCGAGGCCAGCACCATCAAAGGCGTACGGACGGGTGTGGTTTTGTCAACACTTCCATAGGCACTTTTAGTTTTATCGCCCGCAATAACCATCGTACGAACGGAACCGATATAATTCGGTATCATAATAATGTGTGTTGCGGTTTTTCCAGCGGCGAGTTCAAATGGGCCGAGGTATTTTACCACAGGTTTAAATCGATCCGCTTTTCTGTTTTTTGCACCCAAAGCCGCATCGCCACCACCGATTGCATAAATATTATCCACACTGCCGGAATAGGCGCCAATCACATAATCAAACATATCAAAAGTCTTAACTCCCAAAGCTTCCCGGCTGTAAAAAGCTTCGTGAATATCTGGCGTTGCAAAGCGTGTTAAATCCAGTAGACCTTCATCAACAACCGCCAAAGTATAAGTCATTGGTTTGCCTTTTTCCTCGGAAACTTTTACGGTGAAATTTTCCTCAGGTTTCAACACATTTGGCATCGTGATTTTTGGATGTAGCACCGTTGAAGGATCTTCCACGGAAAGCGGAATAACGCCGTAAAGCCGTATCGGCAAATCGTTTTTCGTTTGGCTGTGCGGTTGGAGCAGCGAAATATTTACATAAATATTCGGCGCCATTTCCTTTGTGATTTTTATCGCAGCTTTGGTCTCGCCTTTTTTGGTTTCAATCCAATGCGTTGCCAAAACCTCGGTGCCGTTTTCAACGCTAATCAACGCGTGGCCATCGCTTCCCGAAGGAAAGGTTATAAACGCTTCCTCGCCCACATTGTATTTTTCCTTATCTGCTGAAAAGAGCAACATGCGCGCACTTTCAGCATCGCCGTCACTTGGGCGCTGCCACCAATTCCTGTAGAAATACGTTATGCGCCCGGTTGCGTGGCCGGATTGTTTATCGATGACGCGAATTAAATATCTGCCGCCTTCTTCTTCGGGAATATTTACGGTGAATTTTCCCTTTCCGCTGCCATCGGTTTTTACAGTGAAATCTTTTACGGGACGGTGCACGGTTGAATTTTCATAGGTTGAAAGATTGTCCGAACCACGATTCCACCACCAGCGCCATTCAATCTGGAAAACTTTTACTTCAAGTTCGCGATTTGCCGCAGCTTTGCCCTGCGCATCCACGGAAACTACGTCAAAAGTTGTGTTTTCATCCGTAAAATAGGAACCGTAACGCCCAGCTTCGGGCGATTTTAAACCTACAAAATGTGAGAACGGCGCCAAATCCTTTGAAAAAATATCCATTGAAAAATCGCCGCCGCCTTCATATACTTTCGTTAAAAATGTGGCTTTCAACATTCCGGGCGCGTTTTTACCAACCTCCAGATTTTGGCTGAAAGAAGTGCTGCCTTCCGAAGAAAGTTGCACATCCAAAACAGGGATTTCCACTTCGGAAAAAGTTCGGATTGGGTCGATGAAATTGTATTTTGGAAACTTCGGAAAAGCTGAATTGCTCGCACGAAGTGTGGCGGTCATATCAATTTTTAAATTGCGCGCAGGCGAACCGTGAAGCCACATTGCGCTTGCCGTTCCTTTTACGGGTTTTGTGGCGTCGAGAATTTCATCTTCAAAATCGAGTTTAATTTTTAAACGGTTTGGTTTAATTGTCGCCACCTTCAAAGTGTGTGAAAATTGTGCGCCACCAACGGTTACTGTAGCGTTCCAATTCCCCGTTGGTGCTGAAGCATCAGTGTTAATTGGGAAATAATAAAATCCATCTTTTGAAGAATTTGTTTGCTGAACCGTGCGATAAACAAGTTTTCCTCGTGCATCAGTCACTGAGAGAGTAACTGGATGATTTTTTGGAAGGAGATTTGCATTGTCGTTCAACACGAAAGTCAAGTGAATACTATCTCCCGGACGATAAACGCCACGTTCAGTATAAGTATAACCTTTTAATCCTTTTTGAAGTTCCTTCCCAGAAATGTCGAAATTACTCATTGAAAGGGCATTTCCGTCTTCCAGTTTTACGTAGGCAAAATTATTTCCTTTCTGTGCCACTGCAAAAGCTGCATTTTTAGTGCCATCATAAAGCGTCATTCCATCGCTTTCTGTGGTTACGGTTTCAATAAGCTGCTGCTGATAGTTGAAAAGTTTCACTTTTACGCCACCTTCCGGCTTTGCGGTTATCAAATTTGTGGCAATAAAGTGGTACGAACGGTTGTTTCCTTTTTTTACAATCAAGCCCAAATCTGAGCCCAGAATATTTGCGGTAACTACGCGCTCTTCGTTATAATATGCGGGATGGCAGGGATTGTCTTGCTCTTCCCAATTATAGGTGTAATTCCGCCAACGGTAAATTTCGTTATCCCAATAGCGTTCTTCACGAATTTCTTCATCTTCGGATGAATCGTTGGCGTAATAGGGATCTTCTTCGTAGTAATCATCGTAATATTCATCTCCTTCCTCAGCGTTTTCATCTGAAATTTCTTCGGAAGTGGTTTCGCTACAATCATAAGTAATATAATCTTTTTTAAAGCTGAACTCCAATTGATAAATGGCGCCGGGATCTGCTTTAAAATATTCCGAAAGGTTGATGGCGTAGGCTTTCCAACTGCCGTTATCGCCCAAATCGGTATTTTTTAGTTCGATGGTTTTTTTGGCAATTCGGCGTCCAACGCGTTTAATATCGTAGGTGTTGTTATCGTTTAAATTATAACTTTGAAGAAATTGCAAAACGTTGTTTTCGTAAATTTTAATAACGCGGACATCAACTTTTGAAAGGTTTACAGCTTCAAAATAAACTGGAGTAGAAGCAGAATTCGGGAGAATTACACCTTTTGAAATCATCCGAACGGCTGGTTTCAACTGTTCGAAAGAAACCAATTCTGAAAATTCCTTTTTTAATCCGAAGCCTTCAGTGTTTTTTATTCCCGTGAAAACAGTGACTTTTACATTGCCCACAACGCGATTTGGTGGATATACGTTTAACACATTTCCGTTGACTTCATAACGCAAATCCTGAGTATTTTCAATAGTAACCAAACCAGCGAAATCCTGATTTTCCAGCAATGGATCGGAAAAATTGATACTTAAAAGTGCAGCTGGCGCCAAGGTGCTGCTGATGTCAACGATTGTAAAATTGTTTTGGCCTGGAATTGCAAAGGTATTTTCACCTTTATTTTCCGCGCCGATCGGTTTGCCGTCCCATTTTATGAGAATTTCGGAATCGTCAATTTTCCTTGAAATACTGTCGATGGTAAAGTTGAAATAGCGCGCCTCTTTTTCTTCTGACGGCCATTTCAGTTTTAACTTTTTGCCTTCCTGCGACGCCGAAACCAATTGTTTCGCTTTTTCCAAAGAAATTACATCCGATGTTTCAACGGAAGCTTCAACATATTGCCATTGCTTGCTGTAGCTTTGAAGTTTGCCAATATCTACTTTAAAATTGGGCTTAATGGTGTGAAAGCTGAAAGTATAGGTTTTGAATTCTTTGGAAATGTCTTCGTAAAATTTATCCAGTTTTACCGTTACAGTATATTCTGTGTCGGGCTTTAAATATTCGGAAGGTTGAAAAATTAACGTTTTGCCGTTTTCAACAACCAATTTACCTTTCGTAGCAGGAGAAATTTTTAAATATTCATCGGCAGCAAGTTCCTGAGTGAGCTCAAATTGCTCCAACGGTTTTGCAAGTTCAACACGAATATCCGTGGTGATGGATTGGTTACCGTAGGTATTATACGAAATGTATTCCTTGAACTTGAAAAGATTGTCGGTTTCGGAATGCTTGTCTTTGTCTTTGCAGGAAAAAACGAATAGCAATAAAAGGACAGATAGGAACTTGAGTGAGGTTTTCATAAGCGATGGTTAAAAGCATTTAAAAATAAGGCAAAATGATTGGGCTGCAAAGCAAAAACCAATTCGTTTTGTTTGAAATAATTACTTAAATACGTTCTATGGGTGGGGAGGTTAAATTTGTAACGTATAACTGTTTTATAATCGTATTTTAAAATTTAATATTTGGGAGATAATTAACAGGTTGGCAATAATTTAGCGTTTGTTACCGCTCAAATTCATACTCTCTTTCCACCTTACAAACCCTCACTTTATAATAGGAATACCATTGTTCTCTACCTTTTTTTTGCGCAGTTAAATGGTCCAAATTTGTTTTCCAGTTTTTAATACCTTCAAGGCTTTGCCAATAGCTTACGGTAATGCCAACTTCATTTCGTGCGCTTTCAATACCCAAATATCCTGTCTGTTTTTTCGCAAGATTTTCCATCAATTCTGCCATTTCAGAATAACCTTCGGTATTTTCTGTTTGAACAGAGGTGAAAATTACAGCGTAATACGGTTCCATTTATTCTTCTTTATAGATTTTAATAATTAATTCACCTTCGGAATTCATCGTGGCGCGATACATGCCCGCAGTGTTGAATTCCATCGCTACATTTCCATCCTTATCAATTGCAACAATGCCACCATCGCCACCAAGGGCTGGGACTTTTTCCTGGATAACTTCTGAAGCAGCTTCCTGCAAAGTCATTCCTTTATATTCCATCAATGCCGAAATATCATATGCAACCACGGAACGTATAAAATATTCTCCCCAACCCGTTGATGAAACGGCGCAAGTTGTATTATTTGCATAGGTTCCAGCGCCAATAATCGGTGCATCGCCAATGCGGTTCCAGCGTTTGTTGGTCATTCCGCCCGTTGAGGTTCCGGCGGCGAGGTTTCCGTGTTTGTCCAAGGCTGCACAACCAACGGTTCCGAATTTTGAGTTTTTTATATAAGAATCTTCAAAGGAAACCTTCTTTTCATTTTTACTTTTTTCCTTTTCCAAAACCTTTTGCAAAGACTCATATCTATTTTTGGTGTAGAAATAGGAAGTATCCATCAATTTATAACCCAATGTTTTTGCAAATTCTTCCGCGCCAGCACCATAAAGCATTACATGTTCGCTTTTCTGCATTACATCTCTGGCTAAGTCTATTGGGTTTTTAATATGTTTCACTCCCGCTACGGCTCCAGCATTCAAGGTAGCACCGTCCATAATTGACGCGTCGAGTTCGTTGGAACCTTCGTGTGTAAATACCGCACCCTTTCCCGCATTGAAAAGTGGCGAATCCTCCATAACATTAATAGTATGTGTAACTGCTTCCAAAGAAGTGCCGCCATTTTTTAAAATTTCATAACCTGCGGAAATAGCTTCTTTAAGTTTGGCTTTATAGGCCGCTTCCAAAGAATCACTCATATTTTCTTTGAGAATTGTTCCAGCACCTCCATGGATGACAATTCCAAAGTTTTCTGTTTTTTCGATTGAATTTTTGGAAGTATTTATGTTCTCAAAAGAAGATTTTTCTTTGTTTTTACATCCAATAAGTAGAAATAATGCAATAAGATATGTTAAAATTTTAACCATGTCTGTTATTTTAATTTAATACTAATATACGTCAAAAATATAATGTTTATGCTAGTTCAGCGATATATCGTTTAGTTTTCAAAAAACAGAATACACCTGTTTATCCGATAAAGTGTAATATTTTTTCGACTAAAAGCATTTTCGTTCAATTATTTTTATATATTTGACTCAACATCATGCCCCAAATTTGATGTTCCCCAAATTATGCACCTACTAAAAAGCAACCTACTTGCAGTGGCATTGCTATGCCTAGTAATTACCTCTTGTTCAAAAGAGGATTCAGCTGAAGTTGAAGCAGCTAAATATGATATTGATTTAGCACTAGCACAGAAAAATGACAGCCAAATTTCCTCAGAAATTTTAAGTTTAGTTAACGACCATCGTGCATCGTTAGGCCTTTCAAAACTTATCATGGATAATCAGTATGCATCGGCTTTTGCTGTAGATCATACCGAATATATGATTAATAAAGAACAGATAAATCACGACAATTTTGGATATCGTTCCGAAGGAATTAAATATCACGACAACGCGCAAGTAGTCGGCGAAAATGTGGCCTATGGATACGACACTGCCGAAGCTGTAGTAAACGCTTGGTTAAACAGCCCAGGCCACAGAGCCATTATTGAAGGCAATTATACCCACACTGGTTTTGGCGTAATGAAATGCCCTAAAGGTCGCAGCTACTTCACCGAACTCTTTTATAGAAAGTAACCTCACATCCCTTTTCTATTAGACCATTTTGCCGTATTTTTACGTAACAGTTAAAAATACGGCAATGGCTATTAAAAAACCTTTCAACCTCAATAAATGGATTGAGGAAAACCGCGACCTCCTGAAACCACCAGTGGGCAATAAAAATTTATACGTTGAATCTGACGATTATATCGTAATGATAGTCGCCGGCCCCAATGCCCGAAAGGATTACCACTACAATGAAACGGAAGAACTTTTCTATCAATTGGAAGGAAATATTCAAGTTGCAATCCAAGAAAATGGGGAGAAAAAAGTGATGGAACTTGGTCCCGGCGATATGTATCTTCATCCCGGAAAAGTACCGCATTCTCCAGGCAGAAGTGAAGGTTCCATAGGTTTGGTTATTGAAAGAAAACGAACCGATCTTGAAGGAAAAGATGGATTGCTTTGGTTTTGCGACAATTGCAATAATAAATTATATGAAGTTTACTTCCCGTTAAGCGATATTGAAACCGATTTTCTAAAGCACTTCAAACATTTCTACGGGAGCAAAGAGCTGCGAACTTGTAACAAATGCGGAACGGTGATGGAAGCCGACCCACGTTTCACACAAGATTAACAGCGTATTTCCCAAACAGATACCGTTTCGTTTTACTTTCTTCAGCGCATTGTGTACCTTTGCGCTTCATAAATTTTCGAATAAAAAACTATAAATATATGCAAGCAACAACCACTAGCTTCGGTATTGAAGAAGCATTGGAAAAGTTAGGAATTAAAGATTTAAACCACGGAACTTCTACTGGAAACAAATGGTTTCCGGGTGGCGAAGAAATTGCTTCGTACTCTCCTGTAAATGGCGAATTAATTGGTAAAGTTACCACTACTACAAAAGAAGAATATGAGCAAGTAATTGTTTCTGCCCAAAAAGCCTTTTTATCTTTTAGAGCTATGCCAGCACCACAACGTGGAGAGATTGTACGCCAATTTGGAAATAAGCTTCGCGAATTAAAACAACCATTAGGGAAACTGGTTTCTTATGAAATGGGCAAATCTTTGCAAGAGGGTTACGGCGAAGTTCAAGAAATGATTGACATCTGTGATTTCGCAGTTGGTTTATCCCGACAGTTAAACGGTCAAACAATACCCTCTGAGCGTCCGGGTCACGTAATGCGCGAACAATGGCACTCTCTTGGAATTGTGGGAATTATTTCAGCATTTAACTTTCCGGTTGCAGTTTGGGCTTGGAATACAGCATTGGCTTGGGTTTGTGGAGATGTTTGTGTGTGGAAGGCAAGTGAAAAAGCGCCATTGTGCTCCGTAGCATGTCAAAATATTATTGCAGGCGTTTTAAAAGAAAATAACCTTCCAGAAGGTATTTCTTCTATCATCAACGGTGATTATAAAGTGGGCGAAATGATGACAACAGATACCAGAATTCCATTAATTTCTGCAACAGGTTCTACAAGAATGGGACGTATTGTTGGCGCTAAAGTAGCTGAGCGTTTTGGAAAATCTTTATTGGAATTAGGTGGAAATAACGCTATAATTATTACCCCAACAGCAGATTTAAAAGTAGTTGTGCCGGGCGCAGTATTTGGTGCCGTTGGAACTTGCGGGCAACGTTGTACCTCAACCCGAAGATTGATAATTCACGAAAGTGTTTACGACAAAGTTAGGGATGCAATTGTTGGTGCTTATAAGCAAATTGTTATCGGAAATCCACTTGATGAAAAAAATCACGTTGGGCCATTAATCGATAAGGAATCTGTGGATACCTATTTAAAAGCAATTGAAAAAGCAAAAGCCGAAGGCGGAAAAGTTCTCGTTGAAGGTGGTGTTTTAGAAGGTGAAGGCTATGAAAGTGGATGCTACGTAAAACCAGCAATCATTGAAGCTGAAAATAGTTTTGAAATTGTACAGCACGAAACGTTCGCACCTATTTTATATTTACTGAAATACAGCGGCGATGTAGAAAATGCAATCGATTTGCAAAACGGCGTTGCACAAGGTTTATCATCTGCAATAATGACCAATGAATTAAAAGAAGCTGAAAAGTTCTTATCATTCGCAGGATCAGATTGCGGTATTGCGAATGTAAATATTGGTACATCGGGTGCAGAAATTGGTGGAGCTTTTGGTGGTGAAAAAGAAACAGGTGGCGGACGCGAATCTGGATCTGATGCTTGGAAAGTTTATATGAGAAGACAGACCAATACCGTTAATTATAGCGATGAATTGCCATTGGCACAGGGAATTAAGTTTGATTTGTAGCCATTAATTTATAGAAATAAAAAAACCGCTTCAATTGAAGCGGTTTTTTTGATTTATACAATTCCATTCGGCTCAACCCATTTAAAACGGTTGGCATCCTGAGGGATTTTTATTCTTTCTGCAATTCTCGTCATTCTTGAAGGTAATTTCAGAAGATAATCACGTGCCTTTTCAGCTTCATCGGTCAAGCCTCCAATTTTTGAAATTTCCCAATGTGCGTTCAATTTTTCAAGAATATCGATATAATCAAAGGTTGTATAAACACCCAAACGTTGTGCCGCGTTACTGAAATCATCAAAAGCAGAAGCCATTTTCCCGCCACTTTGACGAAGGTTTTGGGCAGGCATAATGATTTTTTTCTGCATCATATCCTGAAAGGCAATCATCATTTCACTGGCATCGTACTCAAAGATGGTTTTTACAAATTCGCGATATGCCAAGTGGTGGCGCATTTCATCGCCTGCAATAATGTTGCACATTTTCGCGAGCATTTTGTTGCCCTTTTTCTTCGCAATCTTTCCAACACGGTTGTGTGAAACATTGGTGGCCAATTCTTGAAAACTGGTATAGATAAAATTTCTGTACGGATCGCGGCCGGTTCCCACTTCAAAGCCATCGTTGATCAAATGTTGTGTGGTTTTTTCAACTTCTTTCATATTTACCCTTCCGGATAAATAGAGATACTTGTTCAAGGTATCGCCGTGGCGGTTCTCTTCTCCTGTCCAATGGCGGATCCATTTGCTCCAGCCGTTTCGGCCGTGCTGGTCCACGCCTTCCATATCCATCAACCAACTTTCGTAGGTTGGCAAGGCTTCTTCCGTAACCATATCGCCCACCAAAACAATCCAAAAATCGTAGCCCAATTCTTTGGCTTCTTCCCGAAGTTGGGTCACTTCATCCATATAATTTTCCTTCTGGAAATTTGGCAAAAGATCCGTGGGTTGCCAAATTTCATCAACAGGGATTAAATATTGGTCAATATAACTATCGATTTTCTTTTCAACAGTCTGCATTACTTCAAGCCGGATATTTTTGAGTGCCATTGTATTATTTTAGAGGTAACTACAAAGATATAAAGTGTGGGGCTTAATTTGTAATAAAGAAATACTAATTCCTGCCTTTTTCGTCAGGATACAATTTGAAAACAGGCTCGCTCTGCCAAATTTCCTTCGAATCTACATCGAGCATCGAAATTTTTCCTTTGAAAGCCGCGCCCGTGTCCACATTCCAAACATTGGCGAAATTTGCGGGTTTATCAAAACCAACGCGGGTTACGGGCGTGTGGCCGATATAAATTTCCTTAAAAAGTTTTAACCGTTTTGGGTATCGATCGTCTTCTTCGGAAATGGAGGAATCCATCGCGCAGACCATTTCCCAAAGGGTCCGGTCCCAATAGACCATATTTGGGTAATACTCACTTTGCGGCCCATGCTGATTGGTAAAACCCGCATGCAGAAAAAGGCGGTTTTGAGAATCTATGTGATAATTCACCAAATTTTCAAAAAATTGAAGATGCTTTTTCTTTTCCTCTTCGGAAATTTTCAAATAGCTTTCCACGCTACTCTCCCCGCCCTGACTGAGCCACATCGGGTTTCTTTCCCCGAATTTTAAATATTTATAAAGCAATTCGTCATGATTTCCGCGGATGAAGATGCAATCATTTTTTTTTGAAAAATCAATTAAATATGAAACTACTTCCGCAGATTCGCTCCAACCGTCCACATAATCACCCACAAAAATATATTGGGTTTCTCTTGGAAGATTTGCCCTTTCAAGTAATTGTTTTAATGCCCTAAAACCTCCGTGAATATCACCAATTACAACTGTCCTCATTTTGAAGAAAATAAGTAAATAATTGCAATTGCCAAAATAATGGTAAGCACGAAAAAGAATATTTTCCAAAACGAATACGGTCTTTGCCCAGAAATTGCTCCGCTCTGCCCATTCACGAAAAAGTTGTAGCGTTTTCCTTTAAACTTATAGGTGCTTATGTAAACCGGAAGCAGGATATGTTTGAAAGTTTCATCAGAAAGTTTCATATCCATTGATGTAACTTGCTGGGTGTCGCCACCAATATCGCGTCGTACCCAACTGTCTGCAATCTGTTCAGCTACTTTATTACTTTCGTTATGTCCATCCAAAAGTGGAATGGTGTATTTTTCAGTAACAAAGCCAGATAGATAACCGCTATCAAAAGGTTTAAGCATTTTTAAATTCCACCGCGCAATTTTCTGCGGAATAACCCCCGTTTTTTGATTCGAAGCTTTAATCAATGTATCGTCAACAAATCCCGAAACGCTTCCGGATGCAGGATACCAGCGCGTTCTTCTTTCCTGTACAGTCCTTCTATTTTTACCGCTTCCCACCGTTTTGGTTACGTAATAATATTCACCACGTTGGCCTGTATAATCTGCATAAAGTTGGGCGTCAAACGTCCAATATGGCGCATAAAGTCCTCGCATTTTTTCGGGATCGATGGCGGCTTTTTTTAGATTATTCGGCGCAAACCAAAGTCCGTCAACCCATTTTTTAAAAATTTGAAATGCTTTTTTTTGATCAATTTGAAAGGGTAAAACCGCACCGGGAAGTATCCATTCTTCTTTATAGGCATCTTCAATAATCAAGGGAGAACCGCAATAAATACAGGAAAGCGATTTGTAATTTTCTTCAATATGTTGGTTGGCACCGCAATTTTTACAGTGGAGCATCGTGATTTCCTCGCTGTGTTTTTGCGAGCCCATTTTTTCGAGATAGGGTTTCAATTCCAATTCCTCAAAACCATTTTCGGAAGGAGCAATCGTTTCGGTATGGCCGCAATAATCACATTTCAGCTCGGTTGTTCCCGGCGCATAAGTAAGCTCTGCACCACAATTGACACAGGATTTTTTGAGTTCGGATTTTTTTGGTGAAATTTCTTCCATGAAGTTTCTCTTCCAAAGGAATTAGTATTTCAGAATTGTTTCAAAATCAATTATTGCGGTGGAAGTGGCGGCGGGGTATTTCCGCCCAAAAACGATTTCAATTCCTCAATTTGCTGAAGTGGAGTCCATTCTGCCAAACCGGCTTTCCAAACTAAAGTGTCTTTGTTCACAGTTCTGCTTGCGAATAAAGATTGTAATTGCTCAAAACTCACCGGACCGGCCTGTGTGCCATTGGCAGCGTAAAAATATTGGACTGCGGCAGGCATTGGCGGCGGCATCATTCCGCCCTGTGGCTGCTGTTGTTGCATTTGCTGTTGCCCCATTTGCGGGTTCATCATGCCGCCCATTTGTTGCGCGAGCACGAAACCCATTCCCATTCCCATTCCGGCTCCAGCTGTTCCACCTTCATTTGCAGCGGCAGCTTCAATAGCTTTTGCAGTTTTGAATTTGGTAAGTTTATCAAGATCCAACTTGTCAATTCGGCTGTATTCGAAGATTTCCTTTTTAAGGTCTTCGGGCATGGAAACGTTTTCAATAAAGAATTTTTCCAAAGAAATTCCCACACTGTTAAACTCCGGCTGCATCACTTCCTTGCAGGTTTCGGAAAGCTCGGTAGTGTTTGCAGCGTATAATTCAATCGGTAATTTCGCTTCGCCAACGGTGTCAGTAAATCGAGTGGCAATAAGACTTTTTAAATGTTCATTTATTTCGAAATTGGTGAAATTATTGTCGGTTCCAACTATGTCAATAATAAATTTTCCAGCATCGTTTATTCTGTAAGCATAGTTTCCAAAAGCACGAATTTCAACCAAACCGAAACGATCGTCACTCAATGTTATCGGGTTTTTTGTTCCCCATTTTTCATCTGTAAAAAGATGGGTATTCACAAAATAAACCTCAGCTTTAAATGGACTGTTGAAACCGTATTTCCAGCCTTTCAGAGTAGTTAAAATCGGCATGTTTTGCGTGTTCAAAGTATAAGTTCCGGGTTTAAAAACATCTGCCAATTGGCCTTCATTAATAAGAACCGCAGTCTGCCCTTCACGAACGATGAGTTTTGCATTGTTTTTTATTTCGTTTTGGTAGCGCTCAAAACGGTGACAAATGGTGTCCGGCGTATAATCGAGCCACTCGATAATGTCGATGAATTCATTGCTTAGTTTTTCTTTTATTGTGTCGAAAATGCCCATAATTTCAAATTTTATTATTGAAGTTTAAAGATATAAAATTAGGTTGAAATCAAAGTTAATTATAGCTCACCTTCCTTAAAATGCGCAATGATTCCTTTAAAAGTTGATAGGCTTCGGCATCATAATCCCTTAAAAATTCCTTGGCTTCCTGTAGTTTTTCCTTGGCATCCTCAAAATCGTTTAAATAGCAAATAAGGTAGGTTGACGGCAGATTTCGCAAATCTTTTTCTTCGGAAGCGTTCAGCGGAATATTCTTTTTCAGCTTTTCCAAAACTGCATTGTTTGAATTATAAATATGAAAAAGCGTTTTTTTGTTGAATTTGGGTGCTTCAAAAATAAGTTTTGAATCCATACTGTAAGAGCCATTTTCTTTGAAATGAATCGTCACTTCCTCCAACGGATAATATTTAAATTGTTCATTCAATCCCAAGTGAACATACTCTACGGTTTTAAAATAATCATCATTATAAGTAATGCTTATTTCGTCCAAAGCCGAATAAAAAAGTCGAACCTGTTCGTTGATAAGCTCAATATCAACGCGGGAATAATAAAGATTTTCCTTTACTCTTTTTGGGTTTCCAGCCCAACAAACCACAAATTGTTCCTTAAAAACTTTGTAGTGGCTTTCCAAATCTTTGTGGCGATTGTTGGTAAAATCCATTACGCCGTCCAGTGTGAGTTCAATATTGTTTTTGGCGGCGTTTTCAATGGATTTTACTATTTCGGAATTCACGTCTTTTATCTCAATATCAAAATCCTTCGGCATCGAAATACTGCCATCCCGAAGAAAAATGGAGCCGCCCCAATATTTCCAAATGTTTTTGCGAAGCGAAGTAATTTTTCTGTTTGGGCGAATCGTAACCAAGCCCACTACTTTATCTGAAGGCAGATTTGGAAAAGCAACGTTTTCATAAATTATCAGCGGCGCATTGGTGAGATAGGCGTTTACGAGGTTTTGGATTTTGCTGTCGTCAAAAAAATCAACGCCTGTAATTTCATTAGTTTCATCTTCAACGCCAATAACGATAAAAGAATTATTTGCAGGATTGCTATTGCTGAGCGCACAAATATGTTTCAGAAATTTCGCTTTTCCTTCCTTGGTACCCAAATCAATTTTTCGCTTTTTATCATAGAAACTGCTCTCGTCGTTATGGGCGAGTAGGTTTTTGATAAGAAGACGTTTGTTGATCATTTAGTTCAATGTCTGGTCGAGCGCAGTCGAGACCTATTTTAAAAAAGATAAATTGTAACTATTAAGAAACCCCTCGACTGCGCTCGAGGAGACATTTAATTTTTATTTACGATAGTACTGCTAGCCTGGTCCAAACACATAACAGTCAAATCTGCAATATTCACATGTGGCGGTCGCGTTACGGCGAACCAAATGATATCCGCAACATCCTCAGGTTTTAAGGGGGTGTAGCCTTGATACACTTTTTCGGCTTTTTCAGAGTCGCCTTTAAAACGCACCTCACTGAATTCCGTTTGCACCAATCCGGGATTTATGGCGCCTACTTTTATTCCCTTTCCATTCAAATCAATTCGCATTCCTTGGTTTATGGCATCAACGGCGTGTTTGCTGGCGCAATAAACGTTGCCTTTTGGATATACTTCCTTTCCGGCGGTACTACCAATATTTATGATTTGGCCACTTTTGCGAGCAATCATTTTTGGTAGAATTGCTTTAGAAACATATAACAAGCCTTTCACATTTATATCCAGCATCGCGTCCCAATCCTCGATATTTCCTTCGTCAATGGCATCCATTCCGTGGGCGTTACCGGCATCGTTAATTAAAATATCAATTGTGGAGAAATCTTCTGGAAGTGATTGTACCGCAGCGAATACCTCTTCTTTGTTGCGGACATCAAACTTTAAAGTGTGCACAGTGGTTATTTTCGAGAGCTCTTCGGAAAGACTTTTTAGTCGTTCTTCCCTTCTTCCACAGAGAATTAATTTTACTCCATTTTTGGCGAAAAGTTTCGCTGTTGCCATCCCTATTCCAGAGGTTGCTCCGGTTATAAATGCTGTTTTGTTTTTCATTTTAAACTTTTTTTAAAAATACCATTTCTGAAGAATTTAAACAGGTTAAATTGCCGTTAATTATATGGTTAATTGATGTTAAATAAATATTTGTTTCAATTGAAGAAAAATATATTTGTTGCACTAATTCTAAAACCATACATATGAAATCCCTTTTAAAATTAAGTTTAATTACATTATTAGTTATTGGATTTGCGTCCTGTAGTAGTGACGATGATTCCAATAATAATGAAGGAAATGCAAAATTGGCTATAAGGCTGACAGACGCTCCCGGCGATTATGACGCTGTGTTTATTGATGTTCAAGAAGTAGTAATAAAATATAATGGCGGCCAAGATGATGTTACTTTAGGTATTAATGCCGGCATTTATGATCTATTGGAATTAACCGCTGGCGTCAATGTTCTATTGTTCAATGATGAAGTTCCCGCGGGAAATATTAGCCAGATACGCCTAGTTCTTGGGGATCAAAACACAATAGTTGTAGATGGTCAACCTTTGCCACTAGACACTCCAAGTGCACAACAATCTGGTTTAAAAATTCAAGTAAACGAAAATCTAGAGCCTGGAATTTTATATGAATTTATGCTCGATTTTGATGTTGACAAATCCATCGTCGCCCAAGGTAACGGAGGCTATAGCCTTAAGCCTGTTATTAGAGCAACAACCGCAGCTGAAAGTGGTGCAATTTCAGGCACCATTATTCCACCTGGAATTATTACTATGATAACAGCAGATAATGGCACTACACAAATTTCAACGTACGCAAACCCTGCTGGCGAATTTTTAGTAAGCGGTGTTCCAGATGGAACTTATACAATTACTATTCAAGCAGATATTGCTCTGGGCATTCCACCTATTGTAATTGACAACGTAATTGTTGTTCAAGGTGAAATTACGAATATGGGCCAAATTGATTTAGAGCCTTAAAAACCATAAAAACAAATATTTTAAAAAAGAGGAAAAACTTTAAGTTTTCCTCTTTTTTAATTTAACCAATTGTTAACAGGCTTTTAGTCAATAAATTTTCAATTTGCACCGTCTTTTTAAAAAGGCTTTAATATTGAATCTAAATATATTATGGAAAATACAGAAATTGCCTTTGACATTGGTGCTTTAAATGAAAAAATTGAAAGAGAGAGTGCCTTTGTAGATGTTCTTTCAATGGAAATGAACAAAGTTATTGTAGGCCAAAAACATATGGTGGAACGGCTTATGATCGGGCTTTTAGGTCAAGGACACATTCTCTTGGAAGGTGTTCCGGGTCTTGCAAAAACGCTTGCCATCAATACGCTTTCGAAAGCGGTTCATGGAACTTTTAGCCGTATACAGTTTACACCAGATTTGCTTCCTGCAGATGTTGTGGGAACGCTTATTTACAATATGAAGTTGAATGACTTCAGTATAAAAAAGGGACCCATCTTTGCCAATTTCGTGCTTGCGGACGAGATTAACCGTGCTCCCGCCAAAGTACAATCCGCACTTTTGGAGGCGATGCAGGAAAAGCAGGTTACTATTGGCGAAACAACTTTTAAATTGGACAAGCCATTTTTGGTAATGGCAACCCAAAACCCAATTGAGCAAGAAGGAACCTACCCGTTGCCCGAAGCACAAATGGACCGTTTTATGTTGAAAACGGTAATAAAATATCCACAAATTGCAGAGGAACAACTTATTATTCGCCAAAATCTTAAAGGGGAATATGACCAAGTAAATCCAGTTGCAACCGTTGATCAAATAATTAGAGCACAAGCAGCAGTTCGTGAAGTTTATATGGATGAAAAAATTGAGAAATACATTCTCGATATCATCTTCGCTACAAGAACTCCAGAGAATTTTGGGCTTGCAGACATAAAGCCACTTATCAATTTTGGTGCTTCGCCCCGTGGAAGTATCAACCTTGCCATTGCCGCTAAATGTTACGCCTTCATCCGCCGTCGCGGTTATGTAGTGCCCGAAGACGTTCGCGCCGTAGTGCACGATGTTCTTCGTCACCGTATCGGCATCACTTACGAAGCGGAGGCCGAAAACATCACTTCCGAAGACATCATCAACAAGATTGTGAATGTAATTGAAGTACCTTAAAAAGTTCAAAGTTGCAAGTTGAAGGTTCCAAGTAAAAAAACTTGAACCTGAAACTTGAAACCTTAAACCTGAAACTACTACAGTGGATACTAAAGAACTTCTTAAAAAAGTACGTAAAATCGAGATCAAAACGCGACGCTTGAGCGATCATGTGTTTGGTGGCGAGTATCATAGTACTTTCAAAGGTCGCGGGATGACGTTCAGCGAAGTGCGACAATACCAGTTTGGCGACGACGTTCGTAATATAGATTGGAACGTTACCGCCCGTTATAACGAGCCTTTTATTAAAGTTTTTGAAGAAGAGCGTGAGCTAACGCTGATGTTAATGGTTGATATTAGCGGTTCCGAATTTTTCGGAACGCAGGAACAGTTCAAAAATGAAATCATTACAGAAATTGCCGCAACGCTTGCTTTTTCAGCGATGCAGAATAACGACAAAACGGGCTTGATTCTTTTTTCAGATGAAATTGAACTTTACATTCCGCCGAAAAAAGGAAAATCACACGTACTTCGAATTATTCGTGAATTGATTGAATTCGAACCGAAAAGCAAAAAAACGGATATTGCGAACGCGCTGAAATTTTTGAGCAATGTGATGAAAAAGAAAGCCATCGTTTTTGTGCTTTCAGATTTTATTGCAGACAATTACCGAGATACTTTGAAGATTGCAGCCAGAAAACACGACGTTACAGGAATTCGTATTTATGATAAAGCTGAAGAAAGCATTCCAAACCTCGGAATGGTTGAAATGCAAGACCAGGAAACTGGAGAATTACTTTTGGTAAACACGGGCTCTAAAAGTGTTCGCAATCAATACTATAGCTATCATCGCGAACGGGTGGATTATTTTACCGAATCGTTTACAAAGAGTGGCGCAGGTGCATTGAGCAGTAGGGTTGATGAAAGTTATGTGAAAAAATTATTGGGTTATTTTAAGAGACGATAGATTTGAAATGTTAGATGCTAAACAAAATAATAATTGCAAAATCCGAAATTTAAAATTTCAGTGCAACCGCTATTTTCTCTTTTCTTTATTCTTTCTTCTTTTTTCTTTTATTTCCTTTTCACAAGTAACTTCTTCAATTGATTCCACAAAAATTAAAATTGGCGAGGAAATTCTTTACACAATTAACGTAAACGCAGATTCTACAGATGTTGTTGTTTTCCCCGAGGAGCAAACTTTTGCGCCTTTGGAAATGATTGAATCCTATAAAGCTGATACTACTTTTGAAGGTGCAAAATATCGCCTCATCAAAAAATACGGTTTAACGCAATTTGACAGTGGCCACTACACCATTCCGCCACAGCGAATTTTGATAAACAACAAACCGTTTTTAACAGATTCCATAAAAGTGGAAGTTAACGATGTAATTGTTGATACCACAAAGCAGAAAATGTTCGACATAAAACCAGCGGTGGAAGTTAAAAGTCCGCCATTTGATTGGTTGTCGCTACTGTATTGGTTGGTGCCGATTCTTTTAATTATTGGGCTCGCCATTTATCTCTTCCGAAGAAAAAAACGAAAAGACGCTGCACAAAAGCAACTACCGCCTTACGAGGAAGCCATCGTTGCATTAAAAACATTGGATAATAGTCAGCTTTTAAAAGAAAACAAAAGCAAAGAATATTACAGCAGTTTAACTGAGATTGTAAAACGTTATTTAGATCGTGAGGTTGATGAAGCTGCTTTGGAAAGCACCAGTGACGAGCTCATCACACGTTTGATGATGCACAAAGACGCGGGAAGTTTTGATTTCGATTTGGAAACAATTCGCAAGTTGGATTCAATTTTTAAACGTGCAGATTTGGTGAAGTTTGCCAAAATGAACCAACAAGCCGGTCAAGCGGAAGTTGACCGAAAAACTATCGAAGAAATCATAAACGAAACCCACGAAGCCGTTCCGGAACCTACCGAAGAAGAACTTTTGGAAAATCAGGAATACCTTGAAAAACGCGCTAAAAGACGCAAACGCAGAAAGTGGATTTTAGGCATTTCGGGAGTGCTTGCAGCTATTGTTTTGGTTGGAATTATCTATGGAGCCGCAACAGGTTTCGACAATTTAAAAGATAAAGTTTTGGGCAATGACCTCCGCGAACTTGCTGAAGGAAGATGGATAAAAAGTGAATACGGAAATCCTGCGGTAATTTTAGAAACCCCCGAAGTGTTAGTAAGAGCAGAAGCTGCCATTACAGACGCCAATAAAAGTGCCGTTAGTGCAAAAGATTTTTTCACGTATGGCAAAATGAATTCTCCTCTTTACATTATGGTTTCCACAACACAGTTCAGTCAAAAACAGGACATTGCATTGGAAACTGCATTGGATGGAGTTTTGGACGATCTTGAACAAAGCGGTGCAAAAAATTTAATTGTAAAACGTGACGATTTCGAAACCGAAAAAGGCATAAAAGGTTTAAAAGCCTACGGCGAATTCAACGTAAAGGTTTCTGACAATAAAGTATTAAAGGAAAAAAGCACTTATGAGTTGTTGCTTTTCGCACAGCAAAACGGTTTGCAGGAAGTTTTGATTGTATATCAAGATGATGGCAAGTATGCCGAAGAAATTTTAAAAAGAATTGAAGCTTCCATAGAGCTTGAAATAGCAGAGAAAGATGGGCAGTAATTTCGAATTTGTAAATCCGCAGTTTTTCTGGTTGTTCCTTATACTTCCAGTACTTGTGCTATGGTATTTATGGAAGCGGAAACAACAAACGGCTTCCCTTAAAATTTCGAGTGTTAGCGGTTTCAAATCTAGCAGAAATTGGTTGGCACGATTAAAACCATTGCTTTTTGTTCTTCGCCTTTTGGCTCTTTCGGCATTGATTATTGCAATGGCGCGCCCAAGAACTGTTGACGAATCTACTAAAACAAAAACAACCCGCGGGATTGATATTGTGATGGCAATAGATGTTTCAGCTAGTATGCTTGCGCGCGATTTAAAACCAAACCGTTTGGAAGCTCTTAAAACAGTAGCTGCGCGTTTTATAAATGGTCGTCCAAATGACAGGATTGGTTTGGTGGAATACGCTGGTGAAAGCTATACCCGCACGCCGTTAACAAGTGATAAAACAATCGTACTTTCTTCGCTAAAAAATATAACCTACAATACAACCATTGAAGGCGGAACTGCAATAGGTTCAGGACTGGCAACTGCCGTAAACCGTTTAAAGGAAAGCCGTGCAAAAAGCAAAGTGATTATTTTGCTAACGGACGGTGTGAACAACTCAGGTTTCATTGACCCAAAAATTGCGAGCGAGCTTGCCGTGGAATTTGGCATTAAGGTTTATACTATCGGGATTGGAAGCAACGGAATGGCTATGTCGCCCATTGGTATTCGTCCGGATGGCGGTTTTCAATACGGAAATGTACAGGTAGAAATTGACGAAGCGCTGTTAAAAGAAATCGCTGCTAAAACCGGCGGACAATATTTCCGGGCAACAAGTAATACTAAGTTGGAGCAGATTTACGAAGAAATAAACAAACTTGAAAAAACCGACATTGAAGAATTCAAATACACCCATTATGATGAAATGTTCCGCCCGTGGGCCATTTTTGCGTTAATTTTAATTGGATTTGAGTTTTTGTTGCGAACAACAGTATTTAAAGGATTTTTGTAGATTATTTTGAAAACTTGGAACAAGAAAAAGATTATATAAAACGTGAAGTTCGAAAACTGACCTTGGCTTTGATGAAATTGATTGATAAAACAGTTTCAGCAAACGTCAATAATTTTGAAGCCGTGGTTTTTGAAATCAATGAAAAATTAAATGAATATTTCAGTTTATCGCTAAATGAAATTGTGACGATTGAAAATTCAGAATTGATGAATAAAGTGAAAGGTTTTCACGAAGAACATCTTGAAAAATTAATTGAGCTATTATATCAAACAATTCAAAAGTCAGAAGACCATGATTCTGAATTTGATTTTGAAATAAAAGAATTGTCAAACAATCTAATGCTAATGATAGATTTAGCAAATGATAACTCAAAATCATTTTCGGTTGAGAGAATGAACATGAAAAGCCAACTAATAAAAAATAGCAATAAAAAATAATAATGTACCAATTAGAACAACCCATATACTTCTACATTCTTTTCGCCATTCCGGTGGTAGTGGTGGTTTTTCTATTGCTTTTGGTTTGGAAAAAAACGGTTCAGAAAAGATTTGTTGACAAAGAGCTTTTGAAAAAATTGAGCCCCAATCGTTCGCTCTTTAAATCGGTTTTAAAAGTTTTGGCTCTCTGTTTAGCCATTGCCTGTTTAAGCTTTGCGTTGGTAAATCCAAAAATTGGAACCAAGCTGGAAACGGTAAAGCGCGAAGGCGTTGACATTGTTTTTGCATTGGACGTTTCAAAAAGTATGTTGGCGGAAGACATTGCACCAAACCGTTTGGAAAAATCAAAACAGCTAATCACCCAAATAATCAACGGTCTTGCTGGCGATAGAATTGGCATAATTGGTTATGCCGGTAGTGCCTTCCCACAAGTTCCAATTACTTCAGATTTTTCTTCTGCAAAATTATTCTTAAACGGAATGAATACTGATATGGTTTCATCACAAGGAACCGCCATTACACAGGCTATTGAAATGGCGCAAACCTTTTATGATGATGAAGAGCAAACCAATCGGGTGCTTTTTCTAATTTCAGATGGAGAGGATCATGAAGGGAATGTTTCACAAATTGCGGAAGAGGCGGCCGAAAAAGGCATCCGTATTTTTACCATTGGCGTGGGAACTTTGGAAGGCGGACCAATTCCTATTAAAGAAAACGGCGTGCTTCAATACTACAAACGCGATCAAAATAACGAGCAAGTTATCACAAGATTAGGTGAAGAAACTCTTAAAGAGATTGCTAAAACCGCTAATGGTGAGTATATTGACGGCTCAAATACTAAAGTGGTTGTTGATCGTGTAAAATCCATTTTGAATGGAATGGACAAAAAAGAATTTGAAGCAAAACAATTCACAGATTTTAAAGACCAATTTCAATGGTTTTTGGCCGGGGCATTATTTTTGCTGGTATTGGACGTGTTCTTCTTGGAACGAAAAACAGCTTGGCTGAAAAAATTGAATTTGTTTAATGAAAAGGAAAAAGAATAAAATGATGTCTGTAGCTATAACATTTTTTCAAAAAGAAGTGATGCGGAACATTTCGTTGGTTCTTTGCATGCTTTTATTTTCATTGAATTCATTTGCACAACCACAAAGTAAAGAACAGAAAAAGGAGCTTAAAGCTTCCCAGAATTTTTTGAGTGAAGCGCAGCAGTCGCTTCAGAAAGATAAATTTTCTGCCGCAGAAGCAGATTATCGTCAAGCCATTTCACTAAACCCAAAAAGTGAAACCGCAAAATACAATCTGGGAACCGCTTACTACGGAAAAGAAAAAAATGCCGAAGCCATGCTTCGTTTTAAACAAGCTGCACAAACTGCAACTGACAAAGCCGAAAAACACAAGGCTTTTCACAATTTGGGCAATACGTATATGAACGAAAAGAAATATACCGAAGCTGTAGAGAGTTATAAAAATGCGCTTCGCAACAACCCAAATGATGATGAAACCCGCTATAATTTAGCGTTGGCAAAAGATATGTTGGAGAAAAACCCGCCACCGCCGGAGGACAAAGACGACAAAAAGAAGGATCAAAACGAAGACAAAAAAGATCAGGATAAAAAAGATCAGCAGGACCAAGACGATAAAAATAAAGAGGGCGATAAAGGCGACGAGAATAAAGATAAAGACAAGGGCGACCAAAAAGAAGACCAAAAAGAGGGCGATAAAGACAAAGACCAAGGCAAACCCGACAAACCGAAAGACGAGGAGGGCGACAAACCACAACAGCAACAGCCTGTTCCCGGACAACTTTCGCCCCAGCAAGTTAAAAGTCTTTTGGAAGCAATGAATAACGAAGAGAAAAAAACGCAGGATAAGATAAATGCCGAAAAGCAGAAAGGCGCAAAAGTGAAAACGGATAAAGATTGGTAGATTATGAAGACGAAGAATTTTTTATTCCTTTTAGGTTTTGTACTGTGCAGCATCGCTGCCACAGCGCAGGTTCAGTTTGATGCCAAGGTTAGCAAAAAAAGACTTGGAATAAATGAGCGTTTGCGAATTGATTTTGAAATGAATCAAGATGGCGACAATTTTAGACCACCAAGTTTTGATGGTTTTCGTGTTGTTGGAGGCCCCAACCAATCCATTAGTAATTCTTGGATAAATGGCAAAAGAAGCTTTTCAAAAACATATTCTTATTTTTTAGCTCCACAAACTCGCGGAAAAATCACAATTGCCCAAGCAACTATTGAAGTAGAAGGTGAAACCTATAAAACCCTGCCAGTTGAAGTAGAAATTACTTCTGCCGTTGAAGTTCCAAAAGATGGCAATAATGCAGATTACTTGGCGAGTGAAAATGTGCATTTGGTCGCGGAAGTTTCAAACGCCAATCCTTTTTTGAATGAAGCGCTAACAGTTACATATAAATTATATGTTTCGCATGACGTTAGCATTACAAGTCAATGGCGTGAAATTGACACACCAAAATATGCTGACTTTTGGAGCCAAAATATTGACAATCAAAACAACTTTAAGGTTTACGAAGGCAAATACAATGGCGAAGATTACCGCTATGTGGTTTTAAGAACAACCGTGCTTTATCCCCAAAAAACTGGAGAACTGGAAATAGAACCACTTACGCTGGATATCCCAATCGACGTTCAGGGCAACCGCCGTGATATTTTTGGACGAAGAGTGATGGAACGTGTTAACAAAACTATTTCTGCAGGTAAACGAACAATTAATGTAAAACCACTTCCTTTAGAAGGAAAACCAGATGGTTTTAATGGTGCAGTGGGCGATTTCACTTTTGATGTAGCTACAAATAAAACTTCGCTGAATGCAAATGAATCTTTACAATTGGATGTAAAAATTTCAGGTAAAGGAAATTTAAAATTATTTACCGCTCCAACCGTAAAACTTCCTAATACCTTGGAAGTATATGAGCCAGAACACAGCGAAAACGTAAACACCACAATTGCGGGAATGCAGGGTTCCATTACAGATTCATACACTATTGTGCCGCAATTTAAAGGCACGTACCCCGTGAATCCAATCACGTTTTCATTCTTCGATCCAAAAACTGAAAAATATAGAACCATCACTTCAAAAGAATTTACGATTGAAGTTGAAAACGGGCCAATCAGTTCGGCAAATCCAATTGCAAATTCCAACGATGCCAAAAAACAGGTTGTTCTTTCAAAAGACAATTTTAAGTATATAAAACTGGATGCCAACTTAAGGCCTATAGCGCAGGAATCTTTTTTCAAATCTGGATTATTCTGGTCGCTTTTGGGTGGGCCATTTTTGTTTATTCCGCTATTTATTCTCGCTGGGAAAAAACGCAAACAAAGATTGAATGACGTTGAAGGAAACAAACTTCGCCGTGCAAACAAGCTTGCAAAAAAATATCTTTCCGAAGCAAAACGCAATACATCAAATCCAGTTGCATTTTATGAATCTTTGGAGCGCGCACTTCACAATTACTTAAAAGCGAAACTGAATATTGAGACCTCGGAGATGGAAAAGAGCCTTATTTCAAAAATGTTGCTCGAACGTAATGTAGAAGCTTCAACGGTGGAAAATTTCATCGGATTATTGAAAAGCTGTGAATATGCGCGATATGCTTCTTCTTCAAAGGTTTCAGTGCAACAAGACTATAATAAATCGGTGGAAGTGATTTCAAACATAGATAAACAAATACAGTAAAATTGAAGAAGATGAAAAAGCTGCTGTACATACTTATTTTATTCGCTTCTTTCACAAGTATCGGTCAAAACAACACACTTTTTGACCAAGGAAAAGAGCTTTACAAAAATGGAAAATACCAACAAGCCATAAATGCTTGGATGCAAATTTTAGACAAAGGCGAACATTCTGCCGAACTCTATTTCAATTTAGGAAATGCACAATACAAATTGAATCACATTGGCCCCAGCGTTTATTATTACGAAAAGGCGCTTCAACTTTCACCAAACGATTCTGACATTAAAAATAATCTTGCATTCGCTGAAAATGCACGTATTGATTCCATAGAACCCTTGCCAAAAACCGTTTTTTCAAAATGGTACCAAAGCGTTGCGGGACTATTTACTTTTAATGGTTGGGCTGTTTTGGCGGTTGTGCTTTCGTTGCTGTTCGTTACACTTTTTTTACTTTATTATTTTTCCTATTCTGAAAAAAGAAAGCGGCTATTGTTTGTAGGCTCTATGTTTTTTGGCTTGTTTTTGATTGCTTCGCTTACAATGGCATTTTTAACCTATGGTGATTACACAAAAAACCAACCTGCCATTATTTTTGCAAGTGAAATTGAAGTAAAAACGGCGCCCACTATGGGCAGCGACATTGCATTTACACTTCACGAAGGAACCAAAGTGCAAATTTCTGCACAGGACGGCAATTGGTTCCGCATTACTTTAGCAGACGGAAAAGACGGTTGGATTCCAGCCACAGATTTAAAACAACTTTAGGAATTAATATTTAGTTAACAGGAAATTAGGCAAATTCTGTTATTTTTGTGATTCTTAAAAAAACCGCTTGAGATTTACCAGTATTTTATTGTTGATAGTGTTTACAAGTTTTCTTGTAACGCCTGCTATTATTAGCATTTCTGGCAATCAAGCCGATGTTTCTACTTTTTTTTCAATGAACGAAGAAGAAAACTCGAACAAAATGCCCAAGCCTAATTTTGTTTTCGTTTTTGAAAAAATTCAATCCAATTATGAAAGCTTAGCATTTCTGAAAAAGCAGAAAGGCAAAGACGGTTTTCAAATTGACAAATATTCAAAAGTCTTTATAGACGTAGTTTCGCCGCCTCCGCGTGTGGCATAGCCTTTCTCAAAAAACATATTTAAATCTTTTTCCAAAACATTTCCATGGCATTGGTCACCGGGAATGATGTGTCAATTTTATTGGCTTTGGAGATAACTCCTATAACTTACTTAAAAAAAATATTCATTATTATGAAAGCACATACCTTTGAAACACAGGCAACTATGACGCCTGAAAAAGCCCTTCAATATTTAAAAGAAGGCAATATTCGATTTCAAAACAACTTAAAGGCAAACCGTAACCTTTTGGAACAAGTAAACGATACCAGTGATGGCCAATTTCCGTTCGCAACCATACTAAGTTGTATAGATAGTCGCGTTTCCGCCGAACTTGTTTTTGATCAAGGTCTGGGCGATATTTTCAGCGTGCGCATAGCGGGCAATTTTATAAACGAGGACATTCTGGGAAGCTTGGAATTTGCATGCAAACTGGCGGGCTCTAAAATTGTTTTGGTTTTGGGCCACACAGCCTGTGGCGCGATAAAGGGAGCTTGTGATGATGCAAAAATGGGCAACCTGACTACGATGATAAGCAAAATTAAACCTGCCGTAAAAGCTGTGGAAGAACCTAAAGACGAAAGCCTTCGTAATTCTGTCAACAGTGAATTTGTGGATGCCGTTTCTGAAAAAAACGTGCATTTGGCCATTGCCAATATCCGTTCCCTAAGCCCTATTTTAAAGGAAATGGAAGATAATGGCGAAATACAGATTCACGGCGGAATGTATGATATTAACACTGGTGCAGTAAATTTTTTTCACGAATAAAACCTCTTAAAAAATGACAAAAAATATATTTTCAAATTTTAGGGGCAATCTTTTCGGGGGAATTACCGCCGGGATTGTAGCCCTTCCGTTGGCACTGGCTTTCGGGGTGCAATCGGGTCTTGGGCCTGATGCAGGTCTGTACGGCGCTATTTTTATTGGGTTTTTTGCTTCTCTTTTTGGAGGAACCAACACCCAGATTTCTGGCCCTACAGCACCAATGACGGCAGTTTCCATGGTTTTGATAGCAGGAATTATTGCTGCCAACAACGGGGATGTTGAACAAGCCCTTCCCTACATTCTACTTGTTTTTTTAATGGCAGGTTTGATGCAGATTTTATTGGGAATAACTGGCGTAGGAAAGTATATAAAATACATTCCATACCCAGTTGTTTCAGGCTTTATGACGGCAATTGGCGTTATCATTTTAATCACTCAGTTGTTGCCTGTTTTGGGTTATTATACCGAAGAAGATACGGCTTTCATTGAGACTTTCAAGCCAAAGGCGGAAGAAGTAATGATGAGCAAAATTCTGCAAGACGAAGCGGGTGAAGGAATTCTGGTTCTTGAAGATTTCAAAGAAACCATAACCCGTTCTGAACAAATTTCAGAGGAAGAAATTCTTCGGGAAGCGAAAATTCTCGCAAAAGCTGAAAACTCTGGTGTGGCCGGAGCCATAAAAGCACTTCCCCGAGCAATTTCATCTATAAATTGGCTGGAATTTATTCTGGCTTCACTTACCATATTTATCATTTATGGTTTTAAAAGAGTAACTACAAAAGTACCCAGTACGCTTGTGGCCTTACTTGTGGTTTCGGTGGGAGCATACCTTTTGAAATTGGATTATCAGCCTATTGACCAGATTCCGGGTGGTTTCCCTATTCCGAATTTGGATATGTTCAGCCAGTTTCAATTCGGACAAATTTCACCCTATGTGTTTACCGCATTAACCTTGGCGTTCTTGGGAAGTATTGACTCACTTTTGACTTCCGTGGTAGCGGATAATATGACAAAAACAAAACACAACCCAAACCGAGAACTGATGGGCCAGGGAATTGGAAACAGTGTTGCCGCAATTTTTGGCGGTATTCCAGGGGCTGGAGCAACCATCCGTACGGTTGTAAACATCAAATCTGGAGGGACAACAAGACTTTCGGGTATGATTGCCGCAATTTTGTTATTGGTTATTTTGCTCGCTTTAGGTCCTGTTGCTTCACAGATTCCAGCAGCCGTGCTTGCTGGTATTTTGATAACTGTAGGTATTGGCGTAATGGATTATAAAGGCTTGAAAGCCATCCCAAAAATGCAGAAAGCCGAAGTAACTATTATGATTGTAGTTTTGCTGCTTTCCGTGTTTTGGAACTTGGTTTATGCCGTAGGAATAGGCTTGGTTTTGGCCGCAATTATTTTTATGAAGAAAATTGGGGATCTCACCGCAGACCAATCTAAAGTTGTTCCTTTAAAAATTTCTGATGAACTTTCAATGGCGTGGAGTGATGAGAGGAATTTTCCCGAAAAATTAAAAGAGGAAGTCTTCATAAAACGTTTGGAAGGTCCATTGTTCTTTGGCTACACATCAGATTTTCAACAATTGGCAAATCAAATTCCCGATACAGCGACCCACGTAATAATTAGAATGGGAAAAACGCCATATATTGACCAATCCGGACTTTATGCTATGGAAGAAGTGTTGATGAATATTTCAAAAAAAGGAATCAAACCTATTTTTGAAGACCTTCAGGCGCAACCGCGCGTTATGATGGAAAAGATTGATATTATTCCCGATTTGGTGCCGAAGGAAATGATTTTCAATGATTTTAACTCGGCTTTGAAATACATAAAAGGAAATGTAGAAAACGTAGTATAACTTATTCTTTTTCAATCATTATTTTCAGAATTAAGCTCCGTTTTCGCGGGGCTTTTTTCATCTAAAAGCTCTTCATCGTTATTGTTATATTCTTCAACTTCCTTCATAATTGCTGGAAGAATTGCAGGCGCAATCATTGCAACCGGACCATATAAAACCGAAGCCTCCCGTTTTTCCTCAGTGAGTATCCTGTAATTTTCTGATGCAGCTACAAACATAAAAATTACACTTATCAAAAAAGCGAATTTCAGCACATTGAAAACACCGCCGAAAATCTTGTTGAAAATACCCAGCATCGCAAAATCGGCCACTTTTGTTAAAAGTCTTCCCAGCAAGCTAAAAAGAAACATTATCAGGAAAAAAGTGATTAAAAATGACGCAATACGAGTCAAATCTTCACTCCAGTCAAACCAATTTTCCAAATAAACTTTTACATAATCTGAAAAGTACATAGCACAGTAAACGCCAACCACTAAACCAATCAAAGAAGCGAGCGAACGAAGCAATCCTTTTTTAAAACCAACAAAAAAAGCGATGATGAAAATAATTCCGAGTATGATGTCTATAGTGTTCATTCATTGAAAATTTCCCTAAATATAGCACTTTCTGAATAGACAATTTATTTCAACATATTTAGAGATGGCTTTGGGAATTTGGAGTTTGCTATTTGGAATTTGAATGCCGTATCTTTGCAAACTAATTTATGTAAAAAATGGCACGCGACGAACAATTAAAGGAACGATGGGAGGCAGTAGTAAAACTGTTGAGCAATCGTTTTGCCGATGGCGAGATATTAGATTTGGACGCCATTATTTATATTATCGGTCTTCAGGAATTGGGCCAATTGCACCGAAAATTCAAAAAAGACGAAAAATTAAACCTTATGCACATTGCCATCTGCCGTCTTTTGGAACCATATGGTTATTATGAATTTGATTATTATGATGAAGAAAGTTGGCCTCACTACAAAGTTTTGGAACAATTACCGCCGCTAAAAGCTGGTGAACAAAGCGTTTTGATGAAGGAGGCTATTGTGCAGTATTTTGTAGAAAAAGAAGTGATAAACTAAAATATTTTTCCGTAGAAAATTTAGTAATGATAGAAACAATAAAAAAACACATAGCCGAAGTACAAGCCTTTTCTTCAACCAAAAAAGAGGAAATAGAGAACTTCCGCATAAAATATTTAGGCAAAAAGGGATTGTTAAATGACTTTTTCGCCGAGTTTAAAAATGTGGCAAACGACCAAAAAAAGGAATTTGGGCAGGTTATAAATTCGCTTAAAAAAAGTGCTGAGGACAAGGTAAACGAACTAAAAGAATCTTTAGAAAGCAAAGAAGAAACAAAAGGCGTTTACGGAGATCTTTCCCGTCCGGGTGAAGTGATTCCGTTGGGTTCGCGCCACCCTATTTCCATCGTAAAAAACAAAATCATCGATATCTTTTTGCGAATCGGTTTCAATGTTTCCGAAGGCCCTGAAATTGAAGACGATTGGCACAACTTTACCGCGCTAAACTTACCGGAATATCACCCAGCGCGGGATATGCAGGATACGTTTTTTATCCAAACCAATCCCGATGTTTTGTTGCGCACGCACACATCTTCGGTGCAGGTTCGCTATATGGAAAACAACAAACCGCCCATCCGTACCATTTCGCCGGGCCGTGTTTACAGGAACGAAGCCATTTCAGCACGTTCGCATTGCTTTTTCCACCAAGTGGAAGGTTTGTATGTGGACAAAGGTGTAAGCTTCGCAGACTTGAAACAAACGCTGCAGTATTTCACTACGGAAATGTTCGGAAAATCTAAAATCCGTTTGCGTCCTTCCTATTTCCCGTTTACGGAACCAAGCGCGGAGGTTGATGTTTACTGGGGTTTGGAAACCGAAGCAGATTACAGAATCACCAAAGGAACAGGCTGGCTGGAAATTGGCGGCTGCGGAATGGTTGACCCGAACGTTCTTAAAAATTGCGGCATCGATCCCGAGGAATATTCCGGTTTTGCCTTTGGCGTGGGCGTTGACCGTATTGCGATGCTTTTACACCAAATTCCAGATATTAGAATGTTCAGCGAAAACGATGTTCGCTTTTTGGAACAGTTTAAAAGTGTGCTATAAGTTCGTACCTTTAAGCAAAAACTGCTTTTAAAACTTTCCGCTATGAAAAAATATTTTGTTATTGCCCTATTGGTCATTGTCGCGCTTGTCGTAATTTATTTGACATTTATAATCGCCTACATTAAAATAATCATTGGTTCTATTTTGCTGGGAGTTTCGGCCATCGCACTTTTAGCGGTTTGGATTATGTGGAAAATTGAAGACTGATTATGCGAAGAGATATTGAAATTCCAAAAGCTGAAAACGTCCATATTGTTGCCATAAAAGAATGGGACAAAGACTTTACCGGCCAGCAATGGAATGTTTATTTGGTTAATAATCGCGAAGATGAAATTTCCACTGTTTTGGTAATGTCGCGAGGAAAAAGTGACGATAGAAAGACTTCAACCCTGCGTCACGGTTTGGGAAATATGGAACCAAAAACAGCTGCAAAAGTTGAATTTATTCCAACGGAAGTTTTGGGTTTTACCAATGAATATTTACTCACTTTTTTTGCTGAGAATAAACTCTTTGAGCGCAAATTCATTTTTGAACCAAACAGCATTTCCGAAGAAAATGTGGTCGAGCTTCCCGTTTTGGAAAGCGAGGGAATTTTGGCGAAATAATATTTTTTGATGTTAAAAGTTGAAATCGATTCCTTTTCCTATTCTGAAAAAACCATTTTAAAGAACATTCATTTCACGCTTAAACCTGGCGAACATCTCAGTATTTTAGGTGAAAGTGGCTGCGGCAAATCTACACTTTTACATCTTGTTTACGGCTTGCTCCATTTGGAAAATGGCTCCATTTTCTACAACGAAAAAAAACTGCTCGGCCCAACCAAAACCCTCATTCCCGGCGAACCTTTTATGAAGCTCGTGGCACAGGAATTCAATATTATGCCTTTTACAACAGTTGCCGAAAATCTGGGTTCACATCTTTCGCGATTGGATGAGGAAAAAGACGAAAACCGAATTGATGATTTATTGGAAGCAGTAGAGATGGAAGCTTTCAAAAATACATTGGTAAAAAACCTGAGCGGCGGACAAAAACAACGCGTGGCTTTAGCAAAAGCTTTGGCAAACGAACCTGAAATCCTTTTGCTGGATGAGCCTTTCAGCAATATTGATGTTTTTAGAAAAAATAAATTACAGCGAAAAATATTTAATTATCTGAAAGAAAATAACATAAGCTGCATTACCGCAACCCACGACAGTGAAGAAGCCTTGGCATTTTCAGATACTATTTTAATGTTGAAAAACGGAACTGAAGAACTATTCGGAACGCCGCAATTCATTTATAAAAATGTTGCAACAGAATATCAAGCTGGATTTTTTGGGGAAGCGAATGTGCTTCCAAAAAAGCTGTTTTCTTCCGAAGAAACTTCTGAAAAAATGGTTGTTTTTCCGCATCAATTAGAAATTTCCGATGAAAAAACAGCACTTGAAGTGATTGTGAAAAAATCCTATTTCAAAGGAACCCATTTTTTGGTTGAAGCAACTTTTAAAGACGAAACCATATTTTTCAACAGCTCTATTTCTTTAAAAAAAGGCAAACTATGTAGTTTGAAAATTTCAGAAAAAGATTAAACCACGACTATCATCTTCCCTTTGTTTTTTCCATCAAAAAGATCAATAAAAGCCTGTGGAATATTTTCAAAACCTTCCACCACCGTTTCCATATAAGTTAGCTTATCTTCCTCCATCCACTGCGCCAATCGCTTTTGTGCAGGTCCGAAATCCTTTACAAAATCGCGTACCGTAAAACCTTGCATTAAAATACTGTTTTTAATCAACGTAGTTTCCACCCGTGGACCTGTTGGTCTTTCTGTATCGTTATAAGTTGAAATAGCGCCGCAGTTGATTACTCTTCCATATTTGTTCATATTCATCAAAGCAGCGTCCAGAATTTCTCCGCCCACATTGTCAAAATACACATCAACGCCATCGGGACAGGTTTCGGCAATTGCCTTTTTCATATTGTCCGCAGTTTTATAATTTATCGCCGCATCAAAACCAAATTTCTCTTGAATTCGGTCAATTTTTTCTTCGCTGCCCGCAATTCCAACTACTCTGCAACCTTTAATTTTTCCTATTTGTCCAACCACGCTTCCCACTGCGCCCGCGGCTCCAGAAACTAAAAGCGTCTCTCCCTTTTCAAGTTTACCTATTTTTTTAAGACCGAGATAGGCGGTGATTCCCGTTAATCCCAAAATGCCCAAATAGGCTTTCAACGGGGCTTTTTCACCATCCACTTTGTTGAGACCATTTCCATTTGAGGTTTGGAATTGTTTCCACTGAAGCATTCCGTTCACGAAATCACCTTTCTGAAAATTCTTGTTATTCGATTCAATAACCTCAGCAATAATACCAGATTCCAAAGGCTTTCCGACTTCAAAAGGCGGAATGTATGATTTTTCGTCCCGCATGCGTCCGCGTAAATATGGGTCTACGGAAACGTATTTCGTTTTCAGTAAAATTTCTCCGTCTTTGGCTTTTGGTTCTTCTTCTTCGGTAAACTCAAAATCATTTAAGGAAGGTTTACCTTCGGGCCGTTTTTTCAGCAGGATTACTTTATTCATCAGTATTATTTATTTCAGTTTCATAAATTTAAAACATAAAAACACAACTGCCCAAACCTATATCTTTATTTAATAAAAGAATAACAGACTTACATTTCTGAAAAGATTAACGAACTTCGCTTTTGGGCGCAATATCTTTGCAACTTCTGAAACCAATTGCTTTTGAAATCTTCAAAAAACATAGTAGCCACAGCCTTTAAAGATCTTTCGGAATACTTTAATAGCACAGATTTTTCCAAAGCAATACTTTTGGGAATTGCGCTTACGGTTCCAATAATTTTTGGGGTGAAAATGGACATGTTGCCCATCGGAATTACAATTACCGTTGGCGCCATGCTCGCCTCGCCCAGTGACGTCAGCGGAAGCATCAGACATAAAATCACAGGTATCTTATTTGCAACTTTATTGGCAATGATCGTCAGCTTGATTGGTGGTTATTTACATCTTTCACTTTGGTTGTTGTTTCCCATTGTGGGCATTTTAATGTTCAGTATTTCCTATCTCGCCATTTATGGATTTCGGGCTTCGCTTATAAGTTTTTCGGGACTTTTGGCGTTGGTGCTAAGTTTTTCAAACGTTTCCACCGGAATGGAACCTTATGAAAGAATGCTGCTAATTGGCATCGGTGGACTTTGGTATGCGGCACTTTCGCTACTTCGGCATTTCATTTTTCCGAAAGCACCAACGGAATATTACCTTTCCAAAACCCTAAAACTTACAGCCGAATATTTAAAAATTAGGGGCGAATTGGTTGCTGAAACAACAGATCGCAGCGAGTTATTAAAAAAGTTGTTGGCTACCCAAACCGACCTTACCACAACCCACGAAACCCTGCGCGATATATTGATTTCAACCCGAACAGGTTCCGGAAAATCTGAGTATGAAGGAAAGCGCATGTTGATATTTGTACAATTGGTGGATATGCTCGAACTGGCTATGGCAAACCCCGTGGACTATTCAAAAACAGATGAACTTTTTAAAAAGAAACCACAGCAATTGATAGATTTTCAAGGCTTGCTTTTCGCGATGAGCAGCAGATTGAACGTGATTGCCGATAATATTTCCACTCCCAAAAGAATTCGAAATAATACTAAAATTGAAGGATTCCAAAAAAATATAAAAAATGATATTTCCGAATATGGCTTATCAAAGAAAGCTTTTGATGAAAATTTGCTGATGCTGAGAAATCTTTTTAAATATCAAAAAGAGCAAATAAAGAAGATTGAAAAAATTGAATGGTTGCTGAAAAACCCAGCACAGCGCGAGATTTCTTTGTTAAAAAAGGAAGATTCCCGCAAATTTCTGACGAAGGAAAACTATGATTTTGAAGTTTTGGTTGAAAATTTCAACTTGCGCTCCCCTATTTTTAAACATTCTCTGCGCCTTGGGGTAATGACAATGATTGGTTACGGTGTGGGAATGCTGTTTTCCGTGCAAAACCCATATTGGATTTTACTTACGTTAATCGTGATTATGCGTCCAACTTTCGGTCTCACAAAAACACGTTCAAAAGAACGAACTATTGGAACTTTGATTGGTGGTGCGTTAGCGGTCGGTATTGTGTTACTAACTCAAAATACAACTGTTTATGGCATTTTGGCAATTGTTTCATTGGTAATTGCCTTTTCGATGGTGCAACGAAATTACAAGGCTGCGGCAACGTTTATTACGCTGAGTGTGGTTTTTATTTATGCACTTTTACGGCCGGATATTTTTAATGTAATTCAGTATCGGGTTACGGATACCCTTATTGGCGCTGGGCTGGCAACTTTAGGAAATTTGCTGCTTTGGCCCGCTTGGGAAATACAGGGGATGCAAAAAACCCTGCTTGAAACTATTAAAGCGAATCGTGTTTATTTGGAAGAAATCATCAGCTTTTACAACAAAAAAGGAAACGTCCCCACGCAATATAAAGTGGCTCGAAAAAAAGCCTTTTTGGAAATGTCTGACCTCAGTTCGGCTTTTCAACGGATGACGCAGGAACCAAAATCGAAACAGCAAAACCTGGACAAGTTTTATGAAATTGCTATGCTCAACCACACTTTTTTATCTTCCTTGGCTTCGCTGAGCACTTATATTTTAAACAATCCAACAACGCCCGCTTCGGAAAATTTCAATAAGGTTTCATCTAAAATTGTACAAAATCTTTTGGATGCAGAAACTATTTTAAAGGAAGAGATTTCTTTGGAAGTTGAAAAAAGTGACCCAGATTCAGAAGACATTTTTGAGTCTACTTATGGAAAAAAAATCACATTTTCTGATGACGAAAAACCGAAAGAGGATTTCCATCTAAAAATTGAAGAAGCGCATTTAGTCCGCGAACAGTTGAAATGGTTGCTTGCGATGAGTAAAAAAATGCCGAAACTTTTAAGGGAAATGGAATTTTAAAATTGGTGCTTATTTCACACTCGTAATTTTATAAATAGTTCCATTAAGATTGAATTCATCCCCTTTTTTCTTTCCCGAAAGAAGCAAACCCACTGGTGAATTCAAGGCAACACATAAATAATCCGTTTTCCCAATGGGAACAGTGCCAATGGAAAGGCTGATGAAATAAGTAAACCTATCCGTATAAACCAAACTTCCCAAACGCGCGTAATCTGAAGTTGCGTTAACATCTATTTTTTTGAGAAGTGGAATTATTTTTTCAATTTCCTGCAATTGTTTTCCAGCATTTTCTCGGTCAATCTGAAGCATTGCGCGCCCAGTTTCGTGTTTGTCGCCGCTGCTGCTTTTAGATTCTTCAAGCAATGAATCTTCAATATCGGCAATGGTTTGTTTTATTTTTGAATAACGGTTGTCAACCTGTTTTTGGCAGTGTTGCAGCAATTCGGTTTTAATTTCTACTGCGGTCATTTCTTCTTTTTCGTTTTCTTTTTATCTTCTTTGGGTTCCTGCTTTTGCAATATAAAAGGGCCATAATAACGCATTTGGCGGACAATCCATTGTGTTCGCCTTGCAACATAATTTCCGGGCGGATTGGCCTTATATCTTTGCGGACTCGGCAAAATTGCGGCAATAGCAGCTGCATTTTCAATCCGAAGGTTTTTTGCTGATTTTTTAAACCAGTATTGCGAAGCTGCTTCGGCGCCAAAAACGCCATCGCCCATTTCTACGCTGTTTAAATACACTTCCAAAATACGTTCTTTGCTCCAAAGCGTTTCAATCAAAAGGGTGAAATACGCCTCCATTCCCTTTCGAAACCAAGTTCGGCCTGGCCATAAAAAAGCATTTTTAGCGGTCTGTTGGGAGATTGTACTGCCGCCGCGGAGTTTCTTTCCTTTTTCGTTGTTTTCCAAAGCTTTTTCAATTGCTTCACGGTCAAACCCGCTATGGCTTAAAAAAGTTTGATCTTCGGCACAGATTACGGCGAGTTGCAGATAGGGTGAAATTTCTTCAATCGGCACCCAATCGTGGCGGGTTTGGTATTTTTCATCGCCTTCAATAGAACGGATTGCCATCAAAGGCGTGTAGGGTACCGGGACGAATTTGTAGATAAGTACCCACAAAATCGTAAGCCCGAAGAACCAAAGAATGAGTTTAAATATAAATTTGAATAATTTTTTTATCATAAGCCCCCTCCCCAACCCTCCCCGAAAAAGGGGGAGGGAGCGGGGAATGTATTTAATTAGTTAATTCTGCCAATTGTTTCCCGATTGAACTGCCAATGGCAACACCCATTCCGCCAAGCCTAACCCCACAAAAAATGTTTTCTGAAACAATTTTTACAATTGGTTTTTTCTGTTTCCCCAATCCCATAATCCCACTCCAGCGATGGTCAATTTCAAAAGATTGGGTTGGTAAAATTACTGTTTTAAGCAATTCCTCCAACTTGTTTTGCACCAATTCTGTCAGTTGCATCTCGGTAGTTTCCTCAGCTTTGAAATCTAAGTTTCTGCCGCCGCCAAATAGAATTCTATTCTCAATATTTCTGAAATAATAATAGCCTTTGTCTAAGTGAAATGTTCCTTTTATTTGAAGATTTTCAATGGGTTTGGTGACCAAAACTTGTGCCCTTGCTGGCTTTACATCTTCGTTTAAAAATTGCTTTGCAAAACCGTTATTGGCGATAAAAACTTTTTTTACTGAAATGTCTTCGGAAGAATTCACTTGAAGTAAAACTGATTCACCATTGTCTGAAATATTCGTTATTTCAGAAGAATTCAATATCAAAATATTTTCTTCCGAAGCTTTTTTAATGAGGCTGAGCATCATTTTTCCGGTGTCAATCTGTCCTTCAAACGCACTGTAAATAAGTTTTGGCTGAATATTTTCAAATCCGAAATGGTTCTCTTTTTCTGAAAAAACTTCAGCTTTAAAAACAGATTTCAGCAATTCATTTACAAAATCAATTTTTGATTTACAGGTTTCAAAAAGTTCAGCATCTTCCAAAGTAAAAAGTTCGTAGCCGCCGTATTCTTTGTAGTCCAGTTGTTGATCGCCTAAAGTATTTCGAAGTAATTTTAAACCCTCCACTCTGCTTTTTACAAGTTGGATTACTTCTTCTTCGGAATGATTTTTTAAATCTTCCAGTATTTCAGAAATACTTCCGAAACACGCAAAACCGGCGTTTTTTGTACTTGCGCCACTGGGAAGCAGGCCGCGTTCAAAGACTACAATTTTGCTTTTGGGATGCTTTCTTCGAAGTTCCAAAGCACAACTTAAACCTACGATTCCGCTACCGATTACTGCAAAATCGATATTTGATAACCACGTTTTGTGTTCCCAAAAAGAAAGATTCATAATAAAGAAATTACAAAGTAAAAAAGCACCGAAAACCAAAGATAAGTTTTTTGGAATTTGGTGCTTGTAGTTTGTGGCTTAAAAAGAACTATTCCTCTTCAGGTTCGTTCATTTTAAAAGTATTCATAAACGCCGTGGTGTAATTTCCAGCCACATAATCTGGCTCATCCATTAACTGACGGTGAAACGGGATTGTAGTCTTTATACCTTCAATCACGAATTCATCCAAAGCGCGTTTCATTTTGTTGATTGCTTCTTCGCGAGTTTGTGCGGTAGTGATAAGTTTAGCAATCATGGAATCATAATTCGGTACAATTGTATAACCTGCATATACGTGTGTGTCCAAACGTACGCCGTGGCCTCCCGGAGCGTGTAAAACGGTTATTTTTCCTGGTGAAGGGCGAAAATCATTATATGGATCTTCCGCGTTTATTCTGCATTCTATGGCGTGCAATTGTGGCGTATAATTTTTTCCAGAAATAGGCACTCCAGCGGCAACCAAAATTTGTTCGCGTATTAAGTCGTAATCAATTACCTGTTCAGTAATTGGATGTTCTACCTGAATACGGGTGTTCATTTCCATAAAGTAGAAATTACGGTGTTTGTCAACCAAAAATTCTATAGTTCCTGCGCCTTCATATTTAATGAATTCTGCGGCTTTTACAGCTGCATTCCCCATATCTGTTCGAAGTTTTTTCGTCATAAATGGGCTTGGAGTTTCCTCGGTAAGCTTCTGATGACGGCGCTGAATGGAGCAATCGCGTTCACTTAAGTGACAAGCTCTTCCGGTGCTATCGCCCACAATTTGAATTTCAATATGGCGTGGCTCCTCAATGAGCTTTTCCATATACATGCCGTCATTTCCGAATGCTGCTGCAGCCTCTTGACGGGCGCTATCCCAAGCTTTTTTTAGCTCGTCCTTCTTCCAAACGGCGCGCATTCCTTTTCCACCACCACCTGCAGTGGCTTTTAGCATTACTGGATAGCCAACTTCTTCTGCAAGTTTTTCACACTTTTCGAAAGATTCTATAATGCCTTCACTCCCTGGAACAGTTGGTACGCCGGCGGCCTTCATTGTGGCTTTTGCTGAAGCTTTATCGCCCATGCGCTCAATCATTTCTGGGGAAGCGCCAATGAATTTTATGCCGTGCTCCTGACAGATTTTTGAAAATTTGGCATTTTCGGAGAGAAATCCGTATCCTGGGTGAATCGCGTCTGCATTGGTAATTTCCGCAGCGGCGATAATGTTTGACATTTTTAGGTAGCTCAAATTACTTGGCGGCGGTCCAATGCAAACCGCTTCGTCTGCAAACCGAACGTGGAGACTTTCGGCATCTGCTGTTGAATAAACAGCTACAGTTTTTATACCCATCTCGCGGCAGGTGCGGATAATTCGCAGTGCAATTTCGCCCCTATTTGCAATCAATATCTTTTTAAACATAACTTTTCTTAAATAACAAATCCCAAATTTTCAAATCCCAATATATTTGGAATTTGGAACTTGTGATCTGGAGTTTACATTTATGATGGATCTACTAAAAATAAAGGTTGATCAAATTCAACGGGTGAAGAGTCATCAACCAAAACTTTTACAATTTTTCCGGAAACTTCACTTTCAATTTCGTTAAAAAGTTTCATCGCTTCAATTACACAAAGCACATCACCAGTACTGATAGTGCTTCCCACCTCAACAAAAACAGGTTTGTCCGGAGAAGGTTTTCTGTAGAAAGTACCGATGATTGGCGACTTAATAGTGATGAATTTTGAATCTGTTGCTTCTGAAGTAACTTCTGTTGAAGGTGCAGCTTGTTGTTGTTGCGTTGCAGAAGCCTGAGGCTGCATTTGCATTTGCGGTTGCGCCATGGTTGGAATTTGCTGAATGTAGGTGGTTTCACCCCTATCATTTTCAGATCCTGTTTTGATCGTGATCTTTATGTCATCGGTTTCAAGTTTTACTTCGCTGGCACCACTTTTTGCCACAAACTTGATCAGGTTTTGAATGTCCTTTATATCCATAATTTAGAAAATTTAGTCTTTTGGGTTGGTTAAAATTTATTTTGAATCATAGGCCCATTTCAAATAAACGGCGCCCCAAGTAAAGCCCCCACCGAAGGAAGCAAATATCAAATTATCTCCTTTTTTTAATTGTTTTTCGTAATCTGCCAAACAAAGCGGCAAAGTTGCAGAAGTTGTATTGCCGTATTTGTGTATGTTCATCATTACTTTTTCTTCGGGAAGTTTCATTCGCGAAGCTGCAGCATCAATAATGCGCTTATTGGCTTGGTGCGGTACGAGCCAATTTACATCTTCGCCTGATAAATTATTTCGTTGCATCACTTTTTCACAAACATCTGCCATATTTGAAACGGCAAATTTGAAAACAGTTTTGCCTTCCTGAAAAACGTAATGTTGTTTATTATTCACCGTTTCATTTGAAGCAGGAAGCAATGAACCTCCAGCATCAATTTTTAGAAAAGGTCTGCCAATACCATCCGTACGAAGGTATTCATCTTTTACGCCAAGTCCATCGGTATTTGGCTCAAATAAAACAGCACCGCCTCCATCACCAAAAATGATACAGGTGGTTCTATCTGTATAATCAATAATTGACGACATTTTATCTGCGCCAATTAGAAGTACTTTTTTATATTTTCCAGATTCAATATATCGCGCTGCGGTTGACATTCCGAAAAGAAAGCTGGAACAGGCCGCAACTAAATCATAGGAAAAAGCATTTACAGCGCCAATTTGTGTAGCTACATAAACTCCTGTGGCAGCAACGGGCATATCTGGTGTTGCCGTTGCCATGATAACCATATCAATTTCAGCGGGATCTGTATTGCTTTTTCGAAGAAGGTCTTTTGCTGCTTGGATAGCAAGATAGGAAGTGCCTTTGTCTTTATCCTTTAATATTCTTCTTTCCTTAATTCCGGTTCTGCTGGTGATCCATTCGTCATTGGTATCGACCATTGTTTCCAGAATTTTGTTGGAGAGAACGTACTCTGGAACGTAGCTCCCTACAGCGGTAATAGCTGCCGTGATAGTATTCATAAAGCTGAATTAAAATTCACAAAAAAGACCAAAAATCTTTTAAAAAGAGTGAAAATTACTAAATTTTACTTGAAATTCGGCACTAATTAAGTTGTTTTTGACTTTTTGCAAAGTTAAAAAACAAAAAAACCCTCACGGTAGGGTGAGAGTTTTTATTAAAATTATATACTGTTATGCTTCTGCCTGCTCAGTTGCATCAATTACAACTTGACCACGGTAGTACATTTTTCCTTCGTGCCAATGTGCTCTGTGGAAAAGGTGCGACTCACCCGTTGTTGGGTCTGTTGCAATTGTAGGTGCAGTAGCTTTGTAATGCGTTCTTCTCTTATCTCTTCTTGTTTTCGAGATTTTTCTCTTAGGATGTGCCATTGCTATTTATTATTTATCCGTTAATAGTTTTTTTAATGAATCCCATCGGGGATCTGTTTTATCGTCTTCCGGCGTTTCTTCTTCGTCTATCGCTTTCGGACTTAATTCTTCAAGTTTGTCGAGTATGTCGCTTTTTAATGTACCGTCTTTTACTCCGGGATGAATTCTTTTGGAGGGTAAAGCCAACACAATAGTTTCATAAACGTATTGCTGGATATTCACTTCATAGCTTCCGTGGGGCAAAATGAGCAAATCTTCATTTTCATCATTATATTCCTCACCGAATTTTACAACGAAACTATAAGTACCCGAAATCTCTTGATCAAAGGGTTCATTTGTAATATCGCAAGCAACGTTAACGGTTCCATTAAATGTTAATGTGAACTCTAATAACGTGCTCATTTTTTCCAGCAGTACATCGAGATTAATGGCAGCGTCATTAAATTCGTCATACTCAAAATGCTCAAAGAACGCTTTTTTTAATTCAAAGTTAAACTGGTGTTTTCCTAATTTCAGCCCTACGAAAGGGATGGTAAACTCTTTCAAATCCTTCATTTTCACACCTATTTAAGACCTTAACCTTACGGATAAGGCGGGTGCAAAGATAAAAAATTATTTGAATAGCAATTAGTTTTTTTATTTCTTTTTTGAGAAGCTCCTTTTGCGTGAAGTTTGAAGCGGATTTTTGGAGATTTCTAGATATTCCTTGCGTTTTTCAAAAATGGATACTGCACTGAAAACTGCTTCGCGAAATGATTCAAAATTTGCCACATTTTTCCCCGCCAAATCAAAAGCAGTTCCGTGATCTGGCGAAGTCCGAATACGATTAAGTCCAGCAGTGAAGTTCACACCTTTTCCAAAAGCAAGTGTTTTAAAAGGTATTAATCCTTGATCGTGATAGGAAGCAATAATTGCGTCAAAATTTTTGTAATTGCCAGAGCCGAAAAAGCTATCTGCGGCATACGGCCCAAAAACCATTTTTCCGTTTTTGCGAATATTGTCCAAAGCTGGACGTAAAAGTGTGTCATCTTCATCACCAATCACCCCATTATCGCCAGTATGTGGGTTGATTCCTAAAACAGCTATTTTAGGCATTTCAATTCCGAAGTCTTCAATTAAAGTATGATAAATGGTATTAATCTTTTTGTCAATCCGCTCTCGGGTTATATTTTTTACAACGTCTTTTACCGCAACGTGATCCGTTAAAAGTCCAACGCGCAAATCTTCAGAAATTAAAAGCATCAAGCTTTCGCCTTTCAGTTCTTGTGCTAAATAATCGGTATGGCCTGGGAAATTGAAACTCTCGGATTGAATGTTGCTTTTGTTAATTGGCGCAGTAACCAACGCATCAATTTTACTTTCCTTTAAAGCTGCAACGGCTGCCTTCAAAGATTTAATGGCATATTCCCCTCCCACTTGGTTTTCTTCGCCAAAAGTAACATCAACATGTTCTTTCCAAACATTCAGCACATTTATTTTCTTCGGAACAAGATCTTCAATTTTATCAATTCCGTGGAAATTGATATCTATTTCATAATGTTTTTTGAAAAAAGACATCAACTTCACCGAAGCAAAAATAACAGGGGTGCAAAACTCCAGCATGCGCGAATCTTCAAATGTTTTCAGAATTATTTCGCTTCCAATCCCGTTGATATCGCCTATTGAAATGCCGACCACTATTTTGTCCTCTACGCTCATTATGTTTAGCTTTTTTAATTGTTACTTTTGCATTACAAATGTAACTAAATACTACAATGTTTACAGGAATTATTGAAGCCGTTGGCGAAATAGTCGGACTTACCCAAGAAGGCGAAAATCTTCATTTAGAAATAAGCAGTCCGCTGACACAGGAATTGAAAATAGATCAAAGTGTATCTCACAACGGGGTGTGTTTAACGGTTGTGCAGATAAAAGAAGCTACCTACATTGTTACTGCCATTAAAGAAACCTTGGATAAAACAAACCTTAAAAACTTGAATAAAGGTTCTCTGGTTAACTTGGAAAGAGCAATGAAATTGGGCGACAGACTTGACGGCCACATTGTGCAAGGCCATGTGGATGGAACTGCTAGTTGTAAAACCGTAGAAGATGCAAACGGTAGCTGGATTTTTACTTTTCAATACAACAATTCAGAATTCAGTACTGTGGAAAAAGGCTCCGTCACAGTGAATGGGGTTAGTTTAACGGTTGTAAATTCTAAAAAAGGAGAGTTTAGTGTCGCTATTATACCTTACACTTTGGAGAATACAAATTTTAAAGAAATTAAAGCAGGAAGCGAAGTAAACTTAGAGTTTGATATTATTGGGAAGTATCTAAAAAACCTTATGATGCCTTATTTATAGAAGAACGGTTTCTTTTATAAATTATATAAATACCAAGAAAAATGCCCATCGCAAGAAGAATCCAAATATTTTCGTCTATAGGCAATTGGGGTCCTCTTGAACCAGTTCCACCAGCTGGCGGGGGTGGTCCTTGGGACTGAATAGCAAATATTAAAACATTATAAATAAGTGATGCCATGGTTGTTCATTAACGACTTGGGGATCGTAATTATGCGCCTAAAGTAATAATTTTTTTTTATCCTCAAATAAAAAATGAGTTATTGAATGGTTAATAACTCATTTTAATCGTGAAAATTGTCTTTTAATCGGATTTTTACCTTAGTCTTTATTGGACATTTAAAAAAAGTGGTCCCACATGGGCTCGAACCATGGACCCTCTGATTATGAGTCAGATGCTCTAACCAGCTGAGCTATGGGACCGTTTCTGTTTTAAAAAATTTTAATTATCCAATTTCCATCTCTGTCTATAAACTCAATGTTATTGGATAAATAACAGGATTGCAAATGTAAAACACTTTACAAATACAGCAAAACAATTTTTAGATATTCTCAATTTCTTGGCAAAGCTCTACTAATACTCCATTAGCAGATTTGGGGTGAAGAAAGGCCACTAACTTATTATCTGCTCCTTTTTTTGGAACTTCATTTAGCAGTATAAATCCCTCGCTTTTAAGCCGTTCCATCTCTGCTTTAATATCGTTCACAGCAAAAGCAATGTGATGTATTCCTTCCCCTCTTTTTTCTATAAATTTTGCAATTGGACTGTCAGAATTTGAAGCTTCCAATAGCTCAATTTTACTTTCCCCGCATCGAAAAAAGGAAGTTTCAACGCCTTCGCTTTCCACTTTTTCGCTTTTGTAGGGTGAACTTCCCAAAAGTGCTTCATATATTTTGTTAGCTTCAGAAATGTTCTTTACCGCAATACCTATATGTTCAATTTTCTCCATATATTCTTCTTTGTTGGTTCAAAAATACAAACTTAATTCCATTGAATTTCAACAAGCTTGTGGCTTCATTAACATTCCGTACGGTTTTATGTTCTATTTTTGCAGTATGGAAGAAAGTAACAGACAAAAAAAAATAGCCAGTGTTTTGCAGAACGATCTTGCTAACGTGCTGCAAAATATGCTTCGCGAAGCAGGGCAAATGGGCATTATTATTTCAGTTAGCAAAGTGAGTGTAACCACAGACCTTTCTATTTCAAAGGTTTATGTGAGTGTTTTTCCGGCAGATAAAGCCGAAGCAATTGTTGCTGAGCTCAATAAAAATAAGCCAAATATAAAGCACCAAATTGCGCAACTTACAAAGCACCAATTACGAAAAATGCCAGATCTTTCTTTTTATAATGATGATTCTTTGGAATACATAGAAAAGATTGATAAAGCCGTGAAAGGTGAGGAAAACCCTTTGAAAAACCCAGATTTACTTCCGAAAAGAAAAAAATCATAACTTGAATTTTTCGCTCTACATCGCCAAGCGCTATCTATTTTCAAAAAGTAGCAATAACGCCATCAATATTATTACAAGTATTGCGGCAGTTGGCGTGGTGGTAGGTGCGATGTCTTTATTTATAGTACTTTCAGGGTTTTCGGGCTTAAAGGATTTCAGCCTTCAGTTTACCAATGAATTTGATAGCGACTTAAAAATTCTGCCCGAAAGCGGAAAAACGATTACATTTTCGGAAGCACAAAAGGCGCAGTTTCATAAAATTGAAGGAATTCAAAATTTTTCAGAAATCATTGAGGAGCGAGTTTTTCTTCATTACAAAGGGAAAAACCACATCGCCTACATTAAAGGCGTGGATTCCCTCTATGGAAAAGTGACCAAACTGGACAGTATTATGTATTTTGGAGAATGGTTTACCCCTAACGAACACCAAGTGGTGGTTGGCCTTTCCACAATTGCAAAACTGTCTATGGGTGTGAATGATTATTCAGATTTATTGGAAATCTATGTGCCAAAACCAGGAACGGGACAACTAAATGCGCTAGATCCTTCAGATGCTTTCCATAAAGAAAACGTTGTGGTTTCTGGTGTTTATCAAGTTAACGAGGATTTAGACACAAAATATGTTTTTTCTGATTTGGATTTTGCTAGAAACCTTCTATCGTTGGACAGCACTAAAATTTCTTCCATTGAAATGAAGCTTTCGCCAAACGCTTCCGAAGAAAATGTGAGAACCCAAATCGAGAAAATTTTTCCCAAAGGAATTCAAATTAAAAACCGAATCCAACAAAACGACGCGCTATACAAAATGTTAAATACTGAAAACATTGCTGTGTATTTAATTTTCACTTTAGTTTTAATTATCGCACTTTTCAACGTAATTGGCTCTATAATTATGATGATTTTGGACAAGCGAAAAAATATAAAAACGCTCTACAATATGGGTGCTTCACTTCCTGAAATACGTCGTATATTTTTCTTACAAGGTACATTAATGACTGTACTTGGCGGATTATTTGGAATTTTTCTAGGAGTTCTTGCAGTACTGGCACAATTAAAATTTGAATTCGTTGCCATAACCAGCACCCTGCCTTATCCCGTAAAACTGAATCTGATAAATGTTGTAGTTGTTTTTGTTACAATTAGTGTTTTAGGGATTATAGCTTCAAAAATTGCATCAAATAGAGTTCGGGAGAAACTATTGCTTTAATCTGGGAAAGTTTAATTACTTTGATTTATATGATAAGAAATTCTGGATCTGCCCCCAAACTTATCAACGCATTACAAATTTCTTCTGTAAAAACCTGAGGACCGCAAACATAAAAACGTGAGTTAAAATCTCCAATCGTTTCAATAAGAAATTTACGATCAATCCTGCGCTCGCGAAAACCAATCACACCTTCTTGAGTGAATACATTTGCATAAGCTGGACCCAACATTTTTGTCAATTCTTCGTGTAAAATAATGTCGTCTGTGGTTTTATTTGAATATAATAGCGCAAGATTACGCAAATTTCCACTTTCAAAAAGCGCCCTAAAAATTGCTATAAAAGGAGTAATACCCGTACCGCCCGCAATAAATATACCAGGGCCTTTATAATGAATTGTTCCATATACATCGTGAAGTAATAGCTCGTCACCCGTTTTGAGCTTGCCCAATTGTGCCGTTACACCATTGTGTTCTTCGTAAATTTTTATGATAAATTCCAGATAGTCCCAATGCTGTAATGAAGTAAAGGTAAAAGGGCGTATTTGGTCCTTCCAGTCTGGCAGATTGATGGAGATATGTGCAGATTGTCCGGGGGTGTATTTAAAGCCTTTAGGCTTTTCCAATACAAAGCTTTTAACGTCATGGGTAATATAATGGGTGTTGCGTATTTTGAGCCTTTGCATTATGATAGTTTGGAATCCAAAGATAAAAAGGATTTATAGATAAAAATACTTAAAATTCATAAACCACTTAAGCGAATTCATAATCCCCAAATACTTCCAAAACTTCATCAAAAGCCTCAAAAACTGAGGCAGAATCATCGCTGGTTACCATTTTCATCCGGTATTCCTTAAAGTTTGGAATTCCTTTAAAATAGTTGGTATAGTGGCGGCGGGTTTCAAAAACGCCAAGAGTTTCGCCTTTCCAATCTATCGCCATTTGCAGGTGGCGTTTGGCGGCTTCAACCCGCTCTGCCATTGTTGGTGGCGGCAAATGTTCTCCTGTTTTAAAATAGTGCTTTACTTCCTTAAAAAACCATGGGTATCCAATACTTGCTCTACCTATCATTGCGCCGTCCAAACCGTATTTATCGCGCATTTCCATCGCTTTTTCGGGCGTGTCCACATCGCCATTCCCAAAGATGGGAATGTGCATTCGCGGATTGTTTTTTACATCGGCAATGGGTTTCCAGTCCGCATCGCCTTTATACATTTGAGCGCGGGTACGACCGTGAATAGACAAAGCTTGGCAGCCTACATCCTGTAAACGTTCGGCAACTTCCATAATTTTAATGGAATCGTGATCCCACCCCAAGCGGGTTTTTACGGTAATGGGAAGTTTGGTGTGCTTTACCATGGCTTCGGTAAGGCTTACCATTAAATCGATATCTTTTAAAATTCCTGCGCCGGCACCTTTTGAAACTACTTTTTTCACGGGACAGCCAAAGTTAATGTCAATCATATCTGGCCCACTGGCTTCAACTATTTCAACACTGCGAAGCATAGATTCTAAAACTGCACCGAAAATTTGTATGCCTACGGGACGCTCCTTTTCGTAAATATCAAGCTTCATTACGCTTTTTGCAGCATCGCGAATAAGCCCTTCGGAAGAGATGAATTCAGTAAAAACCACATCAGCGCCCTGTTCCTTGCAAAGTGCGCGGAAAGGTGGGTCACTCACATCTTCCATTGGCGCGAGCAACAATGGAAAGTCTGGCAGTTGTATGTTTGCTATTTTTGGCAATTCTTTCTTTTTGGAACTGCAAAAGTAGTAAATATCAGTAAAATAAGATTTGAAAAGATTTTATCTTGATTACACAAGGTTATTTGCCCTCCAGCCTATCACCTTCGTCAGTTTTTATTTGTTTGCTATTGTCGCGAAGTCGAGCATTTCCGAAGTTATATTTGAAACCTAAGCGAAACAATCTGTATTCTAAATTTGTATAAAAATAATTGTCTTGATTATAATAACGTGAGGTTGAGGCCATATCTTTCAACGTATCAAAAATATCATCCACACCTAATGTCAAGCTTGCGCGTTTATTCCAAAGATCTTTTCTGAAAGAAATATTTACAAAGCTCTGATTTTTGAAATATCGATTTCCAAAAACAAAATTTGAAATATATTTTCCCGTAAGATCAGCCGTAAAAGAACGGTCTTTTGAAAGTGTAAAATGATTGGTAAGAAATAGATATTGCCCAAAAGTGTCATTGGTGTATTTCTCTTCTCTGCTTTCGAGAGCATAAAATTCATTGGCTAAATAAAAGCTAGAGGTAGTAAAATGCAACCACCACCACGAGTTGAGTGAATTAAAGTAAGTAACATCAAAAGCATATTGATAACTTTTGATCAAATTGGCATCCACTCTTTCCAAGCTACTATTGTTGTTATTTTGAAATGTGAGTGCGTCCAAACTGTTTTCAACATTTTCAAAATATAGTTCAAAAAACAGTTTTCCCTTATGATCAATTGACAATGTAATTTTATCCTCAATTGCGGGAACCAAGCTTGGATTGCCGCTTTGAATATCTCTTTCGGTTATGAAATATTTAAAAGGATTCAAACTCTGATAGCGGGGGCGCTCTATGCTTCTGCTATAGCTTAGTCCAATACCATTGTTTTCATTTATAGTGTAATGAAAGGACGCCGATGGAAAAATATCAAAATAGTCTTGATTGTTCACTTGTCCTAAAGAACGGGAATCAGCTTCAATATCAGTATATTCACCACGAAGGCCAGCTGTAATACGCCATTTCTCCCATTCTCTTTCAAAATTTATGTATTCTGCAAATATATTTTCTTTGTAATTGAAATCATCAGACAGCGAATTATTGAAAATATTTATACTGTTTTCTTTGTCGAAAAAATCCTGTTTGCTTTCCGTGTTAACGTTGCTAAATTTGAGACCAGTTTCAAACGTTCCGCCCCAAAGCATTGTTGAAACATCGGCTTGACCAGTAAAAATGTTGCTTTTCTGCTTTAATTCTGAGTAAAAACTGTTGTTTCTTGAAAATTCATTATTTGTTAAAAAATAATCAGAACTCACACTTTGGCTCTGTAAATTATTATAAAAAATATAATTTGCTGATGCGGAAAATGTAGCCCCTTTTTCATTGAGTTTCTTGCTGTAGTCCAAACCAAAAGCAAGGTTGTCTTTCTCATAATTTACAGAACTAAGTGTGGTTATGGTTGAATCTACTTGCTTTAGTGGGTTATAAATCAAAGACTTTCCGTTGTTATTATAGTTAACTTTTGGCGTTAGGGAAATGTTTGACGTAAAACTGAGTGAATTTTTTTCGTTCAGCGTAAAATCTAAAACAAGATTTCCATTATGGTTTTCATACTCTGTGGTTCGATCAAATTTTGTTTCCCAAATAGATTTGATTGAAACCTCGTCCTGTTCAAAAAACCGGACATAGTTATCATCTTCTTTATACTCCCTCCTTTTTCCGAAGGTATAACTGGTGTAAACATTCAGCCAGTCATTCTTGTAAAAATGTGAAGTTCCAAATTTGTATTTTGGGTACACACCTTGTTCATAAGTGGCATCTACAGAACCTTTGTAACCTATAGAAATAGCTTTTGTTGTAATAATATTCAGTACTGTACCAGCTTCAGCATCATACTTTGCAGAAGGGTTTGTTATAACCTCAACAGATTTTATGTAAGCAGCATCGGTGTTTTCCAAAAGTGAAGCCACTTCCGAAGAAGATAAATAGACCCTTTTGCCATTGATATAAATTATAGGCGAAGAAAACTTCACTTGAATATTTTCTCCTATCACTACAACACCGGGAGTTTTTTTAAGAAGATCCATTGTGCTACCAACGGAAAATGACGTGTTTTCAACATTAAAAACCAATTTACCCCCAGTTTTTTTTATTGTTGGCAATTTTGCAGAAATAACTGTTTCATCCAGCATTTCAGAACTTTCATTGAGAATGACATTGCCAAAGTTTTTATTTGAAGTAAGCTCTATAGATTTATTATAATCTTCAAAACCAATATAACTGAAGTTGAAATTATAGCTTCCCTGCTTTAAACCTTTCAGTATAAAAGAGCCATCTTCGTCAGTAGTAGTTCCTTTAGAAGGAGTTTCAGATTCGGCCTCATAGACTAGCACGTTAACAAATGATAAAGGAGTATTTTCTGCATTGGTTACTTTTCCAGAAACTGAAAAGTCCTGTGCCATCAAAACACCGCCCTGAAGGCAGCACAAAAATATAAATAATCTTATCATGACATAAGTAGATATCTGGGGCGACATCAGTTCCTTAATTTTTCTTGGGGAGAAAACAAATAAACCTAGCTGAATTACAGCTTTATAATACAAATATGTTAAAAATATATTAAACAAAAACTATCATGAAGCATTAATTTTAAGTGTTTTAATCAAAATATATATAATCACTCTTTTAATCTATATTTGCAACTTGTAAGCACGTGAAGGAATTTTTATGAAGAACATCCGCAATTTTTGCATCATCGCCCATATTGACCACGGAAAAAGCACCTTGGCAGACCGTCTTTTGGACGCTACCGGAACCGTAACCGATCGCGAAAAACAAGCCCAATTACTTGACAATATGGACTTGGAGCGTGAGCGTGGCATTACCATTAAGAGCCATGCCATCCAGATGGACTATGTTTACAAAGGCGAAAAATATACGCTGAACTTGATAGACACTCCGGGCCATGTGGATTTTTCTTATGAAGTTTCTAGATCAATCGCAGCTTGCGAAGGAGCTTTGCTAATTGTTGATGCCGCGCAAAGCATTCAGGCCCAGACCATCTCCAACCTATACCTAGCTTTGGAAAATGATTTAGAAATAATTCCGGTTTTGAACAAAGTAGATCTACCTTCAGCAAACGTAGAAGAAGTGACCGATGATATTGTTGATCTTTTGGGCTGTAAAGCTGAGGAAGTAATTCCCGCAAGTGCCAAAACCGGCATTGGAATTGAAGAAATTTTGAGCGCCATTATTGAACGCATTCCACCTCCAAAAGGAAATCCTGATGAGTCTTTACAGGCTTTGATCTTTGATTCTGTTTACAACCCTTTTCGAGGTGTTGAAACTTATTTCAGAGTTCTTAACGGTGAAATAAGAAAAGGGCAGCACATAAAATTTATGGCTACCGGAAAAAGTTATTTTGCCGATGAAGTGGGAACTTTGAAACTGAAACAACAACCCAAAGATGTTATTAAAACTGGTGATGTGGGTTATCTAATTACCGGAATTAAAGAAGCAAAAGAAGTAAAAGTAGGCGATACCATTACAGATTCCAAAAGTCCAACCATCAATATGATTGAAGGCTTTGAAGACGTAAAACCAATGGTTTTTGCCGGAATCTATCCTGTTGACACTGAAGATTACGAAGAGTTGCGAAGCTCCATGGAAAAACTACAGCTGAACGATGCTTCATTGGTTTTTGTTCCAGAAAGCTCTGCGGCACTTGGTTTTGGTTTCCGTTGTGGGTTTTTGGGAATGCTTCATTTGGAAATTATTCAGGAAAGATTGGAAAGAGAGTTTGATATGACGGTAATTACTACCGTTCCAAACGTTTCCTACCACGCATTTACAAATAAGGAACCTGAAGTTCCTGTATTGGTAAACAATCCTTCCGATTTGCCGGATCCTTCAAAAATTAATCGTGTTGAAGAGCCGTATATTAAAGCCACAATTATTACAAAATCTGACTTTGTGGGTTCCGTAATGTCGCTTTGTATTGAAAAAAGAGGTGAAATCACCAACCAAACCTATTTAACAACCGAAAGAGTAGAACTCACTTTTGATATGCCTTTGGCAGAAATTGTTTTCGACTTTTATGATCGTTTAAAAACTGTTTCAAAAGGATATGCTTCCTTTGATTATTCGCCTATTGGGATGCGCCAGTCGCATCTTGTGAAAGTGGATGTACTGTTAAACGGAAATATTGTGGATGCACTTTCAGCATTGCTTCACCGTGATAATGCTTATGATATTGGCAAAAAAATCTGCGAAAAACTTCGCCAGCTAATTCCACGGCAACAATTTGATATTCCAATCCAAGCAGCTATTGGCGCAAAAATCATAGCGCGTGAAACCGTAAAAGCACTTCGGAAAGACGTTACCGCAAAGTGTTACGGTGGTGACATTTCGCGAAAGCGTAAACTATTGGAAAAGCAGAAAAAGGGAAAGAAACGTATGCGTCAAGTAGGTAATGTTGAAATTCCTCAGGAAGCTTTTATGGCGGTGCTTAAATTGAACGATTAAAGTCAAGTTTAATTCCCACAGCTCGCTCCAGCCTGTTCCAGCCCTGAAATATAGGTGTCATAAGGCGTTCCAGTGTTTTGCCCGTTAACGGATGCGTTGCCATCCCTTTCCTTACAAACTTGAAAATCTGAAGTTTCAGCTGAAGTGCAAGTGGTACAACTAATACCATCATCTTTTTTACAGGAAAAAATTGAAAGGCTACAAAATATGGCGATAAGGATAGAAATTTTCTTCATCAAAAAAGTTTTTATAAGAACGGCTTTGTTGTGAAATTATTTTTTGGATTTTCCTTCGTTTTCTGTTCGTGTTGCATTTACAACATCTTCAAAATCCATTGGTTTTCCTAGATACACCAAACTGCTGCCTTCATCTATTTCAAGCTCGGTGGGTGCTGTAATTAGATCCAAAAATCCGTTGGGGCGTTTCATAAACAGCGGAATAGCGTTTTCGTTTTCACTAATAATATTCAGAACCCGCAAAAATTGGTTATGGCTTCCAACGGGAATTTCCTGTATTGAAGGAAAATCCTGGGCTACTTCAGTAAATCGAGTATAATCGTGCGTGTATGAAAATAATTCTTTGGCTGAAAGGTTTTGTCGCTGCCTCATTTCTTCTGAAGTCATCAATCTAAAAGTTCCGTTTTCACCAAAAAACTTCCCAAAACGGCTGATAGCCTGTTTATTAATCTCGTCATTGCCAGTCATTGCCAGCAAATAGCCCACATCGTTCAGTTCTATATTATCCGTCAAATCGTCTGCATAAATGTTTGAACTGAATGCTTCCAATCCTAACTCTTTTGCTTTGTTGATGTTTAGTTGATTGGAATCTACCAAAACCACATGTCGTTTGTTTTTCTGCAAATAGGTTGCTATTAATCTTGAAACTTTTGAAGCACCCACAAAAAGAATTCCCTCAGATTTCTTTAAAAACACACCAACCAAGGATGCTACAAGTCTTGCCGTTGTTGCGTTTAAAAGCACAGTTACCAAAACAACCGCAAAAACTAAAGGTGTGATGTATTCTGCGCCCACTTCGCCTTTTAAAACCAATTTAGTTCCAAAAAGTGAAGAAATACCTGCAGCAACGATCCCGCGTGGACCCACCCAGCTTATAAATAATTTTTCATTTGTTTTTAGAGAAGAGCCTATCGTGCTGAGAAAGACGGATAGCGGCCTGAGAACAAAAATCACTATTGCGAGTAGGATAGCAGTTTTCCAGTTATAAACCAGCAGCAGGTCATCAACGCTTATATTTGCAGAAAGCAGAATAAAAAGGATTGATATAAGCAAGACGCTCAGAGATTCCTTGAAATAAAGTAATTCCTTCAAGCTTGGCAGATCGCTATTTCCTAAAAACATTCCCATAACTACAACAGCCAAAAGTCCAGACTCGTGCGCAAAAAGATCGCTAATGACAAAGACCGCCAAAACCAATGACAGCGAAACAACATTAGATAGGTAGTGCGGAATAAACCTCTTTTTAATGGAAATGTATAGTGCGTATCCCGCAGAAACTCCAAAAGAGAAACCTATCAAAACAATTTTTCCAAAGTCTAGCAAAGCTTGTTTTGTATAACCAGAGTCTCCTTCAACACTTATAAACTCATAGACTAATACTGCTACCAAAGCACCTATTGGGTCAATCAAAATTCCTTCCCATTTCAATACTGCGGAAACATCTTTCTTAAGGGGAATATTTCTTAAAATTGGAGTAATTACGGTAGGTCCAGTAACAATTATTAGAGCTGAAAAAAGAAAAGAAATGCGCCAATTTAGACCAAAAACATAATGAGCCGCAACACCCGCACCAATAAATGTAATAGCAGCTCCAATACTTATTAGCTTGCCAATAACAGGCCCAACTTTTGAAATCTCGCCGCGTTTTAAGGTAAGTCCGCCTTCAAAAAGAATAATTCCCACCGCAAGAGATACAAAATAGAAAAGATTTTCGCCGGGAAAAAGGCCTTTTTCACCATTCCAAATAGGCTGGAGCCATTGGCTTCCGTCCTCAGAGAGAAAAGTTGAAAGAGGGCCAACCAATAAACCAATCAAAATTAAAGGTAAAATAGCAGGTATCTTAAATTTCCAAGCAACCCATTGGGCTAAAATTCCTAAAATAATAATTCCTGCAAGTTCTACCATTCAAATGTGTTTTCGGTAAATTAAAGATTTTTCGATTCTATCAAATATTAATGAATTGTTAAAAATAGTATAATTAATTTACACTTCGGTCTTCGGTATGTAACGCTTTTGTTAATTTGCGACTCATTTCTTCTGATTATGAATTTATTCCCTATTGAAGCTGGAAATTTTAAACTTGATGGCGGCGCCATGTTTGGCGTTGTGCCCAAAACGCTATGGTCCAAAACCAATCCTGCAGACGAAAACAATATGATAGATATTGCGGCCAGATGCCTTCTTATTGAAAATGGCAATAGGCTTACTTTGATTGATACCGGAATGGGGAACAAGCAAAGTGAAAAGTTTTTTGGCTATTATTATCGTTGGGGTGATTATAATATTGACGATTCCTTGAAAAAATACGGGTTTCATCGCGATGATATTACAGATGTTTTTATGACGCATCTACACTTTGACCATTGTGGTGGAAGTGTCCAGTGGAACAAAGACCGAACAGGATATGAGCCAGCCTTTAAAAACGCAACTTATTGGAGCAATAAAGACCATTGGCAGTGGGCAACTAAGCCAAACCGCAGGGAACAAGCTTCCTTTTTAAAAGAAAACATTTTGCCAATGCAGGAAAGCGGACAGCTTAAATTCGTGGCAAAACCTAATTCAGATTTTGCGGAAGCTAATGAGCTTGACTTCGGAATTCTTTTTGTTGATGGACACACAGACAAACAAATGATTCCTCATATAAATTACAAAGGAAAAACCTTGGTTTTTATGGCAGATCTGTTGCCAACGGCAGGCCATTTACCACTCCCTTTTGTGATGGGTTATGATACACGACCACTTTTAACTCTTCCCGAAAAGGAAAAATTTCTTAATACTGCCGCGGAAAATAACTTTTACCTTTTTCTTGAACACGACGCACACAACCCTATAATAAATGTTCAAAATACTGATAAAGGTGTTCGCCTTAACGAAACCTTATCACTCAAAGAATTTTTTAATTAATACTTTTTTTAAATAATGAAAATTTTAAAAATTTCCCTTTTTGCAGTTGCAATATCAGCTGTTATGTCAAGTTGCGGCAGTGGCGCAGCAATTGTTGCCACCCCAATACAAAATATTGATACCAATCCTTTAAAAACTGCACCTCTTGATGATGCACAACTAAAACATTGGCCTGCAATGGACTTGGTGAAAGATACCGTTCCGGGAATGAGCGTGGACAAAGCCTACAGCGATATAATCAAAAAACGTAAAGGCGAAACAGTTATAGTTGGTGTAATTGACAGCGGAGTAGATATTGATCATGAGGATCTTAAAAATGTGATCTGGACCAATCCCGGTGAGATTGCCGGAAATGGCATTGACGATGACAAAAATGGTTTTGTGGACGATATTCACGGATGGAATTTTCTTGGAGACATCGTTGGCGAAAACATGGAATATGTTCGCATTATCAGAAAATTGAAACCAAAATATGAAGGAAAAAGTGAATCTTCTATCAGTGCTGCAGATAGAAAAGAATTCGCTCTTTATAAAAAAGCTGTAGCGGAATACGAAAAAGAATCTTCTGAAATTACCACAAACAAAGCTCGTTATGAGCAGATTATTTCACAGTTGAAGCCAACACATGAAGCAATGGCTAAAAAACTTGGAAAAACGAATTATACAAAAGAAGATCTTGCAGCAATAAAAAATCCTTCATCCCAAGAAAAACAACAAATTGCAATGCTTAACCAAATGCTGAATTTCGCTGATTCAGTTCCTGAAGTTCTTGAAGAACTAGAGAGTGGCATGAAATATTTCAATGGAAGATTGGACAACAATTTTAATATGACGGAAGATTTCCGTGGCATTTTAGGGGATAACCCAGATGATATTACAGACAATGTTTATGGCGATAACAATGTTGCAGGACCAGACCCAACTAGAGAAAATGTGAAGCACGGAACACATGTTTCTGGAATTATTGCCGCACAACGCAACAATGGAATTGGAATGGACGGTGTTGCAAACAATGTTAAGATTTTGGTAGTCCGCGCTGTGCCGGACGGAGATGAATATGATAAAGACATTGCTTTGGCAATTCGCTATGCTGTTGATAATGGCGCGAAAGTACTGAACACCAGTTTCGGAAAGTACTATTCTCCTCATGCTGATTGGGTTTATGAAGCCATTAAATATGCTGCTTCAAAAGATGTTTTAATTGTAAATGCCGCTGGAAACGACGGATTGGATTTAGACACCGTAAATATTTATCCGAACGATCAATTTGATAATGGCTCTGAAATGGCAGATTCTTTTTTAACTGTTGGAGCACTTAATTTTAAATACGGAGGTGAACTAGTTGCAAACTTTTCAAATTATGGAAAAACCAATGTTGACGTTTTTGCACCGGGTGTAAAAATTTGGTCAACAACACCATTAAATACTTATGAGTTTTTACAGGGAACTTCAATGGCGGCGCCTGAAGTTGCTGGTGTTGCCGCAATGATTCGTTCTTATTATCCAAATCTTTCAGCAAAACAAGTAAAGCAAATTTTAATGGATAGCGGCCTATCAACAAACACAAAAGTTGTTCTGGGCGATGACGCTTCCAATACAGAATCATTTTCAAACATTTCAAAGTCTGGTAAAATGGTCAATATGTATAATGCCTTGATTATGGCAGATAAAATGTCTAAATAATGAAGCATATTTTAAACGGATTTTTTCTAACAGCAATATTCTTTTCGGCATTTTCACAGAATAACAATAGCTATTGGCAACAGGAAGTTGATTATAAAATGAACGTTCAAATGGACGTGAAAAATTTTCAATATAAAGGAACGCAGGAGTTGAAATACACAAACAATTCCCCCGACACTTTAAACAAGGTTTTTTATCATCTTTACTTCAACGCTTTTCAGCCAGGAAGCGAAATGGATGTGCGTTCACGCACTATTACAGATCCCGATAGCCGTGTAATGGATAGAATTTCAAAATTATCACCATCGGAAATTGGATACATCAAACCAACAGTGTTCATGCAAGACAATACCACCGCTAAGTACACAATTAAAGGTACTGTGATGGAAGTAATACTGAACAAGCCTATTTTACCCGGTGAAAGCACGGTATTTAATATGGAATGGGATGCGCAAGTTCCTTTACAGATTCGCCGTTCAGGACGCAATAGTTCTGAAGGCGTTGCCCTAACAATGACTCAATGGTACCCCAAACTTGCTGAATATGATTTTGAAGGTTGGCACGCCGATCCATATATTGCACGCGAATTTCATGGTGTATGGGGCAACTTTGATGTTACCATAACTATAGATGAGGCTTATACCATTGGCGGAACAGGCTATCTACAAAATCCAGCGGCTGTTGGTCACGGCTACACTGTTCCTGGGCAAAAACCTATGCATCCCGTAAAAGGAAAATACACTTGGCACTTTTTGGCACCAGACGTTCATGATTTTGCTTGGGCTGCAGATAATGAATATGTTCACGATACATATCCCGGTCCTAATGGAGTTACACTTCATTTTTTTTATAAAAATAATCCTGAAATCGCTGAAAACTGGAAAAAACTTCAACCAAAAACCGCTGAATTGATGGAGTTCTTTAATGAGCAAATAGGAGAATATCCTTATGAACAATATTCGGTTATACAAGGTGGCGATGGCGGAATGGAATATGCCATGAGCACTATGATAACTGGCGAACGAGAACTTGGAAGCTTAGTTGGGGTAACCGCACATGAGCTGGCACATTCTTGGTTTCAATTTGTTTTGGCTACCAATGAAAGCAAACACGAATGGATGGACGAAGGTTTTACCTCATACATTTCAGACGAGGCAATGAATTTTGTTATGAATGAAAACAAGCCAAATCCACATTCTGGTTCTTACAGAAGTTATTTTTTCATGGCAACAAGTGGAGCAGAGCAACCGCTTACTACTCACGCAGACAGATATGCAAGCAACCGTTCTTATGGAATAAATGCCTATAGTAAAGGCTCTGTATTCTTAACACAGTTGGGATATGTTATCGGGCCAGAAAACCTATCAAAAACTTTAAAGCGCTATTATTCAGATTTCAAATTTAAACACCCAACACCAAATGACTTTATTCGAACGGCGGAAAAAGTTTCTGGGTTTGAATTGGATTGGTATTTAACAGATTGGGCCCAAACCACAAACACAATCGATTATGGAATAAAAGCTGTAGAAAGTAAAGGTGAAAACACAAAAGTAACTTTAGAAAGAATCAGCTTGATGCCAATGCCCATAGACCTTTACGTTACTTACGAAGACGATACCCAAGAGTTATTTTACATTCCACTACGAATGGCGTGGGGCGAAAAACCAAACCCATTTACTGACTTAAAACGCACTGTTTTGGAAGATTGGGCATGGGCTTACCCAACTTATACTTTTGAAATTAAAAACGGAAAAAAAGTGAAAAATATGATGATTGATGCCACGCGAAGAATGGCAGACATCAATCAAGAAAATAACATTTACGAAAAACAATAATTTTTACTTTCCTTTTTTCAAAGAGACCTCGCGAGGGTTAATTCCTGCGGGGTCTTTTTATATATTTACATTGTGAACCAAAAGTTTCCCAAAAACCAAAAACTAAAAAGCTCAAAAACAATAGAAAATTTGTTTTTGGAAGGAAAGACTCATTCCAAATTTCCTATAAAACTTTTTTTCCTTCCAAAGGAAAACCTTGAAACAAATCTCGCTGCTTTTGCGGTTCCAAAGCGAAATTTTAAATCTGCCGTAGATAGAAACCGAGTTAAAAGACAACTTCGCGAAGCCTATCGCCTTAATAAAGAATTACTTGATGAAATTCACGGCAAGAAATTTGTGATGCTATTTCTTTTTTTAGGAAAAGTCAAACCGCAGTATGCCGAAGTTGAAAAAGCAATGGTAAAGCTGCTTAAAAAATTACGCGATGAAAATAGTTAGCGCCTTACTTTTATTGTTTGTTTTGGGATGTTCAAACGGAAGTTCCAACAAAAATTACGAAAGAGATTCCTCAATGGCAGGCATGGATGTGGCCGAAGAAACTATTGTTGCCAATCAAATGTCAGCAGAGCTAATTCCTGTTGAACAGGAACAAAAAATCATCAAAACCGCTCGTTTGGCTTTTGAAACCAAAGATATGGAAGCAACCCACAAAAAAATACTTCAGCTTGCTTCACAATACAAAGGCCTGGTACAAAGCGACAATAGCGGGAAAGACTACAACCGTATTTATAAAAACTTAACTGTTCGTATCCCGACAGAAAATTTTCAGCCGTTTATTGACGGAATTTCCGAAGGCGTGGATTATTTTGACCAGCGCGACATTTCCAGACAAGATGTTTCCGAGGAATTCGTGGATTTGGAAGCTCGTTTAAAGGCAAAACGCGTACTCGAAGAGCGCTATCTTGAGTTGTTGAAAAAAGCAAATAAGGTAGAGGAAATGCTACAAATAGAACGCGAACTTTCCAACATTCGCGAGGAAATTGAGGCAAAACAAGGGCGTTTGCAGTATCTTCAAAGTCAGGTCTCAATGAGCACCATAAACATTGAGTTCTATAAAACCACTGCGGAAACAGGAATTACCCAATCCTACGGTCAAAAGATGAAAAACGCCTTTCAGGGTGGCTGGAATGGCATTTCAGTGTTTTTCTTAGGTGTTCTGTACCTTTGGCCTTTATTCCTCATCACATTAATTATAATTTTTGTTCTTCGTATATTTCTGAAGAATAGAAAGAAAAAGCATTAAAATTTCAGAAAATGAAAAAGAGAATCCTAATTCCCATCATCGCCATAGGTATATTTTTTACCACGGTAAGTTTCAAAAGTGATTTCTTCGAAATTGCAAAACAGATTGAAATTTTTACCACACTTTTCAAGGAATTGAACATGAATTATGTGGACGAAGTAACGCCGGCAACACTTATGGACAAAGCCATAAAAGGAATGTTGGAAGATTTAGACCCATATACCGTTTACTGGAACGAACAGCAAGTAGAGGATGCTAAAATCAACAATTCAGGCATTTACACAGGCATTGGCGCAACCGCTCAAAACAGAAAGGATAAGATTATTATAGTTGAGCCTTACAAAGATTATCCTGCAGACAAGGCCGGATTGAAAGCTGGGGACGAAATTATAAAAATTGGGAGCGTTAATATTGCTGATTTGCAAGACGATGCCGGCGAATTATTAAAAGGCGCGCCCGGCTCTACAGTTGATGTAACCTATAAAAGACAGGGGAAAACCGCCACCGCAACCATTACCCGAGGTGCGGTAGAACTTAAAGCAGTTCCATTTTTTAAATTGATAAATAATGATATTGGCTACATCGTACTTTCACAATTCAACAGAAAAACCACAATCGAAACAAAAGCTGCATTGGTTGATTTAAAGTCGCAGGGAGCTAAAAAAATAATTTTGGATCTGCGTGGAAATCCTGGTGGATTGCTGGATGAAGCCATAAATGTGGTTAACCTATTTGTAGATAAAGGTGAAGTTATTACAACTACAAAATCGGTAATCGAAAAGTACAACCAAACTTATAAAACCAAATACGAGCCTGTGGACAAAGAGATTCCGCTGGTCGTTTTGGTTAATGGACGAAGCGCTTCCGCGAGCGAAATTGTTTCCGGAGGTTTGCAGGATTTAGATCGTGCCGTGATTGTTGGCGCACGCAGTTTTGGAAAAGGACTGGTTCAACGTCCAAAAAAATTGACTTACGGAACGCAATTGAAAGTTACTATTTCGCGCTATTACACACCAAGCGGCCGTTGCATACAAGCTTTGGATTATTGGCACCGTGACGAAAATGGCGATCCCGTTCGTAAAGATTCAAAAGAATACAATGAATTTAAAACCAAAGGCGGAAGAACGGTTTACGATGGTGGTGGGATTCTTCCCGATGTTGAGTTGGAATCGGCTGTTTTCAGCCCAATTACAACGGCTTTATTAAAAGACAACGCCATTTTTGACTACGCCACAAAATATTATTACAGTCACCAAATGACGGATTCAAAAAACTTTAAATTCGGGGAAGCTGATTTTCAGGATTTTCTAAAGTTTTTGAAGGATAATAATTTTGAATACGAAACAGAGACCGAAAAGAAGTTTGCAGAAGGTTTAAAAATGTCTGAAGACGATGATTTAAATAAAGATATCACTGCGGGATATGCACAGCTTATGAAAGCTATTGATGCGGCAAAAGACAAGGCTATCGTTGAGAAAAAAGTGGAAATAGAATCGTTGTTGACCGATGAAATTTTAAAGCGCTATTTCTACCGCGAGGGTTTGTACAATTACCAAATAGAGCACAATCCCGAGATTTTGGAGGCAGTTGCTGTTTTAAATGATGCTGGGCGGTATGCGAAGATTTTGAAGTAATGATCCGATTACAAGGTATTAACTGAATGGGACTAATGGTAAATTTTATTATATGTATTTATCACAACCTAATTGAGAATGTATTACAAATTTAGAGACTTTAAAAATTATAAATATTTACTTGATTTAATCTTATATCAAAGATTATATTCTTCTAGTTTTAAAAATCTTAATGATAACTTTGAAGGACAATTCTTTTCAGAAATACATAACAAAAGGCTTCGTTTAAATCCATTAAAAGAAAAACATATAAGTATATGCTCATTTAGCAGCGTATACAAAAATCATTTAATGTGGTCACATTATGCTGATGGACATAGAGGGTTGGTCATAGGGTTTCATATTCTGGAGGACAATTTTAAAATTCATAAAGTAAATTATAATGGATTAACTATAATTGAAGATTTGCCTATTAAATTTGAAGATAAAAAGGATGTTTTTTTAAATAAAATTGGTGATTGGAATTATGAAAACGAGTTTAGAATAATAACTGACAATCAATGCTATATTAACATAGAGATAAAAGAAATTATTCTTGGTTCAGAAGTTTCAGATTTGAATAAAGATTTAATAACTAAATTAATAAGGTATGTAAATCCAAAAATTGAAGTTAGAACTTATTATGATTAAACTATAATGCATTCCTTCTTATCCTTCTTCGAAACAATGCCCGTTTGGATGAAAGTCGGTTGGGTGTTTTTTGTCCTTACAATTTTCTGGATTTTTGAAGGCTATTACAAACTCGTTTTTACCAAATACAACAAATGGCGGCACGCAAAAACAAACTTGATTTTGCTGGCTTTTGTGATGCTGATAAACGTGGTTTTCGGGATTGCGACCGTTGGTATTTTTCTGTGGCTAAGCGATTCAAGCTTTGGGCTGCTGCAACTTTTTGATGGGCCTGTTTGGTTGGAATTGCTGCTTTCCATCATGGTTTTGGATTTGATTGCCCAGTATTTTGTGCATTATCTGCTCCACAAAGTAAAGTGGATGTGGAGGCTGCACACCGTACACCACAGTGATAAAAATGTGGACGTGACCACAGGCACGCGCCACCATCCTTTCGACTTTATTATTCGGGAAACTTTTGCTTTGATAGCCGTTGTAATTATGGGAATGCCGATTGCTTTTTATCTTTTTTATAGAATTTTAAGTGTGCTTTTTACCTATTTCACACACGCCAATATTTCGCTTCCGAAGCAATTGGACAAAGCGCTGAGCTACATTATCGTTACTCCGAATATGCATAAATTTCACCATCATTTTCAAATGCCTTGGACGGACAGTAATTTTGGAAATATGCTTTCAATTTGGGATCGATTGTTTGGCACGTTTGTCTACGGAAAAACTTCGGAAATTAAATACGGTTTGGACATTGCTGACCATCGCGATGATGAAAATATTTTACAACAATTACGGCTTCCTTTCGATAAATCCATTCATTATAAAAAATGACTTTAACACTATCACAGTTTAGTTAACATAAAGTTAACCGCCTGTTTATCAATGGTGTTGTATCTTAGCGTTTATGGTACAATCAGAAAGAGACGAAAACAAGGAGATTCTAAAAGAATCTGTGGCCTATTTAGAGAACCGGGGTTTTGAACACATTCAGGCCGATGTGGAAGGTTATGAAACTCCAAAATCCTATCACAAAAAAGATAGCGATGTGGTAATTACTCCAGACATAGTAGCAGATCGCGCGGGAATTAAACATTATTTTGAAATCAGTCTAAAATCTGAGAAACCGCGATTGCTAAAATCCAAATGGCAGTTTTTGGATACGTTGACCCGCATGCGGAACCAGCGTTTCAAAATAATTACACGCCGCGGGCATTATAAGTTTACGGATGAAATGCTGAAAGACCTTAATTTGGAAAAAAACCTCATTAAGCTCTAACCATCGCGATGTGCGGAATGCCATCTTCCAAGTAGCGATCGCCATAGGTTTTAAAACCGTGGCTTTCATAAAAAATAACCAAATACACTTGAGCCGATATCTTTATTTTATCGGCTTTATAGTTTGTTTTAATCGCATTTATAGAAGCTTTGGTAATCTCGTGGCCGTAACCCAATTTTCGGTAATTTTCGCGCACTAAAACCCTTCCTATGGACGCTTCGTCAAAATAATCGCCTGCTTTAAAGCAGCGGGTGTATGCTACCAATTTACCGTCTTCCCAACCTAAAATATGAAGGGCGCGTTCATCCTTTCCATCAATATCTTGATAAACGCAATCCTGTTCCACTACAAAAACCTCGCTTCGCAGTTGCAAAAGCTCATAAAGCTCCTTTGTGCTCAGTTCCTCAAAATTCTTTACTTCAATTTCCATAGCTTCTTTTTAAAAAATCAATCCTGTACAATAATATCTTTTGGGTCGTCCTTTTGATGTTCGGGCTGGATGGTTACGTGGTTTATTCCGAAATCGTGAAAAAGTACTTCTTCAATTTTCGTGAGTACAGCGTCAAATTGTGAAAGTGTAACGTCTTTGTGAAAATCTACATGCGCTTCCAAATGGGTTTCCTGCTCATTAAGTTGCCAAATGTGCATATGATGAATATTTTTTACCTCTGGAATTTTACATACCGCATCGTGAATCACTTCTAAACTTATATCGTCCGGTGTAAAAAGCATCAACACTTTAAAAGAGCTTTTCAATAAGCCAAAACCCATTACTATTAAATACAGCGCAATAAGTAAAGTAAGTAGGCTGTCCACCCAAAACCATTCAAAATATTTCATCAACAAACCACCAACCAAAACAGCGACGGACGCTGCCATATCAGTCAACAAATGTAAATAGGCAGAGCGCATATTCATATTGCTTTTTGAATCTTTAAAAAGAAGCAAAACACTGAACCCATTGAAAACAATTCCTAAAATAGCCAGCCAAATAACCAATCCGCTTTCAATGGTATGCGGATCCATAAAGCGAAGGATTGCTTCATAAATAAGATAAACTGCAACGATAATTAAGGTAGCGGAATTCACGAAAGCAGCAATAATTTCTGCACGTTTGTAACCGAAAGTTTTGGTAACCGAAGCGTCTTTTTTTGAATATCTGTCCGCAATGTAACTAACAATTAAAGAAAGTACATCGCTGAAATTGTGAAGCGCGTCGGATAGCAGGGATAAACTTCCAGAAATCAAGCCACCAATTACTTGCGCAACGGTGATTCCAATATTTAAAAGAATGGAAAGCAACAGTTTTCTTCCTTTCAAATCTGGGTGGGAATGCCCATGCGAATCGTTTTGGGAATGTGCGTGGTTATGCGCCATTTTATTGGATTATGAACAGGCTATTTTTTCAACGCGGTTTTGGTGACGGCCGCCTTCAAATTCTGTTTTTAGAAAAGTTTTTACCATTTCAACTGCTTGTGGTTTGCTAGTAAAACGTGCGGGAATGCTTAAAATATTGGCATCGTTGTGTTGACGCGCCAATTCGGTAATTTCTTTAGTCCAGCAAAGTGCGGAACGCACTTTTTGATGTTTATTTGCGGTCATATTTGCTCCGTTTCCACTTCCGCAGATTATGATTCCTAAATCTACATTTCCGTTTTCAACATCTGCCGCAACGGGATGTACAAAATCTGGATAATCAACGCTTGCTTCAGAGTCAGTTCCATGGTTAATAACCGTATGACCTTCTTTTTCAAGAAAGGAAATAATTTCAAATTTATATTCTGTACCTGCGTGGTCGTTGCCGATGGAGATTTTCATAACTATATTTTTTTCAAAGATAAAACATCGGCTTTTTATTTAAGTAGAAATAGAATTTTAATTATGCCAAGGTTTCTGTTCAATAATAATTGATTTTCAATTGATAACGATTTCTTAACGATGCCTTTATAGTTTGGTTAACAACATTGTTGATATTTGTTTGCGGAATTACGACAAGTAAAATTGCAAGTGTAAAGAATATTTACAATAGGTTTTAAATTTGCAGAACACCAAAAATTTAAGTCATTTTTTGCTTGCTATTTGTGAGCACAATTTCTTCCCTTTCAAACAAAAATTTTAGAAAAACTTATCAGTTATAGGTTGTGAAATTATGTTGTTCACAGTTGTTCATTATTCATGCTATTACATTATTTGAAAGGCATTTAAATCATAAATATATGTTAATAACCTATTATTAAAAAGCAATAAATTGATTTCAAAACAAAACTTCAAAAAGTTATTGTACATATTAACATCCTATAATAATCACCATTTTTTATTTTAAAATTTCAAAAAAAAGAAATGATGTATAAATAGATGTTGATAACAATAAAAAAAGGAAATAGGAGCCAAGATTATAGAGCCAAGACTTTTAAAATTTAATTTGAATAATAGTTTTGTCTTGAATCTTGGTTCTTATGTCTTGATTCAACTTTTTAAACTATTTTCAAATTAGATGGATGATCCAGATTTTTAATGATTTCTTCCGCTTCCTCGATGTCTTCAATATGAACTTTAAGCTGAATACCGCCAAAAGCGTTGGAATAAAAAGGAAAAACGCTAATCATCGTTTCATTTTGAAAAAAATAACGTATTTCCTCTTGATCAAACAAAAGCTGAAGCACTGCATATTCCGCAGGATATTGAAAAATAGCAATTGTTTTAAAGTGCTTCATTTTAGACTTTTATAAAAATTCAGTGAGCTTTCCTAAGGTACTAAATCTTTCCTAATGTAAACACGTCATTCTTTGAGAAGTAGTACTTTTACGCTAATTACAAAAACAACTATGCCAAAACACAAAAGAAAAAAGAAAAACAATAAAATTGAAAATCTTTCCCAAACTATTTTAAACATTCTTCGGAAAGATCATTCACAAGCTTTCAACTACAAACAAATTGCCGCAAAACTACAACTGGACGACCCCAGCAGTAGAAATCAAATAGTAAAAAAACTAAAGGATCTGCAAGGAAAAGGGACGATTCAGGAAATTGAGCGCGGCAAATATATACTTACCCCTTCACAAAATTATTACACCGGAAAAGTAGATATAGCGGGCCGTGGCCAAGGTTATATTATCGTTGAGGATTTAGAGGATGATATTTATGTGAAAAGCAAAAACCTAAACAAAGCCTTAAACGGCGATATTGTTGAAGTGTATGTTTTTAAGCGTAAAAAAGGCGGAAAGACCGAAGGTGAAGTAACAAAGATTATAGAAAGAAAACGAACCGAATTCGTCGGTACCATTCAAGTGCAGGAAAATTTCGCCTTTGTGGACATTACCGATTATAAAATGTACACAGATATTTTTGTTCCGAAGAATAAAATAAACGGTGCAAAAAATGGTGAAAAAGTATTGGTAGCAATGGAAGATTGGCCAGAAAAAGCTGATTCTCCGTTTGGAAGCGTTATTAAAGTTCTCGGAATGCCCGGCGAACATAATACTGAAATTCACTCCATTTTGGCTCAATACGGACTTCCGTATGAATTTCCACAGGAAGTAGAGGATTTTGCCAATAAAATTGATACTTCAATAAAAGCTTCGGAAATTAAAAAACGCCGCGATATGCGCGATGTTTTGACTTTTACGATAGATCCAAAAGATGCAAAAGATTTTGATGATGCGCTTTCCTTTGAAAAATTGGAGAATGGAAATTACGAAATAGGAATCCATATTGCAGACGTTTCACATTATGTAACTCCAGGAAATGAGTTGGACGATGAGGCTTACGAGCGCGCAACCTCAGTCTATTTGGTAGATAGAGTAGTGCCGATGCTTCCGGAAATTCTTTCAAACAACGCCTGTTCCCTTCGGCCAAATGAAGAAAAATATACTTTTTCTGCAGTTTTTGAAATGAACCAAAAAGCTGAAGTTGTAAAACAGTGGTTCGGAAGAACGGTAACTTACAGTGATGCCCGTTTTGCTTATGAAGAAGCGCAGCATGTTATTGAAAATCCTGATGCAGAAACACATACAATTCCCTCAAAAATTTCAATAACGGATAAGGAATATACGGTTAAACCAGAAATAGCAGCCGCAATTCTGGAAATGGACCGTTTGGCAAAAACTTTGCGAACAAAACGTATGCGTGCCGGAGCTATTTCTTTCGATAAAGTGGAAGTGAAATTCATTCTCGACGAACAAAACAATCCCGAAGGAGTTTATTTCAAGGAAAGTAAAGATGCGAACAAACTGATTGAGGAATTTATGCTTTTAGCAAACAGAAGCGTTGCCGAATTTATAGGAAAACAGGAGCCTAAAAAGACATTTGTCTATCGTGTTCACGACGAACCGGATGATGAAAAGATTGCAGCTTTGGAAAATATAATCAAGCGTTTCGGTTATAAACTGAACACCAAAGACCGCCATTCAACAGCCCAGTCAATGAACAAACTTTTAAAGGATGTTCACGGAAAAAAAGAGCAGAATTTGATTGATACGCTTGCTATTAGAAGTATGAGCAAAGCAATGTACACAACCCATAACATTGGCCATTACGGATTGGCTTTCGATTATTATACACACTTTACTTCACCTATTCGTCGGTACCCGGATGTAATGGTTCACAGACTTCTTCAGCATTATTTAGACAATGGAAAATCTGCAAAAGAAGAAGAATATGAAGAAAAATGCGGGCACAGCAGCGACATGGAAAATCTTGCCACAAATGCAGAGCGCGACAGCATCAAGTATATGCAGGTGAAATATATGCAGGATCACAAAGACGAAGATTTTTTGGGTGTAATTTCTGGAGTAACCGAATGGGGAATTTATGTAGAAATTATGTCGAATAAATGTGAAGGGATGGTCCGTTTGCAAGATTTGAATGATGACCGTTACGAATTTGATAGGGAAGAATATGCAGTGATCGGACAACGTACAAAAAACGTTTACCAACTGGGCGATGAAGTTTATGTAAAAGTAAAAAATGCAGATTTAGTTAAAAAACACTTAGATTTTACAATGCTTGGTCATAGAAATGATTATAAAAACTAAAACTTTTACAGATGAAAAAACTAATTTTTATAGTAATGCTTTGTGTTTCAGCTATTTCTTTTTCGCAACAAACTACTGAAGTTGGTGATTTCAGTGAATTGAAAGTTTACGATCTTATTACAGTAAAGCTGGTTCCATCCGATGAAAATAAAGTTGTTGTGGAAGGAGAAAATACTGAATTCGTAAAAACAATAAATGACAACGGCGTATTAAAAATACGGATGGAACTTGAAGAACGTTTTGATGGAAGCGCAACTACAGTTACCGTTTATTTTAAAAACGTTTCAATTCTTGATGCAAATGAAGGTGCCGAAATAAATTCTGAAGAAGAAATAAAAGAAACTTCTTTGGAACTTAAAACACAAGAAGGCGGGAAAATAAATGTTGCGGTCGCTGCTGAAAATATTGATATTAAATCTGTTTCCGGAGGTGTTATAAAAGCCAAAGGAACTACTAAAAAACAGGATATAAGCATTAATTCTGGTGGAATTTATGAGGCAAAGGATCTAATTTCTTCCGAAGCCTTTGTTAATGTAACTGCCGGTGGGTCTGCAACTATTTTTACTACCGAAAAAGTTGAAGCTAAAGTTACCGCAGGAGGATATATCACTGTTTATGGAAATCCAAAAGATGTAAAGAAAAAGAAACTGGCGGGCGGAAAAATTGAAATAATAGAAGGTAAAAATTAAAATTTTACCGTTATTGGGTAAAAGTAATTTGTATTTTTACCTACTATGTTTGACGGTTTACTCTACGCAGCATTTTACGGATTTTTGTTGGCTTTCGCAGTTGGCCCAGTGTTTTTCACTTTGATTGAAACCGCAATAACCAAAGGAATTAAAGCCGCAATTTTTTTTGACCTCGGAGCGCTTTTTGCTGATGTAATATTCATCTTAATAGCTTTTTTCAGTACAAACAGAATCCTCGAAAAAGTTAAGCACGATCCTGGTCTGCTCATTTTTGGAGGAGCTATACTTATTGCTTACGGTATTATTTCATACATACGCACCAATAAATCCATTTTCAAAATTGTTCGTGAACATTATGCCGTAAAAGTGAAGAAAAATCTCGGCGGCTTGTTCTTAAAAGGCTTTCTTTTGAACTTTGTAAACTTCGGAGTTTTGGCAGGCTGGATAGGAACTTTAATAATGGCTAATGCGCTAACTACTTCGGACAATGGCGTGCTTCTTTTCATTGCAACCGTTTTGGCGACCTTCTTTCTCACAGATCTTTTAAAAATGCTTTTGGCAAAAAGATTGAAAAATAAAATGACCCCGCGTTTTATTTTCAAAACAAAAAAGTGGGTAAGTATTTTAATTTTAGGGTTCGGTGTTTTGTTACTAATCCAAGGTATTTTTCCAAAAGGAGTAGAAGCACAACTTGATAGAATTCCTGGGCAACAACATTTAGAGGAAAGTCCCATTCCGCCAGTCGATGGCTCTTTAAAAACCCCGCCCAAAGAAAATGAAAATGTTCCAAAAATAATGCCTGTTGAAAAATAAATTAGGAAAAAAAGGGGCGTAATTTCAATTGAATAAAAAAACCTCCAACTAATGTTGAAGGTTTTAAGAGGTATCGAGCGGATTCGAACCGCTGTAGCAGCTTTTGCAGAGCTGAGCCTAGCCACTCGGCCACGATACCCTTTAGGGTTGCAAATGTAAAAAAATTAAACTTAAAATACCTACTTAAAAAACAAATTACCTTTTCTGTTGCAGGGTAACGCTAACTTCGGCAACATCACCACCAATTGGAGGGTTGCGTTTGGCAACGGTAACTTTTACTTCGTCAACCATTTCAATCTTTAATAAAATTGAATCGATAATACGCTTTGCAACGTGTTCCAAAAGCTTGGCGCGCATCGCCATTTCTTCTCTCACAATTTTTTGAAGCATTACATAATCAACGGTATCTGCGAGTTCGTCGGTTTCCGAGGCGTTTTGCAAATCTGCCTTTACAGAAAGGTTCACCAAATAATCGGAACCTATTTGTCCTTCCTCAATCAAACAACCATGAAAAGCGTAAATCTTTATATTTTTTAAACGAATGGTGCCCATAAAAATAATTTTAGCAAATATATGTTAGAATGTCCGGTTGAGCGCAGTCGAAACCTTTTTTTGGAAGATAGCTTTTTCAGTTAATTGGTTACCTTTGCACTTCATAAAAAATATTTATATGAGTAACGAAGCCGCGCCGCTGAATTTTATTGAACACATTATTGAAGAAGATCTCACAAAAGGATATAAAAAAGAGCAATTATGTTTCCGTTTTCCACCGGAGCCAAACGGCTATCTTCACATTGGCCATGCCTCTTCAATATGTTTGAATTTCGGATTGGGAGAAAGATATAATGCGCCAGTAAATCTTCGTTTTGACGATACGAATCCTGCAAAGGAAGAACAGGAATTTGTGGACGCTATAAAACGTGATATTTCTTGGTTGGGCTATGAATGGGCTACGGAATGCTATGCTTCTGATTATTTTCAGCAATTATATGATTGGGCCATTCAAATGGTGAAGGACGGAAAAGCGTATGTAGATTCACAAACTTCGGAAGCCATTGCGGAACAAAAAGGAACGCCGAATTCTCCCGGAAAACCAAGTCCTTTCAGAAATCGTTCCGTTGAGGAGAATTTGGATTTACTCGAAAAGATGAAAAATGGTGAAACCAAAGAAGGTGAGCACGTTTTGCGAGCAAAAATAAATATGGAATCGCCAAATATGTTGATGCGCGACCCGGTTATGTACCGAACCATCAACAAACACCACCATCGCACGGGAACGGATTGGAAAATTTTTCCAATGTACGATTGGACCCACGGCGAAAGTGATTATATAGAGCAGGTATCCCATTCCTTCTGTACGCTGGAATTTCTGCCGCACAGAGAACTTTACGATTGGTTTTTGGACCAAGTGTACGATTCCAATAAATTACGCCCTAAACAACGCGAATTTGCCCGAAGAAATTTAAGTCATACCGTTGTTAGCAAACGAAAACTTGCGCAGCTGGTAAGCAGTGGTGTTGTAACGGGTTGGGACGATCCGAGAATGCCCACCATTTCCGGGCTGCGCCGAAGAGGTTACACCCCGGAATCGATTAAAAACTTTGCAGACAGCATTGGCGTAGGAAAACGTGAAAATTTAATTGATGTGTCGCATTTGGAATTTAATGTTCGTGAAGATCTCAACAAAAAAGCACCACGCATAATGGTGGTTTTAGATCCTGTGAAATTGATAATAGACAATTATCCCGAAGGAAAAACGGAAATGCTCGAGGCCGAAAATAACCAAGAAGACGAAAGCGCTGGAAACCGGGAAGTTCCTTTTTCAAAAGAACTTTATATTGAAAAAGAAGATTTTCTTGAATCTGCAAATAACAAATTTTTCAGATTGACTCTTGGGAAGGAAGTTCGTTTAAAAAACGCTTACATCATTAAAGGTGAAAGCGTAGTAAAGGATTCCGAAGGAAACATTACTGAAATCCATTGCACGTATGATCCTGACAGCAAAAGCGGAAGCGGTTCTGAAGCGTCTTTACGAAAAGTAAAAGGAACACTTCACTGGGTTTCTGCGGCACATGCATTACCTGTTGAAGTTCGTCTTTACGATCGTCTTTTCACCGAAGCTTCACCCGATACCAATAAAGAAAAGGATTTTATGGAATTTATTAATCCAGATTCTTTAAACGTTATTCAAGCATACGCTGAGCCAAGTATAAAAAGTGCAAAAGCCGAGGATAAGTTTCAGTTTCAAAGATTGGGTTATTTCGTTGTTGATAGAGATTCAACTCCTGAAAAAATTGTTTTTAACCGCACTGTCCCACTTCGTGACTCTTGGGCCAAACTTGCTGATTAATTAACATTTTTGTTGTAATATAGTTTACTTTTTAAGAGAATTTAGCAAAATTATCTTCGTTTTAAGATAAATTTATAAATTGAAAAATAACTATTAACCGGTTGTTAACAGCAAACCGCAATACCGTTACCTATCTTTGATGTTATTAACTAATAAAACAAAAAAACAATGGCATCAAATACAGGTCAAACACTCATCGCATTATTAACCGGAGCCGCAATTGGAGCGGGATTGGGAATTCTTTATGCGCCAGACAAAGGTTCAAAAACTAGAGATAAACTTAGCAAAGAAGCTAAGAAAGCCCAAAAAAAATTAAACAAGCAAATTCAGGAAACTAGTCATACGCTAAGTGAAAAAGCGCAGCAAGCTAAATATAGTTTTGAGCAAAAATTGAATGATACTTTGTCTTCTGCAAGTTATAAAGCTGATGATATTTTAGTAGCTATGGAAGATAAATTGGAAGCTTTAAGAAGACAAAATGCAAAGCTTCAAATTGATTCAAAAGTTGACAAAGCAAAAGCGACAGCCAAAAAAGTAACAGCATAATATGGCATTTAAAGGCCTAACAGACAGCCTGCATAAGGTAACAGACAGAATAGAAGATTATAGTTTGAGCATGGCGGAGTATTACAAACTTCGCCTGTTTAAATCTATAATGAAAGGGAGCATTTCTCTTGTAAACCTTTTGGTTTACGGAAGTTTGTTTCTTTTTGTTTTGCTTTTTCTATCATTGGGTGCAGCATTTTGGCTGGCTACTTTTTTTGAAAATGTTTATGCTGGCTTTTTGTTGATTGGCGCTTTCTATGGAATTATTTTAATCTTCATGTTTATCTTCGGAAGAAAAATTATAGAGCGAAAAATGCTTCATAAATTCTCTGGAGTATTATATGATGAAGATGATTTGGACCCAAAAGCTTTAGCGGAAGAAGAGATAGAAGAATACCAAAAAACGCTTGAAGATGAGGCTATTCGGAAAGCGAATATTTCAAAATAACATTTATGAAGCGATACACTACTTTTGACGAAATAGATAGAGATTTGAAATACCTCCGTTTAAAATCACAGATAGACCTTGAAGAGGTGAAATTGGGATTGAACGAAAGCAAACAAACCATAAGCGAGACTTTTTCCCCAATAAATATGATAGCAGGCACAGTGGGAGCGATTATAAAAAAGGCCTTTGTCTTAAAAGTAGTTGATAAATTAATAGGCATAAAACCTGTGAAAAAGAAAGATTACGAAGATGACGAACATCTTTAAAGATTGTTTAAACTTCGATTAATTGAAAAAGAAAGCCCTCCTAAAATTTTAGGAGGGCTTTCTTTTAAATATGTAGTAATTAATAATTCAAATCTTCACCTTCTTCTGCTCTTGGTGGCGCTTGGCGTTTCGGCTTCTTTTTTGGCATAATCCCTTTTTCAATATTTTTCTTTTTCATCTCTTCGCCAATTTGGTTGCTCGCTACAAAGGAAGCAATCATATTGTTTAGCATATCGCTACCGGCCTGTGGTGAATTTGGTAAAAGAATAAGGTTAGTATTGGTTGCCTCACCAATGGATTGCAACGTATCATAATGTTGTGTAACCACAATCAATGCAGAAGCTTCCTGCGAATTGATGCCCACATTATTCAAAACATCAACACTTTCTTCCAAGCCGCGTGCAATTTCACGTCGCTGATCAGCAATACCTTGTCCTTGCAAACGCTTGCTTTCTGCTTCTGCTCTTGCTTTAGCAACTATTTTTATCCTCTCTGCTTCCGCTTCAAATTCTGCGGCTACTTTTTCACGTTCAGCAGCGTTAATTCTATTCATTGCTTCCTTAACTTGTACGTCTGGATCAATGTCTGTAACGAGCGTTTTAATAATGTCATAACCATAAGTGCTCATGGCTTCGTTCAATTCTGATTTTACTGCTATTGCCACGTCATCTTTTCTTTCAAAAACATCATCGAGTTTCATTTTTGGAACTTCGGCCCGAACAACGTCGAAAACGTATGAAGTAATCTGATCATGCGGGTTTTGGAGTTTATAAAAAGCATCATAAACCTTCTGTTCCAACACTTGAAACTGTACCGAAATTTTCAGTCTAACAAAAACGTCATCTTTGGTTTTTGTTTCAACAATTACATCCAGCTGTTGGATTTTCAAATTAATACGTCCCGCAATCCGATCTATCAACGGAATTTTTAACTGTAATCCCGAATGTCTTATACTTTGAAACTTTCCAAAGCGTTCTACTATTGCAGCGGTTTGCTGTTTTACTGTAAAAAAACCTGCCAATAGTATAAAAAACCCAACAACTAGCAGTGGCACAAAAATAAACCCACCCATAATTTTTAAATATTAATGATTAAACATTGTGGAAGATACAAAAAATAAAACCTATTTTCACGCCCTTAAAATATCCCCAACCATGAATTTTAAACGAGTAATTTTTGCTTCCTTTTGTCTTTTCTTTTTTCAACAAACCTTTGCCCAGCGTAACTATGAAGGCTATAATTTTTTAGGAATCCAGGGCGGAATATCTTTTTTTGATATTCAGACAGATGATTTGGTAACCAAGCAAGAAATGGGTTTTACCGCTGGTTTTACTACCCGTGGCGCTTTCAGAAATGACTTTGATTTAATTTATGGATTGAGCTTTCAAAATTCGTCTGTTGGTGTGGAAGGAAGTCTTGGGGGTGACACTCAAAATATTAGTTACACCATTCAAGGCGCACAGATCAATTTTCTTGGAAGCTATAATATTGTAGTTAAACATTTGAGCATTGAGTTTGGCCCAGTTTTCAGCATAAACGGAAAAATGAAACTTGATAGAGACGAATATGAAGATTATATTTTAACAGGCTATCAAGAACTAACCGCAAAGGATATTCAAGATATTTCCAGATTTAACGTTCGCCTGGCTGCTGGTCTTACAACTGGTTTGGAGCATTTTAGAATAAGCGCACAGTATCAATATGGCCTTACAAATATATTGGGCGGATTGAATGGAAATGATTTGGAAAATGATAACTTTAAGGGAAACAGCTCTACGATTATTGTTTCTGGAGTAATTTATTTTTAACCAATAAAGTCAATTGCTTTTTCAATACGGGAAACGCTTTCTTTTTTTCCTAAAATTGAAAGAATATCAAATACTTCCGGGCCTTTCATTTCACCAACAAGTGCCAATCGGAGCGGCATCATTACTTTTCCGAAGCCTATATTTTCTGAAGTAATCCAGCCTTTCACTTTTTCCGAAAGGTTTTCTGCTGAAAAGTCTTCCGAAGTATTTAGGATAGAAACCACTTTTTGAAGAAATTCAGGCGTTTCAGCTTTAAATGCTTTTTCTGCAGCTTTTGCCTCATATGTTATTGGCGCTTCAAAAAAGAAACTTCCCTGCTCCCATAAATCACTAACAAAAGTCGCGCGTTCTTTAAGTAATGAAACGACCAATGTCAGGTTGAGCGCAGTCGAAACCTCTTTTTTTTCTAAATATTTCGAAAACTTAGAAGCTAATGTATCATCATCAACCTTTTGTAAATATTGGTGCTGAAACCATTTTGTTTTTTCGGGATCGAATTTTGCTCCTGCTTTATGAACTCTTTCCAATTCAAAAGCGGAAATCAATTCTTCCAAACTGAAAATTTCCTGCTCCGTTCCGGGGTTCCAGCCTAAAAAGGCGAGCATATTTACAACAGCTTCGGGCAAATAACCATCTTCGCGATAGCCTGAGAAAAGATCTCCTTCGGCGGTTTTCCATTCCAAAGGAAATACGGGAAAACCCATTTTGTCGCCATCGCGTTTGCTGAGTTTTCCGTTGCCCGTTGGTTTTAAAATCAACGGTAAATGCGCAAATTGTGGTGCATTCCAGCCAAAAGCACGATACAACAAAACGTGAAGCGCCAAAGATGGCAACCACTCTTCGCCACGGATAACGTGAGTTATTTTCATTAAATGGTCGTCCACAATATTTGCCAAATGGTAGGTTGGCATCCCATCACTTTTGAATAGAACCTTATCGTCGAGAATGTTGGTTTCCACCTGCATTTCGCCGCGAATGATATCATTTAAATGAAGAGTTTCCTCTTCGGGCGATTTAAAACGGATTACGTATTCTTCGCGATTTGCTATTTTCTGCTGCGTTTCTTCCGCAGAAAAAACCAACGAATTTTTCAGTTTTAAACGGTTGTGCCAATTGTAAATAAAGGTTTTCCCTTTTTCTTCGTGGTCTTTTCTATGTGCGTCAAGCTCTTCAGCGGTATCGAAAGCATAATAAGCATTGCCAGATTCAATCAGCGCATCTGCATATTGTCTGTAAAGCTCTTTCCGTTCGCTTTGGCGGTATGGGCCGCAATCGGCTTCTTTTCCCGGACCTTCATCGTAGGGAATATTCAACCAATTCAACGCTTCAATAATATATGCCTCGGCACCTTCCACATATCTATTTTGGTCAGTATCCTCTATTCGAAGTAAAAAATCGCCATCGTGTTTTTTTGCGAATAAATAATTGAACAAAGCAGTGCGAACACCACCAATATGTAAAGGCCCTGTTGGACTTGGCGCAAAACGCACCCGAACTTTTTGAGACATAATCTGCATTCTTTTTATGAATGGGCAAAGTTACAATTTAGAAGCCGCATTTTAAAGTTATTGCACAGAGTGGTTTTTTCTTTTTTTGGAGCAATATTTGCGGCGTGGTCAGCACAAAATAATATTGTATTTTAGAAGTTTTGAATACAGGGGAAAAACAACTATGAGCACTTTCAATATCATCCAGCAAAAACTGGAGGAATTTATCAAGAAATACTACACCAATGAGCTTATTAAGGGAGCCATCCTTTTCTTCGCCATTGGGCTTCTGTATTTGTTGATAACGCTGCTCGTTGAATATTTCCTTTGGCTGAATCCCTTGGGAAGACGTATTCTTTTTTGGGCTTTTGTTTTTGTTGAATTGGCTTTGTTTGTTCGGTTTATTGCCTTTCCACTTGCGAAACTTTTCAAACTCCAAAAGGGAATTAATTATGAAGAAGCTTCAAAAATCATTGGCAACCATTTTCCGCAGGTAAACGATAAATTGCTCAATGTAATCCAGCTAAACCAAAACCGGCGCGAGAGCGAATTGCTGGCAGCAAGCATTGACCAAAAAGCTACCGAACTGCAGCCAGTACCTTTTAAAAGTGCCGTAAATTTTAAAAAGAACGCAAAATATTTAAAATACGCGGCCATTCCGGTATTGATATTTATACTTTTCAGCGCTTTGGGCGGAATGGATATTTTTTCCAGTAGCTATAAACGTGTGGTACATTACGACACTGCCTTTGAGCCGCCCGCACCTTTTTCTTTCATTGTGATGAACGATGATTTGAATGCAGTTGAAAACAAACCTTTCAACTTAAAAATTAGAACCGAGGGCACTGCGATTCCCGAAAACGCGAGCATCAATTATAATGGTGAAAACTATTATCTGCAGCAGACCGCGCCAGGTTTGTTTGAATATACGTTTCAACAACCCGTGGAATCTATCGATTTCAACTTAAAGGCAAATAAAGTGACTTCCCGGGAATATACGTTGGATGTTGTAAAAACCCCTTCATTGCTCAATTTTGAAATGGTTTTGGATTATCCTTCCTATACTGGGAAAAGGGACGAAATCTTGAAAAGCACAGGAAACGCTACTATTCCCGAAGGAACAAGGGTAAAATGGAATGTTGCTACAAAAAACACAAAGGCAGTAACTTTAAAAACTGCGGATACTTCCTTTTCATTTGCTTCAAAAGGCGAAAATTTCAATTTTGAAAAAGGAATTTATAACAAGTTGGATTATGCGATTACAACTTCCAACGAAAAATTGAAGGATTATGAAAACCTTGCATTCACGCTGAATGTGGTGAAGGATCAATTTCCAGAAATTGAAGTGCAGTCAAAACAGGACAGCACAAACACGCAAAGGGTTTTCTTTTTGGGCCAAATCTCGGACGATTATGGACTTACAAAACTTCGGCTGGTCTATTTCCCCGAAGGCGATGAAAAGCAGGCTAAAACACAGGCTTTGCCATTGAATAAGACTAATTTTGACCAATTTACCTATATGTTTCCCGGAAACCTTCTTTTGGACGAAGGCGTTTCGTATGAATATTATTTTGAGGTTTTTGACAATGATGCAATTCACAATTATAAGTCCTCGAAATCAGGTATTTATTCTTTCAGAAAATTGACAAAGAATGAATTAGAGGATGAACAACTGCAAAATCAGCAAAATGCTATTAAAGGGTTAGATAAATCGTTGGAAGAGTTAAAAGACCGAAAGCAAACTTTGGAAGAACTTTCGCGAACCCAAAAAGAGAAGAACGAGCTTAATTACAACGATAAAAAGAAACTGGAAAACTTCATCCAAAGGCAGCAAAAGCAAGAGGAAATGATGAAGAATTTTTCAAAGGAAATGAAGGAGGAGCTTGAAAATTTCCAACCTGAAAACAAGGAGCAAGATCCTTTTAAGGAAGATCTTCAAAAAAGATTGGAAGAAAATGAGGAACAACTTAAGAAGAATGAAAAATTGTTGGATGAACTTGAGAAGCTTCAAGATAAAATCCAAAAAGAAGAGCTGACCGAGAAGCTTGAAAAACTTTCAAAGCAAAACAAGAACCAAGAGAAAAACTTGGAGCAGTTACTGGAGTTAACCAAAAGATATTACGTTGAAAAGAAAGCTGAAAAACTCGCCGAGGAACTTTATGAATTGGGCGAAGAACAAGAAAAGCTAGCAGATAAGTCTGAAAATGAAAACACTAAAGAAGCCCAAGAGGAATTAAACGAAAAGTTTGAAGAGTACAAAAAGCAGATGGACGAACTGCAAAAGGAAAATGAAGGTTTAAAAAAACCAATGGATATTCCTGAAGACAAACCAACCGAACAACAGATTGATCAAGAACAGCAAAAGGCTACTGATAAACTTGAAGAACAGAAACCTAGCGAGGCTGGAAAAAATCAAAAGAAAGCTGGCCAAAAAATGAAGCAGATGAGCAAGAGCATGCAAATGCAAATGCAGTCTGGCCAATCTGAAACTATTGAAGAGGATGTTAAAATGCTACGTCAGATTGTGGATAATCTTGTTGTTTTTTCATTTCAACAAGAAGATTTAATGGAAGTTTTCAAAAAAATTGAATATGGCAATCCAATATTTGGAAAGAAATTAAATATTCAAAATGATCTTAAAATTAATTTTGAACACATAGACGACAGTATTTTTGCACTTTCCCTTCGGCAACCTATGATTGGGTCACAGATAAACACTTCTTTAACGGAGATCCAATATAATATTGAAAAATCATTAGAGCGCTTAGCTCAGAATGAAACAAGGCAAGGCATTGGAAATCAGCAATATACGGTAACAGGCGCAAATGATTTGGCAGTGATGTTGAGTGATATTTTGAGCAATATGCAAATGCAGATGGCAATGTCTATGGGTTCGGGCTCTGGAAAAGGAAAACCTATGCCAGGTTCTGGCGGTGGAGGATTTCAATTACCTGATATTATTGAGAAGCAAGAAAGTCTTAGTGAAAAAATGAAAGAGGGAATGAAGAAAGGGAAGAAAGGATCAAAAGGCCAGGGTGAAGGAAACGGAGAACAAGAAGGAAGTGGCGATGGGAATGGCCAAAATGGTGAAAACGGAAAAAATGGGCAGCAGGGAGATAAAAAAGGAAGTGAAAAAGAAGGAAATGGGGATAGTGAGGAAATGAATGGTGAAATTTTTGAAATATATAAACAACAACAAGAACTCCGAAATCAACTCCAAGATAGATTGAGCAAGGAAGGCTTAAAAGGAAATGCAGGCAATTTATTAAAGAAAATGGAAGGTATTGAACAGCAATTGTTGGATAAAGGCTTTAATGAAAACACACTACAGCAAATGCTTAACCTTAAATATGAGTTGTTAAAACTTGATAAAGCTGATCTTGAACAAGGACAGGAGAGCAGAAGGGAGTCCCGTACAAATAAAAGAGATTTTCAAAACAATTCGCGACTTTCTCCAGAGGACATAAAAAAATACTTCAACACAACCGAGATTTTGAACCGCGAGGCCTTACCTTTGCGCCAAGATTATAAAAACAAGGTCCAGGAATATTTTAAGGAAAGCAATGATTGATTTTAATTTTGAAACTGATTTTGAATTAAAAAATCCAATAAAACTGCAAAAATGGATTTCCGAAACCATAATTTCTGAAGGATATGAACTGGGGGAGTTACTGTATATTTTTTGTGATGATGAATATTTGCACAAATTGAATATAGAATATTTAAATCATGACACCTTAACTGATGTTATTAGTTTTGATTACAATATTGGAAAAATAATTAACGGCGAAATCTACATTTCCGTTGAACGCGTTGCTGAAAACGCCATAGATTTCAAAACCGATTTTGAGAATGAATTACACCGAGTAATGATTCATGGCGTCCTCCACTTATGTGGCTATAAAGATAAAAGTGATACTGAAGAAAGAATAATGCGACAAAAAGAGGAGGAATGCCTCAGAAGGTTATCAATTTCTTAATTCCAAAACTTAGTTGCTTTAAAATTAGTTATTTATTGTAATTTTGCACCCCAAAAAAATAGAAAGTCAAAAATGTTCCACGTGGAACAATTAATATAATTTATGTTTCCAAAAGAATATGATGTAATTGTTGTTGGTGCGGGTCACGCTGGTTCTGAAGCGGCGGCTGCGGCTGCGAACATGGGTTCAAAAACCTTGTTGGTTACAATGAATTTGCAAACAATTGCACAAATGAGTTGCAACCCTGCAATGGGCGGTATTGCTAAAGGCCAAATTGTTCGTGAAATTGACGCAATAGGTGGTTACAGCGGCATTGTTTCTGATAAAACCGCTATTCAGTTTAAAATGCTCAATAAGTCAAAGGGGCCTGCAATGTGGAGCCCAAGGGTTCAAAGTGACCGAATGCGTTTTGCCGAAACTTGGAGATTGATGTTGGAGCAAACGCCTAATCTCGACTTTTACCAAGAAATGATTTCGGGTATTATTGTTGAAAATGGAAAGATAAAAGGTGTTAAAACTTCTCTTGGATTAGAGATAAAAGGGAAAAGTGTTGTGCTAACAAATGGCACCTTTTTGAATGGCTTAATTCATATTGGTGAAAAACAATTTGGTGGTGGTCGTGCAGGAGAAAAAGCTTCAACTGGAATTACACAAGATTTAATTGATTTAGGATTTGAAGCAGGTAGAATGAAAACCGGAACGCCGCCAAGAGTAGATGGCCGTTCTTTGGATTTTTCAAAAATGATAGAACAGCCAGGGGATGAAATCCCTGAAAAATTTTCATATTCTGATGAAACAACTCCTTTAAAAAATCAACGATCTTGTCACATGAGCTATACTAGTTTGGAAGTTCATAATATTTTAAGGGAAGGTTTTGATAGATCGCCAATGTTTAATGGTTCAATCCAAAGTTTGGGCCCAAGATATTGTCCTTCCATTGAAGATAAAATTAATCGTTTTGCAGATAAAGATAGACACCAACTCTTTGTTGAACCAGAAGGGTGGGATACGGTTGAATATTATATAAACGGATTTTCTACTTCCCTTCCGGAAGACATCCAGTTTAAAGCTTTACGCCAAGTTGCCGGTTTTGAAAATGTGAAATTTTTCCGACCAGGTTATGCTATCGAATATGATTATTTTCCACCAACGCAATTAAAACACACTTTGGAAACAAAATTGGTTTCCGGCTTGTATTTTGCGGGACAAATTAATGGCACAACAGGTTATGAAGAAGCAGCCTCACAGGGATTGATGGCAGGCATAAATGCACACTTAAAAGTTCACGAAAAGGAACCATTTATACTTCAAAGAAACGAGGCTTATATAGGTGTTTTGGTTGACGACCTTATTACTAAAGGAACGGAAGAGCCATACCGAATGTTTACTTCGCGAGCAGAATATAGAACTTTGTTGCGCCAAGATAATGCGGATTTCAGATTAACGCCGAAAGCATTTGAAATTGGTTTGGCTAGTGAAAAGAGAATGCGAAAAATGGGGGAAAAGAAAGAAAAGTCAGAAGCGTTTGTTCAATTTTTTAAAGAAACCAGTGTCGCTCCAGAAGAAATCAATCCTATTTTTGAATTGAGAGAATCTGCATTGGTTGATCAAAGTGATAAGATGTTTAAGTTCTTTTCTCGTCCTGAAGTTACAATGGAAGATATGAAAACAATCTCTTCGGTAAAAGATTATATAGATCTACATAGTTTGGATACTGAAATGATCGAGCAAGCCGAAATACAAGTTAAGTATTCAGGATATATTGATAAGGAAAAGAATAATGCGGATAAATTAAATAGATTGGAAGGATTAAAAATTCCCGCTTCTTTTGATTATTCAAAATTGAAATCACTTTCTTATGAAGCCCGTGAAAAACTCACAAAAATTAAACCAGCCACAATTTCACAAGCATCTCGCATCAGCGGCGTTTCTCCAAATGATGTTTCTGTTCTGCTAGTATATATGGGGCGTTAACATCATTGTTTCACGTGGAACATCTACTATTTTTTTAAATAACCAATTTTTTATCCTTGCAAAATCACGAAAAAAAATATTTATCTGTTAAAGATTACTTAGTTTCAGATGAATCGTTTGATTTGATTTACGATCCAAATTTGGAGTTTCTGAAAACATTTCCGCAACCAAAAGCGGAAGAACTTTCTAAATATTACGAAAGCCAGGAATACATTTCGCATACTGATGAAAAACGTGGTTTGTTTTCAAAATTATATCAACTGGTAAAAAAATGGTCTCTTCAGAAGAAAACAAAATTGATTCTTGACCAAAATAAAGGTATAGGTTCCTTGCTCGATGTTGGTGCTGGAACAGGAGATTTTTTAAAAGCTGCAAAAGAAAAAGGCTGGCAGGTCCATGGAACAGAACCAAATAAAAATGCCACAAAATTGGCTTTGAAAAAAAACATTGAATTAGAATCTTCTTTAAATGACTTTGAAGGAAAACAATTTGACGTAGTTACACTTTGGCACGTTTTGGAACACATTCCAAATTTGGAAGAAACGATTTTAAAATTATCAGCATTGGTGAAACCGAGGGGAACTTTAATTATTGCGGTTCCTAATTTCAAAAGTTTTGACGCCAACCATTACGGAGAATTTTGGGCAGCTTTTGATGTGCCTCGACACCTTTGGCATTTTTCAAAAGAATCAATTAAAAATCTTTTTGCTGAAAATTTTGAATTAGAAAAAATTGAACCAATGATTTTTGATTCTTTTTACGTGAGTTTACTTTCTGAGAAATATAAAACAGGAAACAAATTTTCCCTAAAAGCTCTTTGGATAGGTTTAAAATCTAATTTGAAAGCAAAACGTACAAACGAATATTCTTCACACATTTACTGCTTCAGAAAAGCAAAATAAGCGAATTTTAGCGCGTTTAAGGCATTTAGCGCTAAAAATGAAGGATTGCCCTGGCTGTTTTAAAATTGTTTGGGAAAACAAATTAAAAAGACCATTTTAAAATAGTCTCTTTCTATTTTAATCTATAAACTATAAAAATTGATTATACTAATTCTGGTTTGTGAATTAGTCGAGTTAATTTTATGGAAAGATCCGTAAAAATTATTTTGGCATTTCCATTTCGCTCTATATGATATGAAGCATCTTCTAAAGCGGAGTTGATTTCAAAAATATTATTTTGATGGACGAAAGGTGCAAATTTTGGAAGCGAGAAGGATTCATCTTTTGCTTCAAAAAATAAAAGAGTATCTGCGTTGTAATTTTTTAAAAGTGCTTGTCTAAAAACCTCAATACAATAGAAAAGAAATTTTTTTTGCGTTTCTCTTCCCTGCCCGGCAAGTTCATCGCTCCAATCCAATAAATTGTTTATTGCAGCTTTATTTCCTTTTGCTCTAAAAGCAGTTCGAACCCAATTGATAAACCATTTTTCAAAAATTTCATCTTCCCCAGTTTCTTCTAATAATTGAAGGGCTTTGTTATAATCACCTCGCGATCTTCTTGCGGTTTTAAAAGCTAAGGATTCTTTTATTTGATGGTTTTTAACCAAATTATCAGCAATGTCAGTCTCTGAAAGAAGCGATATTGTCAACTTTTGGCAACGCGAACGGATAGTGGTAATAATTTGTTGTTCTTTTTCAGTCAATAATAGAAGAACGGTTTTATCTGAAGGCTCCTCAATCAATTTAAGGATTTTATTGGCGCATTCGCCGTTCATATTGTCAGCCATCCAAATAATCATCACTTTGTAACCGCCTTCAAATGCTTTGAGGGAAAGCTTTTTCGAAATATTTTCAGCTTCAAATTTGCTAATATTTCCCTGTTTTTTTTCGATGCCAATACTCTGCAACCATTCAAAAAGAGAGGCATAGGGATTGTTCAACACAAAATTTCGCCACCCTTCGGCATAATTATCCGAAATCGCATTCTTTTTAACGTCATCACTCGTATTTACTGGATAAACGAAGTGTAAATCTGGATGAATCAATTTTGAAACCTTGTTTTTACAGGAAATGTATTCTTGGCTTCCTTTTTCATATGGGTCGCACAACAATTCGGAAGCATAGGCAATTGCCAACGGCAGCAATCCACTTCCATTAACGCCCGAAAATAGCTGTGCATGCGGAATGCGGCCGTTTTCAATGGTTTTTAAGAGATGCGATTTTATATGTTGGTGCCCGATTATTTCTGAAAAATCCATTCGCAAATCTAAACAATTTTGCGGGTTTTTTGACTGTCGAAATTTTAATGAAATCATAACTTAATGACGCCAAAACATAGAGGGTAATAAACCTCAAAAGAAGTATATTTGCACGAATAAATTTTAGAAGATGAAAACAGTAAAAAATATAGATTTTAAAGGCAAGAGAGCTCTGATACGTGTAGATTTTAATGTACCGTTAGATGAGAATTTCAGCGTGACTGACGACACTCGCATACGTGCTGCTAAACCTACTATTATTAAAATTTTAGAAGATGGCGGAAGCTGTATTTTGATGTCTCACTTAGGAAGACCAAAAAACAGAGAAACTGAATTTTCATTGCAACATATTGTTAAATCGCTATCTGATGCACTTGGAATACAGGTTAAATTTATTGATGACTGCATTGGTCCAAAAGTTACTCAAGCTGTTGAAAGTTTGAAATCTGGTGAAATTCTTTTACTGGAAAATCTTCGGTATTATGAAGAAGAAACAAAAGGGGATCGCGATTTTGCTGAAAAATTGTCAAAACTTGGTGATGTTTATGTGAATGATGCTTTTGGGACAGCCCATCGAGCTCATGCTTCAACGGCGATAATTGCAGATTTTTTTCCGGAAAACAAATGTTTTGGATTGCTGCTTGCTTCAGAAGTTGAAAGCGTGAAAAAAGTTTTGGAAACTAGCGAGAAACCAGTTACTGCAATTATTGGTGGGGCAAAGGTTTCTTCAAAAATTACAATTATTGAAAACATTCTCGACAAAATTGACCACCTGATTATTGGCGGTGGAATGGCTTTCACATTTATAAAAGCGCAAGGCGGAAAAATAGGAAGTTCCCTGGTTGAAGACGATAAACAGGAATTGGCGCTGGAAATATTGAAAGAAGCAAAAAAGAAAAACGTTTCTGTTCACTTGCCCGTTGATGCCATAATAGCAGATGCTTTTTCAGAAACAGCAAGCACAAAAATTGAAGCTGTTAATAATATTCCAGAAGGCTGGATGGGATTAGATGTTGGTCCAAAAACAAATGAAATTTTCGCAGAGGTATTAACTGGATCTAAAACTATCTTATGGAACGGCCCCGTGGGTGTATTTGAAATGGATAAGTTTGCTGAGGGCACAAAACTTTTGGGGCAAAATATTGCTAAAGCTACCCAGAATGGTGCATTTTCACTGGTGGGCGGTGGAGACTCCGTTGCGGCAGTGCAAAAGTTTAATCTGACCGACAAGGTGAGCTATGTATCTACTGGCGGAGGCGCGATGCTTGAAATGCTTGAAGGAAAAACATTGCCAGGTATAGCTGTATTGTTGTAAAAACGTTAAATATCTGTATATTAGTGTTTTGGATTGAAAATTTGCATAATTTCGCAAATTGATTATTTTTGATAAAATTTTTTATTTGAATAAGCGTTACAATCCCTAAGTGATTGACCCTTATTTGCTATAAAAAGAGTATTAATCAGGCGAATTTGCCATAAATCCCCAAATGCAATAAATAAGCTGATGAAACTAAACAAAATCCTCCCCCTTATGCTGTTGCTGGCCTGCAGCATGAGTTTTGCCCAACCAGGTAAAAAGAATGTCAAAAAACTGAATACTAAAAAGGTTCAAGTTGTTGACTCTATAAAAGTTTCTAAAATTGCTGAAGAATTGCCCTCTACTGTTGTAGCTACAGGCATTAAAGACACAATTATATTTGATTTAAAAGACATGGCCCTGGCCAGAAAAAAAGACAGTCTTTGGTTGAAAGAACTCTATAAATCTGATCTTTTTGAGGATGTTTATAATAGTGTTGCCAATCAAGAATTTGATCCAGTTGACTATGATGAGCTTCCAACAGAAGTTTTAAAACAGCGCCTTAAAGAGCTTGATGCACGCACTCCATTTAAAGTTGAATACAATCCATCTCTGGAAAGTGTAATCAAACAATACCTTAAAAATAGAAGAGGAACCCTTGAGCGTTTAATGGGCTTGAGCGAATATTATTTCCCGATGTTTGAGCAGGAACTCGACAAAAACAATCTTCCTTTAGAATTAAAGTATTTAGCGGTTATTGAATCTGCCTTAAACCCAAGCGCTCAATCAAGAGTTGGTGCCACGGGCCTTTGGCAATTTATGTATCCCACTGGCAAAATGTTTGGTTTAGACGTGAGTTCCTATGTTGATGAACGTTCAGATCCAATAATGGCCACAGAGGCAGCCTGTAAATACCTTAAAAGCCTAAACAACAGTTTCAATGATTGGGATTTGGCACTTGCAGCATATAATTCAGGTCCAGGGAACGTTTCAAAAGCAATTCGCCGTTCAGGTGGAAAAACAAATTACTGGAATCTCCGTGATTATCTTCCACGTGAAACCGCTGGTTATGTTCCTGCATTTTTAGCCACTATGTACATTTTTGAATATGCAAAAGAACACGGTTTTAAAAAGCAAAGTGCAAGAATTCCTTTCGTTGCTACAGACACTATAAAAGTAAAGAAGCAAATAACATTGGATCAAGTGGCAAAACTCACCAATCTTGACAAAGAAGAATTGGAATTTTTGAACCCTTCCTATAAGCTTGGGATCATACCCGTAATTAAGGATGAGAACTATATGTTAAGGCTTCCGCTTACCCATGTTGGTGCTTTTGTGAACAATGAAGAAGCTATTTATGCCTTCGCTCAGGAAGAACAGGAAGAAGCTGAAAAACCAATGCCTGAATTATTCGAGCAACCTGAAAAAATTCGGTATCGAGTTAAAAGAGGTGATTATTTGGGTAGAATTGCAGATAGATATGGTGTAGGTGTGAGCCAAATAAAAAGCTGGAATGGAATGCGAAGCAACACCGTTAAAGTGGGACAAAACTTGATTATCTATCCTAAAAAGAGCAATCAGGACATTGCTGTCAATAGTACACCTTCGCAAAGTAATTCCTCCGAAAAAACATACACAGTGCGCAGCGGGGACTCTTTATGGAGCATTTCACAAAAATTTCCTGGTGTTACAGTACAGAATATCAAAAAATGGAACGATATTAGTGGTACAAACTTAAAGCCCGGAACTAAACTTAAAATCTATAAAGGATAGTTCCATAAAAACATCCTTTTAATGAGACCCATTTACCTTGTATTCTTTTCGCTTTTTTTTGCATTTACTTCATGCAATGATAGCGGAAAAAGAGATAAGTCCCTTCTTCCAGATTCAGTAGGAAACATTAATGCCCTTCAGATTGTTATACCTAACGATTTATGGAATGGTATTGTTGGGGAAGCAATTCGAAATAACTTTGCAGCACCTGTAGATGGTCTTCCTCAAGACGAGCCATTGTTTTCAATGAACCAAATGCCCCCCGAGGCTTTTACTGGTTTTGCGCGAAGCAACAGACTTTTTTTGTATGTGGTTCTTAGCGAGGAAGATAAAGTAACAGTTGCCAAAGACGAATATGCTAAACCACAGACCGGAGCTATAATAAAGGCTACTTCTGAAGAAAAGCTTGTAGAATTAATAGATAAAAATGCTGCCAAAATAATAGAATCTTTCCATGCTTCCGAAATTAAGGAAAGACAGCGCAGAACCTCAATTTCATTGATGAAAAGCGATTCTTTAAGAAAGGTAATGGGCGTGAGTATGCAAATTCCAAGTGCTTATAGAATCGCTAAAGCAACCGACAGTTTTTTTTGGATGCGAAAAGATTTAAAAGACGGAACTACCAATATTTTGGTATATGAAGTTCCTCTCACGATGATTAAAAGCGATAGCACCGCAGTTGGCGACATTATAAAAATCCGCGATTCCATTGGAAGCAAATTGTTGCCAGTTGAAGATGAGGGTCAGTTTATTACTGAAGATGCCTATGCCCCATATATTTTCAAATCAGAAATAGACGGTAGGTTTGCTTATAAAACCAAAGGAACTTGGGAAGTGAAAGACGCATGGATGGGTGGCCCTTTTATTAACTATGCGATTAGGGACGAAAAAAACAATCGCTATTTAATTATAGAAGGCTTCACCTATGCCCCTAGTGCAGCAAAAAGAGACCTTCAGTTTGAATTGGAGTCTATATTGAATACTGCCAAACTGGAATAATATTTAAATAATCCTTGCAGGTCATAACCAATGGAAGGATTAGAAACCAAAAAGAGCCTTTCAATTTTAAAATTGAAAGGCTCTTTTAGTTTTATATAAAAGGAAACTACTTATTGTCGTCGATTTTTTTATCGGTAGTATCATCTTTGGAAGCATCCTTAAATTCTTTAAGGCCGCTACCCAAACCGCGCATGAGTTCCGGAATTTTCTTTCCGCCAAAAAGCAGTAGTACAATTACTACAATCAATATAATCTGCCAAGGACCAACTACACCTAAAGAAATAAATAATGCGTTCATAATTTCTAAATTTAATTACGCAAAGGTAACAAGAATTGTTTAGATACAACGTTTTGAGAGTAACTTTAGCTTGTATGGCTATAGTTTATTTTATATTTGTAAAAAGTAATTGCGCAATATGACAAATAAAGAAAAAGGTGCCAAACGGTTCAAAAGGAAGTTATTGCACAAATACCGATTGGTAATTCTGAATGAAGAAACCTTTGAAGAGCGTTTTTCGTTTAAGCTTAATAGATTGAATGTATTTGTTTTCAGTACACTTTTTGCGTTGTTTTTAATTTTAACAACTACTTTCATTATTGCCTTTACGCCTTTAAGAGAATATATTCCTGGTTATTCATCTACTACTCTAAAAAAGAAAGCCACCCGTTTAGCCTACCAAACAGATTCACTACAGAAAATTCTGGATGTAAATGAGGCATATCTATCATCAATCAAGAAAGTGCTCACAGGCGACGTTAAAACAGTAGAATTCAATAAAGACTCCATCATTGAAGTGGCCAAAACAGATCCGTCGGTTTTGATTAGAACTTCCAGAAGGGATTCCCTGTTGCGCCAAGAAGTGGCAAAAGAAGATAAATACAATCCACTTATTGCGCCTCAAGTGCAGGAATATGCTTTGTTCACACCTGTTAAGGGAGCCATTTCAGAGCCTTATGATTCCAAAACAAAACATTATGCCGTTGATGTGGTTACAGCAAAAGATTCGCCAGTCAAAGCCGTGGCAGACGGCACCGTTATTTTTGCTGAATGGACGGCTGCTACAGGCTACGTAATTATTCTAAAACACAACAACAGCCTAATTTCGGTCTATAAACACAATGCGATGCTAACCAAAGAACAGGGCGAACTTGTAAAAGCAGGCGAAGTGATCGCAACCGTTGGAAATACCGGAGAATTAACCACTGGTCCACACCTTCATTTTGAACTTTGGCGCGATGGATACCCCATCAACCCTACCAGCTTCATAGATTTTGATTGATAGCCTATGTCCCTAAAATCCGTTTCCGCTAAAATTTTCTCTAAAATTGTTGTCATCCGAATTCAAAAATGGTCCTCTAAACCTCTTGAAACACAACAAAAAGTTTTTGATGCTTTAATTTCTGAAGCAAAAAATACAGCCTTCGGAAAAGATCACGATTTTGAAAATATTGATTCCTTTGAAGAATTTACTAAGAGGGTTCCAATACGTGATTACGAAGAATTGAAACCTTATGTAGATCGTGTGGTTTCAGGGGAAGAGGACGTTATGTGGCCTAGAAAACCGCTCTATTTCGCAAAAACTTCGGGAACAACTTCGGGCGCCAAATACATTCCGTTAACTAAGGAATCAATGCCGTTTCACATTGAAGCCGCTCGAAACGCGATTCTTTGTTACATCAACGAAACTGGAAACGCAGATTTTGTGGACGGCAAAATGATTTTCCTCCAAGGAAGCCCAGAAATGCAGGAAAAGAACGGAATAAAAGTAGGCCGGCTTTCGGGTATTGTGGCACATTATGTTCCAGCCTATCTCCAAAAAAATCGCTTGCCGAGCTTGGAAACCAATTGTATTGAAGATTGGGAAACAAAAGTGGACGCCATTGTTGAAGAAACCAAAGATGAAAACATGACCGTTATCAGCGGCATTCCATCTTGGGTACAGATGTATTTTGAAAAACTTCAAAAAACCACTGGGAAAAAGGTTGGCGATCTTTTCAAAAATTTCAATCTGTTTATTTACGGCGGTGTAAATTTTGAGCCCTATCGCGCAAAATTTGAAAATTTAATAGGAAGAAAAGTGCACAGCATCGAGCTTTTTCCTGCCAGTGAAGGCTTTTTCGCCTTTCAGGATAGCCAAAAAGAAAAAGGAATGCTTTTACTTTTGAATTCTGGGATTTTTTATGAATTCGTGGAGGCCAGTACTTTTTTTGACGAAAATCCAAAACGTTTGACCATTGGCGAAGTGAAAACTGGCGTTAATTATGTGATGATTATTTCAACAAATGCGGGGCTTTGGGCCTATAATTTGGGCGATACGGTTCAGTTTACTTCAACAAAACCGTACCGTGTAATTGTATCGGGAAGGATAAAACATTTTATTTCGGCATTTGGCGAGCACGTGATTGGAAAAGAGGTGGAGGAAGCAATGAACAAAGCAATTTCAAAATTCAATTTTTCAATTACTGAATTCACCGTTGCACCACAAATAACTCCTTCCGAAGAAAACCTTCCCTATCACGAATGGTTGGTAGAATTTGATAAACCACCGGAAAATCTTCAGCAAGTTGCTAAATTTCTTGATATTGAAATGCAACAGCAAAACTCATATTATTTTGATTTAATTGAAGGAAAAGTGCTTCAACCATTAAAAATCACTTCTCTTAAAAGAGATAGTTTTCAGCAATTCATGAAATCACAGGGCAAACTTGGAGGGCAAAATAAAGTACCGCGTCTTTCCAACGATCGTAAAATTGCTGATGCGCTTCTTCAAATTCAACCTCAAAATTAGTATTATCTTTACACCCAATGAATGAATTAAAATCACATACAAGAACACGTGCACAGGAAAGCACGGGCGCCATTGAAAAGCTATATATCACTATGCGCCATCTTTTTAACCGTGGGTTTTATAAACCTATGGGTGTTTCCGGCGAATCACTTCGGGAATCTTTATTAACACTTCGTCCAGAGATTTACGGCTCTATAAAAGAAGATAAAATTGAGCTTCAGGGTTTGCTTTATGTAATGGATCGCTTGCCTGACGGCATTGAAGAGTGTAGATTCATTAACCTGACCAGTGATGAGGGTTATAAAAACTCACATTTTGAACCTATAATCCCTTTAAAACGCCGCAGAAACTGTTACCGTATAGATTCGGAACAGATGAACATTGAAATTACTCGTGGCCGTTCGGAAATCTATGATATATTAACGCATTTGACCTTTCTTTTTGTAGAATCTCACAAGATTATGAAACAAGTTCTCATTAACGAGAATGGAGAAGTGATTCGTGATTGGAAAAAGTTGGAGCAGGCTGTCTTGAAAAAAGGCAAACTTACTCAGGAAGAAAAAGAAGTAGCGCTAACGCACACTGCAAATTTCCTTGGCAGAACCTTTGAAGAGGTAAAGAACGTTTATCCATATTTTGCGACCGAAAAGAATGAAAACAGGTTTTTAAATATTATTTATTTTCTCGGCAAAATAGCAATACAGGAAATTATTGAAGACAACAAACGCATCATAACCTTTAGCCCTGTACTTCGTGAAAGTTTGGGGCATCATATTCACGGTGAAAAGTGGGCATATCAAATAAAGCAAATCTTGCAGGAAAAAGGACTGTTAGAGCGACCAATGCACATTATAAGTGCAAATATGCATAGCGTTATGAATAGTCTTTACGCACCAAAAGCGTTAGCTTCCGAATTTTTGAAAAAGAAACCAATGCAAGTTTTTGAAGCATTGAGCATTTCTTCCAATTTAAAATTACGCGAAAAAGTTACAAAAACCGCTTTAGCCGAAGGCATGATTTTTATTGAAGACCAAAGTGGAACGAATATAGACGTACAAATTATTGATACATCCAAAATAAAGAAAAGCCCATATACAAGCGGATTAAAAGATATAGAAGATTTAGAAAAACCCATTATAATTGTGATGGATTATGCTTTTGGAGAACAAGCCTACGAAACCATGGACGAACTTTTAAAACCCTTTGTGGATAATTTTAAAAAGCGTCATTTTTTAAATGTGGTTTCTGTTTCAATTATGGGAAAAGCAGGAATTTTAGAAGGTGGTAAAGGTGATATAATGATTCCATCAGCACACGTTTTTGAAGGCACTGCAGATAATTACCCTTTTAAAAATAAGCTTGAAAAATCACTTTTTAAAGATGATGATGTAAAGGTTTGCACTGGAACTATGATTTCAGTGTTGGGCACTTCCCTTCAAAATCGTGATGTGTTGAAGTTTTTCCACAATTCCACGTGGAATGTAATTGGACTCGAAATGGAAGGAGCGCATTACCAAAAAGCGATTCAGGCGGCTTCAAAAATTAGGCGAAGCATTAGCCCAAAAGTGAAGGTTCGTTATGCCTATTACGCTTCGGATAATCCATTGGAAACTGGAAGTACGTTGGCTTCTGGCGGCTTGGGCACCACGGGTGTAAAACCCACCTATTTGATTACCGAAAAGATGTTAAAACAGATTTTAGACACTTCTAAAAATTAATTTTGAAAAACGATAAAGCACTGATTACCGGAGGAGCAGGATTTATAGGTTCCAATTTTGTGGAATATGTCCTTAAAAATTCAGAAGACGAAATTTTCGTGCTGGACAAGCTAACCTATGCCGGAAATTTGAAGAATTTGGAAGCTGTTTCACATAAAATCACCTTCGTAAAAGGAGATATTTGCGATGCTGAATTGGTTCAAAATTTATTTGCGGAACATCAATTTCAAAAAATAGTTCACTTCGCCGCAGAAAGCCACGTGGACAATTCCATTTCGGGACCTTCAGAATTTATTCAAACAAACATTGTCGGCACATTCAACTTACTTCAAAGTGCCTATAAAACCTGGATGAACGGGCCAAATGATTTGAAAGATGAATTCAAAAATGCACGTTTTCTACATATTTCCACCGATGAGGTTTATGGAACTTTAGGCGAAACAGGACTTTTTACGGAAGACACTTCTTATGCGCCAAATAGCCCGTATAGTGCGTCAAAGGCTTCGTCTGATTTTATTGTGCGCAGCTACTTTCACACTTATGGAATGCCGGTTGTAACTACAAACTGCTCCAACAATTACGGTCCAAATCAGCATAAAGAAAAATTGATACCAACTATAATTCGAAAAGCAATTTCTGGCGAACCTATTCCAATTTACGGGGATGGAAAGAACGTGCGCGATTGGCTTTATGTAATGGACCATTGCAGTGGTATTTATTTGGCTTTGGAAAAAGGAAAACTCGGAGAAACCTATAACATTGGCGGCCGAAACGAACGCGAAAACCTTTATATTGCAAATGTTATCTGTGAATTACTAGATGAAATGCTTCCGAAGGATGTTGCTAATAAAGAACAGATAACTTTTGTAAAAGACCGGCCAGGCCACGATTTTAGATACGCCATCGATGCTTCAAAAATTGAAAATGAACTTGGTTGGAAGGCGAAAGAGAATTTTGAAACAGGCATTCGGAAAACCATTGAATGGTATTTGAACAATAAAGACAGATTATGAAGGGAATCATTTTAGCAGGAGGCTCAGGCACGCGTTTGCATCCAATCACTTTGGCGGTGAGCAAACAATTGATGCCTGTTTATGACAAGCCTATGATTTATTATCCGCTGTCAACACTCATGATTGCAGGTATTCGGGATATTTTGATTATTTCTACACCGCAGGATCTTCCACTTTTCAAACAACTTTTGGGTGATGGTAAAAAACTGGGTTGTAGTTTTCAATATGCAGAACAAGCAAACCCTAATGGCCTTGCAGAGGCGTTCATTATTGGAAAGGATTTCATCGGAAATGATAAAGTTGCATTGATACTTGGTGACAATATTTTTTACGGTTCAGGTTTAAAGGAATTGTTGCAATCAAACAACAATCCAGATGGTGGTGTAATTTACGCATACCACGTTTTAGACCCCGAAAGATATGGTGTTGTGGAGTTTGATAAAAGCGGAAAAGCACTTTCAATTGAGGAAAAACCCAAAAATCCAAAATCAAATTACGCCGTTCCCGGAATCTATTTTTACGACAATAGCGTAGTGGAAATTGCTGCCAATATAAAACCGAGCCCCCGTGGCGAACTGGAAATAACCGATGTCAACAACGAATATTTAAAAAAGGGGAAACTGAGCGTCAGCATTCTCGATAAAGGTACCGCTTGGTTGGACACAGGTACATTTGCTTCATTGATGCAGGCCGCACAATTTGTGGAGGTTATTGAGGAAAGACAAGGTTTAAAGATTGGCGCCATCGAGGAAGCTGCGTATGAAATGGGCTATATTTCAAAAGAACAATTAGTAGCGTTGGCAGAACCATTGCTGAAAAGCGGCTACGGAAAACATTTACTTCAACTAGACTAGATTTGGAACTAAAAAAAACACCTTTAAAAGATTGTTTTATACTGAAACCGAACGTTTTTCGGGACGAGCGCGGACTTTTTTACGAAACCTACAATCAAAAAGTTTTTGAAAAAGTTACGGGACTTAATGTTGATTTTGTGCAGGATAATCAATCGATTTCATCAAAAGGTGTGTTGCGCGGACTTCATTTTCAAAATGGTGAAATGGCGCAGGCTAAGTTGGTTCGCGTTGTAAAAGGAACAGTATTGGACATTGTTGTAGATATTCGAAAAAATTCAGAAACCTTCGGAAAATCATTTTCCGTTATTTTGGATGATGTGGAACATCTGCAACTATTTGTCCCTCGCGGGTTTGCGCACGGTTTTATTACACTTTCGGAACAATCCATTTTTTCTTATAAATGTGATAACTACTACGATAAAGCTTCGGAAAGCGGAATCATCTATAATGACGCAACCTTAGCGTTGGATTGGCATCTTCCGAAGGAAGAATTTATTATTTCAGCAAAAGATTTGGAACTTCCCGGTTTTGAGGAAGCGGTTTCATGAAAAAAATACTGGTAACAGGCGCAAACGGACAATTGGGAAGATGCATAAAAGATGCAGCTGCCAGTTTTCCCGACCTTGAATTTGTCTTCGTTTCAAAGGAAGAACTCGATATAGAAAATTCGGACTTGCTTCTAGATTTCTTCAGCAAAAATTCCTTTACACATTGCATCAATACTGCAGCATACACCAACGTTGAAAATGCGGAAAGTGAACCTGAAAAAGCTTTTGCCATCAATGCCGAAGCAGTAAAAAACGCAGCGATTTCCTGTAAAGAGAATGATGTTGTTTTGCTTCACATTTCCACAGATTATGTTTTTGATGGAAAAAAACAAACACCCTATTTGGAAACCGACCCTACAAACCCCATCAATGTTTACGGGGCTTCCAAGTTGAAAGGAGAAAAATATATAGAAGAAATTTGCACTAAGTATTTTATATTTCGCACCTCGTGGCTGTATTCGCAATACGGGCATAATTTTTTGAAAACGATCTTAAGATACGCTGAAGAAGGAAAGCCACTTACAATCACAACCGAACAGACGGGAACGCCCACAAATGCAAATGATTTGGCGAAAGCGCTTTTACAGGTAATTGCGCAAGATTCAAAAGATTACGGCGTTTATCATTACAGCAATTACGGTGAAACCACATGGTTTGGCTTTGCTGAAGCCATACTTCAGCAAACCGAAAAATTAAAAGATGCAAATCTTGCAAAAACCAACCATTACCGTACTTTTGCCGCACGGCCGGAGTATAGTATATTAGATAATACAAAGTCACAGAATAAGTTAAAAACAAAACATATAGATTGGCAGGAAAGCCTGAGATCTATAATAAAAGAGTCAGTCATTAATTTATAAATAATTGTTTATGGCACAGCAACATTCATCGGAGGAGGTTGATTTGGGGTATTTATTTAGATCCATTGGTGGTTTTTTCAAAAAGTTAATAAAGTTACTTTTTTTAGTATTGGCTTTTTTTAAAAAATATTTAATAGTATTAATTGTTTTAATATTGGTAGGCTTCGGTTTAGGATATTATCTAGATAGTGACAGTAAATTGATCTATAATAATGAATTAATTGTAATACCTAATTTTGAAAGTACAGATTATCTTTATGAAAAGGTTAAGGCGATTAATGCAAAAAAAGAAGCAAAGGACTCTATCTTTTTCAAATCGTTTTTAGGTGAAGATCACCAAGATTTTATCAAAATTGAAATTGAGCCAATTATAGATGTTTATAGTTTTATGGCTGAGAAAAAGGAAAATCTAGAAACTTTGAAAATTTTATATGATGATAAAGATGCAGAAGAATTCTTAACGGATATTACTATTAGTAAATATTATAAATATCATAAGATAAGTATAATCTGTAAAGGCAATAATTCAGAACAAATTTCAAAGAACATTCTCAAGTTTTTTAATAGTAACGAACATTTTAAACTTTATCAAAAAGTTGGAATTAAAGATACAGAAATCCAAATTTCTCAAAATGCGAATATGATTTCTCAAGTTGATTCGATTTTGAAGAATGTTTCTGAAAATACTAAAAAAAATCAATCCCAAACTGTTTATATAAATACTCAAACTGAACTTTATCAAATGGTAAATATAAAACAGGCATTATTAAATAACAGATTGAAATTACAGACAAAATATATAGATCAAAATGAAATAATCAAATTGGTTAGTGGAAATTATAATTTACAGTTACGTGGAATAAGTGCATTGCCAAATAAAATAAAGATTCCGATATATTTATTACTAATTTTTTCAATAGTGTCCTTTCTGATTTATTTATACAAAAAATTAAAAGAGATTTCTAAAGAAGATTAAATTTTGGAATTAAATAATTGTAATAATGAAAAAGAACTTAATAGTTTTTGGAACAAGGCCAGAAGCCATAAAAATGGCTCCTTTAATCCAAAAATTTCTAAATAATAAAAATTTCGACACTAAGGTTTGTGTTACCGCTCAGCACCGAGAAATGTTGGATCAGGTATTGGATTTCTTTGAAATAACTCCCGATTTTGATTTAAATATAATGCGGCCAAACCAAAACCTTTACTCCTTAACCGCAACAATAATCGAGAAAATGAAACCTGTTCTTGAAGAGGTTAAACCAGACTATGTGTATGTACACGGAGATACAACAACATCTATGGCTGTAGGTATAGCTGCTTTTTATAGTGGTGCAAAAATATGCCATGTAGAAGCCGGTTTACGCACTTTTGACAGAGAATATCCTTTCCCCGAAGAGTTTAACCGTCAGCTCACTGGAAAAATTGCCGATTATCATTTTTCGCCTACAGAACTTTCCAAAAAAAATCTTCTAGTTGAAAACACCAAAAAAGAAAATATTTTAGTCACTGGAAATACCGTTATCGATGCACTTTTCTATGGAATTGAAAAAGTGAATGCTGAAAATTTTAAAGATGAAGAAATTGAAAGTTTAAAAACTCTTTTGAATTTTCAAAAGAGAATTATTCTTGTAACAGGCCATAGACGTGAAAATCATGGGGATGGACTTATAAATATATGTGCTGCTTTAAAAATTATAGCAGAGAAAAATCCAGATGTGCAGATAATTTATCCTGTTCATTTAAATCCAAATGTAGTCGGTCCCGTAAATGAATTACTTAGCGGAATTGAGAATATACATCTCGTATCGCCCTTAGCTTATCCTGCGTTTATCTGGTTGATGGAAAAATCATACCTAATCATTACGGATAGTGGCGGAATTCAAGAGGAAGCTCCTAGTTTGGGTAAACCAGTATTGGTGACGCGCACAACCACCGAACGCCCAGAGGCAGTGGATGAAGGCACAGTGCTTTTAGTGGGAACAGATAGAGCTAGAATTGTAGCTGAAACTGAAAAACTTTTAAACAATACAGAATACTATAACGCGATGAGTTTGTTGCACAACCCTTATGGTGATGGAAAAACATCAGAACGAATCGTAAATTTCATTGAACAATTATAACATGGAAAATAAACCCACAGTGGTAATGATGGGGCTTGGTTATATTGGCCTACCTACTGCAGCACTGATAGCGAGTAAAAAATTAAAAGTAACAGGTGTAGATATTTCGCAACGAGTAGTTAATACAATAAACGAAGGCAAAATCCACATTGTGGAACCAGATCTTGATGGCTTGGTTCATCATGTGGTAAAGCAAGGCTATCTTAAGGCCTCAACAAAGCCCGTAGCTGCGGATGTTTATTTGATTGCTGTTCCAACACCTTTTAAAGGAAATCACGTGCCAGACCTCTCTTATGTTGAAAGTGCGGTTAAGAATATAATTCCTACCCTTCAAAAAGGAGCTTTGGTTATTTTAGAATCTACTAGTCCAGTAGGTACAACCCATAAAGTTCAAGAACTGATTTTTGAGGAACGGCCAGAATTAAAAGGCGAAATTTTTATTGCCTATTGTCCAGAGCGTGTTTTACCTGGAAATGTAATTTATGAACTGGAACAAAACGATCGCGCCATAGGTGGAATTGATGAGGTTTCAACGGAAAAAGCTGTGAGGTTCTATAAACATTTCGTTAAAGGTGAATTACACAAAACTAATTCACAAACTGCTGAGATGTGCAAATTAGTTGAAAATTCTTCGCGTGATGTACAGATTGCCTTTGCCAATGAGCTTTCAATGATTTGTGACAAAGCAAACATAAATGTTTGGGAATTAATTCGTTTGGCAAATAAACATCCACGAGTGAACATTTTACAACCAGGAACTGGTGTTGGCGGCCACTGCATTGCCGTTGACCCTTGGTTTATAGTTTCTGAATTTCCTGAGGAATCAAAAATAATTCGCTCAGCTCGAGAAATAAACAATTACAAAACAGAATGGGTTATTGAGAAGGTTAAAAATGCAGCTCTTCAGTTTAAAATTGAAAATGGTAGGGATGCAATTATAGCTTGTATGGGCCTTGCTTTTAAACCCAATATTGATGACTTGCGTGAATCACCGGCGCTTTATGTAGCGGAAAAAATTAATGCCGATGGCTTTAAAGTCCTTTTCGTGGAGCCAAATTTAAAATCACATGACAGGTTTAAATTGATTTCTTTTACAGAGGCCAAGTTAACAAGTGATATTCTTGTTTTCTTAGTCGCACATAAGGAATTTAAGGACTTTAATGTAGAATTGCAAATGAAGGTTATGGATTTTTGTGGGATAAGAGATATAGTTTCTCTTAATTAAGATTTATTATTTTATATAATTTTGAAATTTCGATTAATTGAAGATTTAGATGAATTTATACAAATATTGAAAAATGCATATTTTTAAAATCTTCAAAGGCAAAAACAATATTCTCAAAAAGGGATTAACTTCAACTTTTATAAAAGTATTTGGCGCGCTGGCCAACTATGCCTTGTCCTACATAATAGCCCAAAAATATGGCGCTGAAGGTAATGGTGTTTTCGCATTATTTTTGACTTACACTGTAATATTAAGTACAGTTGTATACTTTGGACTAGATGTCTTTCTAGTAAAACAAGTTTCCATTTTAATGAAAGATTCTTTTTTTAGCGATATAAAAAAATTATATTTTAAAATAATTAAAAATTACCTAATTCCTATAAGTTTTGGAATATTACTAATTGCTTGGTTTCTATATTTATATTTTGATAAATTTATTATCTTAATGGTGGGCTTGGGTCTTATCATAAATGTATTTATAGATATTAATAGTGCGGTTTTTAGAGGGTTGAAAGAAGCAGAATGGTATAGTTTTTTTACACAATTTTCAAAATACTTCATTACAGTAATCTTATTTTTATTACCAATTTTAGAAGGAAATCAAGATGAAATAATTCTTATTTATTTGTTAAGCCTACTTCTAAATGCAGTTTTTTCGTTTGTACTTCTAGTAAGAAATTTTAATAAATTTTCTATAGTTAATAAAACCTCCGATAGAATCTCTTTCTCCTTATTAGAAATATTTAAGAACTCTAAAGATTTTTTTTTCTCTTCCATACTGATTATTACACTTCTTTGGGTAGATTTTATTATTATCGACATTTATCTTGATGAAGATCAAGCAGGTATATACAGTGTTGCGTTAAAATTATCCAACTTGGTAACTTTTAGCTTTTTATCCTTTAATGTATTTTTAGCTCCACGAATTTCTGAAATTTATGCCGAAGGAGACACAAAAAAACTCCAAATGATATTGACACAAAATTTTATATTGGTACTTCCCTTATTGTTTGTTCCCGCTTTAATAATTCTTTTATTTAATAAACAATTACTTGGTTTTTTCGGAAGTGAATTTGAAGATGGATGGATTGCGCTATTATTGCTTACTGCTGCACAATTTATAAATGGTATATTAGGGCCTGTAAGTCTTTTACTTCAAATGACTAACTATCAAAAGCTTTTTCAAAACATACTTTTGTTAACATTTATTATCAAATTAATTTTAGCTTTCGCACTTGTAAATTTGTGGGGTATAAATGGTATTGCTCTTGCAAGTTTTATTGGAATAAGTATTTGGACAATAGCTGGAAGTTTCTTTATTTATAAAAAATTAAATGTTTATTCATGGTTTAGCACAAACGATCTTAAAATCTTATATCATCAATATATTAAATAAAACATCTCCTTCTGTTATTAAATAAATTAGGACGAAACCCTCTTAGACACCTGATTTTTTTAAAATATAAAAAAATAAAGATGAAAAATCTAGTAATAAAAAAATCGACTTTATATAGCTTTTCCATAGGGCTATTGACGATAGCGTTTGTTACATTTTATTTCACAGACGGATTGGGTAAAATATTACGTAGAGGGGGATCTGAATTTTATAGATACAGTGCTTTTTTAAAAGGATTTTTTGAAATCTTTGCTTTAGGCTTTTCGCTCATTGCCGTAAGTAAATCTAAGATTAATATATTATTAGGGATTACCATGCTTTTATTTGGATTTTTGATTGGGCAACTTTTTTTAAGTCTAAACTTTAAAAATCTTCTATTCTTTGAAAATTTTAATACCCTGTTTAAATATTTTTTCCCTTTAATTATCGCGTTAATTGCTTTAAATATTATAGGTTTTAATCAATATCCCGATAAATTATTTAAATATTACAAGGCTATAATAATACTAAATAGTTGTCTATTAATTTTAGGATTCCTTTTTGATATTGAAGTATTAACCACTTATAGTGGACCGTGGAGGTTTGGTTATGATGGACTTATTTTTGCTCAAAATGAGGCGACATATATATTTATATTTGCAATTACTACAGTTTATTATAGGAGGTTTTATCTAGATATTAAAGAGTATTTTTTCTGGATAGTTATTATCCCTTCTATTATAGTAGCGACTAAAGGTGTTTATCTATACCTAATCTTACTATTACTTTTTCATATTTTTAAAAGGGTTTCTCTAAGAAATATTTTAGCTTTTGGAATTTCTTTTTTGGTTTTCGGATATTTTTTATTCAGTTCTGCTATAAATAAAATTTTTATTAATTCATACAATATCTTTATGTATATGTATGAAAGAGAAGGACTTTGGGGAGCTTTACTTTCTGGAAGAGGGGCCTATATAACAGAAAAATTGAAACCACTGATTCTTGAGCAATGGACTATTCCAAATTTTATTTTTGGCGGACAGGATGTTGTTAGTCATTATATTGAAATGGGTTTTCTAGACCTGTTTCTTTTCTTCGGTATTTTTGGAAGCATTCTATACTTATATATTTTTTATAGTATTTTTAAAATAATTTCATTTCCCAAAGAATTTAAATTGTTTTTCGGCATTTCTCTAGCTATTATCGTTGCGACTGCTGGTCACTTCTTTGAAAGTGGTATTGCTGGCTTACATTTCATTTTCTTGATTTTAATGAATAGAAACCTTAATAATAAATTACAGAATGCTTGAAGCTTTTATATACAGAGTAATCAATATATTTTTTAATAGACCTATTATTAAATTGAAATTGAAAAAAGTGGGATCAAATTTTAAATTTGGTTATAGATCTGAAATTAAAAACCCTCAATATTTTTCTTTTGGCAATAATTTTTATTCAGGACCCTATGGATATTTTGTTACAAATAAATATATTCAAGTAAATATCGGAGACGATATAATGTTTGGCCCTTTTTGTAAAATATTTGGAGGTGACCACGATATTAAATTTACTCAAAATCATATGCGGTTTGCTCCGGAAAAATCAGTCGAGAACATCCAAATAGTTTTAGAAAATGGGGTCTGGATTGGTGCTGGCACAACAATATTATCTAATGCTTATATTAGTGAAGGAGCTGTAGTTTCCAGTGGCGCAATTGTAAATAGTTTTGTGCCTCCATTTTGTATTGCATTTGGGGTTCCTGCTAAACGTTTTAAAAGAAGATTTGATGATGAGCAACTTAAAGCCGTTTTGACAAACGTAAATAGCAAATACAATTTCATTGAAATAAAAGAAATTTATAAAAGCGCTGGAATTGAATAATAATCGAAATTTTTTGGTTTATGGAGCCGCTACTGCATCTTTTGGATATATATTTTCAATCGCGACGGGTTCTATAGGTATGTTATTATTCATCGCTTCCTGGCTTCTCAACTTCAGAGACTTAAATTTTAAAAACCTATTAAAATGGAATAATCTTTTTATACTGACCTTGTTTTTTCTAATTTTCCTTTTAGGAATATTCTATTCAATTAACATAGTCCAAGGGCAAAAAGATATTATTAGACACCTTCCTTTTCTAATATTTCCATTGATTTTTATAACGATAAAACCTTTTTTGAAAAAGGAACGACTTCTTATAGTAAAGATATTTATTCATTCCTTAAGTATTTTTTTTTGTATATGTCTAATAACAGCCATCATAAGACAGATTGGTTTTTGGCATCGTGGAGGAATATTTAATTGGTATTACTTCTATCGATATGATTTCTTGGAAATTTTTAATCAACACCCAACCTATTTATCAATGTTTACATTGCTATCAATAGGCTTTTTACTGTTTAGCAAGTCTCAATTATTATTATCAAAGGTTTTATTTTACTTAACTATTTTAATACAAACCTTGGCATTAATTCTTTATGGTAGTAGGATTGGTTATATCCTTCTCTTTTTGATAATATTAATTCACTTTTTTAAAAATCTCCTATCAAAAGAAGAGACTAATAGAATTCGTTATGTATTAATATATAGCATTGGCCTATCGATATTGTTTTTAATTTCTTTTAACATTCCAATTGTTAAAGAACGTTTTTTATATACAATAGGTTATAAATATGACTATAAATTTAATAATAAGGAATTTATAAAGCATAATTCCCCAGAAGAACTAGGAAGACTATTATTATGGCAAGATGCCGCAGACTTAATTAAAGAGAATCCATTTCTGGGATATGGAACAGGAGCTACTAGAGATGTACTTCTTCAAAAATATAAGAAAGAAGACCATACTTTGTTTTTAGAAAAGCGTTTTAACGCACATAACAGCTATTTAGAATTATTATTAAGCGGAGGTATTATTCTGCTTATTTCTTATTTGGCTATACTTCTTGTTCTGTTTTTAAAAAGTGTTAGAAAAAAAGATTATGTTTTGTTTTCTTTCGCTTTAATTATTACGATAACCTCAATAACAGAATCGCTCTTTATAGCGCAAGGAATACTTTTCATATCATTTTTCTATTGTTTTTTTTTAATCAAAATAAATGAATAATAAAAAATTAGCCATATTTGGACCATACCCACCTCCTCTCGGAGGAATGTCGGTTCATATTCAAAGAATGGAGCCTTTTCTTATAGCGACCGGAATTCAATATACGATATTCAATCACGGCTATTTTCAAAAGGAAAATGTTATTGCTACAAATAAAAGCCCTTTTTTTTATTTAAAAATCTTGTTTAATAGAAAGTTTGATTATATCCATTTTCATCAAATATTCCCCTTTGAATTTTTATTTTATTTTTTGTTCTCTCGAATAAATAAAACTCCCCTTTTAATTACTATTCACGCAGAAACCCTATTTAAATTTAGCAAAAGAAAATTAAATTTGATCTTATTTTTTATCAAGCAAACCAAAAGAATGGACATTATTTCTGTTTCGGAAAATTTGAATGATCTATTGGTTAAAAACGAGATAAATTCTATTTTTTTACCAGCATATGTTCCACCGAGTAATGTAAATTTTGTTCCTCTTGAAGGGGATGGGCGTATTGACTTTCTGTTCAGTATGTGGAAGTTTAATGAGCACAATGCAAATGGTACTTATAACACTCCTTTGATTTTCGAGTTCTTAAGCAAAAATAAACACACATATCGGATGTTGTTTTTAATTGGGGACGAGTTAGAATCAGATAGATCGTATTTAAATAAATTGTTGGAGGAATACGATATAGTAGATTCTGTTATAGTTCTCTATGGCAAGAATCTGGTTGATTACGTGCAGAATTGCCGATTCCTTCTTAGGACAAATAGAATCGATGGGTATGGTGTTTCATTACAGGAAGCGATGGATCTTGGCGTGCCTGCTTTGGCTACCAGTGTATGTACTAGACCTAAGGGGACCGTACTTTTTAAGAATGATGATCTAGAAGATATGAAGCAGAAAATAAATTACGTCATAAGCCAAAAACCAAAAGATCTTCTTCGTCATAAAGAGGAACTAACCGACCATCTAAAGTTGTTGAAAATATATAAGAACAACCTTTAAAAACTTTCGCCCTAATGAATAAAGTAAAATGGTAAAAATTAATTTTGTAGGAGATATTGCACTATTTAGGCAGTTTCAAAGAATGAAGGTCGATCCTTTTAAGGAACTGGAACTTCCCGAGAGTGATTTTAATATTGGAAATTTTGAATTTGTTATTCCGAATAACAGACAAAAGAATTTTTTTGATGTTGCAGACGAATATAAAACAGACTACTCATATTTTTCGAATTTAAATCTCAACAAGTTTCAAGCTTTTGGCCTAGCGAATAATCATATTATGGACTATGGAGAAGAAGGAATTCATGATGTAATGAAGGTTTTTAAAAATAAAAACATTAAAACCTTTGGAGTCGGTCAAAAACCTTTTAATATATTAAGGATCACATTAAATGACATTTCATTTTCCGTTATTGCTTGTGTAAAACCAGGACGATGGATTCAAGAAAAAAACATTGGTCCTGACCTTTACGATCGGGATGCTATTATCCAAGAAATACAAAAGGAAAAGAAGAATACAGATCATGTTATAATCTTTACACATGTTGGTACGGAATTGGTTAACATTCCAGATCCAAAAGATGTAAAGAACGCAAGAGATTTTATCAGTGTAGGTGCAAGTGCAGTTATTGGACATCACCCACATATTATTCAGGGCATTGAAGAATATAATAAAGGTATTATTGCCTACAGTTTGGGAAGTTTTATTTATTTGCCTGAATTTGAGATGGGATATTCTAACAATCAAAAAGAAGAAAGAAATTTTTCCATTTGTTTGCAACTAACTTTCAATAAGAATACAGTTGAAAAATCGGACATTCATTATTATAAATTGAATCCCGAAACATTACTACCTTCTCCCTATGTTGAAAAAAATGAACATTTTAATAATCTTAACAAGTGGATAGATGAACCCAGCAGATATTATAAACAAATAAGAACCCAGCTTCTAAAAAGAGAAATTAAATCTTTTTTTCAAAGATTTAATGAAAACCCATTCAAGACATTGAGACACTATTTTTCTTATTTAAAATTCAAGCATATAAAAACTATATTAAACCGCTAATTTCTAAAAAACTTTATGAGTATAGAAGATGCTTTATATCCGTTTTTGAAATTTTATAAAAATCTTCCATACCCTATTAAATTTTTATTGGGCCATCTTTATAGAACATTGCCAATAAGTTTTAAATATGGGAGTTTTTATAATTCCTATATGTCGCGTATAAAATATTTTAACACAGAGGAAGGTAAGGCACTTCAGAACCGCCAAATCGAGAGTGCGTTAAAAAACCTCTCTTTTTATAAAAATAGAAATTTCTCTAACTTAATTGAATTTCCTATAGTCAACAAACAAATAATTAATGCAGATTTTCAGGGTTTTGTTAACCATAATAACAGAAATAAAATAAAGACTAATACGGGGGGCTCCAGTGGAAATCCTTTTGAGTTTTATTTAGAAAAAAGTGTTTCTAGATCTAAAGAAAAAGCTCATTTTGATTGGTATTGGGGAATGTTTGGGTATAAACCTGGAGATAAGGTTCTCATAATTAGGGGAGAGTCTTTGGCGGGAAAAAAACTATTCGAATACCAAACATTAGACAACAAACTTGCTCTTTCTTGTTATTTGTTGAACAATAGAAATATTGACAAGGTGGTTTCCCATATCAACGAATTTAAACCGAGATTTATTCATGCTTATCCTTCCGCGTTAAAGAATTTTATAAATCTCGTAAATGATTCAAGTGTTAGCCTAAAGGTTGATATACTTGGAGTTTTTCTGGGTTCTGAAACCCTGCTTGAAGACGATAGAGAACTAATAAACTCTTATTTCAAAGCCAAAATTGCACATTGGTATGGACAATCCGAGAGACTTATATTTGCTGGGAATTGTCCCGATTCAAACGATCTTCATATATTCCCTTTTTACGGGTATACGGAACTTGTTGACGACAATGATAGCGTGATTAGAGATTCCGGAATTAAGGGAAGGATAATTGCGACGGGATTTGACAACGATGTAATGCCGTTTATTCGTTATGATACTGGTGATGAAGCTGAATATTCAGAAAATACAAATTGTAAATGCGGATTTAAAGGCAAGAGTTTTAAGGTCATCCATGGACGTAAGCAAGATTATGTATACTTAAAAGATGGATCAAAAGTATCCTTGACAGCTTTCATTTTTGGACAACATTTTGAAGAGTTTTCCATTATTAGTGAAATTCAATTAAGGCAACAAGAGCGTGGGTTTCTAAATATAGTCATCGTTCTCAAAGAGAAAAATTCCTTAAATATTAAAGGTTTTATCCAAAAGTTGGAAACGTCAGTTCAAGGAGAAATAGTTATTTCATTGGAGGTTGTGAAAAGTATTCCTAAAACGCTAAGAGGAAAACACGTTTTTCTTATTCAAAACATTAAGGATTTATAAAATCAATTTATTTATGATGAACGGATAGAAAGAGTGAAATAATAATAATTTTTACAGAATGATTTCTTCTGTTGTTCATGGCTAACATTTAAAAATGGAATAAATTAAAAAAATGATATAAATCGGATATCTAGAAATTAAAGATTGTTACTATTTAAGAAAACTAAATATCTTAATAAATTGATTGAACAACTAGGTTATATTAGAAAAGAAAAGACAGGATCTTCTAAAAAAAGATCAGTTCTGGTTAAAAAAATCAATCATACTATTTCTCAGTGTCCTAGAATGTGCTTAGAAAGAAATTGATGATTTGGAATATCATCGCGTACAAATAAAAATTTAAAAAAAAATCATTTAATAAGACTTAAGATATTTTATGTGTGGTATTGCAGGATTTATTGGGTTTGAGAATAGGAATGAGTTTGCAAATAAAGCAAATGAAATTCAAAAACATAGAGGTCCTGACCACCAATCTATGTGGGAAGATGATTATATATCTTTAAGCCATCAGCGTCTCTCCATTATTGATCTTGATGCACGCGCCAATCAACCTTTTGAAAAACACCATTTGGTTTTGGTTTTCAACGGCGAAATCTACAATTATATAGAAATTAAAAAAAAATTAATTATTGATTACGGCGTCCAATTTAAAACCACATCAGATACCGAGGTCTTGTTGGAGGCATTCTATCATTTAAAAGAAAAATGTCTAGATCTCTTTATAGGTATGTTTTCTTTCTGCATTTACAATAAACAAACAAAAGAAACTTTTTTAGCACGTGATCATTTTGGCATAAAGCCATTGTTCTATTTTCATAATGATAAAAATTTCGCTTTTTCATCTGAATTGAAAACACTTGCTGTTTTGGGTATAACTTCCAAAAGAATCAACAAGGAAGCTTTGGTGGCAGCATTAAATTATCTGTGGGTTCCTAACGATGTCTGCATTTTTGAGGATGTAGTGAAATTGCATCCAGGCAGTTATATTGTATTATCTGAGACTGGGGAGTTAAATACATATTGTTATTATAATTTAAACGATTCCACACAAAACATAGACCTAATAATTGAGTTAGATAAAGCTTTACACGAAACCATTAGTAGGCATTTAATAGCGGATGTTCCTGTAAGTAGCTTTTTAAGTGGTGGTTTGGATTCTTCGCTTATATCCGTTCTTTCAAAAAAACATCTTGAAAAACTAAACACATATACTATCGTTATTTCCGAGAAAGACAAAAAGGTTGAAAAAATGCCTAATGACCAAAAATTTGCAAAACGCTTGGCAAATGATTTTGGGTTTAACCACGAAGAAATAATTGTAGATTCTTCAATCATAGAATTATTGCCTAATATGGTTTATGCGCTGGACGAACCTATTGGTGATCCCGCAGCTATAAACACTTTTTTAATTTCAAAAAGTGCCGTTAAAAAAGGCGAAAAAGTTTTACTCTCAGGAATGGGAGCGGATGAAATATTTTTTGGTTACCGACGCCAGACGGCAACATTAATAGCTTTAAAATACAATAAGATTCCTGACTTTATAAAAAAGACAATACAGAAAGCTGTGGCTTTGTTCCCCGTAAAAAATGAAAAGGGAGGCTTAAAATTGGTGCGTTGGGCAAAACGCTTTCTTTCATTTACAGATTTGGAGGAACATGAAACTTACATGCGTAGTTACAGCTATTATTCAAAAGAAGAACTTTCACAATTATTTATTTCAGATTGCTCTGAACAAATAGGTATTCTCTATACAAAGCACAAAGCCATTTTCAATGCCAAATACGAAGGAGATATTATAAATAAGATGTGCAATACAGATATCCAAATGTTTATGTTGGGTCTTAATCTTACTTACACCGACAGAGCTTCGATGGCTGCCTCAGTTGAGATTCGCGTTCCTTTTATTGATAGGGAGTTTATAAATATGGGAATGAAAATTACTGGAAAATCAAAGTTCAAAAAAAATGTCCCAAAATATCTTCTAAAAAAAGTAGCTGAAAATTATTTGCCTAAATATGTAACAGAAAGGAAAAAAGCCTCTTTTGGAGCGCCTATACGTTCATGGATTTCGAATGATCTTCGCGGCATGGTTGATAACTATCTCTCAGAAGAACAAATTAAAAGTCGGGGCATATTTAATTATGTTTTTGTCAAAAATATGATAGATAAGGACCGAGAAGGTTCGGCTGATTATGCCTATCAAATTTATATGCTACTTACTATAGAGATTTGGTTTCGAACTTTTATAGACTAACCTATTCCTTTGTCCCCCCAATAGAATCTATAAAAACCTAAATATTTTGCAAGTTTTCGTTCAAGTTTAGGATAATTGCTGGCAATTGGGAAATGGTATTTTTCAGTTCTGTTCACATTTAGTCCATGCTTAACCATTAAATCTATAATTTCCTTTTTATAATAAATATTGGCAATTGTACAATCTGGCCCATCAGTACAATGGTGTGGAAATTCTTTCCAAGACCAATATTTCCAACCCATATTTTTAAAATTTTTATAGTGAGCATCCCAAGTAGAGTTTGATTTTCCCCCTATTTTATTCTTGAAAATTTCAAAAAGCAACCGTAATCTAAAATAAAATTGAATACGTACCCAATAATTAAATGAATCTTTGGTGTAGAGCATAATTATAAACTCTCCATCTGGCCTTAAAACCCGTCTTATCTCTTTAAAAGTATTCTCAATATTGTCAGTATGGTGTAAAACACCTTGTGAATAAACCAGATCAAAACTGTGGTCATCAAAAGGGAGTTTTTCGGCACTGCCTTTCACAATAGTTCCCTTAAGCCCCAATAATTTTAAATGTTCGGTGGTTGAATAAACCGCCTCATCAGTTAAATCAATACCTGTGTGGGATTTAGATTTTGCCGCCCATTGTGTGGTATCTGCGCCCACCCCCAAACCAATTTCCAAAACATCCCTATCTGTAGAATCATAATCGTTGATTATCTCCAATAAATGGTGCTCTTTTTTATAACGGAAAGCCCTGTATTCATTAAAAAATTCGGGAGTATAGATTTCTTTGTTAATAAATTGACTACCACACAAATGATCGTTCCAAAAATTTTCGACTCCTTCTAGTTTGTTTTCTTCAGTAATCATAATAATAAAATTCTTTCCGCAATATACGGATTTGACCGGAAAAATATTTGGATTGAAATATTAGAAAATATTGATGTATATGACAGCCTTATATGGAATTATTAAGAATACAGTTAAAAGATGCAATTATAAAGTGCCCTCGAACCATTGTGATCTTTATAACTCGGAGAGTTTATATATGTAATATAGACTAATAAACCTCAGCCGATTACTCTTACCAAATATATATGTTGCTGACTATTGAAATTTAGTTAAGGGAGTTTATTGACTAAACTTCTGGCTTCGCTATTATTGAATAGCGATGGGGCTAATTGTAATATAACATATTTTATAAAAATTATTTAGAGTATATTTAGTCAATATTACTCTTTATCTGTTGGCTATGAAATTTACTATACTTTTAATAGTTGCTCTCCTTTTATCTTTAAATACTTTTGGACAACTAGATTTTGAAACCCACGTAACCGTCAATGATACCGGCGGTACAAATAATCCAAAATCGGTCTTTGCTGCAGATCTTGATAGCGACGGGTATTTGGATATACTTTCTGCTTCTGCGCATGACGATAAAATTGCTTGGTATAGAAACTTAGATGGTCAAAACAATTTTGCAGCACAACAAATCATTTCAGAAACTGTTTTGGGTGCATCATCAGTTTTTGCAGCAGATCTTGATGCAGACGGAGATATAGATGTGTTGGTTGCTTCGGCCTCAGGAAATTCGATTGGATGGTTTGAGAACTTAAATGGACAAGGTAATTTTGGCGCATACCAAACTATTTCTAATCTTACTGAAGGAGCAAGCTCTGTATATGCATTGGATGCGGACGGAGATGGTGCTTTGGATGTTTTTTCTACTTCGAAGAGTGATAATAAGATTGCTTGGTACAAAAATATGGATGGACAGGGAACATTTGGCCCACAACAGATAATTTCTACAAATTTCGATGAGCCGATCTATATTGATTTCGGTGATATTGACGGAGATGGATATACGGATTTTATTTCTGGAAGCAGTATCTATATTGGCAATATTGTATGGTTTAAAAACATAAACGGCCAAGGTAATTTTGTCCAACAGCAAATTTTAATAGATGCACCTTCAACATATAATTCTTCTGTATTAGCAGATATTGATGGTGATAGCGATTTAGATATTGCCACAGTATTCACGCGATATTCTGGTGAAAGTGTGGTTGCATGGTTTAAAAACACGAACGGTTTGGGAAACTTCGATTCATCTCCAAACCAAATAGCTACATCGGGTCGGTCTCTCGCAATATTTGCCGAAGACTTTGATAATGATGGAGATCCTGATATCGTCATAGGTGATTCTAATGGAATTGTTTTGCGAAAAAACAATGGCAATGGAACTTTTGGAAACTATCAATTAATTGGTGAACCAGTTGAAGATGTAAATGCACTTTTCGCTGCAGATTTAAATAATAATGGAGGTCCAGATTTGCTAATTTCATCCGGAAAAGCAGATCGCGTTGCTTGGCATAAAAATTTGAATGGACAGGGAAATTTTGACTCTGGAACTGAATTGGCACCTATTAATAGTGCCAATGGCGTAAATCAAGTAATTTCAGTTGACTTAGATGGGGATGGGGACACAGATATAATTTCAGCCCTAAAAGGCGACAATCGTGTTGTTTGGCAAGAAAATTTAAATGGACAGGGTTCGTTTTCTGAACTTAAGACAATTGCCCACTTAAAAAATGTAAATTGTGTTTATATCGGCGATATGGATGGCGATGGGTATATAGATGTTCTTGCAGCTGGACGATCGAAACTAACTTGGTATAAAAATTTAGATGGATTAGGAAATTTTGGGCCTGAAAATATAATTAGGGATGAACTATTTTGCCAGACTATTCATACAATTAATCTCGACAATGATGGAGATCTTGATATTATTTCAATTAGATTTTCTGAAATTTACTGGCAGAAAAATTTAGATGGGCTAGGTAATTTCGGATCTCCCCATCTAGTTTCAAACAACATAGGTGATGTAATTTTTCTTGTACCTATTGATATTGACAATGATGGTGATGAAGATATTGTTGCATCCATTGATGAAACTGTTCAGCAGGGCCCAATAGTTTGGTTTGAGAAACTAAATGGGCTATACGCATTTAGCCCTCCTAACATAATTGATGTCAATAGAAAGCCAGGGATAGTTCGGGTTGCAGATTTGGATAACGATGGTGATATTGACATTGTTACGACTGATAATTCAGCAATAATATGGTACGAAAATACCGATGGACAAGGCACTTATAGCAATGCACGAATTATTTCAGAAAATATGGTAGGTGCTCATGACATATTTACAAAAGATCTTGATGGCGATGGTAATATTGACATAATGTCAAGTTCCAATAATGGATCAAATAATATTTCTTGGTTTAAAAATGGTGGCAGTGGAAATTTTAACTTTCAACAAATAATCAGCGCTGATCTTCCAAATCCCATCTCAATTTTTGCCGATGATTATAATGGCGATGGAAAAATGGACGTGCTTACATGTTCCAATTCGAAAGATGAAATAATTTGGTTCGAAAACAAAGGGCCTTTAGGCATAAATGAAAATGAATTTATTAATACCGTCCTTTATCCCAACCCAACAGATGGATTATTATATATCTCATCAGAAAAAACTATTATAAGTGTTACAGTCTATAATCAGTTAGGACAATTAATACTTAAGGAAGACAACAATATAGATGTTGAACTTATCAATTTAGGTAAGTTGGCAAAAGGGCTTTATTTTGTTAAATTGATGGATGCTTCTTCAAAATCTGAATTAAAAAAAATAATTATTAAGTAGTCATTTTATATACTTATCAACCCAACAACAAATATACTACTCAAGGAATTTTGATCGGGGAATATCTTTCAAATGAACTTGATGTATCTAATTTAAGTGGTGGATTGTATTTTCTCCAAATATTCTCTGATGGAAAAATAGTTTCCAAAAAATTTATAAAAAAATAACCGGCAATAATATTCTTGATGTTTTAAGAATTTTTTCTTTCTTAAAAAACCTTACTTTTGCACCAAAATTCGCAATAATGAAGCAAGTAATCCAAAACTTTAAAACTGGAGAATTATATGTAGATGAAGTGCCAAACCCTTCCATTTCGGAAAATATGGTGCTGGTGGAGAATAAATTTTCTTTGATAAGTGCAGGAACTGAAAGAGGTACCGTAAAAGTTGGGAAAGCCAGTCTTATAGGCAAAGCCAAACAACGTCCCGATCTTGTGGCACAAGTGCTTCAGAACATAAAAAAGGAAGGTTTAAAAGCTACCATAGATAAAGTAAAAACCAAACTCGATTCATTAAAGGCGCTTGGTTACAGTACTTCTGGAGTTGTTGCTGCCTCCATGGATAGTAACAGCAAATTTAAACCAGGCGATCGTGTTGCCTGTGCAGGGCAAGATTACGCCTCGCACGCTGAGGTGGTTGCTATTCCGCAGAATTTGGTGGTTAAAATCCCCAATAATGTTTCTTTTGAGGAAGCTAGTTTTACAACTTTGGGCGCTATTGCATTGCAAGGCGTTCGTCAGGCAGAACCAAGATTAGGCGATAAAGTTTGTGTAATAGGTCTTGGGCTTTTGGGTCAGTTGACTGTTCAATTACTAAAAGCAAACGGCTGCCGCGTTTTTGGAGTAGATCTTTCAAAAAACTTGATAGACCTTGCTATTAAAAGTGGCGCAGACGGAGCAATGCTTCGAAGTGATTCAAATTTAAATACTGCTATTGATAATTTTACTGATGGTCACGGTTTTGATAGTGTTATTATCACCGCCGCCGCCCCAAGTAACGACCCTATAGAGCTTTCAGCAGTAATAAGCCGTAAAAAAGGAAAAGTAATTGTAGTGGGTGCTGTAAAAATGGACATTCCCCGCGATCCGGACTTTTATAGAAAAGAACTGGAACTGAAAATGTCTTGCTCTTATGGCCCAGGAAGATATGATACTGTTTACGAAGAAGATGGCGTGGATTATCCTTTTGCATACGTTCGCTACACCGAGCAGCGCAATATGGAAACCTTTTTGGACCTAATTTCTCAAGGGACCGTAAAACTTAAAGATTTAATTACGCACACTTTCGATATTTCTGAAGCAGAAAAAGCTTATGATATTGTTTTAGGAAAAGTTGATGAGCCACACATTGGTATTTTATTGGCTTATCCCGAAAGTGAGACTAAAAAAACATCCCTTGTTTCGGTGCAATCCAATGCAGTTTCAACCGTAAACATTGGTTTTATCGGTGCAGGAAGTTTTGCACAGAGCTATTTGATTCCTTACACAAAACGTGAAGGTGCATCTTTGGATACCGTAGTTACCACCAAAGGAATTACTGCCAAGAATGTTGCTACAAAATTTGGTTTCAACAACGCTTCTTCTGAAGCGCAGGATATTTTGAACAATCCTAAAATCAATACCGTTTTCATTGCAACGCCGCACAACAGCCACGCTTCATACACAATGGAAGCGTTAAAGGCTGGGAAAAATGTTTTCGTTGAGAAGCCTTTGGCAATGAATTATGATGAGCTAGAGGAAGTTAAAAAGGTTTATCAAGAAAGCAATCAAAAATTAATGGTTGGTTTTAACAGAAGATTTTCTCCTATTGCTGAAAAGATAAAGTCTGAATTTGTAAATAACGGCGAACCAAAAGTGGTAAACATCCGTGTGAACGCTGGGTTTCTTCCGAAAGATCATTGGACGCAAAACAAAAACGTAGGCGGCGGGCGCATTATTGGCGAAATGTGCCACTTTATAGATTTGATGCAATACTTCACTGATGCAAAACCTGTAAAAGTATATGCAGCTTCTATTAAAACTGACAACCAAAACCTTACTTCAGAAGATAATATTTCCATTACAGTTTCTTTTAGCGATGGTTCCATCGGGAATCTTTTATATCTTGGCAATGGTGACAAATCAGTTCCAAAAGAATTGATTGAAGTTTTCAGTGGCGGAAAAGTGGGCAGGATACATGATTTTAGAAAAGGTGATTTCCACAAAGGCAACAAACAGATAAAGTTAAAGTTAGATGGCAAAGGTCATAAACAGGAAGTTGAGGCGTTTTTAAATTCCTTAAAACAAAATACCGAAGCCCCAATTCCTTTTGAATCCATATACCTAACTACAATTACAACTTTTAAAATCTTAGATTCGCTTACAACGGGATTACCGCAGGATATTTAAAAAAAAATGTTTTTCTCAGGCTTCACAGATTTTTAAAACCTGTGAAGCCTTTTATATACTATTTGCTTATTTCCCTTACTTTTGCAACTCCAAAAAAACAATGTAGGAACGAATGGCCGATTTTAAGAATAGTTTCCAAAAATTGAAGACCTATTGCGAAAAGGAAAACTTTAAAGGTTGGGACCCCTATGATGGTTTGAACAGTAAGTTGTTCCAATCGATGCCTGTAATTTCAAAAAGCCGATTTTTTAGACTTGTGTGGATTCAGTTATTTAAAAGAAGCCCAATCAATTTACGCCAAATTACTTCTGTAGAAAAAGGGTATAATGCGAAGGGACTCGGTCTATTCATCACTGGCTATTGCAATCTTTATAAAACAGATCCGCAGCCAGAATATTTGGAAAAAATAAACCAACTTTCACAACAAGTAATAAAAATGAAAAGTGAAGGCTATTCGGGAGCGTGCTGGGGCTATAATTTTGACTGGCAGGCGCGCGCTTTCTTTCAGCCCAAGGGAATGCCTACCGTTGTTGCAACCACTTTTATTACCGAAGCATTGCTGGAAGCGTACAAGATTACAAAAAACAGTCAATATCTGGATACTGCTAAAAGTGCAACACAGTTCGTTTTAAAAGATTTAAACAGAACTTATGATAAAAAGGGCAACTTTTCGTTTTCCTATTCACCTTTGGATAAAACACAGGTTTTCAATGCTTCTTTGCTCGGTGCCAAATTGTTAAGTCTGGTCTATGAATTTACGAAAGAGGAGAACCTATTAACCGAAGCCAAAAAAGCCGTTCAGTACGCCGCCAATTTTCAGCAAAAAAACGGTGCTTGGTCTTACGGTACTTTACCTTACCATCAATGGGTAGATAACTTTCATACGGGCTATAATCTGGAATGTATTTATATTTATCAAAAAATATCGGGTGATACCTCTTTCACAAAACACATTGAAAAAGGATTGGATTATTATTTAAAAACCTTTTTTACCGGAGAAGGGATTCCAAAATATTATAACAACTCAATTTTTCCGATAGATATTCACGCACCTGCGCAATTGGTCGTAACTTTGAGCAAATTGGAAGTTTTTAAAGAGAACAAAGAATTAATTGATCGGGTTTTACATTGGACCGTTGAAAATATGCAATCCGAAAAAGGGTTTTTTCAATATCAAAAAAACAAATATTTCAATTCAAACATTCCTTATATGCGATGGGCGCAGGCTTGGATGTTTTATGCATTTTCATATTACTTTTTAGAAGCAAATGACCGATAGAATCCAAATCCTAAACACCGCCATAGATAATCTCTCCATGCAAGAAACCCTTGCTCTGGTGCAGGAAAAAATACATGCCGGCGAACAAGTGCATCACGTTGTAGTAAATGCCGGAAAAGTCGTGGCTATGCAAAAGGATCTGGAATTGCGCCACAGCGTAAACCAATGCCACATCATTAATGCAGATGGCCAATCTGTTGTTTGGGCATCACGCTTTTTAGGCAAACCATTAAAAGAACGCGTTGCCGGTATAGACCTAATGGCTAGCCTCGTGGAAATGGCGCATAAAAACAACAACAAAATCTTCCTTTTTGGCGCTAAAGAAGAAATTGTAAAAGAAGTTGTTGAAAAATATTCTGAAATCTACAGTCCCGAAATTATAGCTGGTTACCGCAATGGGTATTTTACATCTTCCGATGAAAAAGCAATTGCCCAACAAATAGCTGACAGCGGCACGCAAATGCTTTTCGTTGCAATCTCTTCTCCCATCAAGGAAAATTTTCTTTACAAATACCGCGACATCCTTAAAAATGTAAACCTTATCATGGGCGTAGGCGGTAGTTTTGATGTTATAGCTGGAAAAACCAAACGCGCCCCAGCCTGGATGCAAAACGCAGGTTTGGAGTGGTTCTATCGCTTTGCCCAAGAACCAAGGCGTATGTGGAAGCGCTATTTGGTGGGAAATTCCAAATTTATCTATTTGGTAATTAAGGAGCGTTTCTCTAATTAACATCAACAGTATAAATCCTAATAAAGTTATTTTAGGACGGGTCAAAACTTAGGTTCACCCGTATAAAAGCCTAGGTAAAGCCATACCAAAGCCATAGCAAAGCCGTATCAAAGTCATTAAATTGTAAGAGAACAGTCCTTTTTTCCTACAAAAAAAGCAGTCCAATTTGGACAATCAATTTGAGTTTAACCGGCTAGATGTAATGACTAATATCTACTCACTCAAAAGATGGTTTTTTTGCCAGGAGTTTTCTATCTTCCCCTAAAATTTAAGATACACAAAATATCAATGAGAATACTGCTCTCTGCCATATACCCCTATGCTTTCTTGCTGCTCTATCTCATAATTCCTTTTGATAACTATATTAGGGCACTTCCTAATATTCTTTTGGCAATATTGGTATTTGCTTTTCCTTTTATAGTAAAAAAAGAAGATTTCAAAAAACTGAAATCCTTACCTATAGCAATATTCTTAGTGCTTTTTGCATACCTCTGCATCGATTCGCTAATAAGTGGAAGATTGGCAGAGGACTATAATATCATAAAAAAAATATTGATCGCTGTGGGGCTTGCCATTCTTTATATCCCCGTTGCAGATGTAAAAAAAATTAACAGCGCAATAATATTCTCAGCACTTGCAGCTATTATTTTTTCGGTTTATAATTTTGTACTCATAACTGATGCAACTGGAAGTTTTGCACTCGGAGACTCCCCGCAGGTTATAGAATCTCTATTGGTAGATAGGCTTTATTTGGGGCTTCTCAGCACCTTTAGTATTCTAATTTCCTTTCAGGCAATTCAGAAAAAATATCATCCAAACAACAATTATTATCTAGCCAATATTTTTGTCAATGCACTATTCATTATTTTAATCGCTTCCAAAATTGCTGTTGTTTCGTTGTTCGTTTTATTGTTGATTAGACAGTTTTATGGCCAACGGAAAATTTGGAAAGCTATAATGGCCATTGTTGCCATAACTGTTTTAACGGGTTTGTTCTTTATAATTAAAAACGAAAAAGTCATTCAATTTAAACAAGCGGAAAATAAACAATCTCCCCCTGCTTTTATTGAAAATTCAATGACCTATGAGTTAAGGGCGGTGGTTTGGGAATGCGCGCAGGATGTGATAAAAAACGAAGGCTTTTCTTTAACTGGAATTGGTTTCGATGCCACTAAAGACAAATTGGTTTCTTGTTATGAAGCTCAAATTTCCAATCCCAAGAAAAAGGAAAAATTTATTTTGGAACGCTACAATACTCACAACCAGTTTTTGGATTTTTATATAAGTGCAGGTTTCATAGCCTTGTTGCTTTTTTTAGCTTTTATAGTTTTCAGCTTTATTTCAAACCGAAAACAATTTTTTCCCACGGCTATGTTGGCAATGTTGCTGATGTATTGTTTGGTTGAAAATCTATTTCACAGACAGATTGGAGCTTATTACGTAGGCTTCATTTTGATTGTATTAATAACAAACGCTAAACCTAAACCCGCGGAAAACAAAATAAAAAACATATAAAAAGAATTGCAAATTGTACTTTTGCGCTTTGATAACAAAAAACTTTTCATTTTTGAAAAGATAGAAAAAGATAAATGAAAATTTCAGTAATAGGAACTGGCTATGTAGGCCTTGTAACAGGAACTTGTTTGGCAGAAACAGGAAATGAGGTAATTTGTGTAGACATAGACAAGGCGAAAGTGGAAAAAATGCGTAACGGACAAGTGCCAATCTATGAGCCGCACTTGGACGTGCTTTTTGAAAGAAATATAAAAGCCAACCGTTTAAGATTTACCACTTCACTCGAAGAAGGCTTGAACCATGGCGAAATCATTTTTCTTGCGCTCCCAACTCCCGAAGATGAAGACGGCTCAGCAGATCTATCATATGTTTTGAATGTTTCCGAAGAAATTGGAAATTTAATAAAAACCTATAAAGTTATAGTGGACAAAAGCACCGTGCCTGTTGGAACAGCGGAAAAAGTACACAATATTATAGCCAAAAATGCTGCTTGTGAATTTGATGTAGTTTCCAATCCAGAGTTTCTTCGCGAAGGCTTTGCAGTGGACGATTTTTTAAAGCCTGAGCGCATCGTTGTTGGTTCAAGCAGCGAAAGAGCCACAGCTTTAATGAAAAAGCTATACAGCCCCTTCGTACGCTCCGGAAACCCGATTATTATAATGGATGAAAAATCGGCTGAGCTCACAAAATATGCTGCAAACTCATTTTTGGCCACAAAGATTACCTTTATGAATGAAATTGCCAACTATTGCGAAAAAGTGGGCGCCGATGTAGACATGGTTCGTGCTGGAATGGGCAGCGACAGCCGTATTGGCAAACGTTTTCTTTTTCCCGGAATTGGGTATGGTGGGTCTTGCTTTCCAAAGGACGTTAAAGCCCTTAAAAAAGCCGGAAAAGACGAAAACTACGATTTCAAGATTTTGAATTCTGTAATCGAAATCAATTCCGCTCAAAAAACAATTTTACTTCCAAAAATTGAAAAATATTTCAACAACGGTCTAAAAGGAAAGACCATTGCTATATGGGGACTGGCCTTTAAACCTGAAACGGATGATATTCGCGAAGCCCCTTCCATAGATATGATGGAAGCCTTGCTGGCTAAAGGCGCTAAACTTCAGGTTTTTGATCCCGAAGCAATGCCAAATATCGAAAAACGGTTTGGCAACAAGTTGGAGTATTCCAACTCTATGTATGCTGCTCTTGAAAAGGCAGATGCTCTTTTAATCTGTACTGAATGGAGTATTTTCCGTACCCCAGATTACGAAAGATTGAAAAAATTATTAAAAAACCCTGTTGTTTTTGACGGAAGAAATCTATATAATGTAAATGATATGGAATCAGAAGGTTTTACCTATGTTTCCGTGGGAAGAAAGTCTGTAAACTTATGAAATGCCCAATAGCAAATTATAAATTGAAAGAAGATGCAGGCTTAGGCATTCCATCTTCCTATTTTTCAAATATTTTATGCAGATGAAAAAACGCGTCCTGATTACCGGTGCTGCTGGATTTCTAGGCTCGCACCTATGTGATAAGTTTATTGCCGAAGATTATCATGTTATTGCAATGGACAATCTCATTACGGGCGATCTTAAAAATATTGAACATCTTTTTAAATTGGAAGCTTTTGAGTTTTACCATCACGATATTACCAAATTTGTACACGTCCCTGGAAAGATAGATTACATTCTTCATTTTGCTTCCCCAGCAAGCCCAATAGATTATTTAAAAATTCCTATTCAAACGTTGAAAGTAGGATCTTTGGGAACGCATAATCTTTTGGGGCTGGCAAAAGAGAAAAACGCTCGCATTTTGATAGCCTCTACCTCTGAAGTTTATGGAGATCCATTGGTACATCCTCAAACGGAAGAATATTTTGGAAACGTAAACACCATAGGCCCGCGAGGAGTTTATGATGAAGCAAAACGGTTTCAGGAATCCATCACTATGGCATATCATAGATTCCACGGTCTCGAAACCCGTATTGCACGTATTTTTAATACGTACGGTCCAAGAATGAGGCTAAACGATGGCCGTGTAATCCCTGCATTTATAGGGCAATCACTTCGGGGCGAAGATTTGACCGTGTTTGGGGATGGAATGCAAACCCGTTCTTTTTGCTATGTTGATGATGAGGTTGAAGGTTTGTACCGTTTGTTGCTCAGCGACTATCCATTGCCTGTAAATATTGGTAATCCCGAAGAAATAACAATTCTTGATTTTGCAAAGGAAATTATCAAACTCACCGGAACTGAACAAAAAATAATTTTTAAACCGTTGCCGCAAGATGACCCTATGCAACGTGAACCGGATATCTCTAAAGCAAAGAAAATATTGGGCTGGGAACCAAAAGTTTCCAGAGAAGAAGGAATGAAGAAAACCTTTGAATATTTTAAAAACCTTTCAAAAGAAGAACTTTTTAAAAGTGAGCATAAAGATTTTTCAAAACACAATAGATAAAAAATAATGTTTAAAAGCGGAAGATATTCGGGATGGTTGCGGCCTATTTCATATGGAATAGACCTTTTCTTCATCCATTTTTTTGCTTTTGAATTTTTTGGAACACCCTTCCCATATTTCAATTATGTTGTCTTTTTGACCCTTGCGTGGTTATTACTTTCGTTGCGTTCAGGTTTTTATGAAATTTATCGATTTACCCATCTTTCAAAAATAATGTACTTGGTAGGAAAGCAAGGAGTTATTTTTGTCCTGATTGTTTTTTCCTTTTTTGGATTTTACAATGAGTTGACCACTTCTGCATCAGCTATATTTAAATATGTTCTTTTGGTGATGGCTTGCATTACCATAATGAAATTGGCTGTTTTCTTTCTTCTTAAAAAATATAGGTTACATCTTGGAGGAAATGTCCGTAAAGTTGTAATCATCGGTCTTAACCAAAAGACAGACCAACTCCGTAAATTTTTTACCAACAATCCAGTGTACGGTTATAAACTTTATAGAACCTTTGATTTAAAAGGCTCAAACAAGGTTTCCATTGAAGAGTGTATGGATTATATAATGAAGGAAGAAATAGATGAGGTGTATTCTTCTGTTGCGGAAGTTGGAAATAAAGATCTAATTAAGTTGATCGATTTTGTTGACAACAATCTTAAAATTTTAAAATTCCTTCCAGATAACAAAGAGATTTATAGCAAAAAACTGGATTTCACTTATTACGGAGTACTTCCTATTCTTTCCATGCGGAAAATCCCAATGGACGAGCCGTTTAATAAATTTTTGAAGCGAAGTTTTGATATTGCCCTTTCTCTCATTGTTATTATAGGACTTTTGTCTTGGTTAACACCTTTGTTAGGGCTATGGATAAAGCTGGAATCTAAAGGGCCTGTATTTTTTAAGCAAAAAAGGAATGGTCTAGACTATAAAGAGTTTTATTGTTATAAATTCCGTTCCATGAAGCCAAATCCTATGGCGCACTTACACCAAATTAAAAAAGGTGATGAACGCGTAACAAAGGTAGGACGCATAATCCGAAAAACTAGTATCGACGAACTGCCACAGTTTATAAATGTACTAAAAGGTGAAATGAGTGTAGTGGGCCCAAGACCGCATATGGTGAGCCATACTCATATGTATGCCGAAAGAATAGATAAATTTATGGTGCGTCATTTCATAAAGCCGGGCATAACGGGATTGGCGCAAGTAAGTGGTTTCCGTGGTGAAGTGGAAAGTGAGAGCCATATTATCAATAGAGTAAAATATGATATTTTTTATCTTGAAAATTGGAGTCTTTTTCTCGATATAAAAATCGTTTTCCAAACGATCTTCAACGCGCTTCGTGGTGAAGAAAAAGCATACTAAACTTTTTCAATTGAAGAAATAAAGGCGTCAAACTGCTTTTTAAAATCAAATGCCAAAGCAGAATTTTTCTGAACAATTGCTTTTGGAAAACTCCTCAACTCTGTTTCAGAAATAGAATTTATAAAACTTTGTAGCCCTCCAAAATCGTTTACAGCAACAACCCATCCTAAAGATTCTCTTTCTACAATCGCTCCGCCTTCTCCCCCTGCGAAATAAAGAACTGGCAGCCCCAAACGAGTATATTCAAATATCTTTGAAGGCACAGAACCATAAATTCTATTGATTAAAGGAATAAAGACAATATCATATTCTTGAATTGCAAGATGAAGTAAATCTCTCTCCAATTCGCCATAAAAGAAAATGTTTTGCTTTTGCAAAGGCTTTATTTTTTCAGCTTCTGGCCCTGCCCCGTATATATGCAGACTCACGTTTTCAGGAAATGTAACTTTTTGACAGATTTCAAAAATTCCTTGAGCAACGCCCAACAACCCTGCATAAACGATTTTAATTTCTTTAGAAATTGACTTTTCTTTGATTGGAGGGATATCAAAATTTGGAATATTTCGATACAAGAAAAAAGGTTTCTCTTTTTTAAAATTTGAAATATGCTGAAGTATTTCTTCAGACTGGCCAACTACTAAATCTGCATTTTTATAACAGAAATGTTCCATTTTCAATAAAAGAGAATAATACCAGCCTTTCTTCAAAATGCCCATTTCCAATCCTGCCAATGGCCATAGATCAGAAATATTTAGAATTATTTTTTTTGAAAACAATCGCCCTAAACAAACCGCGGTATAGCCCACAAATACAGGCGAATATTGCACAAAAATGTTTTTTGGGGTTTTGTTGAAACTAAAAAAGAGCACCAAACTGAGAGAAAACGAAAGCATTGAAAGCAACCTTACAAATTTATTGGCAGAATTGCTTGGCCAGACCCACAAGCGCACTATTTTCCCAAAAGAAACATCTTTTGTTAATGACAATTTTCCTCTATAATCTTCAAAAATTTCCCCGTTGGGGTAATTGGGTAAAGGGCAAATAACTTTAACTGAATAGCCAGTTTTTCCCAAACCCTCAGCAATGCTGAATATTCGGTTTGCAGCTGCACCTTTTTCAGGTGGAAAATAGTTGGTTATTAGAAGAATTTCTTTTTGCACTTTCTAGAAAAATTATTTTTCAACTAATGAAACAAACTGCTTCAACTTACCGCTTTTGCTTCGTTTTAAAACAGTTGTTCTTTCAAAAATAAGCTTTAGATCTTTTTCTAAATATTCAAAAACAGATTTTTGAACTGCGTTCTTCTCTTGTTGTGACAATGCTTTATCAGCAACGTATTGGATTTTAAATGTATCCAATTCGGTTTGTTCAATGATAAATTCTTTTACGTTACCATCATTTGACATTATACTTTTTGTGACATAATAAAACGTTAGGCCAGGAATGGTTTTACCGCTTGGAAGTTTTGCCATGTCATTTGTGCGGCCAATCAATTTTTCTAAAATAGGTTTCTTATCAGTGCTTGCAGACGATAAAACACCAATATCCCCAATGTCATATCGAATCATTGGATGTGCTTTGTTGTATAAGGAAGTAATTACAATTCGCCCAGAATTTCCTAACGGAACGGCCATGTCATTTTCATCAAGAATCTCTACTAAAAGAGTTTCGCTATTTACTACAAATTCGTTTTCATTATTTGTGAAAGCAATTAAATCCAGCTCCGAAGCTCCATATTCATTAATAACAGGAACTCCGAAAACCTCTTCCATTAATTTTTTATCATCATCAAAAAGCATTTCACTGGTAACAATGCAATACTTTAAAGTTGGGCAAATTTTGTTGAGTATAATGTTTTTGTCGCGAAGAAATTTTGCAAAAAACACTATGGAGCTTGTATAGCCATTTATATAATCAAATTTTCTTCTTCTAAATGATTTTAGAATAATTTCCATTTTTTCTTCTGAAAGATCAAAAACCGGAAACCTATAGCGATGGCTGAAAAAATCTTTAATCCTTTCTTTATAAAAGCCTTTAAAATCTAACGGAATTCCATAAAATCGCGCCTGCAAAGAATGATTGAAATTAATACCCAAAGCCCCAAACCGATCAATAATTTCTGCCCATGTCAATGCGTGGCAAAATTTGTCTTTTGCGAATATAAAAGGCGTCCCACTGGAACCCGACGTTTTATTTATATAAACAGCGTCTTTTTTAAATGAATTTGATAATCTTTCTTCCAGCGGACATTGTAGATGCCTCTTGGTCATTACCGGAATTTTTTCCCAATTAGAAACATCGATATTTCCAATGAGTTTTTTATAAAACGGGTTGTTTTGGAGGTGGTAGGCAACAATCTCATTTCGAGATTTAAAAATGTAGTTTCCAAAGTTTTCATTTGAAATTTGTTTGATCTTAGCAAGTTTTTCCTTTGCCTCAGCAATGGGAAAACCATTTAATTTCAACGTATTTTCAAACAAATTCATTTTGGAATAAATTAGGGTGTCAATTTACAAACAATTATTTTTGACACCGAAACAAAACATTTTAATTATGAATATTCTCATCCTTGGTTCCGGCGGTCGCGAACATACTTTTGCCTATAAAATTTCACAAACCAATCGCTGCGAAAAACTTTTTGTAGCACCAGGAAATGCAGGTACGGCATCAATAGCCAAAAATGTAAATATAAAGGTGACCGATTTTGAGGCTGTTAAAAAATGTGTTGTTGAAAATAATATTGAAATGGTCATTGTGGGTCCAGAAGATCCTTTGGTTCAGGGAATAGCTGATTATTTTGCCGAAACTTTAGAGTTGAAAAACGTAATGCTGATTGGCCCTTCAAAACGCGGCGCATTGTTGGAAGGCAGCAAACAACGAGCAAAAGAGTTTATGATGCAGCACAACATTCCCACGGCTGCCTATGAGAGTTTTACTGCGGAATCTTTAGAAGCTGGAAAAGCTTTTTTGGAAAAATTGAATCCACCATATGTTTTGAAAGCTGACGGATTGGCCGCCGGAAAAGGTGTACTAATTTTAAAAGACTTGAACGAAGCCAAACAGGAACTTGAAAATATGCTTGCACATAGCAAATTTGGTGAAGCCAGTTCCAAAGTTGTCATTGAAGAATTTTTGGATGGAATAGAACTCAGTGTTTTTGTGCTAACAGATGGCAAAAACTACAAAATTCTTCCCACAGCAAAAGATTACAAACGCATAGGCGAAGGCGATACGGGCTTGAACACAGGCGGAATGGGAGCCATTTCCCCAGTTCCTTTTGCAGACGAAGTTTTGATGAAAAAAATTGAAGACCGTATTGTAAAACCAACGGTGAATGGCCTTTCCAAAGAAAACATTGATTACAAAGGTTTTGTATTCATCGGGTTGATAAAAGTGAACAATGAACCCTATGTTATTGAATACAATGTGCGAATGGGCGATCCCGAAACCGAAGTAGTACTTCCGCGCATAAAAACTGATTTGATAGCTTTATTTGAGGCGACATACAATCAAAACTTGAACAACATCAATATTGAAATTGACGAAAGGGCTGCCGCAACCGTCATGCTTGTTTCTGGAGGCTATCCGGAAGATTATGAAAAAGGAAAGGAAATTTCAGGTTTGGAAAATGTGGAAGGCTCCATCGTTTTTCATGCAGGAACAAAATCTGAAAACGGAAAAATATTGAGTAATGGCGGGCGTGTTATGGCCGTAACTTCGTTGGATGATGATTTCAGAAAAGCACTAAAAAAATCCTATCAAAACATAGAAAAACTAAATTTTGATAGGATGCAGTATCGTAGTGATATTGGTTTCGACCTTTAAAATTATGGATTTTCGTCGAAAGTATAGGTGCTTTCTGTGTTTTCGTCAAACTCTTTCAACTTTCGCATCCAGTAAATGAATGCAAATGCGCCTACTAATAAAAGCAACCAAGAAAAAAAGTTTGCTAACCACCAACTGTCCAATTCTAAACTTCTAAGAGCATTATAAGGGATAAAAAGAACATTTTCAAAAAGGGAAGCTATTCCTTCCCAAAAACCTTTCCAAGTCATATCTTTAATCTTTAGAAGGCAAAAATATAAAAATACACCGTATGCTAACAAGTTTTTTTGGAAAATCCATCCCTTTAAATTATTTAATACTTGGTGTTTTTATTGTAGCAGGATACTTATTGGGTGCAATTTCAGGATCCTTAGTTGTTATTACCCCTTATTTGCTTTTTGTACATAGCGCTTTTATAATCCTTAGCGTATTGATTATGTTGCTATTGGATTTTATTATTCGAAAAAACCACTTGACAAAAACCAACACCTTCGCCATTTTGTTTTTTACCTGTTTTATGGTAATGTTACCCGTAATTTTTCTTCAGCATAAAATACTTTTGGCAAATGCTTTTCTCATCCTCGCACTGCGAAGAATTATGAGTTTGCGAAGTGATAAAAATTCATCAAAAAAAATTCTAGATGCTAGTTTTTGGATAACCATAGCATCCCTATTTTATTTTTGGAGTTTGTTGTTTTTTATTCCCCTTTGGATTGCCATAATACAAAAACCAAATTCAAACTATAAACAAATGCTTATTCCTTTTACAGGTTTTGCAGCTGTTTTGATTATAAATACGGCATACCAACTACTTATAAATGATTCATTTGCTTGGTTTTTTAATTGGATGGAACCCGTAAGTTTTGATTTTTCAAAATACAATTCGCCCTCCGTCTTAGTGCCGGCTACAGTGATTCTCGCTTTTTATATTTGGACGGGCGTTTATCGAACTTTAAGACTTTCCGCTGTCTCCATAAAAGAAAAATCCAACTATCTTTTAATGCTCTACGTAAGCCTAATCAGTTTGCTTACAGCACTGATGGGTCCAGAAAAAACAGGCGCTGAAATTCTTTTTGTATTGGCACCCATTTCAATTATTGCTGCTAATTATATTGAAGGATTTGAAACGGATCGTTATGTTGAAAAAGATATAACCGAATTTTGGTTTAAGGAAATTATGCTTTGGCTTGTAGTTGTTTTGCCCTTTGTATTTCTGTTTTTATGAGCGCGCTGGATTTAGAAAATATTGAAAAGGAACTTAAAAGAAGATGCCAATTTCCCTATAAATGGTTTCGGAAACAGAATGACCTTTGGGATCGTTATACCCAGTTTATCTACCAAATTCCCAATTGGGAAGCATTGGTTCGGAAGATTGCAATTGTGGCTGAATCACAGGAACTGGACAAGCAACAAATCTTTCAATACGCAGCAAACCGCTGGTATAATTTCTGGAGCGCACAGGCTGTGGAACAGATTTTCACTGAGATTGACGGCATTGAACCCGTAGCCGAAACAAAAGATTCCGAAAAGGATTTTCAGCTCTTCGGAATTCCTTTTGACCATAAAACCTCAGTTTTTCCAAAGCAATTCAACAAAACTTTTGAATATGCCCAAAACCATAAAAAGGAACTGATTGAATGGCTCTACAAAAACCAAAGCACCCAAAAGCGGCATCACTTTAAAAACCGTCTTTTTATTGTGGTTTTTGAAAGGAACGGTGAACATTGGAAACTGAAGGCTGAAATTTCCCTTCTTAAAAAGTCTATTCAAAAATATGCGGCATCTTTCCGGCCAGAGCAATTGCAATCCTTTACTTTTGTTGACGGACAAACAACGTTAAGCGATATTATCTGGGTTTCTAAATGAACTATATAGGCTCCAAACATAAACTCTCCAATTTCATTTTGGAAATTTAAAGCACTCTTTTTAAACCAGATTGGCAACAAGAATTTCACTATCTTTGAGATATGAAGACATTATCCTTAAACATACCTGACGGTCTTGATATAGGGCCAAGCGAACTCGCAATATTTGTGGCATCTCGCCTTTATGAAAATGGTAAGTTGTCGTTGGGCCAAGCAGCTGAAATGGCAGGTCTAACAAAACGTACTTTTATTGAGCTTTTGGGTCGTTATAATGTTTCCGTCTTCAATTATCCCGCATCAGATTTAGCAAAGGATGTTGCCAATGCCTAAAACTATTATTTCCGATACCAGCTGTTTTATTATACTTACAAACATTGGGGAATTGGATATTTTGCAGAAAGTTTATGGGGAAGTAATAACTACACCTGAAGTGGCGTCAGAATTCGGAGAGCCACTGCCAGCATGGGTTATTATAAAATCGGTAACAGACTACTATCGTCAGGCTATTTTAGAAGTTCAAATAGACAAGGGCGAATCCAGTGCAATAGCTTTAGCTTTGGAAATTGAAAACAGCACAGTTATTTTAGATGACCTAAAGGCTAGAAAAATGGCTGAACATTTGGGAATATCCTACACTGGAACTATTGGAGTAGTAGTAAAAGCAAAACTGAAGGGGGTAATTCCTTCAATAAAACCAATTTTGCAAAAATTAAAGCAAACAGATTTCCGAATTTCTCTTGAACTTGAAACGGAAGCTCTTAGCCAAGCAAAAGAACTGCCTTAATGAACTACATAGGCTCCAAACATAAACTCTCCAATTTCATTTTTGAAACGGTTGCCGAAACTTGCGGCGACAATCTTTCACAAAAAACATTTTGCGATCTTTTTGCGGGAACTGGAATCATAGGCCGAAACTTTAAACCAAACGTAAAACAAGTGATAGCCAATGATGTGGAATATTACAGTTATGTACTGAACCGAAACTACATCGGCAATCATATTGCTTTTGATTACGAAGAATTCATAAATGAATTGAATTTGCTCAACGGAAAGAAAGGCTTCATTTTCCAAAATTATTCCGAAGGTGGAAAAGCTGGAAGAAACTACTTCACTTCAGAAAACGGACAAAAAATTGATGCAGTCCGAATTCAAATTGAGGAATGGAAAAAAACATCAAAAATAGCTGAAGACCAGTATTTCTTTCTGCTTACTTCATTATTGGAAAGTGCCGATAAGGTTGCAAATACGGCTTCGGTTTATGGCGCTTATTTAAAACACATAAAGACTTCCGCGGCAAAAAAACTGGTAATTAAGCCTGCCATTTTTCAGCAAACGGAAAATGCACATCAAGTATTTCAGCAGGATAGCAACGAGTTGATTAAAAAGATAAAAGGCGATATTCTCTATTTGGATCCGCCTTACAATGCGCGTCAGTACGGCGCCAACTATCATTTACTGAATACTATCGCAAAATATGATACCTTTGTGCCTAAGGGAAAAACGGGTCTGCGCGATTACTACAAAAGCGATTGGTGCAGAACCGGAGAAGTACTGAAGAGTTTTGAGGAATTGATTGAAAACGCACAGTTTCCATACATTTTTCTGAGTTACAACAACGAAGGATTGATGGGCCAAAAGGAAGTGCAAACGGTGATGGAACGCTTCGGAAAATATACGTTGAAAACCAAAAAATACCAACGTTTTAAAGCCGACAAAACCGAAAACCGAAACCACAAAGCCTCTGAAACCTTTGAATATTTACACATCCTGGAAAAATCATAAAATGGTAAACAACATCGTGATAATTCCAAATTTGAAAGGGGTTAGGGGGATGTTTTAAAATAAAAAATAACAATAAATAATAGATAATGTTCTCAGACAAAGCCAACAAAATCTTCACAGAAGTTATAAATAAGTACCACGAAGTAAACACCGTGGATCAACCTTTCAGCAATCCGTACGATAAAGACAGTCAATTGATTGAACACTTGCTATACCGAAAATGCTGGATAGATACAGTTCAGTGGCATTATGAGGACATCATCCGCGATCCGAATATTGACCCCGTTGCAGCCCTAAAGTTAAAGCGCCAAATAGACGCTTCAAACCAAGACCGTACAGATATGGTGGAATACATTGACAGTTATTTCCTCGAAAAATTTAAGGATGTAAAGGTGAATGATGACGCAACCATCAACACTGAAAGCCCAGCTTGGGGAATTGATAGGCTTTCCATTTTAGCTTTGAAAGTGTATCATATGAACGAAGAAGCTACCCGTACAGATGCCTCCCAAGAACATTTGATGGCCTGTAAAGCAAAGCTGGATGTATTGCTTGAACAACGAGTAGATCTAAGCACCGCCATCAACCAATTGTTGGACGATATTGCCCACGGCAGAAAGTATATGAAAGTCTATAAACAGATGAAAATGTACAATGACGACGAATTGAATCCAGTGCTTCGCGGAAAGAAATAATTCTATTTTTTTTTAAACCTCACAGGTTTTCAAAACCTGTGAGGTTTTTAGAATAACCATGGCCAAACCCACTCACATATTGGTAATCCGTCTCTCCGCCATGGGCGATGTGGCTATGGCCGTTCCCGTACTTCGTGTTCTGGCGCAAACCTATCCCGAATTAAAAATCACGGTACTTTCCCGCCCCTTTTTCAAACCTTTTTTTGAAGATATTCCAAATCTCGATTTTTTGGAAGCTGATGTATATGGCGAACATAAACGCTTCGGATTGATTAAATTGGCAAACGAAGCAAAGGATTTAGGTATCGATGCCGTTGCTGATCTTCACAGTGTGATTCGTTCAAAAATAATCACGAAATATTTGAAATTCAAAGGACTTGAAACTGCTACAATTGACAAAGGCAGAGCGGAAAAGAAAGCTTTGATTGCTGCCAAAGGCGAAGCTATTTCTCAATTGAAAACTACACATCAACGCTATGCTGATGTTTTTGAGAAACTCGGATTTCCTTTAAATTTAGGAAAACATATTGCTCCTCCAAAGAAACGATTGTCGCCAAAACTAAACGGACTTTTAGGTGTTGAATCGAAAAAACTTATAGGCATCGCGCCTTTTGCTGCCCATCAAAGCAAAATGTATCCTTTAAGCTTAATGGCAGAAGTAATCCGTGAATTAGATGAAACCGACAAATACCGCATTTTTCTTTTTGGCGGTGGAAAGAAGGAAATAAAACTTTTAAAGGAAATGGAAATCCCTTTTGCAAATGTAACCAATGTTGCTGGAAAATTGTCCTTTGAAGAAGAACTTGCTTTAATTTCAAATCTGGATTTAATGCTTTCCATGGATAGCGGCAATGGCCATTTGGCGGCTATGTACGGCGTTCCAGTAGTTACGCTTTGGGGTGTGACGCATCAGTTTGCTGGCTTTGTGCCTTTCAATCAGCCTGATAACAATCAGCTTCTTTCAGACCGCAAAGAATATCCATTGATTCCCACTTCAATTTATGGAAACAAGTTCCCAAAAGGATATGATGAAGCAATGAAAACTATTTCACCTGAAACAGTAGTTCAAAAAGTAAGGGAATTACTTTAAACATCATCATAATCCACAACAACCTTCGCCGTTGTGGGATGCGCTTGACAAGTAAGTATTAATCCATCCGCAATTTCAGCTTCGGTGAGGATTTGGTTTTTGCGCATTTCGGCCTTTCCTTCTTTCAATCGCGCAATGCAAGTGCTACAAATTCCACCTTGGCAGGAATACGGCGGGTCTAAACCTTCGTCCAAAGCTGCTTCAAGGATGGATTTTGTTTGCGGCATTTCAAAAACTTCCTCTTCATCATCAAGAATTACGGTAATGCTGGTATTTCCGTCGTGCTTTTCAACCAAAAGTCCTTTTTCGGCAGTAGAGAAAAGTTCGTGATGAATCTGTTTTGAATTGATGCCGTTGTGCTTCAAAGTTGCGGAAACTTCGTCAATCATCTGTTCGGGACCGCACAAATAAAAGGCTTCAAAAGTAATCTGGCCGTATTTATTTTTCAGGTAAAAATTAACCAGGGAGCGACCTATTCTTCCAAATTGAGCATCGTCCAACTTTTCTCGACTATAGACAAATTCAACATCAAACCGCTCCGGAAATTTATCCTGTAACTGAACGATTTCGTCATAGAACATGGTTTCCTTTTTATTCTGATTTCCATAAATAAGTAAAAACGAACTTTGCGGCATTTCTTCCAAAGTGCTTTTTATCAAGGAAAGTACGGGAGTAATACCACTTCCGGCAGCAAAAGCCGCATAGTTTTTTAAGTTTGGCTCCAAAATAAATTTTCCCGTTGGCGGCATTACTTGCAGCGTGTCGCCAGCTTTCAATTCTTTATTTGCGTATTCGGAAAAAGCACCTTTTTCCACTTTTTTCACTGCAACTTTTAGCATCCCGCTTTTTGGAGAAGAACAAATAGAATAGGCTCGGCGTAAATCTTTGCCGCCGCTTTGATGTTTAATGGTGATGTATTGCCCTGCTTTAAAAGCAAAAAGATTTTTTAAGTTTTCGGGTATTGAAAATGTGATGGAAACTGAATTTGGGGTCTCTTTTTTTACTTCGGAAACGGTAAGCGTATGAAATTCGCTCATAATCTTGATTATTTTTTTGCAAAAGTACAAATGAAATCAAGGAAACAAAGCTTCAAAAGCTTTAAAGTGAAGCATTTTTTGGACGTTTCTTTAAGCAGATATTAAAAAGAAATGTATTTTTACCGCTCTTTAGTGATTCTACATACTAAAATAGAACCTTTTAAGTTAGAATATCATATAAACTGAAACCGTTTTGAAGGGCACGTATAAAATTACATTATTTATTCTGGCTGTTGTTTTTTTGGCAGCTTGTTCACGGAAAAAAAATACTTTTTTAAACCGTAATGTTCACGCAGTTACCACAGAATTTAACACGCTGTACAACGGCGATTTGGCGTTTACGGACGGAAAGGAGCAATTGGCGTATGGTTTTCGTGATAATTTCTGGGAAATACTTCCCGTAGAGCGCATTAATATTGAGGAAGCAGATACAAAAGCTCCAGGCGCCTCTAAGAATTCTGAATTCAATCGTGCTGAAGAAAAAGCCGCAAAGGCAATCCAAAAGCATTCCATGTACATTGACGGCAAAGAATATAACCCACAGATCGACGAAGCATATATGTTGCTTGGAAAAGCGCGCTACTATGATGGTCGTTTTATTCCGGCTTTGGATGCTTTCAACTTTATTTTGGACCGTTATCCAACAAGCAATAATATAAACGTTGCGAAAGTTTGGAAAGCAAAAACCAACATTCGTTTGAAAAATGAAGAATTTGCTATTGAAAACCTCAAAAAGATGTTTGAGGAAGCGGAACTTGATGAAGAAGAAATTGCCGACGGAGCAGCAATGATGTCGCAAGCTTTCATTAATCTTGACTCTTTACAACCAGCATTGGAGTACATAAAAATGGCTTCTGAGAATGTAAAAGATAAAGAATTAAAGGGAAGATATACTTTCATAAAAGGTCAAATTTACAATCGTCTTGGAGAAAAAGACAGCGCTAACATCGCTTTTGATGAGGTTATCGCAATGAATCGTAAGACTTCCAGATCTTATCTGATCAGCGCGTATTTGGAAAAAGGAAAAAATTTCGATTACGAAAAAGGGGATCGTACTGCGTTTCTGGAATTACTTCAGGATCTTGAAAAAAACCGTGAAAACCGTCCATTCTTGGACAGAATCTACAACCAGTTTGGTGACTATTACCTTAATAGCGATAGTACAGAAACGGCAATTAAGTATTATAACAAGTCTATTAAAGCTTTTAAGCAAGATAGAATTCTTCAATCAGTAAACTATCAAACTCTTGCAGAAATAAACTTTGACAATGCCGAGTATAAAAACGCCGGAGCCTATTATGACAGTACACTAACATTTCTCGAAGAAAATAGCCGTCAATGGCGCCGTGTATCAAAAAAGCGTGAAAACCTTGACGATGTAATAAAATACGAAGACATTGCCGCTACAAATGATAGCATTCTTAAATTGACTAGAATGAGCGAAGCTGAACAGCTTGCTTTTTTCACCGATTATACTTCAAAATTGAAGGAACAAGCGGTAAAAGATTCTTTGGAAGCTATCAAAATTGAACAGAAAATTGCCAATAAAGAGTTTTATGAAAAAGGAAAAACCGTTTCTGGACCTAACAAAGGGGGCAGTACTTTCTACTTTTATAATACTTCCACTGTAGCTTATGGAAAAGGAGAATTTAGAAAAGTTTGGGGCGACAGGAAATTGGAGGATAACTGGAGGCTTTCTAATAAACAGACTTCTTTGATAAATGATGATGAAGAAACAGTTGCCGTAACGCCAATTTCTGAAAACGAATTGTACAAGCCAGAAACTTATATTAGCAGAATACCTACTGACGAAAAAGCAATAGACAGTTTAGCAAAAGACAGGAACTTTGCGTATTACCAGTTAGGCTTGATTTATAAAGAAAAGTTTAAAGAGTACAATCTTGCCGCAAACAGACTTGAAAAGCTACTAACTTACAATCCCGAAGAACGATTGGTAGTGCCTGCAAAATATAATTTGGTTAAGATTTATGAAATTTTGGAAAACCCTTCTGAATCTGATAAATATAAAAATGATATTTTGACCAACCACGCTGAAACGCGTTATGCTGAAATTCTTCGCAACCCAAATTCACAGTTGCCAACTGATGAATCTAGCCCAGAATTTAAATACAAAGAACTGTACAAAGAGTTTGAGGCTGGAAAATATGCTGAGGTCATTCAAAAATGTGATGAATATATGATGGTGTATAACGGCAATGATATTATTCCAAAATTCGAGCTTTTAAAAGCTACTGCCATTGGGCGCCAACAAGGTTTCGAAGCTTATAAAAAGGCATTAAACTTTGTGTCACTAAATTATCCAAGTACTGACGAAGGCAAACAAGCACAACAAATTTACAGTAATGTGCTTCCTATTATCGCCGTGAAGGATTTTGTTCCAGATGAAGATTCTGAAAATTGGAAACTAGTTTATAAATTCACAAATGAGGAAGGCGAGGCAGCTCAAAAACTTAAAGAACAATTGGACAAAGCCCTTGCAGATTACTATTATACAGATATGGTAACCTCCATTGATTATTACGACCCACAGACCAAATTTGTAATCGTTCACGGTTTAAAAACTAAGTTGGGAGCCCGCGGATTTGGTGAAGTTTTGAAAGAAAACAAGAAGTATAAAATTAATAAACAATATTTTGAGATTTCTTCACCAAACTATAAAATCATTCAAATCCATAAAAACCTGGATGATTATTTACAGAAGGATGTAGCCGAATAATAGCCCAAAAACAAACCGAACAACAGAATAGTAACCTTTAAAACCAACTGCTATGTTTTCAGACAAAAAAGAAAAGAAAATTGCTGCCGAGCCTGGTTCCGCCCAAAATAGAATCAACGAAGGCACCAAATTGAAGGGTGACATTTCCTCTACTGGATTCTTTAGAATTGATGGAATTGTTGAAGGCAATGTAAAAACCCCTTCCAAAGTAGTCTTGGGTAAAACGGGTGTTATTATTGGGACACTTACTTGTGAAAATGCAGATATAGAAGGCAAGTTTGAAGGCAATCTTCAGGTTTCTGGAACGCTATCTTTACGATCTTCAGCTATAATTGAAGGTGATGTAACCGTAGGCAAACTGGCCGTTGAACCAGGAGCAACTATGAACGCTTCTTGTGTGATGCAAGACGGGAAGCAGAAAATTACTTCAACTTCAAGTCAGGCCACTACTGAAAACTCCAAAGCACACCCTTTTGATCGTCAACAGCGTATTAAAAAAGCCGCTGTTGAGACCGATCTAGACGATTAAATCTCCAAAAATGGCCGACAAAAAAGACAATGGATTGAAACGATGGGCCATTCTGTCCGGTATTGGCATACAGATGGGCGTTATCATCTATCTTTTTGTGAAATTGGGCCAATGGCTGGACGGCAAATATTCTGACGGCGGAAAAACGTTTCTTATAATCTGCACGCTTGTTGGTGTGGGCGCTTCACTATTCTTGGTGATTAAACAGACTAATAAATTGAATTCCTGACTTTTTAATGAAAAAAACTACTTTCAAATTTTTGACGGTTCTTTTATTGGTAATAATGGCGGTTTTCGCTGCACACCTATTTATACTTCAAAATATGGAATTGCCAATTTTTGCAGACCGAATCTTGCTTTCATATATAGTTAATTATACCCTGGCAGCGGCAATTTTAATCTTCATTCAATCAAAGTTTAATAAGAAATCCTCACAAACAGGTTTTATATTTCTTGCTGGCAGCGGACTTAAATTTTTGGTTTTCTTTCTAGTTTTCTATCCTTTTTATCGGGAAGACGCAACGATGTCAACTTCGGAATTTGCTGCTTTTTTTGTGCCCTACGCCACCTGTTTGATTTTAGAAGTAGCATTTCTTTCAAAACAGCTTAATAATCAGGAATCTTAGCAGATTTCTTCCGAAGAAAAAAACACAAAAAATAGTTTTTTCTTTCTCAGAAAGAAATGTATTTTTGCACCGATTTTAAGGACACCGTTATTTGTTCAAAGATGCAAAGAAAAACATTGGTTAGAATACTTTCAGTTTTATTGTTTATCGTTTCTTTTTCAGCCTTAGCCCAAGAACACGGCATGGAATTGAAGGAAGTTGCTCCCGGTAAAGAGGGCAGTAAAACGAAAAAAGAAGAAATAAAGGAATTTATAAACCATCACTTGTTGGACTCTCATAGTTTCAACTTTTTTGGTTCAACTGATGAAGAAACTGGCGAAACGCATCACTACGGTTTTCCTCTTCCTGTAATTATTTGGGACGAAGGACTGCATACATTTATGTCTTCTGAATTTGGCCACGGTGATGAAATTGTGGAATCAAACGGAAAATATTACGCTCTTCACCACGAGAAAATATATAGAACAGATGCCCAAGGCACATTAAATTATGACGCCGAACACGGCGATCACCCAACAAACGTACGTCCATTAGATTTTTCTATCACCAAAAGTGTTGTGATGATGTTGTTGACGGGACTTTTATTGATTTGGTTGTTCCGCAGTCTTGCAAAAAGTTATGCCAAAAACGGCAGCATTCCTCGTGGGATTGGTCGTTTCTTCGAGCCGATTGTACTTTACATTCGCGATGACATTGCTATCGCAAACATTGGCGAGAACAAATACAAAAAATACATGCCATTCCTATTGACCGTATTTTTCTTTATATGGTTTTTGAATATGTTCGGCCTTACCCCGCTTGGTGTAAACGTTACCGGAAATATTGCGGTTACAACAGCTTTGGCAATTATCGTATTCTTGATAACCACTTTCACCGGAACCAAAGATTACTGGAAACACATTTTTGACCCACTTGGCGACGGAATGCCATGGGCAGGAAAAATATTGATTTATATCATCCTGGTTCCTATCGAAATTTTAGGATTGTTCATTAAGCCTTTTGCACTGCTTATTCGTTTGTACGCAAACATGACAGCGGGTCACGTGGTATTGATGAGTTTGATAGGGTTGATATTTATTTTCAAAAGCTGGATCGGCGGACCTTTATCCTTCGGACTTTCATTTGCAATTTCACTTATTGAATTATTGGTAGCATTGCTACAAGCATATATTTTCACAATGTTGGCAGCCTTGTATTTCGGTTTTGCAAGCGAAACGCACGCAGAGCACGAAGCACACGAAGGCGAAATCCAACATTTATAATAACGAGTGTTTAATTTTTAAATATATATATTATGACAATTCCAACTATTGTAGGAGCAGGTTTAGCAGTAATCGGTGCCGGTATCGGTATCGGTATGATTGGTGGGAAAGCTATGGAAGCTATCGCACGTCAGCCTGAGGCTTACGGAAAAATTCAAACAGCAATGCTTATTGCAGCGGCGCTTATTGAAGGTATTGGTTTCGCGGCGATTTTCGCAGGGTAATCAAAAAAACTAACAAATGGCTGTGACGGTTGGTTACAGCTGTTTGTTACAATTAAAATTGAGCATAAGTTTAAATTAAATAAATATCCGCCTTGGCGGCCATTGATATGGAAAAATTAATTAACGACTTTTCATTCGGACTTTTCTTCTGGCAAATAATCATTTTTGTGTTGTTGCTTTTATTGCTTCGCAAATTTGCTTGGAAGCCAATTTTGGGTGCAGTTAACGATCGTGAAGAAGGAATAAAAAACGCATTGGATTCTGCCGAAAAGGCAAAACTTGAAATGCAAAATCTTCAAGCAGATAACGAAAAATTATTGCAAGAAGCACGTGCGGAACGTGAGGTGATGATGAAGGAAGCTCGCGAGATTAAAGCAAAAATGATTTCAGACGCTAAAGAGGAAGCTAAAACAGAAGCAGACAAAATGGTTGCCCAAGCACAAGCTGCAATTGAAAGCGAAAAGAAATCAGCAATCGCTGAGTTGAAGCAACAAGTAGCAAGCCTTTCTCTGGAAATTGCTGAAAAAGTAGTAAAACACGAACTTTCCGATAAAGACAAGCAATTAAAACTTGTTGACGAAATGTTGGGCGACGCCAAATTAAACTAATATTCAATGAGCAGAGCAGCGATTAGATACGCGAAAGCAATTTTGCAGAAAGCAAACGAGAACAACACAGAAGCTGTTGTTTTTGGCGATATGCAATCTGTTTACAACACTATTGAAGGTAGCCGCGAATTGCAAACAGTGCTTCAAAGTCCTGTAATAAAAGCCAACGATAAAAAGGAAGCTTTATTGAAAATTTTCAACGGACAATCAGAAATCACACATTCGCTTATCAATATTTTAGTTGACAATAAACGTACTTCATTATTAGGAAATGTGGCTAAAAGCTATGTTGATCTTTACAATGACGAACAAGGCGTAAAAGTAGCAACCGTAATTACAGCCGTTCCTCTTTCTTCAGAATTGGAAAGCAAAGTGATGGCCAAAATAAAAGAATTAACCGGAAGCGAAAAAGTAACGCTTAAAAACGAAGTTGACCCAGCAATTATTGGAGGATTTATCCTTCGCGTTGGCGATATTCAATATAACGCGAGCATCGCGAACCAATTTGGAAATTTAAAAAGAGAATTCAGTAAATCAATATAATTTTTGTGTCACCCTTAGCACAGTCGAAGGGTAAAATCATAAATACAAATAAAATGGCAGAAGTAAAACCAGCTGAAGTATCAGCAATATTAAAGCAACAACTTACAGGCTTTGAAGCAACTGCTTCCCTGGACGAAGTAGGAACTGTTTTAACCGTGGGTGACGGGATTGTTCGTGCATACGGACTTTCAAACGCACAATACGGTGAATTGGTAGCCTTTGAAAGCGGTCTTGAAGGTATTGTATTGAACCTTGAGGAAGACAACGTAGGTATCGTACTTTTAGGTCCTTCAAAAGAAATTAAGGAAGGTTCAACCGTAAAACGTACACAACGTATTGCTTCACTTAAAGTAGGTGAAGGTATTGTTGGTCGTGTGGTAAACACATTGGGTCAGCCTATCGATGGTAAAGGTCCAATTACCGGTGAAACTTATGAAATGCCATTGGAGCGTAAAGCTCCGGGTGTAATTTACCGTCAGCCGGTAACTGAGCCACTTCAAACTGGTATTAAGTCTATTGATGCAATGATTCCTGTGGGCCGTGGCCAGCGTGAGCTTGTTATTGGTGACCGTCAAACAGGTAAATCTACCGTTTGTATCGATACCATTTTGAACCAAAAAGAATTTTACGATGCAGGTCAGCCTGTATATTGTATATATGTAGCGATTGGGCAAAAAGCTTCAACCGTTGCGAACATTGCACAAGTTTTGGAAGAAAAAGGTGCCTTGGCCTATACAACCATTGTTGCGGCAAACGCATCAGATCCTGCGCCAATGCAGGTATATGCTCCTTTCGCAGGTGCTGCAATTGGTGAGTACTTCCGTGATACTGGTCGTCCAGCATTGATTGTTTATGATGATTTATCTAAACAAGCGGTAGCATACCGTGAGGTTTCACTTTTGCTTCGTCGTCCACCGGGACGTGAGGCATACCCTGGAGACGTTTTCTTCCTTCACTCAAGATTGTTGGAGCGTGCCGCCAAGGTAATTGCCGATGATGATATTGCAAAGGAAATGAACGACCTTCCAGAATCATTAAAAGGTTTAGTAAAAGGTGGTGGTTCATTAACAGCACTTCCTATTATTGAAACACAGGCGGGTGACGTTTCGGCATATATCCCAACAAACGTAATTTCGATTACCGACGGTCAGATTTTCTTGGATGGAGATTTGTTCAACGCGGGTGTTCGTCCAGCTATTAACGTAGGTATTTCGGTATCTCGTGTGGGTGGTAACGCGCAGATTAAATCGATGAAAAAGGTAGCAGGTACCTTGAAACTGGATCAAGCGGCTTTCCGTGAATTGGAAGCGTTCGCAAAATTCGGTTCAGATTTGGATGCTGCAACCTTGAACGTAATTGAAAAAGGAAAGCGTAACGTAGAAATATTAAAGCAATCTGAAAACGATCCGTACACGGTAGAAGATCAAATTGCGGTAATTTATGCAGGTTCCAAAAACTTGATGCGTAGCGTTCCTGTTGAAAAAGTAAAAGAATTTGAAAGAGATTACCTAGAAATGTTAAACGTAAAGCACAGAGACACGCTTAACGATCTTAAAGCTGGTAAACTTACTGATGAAGCAATTGATGTAATGACAACGGTTGCTGCTGATCTTTCAGCGAAATATAAAAAGTAGTTAGATTTCTGTATTGAGTATTGAGAAAATATATCTCGATACTCAATACTAAATACTCAATTCTATAAAAGAATGGCGAATCTTAAGGAAATTAGAAACAGAATATCATCCGTTGGTTCAACGATGCAGATTACCAGTGCCATGAAAATGGTTTCTGCTGCAAAGTTGAAAAAGGCGCAGGATGCCATTACCGCGATGCGTCCCTATTCTGAAAAACTTACTGAACTTTTGCAAAACCTAAGCGCTACGCTTGATGCCGATACCGGGAGCAAGTATTCAGAACAGCGCGAAGTGAACAAAGTCTTGGTGGTTGCCATTACCAGTAACCGTGGTTTGGCGGGAGCTTTTAATACAAACGTCATAAAAGAATCACGCAATTTAGCGGCAAATACGTATGCTGGCAAACAAGTGGATTTTATGACCCTTGGTAAAAAAGGAAATGATATTCTGAAAAAAACCGGAAATGTTATAGAAAACAACAACGGTATTTTTGACGATCTTTCTTTTGATACTACTGCAGAAATTGCTGAAAAACTGATGCTTCTTTTTTCCGAAGGAAAATATGACAAGATCATTTTGGTGTACAACAATTTCAAAAATGCTGCTACACAGGTAGTAATGACTGAGCAGTTCTTGCCTATTTTGCCTCCAAAACCAATTGAAGGTCAAGAAGCAAAAACTACCGAAACCTTTTACATATTTGAACCTTCAAAAGAAGAAATTGTTGAGGCGTTAATTCCTAAGAGTTTAAAAACACAGTTGTTCAAAGGTCTTCGCGATAGTGTTGCCAGCGAGCACGGCGCACGTATGACGGCGATGCACAAGGCAACTGACAATGCAACCGAGCTTCGCGATGCATTGAAACTTCAATACAACAAAGCGCGTCAAGCTGCCATTACTAACGAAATCCTTGAGATTGTTGGTGGTGCAGAGGCATTGGCCGGATAGTATTTATAAATTTTATTTTGAAAAGCCTTTCGTTTTGCGAGAGGCTTTTTTTATGGTTAATTATTTTAATTATCTTCATTAAAAATTTAATTATGAAGAAGCTATTAATAATTCTATTCACATTTCTTTTTTGTTTAACTGCGTTCGCCCAAAACCAGAAAGGAGAAATGATTCTTTCAATAGCAGTTTCACCATATCCAACAACCACTAACAACGAAGATGATTTTGGAGCTTTAGGCTTGGCCAATTTTGAGTTTTTTGTTTCAAACAAAGTTTCTCTTTCAGGAAGTTTTTTCACTTCAAACAATACCTTAATAAAGAATAATAGTGATGTTACAATCCATTCTTACGGTTTTGTTCCCTCAATCCATTATTACTTTCTGAATAAAGAAAAATGGAACGTTTTTGCGCAAGCGGGCTACGGTTTTGGTTTTGAAGACCAAACACAGGGATATATTGAAAATAGTGCGCTTAGGGTGTATAATATTGGTCCTGGAGCACATTATAAAATTGGTGAGAAGTTGTATTTAAAACTATTTCTTCCATATTTCAACGCACGAAATATTACACTAAATGTTGAGGCTGCTGATGGGATTGCCGTATTTTTAGGTTTCGGTTTTAAATTGTAATTTTAATATATGATGAAAAATTTAAAAACTATTGTAGCACTTTTAACTGTGCCTTTGCTTTTACTAAGCTTTTCCAATTGTGGTGGGGCACAGGAAGTGAATGATAATAAAACATTTGTACAAAATCCTCCGTTTAAGATTGCCGAAGCATATTACCAAAACTGGGTGGCTGGTATAAAAGATGGTGGTTCTGGAACCAATATCCATATTACTTTCAGCGAAATAAATTCAGATGTTGTAATTCAAAATATCTACTTCAGAAACCATATTCTTGAAGCAAAAGGCAACATAAACGAACCAAAACAATTTGTGGGCTATCTTAAAAATGAAACCCAGCGCGATATTGTCATGGATGCAGACCCAATGAAAGAAGCACAAAATACACTTTCAAAAGCGTTTCCTTTTCAGTTGGAGGAAAACCAAGCGGTTATAGAATATTGGTTCGGTGGAAAGAAAAATTATTTTAAAATTGAAAACCTTTCAAAAAAAGAGATGATTCCTTATCCGCAGACAAACCCGAATCAACACGAATAGTTATGCAAACTATCAATCTTAACGATAAGTTTTCAACGTTCAAGAAGCATTGGCACCCGCACCAAATAGCGGTTGTGGACAATATGCAAGTGCTTTTGGCAAAAATAAAAGATGAGTTTGTTTGGCATAAACACGAAGATGAAGATGAGTTGTTTTTTGTGCAAAAAGGAACTTTGGAAATGCACTTTCGCGATAAGATTGAAATCATTTCCGAAGGTGAAATAATCGTGGTTCCAAAAGGCGTGGAGCATTGCCCCAAAACCCAAAATGGCGAAGAGGTGCACGTACTTCTTTTTGAAAAGCTTTCCACAAAACACACTGGAAATGTAACTTCGGAAAAGACCGTTTCCGAATATCCTAAAATTTAAATAATGAAAATTCTTCACCTCGATAGCAACCATTCTTTATTGTTGAAAATGCTTGAGGAAGCAGGGTTTTCGAATGAAGAAAACTATAAATCCTCAAAATCTGAAATTGAGGAAATCATTTCAAATTACGATGGAATTGTAATCCGAAGTCGTTTCAATATTGACAAAGAATTTCTCGATGCTGCAAAAAACCTGAAATTTATAGCCCGAGTTGGCGCCGGTTTGGAAAGCATCGACACCGATTATGCAGATAAACTTGGCATTAAACTAATCGCTGCGCCTGAAGGCAATAGAAACGCCGTAGGTGAACATGCGCTTGGGATGCTTCTTTCGCTATTCAACAACCTGAATAAAGCGGACAGAGAGGTTAAAAATGGCCTTTGGAACCGCGAAGCAAACCGTGGAATAGAACTGGATGGAAAAACCGTTGGAATCGTCGGTTACGGGAATATGGGCAAAGCGTTTGCAAAAAAACTAAAAGGTTTTGATTGTGAAGTATTTTGTTTCGATATAAAAGAAAATGTGGGTGATGAAAATGCAAAACAGGTTTCTCTGAAAGAACTTCAACAGAAAACAGATGTTTTGAGCCTCCACACCCCTTGGACGCCATTGACTGACAAAATGGTCAATTCAGAATTCATCAATTCATTTACAAAACCATTTTGGCTGATCAATACCGCTCGCGGAAAAAGCCTTGTTACCGCAGATTTAGTTTCAGCTTTAAAATCCGGAAAAATTTTGGGAGCTGGGTTGGATGTTTTGGAATTTGAAAAACTATCTTTTGAAACCCTTTTCGATTCTGATAATCTTCCAAATTCATTGAAAGAATTGTTCGCGATGGACAATGTAATTTTAAGTCCGCATATTGCTGGATGGACCGTTGAAAGCAAAGAAAAGCTTGCAAAAGTGATTGCTGAAAAGATTATTCAAAACTTCAAAAATTAATAACATGGAAAAAAGAGTAACTGGCATTGGCGGGATATTTTTTAAAACAAATGACCCAAGTAAAACGAGAGAGTGGTATAAAAACCATTTGGGTTTTGACACAAATGATTATGGTTGCTCGTTCAATTGGAAAGATGAAAACGGTAAAGAATGCACGACCCAATGGAGCCCTTTTAAAGCCGATACTAAATATTTTTCGCCGAGCGAAAAGGAGTTTATGATAAATTACAGAGTTGAAAACCTAGAGGAATTATTGAAGGTTTTAAAAAAGGAAGGTGTAACAATTGTTGGTGAAATGGAGACTTATGATTACGGTAAGTTTGGCTGGATACTCGATCCCGACGGAAACAAAATTGAACTTTGGGAACCCGCGGACGAAACAATTCTATAATTTTTTATACATTTATTAAATCCTAAAAACCAACTAATTAAGACTATGGAAGAGCAAAACTCAGGCTTTGACAGCACCAAAAAACGGATGGACGAAGCCACCGAAAATTTTGAACAACAGGCAAAAAATACTGCCAATGAATTTAGAGAGAGCTGGAATGAGGTAATCAATAATCAAGAAAACAAAAAAATTCTTGCTGGAGTTTTAGCATTGGTGGTAGGATATTTAGGAATTCATAAATTTATTTTAGGCTATAATAAGGAAGGTGTTTTGCAAATTATTTTAACGTGCATGTGCGGAATAGGTGCAATTATAGCTTTAATTGAAGGAATTATTTACTTAACCAAAAGCGATGAAGAATTCTACCAAACCTATCAAGTAGGTAAAAAAGGATGGTTTTAAATACAAAAGCTTTATATAAACTTAAAAGAAAAGAAATATGAGCAAATATGGCGCAATACCAAATCTAATTTATAGCGATGCCAACGCAGCGGTTTCATTTTTAAAAGATGCTTTTGGGTTTAAAGAACACGGTATTTATAAAGATGATAATGGGAAAATTTTTCACGCACAATTATCATTGGGTAAGGCCTTGGTAATGATAAACCCATTTAATCCCGAAACCGCTTTTGGAAAAATGATGAACCTTCCCAAAAACCTTGATGGCTACAACACCCAAACGCCTTACTTTATAATAGATAATGTTGACGAACATTACAAAATTGCAAAAGCTAATGGAGCTAAAATTGTGATGGACATTAAAGATGAAGATTACGGCGGCAGAGGTTACAGTTGCAAGGATCCCGAAGGAAATATTTGGAGTTTTGGAAGTTATAATCCCTACGAATCAAAATAAAAACTATGATTTTTGACACCGCATTTCTTGCTGGATTCGCTCTTTTATTTCTTCGGATAATAATTGCGATTGTCTTTTTCTCTAGTGGAAAAAGTCACGTTCAAAAGTCAAAAGAACGCGGCGAAAGTATAGGAATGTCGCCAACGGCAACCACAGTTTTGGGGTTGGTAGAAATAGTTGGCGCAATTTCCATTGCTTTTGGAATTTTCACCCAAATAGGTGCGTTGCTAATTATGGGAGCAATGCTTGGAGCTATGTATAAAAAAATCTTTATTTGGAAAACGGGTTTTTATGAAGATAAAGGCTATGGTTGGCATTATGACCTTCTTTTATTTCTCGGCACTTTCGTGATTTTTACTACCCACGGTGGAAGTTTGATTCTTTTTTAATCCTTCTTAAGCACTGCTACAATTTGCGGCACATCTTTCTTTTCAAAGAAATAAATGGTTTTTACCAAATATTTCAGCAGCCAACTTTTTTGGGTTATCAGTTTTTCTGCAAGTTTGGCAATGATTGTATCGCGGCTATTCAACGCATCTTTTTTATTTGGTGAAATATGATATTGGTTCGCAAAAAGCCAAGCGCCATCTCGTGCAACGTTTATACTAAAACTGACCAATTTATCCTCGCGGCCTTTTCCAAATCTATCAAGCAAACCAAATAATGGCGAAACCGAAATAATTTTGGCTTCCACATTTGCAATCATCGATGCTAATATTTCATTTATTTTATTGAAATCGTTTTCAAAATCCAGCAACTCGCCATCATCGCCAACGGTTTCCGCAACAGCAATTCCCAAATCCAGATTTATATGCGCATTGATGCCCAAAAGCAAATGCTGCATAATGAGCAATTTTCCTGTTTTTGCGGCTTCAAAAGCATTTTTCCAACTTTTTGTAAAAGGGTGATTATTTCCCAAACATTCGTAAGCTTCTATATATCTGTTCGCAAAAATCACGTCCAGTTTTTCCATTCGTGGATTGTTTTCGAATTCATTGTTTAGAATTCCCTCTTTTATGCGAACGGTTACTTTTCTGTAAAGAATAGGAAAATACGCCATGCAGGAATTGTTGGTGCACTCCTTTTCAATAATGTAGTCAAGTGCTGAAATAACTTCGTCAATAGTTTTTGCAGGCATATTTAAAATGTTAGCAATTACGAAGTTATGCTTTTTTAAAAACTATTTTTTGAAAAGAGGGAAAAGAAAAGAAATTTATTTATCGCCGTTTTGTGAATCGGAATATTTTTTCTCCAACTCTGCCTGAAATTCTTCCATAACAGGTTTTACGGTACTTTCGGGCAAATCTGCAATACGGATGTACATCAATCCATCCACCGCATTATTGAAAAGAGGATCAACGTTGAAGGCCACAACTTTTGCGTTCTGTTTGATGTATTTTTTGATAAGCACAGGCAAACGAAGACTTCCCGGCTCTACTTCATCAATTATTTTATCGAATTTATTGAGATCTGCCTCGCTTTCATCAAAGATAAAATCTTTGTCGGCGTCTTTAAGCTTTACCTTGTATTCCTTCTTAGGATTGATGTATTGCGCCACATACGGATCGTAATAATTCGATTTCATAAACTCAATCATCAAACTTTTGGAGAATTCCGAAAATTTATTGCTGATGCTCACCCCACCAATTAAATAACGGTGTTCGGGGTAACGAAGCGTGGTGTGCACAATTCCTTTCCAAAGTAAAAATAAAGGCATTGGGCGTTGTTGGTATTCTTTAATGATAAAAGCACGTCCCATTTCAATGGATTTACTCATCATTTCAAACAATTCTGGCTCAAAACGAAAGAGATCTTGCAAGTAGAAACCATCAATTCCAAATCGCGGAAAAATTTCTGAACCGAGCCCCATTCTGTAGGCACCTGCCATTTTTCGGGCATCATTGTCCCAAAGGAACATGTGGTGATAATAGCTGTCAAATTTATCAAGATCAGTACTATTATTGGTGCCTTCACCCACTTCGCGGAATGTAATTTCGCGTAAACGACCAATTTCCTGGAGAATATAGGGAACTGAACTAGCTTGTGCCAAAAACACTTCATAATTTTTGCTTACAAGCAGCCGTTTATCATTTTCGCGAAGTTTCTCAATCTCTTCCTCCATAGCTTTCAGCGGAATGGGTCCAGCAATTTTCTTTGGTGGTTTTGGAAACTTCAGTGTTTTAGGGATGTTATCCAGCAATTTTTTCTTCTGAAATGCATTGGAAAGCATATAGGTTTTCTTCCGAAGAAATTCTGTAAACACGGGCAAAGACTCGTGTTCTTTTTGATCTTCCACAGAAATGGCGTTGCCTATCCGCACTTTTATCAAACGCTCTTTTTGGGTAAGCAATTCCGAAGGCAATTTAGCGGTTCGCAAGGTGTCGCTCATCTTTGCTAAACGATAAAATAGTTTGCTATTTTTTGCGTGAAAATATATTGGAACTACAGGAACTTCAGCTTTTTTCACCAGTTTCATCGCAGCTTCTTCCCAAGGTTTGTCAACCAACAATTTGTCATCTCGATATGTTGAGACTTCGCCTGCGGGAAAAATTCCCAAAGGGTGTCCTTCCTGTAAATGTTTCAGCGAAGATTTAAAGCCGGAAATGCTAGACTTTACGTCTTTTCTATCCTCAAAGGGATTTACCGGCATTACATATGGTTTCAGGGGTTCAATCCTGTGCAAAAGGAAATTTGCGACAATCTTGAAATCCGGACGGTGCTCCAACAATAATTTTAGAAGAAGTATGCCGTCAATTCCGCCCAACGGATGGTTTGAAATGGTTATAAAAGCACCTGTTTTTGGGATTCTGCGAAGGTCTTCTTCTGGAATTTCAAATTTTATTTCAAACTCCTCAAGCAATGCATTTATGAATTCCAAATCATGTAAATGCTTGTGTTTGTCGTAAATTTTGTTGAGGGTAGTAATGTTTAAAACTTTCATTAAAGACCAGCCCATAAAAGTGCCCAGAAAGCCGAATTTATCGACGTTTATTGCTTTTGCAACTTCCTTTGCGTTGACTAATCCCATGAAATATTTAGATTGTTTGTATCCAACAAATATAGCGAAACCGATTGATACTATTCCTTAATTACCAACTGTACCGTCTCCTTGCTTTCCTGCTTTAAAAGTACGTTTTTATTTTCCGCAAGTGCCTTTACTTCAGTGGGGTTAAAATGGCGGATTGTGTAGAGCGTTACGTTCTCATTCCACTTTACGCTAAATTTTTCGCGAAGCTTAGCCAACAATGCGTCCAAATTGTTGAATTTATCGTTCACACAGACCGAAAAACTGATTGCTGAGTTTTGAATCATTTCAACCTTCATTTTGTGCTTGTGAAGCCATTTGAAAACGTCGCCAATATTGTCTTCCATCATAAATGAAAAGTCTAGGGACGAAAGTGAAATTAATACTAAATCCTTCTTAAGAATAAAACACGAAGTTTGCGGATCCAGCGTTACACCTTTACCAACACAGGTTCCGGGCTCCTTTGGGTTCAAAAAAGATCTTACATAAAGCGGAATTTCCTTTCGTTGCAACGGCTGAAGTGTTTTCGGATGAATTACCGAAGCACCGTAAAATGCAAGCTCAATTGCCTCGCGATAGCTTATGTGGTTCAGAAGCATAGTTTGTGTAAAATAGCGCGGATCAGCATTCAGCACGCCTGGAACATCTTTCCAAATAGTAACATTTTCGGCATTCAAGCAATAGGCAAAAATTGCTGCGGTATAATCACTTCCTTCACGGCCAAGGGTGGTTGTAAAATTATTTGTATGTTCCGAACCTAAAAATCCTTGGGTTAAAGTAATTCCCTTTTTGTTTACTTTTTCTGAAACACGCTCTTGGGTTTTTTCCCAATCAACATTGGCATCACGGTAGTTGGCATCGGTTTTAATACATTGGCGAACATCCAACCAAGTATTGTTGATTCCAATTTCAGTAAAATATGTCGAAACTATTTTAGAAGAAATTAGTTCTCCAAAAGACACTACTTGGTCATAAACAAAAGCATGGTTATTAGATTTATTGGTTTCCAGAAAACGCTTTAGCTCTTTAAAAATCTTATCCAACTCAACAAAAGCAGGATGCGACGTAGAAGAAAATAGGCCGGTGAGAATTCCGTAATGAAAATCGTAAACAGTTCGCAAAGCTATTTTTAAATCATCTGATTCTGAGAAGTAATTTTTTATTACCTCTTCCAATGCGTTGGTGGTTTTTCCCATTGCCGAAACTACAACAACCAAATCTTTTTCACCGGTTTGGTTTATTACAGAAACGACATTTTTTACACTCTCAGCATCTTTTGTGGATGCACCACCAAATTTGAAGATTTTCATCTGTATAAAATAATTGATAAAGCGGAAGATGGAATGCCCAAATTATTCATCTTCAGCGGGTTTACAATTTGTTAATGGGCATTTCATATTCTTTTTAAGAATTTATATAATTTTTCAGGCTTTTTTCATCCATATGCACAACGCGCCAGTCTTTCACAATATTTGCACCACTGCGTTCGTAAAACTTGATTGCTCCTTTGTTCCAATCCAATACATCCCAAGCAACGCGTTTTAGGCCACGTTCATAAGCAAACTTCATAACTTGTTTGTACAGCGCCTCACCAATTCCCTTACTTCGATGTGCCTCCTTCACGATAAGGTCTTCTAAATGTAATGTTCTGCCTTTCCAAGTAGAAAAACGGAAATATACCAATGCCGCACCAACAATTTCATCGTCCAGTACTGCAACAAAACAAGTAAATAGGGGGTTTTCCCCAAAGCCTTCCCTTTCCAAATCTGTTACGGTAACTTCTACTGCATTGGGTTCATTTTCAAAAATGGCAAGTTCTTTTATAAGTTCCAAAACCTGCGGCATGTCGTTTTTTATAGCTTCCCGGACTATCATTTTTTCAGTAATTAATTAGCCTTGCAAATATCGGTTCAATTTCTTAAAAATCCCGATATTTGCGTCAAATTCAGGATATCTTCAACCCAATGGCAAAAATAAATCAATCTCTCGGCGAGTTTATAATTGAAAATCAAGGTGAATTCAAGTACTCTTCGGGCGAACTTTCACGGCTCATAAATTCAATCCGTTTGGCTGCAAAAGTGGTAAATCACAAAGTAAACAAGGCTGGATTGGTGGATATTTTAGGCGCAGCGGGCGATATGAACGTGCAGGGTGAAGACCAACAAAAACTAGATGTTTTTGCAAATGAAGTTTTTATTAATACACTTACAAATCGTGAAATTGTCTGCGGAATTGCCAGTGAGGAAGAAGATAATTTCATCACCATAAAAGGGCGTAACGAAAAAAACGATAATAAATATGTTGTTTTGATGGATCCTTTGGATGGTTCTTCAAATATTGACGTAAATGTTTCCGTGGGCACTATTTTTTCAATTTACAGAAGGGTTACACCTTCTGGAACTCCTGTTACAATTGAAGATTTTCTTCAACCGGGAATAAATCAAGTTGCTGCGGGTTATATTGTTTACGGAACTTCAACAATGATTGTATATACAACGGGTCATGGCGTAAACGGTTTTACGCTGAATCCAGCTATTGGCACATACTATCTTTCACATCCAAACATGAAATTTCCTGAAAGCGGAAATATTTATTCCGTCAATGAAGGAAATTACGTCCATTTTCCGCAGGGCGTAAAGGATTATATAAAATACTGTCAAAAAGAAGAAGAGGACCGCCCATACACTTCGCGTTATATAGGCTCTTTGGTTTCAGATTTTCACCGAAATATGATAAAAGGTGGAATTTATATTTACCCAAATACATCAAAAGATCCAAACGGAAAACTAAGACTATTGTACGAATGTAACCCAATGGCTATGATTGCCGAACAAGCGGGAGGAAAAGCAAGTAATGGTTTTCAAAGAATTTTAGAAATTCAGCCAACTACCTTGCACCAACGTGTTCCCTTTTTCAGCGGAACTACTAAAATGGTAGAAAAGGCGGAAGAATTTATGAGAAACAGCAAATAAAAAACCCGAAGCTTTCGCAACGGGTTTCTTGTTCCTTCAAAAAAGAGAATTACTCTTTTCTGTTAAGCAAATAACGGTAATCTTCAAGGCTTAAGCCGCCACTGTATATTGCGATTGATCTTTTTATTAAATCTTGTGCAATTTCGGCAGTATAACCAAGGCCGATCGCATATTTTTCAATTAAAAAACGTTCGTGATCATCAATTTCGTGATCGGCAAAAATCATTTCAAAAAGATCGTGAATTCGTTCTAAACGTCTTTCGGAATCATTTGGTGGATTGATTGGATATTTCCCAGGATTCTTTAAAACATCAGCATATTCGCTCTCTTCAATATCCAATTTTCTTGCGAAACGTTTCAACAATTTTTCCTCTTCAGCATTAATGGCTCCATTAACGGAAGCAATATTTGCAATTGAAGCAAAGTGCCCTAAATTTCGGGAATGTTCCCCACTTTCAAAAAGATCTGTAAATGACATAATTTGGTTTTTATCCTGCAAATATAAAACTTGTAAATGACAATTGCGAGCAAAGCGAAGCAATCTGTTAAAGTTTTTAGAGCTTTTGTTTTAGCAACATTTCACCCTAAACTTTTCTTAATAACCTATACATCAAAGTTGTCTTTCAGTATTTTTAAACTGCTATTTAAAGAAAAATGAAACAACCACTACTGGTCTTTAACGAAAAAGGAATTTATTGCCAAAAAGCCGATGTTTATATAGACGCCTGGCGGCCCGTGGATAAGTGCATCGTTACCCACGGCCACGCCGATCATAGTCGGTGGGGGCATAAACAATACATTACGCACACCAATAATGTTCCCATAATTAAACATCGTTTGGGCGAAATTTCAGTAACAGGCAAAGCTTGGAACGAGACATTTACTATAAATGGAGTGAAATTTTCTCTGCATCCCGCGGGTCATATTATTGCTTCTTCGCAAGTTCGCGTGGAATATAAAGGGGAAGTCTGGGTTTTTACGGGCGATTTCAAAACCGAAGACGACGGCTTGGCGGAAATTTACGAACCGGTAAAATGCCACACATTTATAACAGAATGCACCTTCGGCTTACCCGCTTTTAAATGGGAACCGCAAGTGGAAGTTTTTAAGGATATAAACGAATGGTGGGCAACCAATAAAAGTGAAGGTAGAACTTCGATTCTTTTCGGTTATAGTTTGGGAAAAGCCCAGCGTTTGCTGAAACATTTGGACACTTCCATCGGAAAAATATATACGCACGGCGCAGTTGAGAATATGACTGAAGTAGCTCGTGCGAACTACAAATTGCCCGAAACTACTTTAATTACCCGCGATACTTCTAAAGAAGAAATAAAGGGAAACATAATCGTCGCCCCGCCAAGCGCCCACGGCAGCACGTGGATTAGACGTTTTGTGCCGTATGTTACCGCTTCCGCCAGCGGATGGATGACGTTTCGCGGCGCGCGAAGAAGACGGGCAATCGACCGCGGATTTGTTTTAAGCGACCACGCCGATTGGGAAGGTTTGCTTTCCGCAATTAAAGCCACAGGTTGCGAAAAAGTAATCGCAACGCACGGATACACAGATATTTTTGCGAAATATCTGCGGGAAGAATTAGGCTACGACGCAAGAACAGAAAAAACGCAATACGAAGAAGAAAGCGCTGAAATTGATAAAAAAATTGAAAATGAGGATTAAGCTGTGAAAGATTTTGCCCAACTTATAAAAAAGCTCGATAGCACCAACAAAACCAATGAAAAGGTGGCGGCGCTAACCGAGTATTTTCAAAATGCGAACGATGCCGATAAGCTTTGGACGATTGCAATCCTTTCGCACCGCCGACCAAAACGCCCTGTAAATACTACCCTTTTACGACTTTGGGCAACCGAAATTAGTGGAATTCCGCTATGGCTTTTTGAGGAAAGTTATCACATCGTTGGCGATTTGGCAGAAACTATTGCTTTGATTTTGCCAACTTCCGAAGAACATTCCGAAAAATCACTTTCAGAATTTGTTTCAGAAATTATTGAATTACGAACCCTTTCCGAAGAAGAAAAAAAGAAATATCTGCACGACAATTGGTTGGCGCTTAATTATTTTGAACGTTTCGTTTTCAATAAAATCCTTACCGGAAGTTTTAGAATTGGGGTCAGCCAAAAGTTGATGACTCGCGCCCTTTCCAAAGCCACAGGAATTGATGAGGACATTTTAGCCTATAAATTAATGGGCGATTGGACGCCTGAAAAAACGACATATAAAAAATTAATTTTAGAGAAAAATAAGGAAGATTACCTCAGCAAACCGTATCCGTTTTATTTGGCGTATGCGGTGGAGGATAATTTTCAGGAAGATTTGGGCCCGATTTCAGATTGGAGTTTTGAGCATAAATGGGACGGCATCCGCAGTCAAGTAATTATCAGAAATGATGAGGTTTTTGTGTGGTCACGTGGGGAGGAATTGGTGACGGATAAATACCCCGAGTTTCAGGATTTTCTAAAAGTAATTCCCAATGGAACTGTAATTGATGGAGAAATTTTGCCTTTCGGCGAAGGGGAAATTGGTAATTTCAACGCACTTCAAACCCGGATTGGACGAAAGAATATTTCAAAAGCACTTCTGAAAAAAACGCCCGTAATTTTGAACGCCTATGATTTGTTGGAATGGCAGGGCGAGGATATTCGCCAAAAACCTTTTTCGGAACGGAGAAAAATTTTGGATGGAATGATTCAAAAGATAAATTCCGAAGAAATTGGAATCTATTTAAGCGAAACAATGGAATTTGAAACTTGGGAAGAAGCCGCCGCAGAGCGCGATCTTTCCCGGGAAAAACGCAGCGAAGGCTTGATGTTAAAAAGGAAGGATTCGCCATATTTAGTTGGAAGAAAAAAAGGCGATTGGTGGAAATGGAAAATAGATCCGTTCACTATTGATGCGGTTTTAACCTACGCAATGCGAGGCCACGGAAGACGCGCAAATCTTTATACGGATTACACTTTTGCGCTTTGGGACGAGGGCGAATTGGTAACCTTCGCCAAAGCCTATTCCGGCTTGACCGATGCAGAATTTCGGCAGATTGACGCATGGATAAAACGGAATACTTTGGAACGTTTCGGTCCCGTGCGGAGCGTAACGCCACAGCACGTTTTTGAAATTGCCTTTGAAGGAATTGCCGAAAGCAGCCGGCATAAAAGTGGAATCGCAACACGTTTTCCTCGGATTCTTCGTTGGAGAAAAGATAAGCCGATTGCCGAAGCAAATACACTTGATGATTTAAAAGCGCTAATCCCAAAATGAAACAATCTGAACTAATTTCCATCGCCGAGGATTGGTTTCAATCAAAAAATTGGAAACCATTCCCCTTCCAACAAAAAACGTGGAAATCCTTTCTCGACGGCAAACACGGACTTTTAAACGCGCCAACGGGAAGCGGAAAAACCTATGCCCTTTGGGTACCGATTGTGCTTCAATATTTAAAGGAAAACCCAGATTATAAAACGAAGCATGCCAAAGGTTTAAAAGCTATTTGGATAACGCCTTTGCGCGCACTTTCTGTAGAAATACAGCAATCGGCGCAACGTTTTGCGGATGATTTGGGAACAGGTTTGACTGTTGGAATACGCACAGGTGATACTTCGCAAAGTGAACGCGCAAAGCAAAAACGACAAATGCCCGATTTGCTGATTACAACGCCTGAAAGTTTGATGCTTTTGCTGGCTTCCAAAGGGTATGATAAAACGTTCAAAACGTTGACCGCAATTGTGGTTGACGAATGGCACGAACTTTTGGGAAGCAAACGCGGCGTGCAAATGGAACTCGCACTTTCACGGTTGAAAACAGTTTCAAAAGAGTTGCGGATTTGGGGAATTTCCGCGACTATTGGAAATTTGGAAGAGGCCCAAGATGTGCTGTTGGGAATGGATACTGAATTCAGAAAAAATTCAATCTTAATCAAATCCACTCAAAAGTCAAAAGTCGAAGTCCGCTCCATCATTCCGAAGAAAATGGAAACCTTTCCGTGGCGCGGGCATTTGGGGCTGCACCTTTTGGAAGAAATTGTTCCAATAATCAAATCCAGTAAAACCACTTTAATTTTCACGAACACACGCGGGCAATGCGAAATTTGGTTTCAGAAAATTTTGGAAAAACATCCCGAATTTGCGGGTGAAATCGCGATGCACCACGGCAGTATTGGGAAAGAAACACGGCTTTGGGTGGAACAAGCAATCCGCAACGAATCTCTGACGGCGGTAGTTGCAACTTCAAGTCTGGATTTGGGAGTAGATTTTGCGCCTGTGGAAACCATTATTCAAATTGGCGGACCAAAAGGAATTGCGAAATTTCTGCAACGCGCTGGCCGAAGCAATCACCGTCCTGGTGAACCTTCGGTGATTTATTTTTTGCCCACGCACGCGTTGGAATTGGTGGAAGCTTCAGCTTTAAAACGTGCTGTGAAAGAAGATGTGGTTGAAGATAGAATCCCGTATTTGTTGAGCTTTGACGTGCTCATTCAATATTTGGTGACGTTGGCTGTGGGTAATGGATTTTTTCCGAAAGAAATTTTTGAAGAAGTGAAAAATACTTTTTGTTTTCAAGGAATTACCGAGGAACAATGGAATTGGTGCCTAAACTTTATAACAATTGGAAGCCAAAGTTTACAAGCTTATGACGAATATAAAAAAGTAGAAGTAACGGCCGAAGGCCTTTTTAAGGTAGAAAGCAGACAGATTGCAATGATGCATCGTTTGAGCATTGGCACAATTGTGAGCGATAGCATGATGCTCGTGAAATACGTCTCCGGCGGATTTATTGGTACGATTGAGGAATGGTTTATCAGCAAAATGAAACCCGGCGACACCTTTGTTTTCGCGGGGCGAACTTTGGAATTGGTCCGAATTCGGCAAATGATGGCGCAGGTTCGGAAGTCTTCAAAAAAATCTGCAAAAATTGTGAGCTTTATGGGCGGGCGGTTGCCGCTTTCTTCACAAATGAGTAAAATTCTACGGGAAGAATTGCAAAGTGAAGCCGACCACAAACGAAACACTCCGGAATTAAAGGCTTTGAGCCACATTTTTGACAGGCAGGAACGCGAAAGCATCGTGCCCGGCGAAAATGAATTTTTGATTGAAACCTTTAAAACCCGCGAGGGTTATCACGCACTTTTTTATCCGTTTGAAGGGCGGTTTGTACACGAGGCGATGAGCAGTTTGCTGGCATACCGGATTAGTTTGCTGTCACCGATTACCTTCTCCTTGGCCTATAACGATTACGGTTTTGAACTGTTGAGCGACCAGTTTTTGGACATTCAAAATGTAATTGATAACAATCTTTTTTCTTCGGAATTTCTTTTTGACGACCTTCAAAAAAGTTTGAATTCCACCGAATTGGCACGCCGGAAATTTCGCGATATTGCCGTTATTAGCGGAATGGTTTTTCAGGGGTATCCAAATAAAGTGATTAAAACAAAACATTTGCAAAGTAACAGTCAATTGCTTTTCGATGTATTTCGCGATTACGAACCCGACAATCTTTTGTACCTTCAAGCCTATCGTGAAACCTTTGAGCATCAATTGGAAGAAGGCCGATTGCGGTTGGCTTTGGAACGAATTAATTCACAAAAAATAATTTGGAAACAATGTGAAAAAGCTACGCCTTTCAGCTTTCCGATTATTACGGATAGGCTCCGGGAAAAACTTTCTTCGGAAAAATTGGCGGATCGGATTAAAAATATGACACTTCAATTAATGAAATGATGGATATATTTACCAAAAAGTAAACTTTATGAAATTTAGTTGGATAATAATCGCACTGTTTTTTTGCACAACCTCATTTGGACAAAGCGATGAAGAAGCTACACGAGCATTAAAAAAACTAACTTTTCTGCATCAATTGGATTCTTTAAAAAAAGCTCATCCTAATTGGGAAATTACTCAAATTACGTATTCTCCCGATGATTCAAAAACTTTGCATTATGATACAAATGGATTGAGGGAAATTAAAAATGCATCACAAACTATTACGGAAAAGCTGCTTCAAAAAGATTCAATTTTAGAATTTAGGGTAAGCTATATATACTTGAACGGAAGTAAAATGCCAAAGAATAAAATTGATTCTTTGAGAGATGAAATCAAAAATAAATATACGGCTAACGTTCCCTTTTCAGAATTGGCAAAAGAATATTCTGACGATCCGTCTGCAAAAAATGGAGGCGATTTAGGCTGGTTTCCTTCAGGCAGAATGGTTGCTTCTTTTGAGTCTGCAATTAAAGCACACAAAAAAGACGATTTATTTTTTGCGGAATACGTTGAAGGTTCAAGAGAATGGTATTTTGTTATATTAAAAACGCATGAAGATCGAAAATCTGAAATAATAACTGTGGGACAAATACGAAACAAAAAAAATTAAATTTTTAAATAGTTTCCTGATTACCAATATATTGTAGAATTTTTTTCGTTTAAAAAATGTATTGAACAATTGTCAAAATTCAAATAGTTGATCCAAAATATTCAAATAAAAAACAACTTTTTTATTCTTCACCCCAGCGGAGCTATCTTTTGGGAAGACAACAAAATGTTATTGATTGCCGATGTTCATTTGGGAAAAGTGACACATTTCAGAAAACACGGGGCGCCTGTTCCCGCAAACGCGGCGTTTAAAAATCTTGAAAAACTTACAGAGATTAGCAATCAATTTCAACCTGAAATTATTTGTTTTTTGGGCGATCTTTTCCACAGTAAATTAAACGAGGAATGGCAAGATTTTGAAAAGTGGACGGAATACACAAAGGCGGAAATAGTCCTGATTTCGGGCAATCACGATATTATTCCAAAGTATTTATACGAAGAAATAGGAGTTAAGGTTTTTGACGAATTGTTGCTCGACAGTTTTTTGTTGACCCACCATCCCACCGAGATTAAAGGCACTTTCAATTTTTGTGGTCACGTGCACCCCGGCATTCTGATGAAGGGGGTTGGGAGGCAATACCTCCGGTTTTCGTGTTTTTATAAAACGCTTAACAGTCTTATTCTCCCTGCTTTTGGTAACTTTACGGGAAAACACATCTTAAAACCTTCTGAAATGGACGAAATATATGCCATTGTTGAAGGGGAAGTGATTTGTGTTTCGAAAAATTGATCCTTTATGAAAAAAACGCTACAAATAGCAAACATCATCGCTTTCGCGACAACGGTTTTCGTCAATTATTTGTCAAACACGGGCGCGATAAACAATACCACAATTGGCGAAATTTCCGAAGCTACTAAAAACCTTTTTACGCCTGCTGGATATGCTTTCTCTATTTGGGGTTTGATTTATCTGCTGTTGTTGGGTTTCATAATCTACCAAAGCCGAAGTCTTTTTACCAAAGTGCGCGATGATTACTTCATTTTAAAAACAGGTTGGTGGTTTGTGCTTTCCTGCTTCGCCAATATTATGTGGATCACATTTTGGCTTTACGGATATATGGAATATTCCATCCTCGCCATTTTCGTGCTGCTCTTTTCACTGTTAAAGATCGTGATGAACAACCGGATGGAACTTTGGGACGCGCCAATTTCCGTTATTGTCTTTCTCTGGTGGCCTTTCGTATTTTATAGCGGCTGGGTTACCGTGGCGAGTATTGCAAATGTAGCCGCATATTTAAAAAGTATAAATTGGGAAGCCTGGGGTTACAGTGAAGTATCTTGGGCGGTAACGATGATTATCATTGCTGGAATAATAAATTTAGTAGTAACGTGGCGAAGAAATATGCGCGAATTTGCCTTGGTGGGAGTTTGGGCTTTGGCCGCAATTGCAGTCGCCAATTGGGAAGTGAGCCAAACCGTGGCCTATGCAGCAATTGCGGAGGCCGCCGTTTTGTTTGTAAGCAGTAGTTACCACGGGTTTAAAAATAGAGCTACAAGTCCCAATATTAAATTAAAGGAACATCTCAATTCTAAAAAGTAATTTTGGAATTTGAATTTTTGGGAATTTCTCTTTTAAACCATTCCCTTAATATCATTTCCCCAAGTAGGGTATGCAAAAATCATGGCTTTAATATTTTCGGTAGTCAGTTTTCCACACATTGCCAGCACGAATAGATTGATCATTTCTCCAGCTTCGGAAGCGATTATATGCGCGCCCAAAACAATATTTCGTTTTTTGTCCACGATCGTTTTATAGGCGTAAACGTCGTCATTAATACGTTTTGCATTGAACCATTTCGGGACGCTTTTATATTCCACTACAAAATCATAACCTTTTTCCTTTGCCTCTGCCTCAGTTAAACCGATGGAAGCAAGCTGCGGAATGGTAAAGACCACAGAAGGTACTGGCGGAAAATCCATTTTTGTGTGGTTTCCATTTCTGATATTCAACGAAACAATCCGCGCTTCCTGCGAAGATGTTGGCGTCAATGGTAACGCCCCACTTGCCGAAACATCGCCACAGGCATAGACCGATTTATTGGTTGTATTTTGAAGGAATTCATTCACCGAAATCCCGCTTTTTTCAAACGCGACATTTCCCTTTTCCAAATCCAGTTCATCGATGGATGGCACACGGCCGGCGGTATTGAAAACCATTCGGGCGTCAACGGATTCGGTTTTACCATTCTTTTCGAAGGAAACACGAAAGTTTTTCTGAAGTTTTTCCACTTCGGAAACCTTTGCGTTGAAAATAAATTTAATCCCAAGTTCTTCCGAAGCTTTTGTAAGGTGCGAAACGATATCGGTTTCAAATGGTGCGAGCGGTCGAGGGCCAAATTCAACAATGGTAACTTTTGCGCTGCAGCGCGCGGCAATATGCGCAAACTCCATCCCAATGTAACCGGCGCCAACAAAAACGATACTTTCGGGCAATTCTTCCAATTCCAAAAAGTCATCGCTCACCTTTAAATGTTCCCTCCCGGGAATTTTCAGTTCCATCGGTTTTTGCCCGGTAGCGATTACAATTTTCTTCGCTTTCACCGATTTTCCCTCTACCGAAAGTGTGTTTTCATTCAAAAATTTGGGCGATTGGTGAAACATTTCAATTCCGGCTTCCTTCAATTTTTTTTCGGTGGAAGCTGGTACAGCATCGGTAAAAGTTGATTTAAATTTTTGAAGATCTTTCCAACTTATTTTTGGAACGGAAACGATTCCCTTTCCCTTTAAATTTTCTGAAAGCTGCATAGCTTCCGTAATTCCCACCAAAACTTTTTTCGGGTCGCAGCCTCTATTTGGGCAGGTTCCGCCAAATTCTCGGTTATCCGCAATCGCCACTTTCATTCCTTCTTCAGCACAGTCAAACGCCACAGTTTTTCCGGCGGTTCCGGTTCCTATTACAAAAACATCGTATTCTTTTCTAGCCATAAACCGAAAATAGAGAAACGCCCAAGTTATTTGTGTTAGCAAAATGATAAAGTTGGAATAACTAGCTTTGAAACCTTAATGAAAGCCTAATAACATTTCTTAATCCAAAGATATTTGTATATTTACCCAACAAATTTTTGTCAATGTCTAGATATCTTATTCCTGATATTTTTAAGCCTGGTTTTATTTTAATCAGTAAACTCAATCAAAAGCAAGTAAAACAGATAGCTAAAAAATTGAGTTCAATTGATTTTGGATTAAATGATTCTAAAATTGCAGAGTCACTTACTGATTCTATACAATTAGAAAAGAATGATCTAACAAATATTATTAAAAGCGCGTTAAGTCTTTTAAGTTTTAAACAGAAAGACAACATAAACACTTCACGAGATATACAAGATTTAATTGATTCTATTGAAGAGCAGATTAAAGATATTGATATAAAAAATCTTAAGAAAAATCTTAAGCTTTTTGAAAAAATTGATGGACCTACTATTCAAACAATGAAAGGGCATCAAATTTTAAGAGAAAATGAAAAAAATTATATATCATCTAGAATAATTTCAGATTTAAGAATTGTATTTGATGATGAATTGAAAGATGAAGGAATAAAAAATGCTGTTATAGTTCATAATTTAAGATTAGACTATTTGGCTTCCAATGATAAAATAAGTGTCTTCTTGGCTTTAGATCATAATGACTTAGAAGAATTAAAAAACACAATTGAAAGGGCTATTCAAAAAGAAAATTTAATAAGAAAAGACTCAAGTTTTAACGATTTGAAGTTTTTAACCAATGATAAAGATTAATGTTTGCTAAAACAAATAATACAGTTTATTTGAATTGTGTATCGGCTTTTCCACAAAAGGATACAACTCATATTATTTCGGATGTTTTACAAAATCAATATGTCAAACAATCTAGATTTAATCAGGATGTTAAACAAACTCTATTTACAAAACCCAGAATAAAGGAAAAAAGCACTTTAGAGTTTTTGGAATTCTTAGCTTCCGATATATATAAAATCAAATCTCCCATAGAAGATTTAAAAGAATTGAATAAAAATCTCTTGAAATTAGAAGATAATTGGGATGGTCAAGGAGCAATGAGTATTTCTCCAATTGTTTATCAAAAATGCTTTGATTTTCTTAATAATTACTATAATTTTATTAAAGACACTTTCAACATAGTTATCGCATTACCAGAAATTAGCCCAACTCCTGATGGCAATCTTGATATTTTATGGAGAAATAATAATTCAAGGTTACTTATCCATATTAATGAAAACTCAGCTGTTTATTATGGAGATCAACTTGCTGGAATTAACAGTATAAAAGGACAAATTGAAATTGAAAATGTACAAGAATTTTTAGCAACTTGGATGCTGAAACTTGGTTAATAATGATTTGGAAAACAGAAGAAATACCAGATAATTGTTTTTTATTTTGTAATGTCCATAAAGGATACCTTTCTAAGAAAGATAATTCTCCTAACCCAAGTGCATTTTATAATACCCCAAAAACAGGAGATAATCTTTCCACAGATTGGGACAAGTATTCTTCCGCTGAAGAAAGTAGAGAAAGAATAGGTTTGCAATATAAATTTGGTACAACGGAGTTTAAGAATTCATCTGATTTTTTTATCTATGCTTTTGAAACTTTTAAAGTTCGTAAAATTATTCCTCTTCAAAAAGTAATTCATGATCCGCTTCAGCACTTACCTCCCAGATTAGGAATTCCTAACAATAGGTCTCACTCTATTATAATTGGTGACAAAGGAGATAAAAATGATCCAGAAGTACGATTAAAATTGGTTGATGCTGGCGAATGGGCTATTGCACCCAAATAAACTTTACAATTATTATCTTTGCCGCTCGATGAGCAAAACACTCGTTACTTCGCTTTATTCACAGTCTTCGCAAACACGAAAACTGCGGGATTCTATTGCCTCATCCGAAAATAAAATTCAAGTTTCTGGGCTCGTCGGCTCATCGCTTTCACTTGTAATTGCTGAAACTTTTTCTACTTCGGAATTGCCCTTTCTTTTAATTTTTAACGATAAAGAGGAAGCGGCTTACCATTTAAACGATCTCGAAAATTTGTTGGGTGACCAAAATGTGCTTTTCTATCCGGGAAGTTATCGGCGGCCCTATCAAATTGAAGAGACCGACAACGCCAATGTTTTGTTGCGAAGCGAGGTTTTAAACCGAATAAATTCCCGAAAAAAACCTGCGCTGATCGTAACCTATCCCGAAGCACTTTTTGAGAAAGTGGTTACTCGAAAGGAATTAGAGCGAAACACGCTGAAAATTGCAGTAAACGACCAACTTTCCATCGATTTTGTAAACGAGGTTTTGTTTGAATATCGCTTTAAACGTACCGATTTTGTTACCGAACCGGGCGAATTTTCAGTGCGCGGGGGGATTTTGGACGTGTTCAGTTTCAGCAATGATGAACCGTACCGAATTGAATTTTTTGGCGATGAGGTTGACAGTATTCGGACCTTTGATGTGGAAACACAGCTTTCTTTGGAACAGGTTAAAAAAGTTTCCATCATTCCAAATGTGGAAAACAAAATGGTGGATGAAAACCGCGAAAGTTTTCTGAAATACATCGCGTCCAAAACCGTGGTTTTTCTGAAAAATGAAGAGCTATTCAGCAGCGCAATCGACAATCTTTTCAAAAAAGCAACTGAAGCTTTTAACGCAATCGATTCAGAAATAAAACGCGCAAAGCCTTCGGAATTGTTCTGTACTTCGGAATTATTGAAAACACAACTTTCCGAATTTACAACGGTTCATTTAAAAAATAACAAAACTCCCCTCCCCTCGGGAGGGGCTGGGGGTGGGCTTTCGTTTTCAACAAAACCTCAACCATCATTCAACAAACAATTCAATTTACTGATTGAAAATTTGAATGACAATACTGAAAAAGGTTATAAAAACTACATTTTCTGCAGCAGTGAACAACAGGCAAAACGCTTTCACGATATTTTTGAAGATGCCCAGCAAAATGTGGAACAATTTGAAACCATTGTATTTCCGCTGTTTCAAGGGTTTATTGATGACGATTTAAAAATAGTTTGCTATACCGACCATCAAATTTTTGAGCGCTACCATAAATTTCAACTGAAAAACGGTTACGCCAAAAAGCAAGCGATTACCTTAAAGGAAATTACCAATCTGGAAGTGGGCGATTACGTAACGCATATTGACCACGGAATTGGAAAATTCGGCGGCTTGCAGAAAATTGAAGTAGAAGGAAAAATGCAGGAAGCCATAAAACTTTTTTATGGTGAGCGTGATATTTTGTACCTCAGCATTCATTCGCTCCATAAGATTTCAAAATATAACGGGAAAGACGGGAAGGAGCCCAAAATCTACAAATTGGGCAGCGATGCGTGGAAAAAACTAAAGCAAAAAACCAAAACCCGCGTAAAGGAAATTGCCTTTAATTTAATTGAATTATACGCCAAACGCCGTACGTTGAAAGGTTTCGCTTTTGATCCGGACAGTTATCTGCAGGCCGAACTGGAATCGTCCTTTATTTATGAAGACACGCCAGACCAAAGCACCGCGACGGAAGACGTAAAAAAGGATATGGAAAACGAGCGCCCGATGGACCGCTTGGTCTGTGGCGACGTAGGTTTCGGAAAAACGGAAGTCGCTATTCGCGCGGCTTTTAAAGCGGTGGATAACGGAAAACAAGTCGCCGTTTTGGTACCGACCACCATTTTGGCCTTTCAGCATTTTAAGACTTTTTCCGAACGTTTGGCTGATATGCCCGTAAAAGTGGATTATCTCAACCGTTTCCGCACCGCAAAAGAGCGCAAAACTGTTTTGGAGGAATTGAAAAACGGCAAACTCGACATCGTTATTGGCACACATCAATTGGTCAACAAATCGGTGGAATTTAAGGATTTGGGACTTTTGATTATTGACGAGGAACAGAAATTTGGCGTAGCGGTAAAGGACAAATTGAAGACTATCAAAGAAAATGTGGACACGCTCACATTAACCGCAACGCCCATTCCGCGTACGTTGCAGTTCAGTTTGATGGCTGCTCGTGATCTTTCGGTAATTACCACGCCGCCGCCAAACCGTTATCCGGTGGAAACGCACGTCATTCGTTTTGGGGAAGAAAGCATTCGCGATGCTGTTCGCTATGAAATTTCGCGCGGCGGACAAGTTTTCTTTGTTCACAATAGAATAGAAAATATAAAGGAAGTCGCCGGAATGCTCCAACGTTTGGTGCCCGATGCGAAAATTGGGATCGGACACGGGCAAATGGACGGAAAGAAATTGGAGGATTTAATGCTTCGATTTATGAACAATGAATTCGACGTTCTCGTTTCCACAACCATCATTGAAAGTGGACTGGACGTTCCAAATGCAAATACAATATTTATTAATAATGCCAATAATTTCGGGCTTTCAGACCTCCATCAAATGCGCGGTCGTGTGGGCCGAAGCAACAAAAAAGCGTTTTGTTATTTCATTACCCCGGAATATTCCGCGATGACGGATGAAGCCCGAAAAAGGATCACTGCTTTGGAACAATTTTCAGAATTGGGAAGCGGTATCAACATTGCGATGAAGGATTTGGAAATCCGTGGCGCAGGCGATTTATTGGGGGGCGAACAGAGCGGGTTTATCAACGAAATAGGTTTTGAAACTTATCAAAAAATCCTTTCCGAAGCCATTGAGGAACTGAAAGAAAAGGAATTCAAAAATCTTTACGAAGAAACGGAAGGACCGAAGAAGAATTTCGTAAAAGAAATGACCATCGATACAGATTTCGAATTGCTGTTTCCTGATGATTACGTGAACAATATTACCGAAAGACTCAATCTGTACACAAAACTAAACGAGCTGAAAACTGAAGCCGAACTTCAAAAATTTGAGAAAGAATTGCTGGATCGTTTTGGGGAAATGCCAAAGGAAGCGGAAGATTTGTTGAACAGCGTTCGCATAAAATGGATTGCCATTTCCATGGGCCTTGAACGCCTTGTGATGAAACAGAAAAAAATGGTCGGTTATTTTGTGGCAGACCAGCAGAGTGCTTTTTACCAAAGCGCAGCTTTTACCAAAGTGCTGCAATATGTACAAAGCCATCCCCAAAAAGTAACGATGAAGGAAAAACAGACCCGAAATGGCTTGCGGTTGTTGCTTACTTTTGAAGATATTTCTTCTGTCGATAAGGCCTTAAGCGCTTTAGAAAAGTTTGAATAAGAGCCGAAACTGAGCTTCGGCCCTTATTTTTTATTTTAGCAATCTTTTTCGCAGCGTACCTTCTTCCGTAGTTATTTCTAATAGATAAGTCCCATTTTTCAAGCTACTCGTATCAATTTTATGGGAAATTTCCTGATGGTTATTTTCATAAATTAATTTTCCAGCAGTATCATAAATTTTCAATTCAAAAGTTGTGAAGTGTTTGTCCGAAAATTGAATTTCAAAATAATTTTTTGCAGGATTTGGTACTATGATTAGATTATTTTCTGCCTCCGAAAATTCATCGTTTCCCAAAGTTATTCCTGAAATAATCCTCAAGTTTTTGCTTCCGAAATCCGTGATGTACATGGTGCAAGCGCCTTCATCAAAATAGATTCCGTTGGGAATATTAAAAGTAGCAACTGAAATATCGCCATCATTATTTCCCGGTGTGCTACCAGCAAATAAGGTATAATCATCAACTGCATTTGGGTTGATGGAATAAATTTTATGGTTGCCCATAATAGTTCCCCAAAGTTTTCCTTGACCATAGGCAATAAACCCCAAATTAGGATATTGGCCTCCTTCAGTTGGAAGTTGCGCAATATATTCTAGGTCTCCATTCTTCTGTACTTTGAAAATTTTTCGGTTGTTGTAATTTCCAACGAAAAGGTTTCCATTTTCATCATAAACAATCCCTACCGGACCACTTAATTCTGAGGAAGAAGAGACAGTTGTAATGGTTCCGTCTGGGGCAAGCCTTTTAATAAGGTTTCCCATATATAGTGTAAAAATCATGGAATCGTCATCGAAGGATTTTACAATTCCCGAAGGATGGCCCGTCACTGGATAGGTTGCCAAAAGGTTCCCGGCAAGGTCATATTTGTAGATTTTATTTCCCTGGCCGTCACACACGTACAATTCCTGATTGGAATTGAAAGCCAGTCCGTTTGGGGTATTCAAACCTGTTATAAAAGCGGTTGCCTCTCCAGTGGGAGAGAACTTAAAAACGGTATCGCCCGTATAATTGGAACAGTAAATGTTTCCGTCATTGTCCAAAACAATGGCATCGTCTGGGGTGCCTTCGGTGAAGGTGGTAACCGTTTGTGCGCTTAAAAATAAATGTCCGAATAAAAAGGCTGAGGTAAAAAGGAATAGGTTTTTCATAATCTGAAAATTTTAAAGTTTAGTACAAATCTATTTTCAGAATAAGCAGGAATCGACCGTTTGCATACAGCCGAACGAAAAACCTATGCAGCCAACTTTTTTTTTATATAATTGCTGGGAGTTTCGTGCATTGTACTTTTGAAGGCTTTGTTAAAGGTAGATTTTGAATTAAAGCCAACATCCATGGAAAGAGCCAAAATGGTGTGTTTTAGGTGTTCTTTGTTTTCCACTTTTTTTAAAAACTCCTTAACGCGGTATTGATTTATAAAATCATAAAAAGTGGTTTTGTAAACCTGGTTTAAAAGCCAGGAAACATTATTTGTTGAGGTTTGGAGCATTTCAGAAACATCGGCCAAGGTCAAATCGCTTTGTAGAAAAACTTTTTCATTAATCATTAAGCTGTCCAGCTTGGTTTTTAATAATTGGGCTTCGGCTTCTGGAAGGCGCTCTTTCCTTAAATTGTTTTTTTGTTTTTCTTCTGAAATCCTAAAAAGCTCCGGCTGTTTTAAACTGAAATATCCTATTACATAAATAAACAATGGAATTGCCACCCAAATACTATCATAACCAATAAAAGGAATGGTTTTGTCGAAAATAGTTGTGTTCAAGAGGCTGAAAGTCCAAGCTAATAGACACGCTAATAATGAAAACAGGAAAAAATTGAGATATACAATGGGGGTTTGTTCAAAGGAGAAAATTTCTTTTTCAGTTTGTTTAAATTTTTTGAGTAACTGAAAGGATTTCAGCACATAAAACATATTAAATACAATCATGATTACTGAAATAATCCTGAAATACATCAGTAGATTTCCCTTTAAAAAAAATTCGTAATACGCTTTCGGTGTGTAATTTATGATATAGAAAAAAGCGAAAAAAAGCATTCCGGAAAAAGGAATAAAATGAATTATTGAAAGCGAATAATTATTCTGTTCCTTAAACAAAAGCCTTTTCACATACAAATAAATTAAGGGTCCAAAAAGAAAAACCAAAGAATCCACCGCAATACTCCATTGAAAAACCCAAGCAGTCAAAAAGCGGAAATAGAAAAACCTACCGATAAGCATTAAGGTAGCCAGCGCAATTAAATAGGAAAGTATGCTATTTGCCTTTTGGTTGTTATTGGAAATTCGCTGCAACGTTAACGAAAGGAAAATGCCTTGGCAAATGCCAATAACAATAATCAAGTCTATAAGCTTGAAGGTAATTTCCATAAAACTTTATATTGCAACAAAGATAAGCGGATGCTTCTAAAAAAGGTGTATTTGGGTACAGCCGCACCTAAAAAGATAAAAAAAGTGGAAATGAATTATGGCTTTCTTCCGTTGATTACTTGCCTAATTTGTGATATATATTCCACAATGTCGGGCAAATGTCGGGTGAAATTCACTTGAAAATATTGCAGTATATTTGCTGCCATCGTACTATTGCTTCATAAATTTTTAGAAAATGAAACATCCGCTAACTATTTCTAATCAACGGCAAAATATCTAATAGGATGTTCCATTTGACTTTTTAGAAACAAATATAATAGACAAATGAAACAACCAGAACTCGGTCGAAAAATTTTAGAACTAAGAAAACAAAAAGGCTTAACACAGGAAGAACTTGTGGAGCAGTGCAACATTAATGTGCGGACCATTCAGCGTATTGAAGCTGGCGAAGTAACGCCTCGAAGTTTTACGTTGAAAACGATTTTGAATGCCTTGGGCGAAGATTTGGAAAACTTGCAAGAATCCGAAGCTTCCCCTTTTGAAAATTTCAATTTAAAAGATATTGGCTTTTCTATTTTTTACATAAAACTGGCCTGGATTTGCGGGATAATTTATTTTCTTTCGGGTTTTGTAGAATTCGCTGTTGATTATGCCCGATTTCAGGAAGATGAATTGATAATTCCAAAAGCTGCATACATCAGTATGAAATTTATAGTGATGCTTGCCTATATTTATTTTCTATGGGGCTTTGCTTTGAGCGGCAAAATTTTCAATAATTATTTGCTGAAAATTGGCGCCTTCTTTTTAATTGGCACAACCATTCTATTTTATGGCTATGATATGGCTTCGCTGTATATTGAACCATTTTACACCGAATATGTTATAACTATACAATCTATTTTCTGTGGTATTGGAGGTATTATTTTTGGCTTGGCGGTGATGCGATTGGAAAACCCCTTCGGTAAAATTCCGGGAATAGCCGGTGGATTTGAAGTGGTGGGAGGGATATTGTTTACAATTGTTTTTATGGCTTGGCTGGGTCTCGCTTTTTTAATCCCGGCAACTATTTTACAGATTATTTTGCTCTATAAAATTGAGGAGTTTGTGAAAAAAGAAAGAGATTCTCGTACTCCCGAAAATTAAAAATGATAAAAGGCATTTTCAAAATGCTGAAGTTGTTCCGTTTTCTGGTTCTTGAGAATTGCAATAATATCAAAACGAACTTCCACATTTAAGTCGTTTGAAACAATGTATTCGTTGGCGGCTTTTACCAAAAGCTTGATTTTGTTTTTGGTTACAAAATCCTGCGGGTCACCAAAAAATGAGCTATTTCGGGTTTTTACTTCCACGATTACAACAGTATCGTCCTCTTTTTGGGCAATGATGTCAATCTCAGCTTTGTCGAAATAAAAATTACGGCGCAAGATTTTATAGCCGTTTTTAAGCAAATACTGCGCGGCTATTTCTTCCCCTATTTTTCCGAGCTCGTTGTGCGTTGCCATTTCTACTTACGATTTACGATTGCCGATTTACGATTTTCTTGAGGTTGAAAATTGAACATTGATCGTTGAGGATTGAACATTTATTTCAACTTCCCTTCCCATAATCAATGCCCGATTATCCGCGATATGCCCAGCGGGGAAATTCAGAATCACGGGATACTCGTATTCTTTTACCAAATCCACGATTATTTCCTCCGCCGTTTTTCCGAAATATACCTTATTGTCCTTCATCTCCGTCATTCCGCCAATGATAAGGGCATTCAGGTTTTTGAGGTAACCACTTCGCTTTAAATTCATCATCATTCTATCCACGTGATAAAGCATTTCGTCCAAGTCTTCAATAAAAAGAATTTTTCCATCAGTTTTCATTTCCGAAGTACTTCCGCAAAGGGAATACAAAACCGAAAGATTTCCGCCAATTAACTCTCCTTTCAAAATTCCGAGCGGAGCGACGGAATCTGTCCGTTTCATTTCAATACTATATGCTTCCCCAAACAAAACTTTCCGAATGGATTCCCTGGCTTCTTCTGTTTTATTTTCAATCTCCAAACACATTTGCGCGTGCAAAGTCTCAATCCTAAAATTATGAATGTGCGAATGCAAAACCGTAACATCACTATAGCCAACAATCCATTTCGGACTTTTTTTGAATGCCGAAAAGTCAAGTTTATCGATAATCCTCACCGTACCGTAACCGCCACGCGCGCACCAAATTGCTTTTATTTTTGGGTCGTCCAGCATTTGCTGAAAATCTGAAGTGCGCAAATCGTCACTGCCTGCAAACTGGTTTTCCTCGGCGCCGATGGTTTTTCCCAAAACGGCTTTCAATCCCCAACTTTCCAACAATTGGATTGCAGGCTTCAATTCTTCTTTTGAAATTTTCCGAGCAGTGGAAACAATGGCAACGTTATCGTCTTTTTTTAAAAATGGAGGTGTAGCCATAAATATAATTGAAAGCTTTAAAGTACTAAAAATTTGACTTGTGAGTTAAAATACAATGAACTACAAATTTAGAATGACAAACTTAATATTCTCCTTGTTTTGGATATAAATTAAAATCATTCTTATAGTTTCATTATTTTTTTGCTTTATATAAATGAAATTAATCTTTTCACTTCTTAATTTATAGAAACAGTGTATAAAGATTTAACATTCAGTATTTTACAATACTATTTTCTTTCTAAATTATACTGGCAGAATGCTTAAATTTCATTAGTAAGAATAATCGTTCACATATTTTATGGTCTCAAAATACTAATAATCAAAATATTGAGTTAAAAAATCAGTTAAACGGAACAATTAATCGGATTAAAAACATACTTTTACCGCCAAACCTAACAAAACTCTTTTTAAATGGAAACAATTGCTAATCCCACTTGCAATAGTTCTACACTTGCTCCCTATGAGCCATCTTCTCAGGATCCTTGGGATACACATAAGATTAATCACGTGTATCGCCGTCTTGGTTTTGGAGCTTCACAAGATGATGTAGATGCCGCGCTCTCGCTGACCCCGGGACAATTTATTAATTCACTTGTTGATGGTGCGCACAATATGCCACCAACCCCAGCGCCATATTGGGGTTATTATTCCAACGATGATTTTTCTGATTACGAGACTCAAAATTTTGCTTTTTTTGAACAATGGCGATTGCAAACCGTTAAAGACCTTTTGGAAGAAAATCTCCGTGGTAGGCTTACTTTCTTTTGGATGAACCACTTCGTAACCCGTTTTGGAATCTATTTCCATGCACCCTATGCATTTCAGTATTACCATACAATACAAATACACGCCTTAGGAAATTTTAAGGAATTTACCAGGGCCATTGGGCTAGACCCGGCAATGCTTGTTTTTCTGAATGGCGTAGAAAACACGAAATACAGTCCTAATGAAAACTATGCCCGAGAACAATTTGAACTTTTCACATTGGGTGAGGGAAATGGCTATACCCAAAACGATATAACCGAAGCCGCACGAGCCTTAACGGGATATAACGACTGGCCCCAAGAAAATGGCGAGATATATTTTAACCCTGAGACATTTGACGATGGAGTAAAAACCATTTTTGGACAAACAGGAAACTGGGGCTATGATGATGTTATTGATATTCTGTTCCAGGAGAGAGGTTCTGAAATTGCATTTTATATATGTGAAAAGCTTTACAAATTTTTTGTAAGTCCAGTTACGGACAACATTGGTCAAACAATCATTCAAGAATTAGCGCAAACGCTGACTAATAATAATTTTGAGATGGTTCCGATGTTTAAAAAATTGTTCAAGAGCCAACATTTTTTTGATGAGCACTCAGTAGGAGTTGTAATTAAAAGCCCTTTTGATGTGGTTTTAAATTTTTTGAAAGAAACCGACTTTTATTACAATGATACCATACTCGATGCCTTAATTTATTACACAGGTCTAGTAGGACAGGAAATTTACGACCCTGTGGACGTAGCAGGTTGGCAACGTGATGAATCATGGATAAACGCCTCAACACTCACCGGACGCTGGGCACTAATAGATGAATTTATAGACTATCTGGACCAAAATGGTCATGACAGTATATTTGTTGTCTTGGCGAAAGCACTTACAAACAATAGCAAGGATCCATACTTTATTACCAAAACTCTTGTGGATCATTTTATGTGCAAAGAATTATATACAGTATCAGATTATGATATCGCAACAGACATCTTTAAATGGGAAGTGCCACAGAATTACTATGACCAAGGCATCTGGGATTTAGATTTCAATTCCGCTCCCTATCAAGTTTCAATTCTCTTGAAACATATTGCAAGAATGCCCGAATTTCAACTTAAATAAGCAGTCACATGTGTAAAAATCATACTATCCCCCAAAAAAATATTTCAAAAGACGAAAGGAGCATTCACGATAAAGAACACTCTACTTGGAATAGACGCTCTTTTATTCAGGCATTGGGCTTGGCTGGTGCGGGTGGCATTATGCTTGGCCACGCTTCTGTTACTGCTTCCAAACCATCACCACTTTCAGTTGCGTTAGCAGCAAGTGAAAACGATAATATCTTGGTCATTATTCGTCTAAAAGGAGGAAATGATGGGCTTAACACTATAGTCCCGATTTATGACTATGCTACCTATGCCAATTTGCGTCCAAACATACGCCATCAACAAAACAATTTGATAAACTTGAATGCAGATTTTGCAATTCCCAACTTTATGGGCGGACTGGAATCTGTTTGGGGCGATGGAAAAATGAAGATAATCCATGGCGTTGGGTATCCACAACAAAATCTATCCCATTTCCGTTCAGCAGCAATCTGGGCTTCTACAGATGATGTAAATGTGGAAAATACTGGTTGGTGGGGTCGTTATTTTGAAGACTTATATCCGGATTATTTGGTAAATCCACCAGAAATTCCACCTGCAGTACAAATAGGCAGTATTGGAGACCTTATTTTTGAAGGAAATGATAGTAATTATGCTTTTTCGGTTGCAAATACCGAACAATTGGCAAACGTGGCGCAAAATGGAGTTCAGCACGATGTGACCAATTTGCCGGATTGTGTTTACGGAGATAAACTCTTGTTTATGCGTGCCACAACAAACACTACTGTTAGGTACTCTTCTGTAATTAATAATGCCTATATGGCTTCAACCAACAGTTCTTCTTATAGTGATGAAAACCTTGCAAAACAGTTAGCCATCGTTGCAAGATTGATAAAAGGAAACCTAGGCACCAAAGTATATATGGTTACCTTGGATGGTTTTGATACACACGCCAACCAAACAGACGATCAGCGAGCATTGCTGGAGGATCTTTCAGATTCCATTAAAGATTTTTATGATGATCTTGCTGCTACAGGTATGGACGACAAAGTTTTGACCATGACCATTTCAGAATTTGGACGCAGACCCTATGAAAATGGCTCTAACGGTACCGACCACGGAGCAGCCTCACCAGTTATGTTGTTTGGTTCAGGGCTTGACGGAAATGGTTTTGTGGGCACCCATCCAAACCTTACCGAATGGGACGCTGATGACAATCTTATACCAACAACCGACTTCCGGGACGTATATTCTACGGTTTTAACGGAGTGGTTCTGTTTGGACCCTTCTGTTGTAAGTTCTATTCTTCTTAACCAGAATTACCAAACTTTGGATATGGGAATCACTTGTCAAAATCTGTCGAGTACTAATTTTAATGATACTACACGCTTTGTGCATGTGCCCATTTACCAAAACGACCGCACTCTTATTGAAATAAACATGCCCAATACAGCAAATGTTGATATCAGACTTTATGATATGATGGGAAGAGAAGTAGGTACCTTAGAAAATAAAATATTATATCCTGGAAAGTACAGTATAGATGTGAAGGAAAAAATCAGGACGCGACTTTCTTACGGTCAGTATATTTACCGAATTTCAACTGGAGGACAATTTTATAGCAAATCCATACAGATTAGGTAGCATTTATTAAAACTATCTTATGAAAAGCTTCCCAAATTATTGGGAAGCTTTTTTATATTATAATTTTCGCATAAAGGGTGATTCAAAATCATAAACAAACAAAGGAATGTAAAACAGGGCGCTGGTTTCCGAAGATAAAATACCTATTTTTGTGCCTGTTAAATTAATTGACGCAGGTTTTCAAAAAATAGTTATGAATCAAGACCCAAAACGTTATACCATTACCGCCGCACTGCCCTATACCAATGGCCCTGTTCATATTGGTCATTTGGCGGGCGTTTATGTGCCTGCGGATATTTATGCGCGTTTCCAACGACTTCAAAATAAAGATGTTGCGTTTATCTGCGGAAGCGATGAACACGGCGTTGCCATTACATTGAAAGCAAAAAAGGAAGGAATTTCGCCCCAAGAAGTGGTTGATAAATATCACGCTATCATCAAAAAAAGTTTTGCCGATTTCGGGATTTCTTTTGACAATTATTCGCGCACTTCGGCTGAAATCCACCATAAAACCGCTTCGGAATTTTTCAAGAAAATGTATGATGCGGGCCAATTTATAGAAGAAGTTACCGAGCAATTATTCGATGAGGAGGCCAACCAGTTTTTGGCAGACCGTTTTGTTGTGGGAACTTGCCCAAAATGCGGCCACGAGGAAGCCTACGGCGACCAATGCGAAAACTGCGGAACAAGTTTAAACGCGACAGATTTGATAAATCCGCGAAGCGTAATTTCCGGAAACAAACCTGTTTTAAAAGAAACAAAACACTGGTTTTTACCTTTGGATCGCTACGAAGATTTTTTAAGGGAATGGATTCTCGTTGACCATAAAAAAGATTGGAAAACTAACGTGCTTGGCCAGTGTAAAAGCTGGATTGACGACGGTTTGCGTCCGCGTGCCGTTACCCGCGATCTCGATTGGGGAATTCCCGTGCCAGTAAAAGGTGCGGACGGGAAAGTGTTGTACGTTTGGTTTGATGCGCCAATTGGTTACATTTCTTCAACCAAGGAATGGGCGGAGCGAGAAGGTAAAAATTGGGAAGATTATTGGAAAGACGACAATACCAAACTCCTTCATTTTATTGGGAAAGACAACATTGTTTTCCATTGCATCATTTTTCCTGCAATGCTGAAAGCGGAAGGAAGCTATATTTTGCCCAACAACGTTCCGGCGAATGAATTTTTGAATTTGGAGGGAAATAAAATTTCAACAAGTAAAAACTGGGCGGTTTGGCTGCACGAATATTTGGAAGATTTTCCTAATCAGCAAGATGTTTTGCGTTACACATTAACTTCGAATGCTCCGGAAACAAAGGATAACGATTTTACATGGGCAGATTTTCAAGCTCGAAATAATAACGAATTGGTTGCCATCTTCGGAAATTTCATTAACCGTGTAATGGTTTTAACCGATAAATATTACGAAGGAATTATTCCCGAACCAGCAACTCTTTCAGAAATTGACGAACAGGTTTTAAGTGAATTAAAGGCGTATCCTGCCGTAATCGCAAGTTCGTTGGAGCGCTACCGTTTCCGCGAAGCGCAGGCAGAATTGATGAACGTGGCCCGCCTCGGAAACAAATATCTAGCAGACGAAGAGCCGTGGAAAACCATAAAAATTGATGAAGAACGCACCAAAACCGTTATGTATGTTGCTTTGCAGATCGCTTCCGCTTTGGCAGTTTTAAGTGAACCGTTTTTGCCATTCACTTCAGAAAAACTTAAAAATATGCTCAATGTCAGGTCGAGCGCAGTCGAGACCTCGTTAGGTTGGAACGATGTGTCTTCAAAATCAGAATTATTGAAAACAGGACACAAAATAAATAAAGCCGAATTGCTTTTCAGTAAAATTGAGGACGAACAAATTCAACAACAATTAGATAAACTAAAAGCGAGTAAGAAAATGAACGAAGCAGCAAACAAAAAGGTAACTCCTCAAAAAGAAACAATTCAATACGACGATTTTGCAAAACTAGATATGCGGGTTGGAACCATAATTGAAGCCGAAAAAATGCCAAAAGCAGATAAACTTTTGGTTTTAAAAATTGATACAGGAATTGACGTTCGTACCATAGTTTCTGGCATTGCGGAAAGTTTTAAGCCCGAAGAAATCATCGGTAAAAAAGTTACCGTTTTAGTAAATCTTGCGCCTCGAGCGCTTCGCGGTGTAGAAAGCCAAGGAATGATTTTGATGACGGAAAATGCGGATGGGAAACTTGTTTTTGTAAATCCTGGGGAAGAAGGGGTTGAGAATGGGGCGACCATCAATTAATTTGATACTTCTTTTAAAATTTTCTTTAAACAATTCAATGTTTAGATTCATGTTTTTTAGAATACTATTTCTTTCGATTTTCTGTGTCGTTTCAACATTTGCCCAAACACCTTTTTTAGAAATCCCAAATGATTTAAGCAAAAAGAATAATTCCGTTGAGAATGCTTACGTAGTTGTTGATAATGAAAAGAAAAGCTTTTCAACTTTTATGGTTAATGAGCAATCTATAAACGCCTATTTATATTCACAGGAACTAGAGCCAATTTCCAAATTTGCTTCTAAAGGCCTGCCCGAGGGATATAATGAAATCATCGGAAAAACCATTAAAAATGGGCAAGTGCGTTTATATTTTAAAGAATATTACAATAAAAAATTTGGAGCCGTGCTTTTTGATTTTGATAGACAACAATCTATTGAAACTGAATTTGGCTTTAAATTGCAAGATGAAATTTACCTTCAGTCGCACAGTTACCAAGACAGACTTTATATAATCACGGTTAGCAAAAAAAGTTCAATTTTAAACATCTATACTTTTCAACACGATGGAAAGTTTGAAAAAAAATCATTTGACTTCTCCGAAAATGTCTTTGTCAATGGAAAAAAAGAACCAACCACACTTTATAAACTTTTGTATGATAGCTTTAATGGCTTGACCTCTGTTGTTAAAATTGAGGAGTCAAATCCTAATTCACTCCAAATCACAAGCAATCTTTCCAAGATTTATGATCGTGGCGATTCATTTATCCTATCAATCGACAAGGAAGGTTTATTTACATACCTACTTGAGTTTAAAGTGCCAGATCTTTCAGTAAAAATTGCAGCGATTGAAAAATTGAATGGAATAGGAGCTGAAAAATTTAATACAACCAATTCATATCTGTATAAGGATAAAATATTCCAGATTGGCGGAAACAGTAAAATAATGGTTCTTACCGTAAAGGAGCTTGCAACAAAAAAGGAATTAAAACGGTTTGTTCTTTCAAAAGACGAAGATATTCCGTTTAAAAATAGCGCCATCATTGAAGAATATGCTACAAATCAATCTATAAAGACGAAGGAATTGGATAAAACTAATTTACTTCTTCAAATATTCAACGGTGGAAATAGTGGGGTTGCGGTAAATCCCACGAGCACTGGCTATCAATTAACATTGGGAGGTAATGAAATTATTAAAAGAGGCGGTGGCTTTGGAGGGCCAATGATGTTTGGCGGGCCCGGAAATGGAATGATGATAAATAGCACGAACAGTGGGATGGTAGTTACAAGCGGATTCAACCCAACCTTTTTTTCTTTTGGAAGTTTCCCCTACATCGAAGCGAATAGAACCAAACGCATTGAATGTCTATTTAATGAAGATTTTGAGCACATTGATGGTGAAATTCCCCAAAATGTTTTTAACAGGTTAAGAAACCACACTTCAAACCTTCCTAAAGCCAAAGCAGAAACGGTGTTTAGAATGGATGATTATTTTGTTTATGGTAGATATTTTACCATAGATAATGTGTATAAATTCTTTAAATTTTCAGAGTAATCTCTATAAATGATCAATCTTCTAAAATACATAACCTCCCAAACCCAGATTCCCCAAAAAAGTGTTGAGAACACCGTAAAACTTTTAAATGAAGACTGCACCATTCCCTTCATTTCCCGATACCGAAAGGAACTGACAGGCAATCTCGATGAGGTGCAAATTGGCGAAATTGTAAAATTCAAAGAACAGTTTGAAGCGTTGGAAAAGCGAAAAATCGCAATCCTAAAATCTTTGGAAGAGCAGGAAGTTTTATCTGCGGAACTTCAGAAAAAAATTGAGGAAACCACAGATTTAATCGCTTTGGAAGATTTGTATTTGCCTTACAAAAAGAAGCGCAAAACCAAAGCAGATACCGCTCGCGAAAACGGTTTGGAACCCTTGGCGAAAATTATAATGAGCCAAAACGCTACTGATGTTTCTTCAATTGCATTGAAATATGTAAAAGGCGAAATAACTTCCGAAGAAGAAGCTTTAGAAGGCGCCCGCCATATTATTGCCGAATGGATAAACGAACGCACCGATATTCGAAATATGCTCCGAAACCAATTGGAACGTTTCGCAACCATTTCCACCAAAGTGGTAAAGAAGTTTGAAGATGACGAAAAAGCCCAAAAATTCCGAGATTATTTTGACTGGAATGAACCTTTAAACCGAATTCCTTCCCATAGATTATTGGCGATTCTTCGAGCGACTTCCGAAGGATTTATTCGCCAAAAAATAGAAATAGATGACGAAAAAGCTCTGTATAAAATTGAAGAACGCATCATAAAATCAAATGATGCTGCCTCAAAACTAATAAAACTCGCTATTGAGGATAGTTATAAACGTCTATTGTTTCCGGCACTTTCAAACGAAACGTTAACCGCAGCAAAAGAAAAAGCAGATGAAAGTGCAATCAATGTTTTTGCAAAAAATCTAAAACAACTCTTGCTTGGTTCACCTTTGGGTGAAAAGCGCGTTTTGGCAATCGACCCAGGTTTTAGAAGTGGCTGTAAGATTGTATGTCTTGACGCACAAGGAAATTTGCATCACAACGAAACCATCTTTCCGCACGCGCCAAAAAATGACACTTCAACCGCGATGAAAAAAATAAGTTCACTTGCGGATGCACATAAAATTGAAGCAATCGCCATTGGCAACGGCACTGCTTCGCGGGAAACGGAACAATTTATAAAAAGAATTCAGTTTAAAAACCCAATGCAGGTTTTTGTGGTGAGCGAGGCTGGGGCATCCATTTATTCGGCTTCAAAAATCGCGCGCGATGAATTCCCGAATTACGATGTTACGGTTCGCGGCGCGGTTTCGATTGGTCGCCGTTTGCAGGATCCGTTGGCGGAATTGGTGAAGATTGATGCAAAATCCATCGGCGTTGGGCAATATCAGCACGATGTGGATCAAACAAAATTGAAAAGCTCGCTCGATAATTCTGTGGAATTGTGTGTGAATTCCGTTGGTGTAAATATAAATACTGCAAGCGTTCCGCTGTTGAGTTATGTTTCGGGAATCGGTCCAAGATTGGCTGAAAATCTGGTGAATTATCGCGAAGAAAATGGCCCATTTTCATCAAGGGAAGAAATAAAGAATGTACCGCGTTTGGGCGGAAAAGCTTTTGAACAGGCCGCCGGTTTTCTTAGAGTTAAAAATGGTGAAAATCCATTGGATGATTCTTCGGTGCATCCTGAAAGCTACTCAGTAGTTTCAAAAATAGCCAAAGATGAAAAGGTAAAAGTTTCAGAATTGATTGGAAACAAAGCATTGCTTCAAAAAATAAATCTAGAAAAATACATTTCAGAAAAAATAGGTCTTCCAACTTTGAAAGATATTTTAAATGAATTGGAAAAACCTGGATTGGACATTCGTGAAGCAGCGAAAGTGTTCACTTTTAACCAAAATATTAAAAATATAACCGATTTGCAGGAAGGGCAATTGCTTCCCGGAATCGTCAATAATATCACCAATTTCGGCTGTTTTGTTGATATTGGAATAAAAGAAAGTGGCTTGATTCACGTTTCAAATCTTTCAGATTCTTTTGTGAAGGATGTAAACGAGCACGTTCATTTGCATCAACAAATTGTTGTAAAAGTGCTTGATGTGGATGTGGAAAGAAAACGCATTCAACTAAAACTTCACCAACTGGATACACGTTAATTAATCTTTAATATTGACCTAAATCATTAATCATTGGTTTTTAAAGACTAATTTTGCAGCTTTTATTATAATCCCTCCAATTTCAGTGTTATGACAAAGCCCAGAATTGCCCTTGTCATTGGAATTATTTGTATTTCCATTTTCCCCATTTTGGTGAAACTCAAGTTGTCGCCCGCCATCGTTTCGGCATTTTACAGGATGGCAATTGCCGCGGCGGTGCTGGTTCCGTTTACTTTTTTATCGGAAAAGTTCAAAATTCCTTCGGTAAAATTGCTTTTCCTCACTATGCTGTGTGGCGCTATATTCGCCCTTGACGTAGCGGTCTGGAACATTTCCATCCAGGAATCCACGGCTACGCAGGCCACGTTACTTACCAACCTTTCCCCGGTTTGGGTGGGTATTGGTGCGTTTTTCTTTTTAAAGAATAAACCTACGCGAAACTTTTGGATTGGAACGGTCATCGCGATTTTTGGGATGATAACCTTAGTTGGTTTCCATTTTTTTGTGAATTTAGACTTCAATCTCGCCTTTGTTTTCGCAATTCTTTCCGGTGTGTTTTATGCCATTTATATGCTGGTAAGTAAGTTTGTGCTTTACGACATTGAGGTGCTGCCTTTTATTACGCTCAGCACTTTGACCTCTGCGGTTTTTCTGGGAATACTTAGTTATTTTATGAACGAACCGTTTACGGGTTTTGGGGAAATGGGCTGGATTTCGTTGATAATTCAAGGGTTGGTCTGCCAATTGGCGGCTTGGTTGCTCTTGGGCTATGCCACCAAACACATGCGCGCAACGCGGGTTTCGGTAAGTTTGCTGGGGCAAGCGGTCTTGACCACAATCTTTGCGTGGATGTTTATAAATGAAGAAGTAACCCTGCAAATGATTGTTGGGGGAATTATTCTTTTATTCGGAATAAGGGTAACTTTCTATTCTAAGAAAATCCCGATTATTGGCAAAGAGGGAGAAGCGGCTGAAATTATTTCAAATGACTAGATCAATTTAGTTGAAATAATTTTTACCGGACACGCTTTTGCGGCGAGTTCGCAAGTTTCAAATTGGGCGTTGTCCGCAATTTTTAAGGTGAAAAATCCTTGTTTTTCCTCGGAATGCAGTAGAACTGATTTACCGTCCTTTTTAGACATTCTGAAATAGGCCGGAGCCAGCTCCACGCAGTAATTGCAGCCGATGCACTTGTTCCGTTGCAGGGTTACCACGACCATTTAGGAAGCTACTATTTTATACAGTTTATCCGATGGGCGTACTCTAAAGGGCGTTGGGATGGTGCAGGAATCGCCTTTTTTGGCGGTGGAAATTTCTTGGTCGTTCACGAGCATTTCCGAAAGCTCAAACTCTTTGGCGCCGGTAGTTGGCCCGGTAACTAAAACTTTGTCGCCCAAGTTTAAATCGAAGGCTTCAATTTTGAATTCGGCGATTTTGGTTTTCGGGAAATAGTGTACGCCCTTGCCAATGTAAACCTTTTTCTGCGTGGCCTGCGAGCCATCGGTATTGCTCCATTCGCCCAGCTTTTGGCCTAGATAATAGCCGCCCCAAAATCCGCGGTTATATACTTTTTCCAATTCGGCCATCCATTGTTCCACTTTTTCTTCGGAATAGCTTCCGTCGTAATACGAATCAATGGCTTCGCGATAGGTTTTGGTTACGGTCGCCACATATTCCGGGGCGCGGCCACGACCTTCAATTTTGAGGACTTTTACGCCCGTTTCAATCACTTCATCCAGAAAATTTACGGTACAAAGGTCTTTGGGCGACATCATATATTCGTTGTCCAATTCAATCTCAAAGCCCGTTTCCTGATCGATTACCGTGTATTTTTTTCGACAATTCTGCTTGCAGGCTCCCCGGTTTGCAGAGGAATTGTGCGAATGCAGACTCAAATAACACTTTCCCGAAACGGCCATACAAAGCGCGCCGTGGCCAAAAATTTCCACTTCCACCAGATTTCCCGATGGGCCTTTAACCTGTTCTTTCTCTATCTGTTCGGTTATTTTTTTTATTTGCCGAAGGCTCAACTCGCGGCTCATCACCATAGTATCGGCGAACAGCGAATAGAATTTTACCGTTTCAATATTGGTGATATTTATTTGGGTTGAAATGTGAATTTCCATCTCAATTTGCCGGGCATAGGCAATCACGGCTTGGTCCATCGCGATAACGGCAGTCAATCCCGCGACTTTGGCGGCATCCAAAAGGGTTTTTATCAGTGACAGATCGTGGTCGTAAATGATGGTGTTAAGCGTAAGATAGGTGCGGACGCCTTTCTTTTTGCAACGTTTGGCAATCTCGGGCAGATCGGCAATGGTGAAGTTGATACTCGCCCGCGCCCGCATATTCAACTGTTCAACGCCAAAATAAACAGAATCCGCGCCATTGTCCAACGCGGCCTGTAACGATTCAAAATTGCCAGCCGGAGCCATCAATTCTATTTTTCCGGAGGAAGTCATTTGCTTAAAAATTGAAAATTGCCACAAAAGTCGGGCATCTCCACTCTTTAAAATATGATAATTGTTAGCTTTTTGATTGATTTATTAAAAGAGAGCGTTTAAAAAATCTAAAAATAATAACAAAAAAGGGCCGCCCTTTCTTGACGACCCATAATAGTAGGCTATTTGCCAGCGGCAAATATTTCCTTTAACTGCTTTACCATACCTCCGTTTCCGGAAACTGTGATTTCGCCAATTTTATCGGCGATGTTTTCCACAAATTCCATTTCCTTCAGCTTGTAAAGCATTTCGTTTTCTTCCATCAATTTGGCAGTGTTCAACAAGCTTCTGGTTGAAGCTGTTTCTTCACGCCTGGTAATTACGTTGGCTTGCGCTTTCTTTTGCGCCACCAATACTTGGTTCATAATATCCTTCATTTCACCGGTCAAAATTACATCACGGATACCGCAGTTCAACACTGCTACACCTAACTTAGTTGCGGCTGTCTTTGTGTCTTCAAATACAACTTTCGCAATTTGCGCTTTGTTTTCCAAAAGCTCATCAAGTGTATATGTTCCCACGTAGGCACGCAGCGCGAGCTGCAATGCAACGTACAATTGCTTTTCAAAATCCTTGTTTTCCAGCAACGCTTTCTCAATATCAATTACTTTGTACTGGGTATCAAAGTTAATACGGATTGCGGCTTTGTCTTTGGTCAACAATTCCTGTCCGGCAACCTCAAGTTGCAATTGGCGCAAATCTACTTTTGCAATTTTGATGGTTGTGTCGTTTCTCCAGAAACGGTAGGTACCGCTCTCCAAAGTTTTCACATATACATCATCTACAATAAATACGGCCTTTTCAAAAGCTGCCACCTCAAAAACCCTGATGTATTTGCTCAATTCAGCATTGCTGAAAAGTGCTTTATCAATTTTCTCGGTGATGTAGATTTTGCTCAAATCCACAGTTGTGAATTCGTACTCCATCAAACCTTTCCAAAAAGCGTATCTGCCAGATTTCAAAACTTGGCTAAAACGCCCGTTTTTGAAAACCAAAACCAATTCATTATCCTTCACCTCAATTATGTGAAGCATTGCTTTCAAGTTTTCGTCTTTTAACAAAAGCTCCAATTCCTTTGGCGTGTTAAAAGCAACCGCCATGCTGTATTGCAGCACCGTTTTGCCAAAACCCAACCAGTGGATTCCTTGGGTGATTACGCCATGGTAATCGCCATTTTTAAAAACCAAACCTACGTTTCCGGCATTGATTCTTACTCTTTTCATGATTTCTACATTTTAAAAATTCAACATTAATTTGACAGCGCCCGTCAAGGCATGTCCACTTACTTTTCAAGCTACCGGTGCTGCTTTTGGGTAAGGTTATTTTGGGCGTTTTCTGAAACGCATCTATTTTTCATTAAAGAAAACAGTAAAGGAAAATCATCCTTCCGGCACGGAAATACTGGGAATTTAAAGGGAAATTAATTGGTTTTATGTGAAGGGATTCAGCCGAAAGATTATTCAAAAAAGCGAAAAATCATTTCAAAAGAACCCGATTACAAAAAGCAACTGCTTCCTGTTTTTAAATTTGTCAGTATTTCAAAGTACGTTTGGGACTGTTGCTATTTCCGAAGAAATGGCAACCGATTTTCCATTTACTCTTTTCATCACAATTTTTACAGCGTGACAGGCTGGTAGTCTATTTTTAAAAGTTGACCTTCTTTTCTGAATGGTGGATTATGAGTCCACATCCTGCGTTAAAAGCGCAGTGCTCTACCAACTGAGCTATCCTAATTTTGAGTTAGGAACCGGAATCGAACCGGTGACAGCTACTCCTGTTGTTCTATCCGCTGAACTACCTCAAACCGAAATTGAGTGTGGGATTCGAACCCACGACCTACAGAACGATTGTTTTTTGGATAACAACCAATCCTTCAAATCAAGTTGGATATAAACCCGCAATGCATTTCTGCAACGGTTTATACAATGGTGCTATACTGAAACACGCAACAAGACTTGCTTGATAACTTAAATTCCAAATTTTCAAAATCCAAATTCCAAAAACCTTTAACTTGAAACTAATTCAGCAGTACCGATGGCCCCGAGGCTTCGGGGGAACCCATACCTTCCCCATAGACAGTGGGGCGCTCTAGCCTTTGAACTACGGTACTATTGTGGGAACGATAGGATTCGAACCTATTCAGCATATGCAACAGATTTACAGTCTGCCCCGGCTCTCCAACTCCGGCGAACTCCCTTAAAACCGCTCCGTTATTTATTGGAGCGGTATGTATTTGCCTCCTTTCTTTAATGCTGTTTTAGAGCAAATTATTCAATCTGTTTTTAAACCAGTTATTAGTGTTTTCAGCGCTCTCAACTTTTTTGTTGGCTTCAACTGTTTTGTCTTTTTTATTAAATTGAATCTCTCTTTTTTTTATAACTCTAGAGAGCTGCTCATCAATAAAATCCATAAAACCGTTGTTTAGTGCATATTGCTTAGCATCTTTCAACATGTTTTCTGCCTTATCAAACTCCATGTTCGCTTCAAATAAATTTGCTTGGTTTAAGTATATCAAGGCTTTGTCTATGCCTTTAACCGTTAAGGCAAAGTCAATTAACTTTTGAGCCATTTCAAAGTCATCATTGGTTATTAGCAAGTTTATATAGTCTGGATAGACCTCTGGAATATCCATTCTTGCCGCCAAAGCACTTTCGTAATATGCTTTTGCTTTTTCATTATCACCCAATTGCTCGCTATACACTTTTGCCATTAAGCAAAGTGCTTTTACATTTTCAGGTTCGTACGCCAAAGCATAGTTTAATGCCTCAACAGCTTTTTCAAGTTCCCAAGGGTAAGCTTGGATAGCCTTGAACAAGTAAATATTATGTGTGTTTGTCTCCATTACAGTATGTTATTAATTGTTTTTCAGAATTGATTCTGAATTCTTTTTTCCACTGTAACGGAAAGGGATACGTCAAAAATTGACATAAAAAAATCCGAAACAGTTTGTCGTGCTTCGGATTTTCATAGAAGAGTTATTTTCTAACTATAAAATTTCCGAAGCTGGTTCTCTGGTGAATCATCTACCCAGTTTTGTCCTTTTGTAATTGTTAGGTAAAACATAGCTTCAATTATTGTTTATTATTATTTCTATTTTTATTGTTGCAGTTGAAGTTTCTTTCTCTAAAACTGCGGTGCAAATATTAAATGCATTTTTGAATTACACAAATAAAATTTCAATTTATTTTATTGACAATCAGATATTTATATTAAAATTTAGATATAGAAATTCCTGTTCGGTCTTTCACGAACTTTGGAATAATCTGCAACTTGCTGTTTATCATTTGCTTATTACTCAACCGCTATTTTGGCTTAGATGCTTTTCAAATACATTTAATTTTTAAAAAAATCCATAAAAAAAGGCGCCCGATGTGTCGAGCGCCTATAAATATCTTTTTATATGTGTTAAATCACTTCAAAAAATAATTACATAACGCTCCGTATCGTAAAAATGGATCAACCATCTTGCGATATTCTGACTGACAAATCAGTCCTATTGGTGCACTATGTAAATTAGTGTTTTTCATTGTGGTGCAAATATGCGGTAATTTTTGGCTAATTTCCAAATGTTTAGCGAATGGATTTTATAAATACAATCCGAGTTTTATCTTCCAATAAGGCATTTTTTTTTCAAAATATTCAAAATATGGTTTCAGTGCTTCGGGGTTTTCAAGTTTATTTTGTGCTTCTTTGATTTGCTGGATTTCTTCCGAAGTAATGAATTGCGAAAAGTCGAAATCATTTCCCAATTGATGCATTTTTATGAAATGCCCATAAATGGAATCTTCGGAAAGACCACGTTTTGCTGCAATTTCGGGCGGTGAAAGATTTTCTTCGGCAAACATTTTAAAACTGCGTTCGTGGGTTGGAAGATTGCTATCCAAACCATCCAAATGTCGATTGATGACTTTTAGGAAATCGTCTGCATATTTTTCAAGTTTCGCGTCACCCACACCGGACACTTCTGCAAATTCTTCACGGGTTCGCGGTTTTTTGTGTTCCATATCTTCCAAGGTTGCGTCGCTGAAAACCACAAAGGCAGGTTTGTTTATTTCTTGTGCCAACTTTAAGCGAAGTTCTCTCAATTTATCGAAAAGTTCGGCACGTTTCCTTTTTACTTTTTCTACCGCAACTTGCTCTTTTTCTTGCAGAAGATTGGCTAATCGCACTTTTTTTCCTTCAAACAAAACTTTTTTAGCTAATGGTGTTAGCAGTAATCGTCCGTTTTCATGAAAATAGATTTGTAAGATGCCTTGATTTAAAAGTTGAATAACATACTGCTGTAAATCGCGCCACGAAATATCTTTTGCCGCGCCAAAGGTTTTAATTTTTTGATATCCTTTGTCGTAAACTTGTGCATTTTGTGAACCCCGGAGAACGTCCAAAACCATTCCTAATGCCTCTTGTTCTTGTAATCGTGCAACGGCAGAACATACTTTTTGCGCGATTAAAGTTCCGTCAAAATATTTGGGAGGAGTTTTACAGATGTCGCAATTGCAGCAATCTTCGGTTATGTGTTCCCCAAAATAACCGAGTAAAGCTTTTCTTCTACAACTCAGCGCTTCTGCAAATTGTTGCATCCGTTCGAGTTTCGCTAATTGATAGGCTTCTGTTTCAGAGCCTTCGGCAAATTTTCTGAGCATAATAACGTCGGCAAAACTGTAAAAAAGTATGGTATGTGCTGGTAAGCCATCACGTCCACTCCGGCCAATTTCCTGATAATAGCCATCAATATTTTTGGGCATATTATAGTGGATTACCCAACGTACATTGCTTTTATCGATGCCCATTCCAAAAGCGATAGTTGCAACAATTATTGGCGTCCGGTCGTTCAAAAAATTATCTTGAACCGTATTTCTTTCTTCGGAAGTCAAGCCAGCGTGATAGGCTTCAGCTTTGTAACCTTTGGTTTTTAAAGTTGCTGTTAGTTTTTCTGTACTTTTTCTACTCAAACAATAGATGATTCCACTTTCATCGGAATGATGTTTCAGAAAATCTAAAATCTGCTTATTGCGGTTTTGACCGGGCCGAACATCTAAATATAAATTGGGTCTATCAAAAGAGGCTATAAAAGTTTTGGCTTCGGGAATTGAAAGTTGTGTTGCAATATCTTCCCGAGTGGCTCGGTCTGCGGTTGCGGTGAGTGCAATCAACGGAACATTTGGAAATTGTTCTTTTAAGCTTTTGAGTTGGGTATATGCTGGACGAAAGTCATGTCCCCAACTGGAAATACAGTGCGCTTCGTCAACGGCAAAAAGACTGATTTTTATTGTATTCAGAATAAAGTTTAATTGCGGCAGACTTTCGGGCGCAACGTACAAAAGCTTCAAATCTCCATTTTGTAGATACTTTAAAACCTGTTGCTGTTCCTCATACGGTTGTGAACTATTGAAAAACTGTGCTGGAACGCCGTTAGCTTTTAAGGCATCAACCTGGTCTTTCATTAAAGCAATTAATGGAGAAATTACTATCGTCGTACCTTCCAAAGCCAAAGCGGGCAATTGAAAACACAATGATTTACCGCCGCCGGTGGGCATAATGGCAATGGTGTCTTTTTTATCTAAAACATTATTTATAATTTCTTTCTGATTTGGAAGAAATTTCTCGTAGCCGAAATGCGTTTTCAGCAAATCGAATATGCTTAGCTGGGTGTTTGTTTCCATTTTTGTAAAAATAAAGTTTTAAAATTTAAAAAGCCCCCACCAGAAGCGGGGGCTTTGTTAGCCAGTCATTTATTTACTCCCCAGCATGACTAGCTCGTTGCAAAATATCTCAGTGATATAGTGTTTGTTACCTTCCTTATCATCCCAAGAGCGGTTGGTTAATTTACCCTCTATGACAATTTCTTGTCCTTTGGTTATATAATTTTCAACCACTTTTACTAAGCCACCTTTCACAACTATATTGTGCCAGTAAGCGCGTTCCACTTTTTTGCCATCTTTGTCTTTGTAACTGTCATCTGTAGCCATTGAGAATTTGGCCATTTTGTTGCCATCGGCAAATGTTACGATTTCTGGATCTTGACCCAATCTTCCAATCAACTGTACTTTGTTTCTAAGTGCGTTCATGATTTCTAAAATTTAATGTTAAACAATTGATACTATCGAACTTTATTTTATTCGACAGGACAAACTTACAGCGGCTACCAAATTTTAGTTGGTTGTTACATATTTACTTTCGTTTATAGTTGTTTGTAAGCGTTTGTAAACGAATATGTGTATCAATATCAAATGATTGTAATAATCTATCAATTTGCAGAAGTAAATAAATTTTCCGTAATTTCAATTTTTGAAATGAACAATATTTAATAACCCCATATGAATAGTAACAGGTTAGAGGCTTTTAGCGATGGTGTGCTCGCCATTATAATTACAATTATGGTTTTGGAATTAAAGGTGCCACACGGAACAGATTTAAAAGAACTGGAACCTGTATTGCCCGTATTTTTGAGTTATATTCTTAGCTTTATTTATGTAGGAATTTATTGGAACAACCACCACCATATGATGCACGCAGTGCAAAAAGTGAATGGTGGCATTCTTTGGGCAAACCTTCATTTGTTGTTTTGGTTATCACTGATTCCTTTTGTTACTGGTTGGCTGGGAGAAAATCATTTTGCCGAACTGCCAATGGCTTTATACGGAGTAGTGCTTTTAATGGCCGCCATTGCTTATTTTATTTTACAGAATAGAATTTTGGCTGTACAGGGAAAAGATTCATTGCTAGCAAAAGCATTGGGAAAAGATTTAAAAGGAAAAGCCTCGCCAATAATTTATATCGTTGCAATTATTGCTTCCTTTTACAGCCCTTGGATTGCTGGAGCACTCTATATTTTAGTGGCTTTAATGTGGTTGATACCCGATAAAAGAATAGAAATTATTTTTAAAGAAAAAAAGTAATTACCAAGATTGTCCTTTCAATTCCATTGCAGCCCGTAATACATCACTTTGACTTATTTGCCCGGCTAACTTGCCGTTCTCCAAAATTGGGAAACGACGGTGTTTTGATTCCAAAAATTTATTGGCTGCATCCAGCACGTTCATATCTCCGTCAATGGTATCTACGTTTTTGATCATATGCTGCTCTACTTTTACATCTTCCATAGGGTGATTGTGATAGCGTGAATCGCTGAGCTGTTTCATACAATCGCCTTCGGAGATAATTCCGACTAATTCATTTTTGTCGTTAACCACCGGACCGCCTGAAATCCTTTTCTTCAAAAGGACTTCCATTACTTCCAAAATAGACTGTTCAGGCCTGAAAGTAGTTAGGTTACGAGTCATATAATCGGAAACCTTTATTTTTTCCGAAGAACCTTTTTGGGGCTTTGCCCTCCTGCCAATAAAACTTTTAATTCCCATAGTATCAAATTTTTGCGAACTTCTAAGATAGTCAATTTTATCAAACTGCAGAAATCTAAGTATTGGTTAGAAAAAATTCTTCCATTTAAAATTGTATTTTTAACAACCTAAACTCCCCAACCATGAAGAAAATTGGCGCCATCCTTTCGCTACTGCTGATAATTGCATTAGTCTATTATAGTTTTTTCGGATTGACGCCCCATTACGATGGAGATGAAACGGCTCCCGCCACTAAATTTTCTGTAGATAGAGCACTGCAGCCTTTAAGCGAAATTTCAAAAAAACCTCATTATTTAGGCTCTGAGGGACACGAAGAAGTTCGTGAATTTTTGATTTCAGAATTGCGGAAACTAGGTCTCGATCCACACATTCAAAAAGGATTTAGCCTAAACCCAGAATCTAAAACCCTTGATAAACCCATAAACATTATTGCTCGAATTAAAGGTTCTGGGGAAGGAAAAGCATTACTGTTACTTTCACATTACGATAGTGCGCTTGTTCCATCTTTTGGCGCAAGCGATGCCGGAAGTGGCTTGGTTACAATTTTAGAAAGTGTCCGTGCTTTTTTGGCTTCAAGGGAGCAACCTAAAAACGACATCATCATTCTTTTTTCTGACGCTGAAGAAATTGGATTGGACGGGGCCAAACTTTTTGTAAACCAACATCCGTGGGCAAAAAACGTTGGTTTGGTGCTCAATTTTGAAGCGCGCGGAAGCAGTGGCCCAAGCAATATGATTTTGGAAACCAATGGCGGAAATGCTGCACTCGTTAAAGAATTCATTGAAGCAAATCCAGATTTTCCGGTCGCCTCTTCCTTAATGTACAGCGTTTACAAAATGCTTCCGAATGATACTGATTCTACTGTTTTTAGGGAAGATGGCGATATACCCAGTTTCTTCTTCGCCTTTATTGACAGTCACTTTAACTATCATACAGCTAACGATACTTTTGAAAATTTAAGCCGAAACAGCCTTGCCCATCAAGGTAGTTATCTCCTCCCATTGCTTCATTATTTTGCCAACGCCGATCTTTCAAAATTGAAGGCAAAAACGGATGATGTTTATGTAAACCTTCCGTTGCTTAAAATGATAAGTTATCCGTTTTCGTGGATTTTGCCTATGCTTATATTGGCAACGTTACTGTTTTTGTTTCTAATTTTTTACGGACTTTACAGAAGAAAATTGAACGGGAAAACCATGGCGTTGGGCTTTGTTCCTTTTTTACTTTCATTGATTATTTGTGGACTTATCGGGCTATTTGGCTGGAAATTGATTTTAATTCTTTATCCGCAATATGCAGAAATCCAACAAGGCTTCACTTACAATGGCCATTGGTATATTGCTTTTTTTGTTTTTCTTTCATTGGCAATCACATTTGCGATTTATAAAAAATTCACCAAAAAATTCAATGAGCCTTCATTTTATGTAGCTCCTTTGTTTTTCTGGCTTTTAATAAATGTGGCCGTTTTTATAATCTTGAAAGGTGCGGCATTTTTCATCATTCCTGTATTTTTTGGGCTCTTGTCATTTTTTGTGATGCTTCGGCAGGAACGCCCCAACCTTTTGGCGATGACGCTTTTGTCGGCTCCCGCGCTATTTATTTTTGCACCGCTCATTCAATTTTTCCCAGTTGGTTTAGGCTTAAAAATGCTAGTGATTAGCTGTGTGTTCACTCTTTTGCTTTTTGCTTTACTGTGGCCAGTTTTTGGGTATTATAAAGGGAAAGGATTACTTTCAGTTCTTTGCTTCCTACTTGCAATATTTTTCTTTATGAAGGCCCATTCAAAAAGTGATTTTTCCGAAGAACGGAAGAAACCAAACAGCCTCGTTTATTATAAAGATGCTGATGCCAACAAAACCTATTGGCTCACATACGATAAAGAAATAGATGAATGGACGCAGCGATATTTAGGTGAGAAACCCGAAACAGCATCCAATATTTTAGATGAAGTAGCTTACAATAAATACGGTGCTAATTTTAGTTATGCAGCCGATGCCCTCGAAAAGAACATTCCAGATTTTGAAGTGATTTTAAAGAAAGATACGTTGGTTGAAAACCTCCGGAATGTTATGTTTATAATTGTTCCAAAACGCAGCGTGAACAAGATAGATTTGTACAGTGTTGAAAGTACAAATTTTAAATATTTAGAATTCAACGGAAAAAGAGCTACAGGTTTAGATTCTATAAAGGATTATCGCGGCACTAAAAACAATGCACTCATCAATTATTATGTTTCGGAAAATGATTCTCTTAAAGTGAATTTTTCTGTGGAAAATGATGCTTCTGTTTCTTTCAAAGTATTGGAATATTCTTTTGATTTGATGACCGATCCACAATTCAATATTTCAAAAAGACCTGATTACACTATGCCGAAGCCATTTGTAATTACAGATGCGGTTGCGGTGAAACGTACATTTTCCGTAGATTCTTTAAGAGTGAAAATTGCAGATACAATTAATACCAATCCAGAAATTATTTTGAATGATAAATAAAACAATTGCTATTGCAGGTCTTGGTTGGCTTGGACAACCCTTGGCTTATCGTCTGGCTTCTCTGGGCTATACAATAAAAGGTTCAGTGACAACAATTGAAAAAGCTACTTTATTGCAACAGAATGGCTTTGAAGCGTATCCTTTAGAAATTTCAGAAAAGGGAATTGAGGGTGAAATAAAAGCGCTTTTGAAGAATGTCCATTGCTTAGCGATAATGATTCCACCCGGACTTCGGAAAAATACGGGAGCAGATTATGTTTTGAAAATGGTTCATTTGCTGGAAGCCATAAAACAAGCTTCAGTTTCGAAAATTATTTTAGTGAGCAGCACTTCGGTGTATGATGATTCGCAAGGGAATGTAACCGAAAAAGACGAACCAAAGCCCGAAACCATTTCAGGGAAACAATTGCGGCAAGTGGAAGAATTATTTTTTAATTCGGAAGAATTAGAAACCACCATTGTGCGTTTTGGCGGATTGATTGGTGGAAGCCGGCAGCCTGCAAAATACTTGGCGGGACGCAAAGATTTGGCAGATGGCAATGCGCCTGTAAATTTGATACATCGGGATGATTGCATTTCAATTTTGGTTGAAATTTTAAAGCAGGATGCCTTTGGAAAAGTATTTAACGCTGTAAACCCAAAGCACCCCACAAAAGCTGATTATTATATTCAAAAGACAAAAGATCTTGGTTTGGAGCCACCCACTTTTGCGGAAGGAGATTCAGATGAAATTTTTAAACAAGTAGATTCGGAAAATTTGAAATCTATTTTAAATTATACTTTTAAAACTTCTATATAAAAAAAGGAGCCTTTTACAGCTCCTTTTTCATTCAAAAATATTTTAGGGACTACCAAATGCGAACTCTTTCTTCTGGAGCAAGATACATTGGGTCGCCTTCCTTAATATCAAAAGCTTCGTAAAAAGCATCAACATTTAGTAATGGTTGTGTAGCACGAACCATTCCTGGAGAATGCGGATCGGTTTTTATTTGGTTGCGAAGTGCTTCTTCACGAGATTTGGTGCGCCAAACTGTGGCCCAGCTCATAAAGAAACGTTGCTCTGGCGTGAAACCATCAATATTATCTGGACGTCCGTTTTCTTTGTAAAAACGTTGCAAACCATCATAAGCACCTAACACACCACCAAGATCACCGATGTTTTCACCCAAAGTGAATTTTCCATTGATGTAAACACTGTCTAAAACTTCAACATTGCTGTATTGATCTGCAAGCTTATTGCCACGTTCGGTGAAGTTTTCAAGATCTTTATCTGTCCACCAGTTCACCAAGTTTCCGTTGGCGTCAAAACGCGAACCGCTGTCATCAAATGCGTGAGAAATCTCGTGACCAATTACTGCGCCAATTCCGCCGTAGTTCACTGCTTCATCTGCTTTATAATCATAGAAAGGTGGTTGAAGGATTGCAGCAGGGAAAACGATCTCGTTGTTAAATGGATTGAAATAAGCATTCACTGTTTGTGGGCTCATTCCCCATTCTGTGCGATCTACAGGCTCGTCAATTTTATCAAGATTGTCCTTGAAATTCCAAGTTTGAACCGCAACCATATTATCATAATAGGTATTGCCCGGTTTCACTTCCATAGTAGAATAATCTTTCCACTTGTCTGGATATCCAATTTTCACGGTGAATTTATCAAGTTTTTCAATTGCTTTTATCTTTGTGCTATCGCTCATCCAGGTTAAGGCATTGATGCGGTCCTTGTATGCTGCAATTACGTTAGCAATCATTGCTTCTGCTTTTTGCTTTGCCTCTGGCGGGAACATTTCATCAACATAAAGTTTTCCCAAAGCCTCACCAACGCTTCCGTTAACTGTTGCAAGGGCGCGCTCGTTTGCAGGTTTTTGTTTTTTAGTTCCGTTTAGGGTCTGACTGTAAAAATCCCAATTTGCTTTGTCAATTTCCGTAGTTAACATTCCTGAGGAATTGTTTAGGGTTGACCAACGCATCACGGTTTTCCAAGTATCAAAATCTGGTTTCGCGAACATTTGCTTCAAAGTCTCCATATATTTTGGCTGCATCACGATAACGGTGTCCATTTTTTTGGTAACGCCCATACCTTTGAAAACCTCTTCCCATTGAAGTTGAGGAAGCATGTTTTGTAATTCGGCAATGTTTCTTGGATTGTTGAAGTTTCTAAAATCACGGCTCGCAACTTTATCCAATCTTGGAGTAGCTAGCTTTGTTTCAAAAGCGAGAATGGTCTCAGCTTGTTTGCGGGCAGATTCTTCAGTATCACCCAAAAACTGAAGCATCCGTGTAATGTGGTCCACATACTGCTGACGGATTTTTACTGAAGCAGGATCTGTATTGGTATAAAAATCACGATCTGGAAGGCCCAAACCTCCTGGAGTAATATATGCTGAATTCATAGCACTATTGCTGGGGTTTGAAAAAGCAGCAAGACCCAAAAACGGTTGTGAAACGGCAACGGCATCTTCACTTATTAATTTTTGAAAATTTTCCATGCTGTTAATAGCTGCAATTTTTTCAAGTGTTGGTTTTATTGGATCAATACCGGCTTTATTTCTTGCAACAGTGTCCAACTTAGATTCATAAATCATCAAAGCTTTGGCTTGGTCTGTATCGGGAGCGTATTTTCCGCTTTCTTTTGCTTTTGCCAAAATGTTAAGCATATCCGCATCAGTCTTTTTTCTAAGAATGGTGAACCCGGCCCAACTTGTTTGATCGTCTGGAATCTCATTGTTTTTCATCCAGTTTCCGTTCACATAGTTGTAAAAATCTGCTTTTGGACTTACTGTGGTATCCATGTTTGCAAGAATAATTCCGTGTGGTTCCGTATCTGCTACAGCCACATCAGTTTTTTCTTTACAAGCGGTTGCGGCTACTGCAACTACTGTAAAGGCCAATAAAGGTTTAAAAAAATTAGTTTTCATTATATCGTTTTGGTTTAAAGTATTTAATGTTTGAGCTTATACTGAAAGTATAAGTTGTTCTTTTTCTTCGATTGTTACACTTTTTTGTTCTTTTTGTCCTGAAGTTCCAAGTTCATAATGGAATCTTTGTAGCGCTGCTGCTTTTTCAGTTCGTTTTCTTCGTCTTCTTTTCTTTGGAAATCAATATTATCTTTTTGAAATTTCTCGTTCAATTGAACGATCAAGTTCTTTACGGCAAGGTTCAACTCTTCCATTGAATTTTGAACTTTTAAAGAATCAATGCTAGCTTGGTGTACAGTTTGAAAAAGCAATGAAGACCTGGTTTTAAGAACCAACAATCTGCTGTTGATTGGTTTGGTGTTTAAAGTGTCGGGAATATTTTTTAAAAGCGAATCGGAATATTGCTTTAAAAGCTCAGAACGGTTTCGCAAGTCTTGGTAATTGCTGCCGTTCACATTTTTTGCTTCAGAAAGAAAATCTTCCAAAACGCCCCAATGTACAGCCTGCTCCTTTGCTGGTGCAGAAAGTTGCGGAAATTCAAAACCTTTATTCCCAAAAATTATGGAGGTGTCGATTGAGGATGATTGGTTTTGGGTTTCTTCGGAAGAATTTCCACAGGAAAAAGTGAAACCAATAATTAATAAAACAGGAATTATAAACTTCATAAAGTATAAAAGAGGCACAAAGATACTGGTTATTAACCAAATGGCACATAAAATTTTTAAGTACTGAAAGAGCTGATATTATGTATATTTACACTTCATTTTTTAAAAGATTAAACGGATGAAAAAGCGGATTTTGATTATTGGTGCTTGCGGACAGATTGGTACTGAATTGACGATTTATCTAAGAAATAAATTTGGAAAGAACAAAGTGATAGCGAGCGACATCCGCGAAGGTGATGAAGAGCTAATGAAGAGTGGCCCCTTTGAAATTTTGGACGCAATGGATTATGACGCAGTTGAAGAAATTGTAATTCGCCACGAAATCACTGATGTTTATTTGATGGCGGCAATGCTTTCTGCCACTGCAGAAAAATTCCCGATGAAAGGGTGGAACCTGAATATGAATTCACTCTTTCACGTTTTGAATTTGGCTAAGGATAAAAAAATTGAGAAAATATTCTGGCCTTCCAGTATTGCAGTTTTTGGCCCCACAACTCCTAAAATAGATACCCCACAACGAACAATTATGGAGCCCAGTACTGTTTATGGCATCAGCAAGCAAACCGGGGAGCGTTGGTGTGAATATTACTTCAACCGTTATGGGGTGGATGTTCGCAGCATCCGTTATCCGGGGCTTATAAGTTATAAAACGCTTCCAGGAGGCGGAACTACGGATTATGCCGTAGATATTTACCACAAAGCCTTGAAGCACAAAAAATACATTTGCTTTTTAAATGCCGAAACAACACTGCCAATGATGTTTATGGATGATGCCATAAATGCTACAGTAAGCATAATGGAAGCTGAAAGTGAAAAGGTTAAAATACGCAGTTCCTATAATCTTTCGGCCATGAGTTTTAATCCCGAAGAAATTACTAAAAGTATTCAAAAGCAGATTCCTGAATTTAAAATTAGTTACGAACCAGATTTCAGACAAGCAATTGCAGATAGCTGGCCACAAAGCATTGACGATAGTGAGGCTAAAGTAGATTGGGGTTGGAAAAGTGAAATTTCTCTGGATGAAATGACTAAAATAATGCTTGAAAACTTGAAGGAGAAGTATTGATTTTAACTCTTTAGGAGCAATCGTTATTCAAGTTTAGATTTAAAAAAAAACCGTTCTAAAAAGGAACGGTTTTTTGTAGCCTCACCAACCCCGAAGGATCGGGGGAACTTGGATCTAAATAGAATCCCGACATTTTGGGGTTATTCCTTGACCAAAGTTAGTGATCCCACCAGGACTCGAACCTGGATCTAGAGTTTAGGAAACTCCTATTCTATCCCTTGAACTATGGGACCTTATTTGAGGGTTTAAATTTAGGTATTTTTAATAAACCGCTAGTCATTTTTCAAGCTATAGGAATCAAAGACCTACTCTTCATCAATGTTGTTGCGAGTTAATAAATTTGGAAAGGTAGAGCTACATCTTTTTTAATATTTCTGAAAGTATATGTGGGTTACCAATGATTTTTTCAATAAAAATCCTACTCTTCATTCTTTTTATAAATTTTTCTAGAAATAAAGCTTGTATTTTATTTTCACATTGATATGTCAACGAAAATTTCCAATCATTTGCAGCTTTTGTAAAACTTTTCTGAAAATAATGTTTGTTATGTTGATCTAAACGCCTTAAGATATCTGGAGATTCACCAATATAATATTTATTTAAACTCTCGGAATAAATTATATACAGATAATGCATGCTGGAAAAATAGTAAATACCAAATGTACGGAATTATATATGTTCAATGATTACAAGGTGTCAGGACACTTTAGGCAGCCTCAAAGATGGTAAGGTTAGTGGTTTTGGATCTAAAGTTTAGGACCCCGAGGCTTCGGGGCTATTCTATCCATTGAACTATGAGGCCTATATTACTGGGGCAAATTTAAATATTTTTGATCTTTCTTGTGGTCTTCTTTTAATGTATCTATGAATAAAAAAGGATAGGCTCAGCTATTTTTGAACCTATCCTTTTATTTAATTACTGTTGAGTTTATAAAAATTTTTTAATTCCGAAGTTTATGCCTCACAACTTGCACAGTCTTTTTTCTGTGCAAATTTTTGAGCGGCATTCATACTGTGTTGATAGTAAAGAGATTTCAATCCAAGTTTCCAAGCGGTCACGTGAATTTTATTTATTTCTTTCACAGGCATTTCAGGATGTACTATAATGTTTACCGACTGTCCTTGGTCAATATGATTTTGACGGTTTGCTGCTTGATAAATTAGATCCATTTGATCTATTTCAGAATAGGTTTTAAATACATCCTTTTCTTTATCTGTCAAGAAATCAAGATGCTGAACGGAGCCGTCGTAATCGCGAATATTTCGCCATACCTCCAAAGTGTTCATTCCTTTTTCTTCAAGCAATTGCTCCAAAAATGGATTTTTAATGGTTGTTTTTATCTTGGCGATATCCTTCACATACACATTGGACCATATTGGTTCTATTCCCTGTGAAACTTGCCCTAAAATGAAGGCAGATGATGTTGTTGGAGCTATTGCATTAAGAGTTGCATTGCGTCTTCCGTAGCCTTTAAGCACTGCAGGCTCTCCAAATTTTTCAGCTAACTCTTCTGAGGCCTTATAGGATTTCTCCTTAATAACTCTAAAAATTTCACTGTTCAAATCATAAGCTTTCTGACTGTTAAGCGGAAGCATTTTCGATTGTAGTAACGAATGCCAGCCTAAAACTCCAAGTCCTAAAGCACGATTGTCTTTTGCAAAGTTGTAGGCTCTTTCCATAAATAGAAAAGTTTGGCGATCCTCTCTACTTTCTGAGTCGCGATAGTCTTCTAATTTATCAAGGAATTCAGTTATTACAGCGTCTAAGAAATAAACCATGGTTTCCACTGCATCGGTATCTTTCCACTTGTCATAGTGAAGTAGGTTTACTGAAGAAAGCACGCAAACAAAAGACCAATTGTCATTTGATGGTAGCATTATTTCAGTGCAAAGATTGCTGGCATATATAGGAAGGTTTTTATCCTTATAAACATCTACTGCAAAATTATTGGCATTGTCTTTAAAGAAAATATAGGGATAGCCCATTTCGCCTCTACGCTGAAGTACTTTTGCCCAAATTGCACGTTTTTCTTCGTCGCCATCTACCATTTGTTCCATCCATTGATTGGTTACGGTTACGCCGTGAGTTAACTCTTGAATTGGGTTTCCTTCGGTACCGATTTCCAAAAACTCCATAATATCTGGATGTTCCACTGGTAAATAGGGAGAAAAACGGCCACGTCTAACCGAACCTTGGCTCACCACATCAACCATAGATTCAAATAATTGCATAATGTGAACAGCACCAGAAGCTTGCCCATTGTTTTTTACCTCAGCTCCGCGATGACGGATTTTCCCAAAATAACCTGATGTACCACCACCAAGTTTAGACATCATACCAACTTCAGATTGGGTGTATAGAATGTTGCCCATATCATCGTCTATATGTGATCCGAAACAACTTATTGGAAGCCCTCTTTTCTTTCCGAAGTTAGACCAAACAGGAGATGCCAAAGAGAAAAAGCCTTGAGACATATACTTATAGAACTTGTCTGAATAACCTGGAATTCCTAATATTTGTTCGGCTCTGTCTGCTATTTCGCGAATACGTTCTTCCGCACTAACACCAGGAGCAATATAACCTGAGGCTAAAAAATTACGACTGTGTTCGGTAAGCCATTCAAATCCTTGTTTTTCTTTTTCTCCAGTTTGATGGAGCGCTTCTTTTCGAGCGTTTACAAGGTTATTGGTTTCTGAATTTGTTTTTGAAGTCTGAGTGTCGAGGTGTTGATTTAGTTCGTTCATTTAAAAAAGGTCATCACTGGTTATACTTTGGGTTCTTTTGCTGTAATTGATAGAGCGTTTTACGAAGAAATCGCCATGCTTGGTGCCAATAATTTCATCATCAAACCATTCGGTCTGAGCCAAAAGGCTTTCGTCTATCTCAAATATTTTTCCAATTCCGATACTCTCAAGGGAATTGTTGAAACGGTTTTTTATAAATTCATTTACAACGGCTTTTGGTAGAAAGTCAAGTTCGCCATCCTCAAAAATCCAATCTACAATTCTGCTTTCAGCCATAAAGGCCTCTCTACAAACTTCCTGAATCACGCTATTGTAGCTTTCATCAAACCATTCTGGATTTTCTTCCTTGATTATTTTTATAATATCAATTCCGAAATCACCGTGAATCTGTTCTTCTTTAGAAGTAGCTTCCACAACATTTGAAATTCCTTTCAGCATATTTTTATGCTTGTTAAAGGCCATTATGATTAAAAATTGTGAGAACAGGGAAACGTGCTCAATAAAGAGAGAGAACAGCAAAATAGATTCGGCATATTCCTTATTATCGTCACTTTTTGCATTTTTAAGAGCGGTTTCCAGGTAATGGACCCGCATCATAATCACCGGTTTCTTCTTTAGGTTTTGAAACTCCTCATTAAGTCCCAATATTTCAAGTAAGTGTGAATAGGCATCGTGATGGCGCACTTCACTTTCTGCAAAGGTTGCGCCTACAGAACCAATTTCTGGTTTTGGCATTCTGTGATAAATATCGCCCCAAAAACTCTTTACTGCCACTTCAATCTGCGAGATGGCGAGCATGGTGTTTTTAATAGCACTTCGTTCTACTTCCGAAAGACGCGTTTTGAAATCCTGAATATCGCTTGTAAAGTTGAATTCGGTATGTATCCAATATGAATGGCGGATGGCTGGCACATATTCATAAAGTGCAGGATATTCATATGGTTTTAAATTTATCCGTTTTTCGAATATGTTTAGTTTACGTTTTTGGGTCTGCTGATTTCTATAAAGAATGTATCTTTTTGCTACATCAAAAAATCCGCTTTCCATCAATTTGGTTTCCACAAAATCCTGAACCTCCTCAACCGTGGGTATATATTTTCCATCCACTCTTTTTCTTTCCAAAAGTGCTTTGTAAACATTCTCAGAGATGAGTTGCGCTTCTTCTGGCCCACCGTGTTTTGCAGCGGTCATCGCTTTTAAAATTGCATCCGTAATCTTTTGTAAATGAAATAGTTTCGTGGTTGAATCTCTTTTTATAACGTGGGTAATTTCCATGGAAATGAGTACTAAAAATTAGAAATAAATTTGAAGTATAAATATTAAAATATAATTGGCATTATTAAATGGGGGACTAAAATTGTTGTCCAATGTTTATCAACAATTTTGAAAAATCTGAAAAGATTTGAATTCAGTAGGTTTATAAAAGAATTGTAATCATATTTTGGTAAATGGAGGAAGCAGATCTACCAAATTTTAGTAAAAAACATTTTTTATTTCAACCCATTGTTGAAATTCAAGTTGATATTCGAAAAGCTATTTTAAGAATTCAAATAAACTTTTAAAATACCGATAACTTGAAGTTATTTCCTTGAATTGAATTAGTTATATAATTTAGGAAATTTCTATACTCTCCATTAATAAAGAGGGCGTTTCAGATTTATTTAAACTCAGAATAAGGTTTAAACTGAACACTTTGCAATAGACAATTTTCTATTTCTTCTTTAATCGATTGCGAAGTAAACATAAAACTCCAATTTCTTCCTTGGATAAATTTTCGGCCTTTTTCAGCAATTGGCTAATTTCTTTTTCAAAATATTGCAGGGTGCGGCCATTTGTGTAATCTTCTATAATACGTGGGTCAATGTAGGAGCTGCGTGCTACTGAAGGCGTATTGCCCAATCTTTCCGAAACTAAATTCACGGCTTCTTTTATGTTATTGTCTAAAAGTTTCTGGTCCTTTTTATCTACTACTCCTAGCTCATCCAATGCTATGGCAGCTATCATCGTTCCTGCCCAGGTTCTAAAATCCTTGGCAGAAAATCCTTCTCCCATTACTTCTTGAATATAGCTGTTTAGATCATCACTTTTTACATCAACAATTTTGTCATCCTCATCAAGATATTTAAAAATTTCATAGCCTGGCATTTCGTCAATCTCTTTTACAATTTTAGCGAGTTTTTTATTAACTATATGCTTTTCTTGGTCTTGCCCAGATTTTCCATTGTATGAAAATATGAGCTCGTCTCCTTTGATGGTTAAATGTTTACTTCTCATAGTAGTTAAACCGTACGTTGCATTTTCCTTGGAATATGCCTCGCTACCTGGCCGAAAGAAAGCCGATTCTAAAAGCCGGACCATGGTGGCCATCACTTTTTCACGATTTAGTTTTCGTTTGCGTAAATGCTGTCCAGTAACCCGGCGCATATGTTCCAGTTTATCAGCAAAATCTATAATCCGATCAAACTTTTTAGCGTTTTGGCGTTCCGTATATTTAGGGTGATAGATATATTGTTTGCGGTCTTTGTCGTCCCTCCCAGTAACCAATAAATCTGCTTTTCGGTTTTCATTAATTTCAACATCTGTCCAAGCAGGTGGAATCACTAATAATTTTATCCATTCTCGGATTTCTTCATCTTTAATAGTCTTACCGTTTTTGTCTTTATAGGTAAACCCTTTTCCGTGCTTCTTTCTTTGATACATAGCTTTTTTGAATTAAAAATAAAGCAAAATTTTATTCTAATTGCAATTGGGTTCGCGTCAAAAAAAAATTGGTTTAAAGGAGTTTTGTGGAAATGGAAAGTATTAAGCTTTGTTTGCCCCATCTAAAACACAAAAGCCTTTACATTTCTGTAAAGGCTTTGTCTAACTGTGCTCCTCCTCTTGGGCTCGAACCAAGGACCCTCTGATTAACAGTCAGATGCTCTAACCAACTGAGCTAAGGAGGAATTTTGCGTTAGCGGTTGCAAATATACCTATTTTTTAATTCCGTCAAAATAAAAAATAAAACTTTATTGATTTTGTTTTTTTAAAGTTCGGAAAATAAGAAAGTTTCGGAAAAATTATAAAGATTTTATTTCTTTAAGAAGCACTATGCTGGCCGGAGAAGTACTTTCGGCCAGCGCTTGTTTGGCCTCTTCTATTTTGTTTTCCTTTAAAAGGGCCAATGCTAAATAGTACTGTGCGTCTTCATAAAAAGCACTTTCGGGTTTTTCCTTTGCCGATTGAAGGTATTTTTTTGCTTGGCGGGCGTTACCATTTGCCAAATTTGCGACACCCAAAAAATAAATCACCGTATCATTCTCTGGATTTGCAGCATAAAGGGTCTCCCAGCGCGAAATGGCTTCGCTGTATTCTTTGCGTTTGTAGTTTACCATTCCGTAATAAAAATCATAATTTGAAGAAGTGCTCATGGTCGTTGGGAGGCCAGGGTCTGGTTTAAAATTTGCAGCAAAGACTTTTTGGGATGAATTTCCACTACTAAAAATTGCCCATATACTTACTGAAATAAGTATCAAAACAGAGGCGGCCAAAGCTAACCAACTAGGGGATTGCCACTTCTTTTTTGGTTCTTCTACAATTTCAGAGTGAAAATCTTCAAAAGAATTTTTCAGAGTGTGCTCTTCCACACCTCTAATTATAGCTTTCTGCTCTTCAACCAAGGTACGAAAGTCTGGAAATAGTTTCATCCGTTCTTCAAAATCGGCACGGGCCTTTGGGTCCAGATCCTCCAGCAAGTAAGCGTCTATAAGCTCTTGTGTTTCCTGATTGTTCTGTATTTTGTTATTTGAATCCATTGGGGATATTTTGGGTCATTTTTTTTAATTGTTCTTGACAACGATATTTTGCGTTGCGAGCCGAAGCTTCGTCCATAGCCATTAATTCAGATATTTCTTTAAAGGATTTTCGTTCAAAATAAAAGAGTTTCATCAGCAACTGGCAGCGTTCGCCAAGTTGGTCTATGGAATCCATTATTAGTTTAATCTTTCTATTTTGAACTTCGTTTTCATCTGTATCGGGTTCGTTATATTCAATTTCACGATTTATGAATGTTGTGTTTTTATATTTTACGGATCTTATGTGGTCTAGCCATTTATATTTTGCAATCTGAAAAAGATAGCCATTAATAGCGGTTTCGCTTTCCGCAGAAAATTTATCGTCTTTAATATTTCGCCACATTGCCACAAATGCTTCTTGATAAACATCCTTTGCTTGTTGTTCATCGCCACTGTTTTTAAGAACGTAGCGTTTCACTTTTGTAAAGTTTGCTTTGTATAATTCCTTTAGTGTGGCAGTGTCATTTTGTTTAATGAGCACTGTCGTTCTGTTTAATGGCAAATCCTTGATTTTTTGGTTGCTGATTGTCTGCATTTTTCTAAAACAATACAGAAAGATACAATTTATCTGCAATCGTTTTAAAATTTTTGACCAACTTAAGATAAGTGGATATTTTTTTTCGTTTAAAGTAACTAATCCATCACCTATTTTATTGCCCAAAAGCCAAAAACTCAACTTTGCCATTTTAAGCACATCGAAAAAGCGATGGAATTGTCATCAAAAATTTTTAAAAAAAATACCTCGGTTTTTTTCCGAAGTATTTTTAAAAAGATTATTTGTTGATTCTTTATTCAAACAGCCAGCGATAAATATCGTTTCCGTTGGCAAATAGTACCAAGGCTATCAAAATAAAGAAACCGACCATTTGGGCATATTCCATAAACTTATCGTTCGGCTTTCTGCCTGTTACAATTTCATATAAAAGAAACATTACGTGCCCGCCATCTAAAGCTGGAATGGGCAGAATGTTCATAAAAGCAAGGATTATTGATATTAGAGCAGTGGTTGCCCAGAAGCTTTGCCAATCCCAAGCATCTGGAAAAAGATTTCCGATTGCACCAAAACCACCCACTTGTGTTGCACCCTTTTTGGTGAAAACATATTTAAATTGGGAAACATAATCCTTCAAGGTATTGTAGCCATAACCAAAACCACCAACGATGCTTTCGGTCAAGGAATATTTTATTTCAGTTTTACCTAATTTTAGCTCTTTTCCGAAGGCATTTATACCAATTTTCCCTTCGTCATTTGCAGTAACTTTAATACTATCAATTTGGTTATTTCTTGATACTACAATTAGATTTTCATTTTTCCCATTTGCTGCTATTAAAGGAGTAGATTCTTCAAAAAATTGAATAGGCTTACCGTTTACTGATATAATTTTATCCCCTTTTTCAAACCCAACATCATTAGCGGGATAATCTGGATAAATAGTATCAATCACAGCTAATCGCATTGGTGAGAAAGGAAAATGTGAATCATTCTGGAACATTTTAGTCCCCACATCTTCAGGGATCGAAATGGATTCAATAGAACCATCACTATGTTTTACTTCCACTTTTGAAACATCGCGTAAAAACATATATCTGTTAATTTCCATAACATCCTCAAACGGCTCACCGTTTACAGTTAAGATGTGGTCACCATCACGAAAACCGTACTCCTTAAATTGTTGGGTTACTGCAAACCCCTGAGGAATATCTTCATTAGTAGTTATATTTCTGCCGTAGAAATATAAGATCCCCATATAAATTACAAACCCCACAATAATATTTACCGTAACCCCACCAAGCATAATAATAAGACGCTGCCACGCAGGTTTGCTTCGGAATTCCCATGGTTGTGGTGGACCGGCCATTTGTTCCTTGTCCATGCTCTCATCTATCATTCCGGCTATTTTTACATAGCCACCCAAAGGCAACCAGCCAATACCGTAAACGGTTTCGCCAATTTTCTTTTTGAAGAGTGAAAACTTAACATCAAAGAAAAGGTAAAATTTTTCTACCCTAGTTTTGAAAAGTTTTGCGGGAATAAAATGCCCTAATTCATGAAGCACGATAAGTAATGAAAGACTTAAAAGTAGTTGTATAGCTTTAACAGCGAATGGAGTCATAGTTTCTTAAATAGATTTTTTAATAAAAAGTCTCAATTTTTTAAACACTCGTTACCAAAATCGAGCCTAAAATGAAAATGCTTGCCAATATGTCGGTTTTAAGCAAAAATCGCACAAAAGTAACCTTTTAGAGCTTGCAAAAAAAATAAGCGGGTGTGTTCCCGCTTATTATTATTTATTTTGAAATAGATTTATTAGTATTTTAAATCTATTCTTTCACAATTGTTTTGTTGATAACTCCTTTTGCAGTTTCCATTTGAAAGAACAAAATACCTTTCGAAAACATTGAAACATCAACCGTTTCTGAATAGGCCTCAGAATAAAGCATTTGCCCCAAAGTATTATAAATACGAACTTGGTTCACTTGCAGTGCATCTGGTTTGTGAAGATTGATAAAGCCCGTGGTTGGATTTGGATATAAAACCAGTTGCTGATCAAATGCCAAGTCGTCTGTGCCCAAAAGTACTTGGTTGTTTTTGGAAATAATATCGTATTCTGGATCAAACTGAACGCCGTTTACGGTAAAAGGGACTGAAGGTTGAAAAATCTGCCCATCAAAAGTATTGTCCAAAACGATGTCCAGTGTTTCACCCTGTGTTCCGTGAAGTCTTAATGGAACTGGCACATCAAAATAAGATACCGAAGGATGGCTTTGGGTCTGGTTAATTTTCACATTAAGGCTTCCCGCACTGGCTTGGTTCCATCGAATGGTAAAACGTGGGTATCCTTCCCCATAAATCCAATCGTTAAAAAATTCTGAGAGGTCTTGGCCACTAGCGTTTTCCATATTTCTGATGAGGTCTGGGGTTTTTGCATAGCCGTAAGAGAGTGCCGGATCTGCCAAATAATCTTTTAAACCCTGAAAGAAAACAGCATCACCCAATTTCTTGCGAAGCATATGCAACACCATAGAGCCTTTGTTATAACTAAGCCTACTGCTGAAAACTCTATTAACAGAGATTGTGTCCTGCGCTGGAACATAAACGGATCCATCGGGTTCTTGGGTGATTGAAGATATCTTGTCCTGTTTATAAATTCTAAAATCTGAAGCTGAATCAAAATTCTCAATTATCGTTCCAGCTAAATAGGTGGCAAAACCTTCGTTAAGCCAAACGTCTTGCCAGCTCCCGCAGGTAACTTTATCACCGAACCATTGGTGGCCAAGTTCATGCGCAATAAGTCCCCGGCTTAGCCCACCCATAAACGAAACCGTGGTGTGTTCCATACCACCTCCCCAACCAAATTGGGCGTGACCATATTTTTCATCTGCATACGGATAGGGTTCAAAAAGATCGGCGTATAAATTTATTATATCAACTGTAACCGGGGTTCGTTGTTGAGCATAGCTAAGATCTTCGGGATAAATGTAGTTTATGATTTCAAAAGGGTTTCCGTTGTTATCTACGGTATGAGAGTAAACGGTATAATTTGTAACGGCAATCGCAACCAAATAGGCAGGAATGGGGTGTTGGTGTCTGTAATGGGTTGTTTTGTTACTACCGTTTATTGTTTGGCTCAATTCTAAACCATTGGAAACTGCAACATATTCTTCATTGGAAGGATTGAAACGGGGTGTGGTAATATAAACATCCAATAAATCAATTTTATCTATCAAATCTTGTTTGCAAGGCCACCAAGCTTTAGCGCCAAAAGGCTCTGAAAGTGTCCACATCACGGGATCGCCATTGTGGGTGTCTATTTCAAAAGAACCAAACCCAGAACTTATAGGGTTTCCGGAATAACTGATGGAAATTGAATCTAAAACACCCTGGTTTTGCATTTGGGGCAGTGTGATTACAACTTCATCATTATTGTTTTGTGTGAAAGAAAGCGGTGTGCCGCGCTGGGTTACTGAAGAAACGGTCATGTTGTTCACAAGTTCAAATGTAACCGAATTCATGTTTTCTTTCGCTTCAAAATGTGAAGTGACCTTTCCGCTAATAAATGCTTGGGTTGGATCAACGTTCAATTCCAACCGGGCATATTTTAAGTCATAATTGCCAGTATTCATATTGCGTTGGGTAGTAAACATACCAGTTGCGGCTTTGGCTTCGGCCTCACTGATGTCATCAGTTCTAAAACTTTGCGAAAAGGAAAAAAGGGAGATTAAAAATAAGCAGGGGAGTACTAATGCTTTCATTGTGTAATGTCTTTTTTAATTATTGTTTTGCCAAAATCAACGGAACGATTTCTGAAGGCGAAGACAGGAGAAACCAACGGGTTAATTTCAACGTGAAATTAGGATGTTAAATGTATTCATTTTGATATTATTAGGACTTATTTTTGCGCCCAAATATGTTCTTTCAGTCTAAAATTTAACGCGATGCTTACTTTTTTCAAGAAATATAAATTCTTTGCAATTTTCTTTCTTATCCTTTCCATTATAATAATTACGGTATTTTACCAAATAATGATACCCAAAAAGACATTGAAAGTCTACCAGCCCGCAGATGTTTCAGCTGAATTGGTGGATACCACACTTCAATATGTGAAAAAATATCACGTCATCTCAGATTTTAGCTTGACCAACCAAAACGGGAAGAAAATAACGCAAGAAGATTATAATGATAAAATCTATGTGGCAGATTTCTTCTTCACAACCTGCCAAACCATTTGTCCGATAATGACAGATAATATGGTGAAAATACAGGAAAAACTTAAAAATGATAATGAAATTTTATTGCTTTCGCATACCGTAACTCCTGAAATTGATTCCGTAGCCCAGCTTAAAAAATATGCATTGGAAAAAGGGGTGAACGATTCAAAATGGAACTTGGTGACTGGCGATAAAAAAGAAATTTACAATCTAGCAAGAAAATCCTATCTCGTGGCCAAAGATGTTCCATATTCTGACAACGATCTAGTTCACACCGAAAACTTTGTGCTTGTTGATAAAAAGAAGCGAATTCGCGGTTTTTATGACGGCACCGATTCTGAATCTATTGAAAAGCTGTTGGAAGATATCAAAATTCTAAAAAAAGAATAATAGCTTTTGTAATCATAATTCTTTTTCACCAACAAAAAATCCCAAAAGGACTTTCCCCACGTCCTTTTTTTCCTTTACTTTTGCCTTGTTTAAAATCAATCTAAATAAAAGATGGTTACAATCGCTTCATTAAAAAAAGGGCAGCGCGGTATTATCAAAGAATTTTCGGTAGATGTTGTGCCCCTAAAACTTTTGGAGATGGGCTGTCTTCCGGGTAATGAGGTTTCTTTGGTGCAAATAGCTCCATTCAATGATCCCTTGTATTTAAACATCAATGGCAGTCACCTTGCCATTCGGAAGGCAACCGCTTGTTTGATAGAAATTGAATTGATATAATTTTTAATATATCCGCTGGTTTTTAAGTCGTTCTACAGGCTCAGGATAAATTAAAGTCGAAATATGGCAAAACACATAAATGTTGCACTTATTGGAAACCCAAATACCGGAAAGACCTCTGTATTTAACCGGCTTACGGGACTGAACCAAAAAGTGGGAAACTATCCTGGAATTACTGTTGAAAAGAAACAAGGCACCTGCAAGTTTGGCAGAGCCTGCAAAGTTCACGTCCTGGATTTACCCGGAACCTATAGTTTGAACGCCTCCTCAGTTGATGAAAATGTTGTTATTGAACTACTTCTGAATAAAAACGACAAAGATTTTCCCGATGTAGCCATTGTAGTTGCCGATATTGAAAATCTGAAGCGAAACCTCTTGCTTTTCACACAAATAAAGGATTTGGGAATTCCCACAATTCTCGCTATAAATATGTCCGATAGGATGAAACGCAAAGCAATTTCACTGAACGTTCCTTTGCTTGAAGAAAAGTTAAATACAAAAATTGCCCTAATCAGTTCGCGGAAAAACTTGGGCTTTGATTATTTAAAGGAATTGATTGAAGATTATAAGCACCTTTCCACAAAACCAAGCTTGAATGCCTCTGGCATTTCACCAGAGTATTTTGACCGCTTGCGAAAAGCATTCCCAAACCAAGATCTTTACAAGCTTTGGCTAGTGATAACGCAAGATGTAAACTTCGGAAAATTGGACAGAAACGAGTTGAAGGGTGTGGCTTCCTTTCAAACTGAATCTGTGAGCAATCTTAAACGGCTTCAGCAAAAGGAAACCGTAGCTCGTTATCAATTTATCAATGAAACTTTAAAGGAAACACTTCATATAGATACTGCAAATGCAAAGGATTTAAGAAGCCGTTTGGATCGTGTTTTAACCCATAAAATCTGGGGATATGTGATTTTCTTCGCAATTCTACTTTTAATTTTTCAGGCAATTTTTGACTGGAGCAGTTACCCAATGGATTTTATTGATAGCACTTTTGCTTCCCTCAGCGAATGGGCCAAAACATCACTTCCAGTAGGAGATTTTACGAATTTGATTGCCGAAGGAATTATTCCGGGGCTTGGCGGAATCGTAATTTTCATTCCTCAGATTGCCTTTCTTTTTCTTTTTATTTCAATTTTGGAAGAAACGGGCTATATGAGCCGGGTAGTGTTTTTGATGGACCGTATTATGCGCCGTTTTGGGCTCAGCGGAAAAAGCGTTGTGCCCTTGGTAGCAGGAACAGCCTGCGCCATTCCCGCAATTATGGCGACCCGTAATATTGAAAACTGGAAAGAGCGTTTAATCACAATTTTGGTAACGCCTTTTACAACCTGTTCGGCGCGTTTGCCAGTTTATTTGATAATTATTTCATTGGTAATTCCCGACACGCGCGTGCTCGGTATTTTTAGTTTGCAGGGCCTCACGCTCATGTTTATGTACATATTGGGCTTTGGTGCGGCTATTTTTTCGGCCTACCTGTTGGATAAAATACTTAAAATACGTTCCAAAAGTTTTTTTGTGGTCGAAATGCCCAATTACAAACTTCCACTTCCAAAAAACGTATTGATTACTGTAGTTGAAAAAACAAAAGCTTTCGTTTTTGGTGCGGGAAAAATAATACTCGCAATTTCTGTTATTCTTTGGGTTTTGGCATCTTATGGCCCTGGTGATTTTAATAATGCAGAAGAAATTATTCAGAAGGAATACGCTTCACAAAACCTTTCCGAAGAAGATATTGAGATGCACATAGATTCCTATAAACTGGAACATTCATACATTGGTCACATTGGCCACGCCATAGAGCCTGCCGTAAGTCCTTTAGGCTACGACTGGAAAATAGGCATTGCTCTAGTAAGCTCCTTTGCCGCACGCGAAGTATTTGTAGGAACCCTCGCAACAATTTATAGCGTTGGCAGCGAAGATGAACAAACCATAAAAAGCCGAATGGCGGCAGAGATAAATCCTATTTTAGGAGGACCGCTCTTTAATTTTGCGAGCGGGGTTTCGCTATTGCTTTTTTACGCTTTTGCAATGCAGTGTATGAGTACGCTAGCAATTGTTAAAAAAGAAACAAATAGTTGGAAATGGCCTATGTGGCAGTTGGTCGTGATGAGCGCGATTGCCTATGTAGTTGCTTTGGCTGCCTATCAATTTTTGAAATAGAATAAAATTTTTATCGATATGCAAACTTTTCTTGTCTTAATAACATTCTTATTTGCAGTGTACTTTCTTATAACTAGGTTTGTTTGGAATCCCTTCCAAACAGAAAAGAAAAGAAGTAAACCCGGAGATCATTCTGACTGCAGCAAATGTAGTTTTCATTAATGTAATGAAACTGGGAGCATGTCACCCTTTTTTCTGAAATGCAATATTTGTAACTTGATTTTCTTTGGGGTATCTTTGCACAATGCAAACAATATTAGTTTTAATAACATTTTCTATTGCAGCGGGCTTTTTAATTAAAAAGTTTGTTTGGAACCCTATTTTTGAAGCACGTCAAAATTCAAGCAGCACGCTGGATGGTGGTAAAACAAAATGTGGCAGAAAGGATTGTGGTTGCCACTAGTTAGTTGTTTTTATCTTCACAAACCAATAAAACATAATTGTTTATTTTGCCCGCACTATCTGATGTGGGATAAGGCTTTAAGGACAATCCATTGATGGAAAAATTAGCGGAACTATAAAGGTTTGTGTTTTTTTCCTCTCCGCGTCTTACTTCACCAAAAATCATAAGTCTTTCTTCAGTATTTCCATCTGAAGTTACAGCAACTTTTACTATAGCACGTCCTGCCCAGATACATTGAACACCAGTTGGGCAGCGTGAGTCTTCCACAACTTCCAAAAATTTTATGGAAACACCTTTCAATACTATTGCTTTTCCAATTGGTATTTTCACACCTATTTTAGGGGTTTCTGCGGAATCTTCCTGCCCAAAAGCAAAGGTTGAAAAAAGAATGATGATTGCTAAAAGTGAATTTTTCATTGTAAGTTTTTTTTCAATTTTAAAGATACATTAAAAAATAGTGCCAAAAAAAATGGTAAAGCAAAAACCTTTTTTACGGTGTTAATTTTAATATGTTTTTAAACAATAAATACGGGAATATTCACTCTATGACGAACGCTGTCAACAGTAGTTCCGAACAATAAATCTTTTAAGCCTGAATGTCCATGACCGCCCAAAACTAACAAATCAAAATCAGCTGCATTCACGATTTTTGGAATTATCTTCTTTGGAGAACCAAATCCTAATTCAACCGAAACTTTAAAGCCTTTTGCATCTAATTTTTCTTTATACTTATTCAGAAATGCCTCGTCGCTTTCAGTTTCATAATCGTCAATTTCATCACCATAAATCATAGCTCCGGGTGTTTCTACAATATGAATTAAGGTGTATTCGGCATCTTTTCCACCAAGTTGCAATGCTGCTGAAATACTCTTTTCATCCGAAGTTGAAAAATCTACAGGAATAGCAATTTTTTTATAGGAAAGCGGTTGCGCAAGCTCATCTACTTTGGCATCCAGTATATGCGGAACCATTTTTCGTTTTTCTAATTTAATATCCTTTACAGTAGTTTTGAAAGTTATGTAAATCAGTAAAACTGCCGCCCCGATTGCTGCTGGAATTACCAAAGTCCAAATGTAGATTGGGTTTTCAGCAGTAGTTAACCAGCCAGTTATTTCATCATAAACCAATTTTGCGTTAAGCCCAACAATTATTATTGTTATTAGCCATGAGGCGATTCTTAAAGGCCATTTAATTTCAAAACCGTTCATCAGTTTTTTGCTGCTCACAAAATGAATAAGCGGGATTATTGCAAAACCAAGTTGAAGACTCAATACTACTTGACTTAAAACAAGCAATTTTCCGGTGCCACTTTCCCCGAAATAAATAACTGTAAAAAGGGCTGGAACAATGGCGAGCATACGTGTGATTAATCTTCGGACCCAAGGCTGGATACGCAAATTTAAATGCCCTTCCATCACAATTTGTCCGGCAAGAGTACCCGTAAGCGTACTGCTTTGTCCAGCTGCAATCAATGCTATTGCGAAAAAAGTAGGTGCCAAACTTGAGCCTAAAAGTGGTTCCAATAATGCGTGTGCATCTTGTATTTCAGCCACTTCAAACATTCCATTTTTATGGAAAACTGCTGCGGCAAGTATTAAAATTGCAGCATTTACAAAAAAAGCAAGATTGAGCGCAATGGCAGAATCTATAAAATTGAATTTCAATGCTTGTTTTATTCCCTTTTTGGTACGTTCAATTTTTCGGGATTGTACGAGAGAAGAATGTAAATACAGGTTATGCGGCATAACGGTCGCCCCAATAATACCGATAGCAATGTAAAGCGCTGTACTATCTGGAAGCGAAGGAATAAAACCAGCCATAAGTTCGCCCATATCTGGTTTTGCAAAAAACATTTCAACCACAAAAGAACCACCAATAATAAAAATTAGACCGATGATAAAAACCTCCATTTTTCGCATTCCCTTGTTCAAAAGGAAAAGAAGTAAAAAAGTATCCAATGCCGTAATAGTAACTCCCCAAACCATCGGCAACCCAAAAAGAAGATTCAATCCGATTGCCATCCCAATAACTTCGGCTAAATCGCAAGCTACAATGGCAATTTCGGCTAAAATATAAAGTACAAAATTTACAAATGGATTGTAGGCTTCTCGGGAAGCTTGTGCTAAATCCCGTCCGCGGACAACGCCCAAACGCGCACATAAACTTTGAAGCAGTAGCGCCATAATATTACTCATCAACAATACCCAAATCAGTTTATAGCCAAACTGGCTTCCGCCCGCAATATCCGTAGCCCAGTTTCCTGGATCCATATAGCCCACACTCACCAAATAAGCCGGGCCCAAAAATGCGAGGAGCCGTTTCCACGGTGATTTTTTACCAGCGGTTTCAATAGTTCCGTGGACTTCTTCCAATGATTTGTGGCTTCTTCTATCCATCGTTATTCTTGCGTTTGAACGTAAAGGTTTTCGGCTATTTTATGTGAAATGAAAAACTGTTCTCTTCCAACTTGGATTATCATTGAGCCATCAAAGAATTCCTTCCCAAGAACTGTTATCTTGGTGCCTATGCTGATTTTCTTTTTATCCAAATATTGTAAAAATTCTGGGCTGGATTCTTTTACGCCCACGCAGACGCCTTTTTGATTTTTGTCAATTTCTGAAAGCAGTTTTTTCTCTGTGCGTTTTAAAACCCCGTGTTTGTCAGGGATTGGGTCACCGTGAGGATCAAATTCTGGGCTTCCTAAAAATTTGTCTAGACGTATTATTAGCTCTTCAGATTGAATATGCTCTAACTGCTCCGCTATTTCGTGGACTTCATCCCAATGAAAATTTAGCTTTTCAACTAAAAAAACTTCCCACAAACGGTGTTTTCTAATAACATTTGTAGCAACCTTTTTGCCTTCCGCGGTCAATTTAACTCCTTTGTAACGTTTGTAGGTAAGCAATTTTTTTTCGCCCAGTTTTTGAACCATGTCAGTTACTGAAGAAGGTTTTGTTTCCATGCTTTCGGCAATGGCGTTGGTACTTACCTCTCCGTGAAACTCATGTTCAAGGTGAAAAATTGCTTTTAAATAATTTTCTTCGGCTAATGTAAACATAGGTACAAAAGTAAAAATATTTTTCTATTTACCTATTTTTTATTTTTAGCCTTGACTAAAAACATATAAAAATTGAATCAATCATTGATTAAATGATAATTGAAATTCGGAAAGTAAATATTGATTTTTATTTAAAACCCGCGTTCTTTCTGAAGTTGCTCATAAGCTTCCTGCACTTTTTTGAATTTTTCCTCACCTCCTTTTTGATGGGCTTCATCCATATGCTGCAGTTTATCGGGATGGTATTTTTTTACCATGGTTCGGTACGCTGTTTTTATTTCTGGAATAGTTGCAGTTCTTTCAATTTCCAAAATTTTGTATGCACTGTCCGGATTTTTGAAAAACATTGCTTTTATGCTTTCAAAATCACGAGCGTAAACCCCTAAAAAACCTGAAATTTTGTTAATTTCATTTACTTCGGAAGTTGAAACACTTCCGTCTGCATTCGCAATACTGAACAGAAAATGAAGAATCTGCAAACGACTTTCATAACGGGTTCTTTGTTGCAAAAGAGTACAAATGTTTTGAGCCGAAATCTCCCGCTTTTTTATTACTTCATTAAAAACCTTAAAAGTGGCGTTTGCCCGCTCCCGCCCATAAGCTTGTACAAAATATTGACGCACGTAATCCAATTCTGTTTGGCTTACATTTCCATCGGCTTTAATCACCAAAGAAGCCAAAGAAAGTAAATTAAGCTCAAAATCTGCAGGAGTAACTTGTTGCTGTGATGTGCCGAAAGAGGTCTGAAATGTTTTACCTTTTACACTTAGGTTATCGAGGAGGCTTCCTAAAACAAAACCAACAATAGCACCGGGAAAACGATATATAAAATAACCTAGAACGGCCAATAACCAACGAAGCATAAAATTGTAATTTTTTCTTTTAAGAGCCGACAAAGGTAACTATTTAAAATACCAAAGTTCAAATTCCAAATCCCCATTTGAAATGAGAAGTTTTTTTTTAAAAATTATTTGGGATTTGGAGCTTGTAATTTGGTATTTATTTGAAAATTTATCGTTTTCAAATTTCGTATCTTTGCAATCTTAATTTAATACAATAAAATTCAAAATATTATGTACCCACCCGAACTAGTAAAACCAATGCGCGAAGACCTTACAAGAGTAGGTTTTTCCGAATTACATACAGCCAATGATGTTGAAGAAGCATTAAAAAAAGAAGGAACAACTTTAGTTGTTGTAAACTCTGTTTGTGGGTGTGCAGCTGCAAATGCTCGCCCAGGAGCGGCCATGTCAATTCAAAACGATAAAAAACCAGACCATTTGGTTACTGTTTTTGCAGGTGTTGACCGCGAAGCTGTAGATGCAGCAAGAGCCAATATGGTTCCGTTTCCACCAAGTTCTCCATCAATGGCTTTATTCAAAAATGGCGAATTGGTGCATATGTTGGAACGCCACCACATTGAGGGCCGTCCAGCACAAATGATTGCCGAAAACTTAAAAGGCGCCTATAACGAATACTGCTAAACTTTAGAGATCTGTAGTTATGAGAATGACTAAGCCATTTACTATCGTTATTGGAATTTTGGCGCTTGGCGCACTAATTGTCAACATTTATATGAACCCGAAGGTTTCACATTTATTCGGAAAGGAAATAAATGATTGGCTTTACAGAGCGTTTTGGTTATTGATCGTTGGTGTTTGTGTTTACAATTATATTTACATAGAACAAAATACACTGAAAAATAGACCAAAATCTAAATTGAAATCGAAAATTTAATTTTTCAATTTTGAAAACAAAAATTGTCGAACAGGAAAAACCGTCTTTTTAAGGGCGGTTTTCTTACTTTTGAAAGGAAATGAAGGCATTCTCTAAAATAATAAGTTATCCCTTTACGGTATTGTTTTACCTGTTTTTTGGTATTACAATCGTTATTTTTCACCCCATACAATGGATTTGCTTTAACTGGTTTGGGTACACAGCACATAAAAAAAGTGTTGATTATCTAAACTGGACATTGCTTCGCTGTTTAAATGTTTTGGGAACCACATTCCATATTGACATTAACACCAGCGTCCCGAACAATGTTCCAATAATCATTGTTTCAAACCACCAAAGTATGTGGGATATTTCGCCTATCACTTGGTATTTACGGAAATATCATCCCAAGTTTATTTCTAAAGTAGAATTAGGGAAGGGCATTCCTTCCGTTTCCTATAATTTGAGGCACGGCGGCTCTATTTTGATTGACAGAAAAAACCCAAGACAAGCCATTGTAGAAATGGTGAAATTTTCAAAATACCTTCAGAAATTTAAGCGAAGCGGCGTTATTTTCCCCGAGGGAACGCGCAGCAAAACAGGTGTGCCCAAGCCTTTTCGAAGAACAGGATTGCAAACGCTTTTCAAAAAAGTGCCAGATGGTTATGTTATTCCGGTTACTTTCAATAATTCTTGGAAGTTACAACGTTGGGGAATGTTCCCGATGCAAATGGGCGTCCGTTTGGAAATGACCGCACATCCCGCAATAAAAATAGCTGATTACGAAGTTGAAATGCTGATCGACAAAGTGGAAGAAATCATCATTTCAAAAATCCATAAATGATGGACTCATTTTCTTCGGAAGAAATAATTCAAAACACAATCAATTTTGTAAAAGAGGAATTGCAAAATGCCGAAGGCGGCCACGATTGGTTTCATATTGAACGGGTCTATAAAAATGCATTGCTCATTTCAGAAAGTGAAAATGTTGATAAAACTGTTGTTTCGCTCGGTGCATTGCTTCACGATATTGCGGATTCAAAATTTTACAATGGCGATGAATCCGTTGGCCCAAGAAAAGCGGGACAATTTCTAAAATCGCAAAATATTTCCGAAGAAACAATCGACCATGTTGTGAAAATTATTGAAAATGTTTCTTTTAAAGGCGGAAATAAAAATCAGGAATTTCATTCAAAAGAATTGGAAGTAGTGCAGGATGCCGATAGGCTGGACGCGCTGGGAGCTATAGGAATTGCGCGCACTTTCAACTACGGAGGTTTTAAAAACCGAAAACTTTACGATCCGGAAATTATGCCGAATTTGAATATGACGCCTTCAGAATACAAAGTTTCGAATGCACCAACAATCAATCATTTTTACGAAAAATTACTTCTTTTAAAAGATAGAATGAATACCGAAACTGGGAGAAAAATTGCTGAAGAAAGGCACGTTTTTATGGAAACTTTTCTGAAACAGTTTTATGCAGAGTGGAACGGCGAAAAGTAAATTTCTAAAACAATTTCATCTGCGGATTTTTAAGTTGCAGAAAATGCGAAGCATCCAAAGCCTCAATTTTCCTGTCTTTTAAATACCTTTTTTTGGCTATTGTCATCGTATCTTTCACTTGCTCACTAATTGTCCCTTCGCCTTTCATTCGTCGTCCCCAATTGCTATCGTTGAGGTTTCCGCCGTGGCATTCGGCAATTTGGTTTAAAATCCGTTCCGCTTTATCGGGAATGGTTTTGTGCGCCCAATCCTTGAAAATTTCAGCAATTTGACCGTTTAATCGCACAATTGTATAACCAACATCGTTTGCGCCAAGTTCTGCTACTTTTTTTACCAAAGGAAGAATTTCGTGGCTATTCAAAGACGGAATAATTGGAGCCATCATTACCCGTACAGGAATTCCATTTTCTGAAAGCGTTTCCACGGTTTTTAGCCGTTGTTTGATACTCGCAGTTCGCGGTTCCAGCAATCGGCGCGTATCTTCAGAAAGGGAAGTAATTGAAATATTTGTTGAAATTATATTCAGTTTTGCCATTTCCTTTAAAATATCGAGATCGCGAAGTATCAGCGAATTTTTGGTGATGATGCCCGTTGGATGTTTCCATTTCAGCATTACTTCCAAACATTTTCGGGTGATTTCAAGTTTGCGTTCCAGCGGTTGATAACAATCCGTATTTCCCGAAAAAACGATGGTATTTCCCTGCCAATTCTTCGAAGTTATTTTTTCTTCCAAAAGTTGTGGTGCATTTCTTTTAAAGAGAATATTTCTCTCAAAATCCAAACCAGCCCCGTAACCCCAATATTCGTGACTATTTCGGGCGTAACAATAAACGCAGCCGTGTTCGCAACCTTGGTATGGATTTGCAGAAAAACCCATCCCAACGTCTGGACTTTCCACTTTGTTTACAAATGTTTTTGGAAAAACTTCAATATAGTTTGTTTTATTTTTATCTGCTTCTTCGCCTTCAACTTCACAGAAATTTAAATATTCATCCAGCACTTCATGACTGTTTTTGAAGAAACGGTTGTGTACATTTTTCTGGGCGCCACGGCCTTTTAGAAAATCAGCGGACATAAAAAAACTTTGAAGTTTGGGTTTCTTCAAAGTTAATTATTATTTGGAAATAATCCTTTCGTAATTGGAAATAATCCTATTTATTTATTGCTTTTTCAAATTTTTCCTTCCCGCCAACAACTGGAATTTCAATTGTAGTTGCGTCAAGATCAACAGTAAGTTCAGTTCCTGGTTCTGGCAAAAGTGTGAATTCACTATCGCTCGAAAAAATCATCAACCCGATTTGTTGTCCGGCAGGAATTACTTGATCGTCGGGAATTAGATTGAAGGAAAGTTCATAAAACTTGCCCGGTATTAAAGGCTCGCTTTCAGAAATGGATTTGTAATTCTGTGGATCTGCCCAACCGCGAGTGATAATATTGTCAGTTATTTTTGCATTCTTCTCGGTATTCCAAGGCAAGGAAACCATATATACGGAAAGGTTTGCCGCGGGTTTGCTGCTTGCCAATTTGATGTTTAATTTCGAAAGCCCCGAAAGATGTACATCTTCCTTTAAAATTGGGGTTACAAACAGTAATCTGTTTTTTGAAGTTGGAAGCTGGGCAAGGTTTTCTGCAGAAAAATTATAATCATCAATCAAGGTTTGGGTGCCTTGTTTTTTGGTTTTTTCAACAGTCAACATTCCTTCATTTTTAGTTGTTGCTTTAAAATGAAGAGTAACCTTTTCAGCATCCGGATTTGGATAATCTGCGTAGGGCGTTGGGTTGTCGTTTTTATCATTTTCGCGGACAATCCATGCTTTTGGCCCTTTTTCAATTTCGTTATCAATCCCGAAGAGGTATTTCGTAAACCATTTATTCATCATTGAAAATGGCGGCGGACCGCCGTGGCCGTATTGATGGTAATAAATTTTTACGGGCAATCCCATCTCTTCCGCAGCCTTGTAAATTCTATAACTGTGCTCTGGCATAACATTCCAATCATTAAAACCGTGCGACATAAAAAGGGCGGCTTTCATCGGTTTCATATCGTTCAGATAATCGCGGCCAGCCCAAAACTCGTTGTAATCGCCGGTTTTTCTGTCTATTCCATTTTTAATTTCGTCATCGCGATAGGTTGCATTGTTGTGCTCGCGTTTTGACTCGTCACCACTATTTATGAAATCATAAAGCACATCAACGTCTTCGCCCAAATATCCACCGGGCGAGCGAACCAATCCGTTTGAACGGTAATAATGGTAATAGGAAGTATTTGGTGCTATGGGAATAATGGCCTCAAGCCCTTCAACCCCAGTGGTTGCTGCTGCCAATGGAATGGTTCCGTTATAGGAAGTTCCCGTCATCCCAACTTTTCCTGTAGTCCAATATGCTTTTACTTCTTCGTTTCCATCGGGAGTTGTGTAGCCTTTTGCGCGGCCATTTAGCCAATCGATCACCGCTTTTGGCGCGAGGGATTCGTTATCGCCGCCTACGGTTGGGGAGCCTTGCGAAAGCCCCGTTCCGGGAGAGGAGGAATGCACAACAATATAACCGCGCGGCACCCAGGTTTTAATTTGGGAATTTGAAATTATGGGGCGTTCCCCAAGCCTTTTTACTGAAGGATGCACAATTTCTTTTTCTTCCGCTCCCAGTTCGTGGTGCACGTCGTGAAAGGCCCCTTCCACTTCGGGAGCAACGCCCGCAAAATAGGGACTGGATTCATAAACTACGGGAAGTTTCAATCCATCCTCGGTTTGTTTTGGTCTTGTAACGTCAACGTGCATGCGGTCTGGTTTGCCGTCGCCGTCTGTGTCAAAAGTTGTTTCTACCCAAAGATCTGTTCTAATCCAATCTTGTTGATTTTCAAAAGCGGGAACGATTTGGGCTTCGCCGTCCTTAAACCACGGTTCGGCTTTTTCTTGGGCGATAAGTTGAAATGTAAAAACAAGAATAAAGCTTAATAGAATATATTTTTTCATAATAGTTACAATAGCGTTAAAGAAAAGAAGTCTATAAAGTTAAGAATCTTACTGAATGGATTTGAAATTTTAGCAGAAAACAATTCAGAATCAGAAGTATAATTTCACTAACATTGGTTTGTCATTACTTTCCGCCTGTGTTAAGATAGCTGTTTCATTTATCAGAATTCCGAAGCGTACTGCGAGTTGCGCATTAAATATTTCTGGATTCAAAACCTTATCATATCTAAAAGCGCCCGTTTTATAAATTTTTAAAGCGTAGAGCCTCGGTCCTTCCGTAAGTTCTATTTGATTGTTTTTTAAAAGCTTTAAATCTGAAGCTGCATTTACAAAATAATAAGTAACATCGTTTTTAACGGTTGCTGTGTATGAAAGAAAAGGAATGTTATCTAGCGACCAATCATCCTGTTTCTTATTGATGTTTTTTGCCCAAATTAAAGTTCCGTCGTTGCCGAGGCAAAAACCCATTATGTCTTTATAAACACGTTTTGCGTTCACATTATCGTCTGAAATATACATCTCAAATTCTTCAGCATTTATAATAACATCGCCATTTTCCAACATAAAAATGCTTCGATATGCAAGAAATGAATTTATTTTTTCTTTGACTTTTCCGTATTTTTCCAACATAAATTCTTCCGAAAATGGCTGAAATGATTCCGAAAGTTTTGATGAAGATTTCTTGTCTAAATTTATCCTTCCGGTGCCGTCATATCTAGTTGCCGTTCCAGATAGTTCAAAAAATCTTTCAGTTGCGTTCTCTGTGTAAAGCCCAACAGCAGATAATCTTTCACCTTTAGTGACCAATTGGAGCGAACGTATAATTTTGTTACTTTCAATAGGAAGAACTTTCTGGCTACTTGAAATTGCATCGCCTTTAAAAAGCACAAAATAATAGTTAGGTACGTCTTTTTTTTCCAAATCCCTATTGGCTGTATTAAAAACCCTTCCCAAAAAATAGACTGTACCGTCATTGTCCAAAACCATGTTTTGGTATTCCAACGGCAATTTTTTATTTTCTGTTTCTTTTAGGGATATGATATTTTCAAATTCGTATTCGTAAACTTTTTCGAAATTTTTATTGAAAGTAATAACAAGCAATGCATCGCCATCTTTTGATTTCGTAAAAAGGTTGAGAGTAATAAAATCTCCATTTTCAGATGCCACAATATCACCTAAATTATTATGGCGATGTAAGTTGAATTCTGGCTCGCTGCGAATCCCAAAATAATCGTATTTATCAAGCCTTTCACGATCAAGGGAATAGATTTCCTTTTCGCTAAAATTTAAATCTTCTTTTGAAGATGATAACGTAGCGAAGGCGTATTTTTTCTGTTTGTAATTATATTGAAATTGCAATAGGATTACAGAATCTTCAGTTAAAAACAGTCCCTTTATTTCGTTGCGATTTACTTCAATAGTAGTTCTTTTAAGCAATTTTAGGTCTTTGCTATAATGCTCAATGTAGTATCCTTTTGGGTTTGAAATGCTGGAATAATAATTTCTAACAGTAAAAATATCGCCGTTGGCATCTTCTTTGGCAAACAAAAGTGAAGTCTTGTATTTTTCATCTTTAAAAATTTCGCTCACAGAAACTTTAATTGTATCTCTTTGTGCGTGTGCGATTACGCCAATAAATAAACAAAGTAGAATTATAATATTTTTCATAAAGTTGAATTGGAGAGGTTTTATTTCCCGGGGAAATCAGCTTTTCTCTTTTCAAGAAAAGCCTGTGTACCTTCTTTAAAATCCTCGGTGCCGAAACAGTTTCCGAACTCCTCAATCTCTACTTCAAATCCGTTTTCGCCGTCTTCAAAGTTTGCATTGATGGCCCTAATGGCCGAAGCGATGGCGACGGAAGAATTTTTCATGATTTTTCCCGCAATCTTTTCAGCAAATTCCAGCAATTCTTCGGGAGTTGTTACGTGGTTAACCAAACCGTATTGGAGCGCTTGGTTGGCATCAATCATTCCCGCAGTCATAATCAGTTCCATTGCGCGACCTTTTCCAACTAATTGCGGCAAACGTTGCGTGCCACCGTAACCTGGAATTACGCCCAGTGAAACTTCGGGAAGCCCCATTTTTGCATTATCGGAAGCAATGCGGAAATGTGCCGCCATTGCCAGTTCCAACCCGCCGCCAAGGGCAAAACCGTTTACCGCTGCAATTACTGGTTTTGAAAAATTCGCCACAAAATCAAACAATAGTTCCTGTCCCTTTGCTGCCAATTTTCCACCTTCTTCAACTGAAAAGTCTGCAAATTCACTAATGTCGGCGCCTGCAACAAAAGCCTTTTCGCCACTTCCGGTGATAATTAAAACTTTCGTTTTTGATGAATCTTCGGCTTCTTCGAAAGCATTATGCAATTCTTGAATTGTTTCACGATTCAATGCGTTCAATTTTGAAGGGCGATTGATAGTGATTGTAGTGATGCCGTTTTCGGTTTCGGAAAGTATGTTTTGATAATTCATATTAGAATAATTTTTTTAGATAATTTTTTTTGCCGCGAATGAACTAAATTCTGTGTTCGACGTGCTATTTATTTGTGAATTCGAGGTCTATTTACAAAGCTACTAAAAACCTTAAAGCATTGTGGGAAACGAAACTTTAAAAGTGGTTTTTTCTTCTGAAGAATCCAGCGTTATTGTTCCACCATAGGTTTCAACTATATTTTTTACCATTCCCAAACCAAGACCCATACCACTGGTTTTAGTTGTGAACTGTGGCTCAAAAATGCAGGTTCGGTTTTCTTCGGGAACGCCAATGCCGTTGTCCGTTACCAAGATACTTACAAACATTTGTTCCATTTTAACAATAACGTCAATCCTTGGCTCGGCAGGATTTTTCTGTTCAATGGATTGAATACTGTTTTTAACCAAATTGGTAACCACTCGTATTAATTGTGTTCTATCAAAACGGGCGCGCACTTCATCTTCTTCCGAAAAGAAATAGATATAATCTTCATTAAAAATATCCAACGCCAGCTTGCTTATTTTAACCACATTCAGCGTTTCATCTTGTTGTGCGGGCATTTTTGCATAGGTTGAAAAGGCTGATGAAATGGAGCTTAAAGTGTCTATTTGTTGAAGTAACGTATTGGTATATTCTGTCATTTTTTTATCAATCTCAGGATCGTTGCAATCAAATTTTCGTTGGAAACTTTGAACCGTTAGTCGCATGGGCGTTAGTGGATTTTTAATTTCATGCGCCACCTGTTTTGCCATTTCACGCCAAGCTGTTTCGCGTTCACTTGCGGCAAGTTGTACGGCACTGTTTTCCAGTTCATCTATCATTCCATTGTATGCGTTTACGATAGTGGAAATTTCAGTTGGTGTATCGCTGAGGTGGATTTTTTTGTTTCGTGTATCAAAACGGGTTTCGGATAACTTTTCACTTATTTCGTTAAGTGAACGTGTTATGTATTTTGAAAGGAAATAGGCCAGAGCAATGGCTGCAAGCAACATAAAAAAATATGCCATTCCAAGCCTGTAAAGATATTCAGTCAATTCTTTGGTGATGAAACCGTCGTCCTCAATATAGGGCAAATTTAGAATTGCCAAAGGTTTAAAATAACTGTCAGTAATGTAAGTGTAAGAAGATTGATATTTTTGCCCCCCTTCCTCAAATTCCTTTATGTAATTTTTTATGGACGAATTTTGAAGTTTTTCCAATACAAATTCTGGAATTTTAGGTGAAACGGTGTCCTTAAAAAAGGAAGGTCTTGAAGATTTTAAAAGATTACCGTCAAGATCATACAGAAAAACTTCGAGACCATGAATGTCTTTGATTTCATAAATTTTATCCTTGAAAATCAATGGAATTTGGTTTGTTTCCTCAGGATAGGTTGTATTGTCAAGAATGTATTTTATGTTTGCTCTAATTGCGGCTTCCTTGCGCAGCAAGCGGTCTCGGTGATAGTCCTGTGCCTCTTCCTTGTATTGATATACCGTAACAATAGCAATAAGTACAGAAGCTCCCAAAACCAAAAGGAACATAGAAAGAAAGATGCGGGTGCGAAGCGATTTTTTGTAAAAGTACATTTACATTATTTTGAAGAATGAAAGATAGCAATAATCGAACCTAAAAGGAAAATTCCAAATAACAAATCACAAATTCCAAAGTTCGAAGCTATTTCTCCCGAATGCTTTTATAAATTTTATAACCCATCATTAATAAAATTGCAAAAACAATAATTCCAATTGTACCGTAAATCCAATTGGTTCCATCTTTTAAAATCACTAAAAAAACTACGGCAAAGAGAATGATTGTGGGCACTTCGTTGAAAAGCCGCATATAGTTTGAGGAATGTTTAACTACGCCATTTTGGAGCTGTTTAAAAATTTGATGGCATTTAAACTGGTAGATTATCAAAAGCACTACAAAGCCTAATTTTACTTGCATCCAAGCGTCGCTTAAAAAAAACATGCGCATGTAGATGAGCCAAATTCCGAAGAAAATTGCCAAAATCATACTTGGCCAAGTAATGATTTTCCAAAGTCGTGAAGCCATTATTTTAAGCTGGGCACCCAAAATTTCTTTGTCGGGAGAAGGTTTTTGGGAAGCTTCAATTTGATATACAAAAAGACGAACAATATAAAAAAGCCCCGCAAACCAAGTGATGATAAATATTAAGTGAAGCGATTTTATGTAAGGATAATATTGTTCCATTTACGGCTTGGTTTTGTAAAAACTTGACCGTAAAGATACCTAATAATTCAAAATATGGGCTGACAGTATTTTGAAGCTAAAAACTAATTTTTGATGAATTTCTTCGTAATGCTCCCTTCGGAAGAAGTAATGGTTATAAAATACATCCCTGTTTTTAAGTTTGAAACATCAATTTCGTTTGAAGCCAGATTTTTTGATGAACTTACAATTTTCCCATTAATATCTGAAATAGAAACAGAATCGAAATTATTGGTAGCGGATTGAATAATTATTTTGTTTTGGGCAGGATTTGGATAAATCCTTAAGTCGGCCAAACTGTTTTCGGGAGTTGTGAGCAACACGTTCGTAAAATAGGAAAGAAAGCCAGGAGCGTATTCCCACTGGAGATAATCATTGCCATCATTTCCTTCATAAACACTAGAATCCAAAAGAGATCCATTATGAAGTTCAAATAAAGCGTATTCGGCCTCGCCTGGCTGGCAATTGCTTTCATCCTGCTCATAATTTTGGGCCTGTAAGAGAAAATCATAACTATAACCAATTCCCAAAATAAAATCGCCACTGATTGTTGCACAGCTTTCAATACCGGTATAAGTAAAATCTGGGTTTATGGTAATTTGCGGCGGATTGGGACCTGAATAAAAAATAGGATCGCCCATGTCTCCTTGAGTCATAAAGAGATACCAAGTTTGAAACAACATAGGGTTGGCTACTGGCACAGGTTCTGTACTATAATGCGCCCAATTATTATTTGCGTCCCTCAGCCGTAAAAATTTAAAACCATTGCTTTCAGAATAATAATAAGTGAAAGTTTTAGGGTCAAGATTCAGCGTTGTTAAGAAGTCATAAAAATATTAGTCTTCATAATAGCAGGTATCGCCAGTACAGTCATCCAGCGTAATCGAATTATTTTCAAAAGTAATGGAATCACCACTGAATGTTGCCTCAGCAGAAAGTGTATTGGTAATTCCATTAGCTTCAATCGAATAATTCCCAGAGTTTTCAGCAATGGTAATGTTTGGATTTTCACCATTAGGGGTTAAATAATCATGACCAATGTGTAATGATTTCAAACGGAAAGTTTCGTTCAGCATTCCTGCGGGCTGTGAATATGCGTTTTGAAGAAAGAAGAAACATACAAGGAGAAGTAATAGTTTTTTCATAATCGAAAAGATTGGTCAGTAGTTAAATATACTAAAAAATCAGTTTCAATCCTTCAACGTTTTCCTAATTTCCCGATTCAAAAAATAACCTGTAACAATGGTTGAAAGTATATCTGCCGCTGGAAAGGAAATCCAGACGCCCAATTCTCCAAAGTAATGTGGAAGTATAAAAATAAGCGGAATAAAGAAAAATCCTTGTCGCGTTAATGTTAGCAATAAAGCGGGAACCGCTTTCCCAATAGCTTGGAAGTATGCCGACCCAATCAACTGTATCGCTATAATTGGTGTTGCAGCAAAAACCCAGCGCATATAGTGCGGGGTTTCCGAAAGGATATCTGCATCATTTGTAAAGACCGAAACAATTTCCTCTGGGAAAATCATTATCAAAGCAAAAATAAAAAGTCCCAAACCGCCTGCATATAAAATAGCTTTGTTGATACTTTCCCGAACCCGTGGAAATTTATGGGCGCCATAATTGAATCCCGCTATCGGCAAAAACCCTTGTGTAACGCCCAAAACAGGGAAAAGAGCAAACATTAGCATTCTACCAATAATTCCGTAAGCTGCCACAGAAGCTTCGCCTCCAATATTGAAAAGAATATTATTCATCAAAAGATAGGTAACACTCACAACCGCTTGTCTTGCCAATGTTACAAAACCAAGTGCTGACATTTCTTTAAGAATGGGCAAGTCAAGCCCAAAATGCGGAAGGCTTATTTTAAGTTCCGATTTATCACTTAAAAAGAACCAAAGCACATACAGAAAACACAGTCCATAAGAAATAGTAGTGGCCCAAGCTGCGCCTGCCATTCCCATATCCAAAAGATTGATTAGTATATAATCCAAAAGAAGATTCCCAACAGAAGGAATAATCATGGCGATCATTGCAAATTTTGGCTTTCCTTCGGCACGGATTACGTTATTACCCATCATACAAAGCGCCAAAAGCGGCACTCCGTAAAGCACAATGCGATAATAGATTTTTGCAGGTTCAAAAATGTCGCCTTTCCCCCCAAAGGCTGGAATAATTTCGTTTATAAAAACCAGTCCAAAAACAACCATAGCGGTTGTTAGCAGTAAAGTAACGGTGATTTGATTTCCGAAGGTTTTTAGGGCGCGTTCTTTGTTATCGGCTCCCAAAGCGCGCGAAATTATTGAAGAACCCCCAATACCAATGGCCATTCCCAATGCGGCAATAAAAAAAGAAACCGGTAAAACTACATTTATGGCTGCAATAGCGATGGAACCAATCCAGTTGCCCACAAAAATGGTGTCCACCAAAATGTTCAGCGACATCACCAAAATACCGATGGACGCTGGCACAGCTTGTTTAATCAGTAAACTTCCAATGGAATCTGTGCCAAGTGCGGCGCTTTGATTGGGTTTCATTAGGCGATTGCTGTTTTTACATCCACAATTCGCCATTTATCAATCCAGCCAGTTAAAACTTCAGCCCAATCATCACGGTCATTTAAACAAGGAATAACAGTAAAATCTTTTCCGCCGGCTTCATGAAAAATTTCTTGGCCTTCCATTGCAATTTCTTCCAAAGTCTCCAAACAATCGCTTACAAAAGCAGGAGTAACGATTGCCATTTTTTTAGTTCCTTCAAGTCCTAAACGCTCTATAGTTCTGTCGGTTGGCGGTTTTAACCAAGGATCAAAACCCAATCGCGATTGGAATGATGTTGAATAGGTTCCAGGCTGTAAATTCAACTTTTCCGCCACTAATGCGGTTACTTTTAAACATTGATGGCGATAGCAAAACTCATGGGCGGGCGAAGGTGTTACACAACAACTTCCGTCAATTTTGCAATGACTTTTTGTGATGTCCCTTTTATAAATATGTCTTTCGGGAACGCCGTGATAACTGAACAAAAGGTGTTCATAATCAAGGTTTTTAATCTTTTCAGAAATACTTTTCGAAAGCACTTCAATATATTCCGGTTTGTTATAAAATGCAGGAAGCGAAGTGATTTGTAACTGCGGAAAAAATTCATTTTTAAGCTCTTCCACTTTCACGTCAATAGTTTCCGTGGTTGCCATTGCAAACTGCGGATAGAGCGGTATGGTCAAAATTTCATCAACGCCTTTATCTACCAATTCCTGCAAGCCTTTTTTCAAAGTCATGCTTCCGTAGCGCATTGCCAAAGCAACGGGAACAGTTGTTTTTTCTTGAATTTTTTTCTGAAGTCTTTCTGAAATAACAATCAAAGGTGAACCTTCATCCCACCAAATTTTTTGATAAGCTTCGGCAGATTTTTTTGGGCGTGTATTCAGAATAATTCCCCGAACCAAAAACGAACGGAACCAAAAAGGAACGTCGATAACCCGAGGATCCATCAAAAATTCATCGAGGTATTTTTTTACGTCTTTTGGGTTGGTGCTGTCCGGTGAGCCGAGGTTTACAAGGAGAACTCCTTTCATAACTGTTAAAAATTTAAGGCAAAATTACTCTTTTAAAATTCAAAACTTACAAGAGGCGGTACTTAAAAACAATGAAACTATTTTTATTATTTATGAGTTTAACCCCATCAAAAACTTCTTAGGAGTAGTGCCGAATTTCTTTTTAAAAGCCGCAATAAAATGGCTAGCAGTACTATAGCCAACTTTCAATCCCACTTCATTCACATTGTGTGAGCCTGTGGCCAAAAGTTGTCGTGCGACTTCCATTTTATAATCAAACAAAAAACTGAAAACCGAGTCGCCATAAATCTGCTTAAAACCTTCCTTCAATCGGTTGATTGGCAAATTGATTTCATCGGCCAATTCCTGTAAAGTTGGAGGTTCTGCCATTCTGGAAACCATAATTTGTTTCGCCTTTTTTATTTTTGAAACGTTGTCTTCATCAGCCAAAAAAGGGCATTGTTCTACATCTGCATCTGCTGGACGGTTAAAATAAAGACTCAACAATTCGTAAGCCTTTGCCTTAAAATAAAGTGGTTTTATAGTGGGATGCAGGTTATAATTCATTAGTTGATTCAACACAATTGCCATGGAAGGCGTAACCTGGGCATCTTTATAATATTTTCGGTCTTTGTTTTCCTCACTCAAAAAAGTGATATAGTTTGCTTCCGTTGAAAAAAGACTGTGGAATTTATTTATGGGGAGTAATACCGAAAGTACCCATGAATGGGAGTTTAATGCAAGGTCTAATGGTAAATCTCGCTGCGGATTATAGAGCAATAATGAATTTCCTTCCTGAATGGGCAGCTTGTAATTTCCCTCATTAAAAACAAAGAAAGCAGATCCTTTTATACAGAAATGAAATTGGATGAAATTGGAGCTTACCTCGCGCTTAAAAGTTTGATTTTCATCTGTTTCGTTATTGAATTTTAAAATGAAAAAGCCTGGTTCAATTGTGGTTTCTTCATAGAAACTTTGAGCGACATTTTTTTGTATATCCATATCGTATTTAAATTGATTTTATTTAGAATAGTTCTAAATAAAATGAAACTAATATTGTTTGGAAACCGCGAAATTAGGGCTTAAAGTATGATAAATATCATATTTAGTCCATTTTTAACAGACATCGACATAAAAGATACCGCTGGCGTTATTTTTTAAAAAACAATGCCCTTACATTTGCTCCTGTTTTATATGGAAAATTTGAAAACATATTCTGGGGAATCACTTGAAGGCAATTTTTACGCCATCGGCCTCAACTACAAAAAAGCAGATGCCGAAATCCGCGGTCACTTTAGCATAAATGATATTGCAAAAGAGAAAATCCTTTTGCAGGCCAAAGCTGATGGAATTCCTTCCCTCACTGTTATTTCAACTTGCAACAGAACTGAACTATACGGTTTTGCGCAGCATCCTTACCAACTTATAAAATTGCTTTGCGAACACACCAATGGAACCGTTGAAGAGTTTGAAAAAGTAGCTTATATTTATAAAAACCACGATGCCGTTTCACATCTTTTCACTGTGGGAACTGGTCTTGACAGCCAGATTTTAGGAGATTTTGAAATTATCAGTCAATTGCGAAATGCTTTTCGCGAGTCAAAAAAACACGACATTATCAATCCATTTATGGAGCGACTTGCCAATGCGGTTATTCAAGCTAGCAAGCGTATAAAAAATGAAACAGGAATTTCTTCGGGCGCAACTTCCGTTAGTTTTGCAGCGGTGCAATATATTATGGCGCGCGTTCCTTACATTTCAGAAAAGAACATTTTGCTTTTCGGAACGGGGAAGATAGGCAGAAATACTTGCGAAAATTTAATCAAACATACCAAAAACGACCATATTACCCTTATAAACCGCACCAAGGAAAAAGCTGAAAAAGTTGCGGGAAAATTCAACTTGATCGTTAAGGATTATGCCGATATTCAAAGTGAAATAGCACAAGCCGATGTGCTTATTGTGGCAACCGGAGCACAGCAACCCACTATTTCAAAAGAACTTTTATATCTAAAAAGACCATTGCTTATTTTAGATCTTTCCATACCAAAAAATGTTTCTGAAGATGTTTTGCAAAATGATTTGGTAACCTTAGTGCATATGGACCATCTTGCCGCGGTAACAGACCAAACCTTGGAACAACGTGCGGCACAACTTCCTTTGGCAAAAAAGATTATTACTGAAATAGAAAAGGAATTCAATCAATGGGCAGATAATCGCAAATTTGCGCCAACCATAAAAGCCCTTAAAAATAAACTTGCTGAAATTAAAGCCGGCGAAATAGATTATCAGCGCAAAAAAATTGAAGGTTTCAATGAAGAGCAAGCTGAAATAATAAGCGACCGACTCATTCAAAAAATAACTACACATTTCGCAAACCATTTGAAAGGCGAAGAAGGCTCCGCCGAAAGTATAGAACTCATAAGAAGGGTTTTTCAACTTGAAACTGCCTAATCTTGAAAAAAACAATCCGAATTGGCACCCGCGACAGTGAACTTGCACTTTGGCAAGCCAACACTGTAAAATCCAAACTTGAAAATTTAGGATACACCACTCAATTGGTCCCCGTTAAATCTGAAGGCGATTTGGTTTTGGACAAACCGCTTTACGAAATGGGCATTACCGGAATTTTCACAAAAACGTTGGATGTCGCAATGATAACTGGAACCGTGGATATTGCCGTGCACAGCATGAAAGATGTACCCACGCAATTACCCAATGGTATTGTGCAGACCGCTGTTCTGGAACGTGCTTCTTCTGAAGATATTTTGGTGACAAAAAGCAAAGTAAATTTTGAAAGCCCGTGCACCATTGCTACTGGGAGTCTTCGCAGACAAGCTCAATGGCTTCATAGATATCCAAACCATAAAGTTGTGGATCTGCGTGGAAACGTAAACACACGTCTTCAAAAACTGAAAGATAATGATTGGCAAGGCGCAATTTTCGCAAAAGCTGGTTTGCAGAGAATTAACCTTTTGCCAGCAGATTTTATAGATTTAAATTGGATGCTTCCCGCTCCTGCACAGGGAGCAATGGTAATTGTCGCTCTGGAAAATGATGAGTTTTGTATAGAAGCTACTTCAAAATTAAATGATTCTGCTTCTAAAATTTGTACACATATTGAACGTGAATTTTTAAGAACGCTTGAAGGTGGCTGCACCGCGCCAATTGGTGCTTTTGCTGAAATAATTGGCGAAGAAGTTCAATTTAAAGGATGTCTTTTTTCTCTTGATGGCAAAACCAAACTAGACATTGAAAAGAAAGTTTTAACGTCGAAATACAAAGGCTTTGGGAAAGAATGTGCTACATTTATTCTTAATAATGGCGGGTCTGAACTCATGCTTTCCATAAAAAAACAAATGAAATGAGCCTTTGGAGAAAAACGAGCCTGACGAATATTGTCGTTTGGTTTTTGGACCTTGGTTTGTTGGCATTTTTAATTTTTGACTTCGGTTTTGAAAATTTTAAAGATTTTAGACAATACAAACTAATTGTATTGCCAAGTTTGCTATTTGCATTAATAGCCTTTAACTTCTACAAATACAACAGGTTCCGAAAAGATCCAGATGTAAATAAAAGCAGTAGAATAAATCTATTTATTTTGTTATTGCTCATCGTGCTGGAAGTAATCATGATTTTGGCGAATTATGAAACTTCTGTGGTTGAAACCTTTTTTAATGCGCGGTATGTTATAGAATATGGACTGCTATTTTACTTCTTTATTCGGCTTACCTTTCTACTTCGGAAAGTTTACAGCATTTATTTCAATCCTGCCATACTTTTTGTTGGCAGTTTTGCAATTATAGCCCTCGCCGGAACTTTTTTATTGATGCTTCCTAGTGCGACAACAGCAGGCATAAGCTTTACCGATGCACTTTTCACAGCTACAAGTGCAACCGCTGTCACTGGACTTATCGTTGTAGATACGGCAAAGGATTTTACCCCTTTTGGACAAACCGTAATTATGATTTTATTTCAAATAGGAGGTTTGGGGATGCTAACATTCACTTCATTTTTTGCTTATTTCTTTAAAAGTGGAGCTTCGTTTAAGGAAAGCCTTTATATGAAAGATATTTTGGGCCACGATAAGCTTAATAGTGTAATGAAAACAGTAATGCAAATTGTTGTTTTTTCATTAATTTTAGAAGGTATAGGCGCATTTTTCATCTATCATTCGCTAGCACATATTGATTCTTTTAAAAGTAGAGGGTTTTTTGCAATTTTCCACGCTATTTCGGCTTATTGCAATGCAGGTTTTTCATTGGCTTCAAATGGACTTTATGATAATGGACTTCGTTTCAATTATTATATGCAGTGGATAATAATGGGGCTAATTGTTTTTGGAGGACTTGGCTACCATATTGCCTATAACGTAATCCAGTATTTTAAAAAATTGGCTATAAATATTTTTAGAAAAGATGATCGTGTTTTTATTTCTAGAGTAATTAATCTCAACACCAAAATTGTACTTTACACAACAATTATTCTTATAGCCGCAGGAACAATTTTCTTTCTTTTTTCTGAACAACAAACCAATCTTTTACAGCACAAAACAGCTTTTGGCAAATTTACTACCGCTATGTTTTCTTCAGTAACATCGCGTACCGCTGGATTTAATACTGTAGATATGACCGACTTTACCATTCCTGGAATTTTGTTTATGATATTTTTGATGTGGATTGGTGCATCACCAGCTTCAACGGGCGGAGGTATAAAAACCACGACTTTTGCATTGGCAACGCTCAATATTTTTGCCATTGCACGCGATAAAAAATACATTGAAATAGGAACACGGAGAATAGCCGTAGAAGCCGTACACCGTGCCTTTGCCATTATTTCCATCTCTTTGGCCAGTATAGGTACAGGCATTTTATTATTGCTTATTTTTAATCCTGAATTTTCGCTAATACAGATTGCTTTTGAAGTGTTTTCGGCCTTTTCAACTGTTGGGCTATCAATGGGCATCACCTCACAACTCTCTGAATACAGCAAATATGTTATTATATTTTTAATGTTCTTCGGAAGAATTGGATTGCTGAACTTAATGATAGGACTTCTGAAAAGTGTTGGAAAAACAGATTATGTCTATCCCGAAGAAAACATTTTGATTAACTAAATGATGAACTGTTTAAAAAAACAATCAATATGAAGGTAGTAGTTATTGGACTTGGAAATTTTGGTATGTCCCTTGCAATTCACCTTTCAAATACAGGCAATGAAGTAATTGCCGCTGATCGGGATTTGGAAAAAATTGAGCAAATAAAGAATAAGGTAGCACATGCAGTAGCCCTAGATGCTACAAATGAAACTGCCTACCAATCATTACCGCTCAATAACGCAGATTTAGCTATAATAGCTATTGGCGAACGCAATGGAGCAGCAATAATGAGTACGGCAATTGTAAAAAAATTGACCAAAGCAAAAATTATTGCACGTTCAGCTTCTGCTTTGGAAGATACTATTTTAGAAGCCATGGGCGTGGATCAAATAATCCATCCCGAACAGGAATATGCAGAACGCTTTACAAAAAAAATAAATTTAAAAGGCAGTATTGATAATTTTGAAATTGATGATGAATACTTAGTTTCGGAAATTGAAGTGTCTAAATCATTAGTTGGAAAGACGATTAAAGAATCAGAATTTCGAAAAAATGTTAATCTGAATATTATTACAATAATCAGAAAAAGAGAACATACCAATTTAATTGGTAGAAGCATAAAGAAGCGCGAAGTTGTAGGCCTTCCAACACCAGATATCGTTTTTGAGAGTGGTGATATTTTAGTTGTTTTCGGAAAAGATGCAGATATAAAAAAATATTTGAAAAATCATGCCCACGGTTTTATCAACTAAAAAATTAAAAGAAAATCAAAGATCACTTCTGCTAAATGCAGCTATTTCGTTGGTGGAGTACAATGCCATTAAAATTGAATTTGTCCCTTTTAAAGTTCCTTCAAATATTGAAAACGCAATTTTCACAAGCCAAAATGCTGTAAAAGCGATTCAAGATTCAAGAACCAAGATTCAAGATTCAAGAACCAAGATTCAAGATTGCTTTTGTGTGGGTAAAAAAACGAAATTACTTTTGCAAGAGAGTGGTTTAAATGTGATTAAAATGACTGAATATGCTTCGGAATTGGCAGATTATTTAGTAAAAAACCACAAAAATGACTCATTTCACTTTTTCTGCGGAAACATCAGAAGCGATGAAATTCCCTCAAAATTGAAAGAAAACAATATAACTTTTGAAGAGATTGAAGTTTATAAAACAACATTGAACCCAAAGAAATTTGAAAGACAGTTTGATGCGGTTCTCTTTTTTAGCCCAAGTGGTGTGCGAAGTTTTGTTTCGGAAAATAAAATAAATACTTCTGAAGCAATTTGCATAGGCACAACAACCGCCACTGAAGCAAAAAAATATACTGAAAATGTGGTAATTGCTAATGCCACAACCGTGGAAAGCGTAATTGCGAAAGCAGTGAAAATTTTAAAGAGCTATTAGCTTTTGGCCTTTGGCTCTTAGCTAATAATTATAAGTAATATGAGAAATTATAGCGAACTCGAAATATGGAAAAGTGGAATTATTATTGTTGAAAAAATATATGAAATTTCAGCAAAACTTCCCATTGATGAGCGTTTTGGTTTAAGAAGTCAAATAACCAGAGCCTCCATTTCCATACCTTCTAATATTGCCGAAGGTTGTAGTCGTAATAGTGAAATAGAATTCAAAAGATTTTTAGAAATTGCAATGGGATCTCTTTTTGAAGTTGAAACACAATTAACCATTTGTGAACGTTTAGATTTTTTGAAGGAGAGCGATCTTAAAGACATCATGCTATTATTAAATAAAGAGGCAAAAATGATAAACAGTTTGATATCAAAAATTAGAACAAACAATAACTAATGGCCAACAGCTAAAAGCTAAAGGCTAACATATAATAAAATGATTAAAAACGACCTATTCTTAAAAGCCCTTCGCGGCGAAACAGTAGAACGCCCGCCCGTTTGGATGATGCGCCAAGCCGGAAGATATTTGCCCGAATTTCAAGAGATAAAAGCAAAATACGACTTTTTCACACGCTGCCAAACCCCCGAACTTGCAAGTGAGATTACCGTGCAGCCCATCCGAAGATACGGCATGGACGCTGCTATTTTGTTCAGCGATATTTTGGTAATTCCGCAGGCAATGAACATTCACGTAGAGATGAAACCCGGCGTTGGTCCGTGGTTGCCTGACCCAATCCGCTCTGCAAAAGATTTGGAACGCGTGATTGTGCCAGACATTCACGAAACGCTGGGTTATGTAATGGACGCCATAAAAATGACCAAAGAAAAACTGAACGACGAAATTCCGTTGATTGGTTTTGCGGGTAGTCCGTGGACTATTTTGTGTTATTGTGTTCAAGGACAAGGCTCAAAAAATTTCGATATTGCAAAGGAATTTTGTTTCACACAACCTGTTGTTGCGCACCAATTACTTCAGAAAATAACAGACACAACAATTCTTTATTTAAAGGAAAAGGTAAAAGCTGGCGTAAACGCCGTGCAGGTTTTTGACAGTTGGGGCGGGATGCTTTCGCCTACGGATTATCAAGAATTCAGTTGGCAATATATGCAGCAGATTATTGATGCCTTAAAAGATGAAACGCCTGTAATTGCTTTCGGAAAAGGATGCTGGTTCGCTTTGGACACAATGGCAAAAAGTGGCGCTTCGGCTTTGGGTGTGGATTGGACTTGCTCGCCTAAAAACGCACGTTATTTAACAGGCGGAAAAATTACGTTACAAGGAAATTTTGATCCAACGCGTCTTTTTAGCCCTCCTTCAGAAATAAAAAAGATGGTGAAGCAGATGATTGATGAATTCGGGAAAGACAGATATATAGTGAATTTGGGCCATGGAATCTTGCCAAATATTCCACTGGAAAATGCAGGCGCTTTTATTGAAGCGGTCAAAGAATACAAACAAGAATAGATGCTTTGGCGGATTTTAAAGAAACTGGATTTTAAGCAACTTTTTGGATTGCTCGGCCTTTTTCTAAAAAATCCAATCTATGCGCTTCCAACAATTTTTGCGACAAAAAAATGTATGAACATTGCGTATGAAGAATACGGCAGCAAGCATCATTTGGGGAATCCGGCAAATGCATTTCGGCATGCACTTTGGGTTATTTTGATTACTAAAATGTGTTTGAAATGGCAAAACAATGAACAAAAGGCAAAAATGTGGGCAAAGAAGTTTACTGACTGGCACGAGGATTTTTCACCCAACGAGGATTTGGAGCGCGCCATGGATTTGCACAATAACACAATGGGCCTTCGTTATTTTGAACAGGTAAAAGATAGAAATGAAGCAGAAACGGTTTCATATTTAAAACAAAAAGCTTCGGAAGCTGTAAGGATTTTAACGGTTAAGGAAGTTAAAAGTATTGAAGATAAATTAGTTTATATCGATTGAAAAAAACCTCACGGGTTTTTAAAACCTGTGAGGTTTGTATTCAGAATTATGGTCAAAAACATTCTAAAAGGCATACAGGCATACGCAGGCACTTTCAAGCTCATCAATAAACTTGGACTTTGGAAGTACTTCGGCATCCCGATGGCCATTAGTTTTTTAACCGCTGTTTTGATTGGGTTTTCCACTTGGGGCTTGAGCGATAATCTGGGATCCTTTATTTCAAAAATCTGGTTTTGGGAATGGGGAGCGGAAACTTTTAGAACAATTAGTGAATTTATTGGAGCACTAATTATTATTGCATTGGGAATTATTCTCTATCGGCATATTGTAATGGCCTTGAGTGCGCCTTTTATGAGTCCCGTTTCAGAAAAAATTGAAAAACATCTTTTTGGCGAAAATCATTCCCACAGAAATACTTCAAACGCAGAACAGCTTTGGCGTGGCATCCGGATAAACGTTCGAAATTTGTTGATGGAGCTATTGCTCACACTCCCGATAATCTTGATAGGGTTTATACCCGTTGTGGGAATAATTTCTTCGGTACTTTTGTTTTTGGTGCAGAGCTATTACGCAGGTTTCGGGAATATGGATTATACGTTGGAAAGGCATTATAAATATGCCGAAAGTATCGAATTTGTTAAAAGAAATCGCGGTTTGGCAATCGGCAACGGCATGATTTTTATGCTGATGCTTTTGATTCCGGTGATTGGGATTATTTTGGTGTTGCCGCTTTCGGTGACGGCTGCGAGCACTGAGACCCTGAGAGTTTTAGAAAATAAGAAAGCACTTCAGAAAAAGATATGATGAAAGAAAAATTTGTAGCATATATAAAGAATTTGCAGAATGAAATCACTTCCGCTTTGGAGGAAATTGACGGTAAAGCAAAATTCAAGAAAGACAAATGGACACGTGCCGAAGGCGGCGGCGGCCAAACCCGAGTGATTGAAAACGGCGACGTTTTTGAAAAAGGCGGAGTGAACATTAGTGAAGTTCATGGAAAATTGCCCGAAAGTATGCAGCAATATTTCGGCGTAAAGGATGCCGATTTTTTTGCGTGCGGACTCAGTTTGGTGCTTCATCCAAAAAGTCCGATGGTGCCAACGGTTCACGCCAATTGGCGCTATTTTGAAATGTATGATAAAGAGGGAAATATAGTAGACAGTTGGTTTGGCGGCGGACAAGATTTAACGCCCTACTATTTGTTTGAAGAAGATGCCAAACACTTTCATCAAGTCTGCAAAACTGCTTGCAATAGGCACAATCCAAACTTTTACGAAACCTATAAAAAGCGTTGCGACGAATATTTTTGGAACGCCCATCGCGAAGAAGCAAGAGGAATTGGCGGTCTTTTCTTTGATTATTTAAAAGAGACGGGCACAATGAAAATGCAAAATTGGTACAATTTCGTAACGGAAGTTGGCAACAGTTTCTTGGAATGCTATCTCCCCATTGTTGAAAAAAGAAAAAACCTTCCCTATTCCGAAGTAAACAGAACTTGGCAGGAAATACGCCGTGGCCGTTATGTGGAATTCAATTTGGTTCACGATAAAGGAACGCTTTTCGGCTTAAAAACCAACGGGCGTATTGAAAGCATTTTGATGAGTTTGCCGCCCGTTGTGCAATGGAAATATGACCATCACCCTGAGACTGGAAGTGAGGAAGCGAAATTGGTTGAAGTTTTACGAAATCCCAAAGAATGGACTTAAAATTTAAATTAAAGAAATTATGAAATATATTTTCCCAATATTGTTTTTAACATTCACAATTGGGTTTTCACAATCAAATTCTGAAGAACTTAATTTTGATACAAAATATTATAATGCTGTAGATAAGTGGATTGCTTTTCCAAAGAAAGTAGCTGATACATCTTATAGTTTTGGATTTATTTATCTAGATGATACTGCGGGTTTTACTTATAATTATGAATCTAAATTTATAAAAACAAATAGTGGCCTTAAGAAATTGTCAAGGGAGTTTGAGTCTGGATTAAAAGCAAGGCTTACAGAAAATACTATTGATGTTGCAGTGCTTTCAGATAGTCAAGTTTCTCAGTTAGGTCTGCCAAAAGTACCTGAATGGCATTCAATATACAAAGCAGATTCAACTAAAGTATCCTATTTAAAAAATATTGGGTATCATTATAATCATGTTGGCGCAAGCAATTTGGCTCTCAAACCTTTAAAAAAAGCATATTCAATAAATCCACATTATACAGGTCTTGAGTTTGAATTATCATATGCTTACAATGCATTGCATGATTTTACGAAAGCGATTCCGATACTTGAAGAGGCTATAAAAAACGATCCAAAAAACTTTTTGTTTTATCGTGAATTGGGTTTTGCACTAAAGAATATCGACCAAAATGCAAAAGCTGAAAAAATATATAAAACTGGCATGGAGCTTACTGACGATAAATTTCAGAAAAGTGAAATGGCAATAAATATGGCTCAATCATATTATTTAAGTGGAAATCAAAAAAAGTTTGATGAATGGGCTGAAATTACAAGAAAATATACATAAAAAGGTTCCAGATTTGACCAACTAATAGATAGTTGGGAGGAAGATTTAAAATAATAATAATATTTAGGTGTAGACTGCGATCGACCTGACACAAATTTTAAAATTATGTACCCATTAAGAAGAAACCGAAGATTGCGAACCAACGAAAGTATGCGAAGCCTGGTTCGTGAAACCATTATAAGCCCCAATGATTTTATCGTGCCGCTTTTTGTGGTGGAAGGAAAGGGCGTGAAGGAGGAAATTGCCTCGATGCCGAACTATTACAGGTTGAGTTTAGATAATCTTCAAAAAGAAGTGAAGGAGCTTTGGAAACTCGGTTTGAAATCTGTTTTACTTTTCGTAAAAGTGGATGATAAATTGAAAGATAACAGTGGAAAGGAAGCTTTAAATGCTGACGGATTGATGCAACGCGCAATAAAAACCGTGAAAAATGTGGTGCCAGAAATGATAGTGATGACCGATGTGGCCTTGGATCCTTTTTCAGAATATGGCCATGATGGAATAATTTCCGAAGGAAAAGTTTTGAATGACGATACAAATGCGGTTTTAGCAGAGATGTCTTTAAGCCACGCCATTGCTGGAGCAGATGTTGTTGCGCCTAGCGATATGATGGACGGCCGGATTTTTGAAATCAGAACACTTTTAGAGGACGAAGGGTTCTGCGATACGGGTATTATGGCATACAGCGCAAAATATGCCTCGGCATTTTATGGACCCTTCCGCGATGCGTTGGATTCTGCGCCAGTGGATTCCAAAGATATTCCGAAGGATAAAAAGACCTATCAAATGGATTACGGAAACCGCGAGGAAGCCATTCGCGAAACCTTGATGGATATTGACGAGGGCGCTGATATTGTGATGGTAAAACCCGGACTTTGTTATTTGGATATTGTTCGTGAAATAAAAGATGCCGTGAATGTTCCCGTGGCTGTATATCAAGTGAGCGGTGAATATGCAATGCTAAAAGCGGCGGCCGAGAAAGGTTGGTTGGACCACGATGCGGTGATGTTAGAACAAATTACAGCCATAAAACGCGCCGGAGCTTCCTTGATTGCGAGTTATTTTGCGAAGGATGTTGTAAAACTGATTAATTAGCAAAATTTTATCTTTCCGAATTCATTTTTCATATACATTTGCGGCGTGAAACATGTTGAAAAACATATAGGTAGGTTGCTGGTCTCGATTGCCATTTTGTTGGTTTTCGGGAATTTGGCTTTTGCTGGAGAAACGGTAGTTAAGAACAAAACCACCAAAATTTCGGCTTTACAACACAACGATCACGGCAAGCCTTTTGTTTTTAATGAAATCTCTATTGGCGAGGCTTCACAAACGGTTTCGCAGAATGAATATTTGGGGCTCGGATTGTTTGGAACTTTTTATTCCAATCAAGATTTTTCGTTTGCCAATGTTTCTTCTTTATTTAATTCTTCTTATTCTGTAAAAGACAAACGGGAGCTCATCTTCCGGCATTTGTTTCCCTTCCACTTTTTTTGGTGATTTTTTGATGATTTTTTGGCTGTGCTTGAATTGATTTTCAAACACTTATCTATTCAAAATTATTCATCTTAAAAATTATTCATTATGGAATTCAGTGCAACCCTTGTGGGAATTATTATTACATTAGTAATGTTGGCGCCGGTGGCTTATTTAATTATGGCTTCCTCTGGCAAGGAAAACAAAGTGAAAAAATCTGTAAAACAGCTTTCGCAGACCAATGGTATTCAGTTAAAAAACATTGATGTTATTGGCAATTGTGTGATTGGCGTGGATGAGGTTTCAAAAAAATTGGTTTATACTTCGAAAACAAATCCTTCCGGAGATTTTAAAATTGTAAATATGGAAGATGTGAAGGATTGTCGTGCAAAAAGCATCAAACAAACCGATAAAACCCTGGATTGGGTTGGTTTGGAAATTGTGGAAAAAGCTGGCAGACGCGAGATATCTTTTTACAATGAGCACGATGAAAACGAGCTTTCCAAAGATGCATTTGTGTGTCTTCAGGATGCGAAACGTTGGGAAAGTACGCTACGGCCACTTTTAAAAGCCTCGTAATAATTAAAAAAAACCGCCCACTGTGGCGGTTTTTTTTATGCAATTAACAAAGTGTTTCGACTTTACCAATTTGTAAATCTTTATTTTAGAGGAAAATTATCTTATCACTATGACCTTACTGATTGTTTATGCGGTTCTTTCTATTTTCTTTTCGTTTTTGTGCTCCATTTTGGAAGCCGCTTTGCTGAGTTTTACCCCCACTTATTTGCGTATGAAGGCTCAAGAAGGGAAAGCCTACGCAAAAACCTTGACGAATTTTAAAAAAGACATAGACAAACCACTGATTGCAATCTTGACCCTTAACACGATTGCACATACTGTAGGAGCAATACTTGTGGGGGTTGAGGCGGAAAAACTACCCTATAAATTAGAACTTTTTGGAATGAACATAGTAGGGATTGTATCGGCAATTATGACGATGCTGATTTTAGTGGTTTCAGAAATAATCCCAAAAACCATTGGCGCTACTTACTGGAAAAAGTTAGGCTCATTTACTGCGATGTTTTTGAATTTTATAATATTCCCCTTAAAATATACCGGGATTTTATGGCTGTTAATGTTGATTACGCGTTTGGTTGGAAAATCTGCACACGTAAGCACCATGAGCCGCGAGGAATTCATTGCTATTACAGATGCTGCAGAAGAAGAAGGCGTTTTTGAAGAAAGCGAAACAACAGTAATAAAAAATCTTTTGGTTTTTAAAAGCGTGCAGGCAAAAGATGTGATGACACCTTTTACGGTGGTTACGCTGGAAGACGAAACCATGAATTTGGAAAATTTTCATCAAAGCCACAAAAGCCTGCGGTTTTCAAGAATTCCCGTTTATAAGGGGAAAAGCCACAATATTACTGGGTTTGTACTGCGGGATGATATTTTGGAAGAAATTGTGGAAGACCGTGGCGATAAACTGTTAAGCGATTTGAAGCGGGAAATTTTTGTTGTTTCTGCAGAAAAACCGATTCCGGAACTCTTTGAAACCTTTATAAAACAGCGTGTGCACATTGCTTCGGTGGTTGATGATTTTGGAAACACCATAGGCGTTGTAACAATGGAAGATATTATTGAAACCCTTTTGGGACTTGAAATTATGGACGAAAGCGACAGCATTGAAGATATGCAACTACAAGCCAGAAAGAACTGGGAACGTCGTGCAAAACGTATGGGAATACAATTAAACGAGGTTTTGGAACCCAAACAAGAAGACGAATAATGAAAACCGCATTTATTAACACTCCCGTGGGAATTTTAGAATTGAAAGGAGATGCAGAGGGATTGGCATCGGTGCTTTTTAAAGACGAAGAAAATGATGTGGTTTCTGAAAAAATACCAAAAGAATTAAAAGATGCGGCTTTACAACTTCAAGAGTATTTTGAAGGAAATCGGAAGGAATTCAACTTAAAACTTTCCCCAGAAGGAACCGATTTTCAGAAGCGTGTTTGGGAAGAATTACAACAAATCCCTTTTGGAAAAACGACCAGCTACCAACAAATGGCAAACACTTTAGGCGACCCTAAAGTAATCCGTGCGGCAGCTTCGGCCAATGGAAAGAATCCAATTTCTATCATTATTCCCTGTCATCGGGTTATTGGTAGTGATGGTTCGCTCACTGGTTATGCTGGCGGATTGCATCGAAAAAAATGGCTTTTGGAATTTGAAAATCCGTCACCACAGCAATCCTTATTTTAGATGAAAAGGCTCAAAAAATTCTTCAAATGGGTTTTTATTCTACTTATCGTTTCGGTAATTGGGCTTTATGTTACGGGCTACGGCTATATTTTGAAAGGTGTTTGGGTGGTCTATCTTCACGGGCACACCACTGCCTATATTGACGATTTTAAATTTTTTGAAGTTGAAGAAATTCCTGCAAGCATCAATCCGCAGCCTTGGCCAATCCATAAAGATTACAACACGGTTGAAGCCACCAAAGCACTTTCAGAAATGAACGATACCTTGGGGACAGTTGCTTTTTTGATTATCAAAAATGACAGTATTTGGTTTGAAAAATATTTTGAAGGCTTCGGAAAAAATTCCCAGACCAATTCTTTTTCCATGGCGAAAAGTATTACCTCAGCCTTACTTGGAAAAGCCATCGACGATGGTTTCATAAAAAGTCTGGAGCAGCCCGTCGGCGATTTTTATCCGCAATATGCAGGAACTGGCTTGACTGTTGGCGATCTTTCCTCGATGGCTTCGGGCTTGGATTGGGACGAATCCTATTCCAATCCATTTGGAATGACGGCAAGAGCTTATTATGATTCTGATTTGGCGGAAACTATTTTGAAACTTAAAGTAGTTGATACGCCTGGGGTGCGCTACAAATATTTAAGCGGAAACACCGAACTTTTAGCGATGGTGATTCAAAAATCCATTCAAAGGGCAAGTATCAATTTAAGTGGTTATCTGCAAGATAGCTTTTGGCAGCCCATGGGTTTTGAGCAACCAGCAATTTGGCAAATTGATGATGATGAAAACAGATTGGTGAAAGCCTATTGCTGTTTGGGAAGCAACGCACGTGACTTTGCACGGTTTGGAAAACTCTATAAAGATTACGGCAGGTGGAATGGGCAACAGATTTTGGATTCTGCTTTTGTGGCGAAATCCATAATGCCGCGATTTGCTGAAAGTCCGGAATACGGTTATGGGTTTTGGCTGAGTGATTTTTTGGGAAAGAAAATTTTTGCAATGCGTGGTATTTTGGGTCAGTATGTTATTGTTGTTCCAGGGGATGATTTGATTATTGTTCGGTTGGGCCATCAGCGTGGCAATAAAACAGATTTACCTTTTAGTAGTGATTTTTATGTTTATGTGGATGAAGTTTATAAAATGCTGGAACAAAACCAATAATTTTTTGTAGCTTTAATTCTCTCCCCGATTGAAATTTTCAAAATATGATTAAGCGAATAAACTTGGAACATATCCTATTTTTGGATATTGAAACCGTTCCGCAGTACGAAAATTTTGACGAATTGGACGATACTTCAAAAACACTTTGGGAGCTAAAAAGCCAATACCAAAGAAAGGATGAAGTTTCAGCAGAAGACTTTTATGAACGTGCCGGAATTTGGGCAGAGTTTGGAAAAATTGTCTGTATCTCCGTAGGCTATTTTGTGTTGAAAGGCGATATTCGGAATTTTCGCGTAACAAGTTTTCACGGTGAGGAGGTGAAAATTCTGAAGGATTTTAAAACACTTTTGGAAACCCATTTCAACAAACCGCATCATCTTCTTTGCGCGCACAACGGCAAGGAATTTGACTTTCCATACATTGCCCGAAGAATGATAATTAATGGAATTGACATTCCTTTTAAATTGGATCTCTTCGGAAAAAAACCTTGGGAAGTTCCACATTTGGATACGCTGGAACTTTGGAAGTTCGGCGATTACAAAACTTTTACTTCCCTTAAATTGATGGCTCACGTTTTGGGTATTCCTTCGCCAAAAGATGATATTGACGGCAGCCAGGTTCGAGGCGTTTTTTACGAAGAAAAAGACATTGACAGAATCATTATTTATTGCGAAAAAGACACAGTTACAGTCGCCCAGATTTTCTTGCGACTTCGGAATGAGGAAATTTTAAACGAAGACGAAATACTTTCTGTGTAGCATTTTTCTGGAAGAAATCTCTAAATGTGGATTTCTATTTTATTTTTAGTAGATTTATCAATCATAATAAAATAGCACATCTATGATAATTCCAAGATTCAATCCAAAATCATTTTTAATAGTTTTACTTGCTTCGGTTCCACTTTTTATTTCCTGTAAGGATAAAGAAACTGAAGTGGAAACACCTACAGTTCAAGAAGCAACCCTGGAACAGAAAAAACAAGCTTTGCAAAATGTAGCGCCTACTTCATCCCAAACAATAAACAATTCCGCTACTGGTGATGTAGCTGTAAATCCACCACACGGACAACCGGGTCATGATTGTGCTATTCCAGTTGGTGCTCCATTAAACAGTGCGGGAAGTTCTAACACAACACCTGCAGTAAACAAGACTGAGGCTGTGCCAGCAGCTATTTCTGGCAAAGGAGTAAATCCACCACACGGTCAACCTGGCCATAGATGTGATATTAAAGTGGGCGACCCTTTATAAAAAAAATAATATATTTAAAAAGAAGAGGCCCGTTTCATTTTGAAACGGGCCTCTCCAATTTTAAATATTAACTAATTATTCTTTTACAAAACGTTTTCTGAGTTTGTTGTTTTCAGTATTTACTTCAATGATGTAAATACCACTTTGCAATGAAGAAACATTTACATTTTCAGTATATGCTCCTTTACCCACAACCTGGCCAACGGTATTGTAGATCACGTAATCTTTGCCCGTAGCTTCAATTAGTGAAATATTCAAGGTGTGCTTTGCAGGGTTTGGATAAATAGACATTTCAGCATTGCTGAAACCAGTATCGCCTGTAATTCCTTGACCTACAGCATTGCTTATGATAACGGTGTAATCTTCCACTTCACCGTAAGTAAATGTTTCACATGAGGTGGAATTAGCGTTATATTTCATAGAAACCCGCATTCTTGTTGCGCCATTAAGCGCTGAAGAAGGTACTGTAAAACTTCCTGAAACAGAACTGGCTTTTGTACGGGAACGGGTATAAACCTGTTCGCCAGAATCATTGAAATCGCCATCTTGGTTGTAATCTATCCAGACTCTATAAGCTTCATAGTAAACTGTACCAGTCCATCTTGGAGTTATAGTTATTGTGTTGCTACTACCTTTTGCAAGTGTGATAGAAATGCTTGTGAAATCTGCATACCCACCATTGTTTCCAGAAAGATTGTTGATGCTTCCAAGTTGAACTCTGTCTATGTATTCATCATTGGTGTTATTTCCTTGTGAAGTACAATAGGTTATCGAATTAGAATGTGTTGTAACGTTTACGGTATTGCTGAAGCCAGAATTATTACCTGCAGCATCGTGCGCTCTAACTTTGAAACTATATGCTGTTGAAGGTGACAGTCCAGTAATGTTAGCCGATGTACCTGTAACACTTCCAATATTTGTAGCGCCTTGGAAAACATCATAACCCGTAACGCCAACATTATCTGTTGAAGCATTCCACGAAAGTGAAAGAGTGGTTTGTGTTACATTTGAAGCCACTAAATTTGAAGGAGCTGAAGGAGCTTGGGTATCTGGCCCTGCTCCGCCAAGATTGATAGTATAATCTTCAACTTCACCATAACTGAACGTTTCACAAGAAGTTGGAATTCCATTGTATTTCATTGAAACCCGCATTCTTGTTTCTCCGCCTATGGTTCCAGAAGGTACTGTAAACGTGCCACTATTTGGAGTGTTTTTTGAAGCAGCTTTGGACCAAACCAATTCACCTGCATCACCAAAATCCTTATCGCCGTTATAATCAATCCAAACTGCATAGCCTTCATTATAAACAGTTCCTGTCCAAGTTGGAGTAACTGTAATTGTGTAAGTTGAACCTTCACTCAAAGAAGTAGAAATGCTTGTAAAATCTGAATACAGTTGAGCTCCGGAAGCATTGTTGATTGTGTTTAACTGTACGCGGCTTATGTATTCGTCATTCACATTGTTTCCTTGTGAAGTACAATAACTGCCACCGCCGCCACCGCCGCCGTAAGGAGCGCCAACGCCAACTGCGTACCAAGCGTTTGTAGTTGCAATTTCTTCAGCACTACCAGCACCATATAGATCTATTGCAGCTTGTATTGCGCCATTTCTAGCATCACTGTATTGCGAGTTGGAGTTCAAATAAACAGTAAGGTTTCTATAGGCAATTGCTCCGGCTTTGTCCATTCCGATTCCGGTAACATTGTAGCTGTCGCCTTTATCGTTAGTGCCACTTTTACCAACACTCAACACATAAAACCAAAAGTTTTGCACCCCGGAATTTGTATGCACTCCTCCAGAATCGCCAGAGCCTGAATACCAATAAGTACCTTGATATGTATCAGGATCTCCAAAAGCGTTCGGGTTGCTCATAGAGCGCAAGGCACCGCCACTTCCGCCGGCACCAATATCATCGCCCATCAACCAGTCGTTGGTTCCAGATGCAAATTTTTCAATAGATTCCCCGAAAATATCTGAGAACGATTCATTCAAAGCTCCGGATTGGTAGCTATAAACCAAATTCGCAGAATATTCAGTAACACCGTGGGTAATTTCGTGACCACAAATATCCAATGAAACCAAAGGACCGTAATTTGTACCATCGCCATCGCCGTAGGTCATTCTACTTCCATCCCAAAAGGCATTTACGTAATTGCTTGAATAGCTAACGTATGATTTGATAACGCCTCCCGTATTGTTGTATGAATTTCTTCCGTATTTCTGGGAATAATATTTATAGGTCTTTTCAGCTCCAAAATGAGCCTGAACCCCAGTTGGATTTGAAGTGAAATTTGTTGAATTGCTGGTAACATCAACGGCATTGTTGTAGTTGGTGCTATTGTTCAAATCAAAAGTTTGGATTCCACCACCATCTGCAGTTTGGCGCAAACGGTATGGCCCTGAGGCATTGTCCGCAGTAAAGGAAACATTGCCATTATACAGGCTTGTTCCTGTTGCTGGAACGTTGGCATCATGGATTTTTTTGTTCTCCATAATGAACTGTCCGGTTTTGGCATCAATATAAACGTCTGCTCTATATAATGGAGCCGTAGCATAAATATCAAATTTATATGCAAGTCGGTTTGTTTCTGAAATATTTTCAAGAGCCGGTAAAATAACGAGCTCGCCAGTTGGTTTTTTATAATTGTCAGCCAGCGCCGCTTCTGCAGCATTCTGCCACATATATTTTGAAGCGCCCACGTGCGCAATTGCACTGTTTAAAGCCTGCGAATTGCTTATGGATGGCGTTACATTGAAATCTTCCGCAATGGGGGAATAGGAAGAATTTAAAGTTTGTACCGCTCCATTTTTACTGCTTAGTGTTACTGTTGCAAATTCTACCTTAACACCGTTAAAATATTCTTGCATTTTTTGATGGGTAAACCCTAATGGATCTTGTTCTTGTTTTAGCGTTGCGAAAGAAGTTGGGGATGAAGGATTTAAAACTTCCTTAAAGATTTGTGTGGAATTTTGAAGCGTGTACGATTGTGAGGCATCAAAAACCACTAGACTTGGGGGTTGCTTAACGTTTCTCTTTTCATCGTTTTTGTTTTGTGCGGAAACCCCCACAGAAAAACCAAAAATTGAGAATGAAAACAGAAAAACGAATTTGTTAATTTTTTTCATAATAATTAAGATTAAGTGAATAAATAGGTTTATTGTTTTGTTAAAAAACATTTAAATGAACGATAAAAATTGATTAAATGAAATTTTTTTCGATGAACTACAGTTAAAAAAATATCCCCCCGATTATCCTATCTTTGAGATGATGAAAAATGAACCTCTATTATCAGTTGAAGAACTTTCTGTATCCTTTGGAAATAAGGAAAATAGCATTGAAGTTTTACATGCTATTTCTTTTGACATTTTTAAAAATGAAATTTTAGGGATTGTTGGTGAATCCGGTTCTGGGAAATCTGTCACCTCACTTTCCCTTATGGGATTATTGCCTAAAAAGCACACAAATATTTCAGGGAATATTTTGTTTGAAGAAAAAAATCTTCTGAAAACCAGTGAAAAAGAATTCAGAAAAATCCGCGGAAGCGAAATAGCCATGATTTTTCAGGAACCGATGAGCGCGCTGAACCCTTCGTTAAAATGTGGTTTTCAAGTTTCCGAAATACTGCGACTTCACTTAAAGATGAATCCTTCCGAAGCGAAAAAAGAAACCATTTCATTATTCGAAAAAGTAAAACTGCCGCGGCCCAATGAAATTTTTAACAGCTATCCACACCAAATAAGCGGTGGACAGATGCAGCGAGTTATGATTGCAATGGCCATTGCTTGCAAACCAAAACTGCTCATTGCCGATGAACCTACAACTGCACTGGATGTAACAGTTCAAAAAGAAATTATTTCGCTTTTAAAATCAATTCAGCAAGAAACAAAAATGGCGATGCTTTTTATATCACATGATTTGAGCTTGGTTTCTGAAATTGCAGATAGGGTGGTGGTAATGTATAAAGGTGATATTGTTGAAAATGAAACAAATGTTGAAATATTTAAAAATCCAAAGGCAGAATATACCAAAGCACTTTTGGCATCGCGGCCTTCATTGAATCTTCGTTTGGCAAAATTGCCGACCATTGCTTCTATTGCAGATAAAAGTTTCATTCCAAGGGAAGTGAAAGCTGCGGAGCGCGCAAAAAAACATAAACAAATTTATACCCAAAACCCAATTTTGGAAATCACCAATTTAGAAAAACAGTATTTCAGCAATGTTGGCATATTTGCGAAAAAAGAAATTGTAAAAGCGGTTGACAACGTTAGTTTTTCAGTTTTTGAAGGAGAAACTTTAGGGCTTGTGGGCGAATCCGGTTGCGGAAAATCTACTTTAGGAAAAACGATTCTTCAACTTGAAAGAGCAACTTCCGGAAGCATAAAATACCGAGGAAAAGAACTTACAAAACTTTCAAAGAGTGAAATCAGAAATCTTCGGAAAGAAATACAGATTATTTTTCAAGATCCCTATTCTTCTTTAAATCCGCGTTTAATGATTGGCCAGGCATTGATGGAACCTATGGAAGTGCATGGTCTTGGAAAAACTAAAAAAGAAAGAAAAGAACGAGTTCTGTCTTTGCTTGAAAGAGTTGGATTGGATGAAAGTTATTTTTATCGTTACCCACACGAACTTTCCGGTGGGCAACGGCAACGGGTGGGAATAGCACGGACAATCGCTGTAGAACCAAAATTGGTTATTTGTGATGAATCTGTTTCAGCTTTGGATATTTCTGTACAGGCGCAGGTTTTGAATTTGCTCAATGAACTCAAAAATGATTTCGGGTTTACCTATATATTTATATCACACGATTTGGCGGTGGTTAAATATATGTCAGATCAACTTTTGGTAATGAACAAAGGAAAAATTGAAGAATTGGGCGATGCAGATGAAATCTATGAAAATCCACAAACGGAATATTCAAAAAAACTAATAGAAGCAATTCCAAAGGGAATTTAAGAATTCACAAAAAAAGGAAATATAAAAAACCCGTTCTAACCTCACGAAGAACGGGTTTTATTTTTTATCTGTGTTTATGACAGATTTGGGGCATAAACAACCATAAAAAAAGATTAGAACAATAAAAACACTTTTTTAAAAATGAAAAGCACGTTTAGTAACAATTCTTTAGTGCTTTTAATTGATCTAGTTACTTTTTCCATATGAGGTTAAGTTGGTAAGATTTGGGACTGCTAATATGTAAACTATTTACGAACAGGACGACAAAAAGCATATAAATTCGATGAAATACATTAAATTTTAACAATTTCTTCCTTTTTGACAGTGTTTTAACATAAAAAAGCAATTATTTCTTGATTTTGTAAAGCTCAAAAAAGTCAATCTTTTTTAAAATTTCATTTCAATAATATCCCCTTTTACAACCAAATCTCCTTCTGTAGCTTTCCGAATTTCTTCAACTGAGACTCCTGGGGCACGCTCAAGAAGGTGAAATTTTCCATCGATAATTTCGAGAACAGCAAGATTGGATACTATTTTCTTAACACATTTAACTCCCGTAAGTGGGAGACTACATTCTTTTAATAGCTTAGACTCACCTTCACGGTTGGTGTGCATCATGGCTACAATAATATTTTCTGCTGATGCAACCAAGTCCATAGCACCGCCCATTCCTTTCACCATTTTCCCGGGAATTTTCCAATTTGCTATGTCTCCATTTTGTGAAACCTCCATTGCTCCCAAGATAGTTAGATCAACATGCTGGCCACGAATCATCCCAAAACTCATTGCCGAGTCAAAGAATGATGCGCCTGGTAAAGCAGTTATTGTTTGTTTTCCCGCATTAATTAAATCTGGGTCTTCTTCGCCTTCAAAGGGAAACGGTCCCATTCCTAGAATACCGTTTTCACTTTGAAATTCAACGCTTATGTCGTCTCTCACAAAGTTTGCTACCAACGTTGGTATTCCGATACCCAAGTTAACGTAGTAGCCGTCTTTTACTTCTTTTGCAATTCGCTGTGCTATTTGTTCTTTTGAAAGTGCCATTAGTTTCTTTTTCTTACAGTTAATTGCTCAATACGCTTTTCATACTTTTCCCCTTGAAATATTCTTTGGATAAAAATTCCTGGAATATGGATTTGGTTTGGGTCTAATTCGCCAGCTGGAACTAATTCTTCTACTTCCGCAACGGTAATTTTTCCTGCGCCACACATGGCTGGGTTAAAATTTCTAGCGGTTCCCTTAAAGATGAGGTTTCCGGCTTCGTCACCTTTCCAGGCTTTTACGAAGGAAAAATCTGCTTCGAAAGCTTTTTCCATTACGTACATTTTTCCGTGGAATTCACGGGTTTCTTTGCCTTCGGCTACTTCGGTTCCATAGCCCGCGGGAGTATAAAATGCAGGGATTCCACTTCGGGCGGCTTCACAGCGTTGTGCCAAGGTTCCTTGGGGAACCAGTTCCACGTCCATTTCACCACTGAGCATTTGGCGCTCAAATTCGGCATTTTCGCCTACATAGGAAGAAATCATTTTCTTTATTTGATGCTTTTTCAACAAAAGCCCAAGCCCAAAATCATCAACACCTGCATTGTTTGAGATACAGGTAACATTTTGGATATTTCTCCGAACTAATTCTGAAATAATATTTTCGGGAATGCCGCAAAGCCCAAAGCCACCGAGCATAAAGGTCATTCCGTCTTCAATGCCTTCACAGGCTTCGCGAACATCTGCAACTGTCTTTTTTATCATTTTTTAAATTTTCTGAAAATTACAAAATTTCAACCTATAAAAAAACCTCACATTTCCTGAAGATATGTGAGGTTTTCATTTATAAGAATTTTATTATATCCCAAATTCATCTGGCATTTCCTCTACATCGGGGTTGCCCTCACGCCACTTGGAACAATCTGTTTCAATGGAGAGATTTGCTGGACGTTTAAAGTTTCCTGTTGAAACATCCAAATCTTTATCGGCGTAGCAGCTTTTCATATACATTCCCCAAATGGGCAATGCCATTGTAGCTCCCTGCCCGTATGAAGTGGAGCCGAAATGTGTTGCACGGTCATCGCCGCCAACCCAAACGCCTGTAACCAAATTTGGAACCATTCCCATAAACCAGCCATCACTATTGTTTTGGGTAGTTCCTGTTTTACCGGCAATTGGATTTTTGAAATCATACGGATAACCGGTTACTGCATTTTTATAAACAGAAGAATTTACTGCCCAAGTACCTCTCAATCGAGCACCGGATCCAGACTGTGTTACGCCTTCCATCAAACTTACCGTTACATAAGCCGTTTCGTTGCTAATAACGTCTTTGGTTTTGGGAACATTTTGATAAAGTACCGTCCCGTTTTTATCCTCAATTCTTTGAATTAGTATTGGTTCAACATACACCCCTTCATTTGCGAAAGTGCTGTAGGCTCCAACCATTTCATAAACTGAAACGTCTGGAGTTCCAAGCGCTATGGAAGGTACGGCAGGCATATTTTCTGTGTCAACGCCCATTTTCTTTACTAAATCAATTACAGGTTCTGGTCCTACCCGGTCTATCAATCTTGCGGTAATAGTGTTTATTGAATTAGCAAGCGCATATTTAAGTGTTACCATTCCCCCATAACCGCCACCTGCGTTTTTAGGAGCCCAAGGTTTAATCAAGTTGTGTTTCCCCGCAGGAATTGTATACATTGTGTTAGGCAATGTATCACAAGGAGACATGTGCATTTGGTCTATGGCTGTGGCATATACAAAAGGTTTAAAGGTAGAACCTATTTGACGCTTTCCTTTTTTCACCATATCATATTTATAGTGTTTATAGTCTATTCCGCCAACCCAAGCTTTCACTTCGCCAGTTTGTGGAGTCATGGACATCATTGCCGCTTGCAAAAATGATTTGTGATAGCGAATGGAATCCATAGGTGTCATTATAGTATCAATATCTCCTTTCCATGAAAAGACACGCATTGGAACTTTCTTTTTAAAACTACTTATGATTTCTTCTTCGTCTTTTCCTTGTTTCTTCATTTCACGCCAACGGTCACTTTTTCTCATTGCCGAATTTAGGATGCCTTCAGTTTCTTTTTCAGTAATATCCCTAAAAGGGGCGGTTTTATTTTTTTTGTTTTGTTCGTCAAAGGCTTCCTGTAAATGTGCCATATGTTTTTTTACTGCTGTTTCGGCATATTCCTGCATTTTGCTGTCTATGGTTACGTAGACTTTTAATCCATCTTGATAAATATTGTATTTGCTTCCATCTGGTTTGGGATGTTCATTTATCCACTCTTCCATAAAGTTACGAGCATACTCGCGAAAGTAAGTTGCACTTCCCTCATCGTGACCTTGCGGAGTAAATTTAAGATTTAGTGGAAGGGCTTGCAATGAATCCATCACGTTTTCTGAAATGTAACCGTATTTCTCCATCTGGGCCAAAACCACATTTCTTCTATCCCGTACCATTTCTGGCCTGCGGTTTGGATTAAAAAGTGAGGAGTTTTTAAACATTCCAACTAACATTGCAGCTTCTGCAGTAGTCAACTGTGCAGGGGGTTTGTCAAAATAAATGTTTGCTGCACTTTCAATACCTACGGCTTGGTTAAGAAAATCGTATTCATTAAAATACATTGTGATAATCTCTTCTTTTGTGTAGCGTCTTTCCAAACGTGTGGCTATAATCCACTCTTTAATTTTTTGAATCCCTCTTTCCAGCTTGTTTGATGCCGTTTGATCTGTAAAAAATAATTTTGCCAACTGCTGGCTAATGGTGCTAGCTCCGCCACGAGTGCCTAGAAAGGCAAATGCTCGCAGTGTTCCTCTGCCGTCAATACCTGAATGGTCATAGAAGCGTGCGTCTTCAGTAGCTATCAAGGCGTTCACTAAATGATCGGGCAAAGAATCGAAAGAAACGGGAGTTCTATTTTCTTTATAAAATTTCCCAATGGTTTTTCCATCTGAAGAAATGATTTCGGTAGCAAGGTTTTTTTCGGGATTTTCAAGACTGGTTTCATCTGGAAGACTTCCAAAAACTCCCCAAGATGCCAATAGAAAAAAGAAAATAACTAAGAGTATAAGTCCTGCAAAAATTTTCCAAAAGGTTTTGATATGATGACTCAAATCATCCTGGTTTTTCTTCTTTGGAGTTGCTTTTTTTGTTGCCATATTAATTTTTACTGTTCGGTGGTTTCTTCAATACTAAAACCAACATCTGTAATGCCTTCGAGTTTTGTAACGCCTTCCACATCGCCATTATTGCGCATTGCCTGGGCTATGTCTATGGTGTAACTGCCAGCTTCAAAAAACTGTACGTTTTCTTTGTACCACAATTTGTTTTCCTTTACATCTCCAATTCCTTGGCCCATCCACGAGCCGTCTGGATTGGCCATTCGGTATTCAAGGGTGTCGGTAACTGTTTTTCCGTGAGGGAAATTCATTGAAACTATCAAAAATATATTGTTGAACTTGTATTCGTTTGTGTTTCTAATATTTAAAAAGAGATTATAGTTTTTGAGTGAATCCAACTGTGGCAATTTAAATTCTACCACCTCGTCGGCACCCCAATAACCGTCCATTGCACGAATTTCACTAAAAACAGTATTAGACTCGCAGGAAACGAGAAAAACAGTAATCAAAAAAAATGCCAATAATTTATTCATTTTTTGGTGGCTTGGGGTTTCTGTTTTGATTTCCTGATCCTTTCCTAGACTTATTTCCGGGTTTTTTTGAAGACTTGTTTCTTGGATTGTTTTTTGGAGCGTTTCCAGCTGTAGCTTCTACCGTACCTTTATTTTTGTTTCGGCTTTTATTTCGGCGTTTCTTTCCTTTTTGCTTTGGTTGGTCAAAGCGTGTCAAGCTATCTTGGCCAACCACATTACTGAACGGTTCTTTTTCTGTTTTAGGCGCTTCAATTGTATACTCCTCCAGTGCCAGTGGTTTTTCACCTTTTTTGTTCAAGGCTATTATTTCATTGGCTTTTTCAGCGGTTAACTCATGCCAGTTCATAAATTCCTTTTCATAGGCATACCAAAGCAAACCTTTAAAAATATCTATTTTTTGGCAAGTAGCGTTGCCTTTTTCAGTTTGAAGTTTTGTTTCGGTGCTTGGGAAAGTTTCCAAAGCCTCCAAATAGGTGTCTAATTCATAATTCAAGCAGCATTTCAATTTTCCACACTGTCCGGCAAGTTTTTGAGGATTCAATGAAAGTTGCTGATAGCGTGCTGCGGAAGTATTTACCGAACGGAAATCCGTAAGCCAGGTAGAGCAGCAAAGCTCGCGCCCACAACTTCCAATTCCACCCAAACGCGCAGCTTCTTGGCGGAACCCAACTTGTTTCATTTCAATACGGGTATTGAAAGTACGGGCGAATTCTTTTATTAATTCACGAAAATCAACTCTTTCTTCGGCAGTGTAATAAAAAATAACTTTTGAAGCATCGCCTTGAAATTCAACATCGCTTATTTTCATTTGCAATCCGTGGCGAATGGCAATTTCTCGCGAACGCTTCTGTACATCAGCTTCTTTATCGCGAACGCCTTGCCAAATATCAATATCCTTTTGGGATGCTTTTCTGTAAATTTTAGGAAGCGCATCAATTTTTAAAGGAATTTTTTTCTTCTTCATTTGAACCCTAACGAGTTCTCCTGTTAAAGTAACCATGCCAATATCATGACCTGGTGAAGCTTCGGTAGCAATTGTATCGCCAATACTTAAAGTAAGATTTTCAGAATTTTGGAAAAACTCTTTCCTTCCGTTTTTAAAGCGCACTTCCACCGCATTGAAGGGTTCCATATTGGCAGGAAGTTGCATATTTGAAAGCCAGTCGAACACCGTTAATTTGTTGCAGCCATCGGTTCCGCAAGTACCATTGTTCTTGCATCCCTTTGGCTGTCCGTCGGCGCCTGTGGCACAGCTGGTACAGCCCATAAATTTTATATATAAAGCCCTTTTCCATTTGAAGAGGGACGAAAATTAAACAAACAATTTAATCAGTAAAGATATCAATTAAATTTACGATTTCGAATTTACGATTTTAGATTTTTGAACCACGATTTTTTGACTTCCACCATCCAGCTTCCAGCACCCCGCTATTTCTTAAACTTCAATTTTTCCGAGCGCCCCTTTTTAAAAATTTTGTTGCTGTTAGGGATGCCTTGACGCAATCGTTTCTGCTCTTCCTCGGGAAGATGTATTATTTCAATACATTCTTCACTACAACAGTTTTCCATTGCCACAGCGCATTTCTCACATTGAATGAACAGCAAGTGGCAAGCTTCGTTGGCACAATTTGTATGTGTATCGCAAGCTTCGCCGCATTGATGGCAGTGGCTGATAATATCTTCTGTAATCCGTTCACCGCGTCTGTGGTCAAAGACGAAATTTTTTCCGATGAATTTATTTTCCAAACCCTGATTTTCCACTTGGCGCGCGTATTCAATAATCCCGCCCTCCAACTGAAACACATTTTTAAAACCTTTGTGTTTGTAATAGGCGCTGGCCTTTTCGCAACGGATTCCGCCTGTGCAATACATCACCAATTTTTTGTCTTCTTTGTGGTCTTTTAGATCTTCTTCAATTATATCTAGTGAATCGCGAAATGTGTCAACATCGGGCGTTACGGCGTTTTTAAAATGACCTATTTCACTTTCGTAATGATTTCGCATATCTACCAAAACCACATCGGGATCTTCAATCAGTTCGTTGAATTTTTGCGCATCTACGTGGATTCCTTTGTTGGTAACGTCGAAGGTTTCGTCATTCAAGCCATCGGCAACAATCTTATCGCGCACTTTCACTTTCAGTTTTAGAAATGACTTCAAATCCTGCTCAATAGCGATATTTAAACGCACGTCCTTCAGAAAATAAATCCCGTCCAGAAATTCCTTAAATTCCTTAAAGCGTTTTGCGGGAACGGATAGCTGGGCATTAATGCCTTCGTGCGCCACATAAATTCGGCCAAGCACATCCTGCTCGTGCCAAGCAATAAACAAATAATTTCTGAAAAGTTCTGGATTGCCAATCTTGGCATATTGATAAAAAGAAAGGGTAAGCCGTTCCTCTCCGGCCAGTTCCAAAAGTGTTTCCCTCTCTTTTGCACTTAATTTATTGTACAGTTGCATGCTATACTTTTTTAGGTGAAAAGAATTGATTTTAATAGATTCGGCAAAAATAATCATTATATTTATTGTTAACAAAAATCGTTTCTCCCCATATTTTACTTTTGCCCCAAGCACAAAGAAATAGTATCTTAGCATACTATAATTTCCATCATAAAAAACACTGAAAATGAGCACTGAAAAAGACGCAAAACTTAAAGCTTTAAAGCTTACTCTTGATAAACTTGACAAAACCTACGGAAAGGGAACCGTAATGAAAATGGGCGATACCGCCGTGGAAGATGTGGATGTAATTCCAACCGGTTCACTCGGTTTGGATGTTGCCCTCGGCGTGGGGGGTTATCCGAGAGGAAGAGTAATAGAAATATACGGCCCGGAATCTTCGGGTAAAACAACCTTAACGCTTCACGCAATGGCGGAAGCACAGAAAAAAGGCGGAATTGCTGCTTTTATTGACGCAGAACATGCTTTTGATAGAGGCTACGCCGAAAAGCTTGGAGTGGATATTGAAAACCTTATCATTTCGCAACCCGATAACGGTGAGCAGGCTTTGGAAATTGCAGACAATCTAATCCGAAGCGGTGCAATCGACATCGTGGTTATTGACTCCGTGGCGGCCTTAACGCCAAAAAGCGAAATAGAAGGCGAAATGGGTGATAGCAAAATGGGGCTTCATGCACGTTTGATGAGCCAGGCTTTAAGAAAACTTACGGGCTCCATCAGCAAAACAAAATGTACCGTAATCTTCATTAACCAATTGCGCGAAAAAATAGGTGTAATGTTTGGAAACCCAGAAACTACAACAGGTGGAAACGCATTAAAATTTTATGCTTCCGTGCGTTTGGATATTCGCCGTTCCACACAAATTAAAGACACCGAGAGCAACGCCACCGGAAACAAAACCCGTGTGAAAGTGGTAAAAAATAAAGTGGCGCCACCCTTCAAACAAGTGGAATTCGATATTATGTACGGTGAAGGAATCTCCAAAGTAGGCGAAATAATCGACCTTGGCGTTGATTTTGAAATCATCAAAAAAGCAGGTTCTTGGTTCAGCTATGACGATACAAAACTCGGGCAAGGGCGCGATGCGGTAAAGACACTTCTTTTGGACAATCCGGAATTAATGGACGAGCTGGAAAAGAAAATTAAGGACGCTATAGCGACAATAAGTAAATAATTTTTCAGCAAACACGCAACCCTTTTGATGCCTTGGTATCTACAGAATGTAGGAACCTTGATTATTACGGTTGCCCTCTAAAATAAAGAGGTATTTACAACAGAACAATAATTCACGGTACCGCGTTTGACTTTAGACGAGCTCATACTAAAATGCAAAAAGCAAGATGCAACGGCGCAGGGCGAATTGTACAAACAGTACAACAGAATTCTCTTTGCCATTTGTCTTCGCTATTCGCCTAATTATACCGAGGCTGAGGATAATTTGCAGGATGCTTTTATAACCATCTTTAAAAAAGTTGAGCAGTATAATGGCAAAGGTTCTTTTGAAGGCTGGATGAAACGGGTGACCGTAAACACTGTACTTCAAAAATATAGGAAACAACGCACCTTTGAAATTGTTGATGAGGGCCAAATTGAAGATGAGGCTGAGGTGGAAATTGAGGACGAAGAAATTCCACTTGATTTTTTACTTAAAATTGTGCAGGAACTTCCGGATAGATACAGATTGGTTTTCAGTATGTATGTGATGGACGGCTATCAGCACAAAGAGATAGCAGAAATGTTAGGAATCAGCGATGGAACGTCTAAATCAAATCTGGCACGTGCCAGAATGATTTTAAAAAATAAGATTGAAGAGTATAATGCTACAAATTATAACACTTAAAGCATTGTGAATTGTTTAGATTGAATAAAACGCCCCTGCTTTTGGGTAGGGGTTTTTTTAAAAAGTTTTCCCTTATAAAAGGGCAAGAATGAAAGAAAAGAAAAACATAGACAACTTTTTTAACGAAGGGCTCAATAATCTTGAAGCCACTCCTTCAGCACGCGTTTGGGAAAATATTCAAGCAGAACTGAAAAAAGAGAAAAAAGAACGTAAAGTTATCCCATTGTGGATACGCCTTGGCGGTGTTGCGGCTCTAATAGCGTTGTTGTTGACTGTTGGCAATTCACTTTACAAATCTTCTAATACTATAGTTGCACCTGAAATTACCAATGAGAATAGAGAACAAACTGAAAATCAACTTCAAGAAAATAAATCTGAAATTGAAAAACAAGCAAATGATTCGCAAGTAGCTTCAGAAAACAAAACACTTCAAAATGATGCTACGCAAGATTCAGATGCTTCCGAAGATAATACATCAAAAAATAAAAGTGAAACAAAATCTTCAAATAAAGGTTTCATAAATGCTTCTGAAAAAGCAAGCAATACTGTAATAGCTTCCAATAATTCTGAAACGAATGCTTCTAATAAATCAAAAGAAAACCAAAAGAACAATTGGATAGAAAAGAATACTCCAAAAAATGAAGCGAATGAAGGAATAGCCTCTTCAAAAAACAGTTCTGAAAAGACCAGTGCTGACAAAAACCGAAAAGACGCAAACGAAGATTTTATAAATAAGGATAAAACTATTTTCGATTCCAAAAAAGAAGGAGTTGTTGTTAACGAAAATTCAGAGAAGATTAATTCTGAAAAAAGCTTGGTGAAAACTGAGGAAGAAATAACACAAGAATCAAAAAATAAAAAATCAATTTTTGATGCAATTGCAGAAACAAATGTAGATGCAGTTTCTGAAAAGAAAAAGAAAGAAAAGCCTGAACATCGCTGGAATGTAGCCCCAAATGTTGCTCCTGTTTATTATAGCAGTTTTGGAAACGGTTCATCCATAGATCCAAGTTTTGCTGACAATCCGCAACAGGGTGATGTAAACATGAGCTACGGAGTGCAAGTGAGTTATGCTTTAAACAAACGCTTAAGCGTACGTACAGGTGTTAATACTGTAGATTTAAGTTACAGCACTACGGGTATTGAAGTAGGTACTGGCCCAGTAGCGGTTGCCTTGAGTTCTGTTGATTATGGCAGTAGAAATATTGTTGTTACCGCAGCCGATAAAGGGTCATTTGCCAATGCCGCCCCTTCAAATGGATTTGGAGATATTACGCCAAAATCTACACAAGGAGATGCTAGACTTATTCAGAATATAAATTATTACGAAGTGCCAGTTGAGCTTAAATATGCTGTTATTGACAGTAAGTTTGGTGTAAATGTCATTGGTGGGTTAAGCACTTTGTTTTTAGGCAACAACGAAATTTCAGTGAAAGCAGATAATTTTACTGATGTGCTTGGAGAGGCAAATAATCTCTCCAGTGTAAGTTTTTCAACTAACTTCGGGCTGGGATTGGACTATAAACTGTCCAAAAAATTTACGTTTAATATTGAGCCAATGTTTAAATACCAGCTCAACCCTTATACCGATTCATCTGTAAATTTTAAACCATACTATCTAGGTGTTTACAGCGGATTAAGTTTTAAGTTTTAGGTTAGTTTTTAGTTGGATATGTTTGATATACTTCAAACAAAATGATTGAAAAAACCGTTCTTCGCCATAGGACGGTTTTTTTTTACCACTGAATTTATCCAAAAAGTTTCTAAACGGTCGGATTTAGTAATTCATTTAGTATCACTTCCCGTGTTTCTTTTTTTAAATCCTTTCTGTTATCCAAAGTAAACCCTGATGTTGGAATTAATTTATGAACTTTTACCCGCATCTTGCCGGGCGTGCCTATAAAAAAAGAATATGGAAACCGTTTCTTATTGTCATGAAAAGTCATTGGGGCAAGTGGAATTTGATGTTCAATAGAAAGCCGAAAAGCACCATCCTTAAATTCATCCAACAAAAGTGAAAGATCATCCGGCACGCCGCCTTCAGGGAAAATACATACGCTTAATCCTTCATTCAACCGTATTTCTGCTCTTCGGAAAGCTTCAACGCGACTTTTCGTGTTTCCACGATCTACCAAAATACAGGTACGTTTATAGATATATCCGAATAGGGGAATCTTTGCCAATTCCTTTTTGCCAACAAAAACGAAAGGGTTTTTGGTAGCATAAAACATCAACATAATATCTGTCATTGATGTATGGTTAGCCACAAACATATAGCTTTTTCCCTTTTCATAAATTACATCGCGTTTAATTATTGGATAACACCCAATGCCATAAATTATAAAGGCAGACCAAGTTCGTGCAACCTTGAAAAAAAAGGGATACCATGAATGCTTAAGAATGCTAATTAATAAAAATGGAAATAATAAGATAGTGGCCAAAGCCACAATCAAAAAGAACCAAATACGGTAAAAGGCCGCAAAAATTTGTTTAAGAATTTTCATTGAGCTTCAAAAGTACTAATTTGAACGACGTGAATAAATCAAAAAAAGTACCTTTGCTGAAATTTTTCAGAACAATGTCTAGAATACTCACAGGAATACAAAGCACTGGCACACCTCATCTCGGAAATATTTTAGGAGCAATCGTTCCAGCAATTGAAATGGCTAACGATCCTAAAAATGAATCTTTCCTTTTTATTGCTGACATGCACTCGTTAACACAGATAAAAAATGCAGAAACCCTTCGTGCAAATACTTATAGTGTTGCCGCAACTTGGTTGGCTTTTGGGCTGGATATTGAACGTGTGGTTTTCTATCGGCAAAGCGATGTGCCTCAGACGGCTGAGCTTTCTTGGTATTTGAGCTGCTTTTTCCCTTTTCAAAGACTGACTTTGGCGCATTCCTTTAAAGACAAAGCAGATCGATTGGAAGATGTAAACGCCGGCCTTTTTACCTATCCAATGCTTATGGCTGCGGATATACTTTTGTATGATGCCGAAATTGTTCCAGTTGGAAAGGATCAAATGCAACACATTGAAATTACACGGGATGTTGCTTCCCGTTTTCACACGCAGATGGGAGAAACTTTTATATTGCCAGTTGGAAAAGTACAGGAAGAAACTATGTATGTTCCCGGAACGGATGGCTCCAAAATGAGCAAATCCAAAGGAAATATCATCAATATATTCTTGAATGATAAACAACTTAGGAAGCAAATAATGAGCATTGAAACTGACAGTACGCCACTGGAAGAACCAAAAAATCCAGATACTTGCAATGTTTTTGGACTTTATAAATTATTAGGTTCAAAAGAAGAAGTTTCAAAAATGCGGAATAATTATGAAGTAGGAAACTATGGCTACGGACACGCAAAACAAGCTTTATTTGAATTGATAGTTGAAAAATTTTCTGAAGAACGCACTCGTTACAACTATTTTATGGAAAACCTTCCCGAGATTGATGCGGCTTTGATTATTGGTGCTGAAAAAGCTCGCGGGGTTGCGAATGGAGTTTTGAAAAGAGTACGGGAAAAAGTTGGATATTAAACCAACTGAAACAATTTTCCAGGCAACGGTCTAACAATTCCTTTAAGTTCCATATTCATCAAAATACTGGCAGCTTTGTAGGCGGGGATATTGCATTCAAGAGCAATTATGTCCAAAAGTTCTTTTTCCTTTTCCTTTAAAAAACGAAAAACCACTTTCTCTTCTTCGTCCAATTCTACAAAAAGCTGGGTTTGCTTTGGTTTTTGGTTTTCTTTCAATTCCCAGTCTAGCATATAGATTATATCCGCGGCGCTAGTGAGTAACTGTGCTTTTTGCTGTTTTATTAAGTTATTGCAGCCCCTACTTTGGCTATCTGTAGCTCTTCCGGGAACGGCAAAAACTTCGCGGTCATATGAATTTGCAATATCTGCGGTGACCAAACTTCCGCCTTTTTCTGCAGATTCTATAACAATTGTAGCTTCGGAAAGTCCTGCAATTATTCTGTTTCGTTTTAAAAAATTGTTTCTATCAAAAGCATCACTACTCCAAAACTCACTTATAAACCCACCGTTTTCCTCTATTTTTTTAATATACTTTTTATGGTCTTTAGGGTAAATTTGGTTTAAACCGTGCGCTAAACAAGCAATATTTTGCAGATTATTTTCTATTGCTGCTTTGTGAGCACAAATATCCACTCCGTAAGCTAACCCTGAAACAATTACTGGGTTTAATGGCGCAAGCTCTTCAATTAAATTTTGGCAAAAAGCGTTTCCGTAACTCGTAATTTTTCGTGCGCCTACGATGCTGACTATTTTCTTACTCACCAAATCTATATTTCCACGATGGAAGAAAAGTATAGGCCCGTCTATGCAATGTTTTAATTTTTCTGGATAGGTTTTGTCTTTGAAGTAACTGAATTGAATATTGTTCTCTTCAATAAATTTAAGTTCTTCATCTGCTTCTTCCAGCTGTTTTTTCAAATTGAGATCTTTTAAGCGTAGAAGACCAATACCATCAATTTTGGCAAGATTGTTTTTTTTCTCTTTGAAGACTTCTTCCGCAGAACCCATTTTCCACAATAGCTTTTTTGCTGAAATATCCCCTAAATTTGGAATACGCTGCAATGCAAGCGTATAACGCAGTTCGTTTTTTGAAAGCATAATTTTGAAAATTAAAGTCGGGGAGGAGTATTAAAAATACAACTTTTTAAGTTGTTAATAAATTACCAAAACAAAAATTGTTTACCCTTCAAAAAAGGCTAATTTTGTTTATATGCAACTTACAACCTACATATCTGACCTGCTTTACCGATACGAATGTGTGATTATTCCTGGTTTTGGCGCTTTTCTTACCCGTTATAAATCTGCACATATTGACGATTTCACAAACACCTTCAACCCGCCATCAAAAATTGTTTCTTTTAATAAACAGTTGCAGGCCAATGATGGCTTGTTTGCCAATTATGTTGCTTCAGTAGAAAAATGTAGTTACGAAAGCGCATTACAAAAAATACGGACTTTTACAGCTCAAATTTCCAGAGAGCTTTCTGAAGGGAAAACCATTTCATTTAAAAACATAGGTGAGTTTTCACTGAACGATGAAAAATCACTTCAGTTTGAACCTTTAAAACATCAGAATTATAGCACTTCGGCTTTTGGTCTTTCATCTTTTGTTTCACCAAAAATAAGTCGTGAGGTTTATAAAGAAACAGTTGGAGCCATAGAGAAAAAGGCTCCCGTTATTTTCACTCCTGAAACAAGAGAATCAAAACCATATCTGAAATACGCTGCAATTGCAGTTATAGCAATATCTGCAATAGGCTTTGGCAGTTTAAAACTTTATGAAAGTCAAGTTCAAAAGTTTAATTTGGCAGAAAGACAGAAAGCAAATTCCTTGGTTGAAAACCAAATTCAGGAAGCTACTTTTGTAATTGAAAATCCACTTCCAGTACTTAGTTTAAAACTTCCAAAACACGCTGGAATGTATCATATTGTTGCAGGAGCTTATCGTGAAGAAGGTAACGCTGATAAAAAAGTGGAGCAATTGCGCGATAAAGGTTTTTCACCTTTAAAAATGGAACCTACAAGATACGGTCTTCATCAAGTTTTGTATGCAAGTTTCGAAGATAGAATAGAAGCACTAAATAAACTTCGCGAAATTCAAAAGACCGAAAATGCAGATGCTTGGATGTTGGTACAAGATATTAATCAATAAACAGTTAGTTTGCAGAAATCATTAAGCTAAAAACTGTATAAAAGCGCTGGTTTTCTTTCTTCTTTTTTCCCTTTTCTTTATTCTGAAGTTAGGTATCTTTGCAAAAAAAATTTCTGATGCAAACCAAAACTCCAAAAGAATCATTGACCGTTTACACAGACATGGTTCTGCCCAGTGAAACAAACCCAATTGGAAATATGTTTGGAGGCGAACTTTTGGCCCGTATGGATCGTGCTGCCAGTATTGCCGCACGCCGCCATAGCAGAAGGATTGTGGTTACCGCTTCAGTTAACCATGTGGCTTTCAACAAAATGATTCCTTTGGGAAGTGTTGTAACAGTAGAGGCAAAAGTTTCAAGAGCTTTCAGCAGCTCTATGGAAGTGTTTATGGATGTTTTTATAGAAGATCGTGAAAGTGGCGAAAGAAGCCTTTCAAATGAAGCTATTTATACTTTTGTGGCCGTAGATGAAACGGGCAGACCTGTGCGTGTTCCAGAGCTTGTTCCAGAGACCGAAATTGAAAAGTCAAGATTTATTGCGGCACTTCGTCGGAAGCAATTGAGCTTGGTATTAGCTGGAAAGATGAAACCTAAAGATGCTACTGAACTTAAGGCATTATTTCAATAAAATATACTTATCATTTTCTAAATTATTGATTTACTGTTTCTTCCATTGGGATGAAAATATGTTAAATTTCCTGTTTTTTAATTTGGAATGCCATGTTTATGGATTCAAATAAATATATTTGAGAGAATAAAGCGGTTTTTTGGACCGTTTTTTTTTAAATCATAACTCAAGCAAATCTTTCAATTATGACAAAAATTACTTTCTCGAATATTAAAAATTGTATGCTGATGGTGATAATGTTAGTTTTTTCACTAGCATTTTCTCAAAATTCGAATAATATTGTTTTTCAAGGCGAAACCTATGAAATGCCTGAAAACATTGAAACCTTTCAATGGAATCAATTGCCTCAACCTGCAAGATTGGATAATGGATATGTGGGTTGGGTTCAATTTTATGCAACTCCTTCACAACAAGTACAAGATTTGTTCAAACAGAACAATCTACAATTGCTGGAGTATATTCCACATAGAACCTACCTATTTTATTTTCCAGAAAATACTTCTGTAGGCTTCCTTAAAAACAACGGTGTTCGCAGTATAGTTCCTGTTAATGGCAACGCTAAGCTTTCAGCAGCTCTGAAAAGTGGCGACTATAATTATTGGGCAATGGATGGAGATAATATTTTGGTAACGCTCCAATATCATAAAAATGTTTCTGATGCTTATGCCATTGACCAGTTGGCCCAACAACAAATAGTGGTAAAGCAAAATTATAAGGAGCAGAAAATGTTAGATCTTTCTATACCAAACAATTGCTTGGAAACACTTTCAAATCTTCCCTTCGTTAAATGGGTTGATCTTGTGGTTGCTCCTGCAGTACCAGATGATTCCAGAGGAAGAAGTCTTCACAGAGCGAATGCTTTGGACACCCAAACAGGTGCTGGAAGAAATTATACAGGTGAGGGTATTGGTGTTATGGTACGTGATGATGGCCGAGTAGGCCCGCATATAGATTTTCAGGGAAGAATTACAAATTTAACCAATGTTTCCAACCAATCACACGGTGATGGCGTTGCCGGAATTATGGCTGGTGCGGGTAACTTGCTTCCTTCAAATAGAGGAATGGCAGCAGGTTCAGATGTATATGTAGTAAACTATCAAAGTAACTTTTTAGATAGCTCGACTGTTAACCTAATTAATGATGGAAGTGTTCAAATTACAAATTCATCATATAGCAACGGCTGTAATGACGGCTATACAAGTATTACCCGGACCGTTGACCAGCAAACACTGGATACACCAACATTGCTTCATGTTTTTTCAGCTGGAAATTCTAATGGAAACAACTGTGGTTATGGTGCCGGAAGTCAATGGGGAAATATTACAGGAGGCCACAAACAGGGGAAAAATGTAATTGCTACAGCCAATGTTTATTTTGATGGGTCTTTGGTTAATTCAAGCAGCCGTGGTCCAGCTCACGACGGAAGAATTAAACCAGACATTACTGCTAATGGGCAGAATCAAATTTCTACAGACGAAAACAACACTTATCAAACCTTTGGTGGAACTTCAGGTGCTGCTCCTGGTATTGCTGGTATTTCTGCACAGCTTTACCAAGCCTATGGCGATTTGAATGCTGGCGATCTTCCTCCTTCTGCATTAATAAAAGCTACTTTGTTGAATACTGCAAATGAAGCTGGTAATATTGGCCCTGATTATAAATTTGGTTGGGGTATTGTAAATGCGCTTCAAGCCGTGAAACTTATTGAAGATGGTCGTTACCTTTCAGATGAGGTTTCACAAGGAATTACTAACACGCATACCATAAACGTTCCAGCTGGAACAACACAAGTGCGTTTTATGGTTTATTGGAGTGATGTTGCTGCAAGTCCGGGAGCAGATCCAGCTTTGGTGAACGATTTGGATATGCTTGTTACAGATCCTTCCAGCAATGTTTTGGAACCGTGGATACTGGACCCAACACCAGACCCAATCACCCTTAATGACCCAGCTACCAATGGTCCAGATCATTTAAATAATGTGGAACAGGTATTAATTAATGATCCTGCCGCAGGCAATTATGACATTGATATTTCTGGTTTCAATGTGCCCATGGGGCCGCAGGAATATTATATTGTTTATGAAGTAATCTCAGAACACGTTGTTATGACATATCCCAACGGTGGCGAACATTTTCAACCTAATATTGCCGAAACCCTTCATTGGGACGAAGTTAATACTACAGATGATTTTGTTTTAGAATATTCTTCAGACAACGGAAGTACATGGAACAACATAGCCACCGTGCCAAACGACACCCATTTTTATACTTGGAATGTTGCAGATGAGGTTGGCGGGAATACGCTAATTAGAGTTACCAGTGGTGCATTTCAAGATGTAAGCGATGAAACCTTTAATATTGCAAGAGCCCCACTTACCATTAATGTTAGAGAAGTTTGTGAAGACACGGCTTATTTTGAGTGGAATGCAATAGCAGATGCCGAATCATACGATTTTTATCTTTTGGGCGAAAAATATATGGAAGTAGTTGGAACTTCAAATACGAATTCCATAACGATTCCTATTACTGATCCAAATGATGAAATGTGGTTTGCTGTAAGCGCTAAAAATGATACCGAAGGATGGGAAAGTGAACGATCTCGAGCTAAATTTTATGGTGGCGGAATCTTGGATTGCACTATTGGTATTTCAGAAAATGCCTTTGACAATGCATTGTCAGTATATCCAAACCCAGCAACAAATGAAGTTTATATTAGTCTTTCAGATAAAACCTTCAATAATTTTGATATTACCATAGCCAACAGTTTGGGCCAAATTTTGGAGCGCAAAACGAATGTTGATAATGCTTCAAGAGCCACAATAAATGTTTCAAACTATTCTTCAGGAATCTATTTTGTAACTATAAAGGCTGGAGAAAGTATTTCAACCAAAAAATTAGTGGTTCAATAATAGTTTCAATATTATACAAAAAAAAAGAGAACCAAGAAGGTTCTCTTTTTTTTTACATTCTATAAATCCAATCTGCTGGATTTATCTTTGTCTTGTTTTGATAAATGTAAAACTTCAATACAGTTTTACCTTCTGTAGGGCTCTTTGCAACAGTACCTATTTTCTGTTTGGTACTAACCTTATCCCCTTTTTTTACTGAAACCGTGGAGAGATTACTATAAACTGATAAATAATCCCCATGTTGAATAATAACAACTTTGTTGGCACCTTTTATAATTTGAATGGACAATACTTGTCCTTCAAAAATGGAGCGCACATCAGCATTATCACTAGTTGCAATTTCCACCCCGCTGCTATTGGTTGTTACATTTGGAAATTGGGGATGCTGGTGCGTTCCGAAACTTTTAACCACCATTCCTTTTTCCACCGGCCACGGAAGTTTTCCTTTATTATTCGTAAAACTGGCGGCAAGTGCCTTGTCTTCGGCAGTTAAAGCGAACTCATCCGTTTTTGCGGGTTTGGTAATAACATTTTTTGTAGAAGGAGTAGTGGAGGTTTTGTTAGCCTTGGCTTCAGCCTCTGCCTTTGCTCTAGCTATTCTATTAGCTTCTTCAATTGCGGCCTTAATCAATGCCTCTATTTGGCGGTCTATCTCGTCCGCCTCTTTTTGTTTGGTTCTTATTTGTGATGTAAACTTGCTTTCGTCTTTCTTTAAAGTAGCTACCAATGCCTGTTGGTCTTTACGTTCCTCGGTTAGTTTACTTTTTGCAAGTTCATTTTCAGCAATCAATTTCTGTTTTGTCTTTTTCTGACTTATTAAATCTGCATTAAGTTTTTGTAGTTCTTCCGTTTTCGCTTTAATACCCTCGCCTTGTTTTTTTCTGAACTTGGCATATTGCTTCATATATTGAACTCGCTTGTAAGCCTGCAGAAAGTCTTCCGAAGAAAGTAAAAACATAATCCGGCTCTGTTGGTTTTTACTCTTGTAAGATTTTTGGATCATTTCGGCATAATCCGCTTTCATTACTTTTAGCTCTTCGCGCAAAGAACTTATTTTGTTGATGTTTTCGTTAATATTTCGGGTAAGTAAATTTGCTTGTTGATTGGTAACGCGAATTAAATTTTCAGAAGCTGAAATGCGCTGATTCAGGTCTTGAACTTGTGTAAGTACAGACTTTTCCTCCTTTTTTGTTTTGAAAAGAAGCGAATTTATCTGCTTAATTTCCTCCAAAATTGCCTGTCTTTTTTCCTCCAATTCCTTTTGCTTATCCGGTTGCGCAAAAACATTTGAAACCGTAATTAAACAGACGAATAAAAATAGATATGTTCGGAATTGCTTCATTTAATTAAGTTGGATTTCTTCGTAACCTTGTGGAATTTCAAATGGAAAACTTACATCCACATTCACATCTATTTTTTTATAATTGATCTCGATTTTCGTTTTTGAACCTTTTTCCGAAGTATCTATCAAAATTGTTGATGGATAATATTGACCTTCAATTTTTTGATAATCCCCATAACGAATGCTCAACAAACGTTCGTCTTTAGGTTGTGATAAGGTTTCAGAAGCAATCTTGAAATTTTCTGGGTTTAAAAACAACGAATGTATGAAATTTTGAGGTTGCTGCTTTGGCTGGATTTTGAATTTTTTCTGAATAACCTCCGATTTATATTCTGTAGGATTTATAGTGAAAATTGATTGCCCCAGCAGCATACTTTGTGCTTGCTGAAAGTTAATTGGGGTGCCAATCCATTCTCCTAAAAGTGCAAAATCTCCTTCAAAATAGGTGCTTCCAATGGTTTCGTAATAACTGACACTTGTTGGCGTAATCAAAACTTTTGCAATAGTAATTCCTAAAATTGAAGCTTTAATCCAAATGTTTTTATCCTTTTCCATTCGAAGGCTTACCGTGATACTTTGAAGTTTTTCATCAGTTTCGTAAACCAATTGAACGCGACTCGCTAAAGTTTTAAATTCCGGTGCTGCAGCTTTGTGAGCTGAAATCACCTCTTTGGCAGAAGCGTTTTCAATATCTGTAATATTCTTGGCGCCACCGCAGGAAGCAAGTACCAATAATAACAAAAAGTAATACGGTTTTAGTTTCATAAAAATTAATTGGGCATTTTTGTAGCGACGGCTTTTTCGGAATACATTTTAGCCTTTTGGGTATCGCCTTTTGTGGTGTATGCAAAACTAAGTTGCTCGTAAAAATCACGTTCCATTTTTGGATCATCCAATATAAAATCCAAACCAGTTTCCAAACTTTCTATAGCCGCATCGCTCTTTTCTAGTCCGTTATTTGCAACACCATTCAGTAAATACAATAGCGCTTGGGCGGGAAAAATTTCCAATCCTTCGGCACTCAATTTTGCAGCAGCTTCATATTTCTTGAATTCAAGTTGAAACAATAAAGTATTTTTCAAAAGGTTGTAATTGTCTGGGTCTTGAATTATTCCTTTTTCATAAGCTTTCAGTGCGTCTTCTTTTCTATTTTTAGCAGCGTAATAATCTCCTAGTTTTTCATAAACCCTTCCGTTTTCAACAGAAAATTGATTTACGATTTCAGCCAATTCGGTTTCATATTCTGGATTTTCATTCACGAATTGAATAAAATCACCCAGCACTTTATATTTGGTTTCTTTGTCAACTTCTTCAGAGGCAAACACAATTTTCATAGATTTTATGGCTTCTGAAGCATTTCCTTCATCCAAATAAAACTTGTAGAGCGCCAAATGTACCAACTGCGATTTTGGATTGCTTTTCAAAAGATTTTTAGCAGTTTCAAAGGCTTTTTCTTTGTTGCCTTGATCGCTATAAAGGAAGATGAGGTTTAGGTATTCCTTTTCGTTTTTTGGATTGTTATCTATCTTTTGCTCTAAGTTTTCAATGGCACCCTCGGTATTTCCGGTAGCGCGATAAATTTGGGCACGCAGGGCATTGCGAATGTCGCTTTCACCCCAAATTTGATCAAGCTCGTCCAACTGCTCCAAAGCTTTGTCATATTGCTTTGTAAGTGTATAAAGATTGGCCAAATCTTCTTTGTAATCTTCATCAAAAACAATCAATCGCTGTACCAATGGGATTGATTTTTCGTATTCTTTCTGTCGATAGTACAGTTCATAAAACTGTTCCAAAACATCTATTCTGTCTCCTTGAGTTTTCAATACTTTATTGAAGTCTGCCTCTGCCTCTGCATATTGTTTTAGATAGGTATGGTTTTTACCCATTTCAAAATAAACAACAGCTTTGTTCTCTTCTGTTTTTGCAGCTTTTTCGGCTTTGTTCAATGCAGAGAGGGCCAATTCATAATTTTCAATAGCTTTTTGTTTTAAAGCTTCAAAAAAGTTTTCCTGAAAAGCATCGGTAACATCGCCCAATTGATCCATTGGGTTTTGAATGGAATCACTTTTAATTTCCTGGGAACAGAGTTGCTTCGGAAGAAAAATCCCGAAGAAAAGTAAAAAAATATATAAAGGATTTATTTTCAAATTTAATCTCTTGATTGAATGCAGTCGCTGTTTTTATTATTTCAATTCAGAATAATCGCCAATACTCACATTGGTAAACTTGCCATCAAAAGTAGCATAATTGCCAATCATTGCGTTGTCCAAATTAGCGTTTTTGATTTTTGAATTGGTTTGAATTATGCTATTTTTCACCGTGCTGTCCACAATTACCGTGCCTTCGCCAATAGAAGCATAGGGGCCAATAGTGCTATTTTTTAAAATTACATTTTTGCCTATAAAACAAGGTTCAAATATTTTTGAATTTTCATTGCTGATGTTTTCAGAAATCAGGGGATAATTTGCATCAGAAAGAAAGCCCAACATTTTTTGATTGGTTTCCACGGTAACTTCTTTATTGCCACAATCCATCCACTCGTCAACCGTTCCTGTTTTGAAAATTTTCCCGGCTGCCATCATTCTTTTGATACCGTCGTTGATTTGATATTCCCCACCGTTAATGATGTTGTTGTCCAAAACGTATTGCAATTCGTTTTTTAATTGCGAAACATCCTTAAAATAGTAAATACCTATAACGGCTTGGTCGCTCACATATTCTTTTGGCTTTTCAACCAATTCGATTATTTCGTTTTTATCGTTGAGATTTACAACCCCGTAGGCTTCGGGATTTGCAACTTTTTTTGTCCAAATTACGGCGTCCGCTTCTTTGTCCAAATCAAAATCTGCACGAATCAAAGTGTCTGCATAAGCAATAACAGCTGGTCCGGAAAGCGAATCCTTGGCACACATAATGGCGTGGCCCGTTCCTTTAGGGTCTAGCTGACGATAAATAGTAGGCTTTGCATTTAAACTTGTTGCAAGTGCTTTTAAACTTTCAACTACCTCATCTCCAAAAAAAGCGGGATCGCCGAGAATGAAAGCAATTTCGTCAATATCTTCGTTAAGAACGCCAACAATGTCTTCCACCAAACGGTGAACAATTGGTTTTCCCGCAACGGGAATCAACGGTTTTGGAACTGTAAGTGTATGTGGGCGAAGACGGCTTCCGCGGCCTGCCATTGGGACTATAATCTTCATATTTACGATTGTCGATTAACGATTTTAGATTTTTTTGAATTGCTATTTTTATTTTGTGCCCGTTGAACCAAAACCTCCCGCTCCGCGTGAAGTATCAGTAAGTTCTTCAACTTCTTCCCAAACGGCGCGTTCGTGTTTTGCGATTACCAATTGTGCAATACGCTCACCGTGCTCAATAGTGAAATCTTCGTTGGAAAGATTTACCAAAATCACCCCAATCTCACCGCGATAATCGGCATCAATGGTTCCGGGCGAATTCAAAACAGTGATTCCTTTTTTTGCTGCCAAACCGCTTCGTGGGCGCACTTGTGCTTCGTAACCGATTGGCAATTCAATAAAAAGCCCTGTTTTTACAATGGCGCGTTGCAATGGTTTTAATGTTGAAGGCCCGTCAACGCAGGCGCGTAAATCCATTCCTGCGGAAGCTATTGTTTCGTAGGAAGGCAATGGGTGGTTTGATTTGTTGATTATTTTAATTTTCATTGAAATTATTTTCGGATGATTTTTAAAAATTCCTTCTTTTCAGAATAGAACATAATTACGGCAAATACAATTAACAACGCAGTTCCTATCAATATATTTCCGTTGAAAGCGTAAAAGGAAATTGCCGAAAAACCAATGGCCAAAAGCAAATACCCGCTTATTTTTTTCGCTTCGTAAGGCACGTCATAATACTTGCGGCCGTAAAGATACGAAAGCACCATCATACTGCCATAGGCGGCAAGCGTTGCGATTGCAGAACCCATATAGCCTATAATCGGAATTAAAATATAGTTTAGAACAAGCGTCACTATGGCTGCAAAAACCGAAATGTACGCTCCGTATTTTGTGCGATCCGTAACTTTGTACCACACCGAAAGATTGTGGTAAATTCCCAAAAAAAGATTCGCCAAAAGAATGAGCGGTACAATTTTCAACGCTTCCCAATATTGGCTGTTTGGGATGAGGATTCTTTTGAAAACGTCAATATACACAACTACTACCAAAAGAATGAGGCAGCCGAAAAGCGTGAAATATTTGGTAATGGTAGCGTAGGTGTTTTTCGCATTTTCGTGACCGGAATGGTTAAAGAAAAACGGTTCAATCCCCAATCGGAAAGCCATAACGAAAAGCGTCATAAACATTCCCAATTTATAGCAGGCAGAATAAAGACCAACCTGAACCTCAGCAATATTTTCGGGCAAAAGGTATTTCAACAGAATTCTGTCAAAAGCCTCGTTTATACTAAAAGCAATTCCTGCAATCAATACGGGAATGGCGTATTTCATCATCTGTTGCCAAATGGTTTTACTGAATCCGAAACCTATTTTCACATAAAGTGGAAGCAATACCAAAAGCGTTACTGCACTCGCAATTAAGTTCGCGATAAAAACATACGCTACTTTATTTTCAGGAAACCAAAGGGAATTCCAATAACCGCTGCTTTCAGCAAGTTTCGGCAGCATTAAAAGAAAAAATAAATTGAATGCGAGATTTATAACTACGTTGAAGATTTTGATCGTAGCATATTTCATCGGTTTTTCGTTGGCGCGGAACCATACAAATGGTAATACCACCAGGGCATCCAAAGCTAAAATTAAAAGTCCGTAGGTTACGTATTCGGGTTTAAAATCTGAAACCTCAGCGATATAATTTCTGAAAAGTAAAGTAATTCCCAAGAAAAATAATGTGGAAACCGTAAGCGAGGTAAGCGTTGTGGATTGAACGATTTTTTGTTGCGATTTATCTTTTGTAACAAATCTGAAAAAAGCGGTTTCCATTCCGTAGCTCAACAAAACATTTCCCAAAATAAGAAACGCCATCACGGTGGAATAGATTCCGTATTCCTCGGGCAACAAGACTTTCACATAAAGCGGCACTAAAATTACCGAGAGCACTCGCGGCAAAACCGTGGCAAGGCCATAAATAAATGTCTGTTTAAAAAGTTTTTTGAAAACGCTCAATGCGGTGCAGTTTTATAGCGCAAAAGTATTGAAAATAAATGGTTGAAGGCTATTGAAATAATCTCGCAATTTCCTCCGTAATTTTCGTGGGGCGAAATGTTTTCGCATCCAAAAAGCACCAAAGCGTGGTTGCTTCAACGATAATTTTTCCGTCAGTGGGACGGATTATTTTATAATGCCGTTCGCTTTTTACGCCTTCGTAATTGTCAATCCAGGTTTGCGTTTCAAGTTCTTCACCTAAAAAGGAAGGATTTTTATAGGAAATAAAATGGTTCAGAACCACCCAAACATATTGCTCACGCTGTGCTTCGGTAGTTTTTGAAATCCAATGTGCTTCTGCGGCGTCAAGACACCACTGCAAATAAATTACATTATTTACGTGATTCAAACCATCAATAGCTGATGCCGGAACGATAAAGCGCTGTTTGAAAATTTCAGATTTCAAAAGCCTAAAATTAATTTCGCAATAAGAAAATAGGTAAGTATTCCGAAAATATCATTGCTTGTGGTTATAAACGGTCCCGTTGCTACGGCAGGATCAATTCCTCTTTTATCTAAAAGAATGGGAATGAATGTGCCAATCAAAGCCGCAAGAATAATAACAGTTATAATTGCGATACCAATACTGATGGATTCGAGATAAGAAGTAAAGAAAAGAAAATGGCTAATAACCAAAACTACCAAAGCGATTGCAATTCCGTTAACAAGTGCTAGCAAAGATTCTTTCAATAATCGTGTTATAATATTTCCTTTTATGGTATCGTTCGCGAGACCCTGAACCACAATGGCGCTGGACTGTACGCCAACATTTCCTGCGGTTGCTTGAATTAGCGGTACAAAAATTATGATTTTTGGAAAAGTGGTCATCATTGATTGAAAACCAGTTATAATACTAGCAGCACCCAAACCACCCAACATTCCAATCATCAGCCAAGGTAAGCGGGCTTTTGTAAGCTTAAAAATACTATCATCCGCCTCAACGTCCTGCGATATACCGGCAGCCATTTGATAATCTTTTTCGGCTTCTTCCTTTATGAAATCTACAATATCATCAATGGTAATTCTTCCCACCAAAATTCCTTCGTCATCAACTACGGGAATGGCTTCCAAATCGTATTTCTGCATAATTCGCGCAACGTCCTCGGCATCGGTATGTACGTTTACATAATCTACCTTTGGAATATAGATATCGCTGATGTGCGCACGTTCCGGCGCTGTAAGTAAATCCTTTAGGGAAAGTCTTCCCTTTAATTTTCCGTGTCTGTCGGTAACATAAATGGAATGTACTCGGGTAACGTTTTCAGCCTGGCGGCGCATTTCACGAACACAACCAGCAACGGTCCAAGTTTCTTTAACGCGAACCAATTCCTTCGCCATTAAACCACCCGCAGTATCTTCGTCATAGCGCAACAGATCCACAATATCTGCGGCGTGCTCTTCATCCTCAATATGGTCGATTACCTGTTTTTGAATATGGTCGTCAAGCTCGGCGATAATATCGGCCGCGTCATCGGTGTCCATTTCGTCAAGCTCGTCAGCGATTTCAGAAGGGGAAAGATTGTCGAGAATGCGTTCCCTAAAATCGTCATCCAACTCCATTAACGCCTCACTGGTAATTTCGCTGTCGAGAAGTTTTACCAAATAGGTAGCTTCTTCGTGATTTAGTTCTTGAAGCAATTCGGCAACATCGGCAAAGTGAAAATCGTCCAAGAGCCCTTTCAGCGCATCGCCATCATTGTTGGCGATGTACTGTTCAACTTGCTCTATAAACTCTTCAGTCAGTTCAAATTGCATCGTTTTCCAGTTTTTGTGTAAGGGCTATAAATTGCGAAACGGAAAGTTGTTCCGGGCGTAGGCCAAAGATAGCATCTTCTTTTATTTTATCGGAAAGATTGAAGGATTTTAAACTGTTGCGAAGTGTTTTTCTGCGTTGCTGAAAAGCAGTTTTTACAACTTTATAGAGCATTTTTTCATCACACGGAACCGAAAAATCTTCTTTTCTTTTTAAACGAAGCACGCCGCTATCAACTTTGGGCGGCGGATTGAAAACCGAAGGCGGCACCGTGAAAAGATATTCCGCATCATAAAAGGCTTGTGCCAAAACCGAAAGAATTCCATAAGCTTTGCTGCCTTCCTTTTCACAAATGCGCTGGGCAACCTCTTTTTGGAACATTCCCGTAAATTCTGGAATTCGCTCTTTCCATTCCAGCATTTTAAAAACTATTTGTGTTGAAATATTATACGGAAAATTACCTGTAATGGCGAATTGTTCCTCCCCGAAAAGCTGTGAAATATCATACTTCAAAAAATCTGCTTCAAGGATTTTAAGGTTTTTATCGGGATAGTTTTCTTCCAAATATGCAATGGATTCCGTGTCGAGATCCATTGCAATTACTTCTACTTTTTTTTGGATTAAATACTTGGTGAGCACGCCCATTCCAGGACCGATTTCCAAAACGTTTTTATAGCCTTCCAGCGTCAAGGTATCGCCAATTTTTTCAGCAATAGTCTCGTCTTTTAGAAAGTGTTGGCCTAAGTGTTTTTTGGCACGTACTTCTTTTCCCATCAGTGTTCGCTTACAATTTCAAGTTCGGTGCGGAATGCTACAAATTTTCCCTCAAAAGGTTTGCTTTGCGCGCGAAGTTCGGCTGCATTTTCTGCATAATATTTTTGAAGTGTTTCCTTGCTGTCGGTTGTATATTGAACCGAATAGGTAATTCCGCCCATTTCTTCCTTTATAACTACACGTGTCATCAAAGCCTTGCTGAATTTTCCAGTGGCGAGCATGGCGGGAATGTGTTCGGTTTTCATCCAATCCAGCCAGCGGTTGTGGATGGTTTCTTCTATGTTTATGGTTACATTGTAGATGTACATATTTTTTAAATTCCAATTTTCAAGTACCAAATTCCAAAACCATTTAATCCAAATTTGTATTCCTATTTGGAATTTAGGATTTGAAATTTGGTGCTTCTTAGGTTTGGTGCTTTTTTAATTTATAGCATCCCCCCGCAAAGCACGATACTTCTTCCGTGCATCCACATAATAAATACTGTCCGCAAAGTTGAAAATGATTGCTTCGTATTGTGCCTTTGCTTTATCGGGCTGGTTTAGCTTTTCTTCGTAAATTTTTGCCAAGCGGTAATGGGCATCGTCGGCTAAAATATCTTCGTTATAAAACTCGATTATTTTGAGGTAATTGGCTTCGGCTTTTTCGTATTCCCCTTTCTTTTCATAAATCTCACCTTGTTTTAAAAGTGCCTCGTCTTCAATTTTTTCGCCTTTGTTATTGGTTAAAATATCCTCTAAAACAGCTATTGCTTCAGCATCTTTATCCTGAAATTCCAACAAATCTGCACGCGCGTATTTTTTCAAAGCGGTTTGGGTTGAATCTTCCAAAGAGTTATCGCGAATCAACAAACTGAGCTGCATGGCATCATTCGCCATCAGTTGTGAAGTAGATTTTTTAAGCACATCAAGTTGTACTTGCGCCCATTCAAAATCGCCTTTAAAATAGCTGGTGCGTGCCACTTTAAAACGGGCTTCCTGTGCAAGTACATCGCTCTGCACTTTTTTCTGTATTTGGGAATAATAAATTAAAGCTTCGTTGAATTTTTCATCAAAAACCAAAATATCTGCCAGCTCCATTTTTACCCGAGCCTCTTGATAGACGGTTAAATCTTTTTTGGCTAATGTTTTCAGGTTTTCAATAGCCAGTTCTTTTTTGTTGTTTTGAAAAGCCAAAAAGTGGTTGTAGTCTATTTGCAATAAATACGTTTCCCGGTTTCTGCCGAATTCATCCAACAGCTTTTCAAACTTTTTTTCTACTTCTGGATAATCTTTGGGCTTGGCAGTTTTTACCTCCATTTTCATCAAGATTTGATTGCCCTGAAGCCTGTTCTGAGGTGTGAAGGAGTTGTCAATGATGTAATTAACTATTTCCCTTCCTGTGTCATAATCTTCATCGGCAATAGCAATATATGCCAAATCGGTTATTCCGCTGAGGTCTTCACCAATGCGTTTGTAGATTGCTTTTTCCTGTGTAAATGCTTTTTTGTATTCCTTTTGTTGAATAAACAACCAGCTGAGCAAATCGTTGTAAAGTATGTCTGGGTTTTGTTGAGACCGCTGAAGCAATATTTTTTTAAGAATAACATTTGCTTCATTTGCGGGATCTTCAGTGGTGTAGAGACTAAAATAACGTTGCGCCACCGCTTTAAAACTCAGGTTTTTCTCAATGAGATTTAAATAGCTGTCAAACATTTTTTCAAGCTTGCCCTGCTCGCCATAAATTTGAGCTAATTGTGAGTTAAAATCCATTTTGTCGCTAAGCGCCATTCCTTTTTCATAAGTAGTGACAGCTTCATCAAGAAGGCTGTATTTTTGAAAACTGGCTCCAATATTATACGCAAAGTTTGGGTTTTGATCCAAGGCTTCAATTGCTTTGTTGAAATATTGTAAGGCTAGCTCCTCCTTGTTTTGAAGAGAATAATTATATCCCAGTTCTACATAAAGCTGTGGAAAATTACGACCGTCCCCCAGTTTTTCTTTCAATAGTTTTTCTGCTTCGGAAAAATTTTCGAGCTGTTGATTTGAGGCTATCATAGACATAAAATAGTCCAAGCGATAAGGATTTTGCTTACTCAATTTTTCATAAATGCTCAATGCTTTTTGAAATTGGCCTTGTTCATAATAATTATTGGCCAGAGCATCACTTTGAGAAAAGCCCGCCGTAACTGTAAAAAGAAATAAAATAAGACAAAGTTTGCGCATGCCGTAAATATAATGAAACATCCACGATTAATTTTAAACACACAGATGAATGTCTATTTGGATGTTCCGTCTGTCCTTTAAAAAAAAATATTATAGTCAGATGAAATGACCTGATAGCAATTGGATTCTGAAAATATTTATCAAAAACAAAGCCGCACTTTACTTTTATAGGGAAGTATTAAAATAAAAAAAGGGTCGCCCTAAAGCGAACCCTTCTTTTCAACATTAAACAATCTCCTCTTATTGTTTAACGATTTTGTAAGTATCAGAATTACCATCAATCATAACCTTCATAAGGTAAACCCCCGGAGTTAGGGATGAAATGTTAATTGAAGTTTCATTTTGATCTATGGAAGTTTCAAAAACTTTTTGACCTAATAGGGAAAACATCGAAACACTTTCAATAGTATTGTTTGCTGAAAGGTTCAAAACATCTTGTGCAGGGTTTGGATAGAATTTGAAACCTTCAAAACTGTTTTCGCCCACGCCTATCAAAACTGTTTTAGCGTCAAAATACAATCCAAAACCGAAAGTTCCAGAGACACTTGTTCCAGCAAAAGCCATACAGGGTAAGTTGTCAGCTGTTTCAGCAGTAACAGATGGAAATCCATCAAAAGCTTTATTAGTTGGATCCACTACTGGCTCGAATGGGTCAAAATCAGTCCCGTTAAAGGTTAGGGATCTATTGGTGTCATTATCAGTATCTGGAATATTGTCGCGAACATATGCCATGCGAATTTCCTCTGCACCATTAATTTTGCGCATCCAACTATCGGTATGTGCAATATTCCAATCTGTTCCACCAGAAGGAAAATTACTAAAATTGACATAGGCTGCACCACTTAAGCGCTTTAGCCCCAAACCGTTAAAATTGTTGGATGATCCGGCCGCTCTCTGTGATGCCCAAATCACAACTTTGTCACTGGCTAGATCTAATCTTGCTGCGCGGATTGTAGGGTTTAATACCTCTGTTACGCTACCGTCTATAACGGTTTCTCTGGCACCCCATGATGCTGGGTCATTGTAGTTTGAATTTACTTCTGCATACAAGTTTCCTGAAGTGGCCCCCGTATAGGTTGCATAACAAGCTCCATTCAGACCATAGCTAAACTCTACTTGTTGTGCACAGGTTCCTAAGCTAGCTTCATCTACCCAATCAAATCCATAACTTCCTGCTGTACTTCTGGCCGAATGCACTTCCGTACAGCTTGTGGTTTTTTGATAAGTTGCAAAAACGCGTTGTGCATTGGTACTTCCAGGATAATTTCGGTCCACACCAAAATCAGTAACGTCACTCGCTACAGTTTGAAAATCAAAAGCTCCAGAAGCCATATTCCATCTAAGGACTTGAAAAACCCCATTTTGGAACATAGAGTAAACGAGCAAATAGTCATCACCGCCTCCGTCCATGGAGATTGCCTGTATTTTTCCGAAAAAAGAACTAATTACAGGCTGATCTTTCCATAATGTAAATGTATTACCACCATCGGTAGAGCGGTATATATATAGATTTGAATCTGAACCACTTCCAGTAAAATTTTCGAAAGCAGCAATATAGATATCTCCGCTACCAGTAACATCCATATCCAATCCGTCAATATAATCGTCTCTTAACAAACGATCAGTGTCCCAATCTTCGGGAGATCTTGATTGTTCAGTGCGCTCTATTATGGTATTTGGGCGAAAGTTGCCATCACTACCTCCAACCTGTGAATATTGCGTTGTTTCAATTGGCTTGTATAGTGCAGCCATGTTAGGGTCAATGTCCTGCCATGCATTTTTAATGGCAAGACGGTTGGCGTTGATTTCGGCCGCCGTACCGTTCTCTTCAAGAGATTTAGCTTGTTGATACAAAGCTTCAAGCTCTGGAGTTCTTTCGGGAATTACAATTGCGTTCCCGCTTAAATCTGACTGTGCTATCCCTGTGATGATACAAAGTGAGCACATTAAAAAGGTAATTACATTTTTCATGATTACATGTTTTTTAATTAATACTTGTTTATTTCACTTTATAATTGAGGAGAATATGCTATTAGTGATTTAAATCTGACACAAATCTATGGCAAGTATTAAACCAACAGTATGACTATTGTAACAAACTCTATAACAGATGTAACATAAACGTGAAAAGCCGAAAACCCTAGTGTTTTCGGCTTTCAAAAAGCTGTTAAATATATAGTTTAACCTAATTTATCCAAATCAATTTCGTCAATTGCGTCCCAAGTTTCATCAAGATCCATATTATTTCCTTTGGCTTCTAGATAGAAACGGTTGCCTTCCATAAGTTGAATTGTACTGTTGTTATTTCCAGAACGGTATTCCTCAATAGCTTTTGTGCCATTTTTGGTTACGGTTTTTCGGGAGCCGTTTTCACTCTCTTCTTCAAAATCCTGACTCATTACCATACGCATACCCGCCGTGGCAGCGGCTCCTACTTGGCCAGCGCCGTCAATAATGCTAATTGTGAATTTTTTGGACTTGTCTTCATTAGCGTAAGCAGCTTCAATGGAAGCAATGCCCATCATTCCCGCTTGTCCGGCTTTATAACTAATGCGTTTCATTCCGTTTACTTCGTCGGGTAGCCAAGATTTTAACTCTTCATTGGTTAGTGGGGTTGTTTCTTGCAGTTCCTTGATATCATCCTGCATTTTGGTCATTTCTTCCACTGCATTGGTTGTGTTCGAAACCGCTTCTTTGGTTTCTTTTATTTTTTTGCTCACTGGATTGTCCTTGCAGCTTATAAAAGCGGAAAAAACAAAAAGAGCCAATAGATACTTTTTCATGATTGAAGATTTTAGTTAGTATTATTTGGGTTGAAAATTAAATACTAATATAATCAATATCAATAAAATATGGTTATAATGTGAAAAAGTTCTCTTGAAGAATTACATCTCGGAAGCTATTTTTTCTAGCTCAGCATACCAGTTTTCGCCAAACTTACGAATAAGGGCAGTTTTAACGAATTTATAAACGGGCACTTGCAGCTCTTTCCCCAAAGTGCACGCATCATCACAAATGGGCCAGCGGTGATAGTTTACGGCTGCAAACTCACTGTATTCTTGAACACGCACAGGATATAAATGACATGAAATAGGTTTTCTAAAATCAATAGCATCCGCATTGAATGCGTCTTCAATACCACAACTTGCAATACCTTTGTCTGTAAAAGTCACATAGGCACATTCCTTCCCTTCCACCAAAGGAGTTTCCAGTTCGTCAAGATCTGTTTTAATGTAAGTGCCCTGTTTTTCAATTGCCGCTATTCCTTCCGCGCGAAGAAAGGGTTTCACTTTTGGGTAGATTTCTTTTAGAATTCCAACTTCTTTTTCTGTTATAGGTGCTCCCGCTTCCCCTTCAATACAGCATGCACCCTTGCATGCATTAAGGTTGCACACAAAATCTTTTTCGATTAAATCTTCGGAAACTATAGTTTTACCCAATTGAAACATGCTGCAAAGATAGCTGCTTTGCTTAATTTATAGCGTGGAAATTTTACATTTATTAACGCTTATTATGGATATTGCATCCAATATAATTGCCTAATTTTGCGCCCTTAATTAAAAGGTATGGTTTTAAATTTTAAAGAAATTGTTACGGCCACAATGGTGCTTTTTGCGGTAATCGACATTATAGGAAACATCCCTATTATTATTGGGCTTCGTGAAAAAGCCGGCCATATCAATTCTGGAAAAGCTTCCATAATTGCTGCGATTGTGATGATCGTATTCCTTTTTTTGGGTGAAAGTATTTTGAAGCTTATTGGCGTAAATGTTAATGAATTTGCAGTTGCGGGCGCGTTGATACTTTTCTTTATAGCTTTGGAAATGATACTTGGCGTAACGCTTTTTAAAGAAACCGACACAAGCCCAGATTTAGCTACCATTTTCCCATTGGCATTTCCACTTTTAGCTGGACCTGGAAGTTTAACCACACTGCTGTCACTTCGGGCTGAGTATGAAATTCAAAATATAATTGTAGCAATACTTGTGAATATCGTTATTATTTATGCGGTCTTAAAAACTTCTGGCAAACTGCAACGTTTTTTGGGAAAGAACGGAATTGCGGTTATCCAAAAAATATTTGGTGTAATTTTGTTGGCTATTGCGGTGAAGCTTTTCACTTCGAATATTCAAGAACTTTTTAATTAAAGAACAATGAAAATATTTATCTACATTTTAATGGCTTGTGCTGCTGGTCTTGTTGTTTTCAATATTACAAAATTAGATTTTGACCATTTGCTTGAAGGGGATAGTTCTATTGCGGCAGTAAGTATTTTGGCAGGATTGTGCGCTATATTGGCACTTGGCATTTTGCTTATATCAAAAAGTATTGCTTCTAAAGTAAAAAAATAGGGTTTCTACTTTTTGTCCAAATGATTTTTCGACTCCAGTTCCAAAACTTTTAAGAGCATTGGATCCGTTTCGTTAAGGATTATTTCGTATTCATTCGGGCCAAAAAGCTGTTGGGCAATATTTGCTTTCAAGGTTCTTTTCAACTCTTCGGTATAGTTTGAAAGATCTATCTGCGCTTCGTTAAATTTGGCGTATTCAATAAATTCCTTTGAAAGTTTATCTTCCACCACAAAACTCTTTCTAAAATCATCGAATTTCATTCCTTTAAATAAGGTTCGGTTTTTTTCGAGATATTCAAAGATGAAATAACTCATAAACCCGCTTCGTGCAACATATTGAAGCGTTTCATTTTCTACACTTGTGTCTTTCGGCACAAAAACATCGGGTATAATTCCACCGCCGCCGTAAACCACTTTTCCCTTTGGGGTAACATATTTGAGGGAATCAGCAACTTTAATGCTGTCTGCATGGATCAATTCACCGTTGCGGTAACGCTTTTCATAATCACTATAATAGGTGTCATTTCCATTTCCATAGGGGCGCTGAATGGAACGACCCGTTGGGGTGTAATAGCGCGCAATGGTTAAACGCACGGCACTGCCATCGCCGAGTGACATTTCGCGCTGCACCAATCCTTTTCCGAAAGAACGGCGACCAATAATCGTCCCTTTGTCATTGTCTTGGAGCGCACCTGCCACAATTTCGCTGGCAGATGCGGAATTCTCATTTATTAAAACATAGAGTTTTCCGTGTTCAAAATCGCCGCGTCGGGTCGCGTAGGTTTTATTGATGTCGCCACTTTTGTTTTTGGTAATAAGAACAAGTTTGTCACTTTCCAAGAATTCATCAACTACTCTTTCTGCAGTTGAAATATAGCCTCCTGGATTGCCGCGAAGGTCCAAAACAAGTTTTTTGATGCCTTGGTCTTTTAGTTTTTCTAAAGCGCTTTCAAATTCTTTATAAGTGGTTTCTGAAAAACGGTTCAGTTTTATATAACCTAAATCGTCCGCCAATTTATAGGAAGCGTCCACGCTAACCAAGGGCACTTGTTTTCTCCGCACCTTTATTTCCAATGTTTTGTTTTCACTGGGGCGGTACACGTCCAAAGCAACTTTGCTGTTTATTTCGCCTTTCAGATAATTGGAAATGCTATCGCGCTGGACCAATTCACCAAAAAGTTTTTTGCCGTCGGCGTAAAGGATTCTGTCGCCACCTTTAATTCCTGCCTTTTCCGCAGGACCACCTTCAATGGCGCGGATTACGGCAATGGTGTCTTTGTAAACATAGAAGCTAACGCCAATGCCCGTGAAGGCACCGCGCATATCGTCTGCATTGTGTTGGTATTCACTTTTGGGAATGTAAACAGAATGAGGATCGAGGTTTTCGAGAATACCGTTAACCGTGACATCCACAATGCTGTCTGTGTTTACATTGTCAACATATTCATAATCTATATAATCTATGAGCCTATTAAGTTTGTCTTTTTTTGAACTTGTGGCGAAGATTTTTTCGGTGTTATCGTGAAAATTGAGCTTGGATCCAATAAATACACCTACGGCAAGCGCTAGGCCTATCCACAGGGGTAAGTATTTTTTGAATTTTTCCATTATTCTAAATCCAGATCTGAAATGTGTTGTATGCTTACTCCCGCTTTTTCTAAAAAGGCAATGCCAGAGTTGTCTTTATATTCGTTTAGATAGACCATTCTTTTTATGCCTGCCTGGTGTATCAATTTGCTGCACTCCTTGCAGGGCGACATCGTGATGTATAGCGTTGCTCCTTCACAAGCCTGTGTGCTTGATGCTACTTTTAATATTGCATTTGCTTCGGCGTGAAGGACATACCATTTGGTGTAGCCTTGGTCATCTTCGCAAATGTTCTCAAAACCAGTTGGTGTACCGTTGTAGCCATCGCTTATAATCATTTTGTCTTTCACAATAAGTGCGCCAACTTGACGTCTCTTGCAATATGAAAGTTTGCTCCACTCTTGGGCCATCCTTAGATAGGCAATATCATACTTGCGTTGTTTACTGTCCTTCATACTTTTATATAGGTAGCGAAATTAATGGGAAGTTACACCACTGCCAAAAAAATTGTTGTTAAGTTATTGCCAAAGAAATATGTTGAGAGGCTTATGCAACGATGAGTATATGAACCAATAGTTTAGAAGTTCGGATTCTTTCTATTCTCTATCCGCTAATAACAACCAACAATCAAAAAATCCAGTTGTTGATAAGCATTGGGATAACCATTCCTATTACAAGCGAGGAGACTACCAAAACCCAATCCCTTTTATTGAAACGGAAGATAGTTTGAAAGATAAAGGCTATTATTAAAATAATGATCACCACGATGATCTGTGCAGCTTCAATACCGAGAGCGAATTCTAGTAATGGCAAAATGCCGCTACCGCTATCCAATGCTGTGAAGAAAGAAGCAAACCCTAATCCATGAATCAATCCAAAGAAAATGGTAACGATATAGAAAATGCCCATTTTTTCAACTTTCTTTTCTTTTCCTGCAGTAAAAAGGTTGAAAAGGGCCGTTACTAAAATAGTAACTGGAATTAAAAACTCGATAACCCTACCAGAAACGCTAACTACATTATAACTCGCTAAAAGAAGTGAAAGCGTGTGGCCAAGAGTAAACATAGTTACTAAAAGAAGCAATTTTTTCCAAGAAGAAAAATTATAGGCGGCACAAAGCACAATCAAAAAGAGGATGTGGTCGTAGGCTTTCCAGTCCAACACGTGGTGGAGCCCAAGGTTAAAATACAACCAGAAATCAGACATTGGGGATAGTGTTTTTCAAGGTTTGCCCAAATATAGTGATTGTAATCAATATTATAACATCGAAAAATTAAATAATCACCCTTACTTCGCCCAGCTGCTGAACTTTGTATGGAAATTGTTCGCCCGGAGCGCCAATAAACATAAAATTGATGGGAATATTCCATCGCTTTGAGAGTTCGTTTATCTTTTCAGGACCGAATTTCCCCAGTTCTACCACGAATTGTATTTTAATATCAGGATAAGCCCTGTCCAGAACCTCAATATCAGATTTTAAGTTATTTGCTGCTTTCATACCTTCATCAAGTATGGCTACAATTTTAATCCTTTTTGTGGGTTCATTCTCTTTAATGTATAGCATCACCCTATTTAGTGTTTCCACGTTGTCGTTATTGGTAAAAAACACAAACTGTTTGCCAGTCAATTTTTGCAACTTAGATTTAGTAACACGGTTCCAGTTCTTAAAAAACTTGCTATCATCCGGAGCAATATAATCAATAAAGAGCAGGACAGCCCTAAGTATATAATGATAATAAAGCATAAAAAAAACAACGAATAGAGTAGGAGCCAAATATTCAAAAAAAGTTCCCAGAAATTCAGGGTTCAGAAAAATATTGCCCAACAATGCAGCTATAACTGAGGCAATTGCAATAAAAACTGCCAAAAAGGAAGCGCGTTCCGGCCTTGGCAAGTGTTTCCTGTTAAACTTTAACAATAGGTTGCCAATTCCAAAAAGGACCATTACTGAAAGAAATGCAATAGTATATACCCCAGCAAGTGAAGGTAAATCACCGTGTGTTACAAAAAGAATGGAAGTACATAGCGCAAAAAATAATATGAAGATGAAATAGGGGCTTTTTCTTCTGTTTCGTTTCAATAAAAAACTAGGAAGAATTCGATCCAATGCCATTCGTTCCATTAATCCCCCAACGCCAACATATGAGGTCAGCACTGCACCGCTCAACACCAAAGCTGCATCTATACCAACCAAAAAAGAAAGCCAATGCCCTCCAGAAGTTTCTCCAAGAAATGAAAGCAATGCATCTTGATTGCTATTTACAACTTCTTGCGGTAACAAACCCAGTGCGAGAAATGCGATAAGTGGATTAAAAATGCTTACAACAATCCACATATTGCGTAATGTCTTTGGGAAAACCCCTTCTTGCTGTTCCTCCACATAATTTGCTGAACTTTCAAAACCACTTATACCCAACATCGCGGCAGAAAAGCCAAAAAAGAGTGCCATTGTAATGCTTCCTCCCAAGGGCATTTTAAAATTGGCAATTAATGTTTCAAAACCATTATTAAAGAAAAAATAAAGGCAAAACCCGCATAGAAGCGTCAAGGAAAAGAGATGAAAAAGAAAAATAGCAACCGCAACTTTTGAAGATTCACCAATCCCTAAAATAACCAATCCCATAAACAAAAATAAAAGACCAATGGTCACAGGAAACACAGGGATTGTACCCCAAACACTATGGGCATATTTAACCGCTTCACTTGCGGAAAGTACAGCCGTAGCCATATAGGAGAGCACTGTTAAGGCAGCTGCAACAGAGGCCGTAGATTTTTTGGTAGTGTTTAAAAGTGCATTGTAAGCCCCTCCATTTAGCGGTAAGGCGCCAACTACTTCACCATAAATTTTCCGAAATAAAAAAAGAACTCCGGCGACCATTAATAGTGAGATCCAAGCGTATTGGCCTGCATAAAAAATAGCGAGTGCCGAAACATATAAACATGACGAGCTTATATCGTTGCCACAGATAGCTGTGGCTTCTAGCTGGTTTAGTTTTTTAGGCATCTAATGAAGGGGGTTAGATTTTAAAGGTAAGTAAGCAGAGAATTTTTAGGCAGAAATTTTCTGTTAAAAATCCATAAGCGTGTTTAATTCAGTATAAATCTAAATAATCCTAAAATCGAGTAGGCTAAATAATTTTTCGTGAAGTTTTATAAAGAAAAAAGCCTCAACATTTCTGTTAAGGCTTTCTGTACTCGAGGCGGGAATCGAACCCGCACGTCCTAAAACACTGGATTTTGAATCCAGCGCGTCTACCAATTCCGCCACTCGAGCAAATGGGAGGCAAAAATAAACAAATATTTGTAATTTATTGAAAATTTATAAAAGGTATTTTTTTAAAAAGTACTTAGTATTAATTTTTACCTTTGTAAGCTAATCAACAATCCAAAATCCAAATTATGTCAACCATCGCACCGGACCCCAAGATTTTTGCCTGTAAACAAAGTGAAGCGCTTGCGCAGGACATAGCAGATGCCTTCGGAATACCCTTGGGAAAGGTAATAACATCTCATTATAGCGATGGCGAATTTCAACCTTCTTTTGAAGAATCCGTTCGCGGAAGCCGCGTTTTTTTGATAGGCTCTACTTTCCCGAACAGCGATCATTTAATGGAACTTTTATTGATGATTGATGCCGCAAAACGTGCTTCAGCAAGACACATTACAGCGGTACTTCCTTATTTTGGGTGGGCGCGCCAGGACAGAAAAGATAAGCCTCGTGTTCCCATTGCAGCAAAATTAGTTGCAAAAATGCTTGAAACTGCGGGAGCTACAAGAATTATCACAATGGATTTGCATGCGGATCAAATTCAAGGATTTTTTGAAAAACCAGTGGATCACCTTTTTGCTTCTACCATATTTCTTCCGTATTTAAGAAGCTTGAAACTTGATAATCTAACAATTGCTTCCCCAGATATGGGTGGTTCAAAACGTGCTTATGCTTATTCAAAATTTTTAGAAAGTGATGTTGTAATTTGCTATAAACAACGGGAAAAAGCCAACGTAATCTCCTATATGGAATTGATTGGCGACGTAAAAGGCAAAAACGTAGTATTGGTAGATGATATGGTTGATACTGCAGGAACGCTTACCACTGCTGCAGATTTAATGATGGAACGTGGCGCTTTGAGCGTTCGAGCAGTTTGTACACACCCGCTTCTTTCTGGAAATGCTTATGAACGAATAGAAAAATCGCAAATGTTGGAACTTATCGTTTCAGATTCCATTCCCACAAAACCGCATAATAAAATCAGGGTTATAAGTTGCGCAAAATTATTTGCTGATGTTATGCTTAGCGTAAATGCCAACAAATCTATCAGCGGCAAATTTTTGATGTAGTTTTTTAGAAATAGCAAGAATTCTTCTCTATAAATGAAAAAATCAAATTTCCTAATCTGATAATCCAAAATAAAATTTATCTTTGCACTCCCTAAAAAACAGGTTTTTAGGGAGTTTTTTTATTAATAAACAATTCAAAAAAAATGAAATCTATTACAATTAAAGGATCACAAAGAGAAAGCGTGGGCAAAAAGGCAACGAAAGCCCTACGTAATGCTGGAATGGTTCCTTGCGTAGTTTACGGAGGGGATGAGCCAATCAGCTTTACAGCAGAAGAAATTGCATTTAAAGACTTGGTTTACACTCCAGACGTACACACCGTTGTAGTGGATCTAGGTGGCACAAAGATTAATGCCATTCTTCAAGATATACAGTTTCACCCAGTGACTGACCGTATTCTTCACATCGATTTTTACCAAATTTTTGATGACAAAGAAGTAACTATGGAAATTCCAGTTCGTACCACAGGAAACTCTCGTGGTGTTCGTAATGGTGGTACTCTGCGTATTGTTAACCGTAAACTTCGTGTAAAAGCTTTGCCAGAAAATCTTCCAGATTTTATTGAGGCAGATATTACCGAAATGCGTATTGGTAACAAAATGTACACTAAATCCCTTAAAACGGATAATTACAAAATTATGCATCCAGATAATACCGTTATCTGTCAAATTAGAACTTCACGTACCGCGATTGTGGACGAAGTGGAAGAAGATGCTGAATCAGCAGAAGGTGCAGAAGGAGAAGAAGTTCCAGCTACAGAAACTGATGATGTTGCTGCAGTAAAAGAATAAATTTCTTTTTAAGAAGATTACCCAAAAGCATCCTGTTAATTCAGGGTGCTTTTTTTATTTTTACCGAAGATTATAAAATGTATGCTGTCGTTTTTCAAAAAATTATTTTCAGCAAAAGCTGACCAAAATGTTACTGAAGAAGATTCCATGAAAAAATTTCTTATTGTTGGCCTTGGCAATATTGGCCCCAAATATGCAAATACCCGCCACAACATAGGCTTTAAAGTAGTTGATTTTTATGCCGAAAAAAATTCCCTTCCGTGGGAAACTACCAAGTTGGGCGATGTTACTTCACATAAAGTAAAAGGAAGGACCTTTATTTTTCTGAAGCCCAGTACGTATATGAATTTAAGCGGAAAGGCCGTAAATTACTGGCTTGACAAAGAAAAAATTCCATTGGAAAATATGTTGGTGATTACAGACGATTTAAATTTGGCTTTCGGAACCATTCGCATAAAAACCAAAGGTAGCGACGGCGGGCACAACGGGTTGAAAGACATTCAAAATACACTGCAAACCACCAATTACAACCGTTTCCGTTTTGGAATCAGTGACGCTTTTGCAAAAGGAAGGCAAGTGGATTACGTTCTTGGCGAATGGGAAGCCGAAGAAGAAAAACAATTACCCGAGCGATTGGAATTGGGCTGCAGCATTATAGAATCCTTTGCCCTCGCAGGAATGAATATTACGATGAACACATATAACGGCAAATAATTTTGAAGAAATATCCATCAGCTTCCGCATATAAAAATGACCGTCAAAGCATTGTCACTATTGGTACTTTTGATGGTGTCCACATTGGGCATAAAGCCATTTTAAAGCGTCTTGTGGAAACTGCCAAAAAGGAAAATCTAGATTCCGTAGTGCTTACTTTTTTCCCCCATCCACGAATGGTGCTTCAACAAAAAAGTGATATAAAACTAATAAATACTATTAACGAGCGCACACAACTCCTTGAAAATACAGGTCTTGAGCATTTAGTCATTCATCCTTTTACGCACGCCTTTTCCCGTTTAACCGCCTTGGAGTATGTTCGCGATATTTTGGTAAATAGCCTAAAGGCAAAAAAAATAATCATCGGTTACGACCATCGTTTTGGAAGAAATAGAAATGCAGATATTGACGATTTAAAGGAATTCGGCAAGACATATAATTTTGAAGTAGAAGAAATCTCCGCCAAGGAATTGGATGATGTTGCGATAAGTTCCACAAAGATTCGAAAAGCCTTGAACGAAGGAGATATTGATACCGCAAACAGTTATTTGGGGTATCATTTTATGATTTCTGGCGAAGTGATAAAAGGTAAAGCTATTGGGCGCACCATTCAGTACCCTACTGCAAATTTGAAACTGAAGGAATCCTATAAACTTGTTCCAAAAAACGGGGTTTACGTTGTTCAGTCATTAATTAAAGGCAAAAGAATTTTTGGAATAACCAGTATCGGCACCAACCCCACTGTGGGGGGAAAAGAAAAAACCATTGAAACCCATTTTCTAAATTTTAACGAAGATTTGTACGGAAAGGAAATCACTATTGAGTTTTTAAAATTCATTAGGGACGAAGAAACGTTTGATACAGTGGAAATTCTTCGACAAGAAATTATAAAAGACGAAAAATTCGCAAAGCAATATTTACAGGAACGTGAATAAATTTCTTTATAAACAGATAGATAATATTGGTCTGGTTCTTTTTCGGGCAGTGTTCGGACTTTTAATTACTATCGAGGCATTTGGAGCAATAGCTACGGGTTGGGTAAAACGTACTTTAGTTGAGCCGCCTTTCACATTCAACTTTATTGGGTTTGATTTTTTGCAGCATCTACAAGGTCCCGGAATGTATTATTATTTCGTGTTAATGGGCATTTTCGGCATTTTCGTGATGTTGGGCTTCAAATATCGTTTCAGTATGATTGCTTACGCAATTATGTGGACTTGTGTTTATTTAATGCAGAAAAGCAGTTACAACAATCACTATTATTTAATGATGTTGTTGTGCTGGATAATGGCTTTTTTACCCGCCAATCGATGGTTTTCACTTGATGCAAAAATAAATCCCGAACTGAAAAATCCTGCAATGCCGCGTTGGGTACTGTTGGTATTGATACTTCAGGTTTGGATTGTTTATACCTATGCTTCCGTTGCAAAATTATATCCAGATTGGCTTAATGCTTCCATGCCCGCTTTGCTAATGAGCAGTAAAAGTGATTTTTGGCTGGTTGGAGAATTGTTACAAGAAAAGTGGGTGCATTGGTGTATAGCTTATACCGGTCTTTTTTTCGATTTGCTCATCGTGCCTTTAATGCTGTGGAAACGTACACGTTTGCTTGGTTTTATCATTTCAATATTTTTTCATCTTTTCAATTCGTTTATTTTCCATATTGGCATTTTTCCCTATATGTCCATCGCCTTTGCGCTGTTCTTTTTTAGTCCAGAAATACTTCAAAAACGTTTCCTTCCGAAGAAAAAATTATATAATGAAGGTGAAGTTATTGTTCCGAAACATAAAAACTTGATTTTTGGGATATTCTCAATTTACTTTCTCTTTCAGATTGGTTTACCGCTGCGTCATTGGTTTTTCAAGGATGACGTGCTTTGGACCGAAGAAGGCCACCGCCTTAGCTGGCGCATGATGTTGCGTTCCAAAAGTGGTTCTTTGACGGTATTTGTAGTTGATAAAGAAAAAGGAGAAAGGGAACTCTATAATTACAATAGCTTGCTTGGCAGTAAACAACAAGGATCAGTAGCAACTAAACCTGACATTATGTGGCAGCTTGCCCAAAAAATAAAAGCTATTGAGGCTGAAAAAGGCCGAGATGTAGCGGTTTTCATGGAATCCAGAGTGCGAGTGAATGACGGTGAATTTCATCCTTTTACGGATCCAACTGTGGATTTGGCTGCACAGGAATGGCACCCCTTCAAACACAGCGAATGGATTTTGCCCTCTCCCGATGATTATAATAAAAAGCCTGTTAAAGAATAGCGTGATTTTCCTAACTTTGCCCTTCAAAAATAATTTAGGAAAATGTTACAAGTAACTGATATTCGCGAAAACAAAGATAAATACGTAAAAGCACTTGCCAAACGTGGCATTGACGCTGCTTCCGTTTTAGAAGAAGTTTTAAATGTTGATGAACAACGTCGTGCTTCACAAGCGCAGTTGGATGAAGTTTTGGCGCAGAGCAATTCCTATTCAAAAGAAATCGGGAAACTTTTTCAAAGTGGCGACACCCAAAAAGCAAACGAGCTAAAGGAAAAAACAGTTGAGTTGAAGGAATCTTCAAAACAATTGAACGAACAAATGGTAAATGCCGCTGAAAAATTGCAGCAGTTGCTTTATACGCTTCCAAACATTCCGAATGATTTGGTGCCAGCGGGAACTGATGAAAACGATAACGAAGAGGTTTACAAAGAAGGCGAAATTCCAAAATTGGTTGAAGGCGCGCTTCCACATTGGGAACTTGCAAAAAAATATGATTTAATCGATTTTGAACTCGGTGTAAAAATCACAGGCGCAGGTTTCCCTGTTTATAAAGGAAAAGGCGCGCGTTTGCAAAGAGCTTTAATTTCTTACTTTTTAGATAAAAACACATCCGCTGGTTATACTGAATATCAAGTGCCGCATTTGGTAAACGAAGCTTCTGGCTACGGAACAGGCCAATTACCGGACAAAGAAGGGCAGATGTATCATGTTGGTATTGACGATCTTTATTTAATTCCAACTGCAGAAGTTCCCGTTACAAATATGTTTCGTGGCGATTTGTTGAACAATTCAGATTTGCCAATTACTTGCACGGGTTACACGCCTTGTTTTCGACGTGAAGCTGGGAGTTATGGCGCACACGTTCGTGGATTGAACCGATTGCATCAATTTGACAAAGTGGAAATAGTCCGCATTGAGCATCCTGATAATTCATACGCTGCGTTGGACGGAATGGTAGAACATGTAAAGGGAATTCTTCGTGAATTGAAGTTACCTTACCGAATTCTTCGTCTTTGCGGAGGTGATTTGGGTTTTACCTCAGCATTGACATATGATTTTGAAGTTTTTTCAACGGCCCAGGACCGTTGGTTGGAGATTTCTTCCGTTTCAAATTTTGAGACTTTTCAAGCAAATAGATTGAAACTTCGCTTTAAAGATACGGACGGAAAAAACAAACTTGTCCATACATTAAACGGAAGCGCTTTGGCGCTCCCAAGGGTTTTAGCTGGAATTCTTGAGAATTACCAAACAGCAGATGGAATTAAAATCCCAGAGGTCTTGGTACCTTATTGTGGATTTGATTTTATTGGTTAAAATTTTTCACCTCCGGATTCACGAGTAATATCCCAGGTATTAATTTTTCTTATAATTTAATAAAATGAAAAGCCCTTACTATTTAAAGTAAGGGCTTTTGTTAAGAAAAACACTTAAAGCTTATTATTCCTGATCTTGTGGCATAGACATTTTGGTATATTCCAAAACGAGTGCGCTAAGCCAATCCCAATTGATCGATTTGTAAGGATATTTTGCCATAAATTCAGCGTTATCCCCAAAAAGAAACTCGTAGTTTTCTTCAAAATCACTTTTTGGCAACCAGATTATTTTATCGCCTTTTTGAACATAATATGATTTTACAACACCGCCACCAATGGTAGGGCCAGGACCCATTTTAAAACCTGAGGATTCTTTGGCGAAAGGGTCGTGATACACAGAAATTATATTGCTGAAGTCTGGGTTGATTAGCTGCATCAAAAATTCCTTTTCGTCTTTTTTGTTTTTCAGGGAAACTTTTTGGTTTACGAAATAAATTTGATCGTTGCTCGTCAACTTTTTTGCGCTGTTTCTTCTTCCCATCCCATAGTTGCTGAATTTTTGGGTCACTTTCCCGAATTTTTCAAAACCGCTAGCATACAAATAGGCTTCAGCAATCTGGGATGCATCATAGGTTTCTTTATTGTCGGTAACGCTATCTTTAAAAACAATCTGGGCAATCTGCCCTTTTTTGGTTACTACGCCCTTGCAATAACCTTTGTGCTCTGAACCATCTTTCATAATAACAGTTGATACCTTTTTAGTGGCTGGCTGGTTAAAACCTTCATTGAAAAAGTAGGTTTTTAGCATATCGCGTTCTTCATCGCTATATTTCACTTTATCTTGGGCAAAAGCAAAACCACAGACCATCATAATGGCAATGGATAAAAATTTTAGTTTCATAATTTTTGGTTTTAGTAATTTCTATAGCAATATTCCAACATTAATTTTGAAAGTTGAATTTCTACAGCAGAAAATTAGCACCTAAACCCTCAAAATACGGCAAATGCCCTATACAATTTTGGGCAATTTGGAAAAAAAAGGAGCCCGTGCTGGGCTCCTATACTTTTTATAAAAAAAAGAAACGGTTACGCTTTCTTAAAACTGGAGTAATATTCCTCCATCAAATTCATTAAAGCCGTTACCAAATCTTTGGTTTCAAGCAACAGACTGAAATATAAAGTCGTGTTTTTGGGGCTTGATTCTTCGGTTCGGGTTCGGGCTATTTGCTTTTCAATTTTGTTTGAAAGGCTTTCATAAATTTCCTCTTTTTTGGAAAGAACGTTTCCTATACGTTGGAATTCTTTTTTGTGAAAAATGTCTTCAATTTCATTTAAGAGTTCTTCCAAATGTTGGTCTATTTCCTGCAAGTCCTTAATTTGGTTGAAGCGAAGCGCTTTGTGGTTGTTGTTTACGTGTTTGTAGCTTGCTTTTGAAATAAACTCCAAAGACTGCACAACATCGGTCAAATAACCAAGAATCGTGATGTAGAAGTTACTTCCGCGAACACTGGTCTCGTCAAGGTTCTTTATGAAATAGAAAATGTTATCTCTTAGCTCTTCAACTTCATCATTCAATTTGCTTACACCTTTTTTGCTCTTTTTTAATTTTTTGGTGTCTTGTTTGGCCAGGCCACGAAGCATATCACTGTATATTTTGTTTGATCGTGAAACTACATTGCTAATGTTTTCGGCACTTTCTTGAATAATTCCCTGAACGGTTTTACTTTCGGTTTTCTTCAAGCCACTTTTTTCCATTTTTATCTTCACCTTATTTTTGTGTGAAAGATAATTTCGGACCAATAATAGGATGGCCATTAATAGCAATACAGCAATCATAGCACCTCTTCCTATAAAAATTAGATAGGTTAACGTTCCTGCTGCAACAAAGGCTACAAAAGCCGTAAAAAACCAACCGCCGATAACGTTGAGTACACCAGCAACCCTGTAAACAGCACTTTCACGGCCCCAAGCTCTATCAGCCAAAGAAGTACCCATAGCAACCATAAAGGTTACATAGGTTGTAGAAAGTGGTAATTTCATAGAAGTTGCGGTAGCAATCAATATACCTGCAACCATAAGGTTTATGGAAGCACGGATCATATCAAAAGCTGGTAGCTCATATGTTTTGTGCTTTGGAAGGTTGATAACGGGTTTCTCAAAGCGCTTGTCTATTTTTTGCTGAAGAGAGGCGGGAATGATGTAATTAAAATAGGTAGATACATGCGTGCTGGATTTTACTAAAAACCTAGAGAGCATATTTGGGTTGAATTTTTCATGACCTTCTCCTTGGCGTGCTAAATCTATTTCGGTATCAGAAACTGTTCTCGCTTTTTTAGAAAACCAAAGGGTAAGAACCATTACACCGCCAGCAATAAAAAGTAACATTGGCTCTGCGGGAACTTTTTCCGCAAGACTGTGCATACTGTATTCTGATGCGGCGACACCAGATGCAGACCAATCCATATAACTATGATACGCTGCCATTGGCACGCCTATAAAGTTTACCAAATCATTTCCTGCAAATGCTAATGCAAGACTAAAGGTACCTACAGCGATAACTATTATGAGGATATTCTTTTTAAAAATAGTCATAAAAAGTTGCGAGAAAATGGTCCAAAAAATGAAGCTGCCCGCAATTAACTTCCAAGTATCACTTTCAATAATATCTTTAAAGCTACTATAGAATGGAGTGCCCTTTAAACCTTTAACAAGAATAAAATAAGTAATACAGGTTAGTGCTATACCACCAAAAATGGCTCCGAAATATTTCATTTTTTGCTCTACATGAAATGTGAACACGAGCCTAGATAAGTATTGAACAACTGCACCCACAGAGAATGCAATTACAACAGATAAAAGGATTCCAATTATAATTTCTAAAGCTTTATCAGTATTGATATATTTTGTTATAGCGGAAATTGTTTCTGTATCATTATGTCCAATTTTTATAAGCGCCATAATAACCGCAGCACCCAAAAGTTCAAAAACGATGGAAACCGTTGTGGATGTTGGCAAGCCAATAGTATTAAAAAAATCTAGCAATAAGATATCGGTAATCATTACCGCCATGAAAATGATCATTATTTCATCAAAGTAGAATTCGCCCGGAACGAAGATTCCTTTTCGTGCTACTTCCATCATTCCGCTAGAAAAAACCGCGCCGATGAAAATACCCAAACTGGCAATTATCAAAATGGTTCTGAAAGAAATTGCCTTTGAGCCAATGGCAGAGTTTAGAAAGTTTACGGCATCATTACTAACCCCAACCACCAAGTCTGCAATTGCAAGTGCGGCAAGTGCAACAATCATTAATAAATAAATATTATCCATTATAATTTCTAATTAAGTTGGTGCAAATTTCCCATTTATAATGGGATTGATTGTTACCAAATTGTTAACTGTATTTCACTTAAAAATGTAGATCAAACCCGAGACGGTATTCCAAAAAATCACTTTTTCCTCCTACTGTTGCGTATGTTAAATCAGTTTGAACCTTTAATTTATGGCCCACTATATATTTTGAACCTCCCAATGTGAATTGGTTTTGTGTGTCGTTAGATGAAAAATTGGTTTTTGGCATTATGGCTGTGTAACGTCCGGCAATTTCCCAATTAGATTTAAAGACATATCCCCCCTGAAAATTGTACCCTTGACCCATATAGACTTCTTGGTCTGTATTGCTGCCATCACAATTTTTGGCAATGGGGTTTGCAGCATCGCGGTAACTGTATTCGCCCATTAAAGAAAAACCATTGTATTTAAACATGGCATCCACAAAAAAGGTGCTTATATTGGTTTCATAAAAACCCACGTCATTTTTCATATAACTTCCTTGATTGCTTCGTGTTTTTACGGCATCTACATTATAATCATAGGTAGCGCCAATGGCGAGTTTTGGTGCTTTTTCACGATAGATATCACCGCCAATATAGTCTCCTTTTTTTGTGAATTCACCAAAAGGTAAAATTTCTAAACGTGTTGTGTATTGAAGCCCTCCAAGATTACCAGTTATAACGTTTCTGCCTTCTCCCTGCGAAACGGCAAACATCTCTCTGATAAGAAAATTTTCAGAAGCTTTGAAGCTATGGCGTAATTGAATTCCAAGATCTCTATCAATATTGAATAAGCTGTTTAGTCTAGAACGATCAATAAGCTGAAGGTTTGCAGAAGAAATAAGACGCTCTCTGTTTCCAGGCAGTTTGGCCTGTCCGGCCCATAGTTCAAGGTTTTTATAAAACTCCCACATTACTACGGCATCAAGAATTATCCGCGGGGAATCTCCCGTAAATTCTGAAGCACCGGCAATATCTCTGTTTGAGAGGCCAAGCTCAATTTTATATCGCAGTTTTGGGGAATAGGCAAATCCATCAAACTTTAAACGGGCGCGGCGAATTAAAAAACTTTGCTCTGGTTTTCCGAATTTATCACCATCATGTTCCCAAGCAGATTCTGCCCTAAACTGTATTCGTGGCGCAAAACGTACACTCCAAGTACTGTCTTTACCAACAAAATTTAGCATCCCGTCCCCAAATTTTGGAGTGCTTATTTGTGAATGGGCAGCAGAAATAAATAAAAATAGAAACCCAACAAGATAAATCTTACGGTGCATTAAAAATCAGTTTTAGTTTTTGTCGCTGCAAAGGACTGATTTTAAATTCAATTCAATGTTTCTATAATGTTAAGCCATTATATAAAATTTAAAATAGATTTTTTAGAAAAAGGGCTGTTCTTGATGAACAGCCCAATTTTGAAAATCTAGTCGACAAAAACTAAACGATTCCAAAAATTGCCTCTTTTCAAGGCAATTACAAATAAAAACCATCATAATCTGTTTTATGTAAATTTACCTTTACCAAATCATTAAGATATTAGATTGTGATATTAATGAAAAATTAAACATTTGATTATCAAATTTATACAGCTTTAATGTTATCATAACGTTACGGAATCGTTTCTTAATGGTTAATTTTGTAAATTTGAATATTCGAAAAAATTTAAAACATCTAATTATGAAAGATATAATCACAATTTTAGCAATCGTTTTGATAGCTTCGGCTTCTTTCGCTCAGAATTCTAAAAATAATACCTACTTTTTAAAGGGAGATATTATAGAGGCTACCATCTATCACGATAACGGAATGATAGCACAAACAGGCTATTACAATCCAGAGAATAAACTTACAGGAGAATGGACAAGCTATGACCGTAACGGAAACAAAACTGCCGTAGCTAATTACAATAATGGCGAGAAAGTAGGTACTTGGTATTTCTTTACTAATGAAGGAATAAAGGAAGTTTCATATATGGATGCCCGTATTTCTAAAGTTGTAACATGGAAATCTGATAATACCCAAATTGTATCAAATTAAAAGCTAATTCTATATAAAATAAAAAACCCTGACTTAAAAGTCAGGGTTTTTTATTTTAAACTTAAGGTAGTTTAGAATTTAATAGAGTAGCCTAAACTAATTTCTTGACCAGGATTCCATTTTGAATAAAGTTGATCTTCTGCGCCAAATGATTGGTAAACACTTTCTACATCATCATCAAGTAGATTGTCAAACTTTAGGGATATTGAAGAGTTTTTGTTTTTCCCAAATGCTTTGGATATGTTCAGTTTAACATTGTGGAAAGGCAGTGTATATACATCGGCCACATCGCCAGCGCCTACAATCTGTAAAGTTTTACCCTGGGTATTGTAGAATATTCCTCCTTGCCATCCTGAGGTTTCTTCTTTATAATTTAACCCTAGATTTATTAAATAAGGACTTTGTCCTTGTAGCTGTCTATAGTCCTCAAGGGTTTCTCCAGTCCTTAAGTTGTCTAATCTTCCTTGGCGCTCATCTTCACTGTACTCTTGTTGAGATTCAATGAGCGAAAAGTTTAGGTTGAAATCGATATTCTGCAATCCATTAATAAACCCAAGATTTTTTCTTATTTCTAGCTCTCCGCCAAAAACTTTTGCGTCACCTAGGTTTAGGGGTGTATATTGCCCGTATGCTCTTCTTATGAAAGAAAGTTCAATGGGGTCGTTAAAAGATTTGAAGAAACCACTTACTGCAAAAAAGTCGCCAGACTCACCATATTGTTCATATCTCAAATCGAAATTATTAACATAGGTTGGTTGCAAATTAATGTTCCCAATAAAAGTAGTACTGCTAATTGGGTCAAAAATTTCGGCAAGCGAAGCTTCTTTAAATGAAGGTCTAGCCGTTGTGCGTGAATAGGAGGTACGTATTTTTTTATTTGCATCTTCATTCAAGTCAAATATAAGATTGGCAGAAGGAAAAAAGTCAGATTTCTCTAATACTTTAGCATCTACAAGTCTTGAACCATCCTGTCTTTCACCTGTATAAATCAAATCGAATTTTTCATATCTCACACCCAAAGCGGCATTCACCCAAGAGGCAAGTTTAAATTCTTCAGATATATAACCAGCTGTAATATTGATTTTTGAACTGTAAGAGTCAGAATCATTAGAGTCTTGGCGCACATAGGTTCCACTTCCTGTATTGGGGTCATAAATATTTTCGGGAGACAATAGTTGATCTGGATCACCTCCAAAAGTTGCACTAGAAAAATTAAGTATTGGTAGTGAATACTTGATTACATCAAAATCTCTTTTTTTGTATGTGTACGCACCCCCTATTTTGGTTTTAGCATCAAAACCAAATAGCGTATGTTCTTTATCAAGATCAATTTTACCTGCAAGATCTAATTCTTCCAAAGAACGGAAAAATCTTGCTGCATCACCAGATTCACTTGGTTCAATAGTATATGTCTCTTCATTGGTATTTGGATTAATTGAAACTCTAAATGGGGTTGAGCGAAAATCCTTATCGTCAACCTTAGCAAGGGATGGAGCTAAATTCCATTCTAAATTCCAATCGTTATCACTTCCAAAAGTGTGCTGACCTTTTAAAAGTCCATTTGTAATGGATCTTTGAACGTATGTTAAATTGTCCTTTTTTATAGTATTGCTGCTAATTATATAATTATCTACTCTAAATATACCTGCTTCAGATTCCCCATTCTGAATGTGAAGTACATTAAATTGATATTTGGATTTCTCTGTTTTATAAGTCAATCCAGCCAATCCACTAATCAATACAGAATTATTCCCTAATTCCCCATTTTGGGTGCGATCTGCTAAAAGATCAAAATTTGATTTATCAGATTCATCCTTTCTGTAAATCTGTCCGTTTATGTATTCGTCATAATATTTTGTCTCATTTCTATATGAAATCGATGCCAAATAGCCCAATCTATTATCGCCCACCTCAAACTGATCTCCTGCTGTTAAGGCAAAATTATAGTTCATAAAACTTTGTTCTTTCGATGCGGCCATCCTTGGATTAAAACGCTGCGTTAAATTTTGAACAAGCGCTCCATCCTGTTGTGGCAATGGAACTTCCTGTGATTGAGAAATTGGATTGTCTCTAAGACCATCATCAAATCCTAAAAAGTCAGTACTGCTTTTATCACCACTTAAATAGTTGTTGTTGAAATGAAAATCTGAATTATAAGCGGCACCAACCGAAACGCTATATTCAGCTCTTGTGGGAATGTCTTTGGTAACAATATTAATTACACCTCCCGTAAAATCGGCAGGATATTCAGCCGTTGCAGATTTGGTAACCAAAACATTTTCTAAAATTTGGGAAGGAAATATATCTAATTGCAGTGTATTTCTATCTGGGTCTAAACCCGGCACTTCCATTCCGTTTAAAATAGATTTGGTATATCTGTCTCCCAAACCTCTTACATAAACATATTTTCCGCCTTGTACAGAAACTCCTGGAACATTTTGAACAGCCGCCGCAACATCGCTTGCACCAGTTTTTTTAATGCTTTCCAAAGAGAGGCCATCCATTAAGCTAACAGAGTTTTTCTGAATACTTAAAACCGAGGCTTCCGTATTTTTCCTTGCCGTAGTTGTAACTACTACCTCATCAAGTTGGCCTGCTGAAGCATTCAAAGTTACGTCAACAGTTGTAGTTTGGCCTGAATTTATTTTTACTTCCGTAATTTCCTTTGTTTGATACCCAACAAATGAAAAAACAAGTGTGTAGGTTCCCGCTTCTAACTTTAAATTAAACTTTCCATCAAAATCTGAAGTTGTTCCCGTTTGTGTGCCTTTCACAATAACGTTTGCAAAAGATAAAACATCATTGTATTCACCATCATTTATAACACCGGATACAACACCCGTTTGGGAAAAGGAAATTTGAATTAAAAACATTGCAATAAGCAATGAGAAAATATTTTTCATAAATATATATTTATAAAATTTGCCCGTCTTCTTTTGGAAAGACGAGCAAACTGCTAATTGATTTAAAACAAGTTAAATGAGAATGCAAATTTTTAGAAGGCTCCTTTAGATTTTGCGAAAGTCCAAGAGAATGCTGAAAGATTGGCGCCGCCTGAATTTCCTGAAGTTGCCCAAGAAGCAGCTCTTTCTGTAAATGTTGGATTAAGAATAATTGGATTTTCTCCAGAGCCAGTTTTTTCAACAAAAATATCTTTTGCCTCAGCAACACCAGATGGCAAATTCACAACCCAATTTGAAAATGTTAGTTTTCCATTAAGGAAGTTTTGAGCTACACCATTATTGTCTAACTCTACATCTGAGTCTGCTTTAAAACCTACTGTGTAGATATTTTTTAATGTGCCCATAGCTCTATCACGTAAATCAGCATATTCGCCATTTTCTGTAGTAGTATTACCGATTAGGGTAACACCATCAAGAGTGAACCTGCCTTCCAAAGAACCCGCTGGACCGTCAATTTCCAAAGCGTGATCTGAAATGTCACCTTGAATAACTGCTGAATTTGTAACGGTTCCAGAATAAGCCTCATCAATATCAAGACCATCATCGCCACAAGACCAAACTATAGCGTTTGAAACATTTACTGCTCCTCCAAACCATTCAATACCATCATCCACATTTGCTACTACTTCAACATTAGAAATAACAGTAGTGCTTCCAACAGCACCTAAAGTAAGTCCGTTAATTTCATTACCATCACCAATTGAAGTACCTCCGTGACGTATAGAAACGTAGTTTAAAGAACCAGAATCATCAGCATTATCATTACCTCCGTAAAGACCGTTAGTGTCACTTGCAGGAATACCTTCAATTTGGTTTTCAAGAGCGTCCCCAGCTAAGGAAGCTTTTGCTTTTCCTAAAATAATAAGACCACCCCATAGACCTCGGTCGTTTTGAGTAAGATTTGTACCGTTAGATTGACCCAATGCAATGTTGTCTGCAATTGAAGTAAATATAATTGGCTTAGCTGCTGTTCCGTTAGCCTTAATTTTTGCGCCTCTTGCAATAATAAGTACAGAAGCACTGGCTTCTTGTCCAGCATACGCTTTTATTATTGTGCCTTCATTTATAGTCAACGTAGCTCCTGAAGTAACTACCACACGACCTTGAAGTTCCCATATAACATCATTGGTTAATGTCATATCAGATGTTATCTGACCTGATAGTTTGTTGTCTACTGGATCTGGATCGGGATCAACAACTGGACTGTCATCACTGCTACAGCTAACACTAAGTAAAAGTGCTAAAATTGCTATTAGAGGTAAAAAGAATTTTTTCATTGTTTTCATACTAATTTTATAGATTAATTTCTTGGGGCAAAGATGGTCTGCTTATGTAATGCTTGTGTTAAAATGAAGTTATCAATAAGTCATTTTAGAGTTACCTCTATGTTAAGCAAGAACTCAAAAAAATTCATTGGTTTGCCTTCTGAAAATAGTATCTTGCCTTCAAATTTTTGAAAATTATGATGCAATGGGAACAGTTGCTCTCTTTAAGGAAACAAGGGAATAAAAGCAAAAGAATCAGGATAGAAGAAAACGAAACCCGCTTGGGTTTTGAGGTAGATTATGACCGTGTTATTTTTTCTTCCCCCTTTAGAAGTTTGCAGGACAAAACCCAGGTTATCCCGCTTTCAAAAACTTCTTTTGTCCATACACGGCTGACGCATAGTTTGGAAGTTTCCGTTGTTGGTCGGTCTTTGGGAAGAATTGTGGGAAAGGAATTGTTGAAAAAACATCCACAATTGCAAAGTGTTCACGGGTATCAATTTAACGATTTTGGGGCCATTGTGGCTGCGGCATCTTTGGCGCACGATATTGGCAATCCCCCTTTTGGACATAGTGGTGAAAAAGCTATTGGCGATTATTTTTTAAACGGGAAAGGCCAGCGTTTCAAAAATCAACTCAGCGAAAAAGAATATCAGGATTTGGTAGATTTTGAAGGAAATGCCAATGGTTTCAAAATTTTGACCGAATCTAAAAACGGCGTAGAGGGTGGGTTGCGTTTGACTTATGCAACCTTGGGAGCGTTTATGAAATACCCAAAACAATCCCTACCCAAAAAACCAACAGCTCACGTTGCCGATAAAAAATTTGGCGTCTTTCAAAGTGATACAGATTTTTTTGCCGAAGTTGCTTCCGAACTCGGTCTGTTAAGCAGAAACAATACGGGTTTTGCACGTCATCCTTTGACGTTTTTAGTGGAAGCTGCTGATGATATTTGCTATACAATAATAGACTTTGAGGACGGCATAAACCTTGGGTTAATTGAAGAAGAAATTGCGCTGGAATATTTGATCAATCTGGTTAGAAATAACTTAAGAAAAGATGTTTATTCCAGTTTGAAAACTTCACAGGACAGATTGGCCTATTTGCGTTCGCTTGCCATAAACACCTTGATTGCCGAAGCCGCCACTATTTTTATTGAACACGAAGAAGCTATTTTGAAAGGAACTTTTTCCGAAGCTTTGCTGGATAAAAGCCAATATAAGGCCCAGATTGCAGATATTATTAAGATAAGTGTTGAAAAAGTATATCAAAGTACTGAAGTGATGGAAAAGGAAATTGCCGGTTACACTATATTATCTACTTTACTTGATGTATTCACAACTGCTTACGAAAACCATTATAACGGAAATGCGCGTCATTATGACAAATTAGTGCTGCGAATGTTTGGCTGCGATCTTTCACAAAAACCACAATCAGTTTATGAATATCTAATGGACTCCTGCAGTTTTATTTCTAGACTTACCGATGGGAATGCACTTCAAATTTTTCAAAAAGTAAAAGGGAATTTGTAGAAAAACCTGAACGTTGCGTTGAAATATGTTAAAAGTTGAATTAAAATAGGGTTTTTCATCAATTTTATGATATTTTTATAAATTCTATTTTTGGAAATTTTAAATCAACATTTTTTGATCGATTATTTCTGATCGTAATCACCTAAAAACTTAATTATTATCTTATGAAAAAAGTTCTTTACTTACTTATCATTTTTGCTGTAAATGTTTCCTTTGCTCAGGACTATAGCACCGTGATAAAATCGTACCTTCAACAAAACCGAACGCAGTATTCGCTTCAACAGCAGGATATTTCGGACATTTCTATTGCTTCTCAGGCTTACTCAAAAAGCTTGAAAGTTCAAAATGTTTATGTTGAACAGCGCCACCAAGGCATTAAATTATTCAATTCTGTTTCTCCATTCGTTATTAAAGATGGGGCAGTAATAAGCGCTAAGCTTTCTTTTACTGAAAATGCCGCTGCAAAAGTAAACGGCACAACACCATCTATTTCTGCAGTAGGTGCAATATCAAAAGCTGCTAACTGGCTAGGCCTGGAAAACCCTTCAAATCTTAATTTGGTGGAAACAGTTTCAGATAATAGCTACATTTTTTCCAATGGCAATATTTCTCTGGATAACATTCCAGTAGAACTTGTTTATCAAAAAATGGATGAAACAGGTGCTTTAAAACTTGCTTGGGATTTGAGTATCTATTTATTAGATGCTTCACATTATTACAGTGTTCGTATTGACGCTCTTACTGGCGAATTATTGGATACTAATGATTGGGTAGTGAGCTGTAACTTTGAGGGGGCACATACCCACACCAATTCAGAAAGTTTACTTTTTTCAAATAACAAAGTAGATAATTCAAGCCGTATGCTTGGCGACGGTTCTTCCTATCGTGTATTTGCTTTGCCTTTGATCGCTCCTAATGATGGAGATGATTCAATAGTTTCTGATCCTTCTGACCCAATTGCTTCTCCATTTGGATGGCATGATTGGGATGGCGTAGCTGGTCCAGATTTTACTGATACAAAAGGAAACAATGTATTGTCAAATGAAGACCGAAATGGTAACAATGGTAACGGTGGAACTGCCGATGGTGGTGCAACACTTACTTTTGATTTTCCTTATAACCTTCCACAGGTTCCCGTTAACTTTTTGGATGGAGCGCTTACTAATTTGTTCTATATGAACAATATGATGCACGATATTCTTTATCATTACGGTTTTGATGAGGCAAGTGGAAACTTCCAAAAAAACAACTATGGCAATCCTGGAAATGGAAATGACTTTGTTGTTGCAGATGCACAAGATGGAAGTGGTATGAACAACGCAAACTTTGGAACACCGCCAGATGGTAGCAATCCAAGAATGCAAATGTATCTTTGGAATGCCCCAGGCAAAGTATTGGGAACTTTCCTTACCGTGAACAACGGTCCCTTGGCTGGAGCTTATTATGCAGCCGATTCCAATTTTGCGCCACCAGTACCAGTTTCTCCTATAACTGCAGATCTTGTAGTGATAGAGGATAACAGTGGCGATCCAAACGATGGTTGTAATACCGTAACTAATGGAGCTGATTTGAATGGTAAAATTGTAGTTATCAGAAGGGGTACCTGTGCTTATAACGTAAAAACTCTTGCTGCTCAAAATGAGGGCGCGGTAGCTGTAATTGTTGTAAATGACGTTCCTGGAGATCCTCTTGCAATGGGAGGAAATGGATCTGGCATCACAATTCCAGCAATTATGGTTTATCAATCAGACGGAAATGCATTAATTGCTTCACTTCTAAATGGAGATACTATCAATGCAACATTAAAAGATGATGGTTCTGGAAACGATCCTTTCCAAAGAGATGGTGATCTTGACAATGTGATAATAGCTCACGAATATGGACACGGTATCTCTAACCGTTTAACTGGAGGTCCTAGTCAAGCTGGCTGTCTTCAAAATGAAGAACAGATGGGTGAAGGCTGGAGTGATTATTTTGGATTAGTACTTACAATGAAGCCAGGCGACACTAGAAATGATTACCGTGGTATTGGTACCTATGCACTAGGTGAAGGAATAGCCGGAAGAGGTTTGAGAACTAAATTTTACAATACAGACTTTGCAGTAAATGATTTTACATATAATAGTATTAAAACTCAAGCAGTTCCTCACGGAGTAGGCTCGGTTTGGGCAACCATGCTATGGGATTTAACTTGGGATTTGATTGACCGTTACGGTTTTGACCCAGATATTAAAAACGGTACTGGAGGTAACAACATTGCACTTCAACTTGTTATGGACGGATTGAAGCTTCAGCCTTGTAGTCCAGGATTTGTGGATGGACGTGATGCTATCCTTGAAGCTGACCAACTTCTTTATGGAGGAGCTAACAGATGCCTTATCTGGCGTGCTTTTGCCAAGAGAGGTCTTGGAGAAAATGCATCTCAGGGAAGTACTAGTAGCAGATCTGATGGAGTTGAGAACTTTGATATTCCAGCAGGATGTGAATTAGGTGTTTCTGATAATGACGCTAATGAAAACAATTTCATAATTTATCCGAACCCTTCAAATGGAGAGCTTAGCATTAAGTCTAGAGTTGATGTTGGAGAAGCTACAATTTCTATTTTTGATATGAATGGTAGAAAAGTGTTCAACCAAACAATTGAACTTCACCAAAACGCAACAATTAATGCATCTGGCCTTACTTCAGGTATTTACTTGATGCAGATTGAAGGTGCGGCACGTTCACAAACAACTAAATTGATAATCAACTAAGATTTCATATAGTTTTTAAAAATTAAAAGAGGCTCGCAAGGGCCTCTTTTTTTATAAATACCTTTGAAGGGTTTGTTTTATTTTTTCCGAAGAGATACCCGCGATTTCCTGTAATTCTGAAATAGTTCCCTGATCTGGGAAAATATCAGGAATACCTAAAATTTCAATTGAATTCTTATACCCGTTTGAAGCGGCAAAGGCAACAACTGAAGTTCCCAGACCACCAATAATAGTTCCGTCCTCAATCGTAATAATTGCTTTGTGTTTTTTAAAAACCTGATGCAAAAGTGATTCATCCAAAGGTTTCAAAAACCGCAAATCTATTAAACTAATTTTTTTCTGAAGAGAAAAGTGGAGCGCTTCAATAGCTTCAACAGTATTATCTGCAACAGTTCCAATTGTTAAAACAGCAATTTCTTCACCTTTTTTTATAATTTCTGCTTTTCCTATTTCAATATTTTTAAAAGGCTTTTGCCAATCCAAAATTTTCCCTCTACCGCGCGGATAACGGATGAATATTGGCAAATCCAATCCTTGTTGTGCCGTAAACATTATATTGCGGAGCTCCGTTTCATTGCGAGGTGCAAAAATGATGAGGTTTGGAATACAGTTTAGATAGGCCAAATCAAAAATTCCGTGATGGGTTGGGCCATCTTCGCCAACAATTCCAGCACGGTCCAAACAAAAAATTACAGGGATTTTTTGCAAACAAACATCGTGTATCACTTGATCATAAGCGCGCTGCAAAAAAGTGGAATAAATATTACAGAAAACGGAAAATCCTTGAGTAACCATTCCCGCAGCAAAAGTAACGGCATGCTGTTCTGCGATGCCAACATCAAAAGCCCTTTCGGGGAAGGCATCCATCATAAATTTTAAGGAGCTTCCCGTAGGCATTGCCGGCGTAATGCCTATTATTTTTTTATTTTGCGAAGCTAGCTCAACTAAGGTTTTTCCAAATACGTCTTGAAATTTTGGTGACTGTAATTCGGTGCTTTTTGGAGCCAAATCTCCAGTAAGCGCATCAAATTTTCCAGGAGCGTGATATGTAACTTGGTTTTCTTCGGCTTGCCGCAATCCTTTTCCTTTTGTTGTAATTAAATGAAGCACCTTTGGCCCCGGAACATTTTTTAAACGTTCCAATTCAGAAATAATAAGATCTAAATTATGCCCGTCAATAGGCCCCGAATAATTGAAGTTTAATGCTTCAAAAATATTGTCCGCTTCCTTTGCGCCGTCAAGCTTCACTTTGGTGAAATAATTTTTCAATGCCCCTACACTTGGGTCAATGCCAATAGCATTATCATTCAGAATAATCAGAAGATTTGTATTGGTAACTCCAGCATGGTTCAAAGCTTCAAAAGCCATTCCGCTGGCGATAGAGGCATCACCAACCACGGCGATATGCTGCTTGTCAATTTCGCCTTTTAATTTTGAAGCGATTGCCATTCCCAACGCTGCTGAAATAGCGGTACTGCTGTGACCAACACCAAAAGTATCATACTCACTCTCACTTCTTTTTGGAAAGCCGCTGACGCCGCCCAATTGTCTATTTGTGTGAAAAATTTCTTTTCTGCCTGTCAAAATTTTATGGCCGTAGGCTTGATGGCCTACATCCCAAACTAAAATATCATCGGGAGTATTAAAAACGTAGTGTAAAGCTATGGTAAGCTCCACTACCCCAAGGCTAGCGCCAAGATGGCCTTCCTTTGTAGCGACTATATTTATAATAAACTCACGAAGCTCCTGCGCCAATTGCCGCAATTTTTCCTGTGGAATTTTCCGAAGGTCTTTTGGAAATTGGATTGTATTTAAGATATTTTCTGACACGATGTAAAGATACAGCTATTGAAGATTTCTTATTTGGTTTTGGTGAATTTGTGAATCCGTGAATTTGTTAATTCGTAATTTCGCATTTATAAAAAGGAATAAATTTTGAATATAATAAATCCCTACGACGACATTTATTTTATGAAACGAGCCTTTCAAGAGGCCGAGACTGCTTATGAAAAAGGAGAAATACCAATAGGAGCAGTGATTGTGATAAACAACCAAATTATTGCCCGAGCACATAATCTTACCGAAACATTAAACGATGTAACGGCACACGCAGAAATGCAGGCCATTACAGCAGCTGCAAATTATTTAGGCGGTAAATATTTAATTGATTGCACGCTTTACGTAACTATCGAGCCTTGCCAAATGTGTGCGGGTGCTTTAGCTTGGAGCCAAATCTCAAAAATTATTTACGGAGCAAGGGATGAACAACGTGGCTGCATAGCAATGGGCACAAAATTACATCCCAAAACAGTAATGACCGGCGGTGTGATGGCTGAGGAAGCATCACAACTGCTTAAAAGGTTCTTTATCGAGAAAAGAAATTTAAATTAAATAAAAAAGCCTTTCAAATTTGAAAGGCTTTTAGAATCTGTAAAGTATATTTTTTTAGTCGTGGATTACGCGAACTTGAGCCGCAACACGTCCTTTTCTTCCTTCTTCTTCAACATATTCTACTTTGTCACCTTCGTTAAGAGCTTCGCCATTTAAACCGGTTACGTGTACAAAAATGTCTTTTCCAGTTTCATCATTTGTGATAAAACCAAAACCTTTAGATTCGTTAAAAAATTTTACTGTTCCTTCCATTTTTAATAAAAAATAAATTAATAATTAGATACAAATGTATGATAATTATGATTTCAGGTGTTAAAGAAATCAAAATTTTTTAAAATTACTCACTTCTCAAATTTTTTTATCCTTTTGGTAATCCTGCATTTTTTCAATGTTTTCCTTTGTAAGCATATAATCTTTTACACTTCGGTTTTTCCATCTGTGGTAAATAAAAAGCGGCATCAATACAAAAAATCCAGCCATTAAAGTAAGCCCGATAATCAAATTTCCGGTTGCTTCATCTTCAGGTTTTATGTAGAACCCGACGCCCAAGCTTATGAGTACTGCAATGAATAATATTGTTAGTATGTATTTCATTTGTTTAAATTATTTCCCTGAAAAATCAATCAATTTTCTTCGATATGCCGTGAGCAGTTTTGATTTTGAAACGAAACCGTAATACTCTCCATCTTTTATTACCGGAAGATTCCAAGCGCCCGTATCTTGAAATTTTTTCATCACATCGGTCATTTTGTCCTCGTTTAGATAAATCAATCCAGGGGGGCTGTGCATTAGTTCGCTGGCTTTTACTTCTTCGTATAAATTTTGGTCGAACATGACGGGCCGCAAATCGTCCAAAAGGATGATGCCTTCCAAAGCATTTGTCTTTTTGTTCAGCACGGGAAAAAGGTTTCTTTTAGATTTCACGACGGCTTCGTGAACCATTTCCCCCAGATTCATTTCAGGATAGATGGGGATAAAATCGCTTTCAATTACTGTAGTAATATCCATTAAAGTCAATACAGCGTGATCTTTGTTGTGTGTAATAAGGTCGCCTTTTCGGCCCAATTCCATAGTATAAACCGAGTGAGGTATAAAATATTTTGTAAGCGAATAGGAGATGGCTGCGGTAATCATTAAGGGAATAAAAAGCTCATACCCTCCCGTTAATTCTGCAATTAGGAAAATGGCGGTTAAAGGTGCGTGAAGCACACCAGCCATTAGTCCCGTCATCCCGACCAAGGTGAAATTACTTTCTGAAACTGGGCTGTTCAGCAATCCAAGGTTGTTCAAGATTTTTGCGAAGCAGTTGCCCATAATACTTCCCATAAAAAGAGTTGGCGCGAAGATTCCACCTACACCGCCTGCGCCAAAAGTTAGGGCGCTGGCTATAATTTTAAAAACCACCAATCCCGCAAGCAGCATGATAACCACCCAAATACTGGAAAGGTCCAAGTTGAAAAAATTATTTTCCAAAGCGGCATTGGGATTGCCTTGTACCAAATTGTTAATTACATCAAAACCTTCCCCATATAAGGGAGGGATGAAATAAACTATAATCCCCAAACCAACTCCACCAATCAACAAACGTTTAATTGGGCTTGCAATTTTCTCAAAGAAATCTTGAATATTGGAGTACATTTTTGTGTAATAGATGGAAACCATAGACGCCACCAAACCCAATAAAATATAGAATGGAATGTCGTTTATCACAAATTTATCTGTGATTTTGAAGGGGAGTAAAATATCTGTTCCCAAAAAGAAATAGGAAGTAGTAATTGCAGAGATAGAAGCCAGCAGCAAAGGAACCATTGAAGCCAATGTAAGGTCTAAACTGAAAACTTCCACCGCAAAAATAATTGCGGCGATTGGCGCTTTAAATATTGCTGACATTGCCCCAGCTCCCGCACAACCAATCAATAAAGTGCGTGTGGCCTGGTTCATATGGAAAAGCCTGGAAAGATTGGAACTCAATGCGGCGCCGGTTGCTACGGTTGGCCCCTCCAAACCCACGGAACCCCCAAAACCTACGGTAATGGGAGCGGTGATTAAACTGCCGAACATTTGAAAGGGACGCATAAAACCTTTCCGTTTTGAAATAGCGTAGAGCGTTGAAGGAATTCCATGGCTAACCTTGTTACGAATTAAATAACGCATGGTTAAATATGCCAGAGTAAGACCGATAAGCGGAAAAATGAAATAGAAGGCGGTTTGATAATCGGCGATAAGCTTCCCTTCTAAAAGATGTTGAATTAAATGGGTAAAGTTTTTTAGAATTACAGCCCCCATTCCTGCCAAAAGTCCGACCATTATACTCAAAAACAGCACAAACTGTTTGTGGGAGATATATTTTATTCTCCAAATAAGAAAGCGGGTAAGTAAAGTTCTTTTTTGTGTTGGCATCTTTAAAGCTATCAAAAAATCCTGCAAGTGCAGGATTTTTTCTTAAGATTTTATTTCAACTTTTAGATGAAGTTCTTCCAATTGCTTCGAATCAATTGGCGCTGGTGCATCTATCATCACGTCGCGGCCTGCATTGTTTTTTGGGAAAGCAATAAAGTCGCGGATAGTTTCCTGTCCGCCCAAAATGGCAACCAATCTGTCCAAACCAAAAGCAATTCCGCCGTGCGGTGGTGCTCCGTATTGGAACGCATCCATCAAAAAGCCAAACTGTGCTTTTGCTTCTTCAGGTGTGAAACCTAAATAATCAAACATCAAGGCCTGTGTTTTTTTATCGTGGATACGTATTGAGCCACCGCCGATTTCATTTCCATTCAAAACTAAATCGTAGGCGTTTGCTTTTACTTCGCCGGGGTTTGTGGCTAAAAGTTCAAGCTGTCCAGGTTTTGGGGAAGTGAAGGGGTGGTGCATTGCGTGGTAACGGTTTGTTTCCTCATCCCATTCCAAAAGTGGGAAATCCACAACCCAAAGTGGTGCGAATTCGTTATTTTTCCTTAAACCAAGTTGTTCTGCTAAATGCATACGCAAAGCGCTCAACTGTGTTCTTGCTTTATTTTTTGCTCCGGAAAGTACGCAGATTAAGTCACCCGCTTTTGCGCCGGTAGCCTCTGCCCATTTTGCCAAATCTTCTTCGGTATAAAATTTATCTACGGAAGATTTATAGGATCCGTCCTCGTTGCAGCGAACGTAAACCATTCCCAAAGCGCCAATTTGTGGACGCTTTAGCCAATCTATTAAATTGTCTATTTCTTTTCGTGTGAAATTGTTTCCGCCCGGAACTGCAATACCAACTACCAATTCAGCTTGGTTGAAAACACCGAAATCTTTGTGTTGGGCAACGGTATTCAATTCGCCAAACTCCATCCCAAAACGTATGTCCGGTTTGTCGTTTCCGTATTTCGCCATCGCTTCATCATAGGTCATTCTTGGGAATTCGGAAATTTCCACACCATTAATTTCTTTCAGCAAATGTTTGGTCAATCCTTCAAAAGCATTCAAAATATCTTCTTGCTCCACAAAAGCCATTTCGCAGTCAATCTGTGTGAATTCCGGCTGGCGGTCTGCACGTAAATCTTCATCGCGAAAGCATTTTACTATTTGAAAATATTTGTCCATTCCGCCAACCATCAACAATTGCTTGAAAGTTTGGGGAGATTGCGGAAGCGCATAAAACTGCCCTTCGTTCATTCGTGAAGGAACAACAAAATCGCGCGCACCTTCGGGAGTTGATTTTATTAAATAGGGAGTTTCCACTTCAATAAATTCTTCTTTTGAAAGATAATTGCGAACAGCCATTGCAACTTTTGAACGGAAAATAAGGTTTTCACGAACGGGTTTTCTGCGGATGTCGAGATAACGATATTTCATTCGCAAATCTTCGCCGCCATCGGTTTCATCTTCAATGGTGAAAGGTGGCGTTTCGGATTGATTCAAAATAGTTAATTCAGAAACCAAAATTTCCACATCGCCGGTGGGCATATTTGGGTTTTTGGATTCGCGCTCAATAACGGTTCCTTTCACTTGGATTACGAATTCGCGGCCCAATTTTGCAGCTTTTTCAATTACTTCTTTTGAAGTTCTTTCTTCGTCAAAAATAAGTTGGGTAATGCCGTAGCGGTCGCGAAGGTCCACCCAGACCATAAAACCTTTATCACGGGTTTTTTGTACCCATCCCGCGAGGGTTACTTCTTTATTTATATCTGCAGCGCGAAGCTGGCCATTATTATGCGTTCTGTACATTTTCTTCTGAAAAAAATTGAGACGGCAAATTTAATAAGTATTAAATGAATTGAAGTGGTTTTGAAGGGATTATTATAGCTAAGGAAATAAATATCGTATGCAAATAAAAGACTTGCAAGATTTTGGAAACCTTGCAAGTCTTTTATATAATCTCAAATGAGTTCTCGACTGCCCTTCGACTGCGCTTAAGACGGGCTACTCAATGTTACAAAAATTTATTGATTCTCTATTCTCAATTGTTCTTTTGCCTTCAACTTTTTAATCTCCTTCATTCTGCGTTTTTTTCTAAATCTGATCTTGGCGCGGTTTACCAAATAGAACATTACCGGCACCACAATCAGGGTTAGGAAGGTAGCGAAGATCAGACCGAAGATTACCGTCCACGCCAGCGGGCCCCAGAAAATAACGTTGTCACCGCCAATATATATGTTTGGGCTGTAATCTGTAAATAGTCCGAAGAAGTCTATGTTGAAGCCTATTGCCAGCGGAATTAGGCCTAAAACTGTTGTAATGGCAGTTAATAAAACAGGACGCAAACGTGACCTTCCGCCCGCAACTATCAAGTCAAAATACTGACGTTTGGTTAGCATATCGTCATCGTCCATTTCCAGTTCCTGCATTTTTCGGTCTATGAGAATTTGGGTGTAATCTATGAGCACGATGGCATTGTTAACCACAATACCTGCCAATGAAATAATACCCATCATCGTCATAATAATCACGAAATCCATTTGGAAAACTACCAATCCGAGGAATACTCCAGCCAAACTGAGCACCACCGAAGTTAAAATAATCATTGGTTTGGAGAGCGAGTTGAACTGCGCCACCAAAATCAGCAAGATTCCGCCCAAGGCGTAGAACAGCGCCAATAAAAGAAAGCCCATATTGTCTGCCTGTTCTTCTTGTTCGCCCGTAAAGGCAAGGTTTATATCTTTTGGAAGATCGTAATTTTGAAGCTCGGTTTTTAGGTCGTTTACAATTTCGGTAGCGTTGTAGCCTCCAATTACGTTAGAGTAAACGGTGATGGTGCGTTTTAAATCTTTTCTTTTAATAGAACTGAAGGAAGCGGTATTTTTCTTCGTAACCATTGCGGAAATAGGTATTTGCACAATTTTTCCTTGATTGTTTCTGAAAGTAATTGGCTGATTGAAAAGCGCGCTTTCGTCATAACGGGTTTTTTCAGAAAGGCGGACGTTTATTTCGTAATCGTCATCACCTTCTTTATAGGTGGAAGCTTCTTCCCCAAAAATAGCCCGGCGAAGGGTTTGCCCAATCTGCCCCGTGGAAATGCCCAACTGGCCCGCTTTTTCACGGTCCACGGTCACGTCCATTTCGGGTTTGCTTTTGTTAACGTCTATTTTCAATTCCTCAATACCGCTGATGCCCAAACCTTCAATATAGGAACGCAAGTTTTCGGCTTGACGAAGCATTTCTTCATAATCTTCACCAATCAATTCAATGTTAATTGGGTAACCAACCGGAGGGCCGGCAGCATCTTTTTCAACAATAATGGAAGCTCCCGGGAAGCCTTTTACAGATTCGCGCACTTCTTCCAGCACATCGCTACTTTTCATTCCGCGGCGTAATTGGTAGTCGCGCATGGAAAGGGTGATTTTTCCTTTTTGTGGCATTTCATTGCTTTGGCCGCCATCGGTCTGTGGGTTTCCGGCACCTTGACCTACCTGCGAAATGGCAGATTCTACCATATAATTATAGCCATTGTCGTCATATTTTGAAATGGCGTCAAACACACGTTTTTCTACCTGTTTTGTAAGCTCGTTTGTTTTTTCAATATCGGTCCCCTGTGGATATTCTATATAGGTAATAATCTGGTTCGGTTCATTTTCGGGGAAGAAGAGCACATTTGGCTGCGCAATTCCCACTAAAACGAAAGACATAATTAACAGTATAATTGTTCCGAAGAAAAACACGTAGGCTTTTCTTCCGCGCAAAGCATATTTTAGAATTCTTTCGTAAAAATTCTCAAGCTTTTTAAGCGATTTATACTGAAAATAATCAACTGCCCCGGCCAAGATATATTTATAAACCCAAAGCATAATTGCGGAAAGAATGGCCAAGTTTCCAAAACCACGGAATGCGGCAACATCCATCGCAAAGCCTGCAACCAAAAGCAAAATACCTACTCCCAGCAGAATTAAACTCCAGCGGATTAGTTTCTTTTTTGTCATGGACTCTTCTTCAGTTTTCATAAATTCTGAAGTAAGCATGGAGTTAATTATCAGCGCCACAAAAAGCGATGATGAAAGCACCACGGAAAGTGTTATGGGGAAATAAATCATAAACTTACCGATCATTCCCGGCCAAAGCCCAAGCGGGAAAAACGCCGCTAATGTGGTTGCTGTAGAAGCGATAATAGGCCAAGCAATTTCGCCCATCCCTTGTTTTGCAGCTTTTCTAGGCGGCATGCCTTCGCTCATAAGCGTGTACACGTTCTCCACTACCACAATACCATTATCCACAAGCATTCCAAGACCCATCACAAGCCCGAAAAGCACCATAGTGTTTAGCGTAAAGCCCAAGGAAGAAAGGATAAACAGCGACATCAACATGGAAAGCGGAATCGCGAAACCTACGAAAAGTGCGTTTCTGAAACCTAAGAAAAACATCAAAACCAATACAACCAAAATTACTCCGAAGATGATGTTGTTTACCAAGTCGTTCACTTGGTTTTCGGTTTTTATGGATTGGTCATTCGTTAGGCTAATGTGCAAACTTTTTGGAAGATAATTTTCCTGTTCTTCGGCTACAATTTTTTTAATCTGCTCTACGGCCTCGATCATGTTTTTTCCGGCACGTTTTTTTACATCGAGCATCACTACGGGCTCACCGTATTCGCGGGCGTAGGTTGTAGGGTCTTTTTCCTTAAACTTTATCTCAGCAATGTCTTTTAGGAAAATAATGCCGTCATCTTTTTTAACTACAACATTCTCCAGCTCTTTCGGGTCTTCAATTTCACCAGTAATCCGGATGTTTTTTTGAACGCCGTTGGTAATAATATTTCCGCCGGAAATAGTGTTGTTTTCACCTTTCACCGCGTTGATGATATTGTCAAAACTTACCTGCGAGGCGGTCATTTTATAGATGTCAACCGCAACTTCAACTTCCTTTTCCTCGGCGCCACGGATAGTTGCTTCTTTAATCTGCGGAAGCAATTCAATTTTATCTTGAAGATATTCGCCGTATTCCTTCAACTGTTGTACAGGGTAATCTCCCGTAAGGTTGATGTTGAGGATGGGCATTTCTTCGGAAAAATTCAGGTCGAAAACATTCGGCTCTACCTTGGCGCCATTGGTAAGGGTCGGCCAAGTGGTCTCTGCTTTTACCTGGTCCACCTTATCTTTTACGGATTGTTTAGCTACGGGTATTTCAACATTTTCCTCAAATTCAACAATAATAATAGAGTAATCCTGAAGGGTTGTTGAGGTAATTTCCTTTACGCCGGCAACGTCCTTAAATTCCTCTTCAAGTGGTTCTGTGATGAATTTCTCAACATCCTCTGCGGAGTTTCCGGGGTTTACGGAACTCACGTAAATTTTGGTTTCAATAATCTCAGGGAAAGCCTCGCGCGGCATACTGTAATATGAGTAAGCACCCAAAAACAGGATGATAGCCATAATTACATAGACCGTCATTTTATTGTCAATGGCCCAAGACGAAATACTAAATTCTTTATACGGGTTTTTGCTCATGGTGCAAAGGTTTTCTTAGTTTTTGATGGTTACTTTCTGACCGTCGCGAAGGGTTTTTGCACCTTCCTTGATTATGGTATCGCCTTTTTTGAGGCCAGATTTTACCTCGGTGTGGTTTTGGTAGGAAAGCCCGGTTTCAAGCAGAACGCGTTTGGCAATTCCTACGGAATCGTTCACGGGTTGGTAGATATAGGCAATCGTTTCGCCTGCGGCATTTTCCTGCAATACATTTTCTGGAACGGTAATGGCTCCTTCCGCGCTGTAATCGTTCACTTTTACAGTGGCGATAAGGTTTGGTTTTACCAGTCCATCTTTATTTGGAATTTCAACTTGTATTTCAAAACTTCTATTGTTCGGATTTATGTAGTTGCTTACTTGGCGAACGGTTCCGGTGAATTCTTCGTTTATTGAAGCCAATTTCACCTTTACTTGCGTTCCCTTTTTTATGTTTCTAAGATAGGTCTCCGGGATGGAAGCTTTCACATACATATCGCTCAAGTTCACCAAGCGGATGATTGGGGTTTGCCCGGGAACCACCACTTGTCCCGGATCTGAAATAATTTCGTCCACTACACCGCTGAATGGGGCTGTAACTACTGTTTTTCCTAGCTGTGAACGCATTTGCTGGGTAGCATTTTTGGCAGCTTCATAATTAGTTTTGGCTTGCAAATACTGTATTTCGGAACCAATTTTTTGTTCCCACAAACGCTCTTGACGCTCAAAAGTGGTTTTGGCCAATGCTAACTGAGCTTCCTGTTGTGCAACTTGGCTGGACATTCCGCCATCGTCTATTTTCGCAAGACGCTGTCCTTTGGAAACGCGTTGGCCTTCCTTTACATACACATTGGTAAGTACACCGGAATATTCCGCATTTAAAACTACATTTTGATCCGTCTCCACATTACCTTGCACTTCAACATAATGTTTAAAAAGGGTGTCTTTAATTACCTCAGCAGTGATTAAAGCTGGTCTTTCTTTCTTTTCGTTTTCGTCTATGTAGGCGTTCAATTTATCGATGTCGGCCTTAAGTTCGCGCTGCTGTTTGTTCAGTTCGGCACGCTTGGCTTTTACCGCCGCCATGTCTTTCGAATCAATAACCGCATCAACAGATTTGTTGTCACCACCGCAGGAAGCGAGGGTGATGATTGTTATTAGTAATAGAAGTGATTTTTTCATTTTTGATTTATTTTTAAAAAGTCGATTAGTTTAGGAGTTGATTAGTTTAGGAGTTGGGGTTAGTTAGGAATTTGTGATTTATATAAACCGTCGAGCATAGCTGTAATTTCGGTTATGTCGTTTCTTAGTTCAAAATATTTTTCCTCGTTTAAAAATTCCAAATCGTTAGAAAGGATACATTGGTTTAATAATTCAAGTGCGGAACTATAGGCAATTTCTGTAAATCGTCCCTTATCCTTGTTAGTATGTCTTCCAGTTCCTTCCGCAATATTAGAGGAAATTGAAACTGCAGCTCTCCTCATTTGACTGGTAAGACCGAACTTTTCTTCGGAAGGAAAATCAGCCGTAGCTTTATATATTTTAATGGAAACTTGTTTTGATCGTTGCCAAACCTGTAGTTTTTCAAAACCGAAAATTTTCATAATCAAATTATTTTAGTCGTCATTCTTTAATTGCGCTCTCAACTCTAAACTCCTCAACTCCTCAACTTTTAATTAGTATTTCCCTTTAATTTCTTCATAATTCATCCGCAACTGCGGAATATTGAGAACTGTTTCAAGGTTTGCTTTTTCATTAATTAGCGTAAGCATGGATTGAAAAAATTGTTGCTGTGCTGAATATAATTGGGTTTGGGCCTGACGTAAATCAAAACTGGTTGAAAGGCCTTCCGTGAATTTCACTTGATTTTTTCCTTCAATACGCTCGGCCAAGGCAAGATTTTTCTTTGAGTTTTCATAATTCTCAATAGCGAATTGATAATTGCTTTGGGCCGTTGTTAAATCAAGTTTTATTTGTTGTTTGGTCTGTTCCAAATCTGTCTCTGCCTGATCCAAAGCTATTTTGGTGCGTTGGCTCGCGGCGCTTCTCATACCGCTACTGAATATGGGAATGTTTAAACTAACCCCCAAAACAGAAGATTGATACCAAACCTGATCACCATTAAAAAAGCTGAAATCATCACTGTTGGCTGAAGTTCCATAATTCACAAAAGCCGAAAGACGGGGTAGAAACTTGCTTTTTTCAAGTCTGTTTTCAAAATAGCGTTGTTCAGTTAGGTTAAAGGCAATTTTATAATCTACGTTTTCTTCAATTTTTAAAGAAGAATCCAAAAGAGAAAGACTTATGTTTTGATTGGCCAATTGGTCCAAATCATCGGTCAAAGTTACTGGCGCTTCCACGTCAATTCCCAAAGCAAGATTGAACATTTGCTTTGCAATGGCTTGGCTTCTGCGGGCATTGTTGAGTTGGGTTTCAATATCCAAAAGAGTGATTTCCAACTGCTCTACACTTTCCTCTTCTGCTAAACCGTTTTCGTAAATTTTTCGGGTTTCGTTGAGATTATCTTCAAGATTGGTTTTGTTTTTTTCAAAAATGTCCACCAATTCCTGCGCCAGCAAAACACTTCCGTAGGCGTTGATTACACCTTTCCGCACTTCCAAACGGGTTTTCTCGTTGGCATTTTCAGAATACCTCAAAAACGCCTTTGCCGCTTTTAAGCCTACAAGATAACTTCCGTCAAAAATTAATTGATTTAGCGTTGCCACAGCATTTGCGCTTTGTTTTGTTCCAAAAGTAACGGGAACAAAAGTGCCCGGTTCGCCACCAGTAATTTCAGCGGGAAGCAAGGTTACAGGCTGTTTTAGGTTGTTGTTGTACGAAATATTTCCATCTATCTGCGGCAGACCCTGCGCAGTGGTTTCCCACTTTTGTTTGATGGCTTTGGCAATATCGCGTTGCGCATTTATGGAGGTGTAATTGCTGTCCAAAGCAAAGGTTACCGCCTCTTCCAAACTGAACGTATAATTTTTCTGCTCCTGCGAAAAACCTAAAGTAGCGCACAATAGAAAACTGAATATTAAAAGTTTTTTAGTCATTGGTTTGGTGTTCTTTAATGAATCTTTTTAGTGTTAAAAAACCTTCCGGTGTTACAATTCCGCGTAAATGATATTCCAAATATTCCTCTGTAATGAATTTGGTTGAAAATTTGTCGAGAGGAAAAAGGTTTTGGTCTTTGGTGCCATGATTACCCAAAAAATAAAGCCTTGCGATGAATTCTATATCCAAATTGCTTCTGTAAAGCCCCAGTTCAATACCCCTTCTAAGATTTGTGCGGGTGCATTCCATCATCTTTTCAAAATGACTTTCTTTTAAACCTTCACTTATTTCTGGATAATATTTTTGAAGTTGGTACTGCGGGGAAGAATTTTTATCCTCAATTTTTCCCATTACGAATTTTTTTATTTCGAATAATTCCTCAATGGGGTTCTGCTCCATGGAACAAATTTCATCAATTCCGGAAGTAATATTTTGAAGTACATTACATGTACATTCCTTGACCAAGGCGGTTTTGTTTTTAAAATGTGTATAAATGGTTTTTTTTGAAATAGCCATTTCATTGGCAATATCATCCATCGTAACGCTTTTAAAACCAAGCTTTAAGAAAAGACCAGTGGCTTTTTGAACAATTTTTTCTTTCATAATTGGGCGCAAAGATATGTCGGGGAAACTTTTAAAACAAAAAAAGTTTCCTAAGTTTAATTTTTTTAACAATGCATTAACAAGCCGCCTATTTTTGGTTTTAAATTGTGTGCTTTTGCTTTGCTTGTTTTACTTTAGCCAAAATTTTTATTGAATGGATTTTTTGAAAAAATACAACCAAGTACTTCAGGAATATCTTGACAGTGCCGTTGCCCAAAAAGAACCGCGCCAACTTTACGACCCCATAAAATACATTCTCTCTTTGGGGGGCAAAAGGCTTCGTCCCGTGCTCACATTAATGGTTTGCGATTTTTTTGGCACTGATTTCAAAAAAGCTATTCACGCCGCTCTGGCCGTGGAATTGTTTCATAATTTTTCACTTATCCACGACGATATAATGGACAATGCGCCTTTGCGAAGGGGCCAAAAAACAGTCCATGAAAAATGGGATGTAAACACAGCAATCCTTTCCGGAGACGCGATGCTTATTTTGGCGTACCGTTTTTTTGAAAATTATGAGCCACAAATGTTTCAGGAACTCGCAAGACTTTTTAGCGAAACCGCTCTGCAGGTTTGTGAAGGCCAACAGCACGACATGGATTTTGAGACCCGTGATGATGTTACCTTGGTGGAATACATAAAAATGATAGACCATAAAACCGCCGTATTATTGGGAGCGGCAATGAAAATGGGCGCTATTGTGGCTGAAGTTTCCGAAAGTGATAAAGACAAAATTTATCAATTCGGAAGAAATTTAGGCATTGCTTTTCAGTTGCAGGACGATTATTTGGACGTGTTCGGCAATCCGGAAACCTTTGGAAAACAAGTGGGCGGCGATATTATTGCAAACAAAAAAACATTTCTTTATTTAATGGCTATTGGGCAAGGTTCCTCACAGCAATCAGAAGAATTGGAACATCTTTTCAGTATCAACCCGAAAGACCCGACCGATAAAATTTCAACTGTAAAAGAAATATTCCTGACCTCCGGCGCTGCTGAGGCTACCCGTGATGAAATAGAAAAATACAGCATGAATGCTTTTTCGCTTTTGGAAATAATAAATATTTCTGAAGAAAAAAGGGAAATGCTCCGCGAATTTGGTAACAGTTTGATGCAGCGAAACGTTTGAAAAACAGATGATCAAATTCCTGTTTTTACTAAGGTTTTATTTATGAATATTTTAAGATTTTCAAGCGTATAAATATAAAGATTCCAGTCAGCTAGTTTATCTATTTGTTGTATTTTTGTAGCGTTTTACAAAAAAGACCCTTTGCATATTTATCATGGATAAATTTTCCTTCTTAAACGCGGTTCACCCATCTTACATCGCGGAACTTTACGAAAAATATTTACAATATCCAGACAGTGTTGAACCCAGTTGGAGAGCGTTTTTCCAAGGATTTGACTTTGGTTCTGAAAATAGTGCCCACGAATTTTTTGGCACAAACGAAGCTGTGGAAGCACCACAATATGCTGAAGGAGCAAATTGTGAGGATGTTATAAAGGAATTTCAAGTGGTGAAATTGATAGACGGTTACAGAACCCGAGGCCATCTTTATACCAAAACCAATCCCGTTCGCGAGCGCAGAAAATATACGCCAACACTTGCGTTGGAAAATTTCGGCCTTTCACAGCACGATCTTAAAGCTACTTTTAAAGCTGGCGAAATTCTCGGAATAGGTGAGGCTACGCTGGAAGAAATTATAAAGCATCTTGAAAGCATTTATTGCGATTCCATTGGGATTGAATATATGTATATCCGAAAGCCGAATGAAATTCAATGGATTCAGGAAAAGCTGAATGTTAATGACAATCAGCCGAGCTTTTCTTCAGAACACAAAAAACACATTCTTAAAAAACTCAATGAAGCTGTGTCTTTTGAGAGTTTTCTTCACACAAAATACGTTGGTCAAAAACGATTTTCATTGGAAGGTGGCGAAAGCTTAATTCCAGCTTTGGATGCGTTGATTGAAAATGCCGCCGAAAAAGGAGTTGAGGAATTTGTAATGGGAATGGCTCACCGCGGGCGTTTGAGCACGTTGACAAACATTTTCGGAAAGAGTGCTAAAGATATTTTTAGTGAATTTGACGGAAAGGATTATGCACAGGATATTTTTGATGGCGACGTAAAATATCATTTGGGTTGGACTTCAAAAAGAAAAACCGAATCTGGAAAAGAAATAAATTTAAATATAGCGCCAAACCCTTCGCATTTGGAAACAGTGGGGGCCGTTGTTGAAGGTATTACAAGAGCTAAGCAAGACGACCACCATAAAAACAACCCCAATAAAGTATTACCAATAATTGTACACGGCGATGCTGCAATTGCCGGACAGGGAATTGTTTATGAAATTGTGCAAATGGCGCAATTGGATGGCTATAAAACACAGGGAACCATTCATATTGTAGTGAATAACCAAATTGGTTTTACCACCAATTATTTGGATGCACGTTCGTCCATTTATTGTACCGATGTTGGGAAAGTGACCCTTTCACCAATACTTCACGTAAATGCCGATGATGTGGAAGCTGTGGTGCATGCGATGCTTTTCGCTTTAGATTTCAGAATGGAATTTGGTCGCGATGTTTTCATTGATTTGTTGGGCTATAGAAAATACGGCCACAACGAAGGGGATGAACCGCGTTTCACCCAACCGAAACTTTACAAGGCCATTGCAAAGCATGAAAATCCAAGAGATATTTATGCAGATAAACTGATTGCGCAAGGCGTGATTGAAAAAGGATATACTGATAAACTGGAGCAGGAATATAAAGACAAGTTAGAGGAAAATCTTGAAGATTCCAGAAAAGAAGACAAAACTACCATCACTCCTTTTATGCAGGATGAGTGGGAAGGCTATGAATATGCTGAGGAGGATAAAATGATGGAAGCGGTCAACACAAAGTTTGACTTAAAAAAGCTGGATGAAATTGCAGAAGTAATCACAAAGTTGCCTCAGGATAAAAAGTTCCTAAAAAAAATAGCCAAGCTTGTTGAAGCAAGGCACACTATGTATTTTGAGGACAACAAATTGGATTGGGCCATGGGCGAATTGCTTGCCTACGGAACACTTTTAAAAGAAGGTCACGATGTGCGAATGAGTGGGCAAGATGTGGAGCGCGGAACGTTTTCACACCGTCACGCCGTTATAAAAGTGGAGGACAGCGAGGAAGAAGTTGTGCTTTTAAACAATTTGAAAGGCGACCAAGGCGATTTTTATATATACAATTCATTGCTTTCGGAATATGGGGTTGTTGGGTTTGATTATGGTTATGCCATGGCAAGTCCGAATACATTGACACTTTGGGAAGCACAGTTTGGCGATTTCAGCAATGGGGCGCAGATAATGATTGACCAATATATTTCTGCGGCAGAAGATAAATGGAAACTGCAGAATGGTTTGATAATGCTTTTGCCACATGGTTATGAAGGGCAGGGCGCGGAACATTCTTCCGCGAGAATGGAGCGTTACCTTCAGCTTTGCGCAAATGATAATATGTTTGTGGCAGACGTAACAACACCAGCGAATCTCTTTCACCTTTTTAGAAGACAATTGAAAGTGAATTATCGCAAACCATTGATTGTTTTTACCCCGAAAAGTTTGTTGCGCCATCCAAAAGTGGTTTCTACCAAAGAAGAATTGGCCAATGGCAGTTTCCAAATGCTGATAGACGATGCCGAAGCGAAAGCTTCAAAAGTGAAAACTCTGGTTTTTGTTACGGGTAAATTCTATTACGATTTACTTGAAAAAAGAGAAGAACTGAAAAGAGATGACGTTGCATTGGTGCGTGTGGAACAGTTGTTCCCATTGCCAACAGATGCAATGAAAAAGATTCTCAAAAAATATAAAAATGCAGACGATGTAGTTTGGGCACAAGAAGAACCTAAAAACATGGGAGCTTACTCACACATTTTGATGCATTTTGAAGAAGCCAGAAATTTCAGGGTTTGCAGCAGAAAAATGTATGCAGCGCCTGCCGCTGGCAGCACAGTAAGGTCAAAAGCGCGACACGCAAAAGTGATTGAAAACGTTTTTGATAAAAACATGGATTAGTTTTTCTGAAAATTTTAAAGAAAGAAAAAAAAATTAAATTTAAAGAATTGTAAACCGAGGTTTATATTAAATAACAATACTATGGCATTAGAAATGAAAGTCCCGTCTCCGGGAGAATCCATCACCGAAGTTGAAATAGCATCTTGGTTAGTAAAAGATGGCGATTATGTTGAAAAAGACCAAGCAATCGCTGAAGTTGATAGCGATAAAGCTACATTGGAACTTCCCGCAGAAGCCAGTGGTATTATTACCTTGAAAGCCGAAGAAGGCGATACTGTAGCCGTGGGCGATGTAGTTTGTATTATTGACACAGATGCCAAAAAGCCAGGTGGTGACGATGCTTCCGATAAAAAGGAAACTTCTGAAAAATCTGATTCAAAAGAAGATGCTCCTAAAAAAGCTGAAGCCAAAACACAAACTCCTTCAAAATCTTCCACTCCAAATCAGGAACAGGATAAAAAAACATACGCAACAGGTTCTCCTTCACCTGCCGCTAAGAAAATTCTTGATGAAAAAGGAATGTCTTCTAAAGATGTAAAGGGAAGTGGCCGCGATGGAAGAATCACTAAAGATGATGCCAACAATGCTACACCATCTATGGGAACTCCAGGAAGTGGAAGTCGTGGAAGCGAGCGTAAAAAGCTTTCCATGCTTCGCCGAAAAGTAGCAGAGCGTTTGGTTTCAGCAAAAAACGAAACCGCAATGCTTACTACTTTCAACGAAGTAGATATGACAGCTATTTTTGAATTACGAAACCAATACAAAGAGCAATTCAAGGAAAAACACGGAGTTGGTCTTGGATTCATGTCATTTTTCACCTTAGCCGTGGTTCGTGCTTTGGAACTTTATCCAGATGTAAATTCTATGATTGATGGCGATTATATGATTACGTATGATTTTAAAGATATCTCAATAGCCGTTTCAGGACCGAAAGGTTTAATGGTTCCTGTAATAAGAAATGCAGAAAACCTAAGTTTTAGAGGCGTGGAAGATGAAGTGAAACGCCTTGCAATTCGTGCCCGCGACGGTCAAATTACTGTTGATGAAATGACAGGCGGAACGTTTACAATTTCAAATGGAGGTGTTTTCGGAAGTATGCTTTCAACGCCAATTATAAATCCTCCACAATCTGCAATTCTGGGAATGCACAATATTGTGGAGCGCGCAATAGTTCGCGACGGTGGAATAGTGGTTGCACCAGTAATGTATGTAGCTTTGTCTTATGATCACAGAATAATTGACGGCCGCGAATCTGTTGGTTTCTTGGTTGCAATAAAAGAAGCTTTGGAAAGTCCAGAAGAACTATTAATGGACGGCAACGTTAAACGCGCTTTGGAACTATAACCGAAAAACAATTAGAAAATAAAAAATCCGGCCAATGAGCCGGATTTTTTTGGTTAGTTAGGAAACATCTTATCAGCTAAAAAATAAAGTATTGATCAAGTTAAGCAAAAGGACCAATACTACTGAAACAGCTATAGCTATAACTCTTGGTTTGGTAGAAGTTGTAGCAGCATTGTAATCTTTTTCTTTTTCCTCTATATAAACTGTTTCTTTCATAGTGTAAATATCCATCTTTCTATAGAAATATAAAATACGTGGTAACACGTAAATTTCTGAATAATACCTTAAGTAGTTCTATAACAGTTTTTCATGATGCTCTTTTGCCCAAATAAGGAGACTGTTTGTTTTGGGCTCTATATTGAGTTTAGTAATGATGTTGCTACGGTGTTTTTCTACTGTTCTGTATGAAATGAAAAGCTGGGAGGCAATTTCTTTGTTGGTCTTGTCTTGTGCAATTAACTTCAAAATCTTTTTTTCTGAAGGGGTAAGTGTGTTAAGTTCACCATCATCCACAAAAACAACTCCTATCAGCTCTTTTATTTTATCACTAAAAAAAGGAGCGCCTTCAGTAACAGTTTTAATACAGTTCTCAATCTCTTCTAGTGCAAACTCTTTCAATATGTAACCAAATATATTAAGTTCCTGGGCTTTTTGATAAAGATCTTTTTCTTTGTGAAGTGTTATCAATACAATTTTGGTGTCTAAATCAAGTCCCTTGCATTGTTGTGCAATTTCGAGTCCAGACATATAAGGCATTTGGATGTCAAGTATTGCAATGTCTGGGTTTTTTTTGGTAATAAGGTTGTATGCCTCTCTTCCATCTTTGCCACTTCCCACTAGGTTATAGCCTTTTTCAATCAAAAAGTCGCTGAGCCCTTTTAATAGTAAGGGGTGGTCGTCTGCAATAATGATAGATGGTGTAGTGTTGCTCATAATGGAAATTGAAATTCCAGCACAGTGCCGGTGTCTTTTTTAGAGGTTACCTTCATTTGGCCTTTTAAAAATTTTGTACGTTCTAAAAGTGTTTTCAGGCCTAATGATTTTACATCTTGGTATTTTTCTGCAAAGTCAAAGCCCACACCATTGTCACGAATTGAGATAAGAATGTTATTGGTGAATTTTTTTACGGATACTTTTCCCGCTTCTGCGTTTGCGTGTTTTAATATATTACTAAGGCTTTCTTGAATTATCCTATAGATGTTTACTTCGTCCTCTTTTGAGAAAATGTTGTCAATATTATCAATTTCAGCAGAGATGAAAAGCGTAGTGTTTTCATCTATCATGTTTATGGTGTATTCAATGGCCTTGGTAATGCCCAGTTCTTGTAACTGAAAGGGGTGCAAATCTCTAGAAATTGCCCGGACTTCTTCTATGGTATGGTCCACCATTTTTTTTGTGTCGTCATCGCCACTTGCCATCAGCTTGTTCTTGATGACCAATAATTGTTGGCCAATACCGTCGTGTAGGTCTTTTGATATTCTTCGGCGCTCGCTTTCTTGTGAAATTAGCAATTCCTGACTAAATTTTTCTTGAAGGATTTTATTGCTTCTTAAATGCCTTTGGTTACGGAAAAGCAAGATTAGACCAAAACCTAGGAGAATGGCAATACCGCCAAAAAGCATGGCTTTTTTAAAACCTTCATTGTCCTTTTCAAGAAGTGTGATGCTTGTGGATTTTTCAACAAGTTCTTTTTCTTTTTTTTCTGTTTCATAAAGAGTTTGGTAGTAAGCTAGGGCATTTGCAGTACTGCGATTGTATATAGAATCTTTGATGGCATTTGCAGCTTGGTTGTTTTCAACGCTCTTTTTGTAATCTTCCGTGTCAAAATAGAGCTCAGAAAGAAAAGAATAGGAACTCATTATTTCATCTTCCATTCCTAATTTTTTTGCTATTTCTAGCTTGTTCTGTGCAAGTTTTATTGCTTCTTCATGTTTGCCAATTGTTTGAAGATACTTAGCTTTTCCCCCTAAAAAATTTAGTTCTGCTGAAGGATCTCCAGAGAGATCATATTCCAAATTCTCTATAAGTTCTAAATGTTTTTTTGCTTCAATAATTTGGTTGTGCTCACAATAATATTCTATTAATCTTGAATGGATGCCAATAAATGTGGATTGTTCTGATTCTTCTTTATTGAAAATTTTCTCGGCGGTTAACAATGACTTGTATTCTAAATCACGTTCTCCCATTTTTTTATAATCTAGAGCCTGATTGTAATATTCATTTGACAAAAACCTGCTCAACCCTAATGTCTTCATTTTATCAATTAAAGCATTGCGCTCCATCTTTGCTTTTTCATAGAAACCATTCATACTGAACATGCTAATTATGCCTTGCTGTGCATAAACCATATAGTCATATTCTTTTTTAATTTCATATATAGTGTATGCTTGGGTGAAATCTTCACCAGCTAAAACAAATCTCCCCAAATTTGAATATGCCTGCCCTCTAAAAAGATAAGTGTCTGCAATGTTCAGGGAATCGGTTTTTGAAAAATTTTCTAGTGCCATGTTATAATCTTCAATGGCTTTTTTAAGATCTACCTTGGTGTTGGCTTTGCCGCGTTTAATATAAAGGCCGCCCAGCAAAAGACTGTCTCTGATTTTATATTTACGTGCAAGCACACTATTTATTATGGTTATTGCATTCAGGGGGTCGTTTGCATAGTTGGTAAGTGGATACTGAAGGTTCATCGCCTTCCTGGCTGCATCCTCAATACTGTCCATCTCTTGTGCCAAACTTATGTATTGTATGCTGTATTTTATAAAAGCGTCACTATCGGTATAAAATGTTCGGGACAATAAACTATCCAGTGCCGTAAGACTTTCTGTTTTGGTTTTGGCTGAAGCTAATTTTTTTTCATAATGTGGAATATCTTGACAATACCCCGAAGCTGGGGAAAACGCAATAATGAAAAAGAGGATTCCTATTTTTTTCAGCACAAATGAATTATTTCAGAAGAAGATAAAAGTACTTAAATTATTGTAAATAAACCATATCTAAAAACCATTCTATTTTATATAGAAGCAATTTCTACCATAATCTATCACTGCCCGATGCTCCTTTAAAAAATCTGCACCAATGATGCCATGAACCGGTCCTTCATTCACCTGCAACAATGCCTCATTTACATGTGAAAGGTCAAAAAGCACGAAATCCATATTTCTAATTTCCCAATTATGGATGCTAAATTTATTTTTTCGGGACAGCATAGTTTCCATATTTATGGCACCAGCTCCAGCAGCTTTAATGATGCTTTCCTCGCTTATCAATAAGAAATGTGCACTGTCCCTGAAACCCACGCAGCTTGCAGATGCGCCAGTATCCAGAATAAAATCACCCAAGACAGTGTTTATTTTTGCTGAAAAAAGATAATGGCCGGTGGCTAACTTTTTAAGTGGAATGCGATAAAAACCTTGGTCTTCAAGAAATTTGCGTAGCTGCATTAATTTTTTTGTGTAAAGATAGCAAACAAAATAAGTAGCTTTGCAACTATGTTGACTGATACACACACCCATTTATATAGTGAAGCCTTTGCCGAAGACCGTCCGCAGATGATGCAACGTGCTTTTGATGCTGGCATAAAACGCTTTTTCATTCCGGCCATTGATTCCGGTTATACCGAAGCGATGTATTCATTGGAAAAAGAATATCCCAATAATGTTTTTTTGATGATGGGTTTGCATCCAACCTCGGTAAAGGAAAATTTTGTAGAAGAATTGGCGCATGTTGAGGAACAATTCAAAATAAGAAATTTTTATGCCGTTGGTGAAATTGGCATCGATCTTTATTGGGATAAATCTACTTTACAAATTCAGAAAACAGCTTTCAAAAGGCAAATTCAATTGGCGAAGAAATACAAATTGCCAATAGTTATTCATTGCCGTGATGCCTTTGATGAAATTTTTGAAGTTTTGGAAACTGAAAAAAGCGATGATCTCTTCGGGATTTTTCACTGCTTTACAGGAACTTTAGAGCAGGCTGAAAGGGCAATTTCATATAATATGAAACTTGGCATTGGCGGTGTGGCTACTTTTAAAAACGGAAAAATCGATACTTTTTTAAATGAAATTCCGCTAAAACACATCGTTCTGGAAACCGATTCGCCTTATCTTGCCCCAGCGCCTTTCCGCGGAAAACGAAATGAAAGCAGCTATTTGTCCTTGATCTGTAAAAAGGTTTCGGAGATTTATGGAATTCCTGAAGAAGAGATAGCTCGAGTTACTACTCAAAATTCAAAGAACGTTTTTGGAATATAAATTAGGTATAAATAAATATGACAAAAAAACCAAACATACTCCTTATATATACTGGCGGAACAATCGGGATGATAAAGGATTTTGAAACCGGCGCGCTGCGCAATTTCAATTTTGATGAATTGCTAAACCATATCCCAGAGCTAAAGCTACTGGATTGTAATATTACAACAACCACATTCTCAAAACCGATTGATAGTTCTAATATGAACCCAAAATATTGGGTGGACATTTCAACCATTATTGAAGAAAACTATGAAAAAATGGATGGTTTTGTCGTGCTTCACGGCAGTGACACAATGAGCTACACCGCTTCTGCATTAAGTTTTATGTTGGAAAATTTGGGTAAGCCCGTCATTTTCACTGGATCTCAATTGCCAATAGGTGATTTGCGAACAGATGCTAAGGAAAACCTAATTACATCCATCCAGATTGCTTCACTTCAAGAAAAAGGCTTTTCAAAAATTGCTGAGGTCTGTCTTTATTTTGAATACAAATTATATCGCGCAAACCGAACAACCAAGATAAATGCAGAGCATTTTGAAGCATTCGCCTCTTTAAATTATCCCGAATTGGTACAAAGTGGAGTGCATTTGGTGGTTAACAATGAAGCGTTATACAGACCAAACCGAAGAAAAAAGTTGAAAGTCCACAAAACATTGGAGAGCAATATTCTTTTGGTAAAAATGTTTCCAGGAATTGATGAAGCAACGGTAAAATATCTTTTTGAATACCCTGAAATAAAAGGATTGGTGCTTGAAACCTACGGAAGCGGTAATGTAACCAATGCCGAATGGTTTATAAATTCACTTAAAAAAGTTATTAAAAAAGGAGTTCCCGTTATTAATGTGACACAATGTTCCGGTGGAAGTGTGAATATGGGCCTTTATGAAACCAGTACCGAACTAAAAAAAATAGGTGTTATTAGCGCAAAAGACTGCACTACGGAAGCCGCATTAGCAAAATTAATGTACTTATTGGGACAAAAAATTTCGGCTAACAGCTTCAAAACCATATTTGAAACCTCCTTGCGCGGAGAAATGCAATAAATTAACCCACTAATTTTTTTATAGCGTTATTTTTTTTGTGATATTTGGCACTCCATTTTAAGAAGTGGCAGCATAATAGAGAGGTGGCCGAGCGGTCGAAGGCGCACGCCTGGAAAGCGTGTATACGCCAAAAGCGTATCGAGGGTTCGAATCCCTTCCTCTCTGCAACAAACTTATAGAATATCAAGAAGCTCATTTGAGTGTAAATTAATATTCTTGCAGATTAACTAAATTATTTTATATCTTTAAACCTTTAACTAAAAACAAACTTTAAGTCGATAGCAATGAAAAAATTATTTTCTATTCTGGCGCTTGCCGCAATCGTTTTTGCAGGCACGTTAAACGCAAACGCTGCAACAGCGCAAACAATGCCAACAAGTTCACAAGCTTTGGTTACAGCAGCCACATTTACTATTATTCAAGATGAAGCGGCTCCAGCTGCCGAAGCTGATAAAGGATTTCATCAAGAATTGAAAGAACGCTTTGTAGAAGGTGGTCCTGGATTTATGGGGATCGTTCTATTGTGTTTAATTCTTGGATTGGCTATTGCTATTGAAAGAATTATTTACCTTAATCTTTCTACTACCAACACTCAAAAATTGGCTCAAGATGTTGAAGATGCACTAAACAGTGGTGGTATTGACGCTGCTAAAGAAGTGTGCAGAAACACAAAAGGTCCTGTTGCTTCAATCTACTATCAAGGTTTGGACCGCGCCCACGAAGGTATTGATATTGCTGAAAAAGCAGTAGTTGCCTATGGTGGTGTTCAGATGGGGCAACTTGAAAAGAATGTATCTTGGATATCTCTTTTCATTGCTTTGGCTCCGATGCTTGGTTTCATGGGTACGGTAATCGGGATGATTATTGCCTTTGATAAAATTCAAGCAGCTGGGGATATGAACCCGTCACTTGTGGCAGGAGGTATTAAAGTGGCACTTTTAACAACTGTATTTGGTTTGATCGTGGCTATTATACTTCAAATTTTCTATAACTATATTATCGCTAAGATTGATAGTATCGTTAATAGTATGGAAGACGCTTCAATCACTTTGATCGACATGTTGTTCGACTACAAACAAAAAAACAAAATCTAAACAAACCACAAGATGGCATTACATAAAATTTTAAAAATAGTAGCATTGCTTCTAAGCGTTGCAGGAGTTATTTTTCTTGCAATGATCATCGCGAAAGGTGATACTGAAGTTGCCGCCACTGGCGCTGGAGTTGATGGTTTTCTTTACGTTGCATATATAATATTTGCAATTACAATACTATTCGTTCTTTTCTTTGTATTAAAAGGATTAGCAGCAGGAAATATTAAGAACACATTAATTTCTATAGGAGCATTTCTACTTATAGTGGTTATCTCTTACGTCTTGGCGAACGGTACACCTATGGAAATGCAAGAAGGCGAGATGCTCTCTGCAAGTGGCTCTAAATGGGTTGGTACTGGATTGTATACATTCTACATATTGGCAGTATTAGCTATTGGAGCAATGGTTTTCAGCGGAATTAAAAAAATATCAAAATAATGGCAAGAAGAGCAACACCTGAAGTAAACGCAGGGTCGATGGCTGACATCGCTTTCCTCTTGCTTATCTTTTTCTTGGTAACTACTACCATTGAAAAGGACAAGGGTATCGCGAGACAGTTGCCGCCTAAAGAGCCGCCTACAGACGAACAAGTAAAAATCAAGGAAAAAAACCTCTTTATTGTTAATGTTAACAGAAGCGACCAATTGCTTGTAGAGGAAAAATTGATGGAGCTTAAAGATCTGCGCCAAGCAGCAATTGCTTTTCTGGATAACGGTGGAGCATCAGCTGGAACTGCAGAATATTGCGATTATTGCAAAGGTAAAAGAAATCCAGAATCTTCAGATAACCCTGATAAAGCTGTAATATCTGTTCAGAATGATAGGCTTACTTCTTATAAAATGTATATAGCTGTTCAAAATGAACTTGTTGCTGCGTACAATTTTTTAAGAGATCGGGAATCTGAAAGACTTTATGGATGGAAATTTACCGAGAAGACGAAAGACCTTGATGAAGGGAAGATAAAAGGCGAAGCTGCAAAAGAAGCTTTACAGGAAAAACTGGAAACTATTCAAAAGTTATTTCCTCAAAAACTTTCTGAAGCAGAACCTAAAAAATCCGGACAATAATATTTAGAATATGTCAAAATTTAAAAAGAAAAAAGACGGTGGATTGCCAGCCATCTCTACAGCATCCCTACCGGATATTGTATTTATGCTCCTGTTCTTCTTTATGGTTGTAACAGTATTGCGCGATGACAATCTGCTTGTTCAAAACAAATTGCCAAAGGCCGATCAAGTTGAGAAACTAAAGAAAGACCGATCGGTTTATATTTATGCTGGAAAGCCAAGCTCCAGATATCAGGACAAATACGGCTCTGAGGCAAAAATACAGATTGGTGATAAGTACACTGATATTACCAGTATTAAATTTGCTTTAACAGAAGCACGCCAAAAGTTACGTCCTGAGCTTCAGGAGTATGTTATGGTTGCGTTAAAAGTTGATGAGAAAACAAATACTGGAATGGTAACTGACATTAAACAGGAATTGCGTGATCTTAACATGTTAAAGATTATCTATATTACCACTCCTGGAAATGAAATAAATCAATAAGGCTATTAAGCTTTATTTTTTAAAACGCCTTGACCCGAGGTTTTTTGGGATCAAGGCGTTTTTTTGTTCCCTTTATTCTGAAAAATAAATTTATCTTTATGGGTATGCAAAAGATATTTAGAATCTACTTTACATTATTTATAGGTCTTGTTTCCCTTGCAGTTTTGGCCCAGGACACTATTCCTCCTGTGTCAGCTGATTCGCTTTATAGAGAGGACCAGTTTTATATTGGTCTAACATATAATGCGCCCTTAAATATGCCTTCTGGAGTGAATACTCGTGGTCTTTCTGGTGGTATTCAATTTGGGTTTGTTAGGGATATGCCTATTAACAAACAACGAAATATTGCTATTGCAATAGGCGCAGGAATTGCAATTGATCAATTTGGACAGAATCTTTTTATAGGAGAAACCCAAAATAACGAAACAATTTTTAGGGTTTTAGATGGGAATGTAGATTTTACCCGAAATCGATTCAATATGGCCATAATTGAAGCTCCATTGGAATTCAGATGGCGAACTTCAACAGCTTCAAGCTATAAATTTTGGAGAGTTTATGCTGGTTTTAGGGTGGGTTATGCATATTGGTATAAAACAACTTTTAAACAACCCGGGAACAACGTGAACCAAACAAAAATTCCAGAGTTTGATCCAGTTCGATTGTCTGGTACATTAAGTTTTGGATACAGCACGTTTAACTTATTTGCTTCCTATAGTATAAATCCTTTCTTCAAAGATGCAGTGACTGTTGATGGGGAAGTGGTGGATTTTAGAACACTCAAACTAGGTTTGATGTTCTATATTCTATAACCAAAGGTTGAATAGAATCAATTGCGGTAATGCCCCCAAAAGTAATCCCACGCCAAGTTCGGGATACGTGTGAGAATCATTATTCAGACGGGATGAAGCAACCCAGCCATTTACAAAAAGGAAAAAACTGATAGTTATAAGTAAGTTTATTTTGAAATGTGCGCTCAATCCAACTAGAAACATTAAAATTCCAGCTACGCCCATTTGGTGAAGGCTGACTTTTAATTTAAAAAACACCATCACCAAAGCACTAAAGGCTGAAAAGAGAATTCCAACAAAAAAATAATATAACTCAGGATCTTCATAAGGGTCAAAAACCATTTTAATGATAAGCAATAAAAGTATACACTGTATCATTAAAGGAAATTTACGCTCCTTCACTTCTTTTAAATAGATGGTTTCCACAACACGTAAATTTTTCAAAAAGAAAAAGATAACAATAGGAATTAAAATAGTAATGATTGCAATTGAAAAAAGTTCCACACGAACCAACTGAGGGTCTAAATATCTTGGCGTAACACTGTAATAAAGTATGGTGCCCAAAATTGGCATCAATAAAGGATGAAAGATATATGATGCGGTTTTTAGAAATAAATTCATCAAATTTCTTTTCTAAGTCTTGCCACTGGCAAATCCAATTGTTCCCGGTATTTGGCAATGGTTCTTCGTGCAATGGGATAGCCTTTCTCCAATAAAATTTTAGCCAGTTTATCATCTGTAAGTGGCTTCCGTTTGTTTTCTTCGGATATGGTTATTTCAAGAATTTTCTTAATTTCTTTGGTAGAAACATCTTCCCCTTGATCGTTTTTCATCGATTCACTGAAAAAATCCTTTATAAGCTTCGTTCCGTAAGGCGTGTCCACATATTTGCTGTTCGCTACGCGCGAAACCGTGGAAACGTCCATATTAATTTTGTCCGCAATGTCTTTTAAGATCATCGGTTTCAACTTGCGTTCATCGCCGCTCAAAAAGTATTCTTCTTGATGGTGCATAATTGCATTCATAGTAACAAAAAGAGTTTGTTGGCGTTGCTTGATAGCATCTATAAACCATTTGGCAGCATCTAGCTTCTGTTTTATGAACATTACAGCGTCTTTCTGCGCTTTGGATTTATCTTTAGACTCTTTGTAGCCCTTCAGCATATTGGTGTAATCGTGGCTCACGTGAAGCTCTGGCGCGTTTCTTCCGTTTAAGGTTAAATCCAATTCGCCATCAATGATTTTTATTGCGAAATCGGGAACTACATGCTCCACCATTCTTGTATTTCCAGAATAAGTTCCGCCCGGTTTTGGGTTTAAACCTTCAATTTCGTGGATTGCATCCCGCAGTTGGTCTTCGGTGATATCAAACTTTTGAATTAGTTTTTTGTAATGTTTTTTGCTGAAATGATCAAAGGAGTCTTCAATAATCTCAATTGCTAAGGCTACAGGCGGTGTATGTTCCCTTCGTTCCAACTGAAGCAATAAGCATTCCTGCAGATCGCGGGCTGCAACTCCGGCAGGATCCAATTCTTGAACTATCTTCAGTACTTTTTCAACTTTATCCTCAGTGGTGTAAACGTTTTGGGTAAAAGCCAAATCATCAACAATTTCCTGTAATTCACGTCTTATATAGCCACTTTCATCAACGCTTCCCACCAAAAACTCCGCAATTTCTTTTTCCTCTTCGTCTAACCGATAGGTGCTCAATTGCTGCATCAAATGCTGTGTAAAAGAAGTTCCCGCAGCATAGGGCATTTGCCTTTCTTCATCGTCCGCGCTATAATTGTTTGCGGAAAGTTTATAGCTGGGCACTTCGTCATCGCTTAAGTAATCGTCAACGTTTATATCAGTTTCAATTACTTCGTTGCCCTCGTCATAATTGTCGTCAAATTCATCGTTGCTAAATTCATCATCAAAGTTTTCACTCTCTTCTTTTCCACCTTCAAGAGCCGGGTTTTCTTCCAATTCTTGTGAAATGCGCTGCTCAAAAGCTTGCGTAGGCAGTTGTATCATCTTCATCAACTGTATTTGTTGAGGCGATAATTTCTGGGAAAGTTTAAAGCTTAATTGTTGTTTTAACATGATTTCTTTTAGTACTTCATAAAGTTAAAAAAAACCAGCTACTAAAATAATGAAGTAGCCAGTTTTAATACAATCTTATGCTTTTTTAGATTAGAATTCTGCGTTGCCAGGAGTTCTTGGGTACGGAATTACATCGCGAATGTTACCCATTCCCGTGGTAAACTGCACCAAACGCTCAAAACCAAGTCCAAAACCACTGTGAACGGCGGTCCCGAATTTACGGAGATCCAAATACCAGTATAATTCTTTTGCATCAACGTTCATGGTTTTCATTTTTTCAAGCAAAACGTCATAACGCTCTTCCCGTTGCGAGCCACCCACTATTTCTCCAATTCCTGGAAACAACACGTCCATTGCGCGAACCGTTTTTCCATCGTCGTTCAAACGCATGTAAAACGATTTTATATTTGCAGGATAATCAAAAAGAATTACGGGACATTTAAAGTGCTTTTCCACCAAAAAACGCTCGTGCTCGCTTTGAAGATCGGCACCCCATTCTTCAATTATATATTTGAATTTTTTCTTTTGGTTTGGTTTGGAACGTTTCAAAATATCAATCGCTTCGGTATAGCTCACTCTTTTGAAATTGTTCTCCAAAATAAAACGAAGCTTTTCACGAAGTTTCATTTCACTGCGCTCATCCTGTGGCTTGTTCTTTTCTTCTTCCAACAAACGGTTTTCAAGAAATTCTAAGTCATCTGCACAGTTTTCCAAAGCGTAATTTACAACGTACTTTATAAAATCTTCCGCTAGATCCATGTTAGCGTCCAAATCATTGAAAGCAACCTCTGGCTCAATCATCCAAAACTCAGCTAAGTGGCGGCTGGTATTGGAGTTTTCAGCCCTAAAAGTTGGGCCGAAAGTATAGACTTTCCCGAGCGCCATTGCATACGTTTCAGCTTCCAACTGCCCGCTTACGGTTAGGTTGGCTTCTTTTTCGAAGAAATCTTCTTTATAATTTACATTGCCGTTATCATCCAACGGCGGATTTTTAGCATCTAAATTCGTAACCCGAAACATCTCACCAGCACCTTCTGCATCGCTTCCGGTAATAATAGGTGAGTGCATATAATTGAACCCGTTTTTCTGGAAATATTCGTGAACGGCAAAAGCCAGTTTGGAGCGAGTACGCATCACGGCGCCAAAAGTATTGGTGCGGATTCGCAAATGTGCCTGTTCGCGCAAGGTTTCTAGCGAATGTCTTTTTGGTGAAAGTATGGTAAGTTTTACCTCTTCTGGGTTTGCTTCGCCTAAAACGGTCAATTTTGAAACCTGAATTTCTAGCGTTTGGCCTTGGCCTTGGCTTTCCACTAGCGCGCCCTTAACTTCAATGGCAGCGCCAACGGTTACTTTTTTAAGGACTTCTTCCTCAAAATTTTCAAAATCCACTACACATTGTAGGGTTTTTATTGTTGATCCGTCATTTAATGCAATGAATCTATTGCTTCTAAAAGAGCGCACCCAACCGCGAACGATTACTTCCACGTGGGTTTTTTCGCTTTTCAACAATTCATCTATTGTTTTGTCTTGCATGGTCAAATTTTAAGAGGAGCAAAGATACTTGAAAAAAATTCCAAAAAAGAAAATCCCAAATCCCAAAATATAAATTTTTAATTCTGAATTAGATGTCAACTTCTTCTTCGTCGTTTGATAAAATTTCAATTGCAGGTTTTTTCATTGTTTCCTTGTTTGCTATGCTTCTTTCCAGTGAAAGTAGCAACGTGGGAAGTAACAGTAAATTAGACAGCATTGCAAAAAGTAGCGTTATGGAAACCAATGCCCCCAAAGCTACCGTACCTCCAAAGCTGGAAATGGTAAACACTGAAAACCCAAAGAAAAGCACAATGGAAGTATAAAACATACTTACGGCTGTTTCCCGCAAAGCGGCAAAAACAGATTTCTTGATTTTCCAGTTATTGGCTATTAGTTCTTGCCTGTATTTTGCGAGGAAATGTATGGTGTCATCTACCGAAATACCAAAGGCAATACTGAACACCAAAATAGTAGAGGGTTTTATGGGAACGCCCACAAAGCCCATCACTCCCGCGGTTATAATTAGTGGTAGTAAGTTTGGAATTAAAGAAATTACAATCATTTTAAAACTTCGGAACATCCACGCCATAAACAAGGCGATTAAGAAAATGGCCAAAGACAGTGAAAGAATCAGGTTGTTGACCAAATAATGAGTTCCTTTTTGAAAAACCAATGCTTTCCCCGTAACAGAAACATTGTATCTTTCTGGCGGAAAAACTTTGTTTATTTCCTTGTGAAGGTCTTCCTCAATTCGTTCAAACCTGTCAGGTTCAGTATCTTTCATGAATGTGGTAATACGTGCAAACTGCCCTGTACTATCCACATAGCTGCTCAGTAGATTTGTATTAGTATTGCTGTTTTTAGCGTAAGAAAGTATAAAATTCTTCTCTTGGCTATTTGGAAGTTGGTAATATTCTGGATTGCCATTATAATAAGCTTGTTTGGAATACTTCACCAATTCCACAACCGAAATAGGTTTTGCAAACTCAGGAATTTCTTTTATGTGATCCTGCAACTCATCAATACGTTTTAAGGTGGAAAGGCTCATCACGCCTTTTTTCTTCTTTGTATCCACCATTATTTCCAAGGGCATGATGCCTTCATATTCCTTTTCAAAAAACCGAATATCATCAAAGAAGCCAGTGTTTTTTGGCATATCTTCAATAAGGCTCCCTGAAATTTTAATATTGAAAATTCCGATAATACTTGTACAAAGAAGCAGAACGGCCACAATATAAATTGTGATGCGACGCTCACGCACCATCCGTTCTATCCAATTGACAAATTTATTAATCCACCTTTTGTTCAAATGCTTTAAGTGCTTGTCTTTTGGCACCGGCATATAGCTGTAAATAATAGGAATTATAAGCAAACTCAACAAAAAGATAGCCACAATATTAATGGAAGCCACAATACCAAATTCACTCAAGAGCTCACTCTTCACCAAGATAAAAGTTGCAAAGCCCGAAGCCGTTGTCAAGTTGGTCATCAAGGTTGCGTTACCCACTTTTGCAATTACACGTTGTAATGATTTTGCTTGGTTACCGTGCAGTTTTATTTCCTGTTGGTACTTGTTGATTAGGAAAATGCAATTCGGAATTCCAATCACAATAATTAAAGGCGGAATAAGGGCTGTTAACACCGTAATTTCATAATGCATCAATCCCAAAAATCCGAAGGCCCACATAACCCCAATAATCACGGTAATCATAGAAATGAATGTGGCTCGCAAAGAGCGGAAAAAGAAGAAAAATATAAGCGAAGTAACAAAAAGCGCCGCTCCAATAAACAGCCCAATCTCATCAATAATACTCTGGGAGTTCAGCGTGCGTATGTACGGCATTCCAGATGTATAAACCGTAATGCCCGTCTCTGCCTCAAACTTTTTGATTAGCGGAATCAAATCCTTTATCACAAAATCCTTTCGTTCCGCAGTATTAACAATGTTCTTTTTCATATAAATCGCAGAGCGGATACTCTGCTTGTCTGGACTATAAATAAGCCCGTCATAAAAAGGAAGATTATTAAAAAGCTCGTCTTTATAAACAGCCAGATTCGCATCAGTAAAAACCGAATCTCTTATAAAAGGGACCAACTCAAAGCCCGTACTGTCTTTCTTTTCTAGTTTTTTCAGGTTTCCTACGGAAAGCGTCAGTTCCACCTCCTTAAACTTGCCGATATCTTTGGAAAGTTGGTTCCAAGCCTTAAATTTTTCAGGAGTGAAAATGGTAGAATCCTTCACGCCCATAACAATCAAGTTGCCCTCTTCGCCAAAATGTGAAAGAAATTGATCGTATTCAAGATTTATAGGGTGGTCATCCGGCAGCAAATTCGCCTCCGTATAGGTAAAACGCATGTTTTTCCACTGAAGCGCCAGCATTACTGTAATGGCTGCAATAACTATTAAAATCCAGGTTCGGTTCCGTAAAATAAAACGTGCCACCCAACTCCAAAACCCAATACTAAAAAGTTTGTTCAAAGCAATTTTTTATAGAATGGACAAAGGTACGTATTTGGGATAATTAGTAAGGTAATTTTGGATGTATTTTGGGAGCTTCAAAGCTTTGCAAAACCTTTTTGTAGAATTACAAATAACCCATTTTAATGAAGATTACAACTCACCTGCTATAATTTATAGTTATTTTATTGGAGACCTGGTAGTATTTATGAATTCAGAAATGGCGAATGGACATATTCTAAAGCATTTCTTGTGTGGATTTCTTAAATCCTAAAACTAAATAGTCAATCTAAATCTTCAAATTAAAAGTAAACTTAAAAGAAACATTGTCCTCAAAACTAGGCAAGTTGTAGTAGCCATATCTGTATGCAAAGCTCAGCCCAAATCCAAGCGCAATCTTGTTGAGCTCCAAACCTGCTTCATTGTACAAATGGTCAAGCGTATTAAAAGGAACTCCAAAATGACGGCTCGTATTGCTCATATCTCCTAAGGCATTGCGTGAAATTACAACCAATTCCGGTTTCCATTTTTCAGCAAGTTTAAACCTTCTAAAAGTATGCTTCATCTGAAGCATTACTAATTTATCTGAGTAGAATTCACCAAAGTACATCGTTTCAAAACTCTGTACACCCGCCACAGAAAACCGTTTCATAATACTGCCTTTTATAGGCTGGTTAGGGAAAGTGTGAAACAAATGGGTTAAAGGCACATCGCCCAAAGCAAGTTCACCTTGTAAAAGAAAACTTGTGGAAGAAACATTTTTTCGTTCAATTTCATAATCCAGCTTCAGCCCAAATTTTGTATAATTAAAATCACTTCCTGCAATTCCTTTAAAACCTTGCGTAACCTGGGCGCTTATTTTTGGAAGATGGTCAACACTTACTTTTTCGTTGTCGTCATTTATTATAGAATCAGTTTTCAGCTTTATACGGAAGGAAAGAATAGCCTCTGCAAGTTTATAATCGGTATAACCTTTTCCATCCTTAATAAAATAGTAGTCTTCAATATTGCTTACATCACTGTGGGCTATCTGAAACTCCGCAAGTATTTTTGATGTTGGCTCGCTTTGAATATTGGCCTGCCATTTTGTGTATTTATAAAACTGGATAATATTAATAAGCCGTGGTTCAAAAAGGGAATAAAACCGAGCATCGGTTAAAAAGTCATAGGTTCCAATTTCTTTAATGTCGTCTGTGTAATAAAGGCTTACCCACTCTTTTTTCTCTTTGTTGACTAAGGCACTTCCACCAACGCTATATTTGAAGGTTTCGTCCTTGAATCCATAAACTATGTAGCCGCCCAGTTTGTAATTTTCAAAAAGCCTTTCATTGGTAAGTCCGCCAATTCCAAGCCGAAAGCCTTCGTAGCCGTTATATTTAAAAAGTGTTTTAAGATCAATATTGAAAAAACCAACGGGAAAGTACCCAGTAGTAAGCGGATGGTTTTTTTCTTCATTTAATTCAGATGCATCTTCCTTTACTTCCGCAACCGTTTCCTTTATTTCAGAAACAATGGAATCTTTCTTGGTTTCAATTACCGGATCTTGCGCATATACAGAAAACCCCATTAGCAATGAAAAAAAGAAAATTATTTTGCGCATAGGTAATGAAGGAAGTTTTCTATGTTCTTAAAAGTAAAAAGAAAGCGGCATAGTTGCCGCTTTATTGTATTTAGTTTAACGAAACGGTTTTAAACCGTCATTATTTCTTTTTCTTTTTTCGCCAAGATCTCGTCAATCTTTTTGATATGTTGGTCAGTCATTTCCTGAATATCTTCTTCCAAACTCTTTTTAAGATCTTCTGAAATATCCAAGGCTTTAAGGTCGTTATTGGCGTTTTTACGGTCGTTGCGTACACCTATTTTTGCTTCTTCGGCAGTAGATTTAGCTTGTTTGGCCAAATCTCTTCTGCGTTCTTCGGTTAATGGCGGCACAGAGATAATAACACTTTCCCCATTGTTCATAGGGTTGAAACCGATATTTGCCAAATGGATACCGCGCTCAATTTCAGGAATCATTCCTTTCTCCCAAGGTTGAATGCTAATGGTCATCCCGTCTGGGGTGCTTACGTTTGCAACTTGGCTAAGTGGGGTCTGGCTTCCATAATAATCTACCATTACACTTCCAACCATTGCTGGCGAAGCTTTTCCGGCACGAATGTTTACAAACTCCTTTTCAAGATGCTTCAGGGCATTGCCCATTGCTTCTTTTGTACCGTCAATTATAAAATCTATTTCGTCTTCCATACTAAAATTTTTTTAAGCTGAATTTCGCCTTTCAAAAATTAAACCAATAATTATAAATTTACTTTAGTTCCAATCTTTTCTCCGGAAACTACTTTCAGCAGATTTCCTTTGGTGTTCATATCAAAAACAATGATTGGCAATTCGTTTTCCTGGCTCAAGGTGAAAGCGGTGGTGTCCATCACTTTCAAACCTTTCTGCAATACATCTTCAAAACTGATAAAATCAAATTTTGTTGCAAGTTTGTCTTTTTCTGGATCGCTGGTATAGATTCCATCCACGCGGGTTCCTTTCAAAATAACGTCTGCACCAATCTCGATAGCTCTTAAAACCGCTGCTGAATCTGTTGTGAAGTAAGGATTTCCCGTTCCACCACCAAATATAACAACACGGCCTTTTTCCAAATGGCGAATGGCTTTTCTGCGAATAAAAGGCTCGGCCACTTCATTGATGTTGATGGCACTTTGCAAACGAGTGGCCACTTCTTCGTTTTCCAATGCACTTTGCAATGCCAGTCCGTTAATTACGGTTGCCAACATTCCCATATGGTCGCCCTGCACACGGTCCATGCCGCTACTGGCGCCAGCCAATCCTCTAAAAATGTTTCCACCGCCAATAACGATGGCAACTTCAACACCTTTGGCGGTAATTTGTTTTATTTCTTGGGCGTATTCTTTTAGACGTACAGGATCAATTCCATATTGTTGTTCACCCATTAAGGCTTCGCCGGAAAGTTTTAAAAGAATTCTTTTGTAGTGCATAGCAGATTTTTACAGCGCAAAAATAAAGAAAATTATTGATGCGGTGGAAGTAATTGAAAAAAGTAGTTATTGGAAAGCAGTGAGCAAAAAAAATTACAAAAAAATATTTTTCCATGATGACATTTCCAAGATTTTTTCGATGTATAAATAATAAAATACAACTAATCCTTAAAAAATTGACATTATGAAAACACATCTATTTTATTTATTGTTGGCCGTTTCTACCATAGTTACGGCCCAAAATAAAGGTTTTAAGGCACCGCCATCTCCAGTTTCTTTTCACCCTATTTCCTTGCCCAAAACGGAGTGCATTACTGATGAACAACGAGCAGAGATAATGCAGGAAATTGAACAGAACAAAGCTGCTGTTCTTAAAAAAAACCCGAATGCATACCAACACCGGGGCAGCCATCCTTTATTTATACTTCCCTTTAGGCCCAAAGCAGGATTTAGTGATTATGGCTATTATTCCCTTTTCAACCAAGTGGATCAAGATCCTTTACCCAACGGTCATTTGTTGGATTACAATTGCGGACAAAGAACCTATGATCAAATCAACAGCAATCACAAAGGAACTGATTATGTGGTTTGGCCCTATCCGTGGAAAAAGATGGATGAAAATGTCATGGAGGTTATTGCCGCTGCCGCAGGAACCATTGAGGTTAAAAGAGATGGCAATTTTGACCGTAACTGCGAAAATAACGGAAACAATAATTGGAACGGAATAGAACTATTGCACGCCGATGGTTCGCGAACATTTTATTGGCATTTTAAAAACGGCTCATTGACTTCTAAAGAAGTTGGCGATACGGTAGAAGTGGGAGAGTTTCTTGGTTACGCAGGTAGTTCAGGCAGCAGCGACATTCCACACTTGCATTTTGAAGTGTATGACTCCAACATAAACAGAATAGATCCTTATGCAGGGCCTTGCAATAGTTTGAATGCTGACAGCTGGTGGATAGACCAACCTGCTTATTTTGTTCCTGAAATATTAACACTCTCTACGCACAATTCAGACGATTTTGACTCAGATTGTGGTGTAACTGAAAATACATATGAAGAACTGAACTTTGAGAACGGAGAAACGATAAGGTTCCGAATATTTTATCGCGATCTTCAAATGAACGCCAATACACATATAACAGTTAGAAAACCCGACAATAGCATTCTTTATGAGTATGATTTCACATCCCCTTGGCCAGATTATGTGGCGGCTTGGGCTCAATGGAATTATGAAGTAGATTCCACTTGGCCAACAGGAGTCTATACCGTTACAGCCAATTTTGGCGGGAATAGTTATCAAACCATTTTTGGAGTAAGAACAAATTTGGGTGTCGAAGATTTGCAGCAAACTGAAGTAGCAATCTACCCAAACCCAACTTCAAATAGAATATTCATTGAAGCAAATTCACAAATTGATATAGTAGAAGTTTACGATGTCTTGGGAAGAAAAGTTTTGGATATTACACCTTTAAAAGAAAAAGCTGAACTTAATATGGAAGATTTAAATGCAGGAATATATATAGCAGTTATTTCTTCCGAAGGGAGAAAGACGGTAAAGAAAATTTTAAAAGAATAATCTTTGAAATGAAACTATATAATAAAAGAGGCTGAAATTAATCAGCCTCTTTTTAGTTTAAGTATATGTTCAAAAAGCTTATGCCAAAGAAACTCTCTTAAAACCAACAACCTCAACATCGCCATACGTTTTTACGTAATCTGCAACGCTCTTTTTGTCATCTTTAATAAAGTTTTGGTCAAGCAACGCTTTTTCGTGATCTAAAGTAGTGTTGTCACTAACAAAACGCTCAATTTTTCCTGGAAGGATTTTATCCCAGATTTGCTCTGGCTTGCCTTCAGCTTTCAATTCAGCTTTTGCGTCAGCTTCGGCCTGTGCCAAAACCTCTGGAGTCAATTGTGCTCTTGAAATATATTTAGGTACATTTTTAAGGGTTTTGCCCAAACGGCCCAATTCTATATTTTCCTTTTCAATTACAGCGATTCTTGCCTCAGTTTCAGAAGCAACAAATTCTGGATCAAAATCTTTATAAGAAAGGGTAGTAGCGCCCATAGATGCAACTTGCATAGAAACGTCCTTTGCCAATTCCTCAGCATTGTCAACCTTTTTTGAAAGACCAGTTAAAGCAGCAATTTTGTTCCCGTGAACGTAAGAGCCTACGAATGGAGCTTCCAAAATTTCATACCCGCCAATCTCTATTTTCTCACCGATAACCCCAGTTTGCTCAGTCAATTTCTCAGCAACGGTAATTCCGCCAAAATCTGAAGCCAAAAACTCATCTTTTGAAGATGTGTTTAATGCAACTTCTGCCATTTTGTTTGCCATTTCAACGAAAGAATCGTTTTTCGCAACAAAGTCAGTTTCACAGTTCAATGAAATAGCTACACCTTTTGTATTGTTGCTGTTCACTTTTACGGTTGCAACACCTTCACTGGAATCGCGATCTGCTCTTTTTTCAGCAATTTTTTGTCCTTTTTTTCTAAGGATTGAAATTGCTTCTTCCATATTTCCACCTGCTTCAACTAAAGCGTTTTTGCAGTCCATCATTCCGGCACCGGTGGTTTGTCTTAGTTTATTTACTTCTGCGGCTGTTATGTTTGCCATTTTTATAAATTTTTAAAGTTTAATATTAAAAAAAGTCGTTAAAATTATTTTCTACAAAGAAAAGAACCCAACGACTTTTAAATTTTTAAAATATCGATATTATTCTTCTTCGTTAAGAACTTCTTTTTTCGATTTTTGACGTACAGGCTTTTTTGCTTCTTTCATAGCTTCTACATCGTCTTCGTCAGTTGAAGGAACTTCAGCTTTTGCTTTTTTAGGAGCTTTCGCCTTCTTTTCCATTCCTTCTTCGTCATCGCTATCGTCATCTTTACCAGATTTTCTTTCAGAAAGACCTTCAATAACAGCTTCAGAAACAAAATTCATAATGCTCTCAATAGATTTTGAAGCATCATCGTTAGCTGGAATTACATAGTCAATAACGCGTGGGTCACTGTTTGTATCAACCATTGCGAAGATTGGAATGTTCAGTTTCATAGCCTCTGCAACTGCAATGTGCTCACGAGTTGTGTCAACCACAAAAAGTGCTGCAGGAAGACGGCTCATATCTGAAATAGAACCTAAGTTTTTTTCCAATTTTGCACGAAGACGATCTACAGCCAAACGCTCTTTCTTTGAAAGGGTATTGAAAGTTCCGTCTTGCTTCATTCTGTCAATTGAAGACATTTTCTTAACAGCTTTACGGATAGTCACAAAGTTGGTAAGCATACCGCCTGGCCATCTTTCAGTGATGTAAGGCATGTTTGCATTCTTTGCTTTTTCGGCAACTATGTCTTTTGCTTGTTTTTTGGTAGCTACAAAAAGGATTTTGCGTCCACTAGCTGCTATTTTTTTAAGGGCTTCATTAGCCTCTTCAATTTTTGCAGCGGTTTTGTAAAGGTTGATAATGTGGATCCCGTTGCGCTCCATATAGATATAAGGCGCCATGTTTGGGTTCCATTTGCGGGTTAGGTGGCCAAAATGCACACCTGCTTCAAGTAAGTCTTTTACTTCTACTTTTTTTGCCATTTTTGTTTTAGTTTACGTTCTGTGAAAGGATAGCAACCTCTTCTAAAATGAATTTGGTTTAGATGCTAAACTAACACCCGAAATTTTCGGGTTAACAGCTTTTTAATTATTAATGAATATGAACTTTTCAACTGTAATTGGGTATCCCGAGAGAGATACCCAATATTAGTTGAGTAATATTAACGTTTAGAGAACTGGAATTTCTTACGAGCTTTCTTCTGTCCGAATTTCTTACGCTCTACCATTCTTGGATCTCTTGTAAGCAAACCTTCTGGCTTAAGGATACCGCGGTTTTCGTCATTAAGCGTACACATAGCGCGGGAAATAGCAAGGCGAATTGCTTCTGCCTGACCAGTGATTCCACCGCCAAATACATTTACTGTAATGTCGAAAGTTGTTTCGTTATCTGTAAGTGTTAAGGGTTGTTTTACTTTATACTGAAGTGTTCCAGTTGGAAAGTAGTTTTCCAACTCACGCTTGTTGATAGTGATATTTCCTTTACCTTCTTTAAGGTAAACACGTGCAACAGCGGTTTTTCTTCTACCTATTTTGTGAATTGTCTCCATTACTTGTTGTCGTTAAGGTTAATAGCTCTAGGTTTTTGTGCTTCTTGACCGTGGTTTGCGTCTGCATAAACCTTAAGGTTTCTGAAGATTTCCGCGCCCAATTTGTTTTTAGGAAGCATTCCTTTCACAGCTTTTTCAACAAGCCTTGCAGGGTCTTTTTTGTACATTTCTGTAGCGGTAAGGCTACGTTGTCCACCTGGGTAACCCGTGTGGCGAATGTACGTTTTGTCATTCCATTTGTTTCCGGTAAGGTTTACGCTACCGGCGTTGATAACAATCACGTTATCACCGCAATCTACGTGCGGGGTGAAACTTGGTTTGTGCTTACCGCGAAGTAATTTAGCAACTTCGCTTGCAAGACGACCCAATGCTTGCCCGTCCGCATCTACTACCAACCATTCTTTTACAACGGTATTCTTGTTAGCAGATACTGTTTTGTAACTTAATGTATCCATTTAGTTTTTTGTCAATCGTTAATAAATCATTGTTTTCTCATCCTAAAACAAAACGGATTTTGTCTAAGAGGGGTGCAAATGTAGTGTTATTTATTTGAAAAGCAAGGGGTGGGAAATAAATTTTCTTTGAAAATTTGACTTAAGACCGCTGCGCTGAAAGACTTTGGATGTAAGACAAAAAAATCAGAATTCAGAAATGAAATTTATTCTTTCACAAACTTTTTCAAAGCCACATTTTTTCCGGAATATAGCTGTAAATAATAAACGCCCGAAGCCAAGCTTGAAACATCCACGGTTGGGGAAATAGTGTCAACATCCAGTTGTAAAACCTTGCTGCCCGTCATGGTGTATATATTCACTTGGTTTATGGTTTTGTCTTGGGTGTTTAGTTGCAATGTGTTTTTTGCAGGGCTGGGGTAGAGGGTTATTGCTGTTGCGAAAGTGTTTTCTTCGAGGCCTAGGGTTTGGGCGTGTTTTACGATCCAGAAATCTTGACCGCCTCGGGAATTTTCTGTTTTATCACCTGATATATTGGAATTCGATTTACCAGCAACAATATATGTTCCATCGATTAATTGACAACTTTTTGGAAAACTCTCGTCATTTTCTCCGCCCATTGTGTTTTGCCATTCAATAATTCCTAGATCATTTAATTTAATAATCCAGTAGTCGGCTAAACCATTTGAATCTTCAGTTTTGTCTCCCGATATGTCAGAAGATGAAAATCCCGTAACAAAATAACCACCTTCCGAAGATTCCAAAGTATTGTAACAGCTCTCACCATATAATCCTCCAATCGTGTTGTCCCATTCTTTTTCTCCGTTTTGATCTACCTTTAATATCCAATAGTCAAAATTCCCCATTGAATCTTCAGATTTTGCTCCACCTGCGTTTGTGTCTGAAAACCCTGTTAAAATATAACCGGAATCACTGGTTTTTTTAATATTGGTCATAAAAGTTGAAGGGCCAAGACCACTATAGCCATTTTGCCATAGGAAACCACCAGTGGAGCTTATTTTTAAAGCACCGTAAATGGTTTGTGCGTCTGAATTACCAATAATATACCCGCCGTCATCTGTGAGATCTAAGCCTTGGCAAAAAACTGCATCTCCTAAAGGGAATGCTTTTTGCCATTCTATATTTCCGTTGAAATCCAACTTTAGAACCCAAGTATCCTGATTTACGGAAATATTTATCGTTCTATCTCCAGATATACCTGACTGTGAATTGCCAGCTAAAATATAACTACCATCAGGTATTTGTAAAATATCAAGAGCAATGTCTAAAGCATCACCACCAAAAGTTTTTTGCCATTCAATATTTCCAGTGGCGCTTAATTTTAATACCCAATAATCCATGTTTCCGCGCGAAGGTTCCGTTTTCTCTCCTGAGATTCCCGAAGCAGATGAGCCAGCTAGAATATAGCCTCCGTCTTGAGTTTGCTTTAAATCGTTTAAAGTGTCATCTTGATCACCCCCAATAGTTTTTTGCCACTCAATATTTCCAGAGCTATCGAATTTCAACACCCAATAATCTTTACCCCCTCGTGAATTTTCTGTTTTTTCTCCAGAAATATTTGAATTGGAATAGCCGCCAACAATAAAACCACCGTCTGTTGTTTCTATTGCGATAGTTACATGTTCATCTCCACTCCCCCCAATAGTCCGCTGCCAGAGGATGTTTGGGTCTTGGGCATAAATTGAAATTGTAATTAATGCTAAAACTAAACTGCTAAGTATATTTCTTTTCATAATTGATGATTTTTATTCTTTTATAAACTTTTTTAAAGCCACATTTTTTCCGGAATACAACTGCACATAATAAACTCCCGCAGCCAAGCTAGAAACGTCTACGGTTGGGGAAACAGTTTCAACATCCAATTGCAAAACTTTACTGCCAGTCATTGTGTAAATGTTTACTTGGTTTATGGTTTTGTCTTGGGTGTTTAGTTGCAATGTGTTTTTTGTGGGATTGGGGTAGAGGGTTATTGCTGTTGCGAACGGGTTTTCTTCAAGGCCTAATATGGCAGCGTGTTTTATGACCCAGAAATCGTTGCTTCCTCTGGAATTTTCAGTTTTATCACCAGATATGTCTGAATTGCATTCTCCAGCAATGGTTATACTTCCATCAGTATTTATAATCACTTTGGGTAATCTTTCACTGTAAGCTCCACCGATAGTATTTTGCCATTCAATTATGCCAACGTTATTTAGTTTCATAATCCAAAAATCGTTTTCGCCAACATTATTTTCGGTTTTGTCTCCCGAAATATTTGAATATGAATATCCAACTATAAAATAACCGCCATCTGGAGCTTGAATAATACCACTTGGATCATCGCCATCATCACCGCCAATGGTTTTTTGCCATTCAATAGCGCCATTAGCGTCAAGTTTTAAAATCCAATAATCCGGACCACCTTTTGAATCATCGGTTTTGTCACCAGAAGCATCAGAATCAGAAAATCCAATAGCCATATAACCACCGTCCGAGGTTAAAATAAGATGGGTGAAAGCATCCCAGCCATCTCCACCATAATATTTTTCCCAGATAGTGTTTCCATTAGCATCGAGTTTCATAAATGAATACGATTCATTTGAACCGCTTGTGCCGCCGATGATATATCCACCGTCATTAGTTATTTTTAAGGCCCCCAAAAAGAAATTTACTAAAAATTGATGACCTCTTTGCCAAATAATATTTCCGCTTTCATCTAGTTTCAATATCCAAGCATCGGGATAACCATTGTTAGAAACGGTTCTATCTCCAGATATACTTGAGTTGGACGTTCCGCCAATTAAATAATTTCCATCGTACGTCAATTCTACTTCATTTGCTCTGTCATTTGCATCTCCACCTAATGTTCTTTGCCAGATAATATTTCCGGTAGCATCTAGTTTTATAATCCAATAATCAGCTCCTCCTCGCGAATTTTCTGTCTTATCTCCTGATAAATTTGAAGCGGAAGAACCCACCAAAATATAACCGCCGTCTGGTGTTTGTTTAGCATCTGCTAAGCGGTCATCTTGGTCGCCGCCTATGGTTTTTTGCCACTCAATATTTCCAGAGCTATCAAATTTCAACGCCCAGTAATCATAACCACCTCTTGAGTTTTCTGTTTTTTCTCCAGAAATATTTGATTTAGAAGGACCTCCAATGAAGAAACCTTGATCTGTTGTTGATATTATGAAAGTTGGTGTATCCCGATCACTCCCCCCAATAGTCCGCTGCCAAAGAATATTTGGGTCTTGGGCATACAAAGAAAATACTGAAAGCAATAGTGCTAAAAGGGCAAGGGTCTTTTTCATAATAAATTTCATTTGGGTTTTCGTGGCATGATGTATTTGATTTCAAAAACGAAAAATAGCCTTTTTGGAATTTGGAATTTATTTTTTTTTGGAATTTTCGCCTCAAGACAATTAATGCGCTTCCAGCCAATTCTCCCCAACGCCCAAATCTACATCCAACGGCACGGTAAGTTTGTATGCATTTTCCATTTCGTGCTTCACCATCGTTTTTAGTTTTTCAAGCTCAGGTTTGTAGGTGTCGAAAACAAGTTCATCATGCACTTGAAGCAACATCTTGCTTTTGTAGTTTTCTTCCTCCAGTTTTTTGTGGATGTTTATCATCGCAATTTTAATGATGTCCGCCGCGCTTCCTTGTATTGGTGCATTCACGGCGTTTCGTTCCGCGGCGCCACGGACTACTTGGTTGCTTCCGTTGATGTCTTTTAAATATCTACGTCTTCCCAAAACGGTTTGCACATAACCATTTTCACGAGCGAAATCAATCTGTTCGCTTATGTAATTCCGTAGTTTTGGATAGGTTTTATAATAAGTTTCAATCAAATCCTTTGCTTCGCCTCTGGAAAGATCGGTTTGGTTGCTCAATCCGAATGCGGAAACGCCATAAATAATTCCGAAGTTTACTGTTTTTGCGTTACTTCTTTGCTCGCGGGTAACTTCACTTAAAGGAACATTGAAAACTTTTGAAGCAGTGGAAGCATGAATATCTTCGCCCTTTTTGAAGGCTTCAATCATTGTGTCTTCTTCACTTAACGCAGCTATGATTCGGAGTTCTATTTGTGAATAATCCGCAGCCATCAAAACATAATCATCATTTCTTGGAATAAATGCTTTCCGCACTTCACGCCCACGTTCGGTACGGATAGGAATGTTTTGAAGGTTTGGATTGTTGCTGCTCAGTCGCCCAGTTGCGGCTACAGTCTGCATATAATCTGTGTGCACTCGACCCGTAGTTTTTTCAACTTGGTCTGGAAGTGCGTCCACATAAGTGCTTTTCAATTTTGAAAGACCGCGATATTCCAATACATCGCGGATTATTTTATGGTCTTTTGCCAAATAGGAAAGTACATCTTCAGCAGTTGAATACTGTCCCGTTTTGGTTTTTTTAGGCTTATCAATCAGTTTCATCTTTTCAAAAAGAATATCGCCCAACTGTTTTGGTGAAGCGATATTAAAGGTTTCACCGGCTTCTTCGTAAATGTGTTTTTCAAGTTGAAGAATGTCTTTGTCCAATTCTGTGGAAAGCTTTTTCAGAAATTCCTCGTCAAGATTTATGCCTTCCAATTCCATGTCTGCTAAAACGCGAAGTAAAGGCACTTCAATTTCATCAAATAGTTTTTGGGTATTGGCTTCTCCCAATTCTTTTTCGAAATGTTCTTTTAATTGAAATGTTACATCGGCATCTTCAACAGCATATTCCGTCTGCTTTTCAATTTCAACATCGCGCATGTTGAGTTGGTTTTTGCCTTTTTTACCAATTAATTCCGTGATGGAGACTGGGGTGTAATTCAGATACGTTTCGCTCAATACGTCCATATTGTGGCGCATATCTGGGTTTATCAGGTAATGCGCGAGCATGGTATCAAACAATTTTCCTTTTACTGAAATGTTGTATTTCGCCAATACTTTTATGTCGTATTTTAAATTCTGACCAATTTTCTGAATGGATTCATCTTCAAAAAACGGGCGGAGTTCTTCCAAAAGTAGTTGTGCTTCTTCGCGATTTTCGGGGAAGGGAATGTAAAAACCTTTACCCTTTTCCCAAGAAAAGGCGATGCCAACAAGCTCAGCTTCCAATGGATTAATGCTTGTTGTTTCGGTATCAAAACACACACTTTGCTGCTTCATTAAATTTTGAAGAAACAGTTTGGTGCCCATTCCGGGCTGTACGGTTTGGTAAAAATGTTCCGTATTTTCAATGGTAGCGCGGGAGCTGTAATTTTTTATTTCTGCCGAAGCATCCCCATCGTTTCCAAAAAGCGAAAATTGACCTTCACCAGCAGGATTGCTTTTGGCGGGTTTTGCCTTAGTTTCTGAAGCGGTATCAGTTTCTGGGGTTACACGGCTAGTGCCTACAGAAGCCATTCCTTCAATTGAAAAAGCATTCAAGAAATTATCTTTTAGCCTCCTAAACTCCAATTCATCAAAAATTTCCAAGACTTTTTGAGTGTCTGGGGGGCACATTTCAAAATCGGCTTCGTTGAAATCAACAGGCACATCCAGCATAATAGTTGCTAGTTTTTTGCTGAGCAAACCTAGTTCGCCGTTGGCCTCAACCTTCTCCTTCATTTTGCCTTTTAGCTGTGCCGTGTTTGCAAGCAGGCCTTCCATTGAACCAAATTCTTTCAGAAATTTCTTAGCTGTTTTTTCGCCCACGCCAGGAAGTCCGGGAATATTGTCGCTGCTGTCGCCCATCATTCCTAAAAAATCAATTACCTGTAATGGGTCTTTTACTTCAAATTTCTTTTGAACTTCTGGAATGCCCCAAGTTTCGTAACCGCCACCAAAAACAGGGCGATACATAAATATATTTTCTGAAACCAATTGTGCAAAATCCTTGTCGGGAGTAACCATATAGGTAGTATAGCCTTCTTTTTCGGCTTTTTTTGCCAAGGTTCCAATAACGTCATCGGCCTCAAAACCATCCTTTACCATAATTGGAATTTTCATGGCTTCAAGAATGTTATAAATATAGGGAATGGCAAACCTAATAGCGTCTGGGGTTTCATCCCTATTTGCCTTATATTCTGGGAACATTTCGTTGCGGGCCTCGCTGCCGCCTTTGTCAAAACAAACGGCAAGATGGTCTGGACGTTCTCTTTTCACTACGTCTATAAGTGAATTCATAAAACCCATTATGGCTGAGGTGTTTTGACCTTTGCTATTTAATCGAGGATTTTTTATTAAAGCGAAATACCCTCGAAAAATAAGAGCATAGGCATCAACAAGGAAAAGACGTTTTTTTTCTGACATAGTTTGGAAGGCTTATGCTTCAAAAGTAAAAAGAACCCTTTAGAAAAGTAAGGATTTATGTAAAAAAGAAAATATTGGAAAGATTATAGTTTGTCTTCAAATAAATAGACCAATGAAAATTCAAAATAGTTGTCTTTTCCTTTTAATTCCATCACCGGAGAATAGAGGTTGATATTTCTGTAGGGGTCTGTTATTCCTTTATTATATCTAAAAGTAGCCATAAACCTATTGTACTCAACACTCACGCCCATAGCTATGAACGCATTGAGAGAAACTTTCTCTTTGTTGCTGTCAAATTCCAACTGGTTGGGCGTTGTATAAAGTGGGTCCAAAACATAACCTTCTTTTCCTTCGTCCACGAGCTTGTAATCATATAACAAACTAATTGACGGGCCAGCATTTATACCGAAAAACCATTCGTCATCAAGATTGAGAACTGTATAATCTAAAATAAAAGGAACGTTGAAGGTTTCCAGTCTAAACTTGATGTCTTCCGGTGTTGCCAATTCATCTTCGCGACCTATAAATTTCATTGAATGTCTGGCATAATTCATTTCAACAAAAACTTCAAATTTTTCTGAAATAATCACTGTTCCAATCATTCCTACTTTAAAACCTGGCGCTGATTTTGAAAACAAAAAATTTGCACCGGGACTGTAATTAGTTGCGCCAACGGTTACTCCAAACCTACCTTCAAAAAGGCCGCCTCCTGAATAATAACTTTGTGAGTTAATGTTTGAAAAACTTAATAATAGTACTAAGAAAAGAACAATTTTGTGAGGAAACAAAGACATAAGGAGTAATATTGGGTTGGTTTTTTAAAAGCGTCAAATATATATAAATTTCCTACATTTGGTCGCTAATAAAAATCTTGAATGAAAAAATTACTCCTCTTAGTTTTAGTAGTAGCCTACAGTTGCGAAATAGAAAATATTGAATACCTCACCCCCATAGTGGTTACCGATGAACCTATAAATGTACAAGCAAATACCGCGATACTTGGTGGAGCGGTTTTGGGAGAAGGCGGCAAGGACGTTACAGAATACGGTTTGGTGTGGAGCACTGGAGATTCGCCAACAATCAATGATGACAAACTTATTAAAGGAGAGCGTCTTGGCGCTTTTTCAGATTTAATTGGTGGTTTTACTAATGCCACGACCTATTATTACAGGGCTTATGCAATAAATGAAGTTGGTATAGGCTATGGACAAACATATCAATTCACAACAAATGCCCAAACAGCTTGTGACCCTCAGATAGATAATTTTATTGATACGGATACCGCTCAAATAAATATTACGGATGTAGATTTAACTTTTCCTTCTTATGGTTTTGATGAAGGAAATCTTCAGTTTGAAACCACCAGTTATTCTTCGAGCATTAAGATTAGAGTTCAGTTTAATGAAATAAATCAAGAGTTCCCTCAAACAGGTCAATACACAACAATTCAGGGTGACTTTGATGGTCAATATAACTTATCAAATGGTTCAGCAAAGCTATACCTTATAGATTATGGCATAGGTTCGCAAGGAGGCGCAACCGCAGCTCCCGGAACCGTTTTTTATGTTGAAAATAATGGAACTGATTTAACCATAATATTTTGCGACACCCCATTGGGCGAGCCATATGTTTTGAATGGTAAGTTTACCTATCCAAATTAAAAGTAGAAATATGAATACTAAATTTTCCTTGGTAATCCACGGAGGCGCCGGAACACTCGTAAAAGGATTAATGACTCCTGAAAAGGAAGAACAATACAAAACAGCTTTAAATGAAGCGCTTGAAAAAGGCTATTCGGTTTTGGAAAATAATGGTACTGCAATGGAAGCCGTTGAAATTGCTGTAAACCATTTGGAGGATTCGCCACTTTTCAATGCTGGAAAAGGAAGTGTCTTTACAAACGATGGTACACACGAAATGGACGCTGCAATAATGGACGGCAAAACTTTGGATGCTGGTGCAGTTTCATTGATAACCGGAATCAAAAACCCAATTTCTTTGGCGCGTGATATTATGGAAAAAACAGACCACGTTTTTTTGGCGGGCGAAGGCGCTTTGCGTTTTGCAAAAAGTATTGGTTATTCCTTAGAAAGCCCTGACTATTTTTATGACGAACACCGTTACCAGCAATGGCAGAATATAAAGGATAGTGATACTTTTCAGCTTGATCATTCTATGAAAAAGGAAGGAAAATTTGGTACCGTTGGGGCAGTAGCCTGCGATAAAAATGGAAACATTGCCGCGGCAACCTCAACTGGCGGAATGACCAACAAACGTTGGGGCCGAGTGGGCGATAGCCCAATGGTTGGTTGCGGAACTTATGCAAATAATAAAACCTGTGCAGTAAGTTGCACGGGAAGCGGCGAATTCTTCATTCGCGGTGTAGTGGCTTATGATGTTTCCTGCTTAATGGAATATAAAGGAATGTCTTTAGAGGAAGCTGCTTCAGAAGTTATACATAAGCGAGTGCTAGAAATTGGCGGCGACGGCGGATTGATTGCCATTGATGCCAATGGAAACGTTGCTATGCCTTTTAATACGGAAGGAATGTACCGAGCCTTTAAAACTTCTGAAGGAAAAAAAGAAATTGGAATTTACAAAGTTTGAGATTCAATCACCTTAATGTGATGTGGTGATATTTTAAGTTTCTTTTTCTTTATATCAAAACGGTCACCGTTTGCCAAAATATGTGTTTTTAGGTTGTTGAGGGACATTGGCGTACCGTTTTCAACCATAGCTTGATTGTTGTGTTTCAATTTTCTGGGATCAAAAAGAATTACCATTCCAGAGCCAATCACCTCAACTATATTACAGTTTTTGATAACGAGCCCGGTATCTTCTGCCAAGCCAATACCAATGAGTTTTGGAAATCGCGCAACTGCTTCAGCAAGTCTTCCAAAACGCCCGCGACGAATAAAGTGTGAATCTATAATCAAGTTTGGAAGAAAGCCCATTCCTTCACCCATCAAAACAGCGCCTTTTGTAAAAGCTTCTTTAATACCGCCACCTTTTATCATTTCTTGGCTCATGCACATTGCTCCAGCACTGGTTCCGGCAATTACGAATTTATCTTTTTCGTAGCGTTTCTGAATGATTTTGTGAAGAAGTGTACCACCAATATATTGCACTATCTTAGATTGATCACCCCCTGAAAACATAACACAGTCAGCTTTCTTCATTAAATCGAGATGAAGAGGGTCTTCGGCTTCTGCTCTATTGCGGATGTCCATAATGTGAACATTTTTACATCCCAATTTTCCAAAAGCTTGTAAGTAATTTTCACTCACCTCATTTGGAATGCTAGAGGCGGTTGGAATAACGACAATCAAAGCTTCTTTACCGCCGCTTTCACGAACTACACGTGAAAGTATTCCTTCTTGAATATATTCTAAGGTATATATTTCGCTTTGCTCAATACCTTTATCTTCATTTCCACCTATGGGGATCAGAGTGCCTTTTACGCTCATGAATTTATTTGATTTGCGGGCAAAAATACGGTAATTGTTAGAAAAATTAATCATATATTTATCAAATTCATACGAAACTAACAAATCCGTCAACTTATGCGAATTAGAGAAATCAACGCCATGCGGGGGCCAAATTACTGGTCTATACGCCGTCATAAATTAATAGTAATGGTCCTAGATCTGGAGGAAATGGAAGAACTTCCCTCTAATAAAATTGAAGGGTTTAGTGATCGACTTAAAGAAATGTTTCCAAGTATGTTCAGTCACCGTTGTAGCGTGGGCGAACCGGGTGGTTTTTTTCAACGTGTGGAAGAAGGCACGTGGATGGGGCACGTTATTGAACATATTGCATTGGAAATACAGACTTTGGCAGATATGGATACAGGTTTTGGAAGAACGCGTGGTTATGGCGAAAAGGGCGTTTACAACGTAGTCTTTAGCTATGTTGAAGAAAACGTTGGTCGCTATGCCGCAAAGGCTGCAGTCGAAATTTGCGAAGCCTTAATTTCGGGAGAAAAATATAATTTGGAAGCAGACATTCAAAGAATGCGTGAAATTCGTGAAGACGAACGCTTAGGTCCAAGTACAGGCTCTATTGTTGAAGAGGCTGAAAGCAGAGGAATCCCGTGGATTCGTTTAAATAAATATTCGTTATGCCAATTGGGTTACGGCGCAAATCAAAAAAGAATACAAGCAACGGTAACTTCTGAAACCAGTAGTATTGGAGTGGAATTGGCTTGCGACAAAGAAGACACGAAATATCTTTTGGAACAAGCAGAAGTACTTGTTCCCCGAGGCGATATCATTGGGCGCGAAAGCAGTCTGGAAGAAGCTTGTAGATATGTTGGATTTCCCCTGGTAGTGAAACCTGTTGGTGGAAATCACGGCCGCGGAATTACAGTAAACATTAAAAACTATGAGGATGCTTTGGTGGCGTTTCACGCCGCTAAAAATGTTTCGCCGAAAGTTATTATAGAAAAATACATAACCGGAGAGGACTATCGCTTGCTGGTTATAAACAATGTTTTGGTTGCCGCCGCAAAGCGCACCCCAGCAAACGTAGTGGGTGATGGAAAGTCTACCATTAGTGAACTTGTAGAGGAGGTGAACAAAGACCCTCGTCGTGGTTATGGACACGAAAATGTGCTTACAAAGATTACTATTAATGATTTAACGAGAACCATCATTGCGGCTAAAGGCTATACTGAAGATTCTGTTCCTTCAAAAGATGAAATAGTGATTTTAAAAGACACTGCAAACCTAAGTACGGGGGGTACAGCGGAGGATGTTACGGATATTGTACATCCGTCCAACGTTTCTATGGCGGAACGCATTTCAAAAATAATAGATCTTGATATTTGTGGTATAGATATAATGACTACAGATATCAGCCAACCTTTGGAGGAAACAGGAGGCGCTGTGCTGGAAGTGAACGCAGGTCCAGGTTTCAGAATGCATTTGGCGCCAACAATAGGTTTGCCGCGAAACGTTGCGGCGCCCGTGGTAGATAAATTATTTCCAAATCATGGCGATACAGGACGTATTCCTATCATTTCTATAACAGGGACCAATGGAAAAACAACCACCACTCGGTTAATTGCACACATTGCAAAAATGAAAGGATATCGAGTAGGTTACACTACTAGTGACGGGGTGTATATCCAAAACAGGTTATTGATGAAAGGGGATTGCACCGGTCCCGCAAGTGCAGAATTTGTTCTGAAAGATCCAACCGTAAACTTTGCCGTTTTGGAATGTGCGCGTGGCGGATTGTTACGTGCAGGTCTTGGCTTCAAAAAATGTGATGTAGGGATTGTAACAAACGTCGCTGCAGACCATTTGGGGCTAAAGGGAATCCATACTGTGGAACAACTGGCAAAGGTAAAAGGCGTAATTCCAGAAACCGTTTTGCCGGACGGATACGCAATTCTAAACGCCGATGATGATTTGGTTTATGAAATGCGAAGAAGCATCAATTGTAATCTCGCTCTTTTCTCTATGGATGAAGAAAATCCGCGTATAAAAGCATTGCAAAAACTTGGCGGAATTACTGCCATTTATGAAAATGGTTATGTAACAATATGTCGTGGCACATGGAAAATGCGCATTATGAAAGCTGAAAACATTCCATTGACTTATGGCGGAAAGGCAACTTTCATGATTCAAAATATCCTTCCAGCCGTAATTGCTGCAAACGTTCGTGGAATTGGAATTGAAGATATGAAAGTGGCTTTGGAAACTTTTATTCCTTCGGCATCGCAAACACCGGGGCGACTGAATCTATTTAAATTTGAGAATTTCAGTATTTTACTTGATTACGCTCACAACCCAGCGGGAATGAGAGCCCTCCAGAAATTCACGGATAATCTGGAAGCAACAATTAAAGTTGGTATTATTGCCGGAGTAGGTGACAGAAGAAAGGAGGATACCAATGAACTGGGAAGCATCGCTGCTGAAATGTTTGATGAAATTATAATCCGTCAAGACAAACACTTACGTGGAAAATCTGAAGAAGAACTAATAAAAATGTTGGACGACGGTATTAAAATGAAAGACCCCAACAAAAAAACAACTATAATTCCTTCTGAAAAAGAAGCAATTACCCATGCCGTGAATAATGCAACAAAGGGATCGCTGATTATATTGTGTAGTGATGTAATCCCGGATGCTTTGGAACTTGTGATGAAATTCAAGGAACAGGAAAGCAATGGCGAAAGGACTTTTGCACAATAAAAAGGAAAAGCCGCTCCTCCTCAAAAGCGGCCTTACCTTTTAATATAAATTGAAATTCAATTTGGTAATTACCGTTTCAAAAATAGCCCGCTCATTTCAAGCGGGCTTTATGCTATTGTTAAATTAATGGAATGTTATTAAGAAGTATATTTTTTGATACTTAGGTTTCTTCCTTTTAGTATTCCGAAGAAAAGAATGTAGCCGTAACAGGCAATGATCAAAAAGAGCGCAAATTTAAACCCAATATTGTCCGTTAAAAAACCGTATGCTGGCGGAATTAACGCTCCTCCCACAATGGCCATACAAAGCAGGCCAGAAGCCTGAGGTTTCAAATCGCCTAAACCATCAATAGTTAGTGCAAAAATGGTTGGGAACATTATGGAGTTGAAAAGTCCCACCGCCAAAATGGACCACATTGCAGTTAAACCCTCAGTATTCATTGACACCAATAGCATTAATACAGCCATAGAAGCAAAGATTGAAAGTACTTTTGTAGGTTTCATAACTCGTGTGAGGTATGCGCCCACAAACCTTCCTATCATCGCACCACTCCAATAAAAAACCACGAATGCGCCCACAATTGCTTTGGCATCAATCGAATTTAAATCGGTATTCAAAAGGCTTTCGGCAATATATTTCATCGTTTCGTTTTGCTGAATTATTTCAGCAATATTCATACTCATAAAATAATTAACCAAATAACTGCCAATGGCAACTTCGGCACCTACGTATAAGAAAATACCCAATGCGCCAAGCATCACGATTTTGTTCTTCAGAAGTTTCCCATAACCGCCCACAGGACTTTTTTCCAAAATTTTCGGAAGTTTTATAAAAACAAATAGTAAAGCCAAAAGCCCAATGAATGCTGCAATAAAAAGAAAAGGTGTTTGCACAGCAGAAGCTTCTGAAACGTAATAAGAACTTCTGTCAACGTCGGTTAAAACCGAAATTTCTTCCGAAGACTTTATAGTGTCACTCAACAAAAAAGAAGCACCGATTAAAGGTGCTATTGCCGTTCCCAGAGAGTTAAAGGCTTGAGAAAGATTCAATCGGCTGGAGGCGCCATCTTCGCTTCCCAATACCGAAACGTATGGATTGGCGGCTACTTGAAGCACAGTTATTCCACCTGCGAGCGTGAAATATGCAACTAAAAATATCCAAAATTGTCTATCGGCGGCAGCGGGATAAAAAAGTAAACATCCCACGGCCATTGTAACCAAGCCTACAATGATTCCTTTTTGATACCCGATTTTAGAAAGCAAAGCTCCCGCCGGTACCGAAATTACCAAATACGCCAAAAAGAAAGCGAATTGAACCAATCCTGCCTGAAAATAGCTTAATTCAAAAACGTCTTTCAAACGCGGAACCAAACTGTCCACCAAAACGGTGATGAATCCCCAAAGGAAAAAGAGCACGGTTACGGTAATAAAAGCGGAGCGGAATGATTTTTTTTCGGTCATATCTTAAACTTTGTTGTAATAATCAGAAGGAAAGTTTTCGTTTTTATCGTTTTGATATTTTGTTGCCCAAAACCCATCGTGAATTGCATAATAACCCGTTTCACCTTTTTTGTTCACCGCAATATAACCCACTTGGAAATCTTTATAATTAGGGCTCTTTTTGATTATTCTTCCAATCGCTTCCTCACAAGCCTGTTGTGGCGTTTTGCCTTGGCGCATCAATTCAACAATCAAAAAACTGCCCACGGTTTTTAAAACTTCTTCGCCTAAACCAGTAGCCGTTGCGCCACCCACTTCATTATCAATAAACAATCCCGAACCGATTATTGGCGAATCGCCAACACGTCCGGCCATTTTGTATGCCAAGCCACTAGTCGTGCATCCTCCCGAAATATCGCCATTTTTATCAATGGCAAGCATCCCGATTGTGTCGTGGTTTTCAATATTGATAATTGGTTTATATTTTGAAGTTTTTTTCCATTCCTCCCAAGCTTTTTTTGAAGCTTCGGTGAGTAGATTCGTTTTTTCAAAACCTTCAGAATATGCAAATTGTTCCGCACCTTTTCCTGCTAAAATAACGTGGGGCGTATCTTCCATCACTTTCCGTGCAACCGAAATTGGGTGCATAATATTTTGAAGATAGACCACAGCGCCATAATTTCCTTTGCTGTCCATTATGCAAGCATCGAGCGTAACATTTCCGTCGCGATCGGGCAAACCGCCAATACCCACTGATTGACCTTCGGCGTTGGCTTCCTCAACCATACAGCCTTTTTCAATGGCATCGAGCGCAGATTTTCCTTCCTGCAAAACGCGCCACGCTTCCGCTGTACTTTCTTTCACGTTCCAAGTGGCAATAACCATTGGGTATCCAGAATTTTTACTTTCAATTTCATTTTCTACGGAATTGGAATTTTTAATTTTCGAAGCAAAAACTGAACTTCCCACAGCGATTCCTAAGGTGGAAAGGGAAGCGTTTTGAATAAATTTTCTGCGTTTCATATAAATATGGTTTCAGGTTTCAGGTTTAGTTTTTATACACGATGTTTTCAAGCTCTTTATATAATACTTTAATATCCCAAATTTTTGTAAAACTTGGAATTCTTGGATATGCAATTAATTCAAAAATGCGATAACTCTCTCCAATTGAAATAATATTGTTATTATTTAGAAATATATCAATGGCTAATCTTTTTGAATTGTCTGATCTAAATTGATTATAAAAGATTGATAGATTTCGTAATTCAATTTTCTTAATTTCTTTGTTCTTTACAATTCTGGTTTTGTATCTTTTTTTAATGAGTATTCCATTTTCAAATGTTGCAACATAAGAGTATCTTATTGCAAGTGGAAAGTAAATTAAAATAAAAAGCATTAAAAAAGTTACCCCAATCCATATGAAGAATTCATTATTAAATGTACTAATCAATTGTACAGACTTGAAAATTCCAACTATTAAAATCAAGAGAGAATAAATCAATACAACAAATGTTAAACTAGAAATGGTTGATGTATAAATTTTCAAGAGTTTGCCTAAGTCTTTTTCAAATTTATTAGGGTTGACTTTTGTTTTCAGATTAATCATATTTTTAATTAATAAACTACTGTCTTCCAGTTTCCAGTCTATTTCTTCGGCTTACTGCTCATTTCAAAAACAATCTCTTTACTCTTTGTAATTTCATCGTGTGTCAAATAATTTCTGTCCCGTTTTTTGCCGTCAACCGAAACACTTTTTACATAAACATTTTTCTTGCTTTGATTTTTTACGATAATTTTCACAGAATTTCCATTGTCCAAATTCAAAATTGCTTCTTCCACCAACGGACTTCCCAAGGCATAATTTGGCGATCCGGGAACAACTGGATAAAAACCCAGCGCACTAAAAATGTACCACGCGCTCATCTGTCCAGCGTCGTCATTTCCGCAAAGCCCGTCCTGTTTTGGACCGTACATTTTTTCCATAATTATCCTTACGCGCTCTTGGGTTTTATATTCCTTCCCAGTCCAATTGTATAAATACGGAATGTGATGCCCCGGTTCGTTACCCTGCACGTAATTGCCCATAATTCCGTCGCGGGTTATATCCTCGTTTTTTTCGATGTATTTATCGTCGAGTTCCATCGTGAAAAGGGAATCCAAATGTTTTGAAAAACGCTCTTTTCCACCCATCATTTGTACCATTTCATCCAAATTCTGCGGCACGTAAAGGCCGTAATTCCAAGCGTTGCCTTCAATGAAACCTTGTCCGTGCGTGTCGAGGGGATCAAACTCTTTTCTGAATTTTCCATCGCTCAATTTTGGTCGCATATAACCAATTTTGGGATCATAAACATTTTTGAAATATTCCGAACGTTTCAAATATTCCTTTTCAACTTCAGCATTGCCAACGCTTTTCGCGATTTGCGCAATGCACCAATCGTCATAAGCGTATTCCAACGTTTTTGAAACCGATGAACTGCTTTTATCTTCGGGAACGAAGCCCATTTTTTTATAGTCACCAATTCCGTCAAAATAATCAACATTTGAAGTATTAATGGAAGCTTCCAACGCGTGGTTTTTATCGAAATCGCCTACATTTTTTGAAACCGCATCAGCAATTACCGAAGTGGCGTGATAGCCAATCATACACCAGTTTTCATTGGCATAATGGCTCCAAATGGGCAGCATTTTATGAACGCTTTGGTCGTGGTGCGCTAACATACTTTTTATCATATCGTTATTCCGCTGCGGATGGATTATGTTGAAAAGTGGATGCAACGCGCGATAGGTATCCCAAAGTGAAAAAATGGTGTAATTGGTAAATCCGTCCGAAGTGTGGATATTTTGGTCGAGACCGCGGTATTGCCCATCAACATCTTCATAAATTATTGGGCTTAGCATCGTGTGATAAAGTGCGGTGTAAAAAGTGATTTTGTCTTCGGGCGTGATGGATTTCACTTCAATTTTTGAAAGTTCCTTGTTCCATTTTTGCTGGGTTTCGGCTTTGGTTTTTTCAAAATCCCAATGTGGAATTTCAGCTTTTAGATTTTTCAACGCGCCTTCGGTACTTACTGATGAAAGTGCAAATTTTATATCAATCTTTTCGTTTTCTTCCGTATCAAAATTGAAATAAGCACGGATTTCTTTCCCCGCCATTTCGGGGAAATTTTCTTCCTCGTTGAATTTTCTGTAAAACCCGTTGTATTTGGCTTTGTCATATTTTTTATGACCGTAACTTTTAAATGGTTTTGAAAATTCCATTACAAAATAAACTGTCCGAGTTCGCGCCCAACCGTGGGTTTGGCGGTAACCGGTAACCGTTGAATCATTTTCAACCCGAACAAAAGTCCAAACATTTTTGTCGTCGTGGCCGTAAACGTTATAAACCATATCGAGAATGATGTGCGCATCATCAGTTTTCGGAAAAGTGTATTGATGGAAACCTACGCGATCACTGGCAGTAAGTTCTGCGGTAATATTGTAATCGTCCAATTTAACTTTGTAATATCCGGGCGAAGCCATTTCATTTTTATGTGAAAATGAGGAAACAAACCCCTTTTCGCCAGTTTCGGTTTTCAGAGGATCCAAAACCAATTTCCCGACAGTTGGCATCACTAAAAAATCGCCCAAATCTGAATGTCCCGTCCCGCTGAAATTAGTGTGCGAAAACCCAATGATTGTGGAATCTGCGTATTGATAACCGGCGCAATATTCATAGGTTTTTGGGTTGTAACTTCCATCGGCTTTATACATCGTCTGCATATTTGTCTGCGGACTCAATTGCACCATCCCAAACGGAGTTGTGGCGCCGGGAAAAGTGTGACCCATTTTATCCGTCCCGATAAATGGATTTACAAATTGAATGAAACTTTTCGTTTGCGCAAATGTGTTTATGCAACTGAAAATTGCAATTGTAAAAATTAGTTTTTTGTGCATTTAATCTTTAATTTTTTGAGTTTTTTTTATTCAATTTTATAAAATAATCATCTGTTTTCCAGATATATGAAAGAGCTGAAATAAAATTTAGCCCTATTAAATAATATGTGTTTTCTCCTTTTTTATTTTTTTCAATATTTTTGAATGACCAAATTCTAAAAATTAAAATTGTTACTTGAATAGCAACTAATGTTATAATAATAATTCCTTGAATTTCTATTTCCAAATATCTCTCTGTCCATTTTTTTAAATCAGGAAGAAATAAAGAAATAAGAAATATAGACCCAATTATGGATGGAATGGATAGCGCTATTTTAGTAATTCTATTCAACCTATTTCACCTCAATTTCATCCACAAAAAGCCAAGCTTTTCCGCCATAACCTAAATGACCTTTTGGTAGATCGCCGATGTTTTTTGCTGAAATTTTTACGAATTGAACATTTTTATTTACTTCAAATTGAATGGTTTTAATTCCAGCATCTTCCGAAGGCTTTTCGGCTTCTATTTTTTGAATTGGGAGTTCAGTAAAATCTTTTCCGTTTTCTGAAACTGCACAGGAAACTTCCGAAGGATAAAAAATCCAGCTGCGTTGGTCTTGCAGAAAATTCACTGAGACTGTTTTCACTTCTTTTAAAGAACCCAAATCAACCGTTGCTTTTAAATCTTTATCGTGATAGCCTTGCCACGCTCCTGTGCGAAAATCCATCGCCCCGTGAACGCCATCAATTAAAGCATTGTTGCCGCCTCCGTTGTATTGATTTGCATACTCGGTTTCCAAAGCAATGCTGAGGTTTGGATCAATTTTATAGAAATGAGTTTCGAGCAAAGGACTGCGCTTACCTAAATTTCTGGCAGTTGGTTTTAATGGAAGTTTTTCCGAATAGGTTTTTAAAATAGTTTCTTCGGAAATGGTAAACGGTTGTTCGTATTTTTTAAAATCGGAATCATTCAAAGAATAATAAATATCGGTTTTATCGGAAACAACGCCCAATGTAATTTCAGTTTCATTTTTAAAAGCCACATCGCCTTTTGCGATAAATGGGGCGGGAACAATTAAATTTTCTGTGATTTCCGTCTTTGGAATTTCATCATCTTTTGTTGCCCATTTTGAAGGTTTGTTGGTCATTTTGAAAACCAATTTTCCGCCAGCCATAATTTCTGAATGGTAAATAAAACTTCGATTTAATGGTTTTCCATTTAGTTTTGCCGAAGCGATATATTTATTGGTGTCTGAAAGATTTTCTGCAGAAATTTCAAACTTTTTTCCATCTTCCAAATTGATTGTTGCGCTTTCAAACAAAGGCGTTCCGATAATGTATTGATTGCTCGTAGGCGTTACTGGATAAAAACCCATTGCGCTAAAAACATACCAGGCGCTCATTTGTCCACAGTCTTCGTTGCCCGAAATTCCGTCAGGCGCATTTTGGTACATTTCATTTAAAATTTGATGGACTTTTTCTTGCGTTTTTGAAGGTTTGTTCACAAAATTATAGAGATAGGCCATATGGTGGCTTGGCTCATTTCCGTGAGCGTATTGACCAATCAAACCAGTAATATCGGCCTGTTCCCGACCGGAAGTTTCATTTTTCGCAGTGAAAAGTTCATCGAGCTGTTTTTCAAATTCGGCTTTTCCACCCATTAAATTTATAAGGCCAGAAATATCCTGTGGCGCATAAAAACTGTATTGCCACGAATTGGCTTCGGTGTAGTTGAAATTCACTTCATACGGATCAAAAGGCGCAAACCAAGTATTTCTGAAACGACCGCGCATAAATTTGGTTTCGGGGTCGAAAACGTTTTTGTAATGCTGCGCTCTTTCAGAAAAGAGCTGGTAATCTTCTTTTTTGCCAATCGCTTTAGCCATTTCGGCAATTGTCCAATCATCATAAGCATATTCCAAAGTTTTTGAAACCGATTCGCTTTCTTCTTCCACAGGAATAAAGCCAAATTCCTTATAACTTTTCAATCCCAATTTATCCTGCATCGCACTGTGTTTCATCGCAGTAAATGCTTTTTCAGCATCAAAACCGCGAATTCCTTTTAAGTACGCATCCGAAATTACTGGAACTGCGTGATAACCGACCATGCACCAAGTATAGTTCGCCGCCAAAGGCCAAATGGGAAGAATTCCGCCCTCGTCATATTTTACCAAAAGGGAATTTATAAAATCTGTGGTTCGATCTTTTTCAATAATTGTATAAAGTGGATGCGCCGCGCGATAGGTGTCCCAAAGTGAAAAAACGGTGTAGTTTTCAAAGTCGTTACTTTGATGGATTTTCAAATCCATTCCGCGGTAACGGCCATCAACGTCTTGATACAGATTTGGTGCAATCATCGTATGATAAAGCGCCGTGTAAAAAATGGTTTTTTGGTCCCGATAGCTATCGGGATCGTTTTGGGTTTCGATTTCGATTTTGCGCAATTGTTGTTCCCAACCAGTTTCCGCTTCGTTTTTTATTTGTTGAAATGTTTTATTTCCTATTTCGGATTCCAGATTTTTCTTTGCCCCAGCTTCGTCAACTGCTGAAATGGCCACTTTAATTTCGAGTTTGTTTCCTTCGGAAGCGTCAAATTCAAACGCAGCTTTTACACTTTCACCTTCTGTTTTATCATTTAAAAACGTTAAGTTTTTATAGGGACGCGAAAATTTAATATTATAAAAAAGTCGCTGGTCCTTTGCCCACGCATCAGAATGACGGTGGCCAGAGATTTCGGTTTTTGAAACAACGTTTATTTCTGAACTTAAAACTTTGTCGCGATGTTCGAGATCGAGAATTACAATTTGTTTTGAATTCTTCGGAAAAGTGTACTGATGGATTCCGCTTCGTTTTGAAACTGTTAGTTCCACTTCAATATTTGTATCATCCAACAGCACTTTATAAAAACCCGGAGAAGCAATTTCGTTTTCGTGTGAAAAATGTGCGCGATAGCCTTTTTGAACTTGTGCTGAGCTTGTCGAAGCATCTGCGCCATTGTTGAAATTCACAGTATTTGTAGGCATTAAAAGCACATCGCCATAATCACTCACGCCAGTCCCGCTAAGATGTGTGTGCGAAAACCCATAAATATATTCATCGCTGTAATGATAACCGCTACATCCATCCCAGCCGTCCAAACGCGTATCTGGACTCAATTGCATCATCCCAAAAGGCATCGTTGCACCGGGATAGGTGTGGCCGTGGCCACCCGTGCCGATAAAGGGATTTACATATGAAGTTAATTTTTCAGAAGAGCTGTTTTCTTGGGAAAAACAGAAAAAAGAAAAGAGAATAAATATAAGAGAGGAAGTATTTCGCATTTCAAAAAAATATTCTGAAAAGATACTAAAACCGTTAAAATAAAGTGAAGTTGCGTTTCAGTTTTTTGAAACATACTATCTTTAAAAATTCTCTCTACTCTATGCGTTGGTTCATTTTTATTATCATTTATATTCTAGTTGATATTTATGCCTTTCAGGCTGTAAAAACTATTACAAAAAGTCCGTGGTTGCACGGTTTGTATGTTTTTATTTCGCTGGCGGTTTTGGCTGGGCTCATTTATGAACTTTCCTTTATGGGTTCCGCAAAAATGATGGAACCGCCAAAAATGTATTTTTTCGGAATTTTTCTGGCTGTTTTTGTGCCAAAATTATTGCTCGTCATTTTTATGTTTGGCGAAGACATTGTTCGCTTTTTTGTTGGAATTTTTATGAAAGTTGCAGGAAGCGATCAATCATTTTATATGCCTTCGCGAAGAAAATTTGTAAGTACTATTGCTTTGGGAATTGCCGCCATTCCTTTCGCATCTCTTATTTATGGGATGGTTCAAGGAAAGTACAATTATAAAGTGCTGAAATATGCTTTGGAATTTGACGATTTGCCGGATGAATTTGACGGTTTCACTTTAACGCAAATAAGTGATGTGCACAGTGGTAGTTTCGACAACCACCATAAAGTGGAATATGCCGTGAACCTTATCAATGAACAGCAAAGCGATGTGATTCTTTTTACGGGCGATTTGGTGAACAATATTGCCGATGAAATGAACGATTGGAAACAACTTTTTTCAACATTGAAAGCTAAGGAAGGTGTTTTTTCAGTTTTGGGAAACCACGATTATGGCGATTATGTGAAGTGGGAAAATACTACAGAAAAAACTAAAAATCTTGAAAAATTGAAAACACTTCAAAAAGAAATGGGGTGGAATTTGTTGCTGAATGAAAATAGATATTTTGAACGTAATGGTCAGAAAATAGCTTTGGTTGGAGTTGAAAACTGGGGTGAAAACGGTTTTAAACAAGCTGGTGATCTGGATAAAGCCTGCGAAGGTATTTCTGATAAAGATTTTAAAATTTTGATGAGCCACGACCCATCACATTGGCAAGCAAAAGTGAAACAGGATCCACGCCATTTTCATTTAACATTGAGCGGTCATACACACGGAATGCAATTTGGCATTGAAATTCCAGGGATTATAAAATGGAGCCCCATAAAATATAGGTATAAAAATTGGGCCGGAATTTATGAGGAATTCGGGAGATATATAAATGTAAATCGTGGTTTTGGATTTTTGGGCTATCCGGGAAGGGTAGGCATCTGGCCAGAAATAACTGTTATTCAACTTAAAAAGAAACAGAATACCGTATAATAATCGGGAAATGTTATATTTGTAAATACGATTGTTCAACTAACACATTAGGCAAATGTCAAAATTTGGAGAATTAATTGAAACGCAAATCCCAGTTTTGCTAGATTTTTATGCAGAATGGGATGAGGCCTGCAAAGAAATGCACCCCGTATTAAGAGACGTTGCCGCAGCACTTGGCGATAGCGCTCGGGTAATAAAAATAGATGTAGATAAGAATAAGGAATTGGCAGATGCACTTCGGGTGAAAGGTCTTCCCACCTTAATGATCTATAAAAATGGCGAAATGAAATGGCGCCAAAGCGGCGAACAGGATGCCGATACACTTATTGGACTTGTAAACGAGTATGTTTAAGTCTAAAATTTTCTCAATTCTACTTTAAAACTATATATCTTTTCTTAAAAAGTTATCTAAATAGGTAATTTTTGGCTTATCTCATGCCGAAAACCTCAATATTTTTGTTGCTTTAACATAATTCCTACATTTTTGTTAAATTTTCTAAATTTTATCGTTAAATGACTTGATTTTCGGATTAAACCCTTTAATTTGTCGGAAAAAAATTACTTTATTTTCAAATTGCCATGAAAAATTCCTACAAATTATTTTCTGTTCATGGAGGGTTAGCCCTTCTATTAGTTTTATTCTTTACATTAACTACGCAAGCTCAAGTTGGCATTGGAAACACTAATCCAGATACTTCATCAATGCTTGATATTACTTCTACCTCAAAAGGGCTTTTAGTACCTCGAATGACTTCTGTACAAAGATTGGCAATAACTACACCCGCTAATAGTCTTTTGGTTTATGATACTAATCTTAAATCCTTTTATTACTACGATCTTCCTACTACATCTTGGATAAAAATTAATTCAAGTTCCAATCAAAGGAATAATTATAAACTAGTTAAGTCTGTTGCCGATTTGGCTCCAGAACTTACCGCTGGCGGAGGTTCCAAATATTTACTTCAAACAAATACTTTATATGAAATAAATGGACAAATCACTCTGGCTTTTCCAATAGATTTGAACAATGCCTATGTTTCTGGTTTAGATGCTACTGAAGATGTTTTAATTAAAAGCTCAGGCCCAATGTTTCAGGGAACTACGGGTGGAAGTTTACGAAATCTTACAATTACTGGTGGAGGTACTGCATTCGATATAAGCGGAGGAGCATCCCTCTTGGTTCAAAACACTATAATATCAGGGATGGCAAGTGTAGGAACAATTGCAAATGTAGGTTTATATTTTGGTAATATTGTGCAGTTTGTAAATAATTCTAATGGTATAACTTACAGCAATATCGGAAACTTGCTCTTAAACAATCAAGCATGGTTAGGTTCAAATTCAGGAACTTTTGAAACATTAACTGGAAGTTTTGGTTTAGTGGAAAAAGCTAGTGGTTTTAGCACCGTAAAAGATGGTGCAACAGGTTTGGATGTAAGTAGTAATCCGACAGTAGGTGAAGGTGTATTATTGGGAACAGTTTTTACTAGACCTACCAGTGGAACTACAGGTGTGTTTGTAAAAAAATATACTACTGGTTCTTACACAGGCTATAACTTTACGAATGCTTGGTCAGTAAACTGCCCAGGAATCCCTAGAGAATCTGATGATGTTGCTTCGGGAAACATTTACTTCAATGGAGATCTTACGGCTGGTTTTGCACAAGATGTTCCAAATACACTCAATACTCCATTTAATTTATCATCAAACACCACCTCTGCTTCAAATTTGTTTCGTTCTGATTCCCCAGTTAATAATCGTTTTCAATATTTAGGAAAAAAAACTAGGACTTTTCAAGTTAATGCAACTTTAGCTGTAAGAGGAAATTCAACGAATTCTGTAGACAAATTTTTTGCATTCTTTTTTAGAAAGAATGGAACGACTACTCTAACTCCCACAAATACAGTAGTTCGAATTGATTCTCAAGGTGGCGGAGCTGAGATACAAAGTGTTTCTATCTCTGGTACAATAGAATTGGCCCCGACTGATTATATTGAAATTTGGGGACAGCGGATTACGGGAAACGCCAATGTTACTAACGTTCAGCTCGCTTTTTTTTCGCTTAATCTTAGTGTAAAATAATTATAACTAATTTATATTTTTAAAAATTTTATTTTCTCCCCAATAAACTCCAAAACCTTCGGCAACACATACCGAAGGTTTTTTTCTGCCTTTAAGCTATCGTGGAATACAACAACACTTCCAGACCTAATGTTTTTCAATACGTTTTGAAGACATTTTTCTTCGGAAACATTGGTGTCATAATCATAACTAATAATATCCCACATCACAATTTTAAAACCTTTCTTTTGAAGCGTTTTAGCCTGCTTTGAAGTGATTTTCCCGTATGGCGGACGAAATAATAATCTTGAATTCTGAATTTTGAATTCTGAATTGTGCATCTGTTTTTTAGCTTTTTCAATATTCTCAATATATTCGGAAGTCGCTGTTTTCCATCCGTTCAAATGGTTAAATGTGTGGTTGCCCACGGAATGGCCTTCGGAAAGAATTCTTTGGAAAATCTCTGGATGTTTTTGAACATTTTCACCTATGCAGAAAAAGGTTGCTTTTGCATTGTGCTTTTTTAATTCATCCAAGACCCAAGGCGTAACTTCTGGTATTGGGCCATCGTCAAAAGTTAGAAATACAGAATTACTTGAACGCGAAAATGCCCAAATTCGCTCAGGGTATAACCGCTGAATAAATCTGGGCATTTTTACTAAATTGAATTTCAATTTTTTTAGTTTACGGGGACTTCTGTCTCAATTTCTTCTGTTGGATCTCTTTCCATTTTTTTCAAAAGATTAGAATCTAAAGGAATTTCGATAGTTGAATCTTTTTGAAATTCTTTGTCCAAGTCCATTGCTTCATCTGGCGAATAGAAATGGCGGAAAAGCTTTAGGTAATCATTGAATTTATTTGCTTCTTCTCTCGCAAAAGTTTCATCGTCATAAATAACTACAAGTTGCACCAAACTTCTATATCGCTCCATATCGCTTATAATATCTGATGCAATGGCGCGTTGTTTATTGAATTTCAGACTGTTGTAATACAATAGATGTTCTTGGTATAATTTAGTAACATCATCATAAACCTTTCGGGCTTTTTCAGGCTTGTCCAGTTCATAATAACCTATAACATAGGGTTCCAACAGGCTGTAATATTCAAAATATTTCACAGGCATTTTTTCCATTGCAAGATCCAATACCTTTTCAGCTTTCCCTTTTTCGTCATTGTTTATTAAGGTTTCTGCAAGACGGGCAAGGTTACTTCTATAAGTGATGCCATTTCTACGGGTTTCGGTATCGTGATATATATCTGGACTACCGCTATTGCCCCAATCCCAAGACATAACTATGTTGTACATCTTGTCGGCGTCAATTCTACCCATATCAAAAGGGCTTCTTTTGTTGATTGGCGTTTTTATTGGAACCAATTTATAAACTACCCCGTCCAACTGAAGGTAATCTTTCATCCATAAGTAATCATCATCACCAAAACTTCCTCCGCTGAAATAAATGGGGCGTTCCCAATTATTGTTTGCAATGATATCCAGCATCATCATTCGGTTTTTATACATGATATCACTCTTGATATTGATATCGATATATGGAACTATTTTATCGGCATCTTTTGGATCCACGATTCCGTTTTTCAAAACCGCTTCCTTGTTAACAGGAATGCGAATTACTTTTGAGGGGAAAGTATGCACCTGCTGGCCGCTTGGAAGCTCCATTTGGGTGGCGGGACTGTCGTTGGCCACAAAATTCATCCAGGTTTTTATGTCTATAGTATCCTGAGTGGTTTTTTGATAAATTAAAAAATCACGCGAACCTGATCGATATTTTACGTGTGATAATTGTGAGGGAATTGGGTCACTGCTAAAGGCTTTCTTCTTCATATCGTCAATATACCAATCCGTCTGGAACAAACTTGTGTTCACAATACGAACATCTTGGCGGTAACCTTCAACATTTTGAGCATACCAAAGTGCAAAAGTATCATTATCTCCAATGGTGAAAAGAATTGCATTTTGGTCGCAGGAATCTAGATACATTTTGCCCATGGATTGTGCAGTGTAACGGTTGCTTCGGTCGTGGTCGTCCCAGTTTTGGGTTGCCAATAGTACTGGAGCGGCCAAAGCTGTAACAATAAGCACAACGGGAAGTGCAACTTTTGGTTTCAAATAATTTTTCAGCAAATCGAAAAGTGCATATACGCCATAACCTATCCACATTGCAAACACGTAGAAACTACCCACTAAAGCATAATCTCTTTCCCGAGGCTCAAACGGCCGTTCGTTAAGGTATATTTTTAAAGCAAGCCCCATAAACAGGAACAAAACCAATAATACCCAAAAGCCTTTTTGGTCGTTCTTAAAGTGAAAAACCAAACCTATAATTCCTAATATTAAAGGAAGAAAAAAGTAGGTGTTTCTTGCTTTGTTGTTTTTCATATCACTGGGCAGGTTATCCTGATTGCCCAAGCGGAGTGCATCAATAAATTTAATGCCACTAATCCAGTTTCCGTGCAAATCTGTGTATTGGCCTTGCACATCGTCCTGTCTTCCAGTGAAATTCCACATAAAATAGCGCCAGTACATATATCCAAATTGAAACTCGAACATGAATTTCATATTCTGAAAAAAGGAGGGTCTTTTGATGTCTAGATATTCACCAAAGTTCTTTAAAAATTTATCATAACCTTCTTTATCTACCAAGTCTTGGCTATAAGCTTGTTTGAATTTGTTCACTTCTTCAACAAGTCTGGGTTCGCTTAAATATTCGCTTTTTATAGAAAAATCCAAACCTCCGGTAAATTCCATATAGTTGGAACTGTGCTCTGTGCTCCACATTCTTGGAAAGAAACCTTTTTGTGAATCTTCAGTGTTCTGGCTCGCATTTTTGTAGTTGTTTACAATCACATACTTACCTGTGGCTTCATCTTTTTCGTAGTTTGGCTTGTCATCCTTATAGGGGTTGTCTTCATCTAGACCAACATAACTTTCAGTGAAAAGAGGGCCGTAAAAAAGATGTGTTTCAGGATATTGTTCGCGATTGTAATAAGCCAAAAGTTCACGGGCATTGTTTGGGTTGTTTTCATTGATTACGGTTCCAGCATTAGCGCGAATAGGAAGCATCAACCAACTTGAAAAACCTATGAATATGAAGAGCACGCAAAGCAATAGCGTGTTCAATTGTACATATCCTTTTTTACGGGTAAAGCGCAAGCCGTACACAAAAAGAACGATAAACAAAAGTGCTGCAAAAATGGTCCCGGAGTTAAATGGAAGCCCGATGCTGTTTACAAAAAACAATTCCGAAGCACTGAAAAACTTCATCGTCCAAGGCAGTAAAAGCTTAAAGATCAAAAGAAGAATGGCAACCGTAACAATATTGGCAATTATGAAATTTTTTACCGTAATCGTTTTATAATGTTTGAAGAAATAAAGAAACCCAATGGCGGGAATAGTAAGTAATGCCATAAAGTGGACCCCAAATGAAAGTCCAATAATAAAGGCAATAAGTATAACCCAGCGATTACCGCGAGGTTCCAACATTTCACGTTCCCAACGCAGCGCGGTGTAAAACAATACGGACATTAAAAATGTAGCACTTGCGTACACTTCCGCTTCTAGAGCGTTAAACCAAAAACTATCAGTAAATGCAAAGGCGAGTGACCCTATTGCGGCACTTCCAAGAATGGCAATAGCATTAGTTTTTTCAATTTCTTGATGTTTTGAGATCACATTTGTGAGCAAAATAGTGAGCGACCAAAACATAAACAAAATGGTAAATGCACTAGCAAAAACCGACATTAAGTTAATGGTGAGTGCAATGTAGGAAGCATCTGGAGCGAAAATGGAGAAGAAAGCACCCAAAAGTTGGAACAGCGGAGCTCCAGGTGGATGGCCAACTTCAAGATTGCTGGAAGTGGTAATATATTCACCAGCATCCCAGAAACTTACCGTTGGTTCTACCGTAAGCCAATAAGAGATAAGGGCAATCGCAAAGACGAGCCAGCCAATAATTTTGTTCCATTTTGTAAAGTTGAAAGAACCCATAAGTGCATATAAATTTGAATGGGACGAATTTACTAATAATATACATAGCCCCAAGTATCTAATTGAGGTAACGTGCAATATGCTATGATATTTTTAACTATAAAAAAGGTTACAGGATAGAAACTATATTTTTTTGCAACAAAATGTTTGTACAAGCCAAACTTTGTATTAAATTTGCCACCTCATTATGGAATTGGCCCATGGTGTAACTGGCAACACGTCTGGTTTTGGTCCAGAAGAGTCTAGGTTCGAGCCCTAGTGGGCCAACAAAAATTGAATCCCAATCTTGAAAAAGGTTGGGATTTTTATTTTAAAGTAAACAAGTTTTTTAAAATCACCTCGAACCATTTGGCTTTCAGTAGCTAAGAAATATTTTTCTCCTGTATCATAGTAGTTTCAATCTTTATTGTAAAAAGCTGCCCTTTTTAAAGAATATTATTTTCTTATGTTTACGGTCATTAACACGTAAAAATTTTTAATTATGAAAAAAAAAGTACTCTACCTGCTGCTGTTGGCGGCAACATTTTATAGTTATGGGCAAAAAGAACTTTCTTCAGATTACAGTTTTACTGTAAGTGAGCCCTATCAAGTATATGACTCCCCAAAAAAATATTATTTTTCTGACGGAAACCAAATTTTAACAGTAAAACCATGGAAAAAAAGTGTGGTATTACAAAAATTCGATGTAAGCAACCTTAAGCAAATTTCTGTCAAAGAATATGAAGATTTTCCTGACAATTACGTGGTTGAAGGGATGGAGCAATTGCAGGACAAATACTATCTTTTTTATTCATCTTGGACCGGAAAAAAAATCGCACATGAACAACTTTTCTACAGAGAAATAAACTTTGGAACAGGCGAGTTTGTTGGTGAGGCAGTTAAATTGATTGATATTGACGGTAGATTGGCTGGTACTTTTGCTTCTACGGCAGGAGTTTCCGCGCCCTTCGCTTTTGGATTTGGCGTTACAGATAAATTTTCCTTCTTAACATCGCTGGACGAGTCTAAGATTCTTATTCAATACAGAAGAAAACCTGAGGAAAGAAATGATAAAGAAAGTTATGATATTATTGGCACTGAGGTTTATGATAAAGAATTAAACAAACTTTGGGCAAATGAATACACAATGCCCTATACCGAAAGAAGAATGGATGTGGAGGATTTTGCAGTTGATTCTGACGGCAATGGCTATTTGCTAGCCAAAGTCTTTCACGATGACAGTAATAAAGACAAGAAAAAAAGAAAGGATGAAGAAGCCAATTATCATATGGAATTATTTAGACTCTCAAAAGGTTCTTCTGAAATTGAAAAGACCAAAATAGAACTGGGTGATAAGTTCATAAATGGAATTTCTCTATTTGAGTCGTTTGAAGGTTATATGATTTGTTCAGGATTTTACACAAACGGTTTAAACAACGAATTGCACAATGCAGATGGGCTTTATACCTTTAAAATTACTAGGGAAGGAAAATTGATTGATGAAAAATCCTATGAAATTCCGTTGGAAATTTTAAACCAATACGTAAAAAACAGAACCAAAAAACGAAACGAGCGTAAAGACGAAGACGGAAAAGCAGAGTTTGAGCACATGAAATTGCGACACCTTATAATTGCCGACGATGGAAGCTTATTAATGATTGGTGAACAAACTTTTATGATTGTTCACTATTCCCGTAAAAGAACTTACGTAACCTATCATTACAATGACATTTTGGTTTCAAAAATTGATGCTTCTGGAAATTTGGCTTGGATGAAGAAAATACCAAAAAGACAATCAGGCAAACCAAAAATGGGTGAGGTTTATGATACCAGTAAAACATACCAAGGAGGAATGTCTTATTCCTATTTTAATGCAAATGGAAATCACTACATCGTGTTTTTGGATAACGTAAAAAACATAGATTTGGAGTTGGACCAGATTCCGGCGCTACACAGTGACGGTTACGGCGGTTATCTTACTTCCTTTAAAATAAACGACGCGACTGGTGCAATTTCTAAAGGCTCCATATTAGACACTAGGGAAGTAACGGACAAAATGGAAGTATACCAATTTAGCAATAACCGAATTGTAAAAACCACGGAAGACCAATTTGTTTTGGAAGTTTATAAAAAGAGCAAAGAAGATGTGCTTATTAAAGTAGATATTAACTAACAAAAAATATTCAAACTTATATTAATACAGAAAAAAAGCCGTCTTTGAATAGATGGCTTTTTTTGCATAAAAACTTTAGTAAGTTTACAACAAAGAAAAATTTATTGAAATGAAATTTGCATTTCTATTATTATTCCTAAATATATCGTTTGTTGTTTCTGCACAGGAAATTACAATAGTTTCAGGAAATTATAAAAACCTGAAAACTATTTCTGAATACAATCTTGTTTTTGATTATTCAGATTTGACGGTAACGGATTTTGAGAGTGAAGAAGCATATCTTCAAAAAACAATGCTTGAAAAAGAGCAGGCAAAACCTGGAAACGCAAGGGTTTTTAGAGAAGAATGGTTTAGCGATAGAGCATATAGATATGAGCCTAGATATATACAGGCTTTCAATGAATATTTTAAAAAAGGAGAAGTAAAAGTAATTAAAAATCGGCCAGATTTACCTTATATCATGAAAGTTCACACTACGGAAATCTATCCGGGGTATAACAACGGTTTTACAAGAAAAAGCGGAAATCTGGAAGTGACAATTTCTGTTTTTAAAACCGAAAACGCTGAAAACATTTTATTTTCCGCAAAAATAACTGACGTTGAATGTAACTATGCCGGAGATAAAGCCACCTTGGAAGATTTTGATTTTCACCAAGGTGAACGAATAGCTTACGGCTATTGGAATCTCGCCAAATTTTTCGCAAAAAAATTAAGAAGAGGTATCAAGTATAACTAGTAAGCTCGTTCATTTTCCATATCAATAACCTTCGCAACCGTCTTAACTAGGCGGTTGTGGTTTTTTACAAACGGATTCGTTTCATCCCAAACATAACCAGCAAGTACAGCGCAAATCTGTTCTTTGATCACAGGATTTTCGGGGCGGTGAAAAAATATTTTCTGAAGATTGCCGGTGTACCATTCACTAACGTAAGTCCTAAAAACATCTACGCCTTTCATGATATAGCCCGTATAATCTTGTTCCCAATCCACTTTTTCGCCATTTAATTCTTTGGTTATTAGTTTGGCAGCTTTCACGCCCGATTCTGTTGCAAACGTAACGCCGGAGGAAAATACGGGATCCAAAAATTCAGCGCTATTCCCCGTAAGGGCATACCCTTTTCCGTAAAGTTGTTTTACGGCTTTTGAATAATTTTTGATAATATGTGGCTCAAAAAGGAAGTCCAAATCTTTTAGCCTATCGTAATAATAGTCGGAGATTTTCAGCATTTCCTTAAGTTTTTCAGAATTTGTCCCTTTAAAAGATTCAATAAACTCCGTTGGTCCAACAAAGCCAATACTTGTATTTCCATTTGAAAAAGGTATCACCCAAAGCCAAACTTCATCTTTTACTACATCAAAAGTAATAAGCGTTCCTTCAACACCTTCGGGGCGTTCGGTTTCTTTCACATGTGTGTAGATTGCGGAATTTGCTTCAAGAGTAGAAGGCTTGTCCAAATCCAATAATCGTGGTAAAACTCTTCCGTAACCGCTACTATCTATAATAAATTTCGCGCGAATTTTATACTCGTTTCCTTCTTCGGTTTTAACTGTTGTTGTGGAATGTCCATTTTCGTCAAACTCTACAGCCGTAACTTCGTGACCGAAGGAAACATCTACGCCTTTTTTAACTATTTCTTTGGCAAGCGTATGGTCAAAATCCGCCCGCGGAACCTGCCAAGTATAATCCCAGCCCGGAGTGTGCTTTTTTGAAAAATCGAAATTACAAACAATATCATCTTTCAAAAATCGAGCGCCTGCCTTAATTTCGAATTGCTGCTCCATCAAACAATCCAATAGCCCAGTTTCCTCAAAATGGTCCATGCAGCGTGGCAATAAACTTTCGCCAATCACAAAGCGTGGAAATTTACTTTTTTCAACCACTTTGGAGCTTATTCCGTTGTTTTTTAAATAGGAAGAAGCAACGCAGCCTGAAGGTCCTGCACCAATAATTAACACATCAACAGCAATATCATTCATATTATTAAGATATAGATTGTTAAAAAATTCTAAATTTGCATTCTAAAGTTACCAAATTATTTAATAGAACATTTGATTCAACTATAAATGCCAACATTACAAGGAAAACTGGAAACAGCCGATTTTGATAAAATAATCTTCAAAAACGATTCTGTCCAACTTCACAAAGATATAATAGAAAGAGTTCAAAATAGTTTCGATTTTCTGAAAGAATTTTCTGAAAATAAAATTATTTACGGTGTCAACACAGGTTTCGGCCCGATGGCACAGTATAAAATAAAGGATGACGAACGCATCCAGTTGCAGTACAACCTTATTCGCAGCCATGCTTCGGGAACCGGAAACCCAATTACGGCACAATACGTTCGCGCGGCCATGCTTGCGCGAATGAATACGCTAAGCCTTGGCAACAGTGGGGTTCATCCTTCCGTCATTAAATTGATGGGCGAATTGCTCAACAAAAATATTATTCCACTTATATATGAACACGGTGGCGTTGGCGCCAGCGGCGATTTGGTGCAGCTTGCCCATTTGGCTTTGGTATTGATTGGTGAAGGCGAAGTTTTTTATAAAGGAGAACGCAGAAATACGGAAGAAGTTTTCAAAATTGAAAACCTTCAGCCTATAAAAGTGGAGCTGCGCGAAGGATTGGCTTTAATGAACGGAACGTCAGTAATGACGGGAATTGGCGTTGTAAACGTGCTTTACACAAAACGAATTATGGATTGGATGATTAAAGCTTCCTCTGCCATAAATGAAATTGTAAAAGCGTATGACGATCATCTTTCCTTTGAATTGAACCAAACCAAAAAGCACGAAGGCCAGCGAAAAATTGCCGAAATGATGCGTACTCATTTAAAGGATAGCAACCTAACCCGCAAACGCGAACATCATTTGTACAACGGTTCAAAAAACGAAGAGGTTTTTGTTGAAAAAGTGCAGGAATATTACTCGCTTCGCTGCGTACCACAAATTTTGGGTCCTGTTTTGGACACGCTCAATTCCGTTGAAAAAATATTGATTGAAGAAGTAAATTCAGCAAACGATAACCCGATCGTGGATGTTGAAAAACGAAATGTATATCACGGCGGAAACTTCCACGGCGATTATGTTTCCCTCGAAATGGACAAGTTGAAAATTGTAGTTGCAAAAATGACGATGCTCGCCGAGCGCCAATTGAACTATTTATTGAATTCAAAATTGAACGATATACTTCCACCATTCGTCAATTTGGGAAAACTTGGGCTAAATTTTGGAATGCAGGGCGTTCAATTTACCGCTACTTCCACAACCGCCGAAAGCCAAATGCTCAGCAACCCCATGTATGTGCACAGCATCCCGAACAACAATGACAATCAAGACATTGTAAGTATGGGCACCAATGCGGCGCTTATTACAAAAAAAGTGATTGAAAATGCTTTTGAAGTGGTTGCAATAGAGCTAATAACCATCGTCCAAGCCATTGAATATTTGAAGGTTCAGGATAACGTTTCTTCCGAAACCAAAAAAATGTACGATGAAATTCGTGCCATCGTCCCAGTTTTTAAGGAAGATGTTGCAATGTATCCGTATGTCAATAAAGTAAAAGAATTTTTGATGGATTCTTCAAAATAGGAATGGAATAATTTTGTAAATTGTTCGTCTCTCCTCAACTAACTTAAATTGATACTATTATGAAAACAATTTTTTCCTATGCACTTATTTTTTTATTAGGGACAACCACAGTTTTTGCACAGGAACTGGCTTTGGTCCGCGACAATGATTTATTTGGTTATATCAACAAAACCGGTGAGTATGCCATTCAACCACAATTTGAAAAAGCAGATAGCTTTTCGGGCAAGATGGCAGCAGCTATGAAAGACAAAAAATGGGGTTTTATCAATACCTCCGGCGAATGGGTAATTCAACCAGAGTATGATCGTGTAAAAGAATTCAATTCCGGGTATGCATTGGTAATGCAGAACGACCAATGGAAATACATAAACTCGAAAGGTGAAACTTTAGATACTCCTGCAAGAGAAAAATATTACGATTTTGACAATGGAGTAGCCATTATTCGCGAGGGTGAAAAAATTGGTTTGATGGATACCAGCGGAAAAGCAATCTTGGAGCCAAAATATGATGAAATCAAAGGTTTTAACAACGGACATGCAAAATTTAAAAATGGAGAAACCTGGGGGTTGTTGAATACGAAAGGTGAAGTTGTTGTGCCCGCAGATTATAACGAGATTGGCGATTTCAGCAAAAATGGAATTTGGGCACGAAAAGGAGAAAGCTTTGGAGTTTTGATTAATGGTACATTCACCCCAATTAACGGTGTGGACAAAATTTGGGATTTCACAAACGACTCACCATTGACCTATGCCGAAAGCAATAAAAAAATAGGTTTCATCAACGGAAAAGGAGAGTGGGTCATTCAACCAGCTTATGATAAAGCCCGTGCGTTTAATGCAGGGCTTGCACCTGTAAACGAAAACAAAAAATGGGGGTATATCAATGAGAAGGGCGAAAAAGTTGTGAATCCGATGTATGCCGATGCAGAAATATTTTCTGAAAATGGATTAGCTCCTGTGAAAGAAAAAAAATTATGGGGTTTTGTTGATAAAACTGGAAAATTGGTAATTCCAATGGAATATGATATTTCATCAGGCTTATTTCAAAGTGGAACTAAAAAAGGATTTCAAGACGGCCTTGCTCGTGTAAAAAAGGACAAACAGTGGGGCTTTATTGATAATACTGGAAAAGTTTTAGGCAAATGGCATCAAAACGCTGAAGTTTTTGTGGATACTTCAAAGTAGATAAAAGAATAAAGAAAATAGAAAAAAGACGACTTTCGTCTTTGTGACTTTGCAAGAAAAATTAAATGGAAGAAAACAAAACAAAACAAAAATACGCATTAGTAACAGGAGGTTCACGAGGTATTGGCCGTGCAGTTTGTATTCAACTTGCAAAAGATTTGGAATACAGCCTTCTTATAAATTATAACGGCAACAAAGAAGCTGCCCAACAAACTTTAATGGAAGTTGAGGCACTCGGCGGCAAAGGAGAAATTATTCAATTTGACGTTACCAATACCGAAGCTGTTAATAAGGCATTTGACGTATGGCACGAAAATAATAAAGACGCTATTATTGAAGTCATAATTAACAATGCAGGAATTACCAAAGACGGAATGTTTATGTGGATGAAACCCGAAGATTGGCACAGCGTAATCAACACCAGTTTGAATGGTTTTTACAATGTTACCAATGCGTTAATCCAAAAATTATTGGTAAATAAATACGGAAGGGTTATAAATATGGTTTCGGTTTCAGGTTTAAAAGGAACTCCAGGCCAAGTAAACTATTCCGCTGCAAAAGGAGCGGTTATCGGCGCCACAAAAGCATTGGCGCAGGAAGTTGCAAAACGGAACATTACTGTAAACGCAGTTGCTCCGGGATTTATAAAAAGCGATATGACCGCCGAACTTGACGAAAAAGAACTGAAAAAAATGATACCAGCCAACCGTTTTGGAGAGGCAGAAGAAGTGGCGCATATTGTTAGCTTTTTAGCGTCTTCAAAGGCATCGTATATTACTGGGGAAGTGATTAATATTAATGGAGGAATTTATTCCTAAAATGAAGGAGAAGTGAGAAGAGTAGTAATAACTGGAATGGGCATTTATTCCTGCATCGGCAAAAACCTGCAGGAAGTAAAGCAGTCGCTTTATGAAGGAAAATCTGGAATTATTTGTGATGGAAAACGAAAAGATTTCGGTTATCGTTCCTGTTTAACGGGTTGGGTGGAAGAACCCAATTTGAAGGAACAGCTTTCCCGAAGAGAGCGTGTTAGCCTTGGTGAAGAAGGTGCCTACGCCTATGCCGCAACTATTGAAGCTTTGAAAAACGCTAAAATAGACCAACAATTTCTCGACGAAAACGAAGTGGGTATTCTCTACGGAAATGACAGCACTGCAAAATCGGTCATAGAATCGGTTGATAAAATTCGTGAAAAAAAAGATACAACCTTGGTGGGTTCGGGCGCAATTTTTAAGGCGATGAATTCTTCGGTAACGATGAACCTTTCCACCATTTTTAAATTGCGAGGCATCAATTTCACCATAAGTGCAGCCTGTGCCAGCGGTTCACATTCCATCGGGATGGCCTATTTTCTTATAAAAAACGGGTTGCAGGATTGTATCATTTCTGGTGGAGCCCAAGAGATTAATGAACTGGCAATGGGCAGTTTTGATGGGCTAGGTGTTTTTTCAACTCAAGCAGATCCCACAAAAGCTTGTCGTCCGTTTGATAAAGACCGCGATGGGTTGGTTCCCAGCGGTGGCGCAGCTACTTTAATTATTGAAAGCTACGAAAGCGCTGTAAAAAGAGGAGCGCCAATTTTGGGCGAAATTATAGGCTACGGCTTTTCTTCAAACGGCGATCATATTTCAACGCCAAATGTTGACGGACCTGCCCGAGCAATGAAAATGGCTCTGGAACAGGCAAATATCCAAGCTGCGGAAATTGATTACGTAAATGCACACGCAACTTCAACACCAGTTGGAGACGCAAATGAGGCGCTCGCAATTACGGATGTTTTTGGGGAAAATGGACCTTATGTAAGTTCCACAAAATCCATGACCGGCCACGAATGTTGGATGGCAGGCGCGAGCGAGGTTATTTATTCTATGCTTATGATGGAACACTCCTTCATAGCGCCAAATATCAATCTTGAAACGCCGGATGAGGCGGCTTCAAAATTAAACCTTGTTAACAAAACGTTAAATAGAAAAATTGATGTATTTTTGTCCAATTCTTTCGGGTTTGGGGGAACCAATTCCGCATTGATAATTAAAAAATGCACACATTAAAAATGAATAAAGAAGTTATAGTTGAGAAGATAAACTACTTTTTGGTAGATGAGTTTGAGGTAGAGACCGAAGACATTGAACCAAGGGCCAATCTAAAGGAAACTTTGGAGCTGGACAGCTTGGATTTTGTGGATTTGGTAGTTGCCATTGAGGCCAATTTTGGCGTGAAATTGACTGGTGAGGATTTCCTTAATGTTATTACACTTCAAGATTTTTATGACCTGATTGAAACAAAAATCAGCTGAAATTTGCAATAACTATTTATGGCGGGCGAGTGGGAAGGCAAAAGCAAAGGAACCGTTTTAGGGTATAAAATCTTTATATTTTTTATCAGAAAATTAGGTGTTCGCGCTGCATACGGACTGCTTTACTTCGTTGCTCTTTATTACGTATTCTTCGCCGGAAAAAGCACCCGATCCATATTTTACTACTTTCGTAAAAGGCTGAAATATTCCTGGACTAAGAGTGTTTTAAGCATTTATAAAAGTTATTATGTTTTTGGCAAGACCATTATTGACAAGGCCGCAATCTCCTCTGGCCTGCAAAACAGATTTACCCATGAATGTGATGGAGTCGAGAATATTATAGAACTTCTCGACAAAAAGCAAGGGGGCATTATGATAAGTGCCCATGTGGGCAATTTTGAAATTGCCGAATTCTTTTTTGAGGAAATTGATACCCGTTCGCAAATAAGTCTTGTTACCACCGATGCCGAACATAAGAACATCAAGGAATATATGGAAAAAGTAACCATGCGTTCCAATGTAAAGTTTATCTTGGTGAAAGAAGATATGTCGCATATTTTTGAAATAAACAATGCGCTCAGCAATGGCGAGTTGGTCTGTTTTACAGGCGATAGATATATGAAAGGCCAAAAATTATTGACGGAATCATTAATGGGAAAAGAGGCAAATTTTCCCGCCGGTCCATTTTTGTTGGCCAGTAGGCTGAACGTGCCGGTTTTGTTCGTTTATGTAATGAAGGAAACCAACAAGCACTATCATTTGTACGCCCGTCAAGCGGAAGTAAAAAATCGCGATGCGCAAGGTTTATTAAAAAAATACACAGAAAGCGTTGAGTGGATGCTGAAAAAATATCCGTTGCAATGGTTCAACTATTTTGATTTTTGGGAAACGGACGATTAAGAAATGAAGGAAGTACTTATAATTTATTATTCCCAAACCGGACAGCTTTTTGATATTCTGAAGTATGTTGCTTCAACAATTTCAGATGAAAAAGTTAACATTTCCTATTGCGAAATACTTCCGAAGAAAAAATTCCCCTTTCCGTGGAAACAGGAAGAATTTTACGGTGCTTTCCCGGAAACCTTTCTTCAAATCCCAACACCTTTGGAAGCGATTCCATCAGAAATTCTTCAAAAAAAATACGACTTGGTTATTTTGGGTTACACTACTTGGTATTTAACGCCTTCCATCCCAATCAATTCATTTTTAAAATCTGAAGAGGCAAAATTATTGCTCGCAAATACGCCCGTGGTAACCGTTTCCGCAAGCCGCAATATGTGGATAATGGCGCAGGAAAAAGTGAAAAAATTATTGATTGCGAACCATGCAAAATTGGTCGGAAATATTGCTTTGGTGGACCGTAACCTGAACCACATCAGCGTTATCACAATCGTGCATTGGCTTATGGGCGGTAAGAAAACCAGAATGCTCGGTATTTTCCCAAAACCGGGAGTGTCGGACAAAGATATTGAAGCAGCCTCCCGTTTTGGAGTTCCCATTAAAGAAGCTTTGCTTCAAAATGAATATTCAAATCTGCAGCAAAATCTTTTGGACGTGGGAGCCGTAAAAGTTGACCCATCGCTAATAGCAACCGATATCCGCGGAAATATGGTTTTTACAAAATGGGCGAACCATTTAATAAAAAAAGAAGGCGAGGAAAGAAAGAAATGGCTCGTTTATTTTAAATATTATTTGTTATTTGCAATATGGCTTATAGCCCCAATAGTATTTATTGTATTTTTGCTCACTTATATCCCAATGTACCGTAAAATACAAAGGGACAAAGCTTATTATTCATCTGTTGCATTAAAGCAAGATTAATGAAGAACGTTTACATTACAAGGATTGCGAAGTTTTTGCCCAACGAGCCCGTTGACAATGAGGCCATGGAGGAAAAGCTTGGGGTTATCAATGGAAAGACCTCAAAAGCGCGCCGCATCATCCTTCGGAACAACCAGATAAAAACACGTTATTACGCCATCGACAAAGATGGAAACGTAACCCATAACAACGCACAGCTTGCTGCGGAAGCAGTTGAGGCTTTGTGTGATGAAACTTTCCACAAAAACGATATTGAATTGCTGTCCTGTGGCACCTCCAGCCCAGACCAAATTTTGCCGAGCCACGCCGCCATGGTACACGGTTTTTTAAAGAACGGAAACCTTGAAATCAACTCGCCTTCCGGGGCTTGCTGCAGCGGAATGAACGCCTTGAAATATGGCTACCTGGCCATAAAGTCTGGGCAGGTGAACAATGCGGTCTGCACAGGTTCCGAAAGAACTTCTTCTTGGATGAAGTCTGATATTTTTGAGGATGAAGTGGCACATTTGCAACAAATTGATGAAAACCCAATTTTGGCATTCAACAAAGAATTTTTGCGGTGGATGCTGTCTGACGGAGCTGGCGCAATTCTTTTGGAAAGTGAGCCCAAGGGGGAAACCTCTTTAAAAATTGAATGGATGGAAGGCTACAGTTACGCCTTCGAATTGGAAACGTGCATGTATGCCGGAGGCGACAAACTTGATGATGGCAGCCTAAAACCTTGGAGCGAATATCCCGCTGATGTTTGGGGAAAAATGTCGCTTTTTGCAATGAAGCAGGACGTGAAATTGTTGGGCGAAAATATCCTTCAAAAAGGGGTGGAAAGCATGAAAGATGCCATGGCAAAGCACAGCATCACCGAGGATGATATTGATTACTACCTGCCGCATATTTCTTCCTATTATTTCAAGGAAAATCTGTATAACGAAATTGAACGTCAAGGCCTTCATTTACCTTGGGAAAAATGGTTTTTGAACCTTCAAAAAGTTGGAAATGTGGGCGCTGGTTCCATCTATCTTATGCTTGAAGAATTGGTACATTCCGGAAAACTGAAAAAGGGCGATAAAATATTTCTGCAAGTACCCGAAAGCGCGCGTTTTGCATATTCGTACGCCTATTTAACAGTTGTTTAAATGAATCAATTCACCGAAAAAATAACGGACAAAGATTTCATCGGAAAATTGATTCCACAGAAAGCGCCGTTTGTGATGGTGGACAAACTGCTTCATTTTGAAGATAAAAAAGTAATCGCGGGATTGACCATTTCCGAAGAAAACATTTTTACGCAAAACAATAAATTTACCGCGCCGGGTTTGATTGAGCATATGGCGCAGACCGTGGCACTTTACACGGGCTATCAATTTTTTTTAAAGGAAGAAGATGCTCCCGTGGGCTATATCGGGGCAATAAAAAAAGCTGAAATCATTGAGCTCCCTTCTGTTGGAAATGAACTGAAAACCACGGTAAACGTGCTGCACGATATAATGGGCGTAACTTTGGTAACCGCTGAAACCGAATGCAATGGAAAAGTAATCGCCTCCAGCGAAATGAAAACCGTATTGGCCAATTAATGAAAGCTGAGGACGTTTCAAATATTGACATTGCCAATTTTCTGCCGCACCGTGAGCCGATGCTTATGGTTACTTCAGTGCTCGAAATTGACGACGCTTCGGTTTCCACCCAATTCCACATTACAGAAGATTGCGTTTTTTTGGATAACGGAGAACTTTCTGAAACTGGTCTTATTGAAAATGTTGCCCAAGCTGCTTCGGGCGTTGTCGGGCAAACTTTTTTTGAAAAGGACGATTTGGAAGGAACAGGCAATAAATTGGTTGGCTACATAAGCGCCATCAAAAAAGTGGAGATTTTTCAGCTTCCAAAGGTTGGCGAAACGATTGTTACAAGGGCAAAACTCCTTTCCAGATTTGACACAGGCGAAATGACAATGTGCAGCCTAGAGGCCGAAACCTTCCTCGATGAAAAATTAATTGTATCTTCTACCATGAATTTTTTAATCCATGAAGTCTGATTATGAAGAAAAAGGAAGTACCACAGGACAAAAGCAATCTGGAATCCGCCAATTTCCGCGAACTCTGTTATGCCGTTGATGAAAATGGCGAATACACTACCGAAAACAGCACAGGCTGGGAACCAAAAACCGTAGCATTAAACAATGCAATCGAGGAAATAAAAGAGCGCATTGCCGATGCAAAAAGCCGTGTAATTGCAGGCGAAACCAGCCCCATAGAATATTATATGGAACTCCACAAAATGGACTTGGGCATTTTGGCAAGCTACGTTGGGTTCTGGCAATGGAAAGTAAAACGCCACTTTAAACCTTCAGTTTTTAAAAAATTGAGCGATAAAACTTTGAATAAATATGCTGATGCGTTTGATATTTCAGTTGAAGAGCTGAAGTCGATTAGTTGAGGAGTCGATGAGTCGATAAGTTTATATGTTTATGAGTTTAAAAGTTTATAAATAAAATTGAATATAAATTACCCCAGTCCGCCGCGGCGGGAGCCAAAACTCTCCCCTTTAGGGGTCGGGGGTTAAGACGAAAAATCGATAAGTTTATGAGTTTAAAAGTTTATAAATCTCCATAGAATCCATAGAATCAAAAGTATCCACAGTATCAATAGAAAAACCTGAAACTTGAAACCTGAAACCATCATTAACTTCACCCACCACCAATCTGCACACTGTGAAAACGGCGTTGTTTCAAATTTGATGAAACACAACGGTTTTAGCGTTAGCGAACCAATGGTTTTTGGTATTGGCAGCGGTTTGTTGTTTTGTTATATTCCGTTGTTGAAAGTGAATCACGCGCCCGTAATTACCTATCGCGCCTTGCCTGGACATATTTTTAAAAAGTTTGCAAAGCGAACTGGCGTAAAAATGAAGCGCGAAAAATTCAGCAATCCGAAAGATGCAAAAGCACGTTTGGATGAAAATCTTGAAAAAAACAATCCTGTTGGTTTACAAGTCGGCGTTTACAATTTGGTTTATTTTCCCGATGAATACCGTTTCCATTTCAACGCCCACAATATGGTGGTTTATGGGAAACAAGGCGATCGTTATTTAATTAGCGATCCAGTGATGGAAGATGTAACCTCCCTTTCCGAAAAGGAACTGGAAAAAGTACGTTTCGCAAAAGGAGCCTTCGCACCTAAAGGACATATGTATTACCCGATTTCCTTTCCCGAAAAATTGGAACTTGAGACAGCAATTGTAAAAGGAATTAAAGATACCTGTAAGGCAATGTTGGCACCAGTTTCGTTTGTTGGCGTAAAGGGAATTCATAAAATCGCTGGTTTAATCCGAAAGTGGCCGAAGAAAAAAGGTGTTAAAACTGCAAACCATTATTTAGGACAAGTAGTGCGGATGCAGGAAGAAATTGGTACGGGCGGTGGCGGCTTCCGTTATATTTATGCGGCATTTCTGCAGGAATCTGGAAAATTACTTGGGAATGAAAAGTTAATTGAACTTTCAAAAGAAATGACAGAAATTGGCGATTTATGGCGTGATTTCGCTTTGGAAGCATCTAGAATCTACAAAAACCGAAGCGCCCAAACCGACAGTTATAATAAGGTTGCAGACCAATTGGATCATATTGCCGATTTGGAAAAGGTGTTTTTTAAGAAATTAAAGAAATCGATATAAAAAGTCCCCTTCGGGGGATTTAGGGGGCTTATGATACAAATAAACCAACTTTCAAAAAAATACAAAGGTGCCGAATTCTTTTCGGTAAAAAACCTTGATTTGAAAGTTGAAGAAGGCGAAATATACGGCCTGCTTGGCCCAAACGGCGCTGGAAAAACCACACTTATTTCCATGCTCACTTCTTTGCTGAAGCCCACTTCGGGTTCTTTCACGATAAACGGATTGAATTTTAAGGAACACAAAAACCAATTGAAACAATTAATTGGGATCGTTCCTCAGGAATACGCACTTTACCCAACGCTCACCGCTTTTGAGAATTTAGAATACTTCGGGAGTATGTACGGAATTAAAGGCGAAATTTTAAAAAACTCCATTAACGAACATCTGGAAATAATGGGGCTTTCAAAATTCGCAAATAAAAAAACCGCCACTTTTTCCGGCGGGATGAAACGCCGCGTAAATTTAATTGCTGGAATTTTGCACCAACCGAAAGTATTATTTCTTGACGAACCCACAGTGGGCGTGGACGTGCAATCAAAAAACGTAATCATCGACCATTTAAAATTGCTGAATAAACAAGGAACAACAATCGTTTATACTTCGCACCATTTAAACGAAGCCGAGTTTTTCTGCACCCACGTCGCAATAATTGACAATGGTGAAATTATAGTAAAAGGAATTCCTTCAGAATTGATAAAAAATCAAACCGGCGCCAATAATCTTGAAGAAGTATTTTTAACGAAAACAGGCAAAGCCCTTCGCGACCATGCATAAACTTTGGGCGTCAACATATAAAGAATTTCTGCTGCTAATCCGAGATTTGGGAGGGATTGCAATTCTTTTTATAATGCCTTTGTTGCTTTTGATCGTAATTACTTTGGTGCAGGACAGCACTTTCAAAACCATCAGCGATATAAAAATTCCCGTGCTTTTGGTGGATAATGACAAAGGCGAAGTTTCAAAAAACATCGTCGAAAATCTCTCCGAATCCAATTCGTTTGAAATTCTGCAGAAATCTTCCGAGGAAGAGGCAAAGGAGGCTGTTTTCACAGGAAAATATCAACTCGCCATTGTGATTCCCGAGAATCTTTCGGTATCGCTTCAAAAGAAAGTGGACCAAAATGTTGAAGGAATTTTATCAAAATTTGGGTTGGAAGAAGATACTTTGGTGGTTGCAAAAGAAACGATTCCGCAAAAGGAGGTCCGTTTGTATTTTGACCCCGCAACACAGGTTAGTTTTAAATCTTCCGTAAAAAACGGCATCGATAAAATGATTTCGAAAATTGAAACGCAAAGCATCTACAAAGCGTTTCAAACGGAATTGGGCGAGGACGATTCCGAACCGATTTTCGAAACTGAAAGTTTTATCGCTTTTAAAGAAATTCTTCCCACAAAAAATAACGAAGAAATCATCCCAAACTCAGCACAGCATAACGTTCCGGCGTGGACGCTGTTTGCCATTTTCTTCATCATTGTTCCGCTTTCAATCAATCTTTTAAAAGAAAAAAACCAAGGTACTTTTGTCCGTTTGCGCACCACTCCAGTGAGTTATGCTACCGTTCTGGGCGGAAAAACAATCGTTTATCTCGCTGTGTGTCTCGTTCAATTTACACTTATGCTGCTCGTGGGTATTTTTCTTTTTCCCGCTATCGACCTTCCGGGAGTTGACGTTTCGGGCAAGTTGCCGATGCTATATTTAGTCGCGCTTTTTTCTGGGCTTGCCGCGATAGGATTGGGATTGCTGATTGGCACCGTAGCAAAAACACAGGAACAGGCAGCACCGTTTGGCGCCACTTCGGTGGTTATTTTGGCGGCACTGGGCGGCGTTTGGGTACCCGTTTTTGTAATGCCGAAATTTATGCAGTTTGTTTCCAAAATTTCTCCGATGAACTGGGGCTTGGAAGCGTTTTACGATGTATTTTTAAGAAATGTGGGTTTTGTTAAAATCCTTCCCGAAATTTCGTTATTATTGTTGTTCTTCCTCACAACAATCGTAATAGCAATAATTTATAATAGAAGAAAAAATGCCGTCTGAAAATAAAAATGAAATAAGCTTTACCTCAGAAATCCGGGTGCGTTTTACGGAAACAGACCCTTTGGGAATTGTGTGGCACGGCAATTATATTCAGTATTTTGAGGACGGGCGCGAAGCTTTTGGACGCGAACATGGCATTTCATATTTAGAACAAAAGGCTAACGGTTACACTTCCCCAATCGTGAAATCTTCCTGCGAGCATAAACTCCCGTTGCGTTATGGCGATGTGGCAACTATAAAGACGACTTTCATTCCTTCTCCTGCGGCAAAAATGATTTTTCAATACCGCATTTTCGACCCCAAGGGAAGATTGGTCTGTTTGGGTGAGACCATTCAGGTTTTTTTGAACGAAAAAGGAGAGCTTTCTCTTACAAAGCCTGAATTTTTTGCAAAATGGAAGGAAAAAATGGGTTTGTAAAAAATGGGTAAAACCTTCGTTTCATATAACAATATTTTAAGCAGTCTAGGTTTTGACAGCGAAACGGTAGTTGAAAATATTTCAAAAGGCATATCAGGCCTTGCAAAATTCGATGATGCTTCCCTTTTGCCCGAACCGTTTTGCGCTTCAATGATTTCTTCTGAAAAAGTAAAAAATGAATTCAACAAAATTGGCGATGCTTCAACTTTTACGAAGTTGGAACAAATGATGTTGCTTTCTTTGAAAAATGTTGTCGATGCTTCAAAAATTCCTTTAAATGAAAATGTTGGAGTTATCATTTCAACCACAAAAGGGAATATTGATGTGCTTGAAAAAGACAGCAATTTTCCAGAAAGCCGGGCTTATTTAAGTGAATTAGGGAAAACAATCCAAAACTTTTTCGGCTTTAAAAATGAAGCAATTATTCTTTCAAACGCCTGTGTTTCGGGTATTTTGGCAATTTCTGCAGCAAAGCGTTTTATTTCTGAAGGCAAATACGACCACGTTTTTATAACAAGCGGCGATTTGGTGACGAAGTTTATTCTTTCGGGCTTTAATTCATTCCAGGCTTTATCAGCAGAACCTTGTAAACCTTATGATAAAAATCGTGTTGGAATTAATTTAGGCGAAGTCGCAGCCAGTGTTCTGGTTACTTCTTCCGAAAAAAATCTTCCAAAGGAAGGCTTTGAAATTTTGGGCGACGCAACCTGCAACGACGCAAACCATATTTCGGGTCCGTCGCGAACCGGCGAAGGGCTTTTCCGAAGTGTAAAATCTGCACTGAAAGAGGCAAACTTGAATGCGAAAGAAATCGATTATATTTCCGCACACGGCACCGCCACACCTTTTAACGACGAAATGGAGGCCATTGCCTTCAGCCGTTTGGAAATGGAAAATGTGCCCCTCAATAGTTTAAAGGGCTATTTTGGCCACACTTTGGGGGCTTCGGGATTATTGGAAACCATTGTAGGAATGCATTCTATGGAAAAAAATATACTTTTTTCATCCAAAGGATTTGCCGAACTTGGCGTCTCAAAAAACATAAATATCATCAAAACAAATACGCCGAAAACGTTAAACACCTTCCTAAAAACCGCATCGGGTTTTGGGGGTTGCAACACAGCGGTAATTTTTAAAAAAACAAACAACTAACCGACCATAAATGCAAACAACCACAAAAAAAATGAATGCCATTGAAGCTTTGGAAGAAGCGCACCGCATAGCCTTTGCGCCCTTTGTTTTTCAAGCTTCGGTTTCGCTTCGGAAACTCGGGATTCTCGATTATATTTTTGACCAACGGATAACAGGCGGGCCAACAGCCGAAGAGATTTCGCAAAAACTTTCCCTTAGCCCTTACGGGGTTGGCGTGCTTTTGGAAATTGCGCAAACTTCGAATATTGTTAGTAAAAATGATGCCGAGCAATACGAACTGACCAAAGTGGGCTATTTCCTAAATTATAACGAAACGGCCAGCGTGAACCTTAATTTTGCGCACGATGTATGTTACAAAGGCTTGTTTCATTTAAACGAATCCATTAAAACCGGAAAACCGGAAGGTTTGAAAGAACTGGGGCAATGGCCGACTATTTACGAAGGACTTTCAAAGTTGAAACCTGCCGAACAAAAGTCATGGTTTGATTTTGACCATCATTATTCCGACGATATTTTTGCGGAAGCCTTGGAAAAAATTTTTGAAAGGAAGCCGAAAACTCTCTTCGACATTGGCGGAAATACGGGCAAATTTTCTATTAAATGCTGTAATTTCAATGAAGAGGTACATGTGAAAATAGTCGATTTACCGGGCCAATTGAACATGGCTTTGGCCAATGCCGAAAGCAATGGTTTTAAAGATAGAATTTCTGGCCATCCGATTGATTGGCTTTCGGAAAACCCACAAATTCCAAGCGGGGCAGACTTAATTTGGATGTGCCAGTTTTTGGATTGTTTTTCTGAAGAAGAAATTGTAAAAGTGTTGGGCATTTGTGCAAACTCCATGGACGATGATGCCGAATTGGTGATTGTTGAAACCTTTACGGATAGACAGGCCTTTCGCGCTTCACAATTTATATTGGAGGCCACTTCGCTATATTTTACAGTACTTGCAAACGGAAACAGCAAAATGTATCCGGCCAGTGTTTTTATGAAATTGATTGACAAGGCTGGTTTAAAACTCAAAGAAGACATCCAATTGGGTGAATATCACACCATGTTGATTTGCGAAAAGAAATAGAATTTTGACTGAAACTTTTCACATAAAAAGCTATTGCCATATTAAGAACCAAATTGTTTCATTGAATGGAAATGTACTTTTTAGTGAGGTCCCGATAACTATCGGGACAGAAGATTTTTCAACTTTTATAAAAAACGCATACAAGTTTTTGAAAACGGATTATTCCAAGTTTTTCAAAATGGACAATCTCAGCAAGCTAGCATTTTTGGCGGCAGATGTTTTGCTGAAAAAAGAAAATTTAAACGAAGAAGAAGAAAATAATATTGCCTTAATTTTTTCAAACAAAGCATCCAGTTTGGACACCGACCGAAAACACCAAGCTGCAATAGAAAACGATGCTGAATATTTTCCCAGTCCGGCGGTTTTTGTTTACACCTTGCCAAATATTTGTTTGGGCGAGATAAGTATCAAGCACAGGCTGTATTCTGAAAATAGTTTTTTTATCTTTGACCGCTTTAATGCGGAACACTTGCAACTGTACGCCAACAGTTTATTGCGAAGCGGAAAAGCAGAAAAAGTACTTTGTGGTTGGGTAGATTTAGACGAAAACAGCTACGATGCTTTTTTATATTTAGTTGAAAAAGAAGGCGAAATTGAACATAAAACTGAAGAAATAACCAGATTATACAACATATTATGAGTGAATTAAAAGAAGAATTGAAAGGAAAAATCATTGAACAATTAAATCTTGAAGATGTTTCAGTGGCAGACATAGCAGATGATGACGCACTTTTTGGCGACGGACTTGGATTGGATTCCATTGATGCTTTGGAACTTATCGTTATGCTGGACAAAGATTATGGCATCCGTTTGAGCGACCCGAAAGAAGGAAAGAAGATTTTTGAATCTGTGCAGGTAATGGCAGATTATATTCAGGAACACCGCACAAAGTAATTTCGTGTAAAATATTATGAGCAAAGGCGTAGCCATAACCGGAATGGGTATTATTTCTGCAATTGGCAACAATGTAGCAGAAAATTACGATGCGCTCATAAACGAAAGAAAAGGCATCACGCGCGTTGATAATGTTGAAACCATTCAGCGCGATGAAATTATGGTTGGCGAAGTGAAATTCACCAATAACGAATTGATTGCCCAACTCAATCTTCCGCCAGAAAATAATTATTCGCGTACCGCAATGCTCGGTGTAATTGCCGCAAAAGAAGCCATTTCCAATTCAGGAATCACCAACATCAAAAAATACAAAACGGGCATCATTTCCGGCACCAGCGTGGGCGGGATGGATATGACCGAAAAATATTATTACGAATACCTTACCGAAAAGGAACCGCAAAAATACATTGAAAGCCACCACGCAGGCGATTCCACACAGAAAATCGCGGAGCAGTTGGGGATTGAACAAAGTTTAGTCACTACAATCAGTACCGCGTGTTCTTCAGCGGCCAATGCTATTATGCTGGGCGCACGCTTGATAAAATCCGGAAAATTGGATCGTGTGTTGGTAGGCGGAGCCGATTGTCTTTCAAAATTTACCATCAACGGATTTAAAACCTTGATGATTTTAAGTGATACTTTCAACACACCTTTCGATGAAAACAGAAAAGGTTTGAACTTGGGTGAAGCCGCAGCTTTTTTGGTTTTGGAAAGTGATGAAATTGTAAAAGCCGAAAGCAAAAAAGTGTTAGCCTACGTAAAAGGCTACGGCAATGCCAACGATGCCTTTCATCAAACCGCATCTTCAGATAATGGCGACGGCGCGACTTTAGCGATGGAAAAAGCTTTGAGAGTTGCCGATTTAAAAGCTTCGGAAATAGATTACATCAACGCCCACGGAACAGCCACGGGAAATAACGACCTTTCGGAAGGAAGAGCGATTCTTAGGATTTTTGGCGAAGAAATGCCGGAATTCAGTTCCACTAAGTCATATACTGGCCATACCTTGGCCGCCGCTGGTGCGATTGAGGCGGTTTATTCCGTGTTGGCGCTTCAAAATAATATCATCTTTCCAAACCTGAATTTTAAAACCCCGATGAAGGAATTTTCAATGATTCCACAAACGGAATTAAAGAAAAAGGAATTGAACACGGTACTTTCAAACTCGCTTGGTTTTGGAGGTAATTGTTCCACAGTTATATTTTCAAAAGAAGCGTAATGAAGAAAGTTTACATAAATAGCATCGCTTCCATTTCACCCCAAAAGACCTATGATAATAGTAGGTTTTTAGATGAAATTATCAATTACAACGATACCGTAATTTTTGCCCAAGACCCAGATTACAAACAATACATTCCGCCAGCCGCTGCGCGCCGAATGGCAAAAGGGATTAAAATGGGCGTAGTTGCTTCCAAAATTGCGATGGACGAAGCGGGAATTGAAACCGTGGACGCTATCATTACCGGAACGGGAATGGGCTGTATGATCGATTCCGAAAAATTTGTGAGCGCCATTATTGATAATAACGAACAGTATTTAACGCCTACCTCTTTCATTCAAAGCACACACAACACCGTTGCTGGACAGATTGCACTGGGGATGGAATGCAAAGCATATAATTTCACGTACGTACATTCGGCAATTTCTTTTGAGTCTGCTTTGCTCGATGCCAAAATGCAGCTTGAAAATGATGAAGCCGAACATATTTTAGTTGGCGGCGTGGAAGAATTGGGCGAGCATACCACAAAAGTGCATCGCGCAATCAATCACATAAAACCTGAGGCGGTAACAATTTCGGGAGTTTTAGATTCAAAAACCGAAGGTGCCGTTTTTAGTGAAGGCGCGAATTTCTTTGTCGTTTCAAACGAAAAGACAAAAAGCTGTTATGCCGAATTGGTTGCCGTGGAAACTTTTAACACGCTTCAAAAAGAGAAGGTTTCAGAAACAATTGAAACTTTTTTAAAAGAAAATAATTTGAAGATCGACGACATTGATTTGGTTGTTTTTGGGAACAACGGCGATGTAGATTTTGACGGATATTACAACAAGCTTTCCGAAGGAGTTTTCAGCAAAACCCAACAGGTTTTTTACAAACATTTGGTTGGTGAGAATAATACAGTTTCTGCGTTTGGAGTTTGGTTGGCTTCAAAAATTCTGAAAACCCAAAATATTCCAGAAATAGTAAAAATCAACAAAATCAATTCACCCGAAATTAAAACGGTTTTGTGCTACAACCAATACCGCGGCCAAAATCACAGCCTTGTTTTATTGAGAAAATGTTGAGGTTTTACACCATAAACGCCTTGGCTTTGGTAGTTTTTTTTGGACTACTATTGGGAGGTTTTTTTGGCTATGTTCCAGCTTGGCTTTATGTGCTTTTTGTATTTATTTGGTTTTTGATTACCGCAATTGGTTCGTTTCAGATTAAACTGAACTATCATTTGCAATCTCTAAATCACAATTACAAAACTTCGGAAAAACATATTTCCATCACTTTTGACGATGGGCCAAACCTAGAATTCACGCCAAAAGTTTTATCACTTCTGAAAAAACATAACGCAAAAGCCACATTTTTTTTAATTGGAAAAAATGCCGAAAAGCATCCAGAAATTGTTCGTCAAATTATTGAAGAAGGCCATACCATTGGCAACCACTCGTATTCGCATTCTAAAAATTTTGGATTTTTTTCTTCGGAAAAAGTTATTGCCGAGTTGAATAAAACTAATTCAGTTCTAAAGGAAATCACTGGCAAGGAACTGAAACTTTTTCGTCCACCCTTTGGTGTTACCAATCCGAACATTAAAAAAGCTTTGAAAGTTACGGGGCATTTTTCTATCGGCTGGAGCAAACGCAGCTTTGACACTACAAATATTTCCGAAGAAAAAATTATAAAGCGTATCACTTCCAACTTAAAAAAGGGCGATATCATTCTACTTCACGACAGCAGTGCAAAAACCGTTGCCGTATTGGAACAGTTATTGTTAACTTTGCAATCGCACAAATTGCAGTCGGTTCCGGTGGATCGCTTGCTTGAAATTGAAGCCTATGCGTAATTATTTTCTATTATTATTTTTTATTGCTTTTAGCAGTACGATTCAGGCGCAGGATGTTACGATGAATGCTTCGGAAATTGCAGCTTTTAAGGAAAAAGTAATTGCTTCGGCAAAAGCCACCCAAACTATAAAAACCGATTTTGTGCAATACAAACACCTCGATTTTTTGGCCGATGACGTAAAAACATCTGGAAAAATGGTTTTTAAAGCGCCCGGATTAGTGAAGTGGGAATATACAAATCCATACCAATATAGCGTGATTTTTAAGGAAGACCAACTGCTCATCAACGACGGCGGCACCAAAAGCAAGGTGGATATTGGCAACAGCAAACTTTTTAAAAAACTCAATCAGCTTATCGTAAATAGCGTAAAAGGAAATATGTTCAACGATTCTGATTTTACGGTTTCATTCTATAAATCTTCAAAATACAACAAGGCGGTTTTTATTCCAAAGGATAAGAAAATAGCGAGTTATATTGCTTCATTCGAATTGCTTTTTAACAAAAATGACGCCCAGGTTTTCGAAGTGAAAATGGTAGAGCCATCACAGGATTTTACCCGAATTATTTTCAGCAATCGCACGTTAAACACTACTATTAATGATTCGGTTTTTAGCAATTAGCCTTTTGGCTACGGTAGTTTTAACTTCCTGTTCGCTAAAAACTACGGAGGGTCTTCGCCAGGTTCCGTTCACAAAAATTGAGGTGGAAAATCCGTATTTTTCCAATGCTGAAATAGATTATGTTTACAAAGCAAAAATTGAAGTTTACGGAAAGAATTTTGGTGGAATTTTAATCATTAAAAAGATTGCGGCTGAAAGTCATCGCGTGGTTTTTACAACTGAATTCGGTAGTAAACTGTTTGATTTTCAGTTTGAAGACGATACTTTTACGAAGAATTTTGTAGTTGAAGAATTGGACAAAAATTTCATTATCAACATTTTAAAAGATGATTTTAAATTGTTGGTTAACGAAAAGACGAAAATTTTAGAAGTTTATGAATCTGAAAATCAACGAATTTATAAAACTCATAATGATGAAAGATTCAACTTTTACTTTATAAATGCAGGGACAGGACAACTTCAAAAAATTGTAAATACTTCAAAAACGAAGGAAAAAATGGAGATTGATTTTATGTCTTCCGACGGAAAAATTGCAGATACAATTGCCATTAAGCACAGCAATATCAAGCTAACTATAGATTTGGAAAAATTTAAAAATGAATAATATGCTCATCGAAGGATTATATAAAATTACTGCAACCGAAAACACTTCCGAAGGAATTCTGTCAAAGGTTCATTTAAACAAAGACCACGCAATTTTTAAAGGCCACTTTCCCGGAAACCCCGTGATGCCAGGCGTTTGTATGATTCAGATTATAAAGGAGCTGACCGAGGAAGCAACTGGAAAAAATTTGTTTTTGACAGTTTCTTCAAACATAAAATTTATGGCGATTATCAATCCTGAGAAAAATCCTGATTTGCAACTCGCCATTGATATTGTTCAGGAAAACGGAGAAGTGAAAGTGAAAAACACAACTTCTTTTGAAGACACGGTAGCGTTGAAGCTCAGCGCGACTTTTAAAGTTATTGACTGATGAAATATTTAATAATTATAGTTTTTTTAATTTCTGCAGCTGGAACTGCCCAAGACTTGAACGGAATCCGGTCAGCTTACCTAAAAGCTGTGGAAAGTGCAGAAATAACCGCTCAACTTGATGGGGTACTTGCAAAAATAAATTCCTCAAATAAGCCCGTTTTGCTTGCATACAAAGGGGCTGTTTCCACATTGAAAGCAAAATTTGCCAAATCAAGAAGTGATAAAAAAGAGTTTTTTAAAGAAGGCGTTTCTTTGATTGAAAGCACCGTCAAGGCTGATCCTTCAAATGTTGAAATCCGTTACATTCGCATGAGCGTGCAGGAAAATTCGCCCAGATTTTTGGGGTATCATAAAAATATTGCGGAGGATAAAGAGTATATTTTGAAGGATTACAAAAGTATTTCTTCTGCGGATTTGAAAAAATTGGTTAAGGATTTTGTTTTGAAATCTGAGAATTTTGATGATTCTGAAAAAAAATCTTTTCAATAATTTTCAGAATCTCGAAGGTTTTTTAATTATTTCGATTTTTAATTTTGTTTAAATTAATTCTAATCGAAGCACACTACTGTTATTTTTTTTAATATTTTACCATTTCTTTAACACTTGCGGTTCATTGGAGCGATAAGTTGTTTAAATCACTGTAAATGAGTAAATTGTTTTTTTTCCTTTTGTTTGTCCCAACTTTTTGTTTGGCGCAAAAGAACTCCGATCCCACACCTGAAGAAATATCTGAAGCAAAAATTCTTAAAATTCAATATCCAAATGATGATCTTGTGCTTTTGGAAAGCAAAGATTACGTGACTTTTGATTTGAATAATGATACGCATCAAGTTTCTGCTAAACATCAAATTAATGAAGAGCTGTTGAACATTTCTTCTCGAACAGATATTCAAAAGCATATATTTTATGATGGACAATCTGAAATAACTAACTTCGGTTTAAAATATAGAAATAATAAAACCGCATATTTTAAGGTAAATGATGAGGCCTATACCGTGGAAGAGTATTTTTTCAATGATGCACGTGTAAAATATGCAAGTGTTGATTTTCCGGTTCAAGGTTATAAATATTACTTTGAAGCTACGAAGAGTATATTCGATATAAAATACTTTACCTCCCTCTATTTTACAGATTCTTACCCAATTATTAAAAAGCAAATCACTTTAGTGGTTCCCAAATGGCTAAACCTTGAAATCAAGGAAATGAATTTTGAGGGTTTTCAGATATCAAAAACCTCTACTTTTGACGAAAAACAAAATGCAGATATAATAACATATTCAGTTTCTGGCTTAGACGCTGTTTATAAAGAAGAGCAATCGCCAGGGCCAAGTTATATATACCCACATTTGTTGATTTTGGCAAAATCATATACAGATGATGGGGAGCGCTTCACCTTGTTTAATGAAACCAAAGACCTTTATAATTGGTATAAATCTTTGGTTGATTCTATGGCAGACGACCCTTCAGCCATAAAAGAAAAAGTGGCCGAACTAACTGCAAATGCGAAAACCGATGAAGAAAAAATAAAGAACATCTATTATTGGATACAGGACAATATTCGCTACATAGCTTTTGAAGATGGACTGGCAGGTTTTAAACCAGATGAATGCCAAAATGTATTCAAAAAAAGATATGGAGACTGTAAGGGAATGGCAAATCTTACGAAACAAATGCTTATTGAGGCAGGTTTTGACGCACGCTTAACTTGGCTTGGCACTAAGCATATAGCTTATGATTATTCCACCCCTTCATTGTCTGTAGATAACCATATGATTTGTACTGTTTTTTATGATGGGAAGAAAATATTTTTGGACGGTACCGAAAAATTTAACCCGTTTGGCGAATATGCCGAACGTATTCAAGGCAAACAAGTAATGATTGAGAATGGAGAGTCTTATATTTTAGAAACTGTTCCGGTTGTAGCTCCGGAAAAAAATAAAGAAACCCATGTTTTTAATGCCAAGATCAATAATAATGCCTTGGAAGGTAATGTTTCACTCACTTATTCGGGTGAAAGCAGAGCTTCATTTCTGTACGTTTTTAATAATTTAAGAACGGAAATGAAAAATGAAGCCTTGGAGTATTATTTAAAAAGGGCAGACCGGAATATGATGGTGGATAATATTGAAACTTCAGATTTGGAAAACCGCGATGATCAACTTTCCATAGATTTTAATTTGAAACAAGACAATGCAGTTTCTTCTTTTGATGATGAAATCTATATAAATCTAGATTATAATCAGGAATACGGCAAATGGCTTTTTAACGAACGAAATACAGATTATGAATTTGCCCATAAGGAATATTTGTCTTCTGAAATAAATCTTGAACTTCCCGAAGGATACAAGATAACTGAGTTGCCCAAAGGAATTGACGTTAACACCAAAAACTATAAAATTTTCGTTGATTTTGAACTTACTGACAATGTGCTCCATTACAAGAAGGTTTTTGTTATGAAAGACGCTGTTGTAAAAAAATCGAATTTTAAAGAATGGAACGAAACCATAAAAAACCTTCAGTCCATTTACAATCAACAAATAATTTTAGTAAAAGATTAAATCTTATATACCTAAATAACATTCCTTTACATTATGTTTAAAAATATTCTTGCCTTAACATTTTTTGCTCTATTCTCAATAACCATTACGGCACAATCAAAAAAAGATCTTGAAAAACAAGAAGAGATTAAAAACCTTGTTTGGAATGACGAAGACCCGTACAAAAATGTGATGGATATTCCCGAAAACTGGAAAAACGAGTCTGCCGTGTTTCTTGTAAAAAACATTAAATATATATACAACAGACCTGGCAACAGTATTGAATATAGCAAAATAGAAAGAGACAGAATAAAACTTCTGGATCAAGCAGCTGTAACGGAATATTCTGAATTAAAATACACCGAAGGAAACGTTTTTTATAGAGAAATGAGCCGGGTGACCAATACCTTTTATTTGGGCGTAAAAGTAATAAAGCCCAATGGTGAAGAAATTGAAATAGACGTTAACCAAGAATCCGTTTCCAACAATGATGAAAAGAAAATTGCAATCCCATCTCTGGAAAAAGGAGACATTATTGACTATTATTTCTACACGAACACTATTGTTGGCGAAAATGATTTGTACCAATATAAAGCAGTAGAAAACACAATAGGTGACACCTATCCAATTGTAAAATTTGAATTCTCATTGGAAACCGAAGACGATTTCTTTATAAACTTTAACACCTACAACGGGGCGCCAAAACTTCAGCAAACAGTTTTGCCAACAAAGAAAGATAAGAAAAGGGTTTATTCCTTTAATGCAGAAAATGTAGAAAGAAATGATTTTCCAAGATGGTTTTTCCCTTTGGTGGAATTGCCTTCCTATAAATTTCAAGTGCTATTTGCACGCTCTGGAAAATATGAAAAGAAAGCCTATGCCTTCATTCCTGAAGATGTAAATACTGTAAAAACAAATGTTTCCAAAGAGGAAATCTTCAATCTTTATGAAGATAAATTTAGGCCCTATGGTGACCTTGGTGATGTGGAGCGTTTCTTGAAAAAGAAAACTTTTTCTACAAATGAAGAAAAAGTAAAAGAGGTGTTCTACTACATACGCCATGCTTATTATACCAACTATGTGGAGGCATTTGTCATGGACGAATCAAACATTATGTATCCTTTCGAACTTTATGGCAAAAACCCAATTATTTTCAATAATGAAGTAGACTTTGTTCGTTTTTTCACAGCCTTTTTAAAAGACAATAAGATAGATTATGAAATTATTATTGGCACCAAACGCTACAATGGTGCTATAAAAGATTTGCTTATGGAAGGCAACATTAGTTTTATTCTGAAAGTAAACACCGAAAAACCTGTTTACATAGAATATTTTGACCCATACGCAACACCAAACCAAATTTCACCATTGTTGGAAAATACTGATGCTTACACGCTAAAAGTTGTTGACAGAAAGCATATTGAAGATATTGAAACCATAAAATTGCCATCATCCACTTATAAAGAAAACAGTTCCACAGAGAAAACGGAATTGACAATCGCTCCCGACTTTTCCGGTATTTCTATAAACAGATCTTTTTCATATAAAGGACAAACAAAGATAGATGAGCAAAAAAACATTTTGATGTATTATGATTATGTATATGAAGATCACGCAAAATATGAAACAGAACCCATTCTCGATAGAGTGAGAAACAAAAAAGACCAAGAAAAGTATAAAAAAGAATACGCAGCATTACTTAAAAAGCTAAAGGATAAACAACAACAGACAATTAAAGAAAGAACTGCTGGGGAATACAATTTAAAAATTGAAGACTATTCTTTCAAAATTTTAAAAAATGGAAGATTTGGAAAGGAAGATTCTTTTGAATATGAAGAAGAGTTTACCATTGGCAACGATTTAATTAAAACAGCTGGAAAAAATTATATACTGGATATCGGTAAAATACTGGTAAGCCAAATTGATTTGAGCACTAAAGAAAAAGGAAGGACAAACAATATTTATATGAGTTACCCCAGGTCTTTTAACTATCAAATAATCGTTAATATTCCAGATGGATATTCGGTTTCAGGGCATGAAAACCTTACCAGCAATATTGAAAACGAGACAGGTGGGTTTACAAGTAAAGCTTCAATTGAAGGAAATAAACTTGTGGTAGATATTCAAAAGTTCTACAAACACAATTACGAACCAAACTCAAACTGGCAAAAAATGGTCGCTTTTCTTGAGGCCGCTTCCCAATTTACCCAATCAAAGATTTTATTGAAGAAAGAATAGTATGGCTATGAAATTTTGCTGTGTAATATTGTTTTTATCTTTTTCACACACCTTTGCACAAGATATTATTTATACAAACGATGGGAGAAAAATCAATGCTAAAATAATAGAAGCGAATGATGAAGGCTTTAAATTTAAAAGTCTTCATAATCCTTATGGGCCCACTTATGCCTTGGCGAGATCTGAAATAAAGGAAATTGTTTTTAAAAATGCCGAAGTTGAAGTTTTCAGAAACGCCCCGCTGCCATCTACGCTTTCAACCGCAGAGGTAAAGGAAATTATTTTAGAAAAAATAAATAATTATGCCTTTGATGCTAAAAGTGCCAGCCGTGCCTATCGCGCCAGTTTTGAGGGAGATTATCTGAAATTATGGATTATGAGAAGTCGCGGGGATGAGCCATACTCCAATCCGGTTTTGTTTGATTTTTCTAGAGCGTATGACTTCCAAGATATTTCTTACAGAGCCAATGAAGCCTATATAAATGTATTTGTCGGGTTTATTGATAAAAAAGGAAAAGTGGACAAAGAAAAATTAGTAATCCGGGTGCTTGAAAAGGAAAAAGCCGAAGAAATTGTGACTATTCTCAAAATCTATAATAGGTTGCTTGCTGAAAAAAATATTGGGCTTGATTAACTGTAAATTCTCTATGCTTTCAATCATTTTCTGAAATTTTGAAACTTATAGTTATAAAACATACTTTTGCCCTAACTAGATTTGTATTTTTATAAAAAAGCTACAGACTTTTTTGATAACCCTCAATGAACCCAAAACTACTTTCAGAAAAATTCAAAATCCTGAAATGTTGCGTAATTATTCCAACTTACAATAATTACAAAACACTGCAACAGGTTATTGAAGACGTTTTGGTTTTTACCGAAGATGTGATTTTGGTGAACGATGGTTCCACAGATTCTACTGCAGAAATTTTGGTTCAGTTTCCACAAATCCAGCAAATCCATCTTTCACAAAACAAGGGAAAAGGCAACGCGCTACGCCAAGGGTTTAAACATGCCGACAGTTTGGGTTATCGATATGCAATAACCATCGATAGCGACGGACAGCATTTTCCGGAAGATATTCCTGCGTTTATTGAAGCTTTGGAAAAGGAAGAAAACAAAGAAATACTGTTTATCGGTTCAAGAAATATGACCCAGCACGGCGTGCCGAAAAAAAGCAGTTTTGGAAACAAATTCTCCAACTTTTGGTTTTGGGTGGAAACGGGAACACGCTTGCAGGACACACAATCCGGCTTTAGATTGTATCCGCTTTTTGCGATGAAAAAACTGAAATTCTACACTAAAAAATTTGAGTTCGAAATTGAAGCAATCGTTAAGGCAGCCTGGAGTGGTATTGAAGTGAAAAACATCCCAATCCGAATCCATTATGAGCTGGAAGATCGGGTTTCTCACTTTCGTCCTTTTAAAGATTTTACGCGAATCAGTATTTTAAATACTTGGTTCGTACTTGTTACCTTTTTCTACATAAAACCTCGAAATCTTTTCAGAAAACTAAAAAAAAAAGGACTTAAAAGGTTTGTAATGGAAGACCTTCTGGGCAGTGACGATTCTGCTGAAAAGAAAGCATTTTCAATCGCTTTGGGTGTTTTTATAGGGCTATCGCCGCTTTGGGGTTTTCATACGGTAACCGTTATATTTTTAGCATTGCTTTTAAATTTGAATAAAGTGATTGCTTTTGCTTTTTCCAATGTGAGCCTACCGCCATTTATTCCTTTTATACTTTACTTCAGTTTAAAATTGGGCAGTTGGCTTTTGGGAGAAAGTTTTGTGCTTTCCATGAGTGAAATTGATCCAAGTATTGAGTTGGTGAAATATTTAAAATCCTATATTGTTGGCAGTTTGGTGCTTTCGGTCACCGCGGCAGTTAGTTGCGGTATCGTGAGTTACGTTTTCTTAATGTTGTTTGAACGGAAAAAGATTCTCGACAATGGGTAACTGGTTTTTTAAGGCATATCAATTTTTATTAAAAAATAAAATAGCAAGCGCCTTTGTCTTGCTATTAGTGCTTTTTGGACTCACTTTTTTGGTTTCAAAAATTCGTTTTGAAGAAGATATTTCAAAATTGATTCCAATAAATAGCGAAAATCAAGATCTTCAAAAAGTACTGAAAACCGTCAATTTTACAGACAAAATTATTGTTACTATCCATAAAAATGATTCCACAGAAATTGACGAACTTACCCAATACGCCACGGAATTTATTGACAGTTTGCAAGCGCAATCTTCACAGTACATCAAAAGCATTCGTGGGAAGGTAAATGACGACGATTTGTTGCGGACAATGGGTTTTGTTTATGAAAATTTGCCGTTATTTTTAGACAAAGAGGATTACAAAACCATAGCTGGAAAACTTCAAAATGACAGTATTTCTGCTAGTACCGAAGCGAATTACCGAACGCTGATATCTCCCTCAGGCATTGTCTCAAAAGACATGATTTTGAAAGATCCATTGGGACTTTCCTTTATTGCTTTAAAGAAACTGCGGCAACTAGGCGTTACAGACGACTTTTTTTTGAAAGACGGCTTTTTGGTAAGCAAAGACGAAAAGAACATTTTACTTTTTATCACCCCAAAATTTTCAAGTAGCGAAACTTCGGAAAATGCCAAGTTTGCGGATCAACTTTATTCGCTTCAAAATGATTTAAACCAGAAATATTCCGGAAAGGTTAGCAGTGAATATTTTGGTGCAGCACTTATAGCCGTTGCCAATGCCCAACAAATAAAAAAGGATATTCAATTTACGGTAGGAATTGCAATGTCACTGCTAATTTTAGTTTTCATCTTTTTCTATCGAAAACTTTACGTGCCCGTAATTCTCTTTGTTCCAACAATTTTTGGAGGTTTAATGGCCGTGGCATTATTGTATTTGATTCGTGGAGAAATTTCAGCAATTTCTTTGGGAATAGGTTCTGTTTTATTGGGCGTAACGCTGGATTATTCGCTTCATATTTTAACGCATATCCGAAACAACGAAACAACGGAAAGTCTTTACAAAGACGTGACCGAGCCTATTTTGATGAGCAGTTTGACTACTGCTTTGGCGTTTCTGTGCTTACTTTTTTTAGATTCACAGGCCTTACAGGATTTGGGCATTTTTGCAGCGGTTAGCGTTTTGGGAGCCTCGGTTTTTGCACTTTTCTTCATCCCGTTGGTCTATAAAAATCCGCTTTCACGGAAACAGCAAGTCAACGTTTTGGATAAAGTTGCTGACTATCCTTTTCATAAAAACAAATGGCTTTTAATTGGATTAGGATTGGTTTTGATCGTTAGCATTTTTACGTATCACAAAGTAGAATTCAACAAAGATATTTCCAAACTGAATTACGAACCTGCGGAAATAAAGGCCGCGATGCAGCATTTGGATGAACTGACTGATATTTCTTCAAAATCGGTTTATCTGGCAACCTACGGAAAATCTGTAGAAGGTACTTTGCAATTGAACGATTCCATCCACGAAACTTTGGAATTGTTGAAAGAGGAAGGGAAAATAAGTAGCTTTAGTTCCATTGGAGCCTTGGTTCACTCGCAAAGAGACCAACGTAAAAAAATAGCGGAATGGCAACACTTTTGGAACGTAGCTCGAAAAGATAGTTTGGAAAATAATTTGATAGAAAGTGGCGAAGTATTAGGCTTCAAACCAACAACGTTCAATAGGTTTTATGATTTTTTGGATGAAAATTTTGAAACACTGAAACCAGAAGATTACCAGCAAATTCCATCGGTTCTTTTAGAAGATTACATCACCACCGAAGCAGATTTCACAACAATTACAACACTTATAAAACTTGATGATGAAAATGCTTCCGAAATTAAAAGTGCTTTCAAAGAGATTCCGAACACCATCGTCATTGACCGCCAAGAAATGAACGAGACCTTTTTGGGGAATTTGAAAAACGATTTCAACAGTCTTATTGGGTATTGTTTACTCGCTGTGCTTTTTATACTTTTTCTTTTCTTCCGAAGTTTTTCGCTCACTGTAGTTACAGCTGTTCCCATATTTATCACCTGGTTTTTAACCTTAGGGATTATGGGACTTTTCCATATTCAGTTTAACATTTTCAACATCATTATTTCCACATTTATCTTTGGTTTGGGTATTGATTACAGCATTTTTATGACCAAAGGTTTGCTAAAGGAATTGCGAACCGGTGAAAAGGTAATGGCCACGCACAAAACCTCGATTATGCTTTCGGTTTTGACAACTATTTTGGGTGTTGGGGTTCTGATTTTTGCGAAACATCCAGCGCTTTATTCCATCTCCATCGTTTCAATCATTGGAATTTTTTCGGCAATGTTTACCGCTTTTACCGTCCAGCCCCTGCTTTTTAAACTTTTTATCGGAAGCTCAAAAAAACGGCCAATCACGCCGCGAATGTTTGTGCATTCCCTCTTTTCCTTTGGGTATTTCGGACTGGGTGGAATTTGTTTATCACTTTACAGCGTCACTTTGATGCCGCTGCTTCCCATTAGCAAAAAAATAAAAATGGGATGGTTTCACAAAGTGATTTCAAAATTTATGAAATCTGTGCTTTACACCAATCCGTTTGTGAAGAAAAAAGTAATCAATAAAACGGGTGAAGATTTTTCAAAACCCGCCGTAATTATTGCAAACCACACTTCATTTCTTGATATTTTGGCTGTGGGAATGTTGCATCCAAAAATATGTTTTTTGGTGAACGATTGGGTTTACAATTCGCCCGTTTTTGGGAAAGCTGTGCAGCGTGCAGATTTTTATCCGGTTTCCAGCGGCATCGAAAACAGTTTGGAACCACTTAAAAAGAAAATAAAACAAGGCTATTCACTGATGGCTTTCCCCGAGGGAACCCGAAGCGAAAGCAATAAAATTAAACGTTTTCACAAAGGCGCATTTTATTTGGCGAATGAATTCAACTTGGATATTCTCCCAGTTTTGATCCACGGAAATAGTGAAGTAAACCCTAAGGGCAGCCCAATTATAAAAGATGGAAGCATTACAGTTGAAATTTTACCGCGAATTAATGCAGATGACACTTCCTTTGGAGAAAATCATACGCAGCAAGCAAAACAAATTGGTGCATATTTTAAAAGCGAATTTTTAAAATTGCGCGAAAAGATGGAAGGCCCAAAATATTTCCACAGAATTGTTTTGGAAGAATATCGCTATAAAGGAGATGCGCTATACCGAACGGTGAAAAAGGATTTAAAGGAAAATGCAGAGAGCTATTTTGAAACTCTCCGTCAAGTAAATAAAACAGGGAGTATTGCCCACATTTCGGAAGATTCCGGGCAGCTCGATTTCCTATTGGCGCTCGATGGTCCTGACCGTAAGATTTTCAGTTTTATTGAAGATTCCGAAACGCGAACGATACTTCAAAACAGTTACATAACCCAAAAATACGGAAGGCTTCATTTTACTGACTCTGTTTCGGAAACCTTGCTTTCAAACGTTGAAACCTTGATTATCTCTTCAGAAAAAATGGCTGCTGAAGCTATTTCACAATTGCCAAATCTTTCAATTAAAAAAATTGTTTTATTAAAAGAATGTGTTTCTTCGCAAACCGAAAATATTAGTACCTTAGGCTATCAAAACGTGTACGGGAATACTAATATTAGTATCTTTAAACCATCGGGAAACACAGCGAAATGAGTGAAAAATATGATGTAGTTATCATCGGTAGTGGCCTTGGCGGGCTGGTTTCGGCGATTATTCTCGCGAGGGAAGGCTACAGCGTTTGCGTGCTTGAAAAAAACCAACAGTTTGGCGGCAACCTCCAAACCTTTGTACGCGATAAAACCATTTTTGACACTGGCGTTCACTACATTGGCGGCCTTTCCGAAGGTCAAAATCTGTACAGATATTTCAAGTATTTGGATATTTTGGATGACATCACCCTCAAAAAAATGGACGAGGATGGTTTTGACAGAATAACTTTTGACAACGACCCCAAAGAATACAGGCACGCACAGGGTTATGATAATTTCAAAAGAATTTTACTTGAGGAATTTCCCGATGAGGAAAAAGCGATTGATGCTTATTGCCAAAAAATGCTCGACACCTGTAGTTTCTTTCCGCTATATGGCCTAAAACTTGGAAAACCTTATTACGAAAATACAGCGCTTTTTGAAGTAAAGGCGAAGGAATTTATAGATTCCATAACCGAAAACGAAAAACTTCGCGCCGTTTTGGGGGGCAGCAATTTGCTCTATGCAGGAGAAGGTGAGCGTACGCCATTCTATATGCATGCACTTTCAGTGAATTCATATATTGAAAGCTCCTATCGCTGTATAAACGGTGGCAGCCAAATCACGAAAGCCTTGCTTGCGCGTTTTCGCGAAAAGGGAGGAAAAGCATACAAACGTCACGAAGTAACGAAATTTGAAACAGAAAACGGAGTGGTAACTGCCGTGCAAACTGCAAATGGAAAAACCATTTACGGTGATATATTCATTTCCAACGTTGATCCGAAAATGACATTGGATATGATTGGTCAAAATCATTTCAGAAAATCATATACCAGCCGCATCGAAAACATTGAAAGTACAGTTGCTGCTTTCAGTCTGTACTTGGTTTTAAAACCAAATTGTTTTAAGTATATGAACCATAATTATTATCATTTCAAGGATTATAAATCTATTTGGGATGTTCATAATTATACACAGGAATCTTGGCCCGAAGCCTATATGATTTCTATGGGAATCAAAAAAGATAAGGAGGAGTATGGCGATAACATTACGGTGATGACTTATATGCACTTTGATGAGGTAAAACCCTGGGCAAACACTTTCAACACTGCCGCCCAAAAAAATGATCGTGGACAGACGTATGAAGAATTTAAAGCCTATAAATCTGAAATAATCATTAAGGAGTTGGAGAAAAAATTCCCCAATCTTCGCGATTGTATAGAGGCCGTTTATTCATCCACGCCTTTGTCTTACCGTGATTATATTGGCTGTAACAAAGGTTCAATGTATGGTTATGTGAAAGACGCCAACAACCCTTTAAAATCCTTTGTTTCGCCGCGGACCAAAATTAAAAACCTATATTTTACGGGGCAGAGTTTAAATATGCACGGCATTTTGGGCGTTACCATTAGTGGCGTGGTTACGTGTTCGGAAATTTTGGGAGGTGAATATTTGCTGAATAAAATATTGGAAACCACAGAAAAGGAAGAAATTACTTAACATTTTTCGGAAATGGGACATATCAAAACAACACCGATTGAAAGAGTCCGGAATATTTCAAAAGAGGATTTCATTAAAAATTATTACAAACCCCAAAAACCTGTTTTGATTGAGGGTTTGACGGAAAACTGGGCAGCTTTTCAGAAATGGAATTTGGATTACATCCAGCAACACGCGGGCGACCAAATAGTGCCACTTTACAACAACGAGCCTACCAAAGGCAAACAAAATTCCGCAGAACCGGCAACAGAAATGAAAATGGCGGATTATATTGAACTGATAAAAACCAAACCCACCGACCTGCGCATTTTCTTTTACGATTTAAAAGTGAAGCTTCCCGAACTGCTGAAAGACTTTGAATATCCCGATATTGGCCTAAAATTCTTCAAAAGGCTTCCGGTGCTTTTCTTCGGCGGCGAGGGTTCCAAAGTACTGCCACACTACGATATGGATTTGGCAGATTTGGTGCATTTTCACTTTCAGGGAACTAAAAGTGTGACTTTATTTTCGCCCAAACAGACTAAATATTTATATAAAATTCCGTTTGCCGTCCATAATTTGGAAACTATAGATTTGGACAATCCAGATTTTGAAAAATATCCCGCGCTGCAATATTTGGAAGGCCTGCACGCAACCATGAAACACGGCGATGCGCTTTATATGCCGAGTGGTTATTGGCATTACATAAAATATCTGGACGGCGGTTTCTCGATGACGCTCCGGGCGTTTCCACGGCATTTAGGGCGTTTTGGCAATATGCTTTACAACGTTTTCATAATGCGACATTTTGAAAACATTATGCGAAAATCCTTTGGGCAAAAATGGATTGATTATAAAGAAAATCAAACACTTTCAAAAACCAATAGTCGCGCAGCAAAACTGAAAAAACAAGCCAGTTAAGATGAAATATTTGGAAAAATTATTCGCGCTTGCGTTTTTGATTCTTTTTCTGAATTCATGCGGGGTTTCAAAATCTATCCACAATCGGCCTGATGTAAGTGGTTACGATGCAATAATTCCCGAAAAAGTAAAAATTAACGATTCCACTTTTGTAGCGGGAAACAATTTTCTTTTAAAGAATAAACAAGGCCAATGGGAACTTTATGTGGAAGGAAACCCGTTGCAAATAGGCAAAATTACTGGAAGCCTCACGCAGGATTTGATGCAGAAACAGGAAGCTATTTTTTTCAATAAAGTGGAAGATTTGGTGCCTTCAAAAACACAGCAATATTTGCTTCGGAAATTTTTGGCGTGGTACAATCGCAAAATGTATCTGCACATTCCCGAGGAATACAAAGCTGAAATTTATGGGCTTTCGCAGTTTTCCTCTTCCAATTTCAGTGAGATTGGCGAGCCGTATTTGCGGTTGCTCTATCTGCACGGCGCCCACGATATTGGCCACGCCATGCAGGATTTGATGCTCGTGGGCTGTTCCTCATTTGCCGTTTGGGGCGATAAAACCGTGGATGGCGAATTGCTCATTGGCAGAAATTTCGACTTTTACGCAGGCGACGATTTTGCGAAGGAAAAAATAATTGCTTTCGTAAACCCTTCCGAAGGCTATAAATTTATGTCGGTTACTTGGGGCGGAATGATTGGCGTGGTTTCCGGGATGAACGACCAAGGATTGACGGTAACGATAAACGCTGGAAAATCTGAAATTCCGTTGGTTGCGAAAACCCCCATTTCCATAGTAACACGAGAGATTTTGCAATATGCCTCAAACATTGATGAAGCAATTGCCATTGCAAAAAAGCGCGAAGTTTTTGTTTCCGAAGCTATTTTTGTTGGCAGTGCAAAAGATAAAAAAGCAGCAATCATTGAAGTTGCACCTGATAATTTCGGCGTTTATGAAGTTGAAAATACGGATGAATTGATTTGCAGCAACCACTTTCAAAGTGAGGCCTATAAAAACGACGAACGCAATTTGAAATGGATTGAAGAAAGCCACTCGATGTACCGTTTTGAAAGGATGGAAGAATTGATTTCAGAAGACGAGAAATTGAATGTGGCAGATGCCGTTGCCATTCTTCGGAACAAAAAAGGATTGGACGACAAAGAAATTGGTTTCGGCAATGAAAAAGCATTAAACCAACTTTTGGCGCACCACGGCATTGTTTTTAAACCCGAAAGCCGAAAGGTTTGGGTTTCTTCCAATCCGTATCAGTTGGGCGAATTTGTGGAATATGATTTAGATGAAGTTTTTGCAAATAGAGAAGGAAATCCGGTAACTAAAACCATTTCAAACTCAAAAGGAAACATTTCCGAAGATCCTTTTGTGCATTCAAAAGAATATAAAGATTACGAAGAATACCGAGTTTTGGAGCGGGAAGTGGAAGCGGCAATTGAAAACAAGAAAACTATTTCAGCAGAAAAACTTACCGCATTGCAACAAAAAAACCCTGAATATTGGAAAGCCTATTATTTAACTGGAAAATACTACTTTGAAAAAAAATATGATGCCGCCGCGAAAATTGCTTTTAAAAAGGCTTTGGCCAAGGAGATTACAACGGTTCCAGACAGAGAGAAGATTGAAAAATTTCTTCAAAAATTGAAATAATAACTCTGCGCTCTCTGTGCCTCTGTGGTAAAATTGACACCGCAAAGTCGCAGAGGACGCAAAGAAAAACGAATATGATTCCAAAAATAGAAAAATCGTCAATTGCAGAAATAAAAGCCTTTCAGGAAGGAAAACTGAAGGAAACGCTTCGCTATTTGAATGAAAATTCGCCGTTTTATAAGCGCTTTTTTAAAGAGCATAATATCCAAGTTTCCGCAATTAAAACTTTGGAGGAGCTTCAAAAGATTCCCGTTACGACCAAAGACCATCTTCAAAGATTCAACGATGATTTCATTTGCGTTCCAAAAACTGAAATTATAGACTACGTAACCACTTCGGGTACATTGGGCGATCCAGTAACTTTTGCATTGACCGATAATGATTTGGAGCGTTTGGCTTATAACGAAGCGATTTCCTTTGCGTGTTGCGGGGTAGGAAAAGAAGATACGCTACAATTAATGACCACGATGGACCGCCGTTTTATGGCCGGTTTGGCGTATTTTTTAGGAGCGCGAAAGCTTGGCTCGGGCATTATCCGCGTGGGTTCAGGCATTCCGGAATTGCAATGGGATTCCATTTTGAAATTTAAACCCACCTATTTAATTACCGTTCCTTCATTTCTCTTAAAATTGATTGAATATGCGCAGCAACACGAAATTGATTTACAAAACACGGGCATTAAAGCCGCAATCTGCATAGGCGAACCCATCCGTGAACAGGATTTTTCACTAAACATTTTGGCGAAAAAGATTAAAAAGGATTGGGACATTGAGCTCTTTTCAACCTATGCTTCCACCGAAATGAGTACGGCTTTCAACGAATGTGAAATTCACAATGGTGGCCACCACCATCCCGAACTTATAATTGCTGAAATTCTGGATGACAATAATTTGCCTGTTGCAAAGGGAGAAGTGGGCGAACTAACCATAACTACTCTAGGTGTTGAAGCAATGCCGTTGTTGCGTTTTAAAACAGGCGACATGGTTCAATCTTATGGCGAATCTTGTAAATGTGGCAGAAATACACTGCGTTTGGGCCCAGTTGTGGGTCGCAAAAAGCAGATGATAAAATATAAAGGCACAACTCTGTATCCGCCAGCGATGTATAATATTTTGAACGATTTTTCAACGATTGAAAGTTACGTCATCGAGATTTTTCACAATGAATTGGGCACGGATGAGATATTGATTAAAATTGCTTCGGAAAACATTTCGGAGGAATTATTATTATTGGAAATAAAAGACCATTTCCGGGCAAAACTTCGTGTGGCACCAAAAATTGAATTTGCAACTCCTGAAGAAATTGAGATGCTTCGCTTTCCGCCATTAAGCAGAAAGCCTGTCGATTTGATTGATCGCAGGCTTTAAGTTAAAAATTATTTTAATGGTTAAATTTTAAAAGTAATCACAGGCATATTGGCGTGGTTCACCATATCTTCACTGATGCTGCCATTAAAGAAGTGCGAGATGCCTTTGCGGCCATGGGTGCCCATCCCAATCAGTTTAGCGTTTATATGTTGTGTAAAATTTAATATCCCTTTTTCAACGGAAGTGTCGTTGAAAATATTGAGCGTATAATTTTCAACGCCCATTCCTCTAATAAAATTTTCCATAATAGCTTGAGCTTGTTGCGTAGTTTTAAAATTTGCGGGAGTGTTTACAAACAATAAATGCATCTTAGCTCCAACCTTTTTTGCAAATTTTTGTGCTTTGTCCAAAGCTCCACGACCTTCCTCTGAAAAATCAGTGGCAAAAACAAAATCGGCTATATTAAATTCCTGATGATGGTTTTTTATAACGAGTACTGGAGTTTTGGAAGTTCGCACCACTTTTTCAGTATTGCTTCCCACAAACATTTCCTTAAAACCACTAGCTCCCGTGGAACCCATTACTATTAAATCTATGTTATTTTTTTTACAAGCCTCTTCAATGTCTTCATATATCTCGTTGTGGCCTATGGCCTCGTTTAATGTAACTCCTTCCAAGTATTTCTTTTTCCGCAGGTCCCCAAAGCGTTTTTCAGCAAGTTTTATAAAAAAAAGAGACTCGGGAAGGTTGCCTGAATCACCAGAAGTTGACAAATGGAGCGGCATTTCCATAGAGTGGAGTACAAAGATTTCACTATTGTGTTTTTCAGCAAGTTTTATGGCGACTTTAAGCGCGTTTTCTGCTTGTTCTGAAAAATCTGTAGGGACAAGAATACGTTTCATAAATGATAAGTTGGTTGTGTTTTTTTTGAACCCTTAAATTACAAAAATAAATCGTTTGGGCTTGGTTTTTATAATATTAAAAAATATAGTATATTTGCACCGAATTTGATACGAAATTATCTGAGGGGACTAAAGTCCCCTCTTTTTATAGCTTAAAATGATGCGTGAAAGAGTAGCACAACTGCTGGAAAATGCGCTGGAAGAAAACAAATCACTGTTTTTGATCGACCTAAATATTTCTGAAGACAACCAAATACGGGTCATTCTGGACGGCGATAAAGGCGTTACAGTAGAGGATTGTATAGCGGTTAGCCGCGCCATTGAACACAATTTGGACCGTGAGGAATATGATTTTTCTTTGGAAGTGATGTCAGCCGGCGTTTCGGAACCGTTGACATTGCCAAGGCAGTACAAAAAAAATATTGGCAGAAACCTAAAGTTGAAAATTAAAAACGACGAAAAAATTGAAGGAGAATTAATCTCCGCGAACGAAGAAAACTGTACCTTAACATGGTCTTCGCGCGAGCCCAAACCTGTTGGAAAGGGAAAAGTTACAGTTCAAAAAGAGGCAACCGTGCCCTATAAAGATATTATGGAAGCAAAAGTGATGATAACATTTTAATTGGATTGATATGGAAAATTTAGCACTGATCGATTCTTTTTCAGAATTTAAAGACGATAAACAAATAGACAGAGTAACGCTAATGGCGATACTTGAGGACGTTTTTAGAAACGCATTGAAGAAAAAATACGGAAGCGATGACAACTTTGATATTATTGTGAACCCAGACAAGGGCGATCTTGAAATATGGAGAAACCGTATAGTTGTTGCTGATGGTGAAGTGGAAGACCCAAACGAGGAAATTTCATTAAGTGCCGCTCAAAAAATTGAACCCGATTTTGAAATAGGTGAAGACGTTTCTGAAGAAGTGAAACTTATTGACCTTGGTCGCCGTTCCATTTTGGCGCTTCGTCAAAATCTTATTTCAAAAATACACGAGCACGACAATACCATTATTTACAAGCAGTTTAAAGATCTTGAAGGTGAAATTTACACTGCCGAAGTTCACCATATTCGTCACCGCGCGGTTATTCTTTTGGATGATGAAGGCAACGAAATAATTCTTCCGAAGGAAAAACAAATTCCTTCAGATTTTTTCAGAAAAGGAGACAACGTTCGAGGCATTATTGAAAGTGTTGATTTAAAAGGAAACAAACCAACAATCATCATGAGTCGCGCAAACCCGGTTTTCCTTGAAAAATTGTTTGAACAGGAAATACCAGAAGTTTTTGACGGTTTGATTACAGTTAAAAAAGTAGTGCGTATTCCAGGTGAAAAAGCAAAGGTTGCTGTAGATTCTTATGATGACCGAATTGACCCAGTAGGTGCTTGTGTGGGAATGAAAGGATCTCGAATTCACGGAATTGTTCGTGAACTTGGCAATGAAAATATAGACGTAATTAATTACACAAGCAATCTTACCTTATATATTACGAGAGCACTTAGCCCTGCAAAAGTTACATCGGTAAAAATTGACGAAGCAAAAAAACGCGCTGAGGTTATTCTTCGCCCAGAGGAAGTGAGCAAGGCAATTGGCCGTGGCGGGCACAACATTCGCCTTGCGGGACAATTGACGGGTTATGAAATTGATGTGCTTCGCGAAGGTGCAGAAGAAGATGTGGAATTGACTGAATTCTCTGATGAAATAGAAGGCTGGATTATCCAGGAATTCCATAAAATTGGTTTAGATACCGCTAAAAGCGTGCTAGAGCACGACATCAACGATTTGGTTAAACGAACCGATTTGGAAGAAGAGACCATACGCGATGTAATAAATATATTAAAAGAAGAATTTGAAGAGTAGTTGAAAGTTTAACTACTTTTATACAAATTTTTTAAAAAGACAAAACAGGAAAAAGCATTTATGGCTGAAGTAAAAACAAAAAGACTAAGTCAGGTATTACGTGAGTTCAACATCTCGTTGGATCGTGCCGTGGAATTTTTGAGTTCCAAAGGGTTCGATGTGGACGCAAGTCCAAATACCAAAATAACGGGCGATGAATACGAAGTCCTTTTTGAAGAGTTTGAAACCGACAAAAGTAAGAAAGTAGCTTCCAAAGAAGTAGGCGAAGAAAAGCGCAAAGAGAAAGAAGAATTCCGTATTGAGCGCGAGCGCGAGCTTGAAGAAAAGCATAAAAAAGAAGAGGCTTCCAAAGTTATAAGAGCTGGGGCCAAACTTGACGGTCCAAAACAGGTTGGTAAAATTGACCTTGATGCCGGAAAAACCAAAAAAGAGGAACCGAAAGTTGAAGAAAAGCCTGCGGAGCCTAAAGTGGTTAAAGAAGTCAAGAAAGAAGAAAAAGTAGAAAAACCTGAAGTTGTAGCTGAACAGCCTAAAGCTGAAAAGGCAGAAGAAAAAGCTGTTGCTCCCGCTAAAGAAGAGAAGGTTGAAAAACCTGCTGAAAAGGTTAAGGAAGTTGAAGTTGCAAAAGAGGAAGTTAAGGAAGAAACTCCAAAAGAATCAGACACGGTTACAACCCAATATCGTAAACTTGATGGGCCTAACTTTACTGGACAGAAAATAGATCTTACCCAGTTCAAAAAACCGGAAAAGAAAAAAGATCCTAAGGCTGATGATAAGAAAGATAAAAAAGGAAAAAGACGCCGTATAAGTAAGGAAGCCCCAAAAAATGGAACTTCTGGAGGTGGAAACAACTTTAAAGATAACCGAGGCCCTGCCAGAAAAGGTAGAAGTACAGCACCAAAAGAAGAGCCAAGTGAGGAAGAAGTACAAAAACAAGTACGTGAAACCTTAGAAAAACTTCAAGGGAAATCATCTAAAGGGAAAGGCGCTAAGTATCGTCGTGAAAAACGTGATACCCACCGTCAAAAATCTGACGAACTTGCCCAACAAGAAGCAGATAATAAACTTATAAAAGTTACTGAGTTTGTTACTGCCAGCGAGATGGCAACAATGATGGATGTTCCTGTTACCAAGATTATTTCAGCTTGTATGAGTTTGGGAATGATGGTGACGATGAACCAGCGTTTAGATGCTGAAACCTTAAGTATAGTTGCTGAAGAATTTGGTTATGAAGTAGAATTTGTAACTGCTGATATTGAGGAATCAATAGACCAAAATATTGATGCTCCAGAAGATCTTGAGCCAAGAGCTCCTATCGTTACCGTAATGGGTCACGTTGACCACGGTAAAACTTCGCTTTTGGATTACATTCGAAAAGAAAACGTAATTGCAGGAGAATCTGGTGGAATCACACAACACATTGGAGCTTACGGTGTAGAACTGGATGGTGGACAAAAAATAGCATTCCTGGATACTCCAGGTCACGAGGCATTTACAGCGATGCGTGCTCGTGGGGCTCAGGTTACTGACCTTGCAATTATTGTGGTTGCAGCGGATGATGATATTATGCCACAAACCAAAGAAGCTATCAGCCACGCACAGGCAGCGGGTGTTCCAATAGTTTTCGCAATTAATAAAATAGACAAACCCAACGCAAATCCTGATAAGATAAAAGAAGGACTTGCACAGATGAACCTTTTGGTTGAAGATTGGGGCGGAAAAATACAATCACAAGATATTTCTGCAAAAACAGGGGAGGGCGTAAAAGAATTGCTTGAAAAAGTATTGCTTGAAGCTGAATTGCTTGAACTAACTGCAAACCCGAACCGACAAGCAAATGGTACCGTGGTGGAAGCATTCCTAGACAAAGGTCGTGGGTATGTTTCAACTGTATTGGTTCAGGGCGGAACACTTAAAGTAGGTGATTATGTTCTTGCCGGACAAAACAGCGGAAAGGTTAAAGCAATGCAGGATGAACGTGGCAACAACGTGAAAGAAGCAGGACCATCAACTCCAGTATCGGTTCTTGGTTTGGACGGTGCACCACAAGCGGGAGATAAATTCAATGTATTTGAAGATGAACGTGAAGCTAAGGCAATTGCTACAAAACGTACACAACTTCAACGTGAGCAGTCTGTAAGAACACAAAGACACATTACACTTGATGAAATTGGAAGACGTATCGCTCTTGGTGATTTCAAGGAATTAAACATTATCCTTAAAGGTGACGTGGACGGTTCTGTGGAAGCATTGACAGATTCGTTCCAAAAACTTTCTACTGAAGAAATTCAAGTTAATATAATCCATAAAGCAGTAGGTCCAATCACAGAAAGTGATGTGCTTCTTGCTTCTGCTTCAGATGCAATTATTATTGGCTTCAACGTTCGTCCAATGGGTAACGCACGCCAAATTGCAGATAAGGAAGAAATAGATATCCGTACATATTCTATCATCTATGACGCCATTAATGACGTAAAAGATGCGATGGAAGGTATGCTTTCCCCAGAAATGAAGGAAGAAATTACTGGTACAGCTGAAATTCGCGAAACTTTCAAAATTTCGAAAGTGGGAACCATTGCAGGTTGTATGGTATTGACCGGAAAAATATTCCGAAACTCTGGAATTCGTCTTATCCGCGAAGGCGTGGTAGTTTACACGGGCGAATTGGCTTCTTTGAAACGATTTAAAGACGATGTGAAGGAAGTAGCCAAAGGATACGATTGCGGTATTCAGATTAAAAACTACAATGACATCTATGAGAACGACATTATTGAAGCGTTCCAAGAAGTTGCAGTGAAGAAAAAGTTGAAGTAATTCAACAAAAAATGAAATTTTTTAAAAGCCTTGAAAATCAATTTTTTCAAGGCTTTTTCATTTTTATAAATGAAATTTTTCAAATGAAGTGTAACACCAGCTTTTTTTCTATGTCTATTATGAAAAGCCAACCAAATGAATTTTCCATTAAAGAGTATTCTTCTTTTTGTATTTCTTTCAATAAGCTGCGTTTCTTTTTCACAGACAAATGATAGCATTCCAAGAAAAAAAATTACAATTCCGCGCATCACGGAAGCGCCAAAAATTGACGGGAATTTAAATGATGCGGTATGGCAAAATGCGCCAATAGCTACAGACTTTGTAGAAAGGCAACCCAACAATGGAAAACTGATTGCCGATAGTTTAAGGACCGATGTGAAAATTGTTTATGATGATTTGGGAATCTATTTCGGCGCAACTATGAAAGATCCCGAACCGGATAAAATTTTAAAAGAACTTACGGAACGCGATGGCATTGGCAATGATGATTTTTTCTTTATTCTTCTAAACGGTTATAACGACAGACAACAAAGTTTGCAGTTTATAGTAACCGCCGCGGGCGTCCAGTATGACGCGAAAATGACCAATGAAAATGAAGATAGTTCTTGGAACGGAATCTGGTATAGCGCCGTGAAAATTAATGATGACGGCTGGGTGGCTGAAATTTTTATACCTTATTCAGAAATGCGGTTTCCCAATAAAAACATACAATTATGGGGGTTAAATATGGAACGGGAATTTCGTAGAACCCGAACTAGATATAGTTGGAGTCCCGTAAACAATGCCAAAGGATCGTTTTCTATTTATGATGGTGAGATTTATGGTATTGAGAACGTGCAATCGCCCACTCGACTTTCTTTTCAGCCATATATCTCGGCCTATGTTAATGATTTTGATGGAAAAACTGAAACCATAATCAATGGTGGAATGGATCTTAAATATGGAATAAATGATGCTTTCACGCTGGATATGGTTTTGATTCCTGATTTTGGACAATCCAAATTTGATGCTGAGGTTTTAAATCTTTCGGCTTTTGAGGTGCAATATCAAGAAAACCGCCCTTTTTTTACGGAAGGAACCGAACTTTTCACCAAAGGAAATCTTTTTTATTCGCGACGCGTTGGCGGATATCCTTCTGGTTTTCCAAATCTTTCGGAAAATGAAGAGATTGAAAATTATCCTTCTTCCGTAGATTTAATAAATGCGTTCAAAATTTCAGGAAGAACCGATGGCAACTTGGGAATTGGTGTTTTTAACGCAATTACCGAAAGAACGTATGCAGATATAAAAAACACCGAAACCAATGAGACCCGAAAAGAATTGGTGGAGCCTTTGGCTAACTATAACATTTTGGTTTTGGACCAGCGTTTTGGGGATAATTCCTCTGTGTCATTTGTGAATACAAACGTTATTCGTGAAGGCGATTTTAGGGATGCAAACGCCACGGGATTATATATGGACCTTACAAACAAGAAAAACACATTTAATTATTTTGCGAATGCTGAAGGAAGTTGGGTAAAGGACGATAGCGAAAAATTTGGAATGGAAGGAGGCGCAGGAATGACAAAAATAAGTGGCAAGCACCGTGTTTCGGGCGAAATCAATTTTAGGACGAAGGATTATGATATAAATGATTTGGGCTATTCCAGCAATACAAATTATATTAATTATGCGGGTTATTACGGTTACCGCTATCTTCAGCCAAAAGGATTTTTGAATAATCTTTATCTTAATTTCAATTTGAATTATTTCCGAAGACTGGAAACGGATCTTTACAACAATTTTATTTTCAACTTTAACTCAAGTTTTACAACGAAAAAATTTTTGGGTTTTGGAGGTGGATTCGAAATGACACCTTTTGGAAAAAATGATATTTACGAGCCGAGAGTAGAGGGTCATTACGTGAAAGTTCCAGATTATTACAATGTTTGGGGATGGATTTCTACTGATTACAGAAAAAAATTAGCGACCGATTTAACTATTGACTGGTATAAATATAACCAGCAAGGACGAGGTGAATTGAGACTTGAACTAAGACCACAATATCGCGTTTCAGACAAATTAAAGATGTTTTTTAGTACAAACGTGATTCTTTCTGATAAAGAAGAAGGATTTGTAGATTTAGAAAATGACGATATAATTTTTGGAACACGCGATAGAAACACGATCATAAATTCTTTGGAATCTCAATATATTTTCAACAATAAGATGGCGCTCAATTTATCTTTCCGCCACTATTATTCTGAAGTGGAATACAGCAAATTCTTCACTTTGCAAAATGACGGCGAGCTTTTTGAAAATCCATTTTATGATGAAGACAGGGATGCAACTTATAATAGTTGGAACATAGACCTTCGCTTTTCATGGTGGTTTGCGCCAGGTAGCCAACTTACCCTTTTGTACAGAAATGCAATGGAAAATTATTTGAGTGATTCGCGAATTAATTTTTCAAACAATTTCAATAATTTATTTGAGGAACCACAACTTAATAGTTTGTCGTTGCGCGTGAGCTACTATTTAGACTATAATAGATTAAAAAACTGGTTTGGGCCAAATAAAAAAACGAATGATGTTAGCCTATCATTACAAAATGAAAAAATGAACAAATCTGCTTTCTTTGACAAAAGGAATTTAAGGCACTAAAACTTTTATTTTCGCCTTTCGGGTTTCAAAATAAAGGCTGAAGAAAAACTTTTTTGAATTTCAATCAATGCGCGTTCTGCTTCAATTCGCGAAGCAAAGTTTCCTGCCCAAACTTTATAATTTGGAGTTTCGTATTCAATGGATGCTGGCCAGTTGCTATAGCTTCCTTTATATTTTCTAAGGGTTTGGTTTGCTTTGTCCAATTCACCATAATATAATTGTATAGTGTATCCATCAGAAAACTCACGTTCTTTTTCAAGATTTTTTTTCAATTCAAGTAGTTGAATGATTTTCGGGTCTTGATTTACTGTTAAAGTTGCACTTTGCGCAATGCTCTTGGCGGAAACAAGTAATATTAAAATACTGGTAACAAAAAGTTTGGGAAAAGTATGCGAATTCATAAAAATCTTTATTTAGTGCAAATGTAAAACTTAATAACTTCGTGAAGTGGGAAAATATTATTTAGAACAAATATAAATTAATAGTTAACACTTTATTTGCATTTTCAAAATCGACTTAATAATGTACTTTTGCTGCTTTATTTGTGGTGCAGAATGAGCATTATGATTACATTTGTTCGTAACTAATTCTGTTCCAAACTATCGACCATAATTTAACCATTAGTATGAAAAAGGTGAATTTTATACATCTACGCTCAAAATTGCCATTTCTTCTGTTAGTGTTTTCACTAACTTTTTCAACTACCATATATTCCCAGGATGCCGCAGCGCCAGGAGGTGATGTTGCTGCTGGAGAATCTTTGTTTAAGGCCAACTGTGCTGCGTGTCACAAGATGGATGCAAAAGCTGTGGGGCCCGCACTAAGAGGGGTTGCAGATAAGTATGATCGTGATTGGATTCACAAGTGGGTTAAAAACAGTCAAGCTTTAATTGCTGATGGTGATCCAATAGCTGTAAAAATATTTGAGGAAAACAATAAGGCTATAATGACTCCTTTTCCAGCATTGTCAGATGCGGATATTGACAACATTCTCGCCTATACAAGTCAGCCTAAAGCTGTACCGGCCGCGAATGCTACTACTGATGTGGCGGCAGGAGCTTCAACAGGCGATGGTGACTCAGTTTCAAACGGATTGGTGTTAGGTGCTTTGGCGCTTATATTCTTGTTGCTGGTAATCATGCTTTATTTGGTAACAAATACTTTAAAAAGAATTGCAGAAGCCAATGGTGTTGAATATGAGGAAAAAGAAAAGCGTACTCCGATTTGGAAAGCTTTTGTCCAAAATCAGTTCTTAGTTTTGGTTGTGTCTATTTTTATGATACTTGCGGCTGGATATTTTGCTTATGGCTATTTAATGCAAGTGGGTGTGGATCAAGGTTATGCTCCGGTGCAACCAATTCACTATTCACACAAAATCCACGCTGGCGATAACCAGATAGACTGTAACTATTGCCACAGTTCTGCAAGAAAGAGCAAGACTTCAGGCATACCATCATTGAATGTTTGTATGAACTGTCATAAAAACATTTCAGAAGTTGCGCCGGAAACAGCTACAGAAGAATACTCAAAAGAATTTTACGATGGCGAAATTGCCAAACTATACAAAGCTGTAGGTTGGGACGCTGCCAATCAACAATACACTGGAAAAACTGAGCCAGTTAAATGGGTTAGAATCCATAACCTTCCTGACTTTGTTTATTTCAACCATTCACAGCACGTAACAGTGGCTGGTGTGGCTTGCCAAACTTGTCACGGAGAAATTCAGACCATGGAAGTTGTTGAGCAGTTTGCGCCACTTACAATGGGCTGGTGTATCAATTGCCATAAAGAAACAAATGTAAACTTGGAGTCCAATGAATATTACGCCAAGATACACGAAGAGCTTTCTAAAAAATATGGCGTTGAAAAGCTTACAATCGCCGAAATGGGTGGATTGGAATGTGGCAAATGTCACTATTAATTAATTAAAAGGATTATTACATATACTAATATGGCATCAAACAAGAAATACTGGAAAAGTGTTGAAGAGCTGAACGAAGACAGCGCAATTGTTAAGGCGCTGCAAGACAATGAATTTGTAACCGAAATACCAACGGACGAATTTCTTGGCAATAAAGAAGCCTTAGAAACTTCTTCAACCACACGTCGTGATTTCTTAAAATATGTGGGCTTTACTACAGCTGCCGCTACTTTGGCTGCTTGCGAAGGCCCTGTGATTAAGTCAATTCCTTACGTTATTCAACCAGATGAAATTGTTCCTGGAGTTGCGAATTATTACGCTTCCACAATGGCCGATGGTTTTGATTTCGCCAATATTTTGGTTAAAACACGCGAAGGTCGCCCTATTAAGATTGAAAGAAATGATTTAGCATTGAATGGCGGAAGTGTTAATGCACGTGTGCATGCTTCAGTGCTTTCATTATATGATAAAAATAGATTAACCGGTCCAATAGTGGACGGAGCTGAAGTTAACTGGGCCGAATTTGATACTGCAGTTGCCCAGAAACTTGATGGAATGGCGGGAAAAGATGTTGTTTTGCTTACCCAAACTTTCGCAAGTCCTTCAACATCAAAATTAATTTCTGAATTTACAGCTAAATATCCAAACGTACGCCACGTTGTTTATGATAGCGTTTCTTGTTCAGGAGCTTTGGACGCTTTCCAAAATAAATACGGAACCCGTGCATTGCCAGATTACGATTTTTCAAAAGCAGATGTAATTGTTTCTGTTGGTGCAGATTTCTTGGGAGATTGGCAGGGCGGAAGCTATAGCAAAAGCTATGCGCAGGGAAGAATTCCTAAAAATGGAAAAATTTCTAGACATATTCAGTTTGAGGCTAACCTTACATTAACTGGAGGTAAAGCAGATAAACGTGTTTTAGCAACTCCCTCACAACAAATACAAATTCTTAAAGCATTGACAGGCGGAAGTGCTTCAGGCTTACCGGAAAATATTGCCGATGCTGTAAACAAGGCAAAAGCACAACTCCAAAAAGCTGGGAGTAGGGCATTGTTGGTAACTAGTTTGCCAGATGTTGAATCACAAACCATGGCTTTGAATTTCAATGCTAATAGTGAAGCGATGGACGTTAACAAGCCATTACTTATTAGACAGGGAAGTAATACCGAAGTAATGAGCGTTGTTAATGGCGTAGTTTCAGGAAGTATAAAAGGTCTTATTACGGTTGGTGTGAATCCTGTTTACTCATTGCCAAATAATTTAGAATTTGCTGAAGCATATAAAAAGCTTGAATTGAGTCTTGCTTTTGCAATGAAACAAGACGAAACAGCTTCATTGGCAAAAATGGTAGCCGCAACGCCACACTATTTAGAATCATGGGGTGATGCACAAATAAAAAAAGGTACCTATAGCCTTATGCAGCCAACAATTCGTCCGTTATTCAACACACGTCAGTTTCAAGACTGTTTGATGCAATGGACAGGCAAAGCACCAAAATATTATGATTATATAAAGGAAAACTGGACTGCTTCTATTTTGGAAGGTGGCTCATGGAATAAAGCTTTGGAAGCTGGTGTTTTAGTGAGTAGTGCCGAAATGATAATGGAAGAAGTGAAGCCTACTGCTGAAGGAGTTGGTGTAATGGAGGAAAGCACTTCTAACGGTGCGCTCTCAGCACTTTCACAAGATGGCGCTTATGAACTTACTTTATATACTTCAACAGGTTTAGGAGATGGTCAACAAGCCAATAATCCTTGGTTGCAAGAATTTCCAGATCCTATAACAAGAGCATCTTGGGACAATTACCTTACAGTATCAGCTGTTGATGCAGAAGCGTTGGGTCTTGAAAATTATCACGTTTCCAATGGCGCATTGAACGGAAGTTATGTAAATATAACAATGGGCAATGTAGTGCTTGAAAATGTTCCCGTTATTATCCAGCCTGGACAGGCTAAAGGCTCTGTCGGTATGGCTTTGGGTTATGGAAAAACAGCTGCTATTCAAGAAGAAATGCAGACGGGTGTGAATGCTTACCCGCTGTATCAAAACTTTTCTTCAGTTCAAAAAGTAAATATTGAAAAAGCTAGCGGAACACATGAATTTGCCTGCGTACAATTGCAGAGCACTATGGCGGGTCGAAGTGAAGATATTATAAAAGATACTACGCTTGAAATTTTCAACACAAAAGATAAAGAATACTTCAATGCTGTTCCAGTAACCGATTACGACCACAGTGCAATTTCAGTTCGTGATAAAAAGGCTGATATTTGGAGTCCTTTTGATGAAACCATTGGGCATCATTTCAATCTTTCCATAGATTTAAATGCTTGTACAGGTTGTGGAGCTTGTGTTATTGCTTGTCACGCTGAGAATAACGTTCCAGTTGTTGGTAAGGATGAAATTAGAAAATTCCGTGATATGCACTGGTTGCGTATTGATAGATATTATTCTGCAGGGGAAACTTTTAAAGAAGAAATTGAAAAACTTGAAAATCTTCCTGCTTTTGACAGTTATAAAGTGGTAGAAGTGCCAGCTTATGAAAATCCACAGGTTGCATTCCAACCAGTAATGTGCCAGCATTGTAACCATGCTCCTTGTGAAACTGTTTGCCCAGTTGCGGCAACATCACATGGTCGTCAAGGACAAAACCATATGGCTTACAACCGTTGTGTGGGTACACGTTACTGCGCAAACAACTGTCCATATAAAGTACGTCGTTTCAACTGGTTTTTATATAATGAAAACGATGAATTTGATTACAACATGAACAATGATCTAGGAAGAATGGTGCTTAACCCAGATGTGGTAGTGCGTTCTAGGGGGGTTATGGAAAAATGTTCTATGTGTATCCAAATGACACAAAAAACAATCCTTGATGCTAAGCGCGAAGGAAGAGCAATAAAAGATGGTGAATTCCATACTGCTTGTTCAAGTGCCTGCGAGACCGGAGCCATGGTGTTTGGGGATGTAAATGATAAAGATTCCGAAATAGTAAGGTTGAAAAATGATGACCGTATGTATCATCTTTTAGAAAATGTAGGTACCAAACCAAATGTTTTCTATCACATGATCGTAAAAAACACCTCGGAAGCATAAAAATATTAATCAAGAACCAATTATTTAAGAATTAAATATGTCGTCACACTACGAAGCACCTATAAGAGAGCCTTTGGTTCTGGGAGAGAAGTCCTATCATGACATCAGTGTAGATGTTGGGGCACCCGTTCTGGGAAAGGCCAATAAATCTTGGTGGATTGTTTTTACCATTGCCCTAATAGCATTTTTATGGGGTCTAGGTTGTATTATTTATACTGTTTCAACCGGTATTGGGGTTTGGGGATTGAACAAAACCATTGGATGGGCTTGGGATATCACAAACTTTGTATGGTGGGTAGGTATTGGTCATGCTGGAACACTGATTTCAGCAGTATTATTACTTTTCCGCCAAAAATGGAGAATGGCCGTTAACCGCTCTGCGGAAGCGATGACCATCTTCGCAGTTGTACAGGCAGGTTTATTTCCTATAATTCACATGGGTCGTCCATGGTTGGCATATTGGGTGCTCCCAATTCCAAACCAATTCGGTTCACTGTGGGTAAACTTTAACTCTCCATTACTTTGGGACGTTTTCGCTATTTCTACCTATCTATCTATATCATTGGTTTTCTGGTGGACAGGTTTGCTACCAGATTTTGCAATGATCCGCGATAGAACCAAAAGCCCTTTTCAGAAAAAAATATACGGAATACTCAGTTTTGGATGGAGCGGTCGCGTAAAAGACTGGCAGCGTTTTGAAGAAGTATCACTTGTACTGGCAGGTTTAGCAACGCCTTTGGTACTTTCGGTTCACACCATTGTATCTTTTGACTTTGCGACTTCAGTAGTTCCAGGATGGCACAGTACCATTTTCCCTCCATACTTTGTTGCTGGGGCAATCTTTTCAGGATTCGCTATGGTACAGACGCTACTTATCATAATGCGAAAAGTATCAAATCTTGAAAGCTATATTACAGTCCTTCACATAGAATATATGAACAAGGTAATCTTGTTAACAGGTGGTATTGTAACGGTAGCTTATATCACTGAATATTTTATTGGATGGTATTCAGGTGTGCCTTATGAAAACTATACATACCTGTCTTTTGGTGCAGCAACTGGCCCTTACTGGTGGGCGTTCTGGGCATTGATTATTTGTAACCTTATCGTGCCGCTTTCGCTTTGGGTGAAAAAATTAAGAAGAAACATTAGATGGACATTCTTTGTAGCGCTAGTTATTAATATTGGAATGTGGTTTGAGCGTTTTGACATCATTGTTGTGGATTTAAGTAAGGACAGATTAACATCCTCTTGGACAATGTTCCAGCCTACTTTTGTAGATATTGGAACCTTTATTGGAACCATTGGATTCTTCTTTGTGCTTTTCCTTCTGTATGCTCGTACTTTCCCTGTGATTGCACAGGCAGAGGTGAAAACAATATTGAAATCTTCTGGGGAATCTTTCAAAAGATTGCGTGCTGAACACGGTGATGACCACAGCCACATACAGACTGTAGAGGAATATCCCGCAGATGCTGGCCCAGCCGCCAACGTAGAAGGAAAACATTTTGATTCTGTTTTTGATGATTCAAATGAAGAGGATTCAGAAAACAATGAAGTGGATTTTGAGCTTCACAGAGGTAAGATTGATAACTTGCTTAGCAGTATTGGAACCTTTAATCCAGAAGTTGAAAAGCAGGATGACCTTAAAAAAATTAGTGGAGTTGGACCTGTTATGGAACAAAAACTTCATCAGTTGGGAATTTTTACCTTTGAACAGGTAAGTAGAATGACCGACCGCGAATACGATTTATTAGACGAGATAATTAGTGAATTCCCTGGTAGAGCCAAACGCGATGATTGGGCCGGACAGGCATTAACACTTAAAAACAATAACTAATTATGGCTGCAACTAAGATACATGCAATATATACTGACGATGACCTGTTGATGCAGGCTGTTAAACAGACGCGTTCAGCAAATTATCATATTTCAGAGGTATTTACACCATTTCCTGTACACGGATTGGATCATGCCGTGGGATTAGCACCAACAAGAATAGCGATTACATCATTCCTCTATGGACTGGTTGGTTTAAGTGTTGCTGTAGCAATGATGAACTTTATGATGATTCAAGATTGGCCACAAAATATTGGAGGTAAACCCAGTTTTACCTTTTATCAAAACATGCCAGCCTTTATACCTATTATGTTTGAGCTTACTGTATTTTTTGCCGGACATTTAATGGTAATTACTTTTTATATGAGAAGTAAGCTTTGGCCTTTCAAAAAAGCTGAGAATCCAGATCTCCGCACTACAGATGACCATTTTTTAATGGAAGTTGATGCAGACAATCATGATGTAGCCAAGCTTACCAAATTTTTATACGATACTGGTGCATCAGAAATTAGTTTAATTGAAAATGAGCAAGACCACTAATATGAAGACATTAATAAACATAGGAATTACGATTATTGCTTCAGCAACCATGGTTTCTTGTTTTAACGATAAAAAACCAAATTATCAATATTTCCCAAATATGTATGAGCCAGTAGGCTATGATACTTATGGTGAATATGAAATTTTTCCAAACCAACAGGAAGCTATGACCCCGCCCGAAAATACGGTGCCGCGCGGTTTCACACCTTATGATTACGAAAACAGTACAGCCGGTTTGGAGTTGGCAAAAGCAGAGCTAAAAAACCCGTATGAAGTAACTGAAGAAAATCTCACTGTTGGAAATCAGTTATTCACCATTTATTGTGCCGTATGTCACGGAGATAAAGGAGATGGTAAAGGTATTTTAGCAACACGCGAGAAGTTTTTAGGAATTCCTAGCTTTGGTGATCCAGGGCGTAATATTGTGCCCGGAGGTATCTATCATGTAGAAACCTACGGATTGAATGCAATGGGTTCTTATGCCTCACAAACTAATGAAAAGGAACGTTGGCAAATTGCAATGCATGTTATGGATTTAAAAGCTGCGCTTAATGGAGAGCCAGGTATTTTAGAAACCTCAAAAGCTAGTGCTGCAGTAGATAGCACTGCGGTTGAAACAAACATGCCTGAAACAAACACAGCTTCCGAATAGGAACCTAAATAAAGATTTAAAAGAGAATAGCTAAAGATATGTACACGCTACCAAGAAATTTAAAACTGTTTTCTATTGTTCTGATAGTCCTAGGACTTGCTGGAATAATCTTCGGTTTTTTAACCACGCCGAAAACCATCGATGATGTTAAAAAAATAATGGCTGAGCAAGAAGGCCATCACGGTGAGAATCATGCTGTTGCAGAACACGAGGAAGGTGGAACAGCCAACTTTGTTGATGAAGCTCGTGGAGAAGAAGGCTACTCAGAAAATGCAATGAAACATGCCACTGATCTAAAACCAGAAGGTCATGGCGCTGCATCACACGAAGAGCATGTTTTGCATCAACTGCAAACCAGACCTTGGTCTGCAACTTTTGTTGCCGCTTTTTTCTTTATGATGCTTGCTTTGGGAGCATTGGTTTTTTATGCAATTCAATATGCTTCACAGGCAGGATGGTCTCCTGTTCTTTATAGAATAATGGAAGGTATTACAGCTTATTTATTACCTGGGTCCATAATCGTATTTTTGATAGTTGTTTTTGCTGGAACACATTTTTATCCTTGGCAGGATCATGAATTGGTTGCCGGAGACAAAATTCTTCAGGGTAAATCTGTATATTTAAATTTCCCCTTCTTTTTAATTAGAGCGGTTATATATCTTTTGGGCTGGAACCTATATCGCTATTTTTCTCGAAAAAATTCATTAGCACAAGCAAAAGCAAATAATTATGATCCATACAGAAAAAACTTTAAAGCTTCTGTATTATTCCTTGTGTTTTTCCTTCTTACCGAGGCTACTATGTCTTGGGATTGGTTTATGTCTATGACACCTCACTGGTATAGCACACTCTTTGCTTGGTATATTTTTGCAAGTATGTTCGTATCTGCAATTACAGTAATAGCTTTAGTTACAATTCACTTAAAAGGTCGAGGACTTATTCCATTTGTTAGTGATAAACATCTTCATGATCTTGCAAAATTTATGTTTGCCTTCAGTATCTTCTGGACTTATCTTTGGTTTGGACAGTTTATGTTGATTTGGTATGCGAACATTCCAGAGGAAGTAACCTATTTTATTATAAGAATACAAGAATATAAAGTATTGTTTTTTGGAATGCTTATCCTTAATTTTGTCTTCCCTATTCTAGTTTTGATGAATAGTGATTACAAAAGAATTCCTTGGTTTGTGGTTATAGCCGCTGTATTTATTTTGGTAGGGCATTATATAGACATTTTCCTGTTGGTTATGCCTTCCACAGTAGGTCACAACTGGTATTTTGGAATTCCAGAAGTAGCAGCAATACTGTTCTTTTTGGGCCTTTTCATCTTAGTTGTTGGAACAGGTCTTGGCAAGGTTTCCTTAAGACCGGAAAACGATCCATTTATTAAGGAAAGTGAAAACTACCATTTTTAATCATTTAGTTTAAAGAAGAAATTGTAAAGATGACCGCATTTTTAGTTGTAATAGTAATCATTCTTTTTGGGATCTCTGTTTGGCAGATGAGCCGAATTTTTAAATTGGCACAAACAAAGCCAACCCTAAATTCCGAAATAGCTACGGATAAGGATAATAACACTCATGGTTATTTGATGATGGGCTTTTTGGCTTTCATCTATTTTTTAACCATTGTTAGCTTCTGGTTATGGGGAGATGTTCTTTTACCTGAATCAGGTTCTGAACATGGATCCAAGATAGATACCCTAATGTTGATAACAATGATTCTCATTTTCTTTGTAGGAATCATTACCCAAGGCGTATTGCATTACTTCGCTTTTATTTACCGGGGTAATAAAGTGAAGAGAGCGACTTTTTATGCCGACAACGATAAATTGGAATTTATTTGGACAATAATCCCGGTTATTACTTTGGCAGGGCTTATAATTTATGGGCTATTTACTTGGACGGACATTATGAATGTTGATAAAGATGATGATCCGCTAATAGTCGAACTTTATGCACAGCAATTTAATTGGAAGGCGCGTTATGGCGGAAATGACAACACACTTGGTGATGCTAATGTTCGTTTAATACAAGGCATTAATCAGTTGGGTGTAGATCCTGCCGATCCAAATGGGCAAGATGATAAAATAGTTACGGAGTTACATTTGCCAGTAGGTAGAAAAGTATTGTTTAAAATGCGTTCGCAAGACGTACTTCACTCTGCATATATGCCCCATTTTAGAGCACAGATGAATTGTGTGCCTGGAATGGTTACCCAGTTTGCTTTTACGCCTACGGTCACTTCCGAGGAGATGAGACAAAATGATTATATTGTAGAAAAAGTGGCAAATATCAACAACATAAGATCAGAGAAAAGCAAAGCCCTTACGGCGGCTAGGGAAGAAGCCTTGGAGCCATACGAATTTGACTACGTGCTTATTTGTAACAAGATTTGCGGAATTAGCCACTATAACATGCAAATGAAAATAATAGTTGAATCTGAAGAAGATTATAAAGCATGGTTAGCAAAACAGCCGTCATTGGCTGAACAACTTAGCAACGAAAATAAATAATATTAGTTTAAAATATATGTCAGCACACGCACAGGTCCACGCAGTAGAAGATCATCACGATGATCACGGGCATCATCATAAACAAACCTTTATAACTAAATATATATTTAGTACTGATCATAAAATGATCTCAAAGCAATACATGATTACCGGTATATTTATGGGTGTCATCGGAATTTTGATGTCTTTATTGTTCAGATTGCAATTGGCTTGGCCAGACCACAAGTTTACTATTTTTGAGATATTACTTGGAAAATGGGGAACAGATGGAGTTATGGATCCGAGTGTTTACCTAGCTTTGGTAACAATTCACGGTACCATAATGGTGTTTTTTGTTTTGACAGCCGGATTGAGCGGAACTTTTAGTAACCTACTTATTCCACTTCAAATTGGTGCTAGAGATATGGCCTCTGGGTTCCTTAATATGGTTTCCTATTGGTTGTTCTTTATATCTAGTGTAATAATGTTAGGCTCATTATTTGTAGAAGCAGGACCTGCTTCTGCTGGATGGACCATTTACCCACCATTAAGTGCATTGCCACAAGCTATACCTGGCTCTGGTACAGGGATGACTTTATGGTTAATTTCCATGGCAATATTTATTGCAGCATCATTATTAGGTTCTCTAAACTTTATTGTTACGGTTTTGAATCTTAGAACTAAAGGAATGTCTATGACTAGACTTCCACTTACGGTTTGGTCTTTCTTTCTAACTGCAATTATTGGAGTTGTTTCTTTTCCGGTTCTTTTTTCAGCAGCTCTAATGTTGATTATGGATAGAAGTTTCGGCACATCTTTCTTTCTATCGGATATTTATATTGCCGGTGAAGTATTGCATCACCAAGGAGGTTCGCCAGTATTATTTGAACACCTTTTCTGGTTTCTTGGACACCCTGAGGTTTATATCGTAATTCTTCCAGCAATGGGAATAGTTTCCGAAATTATGGCAACCAATTCACGTAAACCTATTTTTGGTTACCGTGCAATGGTAGCTTCTCTATTAACTATTGCTTTCCTTTCAACCATTGTTTGGGGTCACCACATGTTTATTTCAGGGATGAACCCATTCTTAGGATCGGTATTTACATTTACAACACTTTTGATTGCAATTCCTTCTGCAGTAAAATCTTTTAACTGGATAACTACTTTATGGCGAGGTAAGTTACAAATGAACGTAGCCATGCTTTGGTGTATTGCTTTTGTTTCTACCTTTATTACTGGTGGTTTAACAGGAATTATTATGGGTGATAGTGCTTTGGATATTAACATTCATGACACTTATTTCATTGTAGCTCACTTCCACTTGGTAATGGGTATTTCTGCAGCTTACGGATTTTTGGCTGGGGTTTATCATTGGTTCCCAAAAATGTTTGAGGGAAGAATGATGAACAAAAAACTTGGATATATACACTTCTGGGTAACCTCTATTGGTGCCTATGGAATATTTTTCCCAATGCACTTTGTTGGTTTGGCAGGACTTCCGCGTAGATACTATACAAATACCAACTTTCCTTATTTTGATGATTTGGCAGATATAAATGTTGTGATGACTATTTTCGCAATCATTACAATTGGTGTTCAAGTAGTGTTTCTATACAACTTCATTCACTCTATGTTCTATGGAAAAATCGGTCCAAAAAATCCTTGGAATTCAACTACTTTAGAATGGACTGCTGAAGTAAAGCACATCCACGGAAACTGGGATGGCCCAATTCCACACGTGTACCGTTGGTCTTATGACTATAGCAAGTTGAATAAAGATGAAACCGACTTCGTGATTCCCGGACAAGACTTTATTCCTCAACACATCCCATTACAGGACAATGAAGATGAATTAGATCATTAATGGAACCAAAAAAAACATACAAGCCCTTTCAATTTTGAAAGGGCTTGTTGCTTATACGTAGTTTTTAAGTAGCACTACGTAGAAAGAATTTTAAGGCAATACATTATCTTTGATATGTTGAGTTTATAATAAGTAGGAAGTGAGGAACCTGCTAGTTATTTCACTAAGGTCGTTTAAATATTATTTGGGCGACCTTTTTTTATTTCTCAAATTTATAAACTTACTTTTCTATCTGGTTCAAAACTATAGAAGTGATACCAAGTGTTTTCCTATATTTGTGTTATGAACGAAAACCTCGATCCCACTGGAGAAAACCTCTCGCCACAGGAACTGGATATTGAAAAAAAACTCCGTCCTCTCAGTTTTGACGACTTTACTGGGCAAGATCAGGCTTTGGAAAACCTTCAAATATTTGTTCAGGCAGCAAACTTGCGTAGTGAAGCTTTAGATCATACGCTTTTTCACGGCCCTCCAGGCTTAGGAAAAACCACTCTTGCATATATTCTTGCTAATGAACTGAACGTAAATATTAGAGTTACTTCAGGACCAGTGTTAGACAAGCCTGGCGATCTTGCAGGATTACTGACAAATTTGGAAGAACGCGATGTCTTGTTTATTGATGAAATTCACCGTTTAAGCCCTATTGTTGAAGAATATCTGTATTCTGCAATGGAAGATTATAAAATTGATATTATGATTGAATCTGGACCCAATGCGCGCTCGGTTCAAATTAATCTAAATCCTTTTACTCTTATTGGCGCAACTACGCGTTCAGGTTTATTAACTGCGCCTATGCGTGCCCGGTTTGGAATTTCTTCAAGATTACAATATTATACTACGGAGCTTCTAACCACAATTTTACAAAGAAGTGCAGGAATTTTACAAGTTCCTATTTCTATGGAAGCTGCTATTGAAATTGCTGGCAGAAGCCGAGGAACACCGAGAATTGCAAACGCTCTTTTACGTAGAATTCGCGATTTTGCTCAGATAAAAGGAAACGGAAAAATTGACATCCAAATCGCAAAATTTGGATTGGAAGCTTTGCATGTAGATGCTCATGGTCTTGACGAAATGGATAATAGAATTCTTCGAACAATCATCGAAAAATTCAAAGGCGGACCGGTTGGAATTACAACCATCGCAACGGCCGTTTCCGAAAGCACCGAAACCATTGAAGAAGTTTATGAGCCTTTTTTAATTCAGCAGGGTTTCATTATGCGCACTCCCCGCGGGCGCGAGGTTACCGAAGCTGCCTACAAACACCTCGGAAAATTAAAAGGCCCAACACAGGGAGGACTTTTTTAAATGAAATGTCAGGCTGAGCCCTTCGACAGCGCTCAGGATAAACTAAAGGCGAAGCCCGGCAACTTCCCATGATAAATAACAAATCCAAAAATACAGCCTTAATAAAAACCGAAGCCAAACGCCTCGGTTTTTTATCCTGTGGAATCAGTAAGGCCGAGTTTTTGGAGGAAGAAGCACCACGACTTGAAACCTGGTTAAAAAAAAATATGCACGGTGAAATGGCCTATATGGAAAACCATTTTGACAAAAGGTTGGATCCAACACTTTTAGTTCAAGATTCAAAAAGCGTTATTTCTTTGTTGCTGAATTATTTTCCTTCCGAAATGCAAAATCCGGATAGCTATCAAATTTCTAAATACGCTTACGGTACCGATTATCATTTCGTCATAAAAGACAAATTGAAACAGTTGATGGAGTTCATTTCTGAAAAAATTGGTGAAGTCCACGGACGTGCTTTTGTAGATTCTGCCCCGGTTTTAGACAAAGCTTGGGCAGCAAAAAGCGGTTTGGGCTGGATTGGCAAACACAGCAATTTACTTACAAAACAATTAGGATCTTTCTATTTTATTGCGGAATTAATTGTGGATCTTGATTTGGAATACGATACTCCCGTAACCGACCATTGCGGAAGTTGCACGGCCTGCATAGACGCCTGCCCCACAAATGCTATTGTTGCAGATAAAGTTGTAGATGGCAGTAAATGTATTTCCTATTTTACAATTGAGTTGAAAAACGAAATTCCAACTTCGCAAAAAGGAAACTTTGAAGATTGGATGTTTGGCTGCGATATTTGTCAAGATGTTTGTCCTTGGAACCGTTTCAGCAAACCGCATAATGAACCACTTTTCAACCCAAATCCTGAACTCCTCTCAATGACTAAAAAAGATTGGGAAGAAATAACCGAAGACGTTTTTCAGAGAATATTTAAAAATAGTGCTGTGAAGCGCACCAAGTTTTCCGGTCTCAAAAGAAATATTGAATTCCTGAAAAAACAATGATCTTATTCCACTATCTGCTTTGGAGAGGCTGGAGGATGATTACTGATAAACAACCGTTCGCGGTTTTCCAATCTGAAAATCAGGAAACCCAAAATCGTCATTTTCAAATGCGTTCGTTTTAAAAATATTTTTTCCCTGTCCCGGAATTTCAGGGTAGTAAGCAAAGGATAGCTGAAAGGAACTGAACACTAAATAGTCATTTCGAATAACACAGCCCACACCAAAAGAGGAGTAGATATGGTTGCTTCCGAAACTTTCGTGTTTGTCTGAAAGCATGCCGGCAGCAATATTCACAAAAGGATTGAAGCGAAACCCCAAAACTTCCCAAGGCGAATAAAACTGTGTCTGAAACGCGATTACGTATTTTGAAATACCTGTGGCACTTCCTTCAAAACCATTTATATTTCCGTTTCGATGATCAAAATATAAATTACCATAAGCCCCGTTGAAATCTGGGTTTTCATTAAGGCTCAATCTATCGGCGATGGAATTTAGTCGATTAAATCCCAATACAATTTGTGGTTTTATAAATTGCCTCATTTTCCATTTTTCGCCCAACGACAAAAGGTGTGAGAAATAATTTGCCCGAAAACTAAAAGTTGTCTGCTCGGTTTTTGAATGGTTGAAAAAACTTCCCAATTCAAAATCCAGACTCATAAATCCCCATTTAAAATAATTGCCATAAGCCGCTTTGGCTCCTATATACAATCGGTCCGTTTGGTTTTTATTTTGGATTCCGCCCGTTATGGAATAGGTGGTCCCCACCGGAACATCTTCGATAATGCCATCGTTAAAAATATAGCTGTCCTCAACAAACTGCCGTGAGGCAATACCGACGCTTCCTAAAAAAAAGGTTTCATCGGAAAAAAACCGGATGCTGTCATATTCAATATTCGGTAAGGTTTTGTAATCTACCAATAAGGCACGCGCGCTCAAAATGAGGCTTGTGGTGCGCTCCCTTTCGGAATTTCCTTTAAAAACACGAAAGGAACGGCCGCCCCAATAGTCCTGCGTAATGAATTTGAAATTTTGATTGACGAACGCCAGCGTATCATTTTGAAGCTCTCTTGCCAAAGTTTTTTCCTGTAAAAATATTCCACCTGCCCAGCGGGTTAATGGCGAATAGAATATTCTGTCGAAAGAAATTGTTTTATCGTAATAACCTTCATAGTCAATAGAATAAGTTCCCGAGGCACTAATGAAGGTATTTTTAAAATTTGGAATCATATAGCTCGCTTCATAAGCATCTTTTCCGTCCACAATTCTTTTTGAATATCCCACCCTAAACTGATGCCCGGTTCCAATGAAATTGCGCTCCCTCAACTTAAGTTTGGTTTGGGAACCGGAAATATCTGCTTTCGGAATAATACTCCATGAATCCAAAACAGTAACTTTTATATCCACCGAATCTTGATTTTGGGAAACGAACGCTGGTACAATCTTTACCTCTCGAATATAATTTTGCGACCGTAACAATCGTGCCGATTCAGTTAAAAGTAGAGTGTCTAGAGGTTTGTTTTTTTTTAGCAGCAAAAAATTTCGAACTGCCATATTCATTGATTTTACATGAATGGCATTGCCGGTTTTTTCGAGCCAGCTATTTGCAACTTCAGTGCTATCAGTAAACGAGAAACCGAAAGGGTCTTTGGTTTCAATTATAATATTCCGAATAATCCTGCCCTCAAACTGTTGGTAAATTGGTTTTTTTCTTTCTTTTTTGGGTTGTCTTTTGGTTTTATTGGCAGTTGGCCGAAAAATCCACCGATGTACCATTTTCGTGAATTTTCTTTTTTCGGAATAGGTTTTAATTTTATTGTATAGTTGCGTGCTGTCCTGCACGGAGTTTTTGTTCTGCGCCGAAAGTTTTAGGCACGATGACATCACCAATACTATAAAAAGGTAGCGGACAGGTTTCAATTTTTCTCTTTAAAGCAATTCCTTCTCAAATGTATTGAAACCTATTTGGATTTTATAAGAGATGTTTCCTATTTTTTCCCACAATCAAAGCCTTAATTTATATTTTCGATTCTTTCAAAACACGTACCTTTGGTTTTTACTTTTCGATTGTGCTAAATCGAATGGGTTTTATAAATAAGCAAAAAAAATTATGAGCAAACAAAGCAGACGCAGAGAAGCCCTATTATACCACGCAAAACCAAGACCTGGTAAAATTCAGGTGGTTCCCACAAAAAGTTACTCCACCCAACGTGATCTTTCCTTGGCATATTCGCCGGGAGTTGCGGAGCCTTGCCTTGAAATTGAAAAAGAAAAGAACAACGTTTATAAATACACAAACAAAGGAAATCTTGTTGCCGTAATTTCAAACGGAACCGCAGTTTTGGGATTGGGAAACATTGGCCCCGAAGCCTCAAAACCTGTAATGGAGGGTAAAGGATTGCTTTTCAAAATATTTGCAGATATTGATGTTTTCGATATCGAAATAAACACTGAAAATATTGACGAGTTCGTTGCAACAGTAAAAAATATAGCGCCAACCTTTGGGGGTATTAACCTTGAAGACATAAAAGCGCCCGAAGCTTTTGAAATAGAAAGAAGGCTGAAAGAAGAGCTTGATATTCCCGTAATGCACGACGATCAACACGGTACGGCAATAATTTCGGCGGCAGCCTTGCTTAATGCTTTGGAAATTTCAGAGAAAAAGATAGAAGATGTCAAGATAGTTATCAGTGGAGCTGGAGCGGCGGCAGTTTCTTGCACACGGCTTTACAAAGCTTTCGGCGCAAAGTCTGAAAATATTGTAATGCTAGACAGCAAAGGCGTGATCAGAAAAGACCGCGAAAATCTTTCCGAAGAAAAGGCAGAATTTGCTTCCCATAGAAAAATTGATACACTAGACGAAGCAATGAAAGATGCAGATGTGTTTGTGGGGCTTTCGGTTAAAGATATTGTTACGCCCAAAATGCTGAAAAGCATGGCGAAAAACCCGATTGTTTTCGCAATGGCCAATCCAGATCCCGAGATTGAATATGATTTGGCCGTAAAAACCCGAAAAGACATCATTATGGCCACTGGCCGGAGTGATCATCCAAACCAAGTGAACAATGTTCTTGGATTCCCGTTTATCTTCCGCGGAGCATTGGATGTTCGTGCAACAAAAATTAATGAAGCTATGAAAATGGCTGCGGTAAAAGCCTTGGCAGACCTTGCTAAAGAACCTGTGCCGGAACAAGTTAATATTGCTTATGGCGAAACAAAACTGGCTTTTGGAAAAGAGTATATAATTCCCAAACCTTTTGACCCGAGACTGATAACCGCCGTTCCGCCCGCAGTGGCAAAAGCTGCGATGGAAAGTGGTGTGGCAACCATAGAAATTACCGATTGGGAAAAATATCAGGATGAACTTTTTGAACGTATGGGCAGCGATAATAAAATAGTTCGTTTGCTGCTTAACCGTGCAAAATTAAATCCCAAGCGCATTGTTTTTGCAGAAGCAGATCATTTGGACGTGTTAAAAGCTGCACAGATTGTTTATGAAGAAGGTATTGGTATTCCTGTTTTGTTGGGAAGAAAGGAAATCATTCTTGAATTGATGGAGCAAATAGATTTTGATGCAGACCTTGAAATTATCGATCCTAAAAGTGACGAATATGCAGATAAGCTTCAATATTATGCCCAAAAACTTTGGGAAAAGCGAAGAAGAAGCGGAATATCACTCTACACGGCAGAAAAACTGGTGCGAGAACGAAATTACTTTGCGGGAATGATGCTCAGCGAAGGCGATGTGGACTGTATGATTTCAGGCTACGCCCGTTCTTATCCCTCAGTAGTGGTTCCCGTTTTTGAAACTGTGGGAAGGTTTGAAGGCGTTACAAAAGTAGCGACTACTAACTTGATGCTTACCAAGCGCGGTCCATTGTTTTTTTCTGATACATCTATAAATATTGATCCAACGGCGAAAGAACTTGCCAAAATTGCTCAAATGACCAATTATACAATGAAAATGTTTGGATTGCAACCAGTTATTGCGATGATTAGCTACGCCAACTTCGGTTCTTCTAAAGATCCACACGCAACAAAAGTTCGTGAAGCTGTAGATTTACTTCATAAAAGTAATCCAGATATGATCGTTGATGGAGAGCTGCAAGCAGACTTTGCTTTAAACCCAGAATTGCTTCAAAAGAAATTTCCTTTTTCAAAATTGGCGGGCAAAAAAGTGAATGCACTTATTTTTCCAAATCTTGATTCTGCAAATAGTAATTATAAATTGCTGAAAGAGCTAAATAATGTAGAATCCATTGGCCCCATTATGTTGGGAATGCGTAAACCAGTTCACATATTACAATTGGGAGCTAGCGTTGAGGAAATGGTTAATATGGCTGCTGTAGCTGTTGTGGATGCACAACAAAAAGAGAAGCGAGTGCGGGAGCAGGGAAGCAAATAACTGGGTGCTTTTCTCTACAATATTTTCACAAAAACCCCAATGGCAGTTGTAAATAATTATGCTATATTTGAGCCTTTAAGTTTTCGTTAACACATGATAACCCATATACAGGGCAGACTAGTTGAAAAAAACCCAACAGATGTAGTGATAGATTGCAATGGAGTAGGGTACTTTATCAATATTTCCTTGCACACATTTTCCGAACTCCCCACTAGTGAAAATGTTAAACTGTTTACTCATTTGCTTATTCGGGAAGATGCCCATACACTATACGGTTTTTCAAGTATTGCGGAACGTGAAATATTTAAGTTGTTAATTAGCGTTTCAGGAGTTGGAGCTAGCACAGCCAGAACGATGTTATCGTCCTTGGCGCCAGACCAAGTTTTGGACGCAATAGCAACAAATGATATTGTAACAATCCAATCCGTAAAAGGGATAGGAGCCAAGACCGCCCAACGTGTGGTTTTGGATTTAAAAGATAAGATTTTAAAAGTGTACGGTTTGTCATCTATTTCTGCCGGATCAAGCAATACGAACAAAAATGAAGCGTTATCTGCTTTGGAGACCTTAGGCTTTGTTCGTAAACAGTCTGAAAAAGTGGTAGATACCATTGTGAAGGAAAATCCACAGGCTTCGATAGAAATGATCATTAAACAAGCTTTAAAAAATTTGTAAAATTTGAAGGCAAAAAATTACGTTTACAAGGGTGGCTTTTTCAAGCTTTTAGCAATAGTAAGTTTCATAATGGTCAGCAATGTTTCGCTGGCACAGGATACGACCGCAGTCGGAAACGAGATGGGAAGAATGGACCTTCCCACCCCTACCAGCATCCAGGATTTATATACATATGATCCTATAACGGACAGATATATTTACACCCAAACTTTGGGTAGTTTTAATATAACATACCCAATCATTCTTACACCCCAAGAATATCAGCGCCTCATTCAAGAGGAGCAGATGAAGGCATACTTCAAGCAGAAGATTGATGCTGCTGATGGTAGAAAAGAAGGTTCTGAGGAAGAGCAGAAAAACCTACTTCCAACTTTTTATGTGAATGGAAGTTTCTTTGAATCTGTTTTTGGTGGAAATACTATTGAGGTAATCCCGCAAGGTTCTGTTGAAATGGACCTTGGTTTGCTTTATACCAAACAAGATAACCCACAGTATTCACCACGAAACCGAAGCAATTTCTCTTTTGATTTTGATCAACGAATTAGCTTAAGCCTTTTGGCAAAAGTGGGAACAAGACTTCAGGTTACTGCAAATTATGATACTGAAAGTACTTTTGATTTCCAGAATCAGATAAAGTTGGAATACACTCCAACAGAAGATGATATCATTCAAAAAATTGAAGTGGGTAACGTGAGTATGCCGCTAAATAGTTCTTTGATTCAAGGAGCGCAAAGCCTTTTTGGGGTAAAAACACAGCTTCAGTTTGGTAAGACTACCATTACAGGGGTTTTCTCTGAACAAAAATCAGAAACAAGAACAGTTACTGCTGAAGGGGGTGCCACAATCACGGATTATGAACTTTTCGCCTTAGATTATGACGATAACCGCCACTTTTTCTTGTCTCATTATTTTAGGGACAACTATGACCGTGCTTTAAAACAATATCCATTTATAAATAGCAATGTCCAGATTACAAGAATGGAAGTTTGGATAACTAACCGAACCAGCCGTACTGAAAATGTGCGAAACATTGTGGCAATTCAGGATATTGGTGAATCCGATCCAACAAATATTGGATTGAACACCCCGCCAGGTGGATTTATTAGAGCAACCCGAAATGCCTATCCTGACAACACCAACAACCTTTTTAATCCTTTTGGAATAAATGGTAGTGAGCCATCATTACTAAACCCAGCAATCCGAGATGTAGCAAGTGTACGTCAAGGGTTCACAGGTTTGCAGGTAAATGAAGGCACAGACTATGTTACTTTAGAAAATGCCCGAAGATTGGATTCAGGTGAATATTCCCTTAATTCACAACTTGGTTATATATCATTAAACCAACGCTTGACCAATGATGAAGTTTTAGCGGTATCATTTCAATTTACCGTTAATGGAAAGGTTTATCAAGTGGGTGAATTTTCTAATGATGGTGTAGAAGCAAACGGTGGAACAAATAATAATAATGGCGGCGGTGGAAACCCTCCAGGCGGCGAAGTTGGTCTTGCCCAAAACCTAGTTGTAAAACTTTTAAAGAGCAGCATCACCAATGTACAGGAACCAGCTTGGGACTTGATGATGAAAAACATCTACCCAATTGGCGCATACCAACTTGAAAAGGAAGATTTTAGGCTGAATATACTTTATACAGACCCTTCACCACTTAATTATATAGAGCAAGCGCAAGGAGGGCCAGAACTCCCTGATGATGTTAAGAATCAGATTCTCTTAAAAGTATTCAATGTTGATAGGTTGAACTTCAACAATGATCCAGTGCAGGGCGGGGATGGCTTTTTTGATTTTCTTCCGGGAATAACTGTAGATGCTCAAAACGGGCGAATTATTTTTACAACGGTGGAACCTTTTGGAAAACACTTATTTGAAAAATTGAATGTGCCTTCCATTCCGGCTACTTATGATATGCCAGCTACCTACAATGCAAACCAAGCAAAATACGTTTTCCGAACACTTTACACGGGAACGAAAACACAGGCAGAACAACAGGAAAGTGAGAAAAATAAATTTCAGTTAAAGGGAAGTTACAAATCTACGGGAGCAGATGGAATTCCTATTGGGGCTTTCAATATTCCGCAAGGTTCCGTTACCGTTACCGCTGGAGGAAGAACTTTGGTAGAAGGTGTTGATTATACCGTTAACTATCAATTGGGAAGGGTTCAAATTTTGGATCCGTCGTTGCTAAACAGTAATATTCCAATTTCTGTGAGCACGGAAAACAATTCACTTTTTGGACAACAGAGCAAACGTTTTACAGGCTTGAATGTAGAGCATAAGTTTAATGATAAGTTATTGGTGGGCGCAACTTACGTAAACCTTAACGAACGGCCATTAACGCAAAAATCATCTTATGGTGTAGAGCCCATAAACAATAGTATTTATGGGATAAATGTGAATTATTCAACAGAGGTTCCATTTCTTACCAGAATGGTGAACCATCTTCCAAATATTGATACTGATGTTGAATCCAACATTTCTTTGCGTGGAGAATTTGCATACTTAAACCCGGGTGCTCCAAAGGTTTCCGACTTTGATGGAAAAACCACCGTATATGTGGATGATTTTGAATCTTCACAAACCGGTAATGACATTAGCACACCTTCCAGTTGGTCATTATCCAGTACTCCTGTGGGCTATGGCGGTGAATTGTCTAATGATAACTTAGGATACAATTATAATCGTGCAAAATTGGCTTGGTATACTATTGATCCTATTTTCTACAGTAGCCAACGTCCTGAAGGTATTAATGACGAAGATCTTTCTTCTCCATTTACACGTCGTGTTTTTAGGAACGAAATTTTCCCTCTAGAAGATATTATTCAAGGACAAACTCAGGCTTTGTTCACTTTAGATTTGGCGTATTATCCATCTGTGAGAGGTGAATATAACTATAACCCCGAAGCTGCAGGCGGCAATACATTGCCTAATCCTGAAGATCGTTTTGGAGGGATAATGCGACAATTGACTACCACTGATTTTGAAAAATCGAATGTTGAATACATCCAATTTTGGGTGATGGATCCATTCATTTACGAAGAAAACAACGGAAATCCAGGAGGATCCTTAAACTTTAATCTTGGAAGCATTTCGGAAGATGTACTGAAAGACGGAAGAAAACAATACGAAAACGGATTGCCTAAAGATGGATTGAATGGCAATACAACCTCAACAGCTTGGGGTAAAGTGCCAACCAATCAATCGTTAGTTTACACTTTTGATACTGCGGATAGTCAAGAACGCACCAACCAAGATATTGGTTTGGATGGTTTAAATAATGCGGATGAAAGTGCAAAGTTTCCAGCTTTTGGAGGCCTTCCAGATCCAGCAAACGACGATTATCAATATTTCTTGCAAGCTGACGGGAATATTTTGAACCGCTATTTAAAATATAATGGAACACAAGGAAACTCTCCATTAGAAGTTAGCAACACAAACCGAGGAAGCACCGCCCAGCCCGATGTGGAAGACATTAATCGTGACAATACCATGAACACGATTGACAGCTATTTTGAATACAATGTTCCTATGTTCCCCGGGATGAACAGAGAAAACAACAGATATATTTCAGATGTAAAAAGTCAAGATATAACCACCCCAGATAATAATACTATCCCAGTTCGTTGGGTGCAATTCAAAATTCCTATTAGCAAGCCTGATCAGGCCGTTAATGGTATTTCAGATTTTAGGTCTATCCGTTTTATGCGAATGTTCCTTTCACAGTTTTCACAAAATACCGTATTGCGTTTCGGTACCATGGAATTGATTCGCGGCGATTACAGAAGGTTTGAAAAAACGTTGGACGAGATTACTTTTGAAGATCCTGCCAATGACGACACTGTTTTTGAAGTTGGTTCAGTAAGCATTGAAGAAAACGAAAACCGTGAACCTATTCCATATGTACTTCCTCCGGGACTTGAACGTGAGCAGTTAAACAACAACAATAACATTATTCGCGAAAATGAACAATCCCTTTCGTTGCGGGTTTGTGGTTTGGAGCAAAATGATGCCCGTGCTGTTTATAAAAATTTTAATGTGGATATGCGCCAGTATAAAAATCTGGAAATGTTCATTCACGCAGAATCTATTATAGACAATACCAATACAACAGAATTACAGGATGGTCAGTTGGTTGCGTTCATACGTTTAGGAAATGACCTTACCAATAATTATTACGAAGTTCAAATACCTTTAAATCCCACAAACTTTGGAGCCAGAACAGCTGATGAGATATGGCCACTTGCAAACCGTTTGAATTTACCATTGGAATTGCTTCAGCAAATAAAAACAAAAGTTCTTGGCGATTCGAGTTATGATCAAACTGAAGTGAATTTCTTCAACCAATCTGAACTTGATGGTGGAGGCTCCAATGGCGAAAACGAATTAAAAATAGGTATAAAAGGAAATCCAAGTTTTGGAAATGTCCGCACCATTATGCTAGGTGTAAGAAATACTACTAATGATGAACTATGCGGTGAAGTTTGGTTTAACGAACTTAGAATGTCGGAGCTTAAAAATAAAGGGGGCTGGGCAGCGGTAGTAAGTATGGATGCCAATATTGCAGATTTTGCAACCATTAGCGCCACCGGAAAAAGAAGCACCATTGGTTTTGGTTCTTTGGAACAAGGCCCAAACCAAAGAAGCCGCGAAGATTTTCAACAATATGGCGTAGTTACAAACTTGAATCTTGGACAACTATTGCCAAAAAAATGGGGAGTTCAACTTCCATTTAACTACGGGCGTTCAGAAGAATTGATAACACCGCAATACGATCCCGAATTCCAAGATATTGAATTGGAAACTAGGTTAGACAATACAGAGGATCAAGATGAAAAAGATAGAATAAAAAATCAATCAGTAAATTACACTAAGCGTGAAAGTGTAAACTTAATTGGGGTTCGTAAAGAACGAACTGGAGACTCGAAGGCTAAAATATATGATATAGAAAACTTTACAGGGTCTTTCTCATACAACCAAACAGACCATCACGATTTTGAGGTGGAAGATGCACTGGAACAAAACGTTCGCGTGGGGGCAACTTATAATTATAACTTCACAGCAAAACCAGTAGAGCCTTTCAAAAAGAATGACTCTCTGTTTATGGGAAAATACTGGAAGTTCTTGAAGGATTTCAATTTCAATTATTTACCGACCAATATTTCAGTAAGCTCTAATATTACAAGACAGTACAACGAGCAGAAATTTAGAGAGATAGACTTGCAGGCCGGTAATATTGGTTTGCCAAGATTATACCAACGCAATTACCTTTTTGATTGGCAATATACCATCAATCACAATTTGACCAAATCATTGCGATTAAACTTTACGTCTTCAAATAACATGATTGTAAATAATTATTTGAGTGATGACGGCGTGGTTAACAATGATATTGGAGTCTGGGATGGTTTCTTTGACGTGGGTGATCCGAACCAACATTTTCAATCCCTACAGTTAAACTATGATTTACCATTCAGCAAGTTTCCATTTCTGAAATTTATTAGAGCTACTTACTCTTATACTGGTGATTATCAATGGCAACGCGGAAGTCAGCAGTTCAATAATCTGCCTATCGAGTTGAGTGATGGAACCGTAAATACTTATAATTTGGGTAATTCTATCCAGAATGCAAGCACTCACCAAATTAACTCTAGCCTTGATATGAACGGTTTTTACCGTTATGTTGGACTTACTAAAATTAAGAAGAGCAAAGCGAAAAAGACTTCTGCTGGTCAAGGTGATGAAAAAGGTGATGGCAAAGAAGGAAAAGAAGGTAGAGAAGGCAAATTGGAAGCTGAAGAAAAAGGCGCGCTTTCAAATGGAAAAACTGGTTCGCCAAGCGTTCTTGGAAGAGGCGCTGGTGCTGAAGGAGGTTTAAATGCGGGTGATAAAGTATTAAATACCGCCATTGGTTTTGCAACCATGCTGAAGAAAATACAATTCAACTATCAAGAAAACAATGGTATTTATTTACCAGGTTATACACCCTCTATTGGTTTTATTGGCACACTGAAACCAACTACTGGTTTTGTATTTGGAAGCCAAGCCGAAGTTAGGGATCTTGCCGCAAGAAAAGGATGGCTAACATTATATCCAGAATTTAACGAGCAATATACGGAAGTTGAAAGTCGCCAAATGGACATTCAAGCTAATTTGGAACCTATAAATGATTTGACTATTGACATAAATGGAAGCAGAATTTATTCTGAAAACTATGCTGAAAATTATATAGTTCAAGATGGTCTTTATAATTCGTTGACACCAAATACATATGGTAATTTCAACATTTCAACAGTCTTGATCAAAACCGCATTTAGCACGAGTGATGAAAACAGTTCTGCTGCTTTTGATGAATTCCGAAGCAATAGATTGACCATTGCAAATAGACTTGCAGAAGATTATTACCAAGGACGTGCAATTCCTAGAGATACACTCGGGTATCCTGTTGGTTTTGGAAGAAATAGTCAAGATGTATTATTACCTTCTTTCCTAGCTGCATATAAAGGAAGTAATGCTTCAAAAGAGAAAACAGGAATATTTAGGGACATTCCACTTCCCAATTGGGATATTAAATATACTGGTTTGATGAATATTCCTTGGTTTAAGAAAAACTTTAAACGTTTTTCTCTTGCCCATGGATATAGAGCCAGCTATACAGTTAACCAGTTTCAATCTAATTTAGATTACGACCCGAATAATCCAGAGGCGCCAGATCAAGCAGGAAATTTTAAAGCCAAAACGTTATTGACCAATGTAAACTTGACGGAACAATTTTCCCCTTTATTGCGTTTGGATTTTGAAATGAACAATTCAGTAAAGATTCTTGCCGAAATGCGAAAAGATCGTGCCCTTTCTATGAGCTTCGCCAACAACTTGCTTACTGAAATAAAAGGAAATGAATACATAGTGGGTCTTGGATACAGAGTAAAAGACTTGCGAATTTCCACCAATTTTGGTGGAAAGAAATCAGTCATAACCAGTGATTTGAATTTTAAGGTCGATCTTTCAAGAAGAGATAACGTAACCATCATAAGGTATTTAGATATTGAAAACAACCAAACCACGGCTGGGCAGACCATCTATGGTGCACAGTTGTCCATAGATTATGCTTTGAGCAAAAATCTAACGGCATTGTTCTATTATGACCATACATTCTCTAAATATGCCATCTCCACGGCATTCCCACAAACAACAATTAGAAGTGGATTTACACTTCGCTACAACTTTGGAAACTAAGAATTTATATACTGATTTATTATGAAAATACCATCAAATTTAAAATACACAAAGGACCATGAATGGGTACTAATTGAAGGCGATTTAGCAACTGTTGGAGTGACTGATTTTGCTCAGGGTGAGCTCGGCGATATTGTTTATGTAGAGGTTGAAACCGTTGGAGATACTATGGATAAAGATGAAGTGTTCGGAACAGTTGAAGCTGTAAAAACGGTTTCAGATTTGTTTTTGCCACTTTCTGGTGAAATCATAGAATTTAATGAATCACTTGAGTCTGAACCCGAAAAAGTAAACACTGATGCTTATGGCGAGGGCTGGATGATAAAGTTGAAAATTTCAAACCCTGATGAAATAGCAGAACTTTTGGATGATGCCGCATATAAAGCACTTATTGGCGGATAAGCCACTTTTATTTATTGCAATACTGTACAGTTGTTTTATTTCGTTTCTGTTCTTTATTCCTAGCCAAGATTTGCCTAATGTCCACTTTTCAGCATTAGATAAAATAGTCCACATTTTAATTTATTTTATTTTAGTGAATCTTTGGATGTTGTATTTATATATAAGAAACGGCTTCCAGTTCAAAAATAAATGGGGCTTGATCTTATTGCTTTCAGTATTGCTTTATGGCATAATAATTGAGATATTACAAGGGCTGCTAACAATTTCGCGCAGTGCAGATATTTTTGATGTAGTAGCGAACTTAATTGGCTCATTCATTGGAATCTATTTTTTCAAAAGCATAAAAAATAAATTTAAAGCTTAAAATTTCAATTAAGTTTTAAATTGAATGATAATTTCTATATTTTAGCAACAAGTTAAACCCACTATTATGGAACCCAAAAAAAATCCGAAAGCAGACGTTAGTCGCAAGAGCATGCTCTTTTTCCAACTCGGAATGGTTGTTATGCTTTTCCTAGCTTGGCAGGCAATTGAATGGAAATCTTATGATAAATCCGATAATGACTTCGGAAAACTAGATGTAGGCGAAGATCTTGAAGAAGAAATCCCGATTACACAGCAGTTAACACCGCCACCGCCACCGCCACCGCCGCCACCAGCGCCAGAGGTTATTGAGGTTATGGAAGATGAAGTGGAAGAAGAAGAAACCGTAATAAAGTCTACCGAGGCAAAACAAGATGAAAAAATTGTTGAAGTTAAGGAGATTAAAGAAGAGGTTGTGGAAGAAGAAATTGCAGATGTTCCTTTCGCGGTAATTGAAAATGTGCCTATTTATCCAGGCTGCGAAAATGAAAAAGGAAATGATGCAAAAAAGAAATGCATGTCCTCAAAAATTAGTGAGTTTATCAATAAAAAATTCAATACTGATTTGGCTTCAGATCTTGGATTAGATGGAAGACAGCGTATTGCCGTTCAGTTTAAAATTGATAAAAACGGAAGGGTAATAGATGTTCGTGCTCGTGCTCCACACCCCAGATTGGAAAAGGAAGCTGTTAGCGTAGTGCAATCCCTACCGAATATGACCCCAGGAAAACAACGTGGGAAACCAGTTGGAGTACTTTATTCACTTCCAATAGTTTTTGATATTCAATAAATAATTATAGAAATTTTTTAAAACCCCGTATTTGTATAAGCAAATACGGGGTTTTTTCGTTTTGGCACAAGAGTTGTATTTCATATAAATGTAACCCTTTAAATTTTTACATTATGAAAACAACAACAAAAAATACCCGAAACAAAAGAGCCGAAAAAAAGCAAATTAACATCAATTGGAATTCGCGTTTGTTTTTCCAAATCGGTGTCATTGCCAGTTTGTTGATTGTTTTTTTCATAATGCAAACTAATTTTGAATTGAATGTTGCAGAATTTAAACAGCCAACTTCTAGCGGTATTGAAGAACTGCCGATGATAATCTATACAATTGATGTTGACAAGCCTAAGCCCGCAGAACCAATTAAAAAGGTAATTGAGAAACAGGTCCCAACAAAAAAAATAGTAACTAGCAACACTATTGTTGTAACTCCAGATGCAACTACTGATGTTGAAACTCCTATTACAGCCACAGACGTTCCAGTGATTGATTCACCAGAGCCTGTTAATACTACGGAAGTTGATCCTGTGGATGCCAAACCAAAAAATATCATGAATGTAGAGTTTGTTCCGGTTTTTCCTGGTTGCGAATCTTTGGGGTCAAATGCAGAAAAGGTGGAATGTATGTCATCTAAAATAAATTCGTTCATCAATAAAAACTTTAGAAAGGAAGTATTGGAGAATCTGAACGCAAACGAGACCTATAAGATTTATGTAAATTTCAAAATAGACTCGAAAGGATATGTAACAGATGTGAAGGCAAACTCACACAATGAAAACTTAAAGAAAGAAGCGCAACGTGTTATCAATACCTTCCCGACCATGAAACCAGGGAAACAAGGAAATAAAAATGTTGAAGTACTTTACACAGTGCCCATCATTTTTAAGATTCGGTAATATATTTTTATAAAAATGGAAGGCTCCCAACAAAAGGGAGCCTTTTTTGAATTTAGTCATTACAAAAAAACTGTATCTTTCGGCATTAAACATTCAAACCACGATGAAGCAGTTTATATTTCTTTTTGTTTTTTGTTTTTCAGTAGTTTCTTTTGCGCAGGTTACTTCAGCCCAATATGAAAAATATCCGGTTTTTAAGGAATGTGCCAATACAGATGTTGATGCTTTAGAAAGTTGTTTTAAAAATACGCTACAGCAATTCATTTTTGAGAACTTCAAGGTCTCTGAAAAAGTTTTTTCGGAAAATTATAAAGGAAATGTGAATGTTTTGTTTGAAGTAACAAAAGATGGAAAATTCAAAGTATTATATGTTGATGGAATTTATGATGAATTAAAAGAAGAAGCCAGGCGTGTTTTTGAATTGCTTCCAACAGTAGAACCTGCAACTTATAACGGTTCTCCTGCATATGTACAATTCACATTGCCTATTGCTATTCCACTGGTGGCGCCCGGAGAAAGCATTGTGCAAACCGAGGAAATTTCAAAGAAGAATGAAAGGGAAGCGCTGGTTAATGAATATGATGCACTTGAAAATCTTCCTTATAATAACGAAGAGTATAAAAGCAATATAAACATTCCGTTATCTCACCATAATTACAGTCTTTTTGATTCAGCTTTAAACCGAGTAGGCCTTAACAATCACACTGCCCAAAAGCCTTATGTTTATAGTGAAGTAAATAAATACTACGATTTTGAAGCCGCTAACAAAGAAATTTTGAAAAGCAAAACTTCGTGGTTCGGTAGAAAACTTTGGAATGAACACCTGGTTACAATTAAAGGGAAAGACTATTGGCTAACCCTTGATGCGGGCGTTGATCTGCAGGCTGGAAAAGATTTTGATGCTAATATTGACACCTATAACAACACTCGGTTGGTCTATACACAGGGTAGCATTGGGAAACAAATTGGTTTTTTTGGTGTTATCTATGAAAGCCAAGGTCGCTTTGCGGATTATTTTAACAGATATGCTGAGTCTATTCGCCCAGATGGGGGAAACCCAGCAATCATTCCGGGGCGTGGAATAGCAAAAGAATTCAAATCTGACTCTTATGACTATCCTATTGCAACGGGGCATATTTCCTATACGCCTTCAAAATATTTCAACATTCAGTTGGGCCATGGCAAAACATTTCTTGGAGATGGGTATCGTTCTCTATTTACCAGTGATAATGCCAGTCCATACCCGTTTTTCAAGATAAATACTACTTTTTGGAAATTGAAATACACCAACACCTGGATGTCATTGCGCGATGTTCGCCCAGAGGTTACTGAAGACGGTTCTTTCCGAACAAAATATATGGCAAACCATTATTTGAGCTACAACATTACTAAGCGATTAAATATAGGTCTCTTTGAATCTGTATTATGGCAAAATGACAACAACCGTGGTTTTGACGTCAACTATCTTAACCCAATAATTTTCTACCGTGCCATCGAGTTTTCAACGGGGTCAAGGGGAGGTAATGCCTTGATTGGTATAAGCGCCAAATATAAAGTGAATGATCGCATAAATGCTTATGGGCAGTTTATTATTGATGAATTCTCTACCAGTGATGTTTTTGGTGGAAAAGGAAGTTATAAAAACAAAACGGGCTATCAGCTTGGGTTGAAATATTACGATGCCTTCGGTTTAAAAAACCTTTATTTACAAACTGAGTACAACAGAGTGCGGCCTTACACTTATTCACACAATACTGTGGTGCTTAATTATGGTCACAACAATCAATCTATGGCGCATACTCTTGGAGCCAATTTTTCTGAATTTATAACCATTGCACGCTACCAAAGAGGAAGAATTTATGGTGATGCCAAGTTCATAATAGCAAAACGTGGCTTTGAGTTCAATACGGCAGAAGACTCATTCTTTTATGGTGGAAATATATACGGAAATGAAGATGACCGTGTTTCTGATAATGGCAATGATTTGGCTCAAGGTAATACAACCAACTTTTTCCATACTGAAGTTCAAGCGGGTTATGTAATTAATCCTGCAACCAACTTAAAGATTTATGGAAGCTTTATTTTCAGAAGTTTTGATCCAGAGATTGATACCGAAACCGTTTTTAAGACCCAAACAACTTGGGTGAATTTTGGAATACGCACAGATCTGTTTAATTGTTATTATGATTTTTGATAAAATCTAATCAAAACAATATCAAGTTGAGTTTAAGAGAAATTCCTAATTGTTAATTTTTCTCTTTTTTCTCTTGCTCTTTAATCATTTTTTCAACTTTTTCTCGGGCTTGTTTGTTTTTTTCGGCATTGTTTTCAATAGATTTTCGTTCTGCGGCAACACTTTTGTAAATCGTTCTTAAAAAAGCTTCGGTGCTTATGTAGCCATTGCCATAACCCTCTGCATCATACTCCTTTGTTAAATCGGTCATTTTTGCAACTTCGTCTTCAGTCTTTTTTTCGATGTAATTCGCATATACTCTTTTGTAAACAATAGATACCATATCAATAGATTTTATGAGATCTTTATAAGTGCCCACATTGCCGTGCCCAGGTATAATTTGAGTATCCTCATTAATTATCAACCTTGCTTTTTCCATTCCATTAATATAGCCCGTTAAGCTACCTCCATTTTCAATATCGATAAAGGGATATTTTCCATTAAAGAAAACATCACCAGTGTGCAAAACGTTGCTATCTGTAAAATAAACCATTGCATCGCCATCAGTATGGGCGTTGTGCACGTGGAAAACATATATTTTTTCACCATTAAAATAAAATGTAAGGTCTTCCGCAAAAGTGACTAAAGGAAGTGCTTCTTGTGGAATTTTTTTGGCTTCTCGTCTAATCATTCCTTGTAATCTATTGCGAACATTTTCCTGTGAAAAGATTACAGTTCCGGTTTCTGCCATTGCTGCGTTACCACCTGTATGGTCTCCATGAAAATGTGTGTTTACCAAAAAACGAACAGGTTTATCGCTCTTCTTTTTAATTTCTTCTTGAATTTGCTCAATGCCGTCCGTATATTGGTCATCTATCATAAAAATACCATCATTGCCAAAACTGAGCCCAATATTGCCGCCATTACCCTGAAGCATGTAGATATTGTTGTGCACTTTTATAAGTGAAATATTTGCTTTCTTTCCGGTATCGGTTTGTGCGAATGCTGATAAAACGAAAAATAGAAAGACAGTATTTAGGATCAACTTGGAAAACATATTTTTTTGGTTTTAAAATTGGTTGAAAATACTAAAAATGCTGAAATAACACATAACATTGTCAAGAATATATTGCGGAAAAATTACAGGAAGCGTATCTTTGCCCAGCCTAAAAAAAAGAGCTTGTCTGTTACCCAATCACAATCAATTGCCCAATCCGTTGTTAGGAATTTTATCGAAATCACCAAACTTCGACTTTCCGTAAGCGTAGTATTCTCATCTGTTGCGGGTTATTTGCTTGGAGCAGATTCCATTGATTTTTATATACTTTTCTTATTGTGCGTTGGTGGATACTGTATGGTGGGTGCTTCAAATGTTTATAATCAAATAATTGAGCGCGATCTTGATGCTTTAATGGAGCGCACCAAAAACAGGCCGCTTCCCGCTGGCCAAATGACAGTTCAGTCAGCCTTTATTCTTGCGGTTATTTTAACGGTTGTTGGCATAGTGGTCCTTTATTCCATCAACCCTATAACAGCAATGTTTGGAGCTATTTCCATTTTTATGTATGTTAGTCTATACACGCCTTTAAAGACAAAAACGCCACTTTCTGTTTTTGTTGGTGCTTTTCCTGGAGCCATCCCTTTTATGTTGGGTTGGGTTGCTGCTACGGGCGAATTTGGTATTGAACCGGGAACCTTGTTTATGATTCAATTTTTTTGGCAATTTCCACACTTTTGGGCCATCGGTTGGTTTCTTTTTGAAGATTATAAAAAAGGAGGCTTTTTTATGCTTCCCAACGGAAAACGTGATAAAGGCACGGCAATTCAAGTGATTTTATACACAATTTGGACAGTTCTCGTGTCGATCATTCCAGTTTTGGGAATTACAGGAAAACTTTTCTTGACCCCAATTTCAGGAATTTTGATTGGTGTTTTAGGAATTGGGCTTATCTATTACTCCCTTCGACTTTACAGAGAAAAAACATCAAAAGCTGCCAAACAACTTATGCTTGCAAGTGTCAGCTACATCACATTGTTGCAAATAATCTATGTGGCTGATAAATTTTTAAGATAAATGAAGCTGGGTGAGAAAGGTCTATGTTTAGAAATAAATTAGCAAATCCAGAACTAACGAATTAACAAATAATAAAATGGATTTAACCGAAGGAACTGAAGAAACCAAAAAAAACAGAGCAAAAAAAAATATACTCTGGTTTGGTATTATTAGCTTAACGATGAGTTTTGCTGGTCTCACAAGTGCTTACGTAGTAAGTAAGGAAAGACCAGACTGGATTTCAAGTTTTGAAATGCCACAAGCTTTCTATGTAAGTCTTGTCTTAATAATTGTAAGTAGTTTTACTGTCTTTTTTGCACTCAGGTCAATCAAAAAGCAACAAAACGCTCTCGGAATGTTTCTTTTGATTGCCACTTTTTTACTGGGTGTTCTGTTTGTTGTGTTTCAGTTTGTCGGATTTTCCGAAATTGTAGCAAGCGGGTATAATTTTACGGGACCCACAAGTAGTATTACCACTTCTTTTATTTATTTGGTGGTTCTATTACATGTGGCACACGTTTTTGGAGGGCTGATAGCACTTTTAGTTGTAATTTATAATCATTATAAACTAAAATATAAAAACGGTAAAACCCTTGGTGTTGAACTTGCTGCAACTTTTTGGCATTTTGTGGATGTAGTGTGGATTTACCTGTTTTTATTTTTATATTTCGTTAAATAAAAATTAAACGTATTTTTGAACCTTTATTTAAAACCAAATTATTTTTATGGAAGCTACTGTTGTTAAAACAGGTACCGAAGGAAAAACCTGGGGCGGTGGAAACGATCCGCTAAAAGCAAGTTATGGCAAGATGATGATGTGGTTTTTCATCCTTTCTGATGCCTTAACTTTTTCAGGATTTCTTGCCGCTTACGGATTTTCAAGATTCAAATTTGTAGATGCTTGGCCAATTCCGGATGAAGTGTTTACTCACTTTCCATTTTTACATGGGGTTGATGCGCCAATGTTTTATGTAGCGTTTATGACCTTTGTTTTGATTTTTTCATCGGTAACTATGGTTTTGGCCGTAGATGCAGGTCATAAAATGAAACAAAACAAGGTAATCCTTTATTTATTCCTTACCATAATCGGTGGGCTTATTTTCTTGGGCTCACAAGCTTGGGAGTGGGCAACTTTTATTAAAGGAGATTATGGCGCAATAGAAACCAAAGGGGGTCAAATTATTCAATTTTTGGATAAGGATGGCGAACGTGTTGCAATTCGTGATTTTGCCGCTATGGCCTCTGGTGAACGCGCTGAACAAACAAAGGAAAATGGAATTTGGTTTAAAAATGAAGCCGAATATTACCCTAGTGTTTCCTATGAGCAGGTAAAAGCAGGATTTTTGGCCAATGACAATATTTTAGTAAGAATTCAACATAAGGATGAGCACGGACATCATATTATTCTAAACCGCGAAGAATCCATTGCAAAAGTTGTGAATGACGGTGCTATGGTTGTGGAAGGAGCAAACCTTCGCCACAACGAATATGGCCACCCACTTTTTGCAGACTTTTTCTTCTTTATTACCGGTTTCCACGGTTTTCACGTTGCTACTGGGGTTTTGATAAACTGTATTATATTTTTCAATGTAATATTAGGCACCTACGAACGCCGTGGCCATTATGAAATGGTTGAAAAAGTAGGACTGTACTGGCACTTTGTAGATTTAGTATGGGTATTTGTATTTACATTCTTTTATCTTGTATAAAATTTTTATAGTAGAAAAATGGCACACGAACAAGCACATAAATTAGAAATATTTAGAGGAGCATTAAAGTTCAAATCAAACATAAGTAAGATTTGGGGAGTATTTATAGTACTTTCCATAGTTACCATTGTAGAGGTTGCGTTGGGTATTATTCGTCCAGCCTTTTTGGTGGACCACCACTTTTTAGCCCTAAAACTTCTAAACTGGATATTTATAATCCTTACGCTTTTTAAAGCTTATTACATTACTTGGGACTTTATGCACATGCGCGACGAGACCTCAGGGCTTCGTAGAGCGGTAATCTGGACCGCAGTTTTCCTAATCATATATTTGGTTACGTTAATATTGATTGAAGGCGATTATATTTTTGAAGTTTATAAGAATGGATATATAAAATTTGATTTTTAAACCTATCCATAACATTTAATGAAAAGCCCTCTTTTTTGAGGGCTTTTTTTATGAATCAAATTTTAAAATTAACACCCAAAACATTGCCTAACCCCCTTTTACCCTGTATTTTTGCAAAAGCAAAAAATTGCGAAAATGAAGAAGTATATTGTCCTCAGCATCTTGTTTATACTGCCCATAACGGCATACATTTTTTTTGCAATGAGCACCAATTATTTTAAACCATTGCCGGTCTTAACACCTTCGGTTGCCGAGTTGGATGGGTTTAAAGATCTCGATGGAAAATCAGTCCAATTGGAAAACCGTATTACGGTTTTAGGTTTTTTTGGTAATAATTTGGAGGATCACAGAGCATATGCTTATAACCTTGCGCAAAAAATTTACAGCAAGAACCACGAGTTTAAAGAATTTCAATTTGTAATCCTTTTACCAGAAGGTACAGAAGCACAAGCTAAAAACATTGAACAAAAACTGAAACAAATAGCACCTACAGATGCGTGGTTTTTCGCTTTTGGTCCTGAAACGGACATCGAGCGGGTTTTTCACTCACTTAATTCCAACCTTGCACTGGATTCCAATCTTTCCAGCCCCTATGTTTTCATAATAGACAAAGAACGAAGCCTTCGGGGAAGGAAAGATGACGAGGATGCAGGAGTGATGTATGGTTTTGACTCCAGCAACATAGCGGAAATAAATAACAAAATGAGTGACGACGTGAAAGTGCTTCTTGCAGAATACAGACGCGCTTTGAAGAAGTATAAATCCAACCGAGAAATATAAAAATAGGAAATAGAGAAAAGAATAAAGGTTTTTTATTTTTCAAATAACAGACAACAAAAAGTTTAACCGTGAAAAAAAATTATTCATATATAGGCATTTCGTTCATTATTTTAATTTTTGGTATTTGGGCAGTGCCAAAAATAGTTGATACTCTTTCAAAATCCAATCTTGAAACGATTGGCGCTGTGCCAACTTTTAGTTTTACAGACCAAAACGGAAAAACAATCACAAATAAAGATTATGAAGGCAAAGTATATGTAGTTGAGTTTTTCTTCACTACTTGCCCCAGCATTTGTCCAATTATGACTGAAAACATGATCAAGATTCAAAACGAATTTTTGGGCAACCCCAAAGTTGGCATGGCTTCGTTTTCCATTGATCCAGAACACGACACTCCTGAGGTTTTAAAGGAATATGCCAAAAATAAAGGGATTACAAAATTACAATGGCATCTGTTGACAGGTGAAAAGGAGGAAATATTTAAACTTGCCAATCAAGGTTTCAATCTATATGTAGGCCAAGTAGCGGAAGCAGAAGGTGGTTTTGAACACTCTGGCTTTTTCGCATTGATAGACCAAAAAGGGAACATACGTTCCCGTAAAGACGAAAGTGGAAACCCAATGATTTATTACGATGGACTGGACGATAAGCAGATCCAAATGTTGAAAGAGGACATCAAAAATCTTTTGTAAGAAATGCAAGCTTCAGAAATAGACACAAAGAAATATAACATTTGGATTTGGATTCTCTCCATTGCTATTCCTATGGCAGTTGCTGTCTTGTTTTCAGTAAAAATACCCGGAGTGGAACGTTTGGGGTTTCTTCCTCCCATTTATGCAACTATTAATGGTATAACTGCTATTCTTTTGGTAATTGCGGTTTATCAGATTAGAAAAGGAAACAGAAAACTGCACGAACGCTTAATGAAAACAGCAATCGGCTGCTCTGTTTTGTTTCTATTACTCTATATAGCTTATCATATGACCTCAGATTCAACCGTCTATGGCGGTGAAGGAATGTTGAAATATATATATTATTTTATTCTTTTGACGCATATTTTGTTGTCCATCATCGTTATACCTTTTGTGCTGATAACCTATGTTCGTGCCATTTCAGGACAGTTTTATAAACACCGAAAAATTGCTCGTATCACCTATCCGTTATGGCTCTATGTGGCTGTAAGTGGCGTAATTGTTTATTTAATGATCTCACCCTATTATTGAGATATAAAAATGAGAAAAGAAAAGGATAGAGTTGACTTTAATAACATCAAACAAAGAGTAACTAGAAACACAATAAATGAAACTTAAACTTCTTTTTTTAGTATTGCTTCTTTTTTTTATTGCGCTTCCTGCTGAAGCCCAATGTGCAATGTGTCGTGCGGTTTTAGAGAGTGAAGAAGGAGGGCAAACAGCTAAAGGTATCAATAACGGAATTGTTTATCTTATGATTTTTCCATATCTGTTAATTGGTGGTGTTGGTTATGCTATCTACAGAAGCCGAAAGAAAGCCCGCTCTGAGGAAAACTCCTAATGTTTTCTTTATTACTGTAACAATCCGCGTTTTTTAGAGTCTTATAAAAAACCAATAACCATTCTTTTCAAGTCTTAACAAGAATTTCACATATAGAAGGGAATTTCCCCTTTATTTTGTAATCCAACAATTTTCAGGATGATAGAGATCAAAAACCTTCATAAATCATATCACATGGGCAAAAATTCGCTCCATGTTTTAAAAGGCATCAACTTTTCGGTTTCCGAAGGAGAAATGGTTTCCATTATGGGTTCTTCCGGATCAGGAAAATCTACTTTACTCAATATTCTCGGTATTCTTGACGAAGCAGATGAAGGTACTTACACTCTTGACGGCACATTGATTAAAAACCTGAATGAAAAAGTTGCTGCAAAATATCGCAATAAGTTCCTTGGTTTCATTTTTCAGTCTTTCAACCTTATCAATTATAAATCGGCATTGGATAATGTGGCTATGCCTCTTTATTATCAAGGCGTAAAAAGAAATGTCCGCACTGAAAAAGCGATGCACTATTTGGAAAAAGTGGGTTTGGCAGATTGGGCTTCGCATCTTCCCAACGAACTTTCGGGAGGACAAAAGCAACGTGTGGCTATTGCGCGTGCCTTGGCCAGTGATCCAAAAGTATTGCTTGCTGATGAACCCACAGGAGCACTTGATTCCAAAACCTCTTACGAAGTAATGGAACTCATACAAGGTATAAACGATGAAGGAAAAACCATCTTGATCGTTACACATGAAGACGATATTGCACACATGACCAAACGTATTGTTAATCTTAAGGATGGAATCATCATTGACGATTCCAAAGTGAATCAAGTACGCGCCAAAACCGAAGCCTATGTTTAATATTGAACGCTGGCAGGAAATTTTTGAAGCAATCCGTAAAAACAAGCTGCGAACTTTTTTAACGGGTCTTTCTGTTGCTTCAGGTATTTTTATTTTGGTCATTTTGCTCGCCATTGGTCAAGGAATGTCTAACGGAGTTGAAAAGGAATTTGAAAGAGACGCCACCAACCGTATCAGCGTTTGGACGAACGTAACTTCAGTAGAATATAAAGGCCTCAACCCTGGTCGAATTATTGAAATGGATAATCGTGATTATGAAATGGCGGTTACCAAAAACAGCGATAAATTAGACCTTAAATCTGGCGTTTACAGTAGATGGGGACAATTAACGACTTATAAAAAAGAAAGCGGAAGTTATAGAGTGGAAGGCGTTCGGGCTGATTACCAATTTTTGGAAAATGCAACGCTGGTAGCAGGTAGGTTTATAAACCAAAGTGATTTGAACACCTATGAAAAAGTTGCTATAATAGGAAACCAAGTCTATTTGGATCTTTTCAAAGATAAAAATGCTCTTGGCGAATATGTTGACATCGCGAGTATAAAGTTTAAAGTTGTTGGAATTTACAGTGATCCGGGTGGAGAACGCGAAGAAACCCGAATTTTTATTCCATTAACTACAGCACAGCGTGTTTATAATGCAGGCGATAAGCTTAGATCATTAGCGTTTACACTTGAAAAGCAAGATAAATATGAAGATGCCTTGGCAGCTTCCGAGGCTTTTTCGGCACAATTAACAGCAGACCTAAAAGCCAAACACACCATTGCTCCAACTGATGAAAGAGCCGTAAACGTAAACAACACCTTAGAGAACACAAAAAAGTTTTACGACCTCAATAATATGATTCGTTGGTTCTTTTGGGGCGTGGGTATTTGTACCATCATAGCAGGAGTAGTTGGGGTTAGCAATATTATGCTAATCATTGTTAAAGAACGCACTAAGGAAATAGGCATCCGCAAAGCCATTGGTGCTCAACCTTGGTCTATTATTGGAATGATACTGCACGAATCTATTTTTGTTACCGCAATAGCAGGTTTCGTTGGGCTTATTTTTAGTTTGTTTTTATTGCAGCTTGTGGGTCCTCTTATTGAAACGGACTATATCCGCAATCCTTCCGTAGATTTTTCAGTTGCAATTACAACTGTAATAATTCTCGTTGTTGCCGGTGCTCTCGCTGGTTTTTTTCCAGCATACAGAGCAGCAAATATTAAACCAATAGAAGCTTTGCGCGATGAGTAAACTATTTAGTAGAGACAGTTGGGCGGAAATTCTTGAAGCCTTGAGCAGTAATTGGTTTAGGACCGTTTTAACTGCTTTCGGTGTGCTTTGGGGAATTTTCATCTTAGTTATTCTGCTCGCCGCTGGCAATGGATTAGAAAACGGCATAAAACAAGGTTTCAGCGGTATGGCTACCAATTCTATGTTTATGTGGTCCCAAACCGCTTCACAGCCCTATAAAGGTTTGCCGAAGGGACGCCGATATAATTTTAAAACCGACGATGTTCCTGCCATTAAGCAAAATGTGCAAGGGCTTCGTTTTGTTTCACCGAGAAATCAATTGGGTGGTTTTAGAGGCAGTAATAATGTGGTTCGAGGTCTTCAAACAGGTGCTTTCAATGTGTATGGCGATTACCCTGAAATAATCCAACAGCAACCGATGGACATAACTTCAGGGAGATTTATAAATTACTCAGACATTAACGAAAAAAGAAAAGTAGCCATCATTGGCAGTGGCGTTCAAAGTGCTTTATATGAACCAAGAGAGGAAGTTATTGGATCTTACATTAAAATAAACGGCGTCAACTTTTTGGTTATTGGCACCTACAAAAAGAAAGGAAACAACGGCGACCCTGAAGAAATGCAAAAGGAAATTTATGTTCCCTTTACAGCTTTTTCCCAGGCGTTCAATATGGGTGACATTGTTGGCTGGATGGCGATCACCGCCCAAGATGGTTATTCTATTACCGAATTGAAGTCACAAATTTTTGATATAATAAAAACGCGTCATACCATAAATCCAAATGATGATCGCGCCGTAGGTAATTTTGATCTTTACCAAGAATACAGCAAAATAAATGGTTTGTTTACGGCACTCAATTTTGTTGCTTATTTTGTTGGTATTCTCGTGCTACTTTCGGGAATTATCGGCATTAGCAATATTATGTTGATTGTGGTGAAAGAACGCACAAAAGAAATAGGCATCCGTCGTGCACTTGGCGCAACACCTTGGAGCATACGCGCACAAATTTTATTGGAATCGATATTTTTAACCATCGTTTCCGGGATGGCTGGAATAGTATTAGCATCCGCTGTGCTTTGGTTGGTAAACTATCAACTCAGTACTATAGACACCAGCGAGATGATGTTTATAAACCCATCGGTGAACATAGGTGTAGTCTTTATAGCACTTACTATTTTGATAGTTTCCGGACTTTTGGCAGGATTGATTCCTGCTCAAAACGCCATAAAGATTAGACCTGTTGAAGCATTAAGAACTGAATAGAAACGAATAATGGAATTGATAACAGATCCAAGAGTCGATGAGGTTTTTAAAAACTATCCAAAAATGGTGAAACAACAAATGCTTCAACTTAGGGATTTGGTTTTAAAAACAGCTTCCGAAACCAATGGCGTTGAAAAACTGGAAGAAACCCTTAAATGGGGTGAGCCAAGTTATGTAACAAAACACGGAAGCACGCTACGTATGGATTGGAAAGAAAAAAATCCAGACCAATTCGCAGTGTATTTTAAATGCACCTCTAAATTGGTACCGACATTTAAAAAAGTCTATAAGGACAAATTCAATTTTGAGAAAAATAGAGCCATTGTGTTTAAATTAAATGAAGAAATACCTGAAACTGAATTGAAGCATTGCATCAGTATGGCCTTGACATACCATAAAATAAAACATTTACCATTATTGAACACTTAAGTTTAAAACTTAAAACAGAAAAATCATCAATTAGAGAATAATTCCAACAATCAAAAAAAATGAAAAAAACAAAAACCATAATCATCCTCGTCACAATTGCAGTATTATTTGTGGTTTCAATGTACTGGCTATATTCCAAAAACATTGAAGACCCTGTGGTTTACGAAACGGAAAAACCCGTTATGGGCTCCATCGTTAAAAAAACTGTAGCCACAGGAAGCATCGTTCCTAAAGAAGAAGTGCTTATTAAACCAAACATTTCAGGAATTATTGATGAGATATTTGTGGAAGCCGGTGAAATAGTAAAAGCTGGTGATTTGATAGCAAAAGTGAAAGTGGTGCCAAATGTTTCTTCATTGAACAGTGCGAAGAACAATATCAATAGCGTTCGGACACAAGTGGAAACCGCCAGACTTGCTTTTGAAAACCAAAAAAATATCTACAACCGTCAGAAAGAACTTTTTGAAAAAGGTGTGATTTCTGCAAATGAGTTTGATACTGCACAATTATCATATGATCAAGCCCAGCAAAGACTTAAACAGGAACAAGTAGGCCTTACTGCCGCAAATCAGAACTATGACATTGTAAAAACTGGAACAACCAGCGGCATGGGTTCTTCGGCAAATACTGAAATTCGCGCTACGGTTTCAGGAATGGTACTGGATGTTCCGGTGAAAACAGGAAACCAGGTGATTGAATCAAACAATTTTAATGATGGTACCACAATCGCTACTTTGGCAGATGTTGACAAAATGATTTTTGAAGGAAAAGTAGACGAAAGTGAAGTTGGAAAAATAAAGGAAGGCCTTCCTCTAGAAATTACAGTTGGAGCCATTCCCGATAAAACTTTTAATGCCGAACTGGATTATATAGCTCCAAAAGGAGTGGATGAAAATGGTGCAATCCAGTTTGAAATAAAAGGTACTATGAAAAACTTGGACACAACCAATACGTTTATCCGCGCTGGTTTAAGTGCAAATGCTTCCATTATTCTCGCCAAAGCCGAAAATGTGATAACCATAAAAGAAGCCTTGGTTCAGTATGATCCAAAAACTGAAATGCCTTTTATAGAAGTAATGATTGGCGACCAAAAATTTGAAAGAAGAGATGTAACCTTAGGTGTGAGTGATGGAATTGACGTTGAGGTAAAAAGTGGTGTTTCCAAAGATGACAACATAAAAGTTTGGAACCAACTGAAACCAGCAACACCAACGGGTGGAAAATGATAAAGACTTTTTTGTTTTATGTGTTTAAAACACTTAAAAAACCTGATTAAAAAATTATAATTTAATAAATTTTGTAACGCAAATGCATTACAAAAGACTTATTCAGCAATTGAAAAACTTATGAAGAAGATAGCAATCCCTTTCTTTTTTTTGATACTCAGCATTTCACTCTCAGCCCAAACCAAAAAATGGACTTTGCAGGAATGCGTGAATCATGCCCTTGAAAATAACATTTCGGTAAAACAAAGCGAACTTGATTATGAAACGGCAGAATTAGCTAAAAAAGATGCATTTGGTAACTTTTTGCCAACACTTAACGGTTCAGCCTCTAATTCTTGGAATACTGGATTAACACAAAATGTAACTACCGGCGTCTTGCAATCGCAAACCACACGTAACTCTTCCTATAATATTACGGCAGGAATCAACATTTTTAATGGTCTCCGAAATATCCGAACTAGTCAGCGCGCAGAAATTTCAAGACTTGCAGCTCAGTATAATTTGGATAAAATGAAAGATGATATTTCACTGTTTGTTGCAAATGCATATCTTCAGATACTTTTAAACAAAGCAAACTTGAGTGTGGCAAAATCCCAAAATCTTGTTACTTTGGAGCAATTGCAAAGAACCAACGATCTTGTGGATGCTGGAGTACTTCCTCGCGGAGATCTTTTGGAAATAAAAGCTACAGATGCGAGCGAAAAACAGAAAATTTCAGTAGCTGAAAATACTGTTGAAATTTCACTTATAAATTTAGCGCAATTGCTCCTTATTAAGGATTATAAAAATTTTGATATTATAGATGAAGGCTATGAAATAATTCAAGACGATATAGCGGAGAAACCTGTGCAAGAAATTATAGAAGCTGCCAGAGAAAACCGTTCTGAGTTGAAAATAGCTGAGGAAAATGTTGAACTGGCAAAGAAAGACTTACAGTTGGCGAGAAGTGAGTACTATCCATCACTATCAGGTTTTATTAATTATAATACTAGAGAATCTGATGCCGCCAGAATTCTCCAAGGCGGTATAGATCCAAATCAGCCAAGTCAACCTATTGGTATAGTAGAGGCAACCGGAGATGTTGTTGTGGCGCCAAATTATGCTTTAATTTCTACTGCGGCACTTCCATATACAGAACAACTCTATTTAAATGATGGTATTTCTTACGGAGTACAACTAAATGTTCCTATATTCAATGGATTATCCGTTAGGAATAACGTAAAAAGAAGTAAGATCAATTTAAAAAGAACAGAATTCCAACTGGAGCAGGCAAAACTTGACCTAGAATCTAATGTTTATCAAGCGTACGTTGATGCCAATGGTGCTTTAAAAGCTTTTGAAGCGGCAACTGTTGCTTTAGAATCACAGGAACTAGCCTATCAATATGCAAAAGACCGCTATGATGTTGGCCTTACAAATGCATTCGATTTCAGCCAATCAAAATTGCGTTTTGATAATGCAAAAATTGAAGAAAACAGAACTAAATTTGAATACATTTTTAAATTAAAAGTTTTGGAGCTTTACTTTGGCGTTCCTGCAGGCGAATTAAAATTTTAAGTATGAAGAAAAAAACACTCATTTGGATTATTGTAGTAGTTGTATTGCTTATTATTTTGCTTATAGTTGGTAAAAAAGCAGGATGGTTCGGAAAATCTGGAGATTATAAAGAAGTTGAAATAACCAAGATTGAACCAATTGATATTATTGAAACCGTTGCCGCAACTGGTAAAATACAACCTGAAGTGGAAGTAGCTCTTTCTTCAGAAGTTTCTGGAGAGATTATAGAGCTTCCTATAAAGGAAGGTCAAACCGTTGAAAAAGGTGATCTTTTGGTAAAAATAAACCCAGACCTTATTCAAGCCGCCGTAAGCCAATCGCAAGCCGGACTTCAGAATGTTAGGGCACAATTGTCACAAGCCCAGGCAAGTGAAAAAAATGCAAAACTAAATTATGATCGCAACAAAGCACTTTTTGAAAAAGGGGTAATTTCAAAAGCTGAATGGGACAAGTCTGTAGCAGATTACGATATGGCACAGGCGAATGCCAAAGCAGCATATTACAGTGTTCAGAGTGCTTCTGCAAACGTTAAGCAATCTGTAGATAACCTCTCCAGAACCACTATTTATGCCCCAATGAGTGGGACAATTTCTAAACTTTCTGTTGAACTTGGAGAAAGGGTAGTGGGTACCGCACAAATGGCAGGTACTGAAATTGTTCGTGTTGCCAATCTTCAGAAAATGGAAGTTGAAGTAGATGTAAATGAAAATGATATTGTAAAAGTTTCCGTTGGCGACTCAACAATCGTTGAGGTTGATGCCTATTTAAAACGAGAATTTAAAGGTGTAGTTACAGCAATTGCTAATAGCGCAGAAAGCGCATTGACTGCAGACCAAGTGACCAATTTTAAGGTAAAAGTTAGCATTCTGCCAGAATCTTACAAAGACTTAACCGAGGGAAAGATTGAAAGTTATTCGCCATTCCGTCCAGGAATGACCGCTACGGTTGATATTGTTACCAATAAAAAAAATAATGTAATTGGGGTTCCCATCAGTGCTATTGTCATTAAAACGGATACAACAGATGCCAAGAAACCATACTCGGGTGAAATTGTAAATACAAGTGCTGAAAAATTTGAGGCTGTTTACGTAAAGGAAGGCGAGGAAGCAAAACTTCGCATTGTTAAAACTGGAATTCAGGATGATTCAAATATTGAAATCCTATCTGGATTGAAAGAAGGTGAAACAGTTATAACTGGCCCCTACAACACCGTAACCAAACTTTTGAAGCAAGGAGACAAAGTTCAGGTTACTTCTCCAGTAAAAGATAAAAAAGAAAAATAATGGCTGCTATCTTATGTCTTGAAACTGCTACTACCAATTGTTCAGTGGCCATTTCTGTGGATGGCAAAATAAAGGCAATTCGGGAAGAAAACAACCAAAAATTTTCACACGCTGAAAAACTCCATGTTTTTATAGATGAGGTTTTAAAAGAAGCTAAGATTGATAAAAAGAATTTAGACGCTGTTGCTGTTAGCAAAGGCCCAGGCTCTTATACTGGTTTGCGTATTGGTGTTTCGGCTGCAAAAGGACTCTCTTTTGCATTGGATATCCCATTGATTTCTACATTTACGCTGGAAGTATTGGCGCAGCAAGTTGAATGTGAAGACTGCTTTATAATTCCATTGCTCGATGCCCGAAGAATGGAAGTTTATTCTTCTGTATTCAATTCAAAAAAAGAGCAGATTCGCGAAACTAAAGCCGAAATCCTAAACGAAAACTCTTTTCTTGATTTTTTGGATGAAGGAAAAACGATTTTTATAGGAGATGGCGCTGTAAAATTTGAAGCAATTTGCAAGCATAAAAATGCTGTTTTTCAGAAAGATTTTTCTCCTTCTTCGGCAGATATGGCAAGTTTGGCTGAAGCTAAATTCAAAATAAACGACATAGAAAATGTCGCTTATTTTGAACCCTATTATTTAAAGGAATTTATGCTTGGTTGATTTTTTTACTATAAAAGTGAATCAAAATAGGTAACTGCTTTTATAAGATCAGCCTCTTTATCTAAATCAAGATTGTTTTCACCTATATAGGTTTTCATTTCGTTTTTCTTTGAATCCATTACTTTTAATAATTTTGCTTTGCTTGTAGGTAATTCAAAGAAAATGCCGTTTTTAACTAAATAATATTTAGTTGTTTTATTAAAGGAAGGAGGCGTATCACGCTGATAAGAAGTTTTTGCTTTTGTGGGTTCTTGAAAAACAGTAGTTGTTTTTTTGTAAAGATCATACGTCTTTCCATCGGTCAAAATATTGAAATAACCTCCTTTTTCGTTTGAGCCCTCATATGGAATGAATACATAAATATCATTGCCCATTTTCACATAGATGCTCGGATCTTTCGTTAAGGCGCCATAATCTTTTTCTGAAGTATGGCTTTTTATTTCAATTTCATCAGCATATGCATTATAACGCATCGGAATGTTACTTCTCAAGAGATTGTCATCTTGAAAAATTTTTCCTTGAACAAAATTTGAATTTGCATATGCTTCATCTTTTATGGCATCAAACTCAGCTTCAGTCAATCCAAAAGCCAAATTCTTTTGGTTTATATCAATAGTTCGTATAAAAATATCAAAATTACTGTTGCCTCCTCCAGAAGAACCGAAGGCATATGATCCATCTTGGCGAAGTGATGATCCATTTTGTGAAATACATACGGAAACAGTAAATAGAATCGCGGCGAATAAAACAAACTTTTTCATAAATCAATTTTTTATAGATTCCTATAAAAATACTGATTTACAGTGTAATATAAAAATATTACTTTACATTATAAGTGTTTAAGAAAATATCTTCATAAAAAAAGCGACAATGAATTGTCGCTTTTTTTTTCCTTTTTTTAGCAAGAAGTGCTTATTTAAGAGTCTATTTTTAATTACAAAATTGAATCAAAATAAGTAACCAGTTTTATCATATCTGCTTCCTTATCAGTATCAATATTGTTTTGTTTAATATAGCTTTTAATTTCATTTTTCTTTTTATCCATCATATTAAGCACCTTTGATTTACTACTTGGCATTTCCAAAAATGTTCCGTCCTGCACCAAATAATAAGTTACGGTTTTAGTGAAAGATGGTGGGGAATCTCTTTCATAACTAGTTCGGGCTTTTTGAGGCTCTCTAAAAACGGCAGTGGTTTTTTTGTAAAGATCATATGTTTTGCCATCGCTTAACACATTAAAATACCCGCCTTTTTCGTTGCTTCCTTCATAGGGAACAAAAACATAAATGTCTTTATAAATCTTCACGAAGATATTTGGGTCTTTTATTAAAGCACTATAGCTTTCGTCTGAAGCGTTTTTCTTTATTTCAATTTCATCAGCATATGCATTATAGCGCATAGGCACGTCATCTTTAATCAACTGGTCTTCTTGAAATATTTTTCCTTGAACAAAATTTGAATTTGCATAAGCCTCATCCTTAATTGCGTTGAATTGTGCTTCTGTGAGTCCAAAAGCCAAAGATTTTTGATTTAAATCTATAGTTCTGGAATACATATCATAGTTGCTATTCTTGGCCTGAGAATAGCTTGATATAGTGAAAAGAAGCGTTAAGCCAAGTATTAAAAGTTTTTTCATTATATTTTTTTTAGTTTAAAATTTAGAGATAAATGATTCCTACAAATTAAACATTATTTTTTTAATGTTTCTAAATTAAAGTGATGAACATCACGTTGTGGGAATGGTATTGAAATTCCAGCAGCTTCCAGTCTTGCTTTTCCTTCCTCCAAAACCACCCAGCGCAGGTTCCAAAAATCTTCATTCTTTGCCCAATAGCGAACTGTTAGATTTACTGAGCTGTCACCCAGTTCGGCTACAGCAACCATTGGCATTCTATCTTCAATTTTTAAAACATTTTCTTGTTCCGAAACCAAATTGAGCAAAATATCTTTTGCTTGCTTTATGTCATCATCATAACCTATGCCAAAGGACAAATTCTCACGGCGTATTCCTTCTCCTGTGAAATTGATAATGTTATCATTGCTCAGTTTTCCATTAGGTATTATGGCTAGTTGATTTCCCACAGTGTTGAGTTTTGTATTGAAAATGGATATTTCCTTCACTGTTCCGTCCACGCCTTGTGCACTGATGAAATCGCCAACTTTAAAAGGTTTAAGCAACAATATCAAAACGCCTCCAGCAAAGTTGGAAAGCGATCCTTGAAGTGCCAGGCCAATAGCAAGTCCCGCAGCACCAATAATAGCAACCAGTGAAGCAGATTCTACGCCAAGTTGTGTTACAACCAAAACAAAAAGAACAATCTTTAATCCCCACCGTATAAGACTGGCGATAAAATTTTCCAGCGTAGGGTCATATTCTGTTTTATCAAAAAACTTTTTCACAAAGCGATTGATAATTTTTATAAGCCAAAGGCCAATCAGCAACATTAAAACGGAGCCAATTAAGCTTGGTAGAAAATCTATTAATTTTTGTCCATACTTTTCAATGTAAATATCCAAGTCCTGAAATTTTTCCATAAAGTCAATTTTTAATTTTTTAATGATTCAATTGCAATTTTTGTGTCTTCTACTGGAAGTTTGCAAGCGTTGTTTACGCAAACATAGATAAGAGTTGCATCTGGAGTATATCTGTTTTCAAAAAGGGGCCCGTTGCTTTCTCCTTTGCTTCCAGCTATAATTATATTGGGTAGGTAGTGTTTGTTAAATTCATTTACTTTCTCCAAAGCATTTTCTCCTGCGATCACTACTTCGTAAAAATTATTTTGAAAATTTGATAACAAATCCAGCCAATTTGAAAAACCACTGGGGTATTGTTCAATTTCTACTGATATGTTTTTCAGCATTTGGTGCGAAATTTCATCAAAACCGGTTTCTTCAAAATATTTTGAGAGTAGGAACAGGTTCTTTGCCATTACTGAGTTTGAAGCGGGAATCACATTATCACGATATTCAAAGTTTCGGGTAACAATAGCATCATCTTCTTTTGAAGTGAAATAGAACATATGTTTTTCTTCATCAAAAAAGTTAGACTTTGTATAGTCTGCCATTTTCTTTGAAAGCTTTAGCCACTTTTCATCTAGAGTTACCTGATATAGCTCAATAAATGCTTCAATTGAAAAGGCATAATCCTCCAAAAAGCCATTGATACTGCTTTTTCCATTTTTATAATTGTGAAAAAGCGCTCCGTTTTTTTGAAATTGTTTTTCAGAAATAAAAGCGGCATTTTTAAGTGCGGCATCTAAATATTCTTCTTTGCCGAAAGCTTTGTAGGCATCAACATAGCCCTTTAACATCAAACCGTTCCAAGAGGTCAATGTTTTATCGTCCAATCGAGGTTTTGGTCTTTTGTTGCGATAGGTTAGGAGTGTAGTTTTCCAGCTTTTCTTTTTTTGCTGTAAAGCCTCGGAAGTGAGCCCGAATTCTGTTTCAATTTCGGCATCACTCTTTTTTCTGATTAGCACATAATGGTTGTTTTCCCACTTGCCGTAACTGTTCACATTATAATATTCCTTAAAAATATTGAAGTCATCCTTCAGCTGTGCTTGCAATTCTTCCGAAGTAAAAACGTAAAATGCACCTTCTTCAAGCTTGCCTTCTTTTGTCTTACTATCTGCATCCAAAGAGGAATAAAACCCCCCTTCTTTGTTGGTCATTTCGCGGGCAACAAAATCTAATGTTTCTTCAACCACTTCTTTATAAAGTGGATTTTTTGTTACCAAATATGCATTGCTATATAGGCTTACGAGTTGTGCATTGTCATAAAGCATTTTTTCAAAATGGGGCACGTGCCATTTTTCATCGGTGCTATAACGCGCGAAACCACCTCCTAGCTGGTCATAGAGCCCGCCATAAGCCATTTTGTCTAAAGTCAATGTTACGAACTCCAATAATTTTTTGTCATTTTCAGTAAACGCCTGCCTAAATAAAAACTCCAGATTGTTGGGCATCATAAACTTTGGAGCGCCTTTGAAACCGCCGTTTTTGGCATCGAAATTCTGGGATAAATTCTTAACTATTTCTGAAGTAGGATATTTCGCAAAATCAACATCTTCCGTATTCAAATGCACCAAATCCATGCTTTTAATACCCTCTTCAAGCCTATTTGCGTAGGCAATCAACTTTTCTGGTTCGTTGTTGTATGCTTCCTGAATTTGCTCCAAAGCATTTAACCAATCGTTCTTACGGAAATAGGTGCCGCCCCAAACAGGCCTTCCATCGGGAAGTGTCACCACATTTAAGGGCCAGCCCGCACTTCCTGTCATCAATTGAACGGCGTTTATATAAGTTTGGTCAACGTCTGGACGCTCTTCGCGATCTACTTTTACTGATATAAAATTCTTGTTCATCACAGCGGCTACGGTACTGTCCTCAAAACTTTCGTGCTCCATCACGTGGCACCAATGGCAGGCAGCATAACCAATGCTTATTACAATTAGTTTTTTCTCTTTTTTTGCTTGTTGAAGTGCGGCTTCACCATAGGGTTTCCAATTCACGGGATTGTGTGCATGTTGGAGTAGGTAAGGGCTGGATTCGTGGATTAAATCGTTGGTAAAGGGGCGTGTTTCCAAGGTTTCTTTTTTTGAAGAATTACAACCAAAAAGTAGGGCTATTGCCAATAAAGCAAATAGTAATCGCATAGCGGGAATTTAAAAAAAGCAAAAATACGCTTTTGAAATTTCAAAAGCGTATTTTCAAAAATTCTTAAAAGATTTAATTTACTTCAAAAGTGATTTTTACATTTACACGAAAATGAGTGATTTGGTCTTTATCAATCACACAACTTTGTTCGCGAACATATACGGAACGAATATTTTTTATGCTTTTTCCAGCTTCTTTAACTGCATTACGGGTTGCGTCTTCCCAGCTATCTTTAGAGCTTGCAAGAATTTCAATTACTTTTAATACTGCCATGATTTTTAGGTTTAATTAATAAAACTTCAAGATACAATTATTCAAAGCCAATAATCTGAAAATTAAGTTAAAAGCTACTGCCTGGCTCCTAACGGAGAGAAGAAAGATTGAAAATACAGCGTTAATTTCCCCTTCGGGAGCTAGAGGTTTTACCCATTCACCGCAACAACACTGTTTATCTGCCCGTGGAGCATTTCCTTCAGCATTGTTTCAATTCCGTTTTTTAAAGTAATGGTTGAAGATGGGCAGCCACTACAGGCTCCTTGAAGGATCACTTTTACAGTTTTGGTTTCTTCGTTGAAAGAGTCAAAAAGAATATGGCCGCCATCTCTAGCGACGGCTGGTTTAACGTATTCGTCTAAGATTGAAATTATTTCTTTTTCTAAAGCAGAATGAATTTTCAAGTTATTTTTTGAAGTATTTTCTTCAGAAATAATATTTTTTGAAATATTTGTAGCGTTCAAGACTTCATCGTTCAAAACGGGTTTTCCGTCTTCAATAAATTTTCGGATGAATTCCCTTATTTCCATAGAAATTTCCTGCCAATCAGCCAAATTGAATATCATAATTGAAACAAAGTTTCCACTAATGAAAACTTCCTTTACAAAAGGAAAGTTGAACAAGGCCTTTGCTAGGGGTGAATGTGCGGTATCGTTAATGTTTTTAAATTCAAAAGTTCCGGTTGCCAAGGTTTTGTTGGCTATAAATTTCATTACAGTTGGATTCGGCGTACTTTCGGCATAGATAGTTATTGGAACTTTTTTAGGAACTACAGTCTCAGTAATCACAGATTTTCCAGAATTTAAATATTCCGCGATAGATTCTGCAACCTCGTCTTGCACTTCTTTCCATTCCACAATGTCATATTTTTCAATGGCGACAAAATTTTGCGAGATATAAACTGTTTTTACAAAAGGAAGATAAAAAAGTTGCTGTGCCAAAGGGCTGTTTTTTGCTTCATCAATATTTTTGAATTCGTAGCTTGCAGACTGTGTTAAGAAGGAATTAACAATAAATTTAACAATATTTTGGTTGCTAGTTTGGGTAACTTCTATGTTAAATTGCTGCATTTCCTTGTTTTTTTTGCGAAAATATAAAAAGAAAAACAATGTATTCAATATATTTGGCATCTTAACAGCCCAATTATGAAAAAATTATTACTTCTATTTCTTATCATATTTCCTCTTTTTGTTTTTTCGCAACCGGTACAATTATTTCAGCAGTTTAATGGAAGATATGATTTTACAGCAGTTGGAAACACATTAAATGCTGGTGAAAATAATAGTGGTTATTGTGATATCTTAACTCAAAGCAGCGCAAATTTAAATTTGAATCCAGGTCAAACATTTGTTTCGGCCCACTTGTATTGGTCATCGGTAGGAACAGGTGATTTTGATGTAGCGATAAATGGTTCTCCAATTAGTGCACAACGAATTTTTAGTCACATATATAATGGAGATCCATATTTTGCCGCGTATGCTGATATAACTGCATTGGTGGGTTCTATAGGTAATGGAACATATACATTTTCTGATTTAGACGTTAGTTCTCTAATATATCCTGGAAGCCCTTACTGCGGAACAAATTTTGGAGGATGGGCAATTTATGTAATCTACGAAGATCCTTCATTATTGTTAAATCAAATAAGTTTATTTGATGGTTTGGAAAGTGTCTCCATGAATAATCAGACTTTAACCATCACTGTTGATAATATTGATGTTTCTTCAGATACATTTTCCAAAATAGGTTTTTTGGCTTGGGAAGGGGATGCTTTTGGACCCGTTAACGAAACTTTAAGTCTTACTACTATATATGGAACATATTTTCCACAGGATCCTTTGAATCCTCCCGGAAATAATTTTAATGGTACAAACATGTATAGCATCCCTCCATCATCCACAAATCACAATATGGATTTGGATTTTTACAGTTTAGATGGAATAGTTCCACCCATTATTCAGGCGGGAGTGACCTCAATCGATGTAACTCTTACTTCTGGTTTGGATTTTATAATGGTAAATAACATCATCACCAGTGTTAATTCCGAATTGCCCGATGCAACCATAGAAATTGATGATCTCGGAGTATTATGTCAGAATAACGATATCGATGTAGAATATACCGTCTATAATGTTAACAGTACTAATGAATTGCCAGCCAATACCCCTATTGCTTTTTATGCAGATGCCGTATTGATCGGACAGACTGTTACCAACAACATTATTCCCATAGGAGGTTCTGAAAGCGGAACTATTACGCTTAACATTCCAATTGCTACGCCCAACAATTTTAATTTACGGGCGGTGGTTGATGATATAGGTAACGGAACAGGTATTGTAGCAGAAACCAATGAATCCAATAACGAATTTATTTTTCCTGTTGATCTTAGCACAGCTGGAATACTTTTAAATCCAGGTCCAGCCTGTTTGGGAAGACCAGTTATTTTGGATTCTGGTGTAACCGATCCACCCTTCAATATTCAGTGGTTTAGAAATACTATTCCCATTCCTGGCGCAACAAACCCAACACTAGTGGTTACTACGGATGGAATTTATTCTGTTGAAGCAGTAGATGGAATTTGTAGGGTAGATAGTAATTCCGTTGTAATAACTTTTAGACCCCAGCCCGTTGCGAACGCGCCTGTCAATTTGTACCAGTGCGATTACGGCACCACAGCTGGCGTCTTCAACCTGACCGACAACGACGCTAACATCCTTGGAGGGCAGGACCCGGCTCTTTTCACGATCAAGTACTACCAGAGCTACCAGGACAGTTTTGACGACACGAACGAGATCCTTGGGGGCGTTCACATCATCGTGCCTCCTTCGCCCCAGACGATCTATGCGCGTATCGAGGACAACACGGGCAGCTGTTTTGACCTTACGGACTTCAAGATCTACTTCAGCCGTGCGATCGCTGGCCTGGTGCCGGTGAACGCGAGCTATTGCGATGCGGACGGTGACGGCGGTGAGTTCGTGGACCTTGCGGCGGAGTTCAACCCTTTCGTTCTTGACGGTGAGCCCTCCTCGCGCTACAACATCACCTACCACGGCAGCCAGGCCGATGCGGACGCGGACGCCAACCCGCTGCCGAACCCCTATTTCGTGGCCGCCCCCGGGGAGACCGTCTACATCCGTCTGGAGAACCGCAACGACAATACGTGCGTTGACACCACCCAGCACGTGGACCTTATCATCGACTCGCTTCCGACGATCAACGGCACCCCCCCGAACCTGGTGCTGTGCGACGACAACAACGACGGGTTCATGCCGTTCGACCTTACGCTCCAGACACCGGTGATCACCTTGGGCGACCCCACCCTTACGGTGAGCTACCACGGGACCCTTGTGGACGCGCAGAACAATGCGCTGCCCTTGCCCAACCCCTACATCAACGACCAGCGCTATTTGGACGTGCCCATTACCGATCCGGCGGACCCGGACTATGGCACCGGGGGCGTTTGGGCCCGCGTGGGCAGTACCACCAGTAGCTGTACGGTGGTAGTTCCCTTTGCCCTGGAAGTGCGCTTTTCCCCGGTGGGCACCGCCCCGGCGGAACCGCTGCGCATGTGCGACGACGCCGTTGCCGATGGGCTGACCTTCTTCGACCTTACCGTGGTGGCGCCCGAGGTGCTCGGCACCCTGGACCCCCTGGGCTTTGACCTGTACTATTACGAGGACTTCAACGATGCCGTGACGGCTGGCGACCTGGCCATCAGCGCGCCCGATTTCTCGCAGGCCATCCCGGACCCCACCAACTTTTTGAACAGTACCAACCCACAGGACATCTATATATTGATCGTGAGCAATGCCGGGGGTACCATCCCCCCGAACCCCAACAGTGCCGAGGGCTGTTATGATATCGTTACCCTGACGTTGATCGTGGACCCGCGCCCGGATGACCTCGGTCCCTTCGAGATGCAGCTGTGCGATGACGAGCTGCAGGGCAGTACCCTGGACGATGAGATCTCCACCTTCGACCTTACCAGCCAGGACCCGTTGGTGACCAACGGCGACCCCACCATCATGGTGGAGTGGTTCCTGAGCTATGCCGATGAGGCCGCTGACCTTCCGATCCCCAACCCGACCACGTTCCAGAACACCAATACCCCGCAGACGGTCATAGGCAGGGTCCTCTCTGGCCGCGGCTGCAAAACATTGGTCACCCTGACGCTGACCGTACTTCCGAACCCCAGCCCGAACACCGCCCCGGACCCCCTGGAGCTCTGCGATGACGATGACGATGGACTTGTCGGCGGTTGGGACCTTACCTTGGCCGATGCCGACATCATCGATGGCGAGGCCGATGTCTCGGTGCTTTACTATGAGGATATCAACGTTGCCATGGCGGGCGTTCCCGGTACGGAGATCATTATGCCCTATACCAACACGGTCCCCTTTAGCCAGACGGTATATGCACGGGTGCAAAAGACCGTTCCTCCGGCCACCGTTGGCTGTTTCACCATTGTGGAGCTGCAGCTGATCGTGATAGCCCTTCCGGAGAAGCCCCAGAGCCCACCGTTCGCAGACCCCTTTATCGGGTGCGACGAGAGCGGAAGCGGCACGGCCATCTTTGACCTGACCCTTCAGGATGATGGCGTGCTCGGGGACCAGTTGCCCGTAAACTTTTTGCCCATTACCTATTACGAGCTGGAGGCCGATGCCGATGCCGGGATCCCCGGGACGGAGATCCCCAACCCGTCCACGTACATAAGCGCCGGTGCGCCGCAGATCATTTGGGTGCGCCTGGAGAGCCTGATCACGGGCTGTGCGCGGGTGACCCCCTTTGCGCTCGAGGTCGAGCTTTTCCCCACCATTGGGCTGGGGAACGACCTGACCCTCTGCGACGACCTTGTGAACGGCAGTACCGCGGACGACGGCCTTTCCACCTTTGACCTTACCGTGAACACGCCCCTGATCACCTTGGGCGACCCCGGCCTTGACGTTTTCTATTACGCCACGGCCGTGGACCAGGCCAACAACAACCCGATCCCCGATCCCTCGGCCTACCAGAACATCATCAGCCCCCAGCAGCAGATCTTCGTGACCGCCTATAGCCAGAACGGCTGCAGGGCCACCAATACCTTTTTCATTACGGTGGAGCCCACGCCCGCCGCCTTTTCGCCGGGCAGTATGATCGCCTGCGACTCCGACAACGACGGGTTTGCCCTTTTCGATCTTGCCACGCAGGACGCTTTGATCACCGCCAGCGACCCCAACCTTACGGTAAGCTACCACAAGACCCTTTTGGATGCCGAGAACAATGTGCTCCCGATCACGGTCCCTTACGAGAACGACCAGATATACCTTGACCTCCCGGTCACCGATCCGGCGGATCCCGCCTATGGTACCGGGGGTGTATGGGCACGTGTGGAGACCACCGTGAACAGCTGCCACAGGACCATATCATTTGCCCTGGAGGTCCACACCTCGCCGGTTGCCACCGAGCCGGAGCCCTTGCGCAAGTGCGACGATGCCGTGGCCGATGGCTTTACGCTCTTTGACCTGACGGAAGTAGCGGCAGAGGTACTTGGCGCGCTCGACCCGGCAGGCTTCGACCTTTATTATTATGAGAACCTTGCCGACGCACAGTTGGCCGGGGACCTTGCCCTGATCGCGCCGGACTATTCGGCGGCCATCGGCAACCCTGGCGCCTATACCAACACGGCCAACCCGCAGGACATCTATATCCTGGTAGTGGGCAACGCAGCCAGTAGCATCCCGCCGAACCCCAATGGGGCGGAGGGCTGTTATGACATAGTTACCCTTACCCTTATCGTGGATCCGGTCCCGGCCAACAACGGCCCGCTGGAGATGGCCCTCTGCGATGACGAGCTGCAGGGCAGTGCCCCGGACGATGAGATCTCGACCTTTGACCTTACCACCCAGAACATCCTGGTGACCGGGGGCGACCCCAACCTAACGGTACAATGGTACGCCACCCCTGCCGATGAGGCAGCGGACAACCCCATCGTGGACCCTACGATGTACCAGAACATAGCCACGCCACAGACGGTGATAGCGCGGGTGACCTCTGAGTTTGGATGTTCCAACAGGACCACGCTCACGCTTACGGTACTTCCCAACCCGAGCCCGAAGATGGACCCCGAGCCCCTCGTACAGTGCGACGATGACGATGACGGAATCAGGGACGGCTTTGTGCTTACGGACCGCGATGCAGAGATACTGGACGGCGAGACCAATGTGACCATATTATATTACGGGACCGAGCAGGAAGCGATCGATGCCGTTCCCGGAACAGAACTGACGAGCCCTTACACCAACACGGTGCCCTACAGCCAGATCGTGTTCGCGAGGGTAACGAACAACGTGCCGCCGGAGCTCCTTCCGTGCTACACCATAGTGGAGCTGGAGCTCATCGTGGTCCCGTTGCCAGATGCGCCCGACGCCACCCTGCAGGATCCGTTGACAGCCTGCGACGATGACGGCGATGGCCAGGCGATCTTTGATCTCACGGTACAGGATGCGGCGGTCTATGGCGTACAGGACCCTGTAAATTTTGCGCCGATAACCTATTACGAAGACCAGGCCGATGCCGAAGCAGGCATCAACGCCATCAATCCAGCGGATGCCTTCCAGAGCGGTGGGCAGACCATCTGGGTACGTTTGGAAAGTCTGGATACGGGCTGTGCGAGGGTATCCTCCTTTGAGATCGAGGTGGGCCAATACCCCGGAACGGGACTGGCGGACGACCTAGTGCTCTGTGATGACGAGCTCAACGGCAGCACCAATGACGATGGCATCTCCACCTTCGATTTGACGGTGAACACCCCGGTCCTTACCGGCGGCGACCCGACCCTGGCGGTCTATTACTACGCCAGCCAGGACGACCGGGACAACGACATCCGTATCGTAAGCCCCGGTGCCTACCAGAACGTTGTGGTCCCCCAGCAGGAAATATTCGTTGCCGTAGTGGGCCAGAACACCTGTAGGGCGCTGCTGAGCTTCCTTATCACCGTAAGCCCGAACCCGACACCCGTAGCGCCGACCCCGTTGGTAGCCTGCGATGTGGACAGCGACGGCTTTACGTTCTTTGATCTGGAGAGCAAGACCGCGGAGATCCGCGGCGGTGACCCGACCCTTCTGATTACCTACCACGAGAGCCTATTTGACGCCACCACGGGCAACTTCCCGCTGGCCAGCCCTTATGAGAACATCTTTGCCTTCAACCAGACCATCTACGTGCGTGCGGCATACAGCGCCCCACCTGCGGGCACGGGCTGTTATACTATTGTGACCCTGGAGCTTATCGTGAACCCTACACCGGTAATTCCATTGGACCTTCCGACTCTTGTAAGATGTACCCAAGACGGCCTTTTTGCAGAGTTCGATCTAACCGTGCAGGAAGACCTGATCTTCGGAAGCCAGAACCCAGCGGACTATACGCTTACCTATCACCTAACGGAGGCGGACGCGATTGCGGGCACACCCTTTATTGTACAACCGGAGGCGTTTACCAACACCGTACCCACAGGGCAGACCATTTGGGTCCGCTTGGATGATAATAATACCGACTGCTTTAAGGTTGGCAGTTTTGAGATTATTGTAAAATTCTTTCCCGCGATAACTGAACCTGCCCCATTGGTGCTGTGTGATGATCTTGGCGAGGAAAATGACGGTATTACGGCCTTTGACCTTACGGTAAGGAACAGTGAGATAACGAATGGGGATCTGACACTGGGCGTGTCCTATTTTGAGACTGAGGATGATGCGCTGAACAACATCAACCGCATTGACCCCGAAACGGCCTATATCAACCAGTCCAATCCGCAGGTCCTGTATGTACGTGTGGAAGGATGGGACCCTAGTGCCACCTGTGTTCAGTTCACCACTTTGACCATAAGGGTTGTTCCCAATCCAAGACCCGTAACGCCTGACCCAATAGAGCTTTGTGATTACAATGTAATAATACCTCCTGGGCCCTATGACGAGACGGAGCTCTTTGACCTTACCCAACGTGAGGCGCAGATACTCAATGGCAACACCTGGACAATTGGCTACTTTAAAAGCTATGACGATGCCGTTAACCTAAACGATGAGATAGTTGCGCCAGAGGTTACCGCATACCAGAACATCAGTAATCCACAAATAATCTATGTGCGCACCACCAATCCAAACTCCCTGTGTTTTGAGATCGTGGAGCTGGAGCTGATCGTGAACCCATTGCCGGACGACACCGCGGTGATATCACCTTATATCGTGTGCGCTCCGGACGATAGCGAGATAGGGGTGTTCAACCTGGAGACCAAAGTGGAGGAAATTTTGGGTGGTCAGTCCCAGTCACAGTTTGACGTGACCTTCCATCTTACGGCACAGGATGCCCAACTTAAGATCAACCGTATCGTAAACACCACGACGTACCAAAATAGAGACGTTAACAACAATGCGATAAACCCGCAGACCATCTATACCAATATTGAAAATTCAGAGACGGGCTGTTTCATTGGGGGGGTCCAAAGCTTTGAATTGATCGTGCAGAAAGGTGCCATTGCGGTTACACCGGCAGCACCATTTATCATCTGCGACAACACGCCGCCGAGCGATGGCTTTGCCGAGTTCGACCTGGACGATGTTACCAACCAGCAGGTATCCGACCTCCGTGCCGAGATACTGGCCGGGCAGGACCCGCTGGTCTATGGCATCACCTTCCACGTGACCCTTGAAGAGGCCGAGGCCGGGACGAACCCGATGGCCTTCCCGTACACGAACATCATCAACCCGCAGCGCATCTACGTTCGGGTTACCAATACGGACAACCTGTACGAGCCCCAGTGCTACGCGGTGGTGGACCTGGTACTGAAGGTCGAGCAATTGGAGGACATCCTTCTTGACGGCGACTACCGCCTGTGCGTGGACGAGAACGGCAACCCGATCCCTTCGGAGGAGGGGGGCGCCTCGCCGCCGACCATCGACACGGGGCTTGACCCGGCGCTGTACACCTTCCAGTGGGAACTGGACGGGGTGATCCTCGTTGGGGAGACCGGGCCCTCGATCATTGCGCTGCAGGGCGGGGTCTATACGGTGACCTATACCGAGCTTTCCTCGGCGTGCTCGAACAGTGTTAGCGCCACGGTGACCGTATCGTCGCCGCCGTTCACGTATGAGGCGAACCTGATCAACGGTGCCTTTGCGGGCAACCATATCATTGAGGTCATTGCCACCGGCAACGGTACCTACCAGTACCAGTTGGACAACGGCCCGTTCCAGGACAGCAACATCTTTGAGAACGTGGCCCCGGGCAACCATACCGTCACCATCAGGGACATCTACGGCTGCGGCAGCGTGACCTTCGATGTCGGGGTGATCGACTACCCGCCGTACTTTACGCCCAACAATGACGGCTACCACGACACCTGGAACATCATCGGCATCGCCTCGGGCGACCCTACGGCGAAAATCTATATCTTTGACCGCTTCGGCAAGCTGCTCAAGCAGCTGAGCCCGCTGGGCCCGGGATGGAACGGTACCTATAACGGCAGCCCGCTGCCCTCGAGCGACTACTGGTTCCGCGTGGAGTACACAGAGGACGGGAACGCAAAGGAATTTAAAGGACATTTTACCCTAAAACGATAAATAGAAATTATGAACATCAAACAAATCCCCATTATCCTATTTTTGATATCATCGCTTTATGGATATTCTCAAGACGGTATACCAATATATTCAGAATATTTAGCTGATAATTTATATTTATTGCATCCATCAATGGCAGGTGCCGCAACGCACAATCAACTACGTTTAACTGCGCGTCAACAATGGTTTGATCAAGATGAAGCACCAAACTTACAGACACTGAGTTTTAATGCAAGACTTGGAGAGCGATCTGGTGTAGGTGCTATTTTTTATAATGATAAGAATGGTTATCATTCGCAGACAGGAGGGTACGTTACCTATGCTCACCACCTTATGTTTTCAAGAAGCGAAGCTGATCTTAACCAATTATCATTTGGTTTGAGTGCTGGATTGACGCAGCAAAGGCTTGATGAGACTAAGTTTCCTTTAGACGATTACGATCCGGTAATTGCTGGAATTGTTCAGAGTACTTCCTACTTTAATGTGGACGCAGGTTTATCATATAATTTCTTGAATTTTTCGGGACATTTCACAGTGAAAAACATCATTTTTCAGAATAGATCTATTTATACGGAAAAGTATGAATCCAATAATCAGCGGAAATATTTAATGTCTGCAGGATATGCCATTGGTAAATATGGAGCAGATTGGAGCTATGAGCCTTCTTTCCTTTTTCAGTGGAGTGAGGGAACCGGCGAACAAGCAATAGACGTAAATTTTAAAGCATATAGAACAATGGACTTCGGCCAATTGTGGGGTGGATTGTCTTATAGAAGAGGTTTTGATGGTGCTGATTATTTGAATGGTAGTGAAGTAAAGGGTCAAAAACCCCAATACTTTTCTCCAATCTTGGGTATTAATTTCAAGAACTTTATGTTTGCTTACACATATACCTATCAATCTGGAAATGTTAGATTTGATGGCGGTTCATATCATCAAATAACTTTGGGCTATGACTTTTTGGGTGGAAGACCAGAACCTTATGATTGTAACTGCCCTGCAATAAACTAATTTTTTTGTTTTATAAGAAAATGCCTGATAGATTAAAAGCGTCAGGCATTTTTTATTCTTTAAAAAGTTTTATTCCCAAGTATAATTCTTTTTTTCAGCTTGCTTTTTTATAGCTTGAACCATTGCGTTTTCTAAACCATTATTAGTTTCTTTCGTGTTTTCTGCAATGTATTTTCTGCGTTGTTCATTCAATTCCATTATTTCATTTTGAATTGCTTCTCTTTCATTTCGCTTCGTTTCAAGATATTTTTTTATTTCCGAAGTTGTTTTTCCCTTCAGTTCCTGTGGCAGTTCGTCTTTTTTCAATTTGTCATAGCTGAAATCTGCTTCTTTTTCAGCATCTACCAAATCCCAAGTACTGTTGGTGTAAAGATGGCTTCCTTTTGAAACCGTTCGGCTCACGGCGTTTGCCTTGCTGTATTCCTCGGCATTTGCGTCCTGCTCCTGTTGCATGGTTTGTTTCATTTCTCCACGCGTTCCATAAGGCACATAGGTGTTGTTCAATTTTATGTTTAGTTGAATAATTACATCATCATAAGGAGAGGGAACATAAACAGTTTGCTGGTTTTGATTGATGGCCATATAATCGCCATAAGTAAGTTGGGCGCCATCTTTCCAGTAACTATCAATTCCGTGTTTGTAATCGCCACAGAAAATAGTATTTACTACAATACCGTCTTCTTTTGCGGCCATTGCAACATCTTTATAATTAATTTTGCCTTGGTTGAAAGGTTCATTACCCGCAATAAAAACCATTTTTAAATCATCATTTTCGTTTCCCCAATCAAGTTTATTTAATGATTCCTGAATTACCGCCCCGCAGTATTCGCTTCCTCCGTTTGTTGTGAGTGAAAAAAGTTCTTTCGATACATCGTCCAAATCTTCAGTAAAGCTTAAAATTTTTCGGATGTAATTGTCACGCGAACTCAAATTATCATTCCCGTATTCGTATAAAGCAATTTGAAGTTTCGGTCTGTCATTCCTGCATTTTGCATAACTAAGTTCGTTTACAATTTCCCAAAGTTGGGCCTTAGCTTGATCTATCAATCCGTCCATACTGTTGCTTGTGTCTAAAAGTAGAGCCACTTTTATGTAGTGGTCTTTCTTTGGGTTTTGGGTTTCCAATTTTGCCAATAATTCCTTATCGGTTTTCTTAGTTTCAGCTTTGCAAGAAATTGTTAGCGTGAAGACTGCTAAAATTAAAATGAATTGTAATTTTTTCATATTTTTCTTTTTAAATGAATTTTCAACTGTATAAACCTAAGGCGAACTTTTTGCGAAAAAAACCTATTTTGAGGAAGTGATTTCTTTGAATTAGTGAAAAGTATCTTTGGTTGAGTGAAGTATTCTTTTTTCACCTTTGCAGAAGCTATTTCAGAAAAACGTAATTTTAAGCATTGCTGCAAAGTGCGTATGTTTACCGTTTTAAAGACGAAATGAAAAAACTTGTTTTTCTTTTTTTTATAGTCACCCTTTTTTCTTCGATAGAAAGTTTTTCGCAAGTAAAACGGTCTTCAGAGAATAAATCATTTATGCTGAAGGGCGAAGTGGTAGATAGTGAAACTAATATGCCCATTGCTAAGGTAAATGTTGAGATTTTGGGCGGGCAGTATACAACCACAAATGGGCAAGGCAGATTTGTTATATCAGCCAAAATAGGTGACGAACTTGTTATAAAAAGCGATGACTTCGTAACGGTTTATCATTCCATTAAAAAAAACGACTTTATAACCGTACGGGTCGAAAAAGCCAAAACGGCCGCCGCGCCAATTGTCTCCAAAAGTTCCCAGGAAAAAGGGGAAGTGGGTTTCAATGTTTATTTGGACTCTGCGAAATTCTTTCTGAAAAAGGACGCACAAAAAAGTATAGAATATGTTACTAAGGCGCTTGAGCCAAAGCGCGGTAAAACCATTTCAAATAAAGAGAATAGTTTGGCCTTTGAAACTTTGGGCGACATCAACTTGTTTTGGACTTTGCCAGACCTTGCTGTTGACAACTATAAACAAAGTATTCAAAACAGTGCAAGTACGGATGTTTCAATTAAGTTGGCAAAAGCTTTTGCGCAGAACAAAAACTATCAGGAAAGTATTTCAGCATTTCAAAAATTACTGAAGGATAACCTTTCGGCATATCAAAAAGTGGAAGTTTATGAAGGTTTGGGCGATACCTATAAAGCAATTGGCGATGGTGTGAAAAGCGTTTTCAATTATCAAAAAGCATTGGATGTTGCTAAGGAGAATAAAATTACTCCAAAGGTTACAAACCTAAATTCCAAGATTGGTGAAGCTTATGCCCAGAGTGGTGCTTTGAATGAAGCCGAAGAATATTTTGACAATTCGTTGAAACTTGCCAAAAAAGAAAATAAACAGCGTGCAGTTACCGAAAAAAACAAAGTAGCCGATTTTTACAATCAAAACCGCGAATATGAAAAAGAAATCCAGCTCCGTGAAGAGACACTTGAAGAATTGAGTACAATGGGAAAAGCTGCTACGGTTGATGATGAAGCTCTAACTCCACAGCGTCAAAACTATAAAATTGCAAATGCCTTTGTGGCGCAGGAAAAATACAAACAAGCGATTCCTTATCTCGAAAAAAGTATTGCTGAAGCTGATAAAAAGGAAGATTTGATTGTTCAAAAAGATGCCGTCAGAAAACTTTCAGAAATTTATAGAGACATAGGCGAATTTGACAAAGCCACAGAAAGCTATCAGCGTTATGTGGAAGTGGTGGACGAACTTTACATAAAAAAAGAGCAGGAAATAAGCCAAGCGGCGCGTCTAAGCAAAGAAATCACACAAAAACAAAACCGAATTGCCAGTCTGGAAAACGACCGTAAACTTAATGAAAGCCGATACAGGCTTGCCTTTGAAAACCAAGAATTGATTGAAACAAACAACCGAATTCAAAAGTGGGTTATCATTTCATTGGTCGTTATTGTTTTATTACTGGTTTTTGCAGCTTATACACAGTATAAAAACGTGAAGCAGCAGAAATTTGCCAATAATATTTTGGCGCTGAAATCGCTTCGGTCGCAAATGAATCCGCATTTTATTTTTAATGCACTGAATTCCGTGAATAGCTTTATTGCAGTAAATGACGAACGCACGGCAAATAAATATTTGACTGATTTTTCACTGCTGATGCGCTCCGTTTTGGAAAACAGCGAAGAGGATTTTATTCCGTTGGAAAAGGAAATTGAATTGCTGGAACTTTATGTGAAATTGGAACATTTTAGGTTTAAGGATAAATTTGATTATAAAATCACGGTTGACGAAAATATAAAATTAAACGAGTTTGTAATCCCGCCAATGTTGCTTCAGCCGTATGTGGAAAACGCCGTTTGGCACGGACTTCGGTACAAGGAAGAAAAAGGGTTGTTGGAAATTAATTTCGTGCAAATAGATGCTGATACCATAAAAATTTCCATTGTCGATGATGGAATTGGCCGTTCAAAATCGCACGAATTCAAAACCGAAAACCAAAAGAAACAAAAATCAAAAGGGATGGGAAACACCCAAAAACGGATTGCTATTTTGAACCAAATGTATAAGGACAAAGTGGATGTGAAAGTGGAAAACGTTTTTGAAAATAACGAAGGAACCAAAGTTGAACTTATTTTAAAGAAAGACTGATGAAACTAAATGCAATAATCGTTGAAGACGAAGAAACCAGCCGCGAAATTCTGAGGAATTATTTGGCAAAATATTGCCCGAATATTGTCTTGAAAGGCGAAGCTGCAAACGTAGATGAAGCTTTGGTTTTAATTAGAAACAATGACTTGGATGTGGTTTTCCTCGATGTGGAAATGCCTTATGGAAATGCTTTTGATTTGCTCGATAAAGTGGGCGACCGTCAATTTGAAACCGTTTTTGTAACAGCATACAATCATTATGCAATTGATGCTTTAAATGCACATGCTTCCTATTATTTGCTGAAGCCAATTTCAATCGATAAATTAATTGAAGCAGTTGATTATGTTTCAGAAATAAAAGCGAAGGAAAACAACCTTCAGAATTCAATTTTAAAGCCGCTACAAACACAGGTTGCCGGCAAGATTACAATTCCGCTGCAAAATGGGTTTGAAGTGCTTCAAATGGAAGATATATTGTATTGCCAAGCCGATGATAATTACACGCAGATTCATTTAAAAGTTGGGAAGCGTTTGGTAAGTAAAACCCTAAAATATTTTGAAGACTCATTGTCGGAAAATGGATTTGCGCGTGTCCATAAATCCTATTTGGTTAATGTGAACGAAATTACCGAATACAAAAAAGGAAAGGGTGGGAGCGTGGTGCTTTCCAGCGGAAAGGAAATAATGGTAAGCCCATCGCGAAAACAGGGACTACTCGCTTACTTCGTTTAAAAAAATTTTTCCGAAGCTGTCGAAACGCACTTATATGGTTGTATATTAGCGCTATGGATATTGAGGTTATTAAAACCATATATTTTCTTCCGATAAATAAATGCCATTTCCCTAAGCCGACTCTATGCCGATTGTAAGCCGACCGTAAGCCGATTCTATGCCGACTCTAAGCCGACCATACTTCCTAGTTGCTCGCTAGTTACTCCCTATTAAATATGTATTGCAATAGTATTGTCATTAGCTTATCTATACAATACAATAACATTAAAGGATGGGTCTGTCACTTCGTTTTTAAAGGTGTATTATTTTCAAATTAAACTGTAATTTTATATCCTTAATTTACCCAAATATTAAATATAATATACAATGATAATTAAACCTATTAGCGGAAAACACCCACAAATTCCAAAAGATTGTTTTATTGCTGAAAATGCCACTATTGTTGGTGATGTAGAGATGGGAAACGAATGTAGCGTTTGGTTCAATGCCGTAATTCGTGGCGATGTGCATTTCATCAAAATGGGCAATAAAGTGAATGTGCAGGACGGCGCCGTAATTCACGCAACTTATAAAACTTCGCCCACAACTATTGGGAATAATGTTTCCATTGGACACAATGCCATAGTTCACGGTTGTACAATCCACGATAATGTTTTGATAGGTATGGGAAGTATTGTTATGGACGATTGTGTTGTGGAAAGTAATACCATTATAGCTGCTGGCGCTGTGGTTTCAAAAAACACGAGAGTGGAAAGTGGAAGCATTTATGCAGGCATTCCTGCCAAAAAGATAAAAGACATAAGCCCTGAGCTTACAAAAGGTGAAATAGAAAGGATTGCAAATAATTATGTTATGTATTCTTCGTGGTTTAAGGAATAATCAAAAATCTATTTTCTCAACTGAAATCTTTTCTGAATACTCTTTCAGTAGAAATTTTAAAGTATCCGTTTCAGCATTTGTATAAAACTGAAGTTTCGGCTTTGTATTTTCTTCGCGAAGCAAATTCAAGCTTTGCAAAACTGTTTTAGTTTGCCTTGCAACCGCCTCGCCGGAATCGATAATTTTCACGTTCTCGGGAAGAATTTTTTTCAACTGCGGAATAATATACGGATAGTGGCTACAGCCCAAAACCACATAATCAACATTAGCGTCAATCATCGGTTTGGTATGTTTTTTTAAGAGCGAAATCATTTCTGGGCCATCAAGATTTCCAACCTCAATGAGTGGAACAAGTCCTTCGCCAATAATTTCAACAACATGTATGTCTTTTGTAAACTCTCTAGTGGTTTTGCTGAAAAGAGCACTGCTCAACGTTCCTTTAGTGGCCAAAATGCCGATACTTTTTGAAGAAGTTTGTAGTGCGGCAGGTTTTATTGCGGGCTCTATGCCAATAATTGGAATATCATATTTTTCCCGAAGTGTGGAAATGGCATTTGTAGTAGCTGTGTTGCAGGCCACAACTATTATTTTACAACCTAGTTCGAGTAATTTTTCAACATTCTTAATGCTGAGCGTGGTAATCTCTTCTGAAGATTTATTTCCATAAGGAGCATTCTTGCTGTCGGCAAGATAGATTATATTCTCAAGAGGAAGCAGTTTATGGATTTCCTGCCAAATGGAGGAACCACCAACTCCCGAATCAAAAACGCCTATGGGATTGTTTTTAGCCATATCGTAAAAGTAGCCAATTACTTCAAATTTTGGTATAAAAAAACTGCCCGTAAATAACGGGCAGTTTTAAATTTTACAGTTTTAAAAAAAGAATTACATTCCTAAATCTTTTTTAACATCTGCCATTAGGTCTTTACCATCTGCAAGAATAACACCGCTACCTACAGTTGAGTCCAATACATATTGGTAGCCTTGGGCTTTAGCTACTTTTTGAATTGTAGATTGCGCTTTTTCAAGGATTGGCTTAAATATATCTGTTCTTTTCTTGTCAAGATCCTGAAGTGCTTGTTGTCTGTATGCTTGAATATTATCTTGCATTCCCTGAACTTCTTGGAATCTTTTTTGGTTTTCTTCGTCAGTTTTGGTAGTGGCCTCAGCATCATACTGCTTCATTTTGGTCTCTAGTTCCTTGGCCATTGCCTTAATCTCTGTGTCGTACGTTTTTTGAACTTTTTCCAACTGGCTCTGCGCTGCTTTGTATTCTGGCATTGCTTCAATTAGCTCTTGTGCATTGATATGTGCAATTTTTGATTGAGCATTGACAAAACTTGTAGCTCCCACGAAAAGTGCAATTGCAACTAATAACGTTTTCATTTTTTTCATTGTAAGTGTATTTAATTTTAAGTGTTATTTTATTTGATAGTATTGATTATAAAAATTTTATATGTGTTTACTGGCCATTTTCACCACCGTCGCCTTCATCTCCACCACTTGGAGGATTATTTTTGTTTTGACGGGAGTTCATAATGGAATCTTTTCTTTGTTCTCTTTCCATAATTAAACGTTGTCTGCGCGCTTCAAACTCTGCTTTCTTAACGGCTCTTATCGAGTCACGCTCCTTTTGACGCTGGGCCATCATTTCTTCACGTTCGGTTTTTTTGGCCTCAACTATTTTTTCACGTTCCTCTTGTTTTTCTTGAATAGCTTTTTCTCTTTCGGTAACAGCTCCTTCTTCTTCAAGTGAAAGTTTTTCGCGTTGTTCTATTTCGCGCTTTTCTTTTTTATCAGCAGCCTGAACTCTTCTACCGGCACGCTCAATGCTTCGTAATACTAAATCACTGATATCATTTCTTTTTGCTGCAAAAAGCATTACAACATCTGCAGATTTGTCAAAGATGAAATCATACTTTTTGTTTTCTGCAATTTCTTGAACAATATTAAAAACCTGATCTTGGATGGGCTGAACCAATTGTCTGCGCTGTATCATTAAATCACCATTGGGGCCAAAACGGTCCTGCTGATATTTTAACATTTCGTCTTCCTTGATTTTTATTTCCTCTTCGCGTTCATCGATCAGTTCTTTTGTTAAAAGAACCCTTTCATTGGCTAGGTTCAATTTCATTTGATCAATTTCCTTTTGTTTTTTCTCAATATCCTGTTTCCAGCGCTGCACTTTCCCTTCTAATTGTATGGAAGCTTCTTTGTATTCAGGAACACTTTCCAAGATATATTCCATATCAATATATCCTATTCTAACGCCTCTTTGTGCTTCTGCCATGAAGGTGAAGCAAAAAAGGGCAAGGGTAAAAAAGAGTATTTTTTTTGTCTTCATATTATTTGGTTGTTGTTTAAGAAAATATCGTGCCAATTTTTAAAATTGTTGTCCAATGATAAAGTGGGTTTGCCATCCATTTGGCTCTGTTCCGCCCAAAACAGGGTCAAATCCATATCCAAAATCAATACCCAATAATCCAAATGCTGGCATAAATATACGTAATCCTGCGCCAGCGGAACGTTTTAGTTCAAAAGGATTGTAATCCTTGAATCCATCAAAGGATGCTCCACCTTCCGCAAAACCAAGCACATAGATGGATGCCATCTGTGCAAGAGTAACAGGATATCTTACCTCTAACGAAAATTTATCATAAATCGTATTTCCGTCAACATTAGATAAAGATTGGTTTGGGTAACCCCTTAATTGAATTACCTCGCGGCCGTCCAAACTATAGGCTCCAAGACCATCACCTCCCACAAAGAATCTTTCAAATGGTGGAACACCGCGGTCTTGATTATAAGCTCCCAAGAACCCAAATTCAGTATTGGTGCGGAGTACTAATTTTTCATAAAGACGGGTGTACCAGGTTCCTTTGAATTTGATTTTATAATATTCTAGCCATTTAAAACGCTCTTGGTCAATTTCAGAAATCCGTTGTGAAGCATTTACAAAATCAGGACTATCTCTAGAAACAAGTTCAAGTTGATCTCTTTCTTGGGATAATGCTTTGTAATCTATGTTGTTAAATGACGAATAAGGCAGGGTTAATTTAGCGGTAATACTAAAGTCAGAACCTTGTGTTGGATAAATAGGGTTAGTAGCGGTATTGTTTCGGCTTATACCAACGGTATATGCCAAGTTGTTAGAGTAACCATCCCCAAAGGTAAATAACCCTGTGTTGTAATTGTTCAGGTTGTAATGTTGGAAACTTATGGCGTTGGACCATACAAAATAATCATCTGGCCACTTAACCTTTTTTGCCAAACCTACGGATCCCCCAGTTATGGTAAAACTTCTGGATCTGTCTGCTTGTCTATTATTGTAATCGTAAAAATTTTGTATTGTGTGTGAAAAAGATGTGGATAATTGTACAGGTTTTTTTCCGCCCAACCAAGGTTCGGTTAATGATAGACTATAGGTTTGATAGTAACCACTTGCTTGTGCTCTAAGTGAAAGTTTTTGCCCGTCACCCATAGGTAAAGGCTTGTATGCTTTAAAGTTGAAAAGATTGCGAAGTGAAAAGTTGTTAAAAGAAAGCCCCAGTGTTCCCACAAAGCCGCCACCACCATAACCTCCTTGAAGTTCAATCTGGCTGGATCCTTTTTCAACAACGGAATATTCCAAGTCAACAAGGCCGTTGTTTTCATCTACCTTTTTAAAGTTTGGCGTAAGTTGTTCTGGATCAAAGAAGCCCAATTGACCTAATTCACGTATGGTTCTTATAACATCACGTTTGCTGTATTTCTGGCCTGGACGTGTTCTTAATTCTCTATAAATAACGTGGTCGTTGGTGCGATCGTTTCCTATTACAGTAACGTGGTCAAAGTAGAACAGGCTGCGCTCCATGATCCTGATTTCAAAATCAATGGTGTCATTGCGAACTGCAACTTCTACAGGATTTATTCGCGCGGCAAGGTATCCGTTGTTTTGGTAGAGGTTTGTCATGTCTTCTGCGTCTGGCGCCGAATCATCTTGAATACGCTCCTGCAGTAAAACGCCATTATAAACATCACCTTTTTTTATTCCTAAAATTTGACGTAGTTGACTGTCTGTAAATACACTGTTTCCGATGAACTTAATTTCACCAAAATAATACTTTTCGCCCTCCTCAAGTTTTATGTCTAGGGCAATGTTCTTTTTGTCCAGAACCCTTAGAGTGTCGCTTACTATACGGGCGTCACGGTAACCGTTTGCTTTGTATTTTTTAAGAAGTGATTCTCTGTCTTCCTCAAAACCCTCTTCAGTGAATTTTGAACGTTTCCATACACGAGCAAAGTTTTTACGTTTTGTCTTTTTCATGGAACGTCGCAGTTTACCATCGGTAAAATGCTCATTCCCTTCAAAGTTAATCTCCTTTACTTTAACACGTTTACCTCTGTCTATAGAAATAATCATGTTTTTTGAGACTTCTACACCTGTTGAATCTTTGAAAGAAGGGGTGCTGATAGTTACAGCAGTATTGTAATATCCTTCTTTTTTGTATTTGTTTGAAATGTAGTTTTTTGTAGTGTTAATAAGGTTTTTCGTTATTTTAGTTCCAGCCTTTAGATCATTGTCTTTAATGATTTCCTTTTTCTTCGCCTTGCGAATACCTTTGCCGTTTATTACTACTTCATTAAGTTTTGGCAATTCTACAATGTATAGTTCCAAATCCACATTATCGCCTTCAATGTTTGTAACATAAAAAGCAATATCGCTAAAAAGGCCTTGTTCCCAAAGTTTCTTGGTCACTTGACTCAGTTTTTCACCGGGAATGTAAAGACGGTCGCCTTTTTTAAGTCCTGTAAAAGCAATCACGGTGAGCTCGTTAAAGCTTTGTGCTCCAGAAACAGTTATATTGTTTATGGTATATTTTTTACCGCTGTCAAGTTCTTTTTGCTGTGCCTGTAGTGTAAAAACGGAAAGTATTGTAAATAATAAAATACAATAAGATTTTCTGTATGTATGCAATAGGGAACTATTGATTAAGTTGTTCACTGGTTTTTCCAAATCTTCTTTCTCTGTTTTGATAATTTAAAATTGCTTCAAAAAGATGGTTTTTAGTATAATCCGGCCAAAGTGTTTCAGTAAAATACAGTTCGGCATATGCTATTTGCCAAAGCAGAAAATTGCTGATGCGCTGCTCGCCACTGGTGCGGATCAATAAATCTACATCTGGTAAATTTTGCGTGTAAAGATGATTATTTATTACCGTTTCATCAATATCATGCGGCGAAATTAGGTTATTTTTAACTTTAAGACTAATCTCTTTTATTGTTTTTGTAATTTCTTCCCTAGAACCATAACTTAGGGCAAGTGTTAGGGTCATTCGCTTGTTGTTCTTTGTTTTATCAATAACATCAAGTAGTTCATTGTGGGCTTTTTTTGGAAGTGCATCTAGATTTCCAATAGCATTGAGCCTTATATTGTTGTCCTGGAGCGTTTTTATTTCTTTTTTGAGGGAAGAAACCAAAAGTTTCATCAATAGTTGTACCTCCAGTTTTGGACGATTCCAGTTTTCGGTAGAAAAAGCATAAAGTGTTAAAAATGGAATTCCAATTTCTGCGCTTCCTTCAACAATCTCACGAACTGCTTTTGTGCCGTTTTCGTGACCCATAGACCGAAAAAGACCTTTCTGCTTTGCCCAACGCCCATTGCCGTCCATAATTATGGCAAGGTGTTGCGGGAGTTTGTTTAAGTCTATTTGGTCTTTTTGATCCATTTTATTTTTAAAAATTGCAATAACAAGGCTTTCTTCCAAAGGCAAAAGTAACGGTTATTCCAGTAAATACGTACCAGTCATCGCTATTTGTATTGCCGAATTTTAGCCCTTCATCGCTTGCTAATCCTTTTACGGGGTTGCTTCCGTCCAGATCGTCAGTAAATGTATAGCGTGCGCCAATTTCAAAACCGAGCATTGCATTCTGACTAATGGTTGCTTTGTAGCCAATAACCATTGGTATTGCAACACTCAAAGCATTGTCATATTCAACAATTTGACCTGAAGCTTTTTTGCGTAATGCTGTGTAGCTAAACCCTGTGAGGCCGGTATATAGGTATGGAGTAGAAATTGATTTTTGAGCATGAACATCAAAGTCCCAAAAGGTGTATTCTAAACCAATTGATAATTCTTTTACAGTATTTTCAAAAGAATAACCGCGTTCCTTTCTGCGATTATTTGAACTTTTGGAGTCGTCTCCTTTTAATTTTGCCACCATTACCGAACCCCTAAATGCATGTCTTACGCTCCGATTCCATTTAAAAATTCCGCCCACGGCAAAACTATTTGGATTAATGTAGGTGGTGCTTCCAACATCACCTATGTAGTTGGCACCACCAATGATTCCGCCTATTTCGTAGGTTTGGGAATGTGCAAAAAACACGGTCGAGAGTATTAAAAATACAGTAGTGAAATACTTCATATACTTTAAAAGTTTGCAAATATAACAATAAACTTGGCTTGACATTGTTTGAAGCCAATTTGTCTCTGTTGATTAACAAATTTTGATGGATTTTATTGTTTAGTTCCGCTTGTCCTCGCCCCACAAAAGTTTTTTCCGAAGGGTTTTTATAAAGCTGTCATCGTGAAGTTGAAGTAATTTGATAGTGAAAGGCGCTTTTTTTATAATAATACTTGTTTCGTTTTCCAGTGTAGCTATTCGCGAGTCCATAGAAACTAAAAAGCTACTTTCCCTTCCCGAAACTTTTAAAGCGATGGTGCAGGAATCTGGTATTACCAAAGGTCTTGCGTTAAGATTATGCGGTGCAATAGGTGTGAGTACAATATTATTAGCCTCCGGGTCTATTACCGGTCCGCCGCAGCTCAATGAATAACCTGTAGAGCCAGTAGGAGTTGCAACAATAAGCCCGTCTGACCAATAAGAGGTGAGGTATTTGTCGTTTACTAGCGTTTCCACTTTAATCATGGAAGTTGTGTTCCGTCGGTTTACGGCTACTTCGTTTAAGGCAAAATTTAGCGGCTTTATTTCGTCGCTCTCCGGAAAAGTTTCCACTGTAAGTAAGCTCCTTTCAGAAATGGAATATTCGCCTTCCAAAATTTGGTTTAGGCTTTCCGTCATTTCCTCTTTTTGGATTGTGGCCAAAAAACCAAGTCTTCCTGTGTTTATTCCCACAATAGGAATGCCTAGATCCCTTACAAATGTTACGGCTTTCAAAATTGTTCCATCGCCACCAATGCTGAAAAAAAGATCGAAGCTGGAATCTAATTCAGTAAAAGTGGAGAATCCCGAGAAATTTTTCGTGATTTCCTGATTTTGGTTGATGATGCCCAAAAAATTTGCTTCTATAAGTACTTCTGCCTCTCTCTTCTGAAGTGCATCGAGCAACATCTGAATATAGATTTCAGAATTTTCGTGATAAAACTGGCCGTAGATACCTATTTTCATCAATTATATATTAAGGTATTTATCCAAATATTCGGAACGCTCTTTTAAATCCTCCAAAAATTTATCTTCTTCATGATGGCTAATAACGTTATAATTATATCTTCTAAAAGTCTGCACAATGCTGTTAAGTGCGGTGTGACCCACTTTTAATGTAACCTGAACCGTGTCATTTTCAATTTTTGAAATAAAGACACCAAATATTCGGGTTCCGTTAGATTCCACAATTTGGCATACTTCACTGAAAGAATAATCCTGGATTCCCTTTTCAACAACTATAATTCCGCCCGTTTCATTTAAAAATGGGGTGTTGTTGAAAAGACTCATGATGTCGCCCAATTCATAATATCCTAAATATTTGTTGTCCACACCCAAAACAGGCATTATGTTGCTGTTGTTTAAGGCGAAAGCTTCCAAAATATCCAGCCAATTGGTATCTTCCAAAACGTGGAAAGGCTCCAAAGCATATTGAAAATCACTAAGCAATTTTTTGTTGTCGAAACAATACGCATCGTTTTCTGAAACACAACCTATATAATGACCGTCCTTTTCAACGGGTACATGGGAATAGGTAAGCTGATTGAAAACGGTTTGCACATCTTTTATCTTCGCCGAAATGTCAAAGGGTTCAATATCGTTGATGATGTAATTCAAGGTTTCCATTGCAATCTATTTTTAATGCAAATTACTTAAAATAAAGGTTCAGTAAGCGCTGTAAGGTTTGTATTTTTGTTAATTCTAACACAAAGAAATGACAAAATTAAGCGTAAACATAAACAAAATTGCCACGTTGCGCAACGCGCGAGGCGGCAACGTGCCTGATTTGTTGCGGGTTGCAACAGATATTGAAAAATTTGGCGCACAAGGAATCACCATCCACCCTAGACCCGATGAACGCCACATTCGGTATCAAGATGCGTACGATTTAAAATCCATCGTTTCCACCGAATACAACATTGAGGGAAACCCGATGGATAATTTCACAAAGATGGTTTTGGAAATAAAACCCACCCAAGTTACCCTCGTTCCCGATGCTGTTGATGCAATTACTTCCAACGCAGGTTGGGATACTGTGAAGCACGCAGCTTATTTAAAGGAAATAATTTCTGAATTTAAACGAAACGGAATCCGCACTTCCATATTTGTAGATCCAACCTTAAAAATGATTGAAGGCGCCGCTGAAACCGGAACCGACAGAATAGAACTTTACACCGAAGAATTTGCAAAGCAATATTCCTTGGGAAATAAAGCAGCCATAAAACCATATACAGATTGTGCGGTTCTTGCGAACAAACTTGGCTTGGGCATCAACGCAGGCCACGATCTTTCTTTGGATAACATTAAGTTTTTCAAGGAAAACATCCCGAACCTTTTGGAAGTGAGCATTGGGCATGCGCTTATTTGTGAGGCGCTTTATGATGGGTTGGAGAAAGTGATTTCAGAATATTTAAAAAAGCTTAGCTAATGACTTTACACTCCCAAATACTCGGCTCCGGCAAACCCTTCGTAATCCTCCACGGCTTCCTCGGAATGAGCGATAACTGGAAAACACTTGGCAATCGTTGGGCTGAAGATGACTACGAAGTTCATCTTTTAGATCAGCGCAACCATGGCCGAAGCTTCCACAGCGATGAATTTTCCTATGAAATAATGGCGGAAGATTTAAAAAAGTATTGCCAAGAACACGATTTAAACGAAATAATACTGCTCGGCCATTCTATGGGCGGCAAGGTTGCGATGCAGTTTGCAGTAACACATCCTGGAATGGTTTCGAAATTGATTGTTGCCGATATTGGCCCTAAAGCATACCCGCCGCACCATCAAGATATTTTGAAAGCACTTTCAAAACTGGATTTCTCAAAAATAAAATCCCGTGGAGAAGCAGAGGATGTTCTTTCGGAATATATAAAAGACGAAGGCACAAAACTTTTTCTGCTCAAAAACCTTTACAGAAAAAGCAAAACCGAATTGGGGCTTCGTATAAATCTTCCCGTTCTTTCAAAAAAAATAGAGGAAGTAGGAGTGGCTCTTTCTGAGAATACAGTTTATGATGGCGACACACTTTTTTTAGGTGGTGAAAAAAGTGGGTATATTGAGCCAATGGACGAACTTTTGATTAAGAAACATTTCCCAAAAGCTAGAATCAAAACCATTTCAAACGCGGGACATTGGTTGCACGCAGAAAATCCCGATGAATTTTATGAAGCCTGCTTTAAATTTCTAGAATTACGTTAAATGTTTTTGGTTGTAATCACCATCAGCCTTTAAAAATAAAATAAAAAGAGACTAAATTGTTATGAATTTTTTATAATATTGTAAGAAGATTTCTTATGCACGCATAAGAAATTTAGAAAACATAATTCCTAACTTTTTTTAATCCTCAGAATTAACTCTAAAGAAATAACAATTATGAAGAAAGTAATACTACTTGCCGTTTTTGCACTCGCAAGCGCGGTTACTTATGCGGGCGGCTACCGTGTAAGTTTGCAAGGAAATAAGTCCTTGGCTATGGGCCACACGGGGGTCGCTGTTATAAACAGTAGCGAACTTGTGTTTTTTAATCCAGCTGGATTGGTCTATTTAGAAGATAAATTCAACGTCACTGCAGGTATGCATGGAGTGTTTTCAAACATTGCCTACCAAGATTCAGAAACTGGAGCTAATGCCCAGACTGATAGCCCAATGGGCACGCCATTCTATTTTTATGCATCATACAAAGCCACAGATTGGTTGGCTTTTGGCCTTGGTGTCTACACACCTTACGGAAGTTCCGTTGAATACGAAGACGACTGGGCTGGTTCGCATTTGGTGAACAATATTGATATACAGGCAATTTACTTCCAACCAACTGTTTCCTTTAAAATTAACGATAAGTTGAGTTTTGGTGGTGGTCCTATTTATGTAACTGGTTCTGTAAACTTTAACAGAAACCTAAACCGAACGCTTACCGATCTTGAAGGAAACCGTGCTAATGTTACCATAGATGCGTCTGGGGTTAGCAATTGGGGATGGGTGGCTAGTGCAATGTTCAATCCAACCGAAAATCTTCACATTGGTGCTACCTACCGTTCAGAAATTATTTTGGAAGCAGAAGATGGCGACGCCGACTTTTCAAATATTCCAAATTCACCGTTGACGCCTTTTGCTGATACTACTTTTGACGCCTCATTGCCCATGCCTGCTGAAATGACCGTGGGAATGTCCTATGAGTTTTGTGAAAGCTGGACCTTTGCTTTTGATTTCAACAGAACTTATTGGGATGTGTACAATTCCTTGGATATCGATTTTGCAAACCCCGTAATTCCAGATTCAAAAAACGCACGTAATTACAAGAATGCTTCCATCTATCGCTTCGGAATGCAGTATGACGCTACCAAGATGTTTACCTTAAGAGCCGGTTATTATTTTGACGAATCTCCCGTTCGTGAGGGCTATTTCGCACCTGAAACACCGCGGAACGACAGCAACAACTTTACTGCAGGTCTTACCGTGAATATTGGAGAGCACCTTCAGATAGATGCGTCCTTCCTGTATTCACACTTTAAGGAAGTGGATGCGTCCTATGACTATTACTTTGAGAATGGGGTAGCAGTTCCTTTTAAGGGAACCTACAAAACCAATGCTTTCGTTCCAGGATTGGGGCTTACTTATAAATTATAATCGAAAAAAATCTTAAAGATGAAAAATATACTTAAATATACATTCGCGCTTTTGGCTATTGGCTTTGTAAGCTGCGAACCCGAATTTGACAGCCCTGTAACCGATGACGGATTTTATACTAGTGGAACGGCAAATCTTTCAAAATACGTTTCTGTTGGTAACTCTTTAACTGCAGGATATGCTGATGGTGCTTTGTACATTACTGGTCAAAAAAACAGCTACCCAAACATTATGGCGCAACAATTTGCCTTTGCGGGCGGGGGAGAATTTTACCAACCTTTGATGAATGATAACATTGGTGGTTTATTATTAGGTGGAACTCAAATTACAGAGAATAGATTTGTATTGGCTGTAGATGCCGATGGAAACCCTGGCCCAGTTCGTTTGGTCGGAAATCCAACTACAGATATTACCAATCATTTACCTAGTACATATAACAACATGGGTGTTCCGGGAGCAAAGAGTTTTCATTTAGTTGCTCCAGGTTATGGGAATGTGGCTGGGGTGCCAACTGGCGCTGCCAACCCTTATTTTGCACGTTTTGCAAGTAGTGAATCTGCAACTGTTTTAGGTGATGCAGTGGCTCAAAACCCAACTTTTTTCAGTCTTTGGATTGGTAACAATGATATCTTGAGCTATGCCACTTCAGGCGGAGCAGGTGTTGACCAAACTGGAAATTTTGATCCGTCAACTTATGGGCCAAATGATATTACGGATCCAAACGTTTTTGCATCTGTTTATAGCCAACAAGTTGATGCTTTAACAGGAAGCGGTGCAAAGGGTGTTTTGGTGAATATTCCTGAAGTAACTTCAATTCCATATTTCACAACAGTTCCAAGAAATGCAATTCCTTTGGATGCGGCTACTGCTGGTGCATTAAATGCTCAGTTCAGCGCTTACAATACACAAATATTACCAGGATTAGTAGGGGTTGGTGTTATAACTCCTGAAGAAGCTGCTTTGCGAATGATTAATTTTTCTGCAGGTCAAAATTTCCCTATTATGACTGATGATGATTTAACAGATGTCACTGCAATTCTTCAAGGCCCGCCATTTAGTTTGCCAGCGCCATTAGCAACTCTATTAGGGCAACTTCGTCAGGTAAAATCTGATGATCTTATTGTTTTGACTGCTTCTTCTGTTTTGGGAACAACGCCAGATCCAAGCAACCCACAAGGTGTTATTGGTGTGTCAATACCGCTTAGCGATCAATATGTGTTAGCTGTTTCTGAGCAAACGCGCATTACAGCAGCTAGTATGGCATATAATGCAACTATCCAGGCACTTGCTGGCGCAAAAGGTTTAGCATATGTTGATGCAAAAACAGCATTAGCTAGAGTTGCAAATGGCGGTGTTGCTTATGATGGTGGCGTGCTTACGTCACAATTTGTAACTGGTGGTGCATTCTCTTTGGACGGTGTTCACCCAACGCCAAGAGGATATGCTTACACAGCAAATCTTATAATCAAAGCAATCAACGAAACTTATGATGCAACCATTCCAATGGTACACATCGGCAACTATGCAACCGTTACGCTTGCAAACAATTAATTTTTAGAGATTAAATTTGGAAAGAGCCGCTCTCATTTCTGAGGGCGGTTTTTTTATTATATTTACTTAAAGCTTATCTAAATTTTTTAATACTTCCCATATGAAACTAATAATTAAATTACTTCTTACAGCCGTAGCTGTTGTTGTTTTAGCAAAAATCCTTCCCGGTGTGGCTGTTGAAGGTTATGGCTCCGCAGTTATAGTTGCAATTGTCATTGCTTTGTTGCGATTGCTTGTTAAGCCAATATTGGTCATTTTAACCCTGCCGATAACCATTGTTACTTTTGGCCTTTTCCTACTTATAATCAATGCGATTATTATCTTAATGGCAGATTTCTTTGTGGGTGGTTTTGAAGTGGTTTCAATATGGTGGGCGTTACTTTTTAGTCTATTGCTTTCCCTTTTTCAGTCCATACTATTTTCACTTTTACCGGAAGATAAATAATTGGCTGAATAACAGTTTGTAAATGTTTGTTGGGTTTTGCAAAAAACCGTACTTTTGCATCCCGAAATTCAGAAGAGAAAAAATGAACATTACAAAAAAAGACATTGATAAACTGAATGCTGTCCTTACAGTTGAGGTTTCAAAGGAAGACTATTCAGGCAACGTTGAAAAAGTGCTGAATAATTACAGAAAAACAGCAAATATTCCAGGCTTCAGAAAAGGTCATATCCCAATGGGAATGGTTAAAAAACAATACGGAAAAGCCGTTTTGGTTGAAGAAGTTAACAAGGTTTTGCAAGAAGCACTTCACAAATTTCTTACCGAAGAAAAATTGGACATTCTTGGGAATCCGCTTCCGAAGAACGAATCTGAAATAAATTGGGATGCCGATGATTATTCGTTTGAATTTGAATTGGGGCTTGCTCCAGAATTCAACGTTGACGTAAAAGGAAAGGAAGTGCTGCAATATAAAATTGTTGCGGACGATGAAATGTTGAACAATCAAGTAAAGACTATCCGCAAGCAATACGGAAAATTGATTTCCAAAAAAGAAGTTGAAAAAGGCGATGAAATTACCGGAACTTTTACTTCAACTGAAAAAGAAATCGAAAAGAAAACTACCCTTTCCACAGATGAAATTGCAGGTAAAAAACAATTGGAAAGCCTAATCGGCGCAAAAGTTGGCGATACAGTTATTTTGAAAACAAAAGGAATGTTCGCCGATGATCACGACAACCAAAAATATTTAGGCGTTGCCCACGACGATGCGCACGGTCTGGATATTGAGGTTTCCTTCAAAATTGAAGAAGTGAACAAACGTGAAATGGCCGAATTGAACCAAGAGTTGTTTGACAAATTGTTTGGTGAGGCGAAGGTTACTTCAGAAAAAGAATTGAAAGAAAAAATAAAAGAGGACGCAGAAGGACAATTTGCACAGCAAAGCGACCAAAAATTGTTGAACGATGTGGTTGAATCATTGATTGAAAACACAAAATTCGATCTTCCAAAGGAGTTTTTACAAAGATGGATCGCAATGAGTGGCGAAAAGAGACTTTCCGAAGAAGATGCAAAAGCCGAATACGAAAGAAGCGAAAAAGGACTTCGCTACCAATTGATTGAAGGGAAACTTCGCGCGGAGAACAAGTTGCATGTTACTTTTGAAGAGTTGAAGGACTATTCAAAAAATATGATAAAAGCACAAATGGCGCAGTTTGGACAAACCAATCCAACTGATGAGGAATTGGAATCCATTGCTGCCAGAATTCTTTCAAACAAAGAAGAAATAGAACGATTGAGCGAGCAATTGAACACAACAAAATTGCTAAACTTCTTTAAGGAAAACGCAAAATTGAAGACTAAAGAGGTTACTTACGATAAATTCATTAAAGAAGCCTACGCATAATTCAGCGAAGAAATAGTTATCTTTAGGCGTTGAATTATTTAATTTAACGCCTTTTTGATTTAAACCTTTTCCTGTTCAGGAAAGTAAACTTTATAATACGAACACACATTTATGAACTACAGTAAAGAATTTAGAAATTTTGCTATAAAAGATCAAGGAATCAACAATATGTATTATGACCAGATCATAAGCAGTATGTATCCAACAAACTTGACCCCAAATATTATTGAAGAACGTCAAATGAACGCAGTGGCGATGGACGTTTTTTCACGCTTGATGATGGACCGAATCATTTTTCTTGGTACCGGAATCAATGATCAAGTAGCAAATATTGTACAGGCACAATTGCTTTTTTTGGCAAGTACTGATGCCGCACGCGATATTCAAATTTACATAAACTCTCCTGGCGGAAGCGTTTACGCAGGCTTGGGAATTTATGATACCATGCAATTCATTAAGCCAGATGTTGCGACTATTTGCACAGGAATGGCAGCTTCCATGGCAGCCGTACTTTTATGCGCTGGTGAAAAAGGAAAACGAAGTGGTTTGACGCATTCAAGAGTGATGATCCACCAACCATTGGGCGGCGCGCAAGGGCAGGCGAGTGATATTGAAATTACTGCGCGCGAAATAATTACACTTAAAGAAGAGCTTTATAAAATTATAGCGAAACACTCTGGCCAAACCTATGAAAAGGTTTATGATGATAGTGATCGTGATTACTGGATGAAAGCCGACAAAGCTTTGGAATACGGAATGATTGATGAAATTTTGACTCGAAATTAAATAAAGAGTTTTTGAAAAAAAATAATATGTCGAAAGAAGATTTAGAATGTTCCTTTTGCGGCCGTAAAAAGTCGGAAACCAACTTGCTTATTGCCGGTTTGGACGCCCACATTTGCGACCGTTGCATTGAGCAGGCTCATGGAATTGTGGTAGAGGAGGCTTTGCATTCCGGCAATACGGAATTGTCCAAAGACTTAATGCTGAAGAAACCGAAGCTTATAAAAGCATTTTTGGACGAATATGTAATTGGGCAAGAATTCACAAAAAAAGTGATGTCCGTAGCCGTTTACAACCATTACAAACGTTTGCTGCAGCCAAAAAGCGATGACGATATTGAAATACAGAAAAGTAACATTATTATCGTTGGACAAACCGGAACCGGAAAAACATTGATCGCAAAAACCATTGCGAGAATGTTGAACGTTCCCTTGGCAATTGTGGACGCTACTGTTTTAACCGAAGCAGGTTACGTGGGCGAAGACGTTGAAAGTATTTTAACGCGTTTGTTGCAAGCCGCAGATTACAACCTCGAAAAAGCCGAAAACGGAATTGTTTTTATTGACGAGATTGATAAAATAGCCCGAAAAAGCGACAATCCTTCAATCACTCGCGATGTTAGTGGTGAAGGAGTTCAGCAAGCTTTATTGAAACTTTTGGAAGGAACAACCGTAAACGTTCCGCCAAAAGGAGGCAGAAAACATCCCGATCAAAAATTCATTGAGGTAAATACCGAAAATATTCTTTTCATCGCCGGTGGTGCTTTTGATGGTATTGAACGCCATATTTCAAAACGTTTGAATATGCAAGCTGTTGGTTTTACAGCTTCGGTAAAGGAAAACCAAATGGAGAAGGACAATATGCTTCGGTATATTATTCCAAAGGATTTAAAAGACTTCGGATTGATTCCTGAAATAATTGGTCGTCTTCCAGTGCTAACTTATATGAATCCTTTGGACAAGGAAACGCTTCGCGCAATTCTTACTGAGCCGAAAAACGCCATCATTAAACAATACAAAAAATTGTTTGAAATGGACGGAATTGACTTTGTGATTACTGAAGAAGCCTTAGATTTCATCGTAGGACAAGCAATTGACTACAAGCTTGGCGCCCGTGGTTTACGTTCGCTTTGCGAAGCAGTTTTGACCGATGCAATGTATGAAATGCCAGGCACTGATGAAAAAACTGTTCACGTTACGAAGGAATATGCTGAAGAAAAATTGAACAAATCAACCCTTAAAAAGTTGAAAGCAGTTTCATAAAAACTAAAACATTTATAAAAAGCAAAAACCCCGATAAAATCGGGGTTTTTTTATATGGATAAATTCAAATTTATGGTGTTGCGAGCAAAGTTTTGTTCTTGCTGTAAAGAATTTTATTCTGCATTTGTTCTTTTTTACTTTTCAAATTATAACCAGCTACCTCAGTTTCTTTTTTATTTACCGTTTGCGTGGTTGCGCAAGAAGAAAACAAAACTGTGAAACCTAAAAAGCATACTATAAAAAAAACCTGTTTCATTTTGAAATACTAATGATTTTATAGGTCAAAAGTACTTCGGAAGAAAAGCGCCCACAAAAGTTTTAGTTGAACTTACCAGTAAACTCGTTGAAATACAGTTTTTGAAAAAAGCAGTCGATAAAGTGTTTGAAATGCCCGATTTACAACACGTTACAAGCGTCCTTATTTTTAAAAACAAATCTAAAAATTACTGTTTAAACGTAAAAGTTCCTCCAAATAATCTCGGGTATTGGAAAGTCGCGGCACTTTATGTTGCCCCCCAAGTTTGTCATTTTCTTTTAGCCAATCATAGAAAAGTCGCTCTCGGGCGTGATGGATTTTTGGAGCATTTAAAGTGGTATTATTGAAACGTTTTGCCTCATAATCGCTATTCACTTCCTGCAAAGCTGAATCCAAAAGTTGGGTAAATGAATTTAAATCTTTGGGAGGTGATTTAAATTCTATAATCCATTCGTGCGCACCTTTTTCCTTTCCGTTCATAAAAATAGGCGCGGCTGTATAATCTACAATTTCTGCATTGGTAAGTTGTGAAACCTTGCGGAGTGCGGTTTCGGCATTTTCAATAATCAACTCTTCACCAAAAACGTTTATATGGTGTTTTGTGCGTCCAGTAACTTTTATTCTGTATGGATTGATTGAAGTAAAGCGAACCGTATCGCCTATTTTATAGCGCCAAAGCCCAGCATTCGTGGTAATTACCACCGCATAGTTTTTTCCTTCTTCAACCTCGCTAAGCGGAATTATACTTTCTTCAGGAGTACCGTAGCTATCCATCGGGATAAATTCATAAAAAATACCATAATCAAGCATTAGCAATAATTCCTTGTTTTCATTGCGGTCTTGAATAGCGAAAAAACCCTCCGAAGCATTGTAGATTTCATAATATCTGAAATCACTTTTAGGCAATAATTTATTGTACTGGTCAATGTATGGGTCAAAGTTTACGCCTCCGTGAAAATATACCTCCAGATTTGGCCAAACCTCAAAAAGGTTGCCTTTTCCAGTAGTTTCCATTACGTTGTTCATTAAAACCAACATCCATGAAGGTACGCCAGCAAGACTCGTTACATTTTCTTTGATGGTTTCGTTTACAATGGCCTGCATTTTTACTTCCCAATCGCCCAATAAAGAAATTTCATTACTGGGTGTACTGCTAAATTCTGCCCAAAAAGGCATATTATCAATCAAAATTGCTGAAAGATCACCAAAGACAGTCCCGTTTTCCTCGTACAATTGTTTGCTTCCGCCAAGCCGTAAACTCTTCCCAAGAAATAATTGTGCATCTGGGTTGTTGTTAAGATACATGCAAAGTAAATCCTTACTTGCTGCGTAATGGCAATCTTCCAAAGAATCGTTGGTAACGGGTATAAACTTGCTTTTTGCATTGGTGGTGCCGCTAGATTTTGCAAACCATTTTATAGGTGTTGGCCAAAAAATATTTGATTCTCCTCTGCGTGCACGTTCTATTCTCGGCTCGTTTTCTTCGTATGTTGTTATAGGAATTCGTTCCGCAAAATCGCGATAAGTTCTAATTGAAGAAAAATCATATTCCCGTCCAATCTCGGTATTTTTCGCTTTTTGGAGTAAATTGAAAAGTAGTTCTTCCTGAACCTCAATAGGGTACTTCAGAAAAAGGTCTATTTGGTGAAACCGTTTCTTTAAAAACCAAGAAGCAATGGAATTTACAATGGGGATTGGCATATTTTTCTGCTATCTTTATGCTATAAAAATAACGATTTTATAATTACGATTTCCTCTTTTTTGAAGTGATGTTTCCACAGTAATTCTTCGGAAAAGATTTCGGCACAACTAATTTTGAATAAATGAATTACGAAGGAGTACTCACCAAAATGCAAACTGAAAACGGCTCGCCCATTCAGTATTACCTTGTTTTTGAAAACGATTTTTTGAACATGAACCAATTGTTGGACAAAAAAGTGTCCATCAATTTTTTGCATTACCAATGTTTAAATTGCGGACTTCAAAAGAAAATTTACCGTCAAGGTTTTTGTTATGATTGCTTTTACGAAATACCCCAGGCCGCAGATTGGATAATGAATCCGGAACTGAGCAAAGCACATTTAGGAATCGAGGACCGCGATCTTGCCTATGAGGAAAAAGTACAGATACAACCGCACGTGGTTTACCTTGCCAATAGCAGCAGCGTGAAAGTTGGCGTTACGCGAAAAAGTCAGATTCCCACCCGATGGATTGACCAAGGTGCCCACGAAGCCATAGAAATTGTTGAGGTTCCCAACCGTTATTTGGCGGGAATTACCGAAGTAGCTTTAAAAGATCATGTGAGCGATAAAACCAATTGGCGAACAATGCTTAAAAACGATATTCAAGATGAAGATTTGGTGGAATGGCGAAATAAGTTGAAACAGTTTATTCCAACCGAAGCTGCTGAATATTATTTAGAAAACAATGCTGAAACCAATCTGCAATTCCCGGTTTTAAAATATCCCCAAAAACCAAAATCGCTCAACCTTGAAAAAACACCTTTTTATGAAGGAATTTTAAAAGGAATAAAGGGACAATACCTTATTTTTGACGACGACACCGTGTTCAACATTCGAGGAAACGAAGGGTATGTGGTTTCAATAGTTGTAAATTAAAAAAGGGAATTTCATCAAACCACAATCAAATATACAGCTGTCCTTGGGCAGCAATATGGGCAACCGTTTTGAAAATCTTCAAAGAGCGGTTGATAGCGTTTTTGAAAAAATTGGTTCCATCGTAAAAATATCTTCCGTTTATGAAACTCCTGCAATGGGTTTTGAAGGCGATCCTTTTTTAAATTGTGCCGTTTGGATACAAACTGATTTTAAGCCTTCAAAAATCCTAAAAGTAGCTTTAGAAATTGAAAAATCATTGGGGCGGGAACGAAATACTTCCAAAACATATACTTCCCGGCCGATTGACATCGATATTATTTTTATAGACGATTTAGTTATTAAAACCGAAAAACTTACCGTCCCCCATTCAGAAATGGAGAAACGAAAATTTGTTTTACAGCCCTTGGCAGAATTGAACTCAGGCTTTATTCATCCTATTTCACAAAAAAATATAATCAAACTTTTGGCTGAAACTGAAGATAAAAGTATTCTTGAAAAGCAATCCAAATGGCTCAATAACCCGATGCGGGATTTCAATGTTTCACAGTATAATTACATTGCCATTGAAGGAAATATTGGAGCAGGAAAAACAAGTCTCGCTACAAAAATTGCAAATGATTTTAATGCGAAATTGATTCTTGAAAGGTTTAAAGACAACCCATTTCTTCCTAAATTTTATGAAGACGCCGCGCGCTACGCTTTTCCTTTGGAAATGTCTTTTCTGGCAGACCGCTATCAGCAATTGGTGGATGATATTACACAGTTTGATCTTTTTAAGGATTCAGTCATTGCGGATTACGATGTGAACAAATCCTTGATTTTTGCAAGCATCACATTGCCAGAGGAGGAATATTCACTTTACAAAAAACTCTTCCAAGTGATGCATAAGGACCTGCCTAAGCCAGATAAGTATATTTATTTATACCAAAACACTGAGCGCTTGCTAGAAAACATTAAAAATAGAGGTAGAAAATATGAACAGAGTATTGAAGCTTCCTATCTTCAAAAACTAAATGCTGGCTATTTAGAATTCATCAAAAACCAACATTCTGAAAACATAAAAATCATCGATATTTCCGAAATGGATTTTTTAAAGAATCGAGCAGATTATTTAAATATTTTGAAACAAATAATATCCTAAAAAAACCTCGGTTGCCAATTACTATTTGCAGTCCTTTAACTGAAAATTGAAAACTGCGACTGCCTACTAAATTTGCTTACCTTTGCAAAAAATACTAAATGAGCACACAAGACAATTACGATAAAGGAAGAGGTTCCAACAAGCCGGGGAAAAATGCACGAAAGAAAAGTATGGCTCGTGGAAATGCTCCTTTGAAGTCTGATTCTTCAAGTAAAAAAACGGGCCGTCAGCAAGATCCAACAAAACCAAAGTTGAAGTTTGACAAAACCGGAAAAGAAATTGGCCGTCGCGAAAAACCCGTACAAATAGTAAAGAAAAGCAATCCTGCAGATGGGGTTCGCTTAAATAAATACATAGGAAACAGCGGGGTTTGCTCACGCCGCGAGGCAGATACATACATTGCCACAGGCTTAGTTACGGTTAACGGGAAGGTTGTAAATGAAATGGGCTACAAAGTCCAATTGACGGATGATGTGCGTTTTGATGGCCGTCGTTTAAACCCCGAACCAAATACTTACGTTTTGCTAAACAAACCCAAAGGTTTTTCAACCACGGACAGTAATGCTAAGGGAATGACAGTGATGGATTTGGTTGCAAACGCTACCACGGCAAAAATAAAGCCGTTCGGCCGTTTGGGCAGAAATGCAACAGGGCTTTTGCTTTTCACAAATGATGATGAATTCGTGCAAAAATTCTCAAAAAAGGGAATTTCGCGTTTGTTCCATATTGAATTGGACAAAAACCTAAAAGCCGAACACCTTAAAAAAGTAAAGGAGGGCCTTACAGTTGAAGGCAAAGAAATAACCGTAGAAGAAATAAGCTACGTAGATAATTCACCAAAAAGTGAAATAGGTTTAAAAATAAAACATACCGGCAACAGTGTCATCAGAACCATATTTGAACATCTGGGCTATGATGTTGTGCGGGTAGATTGTGTAACCCTTGGCCCTTTAACAAAAAAGGATTTGCCGCGCGGTCGCTGGAGAACACTTACTGAAAAGGAACTCAATATGTTCAGCATGATATAGCTGAAAGTGAAAAATCTTCAGGTTTTATAAATTATTGAATTTTTTTTGGCATTTTTGTATTGAAAAACAAATAAACAGTATTTTAAAATGGTTGGTTTTTGAGAAATTTCAAAAACATAGATTCTAAATGAACAACACATTTTTACTTCTAGATGCTGCATTGCAGCAAGTTACGGGCAAAAGTTCCACTATAAACGCCTTGCCTATTCGCATTTAAACTTCAAGTTAATTTTTTGTTATACTTCCTTTTTTTTAGGGAATACGCAACAAGAATATTTAATTTACACTTTTCAACGAAAATCAAAAGATGAACACCAAATACATAGATTTAATTAACCAAACATATTATTTTCCACAGGAAGAATTTCGCTTGGGCGATAACGGGTTGGAATTTCACGGCATAGACTTGATGGCGTTAGTAGAACAATATGGCGCACCGCTAAAGTTTACTTATCTTCCTAAAATTTCGGAAAATATAAATTTGGCAAAAAAGTGGTTTGCAGATGCTATTGAAAAGAACAACTATAAGGGCAGCTATAACTATTGCTACTGCACAAAAAGCTCGCATTTTAAACACGTTTTAAATGAAGCTCTAAAAAATGATATTCATATTGAAACCTCTTCGGCTTTTGATATTGATATTGTTGAAAGCCTAAAGAAAACAGGAAAAGTAACAGATAAAACTTATGTAATCTGCAACGGCTTTAAGCGTGATAGATATATTGAAAACATAGCACGTTTAATTAATAACGGTCACGAAAATTGCATCCCAATTATTGATAATTACGAAGAAATTGAACTTCTTTCAGATAATATTGAAGGCCATTTTAACGTGGGTATCCGTATTGCCTCTGAAGAAGAACCGAAGTTCGAATTTTATACTTCAAGACTTGGAATTGGCTACAAAAACATCATTCCGTTTTATGAAGAACAGATAAAAAACAACGAACGTGTAGATCTTAAAATGCTACATTTCTTTATCAATACCGGTATTCGCGACACTGCTTATTACTGGAATGAATTGGTTAAATGTTTGAAAGTGTATGTTCGCCTTAAAAAAATATGCCCTTCCTTGGATAGTTTGAACATTGGCGGAGGTTTCCCAATAAAAAACTCATTGCATTTTGAGTATGATTATCAATACATGATCAATGAGATTTTAAACCAAATAAACATAACTTGTGCAGAAGCAGAAATGCCGGTTCCGAATATATTTACAGAATTTGGCAGTTTTACAGTAGGTGAGAGCGGTGGCGCCATCTATGAAATACTGTACCAAAAACAACAAAACGATCGCGAAAAGTGGAATATGATTAATTCTTCTTTCATTACAACTTTGCCAGATACGTGGGCCATCAGCAAACGCTTCATTATGCTTGCCATAAATCGTTGGAACGATGAATATGAAAGAGTGCTATTGGGCGGATTGACTTGTGATAGCGATGATTACTATAATAGCGAACAAAACATGGCAGCTATTTATTTGCCAAAATTCAGAAAAGAAAAACCTTTGTATATTGGCTTCTTTAATACAGGAGCATACCAAGAAACCATCGGTGGTTTTGGGGGCTTGCAGCACTGTTTGATACCTTCCCCAAAACATATATTGATTGACCGAGATAAAAATAATAAAATAACAACCAAACTTTTTTCAGAACAACAAACAAGCGAGCAATTGCTAAACATTTTAGGTTATGAGCACTAAGACGTACGCAGGTATCCCGCAAAAATATGCGGCCCTTGAAACATCAAAAATTGTATTAATTCCAGTTCCTTATGACGGCACCAGTACTTGGCAAAAAGGAGCAGATAAGGGCCCCGAAGCCTTTTTGGATGCTTCCGAAAATATGGAACTTTATGACATTGAAACCCAAACAGAGGTTTACAAGCAAGGAGTTTTCCTTGCAGATGCAATTACGGAAAATTCATCACCTGAAGCTGTGGTTTCAGAAGTACACAAAATCACTAAAGATTATATAAAACGAAACAAATTCGTAACCATTTTTGGTGGCGAGCACAGCATTTCCATAGGCACTATACGAGCCTTCAACGAATGTTTTGACAATTTAACAGTGCTTCATATAGACGCACACGCAGATTTGCGTAAAGACTTCCACGGAAGCACCTGCAACCACGCCTGTGCAGTATATGAAGCTAGCCAAACCACAAATTTGGTGCAAGTTGGCATTCGCAGTATGGATATTGCAGAAACCCGTGTGATGGACGAAGAAAAAGTATTCTTTGCCCATGATATGGCAAAAGACGAATATTGGATGGACAAAGTAGTAGAAGCTTTGGGCGAAAATGTTTTCATCACTTTTGACCTTGACGCCTTTGATCCTTCAATCCTTCCATCAACCGGAACTCCAGAACCAGGTGGGCTTTTTTGGTATGAAACATTAGATTTCCTCAAGCAGGTTTTCGAAGAAAGAAATGTAGTAGGTTTTGATATTGTTGAGCTTTGCCCTAATGAAAACGAAAGAGCTTCAGACTTTGTAGCAGCGAAGCTTTACTACAAAATGTTGACCTACAAATTCGCAGGAACTGAAGAAGGTGACGAATACGAAAGTAATTTTAATGAAACCAAAAAAGGCGTTTCAAAATTTAATACAGAAGAAGATGAGTACTAGCAAAGGATCCATTTCCCAATTTATAGAAAAATATTATTTACACTTCAACGCCGCCGCCCTTGTGGATGCCGCAAAAGGATACGAAGCACAACTAGCAAATGGTTCAAAAATGCTTGTGTCTCTTGCGGGTGCAATGAGTACAGCAGAATTGGGAAAGATTTTTGCTGAAATGATCCGCCAAGATAAAGTTCAAATTATTTCCTGTACAGGTGCAAATCTAGAGGAAGATATTATGAATCTTGTAGCGCACAGCCATTACGAACGCGTGCCGCATTATCGCGATTTAACACCGCAGGACGAGTGGGATTTGCTTGAAAGAGGAATGAACCGCGTAACCGATACTTGTATTCCTGAAGAAGAAGCCTTCAGAAGAATTCAAAAACACATCGTGAAACTTTGGAAAGAAGCCGAAGCAAAAGGCGAACGCTACCTTCCGCATGAATATATGTATAAGCTCCTTTTAAGCGGCGTAATGGAAGAACATTATGAAATAGACTTAAAAGATTCTTGGATGTATGCCGCCGCCGAAAAAAACCTACCAATAATCTGCCCAGGATGGGAAGATAGCACTATGGGAAACATCTTTGCAAGCTACGTTTTAAAAGGAGAATTGAAAGCTTCCACAATGAAAAGCGGGATAGAATACATGACTTTTCTAGCAGATTGGTACACAGAAAATTCGAAAAACGGAATCGGTTTCTTCCAAATAGGAGGAGGGATAGCAGGAGATTTCCCAATCTGCGTAGTGCCAATGCTTTATCAGGATATGGAACGGCCAGAAACTCCATTTTGGAGCTACTTCTGCCAAATTAGTGATTCCACTACAAGTTTTGGTAGCTATTCAGGAGCCGTTCCCAATGAAAAAATTACATGGGGAAAACTGGATATTGACACCCCAAAATTTATCATAGAAAGTGATGCAACCATCGTTGCGCCTTTGATTTTTGCGTACCTTTTAGGAATGTAATCCAAACAATGCACAACAAACACAATAATGCAAAGAACAAACAGCAATCCGCAGTTAACATTCCCTTACCCACAATGTAGGGGAATCATTGCGCACTTAACATTTGCTGTTCCTCAACTAACATTTACTTCTCCGCAATTAACAATTGCTTCCCCGCAGATAACAATTTTCATCCCGCAATTAACATTTGCTTCCCCGCAGATAACAATTTTCATCTCACAATTAACATTTGCCTCCCCGCAATTAACATTTGTCTCCCCGCAAATAACATTTGCCTTTTCGCAAATAACAATTGTCGCCCCCAAAGTAACAAGCAATAACAAAAAGCTGATAACAACCAGCGCATAACAAACAAAACGAATGGATCCACAAAAAATCGAAAATATAGAACTGAAATTTTTAACGCTAAAAGATTACGAAGCGTTAAAAAAAGCAACAATCCAGTCCTATGGTGGTATGCCAAACAGTTATTGGAAAATAAACGAAATAGGAAACCTAATAGACATTTTCCCTGAAGGGCAAGTGGTTATAATGGCTGATGGTGAAATTGCCGGCTGCGCCCTTTCCATTATTGTTGACTTTGATGAATTGGGAGAAAAGCATACCTATAAGGATATTACGGACGACCCCACTTTCAAAATTCACGACCCCGAAGGTGATGTACTCTACGGAATAGATGTTTTCATCCGTCCAGATTTTCGAGGATTGCGTTTGGGAAGAAGATTATATGATTACAGAAAAGAGCTCTGCGAAAATTTAAATTTAAAAAGTATCGTCTTCGGTGGTAGGATGCCAAACTATCATTTACACGCAGATAAACTTTCCCCAAAACAATACATAGAGAAAGTAAAGCGCAAACAAATTGATGATCCCGTATTGAACTTTCAAATATCGAATGATTTTCACCCAGTACGCGTTCTAAAAGGATATTTGGAAGGCGATAAAGCTTCGGGCGAGTTTGCGGTTTTGATGGAATGGGACAATATCTATTACACCAAACCTGAAAAAAAGCCAAAACCTTCCGCAGTAAAAAGCATAGTGCGTCTCGGCCTAATTCAATGGCAAATGCGAAGCTATTCCGGAATGGAAGAATTGATGCACCAAGCTGAATATTTCATTGATAGCGTAGCAGGTTACCGTTGCGATTTCGCGATGTTTCCAGAATTCTTCAATGCACCGCTTATGGCAAAATACAACCATTTGAGCGAGCCAGACGCTATTCGCGAATTAGCCAAATACACCAAAGAAATTACCGAAAGACTTTCACAACTTTCAATTTCATACAATATTAATATCATCACAGGTAGCATGCCTGAGATGGTACGCGGAAAATTGTATAATGTTGGTTATCTATGTCGCCGTGATGGAAGCGTTGAACGTTATGAAAAAATACATGTAACCCCAGATGAAGAGCGCGTTTGGGGAATGGCCACCGGAAATACCCTTAAAACTTTTGATACCGACTGTGGAAAAATAGGTGTTTTGATATGTTACGATTCCGAATTTCCAGAACTTTCAAGATTGCTTTCAGATGAAGGAATGGATATTCTTTTTGTCCCATTTCTTACAGATACCCAAAACGGTTATTCCCGTGTAAGATTATGCGCGCAAGCAAGAGCCGTAGAAAACGAATGTTACGTAGCCATTGCTGGAAGCGTTGGAAACCTTCCAAAGGTTCATAACATGGACATACAATACGCCCAAAGTGCCGTTTTCACTCCTTGTGATTTCTCCTTTCCAAATAATGGAATAAAAGCCGAAGCAACCCCAAACACCGAAATGATTTTGGTTGCAGATGTGGATATTGACTTGTTGAGAGAGCTGCATACTTTTGGAGCAGTTAGAAACTTAAAGGATAGAAGAAAGGATTTTTATAGGTTGGAACGGGTGAAGAAGTAATAATTTCAGAAAAGTTCCTTCCACTTTTTTTAGGGGAAGGTGGCATCAATATCGTTGAAAACGATTTTGATGACGGAAGGGGTACATCTCCCAAACTGCAACCCCAATTACTAAAACATATTCCAAAGCCACCAACCAAAGATTTTCGTTAAACCCATCTTTTCCGTATGCGGAATAACTTAACATTACCATAAAACTCCATACAATCGGGAATTTATATTTTGTGAAAACCGAAAGCAAAAGTGGGGTGGCAATGTACCACGGGTGTACGGTTGTTGAAAGCAAAAAGTAAAATGAAATCGCAAAAAGCATCTCGGTAAGTAAATGTTGAGGTGTTTTGTTTTTTCTGAAAAAAGCAATTCCCAAAACAAAAAGTAAAACCAAAACAGGAAGAATCTTTCCGACGGTTTCTATCAAATTCCAGCCCACAATTTGAAAACCAATCCACCGAATTAAGTAATAAACACTGGCATTAAACTCAAAATTTTGAAACCAGAGCGCAATGGTTGAAGAGAAATGCTCAATAAATTCTGAAGAAAGAAAGGGAAGGAAAGTAATCAAAACCGTAAGCCCAATGATACTGTAAAATTTCACCAAAGTTGCCCAACTTGAACTTTGGGTTTTAAATGGAGCTGAGGTATTTTTCGAAATAAAATACTTCAAAAACAACGGCAAAAACAACAAAGGAATCAACTTGACTGAAACTGAAATCCCAATCAAAACCGCTGCCCAAAACCATTTTCCTTTTAAAAGAAGATATAACGCCCATACAAAAAAGAAGAGCATCGCGCCTTCAAAATGCAGGTTCCCTGTAAGTTCGATAATTATAAAAGGATTCAGAAAAAACCAAAAGATGTTTTTAATTGGAAGGTTCAGTTTCTCCAAAAGTTTCTTCCCAAAGTAAAGAATACCAACATCTGCCAAAATAATCAGCACCCGAAGAACAACCACAGAACCCAAAATACTTTTGCCAGTAAATAGCGCAGCGATTGCAAAAAACAATTGATTAATAGGAGGATAATTGCTGAAATGGCTTGCATTAAGCGAACCCATTCCCTCGATTAATTGTTGGGATTGCTCAATTGTCACTCCGAGCGCAGTCGAGGAGCTGGGAGTGAACAAGTATGGACTCACGCCCTGCAAAAGCAAACGCCCATCCCATAAAAACCGATAAAAATCCTGCGAAAGATTTGGGATTGCAGCAATAAAGGCAAGTCTTGAAACAATTCCCAAACTCGCCAATAACCAAAAATTCAGCTTGACTTTTTCAATAAAATAATAGGAAAGATAAAAAAGATAAGTGCAAAATAAAATGAGTTTCAGAAAATCACTTCGCTCCAAACCATAACCAAAATTGATATAAAGCGCAATAGAAGCTATTGCAAATAGTAGCGGAATTTTATATTGTTTAATGAAATTCAAAAGCAACTATTAAAGCATTAAATCAAAAATCTAAAATCGGCTGCCGATAGCTATCAGGTCTAAAACCGTTAATCAATTTAGTCCTGCCATTCGGCTATAAAAAGATTAGTGTCGTGTCCGCCGCCATTATTTCTGTTGGAAGAAAACGCCAGTTTTTTTCCATCGTTTGAAAATACAGGGAAGGCATCAAATGTTTCGCCGTGGGTTACACGCTCCAAGTTTTTTCCATCAATATCAATTAAATACAGATTGAACGGAAATCCTCTTTCCGCCTCAAAATTGCTGGAAAATAAAATCTTTTCCCCCGAAGGATGAAAGAACGGCGCCCAATTGGCATTTCCCAAATGCGTCAATTGACGAAGTTCGCTTCCGTCAGCATTGCATATAAAAAGCTCCATTTCGGTGGGCTGCACCAAACCTTGCGCAAGCAAATCTTTGTATTCTTTTATTTCCGTCTCGGTTTTTGGGCGGGAAGCGCGGAAAATAAGTTTGCTGCCGTCTGGCGAAAAGAATGCGCCGCCGTCATAGCCCAATTCGTCAGTAATCTGCTTTACATTTTTTCCGTCAATATCCATAGTGTAAAGCTCCAAATCGCCGCTGCGCATGGAGGTGAAAACAATTTTATCTCCTTTTGGCGAAACGGTTGCTTCGGCATCATAACCTGGTTCTTTGGTGAGTTGCGCAGTGATATTTCCTTCCAAATCCGCAACAAAAATGTCGAAACTATCATAAACGGGCCAAACGTATTTTCCTTCTTTTTTCAACGGAACTTCGGGACAGTTTTTGTCTTTTAAATGTGTGCTTCCGTAAACAATATGCTTCCCGTCCGGCAGAAAATAACTGCAAGTTGTTCTTCCTTTTCCTGTGCTAATCATCGGTGGCTGCTTGTCTTTGAACGTTTCGTCAGCATTCATTAAAAACATTTGGTCGCAGTTTACGCCCCAATTTTTATTGTTGCTTTGGAAGATAAGTTTGCTATCGTCAAAACTCCAATAGGCTTCAGCATTATCGCCGCCAAATGTGACTTGCCTTATATTTTTGAAATGCTTTTCTTCGGGATAAATTAAAGTATCCTTTGTTTGTTCATCAAGAACATACGTTTCGTTTTTTTCAATTTTTTCGCTTGAATTCTCTTCGCTCTTTTTCACATCATTTTTACAGCTTACTAAAACTGAAACAATGATTAGCGTATATAATAATTTCATTTTAATGTACTTTTGCACAAAAGTAATGATATGCGTGCAATTTTAGTGATATTTCTGGCAATGCTTGTTTTTTCCTGTAAGGAAACAAAGGTGAAATCGGTAACTATGAAAGAGGATGTTTCCGTTTTGGCAAACGATAGTTTGAACGGAAGAAAAACAGGTTCCACAGACGAAAAGAAAGCTGCGGAATATATTGCGAAAAGATTTGAAGATTTAGGATTGCAAGCGAAAGGCACGGATGGCTATTTTCAAAAATTTACTTTTAAGGCCAGTAAGAACCCACATCAAGAAGCAGAATTTACTTCAGAAAAAAATGACAGCACTGAAACTGGCGAAAACGTAATTGGATATATAGACAACAAAGCCGAAAACACTGTTGTTATTGGAGCACATTACGACCATTTGGGAATGGGTGGCGAAGGTTCACTGTATCGCGAAGGTGAGGCAATCCACAACGGCGCGGACGATAATGCGAGCGGCGTAGCAATGATGTTGCATTTGGCGGATTCGCTTCAAAAGAAAGATTCGCCAAAAAACAATAACTATCTCTTTATAGCTTTTTCTGGAGAAGAAGAAGGATTGCTGGGTTCCAATTATTTCGTGAAAAATCCAACCATTAATACCAAAAAAGTAACCTATATGCTGAATATGGATATGGTGGGAAGGCTTAATTCTGAAAATACTTTAGCGGTTTATGGCGTGGGAACTTCACCTATTTTGAAACAGACCGTAAATGCGAATGCTGGCGATTTAAACATTGCCGAAAACGAAAGCGGCGTTGGCCCGAGCGACCACACTTCGTTTTATTTGGCAGATATTCCGGTGTTGCATTTTTTCACGGGGCAACACGAAGATTATCACAAGCCCAGCGACGATACTGAAAAGGTGAATTTTGAGGGAATGGAACTAGTTTCGAATTATATTTTCAGCATTATAAAAGATTTAGATTCCCAAAAGAAACTTCCGTTCAAAAAAACCAAAAATGAAAGCGAGGTTGTTCCAGATTTTAAAGTGACATTGGGTGTAGTTCCCGATTATCTTTTCAGCGGAAAAGGAATGCGAATTGACGGCATCAGCGAAGACCGTCCCGCGCAAAAAGCAGGACTTCAAAAAGGTGACATTGTAGTGAAAATGGGCGATTACGAGGTAACCGATATGATGAGCTATATGAAAAGTCTTTCAAAATTTGAAAAGGGGCAGACTGCAAAAGTAACTATCGATAGAGGTGGCGAGTTGAAGGAAGTTGAGGTTACTTTTTAGATTTTATATAGTATATTTGGGTAAATGAAGAAGTTATGGAAACCACAAAACTTAGGGAAAAATTAAAGGCGCAATTTTCAGAAATCATTGAAGATGACAATAATCTGAACTATTTACAGGAGGCTTTTGAGGAAATTTATAGTAAGGAATATGTTTCACAAGTTCCTGAATGGCATTGGAAAGAAGTCGAGGAGCGTAGACGGAGACATTTGGCGGGAGAAACAACCTCGGAGGATTGGGATATTGTTAGAGAAAGACTCAAAAAAAAATATGGCTTTTAAATTAAAAGTTGAATTTGACGCTGAAAAGGAAACTGATGAGGCAATATCGTGGTATGAATCAAAACGAGTAGGTCTGGGCAATGAATTTTTGGAAGAGCTACACGAATACTATGAAATTCTTAAAACCGAAACCCCCTCTTTTGAACTAAAAAGAAAACCTACCTTTCGTGAACTTCCACTGAAAAGATTTCCGTATGTTATCATTTATGAATTGCGTGATAAGACCATCTTCGTCTATTCCGTTTTCAACACAAATCAGGATCCGTTGCGAAAACGGAAATAATCTCATTACATCATCATACTCCCACAAATCCCAAGACTTATCAAAAGATAAACTACCCCAAGAATCATAAGTATTTTTCCTGCTTTTTTCTTTTGATTTGCAAGTAAAACCGCACCAATAATAAATAATATGATTGCAGGTAAAAACATAATTGCTAAAATAATAACGACTAATCCTGTTAAATCACCAACATCTAAAAATATCATAACGCTTCGGTTTTAAGTTTCTCCAAATATTCTTTTTTATCATCCCGATAAAATAAATTCATCGTTTCAAAGGGAATAATTTTATAGTCTTTGTCCACAATGTGCACGCAGGATTTTTTGATGCTGCGGACGTCAAAATTATAGGCGTCAATAAATTGCATAATTATTACTCTGAAAAGATTGTCATAGCCTAATTCCGGCGCGTCAATATTGGGAAGACAACAGAGAATTGACTTCAAATTTTCCTGCGCGCACTCCACCGAATTTCCCGTGCTGAAAAGTTCGATCATTTTTCCTTTCAGCATTTCGTCCTGTTCGTAAACTATCGTGTTTTTACTGTTGTCCAACAAATCCTGTGGATTGATATAACGCGTCAATGGAAAAACTTCGTCGCCCAATTTTAGTGCATAACCCATCACCAAAGCATCAGGATTACAAGGAACGGGAAGTAAATCCTCTGCATTAAAAACATCTGTTTGCTCCAAAATTTTTCTGCGTACTTCCGTTAAAGTAATCCTATCGGTTTCAGTATTGAAATCTTCCAATCTACCTGCAATTTGGGTAGGTTGAAAAGTTACGCCACGAACACATTTTTGTTTTAAGGCGAAGTCGATAATTTTACCCATCTCGCCATCATTCAAACCTTTTTGAAGCGTAACTACCAAAGTCGTTGAAAGATTCACTTCATTCAAATTGGCAAGCGCTTGCTGGCGGATTTTGCTTAAATCTGCACCGCGAAGGGTTTGCAAAACAGAATCTTCAAAAGAATCAAACTGCAAATATATTTCGAAATCGGGCGCGTATGTTTTCAATTTTTCTGCAAAATCCTTCTCTTTCGCAATCCGGATTCCGTTCGTATTGAGCATTAAATGTTTTATGGGAAGCGTTTTCGCATAATCCAAAATCTCAAAAAACTGTGGATGGATTGTGGGTTCGCCACCACTAATTTGCACAACATCCGGCTCTTTTTCATTCCGAACCACGGCGTCCATCATTTTTTTTATTTCATCCAAAGTTCGGTGCCTTCCGTAAGTTGGGGACGAACCAGCATAACAAGTAGGGCAGGTGAGGTTGCATCGATCGGTGACTTCAACAATCGTCAAACACGAATGCTGCTCGTGGTCCGGGCACAAACCGCAATCATACGGGCAGCCGTAATGCGTTTTGGTGTTGAAAGTATGAGGCATTTCCGATGGCTTGTTGTAGTTTCGGATGTTTTTATAGTATTCGGCATCGTCTGCTATCAAGACTTTGCTGTTGCCGTGTTCAGGGCAACGCTTCAACATAAAGACATTGTTTTCCTCAAAAATTATTTTGGCGTCGATTCGTTTTAAGCATTCCGGGCAAAGGCTTAAGGTGAAATCGTAGTATGTATATTTTCTTACGGGCATCGAAAAAGTTAAAAGTTAAAAATTTTCAGTTGGCTGTCTTATATCATGGTTCTTGTGTCTTGATTCTTTTATAAAAAAGATTGTTTTATAATAGTAAAGCAAACAAATAACGCAAAGTATTTGAACGCTGCTCAGTCCCAAAACGAAAAACTCATTCGGTTTTAAAAACTCGATAAAAAAGCGGAAAGTGAAATAGCTTATCATAAACCACTTAAATATTTCTCCGTTTTTAAGTATTTGTTTCTTTTGAATTTGTTTCAGCGCTATTGCTAAAAGTACCAAAAAAACGAGTTCGTACAACGCGAGTGGATGCCGAAGCACTCCATCGCCCAAATCCATTCCGAAGATTGACGAAGTTTCTATTCCGTAAGTGAATTCATTTGTGCCAGAAAGAAAGCAACCAATCCGGCCTATAAAGATCCCGAGAATGATGGAAAAAGTGAACAAATCACCGGACGAACGTTTTTCGCCAATTATCTTTTTTGCAATCTCAACACCCAAAAGTCCGCCGAAGAGACCGCCCATAATTGATTTTGCATTCAGTAATTCAATCCAAGTATTTTCAGAAAAGTTTATAAAAGGATATTCCAAAAATCCAATAATACGCGAGCCAATCAACGCGCCCAAAGTAGCGCCAATGATAATTGAAAGTCTGTTGTTTGAGGAAATTTCATCCGTACTTCTTTTCCGAAGAAAAACATAGTAGCGAAAACCTACGATAAAAGCGAGATATTCCATAATGAGATGAATATTCACTTTTATTCCGAAGAGAATGGGTTCGAAAGGGATTTCCAAATTTTGACTGTTTGGTTATAAATGTAGTCAATTTCAGAAATAAAAAAACCTCACAAATCTTGAAGACTTGTGAGGTTTTAACTATTAATCACTTTAGGGATTACATCATCCCGGGCATTCCACCACCCATACCACCCGGCATTCCGCCGCCAGCATTTTCTTCTTTTATGTCAACTAACGCACATTCGGTAGTCAAAATCATTCCAGCAACCGAAGCAGCGTTTTCAAGCGCGATACGGGTTACTTTTTTAGGATCGATGATTCCTGCTTTTAGCATATCAACATATTTTTCGGTTTTGGCATCATAACCGAAATTTTTCTTGCCTTCCAAAACTTTGTTGATTACTACAGAGCCTTCACCACCTGCGTTTTCAACGATTGTGCGAAGTGGAGATTCTATGGCGCGAGCCACGATTTGAACCCCTGTTGTTTCGTCTAAAGTTTCTGTTGTAAGTTTTTTAAGCACTTCAATTGCGCGAACCAAAGCTACGCCACCACCGGCAACTATACCTTCCTCAACAGCCGCGCGGGTTGCGTGAAGTGCATCATCAACTCTATCTTTTTTCTCTTTCATTTCCACTTCAGAAGCCGCACCAACGTAAAGAACGGCAACACCGCCAGCCAATTTGGCCAAACGCTCTTGCAATTTTTCTTTGTCGTAATCGCTAGTTGTAGATTCTATTTGAGATTTTATTTGGTTTACACGACCTTTAATATCGCTCTTGTTTCCAGCGCCATTTACAATTGTAGTGTTGTCTTTATCAATTGTGATTGTTTCCGCAGAACCCAACATATCGATTGTTGCGTTTTCCAAAGTGAAACCGCGTTCTTCAGCAATTACAGTTCCTCCAGTTAAAACTGCGATGTCTTCCAACATTGCCTTTCTTCTGTCACCAAAACCTGGCGCTTTTACAGCTGCAATTTTCAATGAACCGCGAAGTTTATTTACTACCAAAGTAGCCAAAGCCTCGCCGTCAACATCTTCCGCGATAATCAATAAAGATTTTCCTTGTTGTGCCACTGGCTCAAGTATAGGAAGCAAATCTTTCATTGAAGAAATTTTCTTGTCGTAAAGCAATACCATTGGGTTTTCCAATTCAGTTTGCATTTTTTCGGTATCGGTTACGAAATAAGGAGAAAGGTAACCGCGGTCAAACTGCATACCTTCAACAACATCAACGTAGGTTTCAGTTCCTTTTGCTTCTTCAACAGTGATAACGCCTTCTTTTCCAACTTTTCCGAATGCTTTGGCAATCAAATCGCCAATAACATCGTCATTGTTTGCAGAAATGGAAGCCACTTGCTTTATCATTTCTGAAGAATTGCCAACTTTAGTAGATTGGCTTTCCAAATTTTTAACGATAGCTTCAACAGCTTTGTCAATACCGCGTTTCAAATCCATTGGATTTGCGCCAGCGGCTACGTTTTTAAGACCTTCTTTTACGATTGCCTGTGCAAGAACGGTAGCGGTTGTTGTTCCATCACCAGCGAGATCGTTGGTTTTTGAAGCTACTTCCTTCACCATTTGCGCGCCCATATTTTCAAGTGGGTCTTGCAGTTCAATTTCTTTTGCAACGGTAACCCCATCTTTTGTAACCTGTGGCGCACCGAAGGATTTACTGATAATTACGTTACGGCCTTTTGGGCCCAAAGTTACTTTTACTGCGTTTGCCAATGCGTCAACGCCGCGTTTAATTGCATCGCGGGCATCTACATCAAATTTTATATCTTTTGCCATAAACTTTAATTTTTTCATTTCCGCGAAGGCGGAAATCTTTAGTTAATACTTATAAATTTTAAACTTTTTGTTTTTGAAGAAATTCCAAATCCCAAATCCCAAATTTTGGAATTTGGTACTTGTGATTTGGAATTTAGATGATGGCTAAAATATCATCTTCACGCATAATGAGATAATCTTTCCCATCAAATTTTAGTTCGCTGCCTGAGTATTTTCCGTAAAGAACGGTATCGCCAACCTTTACGGTCATTTTATGGTCTTCTTTGCCTTTACCAACAGCTACTACTTTACCTTGTTGTGGTTTTTCCTTTGCAGAATCTGGAATGTAAATGCCCGATGCGGTCTTAGTTTCAGCTTCTTGTGGCTGAACCAAAACGCGGTCTGCAAGTGGTTGAATTTTTAATGCCATTTCAATTTTATTTTTTAGTTGTTAAACTTGAGTTTAAATGTTTGATTGCTAATTGGCAGAAATTGTGCCACTGCCTATAAACTGACACATTACAAAACAAAAATGCCAGCTTGTCAGAAGCTGGCATTTTTAAAAAATATCTTATACCTAAATATTAGCTGGTAGTATCTGTTGAAGCTGGTGCAGGAGTTTCGGTGGTTGGAACCGCAGGCACTGCGCTTTCGTCAAAAGTTTTTGATTGTACTGTATTGCTTCCCATAATGAAAACGTTGGAAAACAAAATAAGCGCCAACATAATGGTTGCAAGCGTCCAAGTACTTTTATCTAAAAAGTCACTTGTTTTCTGTACGCCACCAATCTGTGCGCCACCGCCACCGCCAAATGACGATGAAAGTCCGCCACCTTTTGGGTTTTGTACCATTATAACTACGACCAATAAAAAGGCCACTATCATTATTAAAACTAAAAATATTGTAAACGTACTCATGATTGTTCTGAATTAATCAATTTTTCTATTGCCCGAATTTGGTCTGCAAAGAAACCACTTTTTTCGGGATTTTTCAAAATTAAAATTTTATATGCCTGAATTGCTTTTTTATAGTTCTTTTGTTGTAGGTAAACTTTCGCCAAAGTCTCCGTCATTAGTGATTCAGACGGTTGTTGAAAAGTTGGGGAAGGGCTTTTTGGCTCTTCTTTTTTGGTTGTATTTTCTATATTAGGAGGAATTATTTTTGGGCGTTCTTGGATAAATTTGTCTATCAATTCAAATTTTCGCTCTCTGTCATCTTTTTGAATTTCATCCTCTTTCTCGTCAAAAATATCCTCATCTCGCTCAATAGGTTTTGCTTTTGTCAGCTTTAGCCATTCTGAGAAAGAGTGAGTGTCGTTTTTGGTAAATTCCAAAGGTTTGTCAGGTTGTAGGATTTCTTCGGGTTTTTTCTCTTTGGCTTCAACCAAATTTGATACAGATTCAATTTTTCTTTGGAAAAGTTCTGGATTCAAAATATCCTCGGCCTTTTGCATTTCAGCTTTTAACTGTCTGTCTATTTCAAGGCTTATTTGTTCGGAAACATTTTCTGAAACCACTTTAATATCTTCAACTGAAGCATCGTGTTGCAAAATGGTTTGCGAAATTTCGTTCTGAATAAATTTTTTCGAAGTGATGTATTCAAATAAAATGTCACGGTCGGTAGTGTGGGCCGCTGTAAGTTTTAAAGCTTCATTATAAAGATAACTATCCTGATTTTTTAATCCTTTAAGTTGCAACGCACGCGCACTTTGGAAATAGGGGTATTTTTTTATGATCAAATCCAAAGCAGCCAAATCCTCAGAAGTTATTTTCTGTGGATTGGCGAGTAAATATGTAAAGTTAGATGTGTTCAAAATGCTACCAATTTGCAAGCGATTTATTAAAAATATCCTGCGTTAAGCGTTCAAAAATAATATCTACGGCAGCATCAAGTTTGGAGCCTGTCAGTTGGGTTTGGCCAGGATAATCATAGTAAAAGCTGAATGGTTGCTCAAAATCTTTCAATGGATCTTTTGTGTTGTAAAACCGCACGTTTACATTTATTGTTAGTCTATTCTGTGCTGCTGTACTATTGGAAGTTGCCGTGATTGGCGCAATATAATATTGTGTTATTTCACCTTCGTAAACCAAATCACCATTGTTGTTTACAAGATCTAAACTAGTTTGATTCAGTAATAAATCTTGCAATTTTTGGGTAAAATCGCGTGCAATTCCAGGTTCAACAATAGGTGCGTTGTTTTGAAAATAATTTACCTGTACTGTTTTTGTGGTACTGTAATTTATATCAGCCCCGGTAAATGAATACGGTCCGCAACCCTGCAATAGAATTACTAAACTTAAGAGCAGTACAATTGAATATGTTTTTGGCATTTATGTTGTTTTAAGTTTTGGTGTGCTGACTATAAATCATACTGTTTTATCTTCCTGTATAAAGTCCTTTCAGAAATGCCAAGTTCGTCTGCTGCGTCCTTTCTTTTTCCGTTGTACTTTTCAAGTGATTTTTTTATGAGTTCCAATTCCTTTTGATGAAGGGAAAGGTTTTCTTCTTCTTCAATTTCCTCAGCGTATTCGTATTTGTCTTTTCGGGATTCCAAAGAATTTTCGGGAATACTGAAAACTTCAACATCGGTTTGCGTGCCGTTGTTTTCTTCTTCAATTATGGAAGCTAATTCCTCCTCGGCTTCATTTTCATCAGCATATATTTTATTGATAAGTGAAGACTGCTCTTCTTTAACTTTAGCAGCATTGCCAGTTTTCATTAATTCCAATGTGAGCTTTTTCAAATCATTTACATCGCGTTTCATATCGAAAAGCACTTTGTATAGAATTTCCCGTTCGCTACTGAAATCACTTTCAGCCTTTTTAGCGTTTACAATTGCGGGAAGATTGCTGCCCATGTCCGGCAAATAATGTTTCAAGGTTTCGTAGGAAATCTCACGATTCTGCTCCAAAACAGAAATCTGTTCGGCAACATTCCGCAATTGGCGGATGTTTCCGCTCCAGCGATATTTCAACAATAAATCCGTTGCTTGGTCTGTCAATCTGATAGTTGGCATTTTGTATTTCTGCGCAAAATCTGCAGCAAATTTCCGGAAAAGCAAATGGATATCTTCTTTGCGTTCCCGCAGCGGGGGTAAGTTGATTTCCACCGTGCTCAATCGGTAATACAGATCTTCGCGGAATTTTCCTTTTTCAATGGCATCGACCATTTTTACATTGGTTGCGGCAACAATACGAACATCGGTTTTTTGTGCTGCGGAAGAGCCTACTTTTAAAAATTCGCCATTTTCCAAAACTCGCAGCAAACGAACTTGTGTTGGCAAGGGCAATTCGCCCACTTCATCGAGGAAAATAGTTCCGCCGTCGGCTACTTCAAAATAACCACTTCGGGTTGCGGTTGCGCCCGTAAACGAACCTTTTTCGTGACCGAAAAGTTCGCTGTCAATGGTTCCTTCGGGAATTGCACCGCAGTTTACGGCTATATATTTTCCGTGCTTTCTGTGGGAAAGTGAGTGGATTATTTTCGGGATACTTTCTTTCCCAACGCCACTTTCGCCTGTAACCAAAACCGAAATATCAGTTGGGGCAACCTGAATTGCTTTTTCCACGGCACGGTTCAGTTTTGGGTCGTTGCCTATTATTCCGAATCGTTGTTTTGTTGCTTGTATGCTTTCCATATTTTATCCCAGCAAAACGCGGGACCTAAATTTTAATTAATAATATTCGTAGGTTAGTTTTTCAAAGAGAACGCCATTTCTTTTAACCTCTGCGCTTATGGGGAACCCCTGTTGATTATACTGAGTAGTGAATACATCAGTATAATTTAAGTTTGGATCGGGAAGGGTAGAGATGAATTTAACCTTTGTGGAGTTATTTGCTGAAAAATCAGTCTTGAAACTTTTCATACTTCCCGTGAAATTATAAATATAATTGTTGATGTTATTCTTGAAATTTTCAAAAAGTGGGTTTGTTTTATTGTCGTATTCATAAACATAATCCTCTGTGGAGCCTGTGCCTATGGAATATTCATAATGAATAGAACTAACTAAATCTCCATTGTAATTTATTGTTTCCGTTACAGTACCATTTAAAGGTTCACTGCTTCTTGAAAAAGTTTCTATCAATTTTCCTTCTTCATTAAAAATGAGGCTTTTATGTCCGCCAAAATCATCATCTACAAAAACGGTATTGTTTTCGTAAGTTAAATGTGAGGTATTTGAAAATCCGTCAGCAGATGTATAAGTAACTGAGGAAATTCTATTCGAAGTATCGTATTCATATGAAATGGTTCGAGCCACATAATTTTCAATAATATTAGTTGTTTTTGACTCCAATATCTGGCCTAGCTCATTATATAAATAATCATCGTGAAAAAGAGTGTTTATATCAGCATAATCTTGAATCCATTTGGTTCTTTTTCCTGAAAGATCATAGAGGTAGTCTAATCTATAAAAAGTGCCGTCTTCCAAATAAAATGTTTTGGAAAGCTTTTTAATCTTAAAATCGGTTTGTTCTTCAGGTTGTGAGTTACTGTCATCATTGGAACAAGCCAAGAACAATAAACTCACTGTAAAAAGAAATAGGATGCGTTTCATGATTTATTACTTTAAATATTAGTAATATTCGTAGGTTGCTTGCGATATTAAAACGCCGTCCTTTTCTGTTTCGGAGCTTATGGGATAATCGGAATCGTTATACTGAAATGTAATTTCCAAAACATAATTTTCGGAAGAATTAGTACCGACTCTGGTTATTTTTGTGGCGTTACTCGGTGATATAAATAATGAATGGTCGAAAAGATACCCATAATAATAGGTGTTGAAGGGGTAGTTATGAAACTCTTCGTAGAATGGATTTATTTTTCCGTCATATTCATAATCGTGGTTTAATTCACCGTTAAAATTTGAGGCAATATCTACATTTATGATATTGAAATCGTTATCGTAAGTAATAATTTCATCTTCAACAACGCCTAGATCCCAAAAGTGTTTTTTCGAAATTAAAACGTCTGCATTATTATAATAAAATTCTGTTCGCTGCTGTCCTGGGGTAAACCATTGCACATTGGTCTGTTGCGGTTGATAGCTAAAGCTTATGGAATCCATATCAATTCCATCTGCGTCCCAATCCCTAAAAATAACCCATGGTTTATCGTTTTGGTCATAATAGTAGTTTTCAACAAAATCAACAGGGTAATTCAAGTGATTGTGGGCTTTTCTTGTGACTTGCCCTAAATCGTTGTAGGCATACTCCCAGAAATAGTCATAAAAAGCATCAATAATATGGTCTTTTGTTTTTTTGCCGTTTTCATCAAAAAAATACTCAATCATTTCTCCATTTGGAGTTCCGTTTGCATCAACAGATATACTAGTAAATTTTTTGATTTTTAGTTCTTGTGGGTTTTCGGAACCGTTATTATCGTCCTTGGAGCACGCCAAAAACAATAAACTTGCTGTAAAAAGGAAAAAAATACGTTTCATGATTTATTGGTTTTATGAATACCCCACTACTTCGCCAATCAGCGTTGCGGTGGTACAATCGGTTATTTTTACGTTTACGAAATCTCCAGCTTTATAATTCTCCTTAGGAAAAACTGCAACGTTATTGTGCTCCGTTCTTCCGCTCCATTCATCTTTGTTTTTTTTCGACTCTTTTTCAATTAAAACAGTCACGGTTTTTCCTAAAAATTCCGCGGTGCGAATTGCGCTGTGTTTTTGCTGAAGGTCCACAATCTCGGTCAATCTTCGGCTTTTAGTTTCTTCGGGCACATCGTCTTCCAGCTTTCGGGCAGCCATGGTGCCGGGCCTTTCGGAATATTTATACATATAGCCAAAATCATATTTCACATATTCCATCAGACTCATCGTTTCTTTGTGGTCTTCCTCTGTTTCGGTTGGGAAACCAACAATCATATCCTGCGAAATGGAACAGCCGGGAATGATTTCCCAAATCCTGTCAACCAATTTCATATATTCCTCGCGGGTATGCTGGCGGTTCATTTCCTTTAAAATACGTGTGCTTCCACTTTGAACGGGAAGGTGAATGTGGTTGCAGATATTTGGGTGTTTTGCTACAATGTGTAATACCTCTTCATGCATATCCTGTGGGTTGCTGGTTGAAAAGCGAATGCGCATTCTTGGATGTGCCGTTGCAACCATATCAAGCAATTGCGCAAAATCAGTTGCAGTTGCTTGCTCCATTTCCGAAGCATTTTTGAAATCTTTTTTAAGTCCGCCACCGTACCATAAATAGCTGTCCACATTTTGACCGAGCAATGTGATTTCTTTATAACCTTTTTCAGCCAAATCATCCACTTCGCGTAAAATACTCTGTGGATCACGGCTGCGTTCGCGACCTCTTGTAAAAGGCACGACGCAAAACGTACACATATTATCGCAACCGCGGGTGATGCTTACAAAAGCGGTAATTCCATTTCCACCCAAACGCACGGGAGAAATATCGCCGTAGGTTTCCTCTTTTGAAAGAATTACGTTCACGGCATCCCGGCCTTCTTCAACTTCTTTCAGTAAATTCGGGATGTCTTTGTAGGCATCCGGTCCAACAACCAAATCGACAATTTTTTCTTCTTCAAGAAATTTTTCCTTCAAACGTTCCGCCATACAGCCCAAAACGCCAACCTTCATTTTTGGGTTTATTCGTTTTACGGCGTTGTATTTTTCAAGTCGTTTTCTGACGGTTTGTTCGGCTTTATCGCGAATGGAGCAGGTGTTCACCAAAACCAAATCTGCTTCTTCCAGCAAATTTGTAGTGTTATAGCCTTGGTCGGCAAGAATTGAAGCCACAATCTCGCTATCGCTAAAATTCATAGCGCAGCCGTAGCTTTCAATATATAGTTTTCGGGAATTGCCTTCGCGTGCTTCCAGCGTTAGCGTGTTTCCCTGTGTTTTTTCGTCAATAATCTTTTCCATGCAAATTTAAAATAATGATCGCGGTCAATAACTTAGCCATTGAACCTGCAAAGATACAATTTTAAGCAACGGTGACAAAGTGGCAGATTTCTTTTTCATAGATTTGTGAACTAACCAAAATATAAAGAAATATGGAACCACAGATTTTTCAAAAAATTGAAAGAGCAAAAGCGCCTGATTTTGGTGATATTTTAACCAAAAGTTTTGAGCTTTTCAAAAAAATATGGGTAGAGGGAATGTTGCATTTGTTGGTGATATTGGCAGTAATTTTGCCTTTCTTGGCCATTCTCTACGTTCCATTTATAGCTATTTTGATTAAAGCTGAAGCCAATGGCGGCCAGCCGGATTTTAATCCATTTTTGGAATATTCCGTGCTTTGGATTGCAATTTATATTCTAGCATTTTTAGTAATAGTGATAATCATTCAAACAATTGCGTATGCTATAACCGCCCACTTTTTCCAGGTTTGTAAAAAAGCAGATACAGGAACTCCTGTTGAAATTGGAGGCTATTTTGTGTATTTAAAAAATCATTTCCAAAAGATACTTGTATTGTCGCTTGCTGCTTTTGGGATTACAATGTTAGCCGCTATTCTGTGTTATCTGCCAATCTTTTATGTAATGGTTCCGCTGCAACTTATGTTTGTTATTTTCGCTTTCAATCCGGAGCTTTCAGTTTCTGAAATTGTAAAGTCAGGTTTCAAACTGGGCAATAAGTTTTGGCTAATTGCCTTTGGTTTGATTATCATTTCATCAATGATTGCGCAATTGGGAATAATTTTATGCGGAATCGGGATTTTGGCGACAGCCTTTTTCACCCACCTTCCGATGTATTATTTTTACAAGGAAACCATTGGTTTTGATGACGATTCACCAATAGATGTGCTTCCAAATTCCTTTTAGATTTGTTGGGTGAATTTGGCATTTGCTGAGACTAATTTTAGTATGAAAAAGTTTCGTATTAAAAAATTCATATACTTTTGCAATCATAACAATATAGGATATGGCAAAGAATTTAGTGATAGTTGAGTCCCCGGCAAAAGCAAAAACCATTGAAAAATTTCTTGGGAAAGATTTCAAGGTTTCCTCCAGTTTTGGGCACATTGCAGATCTTCCGTCCAAGGAATTGGGCGTGGATGTTGAAGGGGATTTCACACCTAAATATATAGTGAGCAGTGATAAGAAAAAGCTGGTGGCAGAGTTGAAGGCACTTTCCAAAAATGCTGATATGGTTTGGCTGGCTAGTGATGAGGACCGGGAAGGGGAAGCCATTGCGTGGCATTTGGCAGAAGAGTTGAAGCTGGACAAAAACAAAACAAAACGTATTGTTTTTCACGAAATTACAAAAACCGCCATTTTAAAAGCGATTGAAAACCCACGCCAAATAGATTATAATTTGGTAAACGCCCAACAAGCACGTCGTGTGCTCGACCGTTTGGTGGGTTATGAGCTTTCACCGGTTCTTTGGAAAAAAGTGAAAGGCGGGCTTTCCGCAGGTCGAGTGCAATCGGTTGCAGTGCGATTGATTGTGGAACGCGAAAGAGAAATTGAAGCTTTCAAGCCGGTTGGTTCGTATAGAATTGATGCAGAGTTTACAACGCTTGAAGGCAGTAAATTCAAGGCAAAACTTCCAAAGAATTTTGATACGGAAGAAGAGGCACGCGAGTTTCTTCGAAAGAATTTGGGCGCTAATTATAAAATTTCAGATTTAACTAAGAAACCCGCCAGCAAATCTCCGGCGGCGCCATTTACAACCTCAACATTACAACAGGAAGCTGCGCGAAAGTTATATTTCTCAGTTGGGAAAACGATGACAATTGCACAGCGTCTTTACGAAGCTGGACTTATAACCTATATGCGTACCGATAGTGTGAATCTTTCTAACGACGCTAAAAATGCAGCACAGAAAGAAATTACTTCTTCCTACGGAAAAGAGTATAGCAAACCACGTGATTATAAGGGGAAAAGCAAAGGCGCACAGGAAGCGCACGAGGCAATCCGTCCTACAGATATGAGTCAGCACAATATTACCGGTGATCATGACCAAGCACGTTTGTATGATTTGATTTGGAAACGGACGCTGGCTTCGCAAATGAGCGATGCGCAATTGGAACGCACTAATGTGAAGATTGACGTGCTTTCAAAAGAAAAAGTTGCAGAGCATTTTACTGCAAATGGTGAAATGATAAAATTTGACGGTTTCCTAAAAGTCTATTTGGAAGGAACCGATTTTGAGGAAGAAGAGCAAGAAGGAATGCTGCCGAATATGAAAAATGGCGATTCACTTGAAAATAATTACATCACCGCAACCGAACGCTTTACGCGTCCGCCGTATCGTTTTACGGAAGCTTCGTTGGTAAAACAGTTGGAAGAGCTTGGTATTGGTCGACCGTCAACCTATGCGCCCACTATTTCTACCATTATTAGCAGAAATTATGTTGAAAAGGGAACTGTGGAAGGCGTGGAGCGAAAATATCTTCAGCTTACGCTTCAAAAGGAAAGCATAAAAGATAAAACCTTGACTGAAACCGTTGGTTCAGATAAAGGAAAATTGGTGCCCACGGATATCGGGATGATAGTAAACGACTTTTTGGTAGAACATTTTGAGAATATTCTCGATTACAATTTCACCGCAAAAGTTGAGCAGGATTTTGACGACATTGCCGAAGGAAAAGAGGAGTGGACAAAGATGATGAAGGATTTCTACGGAAAATTCCATCCGCGGGTAGAACATGTTGAAGAAAATGCTGACCGCGAAAGCGGCGAACGTATTCTTGGCGAAGACCCAGAAACAGGAAAAACCGTTTTGGTTCGCCTTGGTAAATACGGCCCCATGGCACAGATTGGAGCGCCGGACGATGAAGAAAAGAAATTCGCCAGCCTTCGTCCAGACCAGCAACTGCATTTAGTTACTTTTGAGGAAGTGATGGATCTGTTCAAACTTCCAAAGACTTTAGGTGTTTATGACAACGAAGAAGTTGAGGTTAATAACGGCCGTTTTGGTCCTTATGTTCGTTTCGGAAAAACTTTTATTTCACTTCCAAAAGGAATGGATCCTCTTGATGTGGATATGGCCTTTGCGAAAGAGTTAATTGAAGAAAAGAAAAAAGCTGACGCTCCTATATATATGTATGAGGATCTGCCAGTTCAAAAAGGAGTTGGGCGTTTTGGACCCTTTATAAAATGGAACAATATGTTCATCAACGTGAACAAAAAGTATGATTTTGATAATCTTTCCAATGAAGATATTGAAGAGTTGATTGAAGACAAAAAACAAAAGGAAATTGATAAGCTAATCAACGAATGGCCCGAAGAGAAAATTCGCATCGAGAAAGCACGTTGGGGGCGTTTCAATCTTATAAAAGGAAAAACAAAAGTGGAATTGCCAAAAGGCACTGAGGCCGATAAAATAACTTTGGAAGAAGCAAAAGATTTGCTTGAAAAGAAAAGTCCGAAGAAGAAAACCGCTGCAAAAAAGAAAACCACAACTAAGAAAAAAGCTACAGCCAAGAAAAAATAATGATAGAGTTTTTATCCCCAGTTTCAAAAAAAGTATTGGCCCATAGAGAAGTTTTGCCATTTGGAACTTTGGGAAAACAGATTGATGTTCATGCCAAATCAGGAGAATTACCAGATTTAAAAAACGTTAAGTTTGCAATTCTTGGAATTAAGGAAAACCGAGCCGATGTTAATTTCATTGGAGCTGAGATTTCATTTGATGCATATAGAAAAGCTTTATATTCTTTATATCCCGGCAACTGGAATTATAAAATAATTGACCTTGGCGATATTGAAAAAGGTGAAACGGCCGAAGATACTCGCTTTGCTGCTAAAGAAGTTACAGCTGCGCTTCTCAAAAAAAATATTACTCCGCTCATTTTTGGGGGTAGTCAGGATATGGCCTATGCGCAGTACCGTGCCTATGATGGAATAGGTGAAATGGTTAATATAGTAAATATTGACAACCGCTTTGACCTTGGAAATGCTGAATTGCCAATCTCAAATAAATCATACGTAGGGAAAATGGTTGTGGACAAACCCTACAATCTGTTTAATTATAGTGTTTTGGGGTACCAATCTTTTTTCAACGCGCCACAAGAGATTGCATTGATGGATAAATTGTTTTTTGATGCATATAGATTAGGTGAAGTTTGTGCAGATATTACTGTGGTTGAACCAATAATGAGAGATGCTGATATGGTAACATTAGATGTTACCGCAATAAAAAGCGCAGAATTAAGTTATAAAAGCAATGACAGCCCTAATGGTTTTGACGGTCGTGAAATTTGTGCTATTTCTCGATATGCAGGCATTAGCAATAAAATAAAATCTTTCGGCGTTTACGAATTAAGCGATTTTATTGAAAGTAAAAGCGGCGCAATGCTAATAGCGCAGATATTTTGGTATTTTGTTGAAGGATTCAATTTTAGAGTAGAAGATGATGATTTTGATAATGAAAAACTCTTTACAACATATAAAGTTCCAATAGAAGATGAGGTATTGGAATTCAAAAAGAGCAATAAAACAGAGCGATGGTGGATTCTTTTGCCATTTATTTCAAATGTTAATAATAAATTAAAACGTAGAACGTTATTACCTTGCACTTATGGCGAATATTTGGGTGCATGCAATCAGGAAATTCCTGAGCGGTGGTTAAAAGCCCGCCACAAAAATGAAGTATAATCAAACAAGACAAGTAAAAATCAGGGATCAATGGTTTTTCAAAAAAAAATTGTTTTTTTGAAATTTTATAGATAGGTTTACGCCCTTGAATCTCGAAATTTAACCTAAATACCTATGAAGAAGTTTATTGCATTAACTGCGATCGTTGCCTTTTTGTTCAGTTGTAACTCCGGAGACCGGGGAGAACTGGTTGGGGCAAAAGGTAAAAAATGGTATCCTCAAAAGCCTTACGGAATGACGCTTATCCCAGGTGGATCTTTCATCATGGGTAAAAGTGATGACGATTTTGTTGCCGTAAATGATGCGCCAACAAAGACCGTGACGGTTCGTTCGTTCTATATGGATGAAACCGAAATTACAAATGCTGAGTACCGTCAATTTGTGAATTGGGTGCGTGATTCTACAGTAAGATTGCGTCTTGCTATTATGGCTGATGAAGTTGGAGCGACTCCAGGAGATGGTGGTGTAGGTGAATTTGCATTCGTTGATCAAGAAAACGAAGAAATGACACCTTATCAGCAATATATGTATGATAATTATTTCGGTATGGGTGAAGATTACTATGCTGGAAGAAAATTGAACGACAAAGTTGATTTAATTTGGGATACGGCTGAATATCCAGATGAGTATTATTCTGAAGTAATGGATACAATGTATATTCCAACGGAGGAAGCATACAACGGACAGAGAACAATTGATGTTAGCAAATTGAATTTCCAATATACATACATGGATATTGAATCTGCAGCAAGAGATAAGACTAAGAGGCGAAAAGATTTCATCAAAAAAGAAGAGTTGAATATCTATCCAGATACTACTGTTTGGATTAAGGATTTTAACTATTCATATAATGAGCCAATGCACAACGATTACTTTTGGCACGAAGCTTATGGTGATTATCCTGTTGTTGGTGTAACTTGGAAACAGGCAAAAGCATTCTGTGCTTGGAGAACTTTATATAAGAACTCATACCAAAAATCAAAAAAACAAAATTTTGTAAACTCATTCCGTCTTCCTGGTGAAGCAGAATGGGAATATGCCGCACGCGGTGGTCTGGAATCAGCAACTTATCCTTGGGGTGGGCCTTACGCTAAAAACGACCGTGGTTGCTTTATGGCAAACTTTAAACCACTACGTGGTGATTATGCTGCAGATCAAGCGTTATATACTGTTGAGGCCAAATCTTATGAGCCCAATGATTTTAACCTTTACAATATGTCTGGAAATGTATCGGAATGGGTGGCTTCTTCTTATGATCCCGCTTCTTATGATTACACTTCTACAATGAACCCTAATGTGAATGATCCAAATAACATGAGAAAGGTAGTTCGTGGTGGTTCATGGAAAGACGTGGCTTATTTTCTTCAGGTAAGTACTCGTGACTATGAATATGCAGATTCTGCAAGAAGCTATATTGGCTTTAGGACTGTGCAGGATTATATGGGTACTGATGTTACACTTAATGATAAATTTGGTGACGCACGCTAACCTATTGAAATTAAACCAAATCAACTTTAAATATTTAACCTTAACTAAACACCTCAATTAAAAAACTAATTAATTATGGCACAATCAAGATCATCAAAAAAACTATTTAACATGGCCTACGGCCTTGGGGCATCCATCGTAATTTTAGGAGCACTTTTCAAAATTCTTCACTGGGAGCTAGGTCCTTTAAACGGAGGTATTCTTTTAGCAGTAGGACTTATCACTGAGGCAATTATTTTCGCAATCTCTGCTTTCGAGCCTGTAGATGACGATTTGGATTGGTCTTTGGTTTACCCTGAATTGGCTGGTGGTGCAATGCAGGACAGAAAGAAAAAAGAGCCAGAAGATGCACAAGGACTTTTGTCTAAAAAATTAGATGAAATGCTTAAAGAAGCGCGTATCGATTCAGAATTAATGAATAGTCTTTCTACAAGCATCCGTTCTTTTGAAGGTGCTACCAAAAGCATGGCTCCTACTGCAGAAGCTATGAACTCTACTAAAAAATATAGCGAAGAAATGGCGCTTGCAGCAGCTCAAATGGATTCATTAAACAGCTTGTACAAAGTACAGATTGAGTCAACCAGCCGTCAAGCAGAGGCAAACCAGGCCGTTGCTGAAAATGCGGAACAATTAAAGCAACAGATGCAGCATTTGGCTACTAACCTTTCTTCATTGAATGGAGTTTATGGAGGTATGCTTTCTGCAATGACTAATAGAAACTAAGATAGGTTTTCACCTTAATTATTAATCTTTAAAAAAGAATAAAAATGGCAGGAGGAAAACTATCCCCAAGGCAGAAGATGATTAACCTGATGTATCTGGTTTTCATCGCGATGCTTGCATTAAACATGTCCAAAGAAGTATTATCGGCTTTTGGATTACTGAATGAGAAAATAACTGATGCCAACGTGGCAACTTCACAGCGAAACACCGCTTTTATGGAAGGTTTAGCAGTTAAAGCCAACGATGAGCCTGCACAGTATGCTGCAGTAAAGGCAAAAGCTGATGAGGTATCAAAGATTTCTGATGAACTTGATGCGTATATAACCACACTTAAATCTGCATCTATTGAGAAAATTGAAGACCCAACAGATTACGAAGTGATGGATAAACCAGACTACTTTAATAATTTATTCTTTACGGGAGATAATTATAAGCCAGGAGGCCAAGAGTTTTTAGATAAAATGAATAAATATCGTGAAGATATGATGACTGTTTTATCTGATACTGCTCTCGCTAAAGTTGCAGGTATTGCAGAAATCAAGAAATCTATTGAAGCTAATTTTTCTACTGCAGAAGTTGCTAACCGTGATGGCAAAAAAGTAGCTTGGTTAAACTATAACTATGAAGGTTTCCCTTTAGTAGCATCATTGACCAAAATGACCCAGATTCAGGCAGATATTAAAACAACAAAAAGTGAATTATTGCAACGTATGCTTGCAGGACAGCAAGCAGCTGCGTTATCATTCGATAACTATTCAACATTGTTGGAAACTTCAAAATCTGCATATTATTCAGGTGAAAAATTTGATGGAGCTATTGTATTAGGAAGAACTGATGAAAGCACCAAGCCAAAAAGAGCTGAATTAACATTAGATGGCAGAAAACTTGTTGAGGGTACTGATTATACCTTTGAAGGTGGTAAAGTAAAAATGAATGTAAATGCCGGAGCGCCCGGAGATCATAAAATTGAAGGAATTCTTTTCTATGGTGAAGGAGGTGAAGAGACTGAAGTAGAGGTTAATCGCCAATTTGCTACAATTTCATTGCCAAATTCAGCGGTAATTGCTGCAGACAAAATGAACGTTGTTTACCGAGGTGTAGACAACCCGATGACAGTATCCATTCCTGGAATACCGGACAATAAGGTGAACGCTTCAGCTGCAGGTCTTTCAAGAGTTTCTGGAAGCAAATATGTAATGCGTCCTGGTGCTGGAAGAACTGTTATGATTTCGGCAACTGGAACATTGCCTGATGGCAAACCAGTAGGTTCAAAATCTGAATTCCGTATTAAAGATATTCCACCACCAGTAGGAGCTATCCGTGGTGAAACAGGAATTGTACGTATGGAACGTGGAGGTCTTGAGATTTCAACTGTTTCTGCGATATTGCAGGATTTTGATTTCGAATTGAATATAAATGTAACTGGATTTAGTTTTAAAGTTTCGGGACAACCAACAGTTAAGGTAAACGGAACAAGATTAGATGCAGCTGCAAAAGGTGCTTTAAGAAGAGCACAGCGTGGTGATGCAGTTCAAATTTTTGATATAAATGCAAACCTTGCAGGAAATTCAGGTTATAAATTGAAAAAGATTTCTCCTGTAATTATTGAATTGACAAACTAATATTTGTATATAAACCCCTATCGGTATGAATTTTAAAAATGTTGTTTTATTTGTTTTTGGACTAGGTGCTGTTACTGCTGCTAATGCGCAGTTAAACATCCTTAATGCCAAAACTCCTGAGGAGATAGGCAAAAAGACCGAAGCGCAGATTGCCTATGATAATGATGAGCCGTTGCCATATGGCTACACAGATGATCGCGATGTGTTGTGGTCCAAAACAACTTGGGAAATAATTGACCTTGATGAAAGAGTCAACTTTCCTTTGTATTACCCTATAGATACAAACAACATTGGCGCAGACAGACGTTCACTTTATGATGTTTTGGTAAAAAACATTAAAAACGGAAAGATTGAAAGCGTTTACGTAGATTCATACTTCACTGAAAAACGTACCTTAAAGGACATTGAAGCTTCTTTGGTTTATAGTGATACTACCGATTTGGGTATTGAGCAATACAACGCCGAAGGGATTGTTGATGAACAATATGTTCGTAAATTTTCACTGGATGCAGGAGATATTGAAGAATGGCACATTAGAGGCTATTGGTATTTAGACAAGCGCCAAGGCGAATTAAAATACCGTATGTTGGGTATTTGTCCAGTAGCAAATGAAGCACGTTCCAAAGCATTCCCTGATGATGGTATTGATTCAAAAGTTGAACTCTTTTGGATTTGGTTTCCAGGAGCCCGCGAAGTTTTACACGAGGCAAAGGCATTTAATAGAAAAAATACCTCGCAACCAATTTCGTACGATCATTTGTTGAATTCAAGACGCTTTAATGCTGTTATTTATAAAGAAGATAACGTTCAGGGCGATAGAGATGTTAAAAATTATATTAATGACAATGCGCTTATGCAATTGTTGGAGTCTGATCGTATCAAAGAACAGATTCGTAATATTGAAATAGATTTGTGGAATTATTAATTAGTTAATAAAGCCATAATTTGAAGAAAAACCCTTCACGTTCCATATAGGAAACTGAAGGGTTTTTTATTATAAAATTGATGATTGAAAAAGATTATATAATTGTTGGGCTCGGCATTGCGGGTATCAGTTTGTGCGAGCAACTTCATCTGCACGGCAAAAGCTTTGTCGTGATTGATAACGGGCTAGAAGGGTCAACGGCTAAATCTGGTGGCGTTTTTAATCCAACCGTTCTTAAGCGCTTTACAGTAGCTTGGAATGCTTCAGTGTTTTTCCCTTACGCAGTAAAGTTTTATGCTGAACTTTCTGAAAAACTTAATCTTGAAATATTTACAGAAACGCCAATCTTAAGAATTTTCAAAAGTGTGGAAGAACAGAATAATTGGTCAGTGGCGAGCGATAAAAGAGAATTGCAAAAATTTCTTTCCACAGAATTCTTAAAGAACACAAACACATCAGTCGATGCTCCCTTTGGTTTTGGAAAAGTTCTGGGTTCTGCTCAAATACATACGGCCAATTTACTTTCAGAATACCGCAATTATTTAGAGCACAAAGACATTTTGCTATCGGAAAATTTTCACTATGATTCCATTCAGCAGAAAGAGAACAGTGTGGTTTACAAAAATATTTCAGCTAAAAAGATCATTTTTACAGAAGGTGCTAAAGTGATTGACAATCCTTTTTTCCCGAAACAGGCTATCATAGCAAACAAAGGTGAATACATTATTATAAAAGCTCCAGATTTGCATTTAAAGGAGCTTTTAAAAGGTCCAGTGTATATTATCCCAATAGGAAACCATCAATACAAAGTGGGTGCAACTTACAGCCGAGATGACTATTGCACAAACCCAACTGAAGCTTCGAAAGAGGAAATTCTTTCGAAGTTGAATACATTTATCAATTGTCCTTTTGAAATAATCGGTCAAACCGCAGGAGTACGGCCTACTACCAAAGATCACAGGCCTTTATTGGGTAGTTTAGCAGAAAATCCAAACCTTGTTTTCTTCAATGGCCTAGGTTCACGCGGGTTTTTGATGGCCCCTTTGCTTTCAGAAATTCTTTTGAATTTTTTGGAAGATAAAGAGTCCCTTCCTCAAGAAATGGACATTCAAAGGATGGTAATGTAAATTCTGAAATTTTAAGACTTTGCCTTATTTTTATCGTACTTAACAAAAAAGTTTATCCAAATATTCCTGGAAACTCTAACAATAGGAGGAAATAAGATAATCAAGGTTAAAATAATGACGAGAAAAGTATAATTTCTGTCCAACCCAATAAAAAAGTAAGAAATGATAAATGCGGCAACAGCAATTGCCACTCCAACGCCGTAGCTAACATACATTGCTCCGAAAAAGAATGAAGGCTCAATTTTAAATTTTTTACCGCAATGGCTACAATGGTCGTGCATTTTCATGATTTTGGAAATTTTGTAAGGATTGTTTTCCAAATACATTTCGCCTTCATGACATACGGGGCAAGTTCCCGTAAAAATACTGTAGAGTTTAGAGCCTTTAAGTAATTGCATTACCAGTTTTTTTAGCACAACAAAAATAAGCATCTTTGCAAAAATTTTAGCCCTTTTAAATGGTCAATATCCACAATCTTTCAGTTTCCTTTCAAGGCGACTATTTGTTCGAAAAAATAACTTTTCAGCTAAAACCGGGCGATCGGGTTGGTTTGGTTGGTAAAAATGGTGCGGGCAAGTCAACGCTTTTGAAAATTATTGCAGGCGAGCAGGAATATGACACTGGTCAAATAGCGACTGATAAGGAAATTTCAATAGGTTTTTTAAAGCAGGATATTGATTTTGAAAAAGGAAGAACCGTTTTAGAAGAATCCTATGAAGCTTTCACAGAGATAAAAAGACTCGAAAAACAACTTGCCGAAATAAATACCCAACTAGCGGAGCGCACCGATTATGAAAGTGATAGTTATCATCAATTGATGGTAGATTTAAACGAGGTGCAGCACCAATACGAAATTCATGGAGGTTACAACTACCAAGGAGAAACTGAACGAATTTTGCAGGGTTTGGGTTTTCAACGGGAAGATTTCACAAAACTTACCGAAACCTTTTCAGGAGGTTGGCGTATGCGTATTGAACTTGCAAAACTATTGCTCCAAAACAATGATATTCTATTGTTGGATGAGCCAACGAACCATTTGGATATTGAATCCATACTTTGGCTGGAGGAATTTTTAAAAGGCTACGCTGGCGCTGTTGTGATCGTTTCCCACGATAAAATGTTTTTAGATAATGTAACGAACCGTACAATTGAAATTTCGCTTGGAAAGATTTATGATTTCAACAAGCCTTATACACAATATTTAGTGCTTCGGAATGAATTGCGCCAGCAGCAATTGGCTTCGCAAAAAAACCAACAAAAACAAATTGAGCAGACCGAAAAGCTGATTGATAAATTTCGCGCAAAAGCCAGTAAGGCCACAATGGCGCAATCGCTTATAAAAAAGCTCGACAAAATAGACAGAATAGAAGTTGATGAAGACGACAACAGTGTAATGACACTGCGTTTTCCCGTTTCAATCACTCCGGGGAAGGTAGTGATTGAGGCCGAAAATATTTCAAAAAACTACGGACCGAAAAATGTTTTGAAAGACGTAGATCTTTTGGTAGATCGCGATAGCAAAATTGCTTTTGTTGGCCAAAACGGGCAGGGAAAATCTACTTTGGCAAAAATTATTGTTGGTGAAATAGAATACAGCGGAAAACTAGCTTTGGGACATAATGTGCAGATAGGCTACTTTGCCCAAAATCAAGCCGATTATCTGGATGGCAGCAAAACAGTGCTGGACACTATGATTGATGCTGCCAATGAAAAAAACCGAAGCCGTGTGCGCGATATTTTGGGCTCCTTCCTTTTTCGTGGCGATGAAGTTGAAAAATTTGTTCGCGTACTGAGTGGTGGTGAGCGAAACCGTTTAGCGTTGGCAAAACTATTGTTACAGCCCTTCAATGTTCTGGTTATGGATGAGCCCACAAACCACCTCGACATAAAATCCAAAAATGTCCTGAAAGATGCTTTGAAGAGCTTTGAGGGAACCTTGCTTTTGGTTTCCCACGATCGTGATTTTCTTCAAGGGTTGACCAATAAGGTTTACGAATTCAAAGACCATCACATTAAAGAATATTTGGGTGATATTAATTATTTCCTTGAAGAGCGAAATCTTCAAAACCTTCGCGAAGCTGAAAAACGAACCGTTGTTTCCGAAGTAAAGGAAAAGAGAAGTGCCGGTGAGGAGTATGAAATTCAGAAAAAACTGAAATCTGCCAAAAACAAATTAAGCAATGTGGAATCTTCCATTTCTTCCTTAGAAAAAGAAATTGCAAATATTGACACTGAATTGCTTATAAATTATGAAGAAACCATTGCTAAGCCTCACTTTTTTGATAAGTATCAAGAAAAGAAAAAAAAGTTGAAAAAGTTGATGGAAGAGTGGGAAGTACTCCAGGAAACTGTGGAATCTCTTTCCTAAATTAATTTTTAAAATAGTTAATCGTGTACGAACATTTTTTTCAATGTCCCCATTGCTGGGAAGAAATATCGATGCTGCTGGATTCTTTTGTTCAGCATCAAAAATATATAGAGGACTGTGAAATTTGTTGCAACCCAATCGAGCTTGATGTAACTTTTCAAGATGGTGAACTTATTGGTTTTTCAACGAACAGTATTGGTTAGTATGTTTTTATTTTATAATTTTATAGGTGCAAATTAAACAAAACTCCCCTATGCTCTCCTCTTTTTCACTTGCCGATAATATTATAGGATTTATTGTTGATGGCCCCTATGATGATCTTGCGGTTGAAAGAATACAGAAACAGGTGAAAGAAAAGTTAGAAACTTTTGACAAGTTAAATTTGTATATTGAAGATACCGTAAATGCAGATATTTCTTTAAAAGCAGTTGTGAAAAGCGTACCCTTTAAACTTAAAACAGGGAATCGTTTTGAAAAAGTTGCAGTGGTTACAGACCGAAAATGGCTCCAAGTTGTTAGTAATCTAGAGAAGTTGTTTTTTAGCGCAGAGATTAGAATTTTTTCAGGTGAACAGCGGTTGGAAGCTATTCAGTGGATAAGTCATTAATTCACTATTTTTACTTCAAAGCATAGTTTTAACGAGAGCATTTTTTACACTGATCCATAAAAAGTTAAAGACAGATTTTGTTTTGTCTCGAGTAGCCTGTGCTGTGTTTTCACGATAATAATCGTCATTTTTTTTACTGTTTTTTGATATAAATATATCTGTTATTGCAGAAAGAAATTCATTCTTCTTTTTTCCATCTTTTTGGAGTACGGTAATTTTAAAATCTGAATAATTTATTTTTAAATCTGTTTTTGAGTTTTCGCTATTTCCATCAATGGTAAAATATGTTTTGTTGGTATGGCCTTCTAGCTTCACTTTTAAATTTGGCTGGGTAAAACTGTTCATTCTGTCTGCGTCAAGCGGTCCTACTTCTGCTTTAAAAATAAATTGGTCATTTTTATTTTGAACATCAAAAGTCCATTCCGCAGAAATGGGAGTTTTGTCCATAAAATCGGCAGTGATTTTTAGATTGGTATTTTCAGGGCTATTATACGTATTGCTTACATTTGAAATGGCCACATTCATATTTTTGAAATTTATGGAGCCACCCATGTTTTCTTGTTTTTCCCTTTCTTCGTAAATTATTTTAGCGTCAGAAATTTTTAGGGAATCCACAGTTAATTCAAAAGGCAGGTCGCGTAGCATTTTACTGTAGAGCGGTTTTATTTTTGGATCATCGGCTACCAGTTTATCTCTGTAAATTTCCAGGGAAGGATGGGCTAAGGTAACTTGTTTGCTTTTCGCGAAAAACCGATTCTGTTTAAAACCAAAGTCAAACCCATCAATTGAAAGTGATTCCAAAGAAAGATCGTAATGGTCCCGCTCCTTTGGTATAATTCTGGAAAGTTCTTTTTTGGAATATTTTGTTTTAAGTTTTAGATTTTTAAAAAGGGCATTCCCATTTTCAATTGAAAGGTCTTCAACGGTTAGATTTTCATATGGGCTTACCTTAACAAAAACAGTATCGCTTTTAGCCTCAAAATCTTTATATTCAAAAGGAATTTTTTGAAGAACGGTTCCGTTATCAACTTTTACTTCGTTCACTTCAAGGGTAAATCCCGCAGAATAAATCTTTAAGGAATCTTCCCCTTTTTCATAAATAGCCAACTTAGTGTTTTTTATATGAACACGATTTACAGTGATCGGTTTATATATTCGTGCTACTGCTTGACGAACAGTATCTTTTGAGCGCTTAAGCTTGTCTTCAAAATAAACAATTTTTGGATTTTCAAGCGAAATAGCCTCAACGTGAATTTCATCATTCAGCAAATAGTCCCAATAACTTATGTCTGAAATTTTTAGTTTTTCAACATTTATAAAAGTGTGATTAATGCCATCTTCTTTATTTTTGATGGTTAATGAAGCATTTGTGACAAGAAGTGAACCGCCAAAAGATTCAACAGTAATATCGTCATAAGAGCGAACCATGTTTTCCGGAAGCCTTTCCTGAATAAATTTTTCGAGCTTGTTTTTTAATATACTATTTATAGAAATTGTAGCTATAATAAATAGTGCTCCAAAGGTGAGCAGTATGTAAGCAATCTTTCTCAGATTTTTGTTCATAGTTTAAAGATAGTTAAAGAGGATGATGCAAAAGAAATTTTGACTAATACATTTCAAAAAATAATGATATCTAGCTTGCGGGGTTTAAAATCCTTTGTATCTTTGCAGTCCAATATTTCTATCGGCATTATGAACCGAAAGTTGAAAGCTAAAGATGAAATATTGAAAATCCACATCGCGGGATAGAGCAGTAGGTAGCTCGTCGGGCTCATAACCCGAAGGTCACAGGTTCGAGTCCTGTTCCCGCTACTAAATTTTCTCCAAAAGGCCGACTTTTTAAGTCGGCCTTTTTTATTGAAGTTCTATTTTTAAAAATAGAAAGAAATCTATTTAATTCACTTTTTCGAAAAATGCTTTCTAGTTTAGCTCTAAGACCTCTTAAAATGGATTGTTTTCTTAAAATTTTCTTTGTTAAAGTAAGGATTTCATTATATAATTTATGAAAATTCTTACAGGAAATTAAAAAAAAAAGCGGAAAGTGTGTAGTTGACCGATAAACTGTATCCGTTTGGCTAATAGTACATTTCTTTTCATTTTTAATAGAAATCACTACTCTATCTTTTTTTATCTTTGAAGCGTCAAGTAGTTGTTATGGTTTAATAACGGCGAAAGATAGTTGCTCCCCAAATTTTTTTTATCCCCTAAGATAAAAACATTGCGCGCCCTAGCAATGATTGATTACAATTGTATCCCTACAGATTAAATTTTAAAAATTAACAACAAACCAATTTGTATTACATTTTCTTCTAATTCATGATGTTTTAAAGATTTAATGTTATGGATTACTTATCTTATTTTTTTTCGGATGTATATTATTTGGGGATTTTCGCTTTAATAATTTCTTTCATATTGGCTTTAAAAATGTTCCCTGCAATTATTTGCCTTGCAAATGAAAAGGATCTTATGGCCGTTCCGGAAACTCGTAGCATGCATACCAAAAAAACTCCAAACCTAGGAGGTGTGGGGATTTTTATTGCATTTTCACTATCAATAATGATATTGGGAGGTTTAAAAAGTTTTGAACATTTTCAAATTGGGCAACTTTTGCTTTTATTGGCTGCTATCACCATAATGTTTTTTTTAGGTGTAAAAGATGACTTAATAGGAATATCACCAAAGAAAAAATTTCTAGGTCAGGCAATGGCCGCAGCTCTTGTTATCCTAGTTACGGATGTGAGGATAAATAATTTGGATGGGCTTTTTGGAATTTGGGAACTACCCTATATAATCTCAATTTTGATTTCATTACTCGTTTTTGTTTTTATAATTAATGCATTCAATCTTATAGATGGAATAGACGGTTTGGCTGGTACTATCGCAATTATAGCAAGTTCTGTATTTGGTTTTTTCTTTATGTTTCAAGGAAATATCCTCTTAATGTTGGTGTCTTTTATTTTGGTTGGCGCTTTATTGGCATTTTTGAGATTTAATTTTTCTGAAGAGAACAAATTATTTATGGGAGATTCTGGCTCTTTATTCATAGGCTTTTTATTGACCTATCAAAGTATTAGCTTTTTGGGAATGAATACAACCGAATCACTTTGGTTTGCTATACCAAACAAACCTGTATTAATATTGGCAATTTTATCATTTCCAATTTTGGATACCCTTCGTGTTTTTATAATTAGAGTTAGACAAAAACGCAATCCTTTTAGTGCAGACAGAAATCATATCCATCACCGTTTAATGGATTTGGGACTCTCACACAAGCAGGGTACTCTAGTAGTAGGGCTGGCAAATGTACTTGTTATAGTATTGGCATTCTTAATTAGAGATTTTAATATTAACATTCAATTTATAATAATTTCTACAATAGTACCCATATTGGGTCTGCTACCATGTATGCTGGCGCGGGAACAAGGCAGAATAAAACTTCACGTACCCAAGCTAAGCAGGGCATAAAATTCAAAAAGACTATAGGCCAGACTTCCCTATGGGCCATACTATTCAATCACAAAATTTAATTGTAAGATTACATTGGGCTATTTTTATAAGTTAAATTTAGTCTCTACATTTATGAATTAATTAAATAAAATATTTTGAAAGATAAAGTAGCATTTATTACTGGAGTAACAGGACAGGATGGGGCTTATTTAAGTGAACTTCTATTAAAAAAAGGATATGTTGTGCATGGTTTAAAACGACGATCATCGCTATTGAATACAGATAGGGTGGATCATTTATACCAAGATCCACACATACAGCACCGTAATTTTATTTTGCATTATGGCGATATGACGGACAGTACAAACCTTATACGCCTAATTCAATCAATCCAACCAGACGAAATATACAACTTAGCTGCAATGAGTCACGTGCAGGTTTCTTTTGAAGTGCCTGAATATACTGCAAATGCAGATGGTATTGGTACTTTACGGATTTTGGACGCTGTGAGATTGCTTGGAATGGAAAAGAAAACACGAATTTATCAGGCCTCCACTTCTGAATTATATGGAAAAGTACAGGAGGTGCCGCAGTCTGAAACCACTCCCTTTTACCCACGTAGTCCATATGCCGTCGCAAAAATGTATGCATATTGGATTACGGTCAACTATCGCGAAGCTTATGGAATGTTTGCTTGCAACGGAATATTGTTCAATCACGAGTCTCCAATTCGTGGTGAAACGTTCGTAACCCGAAAAATTACCAGAGCCGTCTCCAGAATTGCTTTGGGATTACAGGATATACTTTATTTAGGAAATCTTGACGCACAGCGAGATTGGGGCCATGCCAAGGATTATGTGAAAATGATGTGGATGATACTTCAAACAGATGAACCGGAAGATTGGGTAATTGCAACTGGCAAAACTACAGCGGTACGTGATTTTGTACGTATGGCTTTTGCAGAAATTGATATTGAACTGGAATTTAAAGGAAAAGGAGAAACCGAAAAAGCCTTCGTCAAAGAGTGTAGAAACCCAGAGTATCAATTGCCAATAGGAAAACAAGTGCTTCAAGTGGATCCCAAATATTTTAGACCTACAGAAGTGGATTTGCTAATTGGCGATCCCACAAAGGCTAAAACAAAATTAGGGTGGGAAGCCACTTATGATCTTCCTATGCTAATAAAAGAAATGATGGAAAGCGATTTAAAGTTGATGAAAAAAGATCAATACCTTAAAAAAGGAGGCTTTACCACTCTTAACTATTACGAATAACATGCAGAAAGATTCAAAAATTTATGTAGCTGGACATCGTGGTATGGTTGGCGCAGCTGTATGGCGTGCACTTTTGGCGGAAGGTTTTACAAATCTTATTGGTAAAACCAGTAAAGAACTCGATTTAAAAGACCAGAAATCTGTAAATTATTTCTTTCAAAAAGAAGAACCTCAAGTGGTTATTGATGCGGCTGCCAGGGTTGGTGGCATATTGGCTAACAACAATTTTCCATATCCGTTTTTAATGGAGAACCTTCAGATTCAAAATAATCTTATAGATGCAGCACAACATAATAATGTGCAAAAATTTATATTTCTGGGCAGTTCGTGTATATATCCCAAACTAGCTCCCCAGCCTTTAAAGGAAGAATATTTATTAACGGGACCCTTGGAGCCAACCAATGAGTGGTATGCAATTGCTAAAATTGCGGGTGTAAAAGCCTGTGAAGCAATTCGGAAGCAATTCGGTAAGGACTATGTGAGTTTAATGCCCACCAATCTTTATGGCCCTTTTGATAATTTCGATTTAGAAACTTCCCACGTGCTACCTGCAATGATTCGTAAGTTCCATGAAGCAAAAAATAATAATCATGCAGATGTGAAATTATGGGGTAGTGGTACGCCAATGCGCGAGTTTTTACATGTAGATGATCTAGCGAAGGCGGTTGTTTTTTCAGTAAAGAACACATTGCCTGAAAATCTATACAATGTAGGTACAGGAAGTGATGTAACCATAAAGCAATTAGCGGAAATTATACAAAAAACAGTTGGCCATAAAGGTGAAATAATTTGGGATAGTTCAAAACCAGATGGCACACCACGTAAATTAATGGATAGTTCTAAAATGAATGCTGTGGGCTGGAATTCAGAAATTGTATTGGACAAAGGAATTGAAAATACGTACCAATGGTTTTTAGATAATCAGGAAGATTTGAAAGAAGTCAAATTGTAAATAAAATTCGCATAGCCAAACCCAAGAAAGATGAACAACTTGGATCGTGACATTTGTCTAGTGTATAAACAAATAAAAGAGTCAGTTATAATAAAGAAAAACAAACTTTTTAATTAACGAAACACTAAATGCAGGATGAAGACAAAAACAAATAGCTTATCGCTATCAAACTTTATCTCTAATGAGATTCAATCATTGAAAAAAACATCTATAAAAAGTTTATTGTTCATTTTCTTTTTGGCAGTTATAGTTCTTGTTGGTATTGCAACAATTAGCCAGGTTTATCATGTTCCATTCACTAAGTTGACAAGTGATCCAACTGCCATTGCAGGAATTAATCCATTATCTGGAGTACTTTCGAATCTGGGTGTTGTTTTATGGTGTGCTGCCACATCTTGTTGTGTATTAACGGCTATGATATTCCGATCTATTGGATCAAAAAAGTTATACTCATTCTTTTTATATTCCTCTTTTTTATCAGCATTTTTAATGTTTGATGATCTATTTCAATTTCATGAAGATTTAAGCGCAGAAATTGGATTGAATCAAAAAGTAATTTATGTATTGCTGGGTACAGCTGTTATTACATATCTGGTCTATTTTAGAAAAATACTGCTTCAAACAAATATTATTCCTTTTTTGATAGCTTTATTATTTCTGTTTGTTTCTGTTTTTACAGATACAATTGTTTACAAGGTTTTTGGAAGTCAACTTGGTGATTGGCTATATTTAATTGAGGATGGGGCTAAATGGATTGGTATTGTATTCTGGTGCTACTATTTTCTTTATACTTCTTTTCAACTTATTACAAAAAATACCGATGTGAATAATGCTGCCAATTAATTAATTGTTTTTGAATCACTATTTAATTTATGCATTGTAATTGAGAGAATTAATAAATAAAATACAGACCAATCTTGGAATTCAGAGTGCTCGGTCTAAGAATATTTCAAAACACGTTTTTTGGTCTTTTCTTTATAAGAGTGGAAGTATAATTGCAAATTTTATATTGGTGCCATTGACCATAAAATTTTTGGACAATGAAAATTATGGAGTTTGGTTAACTTTAAGTTCCTTTATTGCTTGGTTCACCTTTTTTGATATAGGCCTTGGCCATGGTTTGCGTAACAAATTTGCCGAAGCCAGAGCCAATAATGATTTAGAATCTGCAAAAGGCTATGTGAGTACTGCCTATTTTACCATTGGCGCAATATGTGTAATTTTTGTGTTTCTTTCCCTTTTGATAAGTTTTAATGTGGATTGGACTAAAATTTTCAATACATCAAATGCGCTTTATGGACAATTGGAATTGTTGATGCCAATTGTTTTTGCTTGTTTTGGTCTAAGGCTTATTTTCACATTAATTACTTCTATTTATACTGCAGATCAGCACCATTCTATGCAGGGAAAAATAAGTTTTATTATTGCCGTTGGTTCTTTGGTTCTAATTTGGCTGCTCACCAAAACTTCTAAAAGTTCTCTTTTTATGTTTGGAGCAATATTTTCATTGTTTCCGGTTTTAATATTATTTATTCTGAATTTGTATGCTTTCTCAACCAAATTCAAACAATTTAAACCGAAATGGCGCAATGTAAAAAGAGAATATTTTAAAAGCATATTTGGGTTAGGACTTTCCTTTTTCGTCATCCAGATTTCGGTTATTGTAATGTTTTCCACAGATAACTTTATTATAACACAACTCTTCAGTCCAGCAGAAGTGGTGCCTTATAATATTGCATATAAGTACATGGGTATTTCATCAATGGTCTTTACCATGGTTTTGGTTCCTTATTGGTCCAGTATAACGGTGGCTTACGTGAAAGAAGAGTTTGATTGGATTAAAAATGCAATGAAAAATCTTATAAAATTTGCAATCATAGCAGTAATTTTAATAGTAATTATGGTTTTAATAGCGCCTTATATTTACAAGATATGGATAGGCGATCTAGTTGAAGTTCCTGTTGTTTTAACCGTCTGTATGGCCACTTACTTTGCGATAACCGTGCTGTATGCACCTTTCAATTATTTTATTAATGGCATAGGGAAAATAAAATTGCACATGTATTCCTTTGCTATTGGAGCCTTGATAAACATTCCGCTTTCAATATTTTTGGTTAAATACACTACTTTGGGGGTAGAAGGGGTGATAATAGCTACAATTATTTGCATCTTGCCTAATCTTATAATCTTTCCAATGCAATACTTAAAACTGATTAACAACACTGCAACGGGAATTTGGGATAAGTAGGATATAAAACAATGGGATTATGAAAGAATAGAATGAATTTACCAAAGAAGAAAATAACTGTCTATTTATATACTTTCTTGTTTGCTGCAATGAGTGGAAATCCTCTTTTCAGTATTTCGGGAGATACTTCTAAATATATTTTTATTGCTTTTGTTCTCTTACTTGTAGCGAAACATCACACCTATTTTAATCTCAACAAAGGGATTATTTATTATAGATTTTTTGTTTTTTATGCGCTTATATTTCTCTTTCAAAAATTAATTTTGGGCTATGTCTCTTTCCCAAGTACCATTGCTTTTATGGCAAGAATAACCTTGGGTTATATTATAATTAGACATGTGGGGCACAATTTCAAGTATGCTTTTTTTCAGATCATGTTCTTTGTTAGTCTTATAAGCCTTTTTGGGTTTATGTGGAATTTCTTAGGGAAAAACATTCCATACATATATTATACACCACCAATAGATATATATTCCGATAATTCCGGAAGGAATATAATTTTTTTCCACCAGCACGGCGTTGGAGGAAGAAATTCAGGTATGTTTTGGGAGCCGGGGGCCTTTGCCTGCTATATTTGCCTAACTTTTCTTTTTTACCTAGGTAATATAAGAACCTTGCTAAAGCTGCACAAATGGAAAGTTATCATTCTCCTTTTAGCCTTAATAACAACGTATAGCACTACAGGTTATATCGTACTATTTATAATTGGGATAGCAACTATTTATATTGAATATAAAAAAAAATATGGGGCTTTTGTATTGCCCATTTTAATAACCTTCGGGCTCATCGCTTACATTACCTATGAAAATACAGAATTCATGAAAGAAAAAATGGACCATCAGGTAGCTGCAGCCTCACAAAGAGATGAAGGCGAATTTGCCCCAGACAGAATGAGTGCGCTTCTTTTTGACCTTCACTATATTGGAAAACACCCCTTAATAGGCAATGGATATCATGTTTCAACACGGTTTGCCGATCATCCATCATTGCAAAAAGAAATACTTGGTCATGGTAATGGCTTTAGTGATTTTCTTGCCTCTATGGGAATCTTGAGCTTTTTGTTTTATCTTTTTTATATTGTTCGCTACAATAAAAACCACCCTGTTATATTTGTTGTTTCTATAATTTTCTTGCTTCAGGGTGAACCCTTGTTGAATTATCCCCTATTTCTATGTTTACCCTTTGTATTTATTTATGATGAGAACAATCGCCGTACTGTTAACCTGCCACAATAGGAAACAAAAAACCTTGCAGTGCCTTCAAACACTGTTTAAAGCTGATGTGCCCGAAAACCTGGAAATGGATTTTTTCCTGGTAGATGACGGTTGTACAGATGGCACGGGCAAAGCCGTAACCAATATTTATCCAGAAATTAATATCGTTTTGGGGAACGGCAACTTGTTTTGGGCGGGCGGAATGCGGCTAGCTTTTAATGAAGCAAAAAAAAATAAGGATTATGATGGATATCTACTTCTAAATGACGATGTGGAATTAACGAAGGACTTTCTTTTAAAAATCATTAAAACCCAAGAATATTGCTTCAAAAAATATAATAAAGGAGGATTATATTCTGGCTCAACCAAGGAAAGAAGATCTGGTAAGATTTCTTATGGCGGCAATGTGCTAACCAAAGGAATTAATTCCCCGTCTTATAAATTAGTACAGCCTTCTGAAACACCACAGCCTTGTCACCTTACCAATGCAAACGTGCTATATGTGGAAAAAGAAGTGATAGATACAATTGGTTTTTTTGATGAAAACTTCAGTCATGCTTTTGCAGATTACGATTTTTCACTGCGAGCTTTTAAAGCTGGTTTTCCTGTTTACATCACACCAGGTTACTGCGGTTATTGTAAAGATGACCATGGAAATAATTGGAGTAGTTCAAGAAAACTCAAAAACCGAATTGCATACCTAAAAAGCCCAACAGGTTTGGCGTACAAAGAATATCTGTATTACGGAAGAAACCATTTCCCAAAACAGGTTCCAAAAATGTTTGTGAAATTGTGGGCAAAAACCCTATTCCCGGGCTTATGGGATTTAAAAAACAAATAACTTTTTTATGAAACTTATAGTCAATGCAGACGATTTTGGTTTTTCGGAAGAAGTAAACGCAAATATTGAAAAATGCCACCAAAATGGTATTGTTACCAGCGCGACGATTCTTTCTGGCGGAAAAAATTTTGATGATGCCATACAATTGGCGAAGGAAAACCCGAAGCTAGGTATCGGGGTGCATTTGGCTATTGACGGGCCAAACAATATTGGCAAGAAGTATGCTACTTTGCTCGACCCACAAACTGGTGAATTTTATGAGGATATAGTGGCAGTAAAAAAAATAAGAAAAGGCGATTTCAATGTTGAAGAGTTGGTTTCAGAATATTCGCTTCAAATTGAGAAGGTTAAAAATGAAGGAATAACCATAACACATTTGGACCATCACCACCATTTTCACCTGTATTTTCCAATTTTGAAAGCGGTGATTGAGGTGGCGAAAAAATATAAAATCCCTTACATCCGTCCACAGAAAATCCTTTATTCGTCAAGAAATCCATTTCCAAAAAATATTTACAGACTATACCATCAATTCTATTTATCCAGCAGATATAATACAGTTGACGGTTACACTAGTCTTATTGGGTGTGATTCTGAACAAATGTTTTCAAAATTTCAGACTATTTTAAATTCAAATAAAAGAACAATCGAATTAGTGGTGCATCCTTTAAAGGAAAATGGAGAAATTGATTTTTTAACGAATCCAGAAATTGTTCAAAAAGCCCAAAACCATTTAACCAATTACGGAAATTTGGTGCAATAATGAAAACAAAGCAGACCATTTTAATATTTCATCCCGCCCTGGCGCCCTATAGGGTTGACTTTTTTAATGCACTGCATCGAGCTTTCAATGCCCATTTCTATTTTAATTTGGCGAATGTAAGCGATCAAAAATTTGATCAGGACGATTTGAAAAGTAAAAGTGAATTTTCGTCAAACTATCTTCACAAGGGTTTTGAGTTTAAAGGAAAGTCATTCCGAACAGGGGCCATTTCAGCTATAAAAAAGCACAAGCCAGATATTGTTTTGTGCAGTGAATACAGTCCGCTTACGTGTTTGGTTTTTGGTTACGTAAAACTGTTCCGAAAGAACATCAGATTTTACACCATAAGTGATGATAGCATTGCCAATTCCATAGAACGAAAAGGCGTTCGGAAATTACTGCGAAACATTATTTCCAAAAATAGCAATGGCGTTCTTTTTACAAGTGAAACAGTTTGCAATTGGCACAAGGAAAATGTTTCAAAAAAAGTAAATACTCTGGAATTGCCCATAATCCATAAAGATGAGGTGCTTCGCGCCCGATATTTGGACAGTTTAAATGAAGCCAATGCAAACATTGTAAAATATAATCTAAAAGGAAAAAAAATCATCCTTTTCGTGGGAAGATTGGTGGAGGTTAAAAACCTTCCGTTTCTATTGGAATGTTTTTCAAAAGTCGAAAATAAGGATTGTAAATTGGTGCTTGTTGGTGACGGAGATCTGCGGAAAGAATTGGAAACACTTTCGGAAAAATTAAATATTTCGGAGAAAGTTATTTTCACAGGACGAAAGGAAGGCAGGGAACTTAACAATTGGTACACTTTTTCCCAAGTATTTGTCTTTCCCAGCACCTATGAACGTTATGGCGCTGTGGTAAACGAGGCCTTACTTGGCGGATGTTACACCTTGTGTTCCGATGCGGCTGGGGCTTCCAGCTTAATCGATGGCAAAAACGGACAGCTTTTTGACCCAAAAAATGAAATGGATTTTACTGAAAAGCTTCAAGCCGCAATTTACAATTCAGAACCTTTGGATTCTGAAATCACAAAACTTCGGGAAAATAAAATGCCTTTCTCCTTTGATGATAAAATAGGTTCACTAATCAAGCAGCTATGAAGAAAAAGATATTGTTTATTCTTCATCTTCCGCCGCCAGTTCATGGCTCCTCTATGGTTGGTAAATACATAAAGGATAGTTCAATTATTAATGAAGCTATCGATTCGAAATATATCAATTTGGGCACTTCCAGATCTATGGATGAAATTGGTAAAAACTCTTTTCAGAAAATAGGCCTGTATTTAAAAATCGTTTTTCAAACCCTAAAGCAATTGATGTTTTTTAAGCCAGATTTGGTTTATATAGCATTCACGGCAAAGGGACAAGCCTTTTATAAAGATTCATTTATTGTTTTGTTGGCAAAAATTTTCGGCAAAAAAATAGTTTACCATCTTCATAACCGGAGTATGGCTGAACGGCAGGATAAATGGTTGGATGTTGCAATGTGCAAGATGCTTTTCAAGAATACCGACGTTATTTTGTTGTCTAAATATTTATATCCCGAAATACAAAAATATGTGCCCGAAAATCGGGTTCATTATTGCCCGAACGGGGTACAGCCTCTTTCAGGCCAAATTTCAACAAGAAAAAAAGAAAATTCACAGGAGGTTCAGGTTCTGTTTTTATCAAATTTAATGAAAGCCAAAGGGGTTTTTGTGCTTTTGGAAGCCTGTAAAATCTTACAAGAAAAACGACTGCTTTTTTATTGTACTTTTATTGGTGGCGAAAGTGATATTACTTCTGAAATGTTTCAGAAAAAAGTAAATGAACTCGGCTTATCTGAAACGGTACATTATGCTGGGAAAAAGTACGGTGCGGAAAAAGAACAGGCCTTTTCAGAGGCAGATATTTTTGCATTTCCCACTTTAAATGAAACTTTCGGGCTGGTAAATCTTGAAGCTATGCAATTTTCATTGCCCATAGTTTCTACTTTGGAAGGGGGTATTCCGGACGTAATTGAAGATGGAAAAACAGGATTTCTTGTGGAGAAAGGAAATGCAGAAGCCCTCGCCGAAAAACTGGAAAAGCTTATAATTGATGCCGCATTGCGGTTAGAATTTGGGCAGCGTGGAAAAAAAAGATATGAGGAGAAATTTACTTTGAAAGCTTTTGAAAATTGCCTTATAGTAATATTAAATAAATTAATAAAATAGAGTAGATGCAGCGTTATTACATTGGCAAAATAGGGATATCAAAAGTGAATTTGACTACTGCTTTTAATTTTTTACAGAAAGCAGTTGCCGATAAAAAGTATGGATATGTTTGTGTAACCAATTCACGGACAGTTTATATTTCAAACCATGAAGAAGCATATTGCGCGATTCAAAATGGTTCGTTACTAACCGTGCCCGATGGAATGCCTTTGGTTTGGATTGCCCATAACCAAGGATTGGATGAGGTAGGAAAAACCTCGGGCAAGGATTTAATGGATGCCATTTTCAGCATTTCAAAGGAAAAAGGATATTCACATTATTTCTATGGGAGTTCGCAATCTGCATTAGATTCACTTGAGAAAAATTTACTGGCCACTTATCCAGGTTTGGATATAAAAGCTTTGGTTTCACCGCCATTTCAACCTTTGGAGGCATTTGATGTTGAAGGTTTGGCAAAGGAAGTCAACGCACTTGCACCCACGTTTTTCTGGTGTGGGCTCGGAGCTCCAAAACAAGAACGGATCATGGCGCTTTTACAACCGCATCTTGAAAATACTATTTCAATAGGAGTTGGTTTGGCATTTGAATATTTTGCCGGCACCGTAAGCAGAGCCCCAGTGTGGATGCAAAAGAATGGGCTTGAATGGATATACAGAGATGTGCAGCAACCTATGAAGTTAGTTCGTTTTGCGAAACCATTTGGTTTTATTTTTAAACGGATGATAACTTCAAAATTTAAATAGAAATGTTTTGTGAACTGCTTAAATGTCTTGCTTAGGTATTTACTGGATACAAAAAGAAAATAGTCATTATGATAAAAGTTGGAATTCTTGATGGCCAAACGGTTCAGGCATTGATCGTGGCAAAACAATTAAGCAAGGCTGGATTTCGGGTAATTTTATTTTGCGATTCCAGGCTTTCTTACGGTTATTATACCAAATATGCACATGAACGGCTAATATGCCCTTCGCCAGAAACGCAAATTGAGGAGTTTAACAACTTCTTTTTGAAATATATTGAGAGCAATGGGCTAGATGTTGTGGTGCCAATGACGGATTATTCTGCAAAATACCTCAGTAAAAATAAAGCAGTCTTGCTAGATAAGGTTGCTTTTTCAATCCCAGATTACGAGATTTTTATGAATGGGTACGATAAAAACCAACTTATGAAAGTCTGTTTAAACAACAATATTCCTCATCCTATGACTATCGATCTTTCCAGCCTGGAAAAGGGGAGTGAGGTTATGGGTTTTAAGTTTCCTGCATTGATTAAGCCTAATCAAGCTGCTGGTGCCAGAGGATTTAAAAAAGTAAAAAGTTTTAAGGAATTATGGAAAAGCTATGAAACGATTTATAAGGAATTCGGGGATTGTCATGCGCAGGAATTTATACCCAAAGGCGGCCGTCAATTTGAAGCTCAAATTCTGATTAAGGAGAACGAGGTGCTAATGAGCACCATAAACGAACAAATTAGATATTACCCAAAAGAAGGGGGCAGTAGTTGTTTTAATCAAACGGTAGAAAATGACCATATTATTGAAATTTGCACTAAAACATTGAGATTGATTAAATGGGAAGGCTTTGCAGATTTTGACCTAATTGAAGACCCACGCGATGGGAGTATTAAAATCATGGAAATTAACCCAAGAGTGCCGGCTTGTATTAAAGCTTCTGTAATTGCTGGAGTTGACTTTCCAAAAGCCATTGTCGAGCTTTCATTAAATCAGCCTATAACTACCTATGCTTATAAACCGGGAAATTATTTAAGATACTTTAGCTTGGACTTACTGTGGCTGTTCTCTAGCCAAAACAAGTTGAAATTGCTCAAGTCATGGCTGAATAATTTTTTTTCGAGAAAACATTTTTTTCAGGATGGCGAAATTATGGATCCTGTTCCTTTTATAGTTGGGGCTTTTTCTGGAATTGTCAAGCAATTGGATCCAAAATTCAGATCAAAGAAACGAGGCTTGAACAAGGCTTTGCTTTTTGTTATTGAAATGGATATGTTGCTTTTACTGGTATAATTCAAGATTAGTTTTGGCGCAAAAATGACTAATTTAAAACCTACTTATAGTAACTTTATCAATTAAAGGTTCTTTACGGCATCGTTATTTCCCCCCGATTTTTTAATGTCTAAACTTTTATGTGGATTTGTGGTTGGAAGGTTCGTAAATTTTAAAAATAACTAAAAATATTATGATGAAAGTTGGCATATTGAATGGTGAGAGTATGCAGGCGCTAACCTTTGCTAAGCAACTAAATAAAGCAGGATATTATATAGTCCTCTTTTGTGACACCAAGCTGTCTTATGGTTATTGCACAAGATACGCTCACAAAAGAATAATATGCCCTTCCATTAAAAGTGAGACAAAAAAATTCCATATTTTTTTTCAGAATTACTTAAAGACTGATGGTTTGGATGTGGTGGTTCCTATGAACGATTATTCGGCAAAATATCTTAGTGAGTACAAAGAGGAATTGAAAGAAAAAGTACGTTTTTCAATTCCTGATTTAGATGTATTTATGACCGGATATGATAAAAACAAACTGATGAAGGTTTGTGAGGCAAATAATTTGCCGCATCCAAGAAGCTTAGATGTCTCTACGCTAGTGGCTGGTTTTGATACTGAATTTAAATTTCCGGCCTTAATAAAACCCAATGAAACAACAGGGGCAAGGGGGTTCAAAAAAGTAAATAGTTTTGATGAACTATGGGAACATTACGAAAGTATATACAGGGAATTTGGCGACTGCCACCTCCAGGAATTTATTCCGCCTGGTGGCATGCAGTACAAGGTTCAGTTATTAATAAAAGAGAAGAAAATTTTAAATAGTTCTGTGATAGCAAAGCACCGTTATTACCCAATTCATGGCGGTAGCAGTTGCTTTAATCATACCATAGTAAATGACGAATTGATAAAAATCTGTACAGAAGTTTTACAGATAATAGGTTGGGAAGGCTTTGCAGATTTCGATTTAATTGAAGACCCACGGGATGGAACTATAAAAATAATGGAAATAAACCCGCGAGTGCCAGCGTGTATTAAAGCATCAGTAATTTCTGGGGTAGATTTCCCAAATGCAATTGTTGATTTATCATTGAATAAGCCCATAAAAGAATACACTTATCAGCCAGATAAATATTTGCGCTATTTTAGTATGGATTTGCTTTGGCTGGTTTCACAAAAAAATAAGTGGGAAAGTTTTAAAGAATGGAAAAAAATGATGTTTTCAAGCAAACATTTTTTGCAGGATGGCGAATTGTTAGATCCTTTGCCATTTTTTGCGGGCGCTTGCTCAAGTATTCTCAAACAATTAAACCCAAAGTTTAGGGCATCAAAAAAAGGAATGAACTGATGAATATTTTAACATTTGATATAGAAGAATGGTTTCATATTTTGGACAATGCTTCCACAAAAACGGAAAAGGAATGGTCTAATTATGAATCGAGGATCCATAGAAATATGGAAACTATTTTTGAAATATTAGATAAAACTAGTGTCAAGGCTTCCTTTTTTGTTGTTGGCTGGATGGCGCAACAGTATCCAGATATGGTTAAGGAAATTGTGGACAGAGGTTACGAAATAGGCAGTCATACACATTTACATCAATTGGTTTTTGAACAGAAAAGAGAAGAATTTAAAGAAGATGTGGGTCGTTCCATAAAAACCTTGGAAGATATATCTGGAAAAAAAGTACGCATCTTCCGTGCCCCCGGTTTTTCAATAACCGAAAAGAATAAATGGGCCTTTGAAGTTCTTTATGAACTGGGGATTGAAACAGATTCTTCGGTATTTCCCACGGGAAGGGCGCATGGCGGCATGCCCAGTTATGGCATTGCAGAACCATCCGTCTTGTGTTACAACGGTGTTCAATTACGGGAATTTCCTATCAACACTCATAAGGTATTAGGAAAAACATTTATTTATTCGGGAGGTGGCTATTTTCGTTTAACGCCTTATGCATTACTAAAAAAATGGACCGCCAAGCATCCCTATGTAATGAGCTACATACATCCCCGAGATTTAGATCCTGGGCAACCAGTTATAAAAGAATTGTCTATTCCTAGAAAACTAAAAAGCTATGTAGGCTTAAAATATTCAAAACAGAAACTTGAAAAATGGCTTACAGATTTTGAATTTATGGATATTGAAACCGCTGAAAAAGAAATAGATTGGAACGCAGTAAAGAAAATAGAATTATAGGAAAAATTGAGTTAATTAAATATAATATTGAGCGCGCAATCCTAATTTCTATTTCAAATATATTGAGTAAATTCGTTGCATTACTAATATAGTAAACAGCAAACTAACCTTTGTAAATTTCAAAAAATAAAATGAAAAATAAAATCCAAATAATACTGATAATTTCCACATTGGTATTACAATCGTGCGTTAGCAAAAAAGAGATTTTATACCTACAGGACGCAGATCTCTATGATTATCAAAACATAGAATACGAATCTTCAAAAATACAGCCCAATGATATTTTGAGTATTACCGTAAGTGCGTTGGTGCCAGAAACAGCAATACCTTATAATGTACAGACTGGAAATTCAACGTCAAGCCCTAGTTTGGATATTATAAAATTGCAAGGCTATTTGGTTTCAAAGGAAGGAACTATTGTATTCCCAGTTTTGGGTAAGATTTCCGTTAGTGGAAATTCAACTGCTCAAGTGGAAAAGGAAATAGAAAAGCTTTTAGAAGATGGAGGGCACCTTAAAGAACCCACGGTGAGCGTTCGGTTATTGAATGCCAAAGTTACCATCTTGGGAGAAGTAAAAAACCCAGGGACCTATACATTTACTGAACAGAATATTACACTTCCCCAAGCGTTAGGATATGCAGGAGATTTAACCATAAATGGAAAAAGAGACGACCTTCTTTTAATAACTGAGGAAAACGGTGTTCGTAAAGTGGTGCACATTGATTTAACGAGTGCAGAATGGTTCAATTCTCCCCATTATTATATAAAGCCCAATGATTTTATTGTGGTAAACCCAAACGAAGCAAAAGTGAAAAGTGCAGGGATTATTGGTGATGCAGGTATTGTATTGACCATTGTGTCCATTGCACTTACTGCAGTTGTATTAATAGTAAAATAAAAATGAAAGGATCACCTCCATATTCACTGGATATTCAAGAAGACGAAGAACAATTTGATATTAAGAAAGCATTGTCCAAGTATGTGCGGTATTGGCCTTGGTTCCTAATTGCTATTTTTATTAGCCTGGTAATAGGATATTTTTACCTTCGCTATGCGCCCGTTGTTTTTGAGTCTGTTGCCAAAATAAAGATATTGGACGATTCCAAACAACTGAATATTTCCATGGACCCTATGTCTATCTTGAACGGAAACTCCAAGATTAACATGGATAATGAAATAGAGGTTCTGGAATCTTACCGAATTTTAAGCCATGTTGTCAACGAACTTGACTTGGATGTTACCTATGCAATAGTGGGAAAACTCAAGACCACAGAAATTTGGGATGCGCCATTTTTTGTCACTAAGGAGTTTCCGAAAGATAGTTTAATAAAACCTCTTTCCTATACCGTAACTATTGATGCATCTGGCGCTACACTGGTAGATAAACAGGATCATAAACTTACGGTGGAAGCCAATCAGCCAAGTGTTCCAACAAAATACTTTCCCATAAGTGTAACGCTTATGAAAAACATCAATCTGGAAGATTATAGCGATGCCACCTATCAAGTAGTAATAAGTCCCGTTAAAGAAGTAGTCATGTTCTTGATTGAAGAGATGAAAGTGGAGGCTACAAACAAAACAAGTGAAATACTCACTCTCTCACTCCAAGGTGAAAACCCTGAAAGGAATGAACGCATTTTAAACAAAATAATAGAAACCTTCAATGAAGATGGTATTTTGGATAGGCAATTGGTTTCAAAGCGCACTGTTGATTTTACAGATGAAAGAATTGTAGATCTTTCTGGAGAACTAAGCTCGATTGAAGGCAAAAAGGAATCTTTTCAGAGAAACAACAATCTTTCCTATATAGAGGCAGATGCTGGAATGAGCATACAGAAAAAGTCTATTGCCGAAGATGAAGTAAACAAACTGGAAACCCAAATTGAACTTTCAAAACTTTTGAAAGAGTCGCTCTCAGATCAAGGAGATTTTGGCTTGTTGCCAGCAGATATTGGTTTGGAAAGCAGCGGCATCAATTCTATGGTGTCGAATTATAACAAAATAGCACTGGAGCGTCAAAAATTGGCGGCTAGCGCTGGTGAGAACAACCCCACACTACAGGAATTGTCCAGCCAGTTGAATCGTTTAAAGCAGAATATTGTAAATACGGTTAACGTTTATCAACAGCAGCAAAATGTTTCATTGGTGCAGCTTAGTCGACAAAAAAGCAGAGCTGGGGCACAATTTTCCAGAATTCCAGAAAAACAGAATATACTGCGTTCCATTGAAAGACAACAAAGTATTAAAGAAAGCTTATACCTACTACTTTTGGAAAAAAGAGAAGAGGCCGCAATTAATTACGCAGTAACAGCTCCTTCAATTAAAATAGTGGATTATGGATTGAGTGACAGCAAACCAGTATCTCCCAAGAAAAAAATAGTTTATGCTATTTCACTGCTTATGGGACTTTTGGTGCCATTTGGTGTTCTTTATATGAAATTTACTTTGGATACCAAAATCCATGAGCGGGCTGATGTTGAGAGACTTCACGCAGATATTCCAATTGCGGCAGAGATTCCTTATTTTGAGAATATAAAAAGTTTTACCCAAGCAAACGATCGTTCTATCCTTGCAGAATCTTTTAGAATCTTGAGTACCAATGTGAACTATCTATTGGGAAAAAAAGGAAAAGAAGGCAAGGTTATTTACGTAACCTCTTCAGTTAAGGAAGAGGGAAAAACCTTGGTCGCACTAAACCTATCTTTGGCTTATGCAAGCATAAAAAAGAAAGTATTATTGGTTGGTGCAGATTTAAGAAACCCACAGTTGCATTCCTATTTTGATATTGATAAAAATAACTTGGGGCTTTCAAATTATTTACACGATCCAAAAATAGATTGGAAAGACTGTATTCACAAAGGTTTTGGTTTAAATGATTTCCATAAAGTGTGTTTTTCCGGTGCCGTTCCACCAAATGCGCCAGAACTTTTGTCGAGTTTGGCTTTTGAGGAATTTATAAATTCCGTGAAAAAAGAATTCGATTACATTATTGTGGATTGTGCTCCAACATTATTGGTTACAGACACCCTTTTAATATCGGAATATGCAGATTCAACCCTATTTGTTGTGAGAGCAGAGTATACCGATAAACGGTTATTCGAATTTATTAAAGGACTAAACAAAAACCATAGATTAAAAAATATGGCATTTGTAATAAATGATGTGAAGATTGACAAATTGAACGGTTATAATTACGGTTATGGTTATGGTTATGGTGAAAGTGCTATTTCAAGACCTTGGTACAAACGTTTTTTTAAAAAACAATCCCATATGCCCGAAAGCTAATTTTGTGTCCTAAAATAATAAATGACTTCTCTTAACGTAAAGCAAACACAAGTGTTTTAACAAGATTTTTACATCTGGTTTATTACCTTCGCAATCTCTTCTTAAATTGTTAAAAAAATGACATATCCAAAAAGCAGCTTTCTTTTTTCGCTGCTCCTTTTCACCTTCTCTTTTGCAATTACCGCACAGGAAGTAATTCCAGACAATCAACATCTTTTTGATAATTTTAGTTACAGACAAGGAAATGTTTATCGGTCAGCGTCAGGAAAGCCTGGTCCAGAATACTGGCAGAATTCTGCAGACTACAATCTGGAAGCAACCTTAGATGATAAAACCCATACCGTTTCCGGAAATGTAAACATTCATTACACAAACAATAGTCCGGAAACCTTGGATTTTATTTGGCTTTATTTGGAACAAGATCGTTTCACTGAAAATTCCCGTGGAACGTTAACAACACCCGTTCAGGGAAATCGCTACAATGGCGATGTGGAAGGCGGTTTTGAGTTGAATAATGTTTCAGCAAAAACAAAAACCGGAACTTCTTCAAAATATTTAATTACAGATACCCGAATGCAACTTTGGCTTGACAAACCTTTGGCGGCAAAAGGAGGCGAAGTAGATATAAAAATGGATTTCAAATTTAAGGTTCCCGTTGAAGGAATGGATCGCATGGGGCGTCTTGACGTAAAAGACGGAACCATTTATGCTATCGCACAATGGTATCCGCGCGTTGCAGTTTTTGATGATGTTGTAGGTTGGAATACAGATCCGTATTTGGGCGCAGGCGAATTTTATTGCGAATACGGAAACTATGATGTAAAAATAACCGCTCCTGCTGACCAAACTGTAATATGTTCTGGCATACTTCAAAACCCAAAAGAAGTCCTAACAAAAGATCAACAAGACCGTTGGGCACAAGCTGAAAAAAGTGATAAAACCGTTTATATCATAAAACCCGATGAGGTTGGAAAACCAATCGCTCATGCCAAAACAGGTGGTGCCTTAACATGGCATTTCAAAATGGAAAACACGCGAGATGTGGCTTGGGCTTCTTCAAAAGCATTTATTTGGGATGCAGCCCGAATGAATCTTGGCGATGGAAAAACAGGATTGGCACAGTCAGTTTATCCAAAAGAAAGCGATGGAAAAACTGCTTGGTCACGCTCAACGGAATTTACAAAAGGATCTGTAGAGTTTTATTCAAAAACATATTTTGCATATCCTTATACAAATGCAATTAATGTTGCTGCTAGCGTAGGGGGAATGGAGTATCCGGGGGTAAGTTTTTGCCATTATCAAAGTAAGGGAGCAGATCTTTGGGATGTTACTGACCATGAATTTGGGCATAACTGGTTCCCAATGATTGTTGGTAGCAACGAACGCCGCTATCCGTGGATGGATGAAGGCTTCAATACCTTTATAAACCATTACAGCACCGTAGCTTTTAATAATGGTGAGTTCCCAACAACTACAGATAACCCAAAAAGTTTGGTTCGCTATTTATCCTTTGACCAGCGGGAAAGTATAGATACCTATCCAGATGTTGCCCATCCATTTAATCTTGCCTATACTGCGTATTATAAACCAGCAGCTGGACTTTATTTGCTTCGCGAATACATTTTGGGGCCGGAGCGTTTTGACAATGCCTTTAAAAGTTATATTCACACTTGGGCATACAAACATCCGCAACCGAATGATTTTTTCAATCATATTGAAAATGTTGCGGGCGAAGATCTATCCTGGTTTTGGAAAGGCTGGTTTTATGGCAATGGAAATATAGATTTGGGGATTTCGGAAGTAAAACCATCTCAGGGAAATTATTTGATTACGGTTGAAAACGATGGGCAAATTCCAATGCCTGTAGAATTGCAAGTAATTTATACGGACAATACAACCGAAAATATTAAACTTCCCGTTGAAATTTGGCAACGCGGCAATAGCTGGCAACATCTTTTAAAAACTACCAAACAAGTACAACGAGTGGTTTTGGACCCTAACAAAATGTTACCGGACGTGAATCCATTAAACGATACTTGGAATAAACTTCAATAAACCCAATAAAGAAAAAATGCTTCCAAGATTTACTCTTTGGAAGCATTTTTTTTAAATCATAATTGCCAATTAACTTAACAACCGCCCAGGTGTACTATTGGGTATTTGCTTACATCAATAGTAACTTCATTCGTGCTTTTTTCTACCATTTTGATGGCTTCATCTGTACTGTATTTATGCGGACCTATATAAAATGTAGCTCCTCTTTTTCCCAATTCCTTTACATATTCCACAGGATCGGCAATTGGGGCCGGTGGCGACTCGGCTGCCATATATAAGTTTCCGTTTTCTGCTGATGGTGCTTTTGTTTCTTTTTCCATATAGTCTTTAAAACTTGACACGGGTTTTTCAGATAAAATTACTTTTCCTTTTCCTTCATTTTTGAAGACATTCATCGTTAATCCTTTATTATTTTTAAGTATATCTTCAGCTTCATCTAAAGTAATTACCTTGTTTTTGTAATAAATAGTTACATCCTGCAAACTTTTATTCTGTTGTGGAGTTGAATTTTCTTGAATGTGTTTTGGTGGTGATGGGGGTATTGGTGGAATATCACTTTTCTCCCCTTTTCTCACTCTTGGAGCATCTGGAGCGGGAGGCGGCGGAATACACTCAGGAAATGGATCAGCATTTGCTTTCTGCTCTTCAGTCATTTTTTTATAAATAGTTTCCAATCGTTCCAAATCATTCTTTTTGATAATCCGTTTTTCAATATCCACCGCATTGTATTTTTTTGCCAGTTTGTTGTATTCGGCAATTTCGGCTTTGGTGGCTTTTTGGTGGCTTAATTCAGTTGTTGCTTTAGTTTTTTGAATAATTTCCTTCGTACTAAACCCATAAATCAATACGGAAAGCAATGGTAAGATTAAAAGACTTCTAAGCCAAATGGCTCTTTTTGAGGTGTGTGTTTTCATAATTGTAAATCGTTTTTTGATTGATGAATAATTCAGTGAATGTGCCAGTGAAGGCGTAGCTGCATTTGATGAGAATGCAAGTAATATTTTTTGATACTCTGAAGTTTTTGCGCCAGCTTTTAAAACAGCGCGGTCTGCCAAGAATTCGTGGTTCAGTTTGATGCTTTTTTTAATGAAATGGAATAGCGGATTGAACCAAAAAACTATCTGTAAAAGCTCAACAAAAATGATATCCAAACTGTGTTTTTGGCGCGCGTGTGCTTCTTCGTGAAATATGACTTCCTGCGGAATTTCACGATTCTCGAATTGCTTTTTGTTCAGAAATATATAGTTGAAAAAAGTGTGCGGAATGACGGTTTCACTTAAAAGCACATTTATAAAACTACTGTTTTTATATTTTGGATTTTTCTGAATCTGATGAATCAAACTGAAAAGATTTCTGAAAAATTTTATACTAAAAAACAGTACTCCCAACCCATAAACCGTCCAAAGTACAAATGGCCAATAATTGAGGGTTTTTTCAACTTCAACGTAATTTAATTGCGGAATTGCTCCGTTAGAGATAGTGGCGATTGGTGAAATTTCAACATAGCTGGTAAAAGTTATTAGCGGAATGAAGAAGGAAGTCAATAAACTCGCGAACAAATAAAAACGCTTAAAAGTGTGTATGGAAGTATTCTCCAAAACCAGCTTATAAAAAGCGAAAAACAAAACAAGACAGGCGGCAGATTTTAAAAGATATAGTTCCATAATCACTTCTTTTTAATTTCTGAATCAATCAACATTTTCAATTCCTCCAATTCTTTTTTTGAAAGATTGGTTTCTTCGGTAAAAAACGAAGCAAACTGCGATGGGCTGTTATTGAAAAAATTTTTGATCAAACCATTCACATGTTTAGAAAAATAATCCTTCTTTTTTACCAATGGAAAGTACTCCCGTGAGCGCCCAATTTGTTTGTAATCCACAAACTTTTTGTCCTGCATCCGCTTTAAAAGTGTGGCGACTGTTGTTGTTGCTGGCTTGGGGTCAGGATACGCATCAATTAAATCTTTCATAAAAGCGCGTTCCTGCTTCCACAAAATCTGCATTAATTGTTCTTCGGAATTTGATAAAGCCATCATTAAAAATATTTATGCTCTACAAACGTAGAATAAATATTTTAATTCTACAAATGTAGAGGTTAAAAAATTTGCAAACAGCAAATCCCAAATTCCAAAAGATCAATCTAAACCTTAATATTAGCGCTCTGTTTCGATTTCGATTTCAAAAAGAATATCTTTGACCCAAATTATTTTAAGATGAGTTTAGAAAAAGAACTGCAGCAACGCAGCGATAATAAATGTGAACTTTGCGGTTCCGAGGAAAATTTAAGTGTTTATGAAGTACCAAACTCGCCGACGGATGTTGCTGATACAAGTATTTTAATCTGTACTACTTGCAACACACAAATTGAAGATCCCGAAAAAGTAGAACCAAATCATTGGCGCTGCTTAAACGATAGTATGTGGAGCACCATCCCCGCTGTTCAAGTTATGGCTTGGCGTATGCTGAACCGTTTAAAATCCGAAGGTTGGCCGCAGGATTTGCTGGATATGATGTACCTAGATGAAGAAACTGCAGCGTGGGCAAAAGCCGGTCTTGCTGAAAATACAGGTAAAGCAATAGTACATCGCGATAGCAATGGCGTTATTTTGGAAGCGGGTGACTCTGTAGTTTTGATTAAAGACTTAAAAGTAAAAGGTAGCAGTATGGTTGCCAAACAGGGAACGGCAGTTCGCAGAATTTCCTTAGATCACGAAAACGAAAAATATATTGAAGGGAAAGTTGACGGACAACAGATTGTGATCATTACTGATTTTGTGAAGAAAATATAATGTCAGTTCGAGCGCAGTCGAGAACTGAGAATTCTCGGCTACGCTCAATCTGAAACTTACTTGCTCATCTCAGTAAAAAAATGATAGAACTGAGGAATGGTTTCAATTCCTTTTAAATAATTCCAAACCCCAAAATGTTCGTTGGGCGAGTGGATGGCATCGCTGTCCAAACCGAAGCCCATTAAAATGGTTTTGCTTTTCAGTTCTTTTTCAAACAGCGCAACAATTGGAATACTTCCGCCACTGCGCTGTGGAATTGGGGTTTTCCCAAAAGTTTCCTCATACGCTTTTTCGGCAGCTTTATAACCCAAACTATCAATTGGTGTAACGTAAGCCTGCCCGCCGTGGTGCGGTTTCACTTTTACCCGAACGCCTTCGGGAGCGATACTTTCAAAGTGTTTTTTGAAAAGCTCGGTAATCTTTTTCCAGTCTTGGTTTGGCACCAAACGCATACTTATTTTCGCAAATGCTTTACTCGCAATAACTGTTTTTGCACCTTCGCCTATGTAGCCGCCCCAAATTCCGTTTACGTCCAAAGTTGGGCGGATACTATTGCGTTCGTTGGTGGAATATCCCTTTTCGCCATAAACTGCGTCAATGTCCAATGCTTTCTTATAATTTTCAAGACTGAAGGGCGCTTCCGCCATTTTCTCGCGTTCCTTTTTGGAAAGTTTTTCCACATCATCATAAAACCCCGGAATGGTGATATGATTGTTTTTATCGTGAAGCGATGCAATCATTTTTGTCAAAACGTTTATCGGGTTTGCCACTGCGCCTCCGTACAATCCACTGTGCAGATCACGGTTTGGTCCGGTGACTTCCACTTCCACATAACTCAGGCCGCGAAGCCCCGTTGTTATTGATGGAACGTCTTTAGCAATCATTCCCGTGTCACTGATCAAGATAACATCATTGGCCAATTTCTTTTTGTTTTTGGTAACGAACCATTCCAAACTGCTGCTGCCCACTTCTTCCTCGCCCTCGATCATAAATTTTACGTTGCAGGGCAGTTGGTCGGTTTTGGTCATATATTCCAAAGCCTTTACGTGCATATACATTTGGCCTTTATCGTCACAACTTCCACGTGCAAAAATGGCGCCTTCGGGATGCAATTTTGTTTTTTTGATGACCGGCTCAAACGGCGGACTTTCCCACAAATCCAACGGATCTGGCGGTTGCACGTCGTAATGGCCGTAAACCAAAATGGTCGGCAGTTTTTTATCAATTATCTTTTCGCCGTAAACAATTGGGTAACCGGGCGTTTCACAGATTTCGACCGAATCGCAGCCTGCTTTTTCGAGTTGCTTTTTTACGGCTTCCGCAGTTTTTAAAACGTCTTTTTTGTAAGCTGAATCGGCGCTGATGGAAGGTATTTTCAACAGTTCGATCAATTCATCCAAAAACCGTTCTTTGTTTTTTTCAATATAAGGTTTTGCACTTTTCATTCTGATATATTATTTTTTCTAAAAGTACTAAAAATGCCGTAATTTGGCAGGTGAACCAACGCTTTCATTTTATGAAAACTGCTTTTTTGAAATTGCCTTTTCACTTTTCGGAAGAAAAACTTCTTAAGGATTTGGAGGTATGTAAAAAGTATGAATTCACTTCACACTTCAACAAAAATGATTATTCGGGCGATTGGACTTCCATCTCCCTGCGTTCCCCAAACGGTGAAACAAACAATATTTTTGCGCTTCCACAAACCGAAAAAAAATATAAGGACACGGAGCTGCTTCAAAAATGCACCTATTTCAAAGCGATTATCGATTCTTTTGAATGCGAAAAGGAATCCATCCGGCTTCTGAATTTAAAACCGGGTAGCGTAATAAAAGAGCACACGGATTATAATCTGGGCTATGAAGATGGGATTTTCAGAATTCATATTCCAATTGTTACGAATAAAGGGGTTCATTTTTTTATCAATTATGAGGAAGTAAAAATGCTTCCCGAAGAATGTTGGTACGGCAATTTCAACTTGCCGCACAGCGTTCGCAACGAAGGAAAAACCGATAGAATCCACTTGGTGATGGACTGCTTGCGCAATGATTGGTCTGATAAATTATTTGCGGAAAGTGGCTATAATTTTGAAGCTGAAAACGTCCAACCTGAATATTCCCGAGAAACAAAACTGCAAATGATTGAACAATTGAAATTGATGGATACTGAAATTTCCAGGGAAATGATACTGCAATTACAAAAGGAGCTTTAATGGAACAGGGGAAAGAACGTGACTCGATTTTGGAACGGATTTTTCAGTTTTTTGATGAAATTTCCATTCAATATAATTTCACCGAAATTGAAACAGAAACCTTTTTGCCCGGTATCCAAATTAAAAATGGCGTCCTGCAAATTGATTTGCAAAAGCTTAAATACCCTGGCGATTTAGTGCACGAAGCGGGACATATTGCGGTAACAAAATCAGAAGAGCGAAATGGCTTAAACGATAACGTAATTGAAAACAATGCAGAAAAGGCTGGTGATGAAATAGCGGTATTGTTATGGTCTTATGCCGCAGCGAAGAAAATAGGTTTGGCTCCCGAAATTGTTTTTCACGAGGACGGTTATAAAGGGGAAGCAATCTGGCTTCGGGAACAGTTTGAGGGTAAAAACTATATGGGTTTGCCGCTATTGCAATGGATGGGACTTACTGACGTGGAAGGTAAGGATGCATTCCCCAAAATGAAAGCTTGGCTTCGCGAATAAAAAACCTTCAAAAAATTTTCAAAATAAGTTGGCGATCATTTAGAAGTATTATTTATATTTGCACTCCTTTTACAATATGTCCTAAGTGTTGTAAAGGATTTTGATGCAGGCGTGGTGGAATTGGTAGACACGCTAGACTTAGGATCTAGTGCCGTGAGGTGTGAGAGTTCGAGTCTCTCCGCCTGTACAAGTTAAAAGCTTCCCATAATTGGGAGGCTTTTTTGTTTTACAAAATTGAGTCTCGGAGTTTATCCTGAGCGCAGCCGATGGGCCTGTACAAAGCAAAAGCTTCAGTGGAAACTGGGGCTTTTTTTAATGATTATTCTTTCCATTTTCAATCAACTCCTCAATCTCCTCTTTATCATCTCCGTTCAGTTTTGGGTTTTTTGGGGTCTGGACTTTTTTTTTATGATGAATTTCATAATACATCGCAAAATGGTCGCTGCCAAAGTTTTTGGATCGAACCATTTTCCCAACGTACAAATCGCGGGTATGAAAAAGATGGTCCAACGGAAAACGAAGAAAAAAGTAATTGGCATTATATGTTGAAAAGAAACCGCGACCCACACGCGGATCGATCATTCCAGTCATTTTTTTGAAAAGTCGGGTGGTGCGGCTCCAAACCACATCGTTCATATCGCCACAAACCACGGTGGGTTTGTCCAAATCACGAATTCTTTTTCCGGTTAGCATCAGTTCGGCATCGCGCTCTTTTGAAGTTTCGTTTTCGGTTGGACTGGGTGGCGCGGGATGTAGGCAGCAAAAGAAAATTGATTTATTTCCTTCTATTGGAAAATCAAAAAAAATGGAAGGTTTATCGTCCTCAATCTGATATTTTACTTCCACATTTTTTAATTCCTTTTTAGAATAAACATGCATTCCGTAAAAATTTTCCAAAGGTACTTTTACGGTGAACGGATAGTTTTTTTCAATCTCGGAAAGACAATTTTCCCAGTCTTTGTTTGATTCCATTGTTAGCACCAAATCTGGATTAAATCGTTTCACTTCATTCAAAAAATCTGGGTAGCAGGAATTGGTCTGCAGCACATTTCCCGCTAAAATTGAAACTTGACCATCACTCGTGGCGTGCGATCTTCTTCTAGGGAAAAGGGAACTGTAGGGAAATACTTTATAAAGTTGATACAACATGGTTGCAATCAGCGCCACAAGCAATATCCAACTAAAAACAGTAAAGTTTTCTTCGAAATAGATAAATAAGCCCAATAAAATACATTGAATCAACAATGATTGAAGCCTCACAAAATCCGCAGTTCTAAAAAACCAATGCGGATTTCCGGTAGCTGGAAAAAAGGGGCTGATGATAAAGAAGATTATCAGGATGTATAGAATCATTTTCCAAAGTTAGTTTTTTTCAAAATGCTAAAGCATACAAATATCTTTTTTGCTTAAACACATATCCCTATTTTTACGGCTTCAAAAAAAAACAAACCCATGAAAAAAATTATCCTCAGTACCTTATTGGTTCTTTTAACTTTCACAATTGCAATTGCGCAAGACTATACAACCCCAAACACGGGCGTAACTTGGACGCTGGCCGATATTGCTGCGGCTAGCCCAACAACCATCACGATATCTGCAAGTGAATATACGCTTTTGGGAAATCTCACTATTTCAGAAAATGATACGGTAATAATAGATTCGGATTTGACGCTTTTAATTGATGATGCGAAGCTTGTCACGGTTTTTGGAACATTTACGATAAATTCAAACGCGGTAACCATTACAGCTTTGGATGAAAATGCCCCATATGACGGTTTCCGTTTTGAGGAATTTTCAACTATAAATATCAGTAATGCCACTATTGAATATGGCGGCGGACTTCGTGTTCTGACCGAGACGTTTTCGATAGATAATTGTACGCTTACAAACAATGTTTCGGGTGCAACTACGAGTGCAGTTATTCAACTTTCGCGAGGAATGCCGCAGATTACAAATAACACCATTTCTTTCAATGAAAATCCAGCTATTGGTTCCGCAGCAAATTCGGCTGTTTCGGCATATATTTTCAATAATATGATTGAAGGGAACAACCAAGCCAACAGCAACCGTCCGCAAATAAATTTGGGTACAACCTTGGCCAATGAGCCTTTGGAAATTATTCAAAATACTATCATCGGCGACCCTGCTTTGGAACAAGCCGGCGGTATTGCCATTGCCAACTTTGTGGGCGGTAATGTAAACGTGGTGATCGATAACAACATCATTCGAGGCAATCGTTATGGAATTACAATTCTCGGAATAAATGATTCTGCGGAAATTACAAACAACATTATTGAAGACAACAATATTCAGGGCGATCCAAATCTTGGCGGAAGCGGTATCAACCTTAATAGTTCCACTGCGAGTGAAGATGTGATTATTTCGGGTAATGAAATAAGAAGAAACCTTTGGGGAATAACGCTTCAAGGTTCGGCATCCGCAAATCTTGGCGACGATACAAACAATCCTGGCCAAAATGTTTTTGCTGAAAACGAAAATGGCGGCCAAGTGTATGCGCTTTACAACAATACGGCAAACACAATTTCAGCAAAACACAATTGCTGGATTGAAAATCAACAAAGCACTGAGCAACAAGTTGAAGATGTTATTTTTCACATAGTAGATGATCCAGCTTTGGGAGAAGTTGTTTTTGATCCATTTGAATGTGGCGTTTTGGGCATTGCGGATAATGCTTTTGAAAACTTCAGTTTTTATCCAAATCCTGTAAAAAATAAAATCAATTTCAACAATATCTTTTCGTTTTCAACAGTTGAAATCTATGGTGTACAGGGCAATTTGATTGTTTCCGAAACCATTTCCGAAGGGCAAAACACTTTAAATATAAATCTTCCTTCAGGATTGTATTTTGTGAATTTCAGCAATGATTCGCAAACTGTTACAAAGAAAATGATTGTTGAATAATCACTGAAAACCCAAAATTTTAAAATGCCTTGACGAAAAGTCAAGGCATTTTTTATTGGTTTAAAGACCGAAATTCCTTTGTTAAAACCGTAATTTTGCACTTTCAAAAAATTCAAAAAACAAACACGTGAAAATTCAGAATAAAGCTACGCTGGAATTGAGTAAAGAGGAAATGAAAACTTATGGTTATGAGGTGGTTGATGCCATTGTGGAACACTTTGCAACCCAGCACGAAAAGCTGCCCGTGGTTTCGGGATCCCGTGAAGAAATGGAGGATTTGTTTCTGGAAGAAGCACCCGAAAAACCCAGTGACCCAAGAAAGGTGCTAAATTTTGTATTGGACGAAGTAATGACCAAAAGCAACATTGTTTCGCATCCAAAGTCATATTCCTTCGTGCCAGGCCCGAGCAACTATATCAGCGCGATGGCCGATAGTTTGGCTTCTGGGTTCAATATATTTTCCGGGGGTTGGGCAGCTTCGCCAGCTGCTGCAGAAATGGAAATCGTAGCGATGAACTGGCTGTTGAAAATGTTCGGCTTTCCGCAGAAAAAGGGTGGGGGAATTTTTACCAGTGGTGGTTCCATGGCCAATTTAACCGCATTAGTTACTGCGCGTTCCGTAAAGTGCGGTGATGATTTCAGCAAGGCCGTAATTTATCTTTCTGACCAGGCGCACTCTTCAAATATAAAGGCGATTCGTGTTTTGGGTTTCAGAAAGGAACAGATCCGCGTGATTCCCACGGATAGCGAATTCAAATTTTCATTGAATAAACTGAAAAACGCAATCGCAAAGGACCGTTTGGAAGGCTTGCAGCCTTTTTGCCTGATTGCAACAGCCGGAACCACAAATACGGGAACGGTTGACCCACTTTCTGATATTGCGAAAATTTGTAAAAAGGAAGATATTTGGTTCCACATTGACGGCGCTTACGGCGGGTTTGCAATTCTTGCCGAAAATGGAAAACAACTATTAAAGGGAATTGAAAAGGCCGATTCGCTTACCGTGGACCCCCACAAATGGTTTTTCCAGCCGTACGAAATCGGTTGTTTGTTGATTAAAAACCACAAATGGCTAAAAGGAACTTTCACCGAAAAACCCGAATATTTACGTGATATTGAAGGCAATACTTCCGAAATAAATTTTTACGACCACGGCATTGAGTTGACGCGCCGTTTCCGGGCATTGAAGTTTTACATGTCAGTAAAAACCTTTGGAATGGGCGAATTCCGAAAAGCGATTTCATATAACGTGAAATTGGCCGAGGCTACGGAAGCATTTCTTCGAAAAAGCTCCAATTGGGAAGTGATTTCACCCGCAACTTTGGCTGTGATCAACTTTAGATATAACCCTATTGGAAATAAACTTTCAGAAAAAAAACTAGATGAACTGAACCAACGAATTTCCAAAAATGTGGTCGATTCAAAACAGGCTTTGCTTGTAACTACAGTACTTAACGGACAAGTTGTTTTAAGAATGTGTTTGATAAATCCGCGAACAACACTTGATGATGTAAAGGAAACCATCACTCTCTGCGAATCATTTGCGGAAGAAAAAGTCCTGGCTTGAAACAGGCCGATGTCATAATAATTGGCGGCGGTGCTGCGGGCTTTTTCACGGCAATCAATGCTGCTGAAAATAATCCGAAACTTAAAATTATAATTCTCGAACGCGGAAAGGAAGTGCTCACTAAAGTGAAAGTTTCCGGCGGCGGACGCTGCAATGTCACCCACGCCGAATTTCTCCCAAAAGAATTGACGCAAAACTATCCGCGGGGCGAAAAGGAACTTTTGGGGCCGTTCCACACGTTTATGACTGGCGATACCATTGCCTGGTTTGAAAAAAGGGGAGTGGAGCTAAAAATTGAAGAAGATGGACGTATGTTTCCAGTCTCGGATTCTTCGCAAACGATAATCGATTGTTTTCTTTCCGAAACAAAGCGTTTGGGGGTTGAGATTCTTCTTAATCAATCTGTAAAAGAGATTCAAAAAGAGGCGGATCATTTCACAATAAATACAACTACCGAGACTTTTTCCGTACCAAAAGTTGTGGTTGCAACGGGTAGCAATCCAAAAATCTGGCAATTGCTGGAATGTTTGGGGCATACTATTGTGCCGGCGGTTCCGTCACTTTTCACTTTTAATATTAAGGATGTACGGATTGCTGATCTTGCTGGAATTACCACGAATGCACGAATTAAAATTTTAACGGGTTCCTTCCCCCAATCGGGGGAAGGTGGCTTCCGCCCCCAAAGGGCGGAAGACGGAAGGGGGATTTTGGAAAATGAAGGTCCATTGTTAATTACCCACTGGGGAATGAGCGGCCCCGCAATCTTAAAACTTTCGGCTTGGGGCGCGCGATTGTTGGAGCCTTTAAAATATCATTTCAATATTGAGGTGAATTGGTTAAATAACCTTTCCGAAGAAGAAGTTTTGGATTCTTTAAAGGAAATAAAAAATATCCAAGGAAAGCAAACTATTTTCAAATATGCACAGTTCGACCTCCCGAAACGGCTTTGGCAAAGTCTGGTAAAAGCCTCCGGAATTGCCGAAACCCTTACTTGGGGCGATGCCACGCGGGAAAATCTTCAGAACATCGCAAACCAACTTACCGCTGGAATTTTTGAGGTAAATGGGAAAAGTACTTTTAAAGAAGAGTTTGTAACCGCTGGGGGCGTAGATTTAAAGGAAATAAACTTCAAAACCTTCGAAAGCAGAATTTGCAAAAACCTTTACTTTGCTGGCGAAGTGCTTAATATAGATGCTATTACGGGCGGCTTCAACTTTCAAAATGCTTGGACGGGCGGGTATATCGTTTCGCAAAATCTTTAATTACTTTATTGTTTTGTTATACTGTTTGTATATATTTGATATATATAATCTATATACAATGGGAAAGACAAAAAAATTGATCGAACTGGATGATAAAACGATAGCTATTTTAGAAGACCAAGCCAAAATGAACAAACGTTCTCTTAAAAATTTTATTGAATGGTCTTTAGAAGAAACCGCACTACGTTTGGCAGAGCCAAGTGAGGAATATAAGGCTATGATAGATGTATTAAAGAAACGCGATGCAGAAGGGAAGTTAAAATGGTATAGTTCTGAGGAAATAAAAAAGAACTATGGCAGATAAAATATTCTTTTCGGAGGATGCCAAGCTTGATATTTATAGGGCGAAATGCCAATATGATCTTGCTCAAAAAGGAGATCTGTTCTTAGATGATATCTTTAATACATTAGAAGTTGTAAAGTTGATGCCGCAAGCATTCCAGATTAAGTATGATTCTATTCGGGTTGTTGCTTTAGAGCATTTCCGTTTTTCTTTGCATTACGAGATCAAGGATAATGAAATAAGAATTTGGAGAGTTTTACACCAACACCAATCCTATTAATATGCAAACCTACATCGCTCTGCTGCGTGGAATAAACGTGGGCAACAAACAGATGAAAATGGCGGACCTAAAACTACTTTTTGAGGAGTTGGGGTTGGCTGATGTTGTTACTTACATACAGAGCGGAAACGTTGTATTTGCATCGGAATCTAAAAACGGTTTAACTGAAAAAATCAGCAAGGGCATACAGAAATCGTTCGGGTTTGAAGTTCCCGTATTGGTAAAAACAGCTTCTGAGATTGAAAGGATTCTTGCGGCCTGTCCATTTTCCGAAGAAAAGAAAAAGGCTTCCTATTTTATCTTGCTCAATGAACCGCCCGCAAAAAATTTAATGGAAAAAGTAAGCCAAGAGGCATACTCCGGCGAAGAATTCAATATTACTGAAAATTGCGTTTATCTTTTTGCTTCCAAAGGATATGGTGTTGCCAAATGCAACAACAACTTTTTTGAGAAAAAACTGGGAGTTGCCGCCACTACCCGAAACTATCGCACCCTCGCGAAACTTATTGAACTTGCAAAATAAGTCTCTTCTTTAAACTTTTGAAAGTGCGGAACCCTTATGTGCCGCAATGTGGTCTGTCTTGTCGCTTTTTATTTCGTACTGCGGATCATCCTTGCTGGCGTGGTGGGTGTAGCCCTTGTACTGAAAATCTGAATGGTGTACTTTAATTATTTTTCCGGATACTTCCCCGGCCTCTGAGTTCCATTTTACGTGGTCGCCTACCTTATAATTTTTCATGACAATTCTTTTAAATTAATTTTTCTTTTAATCTAAAGATAGGGATTTGTTGGGTTTTTTGGAAAGCTGTCTATTGCTTTTAGCTTTGTTTTAACCTTCGTAATTGTGGTATTCGGTGATAGTTAAAAAGTAACCGTCTGGGTCGCGTAGTGAAAATTCCTTTTTTGTGGAATTTGTGTTTAGGTGTATTTCTTCTTCCACGGGATGGCCCAATTTTTCAACGTTATGCCTTATCGTGTTGATGTCTTCCGTTTTATAGTAAAGGATAAGCCCGTTCCCGATTGGAATATTGGGGTCTTTCATCGTTGGGTGTTCATGGGCGCCCCATTTGTGGAGGCAGAGCAATACCTCATTATCTTCGGAAACTAAGACTGCAAATTCATCTCTGCCATGTTTTCTTTTACAACCCAATATTGTTTGATACCACTGGGCACTTGCTTCTACATCTTTTACTGCTATTATGGAGTCTATTTTTGTCATTTTTAAATAGTTAATACACTTTTTAAGTTGTTGTTTTAGGAGAAGAAGTACTTGTTCTGCGTAGCCACGCGTTAAAAACGCACTGTAGCAAGTGTTGTCGATACTATGCTTTCACATTTTTAAATTTCCATTCATTCATCAGCTCCACAAGTTTTATGGCTTTCATTCCATAGTTATCTGGCAATGCTCCTTGATTTTTGGAAAGGGACCTTGCAATTTTCTTTCCTGTAGTATGTTTTTTATGATTGTCGTTATAGTTGAACACGACCAAGGTGTTGAATCTAATAACGAGGATTTCGAAACAATTTACATCTGACCATTTCGTAAAATGGGAATGATACAAAGACCTTACTTCAAATCCCTCTTTAGTTAACTTTAAATAACTTGAATTTGGGAATAATTGAATAGTAAATACAATAACCCCTAAACCAAAAAATAGTATTGTGCCCCATTTTATAAAAGTTTCTTCTTTCATCACAATTAATCCTGCAATTACAAATAGAGAACTTATTAGAAGAAGTATTATGGTGGTTAGTTTTTTGGGTTTTAATAGTATTTCTTTTTCTGTCATTTAATTTGTTATTGGGTTTATAAAAGGTTGGTATAAATCATTTCGATATATAAAGTATTTAAATCTACAAATTTTCTTCCCAAATAATTGATGACATTTTTAAGCTTCTTCGATATAGGAGTATAATCCTTTAAAAATTTTAATCATGAAAAAAATTATTCTTCATTTTGCTTTTTGTGTTACAGTGATCGCAAACACTGCCCAAGCTCAGGATTTAGGCAAGACCGCCTCAGATTTTTATGTAATGGAAACCTTTACCAACCCAGGCCAGTTTGGCACCATTCCCGTTGCGGGGCCTTATTATCCTCTGGCAACCGTCATTACCGGGAATGCCTTTACGATGCTGGGCGGAGATTACAACAATCAGGGTGTAATGTACACTTTTGTATATCAAGCTCCAGATTATGTTTTGGGAATTGTTGACCTTAATACTGGGGCTGTCAATTATGCGGCCACGGTTTCGGGGATTGTGGGCGGTCAGTTTATGAGCCAATTATCTTATAACTATACCAACGATACTTTTTACGCCATAAGTTCAGATCCCAATAACGAGAACGGGTCACATTTTTATTCGATTAATCTCGCTACGGGTGTTTTAACCGAAATAGGCACAGGTACGGGAATCCCAAACGTTGTGGCAATGGAAATTGATAACAATGGAATAGTATATGCTGCTGACGCGGTTTCTGGCGATCTTTTTACAATTGACATTTCCACTGGCGTGGGCACCAGCGTGGGGAATATGTACCCCGGCGGGCTTTATCCGGTGCGCAGTGGGTTTTCCGTGGACCATAGCACAAATGTACTCTACACAGTGCTTCAGAACAGAAATGGGGTAATCTGGTCTTATTTCAATACGGTCAATACTACTACTGGCGCAGTTACCGAACTTGGTTTTGGGGGCTCCAGAAAATATAGTTTATTCGTTATTAAAGAAGACGAACTTGGGGTAGAGGACCAGAATTTGGAATCTTTTTCAGTGTACCCAAATCCTACCACCACCACTATAAATATTAAAAGCCTACAAACTTTGGCGCTAAAGAATGCTATTCTTTATGACGTTTTGGGAAGAGATACAGGCGCAACCCTTGAAAATGGCAAAATAAATATAGAAAATCTTGCCAAAGGTATGTATATACTTCAACTAGAAACTGAAAATGGCATCACCACAAAAAAGATAATGAAGGAGTAGTTTTAGGTTTAATTATGTGAGGGAAAAAAGCTTCCGGGAGTTGTGACTCGGGGGCTTTTTTATTCAAAAAACAAATACATTCCCCGTTCGTCATTATGGATTACGGGTTCTAAACGGTAGGCGGTTTTCATGTTTTCTGCGTTAAGCACTTCTTCTTTTGTGCCAGAAGCTAAAAGTTCACCATTGTTCAACAAAACCAAATGGTCAGCAAATTTAGCGGCTAGGTTGAGGTCATGAACCACACCAACAATTACCAAATCCTGTTTTTTTAATAGCTCACGCAATTTGTGCATAAACTGAAATTGGTAATGTACATCCAAAAAAGTTAAAGGTTCATCCAATACTAAATACCTACAACCTTTTCCCGAAGGATACCATATTTGCGAAACCACGCGGGCAAAGTGTACCCGTTGTTTTTCACCTCCGCTTAAGGTTAGATAATCTCGGTCTGCCATTTCTTCTACATCAAAAAAATGCATTGCTTCTTGCACTGCCTGTTCGTCTTTGGCAGTTGGATTTACCGAAAAATGTGGGTAGCGACCCATAGTTACAACCTCTTTTACTTTTAGTGGAAAAGCGAGCTCGGTGTTTTGTGAAAGTACCGCACGTACTTTCGCGAGTTCTGCCACTGAAGTATTCTTGATATCGATTCCTTCATAGAAAACAGTTCCTTCTTGCGGTTTCAGTTGGTTGCAAATTACTTTTACAAGCGTAGATTTTCCCGCGCCATTTGGCCCGAGGATGAGGTTTATTTTTCCAGGTTGAAAACTCACGCAAATGTCTTTGAGGATGGGCTTGTTTCCTATTTTATACGATATGTTATGGGCCTTTATCATTTTTAAAAAAAGTAATTTTTCCGTTGTAATAAAAAAATAAAAATTGGCACACCAACTACTGAAGTCACAATGCCAATAGGAAGTTCCGCCGGGCGAAGTAACATTCTTGAGAGCAAATCTGCCACACAGAGCAATACGCCACCTAAGAGCGCGCTATTTCTAATTAAATGACGGTTATCACTTCCATTTATAATTCGTAAAAGATGCGGTACAATTAGGCCCACAAAACTGATAACCCCTACAAAAGCCGTTGCCACAGCTACCATAATTACGTTGATGAGCAAGACTTTCCATTTAAGACTTTTTATATTTACGCCGAGAAATTGAGCTTCTTCTTCGCCAATCATCAGTGCGTTTAAATGTTTTGCGTAGCGAAGGGAAATTAAAATGGTTCCGACGGTTGAAATTCCAACTATTAAAACGGAAGTCCAATTGGCGCCGCTCAAAGTCCCGAGATTCCAAAAAACGATAGAACGCGCTTGTGGGTCACGGGCTATATAGCTTAAAAATCCAACCCCGCTTAAAAACAAAGCGTTTATTGCAATGCCCGTAAGCAACAACGCTACAATAGAACTTTTCCCGCTATTACGCGATTGTGAAAGGAAAAAAACCATTCCGGTTGATAACAAAGCACCCAAACAAGCTGCCAATGGCAAAGTCCATTTGCCAACGGTGAAACCAAAACTTGCACCCAAAGCAAAATAAAGTGCGGCCCCAAAAGCTGCGCCGCAGGAAGTGCCGATAAGTCCCGGTTCTACAATTGGGTTTCTAAAAAGTGCCTGCAATAAAGTTCCGCCAACGGCTAAACTTGCGCCTACAAAAATGCAGAGTATTGCTCTCGGCAAACGTATTTCCATAAAAATACGTTCGGTGAGATCCATACTTTCCGGGTTGGTAAAATACTTTTTCAAAGAAGAAATTATTTCTTCCATAGAAATAGAGACCGCCCCATAACTAATGGAGAAAAAAGTAATGACAACCAAAAGGATTACCAGTATCGGAAATGTCGCTTTAGTTATATTCAAAATTTATTATTCAAGATTCAAAATTTATTTTTCCCTAATCCCTGCCTACTGCAACTGCAAACTGCCACTAAAAAAACTACTTTTCAGGGTGAATTAATTTCTGCAATGCAACCACATTCTCGCCAGTTCTTGGCCCTAAATAAACCATATCGTGTTCCTCAACGCGATACACTTTCCCTTCTTTAAAGGCTCTGGTGCTGGAAATTCCGGGAAGCGTGCCTACTCCTTCTGTAGAGCCTAATTTGTCGTATCCGAAATCGGTAAGTAAAATTACGTCTGGATCACTTTGGGCCACTACTTCTGGAGAAAATTGTGTCATCCCGCGTTCGCCTTCAACGGCCATTTCGCCACCGGCCCAATCTATCAGTTTTCCAGCAGTGCTGTTTTTGGTCATTACCAAATAAATATTGTTTGCCTGTCCAAAATGGATCACTAAAACCTTTGGTTTCTTTTCATACCAAAGCGCCTGTTGTTTGGCGTAATTCATATCCGCATCCAACTTTTTGCAGAGCTCTTCAGCTTTTTTTTCTTTGTGAAAATAGCTGCCCATTTCGCGAATTAAAGAATCAGTTCCGGCAATGGTATTTTCATAATGCCCGAATTGCTTCATAGGAATCTTTAAATCCTTCAACTGTGTAACCACATGTTCGGGGCCAATGTTGTTGTCTTCCAAAATAAGGGTTGGTTTCATAGAAAGAATCGGTTCCGCAGCAAGGGCACGATGATAGCCTATGGTTGGCAAATCCTTTATTTCGGGCGGATAAGTGCTGGAAACATCTACGGCAACTATATTTTCTTCGGCGCCGAGCGCATAAATTATTTCGCTGTATTGTTTTGAAATGCACACGATTCGCTCCTCGTGATCTTTCTTTTTGTCTTCATTGCCAAACCTTCCGCAAGAGGAAAGACTTATTGCTACAAATAGCAGCAGTATTGTGTTTTTCATTGTTGCTTTTTTTAAAATTTTAGTCATCATATTGCCCGTTCGAGCGCAGTCGAGAATTCTTTATAATTTTTTCAACTGCACTCTAGTGGACAAAATCAACACTAAACAAACTAAAATTAAAAGTTGTATTTCAAATTAAGACCGCCATAAAAAACGGTATCCAAAGGTGCAGGAATGTATGCATCATCCAATTGGTTTAAGAAAAGCATGATGTAATATTTCTCGCCAGTAATGTTATCGGCGCCTGCATAAGCATCAAGGTCAAAATGGCCAAAACTCATTCTGTAGCCAAGTTTTGCATTTAGCAAACTATAGCTATCTGCCACATTCAAACCATCAGAAGTAAAAGGAACTGGATCGTGATATGAATAGTTCACGGTTCCATAAAGTCCAAGGTTTGTATTGAAATCAACCCCAGCATTTACAACCCATGGCGCAACGCCTGCAACGGCTTTTCCGTCGTAATTGGATTCCGTTAATGTGCCATCTCTTCCTACGGAAGCATAACTGAAATCTTCATACTTAAAATCTGAATAAGCCAAATTCACATAGGGGCTAACATTTCCGAAGAAACCTGTTTCAGACTCATAAGCGGTGTATTTTACTAATGCTTCCACGCCTTTATTGTTCAATTCTCCGCCATTCGCTATGTATGAATAAAGCGTGGTGCCATCACCTGCTGGAACAGCAACAGATGTAAATTTATTTTTAAATTTCGCTTGAAACAAAGCGACTTCATAATGCAATTTGCTGTTTAAAAGATTTCCTTTTGAACCAATTTCGAACTGGTCGCCTTCTTCTGGCTCAAGACCTGTATTCAATTCGCCCGTAGTTCCAATAATCACGTTTCCGCTAACAGGCGCTTTGTAGCCTTTGCTATATGAAGCATATACTGAAATATTATCGTTAAAGATTTTGTTCACCGCGAAATGTGGCGAAAACAAATCTTCATAATTTGCTGAAATTATTTGTGGCTTTCCACTCGTAGGATCGAAGGCGCGGTCTTCAAGATCAAGGTTCATAGAACTTTTTCCAACTCCGGCGGTGAAGGAAATATCATAAGGCATTTTCAAAATCCATTCGGTGAAAAGCGATTTGTTCTTCGATTTTGAATATTGGTTGCTTCGCACAGCGCCAATGATGTTATAACCTTCAGGGTCGTTGGGATTTTCAATCATTCCATAGCTAATGGATTGTGAACGTTGCTCTTGAAATTCAAGCCCAGCAACTCCCGAAAGACTGAAGTCTTCGCTTAAATCGAAGTTAAGATCGAAAGTAACACATGTTCCATAATTGATTGGGTCTTTATCCGTCCAACCGCCTGCGGAGCTTGCATTCGTGTTCAATCCAGAACCATAAACGGTTGTGGTATTTGAAAGCCATTTGGTGAAATCATATTTGTGGCTTAAACCTGCACGGAAGCTTATCACTTCACTATGGGCGTTGTTTTTTATGTAACGCGCGTTTCCACTGTAATCCAAGGTGTCGTATTGGCCAATGGTTAGTTCCCCTCCGCGTTCGTCATAACTATTGCTGAAACCAAAATAAGTGCTTACGGTTTGTTTTTCACTTGGGTGAAAATCCAAAACGGCATTTAAAAAGTCTTTGGTGGAAGCGTTATGGTCTAAATATCCTTCAGAAATCTGGTGTCCGTAATTCAATAAAACGGAAGATTTTTCAAGACCCATTTGTAATTGGGTAGTAAACCGCGCCAAACCGTAGCTTCCAACAGTCACTTTTTCACTTAGGGAAGATTGCCCTTTTTCTGGACGAATGGTGGTGAGGTTTACAACTCCAGCAATAGCGAAACCATATAGCGAACCGGCTGGCCCTTTAATTACGTCCACAGAACCAATGGAACCGAAGTCAATATCGTCCAAAAGTGTGATTCCTTCAGCATCTGTAAGAGGAATGTTGTTGTAATACACTTTGTAGCCTTGTCCGTCAAAATTGTTGTTCGCTCCACGAAAACCAACCCCATTGCCATAACCGCGAATATTGAATTGTTGCCCAGACGAAACCGCTCTACGGTTCATAGTTACTCCGGGAACGTTTGCGTTTATTGCATCGTCAAGATACAATCCGGTGCCGCGATCCAATTCTTTTTCTTCCAAATGAATTACCGAAAGCGGTTTTTCAAGTACTTTTTTGTTGTTGTCAAAAGTGCCGCTAAGTTGTACTTCATCCAGTGCGTTTATAGAAGTTTTTAAACCGATATTCAAAAATTCCGAACAGTTCTTAACATTAATGCTGGTTGTTTCAAAACCAATATAACTGATGGTGATCGTTTGGTTTCCAGAACAAGGAACTGTAAATTTTCCGCTAGCATCTGTGCTGGAAACCTCTGCGCCGTTCATTTCTATTTTGGCCCCGACCAAAGGATTGTTGTTGGCTGCATCATATATTTTTCCAGAAAGTTTGTCTTGACCAAATACAGATACAGTAATAAGCAGTCCCAAAAGGGACAAATAAAGTTTTGTCATTTTTTAAAAGTTTTATAATTGGGAAATGTGCTACCCAGCGCTATAAATTCGCCGAAAGCATTAAGGGAAGCGGAATCGCTTCAAAATAAATTATAAAACCTGTTTGGGTGGAGGGCTCGAGATTTCGAGTGAAAGCGATGCATAATTTTCGTGATACACATAATTGGGGCGTATCACTTTATTTGAAAAAGCCACTTCTTCTTTCTGTGGAAGCGGATTTATTTTCTGAAGGAACTTTACGGTTTTTACGGAATTGGTGCGGTTGTTTTTATCCTTGCGTTTTTTCTGAAGCTCTTTGTTGTATTTGGCAATCAAATTGGTTTCCTGGCTGTCTGAAATACAATGGTAAACTTTGGTGTTTTCATTCAAAATTTCAACGTGAACAATATCATACATTGTTCCTTTATAGCTGAATTCTTCACGGTCTTTCCAGATAAGTTGGTTTTCATTTTCGGAAGAAACGGTAATGCGCGTCAAATCTTTTTCAGAAATACCTTTCTTTATTTGATGGATTATTTCCCTTCGAATTTGATGTTGTTGGATTTTAAAGATAACATAAGACCCTCCAAGGTTGAAGCTGAAAATAAAAAGTAGAAAAAAGGCGGTGGCATTTTTCAATGCGTTCTATGTTTTTTATTAATGACGGCTAATTTAAATAAAAATAATAAGGCAGTCGTCTTTACGGCTAATTTATTGGGATGACATAACATTCGTTTGGGCAAATAATTATTTAAAAAGGTTTTATTTAAAAATACAATTTCTTTAATTGTGAAGAATTTTGTTAACGCCCTGTTAAAGCAGTCTCTTTGCGTGCTGACGCCGTTTTTATTACCTAAATTTAATGTTCAAAATTCACATTGTCATGCAGCAAGATATTTACAACCTCAAAAAAACACTCGAGACTTCCAAAGAAAAACTTACCTATTACAGTCTTCCCGAACTTGAAAAGCAAGGCCATAGTATAAAAAAAATGCCTTTCTCCATTAGAATTCTTCTTGAAAACGCACTTCGCAACTACGATGATTTTTCAGTAACCAAAGATCATTTAGAATCTATTCTGAATTGGAAACCAAAACAGAGTGAAGATGATATAGCCTTCAAGCCAGCTCGCGTCTTGATGCAGGATTTTACAGGTGTTCCCGCAGTTGTTGATATTGCTTCATTGCGTTCTGAAATGGCGAGAAAAGGAGGTGATGCCTCAAAAATAAATCCACTGATTCCGGTAGATTTGGTGATAGACCACAGTGTGCAGGTAGATTATTTTGCGGCTCAATACGCCTATCAGCAAAATATGGAAGAGGAATACAAACGCAACAGGGAACGCTATACTTTCTTGAAATGGGCGCAGAAATCCTTTAATAATTTCAGCGTCGTTCCTCCGGGAATGGGGATTTGTCATCAAGTAAATCTCGAATATTTTTCAAAAGGCGCCATTGCCCGCGACGGAATGGTTTTCCCAGATACTTTGGTGGGAACAGATAGCCACACCCCGATGGTAAACGGAATAGGAGTAGTAGCGTGGGGTGTCGGCGGCATTGAAGCCGAAGCCGCTATCCTCGGTCAGCCTATCTATTTTATAAGTCCGGAAGTAATCGGACTTAAACTTACGGGAAAACTTCCGGTAGGAACAACAGCCACCGACTTGGTTTTAACTATTGCAAATCTGCTCCGTAAATACGGAGTGGTCGGTAAATTCGTTGAGGTATTCGGTCCTGGCTTGGACAATCTTTCGGTGCCAGATAGAGCAACTATTGGCAATATGTCGCCGGAATTTGGTTGTACGATAACCTATTTCCCTATTGACAATAAAACCTTGGAATATATGCGAAGCAGCAATCGCAGTGAGGAGCAAATCCAATTGGTTGAGGATTACTGCAAGGCAAATATGCTTTGGCGAAAAGATGAAGACGAAATTAATTATACCGACGTTTTGGAACTGGATATTTCTACCATACAACCTAGTGTTGCAGGTCCAAAACGGCCACAGGACAAAATACTTCTGAAAGATTTAAAGGAAAAATTCATTGAACTGGAACACACTTCTTTCGGCAGAAAATATATAGAACCTTCTGAAAGGGAAGAGGCCATCGTCCGTTGGAAGGAAGAGGGCGGAAGCCAGCCCGCAAAACAGCCGCACGACCCAGCTCCCGATGTAGAAATTGAGGCAAAAATGAAAAACGGTTTTAAGACCGTTTGGATTTCGCACGGCAATGAAAAGTTTATGGTTTCCGATGGTGCGGTGGCCATTGCTGCTATAACTTCCTGTACCAATACCTCCAACCCCTTCGTGATGATAGGCGCAGGGCTGGTAGCGAAAAAAGCAAGAGAACACGGCATCGATGTAAAACCATGGGTAAAAACATCACTTGCGCCAGGCTCAAAAGTGGTAACAGATTATTTGGAAAAAGCCGATTTGCTCAAAGATCTCGAAGCATTGCAGTTCCATTTGGTGGGTTATGGCTGTACTTCCTGTATAGGGAATTCAGGTCCGCTTCCTCCAGAAATTTCAAAAGCGGTTGAGGAAAACGATTTAATTGTGACTTCAGTGCTCTCAGGAAATAGAAATTTTGAAGCACGAATTCATCCACAGGTAAAAATGAATTTTTTGATGTCGCCAATGTTGGTTGTGGCCTTTGCTATAGCTGGTCGCGTGGATATAGATTTGACCACGGAGCCACTGAGCTGCGACCGAAACGGCAAGCCAGTTTACTTAAAGGATATTTGGCCTACCGATGATGAAATCCACGAGGTGATGAAAAACGTTTTAACGCCAAAAGATTTCAAAAAGAATTATGACGAAATATTTGACGGTAATGAAATATGGCGAAACCTAGAAGTGCCGGACGACAAAATTTACCAATGGGATGACGATTCCACATACATAAAAGAAGTCCCATTTTTCCGGGATCTTCCAGACGACCCAAAAGATTTAAAAAATATTGAAGGCGCACGAGCTCTTTTGGTTTTGGGTGATAGTATAACAACCGATCATATTTCCCCAGCTGGAGCCTTTTCAGAGAGTTCCGCAGCTGGGCAATATTTAAAATCGAGAGGCGTTGAAAAGAAAAACTTCAACAGTTACGGTTCCCGCCGTGGAAATGACGAAGTGATGGTTCGCGGAACTTTTGCCAACGTGCGTATCAAAAACCAATTGGCGGAACAAGAAGGAGGTTATACTACCTATCTTCCATCGGGTGATGAAATGACGGTTTATGACGCCGCACAAAAATATATAAAAGATAAGACCCCGCTTATTGTGCTTGCTGGAAAGGAATACGGAAGTGGCTCGTCTCGCGATTGGGCTGCCAAGGGAACTTTTCTTTTGGGCGTAAAAGCCGTTTTGGCAGAAAGTTACGAGCGCATCCACCGAAGCAATTTGATTATGATGGGCGTTTTGCCGCTTCAGTATTTGGATGGCGAAAGTGCCAAATCGCACGGCCTCACAGGTAAAGAACACTTCAGTATAACAGGTATTGAAAACGATTTAACTCCTTCAAAAAAAGTAACGGTAACTGCCAAAAACGAGGATGGCAAGGAAATTGAATTCAAGGCAATTGCAAGACTGGATTCCCCAATTGAGGTTGCCTATTACCAAAACGAAGGGATTCTTCAATATGTGTTGCGACAATTTTTAAAAAAATAAATTTAGGGAGTAGGGATTAGCGAAAAGCGAATAGAAATTAACTAATTATAAATAATTTCACTTTTAAAACCTGCAACCTGAAACCTGCAACCTGAAACAAGAATAATTTGATCCTAATAGTCCGTCCAAAACTCCTTCGAAAAAACTTCAATGGAATGACGCTCTGGCCGTTTGTGGTTTTAAAGCATCAATCTCTTAAAGAGGATTTGATTTTCCTAAACCATGAAAGCATTCACCTACGCCAACAAGCCGAATTGCTAATCGTTTTTTTCTATTTGTGGTACGGAATTGAATTTCTGTTTCGCTGGCTTCAACTCGGAAACCGTCATAAAGCATACAGAAATATTTCTTTTGAGCGAGAGGCATATTATTTCGAAAACGATTTAAAATATCTAAAAAATAGAAGAGCCTACACATTTTTCAAATTTTTATAACCGACAACGAACAACCAACAACAAAATGAACTTACTCTTTTCCCCCTTAAAAATAAAAAGTAAAACCTTCAAAAACCGAATGGTAGTTTCGCCAATGTGTATGTACAGCAGCGTTGACGGGTTTGCAAACGATTTTCATCTCGTGCATTTGGGAAGCCGTGCCGTTGGGGGTTCGGCCTTGATTATTCAGGAAGCAACGGCTGTTTCTCCCGAAGGAAGAATTACTCACGGTGATATGGGTCTTTGGAAAGACGCACATATTGAAAAATCGAAACAAATTGTAGATTTTGTCCATTCCCAAAATGCTTTGATTGGAATTCAATTGGCCCACGCAGGCAGAAAAGCAAGCTATCAATTGCCAAAGGATGGTGCTAGAAAAATTGCACCAAAGGATGAAAACGGTTGGCAAACGGTTTCTGCTTCCGCTTTGCCTTTTCGCGAAGGAGAGCCAGCCCCAATTGCCTTGGATGCTTTGGGGATTGAAAAAGTAAAAAACGATTACGCCCAAGCAACCCGTCGCGCGGAAAAAGCCGGTTATGATGTAGTTGAAATACACGCCGCCCACGGTTACTTATTTCACCAATTCTATTCACCATTGGCAAACGAACGTACCGATGAATACGGCGGGAGTTTTGAAAATAGAATTCGGTTTTTGTTGGAAGTTACTGAAGTTGTCCGAAAGGAATGGCCGGAAGAAAAACCATTATTCGTAAGGATTTCCGCGACCGATTGGACCGAAGGCGGTTGGACTGTTGAAGATTCCGTTAAACTTTCAATAAAGCTAAAGGAATTGGGGGTTGATTTAATCGATACTTCGTCTGGCGGAAACGTCCCCAAAGCGACGATTCCTAGCAAACCGGGTTATCAGGTTCCCTTTGCGGCGCAGATTAAAAAAGAGGCAAATATCCTAACGGGTGCCGTGGGCCAAATCACAACCGCCGAGCAGTCTGAGGAAATTTTAAAGGCTGGAAAGGCCGACTTGATTCTCTATGCCCGCGAAAGTCTAAGGCAACCGTATTTTTCTTTGCACGCCGCTACTGAGTTGGGGGTAGATGTGGAATGGCCATTGCAATACCAAAGGGCCAAAATATAAACTGGATGAATATGGAAGCATTGCTGCAAAATATCCCTTTTTCTGTGTTGGATTTGGTACCCGTTATTCAGGGGAGCAGCCATAAAACGGCTATGCAAAATAGTTTGGCTTTGGCTCAACAGGCAGAGAAATTAGGGTATAAGCGCTTTTGGATTTCGGAACACCACAACGCCGAAAGCCTTGTGAGTTCCGCCACACCGTTGCTGATAGGCTATGTAGCGGAAAACACCAAAACTATTCGCGTAGGTTCGGGCGGGGTTATGCTTCCCAATCACGCCCCGCTTATTGTTGCGGAACAATTTGGAACCCTAGCCACCCTATATCCAGATAGGATTGATTTGGGTTTGGGCCGTGCGCCGGGAACCGATCAAGTTACTGCCAGAGCGCTTAGGCGTGAACGGATAGAAACGGTTAACGACTTTCCAAATGACATTCAGGAACTGGTAAAATATTTTTCAAAATCCAATTCCCACAGCCCCGTCCGCGCTATTCCGGGGGAAGGCTTGGAAATGCCGCTATATCTTTTGGGTTCGAGTACGTTTAGTGCCCAACTGGCTGGCGCATTGGGATTGCCCTACGCTTTCGCGAGCCATTTTGCGCCTACCCATCTCCACGACGCACTGCGATTATATCATTCAAACTTTGAGCCTTCAAAACAGCTCGCAAAACCTTATACAATGGCCTGTGTTAACGTAGTGGTAGCGGATACCGATGAAGAAGCTGAATATTTGTCCACAAGCATGAAATTATTTATGCTGAACGTAATCCGAAATACCCGAAAACCGTTGCAACCGCCGGTAAAAAGTATGGATGGACTTTGGAATTCCCTTGAAGAGGCCCACATTTCACAAATGATGCAATATTCCTTCGTGGGAAGCACCGAAACAGTACAAAAAAAATTAAATGCTTTTGTTGCCGAAACCAGGGTTGAAGAACTGATTACCGTCGCCCATATTTATGATCAACAAGACAGATTGAAATCTTTTGAGTTATTGGCACAACTGAAAAAATAAAAAGTTTGTTTTCTGTACCTTCGCAAAAAAAAGCCGATATGCTAAAAGCTGTACTTTTTGATATGGATGGGGTAATTGTAGACACCGAACCATTACACCGCAAAGCCTATTTCAAAATGTTTGAGGATATGAAAATTGACGTGGGTCAAGAAATGTATGATTCCTTTACAGGACAAGCAACCTTGCCTATTTGCAGGACACTTTGTGGGCATTTTGGTATTTCTGAAAGTCCCGAACATTTAGTTGCAACCAAAAGAAAACACTTTAAATATCTTTTTGAAAACGATAACGATCTTGCGCTTTTGGATGGCGTTCACGATTTAATAAAAGACTACCACGCCAATGGCTTGACTTTAGTTTTGGCTTCTTCTGCTTCCATGCCAAACATCAACCGTATTTTTGAGCGTTTCGACCTCGATAAATATTTTAAGGCAAAAATAAGCGGCGCCGATTTGAAGGCATCCAAGCCACACCCCGAAATTTTTATAAAGGCCGCGGAACTTGCTGGGGAGCAAACGGAAAATTGCATGGTGATTGAAGATTCCACCAACGGCATCGCCGCAGCCAAGGCTGCAAATATTTACTGCGTAGGCTTTAAAAGTCCGCATTCAACCAATCAGGATTATAGTAAAGCGGATAGGGTAATTACCAGTTTTGAGGAGATTGCGTTTGCAAAATTATAAACCTAACAGGTCTTAAATACCTGTTAGGTTTTACATCCTATAAATCCATAATATCTTCCAAGCCAAATACTCTCTGATGGTGCCAATATTCAAAACTATCCTTATCGATTAAATTGAAAATAGTTTGTTTATCAATATTTGAATTTTTATTGGAAACAAAAGCTTTAAATGAAGAATGGGGATATTCTTTGTAATCTTCAGTAAAACCATGCTTAACAGGATTCAAATGTATGTAGCCCAAAATCTGAACCAAACATTTTTCATCCATTACCCGCTTCCGTTTCAAATGTTCTTGAAATAAACTGCCACTTCTAGCGTAAGCTTTATTGATTGCTTTCGTATAGGCGTTAAACATATTGGAAAATGCTTGATGGGGTCGGTCTTTATATTTGTGGGAAATAGCATTTCCATCTTTAATTCTCAGTAGAATGTGGAAATGATTTTTCAGAAGACAATATGCGTAAATATCTGCAATTGGAAGAATATACTTTTTCAGTAACTGTAGGAAATAGATATAATTTTTATCTTCAATAAAAATATTCTCTTTATTGTTTCCTCTGTTGAAAATATGATAGGTTGCGCCGAGTTCTATAACATCTTGTTTCATTTTGAGTGATTTTTAACGGAGCTCAAACCTAACAGGTCTCGAAGACCTGTTAGGTTTTGGGGGTCTGGTAGATTTTAAATCAAAATAAACCACATTCCGCTCCCCATGCTTTTTAAGATGACTTCGGATAATTGCGTGCGTATGATAACTGGCTGGCTGCAATTTTAAAAAAGGTTCGTAGTCCTCAATATTGCAAATGGCTTCACTTCGGTCAAAAAAACCAAAACCTTTGTATTGTCCTTCCGCAACCAATGCAAAAGCTATTTCGTCCTTTGTCCTTCCTTTTCCCTGAATTGCAAACGTAAGTTTGTTCTCCTTTAAAGATTGAATGGCAGCCTGTACTTTTAGATTATATGCCGCAACGGTTTCGGTTTCTTCACAAATGCCTTCACAATTCTTGATGCGGTAGTGGGAGCATTTTTCAGAAGTGCTCTGTAAGGTGCAAAACCGCGGACATAATTTAAAAGTCTCGCATATTTCCTCCAGCTTTTCAATGGCTTCGGTCTTGTTGTAAAACGTGCCCACTGAATCGTGCAGCACCTTGGTTTTTCCCAAAGCAAGTTGGATAATGCCGCGCTGGTTTACATAGCTGATTATTTGATAGGTTGTTGCAGGCCATTTCTGCGCCCGATTATATTTTGGGTAATGTTTCCGAATGTGTTCCGATTCAACTAACAATGCCAATAATTCATTCCCCGTAAGTTCATAATCTATAAAATGCGTTTCTTGCCCAAGTTGATATTCCTTTGTTTTCTTATCATAAAAATGGCTCAATACCCGCTTTTTAATATTCTTGGCCTTTCCCGCATAAATGACTTGATGCTTTTGGTTTTTGAAAAGATAGATGCCAGCTTCTTCTGGCAATTCGTTTATCTGTTCCGCAGGAATATGCGGTGGTAACGTTGCCTGTTTGGAACGCGGGTTCAAAAAGGAATTAATAGTGCTGAAATCTTCGTCCAACGAAAGCAATCTTTGAAATAGAATTACCGTGGCATCCACATCGCCCTCCGCACGGTGGCGGTTGAGGTGCGGAATGTTGATGGTGTTGCAAAGCCTTCCCAAACTATAGGACAAATGCCCCGGAATCAATTTGCGCGAAAGGCGGACGGTACAAAGTTTCTTTCGGTTGTAATGCTGCCCCAAAAGCCGAAACTCCCCGCGGATAACGTTGTAGTCAAAACTAACGTTGTGCGCCACAAAAATGGCGTCTTTTGTAAATTCAGCAACTTTTTCGGCAATCTCAAAAAACCGTGGTGCATCGGCAACCATTTCATTGTCAATGCCAGTTAATGCAGTAATATAATGTGGAATATCCCGCTCGGGATTTACGAGCGTGGTGTATTTATCAACCACTTCGCCATCTTTCAAAAGGGCAATGCAAATTTCAGTAATCCGATTGCCAGCAATACCGCCGCCAGTGGTCTCTACGTCTATGATTGCGAAAAGTTGTGAATGCATTTATTTTTTGCTGGGAAAACAAATGTAGGGAAAGAATTTTAAATATATGGAATATTTCCTGTTAAATGGAAATATTCCATAACACTATATTTTTATAGCAGAAAATCAACCAATTTATTTTCGCTTTTTTCTGTTTGGTAGCCGCAATTAAATATGGCTCATTCCCGCTAATTAAAGTATTTACAATTATATTTATACCCCCAAACCTGCGTATGAAAAAGCTAATTCCTCTTGTATTTCTCCTTTGTTTTATATTAAATCTACAGGCGCAAAATCCTGAAATAGATAAGCTTAACCAACAAATAGAAAACAGCGCTCGCTCAAATCCCGATTCTGCTAAAGTCTATATGTTCCGTCTTTTGAAGTATTCCTCTAAACTCCACGATACGGTCATTGGTAAAACCTATAGCAATATCGGCATCCAATACAATAGGTTGGCGGTTCCGGATTCTGCGGAATTTTATATGAAGAAGGCATTGGAGTATACTGAGGAATATCCACTGCAACATGGCAAAATGTATCTTAATCTGGCTATCAACTACCGCTTTGGTTCTCGTTATCAGGAATCTTTGGAAGCGCTTGAAAATGCGATGCAATTCTATAAACAAGCCAAAAATAAAGAGGGGGAAGGATTGGTCTATGGCGAAATGGCTTCCAACTACAATTATATGATGAACAGCGAAAAAGCGCTGAATTATCTCCAAAAAGCCATTACCATTCTAACTGAAGTTGGAAATAAGAGAGAGCTGTATATAGTGAAACAGAAATTGGCAAATCTATACTATAACAACGGAGATTATACCTTTGCGAAGGATATATATGAAGAAGTGTTGCCCTTTTTTAAAAAAAATATAGGCGCTAATTATTACTATACCCTCCTTTCCTATGCCGATTGCCTCATCAAGTTGGAAGAAAATTATAGAGCAGCTGAAGAAGCCCTAAAAGAAGTAGAAAAAGGGCTTCGGGAGATGAACAATATGGAGTACGTTTGGTTAAGCGTAAGTAATCTTGCCCAAGTTTATGAAGCTACAGGAAGAACACAACAAGCCCAAGAGGCATTTCAAAAGGCATATGAGGGTTCCTTTCAGCTTAACTCACCTAGATTTATGGAGATAAGCGCGCGGTATATCGAGTTTTTAAATACCCAAAAACAATACAGTCAGGCTTTAAGTGTAATAGACAGGGTAAAGGCTACCGCAAAAACTACCCGGCTGAAAATGAATGCCGATAACGAAATTGACTTTTTAAAACAAGCCGTCGCTACCTATACCCAAAAAGGCATGGTTGAAAATTCATTGCAATCTTTTGAAAGAATGGATTTTTTAAAGGATTCGCTAAACGCAGCAATAAATAAGGCCAAGGCATTGGAACTTCAGGAAGCATTCCAAAATGGAATACAACGGGAGAAGAATATTGTGCTCAAAAAAAACAATGAGCTTTTGGTTGAGAACAACAATAAAAAGGACAACATACTTATACTGAGTATCCTTATTTTTATACTTATTCTGGGGATTGGGTTTGTGCTCTTCAAATCTAATAGAAACAAACTAAAGCTGCAGCAAGAACTTGTTTCCAGTTTGGAAATCTCCAAAAAAGCATTGGAAGAGAAAAACACTTTGGAGAGCGAACTGCGTTTGGTGCGGGAAAGATCCCTTGCCAATAAGGAAAAGGAATTAGTAAAGGTGTCTTTGGAAATGTCTGATCTACAAAACAGATTGATGGAATTATTGGACCATCGTGAAAATCCAGATAGTTCCCAGGTACTGGCTAAAAAAATAAAGGATATTTTGGGTCAAAATAATTACTGGAAATACTTTAAAGGCAAATTTGTAGAGGTACATCCTGCTTTTGCATTAAAACTTTCGGAAATGTTTCCAAATTTATCTGATAATGATATAGCTTTCTGTTGCATGTTAAAGCTCCAGCTTTCCACCAAAGAAATAGCTTCCCTCATGGGCATAAGCAATGATCAAGTTGATTCAAAAACGGCAACCCTTCGCCGAAAAATTGGAATGGGGGACGATATTCTCGGTTTCGAGAAATTGATAGATCATTTGGAATAAGTGGCTTTAATTTTAGAATAGCTATTCTTTTTGTATTAATTGGTTTAAAGTATGTCTTATTGGTTGCAGAAGAAATTCAATAATTCTAAGAACGTTGCTATAAGCCGATCCTATAATACTCCAGAACTCTTACGCGTAATAAATATTCATAGCCAACATTTGCCAAGTTGATCTGCGCATTATCAAAATTGTTTTTACTTATAATATATTCAACACTATTGGAAACTCCATTATTAAAACGAATCTCGTTTATGCGAAATGATTCTTGATAGGCTTTCACCTGATCCTGTAAAAAAGTATAGCGATCATAAGCTGCCTTCATTGCATTGTACGACTGTTTAACGGCCTGCTGAAGGTTTAGCTTTGTATTTTCCAAAGCTGTCTGCGCTTCTTCTTTTTTAATTTTTTGAATAGCAACATTATTCTTGGCTCGAAATCCATTGAAAATAGGTACAGTAACTGCAACTCCTATAGAGGAATTCAAATTATTGTCAAATTGATCATTATAGGGAATTTCTTCATCCTTAAAAGTTGATTGTTCCGTATTCACAGCAAAATTTTGATTATTTATGGTCACAAAGTCACCTGTTTCCACTATGCTGCTCCCAGTTTCAGTAAATAGTCTTGCAGCACTAGAATAATTGGTGTTCAAATTGGCAAAAAGACTTATTTCGGGAATGTATTGAGAGCGTGCAACGGCCACTCCCTTGTTTGCGGCCTTTACATCTAAGTCGCTTGCCTTAACAGTGGGAAACACATTTAAAGCTTGCATATAAACCTCATCTACTGTGTATGTATATTTTTCAATATCTAAATCTTGATTTAGGGTGGCTACCGTAATTTCCTCTTTTGGATTGACTAAGGTGTTGAGGTTGATTATTTCGGCTTCCAAAGTGTTCTCGCTTTTCACTAAATTGGAAGCGTCTGCAGCCATCTGTCCTTGAAGATCCCTATATTCCGCTGGGTTTCCGGTTTCTTCCTCATAAAGCACTTTAAGTCTGTTCAGTTGGTCTTGGGTAGTGCCTAACCTTGCCTTAGCTAACTTAACTAAGTCTTGGGCATTTAAAACCTGTAAATAAGTCAAAGTAACTTCTAATATCAAAGCTTGTTTGGCGGCCTCAGTTTCCATTTCCGCTGCCTGGAGGTTCAATTTTGCTTGCTTCCAACTATTAATAAGTTTAAAGCCATTAAATATAGTGGCATCCAATCCCAATCCAGCATTTGAAAAGGTAAGCTGCTCGTTTACAAAACTATTGGTATAGGGATCAATACTCCGTCCATTGGTGATTCCAATATTATAGGAGCCATTTATAGCTGGTAACAGGGCATTTCTGTTCTGCTTAAAATTGATGCCGCTTGTCTTTTCAGCGAATTGCGATTGTTTTAAATCCAGATTGTTTTGTAGTGCTAAGCCTATGCATTGTTCTAGGGTATATATGATTCGTTCTCCGTTTTGGGCAAAAATTAATGCGGGAAGACTGAAGAGGAACACACAAATGATTTTTATTTTCATGATTTTGATTGATCTATAAATTTATATGTTATTTCGGCCGCCATCCAAAAGATGTATAATTCGAGAGCCATACGCTGCATTGGTCTCGGAATGGGTAGCTTGTATTATCGTAACACCTTCTGCGTTGAGTTCCTTAAAAAGCTGCATAATTTCCTCACTTTGTTTAGAGTTGAGGTTTCCTGTAGGCTCATCGGCTAGAATGAGTTTTGGCTTGGCAATTAAGGCTCGCGCAATACCCACTAACTGTTGTTGCCCGCCACTTAGCTGACTGGGAAAAAGATCTTTTTTACCCACAATATTGAATCTGTCCAGCATATCGGCAACCAAGGCTTTGCGTTCAGATGATTTTACATTTTTGTAAAGTAGGGGCGTTTCTATATTTTCATAAACGGTCAGCTCATCTATTAAATGGTACGCCTGAAATACAAAACCGATATATTCCTTATAAAGCTTGGAGCGGTTTTTTTCCTTCATAATGTGAACTGATTCATTCAGGAAATTATATTCACCTTCCTGAAAATTATCCAGCATGCCTATAACATTCAGCAAAGTGGATTTTCCCGAACCAGATGGCCCCATAATTGAAATAAAATCGCCTTCTTCCACCTTTAGGTTTATGTCTTTCAGCAGGAAGGTTCTCGTTCCACCTTGGGTTACCCATTTAAAGATATTTTTTAATTCTAATAGCATATCTTTTTATTTTACTTGCGTTTATAAAGTATTTGCAGCATTATTCAGTCTTCAAACTCTTCACCGGATTTTGCACTGCCGCTTGAATGGTCCGTACGCTAATAGTAGCAAGCGCAATGATAAAAGCTATACCGCCTGCCGCAATAAAAATCCAAACACTTAGCTCAACACGGTATGCGTAACGTTGCAACCATTCTGAAGTGAGATACCAGCTTATTGGCGTTGCAATCAAAAAAGCAATGCCCACCAGTTTTAAAAAGTCTTTGGACAATAAAATTGTGATCGTGGAGGTACTTGCTCCTACAACTTTGCGAATACCAATTTCCTTCTTTCTTTGGTTTACAACTAATAATGAAATAGCAAAAAGACCAATGCAGCTAAGCACAATGGCGAGTATAGACCCACTACTTATCATAGTGGTCATTTTTCGTTCGTCCTTGAAAGTGCGGTCTATGTTCTCGTCTAAAAAAGAACCCATAAATTCAGTGTCCGGCTCTAAAGTATTCCAAACTTCCTTAACCCTTTCATACGATTGCGAAAGATTGTCTGGCGCCACTTTTATGTAGGCATAATATTTTGGGGCGCTGGGATTAAAGAAAAAACTAATTGGTTCTATAGCTCTATTAAGATCTTGAAAATTATAGTTTTTCACCACTCCAATTACTGAATATTGAACCGAATCATTTAAAATAAAACGAACACTCAGCGGATCTTTTTCACCAAACTCTTTGGCCATCGCTTCATTGATAACAATGGAAAGACTGTCTGAGGAATATTGTTTGTTAAAAGCGCGCCCTTTTAATATTGGAATATCCAAAGTCTGTGGATAGTCATAATCTACCGTTAGCAAATTTGTTTTAACCTCCCTGCCTTTGTAATCAAAGCCCATTATGGTAGTTGATGTTCTTCCATCTTTTCCCAACCCCAAATTGTTGTCTGCTGCAGATACACTTATAATTCCTGGTTGTCCTTCAAGGCTGTTTCGCAACAGCTGCAATATTTGTCCGCGGTCTTTTTTGGTATTTAGTGGTAATGTAATTACTTGTTCTTTGTTAAACCCTAGGTTCTTTGTTCGCATATAATCCAACTGGCTCCAAAGTACCAAGGTGCCACTGATAAGTAAAATGGCAATGCAAAATTGAACAACCATCAATACATCGCGAACTCTATTTTTTCCCGTGTTTTCCAATTTTCCTTTTAAAGCATGCAATGTGTTCAGTTTGCTCATCAAAAGCGCAGGATAGCCCCCCGCCACAAGCGTAACAAGCATTAAACACATAAGAAGACCAAAAAGCATCAAGGGATTGGTAATTATAGCGAAGGATGCACTGGTCTGGAAAAGAGTCTGGAAACTATCAAGCAATAAGAAAGCAGAAAATCCTCCCAATAAGATAGAAAGAGCAAAAATCAAAATGCTTTCACCCCAAAATTGAAAAAACAATTGTCCTTTTCCAGCACCTAGGGTTTTGCGCATGCCAATTTCCCGAAGTCGTTGTGAGCCTTTGGCTATACTCATATTTATAAAGTTGACACTGGCAATAAAAAGAATTAGAAACGCGATTCCAAGAATTAAATATTGCAGCGTTTTGCTTACTGTAGCCGAACCGCTATTGAGATTGGTAAAACTAATATCTTCAAATGGGAGTAGGTGTATTTGAATGTATTGGCCGTCTTTATTGGGTTTTGCTCCATCTCTTTTGTCGGTTGCAATTTCATCGGCATAATGCAAAGCGGAAAATGCACGGGTGGACTTTTCAAACTTTTCAGGTGAAATGCCAACGGCCAATTGGAGATAAACAGGGTGGTTATGAGCATCCCAACGATCTATATTATCTGCATAAAACGAATTTGGTAAGTCTTTAAAATTTAATATACCATCAAAACCAATACTACTTGCTGAGGGTATGTCTTTCAATACTGCCGTTACTGTAAAGGGTTTTTCAGCTCCATCCCTTAATATCGTAACGGTTTCACCTATTGCATTTTTTTTGCCGAATATCTTCGTTGCCGCTTTCTGCGTAATAGCGATAGAGGATCTTTCTGCTAAGGGATTGTTGCCTGAGCCTTCCAGAATTGGAAAGGTAAACATGTCGAAAAAATCAGGGTCTGCCCAAGCAAGATCCAGTTTCAAGGTTTTATCACCATAAGTCACTAATGGTCCTCCGGTAGCGTATCTTGTTATTTTTTCTACTCCTGGAACCTCCTCTTTTAAAGCCTCTGCAAAAGGTATGGGGTTGGCATTACTATATTCAGTTCCTTTTGATGTTTCGGAGCTTGTATAGGTTTCATATAGAGTACCAGTATTCTTGTGAAATCTATCAAAAGACAACTCAAAAAGAGCATACATACTCAACAAAAATGCCGCACAAAATGCTGCTGAAAGACCAATAATATTGAGAAACGTGAAAGTTCTATCCTTCCAAAGATTTCTAAGTGCGATTTTAATGTAGTTCCTAAACATATTTTATACTGTTAATAGTTAATTATTGGTGGTTTTCTTGGTGACAAACCGACTCCTTTTTTCATTCCGTCCGTAAACTTTTTACGGGGTTTGCAATTGCTGCTTTAATCGCTTGAAAACTAACCGTAGCCAAAGCAATAATTATTGCCACAACACCTGCAAAAGCAAATACCCACCAACTAATTTCTGTCCGGTAAGCAAAATTCAGCAACCACTTATGCATTAGCCAATATGCAACAGGAACAGCTATTAGAAAAGCCACGAGAACCAACTTTAAAAAGTCCTTAGACAGCAATTGCGTGATGCTCGCAATAGTGGCACCCAGCACTTTGCGTACTCCAATCTCTTTGGTACGCTGTTCTGCGGTAAATGCGGCCAAACCAAATAAGCCAAGACAAGCAATAAAAATGGCCAATACCGAAAAAATAGTCGCAGTATGTGCCGTTTTTTCTTCGGAAGCGTATAATTGTGCCACGTGTTTGTCCACAAATTCATAGTCGAAAGCTGTATTGGGTAAACTTTCATTAAAGGTTTTCTGCACTTGCCCAATAAACTGTGGAAGATTGGAGGTGTTATACCTTACCAAAAGAGTTCTGATTCCTTCTGGGGCTGCCAATGATTTGTAATACATATATCCACCAATATCTTCTTTAAGCGAATTAAAATTAAAATTCTCCACAACGCCACTTATTATAGCTTTGTCGCCAAGTTCGGTATTGATTATTTTTCCAACCGCTTCATCAGCAGTTTTATAGTCTAGATAATTGAGTACTTTTTCATTTATTAAAGTATAGACAGTAGAATCTCCCGTTGCGATTTTTTCGGGAAGTTCATTACCTGCAAGCAGTTTTAGCTTCAACGTTTTAACGATGTTGCCCTCCGTTCGGCAACTGGCTATGGGAAGTCCGTTATTGTCTGTTGCCAGCTTTCGGACAGCCCGACCGCTTTCATTTGAGCCTGGCATGGACTGCGTGGCGGAAATACTTATAACATTGGATTGTTTTAGCAAGGCTTGCATTAAATTTTGTACTTGCTGTTTGTTTTCTGCAGATTTAATTGAAACGGCTACAATTCCGTTAGGATCATACCCCAAATTCTTATTCTTAATGAAAGCCATTTGCTGAAGGATTATAGTAACGGCGATTATTAAAATGATGGAAGCAGCAAATTGAAAAACCACCAAGCCTTTGCGAACTAATTCTGAAGCTGATCCTTTTTTCTTCGATTTATTCACTAAAACAAGAGGGGAGATATTCGACATAGAAATTGCTGGGTAACTGCCGGCAACCCCCGTAACAACAATCCATATTAGTAGTAAACCTATTATAATTGGGGTGGCAAGCAAATCTGAAAATGCAAGCTCATATCCTGTAATGCTTTTGAATAATGGCAAGGCCACAAAAGAGGCAGCATAGCCAATTACTATTGAGAAGAGCACCAGGATGGCAGTTTCTACATAAAACAGAAAAAGCATGTGGCGGCGGTTGGCGCCTAAAACTTTGTTCATCCCAATACTTTTTGCCCGTTTCCGGGAATTGGCGGTGGCGAGATTCATATAATTGATACAAGCAATAAATAAAACAAGAATTGAAAGAAATGAAAGACTTTTTATAGTGGAAATGCTACCCAATTTGCTGGAATATCCCTCTCTGATATCAGTTGAATAAAGATGAATTTTTGTTAATGGCTGCAAAAAGAATTTTGTGAAATATTGACCATCTTTGTCCACGTATTTGTCAATTAAATTGGTCGCTTGCTTTTCAACTTCTGTAACATTTGCCTTTGGTTGAAGTTGCAAGTAGGTTTCATAACTAGCATTGCTCCAATAGACGTTTGTTCCCATCCAGGAGTCCATAATATTATAGACCATATTGCAATCAATACTACTGTTTTTTGGAAGATCTAGATAAACACCTGATACCTGTAAAGTATCCCTATTGTTTACGGTAATTAGTTGCCCCATTGCTTCCTGCTCCCCAAATAATCTTTCCTTTGTAGATTTTGAAAGCACAATGGACTTTGGTTTTGAAAAGGCACTTTGACTATTGCCTGTTATAAAGTTGAAATCGAACATTTTAAACAGCGTTGAATCTGCCAAGTAAAGTGCATTTTCAGTAAAATTTTTATCGCCTATTTTTAAGGAAGCAGTGGCGCCAAAATCATCCTTTATAAGCCGGGTCATCTTTTTAACCTGTGGAATATCCTCTGTAATGGCGGGACCAACAGCGTTGGGCATTGTGGCCCATGTTTCAAAACCATAGTCTTCGGAAGTTTCCATATTTACCCGATAGATATTTTCTGAATCTGAATACATGGTATCAAAACTAAGCTCAGTGTTTACAAAGGAAAATAGTATGATACACACGCACATTCCAATGGCAAGTCCAGCAATGTTAAGCGCGGTGAAAAGTTTATTTGCACGTATATTCCGCCAAGCGATTTTAAAATAATTTCTAAGCATAATAGTTCGCTTTTTTGATAGATGAAAATTATTCGGTTCTTAAGCTTTTTACTGGGTTTGCAATGGCAGCCTTTATTGCCTGAAAGCTTACGGTTAGCAAGGCAATAAGAACCGCCGCTAAACCAGCAATAGCAAAAACCCAAAATTTAATATCGATGCGGTACGCAAAACCTTTTAGCCAGTTTTGCATAACGTACCAAGCTATAGGTGCCGATATTAGAATGGCGAGTAGTACCAATTTCATAAAATCTATTGATAATAGTTGTACAATTCCCGGCACGCTAGAGCCTAACACCTTGCGCACGCCTATTTCCTTTCTACGTTGCTCTGCAGTAAATGCAGATAACCCGAAGAGCCCCAAGCAGGAAATGATAATGGCCAAAAGCGCAAAAATCTGGGATAAATTTCCTACCAACTGTTCACTCTTAAAACGCTCGTTAAAAGCTTCATCTACAAACCGGTACTCAAATGGAAAGCCTGGATTCTGTGTTTTAAGAACATTTTCTATTTCTTTCAGGGTTTTATTTATGGCTACTCCAGTTGCTGGTTTTATATACAGATAATCAGCCCCTTCAGCTTGATGATAAAAGATAACCGGATCGCTTGTGCCATACATATCTCCGTATAAATAATCGTTAACTACTCCATTTATGGTAAATACTTGTTCACCCCAATTAATGGTTTTTCCAATTACATCATCTGTATTCATAAGTCTCGCAAAGGATTCGGAAATTAAGACCTTAGTGCTGTCTGCGTCTTGAGAATTTCCAAAGCCTTTACCTTCCTTTATTGTCATTCCTGCGGTATTAAAAAACTGTGGGGTGACTGTTCTGTAAGAAATTAAGATATCTTGGTTTTCTGGTTTTCCATGCCATTCTATTCCTGAAGTATTATTGCCGCCAGACAAAATTTGTGAATTCACCAAGGCTGCACTTTCTACTAATCTCGAAGATGTAAGCTCTTGCTCAATAAACTTAAAATTTTTAATCACGTTACCATTTGCTGCAGGAACTTCTATAAGATTTTCCTTTTCCATCCCCAAATCCCGGCTTTTAACGTGCTGTACCTGTTGATATACCAGGATGGTACTGATGATAAAAATAATCGATATCGAAAATTGAATAACCACCAATCCTTTTCGGGTAAAAGATGCCGCTCCTGTCTGTCTTCTAGTTCCCTTAAGGACTTCTATAGGTTTAAAAGAAGAAAGGTAAAACGCAGGATAAAGCCCGGAAAAGAAACCGCAAATTAGGGTTATGAAAATTAAGGGAAGAAAATGTATTGGTTGGGTAAGTGCTAGACTTAAATTTTTACCAATCAAAGCATTAAAGTGCGGAATCAATATTATCAAAAGCAAAACACTTACTAATCCACTAAGAAAAGCTGTAAATACGGCTTCAGTAACAAACTGAAAGATCAGTTGCTTTTTACCAGAGCCTAAAGCTTTGCGCATTCCCACTTCATTGGCGCGTTTTTCACTTCGGGCGGTGGACAGATTCATAAAGTTAATGCAGGCAATAAGCAAGATAATAAGCGCTATAAAGCTAAATAAGCGCACATATTCAATGCGGCCTCCACTGATTTCACCATTTTTAAAATCGGCTCGTAAATGCCAATCGTTTGCTGAAAATAAAATTGCTTCAGTATCATCATCACCTGTCTTGGCGGGAATTATAGCTTTTACTTTTTCATTTACCTTTTCAACTACTACCCCAGCTTTTAATTTCACAAAGGTGTCTGTAAAATTTGAACCATAACCATTTGTCCATTCTTTGCCATCGGTAAAGTTTTCAAACGGAACCAACCAGGAAAAAGGATAGCTGGTGTTCTCTGGAAAATTTTTTATTACTCCTGTAACAGTGTACTCAGTTTCTTTGTCCACTTGGATGTTCTTCCCGATAGCATCTTGGCTACTGTTGAAAAGAATAGAAGCCATTTCTTGCGTAATTACAATTGATTTTTTGTTTTCAAAAGCTGTCTCAGCATTACCTGCAATAAAGTTAAGTCCCAAAATGGCAAAGAGATCTTTATCGGCATAACTGCCCTTTCTATTTATCGACTTATCACCCACGCTGAAGAGAGAACTTTGATCGCGCTTGCGTGCCGATTTTGTGATTTCAGGTATTTCTGCTTTTAGAGCAGCTGCTAAAGGACCAGGTGTGGCAATGGAAAAAGTTCGCCATTCCCCATCGTACTTTTGATTGGTGGGAATTTTAAAAACCAATTCTTTATCGGGAATGGATTGGTCAAAATTTACCTCATCCTCAACCCAAAGAAGGATAAGGCTCGCACAAGTAATGCCAATGGCCAAACCAAAAATATTGATAAAAGAATATCCTTTATACTTCCAAAGATTTCTAACTGCTATTTTGAAGTAATTACTTAACATGACTGTCCGTTTTTGATTATTTGATGTTTATTTTACTTACTACTCACGTATTCAGACAGTACATTCTCAGTAACCTTCTGTCCATCCAGCATCCTGATAATACGGTGACTGTATTTGGCATCGTGCTCACTGTGGGTAACCATAATTATTGTAGTTCCGGCTTCGTTTAATTCAGTTAGCAAATCCATCACTTCGTTACCGTTGCTGCTATCGAGGTTTCCAGTAGGCTCATCTGCAAGAATAAGTTTAGGGTTGTTCACAACGGCACGGGCTACGGCCACACGCTGTTGTTGCCCTCCAGATAACTGCTGCGGGAAGTGGTTTCTACGGTGCATAATCTGCATTTTTTCAAGTACAGCATCCACGCGAGCCTTGCGCTCTGATGGTTTTACGCCCGTATAGATTAGTGGCAGTTCCACGTTTTCAAAAACGGTTAGCTCGTCAATGAGATTAAAACTTTGAAATACAAACCCAATATTGTGCTTCCTTAAATCGGCACGTTTGCGCTCGTTAAAACCTGCCACTTCTATCCCGTTGAACACAAAACTGCCCCCATCGGGATCGTCCAATAGGCCAAGGATATTCAGCAAAGTGGATTTTCCGCAACCGGAAGGCCCCATTATGGCTACAAATTCCCCTTCATTAACCTTAAAGGATAATTTGTTTAAGGCTACGGTGCGAACCTCTTCGGTGGCGTAATACTTTTCTAGATCGGTTATTGTTATCATCTTTTATATCTTATTATTTTCAACTTAATTATTTTCTTATCCGTTCGAGCTAAATCGAGAATTTTAATCTTTTAAAACCAGTTCCTGTATGTCACCATAATTATCATAACTGCTGGTTATCACTTTATCGCCAGGTTGCAGTCCGCTCAATACTTCGTAGAATTCAGTATTTTGGCTTCCCAATATTATATCTGTTTTGTATGCCGTGTTTCCATCTTCACTCACTTTAAAAATCCAGTTGCCTCCGGTCTGCTGAAAGAAACCACCTTTCGGAATCATTATGGCTTGTTTTTCATCGCTCAACGCGAGGCGAATCTGTAAGGTCTGACCTCTACGTATTCCTTCTGGCACAGTTTCCTCAAACTGCATATCTACCTGAAAACGGCCGTTGGTAACTTGGGTATACACTTTTTTAATAGAGAGTTTATAGGTCTTGCCATTAAAGCTGAAGCTTCCCGTCTGTCCGTTGTATATTCTGGAAATATAATGCTCGTCAATATCGGCACGCACCTTAAAACCGCTCAATACATCTATTTGTCCCAAGCGTTCTCCTTTGTTTTTGGATTGTCCGATTTCGGCATCCAGCGAAGTGAGCTGCCCATCAACCGGGGCCTTGACCACAAGATCGGCTACTTTTCTGCGCATCAGCTCCAAAGCGTTTCGGGTACGGGCATAACTGCTTTGCACTTGTCCGCTTTCCTGTTTCACGGCTGATGAATCCTGTTTTAAGATTTGCTTAGACAATTTCATACGCTCCTTTTGATAATTGTATTCATTTTCAGCCTTCACCAAATCCTGACGCCCAATGGCATCCTTTTCATACAGTTTCTTGTTTAGGTCATAGATCCGTTTGGCCTCTATCAATCCATTTTCCACATCGGTGTATTGGTTCAGTTTGTTAATGGTGTTCTGCCGTGCCGCGTTTTGCGAAATCTGCATCTGCGTCAATAGATTGTACACTTGGGTTTCTTGGTTTACAAGGCTCAATTCAAGATCGGTATTTGAAAGCCTTAAAATAGGGTCACCCTTCTTTAGTACTGCTCCGTCCTCAACAAATTTTTCTTCCACCCGTCCGCCTTCAAGCGCATCCAAATAAATGGTGGTTATGGGAAGCACAATTCCATTAACGGGAATGTTCTCCTGAAAAACACCTTTTTCCACGGTGCTCATGCTTATCCGTTCCTTTTCAACATTCAGTTTTGAGCCACCAAGCGATGAAAGGATTACAAAAACAATCAAAGCCAATAAAAGGATTATGCCACCTATAAGGAGGATTTTTTTGGTAGTAAATCGTTTCTTTTTTAAAGGGATGTCCATAGTGTGATTAGTTTTCACAGTATTACTTGTTAATATGATGCCAAAAAAATAAATAATTGGTTAACAGTTATTTATAATATTTTTTCAAAATAAAAGTGTCCGCTTTTGACACACTCCCTGTTCGCTGCAGACACACTTTTATAAATTCAGAATTAAGAAAGCCGATTTATGGATTCTAACTTCATAATTTGTTATTATTGTACCATGCTTCTCCACAATGCCAGCATCTTGGTTATAGACGACGATGAGGACGTACTCGTTGCACTTCGGCTTTTGCTTAAGTCGAAAGTGAAGGAAGTAGTAGTCAATAAAAACCCCAATACCATCCAAAGCTTGATGCAGGCCCAGGTTTTTGACTTGGTAATCTTGGATATGAATTTTAATGGCTTGGTAAATACAGGCAACGAGGGTATTTTCTGGCTCAACAAAATAAAAAAGCACAGTCCCAATGTTGATGTTATCTTGATAACTGCCTATGGAGATATTGATCTTGCGATACGTTCTTTGAAACAAGGGGCTTCAGACTTTATGGTCAAACCTTGGAAGAACGAAAAAATTCTGGAGACTATTCGGGAGTTGGTAGAGAACAAGAAACAGCCTCAAAGGCAAAAACTCAACTTAGAATCTGAAATCAAAATAATAGGGGAGAGCGAACCCATGCAGGATGTATTTGTAAAGCTCAAAAAGGTAGCCCCCACAGATGCCAACATGCTTATTTTGGGTGAAAATGGCACAGGAAAGGATTTGATAGCTAGGGCCATTCACGACAATTCCCTGCGTAAAAACATGCCTTTTGTAAAAGTAGATGTTGGTGCGCTCACCGAAACTCTTTTTGAAAGCGAACTTTTCGGTTATAAAAAAGGTGCCTTTACCGATGCACGAGAAGACCGTAAAGGCCGATTTGAAGCTGCTAATGGCGGCACCCTTTTTTTGGACGAAATAGGAAACATTTCCCTTCGCCAACAAGCGCGGCTGCTTACTGTTTTGCAAAATAGGCAGGTAACCCCTTTGGGCTCCAACCAACCCATAGCTATTGATATTCGTTTAATATGCGCCACCAATCTGTCCATTCACAATCTCGCGGATGAGGAAAAGTTCAGAAAAGACCTTATCTATCGTATCAATACTGTAGATATTACCATTCCACCGCTGAGGGACAGGGGGACTGACATAACCCTTTTGGCGCGTTATTTTGTGGATTTTTACGCCAAAAAGTACGGCAAGATGAGCTTTGCCTTGGAGCCCGATTTTATCCAAAAGCTAAAAAGACATCCTTTTTCAGGCAACGTTCGCGAACTGCAATATGCTCTGGAGCGCACGGTTATTATGGCCGAAAACCAAAGTTTGAATGCCGAAGACTTAATCTTTTCGGCCATTGAAAGACAGCAGCCCACCTTTATCCAAAACGAAACAAATCTTGATGTAATTGAAAAAAATGCCATTCTTTCGGTGGTTGAAAAAAATAAGGGAAACATCTCCAAATCTGCCAAGGAATTGGGCATTACCCGTGCTGCCCTATATCGCAGGCTCAATAAATATGAACTATAAAAGCTATAGAATCACTCTTGCATTTCACGTCTTGGGCCTGCTCATTTCGTTGTTGGTTCTGGCTTTTGGAATCGTTTCGCCAAATACCTATGCTATTGTAGGCGGAATTTTTCTCACTCTTTTATTGGTTTACCGCCTGTACCATTTTGTCCTGAAGCGTTTTGTGGAGATGGATGATTTTTTTGAATCGGTAAAGTATCGCGATTTCTCCCGATGGTTTTCAGAAGAGCACGGATCACAAGATATTAGGGAATTGCACAAAGGCTTTAATTTGGTCAACAAAACCATCAAAAGTATAGACAGCGAGCGCGAAGCCCAGTTTCTCTACCTTCAGAAAATCCTCGAAATGGTTAATATTGGCATCATTGCCTACAATGTGGAAAGTGGTGAAGTGCTTTGGGCAAATGATTCCATATTAAAAACACTGGATTTCCCTTCCTTCAAAAACATAAACTTTGTTGAAAAAAGACATCCACAGCTATATGACGAATTGTTTGAAACCTACCATTCCAATACTGCGTCCGTAACCCTGGAAATGAAGCAGGAGACTTTGAAAGTCCTAATTTCGGATACGGTTTTTGAAATGGAAGCAAATTCGTTTAAGCTCATAGTACTTCAAAACATAGAGGAAACCCTAAACCAAAACGAATCGGATGCCTGGAAAAAACTGCTGAGTGTAATGACCCACGAAATCATGAACAGTATAGCCCCCATTTCCTCTTTGGCAGAAACCTTGGAGACCAATATTCAAAATAACTTAAACAACCCCCAAGAAAATCCCTTGGACATTGAAGATTTGGATTCAGGAATAAAAACAATAAAAAGGCGCAGTGAAGGCTTGCTGAAATTTGCAAAGACCTATCGCAGCCTAAACAAAGTGACCCATTTAAATCTGGCCAGTGTAAAAATTGCCGAGCTCTTCAAAAACATCCAAAACTTAATGCAGCCGTCTATGGAGTCTAGCGGAATAAAAATTGACTTCTCGCTGGATAACCCCGATTTGGAGATAAAGATAGACACCTATTTAATTGAACAGGTATTGATCAACCTTCTGTTAAATGCTATTGATGCCTGCCAGAATAAGGACAATGCCCTTATCCAGATTTCTGCACAAAAGAAAATCAACGGCAATATAATTATAAAAGTGGCAGATAATGGAAAGGGTATTCCAGAAGAGATTAAGGACAGCGTTTTTGTACCTTTCTTCAGCACCAAAAAGACGGGAAGTGGTATTGGCCTTAGTTTGAGCAAACAGATTATGCTGCTGCACAAAGGTCGAATCCAAATAAAAAGTGCCGAGGGCACTGGCACGGTTATCAGTCTTTTGTTTTAAGCTGACTTCGATGATTAAAACCACAAAGTAGCATTCATTGGTATGCTTTCGGAAGATTTCAAAAGGAGGTATTTATAAAGAGAGTAATCGTACTTTTGTACAGTATAGCCAAATAAAGAGAACCCAGTGAAAAAAAGCTTGAAGTCAGTTGCCGTTATTGGCTTTGTATCCAAGGGGATCATCTATTTGGTTATTGGTATCCTCTCACTTTTGGCAGCCTTAAATATGGGTGGCGAAAGTTCTGGCACAAACCAAGCCCTAACGTTCCTTAAAAAACAACCCTTTGGGCAAATACTATTATTGTTACTGGCTGTGGGCTTGCTTTGCTACTCGTTTTGGATGTTTGTTCAGAGCATTAAAGACCCTGAAAATACAGGCAACGACAGAAAGGGAAAACTGCGTCGTTTCGGGCTTTTCACCACTGGCTTGGTCTATACTTTTGTGGCCTTTCTGGCTTTCTATCATGTGTTTGCCTACGTAGCCGAAGAGAGTTCTGGCTCGCAATACTTGAAGTTTCTTGGGCCTACTACAGTTTCTATCGTTTTTATCGTTATAGGAATTGTTTTGGCGCTTCAGGCGGTGGTTTTGATTATAGGCGTTTTTAAAGGGGGGCTATTGGACCAATTTAATCTGGAAGGCCGTAAGTTTTCACGCCTTATAAGGCTAGTGGGGATGTTTGGGTTTTATGCCCGTGCCTTTATCGTTGCCATTATAGCTTATTTCTTTTTACGGGCGGGCATTTATAGTGGTAGCCATGAAATAAAGGGCATACAGGATGCCTTTTCCTTCCTGGACCAATCGTTGGTGGGGAGAATATTGATGGGCTTTACCGCTATAGGGTTTGTTTCCTATGGCGCTTTTTATGTGTTGCTTACTCGGTATCGGAGTTTTGAGGGGGAGTGATTTGAAATAATATTAAAAGTTTCCACTTCCACAAATTCTTGCATTAATACACTGATTTTTCTTTGGTAAGCACCAGCGAGCTTTCAAAAAGAGCCTCCACGGCAAAGGGATTGTATTTTAAAAAGGAAAGCATATCTCTGATTCGGTTTATAAATAGAGCACGAACTTCTTGTCTTGAACTAAAATATACAAAAGCGCTGTGAAAATGATGCTTTATAAAAAAATGTGATGGATGTATTCTAAAATCAGTGAATAAAAGCTTACCGTTTTGGATCTCTTTTTCCCAATAAAAAGAAATTCTTTGTTTAATATATTTGTAAACATTGTGTAACACAAATGTGCTATTAAAAGTCTTAAAAGAGATTTGCGATAGAAATGATATATCCTATTTTTCCTCTAAATTAAAATAATGAAGGCCATTTATTACTTCTTGTTTATACTGCTTTTGGTTTTAATGCCATTCCAATTTTTCGCTCAATCCGAAACCCAAGAAATGGTCGCGGATCGAATCAATCTTGGGGTAAAGTATTTGGCCGAAAAAGAACATATTAAATCTATTGAAGAGCTCATTGGAGCAAAGGAAATCGCAATTCGCAATGATTGGTATCTCAAGGCATTTAATGCCACCTTAAATATTGGCACCAACTATTATTTAATGTTGGATTATGGCGAGGCATTTCAGTATTATCTACAGGCCTATGACATTGCCATAAAGCACCTTGGGCCGCGCCAAGAAATGGCAGTGTTCAATAACATTGGCGTTTTATATGTAGAGGAAAAGGATTTCCTTAAGGCAGAAGAATCTTTTTTAAAAGCTTATGAAATTGCGAAGAAACTTGATGATAACCAACAGATAGGCACCTATGGCATTAACTTGGCTTTAGTGCTTCACAAACTGGGAAAGGTGGATCTTGCCAGTCGTTATATCGAGGAAGCACTGCCATTATTAATAAATATGCCTAATGTTTCATTATTGGCAAGAATAGCAAAGACGGAAAACCTCCTCCTGCAACATCAATACTTTGCGGCCGAAAAATTGGCCTTGGAAGTTCTCCCACAGCTGGAGAATCTTTCCCTTTTGAAGGAACAGATTACCGTGAACGATAAAATAACGCTACTGCTAATCTTAACTAAAATATATGAAGAACAAAATCAGTTCAAGACGGCTCAGGATTACGCCTTGCTGGCACGCTCCCTTCAGGATAATGTAGAAGAGCGTATTGAAGTTTATGATAGGCTGGCCACTCTTTACGGGAAAACCGATGATTTTAAGACGGCAATGGCCTATAAGGACTCAGTAATTATAGCTACAGATTCGCTGTATGCTATTAAAAACAGTGCTTTGTTTAAAAGTGAAAAGGTAAAATTCCAAATCAAGAACTACCAGCACGAGCTAATGGAAAGCAAAAAGGCCTTAAAAAGCGAAAAGCAGTTTTTCTATTTACTCATTACGGCTGTTGTAATTTTTATGGGTTTTTTAATTTGGATGTATAAAAATAATTCCCTTAAACATAAGCAACGAAAACGGATTATCGAGTTGGAACTGGAGAAGGAAAAAAGCGATCATTTATTATTAGAAGAACAGCACCGTGAAAAGGAAGCAACAGCGTTATTGGAAAAGGAGCGTCTTAAAAACGAACTGGAGGTTAAAAATCGTGAATTGACAGCAAAAGCCATGTATATGGCGAGTAAAAATGAATTGATTGAGGAAGTTCTTCAATCGCTATTACAAAATACCGAAATCACAACCAATATCTCCTTAAAAAGCCAAATTAACGATTTGAAAAAGCATTTAAAGAAGGATACCCAATGGGACAGTTTTTTTGTGCATTTTGAAGAGTTGAACCAAGGTTTTCTCGATAGGTTAAGAACACGGCATCCCAATTTAACGCCCAATGATATACGATTTTTGACTTTCCTTTATATGAATTTGAGTTATAAGGAAATTGCCTCTCTATTAAATATTACACCCCAGTCCTGTAGAAAGAGAAAGGAGCGTATAGCAGTAAAAATGGATGTGCCGGGCAATGTATCGCTTCACAGCTATCTTTCGTCTTTTTAAGGTAATGTCACAAATAAACTTAGCACATGTCACAAAATGTCTGCATTGTTTTTATTAAAAAAGCACTGCTCATATCTATTTTTATCAAATAATTAAAACAAGAATGGAGAAGAGGGACTGTTTTTTATAAGCGTCTTTTATTCTATTCAAAGTAATCACAATTAAAATCTAGATTAATGAAAAAAATTACATTTACCCTAAGTGTTGTTATGCTATCCTGCTTATTTAGTATAACAACTGTTTCGGCCCAATTCAGCCAAGATGCGAAAGTAGTAAGTGAAAATCGTGAGTCGCGTGCAGAATATGGCACTTCCGTAGCTATTCTTGATACTTATGCCGTAGTAGGAACCTCACGGGAGAATATTGCTTCGGGTGCAGCCTACGTGTATCACAAAGGTGCTGCTGGCGATTGGTCTTTTCAACAAAGTTTCACTGCCCCGGATCCAAATATGGGTGCCGAATATGGAGGAGGAGCCAAATTAACAGACAACCTTATGGTAATCGCTGCTGGGAGAGCAAATGTTTCTGGCTTGGACAGGACCGGAGCTTTATATGTTTATCAGCTTAACGGTTCTACTTGGGAATATGATACCAAACTTATAGCCAGCGATTTTAGCGCAGAAGCCAAAATGGGAATGAATCCTACTTCATTGGACATGGAAGGTAGTACTATTGTGGCCGGTGCTCCCGGAGAAAATATATGGACGGGCAGTGTGTATGTTTTTGAAAAATCTGGCGGAACCTGGAATGAGGTACAAAAAATAATGAGCCCGAACCCGCAACAAAATGATATTTTTGGAATAGGAGTAGCCATTGCTGGAGATTATATGGTAGTAGGTGCCAGTGAGGAAGACAATACAAAAGGAGCGGCCCATATATACAAGAAAAATAGCAGCGGTGTATGGGAACATGTACAGCGAATAATTGCTTCCGATGCTATGGCGCAAGGTTATTTTGGCACCTCTGTATCTATATCCAATACAAGTATTGCGGTAGGAGCCTACGGCCATGCGGGCGGTGAGGGTGCAACCTATATTTTTGAGGATGATGGAACGGGCAATTGGACTGAAACCCAAAAAATCACGGCTTCTTCCCCTTCCTCAGAAGCAAATTTTGGCTGGAATTGCCTTATCCAAAACAACCATTTAGTTGTGAGTGCGCCGCACCCTTATGGGTCGGAAAAAGGAGAGGTTTACGTATATGAAAAGACTGGCGGCCTCTTTGCTGAAATCCAAAAAGTAGAGAGCAATGACCTGGCACCAGAGGATTTTTATGGATGGAATATTGAAATGGACTCAAATCAATTAATTGTGGGTGCGCCTTGGGAAGATGAGGATGCAGCAGGAGGGGACACAGTGGACCGTGCAGGGTCTGCATATATTTTTCAAAACCCATTACTATCCGTTGGTGACTTTCAAGACAATGCTTCGGTGAGTGTTTATCCCAATCCAACAAGTAAATTTATAACTATAAGTTCAAGTAGTGCTATAACCAAACTAACGCTCGTAAACCAATTGGGAGCTGTGCTGTTAGAAAACAATGCAATAAACACTAATACGCACAGTCTGGACCTTTCCCAATATGCAGATGGCATCTATTTTCTAAGCATAGGAATGGACAACGGACAAACAATGATAAAAAAGATTATTGTGGAATAACTAAATTCTTCTTATTAATTTAAAACCCCCATAGAATATTCTTTTGGGGGTTTTTGCTTTAAATTGTTTCACTTTCAGTTCTATGGTGTTTTAAAAAAGAAAATAGATTAATGCGCCCTTTTTTTAAGAAGGAATTGGTTTGCATAAATTACCAAAATAAATAGCAGCGCAAACGCCCCGTTCCATTTCCCCCAAAGCAGGAGGTGGGGCGCATAAATGGCCTCCAAAATATTCATACTTGCTATTACAACAATCTGGGTGATTGCATTAAGTTTCTTTTTATAGCCACTAAGAATCCAAAGTGCCATGCAGGTTTCGGCAAGGCCTATGGCTATGGTTAAGGGGCGGCCATTTTGCACTTGCAATATGGTTTCTACTATTTCTTGATGGCGGGGGACTAAGTTAAATACTTTGCAAAAGAGACCATTGATAAGCCAAACTAGGGCTATAGCATATTTAAGAAGTATAAAAAGATATTTTTTAAAATTCAAATTTTATAACTTCAGGTTTTTAGTTTTTAGCACACTCCCCACTAGCCCAAGAAGTAAGCCCAGCCCGTTCCGCAGCACAGGGATTGCTATAGGTTGTGCCATCACAACCACAAACAGGGTTGTATTCCATAGTACAAGGCCCATCGCTTATTTTGGATTTATCAATACAAGCAATGGTCTTGCCCGCACCGCAGGAAGACAAAGCCAACATCCCCACCAAAAGCAGGGATGCGGCAAAAGAAGATTTTTTATATATAGTATGCATAGTTGTAAGGTTTAGTTGCAACTACTAAAATAAGCTAAACTTGCATAACATAGGAAGTGAGTTTCTTAATTTTTCCACCCTCAAAGTGAAAAACATCGCAAAAAACAGCGTTCATAATATCTCCATTTTTAAACTGGCCTTGCACTTTCCCTTCTGCAACCACTATGTTGTTTTCTTCCACAAGCCTAACGTGGGTAATTGTGGGGCTGCCCGTAAAGGCGGGGTTTTCTATTTCACCGTCAAAGGCTTTCTTGCCTTCCAAATGAAAAGCCCCGGGCATTTCCCAAACCACATCTTCGGTTAAACAGGAAAGAATTTGTGCGTGGTCACTCTTCCTAAAACCCTCCATGTAAGTGGTTACTGTTTGTTTATTTGTTGACATCCTAATCTTAGATTATTAGAGTATTGAATATTGAATATTGAGTATTGAGTATTGAATATTTTTTGCCTAATGCCTATAGATTATACTCAGTAGAGAAATTAACCATCCAACTAATCCCAAACCGATCGCGGAAGGAACCGAAGTAATCGCCCCAAAATTGGTCTTCCATTGGCATTTCTATTTCGCCGCCTTCTGATAATTCCTTAAACAAACGGTCGGCTTCTTCCCTGCTATCTGGGTGAATGCTTACATAGGTGTTATCTCCAATCTTAAAAGGCCCGTTGCCGAATCCCGGCATAATATCGGAACCCATTAACAGCTCGCTGCCAATAGGAAGTGACACGTGCATAACGCGGTTTTTGTGTTCATCAGGAAGCGGCGGCATTTCTGTCGGAATATCGCCAAAGCGCATCACGCCTTGCCCGGAAAATTCGCCGCCAAATACTTTTTTGTAGTGATTGAATGCCGCTTCGCAGTTTCCGTCAAAATTTAAATACGGATTTAATTTAGTTGCCATAATTTTTGGTTTTAAATGTTTATAAATCAATGTTTAATAATCAATTTTTTCATTCATTTCATAACTCATTCCCTTTAAGCCGAGCAGTTTGCGCATCAGCCCTATTTGTCCGAGTAAATAATCCTCGCGCCCGATGCACATGCCAATAATATTGAGCACATTTTCTTCTACGAAAGGCACGTTCATTCCAAATGAAAATGCTTTCGAAAGCTGTTCGTCCGTGGCTTCCAAAAGTTTCTGATACACTTTTGGAGAAATATCCTTGAAATTTTTTCGCAACGCTTCCAAAGAAGGATATTCCAGTTTTTCATCCAATGCCATGGCATCCTTGAAAAAAGCATCGTTGGGATCTTTTTCATCCATTCCCAACAAATTGGCTATCCAATACCGACAGGTGACCAAATTGCCCGCCATCCAAACCACGTGATTGGTTTTGCCGTTGTTTCTTTCAAGTGCCAATTCTTCGGTAATGCCATCGAGCGCATTGAAAAAGCTTTGGGAATGCATTCTATATGCGGGAATAATGATTTCGAGTTTTTGGGATTTTGGTGTGTCCATAATTAGATTTTTTGATTATTGGATTTGTTGGAGAATAATGATATTTAATTGCTCTTTTCTTCGCTCGTCGCTTGTAGCTCGTCGTTATAGAGATTCAATAAAATTCGCTAATTGATGATTGTGCCTTTCGGTGTGGATGGTGTTAAAACCAAGCCATTCCTGCCTTGTGAACGGTCCGCCATTTGGGATTTCAGCATCCAGACAGGTTTTGGAAAGATCCATGGTTTTGATTGCCTCGCGTTGTATCTCGATGCGCTCTTTCAATGAAGAGAGCAAGCGTTCCTTTTCAATATGTTTGTTTGTTGGCACCACCATCTCTGGGGATTTCATTTTAATGGTGAAGTCTTTAAATGTCTTTTCTATTTCAATAAGTTTAACTGCAGGATCGCGGTGGGTTTCTTCTACATTTCCATTTAGGACATCTATAATATTATATGATTTATAAAGGTGGTTTCCCAATTGCCCTGCTGTCCAACTACCTTCAAAAGGAACTTTATTTAATTGTTCTTCATTCAAAGAGGAAAGCTGCTGCGTTAGCTTTTCCGTTGCGGCATCAAATCGGTTTAAAAGTTCAGTATTCATAGCTTCCATTTTTTATTATTGTAAAGATAAGAAGCAATTTCTACAGAACAGAGGTGCATTTGCGCCAATGTAATGGGTTGATTGCGACACACTTTTGGATTATATTTGTGATATCGTTTAAAACCCCTCCCCTTTGAAGGTGAGGCTGGGAGGGGATGTATTCCTAAATCCAAAAATCCAACAACCCAAAATGAAACATATATCAATTCTAGTCCCCGAAGGCAACTCCAGCCTTAGCAATCTGGAAGCAACGCATAAAATGTTCAATATGGCGAATGATTTCCTTGTGGGAATGGGAAAGGAGCCAGCGTTTAAGACCCAGCTCGTGGCCACACATAAGGACGCGCGTTTAAGCAACGGAATATTCACTATTATTCCAGATACCACCATTGCTGAAGTAAAACAAACCGATCTGGTAATCATTCCAGCGATCCATGGCAATTACGAACAGGTAGTTGAAACCAATAAGGAATTCATCCCTTGGATAGTGAAACAATATAAAAACGGCGCTGAGGTGGCCAGTCTGTGCATCGGTGCTTTTCTGCTTGCAAGCACGGGTTTGCTAAACGGAAAAAACTGCGCCACGCATTGGATTGCCGCAGATGAATTTAGAACGATGTTCCCAAAAGTGAATTTGGTGGATGATAAAATAATCACGGACGAGCACGGTCTTTATACCAGTGGCGGGGCCTATTCGTCCTTAAACTTAAATCTCTATTTGGTTGAAAAGTTCGCGGGCAGGGAAATGGCGGTGCTTTCTTCCAAAGTATTTGAAATAGACATTAGCAGAAATAGCCAAAGTCCTTTTATAATATTTAAGGGCCAAAAAGGCCACGACGATGATGAAATATTAAAAGTACAGGAATTCATCGAAAAGAATTTCCAGGAAAAGTTAAATGTAGATGACCTTTGTGCAGATATGGCCTTAAGTCGAAGAACGTTTGAAAGACGCTTCAAAAAAGCAACTTCAAATACTATTGTGGAATATATGCAGCGCGTAAAAGTGGAAGCCGCCAAAAAGGAATTGGAGAGCGGACGTAAAAATGTAAATGAAGTAATGTACGACGTTGGCTATAACGACCCAAAAGCCTTCCGCGATGTATTTCGGAAAATAACAGATATGACGCCGCTGGATTATATGAATAGATACAGCAAATTGGCGGTAGATGTATAATAAAAAAACCTCCCCGAAGGGAGGCTTAATCGTTGTTATTTAGTTGCTTCTATAATCCCAAAAGAATCTGTAATAATAACTGAATGGTAACTTCGGTATTGGCCATCACAGTAATGTCCATTAAATCTATTCCTAATTCGCCATCGGCTTCAATCATTCCTGCGTATTCAAAAACGCCGTCATTTTCTGGGTCTTCATAAGAAGCGAAGTGAACTTCATAATCGCCTTCATTCAAAAAGTAAAGACCAAAACTATTATCGCTTCCAGTTGCAACACTACTGGTTACGGCATTGGAAAAACGTACTCCTGCTGCGTTTTCATTTTCTTCCGAAGCAGTATAACTTCCTTTTGCATAAGCATAAGCTATTGTTTTATTGTCTTGGTTGCCAGTATTGTTGGTAGCGGTACCAACAATGGCTCCAGCATTAAGAGTGTTTACTACTCTAATACTATTTTGGAGTTGTACTTGGCCAGCAAATTGGTAGCCTCCATTTCCGGCATCAGCTACAATAGATTTACGCAAATCGAAGTCAATAACTACTTCATTTGAAGCAGATGCAGAAATATCAAAGTTATTGTTCACAGTAATAGTATTGTTTTCGGCTGTCAATTCAATCTTGTCGCTGTTTGTTGTAAGCACATAATTGGCAGGGGAATTACCAGATGCATCACTTTCAGTGTCCAATACCAAAGTCAATTCACTGTAGGTATTTGCGGCAAGATCAATATCACCCAATAATTGGGTATCGCCATTTTGCAAAGCGTGTAAATCTATTGTTGTTTTTGTAAAACCGTTTACACTTACGCCATCTAACTGTACATCTGCAATGGTTACAAATACTCCCTGCACATCTGCATTGTCTATAGGTCCGTCGGTAATATATACCTTGGTATTATAGGTTACTTCATCGGTGTTTGGGTCTGTACTGTCATCTTCACTACAAGAGGCCAGGCCTACTATTAATAATAGCGCTAGCATTGATTTGTAAATTACGTTTGTTTTCATAGTTTGTTTTATTATTATAGGTTTGTTAAACGTGGATTATTTAATAACCACGCAGCAATGATAGCGCTAGTTACTTGACATTATTGCCAATCTTAACGAACCTTAACCTTTTTTGGGAAATATATTTGGAAAGAAATTTCCAATTTATAGATAAAATAAAAATGTCTAAATGTGATTGGAAATCAAGCTTCTGAGGTAGGAAAGTACGGACATTGAAAAAGGATAGTAATTAAAAACCCATAACTTTTATTTAACACAAGTGCATCTAAGGAATTTAACAGTTATACACATTTATTTAGACAAATACTCTTTCAAGGATGTGTTTATAATCTGGTCCCAGCCCATTTCAAAATTTATTCTCGCAAAGTCTGGATTATATGGAAAGCTTTCTAAACCGCGGTGTGTTAATTTCAACCTAGTTTCGTCTCCTTCTTCAAAGAGCTCAAAAGTGACAAAACTATTGCCTTCATAACCATCATAGCGCCAAGAATAAGTGAGTTTTTTTTCGGGAATTACTTCAATAATCTCACAAAGATGAAGGTACTGATTGTCTTCAGTCCCGCCAATAAACTGGAATTTAAAACCCAATTCAGGCTGAAACTCGGCAAGGTCAAAATACCATTGTTTCATTTCTTCTTTGTCTGTAATTGCTTTCCAAACTTTTGAAATGGGAGCATTGTATTTACGTTCCACAATAATTGGTTTATTTTCCATAGCCATATAATTTTAAAAAAGGACTATAAAAATATTGAATAAAAGCAATTACGGCAATTCCTCACAATAAAAACCCTGATTTTGCAATGCTGTGCTAATATTGTCGGCTTTCAGCAATTGGGTTTCCACCCGGAGGATGTTGTCGCAATCCTCCAAGTCGAAATTCCAATTGCCGTTTTGGCGAATCAATTTGTTTAGCAATGGCCGAAGTTGTTTCACCTCCTCATTTGCTGAAACCGATGTTTTAAAAACCAGTACCATATTATCTTTCATAAAAAGCAGGTGGTTCAATGCCCAATGAACGCAAATAAACAAAGCCTTGCCCACGATGATGGATTTCATTGTCGATAAAGTAAAAGATGGAAGAGATAACCGTGCCTTCATACATTCCAAAAAGCAAAATGTTTTCCTGAAAACGTTCTGTTGGAATCTGTGGCCACAGTGTGTTGATCTGTTCTGTAGCCTCGTCCCAAAGCTGAAGTATTTTTTCTTTTCTGTTTCCGTGTTCCACGTGTTCATCCAAAGGAGCTGATTTTCCTGAAACTATTTCCTGTATTCCCGGTCCTGCGATTCCCAAAAGTTCCATTGTCATTTCGGCAAAAGTCCGCATCCCGCCAATTGAATGACTGAAAAATTCCTTTTCGGGAAAGGCTTCAATAGTTCTTCTTGTTAAGTTTCTGTGGCCTTGTAAATGTTTAAGTAACTCTTCCGAAGAAATTACTTGCGTGGTTTTGTTTGCTGTTGCATTCATAATTATTGTTTTTAAGTGATTATTGTTTCTGAAACCAAAATTAAATGGGGCAGGTGACAGCGGTTTGTCAGTAGGAAAAAATAAATTTCATTTTATTTGAAATACTATCTTTGAAATATGAGCGACGCCCCCCTAAACCGTTTTGATAGAATCGTGGCAATTCTTATACAACTACAATCCAAAAAGATTGTAAAAGCACAGGAGTTGGCCGATAGGTTTGATGTAAGCCTGCGCACCATTTATCGTGACGTTCGCTCTTTGGAAAGTTCTGGCGTCCCCATTATTAGTGAGGCTGGCGTGGGTTACTCCATTATGGATGGCTACCGTTTGCCGCCCGTAATGTTTACGCGCGAAGAGGCTAGCAGCTTTGTTGCTGCCGAAAAACTGATGCAGAAATTCACGGATAAATCTTTTGGTGCTTATTACGAATCGGCGATGTTTAAAGTGAAATCTGTACTTCGCGGAAAGGAAAAAGATTGGATTGATGCGCTTCAATCTCAAATAATCATAAATCCTACGGAAACACTTTTTAATGAAAACATTCCGAATGCCTTGGAAATTCTTTTTGAAAGCATAGCCGAAAAGAAACAGGTTTTTGTGAAATACCAATCTATGGAAGCTGAAAAACCTTCCGAAAGACATTTGGAACCCGTTAGCATTTTTCACGAAAACAATTATTGGTATATTCTTGCCTACTGTCATTTCAGAAAAGATTACCGCCAGTTTAGAACCGATAGATTACTTCGAATACAGCGAACAGATCTTCCTTTTCAAATGGAACACGGCACTTTGGATGATTTTCGGCAAAAGGAGAGCGACGCCCACAAAACAAAAGTTAGAATCCTTGTTGATAAAAGTATCGTGAGATTCATTAAAAGCGAGCGAAATCACTATGGTTTTGTTTCCGAAGAAATTAAGAACGAAGGTGTTGAAATGACTTTTTTCACCCAAAGTGTAGAGCACGGTTTTGCCCGCTGGTATTTAATGTTTGGCGATTATGCCCACATATTGGAACCCGAAAGTTTGAAACAGCGCCTTCTGGAAATTGTTGAAAACACGAAAGCCCGACTTCAAGAATAGTGTGATTATCACCCTTAAAATGTCGCAATTGCCCACTTTTTCGAAATCGTTTTTCTTTAAATTAGTCGCCAATTTATTTAAAAGATGGCAACACAATCCATAAAATCCTTTTTCAGTCTTTTAAGGGAAGCCATAGCAGGCAAGGAAATTGACCTTACGCAAGCAAGTATCAAAAAGGCCATCTTTCTGCTTGCCGTTCCAATGATTTTGGAAATGAGCATGGAATCCATTTTTGCTTTGGTAGACATTTTTTATGTGTCCCAAGTAAGCACAAATGCTGTGGCTACAATTGGTTTGACCGAATCTGTAATCACTCTGGTATATGCCCTGGCGGTTGGGTTAAGCATGGCTGCCACGGCTATTGTTGCAAGGCGAATAGGCGAAAAAGACCCTGAAGGCGCCAAACGAGTGACGGTGCAAGTTATTTTTTTGGGAATACTGGTTTCTTCAATAGTTAGTGTGATAGGAATTCTTTTCCCGAAGGAAATTTTAGGATTGATGGGGGGAGAGCAATCCTTAATTGATGAAGGGTATCGCTATACGCAAATTCTTATAGGTGGAAATTTCACTATTGTATTATTGTTTCTTATCAATGCGGTTTATAGGGGTGCCGGTAACGCCTCCATGGCAATGTGGACGCTCATTCTCTCTAACGGTATTAATATCGTACTAGATCCAATTTTCATTTTTGGATGGGGCCCAATTCCGGAATATGGAGTTGCGGGTGCTGCAATTGCAACAACAATTGGTCGTGGAACTGCAGTGCTTTTTCAACTTTATATTTTATTCTATGGAAGTACTCGCATCAGGCTGGCATTAAAAGATTTTGTGGTAAACATAGGGGTGATGATCAACTTAATTCGTGTTTCCCTTGGCGGAATTGGCCAGTTTATTATTGGCACTAGCAGTTGGATTTTCTTAATGCGCATTATTAGTGAATTTGGCAGCGAAGTGCTGGCAGGCTATACTATTGCAATTAGGGTTATTATGTTCACAATGATGCCTGCATGGGGGTTGAGCAATGCAGCGGCCACATTGGTTGGGCAAAATTTAGGTGCCAACCAACCTGAACGCGCTGAAACTTCCGTTTGGAAAACTGCCAAATACAACGCCTTTTTTATGGTTGCTGTTTCTGTAATCTACCTTTTGTTTGCTAAAACCATTATTGGCTGGTTCAGTTTGGAACCCGAAGTTTTAAAATACGGAGCGCTTAGTTTACAAATTGTAACAATAGCATATTTTCTTTTTGCCTATGGAATGACTGTAACCATGGCTTTTAATGGGGCTGGCGACACTAGAACCCCTACTATAATTAACTTCTTCTGTTTTTGGATTTTTCAATTGCCTTTTGCTTATTTTACAGCGATTGTGCTGGATTGGGGGCCCATTGGGGTGTTTGTTGCAATTGCTTTGGCAGAATCCTTAATTGCAGTAATAGCAATTGTTTGGTTTAAAAAAGGAAAGTGGAAAATGATAAAGGTTTAGTTTTATAAGGCTTTATTGGCTTAATGGATTATTTTTGCATCCTTTAAATAATTCAAGATAATGAAAAAGACATTTGACGTACTGATAGAAATTCCCAAAGGAAGCCGTAACAAATACGAATACGATTTTAAACTGAAAAAAATCCGTTTTGATAGGATGCTTTTCAGCAGTATGATGTATCCGGCAGATTATGGTTTTATCCCTGAAACTTTAGCGCTAGATGGCGATCCGCTGGATGTTTTGGTAATGGGTGGCGAACCCACTTTCCCAATGTGTGTGGTTGAAGTTAAACCTATTGGTGTTTTCCATATGGCAGATGAGAAAGGACCAGATGAAAAAGTAATTTGCGTACCTGTTTCAGACCCAATCTGGAGTCGTTTAAACGATTTAAGCGATATGAATCCACACACTTTAAAAGAAATAGAGCACTTCTTTCAAGTATATAAAGATTTAGAGAAAAAACGAGTAGACGTTGACGGTTGGGGCGATGCTAATGAAGCTGTCGAAATTTACAACCAATGTGTAAAACGCTATAAAGAAACACCAGCGGTGCAGGGACATTTCAGTATTTAAACACCATACAATCAATTTCTTTCCTGAAAAACCTAACAGGTCTTTAAAACCTGTTAGGTTTCGTGAAATTAAGTGTTTCGTATCCCAAACCATTTCCCTATTTTTGCAGTCGCAAATTTGAAAACCAACTTAATTTAAAAATTTATGGAATCAATGATGATTTACGCGCCAATAGTAATGGCGGTATTAGGCTTAATCTTTATGGCCGTTAAACGCTCATGGGTAATGAAGCAAAACCCAGGCGATGGTAAAATGAAAGAAATAAGCGACCACATTTATGAAGGTGCCTTAGCCTTTCTTAATGCTGAATACAGATTACTTGCTGTTTTCGTTGTTATAGTTAGTGTTGCTTTGGCAATAGTTTCCTTCGTTGTTCCAACTACACATATATTAATAGTAGTTGCATTTATATTCGGTGCTATATTTTCTGCCCTTGCAGGTAATATGGGGATGAAAATCGCTACAAAAACAAACGTTCGTACTACTCAAGCTGCACGTACGAGTCTTCCAGATGCCTTAAAAATATCTTTTGGTGGTGGTACGGTAATGGGTTTGGGTGTTGCTGGTCTTGCAGTATTAGGCCTTACATTATTTTTCATTATTTTCTTCCACGTTTTTATGAATGGTGTATGGGAACCAACTACAGTTGATGGTATCACCAGAGCTCCACAGGAGTTAATGACCATCGTTCTTGAAACATTAGCTGGGTTCTCTCTTGGAGCGGAATCTATTGCCCTTTTTGCACGTGTTGGTGGTGGTATTTATACAAAAGCTGCTGACGTGGGTGCGGATTTGGTAGGTAAAGTTGAAGCTGGAATCCCGGAAGATGATCCGCGTAACCCAGCAACTATTGCCGATAACGTAGGTGATAACGTAGGTGACGTTGCTGGTATGGGTGCCGATTTATTTGGTAGTTATGTAGCAACAGTTCTTGCGGCGATGGTTTTAGGTAATTATGTTATTAAAGATATGGGCGGTGCCATTACAGATGCTTTTGGAGGTATTGGCCCAATTTTATTGCCAATGGCAATTGCCGGTGCAGGTATCATCATTTCTGTTATTGGTACTATGTTGGTGAAGATAAAAAGTAACGATGCCAAGGAAGCCCAAGTTATGGGCGCTTTGAATGTTGGTAACTGGGTTTCGATAGTTTTAGTGGCTGTTTCTTGTTTTGCTCTTGTAAAATGGATGCTTCCAGAAACTATGAATATGAGCTTCTTCGGTGAAGGGCTACAGGAGATTTCTTCAATGAGAGTATTTTACGCCACCTTGGTTGGTTTGGTTGTTGGTGCTGTAATTTCATCGGTAACTGAATACTACACTGGTTTAGGTAAAAAACCAATCCTTAAAATAGTTCAGCAATCATCAACTGGTGCTGGAACAAACATTATAGCAGGTTTGGCAACGGGTATGATTTCTACTTTCCCTTCAGTATTACTTTTTGCAGGTGCTATCTGGGCATCCTATGCTTTTGCAGGTTTTTACGGAGTTGCGCTTGCAGCTTCTGCAATGATGGCTACAACAGCTATGCAGCTTGCAATTGATGCTTTCGGACCTATTAGTGATAACGCTGGTGGTATTGCCGAAATGAGCGAGCAAGAACCAATCGTTCGTGAACGTACAGATATTTTAGACTCTGTGGGTAACACAACTGCTGCAACTGGTAAAGGTTTTGCCATTGCTTCTGCTGCTTTAACTTCACTTGCATTATTTGCTGCTTATGTAACCTTTACAGGGATAGATGGTATTAACATCTTTAAAGCGCCAGTTTTAGCGATGCTTTTTGTGGGTGGTATGATTCCGGTTGTTTTCTCTGCTTTGGCAATGAATGCGGTTGGTAAAGCTGCAATGCAAATGGTGAATGAAGTGAGACGTCAGTTCCGTGAAATTCCAGGAATTATGGAAGGTACTGGCAAACCACAATACGATAAATGTGTGGCTATTTCAACCAAAGCTTCTCTTAAGGAAATGTTGTTGCCGGGTATTATGACCATTGGTTTTCCATTGGTTATTGCTTTCGTTCCAATGATTTTTGGAATGAACAATATGGCAATTGCTGAAATGTTGGGTGGTTATATGGCCGGTGTTACCGTGAGTGGTGTGCTTTGGGCTATTTTCCAAAACAACGCCGGTGGTGCTTGGGACAATGCTAAAAAATCTTTTGAAGCAGGAGTAATGATCAATGGCGAAATGACCTATAAAGGAAGTGACGCCCACAAAGCAGCCGTAACCGGTGATACTGTTGGAGATCCATTTAAAGATACTTCAGGACCATCAATGAACATTTTGATTAAACTTACTTGTTTGATTGGACTTGTAATTGCTCCAATCCTTGGAGGCCATACAACAGATGCAATGGCTAATGAAACCTCTTCTGAAGAAGTTTACTTTATTGATGCCGATGGAAACAAAACAATTTTGACCGAAAAACAGGTTCAATATCTTGAAACCGGAAGTTCTATTGAAGAAGGTGAAAACCTAAATAACAAAACCGAAACAACGGTTGAAATGTTGAAGAACGATAACAACGACCAAGTAACAGCAAACGTTACCATTTCAAGAACAGTTGATGGTGTTGAAACTACAGAGACTAAAACGTTCACAGGAACCGAAGAAGAAGTTCGCGCACAGTTGAAAGATGTGGACGGGGTGAAAATTAAAGTGAAAGACAAGGAGTAAATAAATTCCAAATCACAAATAACAAATTCCAACCTGTAGAGCCTAAAGCTTTACAGGTTTTTTTATTTAAAGAAATTTCTCAATTCTCAATACTCAATTCTCAATACTCAATTCTCAATACTCAATACTCAATTCTCAAAATTTACTATCTTGGCTCTACCATGAATTATCACGACATTATAACTTTGGCTATCGCCTTTGGTTTGGGAATGCTAGTAGGCCTGCAACGCCAAAAAAGCAACCAAGAAATGGCGGGTGTACGAACCTTTACCCTCATTTCGATCATGGGGGTTGTTTCGGCCTTTTTGGCTCGAGACTTCGGCAATCCCTTTATTCTTCCTGTGCTTGGAATATGTATAACAGCATTGTTGGTGACCGCCAATGTGATAAAACTCAAAAAACTAAATGAGACTGATGTAGGTCAAACCACAGAAGTAGCAGCCTTACTTATGTTCGCAATTGGAGCATATTTGGTAATGGGCGATCGCGTGGTAGCTGTTATAGTAGGCGGTTCAATGGCTATTCTTCTTTATGTGAAGGAGCATCTCCACAATTTTATTGAAAAATTAAGTGAAAAAGATCTTGCGGCAATAATGACTTTTGCTGGAATTTCATTGGTAATACTTCCGCTGTTACCAGATAAAACTTATGGACCTTTGAATGTATTAAATCCGCGGAATATTTGGTTGATGGTGACATTGATCGTGGGCATTAGTGTGATTGGCTATTTCATCTATAAATTTGTAGGGAAGAAGGTTGGTATTATTTCTAACGGAATTCTGGGAGGTCTCATCAGTAGCACGGCAACCACGGTTAGCTATGCGCGAAAAACCAAGGATGCCGAATCTATCAACAAGATGGCGGCATTTGTCATTACCGCGGCTTCTGCTGTTGCTTTAGTAAGGGTTTTGGTTGAGGTTGGTGTGGTCATTCCCGAAAAACTACCCGAAATTGCGCTGCCACTTATAGCCGTTTTAGTTTTAATGGTCCTTTTGTGTATTGGTTTGTTTTACCTCATCAGTAAAAATAGTGAAGATGAAAAAATGGCGGAGCCTAAAAACCCAGCACAGTTTAAGAGCGCTTTGATTTTCGGTCTTTTGTACGGAGGAATTTTATTGGCTGTGGCATTCACAAAACAAGAATTTGGGAATGATGCTTTATACATAGTCGCAATTATTAGTGGACTAACGGATGTGGACGCAATTACACTCTCACTATCTCAATTAATGAAAGGCGGCGGATTGAATACCGCTACAGGTTGGCGGCTTATCCTTTTGGCATCCTTATCAAATTTACTCTTCAAAGGAATTATGGCAGCCGTTCTCGGCACACGCCAATTGGCAAAATGGTTAGGTATTTCCTTTGGCATCACCATCCTTTTTGGCTTGTTGCTGATGTGGCTTTGGCCTGAAACTTGGCATTTTTAATCTTTTGGAATTTCGATTAAAATTACTTGAAAATAAAAAACCCCATCAAACATGACGGGGTTTATCAATATAATATTTTGATTATTGTTTCGTAAAACTTAAAATCACTTCAGTTGTTGAAGTTACCGTAAAGCCTCCTTGTGACATTGTCTGACTTTCCACTGCTTTCAAAACCAAAGTATCATCGGTCAATTCTAAAATTTCAGCATCGTTAGTTTCGTTGTTAACTGTAATTGATAGTGTGTTGCCATTCATGATCCAATCTCCACTTGAAAGAAATTCAAGTCCTTCCACATTTTGGGTCGTTGTTTGCCCATATATTGTAGTGGAAAGTACGATACTATAACTTCCATCTGAAATAACTTTTTGAGGATTGTCAGTAAATGTTAGCGTATAGTTAATGTCATAAGCTTCACCAACATAATCTGCAGTAATGGTTTGTCCTTGTCCAGAAGTAGTAGTATTTCCGGTATAATCAACAGCCGTTCCTTTCCAAACCCCAACAATTTCACCATTGTTGGTTGGTGCAGCTGGACTATCATCGTCTTTTGAGCAAGAAATAGTTAATGAAATAAATGCGGTAAAAAGGATTAATTTAAAAATTTTCATCTGTAATGGTTTACGTGTTAATAAAAAGTTAAAGCGCGCAATATATAACTTTTATTAAATGTAAAAAAAGAAGAATTTTTATTTTTTTCTAGTGTTTAAAACAAGCCGTGAAGTTCCGCATCTATCTTGTTGATTACCTGACCTAAATGCTCAGGATCATCCACAAAATTTATGTTGTCCACATCAAAAATAATGAGGTTTCCTTTGTCGTAACCATGTATCCATGCTTCGTAGCGCTCGTTCAAACGGCTTAAATAATCAATGCTGATAGAGTTTTCATAATCGCGGCCGCGTTTGTGTATTTGGTTCACCAAATTTGGGATGCTGCTGCGCAGATAAATAAGTAGGTCGGGACCTTCGGTAACGCTTTCCATCAAATCAAAAAGCGAACGGTAATTTTCGAAATCGCGGTTTGTCATTAAGCCCATCGCATGCAGGTTGGGCGCGAAAATATATGCATCTTCGTAAATAGTACGATCCTGGATTACACTTTTTCCCTTTTCACGAATATCCAGAATCTGTCGGAAACGACTGTTCAAAAAGTAGATTTGCAAATTAAAGGACCAACGTTCCATTTGGTTGTAAAAATCGTCCAAATACGGGTTGTCTTCCACATCTTCATAATGGGCTTGCCATTTGTAATGTTTTGCCAATAAACGGGTAAGGGTGGTTTTTCCGGAACCTATGTTTCCTGCAATTGCAACGTGCATAGTTATTCTTTAGTTGGGAGGGTTAGTTTAAAAGTGTGCAAAATTTCGCCGTCATAAATATACAGGAAATCATTGGTAAGCTGCAAATCTTTAATAGTTATTTCGGTTAAAGATAGCTTTACCGTTTCGTGTGAAATGGCATCATTCCGCCTTGCGAAATCGGGGAGGTAGTAAAGTGAATTTTCCTTTAAAGTCACCAGATTTTCATTCTGTTGAATTATTTTCTCATACCCTTCCGAAGGCACTTCGTTTAAAATACTCCCGTAAATATTGAAGGCGCGCAGTTTCTTTTCCGTTAAAGTGAAGCAATAATTAAAATTGCTTGCCTGCGAAAGCAATTTCCCCGGAAAGGGTTGCGAAACCAAAGTCTGCAATTTTGAGCCGTAATTGTAAAGTTCCAATTGCTGTGTATCTACATTAAAAAGCCACAGACTGTTGTTGCCGGCATTAGTAGCTGTACTCACATTCAAAAACTGGGGGAGATTGTTGAAATTGATTCGCTGTATTTCGTTCAATTTGTTGTCCAACAAAACCACCGTATTCGTATCCTGAAAAAACACGACCACTTTTAGCGGATTAATAATATCTACTGAAGTGATACGTCCCAATTGTAGATCGTTGAAAAGAAAGTTACCGTCTGGCCCTTGTTTATTGATTACGCGATCTTTTATGAAATAACTGTTTTTATAATTGTCCAAACCTATAAACCTATCGGCAACAAGTGGAACCTTGCTCACGGGGGCAAGACTTTGCGCAATACCCAACTGGCAAATAAAGAATATAAAGAGAAAAAATTGCTTCATAGATTCGGCAAGTTACAAAATGAAGGTTTTATTTAAACGAAAAATAATGTAACAGATTATAACTTGGTTCGTCTTAGTGTTAGTGGACAATGATTTGTTCAAACAATTTAAACTATTTTTAAACATTTTGGTCAAAGTGTTTTAATTTTGACTCAAACCATCAATAAATTTTTATGAAAAGATATATTCTAATTTTTCTACTACTTTTTTCCTTTGGAATTAACGCCCAAAACATTAGCGGCCAAGCCTTTTATGAATCCAAGACTACGGTAGATATGGATGCCCTTGGCGGAGGCCGTGAAATGAGCGAGGAGATGAAAAAAACTGTAGCAACAATGATGAAAAGTGCTCTGGAGAAAACCTATATCTTAACTTTCAATAAAGACGAGTCTATATATAAAGAGCAGGAAAAGCTGGATGCCGCACCTATGAATCCCGGTTTTAAAATGATGTTGAGTAGCTACTCGCCCGGCGCACAATATAAAAATCTGAAAACGGGACAAATTGTGGAGGAAAATGAATTCTTCGGAAAACAGTTTTTGGTGACAGATTCCATCAAAACCCTGGATTGGCAAATAACAAAAGAATCCAAAACCATTGGGCAATACATTGCTTTCAAAGCAACTGCCATTAAAAAGGTTGATCCCAATGATTACAGTATGGCGCGTCCAAAAAAGAAGGACGAAAAAGAAAACACAGAAGTAAAAAAAGATACTGCCCAACCCCAAGACCCAATGGATATGATTGAAATTCCAGAGGAAATTGAGGTTACGGCTTGGTTTACGCCACAAATTCCGGTGAGTAACGGTCCGGGAGAATATGCCGGCCTTCCCGGACTTATTTTGGAATTGAATGTTTACAGAACCACACTTTTATGTTCCAAAATAGTTATGAACCCAAAAGATTCCGAAAAAATTGAACCACCCAAGAAAGGAAAGGAAGTTACCCGTGAAGAATACGTGAAAATTGTAAAGGAAAAGACTGATGAAATTCGCGAGAATTTTAGAGGTCGTGGCGGCAATGGGGGCGGTGGCCGTCGTGGCGGAGGATTTGGCGGATAAATATTTTTTCGAATACTATTATTCTCGGTATTGTAATAATAAATTTTAAATGATAAATGTAAAAGTTAAGAGTTTAGGGAAAAAGATAATTCAATTTTAAACTTTTAACTTTATCATTTTACATTTTGCGGTTCAACATTGACTTTTATTTAGTACCTCTTATAATTTAAAATTCCACTTTAAAATTATGTATAAAATCCTTTATTTAGGTCTCTTGTTTTGCGGGTTTTCCCTTTCCGCGCAAAGCATAAAGGTGAAAGGAACCATTAAAGACAGCATCGGCAATCCGCTTGAGTTTGCAAATGTTATTGCTAGTATAAAATCTTCCGGTGCAACGGAATCCTACGGAATTACAAACTACCAAGGGCGCTATCAATTAGATCTTCCCAAAGGAAACAACTATATTTTAAGAGCAAGTTTTTTGGGTTATGAAACCAAGGAACAAACCGTAAATGTTCCCGCCGATGCAGAAAATATTGATTTGGATTTCATTTTAAAACCACAGGAAAACCAGTTGGATGACGTGGAAATTGTTTACGAAATGCCCGTGACGGTAAAGGGCGATACCATTGTTTACAACGCAGACAGCTTCACAAATGGCGACGAAAGAAAGTTGGGAGATGTAATGAAAAAACTCCCCGGCGTTGAGGTAAATGATGAAGGTGAAATACAAGTGGAAGGCAAAACCGTTACCAAAGTAATGGTGGAAGGCAAGGATTTCTTTGATGGCGACAGTAAGCTCGCCACAAAAAACATTCCTGCCGATGCCGTTGATAAGGTTGAGGTTTTAAGAAATTACAATGAAGTGGACCAAATGCGTGGCCTTGGAAATGATCGCGATAATGTTGCAATAAATATTAAATTAAAGGAAGGAAAGAAAAATTTCTGGTTTGGGGAAGTAACTGCCGGAGCGGGATTGGCAGATGAATACGGTGAGGAAAATGGCAGATATTTGGTGCACCCAAAACTTTTCTATTACAGCCCAAAATACAGTATAAATGTAATAACCGATTTCAATAATATTGGGGAAGTACCTTTTACATTTCGGGATTATTTCAACTTTACGGGTGGTTTTAAAAACTTCAATAAAGGTGGTGGAACCAGTTTTAGGATTAGCGATAGCGACCTTGGGTTTGCAGTTTCTCAGAACGATAGAGCAAAAAGTATTGATGCGAAATTTGTTGCGGGAAACTTCAGTTATGCTGTGAATGACAAGCTGGATATCAGCGGCTTTGGAATTTTGAGCGACAACAAAACGAATATCGTCAACAACAGTATTCGTCAGTATATCTTAACGGGAATTACCGAAAACACGAACACCAGCAACGACCAGCGCAACCAATTGGCAATGCTGAAATTGAGCAGCACTTACAAACCGAATACAAACTTTCAATTGGATTATGATGCTTTGGTGAAAACTTCGAAACAAACTGAAGACGACGCCACTATTTCAATAGTTGGAGGCAATCAAAACGATATTACGGAAGTGAAGGAAAACAAGCCGTTTTCAATCAATCAAACTGCGAATGTTTATTATACTTTGGACGATAAAAATATATTCGCGGCAAAGGTTCAGCATTTGTACCAAAACGAGGATCCGTTTTATCAAGCTGCTCAGGATTCCATTCCGTTTCGTGGGGTTTTTACACAAATAAATCCCCTGGATCCTTTTAATAGCGATGCCGATACTTTTGATCCTTTGGAGCAATCCGATAGATATAATATAAATCAGAACAAAACCGTAAAAAGCAATAAACTGGATGCAAAGGTTGATTATTACTACGTTCTTAATAACTTGAGCAATCTAAATTTTACAGTTGGAACAACCTACAGCAACCAGAAATTCAACTCTGCAATTTTTCAGATTTTGGATAATGGTACTCAAAACGCTTTTGCGGAAAACGATTTCAACAATAATGTAACCTACACTTTTACGGATGCTTTTTTCGGGCTTCACTATAAGCTGAAAAGTGGAAAATTTATTTTCACACCCGGTCTTACACTTCATAATTATAGCTTGAAAAATGAGCAATTGGGAACGACCGCAACGCAAAATGATTGGATGGTTTTGCCAGATGTAAATGTGGTTTTGGAATTGAAGAAAAGTGAAAACCTGCGTTTTAACTATTCAATTACTTCGGAATATAGCGATGTAAATAATTACGCCCAAGCATACGTTTTCAACAATTATAACCGACTTTTCCGAGGAAATCGTGAGTTGGAAAACTCGCTTTCGCACAGTTATAATCTTACCTATTTCAGCTTCAATCTTTTCAACTATACAAACCTTGGCGGAAATTTGAGTTACACCCGAAGAATTGATGCTATCAAAACAAATACGCAATTTGTGGGTATTCCAACGGACACACAATCAGCGGGAATTAACCAGGTGAGTACCCCATTAAATTTTGACAGCAATTTCCCTGATGAAACTTTTTCGGCAGTAGGAAGATTTAGTAAAACCATTAAAAAAGTTCAGTTTAAACTTGATGCTGCGGTCTTTTTGACCAAAACCAATAATACTATAAATAATGAAATTCGCGAAAGCCAAAGTCTTACGCAGAATTATAACGCCAGTGCTCAAAGTAATTTTAAAAGCTTTCCAAATTTTGAGGTAGGGTATCGTTTCGTAAAAAATGATTACGATAATGGTGGATCAAAGCAGGTTTTTTTTACAAACCGTCCGTATGCAAATGTGAACCTTCGCTTTATAAAGGATTTCAATCTTTTTGCTGAATGGGATTATTACAAATACACAAACGACGCCAAGACCGTTGAAAACAGTTATTCCTTTTTCAATGCCAATTTATATTACAAACACGGTGAAAGCCCTTGGGAATTCTCGGTACAGGCTACAAATATTTTGGATACCAAATCCATTAACAATGATAATTTTAACGACCTCTATAACACAACTTCACAGTATTTTGTGATGCCTCGTATTGTGATGTTTGTAATAAAATATGATCTGTAGTTTTATTGAGAGCCCAGCAAAGCAATCTCGTGAATTTTCCCTAAATTTCCATAAAAATCATTGTCATGCGAAATATCTTCCTCGGAATTGTAATTGCTTTTGTAATTGTATTCGGTTTGCGCTATTGCGAAGACCGAAAAGACAAGCGTGAGACACTTGAAGCGAATACTTCGCTTATTCAAAAGGAATTAAAAAACGTAGGGAAACTGATTGTTACCGAAGGCAGCTATGCACAGGTTTTTACATATAACGACAGTAAAGATTTATTCTACGGATTACTTGACGCTCAAAAAAAAGCCTTGATCGTTGTAAACGCAAAAGCTAGTATAGCTTACGATTTAAGCAAGGTAAACACAAATGTTGATGAAGTCACAAAAACCGTAACTATCACAAACATTCCAGAACCGGAGCTTTCTATCAATCCAAACATTCAATATTACGATATTACGCAAGATTATTTGAATCAGTTTACCGCTTCAGATTACAACAAAATAAAAAGCCGGGTTGAAAAGTCACTTCGAAAGAAAATTGAAGCTTCAGAATTACGCACGAATGCTGAAAACAGGTTGATTTCCGAACTTCAGAAAATTTATATTCTCACCAACTCAATGGGGTGGACGCTGAAATACAATTCCACCGTAGTTGAAAATGAAGCGGAACTGCAAAAGCTGAAACTATAGCATGTATTCTTTCGCATGCCCATTCTGTACAAGCCATTGGTTCAAATCAATATCGTCAATGATAATGTTTGCAAGGTAACGACCGTATTTTTCCTGTTTGTCTTTATATGAATTGATGATAACTTCCTTATCCAGAATCATCGCCCGCACAATATCGCGAACCACCAATCCTTTTTCCCGTTCCTCACCGCGAATTTCCGGAGTGTCTATTCCGTAAAGGCGAAATTTCATTTGCTGAAAATGGTAAAACCCTAAATCTACCATTGCGGTAATGGTATCTCCGTCATAAACGTCTATAACCTTTGCTTTGTATTGATACATAATTTCAAATTTTTGTTAGTCATTATAAAACTACAAAAACTGAAATTCAGCGCTTTGAAAAAGTTGTAAATTTTTCCCATCACTTGGGGAAGGGTTAGGGGTGAGCTTATAATTTCTGGCTCAAACTGAACCAACCCCCACCATTCATTGCTTCAATACCGTTGCTTTTTAAAATTCCCGCCGCACTCGCGCTACGCACTCCACTGGCACAACAGGCAATTACGGGCTTGTCCCATTTTTTTATTTCGCCTATTTTTGAAGAAATAGTCTGAAGCGGAATATTTTTAGAACCAGGTATTGCTCCGCTTTCATATTCACCTTTGCTGCGAACATCTACGATTATAGCGCCGCGGCTTTTAAAATCCTGAATTTTTTTAGTTTTGTTTCCGAATAAAAAATCAAATAGTCCCATATAATATATTTTGTCACCCTGAGCTTGTCGAAGTGTTAATTAATAATTTCTTTTGTTTCTAAAAGTGCCAATCCACCTTCAATTAAATGTGCAACTTTTGGTCGTTGTTGCTTCAAATTTAAAAGATGCCTTAAAACTTCCTCTGAAAAACCTGAATCAGTTTGTTCAATCAATTCATAAATTTCCAACGGAAGTAGCCAATCGGTTTGATGGTTTTGTTTTAAAGTTTTAAAAACTTGCTGAAGCTTTGTCGCGTCTATTTCTTCAGAATTACGAATAGTTCTAACTTCTTTATAAAGCGCATTCAGTTCAATTTCTATTTTCGAAAGTTGCGGACGAATAGTTTCGCTGGAAGAAGTATGCGTCACTAAATTAAAAGAATGATAATCTGCCGCACCGGCAAAAGCCGAAACAATTTCCTTACCCACCGCCATATCGAAATCGCCCATTTCTGGGGAAAACAACACTTCATTTTTATATTTTACGGTACAGTCCGTAAATTGAATCAGCATCAATTCTCCCCGAAGGTTTCGTATTCCCGTAACATTCAAACCTTGCACGGTTATTCCGCTTTCAAATTCAAAAGCAATCTGTTTTCCGTCGTAAAAATTATATGCCTGTAAATCGCGCGGGCCCATATTTTCAATAGCCAAATTGATCCCTTTCAGTTTTCCCAAAGGCGAACGGAACCCTTTTTTATGACGAAGTATTCCGTGGCCAATTACTTCTTTTTCGCGATAGGAAAGTGCGGTTTCGCCTTCAGTTTCAAAATAGACAACTTCGTTATCGTCGTTTTTGATCATTCGTGAAAAGTGACCGCTTATTTGAAGTCCCGTGCTAATTTCAATCGTCCCGAGTTGTTTGGATTTTATCAGTTTTTTCAAACCACGCCAACCGCCTTTCCGAACCGCCATGGTGTTTGCAAACTCCTCCAAAACTTCCTGTAAATACGCAAAATCTGGCGTAACGTAAAGTTGTGGCTGAGGTTTTGTAATATCGAAATCTTGGTATGCTGCGTCGATGGAATAAGGGATTTTTTTCACTTCATCCTTCATACACCAAACACTTTCGCCAATGGAAGAAAGCAGTCCGGCTCCGTAAATCTTTGGATTTTCAACAGTGCCAACCATTCCGTATTCCACGGTCCACCAATGCAAATTTCGAATCAAGGAAATCTCGGAAGGTTTCACTTTTTTGTTTTGAAGTTCTTCCACACGGGCTTCAGCAGCATTTATTAATTCCTGCGAAATTCCTTCGGCTTCCTTTAAAATGGAAAGCTCGCGGACGGCTTCATACATATCAATATCGTGCTCGCTGGAAATTGCTTTTGCGCCCACTTCGCCAAAGCGGCGTAAATATTCCGCATAATCCGGACTCGCAATAATTGGTGCATGACCGGCGCCTTCGTGAATAATATCGGGCGCTGGCGTGTATTCTATGTTTTCAAGTTGGCGAATATCACTAGCAATCACAAGCACTTTGTAGGCTTGAAATTCCATAAAAGCATTCGGTGGAATAAAGCCATCAACAGCAACCGCAGCCCAACCAATTTCCTTCAAAATACGGTTCATTCCGTACATAGAAGGGATTTCGTTTATGGATATACCGGTTTTTTTAAGGCCGCCCAAATAACTTTCGTGGGCAACCTTTGCCAGATAATCTACGTTTTTTCGCATTACATAACGCCACACCGCTTGGTTTATGGGCGTGTATTGCTCATAGTTTTGCGGTTTTATGTACTGTTTCAAATGTGGCGGCAACTGGTCCAGCAGTTCGTTGGTTTCAATCTTGCTTTCCATAGTTCAAAAGTATAGAATATTAGATTTTTTTCACTATAATAGTGAAATTGATGTAATTTTTTTACATTTGTCATTGACAAAAAACCCACCTGCTCCTGCAGATGGGTCTAATTAAAATACTAACCGTTCAGCTCACGAAGGATTAGATAAATTAGAAACAAAATTAAATACAACGTATCCATAGAGTCTAATTTTATGAAGCGTTAATATTAGAGAGCCGAGATACTGCAATATCTCGGTTTCTTTTTTCATAACGGATAACTTCATTACCGTTCGATACAAATTTACTTCGTTTAAAATGAACGTTAAAACAAACTTGTCAACATTAAAAACCCATTTAAGCACCTGAATATCAATTAATTGTTTCTTTTGCCGAAAATAGAGATGTTTATAATCCCTATATTACATCAATGAAAACACTTTCCAGAAAAGACGAAATAATATCGGTAGCAGCCCATCTTTTTAACGAAAAAGGATATAAAGCCGTTTCCATGCGTGATATTGCGACGGCAATGGACATAAAGGCTGCGAGTCTTTACAACCACATTAGCGGAAAGCAGGAAATACTTTCTGAAATCATTTTGAAAGTTGCGGAGGAATTTACGGTTGGAATGGAAAAAGTGGTTAGTGAAAATAGTTCAGCAATAAAAAAAGTTGAAAAAGTAATTGAACTTCACATAGATATTACGGTAAATCATTCCGAAGCACTTGCAGCGTTGAACAACGATTGGATGCATTTGGAAGATGAAGATTTAAAAGCTTTTGTGAAAATGCGGGAAGACTACGAGGAAAATTTCCGAAGCATAATAAAACAAGGGATCGATGCGGGAGAAATAAAGCAATATCACCCCGAAGTAATACTTTTTTCAATACTTTCCACATTGAGGACGCTGTATTTATGGAATCAAAAAAGAGGAAAATTGGACGTGAATATTTTGAAAAAAGATATGGTTTCGGTTTTGATAAAAGGTATTGTATAAGCTTGTCAGTTTGAGTGCAGTCGAGAACTATTGTTGGACGCCTCGACTGCGCTCGGCGTGACAAAGTTAATAATTTGCAATTCTAACTAACAAGCGTTAGTTTTGTTAACTTAATTCGACAAAAAAAGTGGCGAAATTTCATAAAATAAAAGTTAAGGACGTTTACAAGGAAACCGATGACTGTTCGGTGATTACTTTTGAAGTTCCCGAAAATTTGGCTGAAGAATTCCACTTCCGTCAAGGCCAGCATTTAACTTTAAAAGCTGATATAAACGGTGAAGACACGCGTCGTTCCTACAGTTTGTGTTCAAGTCCGGTAGATAAAGAATGGCAAGTTGCGGTAAAGACCATTCCCGAAGGCAAGTTTTCAAATTTTGTAAATTCAAAATTGCACACCGGCGATACTTTGGAAGTAATGGTTCCCAGCGGAACTTTCGGGGTTGATGTAAATCCTGAAAAACCTAAAAACTATCTTTTTTTCACCGCCGGAAGTGGAATTACTCCCGTGCTTTCCATGATCAAAACGCATTTAGCATTGGAGCCAAATTCAACTTGCAAGCTGTTTTATGTGAATAGAACGGCGAAATCCATTATCTTTAAAGAAGCTTTGGAGCAGTTGCGGAACGAATATTTCGGAAGGCTGGAAATTTATTATTTTCTAACCAAAGAACGCCGCGATATCGAACTTTTCAACGGTCGTTTTGACGATGAAAAGATGAAAGTGCTTACCAAAAATTTCATCGATATTCCAGATACGAGCGAAGTGTTTCTGTGCGGTCCCGAAGAAATGGTAAATTATGTAAGCAATTATTTGGTTGAAGCAGGTTTGCCAAAGGAATTGGTTCATTTTGAATTGTTCGTAACCGGATTGACCGAAGAAGATAAAAAACGCGCCGAACGTTTGGCGCAACAAAATGTGGAAGGTGTTGAGGTGACCATTGTGGATGCAGGAAAGGAATTCCAATTTACAATGACAAAAGATTTTGACAATATCCTCGATGCTGCTTTGGCGGCTGGTGCAGATTTGCCCTTTGCCTGTAAAGGCGGAGTTTGCAGCACTTGCAAATGCCAAATTTTGGAAGGCAGTGTAGAGATGAAAATAAATTACGCTTTGGAAGAAAAAGAAGTGGCGCAAAACTTTGTATTGAGTTGCCAAGCAGTTCCAACTTCCGAAAAAGTGAAAGTAGATTTTGATGTATAACTAGCTTACGGCTTAGCGCCTAAAGCTTAAAGCATATAGTGATGAGTGAAAAAGAAGTAAAAAACTTAGAGGAAATTTTCGAAGCCCGCATTGCGCGAGATGAAAAGATAGAGCCGAAAGATTGGATGCCGGAAAAATACCGTCAAACCCATATTCGGCAGATGAGCCAGCACGCACATTCTGAAATTATTGGAATGCTCCCTGAAGGAAACTGGATTACCCGAGCTCCTTCTTTGCGAAGAAAAGCTGCATTATTGGCAAAGGTTCAAGATGAAGCTGGACACGGATTGTATCTCTATTCCGCCTGCGAAACCTTGGGAATTTCCCGCGATGAACTTTACGAACAATTACATTCTGGAAAGGCGAAATATTCTTCCATTTTCAATTATCCTACAATCACTTGGGCCGATATGGGCGCGATTGGTTGGTTGGTTGACGGTGCGGCGATTATAAATCAGGTGCCACTTTGCAATACTTCTTTCGGACCTTATGCAAGAGCGATGGTGCGTGTTTGCAAAGAGGAAAGTTTTCACCAACGCCAAGGTTTTGAAATTATGCTTACGCTTTGCCGCGGAACCGAGGAGCAAAAAGCAATGGCACAAGATGCGCTAAACCGTTGGTGGTGGCCAAGTTTGATGATGTTGGGCCCAACCGATGCGGAATCCATTCACACAGAGCAATCGATGAAATGGAAACTGAAACGAAAAAGTAATGACGAATTGCGCCAACAGTTTATAGATCAAACGGTGCCGCAAGCAGATCTTTTGGGAATCACCGTTCCCGACCCAGATTTAAAATGGAATGAGGAAACCGGACATTATGATTTTGGTGAAATTGATTGGGATGAATTCTGGCAAGTGGTGAAAGGCCACGGCCCGTGCAACAAAGAACGAATGAAAGCCCGCGTTGACGCTTGGAATAATGGCGAATGGGTTCGTGATGCAGCAATGGCGCACGCTGAAAAAAATGAAAAACGAAAAGTTGCAAAAGCAAGTTAAGATGGAAAACACTAAAAAAAATTGGCCCCTTTGGGAAATATTTGTCCGTAGTAAAAATGGGCTGGAACACCGTCATTTTGGAAGCCTTCATGCTGCTGATGCTGAAATGGCAATGGAAAATGCACGCGATGTTTACACCCGTAGAAACGAAGGCGTAAGCATTTGGGTGGTGGAAAGCAAAAACATTACTGCTTCAAACCCGTCGGAAAACGGTGAAATGTTTGAACCTGCACAGGATAAAGTGTATCGTCACCCTACTTTTTACGATTTGCCGGATGAGGTAAAGCATATGTAAAAGGAAATTAAAAATGTAAAAATTAAAACCGAAGAATGTAAAAGTGTGTTGGAGCTAATTAGAAACTTTATCATTTTACATTTATAATTTTAAATTTTTCAGTTTAAAAATATGAACAAGAATCTCTACAATTATATTCTCACAATCGCCGATAACAGCTTAATCCTCGCACAGCGATTGGGTGAACTTTGCGGTCACGGCCCAAATTTGGAAACCGATATTGCACTGACAAATATTTCGTTGGATTTGCTTGGGCAAACCCGAAGCTATTATCAATATGCTGCAAAAATTTCCGGAGAAAATAAAACAGAGGATGATATCGCTTTCCTAAGAATTGAAAGAGAGTATAAAAACTGTTTATTGGTTGAACAGCCAAATACACATTTTGGATACGTGATTGGTCGTCAGTTTCTATTTGATGTCTATCACTTGATGTTGATGGAAAAACTGCAGCACAGTCCCGATGAAACTTTAGCTGCAATTGCCAAAAAAGGAATAAAGGAAGTGAGTTATCACAAACGATTTTCAAGTGATTGGGTAAAAAGATTGGGCGATGGGACCGAGGAAAGCAATGTAAAAATGCAGGAAGCCATTGACGATCTTTGGCGATTTACTGACGAACTTTTCTTTATGACTGAAGCTGAAAGAGAAATGACAAAAGAAGGAATCGGAATTGATATTTCAACCTTCAAAGAAAAATATTACGAAGAGGTTTCCGAAGTTTTAAGAGAAGCCACGCTTACTGTTCCTGAAAACAACTATTTCACAAAAGGCGGAAAAGAAGGGATTCATACAGAGCATATGGGTTATATTTTGGCAGATTTGCAATATATGCAGCGAACTTATCCTAACATGACGTGGTAATTCAACGCTCAATTTTCAACTAACAATTTTCAATTTTCAACAAAAAATTAATTATGGAATGGAAATTTGATTTAGAAAATAGACTTATAGGTTTTGCAATTATTTGTATAAAGTTATTTACTAAAGTTGAATATAATTATGCTTTAGACCATTTATCAAAGCAATTAATAAGGTCTTCAACGGGAGCCGCTTTAAATTATGGCGAAGTGCAAGGTGCAGAATCAAGTAAGGATTTCATTCATAAAATGGGAATTGTTTTAAAGGAATTAAAAGAATCGCGAGTCAATTTGAAAATTTAAATTGGAGCTGAATTATTGAAAGATATTGAGAAGATCGAAAAGAGTTTAAAGGAATGTGAAGAATTGATTTCCATCTTTGCAAAAAGCATCCAAACTGCTAAATCCAAAAGCTGAAAATTGAATATTGAGCATTGAAAATTGAATATTTAAATATAGAAAGTCATTTAATTGAAACATTATCATCTGTTTCCGATCCAGAGATTCCTGTGCTTTCGGTTTTGGATTTGGGCGTAATTCGCGAAGCAAAAGAAGAAAACGGAATTGTAAAAATAAAACTCACACCAACCTATTCGGGCTGTCCCGCAATGGACGTGATTGCTGACGATTTAAAAGCTGCTTTTTCAGAAATAGGAAAAAATGTAGAAGTTGAATTGGTACTTTCCCCAGCTTGGTCAACAGATTGGATTTCAGAGGAAGGGCTCCAAAAAATGGAGGAATACGGTATTGCCCGTCCACTTTCAGAATCGCATGACAAAGACGTCTTGCTAGGCGAAAAAAAGATGGTGAAATGCCCACAATGCGGAAGTACTAACACACATCTAGTTAGTCAGTTTGGTTCCACGGCCTGCAAAGCTTTGTTCAAATGTGATGATTGCCAAGAACCATTTGATTACTTTAAATGTTTAAAATAGCGAAAATAAAAAACCTAAAAATGTAAAATTTCAAAGTCAAAAGTAAATTCTTTATTATTTAGACTTTTGCGGTTTTACATTTTAAATTTATATAAAAGTGAAAAGCATAACCACCCAAATAGAAAACAAAATAGCAACGCTAACGCTAAATCGCCCGGAAGTCTTTAACAGTTTCAATCGTGAAATGGCGCTACTGCTTCAAAACGAATTGGATGCCTGCGAAAAAAATCCAGAAGTTCGCGCAATTGTAATCATTGGAAGCGGAAAGGCATTTTGCGCCGGGCAGGATTTAAAGGAAGTCACGTCACCAGAATTGAACCCTGGTTTTAAGAAAATTCTCGAAGAACACTACAACCCAATTATTACTCGAATCCGAAATATTGAAAAGCCAATTATTGGAGCAATTAACGGTGTCGCAGCTGGCGCGGGCGCAAACATAGCTTTAGCGTGTGACGTTGTAATTGCTTCGAAAAATGCGAGTTTTATTCAGGCTTTCAGTAAAATCGGATTAGTTCCCGATAGTGCAGGAACCTTCTTTTTGCCACGGTTGATCGGTTTTCAAAAAGCATCGGCTTTGATGATGCTGGGTGATAAAGTTTCTGCCGAAGAGGCTGAAAAACTTGGAATGGTTTATAAAGTTGTTTCTTCAGAAAATTTTATGGAAGAGGTTAATAATATCGCTTCCATTTTGGCCAATATGCCTACCAAAGCATTGGGGTTGACAAAACGTTTATTAAATAATTCAATGCGGAATTCTTTGGAAGAACAATTAAATTTGGAAAGCAAACTGCAAATAGAATCTGCCCAAAGTGAAGATTATGCAGAAGGTGTTGATGCGTTTGTGAACAAAAGAAAACCTGAATTTAAAGGGAATTAAAAGTAAAAATGTAAAACCGAAAAATGTAAAATTTAAAAGTGTTCTTTTAAATTTTGGATTTATCATTTAAAATTTATGATTAAAAACGTTGGAATTATAGGGAGTGGAACAATGGGTGCTGGTATTGCACAAGTAGCTGCCACGGCTGGTTGCTCAGTGAAATTATACGATACAAAAACCGAAGCCTTGGAGAAAGCCAAAGCTGATTTGGAAAAAATAATGGACCGTTTGGTGGAAAAGGGAAAAATTGATTCCCCAGAAAAAGAACGCATCCAAAACAATATAAAATACGTCAGTACATTAAAAGAACTGAAAAATTCTGATTTGACAATTGAAGCAATTATTGAAAATCTAGATATTAAAAAGAATGTGTTTTCAACACTTGAAAAATTTGTGAGCGATGACTGTATTATTGCCTCAAATACTTCTTCTTTATCAATTGCATCAATCGCTTCATCTCTTCAAAAACCGGAACGTTGCATTGGGATTCACTTTTTCAATCCAGCACCTTTGATGAAATTGGTTGAAGTAATTCCCGCTATCCAAACTTCTGAAGAAACTTTAAAAACCTCCGTAGAAAATATTAAAGAGTGGGGAAAAACCGTTGCCGTTGCAAAAGATACCCCAGGATTTATAGTGAATAGAGTTGCCCGCCCTTTTTACGGCGAAGCACTTCGCATTTATGAGGAGGGAATTGCTTCATTTGCTGAAATAGATTCGGCAATGAAAGAAATTGGAGGTTTCAGAATGGGCCCGTTTGAACTGATGGATTTTATTGGGAATGACGTAAATTACATTGTCACCGAAACTGTTTTTGAGGCATTTTATTACGATCCACGCTATAAACCTTCTTTCACTCAAAAACGTTTTTCAGAAGCAGGTTATTGGGGAAGAAAAAGCGGAAAAGGATATTATGATTATTCAGAAGATGGAAAAATGTCAGCTCGAGCGCTTCCGATAGCTATCGGAACGAGAATGAATTCTGAGGAAACAGTTTCTTCAGCAGAAATATTTGAAAGAATATTGATAATGCTAATAAACGAAGCCGCAGATGCCCTGTTTTGGAACATCGCTTCTGCAGAGGATATCGACAACGCAATGACAAAAGGCGTAAACTATCCAAAAGGCTTATTGGCGTGGGCCGATGAAAAAGAAATAGATTGGTGTGTAAAAAAAATGGACGAACTTTATGAAATATATCACGAAGATCGTTACCGTTGTTCACCGTTGTTAAGACGGATGAAAAAAGAAAAAAGAACGTTTTATTAATGTAAAATGTAAAGCCGAAAAATTAAAAATGTAAAAGTGTTCATCTGACTTTTGCCTTTTAAATTTCACATTTATTATTTTAAATTTTAATGGAAGGAACCAAAATACCACATAAAATGCTCAGCCAAGACGCTTTCAGTTCGTGGCTCGGTATCGAGATTTTAGAGGTTGAAAAAGGCAGGTGCAAGGTAGCAATGACCGTCCGCAAAGAGATGCTTAACAGTATGAACAAAGCCCACGGAGGGATAAGTTATAGTTTGGCGGATACCGCTTTCGGCTTTGCCGCGAACACCCACGGAAAATATGCCGTATCCATTGAAACTTCAATCAATCATATTGAGGCTTTGAATGAAGGTGATTATTTAACGGCGGAATCCGTCATTGAAAAAGTAAATAACAAACTCGGTTTTAATATCGTTGAAGTAAAGCGCGGTGATGAATTGGTCGCGCTTTTTAAAGGTGTTGTTTATAGAACTAACAAGGATTGGGAATAATTCAAATTAATAAAAAATCTAACTAAAACCTATAAATTATGAAATGGCAAGGTAGAAGGCAAAGCGGAAACTTGGACGATCGCCGGGGAATGAGCAAAGGCAAATTGGCCGCAGGTGGTGGAATAGTTGTAACATTAATTGTTTTGGCGTTAAACTTCTTCGGTGGTGAAACGGGACAACAACTCGCACCAATAGTTGAACAAATAGGAAACAGCCAAACAGTTCAGCAAACAGAGCAAAGAGAACTTACTGCCCAAGAAAAGGAAATGGGGAATTTCATGGCTACAGTTTTAGCTGATACTGAAGATGTTTGGAACCAAATTTTTAGGCAAAATAATATTGGTGAATACGAAAAACCTACAATGGTTTTGTTCACTGATGCAGTAAGTACTGGTTGCGGGAATGCAATTTCAGCCTCCGGACCTTTTTATTGTCCCGCAGACCATAAATTGTACATGGATTTAGCATTTTTTGATGAATTGAAAACCCGTTTTGGAGCAAAAGGAGGTGATTTTGCTATTGCTTATGTTACTGCGCATGAAATTGGCCACCACGTGCAAACATTGCTTGGGACTTCACAAAAAGTAACGCAATTACAACGTCAAAATAGATCTGAAGCCAATAGGCTTTCTGTAGCTTTGGAACTTCAAGCCGATTTTTATGCAGGGCTTTGGGCGCATTATAACCAAGAATATTTAGAAGAAGGCGATATTGAAGAAGCTTTGAGTGCCGCCAACGCTGTTGGTGATGATGCCATTCAGAAAAGAATGCAGGGTAGTGTTGTGCCTGATAGTTTCACCCACGGAAGCTCCGAACAACGAATGAAATGGTTTATGAAAGGATATAAAACCGGCGATATAAAGCAGGGTGATACCTTTTCAGAAATTTTAAATTAAAAGAATGAAAGAAGCATATATAATTGATGGAATTCGAACGCCAATAGGCAGTTATCAAGGAACGTTAAGCGCTGTAAGAACAGACGATTTGGCTGCTTTGGTAATTGCTGAAATAGTAAAAAGAAATCCCAATATCCCAAAAGAAGCCTATGATGATGTAATCCTAGGCTGCGCAAACCAAGCTGGGGAAGACAATAGAAACGTGGCGCGAATGGCATCTTTATTAGCTGGTCTTCCCGTGACGGTACCAGGTGAAACGGTAAACCGACTTTGCAGCAGCGGACTTTCGGCAATAATCCACGCAAATCGCGCGATTAAAGCTGGCGATGGTGATTTATTTATTTCTGGAGGAGTTGAAAATATGACGCGTGGGCCTTACGTGGTTGCAAAACCATCTTCCGCCTTCGGAACAGATGCAAAAATGTATGATTCCAGTTTTGGTTGGCGTTTTTTAAACCCAAAAATGGCCGAAATGTACGGTACAGACGGAATGGGAAATACCGCCGAAAATTTGGTTGAAAAACATAACATTTCCCGTGAAGACCAAGATGCATTCGCGTATCATTCACAAATGAAGGCTGCAAAAGCACAAGAAAATGGAAGACTGGCTAAAGAAATTGTTTCCGTAGAAATTCCGCAGCGAAAAAAAGACCCGATTATTTTTAAGGATGATGAATTTATCCGCCCTGAAACCACAAAAGAAGTGTTGGCAAAACTGCGCCCCGCTTTCAAAAAAGATGGAAGTGTTACTGCTGGAAATTCCTCAGGTTTAAATGATGGAGCCGCCGCAACCATAATTGCTTCTGAAGATGCCGTAAAAAAATATAATTTGAAACCAATTGCTCGAATTGTAAGTTCGGCTGTAGTAGGAGTAGAGCCACGAATTATGGGAATTGGACCTGTTGAAGCTTCAAACAAAGCGTTGAAAAAAGCAGGTTTGAAGATGGAAGATATGGACGTGATTGAATTAAACGAAGCTTTTGCCTCGCAAGCGTTAGCGTGCATCCGTGAATGGGGATTGAAAGATGACGACCCAAGAATCAATCCAAACGGCGGTTCTATTGCCATTGGTCATCCGCTTGGGGTTACCGGGACGCGAATCGCCTATTCCGCGGCATTGGAACTTCAACTTCAAAACAAAAGATATGCATTGATTACAATGTGTGTGGGCGTTGGGCAGGGATATGCTGCAATTATCGAGCGCGTTTAAAAGATTTTTTCCACTTAAAAGTGGAATTCTAAAAAAATAAGAATGAAAAAACTACATAATTACGTTACAGGACAATGGCTTGAAGGAAATGGTGAAGGCGTCCCGATGAACGATGCCATTACTGGAGAAGTCATTGCGCTATCAGATACTGAAGGTTTAGATTTTGCCGAAATACTTCAATACGGAAGAACAAAAGGAGGCGAAGTTCTTCGAAAAATGACTTTTCAGGAACGTGGAAATATGTTGAAAAAATTGGCGCTTTACCTAGTTAAAAGAAAAGCCGATTTTTATGAAATAAGCTACCGAACGGGAGCAACAAAAGTTGATAGTTGGATTGATATTGAAGGGGGTTTTGGAAACTTGTTTGCAAATGCTTCCCTTCGAAAATTATTCCCAAATCAATCCTATCATGTTGAAGGAGATCCAATAGATTTATCTCGCGGCGGACGTTTTATGGCGCATCACATTATGGTGCCAAAACGCGGGGTTGCAATTCATATAAACGCATTTAATTTTCCAGTTTGGGGAATGCTTGAAAAATGTGCAGTAAATTGGATGGCGGGCGTTCCAGCCGTAGTTAAACCAGCTACAAATACTTCCTTTTTGACCGAAGCCGTAGTTCGTGAAATTATTGCTTCCAAAATTTTACCAGAAGGCGCATTGCAACTTATTACAGGTTCAGCCAGAACTATTCTCGATAGCGTGGAATCACAGGATGTGGTTACGTTTACGGGTTCTGCAACTACGGGCCGAATGCTTAAAGCGCATAAAAGAATTATTGAAGAAGCAGTTCCATTTACAATGGAAGCAGATAGTTTGAACGCCTCCGTTTTAGGCGAAGATGCCGTTCCCGGAACGCCTGAATTTGACCTTTTCATAAAAGAAGTAAGAAATGAAATGACGGTAAAATGTGGGCAGAAATGTACCGCAATTCGTCGCGTTATAGTTCCCCAAAATTTAGTTGAAGATGTTCAAATTGCACTCGGGAATGCCCTTTCAAAAGTAACTATTGGTGACCCCCGTTTAAAGGAAGTGCGAATGGGTTCTTTGGTGAGTTTGGATCAAGTGAAAGAAGTTAGGGAGCGCGTTCAAGAATTATCCAAAACTGCCAGTATTGTTTATGGTGATTTAGATAAAATTGAAGTTATTGGCGCTGATGCTAAAAAAGGCGCTTTCTTGGCGCCAATTTTACTTCGCGAAGATAATCCATTTAAAAATTTGGCGGTTCACGAAACCGAAGCTTTCGGTCCAGTAAGCACGATTATGCCTTACAAAAATTTGGATGAAGCGATTACTTTAGCACAAATGGGGAAAGGTTCGTTGGTTTCTTCCATTGCGACAAACAATGATAAAATTGCAAAGGAATATGTAATAAACGCCGCTTCCCATCACGGAAGAATTCTAGTATTAAATCGAGAAAGTGCCAAAGAAAGTACAGGTCACGGTTCACCGTTGCCAAGTTTGGTTCACGGAGGTCCGGGGCGTGCCGGTGGAGGCGAGGAAATGGGAGGTGTTCGCGGAATAAAACATTACTTACAGCGCACCGCAATTCAAGGTTCGCCAACCACTTTAACTGAAATTACCGGAATTTATCAAGCGAATTCGAAGTATAAAGAAGCGGAACAGCATCCGTTTAAATATCACTGGGAAGACATCGAGCCAGGAATGTCCCTAAAAACCCATAATCGAACAATTACTGATACAGATATTATCAATTTTGCCAATCTTACTTGGGATCATTTTTACGCACACACTGATATCACTTCGCTCGACGGAAGTATTTTCGAAAAGCGAACTGCACACGGTTACTTCATCATTGCGGCGGCGGCTGGCTTGTTCGTTTATCCAAACAAAGGTCCGGTTGCGGCAAATTATGGTTTGGAAGATTGCCGATTCCTTCGCCCGCTTTACCATAATGATACAATATATGTACGCTTAACTTGTAAGCAAAAAGTAGATCGTGATGTCGCTTCCGCAGAACATCCCAGCGGAATCGTGAAATGGTTTGTTGAGGTTTTTGATACCGAAGATGAATTGGTTGCTGTTGCAACCATTCTCACAATGGTTCAGAAAAAACAAGAGACTTTTGTTGAAATGACCGATGAAAAAATCGAGGAATGCTTGAACAAACTAACCGAAGATACCAAGCCAAAATGGGGCATCATGACACCCCAACATATGTTGGAACATTTGGAGTACACCTATAAGATAGCTTCGGGAAAAGTTCAGGATTTTGAGGTTGCCACACCCGAAAAGATTTTGGAAAAAGTCCATGCGAGTCTTTATAACTATGACAAATTTCCTCGAAATACAAATTTCCCACAATTGGAAAAAGATACTTTGGATACATTGAAACATTCCGATTTAGCAACGGCTAAGGAGAAATTTATCGAGGAAAGGGAAGCATATAAAAAATATTTCAAAGAAAATCCTGAAGCCAAATTGAACAATTTGGTTTTTGGTGAAATGAATCGGTACGAATGGTATTTGTTGGAGCGGAAGCATTTAAACCACCATTTCGAGCAATTCGGACTAATTTAAATTTAAAATATTTTGGAAAAACCATACGTAAACATAACAACCGAAAAAGGAATTGCAACAATAGAGTTCTTCCATCCGGCACACAATAGCCTTCCGGGAGATTTGTTGGCAAAACTTGCAAATACAATCACCGAAGCTGGAAATAACGATGAGGTGAAAGTAATTATTCTGAAAAGCGGCGGCGATAGAACATTCTGTGCGGGTGCGAGTTTTAACGAATTGATAAACATAAACGACCCAGAAACGGGAAAGGTTTTTTTCAGCGGATTTGCAAACGTTATCAACGCGATGCGGAAATGCCCAAAGTTTATAATTGGTAGAATCCAAGGGAAAACCGTTGGTGGTGGTGTGGGCGTTGCTTCGGCTACCGATTTTTGTATGGCTACAAAATTTGCAGCAATTAAGTTAAGTGAATTAAATGTGGGAATCGGCCCCTTTGTAGTGGGTCCCGCAGTTGAGAGAAAATTAGGCTTAAGCGCAATGAGCCAAATAGCCATTGATGCAAATTCGTTCTACGAAGCCGAATGGGCGCGTCAAAAAGGTTTGTACAATCAGGTTTTTGATACTTTGGAAGCATTGGATGAAGCCGTTCAAAATTTCGCAGAAAATCTTTGCAATTACAATCACGAAGCTATGAAAGAAATGAAAAAAGTATTTTGGAGCGGCACGGAGGATTGGGATGAACTTTTGGCTGAGCGTGCTGTAATTTCAGGGAGATTGGTGCTAAGTGATTTTACGAAGGAAATGTTGAAGCGGTTTGAGTGATGAGTGATTAGTGGTGAGTGGTGAGAGCAAAATGCTAGTTTTACTTTGGGTGATGAACGCCATAATTATTATTTTTAAGAATATGAAAAGTAATTATCATTTTAAATTCGAAGATTTACAAGTCTATCAAAAGGCATTGGACTTTGGAGAATTTGTAAATAAACAAGTAGAAAAATTTCCTAACCACGAAATTTATAAATTATCATCTCAATTTATTCGTGCGGCCGATTCTATTGCTTTTAATATTGCAGAAGGTTCAGGCAGCACGGATGCTAACTTTATTCGTTATTTAAAAATGGCCTGGGACAGTTCTCACGAATGTGTGGCTGCTTCTACTAAAGCAAGATTAAGAGAATATATTACTTTTGAAACAGATGAAGAAAATAGAAGAAGGCTAACGGAACTTGGTAAAATGATTTCCTCGTTAAGAAATCATTTAAAAAATAAGTAGATGTCCACTCACAGCGAAGCGCTCTCACCACTCATCGCTCACCACTATAATTATGATTTATTCTTTCAAAGGCCATATTCCGGTAGTTCACGAATCCAGTTTCGTCCACCCTTTGGCGGCCGTTACTGGAAATGTTATAATTGGAAAAAACTGCTACATCGGTCCAGGTGCGGCAATTCGTGGCGATTGGGGCGAGATTATTTTGGAAGATGGCGTGAATGTGCAGGAAAACTGCACGGTGCATATGTTTCCGGGGAAAAGTATTATTTTAAAAGAAAGCGCACACATTGGTCACGGCGCAATAATCCACGGAGCGAATTTGGGCCGAAATTGCTTGATTGGAATGAACAGCGTGATTATGGACGATGCCGAAATTGGTGATGAGTGCATCGTGGGCGCAATGAGTTTTGTAAAGGCCGAGGAAAAATTCCCGAATCGTAAATTGATCGTCGGCAATCCCGCAAAAGCAATAAAAGATATTTCAGATGAAATTATTGCGTGGAAAACCGCCGGAACCCGATTGTACCAGCAATTACCAACAGATTGCCACGAAAGTTTAAGAGAAGTGGAGCCACTTCGAGAAATTCCGGCAAATCGTCCAAAACAAGAAGATTTTTATAAAACTTTGGAAGAATATAGGAAAAATAAATAAAACTCTGCGTTCTCTGCGCCTCTGCGGTAATTTATACACCGCAAAGCCGCAAAGTTCGCAAGGGAATAAGACAGGATGAATAAAACAGAATTCAAAATGCCCAAAATGGGCGAGAGCATAACCGAAGGAACGATTATCAATTGGTTGGTAAACGAAGGCGATTCTTTTGAAGAAGGCGATATATTGCTGGAAGTTGCGACTGATAAAGTAGATAATGAAGTCCCCGCACCAGCTTCGGGAAAAATGCTTGAGCATATATTTAAGGCAAAAGATGTTGTTCCCGTGGGGGAAGTAATCGCAATTTTGGAGTTTTCTGAAGAGAAAGGAGCTCCAAAATCTACTAGCAAAACTTCAGAAAAAACGGTTTCTAAAACCGAAATTTCCGAAAAACCGAAAGCACAAAAACAAATTTCAACACCAGCTTCCTTTAAAGTAAACGAAAACGTTTTCATTTCACCTTTGGTTGATAGTATTGCTCGCAAAAATCATATCAGTTACGAAGAATTGGCTAGAATTTCCGGAACTGGAAAAGAGGGTCGGCTGCGTAAAAGCGATGTTACGAATTATCTTGAAAATGGGCGTCCGTTCCAGTTTGCGCAAGCCATTCCAGAAGTTTCGGGATTTCAGGTTCCCGATTTGAAATTCGATAAAGGAAAAGGCAAGATCGTGGAAATGGACCGTATGCGCCAAATGATAGCCGACCATATGGTTTTCAGCAAGCACACTTCGCCACATGTAACGGCTTATGTAGAGGCAGATTTGACCGAAATGGTAAGTTGGCGCAATAATAATAAAGTCGCTTTTCAGAAAAAATACAACGAAAAACTCACGTTTACTCCATTGTTTATTGAATGTGTGGCGAAAGCGATTACAGATTTTCCCATGATCAATTCCACACTTGATGGAAAAAATATTATTGTAAAAGATGAAATAAATATCGGGATGGCGACCGCGCTTCCGTCGGGAAACTTGATTGTTCCCGTGGTGAAAAATGCCGATAAAAAGAACTTAAAAGAATTGGCCGAAACCACAAACGAGCTCGTCGGAAAAGCGCGGGACAACAAATTAAAAGCGGACGAAACAAAGGGCAGTACTTTTACAATAAGCAATGTGGGTACTTTTGGAAGTTTGATGGGAACGCCAATAATCAACCAACCCGAAGCCGCAATTTTGGCAACTGGAATTATAAAAAAGCGCGCTGAAGTAATGGAGCGAGAAGAAGGTGATACAATTGAAATACGTCAAATGATGTATTTGTCACTTTCCTTTGATCATAGAATTGTAGATGGATATTTGGCGGGATCTTTCCTTAGAAGAATTGCGGATTATATGGAACAGTTTGATACTAACAGAAAAATTTAATAATGTCAGGTCGAGCGCAGTCGAGACCTCGTTAAGAATAAAAAAGTGAATATTTCAAAAGATATATTAAAGAAGGCCTTCAAAAACCTTGTCACTGCAAAGGCGATGACAGAGATATATGAAGAAAACTTCAAGATTGTTTCAAAATACGTACACGCAACTTCGCGTGGGCACGAAGTAATCCAAGCTGCCGTGGGAATGCAACTTTTACCGCAGGATTACGCTTTTCCGTATTATCGTGACGACTCAATGTTGCTGGCAATCGGGATGAAGCCGTATGAATTGATGCTTCAGGTTTTGGCAAAACGCGACGATCCATTTTCCGGAGGAAGAACGTATTACAGCCACCCAAGTTTAAGAGATGACGACAAGCCAAAAATTCCACACCAAAGTTCCGCCACGGGTATGCAGGCCATTCCCGCAACGGGAGTGGCAATGGGGTTTTGGTATAAAGAATCGTTTAAGGCAGAATTTAAAAATGAAACTTCTGAATCTCCAATTGTAGTTTGCAGTTTAGGAGATGCTTCCGTAACCGAGGGCGAAGTAGCTGAAGCCTTCCAAATGGCGGCTTTAAAACAATTGCCAATTCTATATTTGGTGCAGGATAATGGTTGGGATATTTCAGCAAATGCGGCCGAAACACGTGCCCAGAACGCAGCGGAATATGCCAAAGGATTCCACGGTTTGGAAGCCATTTCCATTGACGGGACCGACTTTGAGGAAAGTTACAATACAATTCAAGATGTAATTTCAAAAATTAGGGAAGAACGCAGACCGTTTTTGGTGCACGCAAAAGTTCCGCTTTTAAATCATCATACTTCCGGAGTTCGGATGGAATTTTATCGCGATGATTTGGAGGAAGCGAGAAGTCGCGATCCTTATCCAAAATTGAAGAAACTGCTTTTGGAGAATGATTTTTCTGAAAAGGAGCTTCAAGAAATCGAAATCGAAATCAAAACCGAAATCGAAAAATCACTTGAAAAAGCTTTGAAAGCCGAAGACCCAAAACCGGAAGATTTATTTACCCACGATTTTGCGCCTACAACAATTACCGAAGAAATTGGCGAGCGTTCCCCAATAGGTGGCGAAAAAGTTGTGATGGTAGATTGCGCACTTTTTGCTATTGAAGAATTAATGGCAAAACATCCTGAGTGCTTGCTTTATGGCCAAGATGTGGGCGGACGTTTGGGCGGCGTATTTCGCGAAGCAGCAACTTTGGCACAAAAATTTGGCGACAATCGTGTTTTTAATACGCCAATTCAAGAAGCGTTTATTGTTGGAAGTACTGTCGGGATGAGTGCAGTCGGCTTGAAACCAATCGTAGAAGTTCAATTTGCAGATTATATTTGGCCGGGACTGAATCAACTTTTTACTGAAGTTTCCCGAAGCTGTTATCTTTCCAATGGAAAATGGCCGGTTTCAATGATTCTTCGCGTTCCGATTGGCGCTTATGGCAGCGGCGGACCTTATCATTCTTCTTCCGTGGAAAGTGTGGTTACAAATATTCGCGGGTTGAAAATTGCGTATCCAAGTAATGGCGCCGATTTAAAAGGATTACTGAAAGCGGCTTATTACGATCCAAATCCAGTTGTGATTTTTGAACACAAAGGTTTGTATTGGAGCAAAGTGAAAGGAACCAAAGGCGCAACATCGCTGATGCCCTCCGAAGATTATATTTTGCCTTTCGGAAAAGCTTGGGTTTTACAGGAAATCTGGAAACAGGAAGAAGAGGAAACACTTTCTATAATTACCTACGGAATGGGCGTGCATTGGGCTATGAACGCTTCCGAAGAACTTGGAATGCAGGATAAAATTGAAGTAGTTGACCTTCGAACGCTTCATCCTTTGGATTATGACACGGTTTTCAAAAGCGTAAAAAAATGTGGAAAATGTCTTGTTGTAACTGAAGAACCTTCAGAAAATGGGTTTTCCCGAGGCTTGCAGGGAAGAATTCAAGAGGAATGTTTCCAGCAATTGGATGCGCCCGTTATGCTGATTGGTTCTGAAAATATGCCGGCAATTCCGCTCAATTCAACTTTGGAAGAAACGATGATTCCTTCAACTGAAAAAGTGAAGCAAAAGATTTTGGAAGTTTTGAACTACTGATGAAAAAAATTGCAGTAGCCACTTTGTGTTTTCTCGTTTTATTTTGCTTTCAAGCCTGTAAAGAAAATGAAGCAAAAAGCGTTTCGTTTTATCATTGGAAAACAAAATATTCCATTTCAGAAAACGAAAAGCAATTATTGAAAAAAGCGAATTCCAAAAAACTGTACTTACGTTTTTTTGATTTGAGTTATAACCAACAGGAAAATCAAGTTTTACCTACCGCAACGCTTCAAATGCCAGCTAAAGATTCAACTTTGGGCTTGCAAATAATTCCTGTAATTTACATAACAAATGAGGTTTTTGAGAAAACGACGAAACCTTCACAATTGAAATATATTGCTGGGCAAACTTTGGAGAAAATACTTCGGTTAAAGTCTCAGCATTTCAATGGAAATATTATTTTTCCACAGATTCAAATTGATTGCGATTGGACTGTAAGCACAAAAGAATCGTATTTTACTTTTTTGGAGGAATTGCAAAAAAGTGATTTATTGAGCCAATTCGGCGAAAATTCTATTAAATTTTCCGCTACCGTCAGGCTCCATCAAGTAAAATTTCCAGAAAAAACAGGAGTTCCGCCGGTTGATGAAGCTACCATTATGTTTTATAATGTTGGCGATTTGGGCTCGATGGAAGAGACTAACTCAATTTTAAATATTGAAAAAACCTCTTTATACCTTTCCAGACTTCACGAATATCCATTGCCATTTAATGTTGCCTTGCCCATTTTCAGTTGGGGAGTATTATATCGGGAAGGACAATTGGTTGGTATTTTATCAGATATTGAGGAAAAGCAGCTCAACGAAAATTTTACGGTTTCAGAAGCTGAAAATTGGTTTGTTGCTTCAGAAGATGCCTTTATAAATGGAAGCTTTGTTTATAAAGGAGATAAACTAAGAATGGAAGACGTAACCTTTTCAGAATTTAAAAAACTTCAGAAAATGATTTCTAAAGCTGCGGGTCGGGATTATTCTGTAATTTTATATCATATAAATTCCTCCACGCTTCAAAATTTAAATTTAAATGAACTCTTGGAAACTTTACGTTAGTGTTAGTTTATTTGTTTCAGCATTTTCATTTGCCGCAGAAAAGCCGAATAATTTTTGTGGCTATGCCCCGGAATATGAAGAGCTTTATTATCCCGTAATAGACCAAAAAATTGTTGGCGATGCCTCTCTTTACCCTTTTTTAAACTGCCCGTGGAGCACGTTTTGCGAATTTCCAGAGACCTTGACTGCTACGCAGGAAAACTTGGAGGATTGGCGCAAATTCTTCGGAAAAAATTTAAGCGAAGAAGTTCTTTATCAGCTAATTTATTCCGAAACTTCAGATTGGTATCAAAAACTTGAAGACAATAATTCCAATGTTGTTAATGGAATTATGGCGAATAAAATAAATAAAAACCTTCAAAAACCATTCGCTAAATATATGTTGCTGGCAAAGCAATGCGAAGGAATTAGCAGCAATAAAAACGGCGGCAACGGTTGGTATCAGGGAGAGAAAAGCGATGATTATGACCAGAAGCCTGAGTTGTTGGAACTCGCTATGAAAAATTATAAGGCCGAAACCAATTCCTTTTTAAAGAATAGGTATGCCTATCAAATTGTGCGTTTGGCGCATTATCTTCAAGAGAACGAAGCTGCGCTGCAATATTTCGATAATTTTCTGAAGTTGGATTCCGAAGCGCCCTATATTTATTATCTCGCTTTGGAACAACGTTCGGGGGCGGCCTATAATCTTCAAAAATTTCAGGAAGCTTCCAAGGGATTTTTAGAGGTTTATTTAAAAGTCCCTTCACGCCGAAGAAGTTGCGCCCTAAGTTTAAAATATTTTGATTGGTCCAACCCGCAACTTAATGACGATTTTTTTACCGATAACGGTTATGCGGAAATTCAATCTTTTTTCAAATCGTATTATTACAACGGCAGTATTTCCAAAGAGATGCAGCAATTACAGGAGAAAAACCCGAATTCTCCTTATTTGGAAGTACTTGCTATCCGTGAGGTTGATAAACTTCAGAATAAAATATTCGCTAATAATTACAACAAATGGTTTGAAAATTTTGAGACTGAAAGAGCACTTGATTTTGAACCTTTGCAAACCCTTCAAGAAATAGCAAAAACCCAAGTTGAAAATAAGGCTGTTTTGAGAAAGGATTTCTGGAGAATCGTTCTTTCGGCAACCTATTTAAAAAACGATGATTTCAAAAATGCAGCACTATCGGTTTCTAAAGTTGAAAAAAATAGTGAGCTGTATCCGCAAGCCAAACGCCTGTCTTTTTCCATTGAAATATTGCAACTAAAAACCTTGGACAGAAAACAAATTGGGTTGCTTTTTTCGAAATTGAAGTCGGACACACAACTTAATGAATCCCGACCGTTAACCGCATTTTTCTTTAATTCCATTTCAGATTTATATAAAAAAGATGGCAATGTAATTGTTTCACTTTTGGGGAGTATGGAATATGGTTGGGAAAATACCCAGTATTCTTTTGAAAGGGCTGAAGCTGATTTGGGAAACCATTGGAAACTGCATTATAAGAATGAATTTGTTGCGGATGAGGTTATTCAAAAGATCCAAAATTTTATAAATCTTCCAGCAAAGACTGATTATGAAAAATTGATTGTGTCAAAACTGAAAAGCAATCCGCAAGATTATGTAAATGAATTGAAAGGCACGTGGTATTTTCAGCAAAACCAGTTGGATAAAGCGATTTCCTATTTCAAAAAAATAGAAAATCCATCTGTTTTTTACGGAAAAAATATTAGGACTGAATTATTTTCCGGCGCTATCCGGGAGTATTTTGATACTCCATTTTCCGAAAAGTCAGATAAAATTCATTTAAAATATAAAAAGCTTTTTGGTGATGATGCTCCAAAAATCGAACTTGAAGAAACCTATGCAGACAATAAACTGAAGCTGGCCCAGACCTTTAAAAAACTTGAGGAATTGGCAAAAAATGATCCCGAAAATGCTGCGGACTATTATTATATGTTGGGAAACGCGTGGTACAACACAAGTGCACGCGGATGGTTTTTGAACACCCTTCAATATATTGGCAATAATGACCGGAACTATATTTTGGGATATGATTATGATTCCGATGGCCAACAAAAAAGCACGAATTCCGAATTTTTAAAGAACGCCACCAAATATTTTAAAAAAGCGACAGAGACGAAGGGGAGCAAAGAAACCAAAGCAAAAGCTATTTTTATGCTCGCCAAAACAAATTATTGCTATACAACAGAGCGGAATGCAAATTACAGATACAGGATTGAGGTTTGTGGCGATCATAGAGATTATTTCCAAATCCTGAAAAATGATTATTCTGATACTGCTTTTGAGGCAGAGGTAATTAAAGAATGCAGTTGGTATAGGGTGTTTTTAGGGATGTAGCGGCTCAATATTTGGGATAATTAAATATTTTGATAGTTTTAAATTATGCTTTTTCGTTTCCTTTTATTTCTATTCTTTGTTCACTCAGCGGTTGCCCAAGAAGGCGTTTCCGTTTTGATGGACAGTTTGGCTCAAACCTCTTCTGAAAGTGAAAAAGCCAGATTGAGCATCAAAATTGCTTCAAAATTGTCGAATGACGATTGGGAACGAGCACTAAATTATATGGATGTTGCGAAGGAAAGTGCTTTAAAATCCAAGTCAGAAAAAACCTTGGCCGATTTTTATAATGCTCTCGGCAATATTTATTTTACCAAAGATGCGCTGGATATTGCGTTGGAGCATTACTTAAAGGCTTATGATTTCTACGAAAATCGGCCAGCTTCAGAGCGGTTTAAATTGGAAAATAACCTCGCTATTGTTTATGCACGAACGGACAATAATGAAAAGGCCTTGGTATATTTCAAAAAAGTTTACAATTCCCAGAAGGAGAAAAGTGACACTTTAAATTTGGCCAAAATTCTCAACAATATGGGAAGCCTTTTTCTGGATAGGGAAGTAGATTCGTCTTTGGTATATTTTAAAAAATCGCTTCAACTTTCACAAAACATTGCAGATCCAGATTTAAAAATGTTTTTGCATACCAATCTTGCCCGTTGTTATATTCGGAAAGATATGCCAGATATAGCGAAAATGTATTTCAACAAGGCTATAGCAGATGTTGAGAACGGTGTGAACCCGCGAGGTGCTGCCTGGTTGTATAATGAACTTTCAGAGTTTTATTTGGACGCCGAAATGCCCGATTCAGTGGTTTATTTTGCTGAAAAGGCGGTAAAAAATTTAGACCGCGTTGCTCCTTTCGGTTTTGAACAGCAACGTGCCGTAGGCTTTCTTTACAAAGGATATATTGCAAAAGGTGAGTTTGAAAAAGCAGCCACTTATTTCGAAAAATATTCTGCCATTGGCGACACCTTAAACTTGGAAGACAAACGGGTAAATGTTGAAAAACTGTTGATTGGGGAAGAATACAGAAACAAGGAAAAAATAAGGGAGCTTGAAGAAAGCAAACGAGAATCCCGCAATTACATTATTCTTTTGGGTCTGCTCGCTCTTTTATTGTTTTTAGGGATGCTTTTATACCGTTTTCGAAACAAACTGAAAAGGGCAGAGCTGGAAAAACAGTTGGCCAATGCAAAGCAGAAAGAATTAAATACAAATCTGGAGTTAAAAAATAAAGAGTTGATAGGGAAAGCGATGATAGAAATGCATCGCACAGAAATAATAGAGGATATTTTAAACGATTTAAAGGAAATAAAACTGAAAGCGGCCAAAAAAGAGACCCAAAACGCAATTGATTATATTGTAAAAAGATTGAAGCGCGACACTTCAAGCAATGTTTGGGAAGAATTTGAACTGCGTTTTGAGCAAGTCCACGAATCGTTTTATAACAACTTGACCGAAAAGCACCCAGATTTAACTTCTCGAGACAAGCGACTTTGCGCGCTTTTAAAATTAAATCTTACTTCAAAAGAGATTGCTCAAATTACTGGGCAATCTTCAAAATCTGTTGAAAATGCCCGAACACGTCTTCGAAAAAAACTGGATATTACAAATTCTCACACAGATTTATCTGCATATTTATCTTCCTTCGGATAAAATATCCCAATTTTTTTAGTTACTAAGATTTAAATAAATTACTGTATATCAATTCTTTAATGAGAATTGAGTGGTGATGCTATGGTTGTTTTTTTACTAGGAGTGTATTTGATAGGGCTAAAAATTATGTTTCTTTTATTTCTCCAGCTACTTTTGAAAAAGTTTTGAAAACCCAGGAATTGCAATGAAAAGAAAAACGAAAGATAAAATGGAATTGGATGAGTTTTTTAAAAACAATAAGGATAAAAAAAATGCTTTAAAAAAAATAATTCAAGAATTGGATAAAAAAGATAACCAAACAAATAAGTCAAACTAAAATTAACATTATGAGAAATTTTTTCACAATTACTTGTTTACTAACCATGTTTATAGCCCACGCGCAATGGACAACAGATACAGATACAAATACACTTGTGGCTGAATCTGGCGAACTTGATGTACAAGCCAAAGGAACTACGGACGGACAAACCTATGTGGTTTATTGGAAAAACGTTGGGGCGCCTACCAACATTGAACTGCGAATGCAAGTTATGGATGCCGACGGAAACCGAACATTAGGGAATGATGGAATGCTGGTAAGCGACCAAATACCAATGAGCAGTTTTACCGTAATAATGAGTACAATAGTTGATATGGATGATCATCTTTATATAGGTGTAACCGGAACCGGAGGTGGAGATCCTGCCTATGTTTTCAAAATGGATGCTGCCGGCAACCATTTATGGGGTGCCAATGGTGTAAATGTGGGCAGTGGAAACATAGTTACTGTTTTGCCACTTTCTGCTGGTGGCGCTATTGTTAGCTGGTTAGGACCATCTGGCGCTGTAATGCAAAAATATGACGGAAGTGGGAATGCGGTTTGGCCAACAAACCAGCCAATAACTGCTGGTTCAGGCTTTGCTGCTCCAGGCAATTTCTTTGAAATTTCTGGGGGAGAATATATTGCGGTTTTTCATAAACTGTTAAGTGGTATAAATTCAAATCTGTATGCGCAACGATATGATACAGACGGAAATCCAGTATGGGCAAATGCCGTGCAGATTGCGGATAGAGCTACCGCTTTTAACCGTTCCTATACAGGTTTGCAAGATGGTGATGTTGTGTATATGGGCTATTTTGCTTCTGCCGGAACTCGTTTTGATTCCTATTTACAACGAATAGATCCGGACGGAACATTGCCTTGGGGGATCAATGGTTCCGATTTTGATACTAATGAAACGGATTATGAAATGGATACTGAAATCGCTTTTCAAACAGGATCGCAATATGTATGGGCCGTTGCAACCTATACAAATCCTAACCAAAGTGAACGAGGTGAATATGTTCAAAAATTTGACAAGGATTCTGGCGCGCGTGAATTGACGGATAATGCTAAAGTTGTATTTCCAATAGGCAATGATATATCCCATTCAGGGTCACTTCGTCTAAGAAATGGCAATCCACTTTTCTTAATGGAGGAAGGAGAGAACAACGGAGTATCGCCAACCACTTTAAACGTTGTTTATTTGGATGAAAACGGCGACTTTGCCTGGCCGGAAGAAACCCGTCCAGTAGCGACCTTTGCAGCTGCAAAAAACAGAGTAAATTTTACAAAGGAAGCAAATATGCAAAATGTGGCAGTTTTTGCTGAAGACAAAGGAACTGGTTTAAAAATATATGCCCAAAATGTTGAAGATGAAACAGTAGGAGTTGAAGAATTTTCAAATGTTTCCATATTCTTCGTAAATCCTGTGGAAGAAGAAATGGTTTTAAAAAGCAATTCACCTATCGAAACGGTTTCAATATGTAATGTTTTGGGTCAACAATTGTTTAGCGCCAAATATAATGGCGAAACTGAAACAAATATCAATACCCAAAACTGGGAATCTGGAATTTATTTTATGAATGTTTCTACAAATGAAGGATTTAAAAAAGGAATAAAACTGGTTAAACAGTAGGCATATATATCCCCAATTGTTGAAGGCCTCCCAGTATTTTGGGAGGCTTTCTTTTTGTTATCATTTAAAAATAAAGATACAAACCAGCATTTATATAATGTGTATCAACTATCAAAGGAATTATATCGTCTTCCGTTCTGAAAGAAAGATCATTTTCATATTCGGGAATGTAGCTTAAAATTACACCCAGCGATTTTTTCTCATCCAAAGAAAATAAAACGCCCAATTTGGGAATGGCAAACGCACTTCCATCTCTTTCATTTAAATCGTAACCGTTGTAATTTCCTTTGTAATGGTCGCTTGAAAGACCAATCCCAATACCAATTAAAGGCCTAATTGAACCATTTTTATTGAAGTGGTATTCTAAACCTAAATTTGCTTTTTGTGAATCCTTCCGAAAATTTGTTTCGAAAGGAGAGTTTCCAAAATCCTTATCGCCAGAAAATGCAGCATTCACTTCCAAAGTAACATATAGATTGCCTTGTAGGGAACCAATAAAACCAGGAGTTGCGGCAATACCAAAACTTGCTTGCCCTTGTGTTAAATTTTCGTAATCGTCAAAATTGAAAAAACTGATGCGGTTTAAAGAACCACCAATGCTCGCGAAAAGTTTATATTCATCCCCTTGAAAATTCGCGGCCTGTTTAATCTCCTTTTCTGTTGGCTCAAAAGGTGTGTATTCGCAATTGTTATAAGTTTCAACTACTTGTATCAATTGTCCTTCCGTAACTAGATGTGAATCGAAAACAGATTGCCTCAGTTTTTCACAATCCCTAAAAAGCACTGCAAGTGTGCCCTGCACGTGATTGTCTTCATTTGGCCGAATGTTTATTTTTTTAGTCGTGCCGTCTTCTTTTTTGATTTCATAAATACCCGTGGCCACGCGAGTTAAAACAGCCTTTCCGGTAACCAATTCCTGTGCTTGCATTCCAAAACTTGCAAACAATACGAGCAATACTAATTTAAATGATTTCATACCTTTTCTTTTTTTTAAATTTTTAAATCGGATGAGGTCGATTTTACTATAGATTTCAAGAAATTATTTCTTAAAACTATTTTTTTCAGAATAAGGTTTTGTTAGTTGAGGGTTTTAAAACTTACTTTTTCATAGCTCCCGGAGGATATTCCGCTAAAATTTTCATCACAATTTCATGAATACGCTCTTCCTTTTTTTCCATATTGCTCGTTACTAAATCTGCGCTACCCATTCCTTGCCAAACAAGATTGTTAGTTTTGGCATCAATCAAATCGATATAAAGGGTGCCTTCGGTTGAGCGGGAAACGTTGCTTCCGCCATAATAACCTCCATAATACCAAGGGCTCCAGCCCCAACCCATACCAAAATTATTATTGTAAACGTCAATGCGCTCACGCTCTTTGGTGAAAATGCTAACGAGCAAATCTGGAGTTTCAGATTTTGACATTCCTTTTACGGTAAGATTTTCTTCTATAGCGCGAAGTATGCGTTTTTTGTCAAGATCGCTGATTTCAGCCTTGTCTATTCCCGGCTTAAAAAAAGCAAAGGAATTGTACTGATTAAAATTTGCTTCTTTATCGAAATCTGTCGCCACGCGAACGGTGGAGCAGGAAGCGAAAACAAAAAGCAAGAGCAGGGGTAAGAATTTAAGTGCTTTCATAGGAGTAATTTTTTATTTGAATAATTTATCGTCAACAAAATTTGGAAGCGTAACCTTCAACTGCGGATTATTTTCCATCGCGCGTTTTATTGCGAAGACAGCTTCGTCATTCCGTGCCCAACTGCGTCTGGCTATTCCGTTATTCACATCCCAGAAAAGCATATTTTCAAGTCGCCGTTGCGCATCGGTACTACCATCAAGAACCATTCCGAAACCACCGTTTATCACTTCGCCCCAACCTACGCCGCCACCGTTGTGGATGCTCACCCAAGTTGCGCCACGAAAGCTATCGCCAATTACATTTTGGATGGCCATATCGGCCGTAAACCTGCTACCATCGTATATATTTGAAGTTTCGCGATACGGCGAATCGGTCCCCGAAACATCGTGATGGTCACGCCCCAAAACTACCGGGCCAATTTTTCCTTCGGAAATTGCTTTGTTGAAAGCCAAAGCAATCTGCACACGTCCGTCAGAATCTGCATAAAGTATGCGCGCTTGCGAACCAACGACCAATTTGTTTTCCTGTGCGCCTTTAATCCAAGTGATGTTATCCTGCATTTGTTGCTGGATTTCCTTTGGCGAATTTTTCATCAATTCCTCCAAAACCTCACAAGCTATTTCATCGGTCTTTTGAAGATCTTCGGGTTTTCCCGAAGCGCATACCCAACGGAACGGTCCAAAACCGTAATCGAAACACATTGGGCCCATAATATCCTGCACATAGGAGGGATAGGCCCATCCCCCAGCCCCTTCCCGAAGGGAAGGGGAGCTCACGAACGCTCCATTCTTATCCTTGTAAATTTTTGCACCTGCTCGCGAGGCTTCCAAAAGAAAAGCATTTCCGTAGTCGAAGAAATATGTGCCTTTTGCAGTGTGCTTGTTGATGGCTTCCACTTGGCGGCGCAAACTTTTTTGCACTTCTTTTTTGAATTGTTCGGGATTGTTTGCCATCATTTCGTTGGCTTCCTCATAACTCAACCCAACTGGGTAATACCCTCCAGCCCAGGGATTGTGAAGTGAAGTTTGGTCACTTCCCAAATCAATATGAATGTTTTCCTCGGCAAATTTTTCCCAGACTTCCACCACATTTCCGTCGTAGGCAATCGAAACGGTTTCCTTATTCGCCAATGCTTCTTTTACGCGTTTTGAAAGCATATCCAAATCTGAAATTACTTCATCCACCCAGCCTTGGCTATGTCTGGTTTCCGTAGCTTTTTTGTTTACTTCGGCGCAGACCGTCACACAGCCTGCAATATTTCCGGCTTTGGGTTGCGCGCCGCTCATTCCGCCGAGACCGGAAGTTACGAACAAGCCGCCCTTTGGCTCTTTTTTAATTTTTCTGAAACCGTTCAAAACCGTGATCGTGGTTCCGTGAACGATTCCCTGCGGACCAATGTACATATAACTTCCCGCGGTCATTTGACCGTATTGGGTTACGCCGAGCGCATTGAATTTTTCCCAATCGTCCGGTTTTGAATAATTCGGAATCATCATTCCGTTGGTAACCACCACTCGCGGCGCGTCTTTATGTGAAGGAAATAAACCCATCGGATGCCCAGAATAAACAGCTAAGGTTTGCTCGTCGGTCATTTCAGAAAGGTATTTCATCACCAAAAGGTACTGCGCCCAGTTTTGAAAAACCGCGCCGTTACCGCCATAGGTAATCAACTCATGCGGATGTTGCGCCACGGCATAATCCAAATTGTTTTGGATCATCAGCATAATCGCCTTTGCCTGCTCACATTTTCCGGGATATTCCTCAATGGGCCGGGCATACATTTTATAATCGGGACGGAAACGATACATATAAATGCGCCCGTATTTTTCCAGCTCCTCGCGAAATTCGGGTAGGAGCGTGGCGTGCTGTTTCGGCTCAAAATAGCGAAGTGCATTGCGCAGCGCGAGTTCCTTTTCTTCCTTTGAAAGGATTTCCTTTCGTTTTGGTGCGTGGTTTATGGATGGGTCATAAGGTTTCTTTTCAGGTAAAACTGAAGGAATGCCTTGTTGAATTAGTTCTTTAAAAGTCATTTTTTATATATTTTTCTTTGCGTTCTCTGCGCCTTCGTGGTGGAGAAAATTAACCGCAGAGACGCAGAGGGCGCAGAGTTATAAATTGTTTACGATTCTTTTGAGTCCATCAATTAATTTTACAGAATTGAAATTTATTAAAAGTCCAAGTTTTACTTCTTTTAACTTTAAATAAGTCAATATTTGGGCAGTATGTATCGGGGCCAATGCGTCAACAGATTTAATTTCGACAATAACTTTATTTTCCACAATCATATCAATTCTATACCCAGCATTCAGTTTAATTTCTTTATAAATAATTGGCAAGGGAACCTGTTGCTTCACTTCCAACCCCATCAATTTTAACTCATGCGCTAAACAAACTTCATAGGTGCTTTCCAATAACCCAGGTCCAAGTTGTTTGTGGACTTCAATACCCGCACCGATTATTTTTGAAGATATTTCGTTCTCAGTCATTTTGAATATTTTCTTTGCGTTCTCTGCGCCTTCGCGGTGGAGAAAATTAACCGCAAAGGCACAGAGCACACAGAGTTTATTGATGCTTCCCAGTTTTTTTGTCAAAACCGTACGGACAATGACGGCAGCCACTTTCACAGCAATATCCGCGTTTTAAGTGGTACTGTTCCGTAAAACACTTGTAGCCTTCGGGCGTTAGGTAATAATCGCCTTCTTCGAGTTCTATTTTTTTCTTTGGAAAAAGCATTTCACAAAAGTAAGGATTTCAAGGCTGAAAGTTTTAAAATTGAACCAAATCCATTGTTTCGGGATTTAAGCCTTAAATTTGCAATATCAATTCTAAAGAAATGACAAAACACAAGGCTGGATTCGTAAATATTATAGGAAACCCAAACGTGGGCAAAAGTACGTTGATGAACGCCTTTGTAGGTGAACGGCTTTCCATTATTACTTCCAAGGCGCAGACCACCCGTCACCGCATTTTGGGAATTGTGAACGGCGATGACTTTCAAGTGCTTTTGAGCGATACACCCGGAATCATAAAACCTGCGTACCAATTGCAGGAAAGTATGATGGATTTTGTGAAATCTGCTTTTGAGGATGCCGATATTCTTTTGTATTTGGTTGAATTGGGCGAAAAGGAGCTGAAAGATGAAGCGTTTTTCAACAAAATAACCAATTCAAAAATTCCAGTTTTATTGCTGATAAATAAAATTGACAAAGGCAATGAGGAATTGCTTTCCGAAGCTTTAAAAATGTGGCAGGAAAAAGTTCCGAACGCTGAAATATTTGCTATTTCGGCACTACAAAATTTTGGTGTCCCCGAAGTTTTTAATCGAATAATTGAATTGTTGCCCGAGTCGCCGCCATTTTATCCAAAAGATCAGTTGACTGATAAACCCGAGCGATTTTTCGTAAACGAAGCCATTCGCGAAAAAATATTGATGCACTACAAAAAGGAGATTCCCTATTCCGTTGAAATTGATACCGAGGAATTTTTTGAGGACGAAAATATCATCCGAATCCGCAGTATAATTATGGTGGAGCGCGAAACGCAAAAAGGGATTATCATCGGTCACAAAGGTTCAGCTTTAAAGCGCGTGGGCACTGAAGCCCGAAAGGATTTGGAGAAATTCTTTGGAAAGCAAATCCACCTCGAACTTTATGTGAAGGTGAATAAAGATTGGAGAAGTAATGAAAGGCAGCTACGAAGATTCGGCTACAATCAATAACGAATTATGATTGAATTGTTTTCAGCATAAAATCATAAAGCTCGCGCATTCCGGGTTTTCCTTTTTTCTTTCCCATGGCTCCGGCGAAATACAGTAAAATCCAAGCCAATACCAAAATTGCTGCAATTACAATTTGAATGGTTATTGAATTCTCTAATTTGTAATTGGAGTACAACCAAGTTAAATCTACCATAAATAGAATTCCAACTGCAACATGCAAAAACATAAACATGGTCCAAACGGTTGGGTTCGGCCCGAAAAAACCGTGGAGGGAACAGGAGTTTTCATCTTTTTCAGTTATTTCCAAATGCAGTTGCGGCGACCAAAAGTGCTGTTCCCGTTTCGGCAATTTTATAAAAATATGGTCGTCCACGCAGGAAATTACAAATCTATTTTGCGATTTTTTTACTTCCGAAAATTTCATAACCAAGTGTGAACAAGGTTCTTCAAGTTCCATTTGGAAACGTGGGCGCAATACAATTTCATTGGAAAGCATTCTTTAATTATTTATTTTTAAAGCCGTTAAAATAGTATTTTTTCTGCCAACTAAAAGCTATTTTTGCACCCTAAAATTAAGATTATGAGCATTGTTGCCGTCGTAGGAAGACCAAATGTGGGAAAATCCACTTTTTTCAATAGATTGATTCAGCGTAGGGAAGCCATTGTTGATGCGGTGAGCGGAGTTACGCGCGACCGCCACTACGGAAAAAGTGATTGGAATGGAAAGGAATTTTCGTTAATTGACACTGGAGGTTATGTAAAGGGAAGCGACGATATTTTTGAAGCTGAAATTGACAAGCAAGTGGAACTCGCCATTGATGAAGCAGATGCCATAATCTTTATGGTTGACGTGGAAAGTGGCGTTACGGGAATGGACCAAGAGGTTGCAAAACTGCTTCGCCGTTCAAAAAAGCCAATCTTTTTGGCAATCAATAAAGTTGATGGAGCTTCACGGGTAAATGATGCTTTGGAATTTTATTCTTTAGGTTTCGAAAATCAATACAACCTATCGAGCATTAACGGAAGTGGTACGGGAGAATTGTTGGACGATTTAGTGAAAGCATTGCCAGATAGGGAAGAACCGGATGACAGTGAGCTTCCACGTTTTGCAGTAGTTGGTCGTCCGAACGCGGGAAAATCTTCGTTCATCAATGCGTTGATAGGCAAAGACAGATATATTGTTACCGACATCGCGGGAACTACGCGCGATAGTATAGATACAAAATACGATCGTTTCGGATTTGAATTCAATTTGGTTGATACTGCAGGAATTCGCAAAAAAAGCAAGGTAAAGGAAGACTTGGAATTCTATTCCGTAATGCGAAGCGTTCGCGCCATAGAGCACTGCGATGTTATTATTCTCGTTTTTGACGCTACTCGTGGTTTTGACGGGCAGGTTGAAAATATTTTTTGGCTTGCACAGCGAAACAATAAAGGAATCGTGATACTTGCCAATAAGTGGGATTTAGTAGAGGACAAAGAAAGCAGCAGTGTGAAGGATTACGAAAAATACATCCGTCAGCAAATTGAACCTTTTGTGGACGTGCCGATTGTTTTTGTTTCTGTTCTTACGAAACAACGTATTTATAAAGCCATAGAAACTGCGGTTGAAGTTTACCAAAACCGAAGCAAAAAGGTTAAAACTAGCGAGTTGAACGAGGTTATGCTTCCCATAATTCAAAATTATCCTCCTCCGGCTTACAAGGCGAAATATGTAAAAATAAAATTCTGTACGCAGTTGCCAACTCCGTATCCAAGTTTTGCATTTTTCTGTAATCTTCCGCAGTATGTGAAAGATCCTTACAAACGTTTCATAGAGAATAAATTACGCGAGAATTTTGATTTTTCTGGAGTTCCTATTACAGTTTATTTCAGAAAGAAGTAAATGTAATAGTCGGTTTATTATTCAACTATTTACCTACTTTTAAAAAAATGTCCCAAGTAGCAAGTTGGGTTTCGTCCAGTTTTTTCCAAAGATTTTCTAGTTCTTTTTCAATTTGTATTATTGGGTCAGTCCCATTTTTGTCTTTGTATCTTTGGGTAGCAGACCAGCTAATAAGTAACCCTTTTAAATCTTCCAATGTTATTTCTTTTTGAAATTTAAAGGAAGGAGTTTCTATTTCGTTGAAGGGGAAGGGAATGGTTTTGTATTCTTCAGCAACAAGTTGATTTTCCTTTTGCCAAAATTCACCAACAATGTTATCGTGAAAATGAAGAATTAATTTATCTATTTCTGAAGATATTCTTGGCAAACTGTAAGTCCAAACAGCAATAATTCCTTCCGGTTTCAAAACACGTTTTACTTCAGAATAAAATTTTTCGAAATTAAACCAATGAAGTGCTTGGGCCACTGTTATTAAATCGACAGAATTATTCGCTAAGCTACAATTTTCAGCTTTTTCAACTTTATAAGTAATTTTTGGATGTGATTGCGCATTTGAAATTTGTTGCTCGCTGGGGTCGGTGGCATAAACTTTTTCAAAATAATTTGCCAAACCTATAGCCGATTGTCCGTTGCCAGTACCACAATCCCAAGCTAAATCGTGATTTTTGGTTATACTGCTCAAATAGTCAAATAATTCTTTTGGATAGGAGGGCCTGTACTTTTGGTAAGCAGTAGATTGTTTTGAAAAATTATCTTTGAAATCCATTTTTTAAATCTTCTGCGTAATAAACCCTTGGGGGTTAAGGCATCTTTTTATTATCCCATATTTTAATTATAGTATCTACGCCCTTATTAATTCCTTCATAATAATTACCATCTTTAAATTTTGGAATCATAACACTATCAATTATGTGTTTACAGATGGAATCGGTTAAAACCTTTTCTGTTCCATATCCTGTGCTAATTGCAACTTTTCTAAGTGGTTTTGAAAGAACAATTAAAAGACCGTTATCAATATCTTTTTGCCCAACGCTCCAATAATTTCCTAAATCACTGGCGTATTTATGAATATCATTATAAGGAGAAATAGAGTCTACGGTAACTACGGCAATTTGTCGGGTAGTCCTATCGCCGTATCGGACTAGTTTTAATGCAAGAGAGTCATTTTCAGAAATTGAAAATATATTCGAAGAATCCACTACCGCCAAAAAATTGGGGTTGTCTTGAAAAACTGTTGAATATTTTTTGTCTTGGCTTTTACAAGAAAGAACGATAATGAAAAGTAAAATTGACAAAAATGACAGTTTCATAGAATATCTGTATAAAATTTACCAACCACCGCTAGCGCCGCCACCACCGAAACCGCCGCCGCCGAAACCGCCGCCAAAGCCGCCGCCACCGCCTAAACTTCCACCGCCGCCAAAGCTACCGCCGCCGCCGCCGAAACCGCCACGGCCCAAACTGCTGAGAACAATAATATCCAGTAAACTTCCTCCACCACCTCCTTTACCTCCGCGGCCGCCTTTACGCATAAGCGCAATGATGATAATGATAAAGATGAATATGATGAAAAAAGGGATGGGCGTACCGTCTTTTTTTCCGAAATCGCGCTCTTCTTTGAATTCCCCTTTCAGCGCTGCAAAAATGGCGTCGCTACCTTTATCAAGACCTTCGTAATAATTTTCTGCTTTAAATTCAGGAATCATTATCCGGTTTATGATGCGTTCAGACATTAAATCGGTGATTCGGTATTCAATGCCGTAACCTGTATTTATATCAACTTTGCGGTCGTCTTTTGCAAGCGTGATTACAATTCCGTTGTCTTCCCCTTTTTGCCCGATTCCCCATTTTTGGCCCCATTCGGCACCGAGCATGGAAATATCTTCGCCGTTTGTAGAACCAATAATGATGCAAACAATCTGCGTGCTAGTAGAATCTGCATAGCGAATCAGCTTATTTTCTAATGCAGTTTTTTGTGACGGTGTAAGCAGATTTATATAATCGTAAAGTGAAGTCTGAACGGAAGGTTTAGGCGGAATTTCATATTGAGCCGAAACATTTTCAGATAAAAATGCAATGGCAATTAAAACAAATAGAATTTTATATTTCTGAAGAAAATGTTTCATTGAAGGTGTTTACTGCCAACTGATTTGCCGACTGAAATATTAAAAATTATCCCACCGAAATATCATCCGGCAATTCATTTTTGTCATCTTTTTGATGAGGAAAATGTTTTTTCAACTGTTCGCCTGCCTTTAAGATTCCTTCCACCAAACCTTGTTTCATATCCCCATTTTTAAAATGGTTTATGATGATGTCTTTGGTGCTTTCCCAAAAATTCTGCCCTACAATATCGTTGATACCTTTGTCACCCATAATTACAAGGGTGCGATCGTTAACAGCAACATAGATAAGAACGCCGTTACGCTCTGCCGTGTTGTCCATATTCAGCATGTCAAATACTTCCGCGGCACGGTCAAAGGCGTCAATGTGTTCGTTGGGTTCTTCCGCAGAAATTGAACTGGGTTCCAAATGAACCCGGATCTCTCCCGAGGTGTTTTTTTCAGCAATGCGAATGGCTTCAACAATAGCGGCTTCTTCTTCCGAAGTAAGAAAATCTTCAACTTTAGACATTCTATTTATCTTTTCCTAAGTCATCAAAATTCACTTGTGGCGCTTTTTCAGTTCCTGCATCTGCTTTGAAATAAGCTTTTTCATGGAAGCCCAATATGCCAGCAAAAAGTTTTGTTGGGAATTGATTTACTTTAGTATTGAACTCACGAGCAGTGTCATTAAATCTATTGCGCTCCACGTTGATGCGGTTTTCGGTACGTTCCAGTTCGTTTATCAATTCCTTGAAATTTTCATTCGCCTTTAAATCTGGGTATCTTTCAAAAACGGCCAACAAACGTGAAAGGGCAGAGGTGACGCCTGCTTGCGCTTCTTGATATTGTGCAAGTTGCTCCGGAGTAATGTTTGAAGGGTCAATAGTTACAGATGTTGCTTTACTTCTGGCCTCGGTAACGGCAATTAAAGTTGATTGTTCAAATTCAGCATATCCTTTTGCGGTGCTGACGATATTAGGAATAAGATCTGCCCGACGTTGGTAGGAGCTTTCAACATTTGCCCACTGTGCCGTTGCATTTTGGTCCAGTACAACAAGTTTATTGTTTAAACTTGCCATATAGGCGCCAATAAGGAGAATAATACCAAGAATAATAATAATGGGTAACCATTTTTTCATGATGAGGTTGTTTTTAGAGTTGTTCTTTAATTTTTATAAGTTCTGCTTTTACTGATTCCAATTTGCGGATAATCTCAAATTGGTCAAGTGTTTTTTGTTTGTTTTCCTTTAAATGGATTTTAGCGCCTTCCAATGTAAATCCGCGTTCTTTCACCAAATGATAGATGAGTTCAAGATTTTTTATATCCTGCGGCGTGAATTTTCTGTTGCCTTTTGCGTTTTTTTTCGGTTTTAATGCATCAAATTCCTTTTCCCAAAAACGTATAAGTGAAGTGTTTACGCCGAAAGCCTCGGCAACTTCGCCAATGTTGTAATATAATCTTTCAGGTAGGTCTATGTGCATTAATTTTAGTTATGAGTTTTCTTTTCTTTGGAATTTGGAATTTTAGTCTAAAGATTGGTTTTCTTCCTGTGCTTTTCTCAAAATATCAGCAAATTCTTCAGCCGTTAAACTTCCGTAATAGAAATTTATCGGGTTTATGCGTTCGCCATCCTTAAAAACTTCGTAGTGGCAATGCGGAGCTTCACTTCTTCCTGTGCTTCCAACAAAACCTATAATATCACCACGTTTTACTTTTTGTCCAGCCCGCACATTGTATTTATACAAATGCCCGTAAAGACTTTCATAGCCATAACCGTGATCAATTACAACGTGGTTTCCGTAGCCTGTTGCGGTATTATCGGCACGAGTAACTTTGCCGTCTCCTGTTGCATAAACTGGCGTTCCGCGTGGTGCGGTAAAATCCATTCCGTAGTGAAATTTCCGAGCTTTTGTAAATGGATCTGTGCGGTAACCATAACCCGATGCCATTCGCGTTAAATCTTCGTTTTTTACTGGCTGGATTGCAGGAATGGCTTCCAAAAGTTTCTCTTTTTCCTCTGCTAGTTTCGCTATTTCGTCCAGAGATTTTGACTGTACAACAATCTGTTTCGTCAAAATATCCAAATTGCGGGTTGTGTTTATAATTAATTTTGAATTGTCAAAACCTTCCAAATCCTTGTAGCGGTTTATACCTCCAAAACCTGCTTTTCGCTGTTCGTCTGGAATTGGGTTGCTTTCAAAATATACACGGTACAGGTTGTTGTCCCTATCCTCAACTTCAGCAAGTACTGCCTGTGCTTGCTCTATTTTTTTGTTCAGAAGCTCAAACTGAAGCTGCATATTGTTCAATTCACGCTGTAATGACAATTCCTTAGGGGTTTGAACTGATGGTAGGTTTATATAGACCAAAAGCAACAGAAAACCACTAAGAAACATACCTAAAAGACTTAAAGCGAAAATCTTCAGTTTTCGGCCTTTTTTCTTTTCTATTTTTCGGTACGAAAGCGTTTCGCTATCGTAGTAATATTTAACCTTAGACATGCGTTAAAAAATTGCTATTTTTGCGCGTTGCTTGTTCGCGCGAAGTAAAGGTAACGTTTTTACAAATATAGAAATTGTTTATCACTGCGCCCAACCCTTAATTTTAGCATAATTTTATAAGAAATGAACTCGAAGGAAACCCGTTCCAAATTTTTAGAATTTTTCAAGTCCAAACAGCACCTCATTGTTCCATCTGCGCCAATGGTTGTAAAAAACGATCCAACGCTGATGTTTACCAATAGCGGGATGGCTCCGTTTAAGGAATATTTCCTAGGAAATGGGAAGCCAAAAAGCAACCGAATTGCCGATACACAGAAATGTCTGCGGGTTAGCGGAAAACACAATGATTTGGAGGAAGTGGGAATGGATACCTATCACCACACTATGTTTGAAATGTTGGGGAACTGGAGTTTTGGCGATTATTTTAAAAAAGAAGCAATCGAATGGGCGTGGGAACTTTTGACCGAAGTTTTAAAAATTGATAAAGATATTCTCTACGTAACCATTTTTGAAGGCGATGAAAGTGAAGGTTTGGAGCGCGATACCGAAGCCTACAATCTTTGGAAACAATTTGTACCCGAAGACCGAATTTTAAACGGAAACAAAAAAGACAATTTCTGGGAAATGGGCGACCAAGGTCCTTGCGGTCCGTGTAGCGAAATACACGTGGATATCCGTTCTGCGGAAGAAAAAGCAAAAATTCCCGGAAAGGATTTAGTGAATAATGACCATCCGCAAGTAGTGGAAATCTGGAACTTGGTTTTTATGCAATTCAACCGAAAAGCCAACGGCAGTCTGGAAAAATTACCTGCACAACACGTTGATACTGGAATGGGATTCGAGCGTTTGTGTATGGTTTTGCAGAACAAACAAAGTAATTATGATACAGATGTTTTTACGCCACTGATTCGTGAAATCGGTGCGATTACTAATACAACTTACGGAAAAGACGAGAAAAAAGATATTGCAATCCGAGTGATTGCCGATCACGTTCGCGCGGTTGCATTTTCAATTGCAGATGGCCAACTACCGAGCAATACGGGAGCTGGTTACGTGATCCGAAGAATATTGAGAAGGGCAATCCGTTACGGATTTACGTTTTTGGACAAAAAAGAACCCTTCATTTATAAATTGATTGAAACGCTAAGTGCTCAAATGGGCGACGCTTTTCCGGAATTAATTACTGAAAAGAATTTAATTACGAACGTTATTCGCGAAGAGGAAAATTCTTTTTTACGAACGCTGGATCAAGGTTTGGTTTTGCTTGAAAATGTTATTGAAACGGCTGATTCCAAAGAAATTTCTGGTAAAAAAGCATTTGAATTGTACGACACATTCGGTTTCCCGATAGATTTAACGGCATTGATTCTTCGCGAACGCGGTTATTCCTTAAATGAAAAGGAATTTGATGCAGAACTTCAGCAGCAAAAAGATCGTTCCCGCGCCGCAACAAAAGTGGAAACGGGCGATTGGGTTGTTTTGGAAAAAGATGATGTAGAGGAATTTGTAGGTTATGATACCTTGGAAACCCAAGTAAAAATTACACGTTATCGAAAAGTGGACAGCAAAAAGGAAGGCGAAATGTACCAACTCGTTTTCAACCTAACCCCTTTTTATCCCGAAGGCGGAGGCCAAGTGGGCGATAAAGGTTATTTGGAAGCTGCGGATGGCGGCGTTACTTATATTGTTGACACCAAAAAGGAGAACAATTTAATAATCCATTTCACAAAGACACTTCCGCGAAATCCTGAAACTACTTTTAAAGCGGTGGTTGACGAAAAGCAACGAAGCCGAACTGCTTCAAACCACACAGCAACGCATTTGCTCCACCAAGGTTTGCGCAATATTTTGGGCGAACACGTGGCGCAAAAAGGAAGTATGGTCCACAGCAGAAATTTGCGTTTTGACTTTTCACATTTCGCAAAAGTGAGTGATGAGGAGTTGAAACAAGTTGAAGATTTTGTGAATGCAAGAATCCGCGAAGGAATCGCTTTGGAAGAACGAAGAAATATTCCCTACCAACAAGCCATAGACGAGGGCGCCATTGCACTTTTTGGCGAAAAATATGGCGATGCCGTTCGTGCGATTAAATTTGGAAAATCGATGGAGCTTTGCGGCGGAACGCACGTTCCGAATACGAATGATATTTGGCATTTTATAATCACTTCCGAAGGGGCGGTTGCATCTGGAATTAGAAGGATTGAAGCAATTACTGGCGATGCTGCAAAACAATATTTTATTGATAGAAGTGAATCGTTCGCATCGCTTCAAAAAGCATTGAACAATGCACAGGATCCGGTTAAAGCTGTGGAAAGTTTGCAGGAAGAAAACAGTGCCTTGCAAAAACAAATTCAGCAATTGTTAAAGGATAAAGCGAAGAATTTAAAAGGCGAATTAAAAGCTGAAATTGAGCAAATAAACGGGGTGAATTTCCTTGCGAAAAAAATTGATTTGGACGCTGGCGGAATGAAGGATTTGGCTTTTGAAATGGGCGGCGAAACTGAAAATCTCTTTGTGGTTTTTGGTGCCGAACAAGACGGAAAAGCGTTGCTTGCTTGCTATATTTCAAAAGAATTGGCCAGTGAAAAAAACCTTGATGCTGGAAAGATTATTCGTGAACTTGGAAAATACATTCAAGGTGGCGGCGGTGGACAGCCTTTCTTTGCAACTGCGGGAGGAAAAAACCCAGGTGGAATTGATGAGGCTTTGGAAAAAGCACAGGAATTTTTAAAGTAGCAGGTTGCAGTTGCAGTATTCAGTGCTGCAAACTGCCACTGCAAACTGAATACTAAAAAATGAAACTCCAAACCGAAATACCGCTAAAACCCGAAGAAAATCAAATAGATTATTCTTCGAAAATACTTTTGATAGGAAGCTGTTTTTCGGAAAACATTGGAGGGAAATTTGATTATTTTAAATTTCAGAATCTGCAGAATCCGTTTGGGGTAATTTTTAATCCGGTTTCAATTGAAAAATTAGTTGTTCGGGCAATTGAAAATAACTCTTTTACAAAAGAAGACATATTTGAGCATAACGGAATTTGGAAATGTTTTGAAGTACATTCCGAGCTTTCTTCATTAGATAAAAGTGAAATTTTAAGAAATCTAAATTCAGCACTTCACAATTTACGCGAAGCTTTATTTTCTTCAACCCATATCATTTTCACTTTTGGCACTTCGTGGGTTTATAGAAAAACTGAAACCAATGAAATTGTAGCCAATTGCCATAAACTTCCGCAGCAAAATTTTCAAAAGGAATTGCTTTCCATCGAAGTAATTTCACAAAGCCTTCAAAATATTTTTAGTCGAATATTAGAAGTAAATCCTAATGTAACACTGATAAATACTGTTTCGCCTGTGCGGCATATTAAAGATGGTTTTGCTGAAAACTCATTGAGTAAAGCACATCTTATTTCAGCAATACACGAAATAATCCATCAACCATCAACCATCAACCATCAACTAAATTATTTTCCTTCCTATGAAATTATGATGGACGAGCTGCGTGATTACCGCTTTTACGCCGAGGATTTACTTCACCCAAACAAAACCGCCATAGAAATAATCTGGCAGAAATTTTCCGAAGTATGGATTGCTTCGGAAACGGAAACGCTACAGAAAGAAATTGTGTCCATTCAAAATGGATTGCTTCACAGACCTTTCAACCCGCAAAGCAAGGAACATCTACAATTTTCTGAAAAACTCCAGCAAAAAATAACTTCGCTTAAACAACATTACCCACACATTATATTTTAAGATTGTTGCCGAAACTTAAATTGGTGCGCATCAATTTGTTGATTGGTGCGCACTAAATTGATAGTTGGTACGCATCAAACCCTTAATTGTTGCGCACCAAAATAAATTTTCAGAAAAGAATACGTCAATTGCCGTATTGTGTACACTTGGTATTTGGGGCAATTTTGCTTCAACAATTAATCACGTATTCGCCAAGAGCGAAACACTAAAACCAAAACAATATGAAAACTTTTAAAAAATCAATTTTAGTATTAATGGCAGTTGTTGCCGTAAGTTTAACTTCTTGTAAAAAAGATGATGATGGCGGCGATGGCGGCGGAGGTGGCGCTGGTTCTGGAACTGTTGTTGCCAAAGTGAACGGTAATAATTTTACCTCACTTGAGATAGCTTCAACCGCTAGTCAGTCTTCAGGGGGCGGCAGTACTACCGTAACTCTTCAAGGGTCTGACGCTTCTGGAAAAGGAATCTTTATTATCATTAATAATTTTGATGGTACAGGTACTTATGAGTTCAGTGATTCAAATGTATTTGTAACCGCAACATATGTAGAGGCAAATGTGAGCAATCCACAAAATTCACAAACTTGGTCTGCTCCTTATCAAGGTAGTGGGGTTGTTGGGGAAGTAAAAATTTCTGAAAAAACAGATACTAAAATCAAAGGTACATTCAACTTTATGGCTAAAAACGTAAATGGAGATCAGTCTATAAAAAATATTACAGACGGTTCTTTCGATTTAAATTTTTAATAGCCAAAAGCACTTAAGAAAATCTCTATGTTGAGGTTTTTACGTGGGCCGGGGGCAAAACGCAAGTTTTTCTTCCGGTTTTTTTTATGAAGTCGATGAGTTGAGAAGTCGATGGGTTGAGAGGTTTTGGCATCACTTAAGTTTTAGAATTTGAAACCTGAAATTTCAACAATACGGCAATTGCCGTATTGTTTGCACCTTTGTTAAAAAGCATCTTTGTATAGGAAATTTAAAGTGATCTACTAACCAGATTATTTTTCAAATGCAAACGAGTTGAGGGGCGTTTGCAGTTCTGAAACCCCATGTTCAACTATGGGGTTTTTATTTTTAAGCCTTCAACTACTGAAATAAAATATAGACTATGTGGAATGCAATCCTGATGCCAACCAAAAGCAATGCTATTTTATGGGCTAATGCACTTTTTCTGTTTGTGTTTTTGGCATTTAATTTAGCAGACCCGCTCACCGTTGTGTTTGCCTACTTTTTGGAAACTATCATTATTGGTGTAATTCATTTATTTAAGTTATGGTTGGTTGGTAAATATGGAAAGAAATCCACAGATCCCAAGAAACAGCTTACGGGCATTCCGTTGATGATTTTCTTTTGCTTCCATTATGGAATGTTTGTGGCTATTCAATCTGTTTTTGCTTTTTCGCTTTTTGAAAGCAGTATTCCCGGTTTAGAAGATGGGTTCCACTTAATTCATAATTACACATTTATTCTTGGTAGTGCAGGGATGCCGATTATTTTGGCTTCTATAATTGTAAATAATCTGACTTATTTCTACACCAATTTTTGGCGAAACGAAAAATATAGGGAATATACGCCGGACGGTATTTTAATGAAACCCTATGTGCGTATTTTCATCCAGCAGTTTGTGGTTATTCTGGCTTTTTTCTTTTACATGCTTTTTAATAGCGGTATGATAGCAGCGGTGCTTTTGATACTCTTTAGGCTTTTTGTGGATTTAATAATGTTCTCTATAAAAAAGGACAGTGCAACCTTGGAAATTCTTTCGAAAAAACTTGCAAAGACTCCCGAACAATATCCAGAAATTAAAAAGCAACTACAGGAATATAGTGAGTGATTTTATGAAAAATAAATCTCTATGAAAAATCAAACAAAAGCACTTTTGTATAATTCCTTAGCATTGTTTTTTGGAATAATTGCACTTTTAACATCTTGGCTCTGGGCGTATTATGTGAACCTTTTTATTGCTTTCCCAAGCCTTGTCGCAGCTTTTTTTCTTTTTAAGTCTGCCAATAAAGCTATGCCGGGCAACTTGTTTTCAAAAGTAAATTAAGTTTTGATAGCCTCGGCAATAGCAGTGGCATTTGTGATGTTGATTATACTTCTGTTGAACAATTAATCCTTTCTGGGAATGATGCTAAAACTGTTTAATTATTTATTTGTCTCAGAAGTTTATTTATTACAAAATAAATAAGGCAATTGCCCTATATTAAAAATTTAGAAAGAAACCTATCTTTAAAGTTTAAATCTAGCATACCTTTATGTATTTGCCATTAATCATACTTTTAATAGTACTTGCCATTATTTTTGTGCTAATATTTTATTTTTATACTAAAAATAGAGCCATTAAGAATGTACATTCGTCAAAAATCAATAGCTTGGAACAGGCTATTTTCTTAAATGGCAATCAAATAACATTTAGAAATTCTGGATTGCAGGACTATAGTTTTTTAAAGCACAATTTAACAGAAGTGCTTGTAGCGCAACCAGAAATTATTCTGTAAAATATGGTGAGATTTTTACTTCTTTTTTGTGTTTTGCTGGGCTCGGCCACTATTTATTCGCAGAATAAGCAACAAATAGATTCCATAAACAAACTTTACGTGCAGGGGCTCAATATTCCCCAAGACTCCATTGTTGCCCTTTTTCAGAAAAATATAAAAGCAGCCGAAAAGATTTCTTATGAACTGGGAGTTGCGGATGGGTATTCGCAATTGGGATTGGTTTATAGTTATCAGGGTAAATATGAAGAAAGCACCAAAAGCACCATTCAAGCTATTACCATTTATGAAAAACTAAACCAGACGGACAAAATAGCGGGCTATTATGCTGGATTGGGCTACAGTATGAAATATCGCGACTTGAAAAACGCGTTTTATTATATGCAAAAAGGAAAAGCTGTAGCTGAGGCCAATAATTTGGAAGTGCTGCTTAAAGACATTTACAACAATTACGGGGTTTTAAAAGAAATAAACAATGAGTTGGACAGTGCGCTATATTATTTTAATAGAGGGTTGGAAATTAAAATAAAAATTAACGACACTATAGGCATTCCCTACAGTTGGAGTAATATGGCAGGAGTTTATGGCTTGCAGGAAAATTTTTCAAAATCGAGGGAATATTTCAATAAATCACTTCAGCAACGATTAGTTTGGGCAGATTCTTTGGGGATTGCTGAAAATTACACGCAATTAGGCGAGGTTTTTATGGCCGAAAAAAAATGGAGTGATGCAATTCCGTTTATGCATAAATCATTGCCCATTTCGCTTAAAAAGCAATACCGAAATCTTACGCAGTACAACTATAAAATGCTTTCAGATATATTCAAAAAACTGAACAATACAGATTCAGCTTTGTATTATTTTGAGCAGTATTCAGCAATTAAAGACAGTGTTCACAGTATAAAAGTGCAGGAAAGTATTGCTGCGCTCAATATTGAGTTTGAAACCGAAAAGAAGCAAAACGAAATTCTGGAACAACGCGCCCAACTTGCGGAAAAGGATTTGGAAGTCCGCCGCAAAAACACCCTTATTTTTGGCAGTTTAGGGCTAGCTTTAATTTTAGGATTATTGGGTTACTTGCTTTACAATCAGCAAAAAATGAAGAATCGACAACTTCAAAAAGAAGCCGAATTGACCTCTGCTTTGGCAAAAATTGAAACCCAAAATAAATTACAGGAACAACGTTTAAGAATTTCGCGGGATCTGCACGACAACATTGGCGCACAGCTTACTTTCATTATCTCAAGCATCGATAATTTAAAATTTGGATTTTCAGACATTGGCGAGAAATTGGGCAATAAACTTAACAGTATCAGCAGTTTTACGCAACAGACCATTTATGAACTGCGCGATACCATTTGGGCAATGAACAAGGAAAATATAACCTTTGAAGATCTTCAAACGCGCATCGCAAACTTTATTGAACACGCAAAAAATGCTTCGGGGAGAACTGATTTTTCGTTTAACATTGATGAAAATGTTGATGAAACACATATTTTTTCTTCGGTGGAAGGAATGAATATTTACAGAATTATTCAGGAAGCGGTAAACAACGCATTGAAATATGCTTCGGCAGATGAAATTGAAGTGAACATTTCCGAAAAAGAAAATAAATACACTGTTGAAATCACAGATACCGGAATCGGGTTCAATCCAGATACCACCGAGCTTGGAAATGGATTGAACAATATGAAAAAGCGTGCCAGAGAGATTGGAGGAAATATTAAATTTGTTTCCAAAATAAACAAGGGCACAAAAGTGATCCTGAATTTTCCGAAATAGTGACTTTCATCTTTACATTTTTATTAATACGGCAATTGCCCTATTTTTTCAATAATTCATAAAAGGTATTTTTAGTATCTTTAAAACAACTAACCGTACCAAAGATGCTTAAAATTGCAATTGTTGACGACAACACTTTTCTTATAAACGCCATAAAGGAAAAACTTTCCTTTTTTGAAGATGTTTCCGTAAAGCATACTTCCTTGAACGGGAGCGAACTTCTCACAAAACTGCAAGAAAATCACAACCTCGATTTAATTTTGATGGATATTGAAATGCCAGTTTTAAACGGTATTGAAACAACCCAGATAGTTAAGCAGAAATATCCGCACATCAAAATAATTATGCTCACCGCTTTTGACAATGACGAGCATATTTTCAATGCGATAAAAGCTGGTGCTGACGGTTATTTGCTGAAAGAAATCAATCCAAAAGATTTATACGAAGGGATTTTGGAAACCTTGAATGGCGGTGCGGCGATGAATCCTTCCATTGCGATGAAAACGTTGAAATTGCTCAGAAATCCTATAGATATTCAAAATCCCCGCGATCAGGAGGAAATCTCACTTTCCACCCGCGAAGTTGAGGTTTTGGAACAGTTGAGTAAAGGATTGAGCTATACAGTAATTGCAGATCATCTTTTCCTTTCGCCCAGCACTGTTAGAAAACACATTGAAAATATCTACAAAAAATTGCAGGTACACAGCAAGATTGAAGCCGTTCAAAAGGCGCGAAATCACAATATTATTTAAGATTTTTCCTTTCTGAAAATAGTTGTAGTTTTATGTTTTTTATTTCTGAAAAATACTTCAGAAAATTAACCTATTACTATGAAAAAACTATTCTTCTTTACACTATCCCTTTTTTTATTTTCAACCTTTTCAGTGTTTTCGCAGGAAAAAAACCCTGTTATTGAAAACATTCAAAAAGAGGCTTATGAAAATTCACAACTCGAAATTCTCGGTCACGAATTGCTTGACGATATTGGCCCGCGATTAGTTGGTACACCACAAATGCAACAAGCCCACGATTGGGCTGTAGCAAAATATAAAAGTTGGGGGATTTCCGCAGAAAACCAGCAATGGGGCGAATGGAAAGGCTGGGAGCGCGGTGTAACTCACATTGATATGGTTTATCCAAGAATTCAGACTTTGGATGGAACACAACTGGCTTGGAATCCCGGAACTTCTTCAAAAGGTGTAACTGCTGAATTGATTGTACTTCCTGAAATAAAAGATTCAATTTCATTCAAAAAATGGTTGCCGAATGTGAAGGGGAAATTTGTAATGGTAGCAATGAAGCAACCCACGGGCCGTCCCGACGAAAACTGGAAAGAATTTGCAACACCCGAATCTTTCGAAAAGATGAAAACTGAAAGAGAAGAACAGACGAAAGCGTGGGACGAAAACATAAAGCGAAGCGGTTATGATAGACGAAGCATTATACCTGCGTTGGAAAAAGCTGGCGCAATTGGAATTGTCGATTCCTATTGGTCCAAAGGTTTTGGAGTGAATAAAATTTTTGGAGCCCGTACTAAAAAAATCCCTTCCGTAGATATTGAACTGGAAGATTACACTATGCTTTACAGAATGGTAGAACACGGCGATAAACCGAAAATCCACGTAGTTGCAGAGTCGAAAGATTTGGGAAGAGTGCCAACTTTCAACACCATCGCAGAAATAAAAGGAACTGAAAAACCTGATGAATATGTTATACTTTCAGCACATTTTGATTCTTGGGACGGCGGAACGGGAGCTACTGATAATGGAACGGGAACATTGGTTATGATGGAAGCCATGCGAATTCTGAAAAAAGTATATCCCAATCCAAAACGAACCATTTTGGTAGGCCATTGGGGAAGCGAGGAGCAGGGTTTAAATGGTTCTTCTTCATTCGTTGCGGATCATCCCGAAATTGTCAGTAATATTCAAGCAGTTTTCAACCAAGATAATGGAACTGGAAGAGTCACAAGTATTAACGGTGCAGGTTTTTTACAATCGTATGATTATATGTCGCGCTGGTTACGTGCAGTTCCCGACACTATTCGAAAAAATATTGAAACCACTTTCCCGGGCTGGCCAGCACGGGGCGGTTCGGACAATGCAAGCTTTGTTGCGGCAGGAGCTCCGGCTTTCAGTTTAAGTTCGCTTAGCTGGAATTACTGGAATTACACTTGGCACACAAACCGAGATACCTACGATAAAATTGTTTTTGATGATGTGCGGAGCAATGTAATTCTAACAGCAATTTTAGCCTATATGGCTTCTGAAGATGATTCAAAAACTTCTCGCGAACAAGTTATTTTGCCAATTGATGATAAAACAGGAGATCGTCAAACCTGGCCAACGCCAAGAGTTCCCGAAAGAAAGGGAGGAATGTAAACGTTAAAAGTACCGAACCTTAAAAACACCAAATAACAAATCCCAAATTCCAAAAAGTACACTTGGAATTTGGGATTTGTATTTTGGAATTTATTTGGAATTTGGTGCATGTAATTTGTGTTTTACAAGTTGAATGCTTCCTTCACCTTATCAACATAGTCCAATTTTTCCCAAGTGAAAAGCTCAACTTCTTTTGTTATTTGCCCATTATAAGGACTTTCAAAAGTTTTGGTAATAGTTTTTGGCTCTCTTCCCATATGCCCGTAAGAAGCGGTTTCGGAATAAATTGGGTTTCTCAATTTCAACCTTTTTTCAATAGCAGCAGGGCGCATATTGAATATTTCTGAAACCTTTTTTGCGATGTCGCCATCGGAAATTTTTACGTTTGATGAGTTGTAAGTGTTCACCAAAATGGAAGTCGGTTCCACAACGCCAATTGCGTAAGAAACCTGTACCAAAACTTCATCAGCCACACCGGCTGCAACAAGGTTTTTTGCAATATGTCGTGAAGCATAAGCCGCACTTCTGTCCACTTTACTCGGATCTTTTCCGCTAAAAGCACCGCCACCGTGGGCACCTTTTCCGCCGTAGGTATCAACGATAATTTTTCTTCCTGTTAAACCTGTATCGCCGTGTGGACCACCGATTACAAATTTTCCTGTTGGATTTATGTGGTAAACAATATCATCATTAAACAATTTCTGAACATATTCCGGAAGTAATTTCTTCACTCTCGGAATCAAAATTTCCGTAATATCCTTTTTGATTTTCGAGAGCATTTTTTCGTCTTCGTCAAAGTCATCGTGCTGTGTGGATACAACAATTGCAACAATTTTCTGTGGAACATTATCGTCGCTATATTCAATAGTTACTTGGCTTTTCGCATCGGGGCGCAAATATTTAATTTCGTTTTCTTCACGGCGAAGCGCAGCCAATTCAATCAAGATTTTATGCGAAATATCCAATGCCAATGGCATATAGTTTTCTGTTTCCTTGGTAGCATAACCGAACATCATGCCTTGGTCACCAGCGCCCTGTTCTTCTTTGTTTTCGCGATCCACCCCTTGGTTGATATCTTGCGACTGTTCGTGAATTAAAGAGATAACCCCGCAAGAATCTCCACTAAATTTATAAGCTCCTTTTGTGTAACCAATTTTGTTGATTACATCACGTGCAATCGTTTGTACATCAAGGTAAGTATTGCTCTTCACTTCGCCGGCCAAAACTACTTGACCAGTGGTTACCAGCGTTTCACACGCTACTTTTGACTCTGGGTCAAAAGCTAAAAAATTATCTAAAAGCGCATCGCTGATTTGATCCGCAACTTTGTCTGGGTGTCCTTCGGAAACACTTTCCGAAGTAAATAAATAGGCCATAAAATGGTTTTAAAAATTATATTTTTCCGAAGATTTGACGAGAGCGCCGAAGGGAAGTTTTCACTGCCTTTAGCATTTTTTATTGAGGTTGCAATCAGTCAAATCTTTCCTCTTAATTTGTCTTGCGCAAAAGTAAAAAAATTAAATGAACCGCAATTTTATTTAAAGTTTTTTGGCGAAAAATTTGGTTATTAAATTTTTCTGACGCTATATTTGCCCTCACAAAGTTCAAAACTTTATTGAAATGTTATCAAGAAAGGCCGAGGGAATAGACCCTATGACGCCTTAGCAACCCTTTCTCCGGAAAGAAGGTGCTACATTCTACAACGATTCTGAATTTTAAGAATTGACGATAGATAACGACAAGACAATTTTTTCGATTCTGAAAAATTTGCTTTCATTCTTTTTAACATTTTTCTATTGAAGTACGTCGCAAGGCGCATTTTGACTTTTGGTTTAATCTATTTATTAACTCAAAAAAATTAGAAAAATGAGTGCAACAAAAATTATCCATTCCATTCCAAGTGATCCGTTAACGGGAGCTATTTCCGTTCCGGTTTATCAAACATCAACCTTTATCCAAGAAGCGCCGGGCGTTAACAAAGGTTTTGATTACGCCCGAAGCAACAATCCAACCCGAAAAGTGCTCGAAGATGTTGTCGCCCAACTTGAAAACGGCCATTCCGGTTTTGCTTTTGCAACAGGTTTGGCGGCAATTGATTCAGTTTTAAAATTGCTTTCTGTAGGAGATGAAATCGTCGCGGTTGACGATATTTATGGCGGTGCGTATAGGCTTTTTACCCACGTTTACGAAAAACTGGGAATAAAAGTAAACTATGTTGATGCTACTGAAGTTGAAAACGTTGCAAATGCCGTTTCCAAAAAAACAAAACTGGTTTGGATTGAATCGCCAACCAACCCAACTTTGAAAATTTCAGATATCGAAGCCATTTCAAAAGTGGCGAAAAGTGTAAACGCACTTTTGGTTGTTGACAACACCTTTGCTTCGCCAATAGCCCAAAAACCAATTGACTTGGGCGCGGACATCGTAATCCACAGTGGAACAAAATACATCGGCGGTCATTCCGATTTGGTGGCTGGTTTGGTTGTTACGAAAACGCAGGAGCTTTCAGAAAAAATAAAATTCATCCAAAATGCTTCAGGCGGAATTTTAGGTCCGTGGGATTGTTTTTTGACTATTCGAGGTATAGAAACTTTAGACATTCGCTATAAAAAGCAATGCGAAAATGCACTGAAAGTAGCTTTGTTTTTGGAAAGCCAAGATGCGGTTGAAAAAGTACATTACCCAGGTTTAAAAACCCATAAAAACCACGAAATCGCCAAAAAGCAGCAAAATGGTTTGTTTGGCGGAATTGTTTCCTTCACGTTAAAAAATGACACACAAGAAGCTGCCGTAAAATTTGTAACCAGTACCGAATATTTCAAATTGGCGGAAAGTCTTGGTGGCGTTAAAAGTTTGCTTTGCCATCCCGCACAAATGACACACGCTTCCATTCCGCGCGAAATTCGCTTGAATGCTGGAATAAATGATTCGCTAATCCGTCTTTCCTGCGGAATTGAGGATGCTGAAGATTTGATAAACGATCTTTCCAAAGCCTTTAAAACCATTGAAAAATCCAAAGAAATTTTAACCTATTAAACCGAAAAAAGATGAGTACAGCAACAGTAGAAATTCCTTTGGAACAATTGATAAATCTGGAAAAGATTAAAAAGAAAAAGATAAACATCGCCATTTTCGGACACGGAAATGTGGGAAGCCATTTGGTGAATCAAATAATTTCCTCGAAAGAAGAGATTTCACGAAGACGCGATTTAGACCTGAATATTTTCGCAATCGCAAATTCAAAAACCGTTTTGCTTCAGCAAAATGGATTGAGCAAAAATTGGTTGGAGGAAAAAACCGAATCAGGAAAAAAATACATTCCGGAAGAAGTGATTTCTTTCGCAAAGAATAATAATCTTCAAAACCTTATTTTGGTAGATAATACAGCAGATTCTAGCTTTGTACAGAATTATTCATCCTTTGTGGAAAACGGATTCCATTTGGTTTCCTCGAACAAAATCGCCAATACGTTGGATTTGAATTTTTACAAAGAACTTCGTGAAAAGTTGACTTCAAAAAAACGGCAGTATTTATATGAAACCAACGTAGGCGCTGGACTTCCGTTGATAGATACCATTAAACTTTTGCATCTTTCGGGTGAGAATATTACGCGGATCCGCGGCGTTTTTTCAGGTTCGTTGAGTTATATTTTCAATACTTTTTCTGAGGAAGATAGGTCGTTTAGTTCGGTTTTAAAATCGGCAATCGATAAAGGATTTACAGAACCGGATCCGCGGGAAGACCTTTGCGGCAATGACGTTGGACGGAAATTACTTATCTTAGCACGTGAATTGGATTTGCACAATGAGTTTGATGATATTTCAATTCAAAATTTAATTCCAAAAGATTTGCGGAACGTTTCAAAAGAAGAATTTTTGAATCGATTGCAGGAATTGGACGTACCGTTTCAAATCAAAAAGAAAAACCAACCAAAAGATTGTGTTTTTCGTTACGTAGCAGATTTGCACGGCGATTTGTCAAAAGAAACGGGTGCAATTTTAACCGTAAATTTAACTTCGGTTCCCAAAAATAGTATGTTGGGCGCTCTTAAAGGCAGCGATTCAATTTTTGAAATTTATACCGAAAGTTATGGCGATAATCCAATTGTAATCCAAGGCGCAGGAGCCGGAGCAGCAGTTACGGCACGAGGCGTTTTTGGCGATATTTTGAGGATTAGCGATAAAGAACATAATTAAAAAACTCCAAAGCTTCCTCCCCTTTTTTCAAGGGGAGGTGCCGAAGGCGGAGGGGTAAAATCTCCCCAAAAATTAATTTTATGAAAGTACAACTGAACAGAATAAACGACAACTATCTTTTTGAAGCAAAAGGAGCTTCCGGCGTTCCCGTTTTCATCGACAATAAAACCGACGAACCTTCAAAAGGCGCAAGTCCGATGGAACTTTTGTTGATGGGCGTTGGCGGTTGCAGCGCGATAGATGTTGTTTCAATTTTGAAAAAACAACGACAGGAAATCACTTCCTATAAAATGGAGGTGGAAGGCCAGCGAAAGGAAGTGCGCGACGCAAAACCGTTTGAGGCAATTCACGTAACGCTGTATTTGGAGGGCAAAATTGACGAGGCAAAAGCAGTCCGCGCGGCACAACTTAGTTTTGAAAAATACTGTTCGGTTTCCATTACGCTGGAAGCTTCGGTGAAAATCACTTACCGCATTGTACTTAATGAAAAAGAGATAAAATGAATCACGTACGAAAGACAAAAGGAAGAAAAGACAAAAGATGAAAGGACAAAAGAATCAATTCCTTTTTGTTCTTTCGTCATTTAGCGAAGCGGTCTTTTGTCCTTCAGTATAGCCAAAAGAAATTTTGTATTCCCAACTTTATAATGTTACTTTGCATCAGTTCATATTCATAGTTAAAAGTTATCAAGAAAGGCCGAGGGAATAGACCCTTTGACGCCTTAGCAACCCTTTCGCCAGAATGAAGGTGCTACATTCTATCCGTCCCGAGACTTCGGGAGCGGAATAGATAACAACAATTAGGTTTTTCCTTCACCTTTTCTTGATATAATTTTTTTATGGCGTGCCCCTTCGGGTCGGGCTTTCCGCTGCAATCTTTTTTTCGTGCCTCAAAAAAGGATTTCCGCTGCAATCCCTCACGCAAATTTGAACTTTAATCAAAAAAATCAAGAAATGAATAAAATAAAACAAGCACTTCAAAACCGAATCCTAATCCTCGACGGCGCTATGGGCACGATGCTGCAGCGCTACAAGTTTTCTGAAGAGGATTTTCGTGGCGAACGGTTTAAGGATTTTCATAAATCGGTTCAAGGGAATAACGATTTACTTTCTATAACCCAGCCACAAGCCATTGCTGAAATCCATTCAAAATATTTCGCCGCGGGAGCAGATATTGTTGAAACCAACACCTTTTCCAGCACTACCATCGCAATGGCCGATTACGATATGCAGGATTTGGTTTATGAACTGAATTTTGAATCTGCCAAAATCGCAAAAAAAGTGGCAGATGAATTCACTGCAAAAGAACCCAACAAACCGCGTTTTGTAGCTGGAGCAATAGGCCCGACAAACAAAACTGCCAGCATGAGTCCCGATGTAAATGATCCAGGTTTTCGTGCTATTTCATTTGAAGAACTCCGCGTTGCCTACAAGCAACAAGCCGAAGCCTTGATTGATGGCGGTGTAGATTTACTTTTGGTTGAAACAATTTTCGACACTTTGAACGCAAAAGCAGCCCTTTTCGCAATTGATGAAATAAAGGAAGAGCGAAATTTAGACATTCCAATTATGATAAGTGGAACCATAACCGATGCTTCGGGAAGAACACTTTCCGGGCAGACGGCGGAAGCATTTCTGATTTCAATTACGCACATTCCACTTTTGAGCGTAGGTTTCAATTGTGCTTTGGGCGCCAAACAACTCACGCCCCATTTGGAAGTGATTGCAAACCGCACCAATCTTGCTGTGAGTGCTTATCCAAATGCAGGATTGCCAAACGCGTTTGGAGAATATGATGAAAGTCCGCAGCAAATGGCTTCGCAGATTAAGGAATATCTCGACAAACAATTGGTAAACATCATCGGCGGTTGTTGTGGCACCACGCCGGAACATATTCAAGCAATTGCGGAAATCGCTTCGCAATACAAACCGAGACCAGTTTTTAATTCTGAAAACATTGCGGTATGATTCCCACAAAACAAGAAGTTGAAGAAGCGTGTACGCGGGTAAAACCGTACGTTCACAACACGCCTGTGCTGAAATCTTCCTATTTAAATGAACTTTCCGGAGCTGAAATTTTCTTCAAATGCGAAAATTTTCAAAAGATGGGCGCATTCAAAATGAGAGGGGCGACCAATGCAATTCTTCAACTTTCTGATAAACAAAAGAAGGCTGGCGTGGTAACACATTCCTCGGGAAATTTTGCGCAGGCACTTTCGTTGGCTGCGAAAAATCTTGGCGTAAAAGCATACATCGTGATGCCCGAAAATGCGCCACAAGTGAAAAAGGAAGCTGTAAAAGGTTACGGTGGAATTATCACAGAATCCGAATCAACGCCCACTGCGAGGGAATCCGAAGCAGGCTTAATCCAAAAAAGAACCGGAGCAACATTTATCCATCCTTCAAACGACAGAAATGTTATTCTCGGCAATGCAACCTCCGCAGCGGAATTGTTGCAATCGCACCCCGATTTGGATTATGTTTTCACACCCGTTGGCGGTGGTGGATTGATTGCGGGAACTTTGCTTTCCGTAAAATATTTTGGGACTGATTGCAAAACAATCGGCGGCGAACCTTTCGAGGTTGATGATGCTTTTCGAAGTCTAAAAAGTGGAAAAATAGAATTTAACGAAACCACAAATACAATCGCCGACGGACTCAAAACCTTTCTCGGCGATATCAATTTCCCAATAATAAAGGAATTGGTTTCTGAAATAATTAGGGTTGAAGAAACTGAAATAATTGCAGCAATGAAACTGATTTGGGAACGAATGAAAATTGTTGTGGAGCCTAGCAGCACAGTTGCTTTTGCGGCTTTGCTTCGCGAAAGAGAACGATTTAAAAATAAAAAAGTTGGAATTATAATTTCTGGCGGAAATGTGGATTTAAAGAATTTGCCATTCTGAAAAACTTTGCGTCCTCTGCGCCTTTGCGGTATATTTTTTCACCGCGGAGGCGCGAAGAACGCAGAGAGAAAAATGAATAATGAAAGCTAAAAAATATCTAAAATTAAGCGGTCTTGAACCATTGATTATAACCCCCGAAAGCAATTTCATAAATGTGGGAGAACGCACCAATGTGGCAGGTTCAAAGAAATTTCTTCGACTTATAAAAAGTCGGAATTTTGAGGAAGCCCTTTCCGTTGCCCGCGAACAGGTGGAAAACGGCGCGCAAATCATCGATGTAAATATGGACGATGGTTTGATTGATGGCAAAGAGGCGATGGTGAAATTCCTAAATCTCATTATTGCCGAACCGGATATTTCGCGAGTGCCGATAATGATAGACAGCAGCAAGTGGGAAATCATTGAGGCCGGATTGCAAGTGGTTCAGGGAAAATGTGTGGTAAATTCCATTAGTTTAAAAGAAGGCGAGGCAGAATTCGTCCACCATGCAAAACGCATAAAACGCTACGGCGCCGCGGTAATCGTAATGGCTTTTGACGAAACGGGCCAAGCCGATAATTACGACCGAAGAATAGAAATTGCCAGCCGTTCGTATGATATTTTGGTAAATCAAGTAAAATTCGCCCCTGAGGATATTATTTTCGATTTAAACATTTTCCCCGTAGCAACGGGAATGGACGAGCATCGAAAAAATGCTATTGATTTTATTGAAGCTACGCGTTGGGTTCGTGAGAATTTGCCACACGTTAGCGTAAGCGGTGGCTTAAGCAATGTTTCTTTCAGTTTCCGCGGAAATGATCCCGTTCGTGAGGCGATGCACTCCGTGTTTTTGTATCACGCCATCCAAGCTGGAATGAATATGGGTATCGTAAATCCGGCAATGCTGGAGGTTTACGACGATATTCCAAAGGATTTATTGGAACGCGTTGAAGACGTAATGCTCGACCGTCGCGAAGATGCCACGGAACGTTTGCTCGATTTCGCAGAAACCGTAAAGGGAACTACAAAAGAAAGTAAAATTGATCTTTCGTGGCGGGAAGAACCTTTGCAAAACCGTATTACCAGAGCATTGGTTAAAGGAATTGATGAATTTATTTTGGAAGATATTGAGGAAGCGCGACAAAATGCACCTAAGCCCATTGAAGTGATTGAAGGGAATTTAATGACCGGAATGAATGTGGTTGGTGACCTTTTCGGAAGCGGGAAAATGTTTTTGCCACAAGTGGTAAAGTCGGCTCGGGTGATGAAAAAAGCGGTTGCTTATTTGCTTCCATATATTGAAGAAGAAAAACTGAAAAATCCACAAATCGGCGATTCAAAAAACGCTGGAAAAATACTTATGGCCACGGTAAAAGGCGATGTACACGATATCGGAAAAAATATCGTCGGCGTTGTTTTAGCGTGCAATAATTATGAAATAATCGATTTGGGTGTAATGGTTCCACCAGAAAAAATTATTGCAACCGCAAAAGAAGAAAACGTGGATGCCATTGGTTTGAGCGGATTGATAACGCCATCGTTGGATGAAATGGTTTTTTTGGCAAAAGAAATGCAACGTCAAAATTTTAAAGTTCCTCTATTAATTGGCGGTGCAACGACAAGTAGAGCGCATACGGCGGTAAAAATTGATCCCGAATACGAATGTACCGTGGTTCACATAAATGATGCTTCACGAGCAGTTACAGTGGTTGGCGATTTACTGAAAAAGGAAACTTCGGCTTCCTATAAAGAAAATCTGAAAAAAGAATATTACACTTTTCGAAAGGATTTTCTGAAACGCCAAAAAGTAAAAACCTATTTGCCCATTTCCGAAGCTCGAAAAAACAAGTTTCAAATTGATTGGAAAACTTCTGAAATAGTGAAACCCAACAAACTGGGAGTCCAAGTTTTAAAGGATTTCGATTTAAATCTATTGCTTGAATTTTTAGATTGGACGCCGTTTTTCAGAAGTTGGGAATTGCACGGAAAGTATCCAAACATTTTGACGGATGAAATTGTGGGCGAACAAGCTTCGGAATTATTTAAGGATGCGAAAAAAATGTTTCATAAAATAATTTCAGAAAAATTGTTGGAAGCGAGGGCTGTCTTTGGAATTTTTGGAGCAAATACTATTAATGACGATGATATTTCTTTGGAAATCCCAAATCTCAAATCCCAAATCCCAAATCCCGTATTCCGAACCCTTCGCCAACAATCACAAAAAGCTAAAGGAAAACCAAATCTCGCCTTGGCAGATTTTATCGCTCCGAAAGAAACTGGAATTCAAGATTACATCGGCTGTTTCTGTGTAAGTACAGGTTTTGGAACTGCGGAATTGGCCGCAAAATATGTTGCTGAGCACGATGATTACAATGCGATTATGGTAAAAGCTTTGGCAGACCGCTTGGCAGAGGCTTTTGCGGAATATCTTCACAAAGAAGTGCGAACCAACTATTGGGGCTACGCTTCCGAAGAAAATCTTTCAAACGAAGACCTCATTTCAGAAAAATATAAAGGAATTCGCCCAGCGCCCGGTTATCCCGCCTGTCCCGATCATTTAGAGAAAAGAACCATTTGGGAAGTTTTAAAAGTGAAAGAAAACATTGGGGTTGAACTTACCGACAGTTTGGCAATGTGGCCAGCAGCTTCGGTTTCGGGCTATTATTTTGCAAACCCTGAAGCACGTTATTTCGGTCTCGGAAAAATTAAAGAAGATCAAATTGAAGATTTCGCAAAGCGAAAAAATATGAATATAGAAGAAGCCACGAATTGGCTGAAAACAAATCTTGCAGATTAGATGAAAGTAACCGAACACATAAAAAACGGCAACGGGAAAACACAATTTTCGTTTGAGATTTTACCGCCATTAAAGGGTGAAAATATTCATTCCATTTTTGAGAATATTGATCCGTTGATGGAGTTTCAGCCGCCTTATATAAATGTTACATATCACCGGGAAGAATATGTTTTTAAGGAATTGAAGAACGGGTTGATTGAAAAGAAAATCGTTCGTAAACGTCCGGGAACGGTGGGGATTTGCGCGGCAATCCAAAACAAATACGAAGTTGATGCCGTGCCGCACATTCTCTGCGGTGGATTTACTAAGGAAGAAACCGAGAATTTTTTGATCGACCTTCAGTTTTTGGGGATTGATAATGTGATGGCTCTGCGCGGCGATGCGGTTAAAAGTGAAACCTATTTTACGCCCGAAAAAAACGGACATAAATATGCCTGCGATCTCGTTTCGCAAATAAATGCGTTGAACAAGGGCACTTATTTGGATGACGAGCTGCAACATACATTCCCGACGGATTTTTGTGTGGGCGTGGCCGGATATCCCGAAAAACATATGGAAGCCCCGAGCAGCGAGAGCGATATCCATTTCCTAAAAAAGAAAATAAAAAACGGCGCGGAGTACATCGTTACCCAAATGTTTTTCGACAATGAAAAATACTTCAAATTTGTAGAGAAATGTAGGGCAGAAGGGATTACAGTGCCCATTATTCCGGGTTTGAAACCCATTGCGGTAAAATCACATCTCAATTTAATTCCGCATAGATTTAAAGTTGATTTACCAGATTCGTTGGTGATGGAAGTGGTGAAAGCAAAGGATAACAAAGCAGTTCGGCAGATTGGGATTGATTGGTGCGTAAAGCAAAGTCAAGAACTTGTAAAAGCTGGAGTTCCGTTTCTACATTATTACTCAATGGGAAAAAGCAGCAATATTAAGGAAATCGCTTCGCAGGTATTTTAAGATTGCTTTATTTTGCGGTGATGTCCCGAATCACGCTTTTATTAATTTTTTTCACAACCTCTTTTGTTTTTTCCCAAGAAAAAAATAAGGATTTTTTTGTTGATGCCAATTATTTCTATGGAACGATTCTTCGGCACAATAAAGATATTTCACATTTGGTGAAAGCCCATCCCGATGGTTTTATCGTTGGCTTTAACCGAAAAACTTACGGAGCCGAGCGATGGCAACAGGAATACAATTACCCCGATTGGGGTTTTTCATTTGTACATCAAAATGCAAATTATGATGTTTTGGGTGAAAATTATGGGCTGTACGGGCATTTCAATTTTTACTTTTTAAAACAAAATCTTTTCTTCCGAATAGGGCAGGGTATTGCCTATAATACTAACCCTTTTGATTTCGAAACTAATTTCAAAAACAACGCATACGGCAGCCATTTTTTGAGTTCTACCTATTTAATGCTGAATTACAATAAGCAAAATATTTTTAAAAACTTCGGAGTGCAGGCTGGAATTGCTTTGGTGCATTATTCCAACGGAAATTTTAAGGCTCCAAATTCCAGTACGAATGCCTTCACTTTAAATTTAGGCGTGCAATATTCGGTGGCTGACGAGACTCAAGAATATATCTCTGATTCGCTTCCCAAGAAAATTTCAGAGCCCATAAAATACAATTTCGTGATTCGCGGCGGGTTGAACGAAAGCGATTATTTAAATCTTGGCCAGCATCCGTTTTTTGTGATTTCAGCCTTTGCAGATAAGCGGTTGAGTTATAAAAGTACGCTTCAGTTGGGTGCGGATTTTTTCTATTTGCCCTTTCTGAAAAAGGAAATTGAATATCTCTCCATTGCTTTTCCAAGTGCTGGAGTTAAAGGCGATGAAGATTTTAAACGCGTCGGCATTTTTGCGGGCCACGAACTTCATATTAATAAATTGGCTGTCGTTTCACAGGTTGGTTATTATGTGTATTATCCCTACGATTTTGAGGGAAGAACGTATTTTCGTGTAGGTTTGAAATATTATTTAACCGAAAAACTTTTCAGCGCAATCACTTTAAAATCGCACGGTGCGAAAGTGGAAGGCGTGGAATTTGGCGTGGGAATTAGAATATAGATTATGAAGAAGTTATTTTTTGTCAGCTTGGTTTTTTTGCTGTTTTCGTGCGATTCCGAAAACGGTTGGGACTGTGTGCAAGCTGCTGGAAGTACGGTTTCCAAAGAATATTCTGTTTCAGATTTTTCAAAAATCAGGATTGAGGACGATGTGACTTTATATTTGAAACAGGGCGATTCAACACAAATAATTCTTGAAACGGGCGAAAACCTTTTAAGCGATATTTCCGTAAATGTTGAAGGCGAAACATTAGTTGTGAAGGATCATAACAATTGCAATTTGGTGCGCGATTACGGAATTACAAAAATATATGTAACCGTTCCAAACATTACTGAAATCAGAAACAGCTCGGCTTACGACGTTATTGGCGAAGGAGTTTTGCAATTTCCAAGACTCACTTTGGTGAGCAATAGTTCAGCTGGTCCAGAAACAATTAGGAAGAGTGGCGATTTTTATTTGAACATTATTTGCGAAGAATTCCGTGTAAATGCAAACGGCCAAAGTGCTTTTTATATAACTGGCACTGCTGAAAAAGCCAATCTAAGCTTCGCTGATGAAATGCCGCGGTTTGAAGGAGAAAATTTTACAATTAATGAACTCACTGTTTTTCAAAGAAGTGCGAACAAAATGATTGTAAATCCGCAGCAAAGTATCGTCGGAGAAATCGTGGCAACGGGCGATATTATTAGTTATAACCGTCCGCAATTAGTGGATGTAAAAGAATTATTTACTGGCAGGCTATTATTTGAAGATTAGTTTATCTTTACCGGCGTTGAAAAAAATATGAAGCACCTTCTTTCCTTATTTACAATATTGCTTTTAAGCTTTCCCCTTTTTGCGCAGGAAGAAAAAGAATTGAAACCCGTTTCACTGGAAGCAGATTTTTTCTACGGAAGTGTTTTGGAGCACAATCCGGATATTGAACATTTAATATCGGGGCATCCTACCGGATTTATTTTTTCCTTCAACAGAAAAACATACGGTTTCAATGAGTGGGAACGCCGCTATAATTATCCTGATTGGGGTGTTACTGTCGCTTTTCAAAATTTGCACAATGAGTATTTGGGAAATGTTCTGGGTGCTTACGGACACATAAACTGGTATTTTTTAAACCGAAATCTGATGGTGCGTGTTGGGCAGGGAATTGCCTATTCCGATCTTAATTATGATCCAGAAAACAACTACAATAACAATGCATACGGCACAAACCTTTTAAGCACCACTTTTTTAAAGGGAAATTATGTGCGTGAAAATATTTGGAAGGGGCTCGGTTTTCACGCTGGCTTTACTGTAATTCATTATAGCAATGCCAATTTTAAAGCGCCTAACAATAGTACAAATTCATTTTTGCTAAATGCTGGAGTAAGCTATCAATTGGATTACAAGGAATTTCCAGAATATATACATAAAGAGGATTCCCTCAGTAAAACGCACGCCGAAAGGTTTAAGTACAATCTTGCTTTCAGAACAGGTTTGAATGAAAGTGATGTAGTGGGTCTTGGGCAGGAACCTTTTTATGAATTGTCTTTTTTCGTTGATAAACGCTTAAATTACAAAAGCACACTTACTGGGGGAGTAGATGTTTTCTTTTCCGCTTTTTTAAAGGAATTGATTACCTATCGTTCCATTGCTTACCCTGAAGACGGACTTTCGGGCGATGAAGATTACAAACGTGTCGGTATTTTTGTGGGGCACGAATGGCGTTTTAATCGTGTAGCTTTTGTTTCGCAGTTGGGTTATTATGTGTATTGGCCGTATGCTTTTGAAAATCGGGTTTACAATCGGTTAGGATTGAAAAGATATTTCTTTGATGATAATATATTCGCCTCGGTAACAGTGCATGCGCATTGGGCAAAGGCGGAAGCTGTGGAATTTGGAGTGGGTTATAGATTGTGATGCAAAATGATGGAAAAAATGAGCAACAATAAAAGTATCGAATTTTGCAATAGAACATCAAAGCTTTTCCGAAAAGTCTTGTTTCTTGTTTCTTTCAGCGCAGCGTTCTTGGTTCTTTTTTCTGGATGTGATTCAGAAAATGGTTGGGACTGCACACAGAAAGCCGGCACTATTGTACAAACGGAATTTACAGTACAACCGTTTACAAAAATTCTTGTTTGGGAACGCATTAAACTTTTTGTAAAACAAGGCGCAGAACAAAAAGTAGTTGTTGAAACTGGTGAAAATTTAATGACAGATATAGAAGTTTCCGTTACAGATGGAAAACTTGAAATACACAACAACAATTCCTGTAATTTGGTTCGTGATTATGGTTTGACTAAAGTATATATCACTTCACCAAACATAACTGAAATCCGCAGTAGCACAGGTTTGCCAATTGAAAGTATTGGCGTGCTTCAATATCCTTCATTAACACTTTTGTCTGAAGATCAACAAAACGAAGATCAATATCATACCGATGGAGATTTTACGATGAATTTGGAAGTGGGAAATTTGACAATCGTAGCTAATGGTTTGTCCAAATTTTATTTAAGCGGAAGTGCAAATAGCGCAAATTTCGGTCTTTATGCAAGCGATTGCAGAATTTTTTCTGAAAATCTTATCGTACAAAATCTGATTGTTTTCCACAGAAGCACTGCCGAAATGATTGTGAATCCACAGCAATCTATCCGAGGAAAAATAGTAAGTCTGGGGGATGTAATTTCCAAAAACCGACCGCCAATAGTTGAGGTTGAGGAGTTGTATCGCGGGAAACTTATTTTTGAATAGTTAATTCAGAAAACAATTTTTCTAACGTAGTATTTTTTTGGTGCAGCTGAAGTATTTTCAAACCATTGTCGTGCGCAAAATCGAAAACCTTTCCGCGCATATCCTGTTCGGTTTCAAAATATAATTGATAGACAAAACCGATTGAATTTTCAACCTTTTCAATCTTCGGAAGCTTTTGCAACGCAATTTCTTCCACGCGATAATCAAACTCCACTTCAATAATTTGCTGTTTGTTATTTTTTAAATCTGAAAGCTTTTTGTCGAGTACTATTTCGCCTTTATTGATAATTATTACACGGTCGCAAATGGCTTCCACTTCCTGCATAATGTGTGTGGAAAGCAAAACCGTTTTTTCCTTCCCAACGTTTTTTATAAGTTGACGAATTTCAATCAATTGGTTTGGATCCAAACCTGTAGTTGGTTCATCTAAAATTAATACTTCCGGATTGTGCAAAAGCGCATTTGCAAGCCCAACGCGCTGGCGATATCCTTTTGAAAGCTGCCCAATTTTCTTGTTCGCTTCGGAAGTTAAGCCAGTCTTTTCAATAACATTTTCAACTTCTGTTTTTGAAATATTATAAATCCCAGCATTGAAAAGAAGATATTCGCGAACGTACATATCCAAATAAAGCGGGTTGTGTTCCGGCAGATAGCCCACGCTTTTTTTCACGGAAATATCATCCTTGTTTACTTCAAAACCATTCACAATTGCCACGCCTTCCGAAGCTGGAAGGAAAGTGGTCAAAATCTTCATCATCGTAGATTTTCCCGCGCCGTTTGGCCCAAGAAAACCAACGATTTCGCCTTTTTCTATAGTGAATGAAACCTTGTTTAGCGCTTTTTGTTCGCCATAGGTTTTGGTAATATTTTCTACTTGTATAGACATATTTTCAGAAGTTGAACAAAGTTAAGCAAATAAAAAAATGAAAAAAGGCTTTTTCGTTTTTAAGAATTAACTACATTAGCAATCTATTAAAACACAATGAGCACACTTTTTACTTTCAACAATTTTTGGTTTTTCTATTTTAACGATAGAACCGGGATTGTTGTATAGGTAATTGAACCATAAAACATTTAAAGTCCCGGAAATATTTTCCGGGACTTTTTTTTTAACCTAAATTTAAAATTATGAGCCTAAAAGTAGCAATTCAGGGAATTGAAAGTTCGTTTCACCACCAAGCCGTCCAAAAACTTTTTCCGAATGAGGAAATTACACTTTTAAGCTGTGATTCTTTTGAAAAGGTAACGACCGCAGTAAATAATAGCAATGCCGATTTTGGCGTGATTGCCATTGAAAATACAATCGTTGGCTCGATTTTACCGAATTATGGGTTGATTGATACAGGCAATTTTGAAATCTTGGCAGAAACCGTTTTAAATATTCAAATGTACGTGATGGCTTTGGAAAGTGAATCCATTCACGATATAAAGGAGATACATTCACATCCTGTGGCGCTGCTTCAGTGTCGGGATTATTTGCAGAAATTTCCGCCGCAATTCAAGGTTATTGAAGGAAAAGACACTGCTTCCGAAGCGAAAAGAATCAAAGACCAAAATTTAACGGGCGTTGCTGCCATCGCTGGGAAACAGGTCGCTGAAAAATTCGGACTTAAAATTTTGGATAGTAATATTCAAGATATAAAGGAAAACCATACACGCTTCGTACTTTTGGGCAAAAAAGAAAAGAAAAGGATTCAGGAAGCCGACAAAGCTTCCATTAAATTTGTACTGGAACACAATGTTGGGAGTTTAGGAAATGTTCTTAATCTTTTAACGACATTCAATATAAATTTAACCAAGATACAATCGCTGCCAATTGTCGGCAAACCGTGGCAGTATGCTTTTTTTGTGGATGTGGTTTTTGAGGATGAAAATTTCTTTTTTGAAGTGATGGAAATGCTTAAAAAAACAGTAAAAGAATCAAAAATATTGGGTGTTTACAAACAAGACGAAACACATTGCCAAGCTCAATTTTCAAATGCAATTTTAAATGGAAAACAATAAAAACCTTCGCAATTGGCTAAACAAAATGGAACTGGCCCACCCAATTGTAATTGCCGGTCCGTGTAGTGCCGAAACGGAAGAACAAGTGCTAAAAATTGCACACCAATTAAAGGAAACCGATACAACCGTAATGCGCGCAGGAATCTGGAAACCCAGAACCCGTCCGGGAAATTTTGAAGGCGTTGGTGCTTTGGGATTGAAATGGCTTCAAAAAGCAAAACAGGAAACTGGTTTGATGACCGCGACCGAAGTTGCAAACGCAAACCACGTAGATTTGGCGTTGAAACACGATGTTGATATTCTTTGGGTTGGTGCGCGCACAACAGTTTCGCCTTTTATTGTTCAGGAAATAGCCGATGCTTTAAAGGGAACCGATAAAATAGTTTTGATAAAAAATCCCGTCAATCCAGATTTGGCGCTATGGCTGGGCGCCGTGGAACGTTTTTATGAAAGTGATGTGAAAAACCTGGGCGTAATCCACCGCGGATTTTCTACTTATGAAAAAACGCGTTACCGCAATAATCCGGAATGGCAGATACCGATTGACCTTCAAAATAAATTTCCAGATTTACCTTTGATTTTGGATCCTTCGCATATTGCGGGACGTCGTGATATTATATTTGATTTATGTCAAACCGCCTTGGATCTAAATTATGACGGATTGATGGTAGAAACACATTTTGACCCAGATAACGCTTGGAGCGATGCTGCACAGCAGATTACACCAGCCGCTTTAAGACAAATGACTATCGATTTGCGAATTCGGAAACAGGAAGGCGATGCAGTTGAATTTAGAAATAAATTGAACACATTGCGTACAAAGATTGATGTTTTGGACCATCAGCTTATAGAATCCTTGGGAAAAAGAATGAAAATTGCCGATAGTATTGGAGCTTTAAAAAAGAAGAATAACGTGGCTATTCTTCAAACAAAAAGATGGAATGAGGTTTTAGGGAAAATGATTTTGGAAGGCGAAGAAAACCAACTGAGTGAGGAATTTATTTTGAAAATTTTTAAAGCCATTCACCAAGAGTCCATTAATCACCAAAAAAAGGTTATTAATGAATAATGAATAATGAATAATGAATAATATTGTAATATAGATTGAATATTTTTGAAACCTGAAACCTGAAACCTGAAACCTGAATGAAAGGCCTTGTCTATAAATCTACTGGAAGTTGGTACAGCGTAAAAGCCGAAAACGGAACTTTTTACGATTGCCGAATAAAAGGCAAGTTCCGTATGGATGGAATAAAAAGCACCAATCCTGTTGCGGTAGGCGATCACGTAGATTTTGATATTGAAAAAAAAGGCGATGAAACAGTTGGGGTAATCAAACATATTGACGAGCGTGAAAACTACATCATCCGTAAATCTGTAAATCTTTCAAAGCAAACCCATATAATTGCTGCAAATATTGATGTTGCTTTTCTTTTGATTACATTAAACAACCCACCAACATTCACCACTTTTATAGATCGTTTTTTAGTTACTGCAGAAGCCTATCACATAAAGGCGGTTTTGCTTTTCAATAAAATTGACACTTATAATGATGATGAATTGCTCGAAATTAAATTGCTCGCCGCGCTATATCGAAAAGTGGGGTATGAGTGCATTGGCATTTCAGCAATCACAGGAAAAAATATTGACAAAGTAAAAGCTTTGATGCAGGACAAAGTAACTATGTTTTCTGGGCATAGCGGCGTGGGGAAATCTACATTAATCAATGCTTTGGAGCCGGGCTTGAGTTTAAAAACCTCAAAAATTTCTGATCAGCATTTGCAGGGGCAACACACAACTACTTTTGCCGAAATGTTTGATCTTTCCTTTGGCGGACAAATAATAGACACTCCCGGAATTAAAGGTTTTGGAGTGGTTGAAATGGATAAAGAAGAATTGGGTGATTATTTTCCCGAGTTTTTTGAACTGAAGGAAAATTGCAAATTCAACAACTGCCTCCATTTGGAAGAGCCTCAATGCGCTGTGAAAGAAGCTTTGGAAAATGAAGAAATAGCGTGGTCCCGATACAAAAGTTATTTGCAAATTTTGGAAGGCGAAGAAGATCATTTCAGAAAAGATATTTATGAAAAGTAAAATTCCAAACCTCAAGCACCAAATACCAAAATTCCACTAATCGAACTATCCAACAATCTAAAAATCCAACGATCCAAAAATGCGCGTTTTAATCCAAAGAGTAAAAAAAGCATCCGTAATTATTGAAGAAAAAGTTTTTTCCGAGATAAATCAAGGGTTGCTGATTTTATTGGGAATTGAAGCGGAAGATACCCAAGAAGACATCAACTGGTTAGCAGGAAAAATTGCCCGTTTGCGGATTTTTTCTGATGAAAAGGATGCGATGAATCTTTCGGTGCAGGACATAAACGGAGAATGTTTGGTGGTTAGTCAATTTACACTTCACGCAAACACAAAAAAGGGAAATCGTCCTTCTTTTATAAACGCCGCAAAGCCAGAAATTGCTATCCCACTTTACGAAAATTTTGTGTTACAACTTGAAAGGGAAACCAATAAAAAAATTCAGACCGGTAGCTTCGGAGCAATGATGGATGTGGCTTTGATTAATGATGGGCCAGTTACTATTTGGATTGATTCAAAAAGAAGAGAATAATTTCTTTAACTTTTTCTTAACCTTTAAGGAATTTTATATATTGCCGAGCTATAAACGCTTTTTATGAAAACGCTTTTTTGCTTTGCATTTCTATTATGTTCAGCCCAAATATATTCCCAAAAAGATTACTCCCTAGCTTCTGTTAACAAAGAACTGACAGAATATTCCAACAGTATTTTAATTGATGAATTGGTTGAAATAGATGTGACCGACATCAACAAAATGAAAACCAAAACACACCGAGTTTTGGCGGTTTTAAACAAAATGGGTGATGGCGATGTAAATCTTCGCGAGTATTATGATAACAATTCCCGTGTAAAAAATATTGAAGTTTGGATTTATGATGCTTTTGGAAAGGAATTGGAACACTTCAAAAAGAAAGATTTTGTAGATGTAAGTAGAACGGGAATAAGTATCTATAGTGATGATAGAATGCTTGGTATTAACTATACGCCCACCACTTATCCTTATATTGTTGTTTACGAAAGCGAAACCGAGAGCGGAGATTCTGCATTTATAAGCCCGTGGTATCCTTTGGGAGGGTATGCTGAAAGCACTCAAAAAAGTGTGTTGAAAATTAAATTTGCCCCAGCCAACAAACCAAAATATAAATCCCAAAACTTAGAAGGTTTTGACATTTCAATTTCTGAAGCCTCAGAAGAAATTACTTTTACGGCTTTAAATTTAATGGCGATTCGCGGTGAGGAATACAGTCCTTCATCTAACAGTATTTTCCCTAATGTGCTTTTAGCACTCAATGATTTTAAACTAAAAGAAACTTCGGGCTCTGTCAAGGATTGGAAAGAGTTTGGTGAATGGGTAAACAAAAACTTGCTTTCAGATGTGAACGAACTTCCAGAAGGAACTCTTTCAAGGATTAAAAGCTTGGTTGCAAACGAAACAACTAATGAAGGAAAGGCACGTAAAATCTATCAATATGTGCAAGACAAGGTTCGTTATGTTTTTATAAATATTGGTATTGGCGGTTGGAAACCTATGCTTGCTTCAGATGTTGACAAACTAAGTTATGGCGATTGCAAGGCATTGACCAATTATACAAAAACGCTCTTAGACGCAGTGGGAGTTCCTTCATATTATACTTTAGTAAACGCTGGAGATGATAAAGTAGATATTCAAAAGGATTTTGCCATTATGCGTTTTAATCATGCCATCCTTGGAATTCCAGATGGAGATGAAATAACCTGGTTGGAATGTACTAGTCAAGATGCACCCTATGGTTATATGGGTGATTTCACGGATGATAGAGATGTAATAATAATGACGCCCGAAGGTGGGAAAATTGCACACACCAAAATCTATAAAACCGAGGGGAATACACAACAGAACACTTCAAAAGTAAAAGTTGATGCCAATGGCAATGTTACGGCAAATTTTGAAAGTGTTTCAAAAGGGCTTCAATATGACAATAAATACTTACTTCCGAAGAAGAAAAAGGACGATGTGGATGAATATTATAAAAACCGTTGGAGCTATATCAACGGGTTTTCATTGAACAATTTTGAATTCATCAACGATCGTGAGAATATTGTTTTTACTGAAAAAACTTCAATAAGTATTCCTAATTACGCAAATGCAGTGGGCAATGATTTTCTTTTCTGTGCCAATATTTTCAACCAAAACCAATACATTCCACCACGTATTGAAAACAGAAAACAAAATCTTTATTTGGGGCATGGATATATTGATGAAGATACTGTAGAAGTTGAAATTCCTGAAGACTTTTCTGTAGAGGTTTTGCCAGAGAACACTATTTTGGAAACCAAATTTGGTAAATATGAAATAAGCTTCTCCAAAACTGTTGAGAACAAATTGGTTTATAACCGAAAACTGAGGATCAACAAAGGCGAATATCCTTCTTCAGAATATGAAAACTATAGAGATTTTATGAGATCTATTGCTAGATTGGATAAAACAAAAATACTTTTAGAACAAAACGTAGAATAAACAACCTTGACCAATGAAAATAAGCCTGTTTACAACAATTGCATTGTTATGCTTTCTGAACATTACAGTTGCACAGAACTATAAATTCGGAAAAGTTTCTGAAAAAGAACTACTTCAAAAAGAACATCCAACTAACCCCACTGCAGATGCTGCAGTGCTTTACCGAGAAACCAAAACCGATTTTCAATATACTGAGGACTCCGGATGGTATATGGTTACTGATTATTTTGAACGTGTAAAAATTTACACCAAAGAAGGTTTTGAGAGAGCAAACGCAACTATAAATTTATATAAAGATGATAAAGAGGATAAACTTCTTAACCTGAAAGGTTATACATATTATATAGGTGAAGACGGCAAAGTGCAAGAAGTGAAACTTAAAAGTGATGGGATTTTTGAGGAAGAGACCTCTAAATTTCTTACGCAAACAAAAATTACAATGCCAGACGTGCGCGAAGGTTGTATTATAGAATATAAATATACCATCAATTCGCCTTTCATTTTTAATATAGATGAATTCAGGTTTCAGGAAACCATTCCTGTTGAGAAAGTGAAAGTGCTTTTCACAACACCAGAATACTTTGTGTACAAAACACACCAAAGAGGTTGGGTTCCTTATAAAGTAGATTCTGAAACAAGAGAACGGACAATGTCTTTTAGACAAACAGAGCAGATGGACACAAGAACTTTTGGAAAAGGAATTCAACAAACAGAAACTAGGGAAATAAAATTTAAGGAAGATACATACACTGTGGAGCTTGACAATGTGCCAGCACTACAGGAAGAAGCATTTGTTGGTAATTTAGACAACTACACAACTGCTTTGCAATTTGAGATGAGTTATATAGATATTCCTGGCGTACCACTTAAAACCTATGCCACCACTTGGGAAGACGTTTCAAAAAGTATTTACCGCATAGATGATTTTGGTGCAGAACTTAAACGAAATAACTATTTTGAAAATGATATAGATGCTCTTCTTAGCGGCGCAACCAAACCCGAAGAAAAAGTGGGTAAAATATTTTCATATGTATTGAATAAAATGAACTGGAACGGCTTTAACAGCTTTTACACTTATGAAGGTGTTAAAACAGCCTATAAAAAAGGCTCTGGAAATGTTGCGGATATAAACCTGATGTTGGTTGCAATGCTTCGCCACGCAAATTTGGAAGCAAATCCTGTTTTGGTGAGCACAAAAGAACACGGCATTCCACTTTTTCCAACTCGAAACGGTTTTAATTATGTTATTGCCGCAGTAGATCTTCCGCAGGGAACTCTGTTGCTGGATGCAACAAATAAAGATGCCGAAATTGGCGTTTTAAAATCTAACATCTTAAATTGGCAAGGTCGTGTTATAAAGAAAGACGGTACTTCTGGCTGGGTTTCTTTAAGCTCAATAGTTCCCGCCGTAAAAAGCGCGATGGTGAACGTTGAAATCAAGCCAGATATGTCAGTTGCGGGAAAAGCCCAAAGCAGGTTTACTGGAAATTACGCATTTCAATACAGAACAGAATTCAAGGGCTTAAACGAAGATGCACAACGCAAAGCAATTGAGAAAAATAACAACCAGGCAGAATTGTCTAATTTGCATTTTGAAAATTTAACCACCCTTGGCCAGCCTGTTTCTTTGGAATATGATTTTGAAGCTCTCGACGCTGTTGAAGATGTTGCTGGCAAACTATATTTTTCACCAATGACTTTTATGGCTACAAAGGAAACTCCATTTAAATCTGAAACCCGGGAATATCCTATAGATTATGGTTATCCAATGAAAAATCGGTACATAATCAATATTGCACTGCCCGATGGCTTTAAAGTGGAATCATTGCCAGAGAACGCGGTTTTTAATTTGAGTGAAAACACCGGAAGTTACCGTTATCTTATTTCACAAGTTGGCAACAAATTGCAACTTTCTGTGGAATTTGCAATCAACAAGTCTTTAATAGCAGCTGAAGAATACGAAAGCCTAAAAAAATTCTACGAACTTTTAATTGCGAAGGAAAACGAAAAAGTTGTACTTTCAAGGTCATAATGGATATAAAAAACGCACAAAAAGCAGTTGATGCTTGGATTAAGGAACACGGCGTCCGCTATTTCAACGAGCTTACAAATATGGCACAACTCACTGAAGAAGTTGGTGAAGTGGCACGCATTATTGCCCGACGCTATGGCGAACAAAGCGAAAAGGAAAGCGACAAAAATAAAGATTTGGGGGAAGAGCTCGCAGATGTTATTTTTGTAGTGCTTTGCCTGGCCAACCAAACTGGTGTTGATCTTGAAAAAGCTTTTGAAAAAAAATTAGAGCTTAAAACCAAACGCGATCATGATAGGCATCATGGCAACGAAAAACTTAAATAAATGTTCAAAAAAGTAATAAATACAAAAGGGTTTTGGAAATCTGTAATTTCATTGGCAGTTGCTTTCGCAATTCTTTTTGCCCTTATTAAATGGGCAATTGAAGGTTTTGAGCTTGCATATTTCACTGAACAAGATCCGTGGATGTTTATTTTTACCCTGCTACTTGCAGGTTTTGTGTATGGTTTTTTTGTAACCTTCGGAAAGTTTCGCGCTAAACTTAAAGAAAAAGAGTCTGGACGATGAAAGTCATTCTCGAACACGGAAGTTTTCCTGTTAAAAATGTAAAAATCAACATCAGCGGTTCCAAAAGTGAATCGAATAGAATGTTGATACTTCAAGCTCAATTTCCAAATATATCAATAGAGAATCTATCCGAAAGTGATGACACCAAAGTGCTGCTCGAAGGTTTAAAAACCACAAACGGAACTGTAGATGTGCATCATGCAGGAACCGCTATGCGTTTTTTAACAGCTTATTTTGCAGCAAAAGAAGATACTGAAATAATCCTCACCGGAAGCCAACGCATGCAAGAACGCCCTATCGAGATTTTGGTGAATGCGCTAAAAAGTTTGGGGGCAGATATTGAATATCTTAAAAATGAAGGATTTCCGCCTTTAAAAATAAAAGGAAAATCACTTCAAAAAAGTGAAGTGAAAATTAAAGCCAATATCAGCAGTCAATACATTTCAGCGCTAATGCTTGTGGCGCCAATGTTTCCGAATGGTTTAAGAATTTATTTGGAAGGAAAAACCACTTCTATGCCCTATATAGAAATGACACTTTCACTGTTGAAAAGTATTGGAATAAAGGGAGGTTTTAGTAAAAATGAAATCTTGATTTCTTCAAAGAAAAATGTTGAAACAAAGACTTTGGTTGTAGAGTCAGACTGGAGTTCGGCTTCTTATTTTTATAGCTTGTTGGCACTTTCTGAAAATGCTGAAATGACCCTTGGAAGTTATTCAAACAAAAGTTTGCAAGGCGATTCGGCTTTAGCGCTTATATATGATTCTTTGGGCGTGAAGACTGTTTTTAATACTTCTGAAGGCATCATTTCGCTTTCAAAAAAGAAAACGGAATTGCCAGATTCTCTTCTCCTGGATTTATCAAACACGCCAGATTTGGCGCAGACTATCGCCATAACGTGTTTCGGTTTGGGTATAAGTTGCAAACTAACCGGACTTCACACTTTAAAAATCAAGGAAACAGACAGGCTTTTAGCGTTAAAAAATGAATTGGAAAAAATGGGAGCAACCATTCAAGTTGATGATGACTCGTTGAATCTTGAAAAAGCTACTAAAATCAATTCAAATAAAAGTATTGATACCTACCAAGACCACCGCATGGCAATGGCTTTTGCGCCGCTTTCCTTAAAAACTAAACTTGCAATAAACGATGCCGAAGTGGTTTCAAAATCATACCCAAATTTTTGGAAAGACTTGCAAAAAGTAGGTATTAAGTGTGTTTTGGAAAACTCGTAAAATAAAAAATCTACTTCATTTTTCATCTATTATCCCGCGTCAAGCATCCATCAGAAAACATTTCCAAATAATAAACTCCTATTTACTTGACAACGCCTGTTTTGAGGTTGTATATTTGCGCCCTTGTAAAATCTAAAGACACGACGAATTATGGGAATGAAACTTTCAAATTTCAACTTTAACCTTCCAGAGGAATTATTGGCCGAATATCCAGCTCCAAACCGCGATGAATCTCGCTTAATGGTGCTAAACCGAAAAGATAAAACCATTGAGCACAAAATGTTTAAGGATCTTATCGATTATTTTGAGGAAGATGATGTTTTGATAACCAATAATACAAAAGTTTTCCCAGCGCGTTTATTCGGTAACAAAGAAAAGACCGGAGCGCGTATTGAAGTTTTTCTTTTAAGAGAACTGAACCCTGAAACTCGTCTTTGGGATGTTTTGGTAGATCCGGCCCGAAAGATTAGAATTGGTAACAAGCTGTATTTTGGTGATGACGAAACCCTTGTGGCCGAAGTTATTGACAACACAACTTCTCGTGGAAGAACACTCCGTTTTCTTTTTGACGGTTCTTATGAGGAATTCAGAAATAAATTGACAGAATTGGGCGAAACACCACTTCCAAAATATATTAAAAGAGAAGTAGAACCTGAAGACGCAGAGCGCTACCAGACTATTTTCGCTAAAAACGAAGGAGCTGTTGCTGCGCCAACTGCTGGTTTGCACTTCTCAAAACACCTTTTAAAGCGCCTTGAAATTAAAGGGGTGAATATAGCTGAAGTTACACTTCATGTAGGTTTGGGAACATTCAGTTCTGTTGAGGTTGAAGACCTTTCAAAGCACAAAATGGACTCGGAAGAGATGAGTATTCTTCAAGATGCTGTAGATGTTATAAATCTTGGCATTAATAGGAAAAAACGAATTTGTGCTGTAGGTACAACCGCAATGCGGGCTTTGGAAAGTTCAGTTTCTTCAAACCATACATTGAATGCTTATACCGGATGGACCAATAAATTCATTTTCCCTCCTTATGACTTCAGTATTGCAAATGCAATGGTAACAAACTTCCACACACCAAAATCCACTTTATTGATGATGGTTTCAGCATTTGCAGGACACGATTTTATAAAAGAAGCCTATGCCGAAGCAATCAAAGAAAAATATAGATTTTACACATACGGAGACGCAATGTTGATTATCTAATAAATTTTAATAAACCCTGAAAAATCCTGATGAAAATCGGGATTTTTTATTTTATAAGCATTTGGTTTTCAAATGTCAAAATAAAAATTTACCTTAGTCATCCTTATTTAAAACTAACTGTCAATAGGAATGAAAAAAACTACGCTTTTCTTCATTTTATTTTTTACCATTTTTACCGCCTTTCCGCAGGGCGGGGGAGATGACTTGCCTGAAAGTTGGAATTTGAATTTAGATAGAGTTCCTAATATTATAAGGCTTCCAATATTGGACTTTGAAAATATAGTTCAACAAGACAGTATCAATGATTTGGATAAAACCATGCCCTGGCGTTATGGTATTGAAATTCCTTTAAGTTTGAATATGGAACATGGCGGTCTTTGGACTGATTTGCCTGACGGCGGAAGAATTTGGCAAGCCACAATAAAATCTTCCGGAGCATTAAATTTAAGTGTAAATTTTAATGATTTCTTTTTGCCAAGGGGCTCTCGGCTACAACTTTATAATGACGATCACACCGATATTATTTCAGCTTTAACAAATAATCAAAACTCTAGTGAAGGTCAACTGGGGACTTGGTTTGTAGAAGGTGATATTATTTGGATAGAATATTATCAACCGCCAAGAACTCAAGGCTCACCGAGACTTAATATTGAAAGCGTTATTCACGGTTACAGAATGGGAAGGGTAAATGTGCTTTTTGATGAAAATCGTGGATTGAATGATTCTGGAGAATGTAACTATGACGTTAATTGCCCTATTGGAAACGATTTTGACCAAAAGAAAGATTTGGTAAAGAAAGCGGTTGCACTGCTCAATTTGGGCAATGGCCACTTGTGCTCTGCCTCGCTTATTAATAACGCTCTAAGCGATAAAACTCCCTATTTACTTACAGCGAACCATTGTTTAGAAAATAGCAATCCAGCACTTTGGTCTGCCAGATTCAATTGGGTGAGTCCAACCCCAATCTGTGCTACGGGTGATGAAAGCGGTGATTTGCAAACAAATTTTACAGTAAGCGGTGCCGAATTAAAAGCAAAAAGTAGTATTAGTGACTTTGCTTTGGTTGAACTTTTTAATCCTATTCCCGAATCTTGGGACGTTGCTTTTGCAGGTTGGGATAATTCAGATGCAAATCCGTTATTTGAAGTTGGAATACATCACCCAAATGGAGATATCATGAAAATTTGTCGTGATGATTCCGGAGCTCAAAAAGTAGATGCCAATGGCACTCAAGTATGGTTGATTGGTGGTGGCACCCATGGTCCCGGAAATGGTTGGGAAATAGGCACAACCGAAAGTGGTTCTTCAGGCTCGCCTCTTTTTGACCAAAACGGAAGACTCATTGGGCAATTGTATGCTGGAAAATCTGCCTGTACTGGTTTGGAAAACAATAACGATTATGATATATATGGAAGATTTGGTGTTTCTTGGAACAATGGAAATTCTCCTGAAACACGTTTAAAAGATTGGTTGGATCCAACAAATACAGGGCACACAACAATTGAGACACTTCAGAATTTGTTGAATACACCTGACTTCCAGCTTATAGGCGATCTTAAAATTTATCCAAACCCAGCAAGTACCCTCATTACAGTGATGAACAACAGGTATCCACATCTGTCTTATGTATTTTCTAATGTTATGGGCCAACAAATTCATTCAGGTTCTTTGTCCAACACAATGAATACCATTGCAGTCGATAATCTTTCGGAAGGAGTTTATTTCCTTCATTTAGTGGATGAAGACAGTAACGAATCTATTACCAAAAAGATAATTATAAAAAAATAAACCATAATTCTATTTATGTGTTAAGCCTCTATTCTGAAAAGGAAAGAGGCTTTTTTACTTTAAATACCCTAATTTTGCACGATGGTTTCAGAAAAAAAAGATATACGCGCACTTTCAAAAGAAGAACTTAGAAGCTTTTTTGTTAGCATTGGCGACAAAGCCTTCCGCGGAACACAAGTTTACGAATGGCTTTGGGGAAAAGGCATTCACAGTTTTGATGAAATGACCAATCTCTCCAAGGAAACCCGAGCACATTTAAACGAAAACTTTGTAATCAACCATATAAAAGTTGATTATCTCCAAAAAAGTAATGATGGCACTATTAAAAATGCAGTAAAACTTCATGATGATTTAGTGGTTGAATCTGTTTTAATTCCCACAAAAAAACGAACCACTGCCTGTGTTTCCTCCCAAGTGGGTTGTAGTTTGGATTGTACTTTTTGTGCTACGGCCAGACTGAAAAGAATGCGAAACCTAAACCCAGATGAGATTTACGATCAAGTAGTAGCCATTGATAAGGAAAGCCGTCTGTATCATAACAAACCTCTTTCCAATATTGTGTTTATGGGAATGGGCGAACCGTTGATGAACTACAAAAACGTTCTGGAATCCATCGAGAAAATTACTAGTGATGAAGGTTTAGGGATGTCTCCAAAACGTATCACAGTTTCTACGTCTGGCGTACCAAAAATGATTAAAAAATTGGCGGATGACGAAGTGAAATTCCATCTCGCCGTTTCATTGCATTCCGCAATTCAAGAAACTCGGGAACAGATTATGCCTTTTGCCAAAAACTTCACCTTGCCAGATTTGCGGGAGGCTTTGGAATATTGGTACAGCAAAACCAAACGCAAAATAACTTATGAATACATTGTATGGAAAGACATCAATGACAAGTGGGCTGATATTGAAGCACTCGTTACTTTCTGCAAATATGTGCCGTGCAAAGTAAATATCATTGAATACAACCCGATTGACGATGGACATTTTCAGCAAGCTTCTTCAACAATTATCGATGATTATATTGAAGCGTTGGAACATGACCGAATTCCTGTAACCGTCCGCCGAAGCAGAGGAAAAGATATTGATGCCGCTTGCGGACAGTTGGCAAACAAACAATAAAAAAAGAGCGGCCCAAAGCCGCTCTTTTCAATTCAATATAAAATGTAAATTAGTTTTTTACGATTTTAAATGACTTGCTTGCTCCATCAATAGAAACAGTAGCAATGTAAACACCAGACTGCAATCCAGAAAGACTAACAGTTTCGTTGTTGCTGTTTAGTTTTTGTGAAACAACTTGCTGGCCTAACATATTGTAAAGTGCAACTTTCTCCATTGAAGTGTTTGCAGAAAGATTCAAATTGTTGTTTGCGATAAAATGATTGAAACCTTTAAATTCGTTAGTTCCAACTGCCAAAACACCAGAAATGGTTACATCATCAATAGAAAGATAATCCATATCTGTAACATTATGATGTCTGAAAGCTAAATAAACAGTCTCTCCAGACAAACTTGAAAGATCTAATGAACGCTCATATTGAGTTCCTTCATCATTAGGGTCATCATAAACTTCAGTAAAAGTAACAGTAGCAGATTCTAAGTCAGCAAGATCGCTGCTAGTAGCAACATATACACTGTAGTTCTCATTGTCCCATTCAGCTGCAGCAGCTTGAACTTTCCAAGTTAATAGAACATCTCCACTAGCAGTTGTTAAATCAATTGCAGGAGAAACAATCCAGTTATCTGGAGTTAAGGGTACGGTTTGCCAAGATCTTGAAATTAATGAAATAGGAGTAACAGGGTTTCCGTTTTGGTCAGTAACTGCAAAAAGGTCACCCCAATTATTGCCATCACCATCTTCATCATAAATTGTCCAATCTGAAACATCTTCATCATTAAAATCGTCTGAGAAGAAAGTGGTCTGTGCATTCATAGCAAAGCCAGCAAATAATGCGGCCAATAATGTAATTTTTTTCATTGTAATTATAAATTAAGGAGTTAAAATGATTTTTTCAAAAATAGGGCTAGAGCCTTTATTTTTGTAGGTTTCGGAATATTTTAACGCCTTTTTGAAAATTGACAGAATATTGTCATATAAATAGGCATTCTTTATTTTAATTAACAGCATTATTGTCAAATTCTGTTTATGGAATATGTTTGATTGTTCTTTTTATTTATTGCTTTTTGATGTGATTTTATAATAAAATGTTAAATTCAGTTTTCTGCCTTCCAAAACAATCAATTCTCATTGACTGCTGACTTCAAACCATCATTCAATTTTAACTATCTTTGAGCCTTTATGAAGATAGTTTCACGCATCAAACTTCCCATTGAAAAGGAAATGGAGCTTTTTGAAAAAAAGTTCACAGCTTCCATGTCTTCAAAAGTTTCACTTCTTAACAGAATCACACATTATGTTGTAAACCGAAAAGGAAAACAGATGCGCCCTATGTTTGTTTTCCTCATTGCAAAAATGACAGGCAATGGTGAAGTGAACGAACGTACCTATCGCGGCGCTTCCGTTATAGAACTCATCCACACTGCAACTTTGGTGCACGATGATGTTGTGGACGACAGCAACCGCCGCCGCGGATTTTTCTCTATAAACGCACTTTGGAAAAATAAAATCGCCGTACTGGTTGGCGATTATTTGCTTTCCAAAGGTTTATTGCTTTCCATTGACAACGACGATTTTGATTTGCTGAAAATAATTTCGGTAGCCGTGCGCGAGATGAGCGAGGGCGAATTGCTTCAAATTGAAAAAGCCCGAAAACTGGATATTACAGAAGAAGTATATTTTGAAATAATCCGCCAAAAAACAGCAACACTGATTGCTGCCTGTTGCGCCATGGGTGCCCGCTCCATAATGGCTCCCGACGAAGAAGTTGAAAAAATGCGCAAATTTGGTGAGCTCATTGGTACGGCCTTTCAAATAAAAGACGACCTGTTTGATTATGGCAACGAGCATATTGGCAAACCCACGGGCATAGATATTAAGGAGCAAAAAATGACGCTACCTTTAATATATGCCTTAAATAATTCCACTTCTGAAGAAAAAAAATGGCTTATCAATTCGGTTAAAAACCATAACAAAGACAAACAGCGCGTAAAAGAAGTAATCAACCTTGTAAAACAGAATGGCGGCCTAGATTATGCCGTCTCGAAAATGAAGGAATACCAACAGCAAGCGCTTCAGCTTTTGGAAACCTATCCCGCTTCACCCTATAAAGAATCGTTGGTTCTGATGGTGAATTATGTTATTGACAGGAAAAAATAGTAGTTTACAGTTGCAGTTTACAGTCTCAGTTTTCAGAAAAAAAGATTTTTAGCAAACAACCCAAGATCCACGACCTATAAACTACAAATAACTGACTACTGCGACTGAAAACTTCAAACTTTTTCACTCCCAGGCAACCATTCTTCAAAAACCTACGTCTATTAAAATAGAAGCACAAACAGCAACGCTTGCGTGAAGATTATACCGTTACATAAAAACTATTCAAATTTAATTGACAAAGCGTCCAAAGGCGATCGCCGCGCGCAGCATCAATTGTTTGAAATGTTTTCGCCAAAAATGTTGGGTGTTTGCAGGCAGTATTTAAAAAACAACGATTTGGCGGAAGAAGTAATGCTTTCGGGTTTTTTCAAAATGTTTACGCATTTAAAGGATTTCAAAAACGAAGGCAGTTTTGAAGGCTGGATTCGCAGAATAATGGTGAACGAGAGTATTTCACAACTTCGGAAGGACAAAAAATTGCACTTTATTTCCGAGACCGAAATAGAGAACACTGCAGAGCATTCCACTTTTATTGAAACCGAACTGGAAGAAGCCGATATCCAAAAGATGATAGACAGTCTGCCGGACGGTTACAAAACGGTTTTTGTGCTTTATGCGGTTGAGGGCTACAAACACAGTGAAATAGGAGAGTTGTTGCAGATAAGCGAGAACACTTCAAAAACACAACTTTTCAAGGCCCGTAAAATGCTTCAAAATATGGTAAAACAACAAAACAATTTAAGCTATGGCACCCTATAAACTGGAAGACAACATCCGTGAAAAATTGGAAGCGAGGGAACTGAAACCTTCTGCGGACGCATGGAGCAAACTGGAAGCAAAATTGGATACCGAGCAGCCCAAAAAGAAAACTGTGCTTTGGTATTATGTTGCTGCGAGTTTTGTGGGGTTTTTAATTCTGGCCTCGGTTTTTTTCAGCAGGAATAATGCTGAAGTGGGCAATCAAATAGTGAATGAAACAATAGAGCAGAAGAGTGTAGAAAAGCAGCCAGAGGTAATTCCAAATAATTCTCAATCCGAAGAAATTGCTTCCGAAGAGAACCATTTGGAAACGGTTGAAAAAATAGCTCCAAAAAAAGAAACTGAAAAGAAACAAAAACCAAATTCGGATCAATTGAAGTCGCTTCCCCAGAAAAAATCTGAAGTTGACAAAAAGATTGAGAGTGTCGAAGCTATTGCGAAAGTCACAAAAGTAGAAGCAGAGCAAGCTCTGAAAACAACTTTGGAGAAAGAAGAAGACAAACTATTTAACAATAAAGTAGATGAAGTAGTGGCCTCCGTAAAAAAAATGCAAGAAAACAACACAGAAATCAATGTGACAGATGTGGAAGCATTATTGAACAATGCCCGCCGCGAAATAGAGACCCAGCGAATTCTCAATAATCCAAAGGTTGATGCCACCGCATTGCTTGAAGATGTGGAATGGGAACTCGAAAAAAGTTTCCGCGATAAAGTATTCGATGCTCTTGGCGAAGGCTTTCAAAAAGTGCGCACTGCCGTTACAGAAAGAAACGATTAGCCATTTTTTAATGCTCAATGCTCAATGCTCAATGCTCAATGCTCAACGCTCAATGCTCAATGCTCAATTTTCAATAAATAATTTTCAATAATCAATAAACATTCATCATCATTCATCAAAAAATCGAACAGTTATGAAATCATTAATTACAATCACAATTACTCTTGCAATTTGGTTGCTTGCATCGTGTTTGGCAAATGCACAGGAAACCGATCACGACACACAGACTACGATAGAACAGCTTACCAATCTTAAAGAGAAAATAATTCTGGAAGAAAAGGAGGCTTTAAAAAGAGATGTAGAAAACATCAACGAACGTTTAACAAACGAAGCTATTTCAGAATCCGAAGCCGAAATTTTTAAGAAAGAGGCGGCAGAAAAACATGCGCTCAACATCGAAAACCGCATAGCTATAATAGACAATAAAGTAGCATTGCTTAAACGAAACGGAAACATTGAAGAGGACGAAGATAATGGAATGATCATTCGCATTGGTTCCAGCGGAAAAAATAGTGAAAATGACAATGTTCTATACATTGGCCCCAAAAACAAAAAACGAAAATATGACCGTCGCACTACGTCAGATATGGTATTTGCTTTTGGGTTGAACAATGTAATTACAAAAGGAGAATCTTTGCAGGATTCAGATTTCAAAGTAGCCGGAAGCCGTTTTGCAGAAATAGGTTGGGCCTGGAAAACCCGTGTGTTTGAAAACACAAACTGGGTGCGCATTAAGTACGGATTGTCTCTTCAGTTCAACGGATTGAAACCAACAGACAACCGTTTTTATGTAGATACTGGAGAACATACGGAACTTCAAGCCTATCCATTAAACTTGGATAAATCAAAATTCAGAATGGATAACCTCGTCGTTCCATTTCACTTTGAGTTTGGCCCATCCAAAAAAGAGGAACACGATGGCTACTTTAGGTATAACACAGAAAACCAAATTAAAGTAGGTTTAGGCGGTTATGCAGGAATAAATCTCGGAGCCCGCCAAAAACTAAAGTTTGAAGAAGATGGCGAAGACCAAAAACTAAAATTAAAAGCAGATTACAACACAAATAAATTTATCTACGGTTTAAGCGCTTATATAGGCTGGCAAGGTGTCGCGCTTTATGGTAAGTATGATTTAAACACAATCTTTAAGAACAACCCAATAGATCAGCGCAATGTTTCCCTCGGACTTCGGTTTGATGTGGATTAGCCATAAACACTTTCATTATTCGTTGTTTAAAACCTGCATGGATTTTTAAAATTCGTGCAGGTTTCTTTTCTTAATATCCCTATTTTTACAAATCAAAAATCAAACCGTCCAAAAACCTAAAATTCCAACAATCTGATTTCCAAAACCACCATAGACAATGTTTTTGAAACCGCCCGCGTAGAGGAGGTGATTGGTGATTTTGTTCAGTTGAAAAAATCCGGAAGCAACTATAAAGGGTTAAGTCCGTTTACTGACGAGCGCTCGCCGAGTTTTATGGTTTCGCCGGTGAAACAGATTTGGAAAGATTTCAGTAGCGGAAAAGGTGGAAACGTAGTTGCTTTTTTGATGGAGCACGAACATTTCACCTATCCCGAAGCCATAAAATTTTTGGCAAAAAAATACGGGATTGAAGTAGAGGAAACCGAACAAACTGCTGAAGACAAAGAACAGGCCAACGAAAGGGAGAGTCTTTATTTAGTTAGCGAATTCGCTAAAGATTATTTTCACAGTACGCTTTTAAAAACCGAAGAGGGCAAAGCGATTGGGCTTTCATACTTCAAAGAGAGAGGTTTTACGGACGAAACCATCAAAAAATTTGAATTGGGTTATTCGCCCGATTCTTGGGATGCTTTTACCAGTCACGCCATCAAAAAAGGTTATAAGTTGGAGTTTTTGGAAAAGACGGGCCTTTCCATTGTTAAAGAAGAAAAACAATTTGATCGTTTTAAGGGAAGGGTAATGTTTCCAATCCTTAGCATGAGCGGCCGCACACTTGGTTTTGGAGGGCGTATTTTAACTTCGGATAAAAAAGCGGCGAAATATTTAAACTCTCCCGAAAGCGATATTTACCACAAAAGCAAAGTGCTTTACGGCATTTTTCACGCGAAACAAAGTATTGCGAAAGAAGATAATTGTTATTTGGTGGAAGGTTATACAGATGTTATCCAGTTTTACCAAACCGGAATACATAACGTAGTTTCTTCTTCGGGAACGGCATTGACTTCGGAACAGATTCGGCTTATAAATCGACTTACCAAAAACATAACCGTTCTTTTTGACGGGGATGCGGCTGGGCTTCGCGCATCGCTTCGTGGAATCGATTTGATTTTGGAACAGGGAATGAACGTGAAAATCTGCACTTTTCCTGAAGGCGAGGATCCGGACAGTTTTTCGCGAAAAAATTCGTTGGAAGATTTGACGCTTTATTTAGAGGAAAACGCTAAAGATTTTGTAACCTTCAAAGCTTCGTTGCTTGCAAACGAAGCAAAAAATGACCCTATAAAAAAGTCTGAAACCATACACGATATGGTGAACAGTATTGCCAAAATCCCGGATGTTATTAAGCGTGAAGTTTATATAAAGGAATGTTCGCGGATTATGGATATTTCGGAGCAGGTTCTTTTCAATACGCTGGCGCAGATTTTTCAAAAGGATAAAAAAGATGCTGCAAAAAGAGAAGTTATTCCGCAGGAAGCTTTCGAGGTTATTCCCACAGAAAAAAAGATTGAAAAAGTAGATGTCCAGTTTCAACTGGAACAAAAAATAATAGAGCTTTTGCTTCTTTATGGCAATGTGGAAGAAGATTTTGAGGAATTAATCTTGGAAGCCGACGAAAAAGGAGAAATCACATTAAAGCCCGAAATTCACAAGTCGCGCGTTTTTGAAAAAATATATCTCGATCTTCAGGAAGACGAAATTGAATTCATGAACCCAGAATTTAAAGAACTATATTTTGAAGTTGTTAACCGTTTTAACCAAAATCCGGAAGCCAAAGCCGAAACTTTCATCAATGAATTGAGTCCCGAAATGGCGTCTTCTGTCACACATATTTTGATGGAAGAAGAAAGATATTCCTTAAGCAATTGGGAGCGAATGGAAATATATGTGAAGGTAAAAGAACAGACTATTGCACAAATGGTTAGTGAGACCATCCTCAATCTGCGAAGACATTTGGTTTCACAGAAAATAAATGAACTTTCTGAAGCAATGAAGCAGGAAGAAAATCTTGAAAAGGAATCTGGTTTACAAGAAATTGTGGATTATATAAGCCTTAAAAAAGTGCTTTCCAATAAACTAAACAGAGTGCTTTAAATCAATTGAATTGAAACAATCGGGCTTGGTTTATCAATTCAGCCAAGCTAGTCACTTTTAGTTTTTTCAGCAAACGTGTTTTATAGGTGCTCACTGTTTTTTCATTTATTTCCAAAAGTGTAGCTATGTCTTTGTTGCGTTTTCCGTTGGAAAGTAAGTTCAGCACTTCAATCTCCCGGGCGGAAAGTTTTTTATAACGCCCCATAATGGTATTGTCATTAATAGACTTGTTGTTGAAGGCGGCCGAAAGTTCATCATTCAAGAACACACCGCCAGTTGCAATGCGTTTAATGGCTTGAAGAAAAATTACTTCTGAAGATGTTTTTGGAATGTAACCTGCAGCACCAGATTTTATAGAGCGCAAAGCATAAATTTCTTCTGGATGTGATGAAAAAATAGCAATTCGCGTTCTTGGAAACTCTTCCCTAATACTTCTAAGGGCGTGAAAACCATTAATTTCTGGTATGTCTAATTCCAACAACAAAATATCGGGACGTTCTTTTTCCAAACATTTTAGCAATTCTGATCCGCGTGAAACTTTTCCGACTATTGAATATTCATTTGTGCTATTCAGCAACACTTCTGCACCTTTTCTAGTTATTGGGTGGTGGTCTGCAATTACAACTTTTTTCATCCTATTGTATTTATAAATTTTTTAAAAATATAAAACCTTCAGATTTGGGGTTGAGGTTTGACAATGTAATATTAATGCTACATTTTGAATATATAAAATCTTACGAGTAAGAATGCTAAACCTTTCGTTTAATGGTTAAATTATTCGGTAAATAACAAGGCTATTTCAATTTGGCAGGTATTTCGCAGACAGGAATTGGCATCATTTTGTGTTGGTTTGCTTTATTGAGACGGTTATAAATATTAAAAACTACTTGTTGTCTCCCTGAGAAATCAGAACTGATCTTTCCTTTTTCAGTCATTTTCATGGCCCATTCCAGTTCGTCATAGCTTGCGCCAAGTTGATCTTCGTCGGTACGGTCATCGCCCCAAAGTCCATCCGTTGGTGCTGCTTCAATAATTTCTTTATTTATTCCCAAATATCGGGCAATTTCATAAACCTCACTTTTCATCAAATCTGCTATCGGACTTAAATCCACTCCACCGTCACCGTATTTTGTATAAAAACCCACTCCAAAATCCTCCACTTTATTGCCGGTCCCAGCAACCAGATATTTATGGAGAGCCGCAAAATAATAAAGTGTTGTCATGCGCAAACGGGCACGAGTGTTTGCGAGCGACATAAAACGATCTTCTTCTTTTTCAACTTTTGGCAAAGCCTCAATGAGGGAATCAAAAACGGGAGTAAGGTTTATCTCAATTTTTTCAACGCTTGAAAAATTTTTCTTTAGCCAAGCAATATGGTTGTAAGCACGACTAACCTGAGAAGCTTCTTGGTGTATGGGCATTTCCACACATAAAAGTTCCAGCCCTGTTTTTGCGCACAGGGCTGAGGTTACGGCAGAATCAATCCCTCCACTAATGCCAATTACAAAACCATCCATTTTTGCATTTACAGCATAATTTTTTAACCAATTTACAATGTGGTCTATCACTTTTTCAGTATGCATTTTCTGTGTTTTTAATCTTTTATAATAATACCTTTGCAGCGCAAAAGTTGTTAAAGATAAAATTAATAAAAAGGAATGGCGTTAACCAGCTGTAACATTTTTTCTATTATGAAGTATTGCTTATTTGTTCTTTTGGGTGTCCTCTTTTTTTCGTGCAACAACGAAAGCAAAGTTGAAAAAGAGATTGAAAAAATTCCTATAAATTTTGAAATCATTCGGTTTGACAAAGAATTTGCAGCAGCAACTCCAGCAGATCTTCCAAAGCTAAAAGCGAAATTCCCTGCCTTTTTTCCGAAACAATATAACGATAGCATTTGGGTTGAAAAATTGACCGATACACTTCAAGACCAGCTAGAAATGGAAGTGCTAAAAAAATTTCCCAAGGAGGAAGTTATAGAAGAGATTCTTGTTCCGTTATTTCAACATATAAAATATTATTTTCCAGATTTTAGAACGCCAGTGGTTGTAACTGCAACTTCAGATGTTGATTACAGAAATAAAGTGATTCTTGCAGATAGTATGTTGGTAATAGGTTTAGACAATTATTTAGGGAGCGAACATCGGTTTTATGAAGGAATTGATAAATATGTCTCTAAAGAAATGAAGCCATCCCAAATTGGTCCCGACGTGGCTGAAACCTATGCAAGACAATATATTAAGCCTCCCAATAAAGGTTCATTTTTGGGGCAAATAATTTACTTTGGAAAAGAACTTTACTTAAAAGATTTATGGCTTCCAAATGATAAAGATGCAGAAAAAATAGGGTACACGGAAGCTGAATTTGAATGGGCTGAGGCGAATGAAGAATATATGTGGCGCTATTTTATTGAGAAAGAATTGCTCTATAGTACCGATCCCAAGTTAGGGGCTCGATTTATAAATCCTGCGCCTTTTTCAAAATTTTATCTTGAAATAGACAACGAATCCCCTGGAATGTTGGGGCGTTATTTGGGCTGGAAAATTGTGCGTGCCTATATGGAAAACAATAAAACATCCACTCAGCAATTAATGGTTACAGATGCTGAAGAAATATTTACAAATTCAAAATATAAACCGAAGAAATAATGGCAGTAAAACATACATCTGAAATAAAACTAAACATAGGTCTTGACGAAAACAAAATTCCTGAAAACATAAAATGGACCGCTGAAGATGGCGGAATTACAAACGAAGTTACCAAGGCCGTAATGCTTTCCGTTTGGGACAGTGCTAAAAAAGAATCTCTTAGAATAGATCTTTGGACAAAGGATATGCCAGTGGACGAAATGAAAATTTTCTTTCACCAGACTTTAAGCGCAATGGCAGATACTTTTCAGCGTGCGACCAATGATGATAGAATGAGCGACACTATGCGTGATTTTTGTGATTATTTTGCAGAGAAGTTAGAGTTGAAACGGGAATAATTAAATTCAGAATTCAGAATTCAGAATTCAGAATTCAGAATTCAGAATTGGGAATTGAAGCGTTTAGCTCTTCTATATATTTCAAAACCTCATCCCTTCCTGTGGAATCACTGGCTGAAGTAATGAAATAGGGAGGCATTTCTTCCCAAGTTTCCAACATTTTTTCTGCGTATAGAGCAATGTTTCGTTCCAAAGCTTTTGGTTTCAATTTGTCTGCTTTGGTGAAAATTATATTGAAAGGAATTCCACTCTCGCCCATCCATTGCATAAATTCCAAATCAATAGGTTGTGGTTCGTGGCGGCAATCTACCAAAACGAAGGCGAGGATCATTTGTTCTCTCTTTTCAAAATAATTGGTAATGAATTTCTGAAAAGTCTTTTTGCTGGTTTTAGAAACACGTGCATAGCCGTAACCGGGCAAATCTACTAAATACCAGTTTTTATTGATAAGAAAGTGATTGATGAGCTGTGTTTTTCCCGGTCTCCCAGAAGTTTTTGCTAAACTTTTGCGCAGCATTAGCATATTGATCAGGGAAGATTTCCCCACATTGCTACGCCCAATAAAAGCATATTCCGGCAAACGGTCTTTGGGGCATTTGGCAACTTCGCTGTTGCTCATCAAAAATTCCGCCGATTTGATTTGCATTTTTTTAGTATTGAGAAATTAGTATTGCTTATGAAACCTGAAACCTTGAACGCAGCCGAAAGACTGAGATGGTTAGTATCCCCGTTTTTCCAACCAAGAATACAGAAGTTCATTAAATTCATCAGGATGTTCCATCATTGCGGCATGGCCACATTTGTCAATCCAGAATAATTCAGAATCCGGTAAGAGTTCATCAAATTCTATTGCAACTTCTGGGGGCGTAACATTATCGTTTTTTCCCCATATAATGCAAGTTGGGGTTTGCATTTTTGGTAAATCCTTTGCCATGTTGTGCCTTATGGCGCTTTTCGCGATAGCAAGGGTTCTTATCAATTTATTCCGGTCGTTTACGGTTTCATAAACGTCATCCACAATTTCCTTGGTTGCAACAGCGGGGTCATAAAAAACGTTTTCGGCTTTTTGTTTTATGTATTCATAATCACCTCGTTTTGGATAACTTTCACCCATCGCACTTTCATAAAGACCAGAACTTCCTGTGATTATTAAAGCTTTCACTTTTTCAGGATACATTTTTGTGCATAAAAGGCCAATATGCCCACCTAGAGAATTTCCCAAAAGAATCACTTCTTTATAACCCAGATGGTCAATAAACTGCGCTACATATTTTGCGAAATTTTTCACATTGGTACGCAACAAAGTCATCTTGTAAATGGGCAATTCGGGAATTAAAATTTTGTAGCCTTTTGGTGGAAAGAAATCTGCAACGCCATCAAAATTGCTCAACCCGCCCATAAGCCCGTGAAGGATGATTATTGGAGTGCCTTCACCTATTTCTAAATATGAAAATTTTCCTTCTTTCTTTAAGTTTTCCGACATGCTTGGTTGCTGCAATTTAGAATGACAAAAGTAAACAAAATTATTTCATAAGGTCTATTTAAAATAAGGCTTTGTTATTTACTGTATCGATTTCACTTTATCTACAAAGTGGTAAAACTTATCAACAAAGTGGTAGAATGTGGTAAAATGTGGTAAAAGTTATATATATTTGAAACTATAAATTACAAATCGGGAATTTCCACAATGCTCAATCTAATAGGCACATACGAATGTAAAGCAGACGTAAAGGGACGGGTCATGGTGCCTGCGCCTTTAAAAAAGCAGTTGGCATCGGTAGCTCCAGAAGGGTTTGTGATTAAGCGTGCCGTGTTTCAGCCCTGTTTGGAAATGTACCCAATGAAAGAATGGGATGCCCTGATGCTGAAAATGGGCGAACTGAACCGCTTCAACAGAAAGAACAACGACTTTATTAGAAGATTTACTGCGGGTGTAAAAACCGTAGAACTTGATGCCACAGGCCGCTTGCTAATCCCGAAAGACCTACTTTCTTTCGCTGGAATAAATAAGGAATTGGTAATATCTTCTGCAATAAACATTGTTGAAATCTGGGATAAAGACAAATACGAACAGGCTATTGATGACGCTGCAAGTGACTTTGCTGATTTGGCCGAAGAAGTAATGGGAAACAAAAGCAATGATGGTGATGGAATATCATAATCCGGTTTTGCTGAATGAAACTGTCGAGGGGCTAAACATAAAGCCAGATGGCGTTTATGTGGATGTAACTTTCGGCGGCGGCGGCCACTCCCGCGAAATTCTTGAACGTCTGGGGCCAAATGGAAAGCTGATTGCTTTTGATCAAGATAAAGATGCTTTGGAAAACGATATTGACGACGAGCGATTTTTACTTATCAATCAAAATTTTCGATTTCTTAAAAAGTTTTTGCGCTTTCACGGCTATAAAACAGTTGATGGTGTTTTGGGAGATTTCGGAGTTTCCTCTCATCAATTTGATGTTGCCGAAAGAGGCTTTTCAACCCGTTTTGAAGCGGATTTGGATATGCGAATGAATCGTGACAGTAATTTTTCAGCATACACGGTGGTCAACAAATATGAAGAATCGCAATTGCGAAATGTGCTTTCAAACTATGGCGAATTGCGAAGTGCAGCCGGAATGGCACGAGTAATTGTTGAAGCTCGTGAAAACGAAAAAATAAAGACCAGTGAACAGCTTAAAAAAGTTCTCAGCAGGTTTCTGCCAGCGCATAAAGAAAACAAGATTTTGGCCCAAATCTATCAGGCAATTAGGATTGAGGTTAATCAAGAATTAGAAGCGCTGAAAGAATTTTTACTTCAAACAAATGAGGTTTTAAAATCTGGAGGAAGAATAAGCTTGATAAGCTATCATTCTTTGGAGGACAGATTGGTGAAGCGATTTATAAGAAACGGAATGTTTGAAGGAGAACCTGAAAAGGATGTTTTTGGAAGAGTAGAAGTTCCTTTTAAAGCAGTTGGAAAATTTATAATTCCTTCCGAAGAAGAAATAAAACAGAACAACCGCGCCCGAAGTGCCAAACTTAGAATTGCAGAAAAGATATAGCATGAAAGAAGGTTTTTACAACATAATAAAAGGAAAATTTTTGGTTAGTGATGACGCGTTGAAAAACTGGCGCTTCATCATTTTCCTTTCGCTTTTGGCCTTGATAATGATTGGCAGTTCACATAGTGCAGATAAAAAAGTACATAAAATCTCAAAATTGAACGCACAGGTAAAAGAGCTGAAAAGCGAATATGTTGATGTTCGCATGCTTTTGATGCAGGCCAGAATGGAAAGTAAGATTATAGCCGCAATGGAAAGCCGCGGTTTACAGCCATCATCAAACCCGCCAAAGAGAATTCGAATTATTGAAAAGAAAAAATAGTTAAAAACGAAAAGAAATAACAATTGACAACTGATAATTGAAAATGGCTTTCGAGGAAAAAAACATACTAAACCGTTTATACATCATTGCTGGATGTATGTTTCTCTTCGCCTTGGCCATAAGCATAAAACTGATGAATATTCAGTTTGTGGATGGTGAAAAATATAGAGAGCTCGCCAAAGAAAACACCACCAAAAATTTTGTTATTCCCGCCAATCGAGGCAATGTTTATGCAGATGACGGCAGTCTTTTGGCAACTTCTGTTCCAAAATATGACATTCGTTTTGACGCGGTAACGGTTTCTTCCGAAGATTTCAATGAAAATCTAAAACCACTTTCTGAAGGTTTGAGCAAAATGTTCGGAAAGCCCGTGTCTTATTATCTAGATATGTTTAGAAAGGCTCGAGCCGATAAAAACCGCTATCAGTTGGTGGTAAAAAATTTGGGTTATTCAAACTACATTAAAGTAAAAAATTTACCGCTTTTCCGAAAAGGTCCCTATAAAGGTGGAATCATTGTTGAACAACGCACGGTTCGCGAACATCCTATTGGTAAAATTGCACAGCGTACCGTTGGCGATGAAGCATTTGACCGACCGGGCTACTATGCTGTTGGTCTTGAGGGTGCTTTTAATGATTTGCTAACCGGAAAAGAGGGTCATCGTTTAAAGCAAAAAATTGCACAGGGCCAATGGAAGCCTATATTTGATGACAACGAAATTGAGCCGCAAGACGGTTACGATATTGTTTCAACCATAAATGTAAATATCCAGGATATTGCACATCATGCGTTGTTGAAGCAGTTAGAGTATTACGAAGCTGAACACGGAAGTGTAATCGTAATGGAAGTTGCCACTGGCGAGATAAAAGCCGTGTCAAACCTTGGACGCACTTCTCAAGGAACTTATTATGAAAAGCTAAATTACGCCATTGGCGAGTCGCACGAACCTGGCTCTACTTTTAAAGTGATGGCAATGATGGCCGCACTAGAAGACAAAGTAATTGATACTAGTACCGTTGTTGACACCGGAAATGGCAGAAAAGTTTTCTATGGAAAGCCTATTAATGATTCTCATCGTGGCGGCTACGGAAAAATTTCTGCAGCAAAAGCTTTAGAGGTTTCTTCAAATATCGGATTGGCAACAATCATTGACAATGGATACTCCAAAAACCCAAATAAATTCATCAACCGATTAAAAAGCTGGCATTTAAATGAAAAAACAGGAGTTTCCATAAAAGGTGAGGGGATGCCAATGATTCCACAGCCGGGAGACAAAAAGTGGAGCAAAAACGCCCTGCCTTCAATGTCTTATGGGTATGGTTTAAGACTAACTCCTTTGCAAACACTTACATTCTACAATGCTATTGCGAACAACGGAGTAATGGTAAAGCCGCGCTTTATAAAAGAAGTTAGGGCCTGGAATGAAAAAGTAACTACATACGATACCAAAATTATCAATCCAAAAATCTGTTCAGATGAAACCTTGCGTGAAATCAAGGAAATAATGAAAAATACAGTTAAGCGTGGAACGGGTAAATCACTCTATTCGCCAGATTTTTCGATGGCTGGAAAAACAGGAACTGCACAAACCGAATATTGGATGCCAGATTGGAAGGGCAATCGACGTTACATTTCTTCATTTGCGGGATTTTTTCCAGCGGAAAATCCTAAGTATTCCTGCATCGTGATTATTCATAAACCAAGCACAAGAAAAGGATTTTATGGAGCCGATGTTTCCGGTCCAGTATTTAAAAGAATCGCTCAAAAAATCTTCACCGATTCTCAAATAATAGATTCTGTGGAAGATGTGGAAAAAACAGATCCACTGATTGAAAAGGATTATGAAAAGTATTATGCAAAGTTGCAACAACCGGCTAAAACAATTCCCAACGTTACCGGAATGGCAGGAATGGATGCGGTTTCACTATTAGAAAATCTTGGATTAAGAGTTCAAGTTGTGGGCAATGGAACTGTTTCCAGCCAATCCATAAAATCTGGCGAAAATCTTAAAAAAGGACAATTAATAACATTGAACTTATCGTGATATTGTTAAAGGACATACTGTACAAAGTTACCATCGAAAGCGTCGTTGGCAGTACTTCCGTGGCCATAAACAATCTTGAGTTTGATTCGCGAAACGTTTCTTTAAACGATGTTTTTATCGCTATAAAAGGAACTGTTTCTGATGGACATCAATTCATTAAAAAAGCAGCAGATCAAGGCGCTTTGGCTGTTATTTGTGAAACCTTGCCTGAAAATATCATAAACGGAATAACCTATGTTCAGGTTGCAGACTCACATAAAGCGCTGGCAATTATGGCTGCCAATTATTATGGCAATCCTTCACAAGAACTAAAACTTGTCGGTATAACTGGAACTAACGGTAAAACAACGGTTTCTTCTTTATTGTATCAACTTTTCAAAAAAGCTGGATTGGAAGCCGGTTTGCTTTCCACCGTAAAAATAATGGTTGGCGATACCGAATACAAAGCCACACACACAACGCCAGATTCTTTGACCATCAACAAATATTTACGTGAAATGGTAGATGCAGGTGTTGAATTATGTTTTATGGAAGTGAGTTCCCACGGAATCCATCAAAAACGCACGGAAGCGCTTCATTTTGTTGGGGGCGTTTTCACCAATCTTTCACACGATCATTTGGATTATCACAAAGATTTCGCTGAGTATCGTGATGTGAAAAAATCTTTTTTTGATGAATTGCCAAAAACCGCTTTCGCTTTGGTGAATGTAGATGACAAAAATGGTGTGGTAATGCTTCAAAATACTAAAGCTGAGAAAAAAACATATGCTTTAAAAACCTACGCTGATTATAAAGCCCAAGTTTTGGAGAGTCAATTTACAGGACAACTTCTTAAAATAAACAATCAGGAATTGTGGGCAAAATTGATTGGAGGTTTCAATGCCTATAATTTATTGGCGATATACGGAACGGCGCAACTTTTAGGGTTGGAAGAACTCGAAATCCTTCAAATTATGAGCACTTTGGAAAGTGTGGGCGGCAGATTTCAGTATTTAATTTCTGAAAAGAAAATCACGGCAATAGTAGATTATGCGCACACCCCTGATGCTTTAAAAAATGTATTGGAAACAATAAACAGCATCCGAACCGGTAATGAAGAAGTGATAACGGTTGTTGGTTGTGGTGGAGATCGTGATGCGCAAAAACGTCCCGTGATGGGAAACATCGCTGCTTCATTGAGTACCAAAGTTGTTTTTACAAGCGACAATCCACGAACCGAAAATGCTGAAAAAATTATTGAACAAATTGAAGCGGGTGTGCCTGCGGAACATTATAAAAAAACAATTTCAATAACAAATAGAAAGGAAGCCATAAAAGCTGCCTGCCAAATGGCGCAGGAAAATGATATTATTTTAATTGCTGGAAAAGGACATGAAACCTATCAGGAAATCAACGGGGAACGTTTCGATTTTGATGATTTTAAAATAGTAAATCAACTTTTAAAAACCCTAAACAAATAGCCAATGCTGTATTATCTCTTTGAATATTTAGATAAAACATATGATATGCCTGGTGCTGGGTTGTTCAACTTCATTACGTTTCGGGCTATTTTGGCTGTTATACTTTCATTATTTATAGCCACTGTTTATGGTAAAAAAATAATCAAATATCTCCAGAAGAAACAAGTTGGCGAATCCATACGCGATCTTGGTCTGGATGGTCAAAACGAAAAAGCCGGAACACCAACTATGGGTGGAATCATAATAATTCTTGCCACTTTAATTCCTGTTTTACTTTTCGCAAAGCTTGAAAATATATATGTAATACTTCTGATCGTAACTACCCTTTGGATGGGGGCAATTGGTTTTATTGACGATTACATCAAAAAATTTAAAAACGACAAACAAGGTTTACCGGGAAAATTTAAAATAATTGGACAGGTTGGCTTGGGCATTTTCGTAGGAGCAACGATGTATTTACATCCAGATATTGTGGTGCAGCACAACATTGAAAATCCTGGAACAGAAACGGAAATAATCGCAAAAGGACCAACCAATGAGTTTTATGTAAAGGACAAGGCGATGCTAACAACCATTCCTTTTGTAAAGGAAAATGAATTCAATTATTCCAAATTAATTAGCTGGGCTGGCGAAAATTATAAGAGTTATGTATGGTTAATATTTATTCCAATCGTGATTTTTATAATTACAGCGGTTTCAAATGGTGCCAATCTCACTGATGGTATTGATGGACTTGCCGCAGGAACATCGGCAATTATAGGGCTCACCTTGGCATTATTCGCTTGGGTTTCGGGCAATGTTGTTTTTGCGGATTATCTAAATATTATGTACATCCCAAATACGGGAGAAATGACCATTTTCATCACTGCATTTGTTGGGGCGCTTATTGGGTTTTTATGGTACAATACTTATCCCGCACAAGTATTTATGGGAGATACGGGTAGCTTAACTATTGGCGGAATTATAGCAGTAATAGCAATTGCCGTTCGAAAAGAATTGTTGATACCGATCCTTTGCGGAATATTTCTGATGGAAAATCTTTCAGTGGTTTTGCAGGTAAGTTGGTTCAAATACACAAAAAAGAAATTTGGTGAGGGAAGACGCATTTTCAGAATGTCGCCATTACATCATCACTACCAAATTAAAGGTTTTCACGAAAGTAAAATTGTAACACGATTTTGGATTGTGGGGATTTTTTTGGCAATAATTACAATTGTTACACTAAAAATTAGATAAAGTGAAACAACGGCTGGTGATTTTAGGTGGTGGCGAAAGTGGAGTAGGAACAGCCATTTTAGGACTAGAGAAAGGGTTTGAAGTATTCGTTTCAGACTTCGGAAAAATAAAGGAAAAGTACAAAGAAGTTCTTATAAATAATGGGATTGAATGGGAAGAGGAAGGTCATTCCGAAGAGAAAATCCTTTCCGCAGCTATAGTGATGAAAAGCCCGGGAATTCCCGATAAGGCGCCAATCATTAAAAAGTTGCACGAAAAAGGAGTGAAGGTTATTTCTGAAATTGAGTTCGCTGCAAAATTCACGAAAGCAACAATCGTAGGAATCACTGGAAGCAACGGAAAAACCACAACGGCAAGCTTGACCTATGAATTGCTGAAAAATGGCGGATTGAATGTGGCTTTGGGCGGAAATATCGGGAAGAGTTTCGCAGAACAGGTTTCCGAGGAAAAGTATGAAAATTTTGTACTTGAGCTAAGCAGTTTTCAGCTTGACGGAATTGAAACCTTTGCGCCGCACATTGCAGTTTTGACCAATTTGAGTCCGGACCATTTGGACAGATATGATTATAAATATGAAAATTATATCGCTTCAAAATTCAGGATAACGATGAACCAAACGTCTCAGGATTATTTCATCTATGACGCAGACGATGCTGAAATAATCAAATGGCTTTCGCAAAACCCAATAAAATCGCAGCCGTTGCCTTTTTCAAATAAAAAAGAATTGAAACAGGGAGCATTCAAAAGAAACAACGAAATAATAATAACAATAGATAACAATCAATTTACTATGCCAATCGCAACAATAGGAATTCAAGGGGAACACAATGTAAAAAACGCAATGGCAGCTTCAACGGTGGCCACATTATTGAGAATTAGAAAACAAACCATCCGTGAAAGCCTGGAAGGTTTTCAAGGGGTGGAACATCGACTTGAAAAAGTTTTGAAAATCAACAATGTGATGTATATAAACGATTCCAAAGCCACAAATGTAAACGCAACATTTTTTGCGCTTGATAGTATGGAAAATCCAACCGTTTGGATTGTTGGCGGTGTTGATAAAGGAAACGATTACACAGAGCTTTTGCCGTTAGTGAACGAAAAAGTGAAAGCAATAATCTGTTTAGGAGTTGATAATGAAAAAATAATTAGTGCTTTCGGAAACGTTGTAGATACAATAATTGAGACCGATTCTATGGCGATGGCTGTGCAGGTTGCTTATAAATTGGCCGAGCGCAACAACACTGTTCTGCTTTCTCCCGCCTGCGCAAGTTTCGATTTATTTGAAAACTACGAAGACCGAGGAAGACAGTTTAAGGAAGCAGTTAGAAATTTATAATAAACTATAAACCAGAAAAGTGAAAAACATTTTTCAATACATACAAGGCGATAGAGCAATATGGGGAATAGCAGGCCTTTTGGCACTTTTCTCCTTTTTGCCGGTTTACAGCGCAAGCAGTAATCTAGCTTATCTGTATGGAGATGGAAGTACACTTCCGTATCTATTAAGGCATTTTGCGCACCTGGTATTGGGGATTGCTATTTTGTATGGTGTACATAAAATTCCGTACAATTATTTTCGAGGGCTTTCTATTATTGCGGTTCCTGTTATAATTCTACTTTTAATCATTACAATGGCCGAAGGAACCACTATTGAAGGTGCAAACGCCAGTCGGTGGATTCGTGTGCCATTTGTTGGGGTAACTTTTCAAACTTCCACTTTGGCGGGTGTTGTTCTGATGACCTATGTGGCGCGTTATCTTTCAAGAATAAAGGACAAGACTGTTACTTTTAAAGAAACAATCTTACCTCTTTGGGTGCCCGTTTTCGTGGTGCTGGCATTGATTCTGCCCGCAAATTTTTCCACCACCGCAATCTTTTTTGTAATGATTGTGATGCTTGTTTTTATTGGAGGTTATCCATTGAGATATTTGGGAATTATACTTGGAGCTGGATTAATTTTCCTTACACTTTTTGTTATTTCGGCAAAAGCATTTCCCGGTGTTTTCCCAAACCGTGTTGATACTTGGATTAGTAGAGTTGAAAACTTCAGTGATAATAAAGATACCGAAGCCGACTATCAAATTGAAAAAGCGAAAATAGCCATCGCCTCTGGTGGTGTAACTGGTTTAGGGCCTGGAAAGAGTGTTCAGAAAAACTTTTTGCCACAGTCGTCCTCAGATTTTATTTATGCCATAATTGTTGAGGAATTTGGCCTTATTGGTGGACTATTTTTAATGGTTTTATACCTGTTTTTGCTTTTCAGAATTGTGGTTGTGGCGCATAAATCAACCTCTGTTTTTGGAAAATTATTGGTCATAGGCGTAGGGATGCCTATAATTTTTAGGGCGCTGATAAATATGGCAGTTGCGGTAGAATTATTCCCCGTAACAGGACAAAACCTTCCATTGATAAGTAGTGGCGGAACCTCTATTTGGATGACGTGTTTGGCCTTGGGAATGATTTTAAGTGTAAGTGCAAAAAGAGAAGTCCCTGTAAAAGAAGAGAAGGAAGAAAACCCATTGGATATTTTAAGCGAAGCAATTTGAAACACAAATTCATCATAAGCGGCGGCGGCACCGGAGGTCATATTTACCCGGCGGTTGCCATTGCGAACGAGTTAAAAAACCGTTTCCCCGATGCTGAATTTTTGTTTGTTGGCGCAGAAGATAGAATGGAAATGGAGAAAGTGCCGCAAGCGGGCTATAAAATAAAAGGTCTTTGGATTTCTGGTTTGCAACGAAGTTTATCCCTTCAAAATTTGGCTTTTCCCTTAAAACTTGTTTCCAGTTTGCGGAAATCTTTACAAATATTAAAAGAATTTAAACCCGATGTTGCAATAGGCACAGGCGGTTATGCGAGTGCTCCGTTATTGCGAATGGCGGCATTACGAAGCATTCCTTGTTTAATTCAGGAACAAAATAGCCATGCGGGAATCACAAACAAATGGTTGAGCGGAAAAGTCCAAAAAATATGTGTGGCTTATGAAGGGATGGAGAAATTCTTTCCGTCGAAAAAATTAAAACTTACAGGAAATCCTGTTAGGCAGGATTTACTGGAGATTTCTTCAAAAAAAGAAGAGGCAATTGCATTCTTCAATTTAAAAAAAGAAAAGAAAACATTATTGGTTTTGGGTGGAAGTTTGGGAGCACGACGCATCAACCAATTAATAGAAAAGTCATTGCCGTTTTTTGAAAAGAACGATTTACAACTAATCTGGCAATGCGGGAAATATTACGAAGAAACCTATAAGAATAAGGGAAGTGAAACAGTACAAGTCCATGCTTTTTTAAACCGCATGGATTTGGCGTATGCTGCGGCAGATTTCATTATTTCAAGAGCTGGCGCGCTTTCGGTTTCAGAATTGTGTTTGGTCGGAAAACCTGTGGTTTTCATTCCATCACCAAATGTTGCCGAAGATCACCAAACAAAAAATGCAAAAGCAATTTCTGAAAAAAATGCTGCGTTGTTGATTAAAGAAAACGATTTGGATTCCAGCTTTGAAAATGAATTTTCAGAATTGATTGCGTCCGAAGAAAAACAGAAAACTCTTTCGGAAAACATAAAAAAATTGGCAAAGCCAAATGCCACAAAAGATATAGTTGAAGAGATTGAGAAATTATTAGAAAAAAGTCGATGAGTTGAGAAGTCGATGAGTTTAGGGGCTAAACTTCTAAACTCATCAACCCATCGACTAAAATTAAACTTGAAACATTAAATTTTGAATAACCTAAAAGACATACAAACTTTCTACTTCGTCGGCATCGGCGGCATAGGGATGAGTGCGCTTGCGCGTTATTTCAAAATGCAGGGGAAAGCTGTTTTTGGGTATGATAAAACTTCAACAGATTTAACTGAAGAATTGGTCGCCGAAGGAATTCCGGTGACTTTCATTGATGAAATTTCTGAAATTCAAAAAGAAGTAATTTCAAAAGAAAACGTTTTGGTGGTATATACGCCAGCAATTCCAAAGAACAACAAGATTTTAAACTATTTCTTTACCGAAGAATTTAATATTGTGAAACGCGCCGAACTTTTGGGTGAAGTTTCAAAAAACACACTTTGTCTTGCAGTTGCTGGAACGCATGGTAAAACAACAACTTCAGCAATTTTGGGACATTTATTGGCAGAATGCAATATGCCCGTAACAGCATTTTTGGGTGGAATTGCAGAAAATTATAATTCCAATTTTATCTATAAAGGCAGTGAAATAACTGTAGTTGAGGCAGATGAGTTTGACCGTTCCTTTCTTCAGCTACGTCCAGATATTGCTTGCGTAACTTCAATGGATGCGGACCATTTAGATATTTATGGAGATGCTACGGAAATAGAAAACGCTTTTCGAACCTTTGCGCAATTGGTTGAAAAAGATGAAAATATTTTTATAAAAAGGGACCTTCCTTTGGATGGAATGACCGTTGCCGTTGAAGAACCATCAGATTATGAAGCGCAGAACGTGAAAGTTAAAGATGGCGCATACCTTTTCAACTTAAAAACCCCAAATGGAACTTTAGAGAACCTAACCTTCAATCTTCCTGGAAGACATAATCTTACAAATGCCATAATGGCTTTGGGCATGGCAATTTTAGCAGGCTCCCCAACCGATTGTCTGCCCAAAGCATTGGCAACTTTTAAAGGCGTGAAGCGTCGTTTTTCGTATAAAATCAAATCTGAAAAATTAGTTTTGATAGATGATTATGCCCATCATCCCACAGAAATAGATGCTTTATTTCAAGCAGTGGATGAAATGTATCCAAATGATCATAAACAGATTGTTTTTCAGCCGCATCTTTTCAGCAGAACGCGCGATTTTGCGGAAGGTTTTGCAAAAAGTCTTTCACAGTTTGATGAAGTTGTGTTGCTGGATATTTATCCTGCTAGAGAAGAGCCTATTGAAGGAATTACATCAGAATGGCTTTTAAATCAGATAAATGTAGATCAAAAAAGAGTGGTATTCAAATCAGCTTTGCCAGAAGTATTATTGAAATCGAAATGTCGAATAAAACTGCTTGTAGGTGCCGGTGACATTGGCGCTGAGGTAAATAAGTTAACTCAAAAATTAAAAAATGAAGCGTAGTATTGAAATCATAAAATTTATATTTCTTCTAGGATTGATGGCCTTCCTTTTCAGCTTCACGAAAAAGCGAAATGATGCTAGAAAAATCACAAAACTAGACGTTGTGTTTGTTGATGAAAACAGCCCTTTTATTACCCACAATACAGTTAATAAATTGTTGATACAAAATCATGACAAGGTTACGAGCATAGGTAAAGAAACTTTAGTTTTGAAGAAGATGGAGCAAAGACTGCTTGAAAACCCTATGGTTCGTGATGCTCAGGTCTATGTGTCGGTTGACGGTACATTAGGAGCAAAAATAGAACAACGCAAGCCAGTGGGCAGGGTGTCTAGTTCGCCAGATTATTACTTAGATGCAGACGGAAAAAAGATGCCGTTGTCTGATGTGTACTCGGCAAGAGTACCAATAATTACGGGAATTTCAAAAAATAATTTTAATGAAGTTACACCTCTGCTGCTTAAAATTGAAAGCGATGAATTTATGAAAAGCAGCGTGGTGGGTTTAAACCGAAAAGCAGATGGTGATATAGAATTAGAGCTACGGAAGGTCAATTTTAAAGTGCTTTTTGGACAACCTGAAAACATTGATAAAAAGTTTCAAAATTTTAAAGCATTTTACAAAAAAACAAAACAAGACAGTACACTGTATGGTTACAATAAGGTGAATCTGAAATTTGAAAGTCAGGTTGTTGCCACAAAAAAGTAAGAAGATGGAAAACGAGAATATTGCTGTAGGCTTAGATATTGGAACTACCAAAATAGTTGCTATGATTGGTAGGAAAAATGATTATGGCAAAATGGAAGTATTGGGAATTGGAAAAGCCAAAAGTCTTGGTGTGCACCGTGGTGTCGTTAATAACATTACCCAAACCATTCAGTCCATTCAGCAAGCTGTTCAGGATGCTGAAACGTCTTCTGGATTGAAGATAAAAGAGGTAGTTGTGGGCATTGCAGGACAGCACATCCGAAGCCTTCAACACAGTGATTATATTACGCGTCCCAATGGCGAAGATGTTATTAGGGAAGAAGATATAGATAGACTTTGCAACCAAGTTCACAAATTGGTGATGCTTCCTGGGGAAGAAATATTACACGTTTTGCCACAGGATTTCAAAGTTGATGGACAGGCTGAAATAAAAGAGCCTATTGGAATGTATGGTGCACGCTTGGAAGCGAATTTTCACGTGGTTGTTGGGCAAGTTTCTTCCATCAGGAATGTGGGAAGATGTATAAAAAGTGCAGGTCTTGAACTTTCAGCAATTACTTTAGAGCCTTTGGCTTCTGCAAAAGCTGTTTTGAGCCAAGAGGAAAAAGAAGCAGGTGTTGCGCTTATTGATATTGGAGGTGGAACTACGGATTTGGCTATTTTCAAAGATGGAATTATTCGCCATACAGCAGTAATTCCTTTCGGTGGAAATGTAATTACGGAAGACATAAAAGAAGGTTGCTCTATCATAGAAAAGCAGGCTGAATTGCTAAAAATAAAATTTGGCTCCGCTTGGCCCGGAGAAAATAAGGATAATGAAATCGTTTCAATTCCAGGCTTAAGAGGAAGAGAACCAAAGGAAATCAGTTTAAAAAACCTTTCAAAAATAATCCATGCACGTGTTATCGAAATCATCGAGCAGGTGTATATGGAAATCAAAAATTACGGGCACGAAGATCCGAAAAAGAAACTTATTGCTGGAATTGTACTCACTGGCGGCGGCGCACAGCTTCAACATATAAAGCAACTTGTGGAATACATTACAGGAATGGACACACGCATTGGCTATCCCAACGAGCATTTAGCGGGCGATAGTGATGCCGAAACTACCAGCCCTATGTATGCCACTGCGGTAGGTTTGGTTTTGAACAGTTTGGAAAGTAAGGAAAAATCTTCGTTGATGAAACGTTTTTCACAGGAAGAAATTACACAAGAGAATGAAGGAAAATCAGACGCTACACAAACTGAAACTGAGCTGAAAGAAGAAGAGGAAACTGGAAAAAAAGAAGGAAAAAGCAAAGAAAAAGAATCCAAAATATCAAAACGTTTTTTTGATAAATGGGCGGAAAAGTTCAAGGAATTTTTGGACAATGCCGAATAATAAAAATTGAAAAAGAAAAGGACCACAAATAAAAAAAATATGAGCAGCAAAACAGAATTTGACAACATTTCATTCGATCTGCCGAAAAACCAATCCAACGTAATTAAGGTGATTGGCGTTGGCGGCGGAGGGAGTAACGCCATTAACCATATGTTCAGTCAGGGCATAAAGGGAGTAGATTTTGTAATTTGTAATACAGATTCACAAGCATTGGAAAACAGTCCAGTGCCAAACAAAATACAGTTGGGAGTTTCACTCACGGAAGGTTTGGGGGCAGGTGCAAACCCTAAAGTTGGCGAACAGTCTGCTGTGGAAAGCATGGAAGAAATTCGCAGTATGCTCACCACCAATACCAAAATGATTTTCATCACTGCCGGAATGGGTGGTGGTACCGGAACTGGCGCGGCACCAATTATTGCAAAAATGGCTAAGGATATGGATATTCTTACCGTTGGCATCGTTACTATTCCTTTCCAGTTTGAAGGAAAAACCAGAAATGACCAAGCGCATATTGGGGTTGAAAAACTGCGCCAAAATGTAGATTCATTGGTTGTTATCAACAATAATAAATTACGTGAAGTTTATGGAAACTTAGGTTTTAAAGCCGGGTTTTCAAAAGCTGATGAAGTTTTGGCCACCGCTGCTCGTGGTATAGCCGAAGTAATTACACACCACTACACCCAAAACATTGACCTTCGTGACGCTAAAACGGTGCTTGCTAATAGCGGAACCGCCATTATGGGAAGCGCAACTGCCTCTGGTGCCAATAGGGCAAAAGAAGCAATTGGCAGAGCTTTGGATTCGCCATTGCTGAACGATAACAAAATAAAAGGCGCCAAAAATGTGTTGCTGCTTATCGTTTCTGGCTCGGATGAAATCACTATTGATGAGATAGGCGAAATTAGTGACCACATTCAGGATGAGGCTGGCCACAGCGCAAACATTATTATGGGTGTAGGCGAAGAGGAAAGCTTAGAAGGTTCTATTTCTATTACTGTGATTGCAACGGGTTTCAACGTTGAGCAACAAAACGAAATAGTAAATACGGAAACAAAAAAGATAATCCATACGTTGGAAGACGAGCAAAAGGCGGAGCATGATCTTAGCCCAAAAGCAACAGCTACTACTGTAAAATTGCCTGAAAAACCTTTGTCAACCCAACCAAAAACTCAAGCATCAGTGGTAAAACATACATTGTTTGATGATGCTGAAATTGAAGAAAAGCTACCATTTGACGGTTACATCAAAACTTCGGAGTTGTTAAAAAACCTTAATGTTTCTTACGAGGAAGTTGTGGTTAATGATATTGAGGAATTCAATCAGGTAGCAGTAAACAAGATAAACGTAAATGAATTTGTAATTCTTGAAGCACCCAAAAAAGAAGAAGAGGAATTAATCAAACAAGAAACAATTTCTGAAGATAATGATGAGCAAATATTAATGTTTGATCTCCCTATAAATTCTACTTCAAAAAAATCTGCAGAAAAGGAACAAAAAGAAGATGCGGTTTTCTTTGATTTGGACGAAATAGAAGTTCAAGATCACATTGAGGTTATTCCTGTTACCGAAGTTTCAGGTGAAGGAATCAAGCGCTATAGTTTGGACGATTATCAAGAAGTTGAAAATAGACTGAACAGTGCAAAACCCTCAAAAATAGTTGCAGAAGAAATAGAGGATGAAGAAATTGTTTTTGAAAAAAGAACGGTTTCAGAGCCCGATAAAAATGAAATAGATACGCAAGAAGATGAAGATCCGCTCAATTCGCCAATATCAAAAATATTGAGTGAACGCACGGAAGAGCGCAAAAGAAAGATGAAGGAGTTCAATTATAAATTCAAAAACAGCCCTTCCCGTGTCGATGAGATTGAAAAACAGCCGGCTTACAAGCGTATGGGTATTGATCTTAACGAAACAAAGAACGAACCCAACATTTCAAGAACCTCTGTAAACACAAATGATGACGAGATTGAATTGCGAAAAAACAATTCATTTTTACACGATAATGTAGACTAAGTGATATTTTTTCACTTAAAGCAGGAGCCCGAATTTCAGTAATGAGTTCGGGTTTTTTTAATGTAAAATTTTGAATGGCATAAATCTAAATTTTACTATTTCGCATTACCGGTTTATTGAGTATCTTCGCACTCTATAAAAAAATAAAGAAATGAGCTTACAGGAAAAGGTAATGGAGGCGATGAAAACCGCAATGAAAGAGAAAGACACACAGTCTTTGGAAGCCTTGCGCGCCGTAAAGTCCGCATTGCTTTTAGCACAGACGGAAACAGGTTCAAAAGCAGCCCTAACAGAAGATGAAGAACTAAAATTACTTCAAAAACAAGTTAAACAACGAAAGGATAGCGCTGCAATTTACAAAGAGCAAAACCGCCCAGACCTTGCTGAACCTGAATTGATTCAAGCAAAAGTGATTGAACAGTTTTTGCCACAACAATTAAGCGAAGAAGAAGTAAGCAAAATTGTGGATGCAATAATTGCAGAAACAGGAGCGTCATCTATGGCAGATATGGGAAAGGTAATGGGCTTGGCAAGTGCAAAGCTTGCAGGAAAAGCTGACGGCAAAACCATTTCGACAGTAGTAAAGTCTAGATTGTCATAAAAATAATAAAGGCCGCGTGGCGCAACTGAATAGCGCATCAGATTTCGGCTCTGAGGGTTGGGGGTTTGAATCCCTCCGCGGTCACGAATAAATAGAGAAGGCAAATTTAAAATTGAGATCGCTCAAAATTAAATTTGCCTTTTCTATTTTCAAAGCTTCGCTTCGAGGGATCACCGCAGGTAATCCCATTGGTGAATTACGATAATTTTGAACTTGCTCAAGAAACTTTTTCACCATTAAAAATGTGTTAATTAATACATCTTTAATAGCCATGGTGCACTACAATTTTTAACTTTAATTCTCAAAAAAGTTAAATTAAACACACAAATTATGTTCACTCTTATTAACGGAATTCCCAAAGATATTTTAGGAATTGTGATTTCTGGAAAAACTACAAAAGAAGATTACGACCAACTTAATCCGCTATTGGAGAAACACAAAATGGAGCATGGCACCATTAAGTTTTTTGTTGAGATAGATGAGTTGAATTATACTGCCAAAGCGATGTGGGCAGATTTTAAAACAGGGCTCCATTATTGGCGAGACATAAAGAGTGTTGCTATTGTTACCGACAAGGAATGGCTTGAAAAATCCATTGAGGCCTTCGGAGCAATCATTCCGGGTATGAAAACGAAAGGTTTTGAGCTGGATGAGCGCCAAGAGGCTTTGGAGTGGTTAAAAAATCAGGAAGGTTAATATAAAGATTTTCCAATTGTTCCTTTTTTAAACGCCAAATTGCTTTAAATGATGGTCCAAATGTTTATACTGCATCTGGCCCCATTGCTGTTTTGTAAAATAGCCAAAGCCAGGGTGGGGATTCCATTCTTCACGCTCTCTTTTACTGCCAAACTCATCTAATAAAACTGTGAGCTTCTTTTTTTCAATATTAAAATCTCTGGGTTCAGATTCCTTTAAAAATTTTGCCGTGGGCAAATTCTTTCGGAACGGGCTGTCGTTATAAAGCATTTTTTTGAAAAATAACTTAGCCAAAAAATTAGGCTTCATGCCATAATCATTTTTTTCCAGCATAATATTAAAAGGACCCTGACAATGGTGTAACATTTGTCCTACGGTCATTTTGCCCCATTGTTTTTCAGAATTATCAGAAAGTTTGTCCAATCTATTTTTTGTTTCGGAAAAAGTTTCGGCATCAAAAAGTGATTTCATCATTAAAGATTTATGTTGAAAGAATAAATTTATTCAATAAATTATGAAATATTCCATTTAAGAAGATTGTTTTCAAATCTTTATGTGGTTTAAACATTCGTTATTATCTTTAGTGAAAAGCTTAGAATATGGAAGAAAACGCTTCTTTTTCCATAAAGAACTGGAACGAAGACGACCGACCACGCGAAAAACTGTTGCTTAAAGGCCGAACTGCGCTGAGTGATGCAGAACTAATAGCTATACTAATTGGTTCTGGCAGTCGAAACGAAAGCGCCGTTTCTTTAAGCCAGCGCATTTTGGCTTCGGCAGATAATAATTTGAGTGAATTGGGAAGACTTTCCATTCCCGAATTAATGGAATTTAAAGGTATAGGAGAGGCCAAGGCAATAAGTATTGCCGCTGCGATGGAATTGGGCCGAAGGAGAAGAACGGGTGAAGCATTGGAACGAAAAAAAATAACTTCCAGCAACTCAGTTTTTGAATTTGTGCAGCCCATTATTGGTGAACTTCCACACGAGGAATTTTGGATTCTTTATTTAAACAACTCAAACAAAATTATTAAAAGTGCGCAACTCAGTAAAGGCGGGATAACTGGAACGGTGGTAGATGTTCGGTTGGCATTTAAAGAAGCGTTGCAGCTTGGGGCAGTAGGTATTATTTTGGCACACAACCATCCTTCGGGCACTTTGAAGCCCAGCCAAGCAGACATTCAGCTAACAAAAAAACTGAAAACCGCAGGCGATAGTTTGGACATAAAAGTGCTGGATCATCTTATAATTACCGAAAAAGCGTACTTTAGCTTTGCCGATGAAAATATGCTGTAACCCGATATGCTGTTAATTTACACCCAAAAACTTACCCCCCGTATTTCCTATATTTTTAAGCATATTTGTTTGCGTATTCTAGGAGTTGATGTTGTTTTTACTTCAGTAATTGAAGAATTTATAGCCCACCTTGGCCCAAAAATTTCCTATGGAAAAAAACCATTGGGCAACGAACTTTTTTTTCAAAGTTATGGGCTTTTGGAGCAACAAGGTTTGGAATCAATTGATTTTTCTGTAAAAAAATGGGGAGATACATTCGGTTTTTTTTCGGTTTCAAACAGTAGTGGACTTCCTTTTGATATTTTTTCCGCCAGTTTTTATATGATTACCCGCTACGAAGAATATCTTCCACATGTGAAAGATGAGGTGGGACGCTTTATGGCCTCGGAAAGTTTGGCGCATAAAGAAGGATTTCTTCATCAGCCTATAGTGGATATTTGGGCGTATCTATTTAAGGATAAACTCCTGGATGCATTTCCTGAATTGATTTTTCCTCCAAAAAAACTTATTGTCCATCCTGTAATTGAAGCAGCTCAGCCCTATGCATATAAGCAGAAAGGAATATTTAGAACTGTTGTGGGATATGTAAATGGTTTTTTTCACGGAAAATTTCGAAATATGATTGAACGCACCCAAGTGGTTTTGGGTATAAAACGCGACCCGTTGGATACTTTCAAATGGATTGTAAATAAGGCCACACGAAGTGATTTCAACCTTACTGTTTTCTTTCTTTTGGGAAATTCGCTATCATTCAATGAGAGTATGAACACCCATCGGCAGAAGTTCAAAATGCTGATAAAATTTGTTTCAGATTACAAAGATGTGGGGCTTATCTTTTCATTCAATTCATTAAAAGATTATGAAATGCTGAAAAGCGAAAAACGCCGGATGCAAGAAATAACCAATCGTTCACTCACCAGCGCTATGAATTCTGAGTTTTTGGTGAACCTTCCTGATATATATCGTCATTTGGTGGAACTGGAGGTAAAGCGTGATTTTACAATGGTTTTTCGTGATACTGTTGGCTTCCGCGCTGGAACTTGCACGCCCTTTCTTTTTTATGATTTGGATTATGAAATAAAAACTCCTTTAATTATCCATCCTTCAGCGATGACTACGTTGGCATTTCAAAAAAAATACGCCTCAGATATCGAAAAAACAGTCAATAATACCATTAAAGCAGTGGAAAATGTAAACGGAACTTTTACTATGATTTTTTCCAACAAAGATTTCTCTTCTACCGAAAACAATAAAGTATGGCGAAGTATTTTTTCAGAAAAACTACAGGAATATGCACAATAACGAAATAACGGATGTTTTTTTTGATTTAGACCACACCCTTTGGGATTTTGACCGAAATTCAGGCTTGGCTTTTGAAAGAGTATTCAAAAAACACAAAATAGACTTGCCGCTAACCGATTTTTTAAAGGAATATGAACCCATTAATTTAGTTTATTGGAAAAAATACAGAGAAGAGCGTGTTACTAAAGAAGAACTCCGAAGAGGCAGGTTGACCGAAACTTTTGATATTTTTAAACTAAAATTCCCTATTGAAACCATTGATGTACTTGCTGTTTGTTATATAGAAGAATTACCTGTAGATAACCACCTTTTTATTGGCACTGTAGAAATCCTAGAATATCTTTCCGAAAAATATAAACTTCATATTATAACCAACGGTTTTGAGGAAGTTCAGTATTTAAAACTTCATAATAGCGGCATAAAAAAATATTTTAACACGATTACTACTTCGGAAGAGGTAGGGTTAAAGAAGCCCAATCCTGTTATATTTGAAATCGCCCTTAAAAAAGCTTCTGCCATACCACAAAAGAGTATAATGATTGGCGATAGTTTGGAAGCAGACATCATGGGTGCAAAAAATGCTGGAATGCATACGCTGTTTTTTAATTACAGAAAGGAAGATGTGTCGAAATCCTATTTCGCTGTTAATGAGCTTTTGGAAATTAAAAATCATTTGTAGTAATATTTCCATAGCAAAGACCGTTAACAATCTGTAAACTATCCCCATTTATGAATAAAGTCCTATCCCCATCTATTTTTATGGTATTTGCCTGCCTTTTTTTCACGGCCTGCATAAAGGATACCAATTTTGACCAAGCCGAGGATATTGCACTAACGCCAGTTATTGAATTAGATTTGATATACTTCAACCTGCAGGCAAATCGTTTTTTTGACACTATAAATTCCACTCAAATCCTTACTGTCCGCGATACTACTGAAATTAGATTTTTAGACGACAGTATGTTACAGGAAAGCTTGAAGAGGGCAGAATTCTATTTCAAATTTACCAACAGCATTCCTAGAGATTTTCAAGTGGATTTTCAATTTTTGAGTGAATTGAATGACACAACCTATGTAACCGCAACCAATGTAGCACAAGGAACAATTGCAACTCCAGTAATTACAGAATTTACGGAAAATGTTGAAGGAGAAGGTATTCTGAGTTTAACACAAGCACATAAAGTCGTGGTTTCGGTAACCATACCTTCTTCTAATGAAAATCTGGAAGGCACATTAAATCTAAAATCCAAAACCACCTACTTTTTGGAATACTAATACAATGCGAAATTTCTTAACTATTATATTTTCCCTTGTGGGAGTATTTGCCATTTCCCAAAATAAGCAAATACTCTATGGCTTTGATGATATTCCCCAATCCTTGATGCTTAATCCAGGGAGCAAAGTGCTTCAGAAAAAACATTACGGAATTCCTTTTTTGTCCCAAATACACGTGAACGGTGGTTCTTCTGGAGTATCGGTTTACGATATTTTTAAAGACGGAAACGATAACATAAATGATCGGATCACCCAAAAGATCTTTGAAATGAAAAATACTGATTTCTTCACGGCCACGCAGCAATTGGAACTTATAAATTTCGGGTGGCGCGCAAAAAACGAAATCTATTTTTCAGCCGGGATTTACCAAGAGTTTGATTTTATAGCTTACTTCCCAAGAGATCTAGCTATTTTGACTTGGGAAGGGAATCGTGATTATTTGGATTATGAATTTGATTTGGGAGAAATAAGTACCACAGGAGATTTCATGACAGTCTATCATTTTGGGCTGAATAAACAGATTAGTAAAAAATTGACAGTTGGCGCACGGTTGAAATTATATTCAAGTATGTTCAGTTACCGAAGTGTGAAGAATTCTGGAACCTTCGTAACCCGTTTGGGTGATGAAAATTCAGAAAACATATATGAGCATACCGTCCAAAATGCTGATGTTACTGTAGAAACCTCAGGTTATGCCTCCTTGCGTGATTTGGACGGCGCAGGGCAGGTTACTTCCGAAATTTTGGGCAGGGCCTTTTTTGGTGGCAATATTGGGGTAGGAGTAGATGTAGGTTTTAATTATGAAATAAATGACGCTTGGGTCCTTTCCGCTAGTGCTTTGGATGTTGGCGCAATTTTCCATTCAAAAGATGTTGAAAATTATCGTGCCCACGGAACTTACACGTTGGATGGAATCAACCTCATTTTTCCGGCATTGAGTGATGGCGAATCTACCTTTCCTTACTATAGCGATCTAGAAGATGAAGTGGAGCGGGAAATACCTATAGATACACTTCATAACGGCTATACACAATTTCGTCCAGTAAAATTTAATGTAGGCTTAAGTTATGGTTTTGGAAGGTTTAATGCCACCGGTGCTTGCGATTGTTTAAACGTTGGCGGAGAAAATCTACACAAACAAAACATTGGGTTTCAATTCTATTCTATATTTAGGCCTAAAAAACCTCAAATGGCAGGAACGCTTTTTTACCACAGAAGATTTACGGAATATCTTTCTGCCAAAGCAACCTACACAGTAGATTCGTATTCATTTTCAAATATTGGACTGGGAGTTTCAGCAGATATTGGCAAAATAAATTTTTACATTGCTGCAGATAACCTTGTAAACTTTAGCAATCTGGCAAAGGCAAAAAGTGTATCTTTACAGCTAGGGTTTAATATTATAATTGACGAAGAATGATACGATATTTACTGCTTTCCTTTACTTTACTTCTGGCTTCAAATGCCATTTCGCAGAATACAAATTTGAGCGATTACAGCTATGTTGTTGTTCCCGAACAATTTGATTTTTTAAGTAGTCGAGATCAATTTCAAATTAATTCCATGACCAAATTTTATTTGGAAAAAAATGGATTTAATGCATATTTGGCAGATTCAGCTCCCAACGCCAATCGTTGTGATGGCCTTTTCGCCGATGTAGAAAAATTGAAAACTATTCTGGGAACTAAGCTTCAGTTAGTTTTGAAAGACTGTAACGAAAATGAAATTTATAGGGGAGAGGAAGGAAAAAGTAAGTATAAGGAATTTGACAAATCCTATCAAGATGCACTTCGTAAGTCATTCATCAGTTTAAAAGTTTTGAATGTTAAGCAAAAAGATGTAATTCTTTTAAATGACAACATTAACAATACAGTGAGTTCTAAAGAAACGAAATCAAACCCAGAAATGGTTGAGCTTTCTAAGCCAAAAGTTTCAAGAGTTTCAGGGAATTTACTCCCGGACGCAAAATTTTCCAACTATTCAAATTCTGGAAAAACATACTTACTTCGCAAGACAGCAGAAGGTTATTCTTTATACGAAGAATCTGCCAGTGCGGCAGACGGACTTCTTTTGAAGGGAAAAATAATCGTAATGAATGATGTTGTAAAATATATGAACACCTCCGGAAATGTTGCCGATGCTTCTTTTGACCCTTCAGGAAATCTTATCATTAAGACAGATGGTACTTCAATGATTTACAAGGCTGAAGATTAAAAATCATATTTTTCTTTCCAAAGTTGTTTTAGATAGTTTTTCAGTGCATTCTCTTTTGGATTGTTTCCGGGTCTGTAGAATGTAGTTCCTTTAATTTCTTCGGGTAAAAATTCATGAGCTACGAAGTTACCTTCATAATTGTGGGCGTATTCATATTCCTTTCCATACCCCAGCTGCTTCATAAGCTTTGTTGGGGCATTTCTGATAGACAATGGCACAGATAGATCACCCGTTTGCCGAACAAGCTGTTGTGCTTCGCCAATGGCTTTGTAAGACGCATTGCTTTTCGGTGATGTTGCCAAGTAAATGGCACATTGACTCAAAATAATACGAGCTTCCGGATAACCAATTGTATTTACAGCCTGAAAGGTGCTATTGGCAAGTAAAAGCGCATTTGGGTTTGCATTGCCAATATCTTCGGAAGAAAGAATGACCATTCTTCGAGCAATGAACTTTATATCTTCACCACCCTCAATCATTCTTGCCAACCAATATACGGCAGCGTTTGGATCACTTCCGCGGATGGATTTTATGAAAGCAGAAATAATATCGTAATGTTGCTCGCCCGTTTTATCATACAGCACCGTGTTTTTCTGAGCTTTTTGCATTATCAGTTCATTGGTAATTGTAATTTTTTCGCTTTTTTCTGAAAGAATTACCAATTCCAAAATATTTAGAAGCTTACGTGCATCACCGCCAGAAAGCCTTATGATTGCTTCGGTTTCTTTTAAGTTTACCTTTTTCTTTGATAAAATCGCATCTTCTTTTAAAGCCCTTTTCAGCAAAGCTTCCATATCCTCACGACTGAAAGATTCTAAAACATAAACCTGACAGCGGGATAACAAAGCGGGAATTACCTCAAAGCTTGGGTTTTCTGTTGTTGCGCCAATCAGCGTAATCCACCCTTTTTCAACAGCACCCAAAAGTGAATCTTGTTGCGATTTACTGAAACGGTGAATTTCATCAATAAAGAGAATTGGGTTTTTGGTAGAAAATAACGTGTCGCTTTTTTTTGCTTTCTCAATTACTTCTCGAACAGCGGCAACACCACTATCTACAGCGCTTAAAACATAGAATGGCCTGCCGCTTTCATTTGCGATAATGTTTGCAAGAGTGGTTTTTCCTGTGCCGGGCGGTCCCCAAAAAATCAAGGAAGGTATCATTCCCGTGTTTAATTGGGAAGTCAGCGAACCTTTTGGGCCAACCAAATGTTGCTGGCTTAAATAGCCTTCTAGGGTTGTGGGGCGGATCCTTTCAGCAAGAGGTGCATTCATAGTTTTCAAAATTACAACTTTAATAAATCGGTTTCACTGACAATTTATCATAAATTTGAAATAGGGTTTGCTTTTTGTAATTGTTTAAATATGTCTAATCCAAACCAATTAAAATTTTCAAATTCTATTATCTACTATCCATTGCTTTTTGTAATGATACTGTGGATTGTTTTTTGGATAGAAACAGTTTTTGGATTTAATTTTAATCGTTTTGGAATCTACCCAAGAAGTTTGGAAGGCTTGCGCGGGGTTGTTTTCAGTCCATTTATTCATGGAGATCTTAAGCATCTTTTTAATAACTCGGTACCCTTGTTTGTTTTAACAGCTGCGCTGTTTTATTTTTATCGCAACATACGTTGGAGGGTTTTGGGTCTAGGACTTTTGTTGACAGGCATAGCTACGTGGTGTATTGGCAGGGCATCTTTGCATATTGGTGCCAGTGGGGTAGTATATATGCTTGTGGCATTTTTATTTTTTAGAGGAATTTTTTCAAAAAAATACCAACTTACTGCATTGGCTTTGGCCGTTGTTTTTCTGTATGGTGGGATGCTTTGGTATGTATTTCCAGTAAATCCAAGTATTTCCTGGGAAGGTCATCTTTCAGGATTTTTTGTTGGAATTTTATTTGCTTTTTTCTTTAAAGAAAATCATATAGAAAATAAAAAGTATGTATGGGAGCGGGAAGATTATAACCCCGACAATGATCCATTTCTAAAACAATTTGATGAAAATGGAAATTTTATAGAGTTACCAAAAACATTGCCGGAAGAACCTACAATTGAGGAAGCCATACCACCAAAGCCTAGGCGTATTAGAATAATATATAATTATAAAAAGGATTCTGAAGACAAGCCTGAATAACCTTTATCTGCGTTGACGCACTACTTCATAAAGAAAAGCTCCGCAAGCCACAGATACATTTAATGAATTTATTTCGCCTAGCAAGGGTAGGGAGGCGCGCTGATCTACTAAGCCTAGCACAGACTTTGACACACCTTTTCCTTCCGAGCCCATAATGATGGCCAATGGTGTTTTTAAATCCAATGAATAAATTACAGAATTTGTTTTTTCGGTAGCGGCGACTGTTGTAATTCCTGAACCTTGCAAATAAAAGATCGCGTCTTTAATGTGCTCTACTTTGCATATAGGTATTTTAAAAATGGCACCAGCTGAAGTTTTTACAGTATCGCCAGAAACAGGAGCGCCACCAGATTTTTGAATAATAACAGCATTGACACCAGTACATTCTGCGGTACGAAGTATGGCGCCAAAATTTCGAACATCTGTAATTTGATCTAAAATTAGGAATAGAGGGGCTTTATCACTTTCCAGTGCTTTTTCAACAATAGCTTCCAGACTATGGAATGCCACCGGAGAGGTTACAGCAACAATACCTTGATGGTTTCCTCGAGTAAGCCTATTTAGCTTTTCAAAAGGGACTATGCTTACAGGAATGTTATCTTTTTCAAGATCTTTTATAAGACCTTCAATCTTGTCACTATCAATTCCTTTTTGAATAAAAACTTTGTCAAAAACAACTTGTGATGCCAAAGCTTCCTTTACAGGATATATTCCGAAAATTGTGTTTGTTATATCGCTCATATATTTTTAAAAGTAAAGCTTAATGAAGCTATAAATTTTGCCAAAGGTAAATAGATTTAACTTGGATTAAGTTATAAAACCATTGTTATAAAAAAACATCCCTTAAAAAATTAAGGGATGTTTTAAAAGTACTAAATAGTAAGTTTTAAAAACTTATTATTGTCTAAGTCTAATTGTAAATCTACCTCCAGAAACAACATTTCCACCGCCTTCAATGGCAACTGAGAAATATTCTCCTCTTTCATCTTCAATAGAGTTATCTATTCCAGTAACAGTAAACGAACCTCGCTGTGAGTTTGCAGGAATGATTACTGTAGCTTCAAAGGTGTAGTTTTCAGGATTTGTAGCTGTTGCTGGTGGTTCAGCATCAGGAAGTATAGTTGGGATAACTATAACTTTAAATTCTCTATCTACATCAGCAAGATCTGAAACAAATAGTGCATCGTTAAAGGTTCTGGTTCTTTCACCGCCTTCAGGAATATTGTTAACATTGTCTGAAGAGTTAGTAAATCCTATCACTGTTTTACGGTTTGTGTCATAGTCATCATATGTTTCACAAGAAACTACAAAGAGTGCTAAAACGACGAATGTAATTATTATATTGATTTTTTTCATTACGATAGTTTTTAAGATTATTAATATCCAGAATTTTGAACCAAGCTTGGATTCAAATCTATAGCTGTTTGCGGAATAGGCAATTGAAATTGTTTTGCTCCTACAGCTATGTTTTGAGCGTCAGAAGGTACTCCTGATCCGTCGTTCAAATCACCGAATCCACCACGTTCAACAGGAAGAGACCATCGTTTTAGATCAAAGAAACGTTGAGATTCAAATGCAAATTCCAATCTTCTTTCAAGGCGAATTGCATCACGAAGAGCAGTACCGGTTTCTCCACTTGGGGGGCTTGTGTATCTTTTTGTTCTAACAGCATCCAAAGCAGTGCGAGCTGCTCCTTCATTACCAAGGTTATATTGGGCTTCAGCAATATTCAATTTTGCTTCTGCTGCGCGAAGTATTTTTATATCTACACGACCAGGAAAATTGCCATCTGCTCTTGCGAACAACTTTTTAATTGCGTTATACTTTGATTGACCATTTCTAGCTTGGAAAGTATAAGCATCTTTTCTGATATCATCATCTTCAAAAAGTTGAAATAATGGATATGATACTACATATTCTGGCACTAAAGTGTTTACGCCAAATTGACTCCAAGTTACGCCAGGAGTGATGTCTAATCCAGGAGGATCTACATCAATCCAAAAGATAACACCATCTTTGCTTGAATCTTCCCAAACACCAACAACATTGGTGCGGGCAGCAACTGCTTTTGTAACTGCATTTGCAGCATCAATAGATTTTTGCCATTGACCCATATACAAATATACTCTAGATAGCAATGTGTTTACACCATCAGCAGTCAATCTACCTGGTTCATTAGTGGCAGGAATACCTTCTAATGCATCTTTAAGATCTTGTACTATAAGGTCATAAGTTTCACCAACGCTTAATCTTGCAGGCTCTATAGAAAAATCTGCAGTGGTTACGTAGGCAACACCAGGGCTGCTGTTAGCATCTGCGGATTGTGTTGGTATTTTAGCAAAGAATGAAACAAGATTCAAATGTCCCAATGCTCTTAAAGCTTTAGCTTCAGCAACTACTTTCTCTTTGTTGTCACCTTCAAAACCAGTGCTATACTGTAATAAAGTATTTGCTCTGAAGATCATTTGATACGTACGTTCGTATAATCCACTCATAGGCTCTGTAGATGCAGAATATTGCCAGTTGTGCAATGTTTTTCTACTATTTCTACCATTTATAGCCAGAGTTACATTGTCTGCCAATACATCTGGAGCATCTAGCATTCCACCAGCATCACTACCGCCGTATAAAGAACCATTAGTTAAACTTGAATAGATACCTCTGGTAGCGTTTTCAAAATCCGTAGCGGAAATATATGCTTGAGAAGTAGCAAGTGAATCAAATGGTATTTGGTCCAGCTCACTATCACAGGAAGTAAAACCTCCTATGACAAGTGTTAAAACTGCAATTTTATAAATTATTTTTTTCATCTTATCAATTTTTTTAAATTAGAAACTAACATCCAAACCAAATTGGATTGACTTAACGTTTGGATAACTGTAAAGAGTAGCTTCACCAGGAGCAACTGAACTTGCAAAATTAATAGTTTCTCCAGAAGAAATCCCTACTTCTGGATCTCCCCAGAACTCGGTAAAGGTCAATAGGTTCTGTCCTTGCGCATAAAGTCTTAAAGACTGCAACGGTGTTTTATCCAAATATTTGTTTGGGAAAGTGTAAGATAACGTTACGTTACGCATACGGATGTAATCCCCTTTTTCCAAGAATCTATCTGAATTTATTCCTTGATCAACAGCTGCATAAATTGGACTTGGCATTACGTCAGTATCGCCAGGCTGTTGCCAGTAATTAAATGCAGTAACGGCTTGGTTGTCATTAATTGCCTGTCCATCAGATTCTGCATTAGATCTTACAAAGTTGTTGATCCAGTTTCCTGCTTTAAATACAAAGTCAGCACGTAAACCAAAACCTTTGTAGTTCAAGTTGGTAAAGAAACCACCTTCTTTATCGGCAATGGTTGACTTTCCTTGGAATACGCGGTTTTCACCTTCAGGAAGATCCTCAGCAAAATAAGTATTGCCATCTGCTCCTAAGAATAAAGATTTTCCAGTTTGAGAATCAACTCCCGCATAACGAACTAAATAGTGCTCATTAATCTTTCTGCCTTCACTATAGCGAATGTTAAAAGCGTCTGTAGGGGTTACATCCTCACCGTCAGGTAACTCGATAATTTCAGTATCTAAGAAGATAATATTTCCTCCAAGAGTCCAAGTGAAATCACTAGAACGGAAAATATCAGCCTGTAAAGAGATTTCAGTACCTTTATTTTGAATTTCTCCTAAGTTTCCAGGTACACCTCTTCTACCATCAGGATCAATAATTCCTGCTTCCCAAGCTGTTGGGATATTAAAGAGAAGGTCAGTTGTATTTCTAACAAAATAATCTGCTACCCCTCTAACTCGTTTGTTGAAAAGGTTAAACTCAAGTCCTACGTTAAAAGTTGTAGTTGTTTCCCATTTAAGATTAGGATTAGCTACTGTCGCTGGGTATGAGCTTGATCCGCCTGGATAAAAGCCAAAAGCATTAGTTGCTTGGGCATCATATCTCTTAATTCCATTTCTATTACCTACAGAACCGTAAGCACCTCTTAATTTAAGGTCATTGATTGCATCCACTCCGAAGAAATCTTCTTTAGCAATGTTCCAACCTAAACTAGCACTCCAGAAAGTACCGAATTTATAATCGTTACCAAAGTTAGAAGAACCATCACGACGAACAGAACCAGATGCAAGATATTTCTCTTTGTAATCGTAGTCAGCAAAAACACCATAAGATACCAAAGTCAATCTAGATCTGTTAGTAAATCCATCATTTAAATCTGCAGCACTAGTTTGTGTGCTTAACAAAGGAGATGGGAAGCCAGTACTACGTACAAAAGTACGATAGAACTCATTAAGGTTATATTCATACAGCCCCAACATATTTAAATTGTGGTTGTTTAAATTCAATGTATAGTTCAAACGATTACTGATAGTTAAATCTAACCTGTCTTGTTGATCATCAAATTTGTTACCAACTGCTGCGTTGTTCAAAATGATATCCAAAATACCTCCTGGCTTAGAATAACTCTCTCTTCTTATCAATCCATGGTTAATAGATGTAGTGAAACCATAACTCCAGTTCTTCGAGAATTTCACCAATGCATCTACGCTAGCAAGTGTAACTTGGTCAATATCTGAAGATTTTTCAGTTTCCAATGCTCCTCTTGTAGCGAAGTTTCTATGTGTTGGGTTATATTCTGGATTACCGTTTTCATCCAATTGTATGTTGCCCTCATCATCATATAAATACTCAGTTTCGTACGGATTAGTTACATATACTGATTGAAAAGGGTTCTGAGTGTTGTTTCTATCTCTTGGTTCGTCACTTGTAGAACGTGAATAACCAACATTAACACCCATAGTCAGCCACTCTTTTGCGTCAAAATTAACGTTTAAACGAGTTCCCAATCTTTCAAAACCATTAAGTTTATCAATAATACCGGTGTTTTTATCGTGAGTTACAGAGAAGTAGTAATCAACTTTTTCACTTCCTCCAGAAATAGATATATTATTGTTTTGGATAATACCTTCTTTTAACATAAGGTCTGCCCAATCTGTTTCTCTAGATAACAATTCTGCACGTTCAGGTGATCCAGGTGTTGTTTGAACTCCAGGCAATGATCCTGCTGGTCCACCCAATGCGTAAATCTCTGCTTCATATTGAAGCTTTTGTTCCGCGTTCATCATGGTGAAGTTAGGATTAATTCTTGAAGTTGTCCCGTAACGAGAACTGTAGCGGATTACCGCATCTTTATTTCTATTACCATTTTTTGTTGTGATTACAACCACACCGTTTGCTCCACGAGAACCGTAGCGTGCTGTAGTTGCAGCATCTTTCAAGATGGTAATGTTTTCAATATCTTCGTTAGGAACGTTTGCAAGATCTTCCTCTCTAATAGGCGCTCCATCCACAATGTATAGTGGAGAAGATGCACCCGCAACAAGAGATCCTGTTCCACGAATACGAACGAAAGCTCCTTGTCCCGGTTTACCGTTTGCAGCAGTTACCTGCACACCAGCCGCTTTACCTTGCAGCATATTGTCTATACTGGTGGTTGGTGCCATTTGCGATAATTCCGAAGCGGAAATTGACACAACAGCTGATGTTTGTACCGTTTGGTTTCGTGTAGAATACCCAGTTACAACAACTTCTTCCAGAGCCGCAGCATCTGGCAATAAAGAAACGTCGATTTTATTCTGAGCTCCTACTTTTACTTCCTTGGCAACAAAACCTACATAACTAAAGACAAGTGTCTGCCCCACATTGGCTGAGACGGTATAATTACCATCAAAATCCGATTGTGTACCAGAACTTGTGCCTTTAACAATAACGTTTGCACCAGGCAATGGCAGACCTGTGTCGTCCGTCACCGTACCTGTAATAGTTTTTTGCTGTGCGAAGGTAAGCTGCACAACTAACGCTAATATAAGCGTTAAAATTCCACTAAACTTTGTTCTCATTTTTATAAATTATTTGAATTAGCCAACGGCAAAAATCATAATAAAAAGTTAATTACACAAGTATTTGCTCCCAATTTTTAAGTTTTATTCAGGAATAGTGGAGAGTTTAATCGGAATACTCTAAAATTTTGAGGAAATGCTGATGTGTATTTTGGTGTTTGAAAAACTGAAGTCTTGGTTTTGAGTGTTTCCATTGGCAACATTAAACTTAAAGAGCCCTGCCTTAGTATTGAGCCCAAGCCCGAACCCAAAACTGTATAAATTTTGTTTGAGTGAAAGCGTTTCGTTTTCAAAATATCCAAGGTCTATTATACTATGAACAAAAACCCCGTCATTAAACTGATACCTGTACTCGGTGTTTATTATTGAATAAAGCGATGCGTCAATACTGTTTTCGTTAAAACCTCGAATGCTATTGATACCTCCAAATCGAAACAATTCATTGACTAAATAACTATCGCTGAAAAGTACACTCGTTATGTTTTGTACGAAAATGGAGTTTTTGTAGTTAAGATTAAAAATATTATTAAGTAGTGTTTCAATACGAACCTGGTCATCACTATTCCCTTCTTTGTCACGAACCCCAACACCACCGTCAAAACTAATAACTGTTTTTATGGGAAACAGCTTTTTGTTTTGGGGCTTTATGTATGATGCTCCGGCAATAAAGAATTTTGATTTAAAATCTTCAACTGGTGTTCCTGCTATCGCAATGTCCAAAAGGTTGCTGGAGTCATATCCCTTATAGCCAATGTAAGTGGTTGATTTAGGATTTATTTGATAAGTTGCACGCAATTGTTGTTCCGTTGTAATAAAAGTGCTGTCGCGCTTAAAGATCTTAAGCTCACCGCTTAAACCAAAAGGGGTTTTTAGTAAATAGGGCAGTGTTGCTTTGACTCTAAAATTTACCTGTTCCTTACCGTCCGCTTTATAGTTTAACAATAACTGTTCGCCATAATTAAGGTTGTTGTTTAGCTCTAGGTTTAAATAGCCATTAAAGGTTAGCTTTTGTGTTTCTTCATCCGTTGCAAAACCGAGTATTCCATCAAAAAGATTGTTGTTTTGTTTTTCAAGATAAAAATAAACTGTTGTGGAATCTTTTCTGAAAAGTGCTTCCGGTGGTTTAATTGCCGAGACAAAACCCAGGCTGTTCAAGCTTTCGCTTTGTTCCACCAATTTCTTTTGGTTAAATGGCTTTCCTTTTTTTACCCCTGCGTAATATTTCAGAAAAGAAAGGGGAAATTTTTCGTATCCTTTTATGGCGATAGAGTCCACAGTTCTTATGTTTCCGTTATCCACCAATAAGGTGGCGGATAATTTATAGCTTTCGCTTCTTTCAAATTCAGTCAATCGTAATCGGGCAAATGCATTTCCTTTTTGGTTTCTAATTGTGGTAAGTTTTCTTAAAGAAGTGGGAATTTTTTCAAAAGGAAGCACGAAATATTCGTCTGTGATTTCGGAAGCCACTCCTTGAAGTTCTTTTTTGGTAAAATCTTCTTGGGAATAATAAATGGCTATTTCGCTATATTTTTTCCCAAGGAAAAAGTCTGCTATAAAACTACTGTCGTTCTCTTTTTGAAGCTGAAGCATTTCACTTTCAATAAAACCCATTCGTTGCAGCTTTAAATAAACTGTATCGGCTTCTTTCTTTAACGCAGTAAAATCTGCAAATGAAGTTTTCATTCGCAGTGAGTCTTTAATTCCCTGTGAAATTGGTTTCTCGGCCTTTATTGAAAATGTGAGTTCCTGTGCTTTTATTCCGAAGAAAAAACAGGTATATATATTAAGGTAGATAAAAATGTATGGGATTTTTTTCAAAAAGGGCGAAATTTGCTGTGTAAAACTAACGCTTCAACTTCGTGTTTCATATTTAAATTGAAAAAATAATGAAAGGATGCTGAAAATTAATTCAGTATGGTTTGATTAGTAAAAAAAATATTCTACATTTGCATCCCCTAAAAATAGGGGTGTTTTATTTTTAAACAGTAATAATACATATTTTATATGCCAACAATTTCACAATTAGTACGTAAAGGAAGAACCAAAATAACCAAGAAGAGTAAATCGGTTGCTTTGGATTCGTGCCCACAACGTCGTGGTGTTTGTACGCGTGTATATACGACTACACCTAAGAAGCCTAACTCTGCAATGCGAAAAGTTGCAAGGGTAAGACTAACAAACGGTAAGGAAGTAAACGCATACATCCCAGGCGAAGGACACAATCTCCAAGAGCACTCGATAGTATTGGTTAGAGGTGGAAGGGTAAAAGATTTGCCAGGAGTTAGGTATCACATTGTTCGTGGAGCATTAGACACCGCAGGTGTTGCAGGCCGCACGCAACGTAGATCTAAGTACGGAGCAAAACGCCCAAAGAAGTAAAAATGAAAACGGGTCGAGAATAAATTGAAAAAATATATTCTTAGCCATTAACAAACAACAAATGAGAAAAAGACAGGCCAAAAAAAGACCACTTTTACCAGATCCAAGGTTTAACGACCAGTTGGTTACACGTTTCGTGAACAACATGATGTGGGATGGAAAGAAGAGTGTGGCTTTCAAAGTTTTCTATGATGCAATTGACATTGTAGATGAAAAGAAACAAGACGACGAAAAAACTGCGTTGGAGCTTTGGAAAGATGCACTTTCCAATATTATGCCTCACGTAGAGGTGCGTAGCCGTAGAGTTGGTGGGGCAACCTTCCAGATTCCTATGCAAATACGTCCGGACCGTAAAATTGCTACCGCAATGAAATGGTTAATTACCTATTCAAGAAAAAGAAACGAGAAATCCATGGCCGCAAAACTTGCTGGTGAAATTCTTGCAGCTGCCAAAGAAGAAGGCGCCGCTGTAAAGAAACGTATGGATACTCACAAAATGGCAGAAGCTAACAAAGCATTCTCACATTTCAGATTCTAAAAAATGGCACAAAGAGATTTAAAATACACAAGAAATATCGGGATTGCTGCGCATATTGATGCCGGTAAAACCACAACTACAGAGCGTATCCTTTTTTATACTGGGGTAAGCCATAAAATTGGTGAGGTTCACGATGGAGCTGCAACCATGGACTGGATGGAGCAAGAGCAGGAGCGTGGTATTACCATCACTTCAGCTGCTACCACTTGTACTTGGAAGTTTCCAATGGAGAACGCAGAGGTAACCCCTGAAACAAAAGATTATAACTTCAACATTATTGACACTCCCGGCCACGTGGATTTTACCGTAGAGGTAAACCGCTCGCTGCGTGTTCTTGATGGGTTGGTGTTTCTTTTTAGTGCAGTGGATGGTGTTGAGCCACAATCTGAAACTAACTGGAGACTAGCAGACAACTATAAGGTGCCACGTATCGGTTTCGTTAATAAAATGGACCGTTCTGGTGCTAACTTTATGGCTGTTTGTCAGCAAGTGAAAGATATGTTAGGTTCTAATGCAGTGCCTATTGTATTAAATATTGGTGACGAAGCGGATTTTAAAGGAATTGTTGATCTTGTGAAAAACCGTGCTGTTGTTTGGCATGATGAGTCATTCGGAGCAACGTTTGATGTAGTTGAAATTCCTGAAGAATTAAAAGCTGAAGCAAAAGTTTTGCGTGGTAAACTTATTGAAGAAGTTGCTGCGTATGACGAAAACTTGCTTGAGAAATACATGGAGGATGAGGATTCTATTACTGAGGATGAAGTGCATGCTGCGCTTCGTGCTGCCGTAATGGATATGTCTATCATTCCAATGGTTTGTGGTTCTTCATTTAAAAATAAAGGTGTTCAGTTTCTTTTAGATGCTGTTTGCCGTTATCTTCCTGCTCCAACGGACAAGGAAGGTATTATCGGGATAAATCCTGATACTGAAAAAGAGGAAATTCGTAAACCAGATGTTACTGCTCCATTTTCAGCATTGGCATTTAAGATTGCTACCGACCCATTCGTTGGTCGTTTGGCTTTCTTCCGTGTATATTCTGGTCGTTTGGATGCAGGTTCTTATATCTTGAACAATCGTTCAGGTAAAAAAGAACGTATTTCTCGTATCTACCAAATGCATTCCAACAAACAAAACGCTATCGATTTTATCGAAGCTGGTGATATTGGAGCGGCAGTTGGATTTAAAGATATCAAGACTGGTGATACTATGTCTGATGAAAAACACCCAATCGTTTTAGAAAGTATGAACTTCCCTGATCCTGTAATTGGTATCGCGGTAGAGCCTAAAACTAAGGTTGATGTTGATAAATTGGGTATGGCTTTGTCAAAACTTGCCGAAGAAGACCCAACATTCCAAGTGCGTACAGACGAAGCTTCTGGGCAAACAATCATTTCTGGAATGGGCGAGCTTCACTTAGATATTATCGTTGACCGTTTGCGTCGCGAATTCAAAGTTGAAGTAAACCAAGGTCAGCCACAGGTTGAGTATAAAGAAGCTATCACAAAAGTTGCTGATCACAGAGAAGTTTACAAAAAACAATCTGGTGGTCGTGGTAAATTTGCTGATATCGTATTTACACTTGAGCCAGCTGAAGAAGGAAAAGTAGGTTTGGAATTCATAAACGCCGTAAAAGGTGGTAACGTGCCAAAAGAATTTATTCCTTCTGTTGAAAAAGGTTTCAAACAAGCAATGGTCAATGGGCCACTTGCAGGTTTTGAAGTTGATAGCATGAAGGTTACTTTAAAGGACGGATCTTTCCACCCTGTGGATTCTGATGCGCTATCTTTTGAGCTTGCTGCAAAAATTGGTTTCAAAGAAGTTGCCAAAAAAGCAGGAGCTGTAATTCTTGAGCCTATTATGAAACTTGAGGTGCTTACCCCAGAAGAAAACATGGGTGATATAGTAGGTGACCTTAACCGTCGTCGTGGAACAATCAGTAACATGAGCGACCGTGCAGGAGCAAAAGTAATAAAAGGTGAAGTGCCACTTTCTGAAATGTTTGGTTATGTAACCACATTGAGAACGTTGTCTTCAGGCCGTGCAACTTCCACTATGGAATTTTCACATTACGCTGAAACTCCTTCAAATATTTCAGAATCAGTAATCGCGGCAGCAAGAGGAACCGCTAACGCTTAATAATTTCAGCAATGAGTCAAAAAATAAGAATAAAACTAAAATCTTACGATCACAATTTGGTGGACAAATCTGCTGAAAAAATCGTAAAGACCGTAAAGAGTACCGGAGCTGTAGTTACAGGGCCAATTCCTTTACCAACACATAAAAAAATCTTTACAGTATTGCGTTCTCCACACGTGAACAAGAAAAGTAGAGAGCAATTCCAATTAAGTTCTTACAAAAGACTTTTGGATATCTACAGTTCTTCTTCAAAAACAATTGACGCTCTAATGAAATTAGAGTTGCCAAGCGGTGTAGAAGTAGAGATTAAAGTATAGTGCAATTCTGAATTCAGAATTTTGAATTCAGAATTATTAAAAATGTCCTCAACGATGGTTGGGGAAAAACGGAAACAAAATAACATTCAGGGTTGAATTTATTTTGACCCTGTTTTTTTGAATAGAAATTTAAATAAGTAATAATTAATAAATAATTAAATATGTCTGGGTTAATTGGAAGAAAGATAGGGATGACCAGCATCTTTGACGAGAACGGGAAGAATATTCCTTGCACCGTTATTGAGGCAGGCCCTTGTGTTGTTACCCAAGTCAGAACCAAAGAGGTTGACGGGTACAATGCTCTTCAACTTGGTTTCGATGACAAGAAGACTGTAACTAAAGCTGCCGAAGGGCACGCCAAAAAAGCAGGAACCGTTGCAAAACGTAAAGTCGCCGAATTCAAGTTTGAAGAAGATTACAAATTAGGTGACACAATTACTGTGGAGCATTTTATTGAAGGTGAATTCGTGGATATCGCGGGTACATCTAAAGGTAAAGGTTTCCAAGGGGTTGTAAAACGTCACGGTTTTGGCGGTGTGGGTCAAGCGACTCACGGTCAGCACAACCGTTTGCGTGCACCAGGTTCTATTGGAGCTGCATCTTATCCTGCGAGAGTATTCAAAGGAATGAGAATGGCGGGCCAAATGGGGAACGAAAGAGTAAAAGTTGAAAATTTAAGAGTTTTGAAAGTAGTTCCTGAAAAGAATCTACTTGTGGTAAAAGGAGCAGTTCCTGGCCATAAAAACGCTTATGTAATGATCGAGAAATAATGAAGGTAGCTGTATTAGACATAAACGGAAAAGACACAGGCCGGAAAGTTGAACTTTCTGCAGATGTGTTCGGAATAGAGCCTAACAATCACGCGGTTTATCTTGATGTGAAACAATACCTTGCAAATCAACGCCAAGGTACTCACAAAGCAAAGGAACGCGCTGAGATTGCTGGTTCTACCAGAAAGATAAAAAAGCAAAAAGGAACTGGTACTGCCCGTGCGGGTAGCATCAAGTCTGGTGTATTTAAAGGTGGTGGAAGAATGTTCGGGCCTCGTCCGCGTAACTACTCCTTCAAATTGAACAAGAACCTAAAGCGTTTGGCGCGTAAATCTGCCCTAACGATGAAGGCGAATGACAAAGCTATTTTTGTAATGGAAGACCTTAATTTTGACGCTCCAAAAACCAAGAATTTTACTGCGGTTTTGAAGAGTTTAGGTCTTAATGAGAAAAAATCTTTGTTTGTGTTGGGAGACTTAAATAATAATGTATATTTGTCCTCTCGCAATTTGAAAGGTACTGAAGTTATAACTAACTCACAATTAAGTACTTACAAAATTATGAATGCAAATAGTGTAGTGCTATTTGAAGGTTCTTTGGAAGGAATTGAAACAAACTTAAGTAAATAGAAACAAGATGAACATCTTAATTAAACCTATAATTACGGAAAAAGCTACCAAAGATGCTGAAGACAAAAACGTTTTTGGCTTTGTAGTAAACCCAAAGGCGAATAAGGTAGAAATCAAGAAAGCGGTTGAGGCCACTTACGGAGTTTCTGTTGAAAAAGTTCGCACAATGAATGTCCGCCCTGATAGGAAGACCCGTTATACAAAAACAGGTGTCCAAACTGGTAAAACGAACGCTTACAAAAAAGCAATCGTACAGGTGGCGGAAGGTGATACAATAGATTTTTACAGCAACATCTAAGGCAACTTAGATTTAATTAGACACAAATGTCAGTAAGAAAATTAAAACCAATCACCCCAGGTCAGCGTTTTAGGGTTGTTAATGGTTTTGACGCCATTACAACCGATAAGCCGGAGAAGTCTTTACTTGCTCCGAACAAGAGATCTGGTGGTAGAAACAGTCAAGGAAAAATGACCATGCGCTACATAGGTGGTGGTCATAAGAAGAAATATCGAATTATCGATTTTAAACGCGACAAAGCGGGAGTTCCTGCTACTGTTGCAAGTATTCAATACGATCCAAACCGTACTGCGTTTATCGCACTTTTGAACTATCAAGATGGTGAAAAGCGATATGTAATTGCGCAAAACGGACTACAAGTTGGGCAGAACATCCTTTCCGGTGAAGCAGTAGCTCCAGAGATTGGAAATGCAATGCCACTTTCAGCTATTCCATTAGGTACTATTATTTCTTGCATCGAGCTTCGTCCCGGTCAAGGAGCTATTATGGCTCGTAGTGCTGGTGCTTTCGCACAGCTTATGGCCCGTGATGGAAAATATGCTACCGTAAAACTTCCTTCAGGTGAAACCCGATTAATTTTGGTAAACTGTATGGCTACCATTGGTGCCGTATCAAACAGTGACCACCAATTGTTAGTATCTGGTAAGGCTGGTAGAAGCAGATGGTTGGGTAGAAGACCACGTACAAGACCAGTAGTGATGAACCCTGTTGATCACCCAATGGGTGGTGGTGAAGGGAAATCTTCTGGAGGTCACCCACGTTCTAGAAAAGGTATCCCTGCAAAAGGTTACAGAACCCGTACTAAAACGAAAGCAAGTAATAAATATATCTTAGAACGAAGAAAGAAATAAGTTATGGCAAGATCGTTAAAAAAAGGACCGTTCGTTCATTATAAATTAGACAAGAAAGTTCAACAAAACGTTGAGGATAACAAGAAAACCGTAATCAAAACTTGGTCACGTGCTTCTATGATAACTCCAGATTTTGTTGGTCAAACCATCGCTGTACACAACGGGCGCCAATTTGTTCCTGTGTATGTAACAGAAAACATGGTTGGGCATAAACTAGGAGAATTTTCACCTACAAGATCATTCCGTGGTCACGCAGGTGCTAAAAACAAAGGTAAAAAATAATAGGCCATGGGAGTTCGTAAAAGAGAAAGAGCAGAAGCAATCAAAGAAGCCAAGAAGACTATCTATATGGCTAAATTGAACAATTGCCCCACTTCACCAAGAAAAATGCGTTTAATGGCGGATTTGGTAAGAGGTGAGAAAATAGACAAAGCACTTAATATTTTGAAGTTTAGTTCAAAGGAATCTTCACGCAAATTGGAGAAACTACTTTTGTCTGCCATCAACAACTGGCAACAAAAGAACGAAGACGCTTCAGTAGAAGATGCAGATCTTTTTGTTAAAGAAATCCGTGTGGATGGTGGAACAATGTTGAAAAGACTTCGTCCAGCCCCACAAGGCCGTGCACACAGAATTAGAAAACGCTCCAACCACGTAACACTGGTATTGGCAGCTAACGATAACACACAAAGCAAGTAATTAAATGGGACAGAAGACAAATCCAATCGGGAATCGCTTAGGTATCATCAGAGGTTGGGAATCCAACTGGTACGGAGGCAACGACTACGGCGATAAATTGGCCGAAGACGACAAGATTAGAAAATATGTTCACGCGCGTTTAAGTAAAGCTAGTGTGAGTAGAGTAATTATTGAGCGTACGCTTAAGCTTGTAACCGTTACTATAACCACTGCCCGTCCCGGTATCATTATCGGTAAAGGTGGCCAGGAAGTAGACAAGCTAAAAGAAGAGCTTAAGAAAATTACAGATAAAGAGGTACAGATCAACATTCACGAGATCAAAAGACCTGAACTTGATGCATTTTTGGTAGCTGCAAGCATTGCACGCCAAATTGAAAGTCGTATTTCATACCGTCGTGCTATAAAAATGGCAATCGCGGCTACAATGCGAATGAACGCTGAAGGTATTAAGGTACAAATCTCAGGACGTTTGAATGGCGCTGAAATGGCGCGTTCAGAATCTTACAAAGAAGGTCGTATCCCATTATCAACTTTTAGAGCCGATATTGACTACGCTTTAGTTGAGGCACACACTACTTATGGTAGATTGGGTGTTAAAGTATGGATTATGAAAGGCGAAGTATATGGAAAGAGAGAACTTTCCCCACTAGTTGGTCTATCGACTGGCAAAAAGAGTGGTGGTAAAGGAGCTCCAGCAGGACGCGGTGGCAACAAAGCACGTCGCAGAAAGTAATTTTTTAAATAAAAGAAAATGTTACAACCTAAAAGAACAAAGTACCGTAAACAAATGAAAGGCCGTATGAAAGGCAATGCCGAACGTGGCAACCAGCTAGCATACGGAACCTTCGGTATAAAATCGTTGGAATCAGAATTTCTTACAGCAAGACAAATAGAAGCTGCTCGTATTGCCGCTACTCGTTTTATGAAAAGAGAAGGTTCTATCTGGATTATGATTTTTCCAGATAAGCCAATTACCAAAAAACCTCTTGAAGTACGTATGGGTAAAGGTAAAGGTGCTGTAGAATATTACGCAGCTGTAGTAAAACCAGGAAGAATGCTCTTTGAAGTATCTGGTGTTCCAGTCGAAACAGCAAAAGAAGCATTGCGCCTTGCAGCACAAAAGCTTCCCGTTAAAACTAAATTTGTAATGTCTCGGGATTTCCAAGCATAATTTTTTGAACGATGAAACAATCAGAAATTAAAAAAGCATCAACGGCTGAACTTAATGAAGCTTACGCTGAATCAAGAAAGGCTTATTCAGACCTTAAAATGGCTCACACCATTTCACCGTTGGAAAATCCAATTCAACTAAGATCCCAAAGAAGGGTGATAGCAAGAATAGCGACTGAACTAACTAATAGAGAAGTGCAATAATTGTACAGCTGAAAGATGGAAGAAATTAAAAGAAACTTAAGAAAAGAACGTATAGGTGTAGTAACCAGCAACAAAATGGACAAGTCTATTGTAGTTGCAGAGGTGAAAAAAGTAAAACACCCTATGTACGGAAAGTTCGTGTTGAAAACGAAAAAATACGTTGCGCACGACGAGACAAACAACTGCAACGAAGGCGATACAGTAAAGATCATGGAAACAAGACCTTTGAGTAAAACCAAATGTTGGAGATTAGTAGAAATAATTGAAAGAGCGAAGTAATTATGTTACAACAAGAATCAAGACTCAAAGTCGCAGATAATACAGGTGCTAAAGAAGTTCTTTGCATTCGCGTATTGGGCGGAACAAAAAGAAGGTATGCTTCTATTGGTGATAAAATTGTAGTTTCTGTAAAAGAAGCAACGCCAAATGGAAACATTAAGAAAGGAGCAGTTTCTACAGCAGTTGTAGTACGTACCGTGAAGGAAATAAGAAGACCTGATGGTTCTTACATCCGTTTCGATGATAACGCTTGTGTACTTTTGAACCCACAGGGAGAAATGAGAGGAACACGTGTTTTCGGACCGGTAGCAAGAGAGCTTCGTGACAAGCAATTTATGAAAATAGTATCATTGGCACCAGAGGTGCTTTAATATGAAAACTAAGATGACAAAGCTTAAAATAAAATCAGGCGATACAGTAGTAGTTACTGCCGGAGACCACAAAGGCTCAGAAGGTAAAGTGATGAAGATATTCCTTGACAAAAACAAAGCAATCGTAGAAGGAGTGAACATGGTTTCAAAACATGAGAAACCTAGCGCTAAGAATCCACAAGGTGGAATCGTAAAAAAAGAAGCTCCTATCCATATCTCAAACCTTTCATTGGTTGATCCAAAATCTGGAAAAGCAACTCGTGTAGGGTACAAAACAGAAAATGGTAAAAAAGTACGGTTTTCAAAACAATCGAATCAAGCAATATAGTTATGGCATATACACCAAGACTTAAAGAAGAGTACAAAAGCAGAGTGATCAATGCACTTACTGACGAATTTGGTTACAAAAACGTCATGCAGGTACCAAAATTGGAGCGTATTGTTGTTTCCCGCGGAGTGGGTGCAGCAGTGGCTGACAAGAAACTTATTGACTATTCGGTTGATGAGTTTACAAAGATAACCGGGCAAAAAGCGGTTTCAACTATGTCCAAAAAAGACGTTGCAAACTTCAAACTTCGTAAAGGAATGCCAATTGGTGTGAAAGTTACGTTGCGTGGAGAGCGTATGTATGAATTTTTAGACAGGTTGGTAACTTCAGCTTTGCCGAGGGTACGTGACTTTAACGGAATTAAAGCAACCGGTTTTGACGGAAGAGGAAATTACTCTTTAGGAATCACCGAGCAAATTATCTTCCCAGAAATCGATATCGATAAAGTGAAGAAAATTGAAGGAATGAACATCACATTCATTACCACTGCAAATACCGATAAAGAAGCGAAATCATTATTACAAGAATTGGGATTACCCTTTAAAAAGAACTAAGAGATGGCTAAAGAATCAATGAAAGCCCGCGAGGTTAAGAGACAAAAAACGGTAGCAAAATATGCAGCCAAGCGCAAAGCTTTGAAAGAAGCTGGCGATTGGGAAGGTTTGCAAAAACTACCAAAAAATGCCTCACCAGTTCGTTTGCACAACCGTTGCAAATTAACCGGAAGACCAAGAGGGTATATGAGAACTTTTGGAATTTCACGTGTATTGTTCCGTGAAATGGCAAATTCAGGGTTAATTCCAGGAGTGCGTAAAGCATCTTGGTAAGAACAGGTTTTCTGTTCAAAAGAAAAAGTATAAACTGGTTGAAGGTTCGAAATAGTTCGAAAACCACTTCCGCAAATTCAAATAAATGAATACAGATCCAATTTCAGATTATCTAACGCGAGTTAGAAATGCTGCGAAAGCCGGACATCGCGTTGTAGAGATTCCAGCTTCAAATCTTAAAAAGGAGATTACAAAAATCCTTTTTGATCAAGGTTACATTTTGAGCTACAAATTTGATGACGAAAGTACCCCACAAGGGATCATCAAGATTGCGTTGAAATATGACAAGGTTTCTAAAGAATCCGTGATCAAGAAAATTCAAAGAATAAGTAAACCTGGTTTACGTAAATACGCAGGTTCAACAGAACTTCCTCGCGTGCTTAACGGTCTTGGTATTGCTATAGTTTCAACTTCATCTGGAGTTATGACAGGCAAACAAGCTAAAGCACAAAATGTAGGTGGTGAAGTATTGTGTTACGTTTACTAAAAAATAGACAAAGAAATGTCAAGAATAGGTAAAAACCCGGTAGCAATCCCACAAGGAGTTACAGTTGATGTAAAAGACAACGTAATTACCGTAAAAGGAAAATTAGGCGAGTTAACTCAGGATTTTTCTGACGTTAGCGTAAAAGTAGAAGATGGCCAAGTATTGGTTGAACGTCCTTCAGATTCAAAGGATCATACTGCAAAGCATGGTCTTTACAGATCTTTGATTAATAACATGATTGAGGGTGTAAGCAATGGCTGGACCAAAGAATTGGAATTGGTAGGTGTTGGTTACCGTGCCAGCAACCAAGGACAAAAATTGGATTTGGCTTTAGGATTTTCACACAATATCGTTTTGGACATCGCTCCAGAAGTAAAAGTGGAAACCGTATCTGATAAAGGTAAAAACCCAATCGTAAAATTAACGTCACACGACAAGCAATTGGTAGGACAAGTAGCGGCTAAAATTCGTGGCTTCCGTAAACCAGAACCTTACAAAGGAAAAGGTATCAAGTTTGTAGGTGAACAATTAAGAAGAAAAGCAGGTAAATCTGCATAACAAATAGAGTTATGGCATTATCAAAGTACGAAAGAAGAGAGCGCTTGCGCATGCGAATCAGAAAAACGGTTGAGGGGACCGAAAGTCGCCCACGTTTGGCTGTTTTCCGCAGCAACAAAGAAATATACGCTCAAATTATTGACGATGTAAACGGAAAGACCATTACCGCTGCATCTTCAAGAGATAAAGACATTGACGCTTCAAAAGTAAACAAAGTTGAAGCTGCAAAATTAGTAGGGAAAGCAATCGCTGAGAAAGCAGTAAAAGCAGGTGTAGAAGCTATTGCTTTTGACAGAGGCGGGTACCTTTACCACGGAAGAGTAAAATCATTAGCTGAAGGTGCACGCGAAGGTGGCCTTAAATTCTAAGTCAAATTATGTATCAAGATTATAAAAACGTAGAATTAGTAAAACCAGGAGGTCTTGAATTGAAAGACCGTTTGGTAGGTGTACAACGTGTAACCAAGGTGACCAAAGGTGGTCGTGCCTTCGGATTTTCAGCTATTGTAGTTGTTGGTGACGAAAAAGGTGTGGTTGGACAAGGTCTTGGGAAATCCAAAGATGTAGCAAGCGCAATTGCCAAAGCTATTGAGGATGCCAAGAAAAACCTGGTTCGTATCCCACTTAATAAAGTGACACTTCCACACGAACAAAAAGGAAAATACGGCGGAGCCCGTGTTAACCTTCTTCCAGCAGCGCCTGGTACCGGAGTAATTGCTGGTGGTGCCGTACGTGCCGTATTGGAAGCAGTAGGAGTTCACGATGTATTGTCAAAATCACAAGGATCTTCCAACCCACACAACGTGGTAAAAGCAACTTTTGATGCCCTTTTGCAAATGCGAAGTGCACAAACTGTAGCTAACCAACGTGGAATTTCACTTGAAAAAGTATTCAAAGGATAAATATCAGAGCGATGGCAAAAATTAAAGTAACAAAGGTAAAGAGCGTTATAAAGCGCCCAAAAAACCAAAAGAGAATCATGGAATCGTTGGGTCTTCACAAGATGAACCAAACAGTTGAACATGAAGACACGCCAAACATTCTTGGTATGATCAATAAAGTTAACCACTTGGTTTCTGTTGAAACCAAATAAGAAACACGATAATGGATTTAAGTAACTTACAACCGGCTGCAGGGTCGGTAAAAAATCAAGGCAAGCGAGTAGGTCGCGGACAAGGTTCCGGTAAAGGTGGTACTGCCACCCGCGGACACAAAGGAGCAAAATCACGTTCAGGTTATTCCAAAAAAGTTGGATTTGAAGGTGGACAAATGCCCCTACAGCGTCGTGTTCCTAAGTTTGGATTTACAAACATCAACCGTAAAGAATATAAAGGAATCAATATTGATACCCTTCAGCAATTGGTTGACGACAAGAAGATAAAAGATACCGTTGACTTTGAAACCTTATTTGGGTTAGGTCTTGCTGGTAAAAACGAAATGGTTAAGATTTTAGGAAGAGGCGAAATAAAAGCAAAATTAAAGGTATCTGCTCACAAGTTCACTGCCTCGGCAAAAGAAGCTATTGAAGCTGCCGGTGGCGAAGTAGTAACATTGTAACAAAAGCTAAGGATGAAATTTATCGATACCTTAAAAAATGTTTGGAAAATAGAGGAGTTGCGTAACCGCATTTTGCTTACTCTTGGAATGCTATTGGTTTACCGTTTCGGTGCGCAAGTAGTACTTCCAGGAATTGATGCAGATATGTTGGCGCAGTTCGCAGGTAAATTCAATGCCGGTGGGATTGGTGGTTTATTGAATGCATTTACTGGAGGGGCTTTTGCCAATGCTTCTGTTTTTGCATTGGGTATTATGCCATATATTTCTGCTTCTATTGTTGTACAGTTAATGCAAATTGCTGTGCCTTACCTTCAAAAATTACAGAAAGAAGGCGAAAGTGGCCGTAAGAAAATCAATCAGATTACTCGTTGGTTAACAATTGGTATCTGTTTGGTACAAGCGCCAAGTTATCTTGCAGGTCTTCCAGCAATGGGAGTGCCAGCTGAAGCTTTTGTAATGGGGCAGAGCTTTATGTTCTACTTTTCTTCAGTGATAATACTTGTAACAGGAACAATATTCGCAATGTGGTTGGGTGAAAAGATTACCGATAAAGGTATTGGTAACGGTATCTCCATACTTATTATGGTTGGTATTATTGCACGTTTGCCACAATCATTTGCTCAGGAATTTGTTTCAAGGGTTATGGAATCAAACGGTGGTTTGATTATGATTCTTATTGAATTGGTTATCTGGTTCGTGATTATCTTACTGTCAATTATGTTAGTAATGGCAGTACGTAAAATACCTGTTCAATATGCAAGAAGAACCGCTAGCGGTGGTTATGAGAAGAATATTTTTGGTGCACGCCAGTTCATTCCATTAAAGTTAAATGCTTCTGGGGTAATGCCTATCATCTTTGCTCAGGCAATTATGTTTGTACCTTCTGCAGTTGCAAGTCTTTCCGAAAGCGATTTCGCTCAGGGAATTCAAGCTACCTTTAGTGATATTTTCGGATTTTGGTACAACTTAGTATTCGCAATATTGATTATCATATTCACATATTTTTATACTGCTATCACGGTGCCAACCAACAAAATGGCGGATGACCTTAAACGTAGTGGTGGTTTTATTCCCGGTATTAAACCTGGTTCACAAACCGCTGAATATTTAGACCGAATTATGTCTCAAATAACTCTTCCGGGTTCTGTCTTTTTAGCTTTGATTGCTATATTTCCAGCATTTGTAGTTAAATTGATGGGTATCCAACAAGGTTGGGCATTATTCTACGGTGGTACTTCACTATTGATTATGGTGGGTGTTGCTATCGATACAATGCAACAGGTAAATTCCTATTTGTTGAACCGTCATTACGATGGCTTGATGAAAAGTGGTAAAAATAGAAAGGCAGTAGCATAATTATGGCAAAACAAAGCGCAATAGAACAAGATGGAAGTATAGTGGAAGCACTATCAAACGCAATGTTCCGTGTTGAATTGGAAAACGGTCACGTAGTAACCGCACACATTTCTGGTAAGATGCGAATGCACTACATTAAATTGTTGCCAGGAGATAAAGTGAAGCTGGAAATGAGTCCTTATGATTTAAGTAAGGCAAGAATAACATACAGATATTAATACAACGGACCTCACGGTTCATTGAACTATAAAAAACGAAAAGAGATGAAAGTAAGAGCATCCGTAAAGAAAAGAAGTGCCGACTGCAAGATTGTTCGCAGAAAAGGCAGATTATATGTAATTAACAAAAAGAACCCAAAGTTCAAACAAAGACAAGGATAAGTTATGGCAAGAATCGCAGGTGTAGATATCCCGAAGCACAAAAGGGGTGTAATCGCGTTAACGTATATCTTCGGAATCGGTAAGAGCCGTGCCCAAGATATTCTGAACAAAGCCGGAGTTGACGAAGACAAAAAAGTAAGTGAATGGAACGATGATGAAATCGGTGCTATTCGTGACGCTGTTGGGTCTTTCAAAATCGAAGGTGAATTACGTAGTGAAGTTCAATTAAGCATTAAACGCTTAATGGATATTGGTTGCTACAGAGGTATTCGTCACAGATCGGGTCTTCCATTGAGAGGACAACGTACTAAGAATAACTCTCGTACAAGAAAAGGAAAACGTAAAACTGTTGCTAACAAGAAAAAAGCAACTAAATAAAACCTAGAGTTATGGCAAAGACAACGTCTAAAACTACAAAAGCAGTTAAAAAACGCAAGGTTAATGTTGAATCAACTGGAGAGGCGCATATCAATGCTTCCTTCAACAACATTATCGTTTCGTTGACAAATAAGAACGGAGATGTTATCTCTTGGTCCTCAGCCGGTAAAATGGGCTTCCGTGGATCTAAGAAAAATACTCCTTATGCAGCTCAGTTGGCATCGGAAGATTGCGCAAAAGTTGCACACGACGCCGGTTTGCGTAAAGTAAAAGTTTACGTAAAAGGGCCAGGAAACGGTAGAGAATCTGCAATACGTTCCATCCACAACGCAGGAATTGAAGTAACCGAAATTATCGATGTTACTCCAATGCCGCACAACGGATGCCGTCCTCCTAAAAGAAGAAGAGTATAATATTTTTTATTGAATTGCCTTCGGGCAATTCATTTTCTATTTTTATTTAGAAAGAAATAAAAAATAATAATAAACAATAATTAATAACAAATATCAATCTGAAGGAACCAAGAACTAAAGGATTAACGTAAGACCTTAATTTAGTTTTCCTTCATAACCTTAAATTAGAAATGGCAAGATATACTGGTCCAAAAACTAAAATCGCCCGTAAGTTCGGGGAAGCTATCTTCGGAGACGATAAGTCTTTCGAAAAAAGAAACTACCCTCCTGGGCAACACGGTAACGCACGTCGTCGTGGTAAAAAATCTGAATATGCAATCCAGTTGATGGAGAAGCAAAAAGCGAAATATACCTATGGTATCTTGGAGCGTCAGTTCAGAAATATGTTCAAAAAAGCAACTGCTGCACCTGGAATTACAGGTCAGGTTTTGCTTCAATTGTGTGAGTCACGTTTAGACAACGTAGTGTACCGTATGGGAATATCCCCAAGTCGCTCTGGTGCTAGACAATTGGTTTCTCACCGTCATATCACTGTTAATGGTGAAAAAGTAAACATTCCATCTTATCAGTTGAAAGCTGGAGATGTAGTGGCCGTTAGAGAGAAATCAAAATCTCTTAGCGCAATCAACGATTCGTTGGCAAATGCAAGTCACGTGTACGAATGGATCACTTGGAACAACGACAAAAAGGAAGGAACTTTCGTTTCCGTACCTGAGCGTATCCAAATTCCAGAAAACATCAACGAGCAGTTTATCGTCGAATTATATTCTAAATAATAAAATAATCATATTGGTATTTGGCCAAAGGGTTTATAGTGTTCTTCAAACTTTTAAACCGCGCAACTAAATAACAATTAAAACGAAGAAAAAAAAATGGCAGTATTTAGTTTTCAGAAGCCTGATAAAGTTATAATGGTAAATTCTACCGATTTCGAAGGGAAATTTGAATTTCGTCCTTTGGAACCAGGTTACGGACTTACCGTTGGTAACGCATTAAGACGCGTATTACTTTCCTCTTTGGAAGGATTCGCCATCACTTCGGTTCGCATCGAAGGCGTGGATCACGAATTTTCTACCATCGCTGGAGTAGTAGAAGATGTTACCGAAATTATTTTGAACCTTAAGCAAGTTCGTTTCAAAAGACAGATTGACGAGATAGACAACGAAACCGTTACTATTTCCGTTTCTGGAAACGAGCAGTTAAAAGCTGGTGATTTCCAAAAATTCATTTCTGGCTTCCAAGTATTGAACCCAGACTTGGTTCTTTGCAATATGGACAAGAAAGTGAACCTTAATTTCGAAATTACTATCGAAAAAGGTCGCGGTTATGTTCCTGCTGAAGAGAACAAAAAAGCGAACGCTCCTTTGGGAACCATATTTACAGATTCTATCTACACCCCTATAAAAAACGTGAAGTACAGTATTGAAAACTTCCGTGTAGAGCAGAAAACAGATTACGAAAAATTAGTTTTCGAAATCATTACTGACGGATCTATTCACCCAAAAGATGCATTGACCGAAGCTGCAAAAACTTTGATTCACCACTTTATGTTGTTCAGCGATGAGCGCATCACTTTGGAGGCTGACGAGATTGCACAAACTGAAACTTATGATGAAGAATCCCTTCACATGCGTCAGTTGCTTAAAACAAAATTGGTAGATATGGACCTTTCGGTTCGTGCGCTAAACTGTTTGAAAGCTGCAGAAGTTGATACTTTGGGAGATCTTGTTTCTTTCAACAAAAATGACTTGATGAAGTTCCGTAACTTTGGTAAAAAATCGCTTACTGAGCTTGAAGAGCTTGTAAATGTGAAAGGCCTAAACTTCGGGATGGATCTTGCAAAATATAAATTAGATAAAGATTAGTTAATACGTCATATTTTGCTCCCCAAAATGGGTTGATGCAAGATGATGATTAAAACAAAAATGTCATGAGACACGGAAAAAAAATAAATCACTTAGGAAGAAAAACTGCCCACAGACATTCAATGTTGGCAAACATGGCTTGTTCACTTGTTGAGCACAAACGTATCAACACAACTGTTGCGAAAGCAAAAGCGTTGAAACAATTTGTAGAGCCATTGGTAACAAAGTCTAAGGAAGACACCACACACAACCGTCGTTTGGTTTTTGCAAAATTGCGTCAAAAAGATGCAGTAGCAGAACTTTTCAGAACTGTTGCGCCAAAAGTTGGTGACCGTCCGGGAGGTTACACCCGTATTATTAAATTGGGTAACCGTCTAGGTGATAACGCTGATATGGCAATGATAGAGCTAGTTGATTTCAACGAACTTTACAACGCTGGCAAAGCTACCAAGAAGAAATCTACGCGTAGAAGTCGTCGTGGAAGCGGAACTGGCACTGAAGCTGCCGCTGCTGCACCCGCTGCAAAAGCTGCTCCGGCAAAAGCTGAAAAAGAAGCCAAGAAAGAAGAAGAATAAATGAATTTGAATTCATTAAATAACAAAGGGATAAGCGTTTTCGTTTATCCCTTTTTTTTATACTATTTTTGCAAAGAATTTTGAAATGCTGGATGCTTGATGATGGGTGACCTATGTTTTTTAACCTGAAACTTGCAACCAGAAACTTGAAACACTTCAAATAATGAAATACCAAACACGAAAAAAAGCACTTATTTTACTGGCAGATGGAACCATTTTCTACGGAAAAGCGGTTGGAAACAAAGAAGGCTCCGCCTTTGGCGAAGTTTGTTTTAATACCGGAATGACCGGTTATCAAGAAATTTTTACTGATCCATCATACTTCGGACAGATTATGGTTGCCACAAACGCCCACATCGGTAATTACGGTACCAATAAAGAAGAAGTAGAATCTGAAGGAATAAAAATTGCTGGTTTGGTGGTTCGAAATTTCAGCTACCATTATTCCCGCCCAGCGGCTGATGATTCCTTGGAAGAATTTTTAAATAGAAATAATCTTCTCGCAATAAGTGATGTGGATACTCGGGCGTTAGTAAGCTACATCCGCGACAATGGCGCAATGAACGCTGTAATTTCCACAGAAGTTGACAATATTGAAGGTTTGAAAAAACAACTGGCCGAAATTCCAGACATGAACGGTTTGGAACTCGCTTCAAAAGTTTCTACAAAGGAGCCCTATTTCTTCGGAAACGAAAATGCCAAATACAAAATATCAGCATTGGATTTGGGTATTAAGAAAAATATTCTTCGCAGACTTTCGGAGCGCGATTGCTATATAAAGGTATTTCCGTACAATGCTTCTTTTTCGGATATGAAAGCCTTTAATCCCGATGGTTATTTTATATCCAACGGCCCTGGTGATCCCGAACCACTTCACAGCGCAATAGAAGTTGTGAAAACAATTTTGGATAAAGAAGTGCCCATGTTTGGAATCTGTCTTGGACACCAAATGTTAGCCTTGGCAAACGGAATTTCAACTTATAAAATGCACAACGGCCACCGCGGAATAAACCATCCCGTTATGAATTTGATCAGTGGTAAAGGTGAAATCACTTCCCAAAACCACGGTTTCGCTATCAATAGGGAAGAGGCAGAGGCAAACCCAGATATCGAAATTACACACGAGCATCTTAACGACCATACTGCTGCGGGCATTCGACTGAAAAACAAACCAGCGTTTTCAGTTCAGTATCATCCCGAAGCAAGTCCGGGACCGCACGATGCTTCGTATCTTTTTGATCAATTTATCGAAAGTATTGAAAAGCATAAACTGCAAACTGCATAAAATATTCCAGACCTCACAGGTTTTTAAAACCTGTGAGGTCTTTTCAAATAACTATTAACCAGTAACTATTAACTTTCACCAATGAGCATCATCATCGACATCAACGCAAGACAAATTTTCGACTCTAGAGGAAACCCAACTATTGAGGTAGACGTAATTACCGAAAACGGTTTTATGGGCCGTGCTGCAGTTCCTTCCGGAGCTTCCACTGGCGAACATGAAGCTGTAGAACTTCGCGATGGAGGAAAAGCTTATATGGGCAAAGGTGTACTGAAAGCTGTTGAAAACGTAAATGGCAAAATTGCAGGAACACTTTTGGGAATTTCGGTATTCGAACAGGAATTGATCGATAAAACAATGATTGATTTGGATGGAACCAAAAATAAATCGAAGCTTGGCGCCAATGCAATTTTGGGAGTTTCCTTGGCCGCGGCAAAAGCTGCTGCCAATGAATTGGGAATGCCTTTATATCGTTATGTGGGCGGAGTTAGCGCGAAGACGCTTCCCGTACCAATGATGAATATTATCAACGGTGGCTCACACAGTGATGCGCCCATCGCGTTTCAGGAATTTATGGTTATGCCTGTAAAGGCGAAAAACTTTACGCACGCAATGCAGATGGGTTCTGAAATTTTTCATAACCTTAAAAAAGTACTGCACGATCGCGGGTTGAGTACTGCTGTTGGCGACGAAGGCGGATTTGCCCCAACTTTAGATGGAACGGAGGATGCTTTGGATACTATTGCAAAAGCAACCAAAAAAGCAGGTTACAAATTGGGCGACGATGTAATGATTGCTTTGGATTGTGCTGCTGCGGAATTCTATGTGAAGAAAAAATACGATTATACAAAGTTCGAAGGCGAAAAAGGAAAAGTACGTACTTCAAAAGAGCAGGCTGATTATTTAGCTGAATTGTGTAAAAAATATCCAATCATTTCAATTGAAGACGGAATGGATGAAAACGATTGGGAAGGCTGGAAATACTTGACCGAAAAGATTGGTGATAAAGTTCAATTGGTCGGAGACGATTTGTTTGTTACAAACGTGGAAAGACTTTCAAAAGGTATTTCTGAGAAAATTGCGAATTCAATTCTTATAAAAGTAAACCAAATTGGAACATTGACCGAAACTATTGCCGCCGTAAATATGGCGCATAATGCTGGCTATACTTCCGTAATGAGCCACCGAAGCGGGGAAACAGAAGATAATACAATTGCAGATTTGGCGGTTGCATTAAATTGCGGCCAAATAAAAACTGGTTCTGCTTCGCGAAGTGATAGAATGGCGAAGTACAATCAATTGCTCAGAATAGAAGAGCAATTGGGTGAAGTTGCCTATTTTCCGCAGCAAAACGCTTTCAAAATATAGCTTTATTATAAATGAATTAAAAACCTCGCTACTAGCGGGGTTTTTTTTATGTTACGAAAATCGGCTGTATAACCTATGATTTAAGGATTTTTTAACCTAAGATTACTTAGAAATGTTAAAAAAATTGCTTGAGATTTTGTAATTTAGCATTTCTGAATAAATTAAAAAAACACACTATATTTTATGGCAAAGATGGCGACCCTCGAGATAGATGGTAAAAAATACGAGTTTCCAATTGTAGAGGGAACTGAAAACGAATTAGGGATAGATATAAAAAGTCTTCGTGGCGACACGGGTGGCGTTGTGACGCTAGATCCGGGATATAAAAATACAGGAGCTTGCGAAAGTGCCATCACCTTTTTGGATGGAGAAAAAGGAGTTTTGCGTTACCGCGGATATGCCATTGAAGAACTTGCTGAAAAAGCACATTTCTTAGAGGTTTGTTACCTTCTTATTTTTGGTGAATTGCCCACCAAAACCCAATTAGAAAAATTCCATACAGATATAAAAGCACAATCACATGTTGATGAAGATGTAAAAAGAATTTTGGACGGTTTTCCAAAAGCCGCACACCCAATGGGCGTTCTGTCTTCTTTGACTTCGGCTTTGGTGGCTTTCAATCCTTCGTCCGTAAATGTGGATAGCGAGGAAGATATGTATAAAGCTATTGTGAAAATCCTTGGAAAATTCCCGGTTTTGACTGCTTGGACATATAGAAAACGTATGGGGCTCCCGTTGGATTACGGCGGAGATTCTTTAGGATACGTAGATAACTTCCTAAAGATGATGTTCAAAAAACCAAACGGGGAATACACTACAAATGAAACCGTTTTGGAAGCTTTGGATAAGCTATTGATTCTTCACGCAGACCACGAACAGAATTGCTCTACTTCTACAGTACGAATTGTTGGTTCGTCACATGCAGGTCTTTTTGTTTCGATTTCTGCAGGAATTGCAGCGCTTTGGGGGCCACTTCACGGAGGGGCAAACCAAGCGGTTATTGAAATGCTTGAAGCTATTAAGGAAGACGGTGGCGATACCAAAAAATTTATGGCCAAAGCAAAAGACAAGGACGATCCTTTCCGATTGATGGGCTTTGGGCACAGAGTCTATAAAAACTTTGACCCACGCGCAAAAATCATTAAAAAGGCTGCAGATGATGTTTTAGAGAATTTGGGTATTGAAGACGAAATTTTAGACATTGCAAAAGCATTGGAGAAAGAAGCTTTGGAAGATCCATATTTCGTGGACAGAAAATTATATCCAAACGTAGATTTCTATTCAGGAATCATTTATCGCGCATTAGGAATTCCAGTTGAAATGTTTACGCCTATGTTCGCTTTGGGGCGTTTGCCGGGTTGGATAGCGCAATGGAGAGAAATGCGTTTAAACAAAGAACCAATAGGCCGTCCTCGCCAAATTTATACTGGCGAAACCCTAAGGAGCTTTGTGTCTGTAGAAAAAAGATAAAAACAATTTTTAATATATTTGAAAGCACTTCGGTATCGAGGTGCTTTTTTTATATTTGCTATATGATCAAATTAAATATCAACGACGAAATTTCACCATTGCGTGCTGTAATATTGGGTAGGGCCGATAGCAATGGCCCCGTGCCAAAACTGGAAGATGCCTACGACCCAAAATCTGCAGAACATATTAAAGCGGGCACCTATCCAAAGGATGAAGACATGGTTGCCGAAATGGAGGCCGTTGCTGAAGTTTTTAAAAAATATGGTGTAAAGGTTTATAGGCCGCATTCCATAAAAGATTACAATCAAATTTTTTCGAGAGATATTGCTTTTGTGATTGAGGATAAATTTATAATCGCCAATATTCTCGATGACCGTTCTATGGAAATTGAAGCCATTGAGCATGTAATCAATCAAATTGATCCATCAAAAGTAATAGAATTTCCCGAAAACGCACATATTGAAGGTGGCGATGTAATGCCATGGGGTGACTACATTTTTGTGGGTACCTATTACGGCGAAGATTATCCCAGCTTTATTACGGCACGCACAAATATGAAAGCTGTAAAACATCTTCAAAAATTGTTTCCCCATAAAAAAGTGAAATCATTCAGTCTTCGGAAAAGTAATACGGTTGCCGATGAAAACGCATTGCATTTGGATTGTTGTTTTCAGCCTTTGGGAAGAGGCAAGGCAATCATCCACAAAGAAGGTTTTTTGATTGAAGAAGAATATCAATGGCTTATTGATTTCTTCGGAAAGGAAAACTGTTTTCATATTACGAAAAATGAAATGTACAATATGAACAGTAATATATTCTCTATTTCCCCCGATGTTGTTATTTCAGAAAAAAACTTTACAAGATTAAACACTTGGCTACGCGAACAAGGCTTTACGGTTGAGGAAGTTCCCTATGCCGAAATCTCCAAACAGGAAGGTTTGCTTCGTTGTACCACGATGCCTTTAGTTAGGGATTGATTCCAAATAAGTTCTTTTGTGCCACAACTTGCGTATGCATAGAAGAGTGCAATTTGTAAGGCATTGTAACTATTTGTTATTCCTATTAAATAACGACTCAAAGGGTTATTTAACAAAAAAACCGTCGCCACTTTCACAAAAAATTAGTAAACTTGGCGTAACAAAATTTTAACACTTTGAAAAAAATATTCTCCCTATCTTTTTTATTGCTGTTTTTCACAGCTTTTTCACCTCTTACTGCCCAACAAAAAGACATAACCAATGAAGAAATTTGGGGTGGCGCTTTCCGCACCCAAGGCTTGGATGTTCTTCGTTCATTAAACAACGGAAAGGAATATGCGGTGCTAAATTATGACAGAGAAAACAAAGCTTCGACGATTGATGTTTATGATTATAAAAGCGGTGATAAAGTAAGAACCCTTTTAAATAGCAATGATTTAAAGGGAATAGATTACGTTATTTCTTATGAATTCAATAAAGACGAATCAAAAATTCTTTTCACAACAGAGCTGCAACAAATTTACCGCCGTTCATCTTTAGGTACTTATTATGTTTATGATATAAAAACGAAAGATTTTAGCCTTGTTTCAACCAATAAAATCCAGGAGCCTACTTTCAGTAATGACGGCAATAAAATTGCTTATGGTTTTGAAAACAATCTTTATGTAAAAGACCTGAATTCTGGTGAAACCAAGCAAATAACTACAGATGGTAAAAAGAACAGCATCATCAACGGTATTACCGATTGGGTTTACGAAGAGGAATTCGCCTTTGTGCGCGCCTTTGAATGGAGCCTGAATGGTGATAAACTTGCCTACATTAAATTTGACGAAACTGATGTTCCTGAATACACAATGGATGTTTATGGCAACAATCTTTATCCTTCTGCCGAAACCTTTAAATACCCAAAAGCAGGTGAAAACAATTCCAAGGTTTCTTTACAACTTTACGATCTTGTCAGTGGAAAAACGTCAACAGTAGATCTTTCAAAATACAATAGTTATTACATTCCACGCTTGCTATGGACTGAAGACAATAATCTTTTAAGCGTGCAGCTTACCAATCGTCATCAAAATATTTTGGATTTAGTTTTTGTGGATGCTTCAAACAATACTTCAAAATTGATCTTGGAAGAAAAGGACGATGCCTATGTTGACGTTACGGACAATCTAACTTTTTTAAACAACAACAGCTTTTTCTGGACAAGTGAAAAAGATGGCTGGAACCACATCTACCAATACGATAAAAATGGGAAACTATTAAACCAAGTGACCAAAGGTCCTTGGGAGGTAACCGCTTATTACGGTTTTGACCAAAATACAGGTCGCGTTTATTACCAAAGTACTGAAAATGGAAGCATTAACCGCGATGTATATTCCATTCTGCCTTCTGGGAAAAACAAAATTCGTTTAACACAGCAAACTGGAACCAACGATGCAGATTTCAGTGCAGATTATACCTATTTTATAGGCTCTTTTTCAGACGCCAATACACCTTATGTTTTCACGCTTAACGAAGCTAAAACTGGAAAGATACTTCGCGAAATAAAAAACAACACAGATTTGAAGAGCCTTTTGGCTTCCTATAAAATTTCACCAAAGGAATTTTCAACCATAAACATCAATGGTGAAGATTTGAATATGTATATGATAAAGCCATTGGATTTTGATGAAACAAAACAATATCCGCTTTTTCTGTATCAATATTCAGGTCCTGGTTCGCAGAACGTTGCGAATAAATGGATGGGTGGAAATGATTATTGGCACCAAATGTTAGCAAACGAACAGGATATTATCATTGCTTGTGTTGATGGTCGCGGAACAGGTTTTAAAGGTCGCGATTTCAAAAAAATGACCCAAAAGGAATTGGGCAAATATGAAGTGCAGGACCAAATAGTCGTCGCAAAAAAACTAAGTGAACTACCGTATATTGACGCTTCCAGAACTGGAATTTGGGGTTGGAGTTATGGTGGTTTTATGTCCTCAAACAGCTTATTTCAGGCTCCAGATACATTTGAAATGGCCATTGCCGTTGCTCCGGTAACTAGCTGGAGATTTTATGACAGTATTTATACAGAGCGTTATATGGAAACCCCACAGGAAAACCCAACGGGCTATGATGAAAACTCACCACTTTCGCACGTAAATGGGTTGAAAGGTAAATTTCTGTTGGTACACGGAAGTGCCGATGATAACGTACACGTTCAAAACAGCATGCGCTTAATAGAAGCTTTGGTGCAAGCCAACAAGCAATTTGATTGGAGAATCTATCCAGATAAGAATCACGGAATTTACGGTGGCAATACTCGCTTACATCTTTATACTTTAATGACCGATTTCATCAAAAAGAATTTATAAAAATTAAATCTAACTAATAATTAATCATATGTCAGAAGCACTTCAATATCAAAAACAAAAGGAATTATTTGGCCACCCTGTAGGTCTTTACATATTGTTTTTCACAGAAATGTGGGAACGTTTTTCCTATTACGGAATGCGCGCCATTTTGGTACTTTACTTAGTGGCAGAGGCGACCAGCGGAAACCCTGGTTTGGGCTGGACCAATGGTGATGCACTTTCACTTTACGGGACTTATACGATGTTGGTTTATGTAGCTTCTATTCCCGGAGGTTGGATAGCAGATAAATTTTTAGGACAAAAGCAATCGGTTCTTGTCGGTGGTATTTTGCTTGTTTTGGGTCACGGAATTCTTTCAGTGGAACAAATGTGGGCGTTTTACACAGGGCTTGGACTGATCATAGCGGGAGTTGGAATGCTAAAACCGAATATTTCAACTATGGTTGGAGGTCTTTATAAGCCTGGTGATATTAGAAGAGACAAAGGTTTTACAATATTCTATATAGGTATAAACGTTGGAGCATTTCTTTCAAGTTTGATTGTAGGTTATGTAGGTGAAGTTTATGGATGGCATTACGGTTTTGGTCTTGCTGCAATAGGAATGCTATTGGGATTGATTCAATATATAGTAGGTCAAAAGCATTTGAAATATGTAGGTAATAATACCAATAAATCTATTGATCCAGAAGAAAAGGCGGCAATGAAGAGACCGCTATCAAAAATTGAAAAAGATAGAATGATTGTATTGTTCATTTCTTTCATTTTGGTGATTGTATTCTGGGGCGCTTTTGAACAGGCAGGAGGTTTAATGAACATTTATGCTTCTGAAAAAACCAATAGAATGTTGATGGGCTGGGAAGTTCCTGCATCTTGGTTCCAATCCTTAAATGCACTTTTCATTATTATATTGGGTACAAGCGTTGCAGCCTATTGGGCACATAGAAAGTTGAAAGGAAAAATATCAACCTCACTTTTCAAAATGTGTATTGGCTTAATAATTATGGGTACTGGTTTCTTTTTTATGACCGGAGCTGCTGCACAGTATAATGCAGATGGCGCTTCTGCAATGTATTGGTTAGTAGCTGCTTATTTGTTCCACACTGTTGGTGAATTATGTTTGTCGCCGGTAGCACTTTCATACATTACAAAATTGGCTCCTTTAAAATATGCGTCATTGATGATGGGTGTTTATTTTGCAATGACCGGTTTTGGAAATAAAGTTGCTGGACTTTTAGGGGAATCTGCTTCAGATTTGGGTGAATATACCGTATTTACTGGAATCGCTGTTTTCTGTGTTGTTTTTGGATTATTGGTATTATTGGTAAGAAAGAAACTAGAGAATCTTACACATGGGGCAGAAGATAACGAGCGCGAAATTCTTGAAAACGAAGGATTCGAATTGGCGGATCCAGACCATACTAAAGGAAACTAATTTTTCAAAAATTCAATTTAACCAAAGCATAAACAAATGAACACCGATATAGAAAATCTGTTTAAGGACAAAGTTTTAGGGCATCCCGCGGGGCTTTTTATCCTTTTCTTTACTGAAATGTGGGAGCGCTTTTCCTTCTACGGAATGCGAATCCTTTTGGTACTATTCTTAACAGCTCCAATTTTAAGTGACAATCCAGGTTGGGAATGGCCACGTGAAAACGCGTTAGCTTTAATAGGTACTTATGCTTCCTTGCTCTATTTAACTCCAATTATTGGAGGGTGGATAGCCGATAAAATTACGGGTTATCGTATGGCGGTGGTTATTGGATGTGTTGTAATGACATTGGGCCACGCCTCTATGGCGTTGGAAACAACTGCTTCTTTTTATTTGGGGCTTGCCCTTTTGGTGATAGGAACAGGTTTTTTTAAGCCGAATATTACGTCTATTATTTCTGAAATGTACAAAGGCAAGGAATCCAAAAAAGATGGAGCTTATACCATATTTTATATGGGTGTGAATGCTGGAGCATTTTTCGGAATGATGCTTTGTGGTTATTTAGCCGAAAATTATGGCTGGTCTTGGGGCTTTGGTTTGGCAGGTATTTTTATGTTTTTGGGAATGCTTCAGTTTTTGCTGGCTGGAAAACTATTTGGAAATATTGGTGCAAAACCTTCAAAAATTCACGAGGTAGAAATTCCACAAAACATTAATGAAGAAAGACCTGAACTACGTGAAGAGGAAGTGGTGCCAACAAAATTAAACCCATTTACCACTTTTGATAAAATTTTAGTAGTGCTATCCTCAGTTGGTGGTTTGTTGTATCTTTTTAATGATCCATTGGAAAAAATAGGCGGAACATCGTTAGTCCCTTTTGAAGTTGGTGGTTTAAGCGGTACTAATGTAGTTGTTTTAACAGCCTTGGTTTTGTTCTTAATATTATTAATAACACGTATAGCTAGATATTTGCCAATAGTTCGCGACAGGATTATAGCTGTTTCAATCTTCGGACTTTTTACCGTTTTCTTCTTTTCGTTTTTTGAACAATCGTTGGGTTCAATGACATTATTCGCAAGGGATTATACCGACAGGACTTTGGTAGGAAATTCTGCAATGATTTTTAAAGTTGTGGATGCACTTTTAACTACAGTTCCGTTGATAATAATTACTTGGGTAATCTTTCTTCTTTTCAAGAAAACTTTCAATAGAATTGGAGCCTCCAATATTGTGCTGGCAATAGCCTTTATTGGTGTTTGGGGATTGGTGCTTTATAGACTGTACGATAAATTTTCACAGGAAGGCAATGAAGTTGACGCAACTTGGTTTGGTATTTTGAATTCGTTCTTTATTATTACATTGGCACCTTTATTTTCAAGATGGTGGGAGAGTAAGTACAATCCGAGCGCTGGAATGAAATATGGAATAGGGTTAATACTTCTAGGGCTTGGCTTTGCAGTATTGTCCTATGGTGCTTCCGACATTCCTTCAGGAGCAATGACTGCTTCTGTGAGCATGATATTTTTGATTTTGGCTTATTTGCTCCACACAATGGGCGAGCTTTGCATCTCACCGGTTGGACTTTCTTATTTAAGTAAATTGGTGCCAGCAAGAATGATTGGTTTCATGTTTGGAGTTTGGTATTTAGCCATTGCAGTGGGCCAAAAAGCAGCAAACACAATGGGAGGTATGATTGATGAAATTTCCGCTAAATATTCCTTAGGGACATTCTTTTTAATTTTCACATTAATACCTATTGTTGTGGGGATAATTGCAATGGTGTTAAATCCTGTTCTAAAAAAATTAATGCACGGCATCCGTTAATACACAATACTTTATGCTATAAAAGCGTTCCTTTTTTATGGAACGCTTTTTGTTTCAAAAATTCTGAAAACTAAAAAAATTACAATGAAATATTTTCTACTTCTCCTTTTTGTTTTTTCCGCAGCAACAATCAATTCCCAAGAAATTAAGTGGATGACGATGAATGAAGCTTTGGCGGCTCAAAAGAAAGAACCCAAAAAGATTTTTATGGATGTTTACACTACCTGGTGCGGTCCTTGCAAAATGCTGGATAAAAACACATTTAGCGATAAGGAAGTTGCTGAATATGTAAACAAAAACTATTATGCAGTTAAATTCAATGCAGAAGGAACCGAGGAGGTAAACTATCAGGATTTTGTTTATACCAATCCCAATTATGATCCAGCAAGAAAAGGCAGAAATTCGCAACATTTGTTTGCCCACGCATTAAAGGTAAACGCATATCCAACGGTTGTTTTTTTTGAGGAAAACGGAGACCTTATTCAAGCTGTGCCCGGTTATAGAACTCCACAGCAACTTGAAATATTCCTAAAAATGATTCACAGCGATGATTACTTGAAAATTACCACAACAGAAGCTTGGGAGGATTATCAAAAAAACTTTAAATACACATTTTAGGATAGCATTTTCGGTTTCATATTCGGGCTATTCTATTGAGAAAGCTCCTTGTTTTGCAGTATGGCAGAACGGGAGCTTTTTTAATTTACACGTCTTTTCCCATCGTTTGGCATAACTGTAATAATTGCTTCCATCGGCCACAATTTGTTTTGGTTTCAAACTATCAATCATTCGATTTAAATTCACTTTTGGACTATTGGTCAAAACAATTGTATGAATGCTTTTTTGCTTGGGATAAATGCCCAGGCTATCCATTATAAAAATCTTTTTATTGTTGTATTGAAATATTTTTATCAGCTTTTCTTCAAAATAATTTTCAATATTAAATGCGCTTCGGAATGATTTTATAGGATATTCTTCGGAAATGTTATTAGTGGAGTCGTTTTTAAAAATCGTAAAATTTGTTCCGTTTTTATAGCCAATCAAGGTCTGTTTGCTTTTCTGAAAAACTATTAATTGATTGGATGAGGTTCGGAATTCGTCAAAAATATAAATTGTAACAAATGCTGAAATTGCCAAAAGTGAAATAATCAATCTGTGATAACTTATTTTCTTCAAAAACAATACTAAAGCAATTATCAAAAGATAGGTTCCAAAAACCTTTAAGCTTGAAAAGTGAATATTTTTGAAAAGAAATTCGTCCTGCACGGCCACCCAATGAATAAAGCCATTCAACCCTTCAATCAGAAAATTATAGCTTTCCGCAAGCCAATTTGGAAGGATTTCTAAAGACGCTAAAACAACTATCAGTATTCCGCCGCACATCAAAATTGTTAAAAAGGGAAGTATTACAATATTAGTTAACAAAAACAACCCGGGAAACTGATGGAAATAATAAAGAGTCAAAGGCAAAACGCCAATTTGCGCACAAATGGTAACAGATACAATCGCCCAAGTTTTACGCACAATCCTGTATTTTGAATACCCAACTTTATAGAAAAGCGGTTGTAGCCAAACAATGAAAAATACCGCCAAATAGCTAAGTTGAAACCCAACTTGAAAAAGCCATAATGGATTAATAATCAGCAATGTTAGGAACGAAAGAAATAAAGTATTTATGGAATTGGTGTCCCGCTCGAAAAGTTTTGCCAAAGCAAAAAAACTGAACATAGTTACCGCGCGCGTAACAGAAGGCGAAAGCCCTGAAAGTAAAGCAAATCCCCAAAGTAGCAATACAATTAAAATGGCTTGAAAGTATATTCCAAATTTCCAACGGCTTAATGGTCTGAAAAGAAAAGTAAGTATGAAGAACAGAATTCCGACGTGAAGTCCTGAAACCGCCAAGATATGAACTGCTCCGGCTGCTGCATATTCCGTGTAAAGATTTTTACCAATATCTTTCTTTTCGCCTAAAACGAGCGCTTGTATAATGGCGCGTTCGTCTGTTTTTAGTTTTGTCTTTTGAAGTTTTTCTACAATGCTTGCCCGAAAATTTTGAGCCATTCCCAATATAGTTCTTGTGCCTTTTCGGGTTTTTAAAATCTCCTTTTCTGAAACTCGCAATTGTCCATAAACTTCCAATGATTTCATATATTTTGAATAATCAAATTGGTGCGGATTTAATGGTTTTGGGATTTCAGAAATAGGGGCGTAAACCAATAGTATTTCATCAGGCGAAAATGATTTCGATAAAGAATCTTTGGAAACATTAAGCAATATTTTTCCTTTAGTTGGTACGCCATTTATAGAGTTTACTGTAGCAAAATATTTTAAATTGAATTTATCTGGCTTTAATATTTGCGTGATTTTCAGTTGAAATATTTCAGCAGTATCATCAGTAACAAGGTGCGAAAAATGTTTTGATTGAAACTCTGGCAGTCTTATCTGATAACTGAAATAACCAATAACAAAAAAACAGAGATAGGTGGCAATTCCGAAGTAAACAGTTTGAATCAATTGCTTACGCGACCAGAGCCACAGTGCAAAAACAGCCAGCAAAAGCGCCAAAAGATAATTCAGTAAAAATGTAGAAATGGGAAGGAAATGCGCAGCGAGAATTCCTAATACAAGAAAAAACGAAAACTTTACGACTGCGAAGTTTATGAATTTCATACCCCAAACTTTAGATGAGACCTAAAATCAATCGGGGAGAATAACTTAAAATTAATAAATGTTGCTCAAATATGCAACTAAATAACGCGTCGCACTTCCACAAAAGCCTTTTTCCAATAGGCTTCATCGAGTGATGAAATAATTACGCCAGCACGGGTTGTGGAGTGGATGAACAATACTTCGCCGCGCTTTGCTTCTACCACCAAACCTACGTGAGTAATGGTGTTTTTACGGCTGGTTTTGAAGAAAACCAAATCGCCTGCTTCAATATCCTTAAAGGAAATAAGAATTCCCTTAGTGGCCATATCGCGCGAAATTCGAGGCAAGGTTATATTTTCTTTTTGAAAAGCGGTGTACACTAAGCCAGAGCAATCCATTCCGGCTTCGGTAGTACCGCCAAATTTATAGCGTGTGCCTTGAAAAGTCTTTGCGTAATCAATGATTTCCCTTTTTATTTCTTTCGGGCTTTCTTCATTGTTTTCAGTATGGGCCTCCTCTTCATTTTCTTCTTTCGCAACCTTGTTGTTTTTATGTGTATTTACTTTTCGAACTGTTTTCGTTGCGTTTTTTCCAACAATAGCTTCGGGAACTTTTCCAGTGTTTTTTGTGCTGCCACAGGAAAAAAGAAATAAAGCGAAGAAAGAAAGAAGAAGTAGTTTTTTCATCAAAAGGGAATAGAAGATTAATGCTTAAAAATATGAAATATTATTTACTTCACTTGATTGCGGAATGTATTAGTTTGGCTGTGTTTTCACTGGCACCACGACCGCCGAGCGCTTTTTCAAGGTCGTAATAGTCCAAGAACATGGCTGCGCGTTTGTATGGATCTAAAATAATGGTCAACTCCTCTTTAAGTCTTTTTTTGTTGAAATCAGATTGAATAAGTTCTGTTACGGCCGTTTTGTTAAGAATTAAATTTACCAATGAAATATAGTCTAATTTAATCACGCGTTTTGCAATTTCATAGCTAATCCGGCTGCCTTTATAACATACTACTTGCGGTACTTTAAAGAGGGCGGTTTCCAAGGTAGCCGTGCCCGAGGTTACCAAAGCAGCTTCCGAAATACTCAAAAGATCATACGTTTTGTTGGTTACAAAATGCACGTTTTTTGTACTGAGAAATGTTTCGTAAAAAGACTTTTCCTGACTGGGCGCTCCGGCAATAACAAATTGATAATCCTTAAAATCTTTGGCTACGGAAATCATTATTTCCAGCATTTTTTTTATTTCCTGCTTTCTACTTCCAGGGAGTAAAGCAACGATTGGACGATCGTCCAGCCCATTTTCTTTTTTGAAAGTTTCTGGGTCAACTTGGGTTCTGTTGTAAATGGCGTCAATCAACGGATGGCCCACAAAATGAACAGGGAAGTTGTGTTTTTCCTCATAAAATTCCTTTTCAAAGGGAAGAATTACATACATCTGGTCCACATCGCGTTTTATATCTTTGATGCGGCCTTCCTTCCAGGCCCAGATTTGTGGGGAAATATAATAATGCGTTTTATAGCCTTTCTTGCGCGCCCATTTCATAATTCGGAAATTGAAGCCGGGATAGTCTATAAAAATAATAACATCGGGATTGTAAGCTTCAATATCCTTTTTGCAGCGTTTTATATTTTTCAGAATTGTGTTTAGGTTCATTACAACTTCGGCAAAACCCATAAATGCCAGTTCGCGATAATGTTTTACCTCAGTCCCGCCAACAGCTTTCATTAAATCGCCGCCCCAAAAACGGAAGTCTGCTTCAGCGTCTTCCTTTTTTAAGGCTTTCATTAAATTGGCTCCGTGTAAGTCTCCGGATGCTTCGCCTGCTATGAGGTAATACTTCATTGGTCTTGGTTAAAGGGTTGCAGGTTGCAAGTTACAGGTTGTGGTGGTGCAATAAAACTTGCAACTTGTAACCTGAAACTTGCAACTACTTTAGTACATTCTGTATCAATATATCAAAAAATTCCGTCAATGTCATTCCAGCTTCGCGGGCTTGTTTGGGGATGATGCTTTCTGTGGAAAGGCCGGGATTGGTATTTATTTCCAAGAAATAGGGTTTTCCGTTTTCTATGATGAATTCACTGCGGGTTATGCCTTTCATATTCAATAATTTGTATATGCGCATTGCTTCTTTTTGTACCATTTCGGTCTCTTCCTCTGAAATTCTTGCAGGTGTGATTTCCTGTGATTTCCCTAAATATTTCGCTTCGTAATCAAAGAATTCATTCTCTGAAACAATTTCGGTTACCGGGAGTGCAATTATTTCTTCGCCTTTATTATAAACACCTACAGAAACTTCTACTCCCACTAAAGCAGTTTCAATTATTATCTCAGTATCTTCCGTAAATGCTTTTTCAATGGCGGGCATTATTTCCTCCATTTCGTTCACTTTACTTATACCAAAGCTGGAACCGGAACGATTTGGCTTTACGAAACAAGGTAAGCCCGTTTTCTTTACAATTTCTTCAACATTTATTTCGGTACCTTCATTCACATAATACGAATTTGCAGCACGAACGCCAAAATTCTTCAAAACCGAAAGACAATCGCGTTTGTTGAAACTCAGCGCAGCTTGGTAATAATCCGTGCTTGTGTGTGGTATTTTCAGCAATTCCCAATAAGCTTGCAAATAACCATCCTCACCGGGCGTGCCGTGTATGGTATTAAAAATAGCATCGGGGCGAATTGTTTCGGTGCCATTGTCAAAACTAAAATCTGCTTTGTTTATGGAATGCTTAGTGCCGTTTTTAGCAATAAAGTACCATCCTTCTTCCAAAATATGGACGGGATAGATTTCATACTTGTTTTTATCGAGGGCATTACAAACCACTGCGCCACTGTTTAGCGAAATTTCAAACTCGCTGGAATAGCCGCCCATAGCCACGGCAATATGTTTTTTACCCATAACAAATCTTTAAAACCGACGTTAAATAACTCACAAAACAAAAATATCACTTATCCATAGAAAGATACTAACTTTGGGTTTTATATTTTTGTGCATTAACAAACAAACGTATGACTTTTTTCCAATTTGTGTTTTCCAAGGCATTTTTGAAGCAGTTGCTTTTGGCAATCGTTGCTATTTTAGTTTTGGCATTTTTGATATTGTGGTGGTTACGCTTCACCACAAACCACAATGAAACGATTGAAGTGCCTAATCTCGCTAAAATGTCTTTGGACAAAGTAGAGGAGAAGTTGGACGAAATGGATCTTCGCTATGAAATCTTAGATTCAGCAAACTACAATCCCGATTATCCGAGATATTCCGTAATTGAACAAATTCCAAAACCGGGCAAATTTGTAAAAGAAGACCGAAAACTTTATTTAACGCTGAACCCCTCGGGCTACCGAAAAATTGAAGTACCTGATATATTGGGTAGAACCCGTAGACAAGCCGAACCAACACTTTTGGCAATGGGTTTTGTGATTGGAAAAATAAGCTATCGCCCGCATATTAGTGACAATGTCTTGGAAATGCGTTATAAAGGCGAAAAGCTTGACCCCGGCACTCCACTGCAAAAAACATCGATAATTGATTTAATTGTTGGCGACGAATCATTGAACAGAATTCAATCTGAAGATAATTCTTCCGAAGAAAACCAAGAAGCGCCAGATAATAGTGAAGAAGAGAACAATGGCGAATTTTAACGAAGAAGAAATTGACGATACAGATGGTAATGATGATCTTTATGAACATTACCGCTTTAAGGCAGACAAAGGGCAGGGCGCATTAAGGGTAGATAAATACCTGATGAACCTAATTGAAAAAGCTACCCGAAACAAAATTCAAAAAGCTGCAACCGCCGGTAACATATACGTAAATGGCGTTCCCGTAAAATCAAATTATAAAGTAAAAGGAAATGATGTGGTTACGGTGCTTTTTGAGCATCCACCGTATGAATTTCTATTGGTTCCCGAGAATATTCCGTTGGATATTGTTTATGAGGATGACGCCGTACTTGTAGTGAACAAACCTGCGGGAATGGTTGTGCATCCCGGACACGGAAATTATAGTGGAACACTTATAAATGCACTGACCTATCATTTCGAAAACCTTCCGAATAATAGCAGTAATCGTCCTGGACTTGTCCACAGAATAGACAAAGACACAAGCGGGTTATTGGTAGTGGCAAAGACGGAGGAAGCCATGACCCACCTCGCCAAACAGTTTTTTGACAAAAGCACGGAGCGCGAATATGTAGCCCTTGTTTGGGGAAATGTTGAAGAAGAGGAAGGTACCGTTGAGGGAAATATAGGCCGTCACCCAAAGAACCGTTTGCAAAACACCGTTTACGAAAACGACGAAGAAGAAAAAGGAAAACCGGCCGTTACACATTACAAAGTTTTGGAACGCTTGGGGTATGTAACTCTTGTTTCCTGTAGATTGGAAACGGGTCGTACCCACCAAATACGTGTGCATATGAAATATATAGGTCACACACTCTTTAATGACGAGCGTTATGGTGGCGAAAAAATATTGAAGGGAACCACTTTCAGCAAATACAAACAATTTGTGGAAAACTGTTTTAAAGTACTGCCACGCCAAGCTTTACACGCCCGTACGCTAGGTTTTGTACATCCAGTTAGTGGTGAATTTATGCGTTTTGAATGCCCCATCCCCGAAGATATGGAAGCTTGTTTGGAGAAGTGGCGGAATTATTCGCAGCACGTTATTGAGTAGAAATTCCAAATCACAAGTGCCAAATTCCAAAAAAAAATATTTTAAATAACGCGTTGGATAAAATTAGTTTGAAATAATAAATGTGTTATTTATTATATTAATCTCAAAGCTCAATTTGTTTCTAAAGTGTTAGTCTGGGCCTTTTCAAAGACACTTCTATCCTGTACCTCGACAAGTTCTGTGTGATAAAAGAATTTCAATTTTAAAGCAATACAGAATTACGCAAACGGTTTTTAATTACTAAATATCAATTAGATCATCTACATTCATACAATCTTTTTTTTAGTTAAAACATAACTGCCTCTATCAAAGGAATATTGAAAGAGGCAGTTATGTTTTGTTGTATTTTTAAATTTAAATCACCTACTTTTTCACCCACTTGGCTGTAGAAGTATTTTTTCCATCAGAAATAGTTACGAAATACAGTCCGCTGTTTAAATGTTTCAAATTATAAGTTGAGGTTGTTTCCAGATTTTTTTCTTCTGAAAAAACCAGCTTTCCATCAATACTGAAAATTTTGATTTTTGCGTTTTGCATTGCGGTAGGGATTGTAAACCTCAAGATGCCTTCCGAAGGATTTGGAAATATGGTTATAGTGGAAGCTGGATTAAACTCTGCCACTCCGATAGGTGGGTCAATTTTCACAAAGCCGTCGCGGCTATTGTCGCCTTTATAACCATTGCGTTTTATGGTGTCTGGATTGTATGGAACATTAAGGTTATAAACGCTTACAAAAGTAGAGTCTATTCCTGATCCGAAAGTTTGGGTATAGCTATTTGCAGTAAGGTCTAAAAGGCCATCATTATCAACATCGCCCAAAACAGCTCCGTTTAAGAATGTAAATCCGTGTGGGCGTAAAGGAAATCCAGCTATTTCTCCTGAGCCATCTAAAGAATAAGCGTGAATAAAGCCTTCGCCTGCCGCATCAGTCATTACGCTGGGAAAAATTATATCCAATACATTGTCGTTATTCACATCTGCAATGGAGATTACGCCTTCAGTGCCGCCATATTTTTCTATGGGAAAGTTTGGCAGGTTATTGCCGTCTGGGTCTAGGCCATAAATAACAGGCAATTCTTCACCGGGTGTTCCGCTAGTGATTCTGTCTGACATGAAGATATCCAAAGTGCCATCAGTATCTATATCCAAAACGGTTGCTGGTGAGTAGGTCCAACCGCTGAGAGCGATGGGCCAGCCAGCTTTGTAACTACCGTCGTGTTCCATAACGTAAAAGCCGGCAGCGTTACCGTGGTTGCTTCCTATTATTTCCAGATCGCCGTCATCATCTAGATCTGCAAGAATAGGGGATTGGTAGGAGTAATTCACATTTGCATCAAAAACAGGGAAGTTTGGAAAAACCGCACCTTGATTATCAAAAATATACATTCCAGCACTGGAGGCGGCAATCACTACGTCATTGTTTCCGTCATTGTCAACATCAGCTATGGAGGGAGTGAAAGCTGGTGTAGCGGCAACTTCCACAGGCCAATTGGCATTAAGGGGAGTACCATCCATTTTAATGACGTGAACAAAACCTTGACCGCCAGTTACGCGCTCACCAGTTACAATATCTAAAACACCATCGCCATCTACATCTGCGGCGGCTGGAGCATTTATCATCCAATGGTCGTCAAAATTTAAGGGCCATCCGGGCAGGTTGTTGCCCACAGGGTCTAAAAGATAGACGCGGCCTGCATTGGGTACACCGCCAGTGTTTAGGATTATTTCCAATGTGCCGTCGCCATCCAAATCTACAACCGTGGGTGGGAGAAGGATAGTACCGCTCACGGGTTTTTCCCAAAGTACATCGCCATTGCCTTCTAGAGCATAAAGCGTATTCCATATTCCGTAGAGTATTTCGTCCACTCCATCGTTATCTATATCTGCCAAAGTGGTTCCACGACTGTTTTTGAAGTTGGGGTGCGCTGGTTCGCCAAAACGCCAAAGCATATCAAAAACCTGGGTTTTTTCTTGGCTGTAATAATTTTCTGGAAGCGTAACAGTTTCCACGGAAATAGTGCCGTCTTCATTAAGGGTGGCTTTTTTGCCTTGTTGCTGAGCAGTGGCGGTGGTAATTATTCCGAGGAATAGAACCGATAGGAAAGTAATTGTCTTTTTCATAAGAATTTTTGTGATGTTAGATTTTATAAAGTTATTGATAAATATTGGGTTTGCAAGGCTGTGGCTTTAGTTGTCTTCGGGATTTGTTCGGGAAAGGGTACATTTTTGTGAAGAAAAGTAGGGGCGGCCTAGAGGGCAGATAGAAGAAAAGTAGAGGGAGACTAGAAGGAAAGTAGAGGGAGACTAGAAGGAAACTAGGAGGAAATACGGCATACCATCGGCATACAGTCAACATACTGTCGGTATATAGTCGGCATACGGATTTGGTTATTTTGAGGGAATTTTTTAATTTTCATCTGAAAAACCCATTTTAAACCAGATAGTTATGGCTTCAGATGATAATTTTCCACCGATTAAAGGAACTTATAACGGTATTAACTATTACATTCAGAATGGCAAGCAGCGCCAACGGAAAGCGGGTGGTGGATTTACCCGTGAAAGTATAAAGAATAATCCAAAAATGCAAGGAGTTCGGGATAGTAATCAGGAACTGGCACTTTGCAGTAGGTTCAACAAGAATTTTAAGGAGGCGTTATTTCCGTTTATTAATGATTTGGGAGACGGGACCTTGCACAGTAGGTTGATGAAACTTTTTATGCAAATTAAAACGCTGGATGAAGCGCCTGTGGGAAAACGCACTGTGGTCAATGGGCTTTGTTGTGATATGGGACGGAAGCTTTTGCGGGAATTTAAGTTTACCAAAGGACCTGGCACGAGGGATATTTTAGGTCCGATTGCTGATCTTGATACTAAAACAGGGGTTTTGAAAGCCGTTGCCTTTGACCCAAAAAGGTTGAAGTTTCCTAAAGGATCAACGCATTTTTATTTGCAGTATGGAGTGTTGGAGTACAACTTAAAGGGGAATGCTTTTAGGTTTATTCTGAATACCGATGCCTTGGTGGTAGCGAAAGAGGATGAGGCAAAGGAGTTGGTGCTGGAAATACCCGAAAAGCCTAAGAAAGGGAGTGCAGTGTTTGGAGTTGTGAAGGTGCAGTTTTACCAGAAGTTGCCAGATCGGTTTTATAAGTCGTTTGCTAAGGGGGCTGTTGGGATTGGGGTTGTTTAGTTGTTGGTTGTCGGTTATTGTACGTCCCTGATATAGGTTGACCACTTAAAGTGTGGAAAACTATGAAAGCAAATGTACGAAGTATTCGCAAGACGCGTAAATACTCAATTGAATTTAAAAAACGAATTGTTGCAGATTTTGAAAACGGTAAGTTCAGTGTGCTTCAACTAGAGAAGCTACACGGAGTATCAGAACAGTCGATTTATCGTTGGATCTATAAATTCTCTACCTTTAGCGAGAAAGGATTCAGAATCGTAGAGATGAAGGACAGCAGCAACAAAAAAATGAAGGAGCTCGAGGCTCGTGTAAAGGAGCTTGAGCGCACTGTGGGTCGCAAGCAGATAATGATCGATTATCTGGAGAAGATGATGGAGATAGCCAAGGATGAACTTGACATCGACATCAAAAAAAACTTCGGCACCCCACAATCAACTGGTTCCGGGAAAACAAACAAAAAATGAGTTTTTCCCTGAACAGTCTCTACAGAGAAGTTGGCCTGAGCAAGCAGGCCGTTGCCCAGTACGATACTAGGCAAAAGGTCTTTGATAGCAAAACAGCACAGCTGGTCCTTGAAGCAGACGAACTGCGAGCGGACCATCCAGGTTGTGGGGTGGAGAAAATGTACTATACACTTAAACCCGACTTTATGGGAAGGGATCGGTTTATAGAACTCATGATGGAACTGGGATATCGCTTGAAGCGTAAAAAGAATTACAAAAAAACAACAATCGCTTCAAAGATCTATTACCCCAACCTTATAAAAGGAATGGAAATTGACCGTCCATCGATGGTGTGGCAGTCCGACATTACCTACATACCCATCGGCAACAGACATTATTACGCAGTCTTTATAATAGATGTCTATACCAAGAAAATTGTAGGCTATAAGGTCTCTGGCACTATGCGGGCACGGGCAAATATGGATGCCTTAAATATGGCCCTGAGAGAAAACGATGCTCCGTTGATACACCATAGCGACAGAGGAAGCCAATATACTTATAAAGAGTACATAGGCCTTCTAAAGCGCAATGGAAGTCAGATAAGTATGGCACTCTCCGCCCAGGACAATGCCTTTGCCGAGCGTATCAACAGGACCATAAAAGAAGAATACCTGGACCACTGGAAGCCCAAGGACTTTGGCCAATTAAGAAGAATGACGGCAAAAGCCGTAAAGAACTATAACAACAAAAGATTGCATAACAACAATGACAGAATGAGCCCTGAAAAGTTCATAGCCCAATTTTCTTTCTTGAGGCCTCAAGAAAGAAAATTGATGACTATTTTTGACAATGAATTAATTAACTAAAAACGGTCAACGCTAATCAGGGAAGTTCATATGTGTTATACCCACCCGTCTGCTTCGCAGCCACCCCTCCCTTTCAGGGCGGGGAGTAATTTTTTATTGTTATTTTATTTTATTTTATTTTATTCTATTCGTATTCCTTCCCCTTCTAATAATTTTCAATTAAAAGTTTGTTGTTTGTTTAAGGGGAAGGTGGCTTTTGGCTTTTTCTGCCAAAAGACGGAAGGGGTTTTGTCTTTTAGTTTTATAACAAGTACCCACCCCGTCTGCTTCGCAGCCGCCCCCTCCCTTACAGGGCGGTGAATGCCCACCCCGTCTGCTTTGCAGCCACCCCTCCCTTGCAGGGCGGGGATTAATTTTTAATGTTATTTTATTTTATTCTTGTTCCTTCGCCTTCTAATAATTTTGAATTAAAAGTTTGTTGTTTGTTTAAGGGGAAGGTGGCTTTTGGCTTTTTCTGCCAAAAGACGGAAGGGGTTTTTTCTTTTAGTTTTATAACAAGTACCCACCCCGTCTGCTTCGCAGCCACCCCTCCCTTTCAGGGCGGGGAATATTTTTTTAAAATAAGATTTTTTTATTTTTTGGATATATATATATTGTGCCAGTTAAACCAGAAGCTCATCAACCCCTCGACACCTAAACTCATAAACTTTTATAAATGAAACACGTACTACTTACCCTAACCCTGTTTGTCTCTTTTTTTGCCAGCGCACAGATAGTAAACATACCCGATGCCAATTTTAAAAATGCGTTGCTAAACCATAACCCTGTTATTGATACCAATGGGGATGGGGAGATTCAAGTTAGTGAGGCGGAGGCTGTTACTGAATATTTAAATGTTTATCAAAAGGAAATTAGTGACATGACAGGAATTGAAGTTTTTGTGAATTTACAAGAGCTGTCCTGTGATAGAAATGAAATAACTGAATTGGATATCTCTCAAAATATAAATTTAAAAAAGTTGTATTGCAATTATAATGATTTGAGCGAATTGGATATTTCAAATAATACTAATTTAGAGGTTTTGCAATGTGTAGCAAATAATTTATCATCACTCGATACTTCACAAAATTTAATGATTTGGCACATGTATTTGGCGAGTAACAATCTAACCACAATAGATTTGTCACAGAATGCAAATTTACAATCATTTCTTGCCGCTGGTAATTCTTTAACGTCTTTAGATGTATCCCAAAATTCTGAATTACAAAATTTACAAATCAATGGAAATGATATTACATCGTTAGACGTAACAAGCAATCAAAATTTAATAACATTAAGTGTATATAGTAATAATATAGGAAGTTTAGATATAACCCAAAATCCTAATCTTGAGGGTTTATTTGTTTCGCAATGTGGATTAAGTAATTTAGACGTGAGTCAAAATTTCAACCTTATTAATCTTCAATGTTCTAACAATAATATAAATTCATTAGACGTAACAGAAAATACACTTCTTGAAAATTTGTCAATAGGAGGGAACCAAATTGTAAATATTGATCTCTCGCAAAATGTTCTATTGGAAATATTTAGCTATAATTTTGGTCCAATTTCATTTTTAGATATATCTCAAAATATAAATCTTCTAGACGTTTCGCTGATAAATACACAAATAAACAATGTAGATTTTTCAAACAGTCCGAATCTTTGTAGGCTTAATATGAATAATAACTTTTTATTGGAATATATTAATTTGAAAAATGGTAATAATGAAATTTTGGTGGGAGGTTGTGCCAATCCTTTATCTTTACTGAACAATCCGAACCTCCAATTTATCTGCGTAGAAGATGCCCAATACGCCGCAACAAACTTTACCGATATTCCACCATTGGCAACCTTTGTTGAGGATTGCTCCATCGCCAACGGCGACCTAAACCATATAACTGGTACCGTAAAATACGACGATGAAAACAACGGCTGTGATGGTGGTGATGTTGGGATTGGTGGTCTGCTTGTAAACACTACAGATGGTACCAACAACTTTGCAACCACTACAATAAGCACTGGTGATTACAACCTTACCGTGGCAGAGAATATTTATACGACTACTGTTTTGGGGCTTTCGCCTTATTTTACATTAACGCCAGCCCAAGAGGTTGATACGTTTGTAGGTTTTAACCAAACCGAGATTGCAGATTTTTGTATCGCGCCAACCACCACCGCCAATGACCTTGCGGTAACCCTTGTGCCACTAAATGCTGCCCGCCCTGGGTTTGAGGCTCGATATAAACTGGTTTATGAAAACGTGGGCACAACTGAACTGAGCGGGAATGTGGAACTTGATTTTGATGGAACGCTTGTAACGTTTGTAGAGGCGACACCAACGGAAACTTCCATTAATGGAAATACCATTTCTTGGGATTATAGTAATTTAAACCCTTTTGAAACAAGAAGCATTGAAGTGATTTTTGAGGTAGCGCAACCGCCAATAGTGGAAGCTGGGGATGTACTGCCCTATACAGCGACAATAAATCCAGTAAGTGGCGATGCCGCTCCTGATGATAATGTTTTTGAGTTAAACCAAATAGTGGTAAACAGTTATGACCCCAACGATAAGCAGGTGCTGGAAGGCTACCAAGTGCTTATTGAAGATGTGGATGAATATTTGCATTACGTAATTCGTTTTCAGAATATGGGAACGGCAAGTGCCATCAATGTTCGTGTGCAGGATGCACTGGATGAAAAGCTGGACTGGACAACATTTAAGGTTCTCGATGCCAGCCACGCTATGGAAACGCAGCTTGTAAATGGGTCGATAGATTTTATATTTGACAATATCAACCTGCCTACAGCTACATCAGACCCTGAGGGGAGCCAAGGTTTTGTGGCTTTCAAGGTGAAACCCGTTTCCACGGTTCAGCTGAACGATGTAGTGGCAAACGCTGCGGATATCTATTTTGACTTTAATGCGGCTATTGTAACCAATACCGTCTTTACCAAGTTTGTTGATGTATTGGGAGTGACTGATTTTGACACCTTAAATGTTGTCGCGTACCCCAATCCCGCGAATAATATTCTGAATATTCAAGCCGATGGTTCTGTTTCTTCCATTGAAATAATGAATGTACTTGGGCAGACGTTGCTTACTTCCAAAGGAAATAGTAACCGTGAACAAATTGACATTTCTGGACTTAGTGCCGGGAATTACTTTGTACGGGTTGTTGTTGGGGATGGTAGTCGGGTTTTGCGGGTTGTGAAAAAATAACCCACCCCGTCTGCTTCGCAGCCACCCCTCCCTTTCAGAGTGGGGAATACCCACCCCGTCTGCTTCGCAGCCACCCCTCCCTTTCAGGGCGGGGAATACCCACCCCGTCTGCTTCGCAGCCACCCCTCCCCTGCAGTGCGGGGAATACCCACCCCGTCTGCTTTGCAGCCACCCCTCCCTTACAGGGCGGGGATTAATTTTTATTGTTATTTTGTTTTGTTTTGTTTTGTTCGTGTTCCTTCCCCTTCTAATAATTTTCAATTAAAAGTTTGTTGTTTGTTTAATGGAAAGGTGGCTTTTGGCTTTTTCTGCCAAAAGACGGAAGGGGTTTTTTCTTTTAGTTTTATAACAAGTACCCACCCCGTCTGCTTCGCAGCCACCCCTCCCCTGCAGTGCGGGGAATACCCACCCCGTCTGCTTCGCAGCCACCCCTCCCTTGCAGGGTGGGGAGCACACACGTTTTTAAAAGATTTTTGAAGTTATTTTATTATTTTTAAGATATAAATGTTGTGTCATGAGAAAAAAGAAAATTCATGATAAACCTGAGTTACGGGCTTTTAGGCGGGAGTTGCGGAATAATGCTACTCCGGCGGAAGCTTTTTTGTGGAAGCATTTGCAACGTAGTCAATTGGAAGGAAGAAAATTTAGAAGGCAGCACAGTATCCATAATTATATTGTTGATTTCTATTGTGCTTCGGAAGGGTTGATTGTGGAATTGGATGGGCAGGTGCATATGGATGCTGCAGCTGAGGAATATGATAGAAAACGGGAAGCGGTTTTGGAAGGGATGGGGTTTGTTGTTGTACGCTTTGAGAATAAAATGGTTTTTGATTTTTTGCCTTCGGTTTTGAAGGATATTCGGGATCATTTTAAGGAGAATAGAAAGTAAACCCACCCCATCCGCTAAAGCGACCACCCTTCCCTTTCAGGGTGGGGAGTACTATTCAACCTTAACAAAAAGTTAAAGTTCAGCTTTTCAGTAACGATCGGGTGGTATAAAAGACCAATCATTCTATATTTACCGACCGATAAATTTTAGTACTTGCAGGTACATTTTTATCGAGTAATTACTAATAAAAACTCCCTTTACTAATGAAAAAAGTTATTCTTTGTCTTTTACTTACTGCCTTTGTATTGCCCGTCCAGGCCAATGAGGGTATGTGGTTTTTAATGCATATTGAGCGGTTGAACTACCGCGATATGCAGAAAATGGGGCTTCAGCTTACGCCCGAAGAAATTTACAGTGTTAACCATTCCAGCCTAAAGGATGCCATCGTGCAGTTTAACCGTGGCTGTACTGCCGAAATTATATCAGACAGTGGTTTGGTTTTAACCAATCACCACTGTGGTTATAGTCAGATAGCCGAGCTTTCTACTGCTGAAAATGATTACCTGACCAACGGATTTTGGGCAGGGAATAAAGCTGAGGAATTAAAGCCGAAAAAACTTTCCGTTCGCTTTTTTGTGCGTATGGATGATGTTTCAAAGCGTATCTTGAGCTTGGTGAATGATTCTATGACCGAAGCAGAGCGCGAGGCAACCATAAATCGTGAAATTGCCAAGATTGAGCAAGAAAACAACGAAGGCGGCAAATATACCGTTTCAGTAAAATCATTTTATCAAGGGAATGAGTTTTACTATTTCGTCTATCAAGATTATAACGATGTTCGCTTGGTAGGAACACCACCAGCGAGCGTTGGAAAATTTGGTGGCGATACTGACAATTGGGAATGGCCAAGACATACTGGCGATTTTTCACTTTTTAGGGTTTATGCAGATAAGGACGGAAACCCTGCGGAATACTCAAAAGACAATGTGCCTTTGAAACCGAAGTATCACTTAACTACTAACATCAAAGGTTTTGAAGAAAATGATTTCGCCATGATTATGGGTTATCCCGGAAGAACGAACCGTTGGATGCCTGCAGGTGGAATTGAACAAAACGTGGAGTATGCTTATCCCGCCTGGGTAGAAGCTTCAAAAACATCTATGGATGTGATGAAGAAATATATGGACAAGGACCAACAAGTAAAATTAGACTATGCTTCTAGTTATGCGAGCATCGCCAATTATTGGAAAAACCGTCAAGGGATGATTGATGCGCTAACACAACATAAAACCGCCGAAAGCAAACGCATTGACGAGAAAGCTTTTCAGAAATGGGCTTCCAAAAAGGGCAATGAAAAGTATGCGAATGTAATTCCGGTAATTAATAAATACTACAAAGAGACCAATGATATAAGTGCACACAACAATTACCTTGGTTTGTTGATGCGTACTCGCATGGCGTCCATTCCGTATAGATTGGGTAATGCAATAGATTATTATTTGCAGCAAAACGAAGCCAAACAGGCTGAAGTAAAACCTCAATTGGATGCTGAAATCAATGATCTGTATGAGGGTCTTTACTTGCCTTTAGAAAAAAATGTACTAGCAGCACAGCTTAGCTTATATTCCACAAAAGCCAAAAATGTAGCGCCAATGGTTGCTGAAGTTGCTGATGCGAATAACAAGAATGATGGAGGCTGGAATAGCTATGTAAATAGTGCATTTGAAAATAGCATCTTTGAGAGCAAAGAAAAGTTGGAAGCCTTTATGGCAAACCCGAATGCTGACATTTTAAAGAATGACCCATTGTTTCAGCTTTCTACAGATTTGATGACCCGTTTGCGTTATAAAACCGAAGAAGAAAAACAATTGAACAATGATTTTGAACACGCCTACAGATTGATGGTTCAGGGAATGAGACTTCAAAACAGTGATGAAAAATATTATCCAGACGCCAATAGCACCTTGCGTTTAACTTACGGGAAAGTGATTGCTTTACCAGCAGACAAGCGTAACGATGCCAATAAAAATTATTACACCACTTTAAAAGGAACTGTTGCAAAGTACCAACCAGGTGATGCAGAGTTTGATATGCCAAAAAAATTGATTGAACTTTATGAGAAAAAGGATTTTGGGCAGTATGCAGATAAAGACGGTTATTTGCCAGTAAACTTTTTAACCGATAACGATATTACAGGAGGAAACTCTGGTTCTCCCGTATTGAACGGAAAAGGGGAGTTGATTGGTTTGGCCTTTGACGGTAATATTGAAGCTATGGCCGGCGATGTTATTTTTGATGACCAACTGCAACGTACCATCAATGTTGATATTCGTTATGTGCTATTTTTGATAGACAAATTCGCTGGGGCAAGTCATATTATTGATGAGTTGACTTTAGCGAAGTAAAATTATAACAGCGTAAAAGCTCTATTTAAAATAAAAACCACGAATCCAATACTTAGGGTTTGTGGTTTTTATTTTAAATAGAATACCCACCCCGCCCTTTGGGCACCCCTCCTTTGCAGGGTGGGGAACAAGTTAATGTTTAATAGACAGAATTGCTATTTATCACATATATTTGAAGCGAAAATTTTTATATGAATTATATTAAAATACTTCTATTTTTAACTTTGTTCACCTTTTTTTCGGGATGCAAAAAAGATGAATATAAAGAATTTAAAAAAGTACCAGAGTACATAACCCAACCAGATAGGGCACATAAAGCATATTATGAAGCTTATGATAAAACCCTAAAAAAATGGGGGGTAGCTTATGAAGATCTTTATATAACAACTTCAAAGGGAGTCGCCCACGTGCTTATGAGCGGCCCGAGAGATGGCACACCTGTAGTGTTGTTGCATGGAATGAGTGCGAGTTCCACCATGTGGTATCCCAATGCCAAAGCATTGGCAAAACATTTCCGCATTTTTGCAATCGATTTAATTATTGAACCCGGAAAGTCAAATAAAACTGCTGATTTTAAAAATATTGAAGAAGTTACCGCTTGGTATGAAGAAATCTTCTGGGCTTTGAAACTTGATTCCTTTCATCTAATTGGAACTTCTCGTGGGGGTTGGATTGCTACAGATATAGCACTTCACAGTAAGAGGGATATAAAAAGTTTAATCCTCTTAAGCCCAGTTCAAACTATTATGTGGATTCCGCCCAGTACAGACTTGCTAAAAAATATTTTCAATATATTTCATTCTGATAAAGAAGCAGTAGAACGTACCATGGGAACCTTGTCCAAGAACGCAAGTAAAATTGATAGCGATTATATGGCCCAGTATCGACTTGGCCTAAAAAACGATACCGAGGACAAATTCCTGCCGCAGATGAAGCCATTTTCCAACAGCGAGTTGCAATCATTAAAAATGCCTGTACTTGTTTTGATTGGAGATGACGATATGTTTAATACAAAGCATACCATTCATTTAACAGAAAAATACATACCACGAGGCAGGGGTGAGGTTATTTCCAACTCAGGTCATTTCCTTTCTGTAGATCAGCCTGAAGTTGTAGATAAAAAGATGGTTGATTTTATGAAAAATGTAGAAAAGGCGGATTGAGAAAATATAATAGTGTCATGCCAAGTTACTTTTTATCTAACTGGTAACGAACAATTACATTAGATATATTTAGGGGGTAGTTCTCGACTACGCTCGAAATGACAAAGAAGGTTTTTTAATAAAAAAAGAAAATATAATATATGGCATCAGGTTTTTTCGCAATATTGGATGATATAGCTGCATTGTTGGATGATGTGGCAATGATGAGCAAGGTTGCCGCAAAAAAGACGGCTGGTATTTTGGGAGACGATTTGGCTGTGAATGCAGAAAAGGCCTCAGGTTTTGCTTCTTCCCGTGAAATCCCTGTGTTGTGGGCCATCACAAAAGGCTCGCTTTTAAATAAGTTGATAATACTGCCAATTGCATTTTTGCTCAGTGCTTTTTTGCCGTGGGCAGTTACTGTTATTTTAGTGCTCGGGGGCTTGTATTTGGCTTATGAAGGTGCCGAAAAAGTTTATGAGTTTTTCTTCCCACACGCCCATGCTTCGGAATCATTTGTAGAGGAAGGATTGACCGAAAGTGAAATACTCGCCATTGAAAAGGAACGGGTAAAGTCTGCTATAGTAACCGATTTTATTCTTTCACTGGAAATTGTGATCATCGCTTTGGGGACCGTTTTAAAAGAGCCAATCGGAACCCAGATTATGGTGGTTAGTATTATTGCTCTTTTGGCGACAGTGGGGGTTTATGGCATCGTAATGCTTATTGTGAGAATGGACGAAGCCGGTTATAAACTGATAAAAAAGAGCAAGAAAGAAAAAAGCTTTTTAAAATCTTTAGGAACATTATTGGTTCAAGCATTGCCAATAGTTATAAAATCTTTAAGTGTAATCGGCACGATAGCCTTGCTTTTGGTTGCTGGCGGAATCTTTGTGCACAATGTTGATTTCTTTCATCATTTTTTGCCACAGCTACCTTCTTTCATTTTGGAGTTTATTGTTGGGCTGTTGGTGGGTTTTGTTTGTTTAATTATTGTAATGGGGTTTAAGAAAATATGGCGAGGAATTAGTAAAAAGAGCTGATTTATTTTAAAAGGATTATGCTAATTCCTCAAACAAAAAACAAAAAGAAGTAGTAGATACCTTCAATTTTACGACATTTGAAACATAATTTATTTCCAGATTGAATCAAAAACTGATTGCCATATCACTGCTTTTTATATTGATTGCACCTGTTGCAACAATCTATCTTTATATACAAATTGAAAAATCAGCAATCCGTCGTGAAATAAAAGGGAAAATGATTGCCAGTATAAACGAGGAGGAATTGGTTCTATTGAAATTCACAAAAGAAGAAACTAAAATAAAACTCCGTTGGGAACATTCAAAGGAATTTGAATACAACGGGCAGATGTATGATATTGTTTCCTCAGAAACAAAAGGCGATTCAATTTTCTACCGGTGTTGGTGGGATTATGAAGAAACCGAGCTGAATAAAAAGCTAAAGAAAATGGTCGCGATCGCATTTAATCAAGATGATGAAAACCGTAAGACCCAAGAAATATTTTACAGTTATCTATTCTTATATTTCTGTAATAATCCCTTTAATTGGCAAGCCACTCCTATACTAAACATAGAAGTTGTATATCAAGATACTTTGAATTTGGGTGTTTTTAATGCCCTACGCATAAGCCCGCCTACGCCTCCTCCCAAGATAAGTTAACATTCAATTAGATTAAAGAACATAGTTGTCATAAAAAATGACAGCTCGAACTATTGTGTTCTTTTAGGGCATGTTAACTTAAAATAAATAATTAAATGAAAAAATTATTCATACTATGGATATTATTTGGCTTTATAGGTGGTGCCTATAGTCAAAAAATAACTATAACAGAGCAGGATACCAATGAACCCATAGACTTGGTAACGCTCACTAATATAAAAACGAATCTTTATGCCACGACCAATTCTAGAGGACAGGCGGATATTTCGGCGTTTAAGGGTTTAGAAAGGATTGAGATTCGGAGTTTGGGTTATAAAACGCTCATAAAAAGCTATGCGGAATTGGAATCTGAGGCTTTTAAAATTTCACTTGAAACTTCAAATCTTAGCTTAGATGAAGTGGTTATTTCTGGCTCACGTTGGCGGCAAAGCAGTGATAATGTACCTTCAAAAATTATTTCCATTTCAACGAAAGAAGTAGCATTACAAAACCCACAAACTGCGGCAGACCTTTTAAATGTTTCAGGGAAAGTATTTGTCCAGAAAAGCCAACAGGGTGGAGGTAGCCCAATGATTCGCGGTTTTGCAACAAGCCGGTTGTTGTATTCCGTGGACGGAGTGCGAATGAATACTGCCATTTTCCGCTCTGGAAACCTTCAGAATGTTATTAATCTGGATCCTTTTGCCATAGAAAATACAGAGGTGCTTTTTGGTCCTGGTTCCGTAATCTATGGAAGTGATGCCATTGGGGGCGTAATGAGTTTCCAAACCTTGACGCCACAACTATCGCTGACAGATAAAGCTTATATTACAGGAAAAGCCAATGTGCGCTATTCTTCCGCCAACAATGAAAAAACTGGTCATTTTGATGTGAATCTCGGTTTTAAAAAATGGGCGTTTGTAACGAGTATCACTTCTTGGGATTATGACAATCTTCGTCAAGGAAGTCACGGCCCTGAGGATTATATTAAAGATTATTATGTGCAAAGGCAAGACAGCACTGATGTTGTGATTACACAGGAAGATAAGCTCTTGCAAATTCCATCAGCATATTCGCAGATAAACATGATGCAGAAAATCCGTTTTCAGCCAAATGAAAAATGGGATTTTCAATACGGTTTCCATTTCTCAGAAACTTCGCCCTATGGCAGATATGATAGACACAATCGCGTTCGCAATGGAACTGCCCGTTATGCCGAATGGGATTATGGTCCACAGATTTGGATGATGAACAATCTTAATATAAGCTACAACGCAAAAAATTCTGTTTTTGATGAAATGAGCCTTCGTCTTGCACACCAATGGTTTGAGGAAAGCAGAATTGACAGATCGCTGAATAAGACTGAGCGCAACACCCAAAGTGAGGAAGTTTCAGCATATTCTGTAAACCTTGATTTTAAAAAAGCTACGGGTGCAAAAAATACTTTTTTCTATGGAATTGAATATGTGCTGGATGACGTAAATTCTGAAGGCGAATTGACAGATATTTCAACAGGTGTTTCTGAAGTTGGTCCCGCCCGTTATCCACAATCCAAATGGCAATCGTTGGCAGCTTATGTTACGGATGAGTTTAAGGTTTCAGACCAATTTACTTTGAGTGCGGGAGCACGTTACAACCATATTTTGCTAGATGCTGAATTTGACACAACATTTTATCCATTTCCTTTCACCGAAGCAAATTTGAGCAATGGGGCGCTAACGGGAAGTTTTGGTGGGGTTTACCGTCCTGATGATAGTTGGGTGATCAGCGCCAATTTGGGCACTGCATTCCGCTCTCCAAATGTGGATGATCTTGGAAAAGTATTTGATTCTGAACCTGGAAGTGTGGTGGTTCCCAATCCAGATTTAAAACCAGAATATGCTTATAATGCAGATTTGGGAATTGCCAAAGTTTTTGGAGATGTTGTAAAAGTTGATATTACTGGATATTACACTCACTTAAAAAATGCACTTGTGCGTCGCGATTTTAAATTGAACGGCTTGGATAGCATTGAGTACCAAGGCGAGTTGAGTCAAGTACAGGCCATCCAAAATGCTGCCATTGCAAAAGTTTATGGAGTGCAGGCGGGTGTTGAGGTGAAATTGCCAAAAGGTTTTGGTTTTTCCACTGATGTAAACTTCCAAAAAGGCGAAGAGGAATTAGATAACGGCGAAACAAGTCCGTCGCGTCATTCGGCCCCATTTTTCGGGGTCTCACGTTTAAATTATAAAGCAAATAAGCTAAGTATGGAACTCAACTTGAACTATCAGGCAAAACGTGATTTTGAAGATCTGCCGGAAGAAGAAAAGGAAAAGACAGAGTTTTATGCTTTGGATGAAAACGGCAATGCCTTCGCACCATCGTGGTACACGCTTAATTTTAAGGCATTGTACAAAATGACTGATACTTTTGATGTTAGCGGTGGGATTGAAAACTTGACAGACCAACGTTACCGCCCTTACAGTTCTGGGATTTCAGGTGCTGGAAGAAATTTTATACTTGCTTTGACGGCACATTTTTAGAGAGTAAAATATATACTCCATTATGTTTTTGAGCAAGGAACTATATATCTTCACTTTTTTATTATATTTGAGCTAAGCCACTGGCTTATTTCTCCCCACTTAATTTGATAAAACCCGTACTTTATCAGTACGGGTTTTTGATTTTTTTAGAATGTTTTATTACTTTAACTTAATTAGAAAAAGGGCCGGTCAAAAAATTTGGCGCTGACACTGGCCCTTCTTCATCATCAAACCAGCTATTCAAAAACAAAATCTATACGCGCGATTTGCGTTTTTTCATCTTTTTTTCTTCAAGTTTTTTCAATATTTTTTCCTGTTTCAATGCTTTTTCATCTTTTGAAGAGGTTTTAAGATTTCTTCCTTTTGCCATGATATAATTTTTTAAAATTTAGAATTTTAAAATCCCAGTCTCCTTTTCAGAATAAATTATAAAGCGAGTTGGAAACACCAAAAAAATGATGTTTCAGATTGGATGTATGTTTTAAAAAAGGAAACCGTTACGGCACACTCGCAGGTGCGCCTTAATTCGGGAAGATGATTTTCAGTTTAAAAAATGCAACCAAAGATTTCCGTAACTCGATTAGGTTACAATTGCTCTTACAAAATGAATAAAAACCAAGCATAGCGGAAGTTTTGATTGCTTGGTAAACATATCCAATTATTATATGAAAAGCAAGTTAAAATGTATTAAAACTTAGGGGTGTAAGCTTGCTGAAGTAGTTAATTCCTACAAAAGAAAAAACACGTTTCACAATTTCATTTTCCTTACAGAAAAGGATAATTTGTTTGTTGTTTTCCCGTGCTTTTTCTGAAGCTATATAAAGCATATATGCCCCAGCTGCATCAAACTTTTCCAAAGGGTCTAGATCTACTACTAAAGTTTGGGTTTTATCTAGTGCGGCTTCTATTTTAAATTGAATTTCAGATAGATTTCCACTGTAAAGCCTTCCCTCTAAGCGCAATAACCGATCGTTTAAAAAAAAATATAATGGCATACTGTTGTGATTGAAAATTTTAGATCACATAGGTTTTGCGTAGGAATTTAAGGGCGAATTTAATTCAGGGAGTGTAACGAAGTGTGAATTTACAAAATATAAATAGAAAAATTGACGCTACTTCTGTGCGAAGATAGCTACTGAAAAACTTTTCAATTGATCTAATATTTAATGTGTTAGCTTTTTTCTATGGCTAAAAAGTCTCAATGGCACATTTTGAATTAAAGGAAAAATTCTCATACGGGCCCCAATAAGAAACTGGAGAATAACCGCCAAGCACATAAAGCCCATTGCTGGTAATTAGCGGATAGAGTGGATAAAGCTTTGTTTCAATAGTTTCGATGAGCTCAAAAGTGTTTGCCTTGAATTTATGAACCAACTTTTTGCCCTGTACGGTAGCGTAGATATTGTTTTGTGTATCAAAGGCAAATTGAAAATAGGGTTCTCCCGTAATAGTTGAAAGGCTGGCTATTTTTGAAAGGTCGTTCCTATTATAAATATTGCCATCGCGTCCCGTTACCATTAGGGTTTTATTGCTATTCATTGTGAGAATGTTGCCATCCACATCATTCCCATCAGAAATGCTTGGTGAGTTGGCGAGGGTGTCGGGGTTGCAAAAGGCCGTTCCGGGACAGTTTTGGGGTGTGAAGTTATAAATGGTGGCGCCGGTCCAATTAAAACCGTCATAGATACATAAAATTTCCGTATCGTTAAGCGCTGTCATGGATTCTGGATTAAAACCCCAGCCAAGACGGGTGCTAACTCCGGTGGATAGGGTAAGAAAATTGATTACCTCGCCATCAATGTAATAAATCCTATCCCCATTTACTGAAAATGCATTTACTCTATCCCGCACATTTAATTGGAAATTTTCTTCCGTTTGGTATGCATCTGTATTTAACTGATTGACTACTCCTAGGGAATTTACAAAGAACAACGAGTTGTTTCTAATAAAGAAACGGTTAGTGTAGCTATATGCGTTATCAAACGATTTTTCAGCAGTTATTCGGTTTTGGGAAGCGTTGTATTTTTTAAGCAAATTATTGTCCAGCCTATCTATAAGGTGAAAAACATCAGCATTTATTGGATCCCTGGTTACTTGAAGCGGTACGGTATTTACCAGGACGATGTTTCGGGTGAAGGTTTTCAGTTCGCTTTCCAAGGTTTGCATGCCCAAATCTGGTTGGTTTTCATCGCGGAAGCTGATATTTAAAAAGTAGGATACCTCCGGGTAATAGGGTACGTCTAGATCAGTGTAAGTTTCACTGTTTGAAGGAATGTTGTCTATTATTTCCGGATATGAAAAATCGTCAGAAGTTTGGCGCATTACCGAAATGCCTTGTATAATAATATTTTTCGGCTTAGAGAGACGCCAGTCTAGAACCATTTGCGAATAGGAAGGTTGAAAATTGGTGATTTCCACACGTAGTTGTCCGTCAGAGCCATCGTCCGATGGATTACAACTTGGTAAAAAGGCCAATGCAATAATTGTTAGGCAAAGTAGGTGTTTATAGAATTTCATTGAGTATTTCTTTTCGCAATCGGTTAGTTGTGGTATTGTTTACATTGCTTCGGCTTCCGTGGAAATAAACCTCATTATTGAGAACAAAAAACGTATGGACCCAATACCTGAAATTACCATAATAAATGTTCATCCCCTGTTGTGTTACCATATTATATAGTGTGTCTGTGTAGCTGTAGCGTCCGCCTAGAGGTGTATGTTGGTAAATAAAGAAAATTTGTCGGTTCAAAACGGTGACGGAAAGGTCTGGATGTATTACAAAAGTTTTATCGTGAAGCCCATAATTAATATATCTCTTACCATCATCGAAAAAGGAAGTAGCGGCGCCGCCACCATAAATGTGAACCAGTGGCAATTCAGCAAAAGTACTTTCGGGAAGGGTTTCCCATTGCCCGGTTGCTTTGGTAAACTTAAATTTTTCTCTTGAAACCGTTGGGTTTCCATTGTTGTAATATTTTCCACTTACGAAATAAAGATTGTGCCCAACCGTAAATAAAATTGGGTATATAATTTCTGAAGGTGAGGGCAAGGGCATAATTGTTTCAGAAAATGTATTCATATTAAAAGCTACAAGTCGCATAGGAGTTTCTGAATCATCACGTACATAAAGATAAACAGTATCCTCCTCGTCATAAACCACGTCGTTCAAATATCCTTCATATTCAAAGTTGGAAACCTGACGCCATTTTTCATCGGAAGTTTCGAACTTCTTTAAGACGTAGCGATTTTCTGGTTCGGATTGCGTTAACATAAAACTATAGGCTGCGTTGTTGTGTACAAAAATCAAATGTGGCCCATAATCATTGGCATCCACCATTATGGAGTTATCCTTGATTGCCACATCGCAGGCAAAAGTTGTGGAAAGTCCTGCAGTTTCATACCGTATTTCGGTAAATTTAAAATCGGAATAAGGTCCGGCGGGTACATCGATAAAGAGTTTGTCATTTTGGGCTGTGAAATATGCCGGGAGGTCATTAATAAAGACTTTTCCTTTTTCATAATCTGGATTGAAGTTGGCGCCGTTCACTTCCAATGTTCCTGCAATGTAAACTTCCTCTTGTACTACTTCAGTAATTTCAGGTGATTTTAGCGTTAAGTTCAACTGACTCGTAATTTCCTGTAATTGAGCTGTTAGCTTGATTTCAAGTTCGGGGGAGTCAATATCTGTGGGAATGTTAATTACCACCTGTCCATAATCGGTATCTAAAATGGGGGCAATAACTCCGTTTACAGTTACCTTCACAAAATCATTATTAATATCGAAATGGTAACCTTCAATTGTGAGATTTTCACCGAATGTTACCGTATTGCTACTATAAGCTGTTATTTGAGGAGTTTCAAGTTGAAAAGATGTTTCAAGGATTGTGGTATTATTTCTAAGTTCAATCACTTTTAGTAGCGGATTGAAACGCTCCAACGTTCGGGGCACCATTACTTGTATTTCGGTTGGGGAAAGAAATATTACTTCTGCTTCTTCCAGATCAAAAAATACCTGGATCATTCCCACTTCAAAATTGGCTCCTTCAATATTGATGGAGGCGCCAAGTAATCCGGATTCATCAAAGTTAGATGCGGTAGCACTGACCGGTTCGTCATCCTTTTGACAGGACAAAATAAAGCTGACAAAAAGTATTAAGATTATAGAATTTCGATATTTTTTATGATTCATTTGAGATAATGTTGGCGTTCAAAAATATATAAATATCTTAAATTAATGTTAATAATTTTACGAAAAATCTATAGTTTCTGCGGAGTTTCATTTCCCGAAAAGGTTTGTGAATAGAAATCAACAACCTAAGCGAGATTTTAATAGTTTTGCAGCCTTAAAAAACAGATATGATTTCAATAGACGGATTGGCGGTTGAGTTTAGTGGTGAAACACTTTTTAGTGACGTTAATTTTGTGGTTAACGAAAACGACAAAATAGCCCTAATGGGAAAAAACGGCGCAGGAAAAAGTACGATGATGAAAATAATAGCCGGCGAACAAACGCCAACCCGTGGCAACGTGCGAGCGCCAAAAGATGCCGTGATTGCTTATCTACCACAGCATTTGCTCACTAACGATAATTGTACTGTTTTTGAAGAAGCTTCCAAAGCTTTTAAGCAGATTTTTGAAATGCGGGACGAAATGGACAGCCTCAACAAAGAGCTGGAAACCCGCACCGATTACGAAAGTGATGCCTATATGAATATCATCACGAAAGTGGCGGAACTTGGCGAAAAATATTACGCACTTGAAGAAATAAACTACGAAGCGGAAGTAGAAAAAGCATTACGCGGTTTAGGTTTTAAAAGAAGTGATTTACACCGCCAAACTTCAGAATTTAGTGGCGGATGGCGTATGCGAATTGAATTGGCAAAACTCCTGCTTCAAAAACCGGATTTGATCTTGCTGGATGAGCCTACAAACCACGTAGATATTGAATCGGTTATTTGGTTGGAAGACTTTTTGCTGAATAAGGCCAAAGCAGTAATCGTTATTTCGCACGACAGAACTTTTATCGATAACATTACCAACCGAACCATTGAAGTAACAATGGGGCGCATTTATGATTATAAGGCAAATTACAGCCACTATTTGCAACTTCGAGCCGATAGAAGATCGCACCAAATAAAGGCTTACGAGGAGCAACAAAAATTCATAGCGGAAACCCAACTATTTATTGAACGTTTCAAGGGCACATATTCCAAGACTAATCAAGTAAACTCTCGCGAGAAGATGCTTGAAAAGCTTCAGATTATTGAAATTGATGAAATTGACACTTCGGCTTTGGCGCTACGTTTTCCACCTGCACAACGAAGCGGTGATTATCCTGTGGTAGCCGAAGGGCTTACTAAAAAATATGGCGATCACGTAGTTTTTAAAGATGCCAATTTAAGTATTTCACGAGGTGAAAAAGTAAGTTTTGTTGGAAGAAACGGCGAAGGAAAATCCACAATGATAAAAGCCATTATGGGCGAAATTGATTTTGAGGGAAAATGTACGTTGGGCCACAACGCAAAAGTTGGTTATTTTGCCCAAAACCAAGCCGCACTTTTGGATAAGGAACTCACTGTCTTCCAAACTGTGGATGAGGTTGCAAAAGGCGATATCCGTACACAAATTAAAAATGTTTTAGGACGCTTTATGTTCAGTGGCGATGCTATTGATAAAAAAGTGGGGCTGCTTTCCGGAGGCGAAAGAACGCGTTTGGCAATGGTGAAATTATTGCTGGAACCCGTAAACGTTTTGATTCTGGATGAGCCTACGAACCACTTAGATTTAAAATCGAAAGATGTTTTGAAGGAAGCGCTTCTTCAGTTTGACGGTACTTTAATACTGGTTTCCCACGACCGTGATTTTCTACAGGGACTTTCGCAAAAAGTTTTCGAATTTAAAGACAAACGTGTTATTGAACATTTTGAAAGCATAGACGATTTCCTTCAGCGCAACAGAATTGAGAATTTGAAGGAGATTGATTTAAAAGTTTAAAAGTGGGTTTAAGAGTTTAGAGTCGATAAGTTTAGATGTTAAGACTTTAACGCTTGTTTCTACTTTTTGTAGAGATTTGGGTATCTTTAGAAATAAAAGATATTATGCAAAAACCAGATTTCTCAAAACTAAAAGCACTCTACATTAATTGTACCCTAAAACAATCTCCGCGTATGAGCCATACGCAGGGCTTGATTGATGTTTCACAAAATATAATGGAAGCCGAAGGGGTTTCTTTTGAAAATATTCGTCTTGTGGATCATCCAGTTGCTTACGGCGTATATCCAGATATGACTGAGCATGGTGCAAAAGAAGATGCCTGGCCAGAGATTTGGAAAAAAGTTGATGCTGCGGATATTTTAATTATAGGTACTCCTATTTGGCTGGGCGAAAGATCTTCGGTTGCCAGCAAACTGATTGAACGTTTGTACGCTATGAGTTCCCTTCAGAATGAAAAAGGCCAATATTATTTTTACGGAAAAGTTGGTGGTTGCATCATAACCGGAAATGAAGATGGCATCAAACACTGCGGTATGGGTATTTTGTATGCCTTACAGCACGTGGGTTACAGCATACCTCCGCAGGCAGATTGTGGTTGGATTGGTGAGGCCGGACCGGGACCGAGTTACTTGGATAAAGAAAGCGGAGCAAAAAATAACGATTTTACGAATAGGAATACTACTTTTATGACGTATAATTTGCTTCATTTGGCAAAGATGCTAAAAGAGCAAAATGGCTATCCCGCTTACGGAAATTCCCGTAAAGATTGGGATGATGGCACTCGATGGAATTTTGAAAATCCTGAATATCGCTAAAACAAAACCTTTATATAACTATGAAAAAACTGAGCCTATTTATTGTGTTTTCAATCGTTCTTGCGAGTTGCAATTTCGGTACAGATAAATCAACTATCCCCGAAAGCAGCCCTGCAGACCCTGAAGTTGTAGCCGAAATGGAACAACAGTCGTTAAAACCAATTAACGACAGCCTGCCGATTATTGGCCTATTGATGTACGACGGCGTTTTGACTACTGAGGTTACTGCCTCTGCAGATGTTTTTACAAAACCTACTTCAGAGGGCAAACAGCTTTTCAATGTAATTACAATTGCAGAAACTTCTGACCCAATTGTTAGTGAGGAAGGTTTAAAAATAGTTCCCGATTACACTTTTGAAAACTGCCCAAAACTGGATGTACTTTTTGTGCCGAGCGCTTATGATATGTACACACAAGTACACAATCCAAAGATCGTGAGTTTCATAAAAGAACAAAATAAAAACACAAAATACACCGTAAGCAACTGCGCCGGCGCACATTTAATTGGTGAATCAGGCATTGCGGACGGCAAAAAAATAGTCACTTGGATTGGTGGCGGGGAAGAACTTCAGAAAAATTATCCCAATCTAAAAGTCCAAAATGACAGCGTGGTTAGATATGTGGAAGATGGAAAGTTTTTATCTTCAAACGGAAATCTAATCAGTTATGTATCCGCATTAAATTTATTGAAAAAAATGGCAGGGCAAGAGCAAGTTGATTTTGTGGAATCCTATATTTATCTGAAAGAACTTCAAAACTGGAAACAGTAAAACACTTATAAATCAATTATTATCAAGCTTTTAAGCTCTTCAAAATCTTGATGGTTTTTAAAAATAACTATTAATTAGGTAAGATATTTTTATTACCTTTACCGCATATCCCCCCATTCTAACTTTTTTTAAAAAAAAAGTTAGAATGGGGTTTTTTATTATTTAAAAAAACATCAAAACACACTAATTAAATATTTCTTTCATTTGAACATATTGAAAGATTTTGATCTGGAAATTTAATTTATTGACCATGAAAACCAAAGACAAATTTGTATTTATAATTGGGCTAATTTTATTGTTCGGTTTCTCAAATATAACAGCACAAACTACAAGTGTATATGTAGTTCCCCATCCCGATGATTGGCAGCTTTTCATGAACCCGAATGCTTACCACAGCATTAAAGGTGTAAACGAAAAAGTTATTTTTTTACATATTACAGCTGGAGATGGTGGTGGAAGCACAAGCAGCAATTATTATCTGGCAAGAGAAGAGGGAAGTTTAAGAGCCATAAGGTTTATGTCCAATACTTTTACCAATGAAGGTGCTCTTGGCAGTAATATGAACCGTACAATGGTTATGGTAAATGGACATCAAGTTTTAAAGTTTTCATACAGAAATGCTGTGGCCTATTTTTTAAGACTACCTGATGGAAATTATGGTGGAAATGGGTATCCTTTAAATAATAATGAAAGTTTACAAAAGTTATATAATGGCACCATATCTAGTATTTCAACAATTGATGGAACTGCTTCATATAGTTCTTTAGTTGATTTGGAAGCTACCCTTCAAGCGATAGTTACCTCTGAAATGATTCCATCTTCCAGTATTAACTTTAATGCTGCTGATGATGATTTGGGAATAAATCCGGATGATCATTCAGACCATATTTTTTCTTCGCTTATTATGCAAGATGTTGCAAATAATATTGGAGGAGTTACCTTGAATTTATACACAGATTATTTCACAGATACCAAAGCACAAAATGTTTTTGGAGATGATTATTTAATAAGTGCAGGTACATGGGCTGCAACAGCTTCTGGTCTTTCTGATAGCTCCTATTTTAGTTCCTGGGACAATACCCACAATGCCTGGCTTGGGAAACAATACTTCAGAACAGTTTCGCCAAATAACTATCCTGTGGTTACCGTGGCTGCTACTGATGCCAATGCAGCGGAGAATCCTTTGGATACTGGTACATTCACTGTAAGTTTAAATTCAGTAAATACTGGTAGCCCAGTTATAGTAAATTATGCAATGAGCGGTACTGCAACTTCAGGATCTGATTATAACGCACTATCTGGAACGGTAACCATACCTAATGGACAACAGAGTGGAACTATCACTGTAACACCAATTGATGACATTGAGGCGGAACCATCTGAAAATATTATCCTTACCTTATCTGAAGGTGCTGGTTACAATATAGGCACCCCCGCAACTGCAACGATAAATCTTACCAGTGAAGATATTGTTATCCCCGGAACAAACCTTGCGCTTTTAAAACCTACTACGGTATCAAATGGAGCTTCTACAAAAGATAGGGCTGTAGATGGAATATATAACAGAAACAACTATTGGCAAGGAATTCCATACCCACAATGGTGGCAAGTGGATCTTGGAAATATTTTTGATATTAGCAAAATAGTTTTAACTACTTATTATGGAAATAATCGCTATTATCAATATGACATTCAAGCCTCTACCGATGGAACCAATTGGACAACTGTAGTTGATTTTAATGCAAATACTACACCTGCCACAAGCCAAGGAAATACCTTCAATCTCAATAATCCGAAAGCTCGTTATTTAAGGGTTAATATGAATTACAATTCTGCTAATTATGGGGTGCATATCATGGAATTTGAGGCTTACGGAGATTTGCCCACTAATAACCCTGAAGTAACAGTAAATGCAACAGATGCTTCAGCTTCTGAAAATCCTTTGGATACTGGAACCTTTACAATAAATCTAGATGAAGTAAATAACGGTAGCCCACTTACCATTAATTATACTATTGGGGGTACAGCTACTCCAGGCTCAGATTATAGCGCACTTTCAGGAACTATAACCATCCCAACTGGACAGCAGACAGGTAGTCTGATAATAACTCCAATTGATGATACAGAAATAGAGCCTGATGAAACTGTTGTTCTCACCTTATCCTCGGGTGCTGGTTATACCATAGGTGAACCTTCCAGCGCTATTGTTAATATTATAAGTAATGATGTAGCTCCGCCTGTTGGAAATATTGCTTTGTACAAACAAACATCCTCCTCTAGTGGTACTGAAAGATCAGATTCTAATGCGGTTGATGGAATATATTCAATTGATAATTGGTGGGGAGCAAGTCCTTTTCCACAATGGTGGAGTGTAGATTTGGGTGCCGAATACGACCTTAGTAAATTAGTGGTTTTTAACTATTATGATGGTTTTAGATACTACCAATACGATATTGAAGGTTCGCTAGACGGGACGAATTGGACACCTTTGGTAGATTTCAACTCAAACACAACTCCAGCAAATAATCAAGGAAACACCTTTAACCTAAACAATCCTACAGCACGCTATATACGAGTAAATATGAATTATAACTCTATGAATTTAGGGGTTCATATCATTGAATTTGAAGCATATGGAGAGCTAAATCAAGGTTTTGGAAAAAACTCTTCCAATCAAACAAGTTTTTCAGAAAAAAAATTAAATGAAACTTCTGATAAATATTCTTTATCGGTTTATCCCAATCCAAGCAAGTATGGAAATCCTATAAAATTGGGTATTCAGCTACAAAATGACGAAAGTGCGATAGTAGAAGTGTTTGATATTAATGGAAAAAGAGTTGCAAATAAGGAATTTGACCTAAAAAAGGGGTTTAATGAAGTTGAAATGCCAACTAATTATTTTTCGGCAGGAATGCTCATTGTTAAGGTAGATATTGAAGGTGAAATAATTTCAAAAAAGATTTTTCTTGAATAAATAGATTTTATAAGAATATCGGATTATTAATTGGCTGTTCAAGTTGAGCAACTCTTATAATGAGAAATAATTATAACCGCTAGGTTATTTCTTATAAAGTGTAGCTTGTTGGTATTACTGAATAATTCATCTTTAATTTTAACCAATAAAAACGCAAAAAGATCATTTTAGCGTAATAATGTAATTTAACTTTTTAAAGGACTAACTCTCCAAAAAGACGTTCCAAAGTAGCATCCAAATCATCACTAAAGCCATTATGGGGACGTGAAGTTTGAAGTGAAGAACTGCGTTGGGCAGTAAGCCAGCGGAATCTGTCGGGTTTTTCCCATTGCGCTACTGAGCCTCCGTCTTTGGAGCCGGAACATATTTTTTCAAAAGCTTTTAAATTGTTTTCAATCTCTTCAACCTCCAATTCGCAGGAAAAGAGTTTTAGCTTTTCGGTGTCAATTTGATGTTTACAATTCAAATAGTTGGCTCCTTTGCAGAAAAGAATTATCCCAACATTCAGGAACTCCTCGCGTTCCACGCGGGGCACCAAACGTATTACCGCATATTCATACAAGTGTTTCCCGGGCATCCTGAATTTGTTTTACAAAGTTGTTTGCATTGTTTCTTCTCGTCACCAAAAACTGAAAATATACTTCCCTGATTTCTTCCGAAGTCATTTCAAAACCTTCCCAATCCAGCCAATCAGCAGGAATGAGATTGGTTATTTCACGAAGTTTTGCATCAGGCAAAAGCGCAATCATTTCTTCATTAATTTCTTCAATCAACGCAGCTTGTGGCAAAAGCACGTGATCTTTAATATAAGGAAATGGTGTAACAGCCGCTTTTTGCCAATCGCCCCATGAATGATGAAAATAAAAGGTGGCGCCGTGGTCAATGAGCCAAAGTTCCTTATGCCAAATAAGCATATTTGTGTTTTTTACCGTGCGATCTATGTTTGTTATAAAAGCATCCAACCATACAATTTTGGAAGCCAAAGTTTCATCAACTTGGGTAACTACGGGGTCAAATGTGAGCGCCCCGGAAAGAAAATGCAAGGCCAAGTTTAGTCCGCGACTGCCTTTTAATAGATCCTGTATTTCCTCATCGCCTTCACTTCTGCCAAAAGCTTCGTCTAAATTTGCGAAAACAAGTTCGGGAACTTTTAAGCCTAAAGTTCGTGCAATTTCACCACCCAATAGTTCGGCAATCAAAGCTTTTATGCCGTGTCCCGCGCCGCGAAATTTCAAAACATATTTAAAATCATCATCCGCTTCGGCCAAGGCTGGTAGCGAACCACCTTCACGCAAAGGAGTTATGTAACGTGTAACGTTTACGGTGCGGAGCTCTATTTTGTCGGTTGCCATTGCCTGCAAAATTAAGTTTATTTGTGAATATGTCGGCACCATTCTGTAGAGATGTTTTTTTATGCCTTAAAAATAGAATCCAATATTTTTTTGAAAGTTTAAATTTGTATTTTGCTGAAATATGAAACCTTAAACTAAAAGTTATTGGATTTAACCATTGAAAACATTTTGCTTGTTGGGTCGTTACTGCTTTTTATAAGCATTATAGCAGGTAAAACTTCTTATAAATTTGGCGTACCCACTTTAGTACTTTTCTTGGGAATAGGGATGCTTGCCGGTGAAGATGGCATAGGCGGCATCAGTTTTGACAATCCGCAAATCGCCCAGCTAGTTGGTATAATTTCATTGAACTTTATTCTTTTTTCAGGGGGGCTGGACACCGATTGGAAAGCTGTAAAACCAATTATGAAAGAAGGTTTTGCACTTTCAACTTTGGGGGTTTTGCTTACCGCTGTTGGCTTGGGAACCTTTGTTTATTACGTTACCGATTTTACCATTTATGAAAGTTTGCTTTTGGGAAGTATAGTATCGTCAACAGATGCTGCTGCAGTTTTTTCCATTCTGCGTTCCAAAAATCTTGCGCTTCGAACCAATTTGCGCCCCACCTTGGAAATGGAAAGCGGAAGTAACGACCCTATGGCCTATGTGCTTACAATCGCTTTTTTAGGTTTGGTAATCAATCAGGATAAAGGATTGATCTCTATGATTCCACTGTTTTTTCAACAAATGATTATAGGAACCATAGCTGGGTTTGGCTTTGGAAAGTTGAGCAAGATTATAATCAATAAAATCAACTTGGATTTTGAGGGTTTATATCCCGTACTCGTCATTGCACTAATGTTTATAACCTTTTCCGTAACCGATTTTGTGGGCGGCAACGGTTTTTTGGCCATTTATATTTGTGCGGTCTTTTTGGGGAACCAGTACTTAATTCACAAAAAGACCATCCTTAAAATGTATGATGGTTTGGCGTGGTTGATGCAGATTGTACTTTTCTTGACGTTGGGGCTTTTGGTATTTCCATCACAGATTGTTCCCGTGATTGGGATTGGACTTTTAATATCCTTGTTTTTGATTTTTGTGGCTCGTCCCGTAGCGGTTTTTATGAGTTTGATTCCTTTTAAGATGAAACTGCGGAGACGTTTCTATATTTCTTGGGTGGGTTTACGCGGGGCGGTGCCGATTGTGTTTGCAACCTATCCATTATTGGCGGGAATCGATAAAGCGAATATGATTTTTAACATTGTATTTTTTATTTCGCTAACCTCCATTTTAATTCAGGGAACTACGCTTTCGGTAGTCGCGAAATGGTTAAGGGTGAGTATTCCCAGTGAAGAGAAAAAAATATCTCCCTCTGAAAAATTTCTTGAGGAACATCCAAAAACTGAAATGCGGGAAATTGGTATTGCAAAGGGAAACACGATTGTCGGCAAAAAGATTGTTGATATTGAATTCCCCAAAACCGCAATTATCGCAATGATAAAACGAGACGATAAATACATCACTCCCAACGGAAACACGGTCATTAATGCAGATGATGTGCTCATCGTACTTTCCGAAACAAAAAAGGGAATCAAAAAAGTGTTTAAGGCATTGAATATCCAAGAGTTTTCAGCTGCCTAAATTTGAATAAGGGGTTTTGTAAATACTTTTTGCATCGTATTTTCTAGCTTCTTCAGCGTTCTCCAATTCTTTTTCAGAATAATTTAAATTGAAATGGGGCAGAATTTCGCTTTCGAATTTATTTGGAAACGAAGGATATTCCAAAAATAAATTGTTTCCGAGCCGAATTTTTTCTGCTGCTTTTTTATGAGCTTCAACCATTACGAATAGATAATTTTCCAATGATTCAAACTGCTTTTCTTCGCCCAAAAAATAATTTTGGAGCAAATTGGTGGGATGATAAAACCATTCCACAAACCCACGACCCGATTTTAAAAGGCTTGCAACCACTTCCTCCGTTTTTCTATCTATAAAAATCAAAGGAACTTCGGGATATGCTTTTTGGAAAAGCTCGATAAAGAATACATTCCATGATGTAAGTTTGAAGACCACTTGTTCGGCTTCGCCCAGCGGCTGTAAATAGCTTTCAATGATAGTTTTTAAACTTTTCAAAAGTGTTTTTTCTTCCAAATTGTAAAATACTGCGGATAACAATAATCCGTTTATTGCCTCCGTTTCTGAAACAACTCTTGTCTTTTTTGCTGCCCTAAACATATTTGCAAGCAGCGTTGAGCCGCAATGGGAAGTGTGAAAGACAAACCCTTTTAGCGGTAATAATTCTCTGTTTTCTGAAATGGTTTCCTCAGTCAAATCGAGTTCTTTCCGAAGGGAATCTTTTGCGCGAAACATAGAAACCGCATCATTAAAAAAAGGCGGGTCAAAAACTTCCGGGTGTAGTTTTTCAAAGATTGTAACCGGCGTTTCACTTACTTTCGTGTAGCTTGGAAAATATGCTGTTTTCAAAATTTTACTTCAAATTAAAAAACGTGAAGCTACAAAAAGTGATGCAAAAGCAATTAAAATATTTTAAGCGGAAGAAATATTTTCGGTTAACTTTGAAAATGGTTTAAATCACTGACTTAAAAATTTAATTATGGGTAAACAGCTACTTATTTTTTTCCTTCTGTTTTTTGTTTTACAGAGCGGTCTTTCGCAGGAAATTTCAATCGGTAAACGCGATAAGGTTTATTCTGAAATACTTCAGCAGGACAGACAGTTTTCAGTCTATTTTCCCCCTTCATATAATATTGCGGTTAACCAAAAATATCCCGTGCTCTATATTTTGGACGGCGACTACAATTTTCAATATGTAGCCGGTTTTTTGGAATTGCAGGGCGGAATAAGTGAAATTATCCCAGAAATGATATTAGTGGCAATTTCAGGAAAAGGAACTAACGAGTACCGCAAAAACTGCAAGCCAAAAGTTGAAGGCGTGGAAGATAGTGGCAATGCCGAGGAAATGGCAAATTTTATTGAAAAGGAATTGATTCCGTATGTAAACAAAAACTATAAAGTAGCCGATTATAAAATTCTTGGCGGCCATTCCGTGGGCGGCATTTTTGTTATCAATACGGCAATAAACCATCCCGAACTTTTCAATAATTACATTGCCATAAGTCCCGCGCTTTGGTGGGGCAAAAATGCGATGGAGAATGTAATGGAAAACACTTGGGGAAAAACCGGAAGCACTTCGGCTAGTGTGTACATTTCACTCGCCAATGAACAGGGGATGGGCGTGAATGAATTCATCAAAAAGATTCCTAAAAATATGATGGAGAAAAACATACATTTTCAAGAGTTTCCGAATGAAATCCATAATTCCGTTGGGCTTCCCACCTATAAATGGGCGCTGGACGATATTTTCAAAAACTGGTATGTAAAGGAAGAGTATTTTGGTTCTGCCGAAGCTTTAAAAAACCATTATTCCGAAGTGAAGAAACAATACGGCAGCATTTTCAACATTCCATATACCATTGTGGGGAATACACATTATATGCTTCAAAAAAATGAAAAGGAGCGTGCAAAAGTGCAAGCCGTTTTAAAGGAACTGAACCCGAATGCGTTGGTTCTTTTTAATACTTACAGGGCCGGAAAGCTTGTGGACAGCAAAGATTATGCTGAAGCTGAACAGCTTTTGAAAGATGCCTTGGCTATCAATCCAAACAATTTTGACAGCTACGATGTTTTGGCGCGGATTAAAATGGCAAACGGCAATGCAGTCGAAGCAAACGAGACCATTGATAAAGCTTTAGGTTTGGCAAACAAACAACAGGCAAGACAGTGGCAAATTAACGAACTGCTTGAAACAAAAGCCGAAATCAATAAAAAGCCGTAATTTTATAAGAATTAAACACAATGGGAATCCTTTTTAAAATAACACAAATAACGGTCGTTCTATTTCTTTTCGGAATGCTTGTGGGCTGTAATGACCCCAAGGAAATAAGCTCTTTTAACCCAAACCATTGGGAAGACCATTATGCAGACCCCGAAGTATTGGGGCTACTGAAGGATTCGCTGCAAAATGGAAAAACCTATTTGAGTATCTATTCGCATATTTATAGTTTTACTTTGGAAAAATCGCAAAATCTCACTGCAATGGTCAGCCTCAGAAATGTAAGCGATAGCGATACAATTTATATTTCAAAAGCAGATTACTACAATACCAAAGGAGAATTGATACGTAGCTATTTTGAAAAGCCAATTCAACTTAAACCTGTGGAAACCGTTGAAATTGTTATAGACGAAACGGATGAGCACGGAGGTAGCGGAGCCAATTTTATTTTTGAATGGACTACAAAAGCAATAACTCCCGAACCCATTTTTGAAGCAGTTATGACTTCGCTGCGGGGTTCGCAGGGATTGAGTTTTACCACACAGGGGAGAAGGATTGAGTGAAATATGAATTACGAGCGACGAATGACGAAAGTGGAAATTAGAAATACGAAGTAAGAATCCCGAATCCCAAATCAACGAATCCCGAATTCAGAATTCAGAATTGTTTTCGTTATTTTTGAAGCAAAGAAAAAGTTAATGAAAATAGTAATCTCCCCAGCAAAAACGCTGGATTTTGAATCAAAACTTCCCACCACTCGTGCCACCCAGCCCAATTTTTTGGAGGAAGCCGAAATGATTAACAATAAGTTGGAACGCAAAAGCAAAAAGGCTATTGGCAAGTTGATGGACATCAGCGATAAGCTGGCCGAACTCAATTACCAACGCTATAAAGAATTCAGCACACCATTTACAAAACAAAACGCCCGCCCGGCAGTCTATGCCTTTGCTGGCGATGTTTACACAGGTTTGGACGCTTATACCATTCCTTCGGAAAAGATTGATCTGTTGCAGGATTCCCTCCGAATCCTTTCGGGGATGTATGGGCTGCTGCGTCCGTTGGATTTGATTCAGCCCTATCGATTGGAAATGGGCACCAAACTGCCCGTAAACCGAAAAAAGGACATGTACTCCTTTTGGAAAAAAACACTTACCGAAACCTTAAATGAGGAACTGAAGGATGATGAACTTTTCTTAAATCTGGCAAGTGTGGAATATTTCACGGCCATTGACGAAAAAAAACTGAAGGTGCCAGTGATCTCACCAGTTTTTAAGGATTTCAAAAATGGCGAACTGAAAATAATTTCGTTCTTCGCCAAAAAAGCACGTGGCAGTATGAGCCGTTTTGCGATTGATAAGAATGTAAAAACCTTGGATGAATTGAAAGCGTTTAATTATGATGGTTATGGTTTCAGTGAAGAATATACTGAAAAGGAGAGTGAGCCTGTTTTTATTCGATAAATCTAAAACCTAAGTGTCCAGAAATCTAATAATCTAGATATCTAAAATTTGTTCCACCACATCCACCCATACCCGCCATTTATTCCCGAAAATGCAACCAAACTGATAGTAGGCACACTACCGCCACCGCGTTTCACGACGGGGGAATTAAAGGAGGGTGATGTGGATTTTTGTTACGGTAGTCGCGACGGACAATTATGGCTGATTTTGGATAAAATATTCGGCTTGGATCTAAAATTTGAAACCACAGCCGAAGCAATTAAGCAACGCGAACATTTTTTAATAAAAAGAGGTATTGGCATTTGTGATATGGTGGCTTCTGCCAGAAGAGAAAAAATTGATGCTTCGGATATTGGAATGTTGGAAGTGGAATTGCGAGATTTGGTTGCCGTACTTCAGCTAAACCCGAAAATTGATACGCTGCTTTTCACGGGCGGAAACAGTAAAAATGGTCCAGAATATTTCTTCCGAAGAAAATTGAAGGAGTACAATATTTCCCTGAAATTGGTTACCAACAAAGTGCCGCGAATACATACATTTCAACTTCCGGAAAATGGGAGAACTGTAAAAACAGTTTCATTAATAGCACCATCAGGAGCAGCTAATAGAGCTGTGGGTAGCCTTTCAGCCTATAAAAAAATGAAAGACAAATTCCCTGAAAAAACTACGATAGATTTTCGGGTGGAGCAGTACCGTCCATTTTTTTAAAACCTACGATTTAAAATTAAAAATCTGCAAAGGGGCATTGTTGCTAACCACCATGTACATTTCATTGCCATTGATTTTGATGGCTTTCATGTTTTTTGCATCACTGGCTATAAATGGTACGTATTCCTTAGAATTATTAAAATTGCCTTTGCCATCGCCTAATAATACATAACCGTAGTTACTATCATAACGGATGGTTTCCACTTCGGCGTCATAAATGGCGCCAACTCCCATAATATCCATTTTGCCATCATTATTGAAATCACGTGAAATGAAGGAAAGGGTAGGGCCTAACTGTGCTTCGTTGGGCAAGTGCTTAACTGTAAACTTTCCATTACCATCGTTTAGGATAAGAACACTTTCAAAGTCATGTGCAATAAGCTTAAAAGCATCTTTTAATTCTTCTTCGCCATAAATATCCTTAAACTCTAATTCGGAAAATTCTTTATAGGTCTTAATTTTGTCCAATAGGAAAGGGTTTTGCTGGCTACTGCACTCTTTGCCACGAACGGGCACTACTTTGCCATTACTTATTTTGCTCATGGCAACATCAAAACTGCCGTTTTTGTCAAAATCTTTCGCCGAAATATAGAGTGGTTTTTCCGCGGAAGGATGAAATTTATTGTTGCCGCCAATGTTTCCAAATATATAATCCTCATCGCCATCGCCGTCAAAATCTGCTGCTGTTACGGTAAACCACCAACCTTCAGTGTTTTCAAGGCCTGCAATATTTTCGTTTTTGGTAAATTTTCCGTTATTGTTACTGAAAATAGTAGGAGCCATCCATTCGCCAGTTACCAAAAGGTCTAGGTCCTTATCATTGTCATAATCCGTAAAGACAGCTTCAGAAATCATTCCTATTTCTTTAAGTGAAGGATTTTCTTCAGTGGCATCCTTAAAAATTCCGTTTTCGTTTTTAAGAAGGTAGGAGCGTGGTGAAAGTGGATATTTTTTAGGAACTAAATTGCCGCCAACAAACAAGTCCATATCGCCATCGCCGTCATAATCTGCTGCTACAACACTTTTTCCGGAAACTAACATAGTTGGCAAAGCTTCTTTTTTATAACTGAAATTACCTTTGCCATCATTCACGAAAAGTCTGTCCTGCAAAAGCGGGCTATTTTCATCAAGTTCATAGCCTGCGCTCACAACATAAAGATCCTGATCGCCATCACCATCCGCATCAAAAAAGATTGCGTTTGCATCTTCATATTTTGCGTTGTTTTTCCAAAGCGATTCATTTGTTTTTGTGAAATGTCCATCTGTTTTTTGAATATAGAGTGCGGCTTCTGCTCCTGCAGCATTGCCGACAAAAAAGTCATCCAGGCCATCACCATTAACATCTGCAACAGCTAGTCCACTTCCTTTAGTGGATTGTTTTTGTGGAATTAGAAGTTGAAGTGAGAAATCATCAAAATCATTTTCTTTCTGTAAATAATCAATTCCAATAGCGGCAGGATCCAAGCTTAATTTTTTAGAAACTGGATTTTGGTAAGCAATTGTTCCCGCAACCGCGGTGCTATAATCCACAGTGAGCATTTTGTTGGTTGCAGGACTATTTAGTTTTGATATTTTTCCATCGGGCCATTGCACGGTCACTTCATCAACAGTATCATTTTTGCCTAAGCCAAAATGTAGCACATCAGTGACTGAGGATTCAAAACCACGCGCAAGATATAACTGTTGTAACTGAATGGTATCTGCCTTTTTCACATAGACTTTGGCACCAATCCCAAGTGAGTTGTTTTTTGGGCCTTTTAGTTTTACTTGAAGGTAATTGTTGTTTGCGTTGTTTCTATACAGTCCCACTTCATCGTCAATATTGTTTATTATCAAATCTAAATCGCCATCATTGTCAAGGTCAGCATAGGCAGCACCGTTTGAAAAAGTTGGCTCTTCCATTCCCCATTCCTTCATTTGTTTGGTAAATGTTAGGTCGCCATTGTTTTTGTATATATAATTATTGAGCTTTTGAGAGGGCAGCATGGCTTGCACGGCTTCCAATGTCATCTGTTCGTTATTGGCTATTTTTTTCTTCATTTCCGTACGGAAATCTTGGTTGGTATAATCTTTTATGACGCCATTTGTAATAAAAATATCTTTCATTCCATCATTGTCAAAATCTGCAATGAGTGGCGCCCAACTCCAATCACTTTTTGCCACGCCACTTAGGAGTGCTGTTTCATTAAATTTTCCGTTGCCTTTGTTATAATGAAGCATATTGGCCATATACGGATGGTTATAGCCTATTGCTACCATTTTATAGAAATTTTCAGTATTCATTGAAGCCATGTTTTGTTTGCTTCGCTGATGGCTTTCGGCGGTCATGTCAACGGTTATAAGGTCTGGAAGAAGGTCGTTGTTGAGGTCTGCATAATCAGAACCCATGCTATAGAAAGAGATGTGGTCTACACGACTGTTTATTTCATTTTTGAAAGTGCCATCTTTTTGGTTGATATACAATTGGTCCGGTTCCAGAAAATCATTGGAAACATAAATATCGTCCCAACCATCGTTGTTAAAATCGCCTACTGCACCTGCAAGACCCCAAGCCTTGTTGTAAAGTTTTGCCTCGCCAGTTACTTTTGTGAAAGTAGTGCCATCATTTCTGTAAAGCTGGTCGCTGGTAATTTCTTCAATTTGGTTTTGTATCTCGGCACTTATAGTAGTGTTGTTTTTAAAATCGTATCGGTAGTTTACAATATAGAGATCCAAGTCGCCATCTTTGTCGTAATCTAATTGATAGGCTTGTGTGGAATATCCTGGGTCATCAAGACCCCATTTTTTTGCTTCCTCTTTAAAAGTACCGTCTTTTTGGTTTATGAAAAGTAAATTCCTTCTTGCGTTATCGTCTTTTACAGATCCCGCCTTGCAAACATAAATATCCAACCAGCCATCGTTGTTAATGTCCATCATGCTGGCGCCAGTAGAAAAGCCAGTATAGTCTTCTGCTTTTGAAGTGTTCGTGATGTCTTCAAATTTTAGGTCTCCTTTATTTTTATACAATTTATTGGCACCCATACTACTCACAAAATATAAATCTTGCAATCCATCATTGTCAATATCACCAACTGCCACGCCACCGCCCACATATATATAGGTGTAATTTAAAAAGTTGAAATCAACATCTTCCTTTATCACATTTGTGAAATTTAATTGGGAAGTTTCAGAATTGATTTTTGAATACAACGTAGTCGCATTGTCAGTATATTTCGAATTATTTTCCTTTTTTGAAGGTTGTGAGCAGGAAAGTAAAAATAGCAATAAAATGAGGGTTACCATACGTGTTTTCATAATAGAGTATATTAACTGGTTTAAAAACAACTGTTTAAAAATGCGGAAAAAGGATTTTTTTGCTTGGTTTAAATAATCACTAAATATATAAAATTTTAGTTCACTGAATTATTTGGCTCTTATGATAAATTAAGGTATTTTTAACGACATTTTAACTATTAATTTAAATTATCAATTTTATGAAAAAAATTACCTTTTTAATTTTAGCGACATTGCTCTTTACCTCCTTTGGGTGGCAGGCTAATGCACAGTATTGTGCCGCGTCTGGTGGGAGTACTACTTTTGAAAACATTAGTAATGTAACTTATGCCGGTATTAGCAATACTACCTCTGCTCATACAGGATATAATGATTTTACAGCACAGATAGCCAATGTTACCCAAGGTGCGATGGATCAAATATCTGTAACCCTTAATGCAGATTCAAGTGATTATCTCTACGCCTTTATTGATTGGAACCAGAATGATATCTTAGATGATGCTGGCGAGGTATATACGCTTGCCGTTGCTACTTCAAGCGATGGTCCCCATACTTTAGATATTACTGTTCCTGCAGCAGCTACAGTTGGGAATACCCGTATGCGTGTGAGACTTGGATGGAATCAGTCTTCTCCTAATCCTTGTGGTAATACTTCATTTGGAGAAGTTGAGGATTATACCGTGAATGTTCAAGCAGCTGGCGGCGGGGGTTCAAACATCAACGAATGTGCCTCAGGCCTTCCTTTGCCAATTGACCCACCATCATCTGTAACTTCTACTGTTACCGTTACAGAAACAGGTGTAATTGGTGCTGCTAACGGCGACTATAATTTTGACGATGTAATGCTTAATGTTGGAAGCGGATGGGCTAGTGATTTAACAATCACTCTGGTATCTCCTTCAAGTACTTCATTAGTTCTTACTTCTGGTAACGGAGGTATAGATGGTTTAAATCCTGCACAAAACTTAATGTTTACTGATAGCTCAGCAAATGATGTTACTACTTGGGGTGATTTTCCTCCATTAGCTGACTATCAAGCACAGGGCGGTTTGTTCAACACAGTTTTTGCTGGTGAACCAGTTAATGGTGTTTGGACATTAAATATTGTAGATGCTGTATCTGGAGATGGAGGTTCATTAAACTCTTTCTGTCTTAATATGTCTTTGATAACTGTTGTTGGTAATGCACCAACCATCGCTTGTCCGGCAGATATAACAATTAACAATGCCGTTGGCACTTGTGGTGCTGTAGCAAACTTTGCCGGCGTTGCCTTTGATGTTGAAGATGGTAACATTTCTGGAGATATTATTGCCACTCCTGCAAGCGGAAGTACTTTCCCAGTGGGTGATACTATGGTAGAACTTTCCGTTACCGATAGTGATGGCAACACCGTAACCTGTAATTTTATGGTTACCGTAGTTGACAACGAAGCACCTGTAGCAGTTTGCCAAGATATAACTGTGGATCTTGATCCTGTAACTGGAATGGCAACGATTACTGGTGCTGATGTAGACAATGGTTCTACAGACAACTGTGGCATTGCTTCTATGACTCTTGATATTTCATCTTTTGATTGCTCTATGACGGGTGCTAACACAGTAATTCTTACTGTTACAGACAACTCAGGTAATTCAAGTACTTGTACCTCTACTGTTACCGTTCAGGACGTTACTGCGCCAGAAATTGTTTGTATAGGCGGTGTTGCAACTATTACAGAATCTGAAGATTTTGAAGGTTCTACTGTGCCTGCAGGTTGGTCAACCAATATTGTTTTGGGTTCTCAGGATTGGACTTTTGGTTCAGGTGATATGCCAACCGGTGGAGATTTCCCAACAAATGCTGCGATTTTTGATGACGATGCAGTAGGCTCTGGTGATAACATTGCAGAATTATTATCTCCTGTTTATGATTTAACAGGGGCTACTTCTGCTGAGATATCTTTTGACTATGCATTGCAAGATTTTGTAGGCTTAGGATTATTACGAGGAGAAGTTTGGGATGGTTCGGCTTGGCAAGAAGTTTTCTTGGCTGACAATGCTGATATTGATCCTGTTAATACAGGAGCTATTGATGTACTAGCTTATGCAAACGCTGCATTCCAAGTGAAATTTACTTGGGATGACGAAACAGGCTGGAACTGGGGCGCAGGTGTTGACAATTTCTTGTTGACCTATGAAGCTAGTTCAGGCGGAGGTCTTGATGTTTATCTTGATGCAAACGGAATGGCAAGTGTAGATCCTAACGATCTTTTAGTAAGTGTTAATGAAGCTTGTGGATATACAATTAGCGCCGGTGGCGTTGGCGGAGGTTCCTCGGAGACTCTTCCTACCGGTTTTGCTGGTGGCAACGGAAACTTTGGTAATATGTTTGACGTAAATGCGGTTACTGATGTTACAATTGATTCTTTTGACATCAATGCAGACACAGGTGCTACATTTGACGTAGAAGTATATGCCAAAACAGGAACTTGGGTAGGTTTTGAAGCAGACCCTTCTGCTTGGACTTTAATAGGTACTGCAGTAGCTGTAGTTTCAAATGGGGATGGTGTAGCAACACCACTTAACCTGACACTTAATTATGTAATGGCTGCAGGTGAAACACATGCTTTCTATGTAACTCCAACTGATTTTTCCACTGGTGGTCTTAACTATACCAATGGAACCGGAACAGGAAACGTTTGGGCTTCAGATGCAAACATTGAATTCCTAGAAGGTGGAGCGAGAGGATATCCTTTCTCTGGAAGCACATTCCAGCCACGCGTATTTAATGGAAACATACATTATACTACTGGAGGTGGTTCTGGCCTAGACTTTACTTGTGCTGATCTTGGCGAAAATATTGTAGAAGTTACTGTTACTGATGACAGTGGAAACTCTTCTACCTGTTTTGCTACAGTAAATGTTATAGATAACATTGCACCAATACTAGTTTGTCAAGACACTACCATTGAATTGGGTCCAGACGGTACTGCTACTGTTGATCCAATGGCGTTATTGGCCACTTTGCCTACAACTTATGAGGTAATGGTGATAGGTAGTGATAACCAATCTGGAAACGAAGGGTTTACTGACTTTACTGTAAACGTTACAGAGGCTGCAAACGTAACCTTTGATTGGGATTTTACCTTAAATGATGCTCCTGGTTTTGATGGCTTCGGATACTTATTGAACGGTACATACACCCAATTGACAGATCCTTTATTAGGCAACCAATCAGGTAGTGCTGCTGTTGCTGTTGCTCCAGGTGATGTATTCGGATTCCGCGCACAAACTGATGATAACTTATTCGGAAATACCGAAACGGTTATCAGTAACTTTATGCCAGGTTTCGACGGTCAGTTTGACCCAGCCAACTGGATGCTTACCTTGACTGAATCTGATGGTGATGCTTTCTTCACAGAAATTCCTGGTGGTCCATTATCATTTGACGCTTGCGGTATAACCGTACTAGCTGTAGATGTTACAGAAGTTAGTTGTGCAGATATAGGAACTCCTATTACAGTAACTGTATTCGCAAGTGATGCTAGTGGAAACATTGCATCTTGTACTTCAGTAATCACTGTTGTAGATCTTTTAGGCCCAGAACTTACTTGCCCAGCAGATCAAACTGTTGATCCGGGAGCTGGTAACCTGTTCTACATCCTGCCAGATTACTTCGCTACCGGCGAGGCAATTGCAGATGACAACTGTACAGATCCTGTAACCATCCTATCTCAAGATCCTGCTCCAGGCACTCCATTGTCTGATGGCACATACACCATCACAATGACAGCTACTGACGAGTATGGAAATGTTTCAACCTGTTCTTTTGAACTTACCGTTGAAACAACTATTGGAGTAGATGAAAACTCATTGGACAAAGGTTTGGCATTATACCCTAACCCAGCAGACAACGTGGTTAACCTTGTGAACAAGACCAACATTTCTCTTGAGAAAATGATGATCTATGACATAAACGGAAAACTTGTAAACCAGACAGACCTTCGCACTATGCAAGGTGTGAAAGCAGTAGATGTTTCATCACTTGCCTCTGGAGTTTATATGGTACAGATTATTGGTGACAGTGCAAGCACTGTGAAACGCTTGATAAAAGAGTAATCACCAAATAACCAACCAAAAAAGGAAACCCCTTCAGCATTTGCTGAGGGGGTTTTTGATTTTGTAACATTCAGATAATAAAGAGTACTTATTCCGTATCTTTACATTTCCATAAAAAAATCAACAAAGAATGAAAAAAGCAATTCCCTATTTGGCACTTGCGCTACTGGTTGTGGCCTGTAACAATTCCAAAGAAAAAGAGAACCCAAACAAAAGTGAAGAACAGATGAACAACACTGAAAACCCGCTACTTTCTGAAAGTACCTTACCCTATGGAGCACCGGATTTTTCAAAAATTAAGGACGAACACTTTATGCCTGCAATGCTTAAAGGAATTGAAAAACAAAAGAAAGCCGTAGAAGCAATTGCAAATTCTAAAGAAGAACCAACTTTTGATAACACTGTGCTTGCCCTTGAGAAAAGTAGTGAGCTTTTAAGTAGATCTTCACAAATATTTTATGCACTGGCTGGTTCAAATACCAATGAAACGCTGCAAGCTGTGGAAGAAGAGATGGCGCCAAAATTTGCGGCACAAAGTGATATGATTTATTTGAACGAGAATCTTTTCAAACGTTTTAAAACATTATATGATAAAAAGGAATCACTAAATCTGGATGCGGAATCCTTAAAACTCCTTGAAAATTATTACGAAGATTTTGAAATTGCGGGAGCCAACCTTTCTTCAGAAGACAAAGAAAAACTAAAGGAATACAATGAAAAAATAGCTACGCTTACTACTAAGTTTGGTAAAACCCTATTAGATGCCAATAATGCTGGAGCCGTAACTTTTACTAATAAAGAAGACCTAGCGGGCGTTGATGAAGATTTTCTGAAATCTAAAGAAAGTAAAGACGGCAAAGGCTGGACCATCCCACTGCAGAACACTACCCAACAGCCATTATTGCAGTCTATGGAAAATAGGGCGAGTCGCGAAAAATTGTTTAAAGCAGCTTGGCACAGATCAGATCAAGGCGCAAATGATACCCGGGAAATAATAAAGCAGTTGGTGGAAGTGCGCGCCCAAAAAGCAAAACTTTTAGGTTTTAATAATTACGCCGAGTGGAGCCTTCAAAAAACAATGGCCAAAACTCCTGAAAATGTAAATAAATTTTTCAGCGGACTTATTCCTGCAGCCACTGCCAAAGCACAGGCAGAATCTAATGAAATTCAGAAAATGATAAAAGCCAAAGGGCAAGATTTCAAATTGGAGCCTTGGGATTGGAACTATTATGCTGAAATGGTTCGCAAAGAAAAATACGATCTTGACGAAAACCAAATTAAGCCCTATTTTGAATTGAACAATGTTTTGGAAAAAGGTGTTTTTTATGCCGCAAATAAACTTTATGGCATAACTTATAAAGAGAGGACGGACATTCCAACATATCAGGAAGATGTAAAAGTCTATGAGTTATTCGAAGAAAATGGCGATCAGCTTGGACTTTTCTATACAGATTATTTTGCGCGCCCAAGTAAAAGTGGAGGTGCTTGGATGGACAATTTTGTCACCCAATCTAAACTGTACAATAAAAAACCAGTTATATATAACGTACTTAATATTCCAAAACCCGCTGGCAATGAGCCTGCTTTGTTGACTTATGACGAAGTGGAAACTATGTTCCACGAGTTTGGCCATGCCCTTCACGGGTTTTTTGCAAGCCAGCAATATCCTTCCCTTTCAGGAACCGCCGTTGCGCGTGATTTTGTTGAGTTTCCTTCACAGTTTAATGAAAACTGGGCGTTGTATCCAGATGTATTGAAAAACTATGCAATACACTATAAAACAGGCAAACAGATTCCGCAGGAATTGATTGATAAAATTAAAAACTCAGGAACTTTCAATCAAGGTTATAGTCTAACGGAAAATTTGGCGGGATCTAATTTAGACATGCAATGGCACACCATTTCAGCCGATAAAAAGATTGAAGATGTAAACGCTTTTGAAAATGAAGCCTTGAATAAAACCAAACTCGATGTAGTTCATGCAGTTCCGCCAAGATACCGTTCTACGTATTTCTCACATATTTTTGCTGGAGGATATGCTGCGGGTTATTATTCTTATTCGTGGACAGAGATGCTCCATCACGATGCCTACAATTGGTTCGAGACTCACGGAGGCTTGACTCGTGAGAACGGTCAGCGTTTCCGAGATATGGTTCTTTCCAGAGGAAATACACTGAATCTCGAAAAAATGTACAAAGATTGGCGCGGTAGCGACCCAAAAATTGAGCCGATGCTTAAAGCCAGAGGGCTGAAGTAAAATGCCGAATTTAAAAGCGAATCCACGAATAGTTTTATAATTATTCGTGGATTCGCTGTTTATAAAAATGTCCCATCGGGTATTTTTATTTTATTTTTTTACTCGGTCTATTTTGAACATACAAAAAGGAGATTTAAATATTTTTTTAAAAAAGCTCGTCTGTTTTTTCTTCATATAAGATATTTCTACAGTAAAAAATTATTATTGTGCTATAATTGAGTAAATTAGGTTTCGGTTTAAGAGAATTTGATGGAAATTTCTAATCACCCAAACAAGAGTTTTTAGCCGATAATTTCGAAATACTTATATATCTATGGAATCAAATTTTCAAGATCAGCCATTCTACCTAGTTAAAATTGGGTCTTCTCCCACCGAAGCTGATTTGGCTGTTGTTTCTACAGACATGAATGCCTCTCCTGGCGAACTGAATAGATATGTATTGAAATCTTTTGGGTATCCTGATTCGGCTTTAAAGGAGTTGGAAGTTAACAGTGGCTATGCACTTCTTCAGCATGACAATTTAAACCCCATATTATTTATAGTTACAGTGGGTGAAGATAATCCCATAATTAACTTAAGAAAAAACCTAACCAACGGTTTGCGGGTTTACAAAGATCTTTTTTATAGCAAAACCATTTGGATTCCACTAATGGGAATGGGAGCGGGAGAGCTTGATATTACAACGAGCTTTAACGTTACTGTGGATATACTAAACACTTTATTTCCTGAAGGTGCGGCAGAAGGATTGCAATTCATTATTTCGTTGCCACCAACTCAGGATGGGCAGAATCTTTTCAGCCAATTAAAAAACCCGGTTGATTCTAATACCAATACCAATACAACAACTACTAGTTCTGGCATTAATGCAAACTTAATGGATGAAAGTGATGCGCGTGTATTTTTGGTGGAAGCAGAATGGGGTTTTAATTCGCAAATGGAGCGTTTTTATTCTGAAGGTATTTGGGAAACCCGTGAAGGGGAAACCTACAACGAAATTATTAACCCCATAGAAAGTGGGGATTTTTTGATAATTAAAGCTGCATCGCCGCATAAAGGCAAGGCGTCGATTTATTTAAGAGGACTGGGCGTAGTTGTTGGAAACCCTAAAAATGGACGTTCTTTAAATGTGGAATGGATTGTTCGTGATATTGAAATTCCGATAGGGGAATTAAATCATTACACCAGCACTATAGCCGAAGCCAGCAAAGAGGAAATCCGAACCATTATTTCCCAATTAAATCCAGATCAATTTGCCATCCTCAAAGACAGATTGCAAAATAATATGCCCACAAGGCCAAGCCTCATAGCAGGTCTGCTAAGTGATGCCGATGTTGGGGAAGATCAACTTAATATTACAAAAGATGTTATGGCCTTTGCAAGGGTAATGGCCGCTAAAAGTTTTATTCCGCCCTTGGCGATTGCACTTTTTGGCAGGTGGGGCTCTGGCAAAAGTTTCTTTATGAATAAATTAAAGGAGCGTATCAATACCTTCTCATTTAATGAAGAACAGACCGTTTTTTGTAAAGGTATTGCGCAAGTGCATTTTAACGCCTGGTCCTATATGGACTCCAATCTGTGGGCAAGTATGGTCACCCGAATTTTTGAAGGTTTACAGGAATATATCAGCAATGACACCAAGGCTCAAGATGAAAAAGAAGGCATCGAAAACATTTTCAAAGAAAACCTGAGCATGGCCAATGAAGCACAGGAAAAACTTAAAAAGGAAAAAAGCCTCGTTGAAGAAAAACTGTCCAATCTACAAACCGAAAAGAAAACAATACAAGAACAACTAAAAAAGAAAATTGAAACTATTGAAGAAAAAACCCTGTTCGGAATGCTTTCGGAAATGGATTCCAAATTTCAAATAGAACAAAAGGTAACAACAGCATTTACAAACAATAAAACAATTATTGAAAATGTTGCACAATTTAAAACCATCATTCCCGAAGAATATTGGAAAACTCCCAAAGAACTATACAAACGCACCACTTCCGTTTTCACATTTCTAAAAACCTTTTTTAAAGCGGGTAAGTGGCAAAAGAATATGCTATGGGTGGCAGTTATAATTTTTATAATAATCACTGTGCCTTTGACGATAAATTTTATTGCTGAAAAAATGGGCAAAGCCAACCTAAAACTTTCAACTGAAATGTGGGCATTCCTAACACTTGCTGGTGGAGCTGTGCTTCGCGGAATAAAAACCTATAATCAGCTGCAACCTTTGGCAGCTTCTTTTTGGAAAATTAAAGAAGATTACGAACGCGAAACAGAAAAAACCACCCTAGATTTCCACCAACGTCAAAAAGCATTGGAATTTGAAATACAAAGCTCCCGCAATGAAATTGAAGCCATAACCCAACAGATAAACGTTACAGAGGAAAAGAAAACAGAACTGGAGTTTCGTATAAAAAACACCCTGTCCACCGAAGCTTTGTATTCTTTTATAGAACGGCGTTCAGAAAGTAAGGACTACAAAGATCAGTTGGGGATAATTTCAATAATCCGAAAGGATTTTGAAGTGCTCAACGAGCTTTTTAAAGAACACGCTGTCGAGCTGAGCAAGATAACCGTGGAAGATTCCCTAAAATTCAAGACCTATTTTGAAAAACCTTTAGAACGCATCATTCTGTACATAGACGATTTGGATCGTTGCCCTGAAGAACGTGTGGTGGAGGTACTGGAGGCTGTAAACTTATTAATGGCCTTTCCATTATTTGTGGTAGTGGTTGGTGTGGATCCACGATGGGTACAGAATGCTTTGATTAAAAGACATCAGTTACAGTTCACCAAATCTATGGAAGTAAATGGAATTGAACCAATAAGCCCTTCAGACTATTTGGAAAAAATATTCCAAATACCATTCACTTTAAAGGAAGCGGATGATAAAAGCGTAAAAAATATGCTCGCCTCCCTTTCCGGCACGACTTCCATAAAAAACAAAACCAAAAAGACAGCAAATTCACCAGCCAATAACCAAAAGGAAAATGTACAGTCTAATCTAGAAACACCGCAGGAAACACAACCAAGCCAAAAGCTGCCTACTAAAAAGGAACTTCAACAACTCGCAGAGATACTTACGCTTACTGATGAGGAATTACAACTTATACAATCAATGTCGCTCATTATTGGTTCCAGTCCACGTGGCATTAAAAGATTTGTGAACATTTATAAAATCATTAAGGCTCACGACGATTTTCCCTCAAAAATAAATAAAGAGCGAATTCAGGGAATTTTGTTTCTCTTGGCCTTACCCATTGGGGAATATAAAAAACTGTATCAAGATTTTATAGAATATCTAGAAGATGACGTTAATGATCCGATGCAGGTCAAGGATTTTTTGAACATTCAATACGGCCTTGAGCATCAGGATTTAAATGATATAAAACAAGAGCTCTTCAATATTTTAGTTTCCGAAAATATTACTTTGAATATTGAAGATGTAAAAATGTACTATCCATTTATACAGCGGTTTTCATATCATATAACTTAAATAAGTTACTTCTTCTTTTTGGATTTCCCCATTTCCTTTTTAGGGTGAACAAGTTTCAGCTCATTAATTAAATTCTTCGCTCCTGCGTATTTATCCATAATAAAAAGCACATAGCGAATATCTACCATAATGTTGCGCGATAGGGCAGGATCATAGTAATAATCGCTCATAGTGCCTTCCCAAACACGGTCAAAGTTTAGCCCTATTAGATTCCCGTAAGCATCAATTGCGGGACTTCCAGAATTTCCACCAGTAGTGTGATTGGTCCCAATAAAGTTAATGGGCATTTTTCCGTTTTCGCCATACTGGCCATAATCTTTAGCTTTGTAGAGGTCTATAAGTTTTTGTGGAACATCAAATTCATAATCGCCGGGAATGTATTTTTGCATTACGCCCTCAAGGTGTGTTACGGGCTCGTAATATATAGCATCAGCTGGGGAGTAGCCAGCAACCTTTCCATAGGTAATGCGCAGAGTACTATTGGCATTCGGGAAAATACGGGCGTCTTTTGGACTTAGTTCCAACAACGCTTTCATATAATCGCGTTCCAAACCAGAAATGTTTAATTCCAATTCTTCATATTTGGGTGCTACTTTGTCAAAATAAGCAGTTGCCATTTCAGCTACCACTTTAAAACCTGAATCATTATTCAGCTTTGCTATCACTGTTTCGGCATCGCCTTCCAATAGTTTTTTCAGGGAAGCATAATCCACAAAAGCAGAGTTTGTGTAAACATTGTCAGTCAATTGCTGGGCGTTCATATTGTTAAATGAAGCTGGCAAAAACTCTTTCGGCACTCCTTTAGCGTACAGTGCAATCAAAGCCTCAAAAACCTCTTTGTCCACTTGTTTGCTGTAATCTTTATATTGGCCTTCCAATCGCTCCACCATATTGTTTCTTCTATCTTCAAAAGACTGGGCGCCACGATTTTCATAAACCTGTTTCAATTGATAAGCTTGGTAAGCGGTGCGAAGCAGCTCCACATTGCGCAATACGGTTTCCAAATAATACTCACGGGCAAGAGCATAAGGCTCAATTTCGGTGTAGTATTTTTCAAATTGAGGTAATATTTTGCCGTATTCCTGTTGTTTTCCTTTTTTGTTTATTTCAGAAGTAAGCGCGTTTTCCTGTTGTTTTTTTATACTCACGGCCTTACTCTTTGTTAAACCAAGGGTTTCGCCTTTCCACTTTTTCCAGTAATTGGCAATACGAGCATATTTAGAAGCATATTGAATCTTTATTTGCGGATCGGCACGCATATACTTGTCCTGAATAGCCAAGGCGGCGTCACGAATGGCAATCCGCGCTGGGTTGATAGTGTTTATAACTTGCTCAATTGCAACAGATGGCAAGTATTCATCAGTAGTTCCGGGATACCCAAAGACCAATGTAAAATCATTTTCCGCAACTCCATCCAAGGAAATTGGAAGGAAGTGTTTTGGAGTGTAAGGCACGTTATCTTCAGAATATTCTGCGGGACGATTGTTTTTGTCGGCATAAATTCTGAAAAGGGAAAAATCACCGGTATGTCGAGGCCAGATCCAGTTGTCTGTATCGCTACCAAATTTCCCAATAGAGGAAGGCGGAGCGCCTACCAATCGAACATCTTTAAAGGTTTCAACCACAAAAAGCATGTACTGGTTGCCTTCATAAAAAGTACGTACACGATTTTCCTGCCAGGCTTCTTTAGGAGAAGTTTGCACCACATTGGCAATGTTTTCTTCTATCTTTTTTTGCTTGTCGGCTTCAGTCATTGCTTCGGAAATACCATTCATTACTTGGCTTGTAACGTCTTCAATACGCACCATAAAACTTGCGGTAACCCCGGGATTGGGTAATTCCTCTTTTTGGCTCATTGCCCAAAACCCATTCTCTAGATAATCATTTTCCAAAGAGGAATGGCTCTGTATCTGCGAATAACCGCAATGGTGATTGGTAAGTAAAAGCCCTTGGTTACTAATAACTTCGGAAGTACAGCCGCCGTTAAAATGCGGTACGGCATCTTTCAGGCTCGCATTGTTAACGTCATAAATATCCTTAGCGGTCATTTTCATGCCGAGGTTGGTCATTTCAGATTCGTTCATTCCTTCCAAAAGTGAAGGAATCCACATACCCCCTTGCTGGGCGAATATAGGAAGGGATAAAAAGATAAAGAGAAGGCGTAATAATTTCATGATAACTGTTTTTAATGATATCGTGCAAGATAACAATACCTCGTGAAAGCACAATTTATTTAAATGAGAGAAATATGACGGATATTCAAAAATGAGAAGATGGCCAATAGAGAACCACTTAAAAGGAAATTGGAGGAAAAATAGAACAAAAAAAAGCTTACAGATAGCGAAAAGTAATAGCTCCTGATACCGTTTTTGAATAAAATTTAGTTAGATTTTTTTTATAATCGTTCTTCCAATTCTGCAACAAGAAAGAGAACTAAAAATAAAACTGCTGTTCCAACTACTAATGCACCTACTCCCATACAGCAATATTAATAAAAAATTATTTTGAATAAAAGTAGTTGAGGTAAATATAATGTGGAAGGAGAGTATTTTCGCCATCTACAACAAGCCACAGTAATTTCTAAAAAATTGATGTATCATAATTATTATTTCACAAACATCATAAAATGAGTGCTTTGTGTTTAAATGTCATTATTTTTTCTTAATTTTATTTTCTCCTCTTCCCCATTCATTATTTGGCAAGTAAATATGCCAAATTTATATACCTACTTATGTTGGAAGCAGTTGTTTATTTTAAGCCAAGTACGATTACCAATCTAATCAAAGAGTCTCGTTTATTTAAAACGGCTTTACTTTTCTCTGACGCTGCTTATTCCAATAATCCAGAGTTAAGTTCGTTGATTGCCGTCCACGGTCTTGATGATGCTATCAGCACCGAGCATCAGTATGAAACCATTCTAAATGCAATGCCGGCATTGAACCCTACTGCTTCAGTGGACCATATGAGGGAAAATTTACTGCAGATAAAGAAATTAAAAAACAACAACAGAAAATCTTCACGAGAAATTATTGCTCTTAAAAAAGCGCAAAAACAGTTGGGGCAGATTAATAACACCTTTAGAATAATTACAGAAACATTATTTGATTCCAGTAGTTTTTCGAGCATTACCTCTTTCTTGAATAAGAAAATATTTTTGGAATACAACGAGGTTTCCTTAAATCCAAAATCACAACATCTCTTCATTTTAGATGAAGATCTATTGGAAGGCTATTCTCAAACAAACTTTCTAGAGTCAATCAAGAAAAATAAAGGAATTGAAGATCAGAGTATAATGATTCTGCCACTCCTTACCGAAAATGAATTTGATCAATTTTCAATCGCAAGCATTTTAAAATCACAAAAAATAGCAAAGCCAGCCCTTTTGGATTTACTGGCTTCATTAAGTTTAACTCTTCAGAAAAAAAACTTAGATATTATTAATATAGAGGTGGAGCGTTTTAGTGCTCTCACTTCAGGTTTCCCTTTTAAAAAAACTTCCAAAAAGCTTAAGACTAAAGATTCAGCATTTATCTGCTTAGGTATTTGTACTTCCCAATTATTTGAGAAAATAATAAAAACTACTCCCTTAGAATCTTCCCCAATCCCAACTCCTCAGGGATTTGTTCCATTCATATTCAATAAAACAATCAAAAAGAATAAACCTAAAGCCACGAAGCAGGCTATGCTTCAAAAGAATTAGTATTAACATTAAAACCAAAAATCATGAACCGTATCACATTAGCACTCGATGGGGTGGCGATGGGGCGAAGGGCAATGGTTACTAAAAAGTTGAAAGAAACAGCTTTTAAACCAGTGGACTTGGCACCTGCATTTCTCACAGTGTACAAGAAAAGCAAGGATCAAGGTATCATTTTGGCAGAAGCCTATGCTGAGACCATTAAAAATCCAGAGGAACATCGCGAACTTTTTCAACGTGTATCTTTAATGAAAAAAACAGAACGCAAAGCTTTCATCAAAGGCTATCAAAACGCTGGGCAGGGTAAGGGTGTAGTCCACGCCATAAGCCAATTGCCAAGAGGACAGGCTCATTTATTGATGGAAGATTTATTGCTCAAAACAAAAAGCAAGAAAAGCATCGATAAGCAGGGTGCCCAAGATGTTCTTATTTGGCTGCGGGATGCAGGCGAAACTTCGCGTAAGCTCGAAAATGATGGACGCAATACTCCTGTAGATCCAGATGTGGATTCGGCTGTAGTGGAATTTTTCGAAGACATTGCAGATGCCATTGCAGATGCTATTGATGCTATTGTTGATGCAATTGAAGAAATTATAGACTCTATTGGCGATCTGCTACAAGAAATTGCAGATTGGACCCGTGCAGCGGTTTCAGCTTTATGCCAAGCCTTAGTAGCAGCGGCAAACACCGTGGCAGATGTACTTCAATACGCAGTTGAATCAGGTTTTCAGATTCTCAAAAAAATGGTTCAAGGCATACAAGATATTGGTAAATCACTTTTTAATATTCTGGAAGAAGCCTTTACGTTAGTAGTTAATTCCGTCAGGGAAATCTTAAGAGCCATTGACAGCCTAGTAGGGGTTTTGGTTGATTTGTTATCTTGGCTAGCTGCAAAAACTTTTGAAATTGTAAGAAAAGGTATAGAAGCACTTATTGAATTAGGTAAATCTATCGGTAATATCTTATATCAAGCTTTTGAATTTGGGCTTACCTTAATTCGCAACACTGTACGTGCTTTGCTTGCAATTGGCAAGGCCATTGGCGAAATATTGATCACTTTGGTTACCCGCCCATTGTCACTTTGGGACCAGGTAATACAATCGTTTACAGATTTGGGAAATACGCTAACCGATCTCTTTGATGAAGTTATAAGTGCAGGTGCAGATTTGATTGAAGAAGTAGCGCGTTCATTGGCCAATATTGGTACCGCAATAGTAGATTTTATGGCCTACGTTGCCAATGCAGCAGTTGAAGTAGTACAAAAAATAGTTAGCGCTCTTTTAGCTGCCGGAAAAATTATTTCAGACATGGTAATATCCATGGCGCAGATAGCGATTGCAGGAATAAAAAAAGTAGTTGATGCCCTTTTTGCCATTGGTACTACCTTAATTAACTTGCTGAAAGATGTAGTTTCCATAGCTTTTGATTTATTGAAACACGTTGTAAAAGCAGCATTTGAACTTGGGAAGACCATAGTTGAATTTGTAGGTAATATGGTAAGTTTTACCTATCGTTTGGCAGCGCGTTTAATAGATGCTGCCATGCAAATTGGGAAAGCACTAGTGGATATTCTAGAAGCTGTTGTAGGGGCTACCTATTTTGTATTCCGAAAAATTATAAACGGTGTGTTACAGGCTTTGGGTCCTGTGGGCGACGTTCTGGGCTGGTTGCTAGACCGCGGTGAAGCTTTGGCTTCAGGGCTGTGGCGAGAAACATTATTGGCAATTCGGTTTGTTAAGAAATCTGTCACAGAAATTTTAGATTGGGGAATGACTCAAGTAGATGCTGTCTTTGATAAAATGTTGGAATTAATTGAAGACATAGGCGAAAATATTTCCAAAGTTATCGATTGGGCCGCTGCAATTGGTGACGCCGCACTTACTTTATTAGGTGAGGCTACTGTGCGTGTTGGTAATTCTGTGAGTTACGTTTTATCATATCTGGAAAACGATTTCTTGGAAGGCATCAGGTCCTTTATTAATGGGGTATTGCAAGTGGGTTATTTAGCCGTTGATCTTTTGGTTTGGGCCGCCCGTCAAACAATCAATGCCATGAAGGAGATTGTTCTTGGTCTTATTGCCTATGGCTTAACCTTAGCGCAAATCATGGCAGATACTGTTCGCAATCCTGAAAATATCATCGCCAATTTCGTCCAAGCTTTCCGCGAAGCTGGACAAACGGTAGAGGATATCTCAAGGGCCATTGCAGATCAGATAGAAAGCGAGGCCCAACTACTTATTGCTGCTGCATATAACAGATTGGTGATTACCGGACAGGAATTTTTGGATGCCTTTATCCAAATTGGTGGAGGTGCAGTATTTCTTTTGGTCGGACTTTTATTGGAAATTGCAGGTCTTTTCAGAAGCCTTACTGCCGAAGAAGAAACCGAAGCACGACGTGTTTTCGGCGACTCATTGCCTTATAATATGGTTCACGTGTTTATTGGATCGTTTGTGGCCAATGTGGCTTCCGGCAATACCGGAGGCAATACGGGAGTAGGGACAATGCGCATTATACACTTTCCTGATGGTACCGTTCTTTCAAAAGGAACGCCAGCCTCCCCAGGTAATTTTGGATGGCTTATGCACGAACTAACCCACGTTTGGCAAGGAGAATATTCAGGTCCTATCTATATGGGTGATGCACTATATTCCCAAGCCACTGAGGGCTATGATTATGCTGATCCTGGAAAGACTAAGGAACAAACTCTGCTTGACGCTACAAGTAATGGTTTAGGGTTAGATCATTTTAATCCAGAGCAACAAGGTGATATTGTGCGCGATTATTATAATAGGCTGTTTATAAGTAGTGATGTAACAGCTTGGGAACCGTTTATTGATGAAGTAAGAGCCGCATGATAACAATTATAGCTTCAAAGAAAGCAATGGAAGCCTTGCAGCCGCTTATAGAAGCCTATCAAAAAAAAGGTTTTCTTCCACGACCTGTAGTTTCTGATAAATTGGATGTTTCATCAGAACTTTTGTCTCATTATGCTGAAGACAGTCAAGCTATTGTTTGGGTGGGGGCGCCGCGGCGCTCTCCCCGTACTTTATTGACGGGACCCGTCCTGATTCGTGGAGATGGCACGGCTATACCTATTGGTTATCTTCCTGAAAGCAGCATACAATCAATTAGGCTTTTTGCCGAAACAGCTGCAAAAGTGCAGTTGCGCGATGGAGCGCAGCAACCTGTGGCTATTTTAGGGCAACGCCATAAAAAATACATCAGGCTTGCAACACGTATTGAGACCTTGCTGAATGAGAACAATGGAAAAACACCACCTTATAGATGGACGAGTGATTTGTTGGTAAAAGAAGAAATGCTGAAAGGCCTACGTACTGGTTTGGGACTTGCCCTTTATTTCGGTCACGGTCGACCAATTGGTTGGGTAGGTTATTACGGCTTGCGAAAACATCATTTTGAAGAATCCAAGGGAGAACCATTGGGTGCCTTACTCTCTATTTGCTGTGCAACGGCCAGTAGAAAACGCACTGGACTATCCTTTTCAGAAGCTATTCCGTTGCAAGGTGCTGCTGCAGCCAGTTTTGGTGCGGTTATGAATACGTATCACACAGACAATACACGTTGGGCGGTACGTATCACTAACGCATTACAGAAGGGAGTAACAACCATTGGCGAATTAATTGTTGCTGCAAGCCCTCCAACGCAATCTGCCATGGATAGTTACCGTATTTTTGGTGATCCGTTGGCACCAATTTGTGGTACTCAGCAGGCAATTCAATTTGCAGATAAAATAAAAGTATATCCATGAAAACAGAAATAGACATTGCAGATCATTTAAAAACGATGCTTTTTAAGGTAAGCAAGAAGATACCCAGGAATCTGCTTTATGATGATCATTTTTATCATGATTTGAATATTGATTCTTTAGACCTAGCAGAATATGTGGCTAATATTGAACAGGAATACCAAGTGCGAATATCTGATGAGGATTGGGAAAAACTTTCCTCTATAAATGCAGTGGTTGCCTATTTACATAAACAATCCAATAACCTATAAATATAATGCCTAATGCGGAAGGATGAAGTGGTAGTAAGCGGCATGGGGGTGATGACTCCTCTGGGAAACACAGTGGAACAATTGTGGCAGAATATAATACAGCAAAAATGTGCTGCTAAAAATTGGGATGATTTAGAAACCCAAGGTTTTAGAACAACCATAGCTTGTAGGCTAATGGATCCATCCATACCCAACGATGGCACCCGTGGACAAATAATGGCGCTGCGGGCTGTACAGCAGGCGTTAACGCAAGCAAATATCGCTATTAATCGTGATGTAGGTGTTTTTGTTGGAACCACTATGGGTGAAAGTTTTGCATTTGAAGAGGCCGCATCTGGTAAGCCGCTGGACATTTCAAAAGCTACTGGCAATGTGTTTGCCAAAACGATTCTGAAGCATTTTAATTTTGAGGGACCAACGGCAGCATTTGGTACCGCTTGTGCAGCTGGCAATTATGCAATTGGTGCTGCTGCTCAAGCGGTACGCTCCGGAAGGGTTAAACTGGCCATAGCTGGGGGAGTGGATCCATTTTCTCGTATTGCTATGGTAGGTTTTAGTCGCTCCCGGGCCATGACACCAGACTTTTGCAGGCCTTTTGACCTTAATCGAAAAGGAATGCAGTTAGGTGAAGGTGCTGCCTTTTTAATACTTGAAACATATGAAAACGCTCTTAAACGCCACACAACACCTTTGGCGATTATCGGCGAACTGGGGTTGAGTTGTGATGCCTACCATCACACAAAACCCAATGAGAATGGTTTTGAAATGGGGCAGGCTATGCAAAATGCATTAAAAGCATCTGGTATTAATTCTAAACAGGTAAATTGGATATGTGCCCACGGCAGTGGTACCATGGCCTCAGATGCTGCCGAAGCCTTAGCTATTAAAAATATATTCGGGGAAAGAAATACTTGGGTTAGCGGTTTAAAAGGCGCGCTAGGCCATAGCTTGGGTGCCGCAACGGCAATGGAAGCTGTAATATGTGTGAAGTCATTACTTCACAAAACGGTACCGCCAACGGTAAATCATTTAGAGTTGCCTTCAGATTTTGGTATTAAAATAGCGGTGGAACCTATTATAATGGAAAATATGGATTGGGTTCTGAATTGCGGTTACGCCTTTGGCGGAATCAATTCGGCATTATTAATTGGAAAAGTATGAAATCAGAAAATCTTTATTTTTTTCAGCATAATTTTTCTGAAACGGAAATAGACGCTGCCGATATATTCGGTGGGCTTGCAGATGTCATTTCATCGTGCTATTCCAATGATGCATTTCCGGCAAAAACAGCTATCTATCTTTTTACGCCAGATGCGGGAGTCTATCACTCCATAGGTCTTTGGGAAAATGCCTTGGAACACGGTCCAGATTTTGCCAATCCCAGAAATTTTCCTTGGACGCTCGCTTCCTGTCCTGCCAGTTTCTTGGCGCGCAACCTCAATGCGCACGGTCCAAACACCACTTTGATAGGTGGAATAGAGAACCTTCCGCAGATAGAAGAATGGTTACAACTTCACGCAGCGCAGGAATTAATTGAGGTGGCTATAGTTGTCTATTTACAAAATAATACGAATATCTTAAATCCATCTTCGGGATTTTGTAAGGGAGGGATCATTTCAATTGGAGCGGGTTTTGATCTCAATTCTAATTTTGAAGAGCTAAGGAACTTTTTTCTTGATAATTAATCATACTGAATATTCAATACTTCCAGTTTACGCAGCTCCCCGCCCATATTAAAAGAAACTACATCCCCTATAGTATGTCCGGTTAGCGCTACGGCTATGGGTGCCACAAAAGCTATTTTTTGCTTGGCTACATCCGCTTCATCAACCCCTACAATCTGAAAAGTCAGTGTAATAGGGGAGGTGTTGATTTTATAGCTAACCGTTGCCCCAAAGCGCACCTCTTCCTTGGGCTGTGTTGCTGGGTCCAGAATTCGCGCAGAGGCAATTCGTTCATTCAACAGATCTAGCTTGCTATTTAGTATTGCAAGCTCTATCCGTCTTTGTTGTTCGTTAGTAGTGGGTAGCTTGGCGCTTTCTTCTTCCAGCTCCTTCCGTTCGGCTTGCAACAATTCCATTCCCAATGGCGTAACATAATTGGTAGCTCCAGCAGGTAAAGCTGCACGTGGAGGAATGATTGGCGTTTCCTCTTGGTCTCCTTCTTTAACAAAACCTCGGCTCATAAATATGTGTTTTGAATGTAAGTTATGAATTATTCTACAAATGCTACAATTAAGTCTTTATTAATAAGCAGTTATATCTGTAAGTTTTCTTCATTTTATTTTAGAATAGGCTAAGAAGCGATTTGTTTTGCTAAATGTGAGATTTTGTCTGCATTTTGGTTACTGGTATAACAAATTATGGAGACAATGGATAACAGCAAGGACAACCCTATAATAATTAGAAGGGTGTACTTTATAAACCTTGAAGCCAAAAAGCCATAACTATCAGCTTTTATCTTCGGCATAAAATGTAATGTATTGATTGGGTAGGTTAGCGCTTAATAGATAGGGGACAATTGGCAGTGTAAAATTAGAATACAGACCAAAACATCGTTGCTTATATAATTTTTTTAATAACTTAAATAATTTATTTTCAATATATTAAATTTTTTGCAGGTTTTGACAGGAAATTATAAGCCATTCTTTTAAAAATGAAAAGACAAACTCTTTGTAGAAGATAAGCTTGAACTTATGAAAGTAGACAAAAGAAAAAAAACCATCTGCATTGTAGATGGTTTTAATACCTAATTCTATTTATAGTTTGAATTATAGTGTTTTACAAAACTTTCTTTAAAATAATGGCCTCAGTTCTGTAAATAATTCGGTTTTTCAAGATTTGGATATTCGGTTATTCAATAATACGATAAATGTAAATAATTAATATTGAAAATATTATAGTAAAATCCTCCAAAATGAACTGGTTTTTTTCTCATTGTGAGTAGTTGGAAGTTTTGCAGCAAGATGTCAGGGTGAGCGAAGTCGAACCCCTTTATTAGAAAGATGTTGCTTTATAAAACACAACATTTCGACTCTGCTCAGTTTGACAGCGGGATACTATTTGAGAAAACAAATGTCGGACTTAGTGGTATTATACACTTCCTTGCTCTTCGCTTAATATTTATTTTTTGGTTATAAACTTTACTATAAAATAGCATTGCTTTTAAAAATTTAACATTCCAAAGTGGTTGATATTCAAATATTTACTATATTTACAAATGCCCTTATCAACATATAGATAGTGGCTGAAACTCTCCTCTTTTTAAGCATTTCTGCTTTTAATTCGGCAATTACTTCCCGATTGGTTTCTTACTGAATAATTGTTTAACTTCAAAATTCTAGTAAAATGACCGCAAAAAAGATTATTAGAACTAAGGCGACCCTAAAAAAGTCACCTGCCGCGAAAGCAGCCACTTCTAAAGTAACGGCTGCAAAGAGAACAACCAAGCCGGTTGTGAAGACCAGCATTGCCCGCCCTAAAATTGTGAAACCCGGAAAGCTTTCCGCATCCACAATCCAAAAGGTTGGGACCATTGCCCAAGTGAGGCACTTTAAATTTACCGAGGAAAAGCCGATGCGCTTTGACCCCAAAAAAATTAACGCCCATGTTTTTAAAAGAGGCGTTAATGCCCCCAAAAACATTGAGTTTGTAATGGAACCTACCGAAGGTGAGGTGGTGCTTTTTCATCCAACCCCAGGCTTTACCAGTCAAAAGTCGCCATTGGCACAACTTTCCATTTGGGTTAAAATCTATAACACAGGAACTGAAACAGTAGATCTGGACAAAGTGGTGCTAGAATACAAAAAAGGCAACACCACCGTTAAAAAGGATGTTTACTTGCCCTCAGACAAACTTGTTATAGAGCCAGCCCATTACGCAAGCTGGCAGAATAGCCGCGAATACCATGAAAATGGTGATGTGGTTTTCTTGGAAGCCCCATTCCCCAACAAGGTGAAGTTGAGCTTCCATTTTAAAAATTACAGTGGTGCGCTCTCCGTAACCAAAAACCTAAAACCTTATTCCCATGCGCTCGCCCTTCCTTTTAGCAAGGCTGACTTTGGCGATGAGGAATATGTGTCTGGCTATTCCATGCACGGTGGCGGAAGCCAAGTGTTTGCGTATGACTTGGGAGTGGAAGCCTATAAGGACAAAGCTTGGCGTGGCCTGTTGCCAAACAAGGACGGCAGTAAAAACGAAGACTATCGCATCTGGGGCAAACCCATCAGGGCGATGGCAGACGGCACCGTCCTCCATTTTGAGAACAACATTCCCAACAACTGGAAGCCCGATGGTTCCGACGAGGGAATGGAAAAACAAAAAGCAGAACTTTGGGGCTCCTTTGCCCATGGTGGCGCAGGAAACCATTTATTCATCCGCCACGGTAACGTTGTTGCCCTATATGCACATATGCAGAAAGGATCAGTCACTGCTTCCTTGTTAAAAAAGGGAGCAAAAGTTAAAAAAGGCGCCCTTCTTGGGAAGGCTGGTAATTCGGGTAACTCCAGTGGTCCTCACCTCCATATACATATTAAGGAATATAAAAGTGATAGCGAACCAGATAGTGGAGCTTTTAGACCCTTGCTCTTCAACACTGGCTATACAATAGGGAAGGAGTTTTACAAGACTCCTAAATCCAACATTAATTGGTCCAAGCTTAACAACCAGGGCATTCCGGGACAAAAAAGCAAGGCCTGTTTTGTGTCCATGGACCATCCTTACTGTGAGTACCCCACCAATTGGGGCGAGGTATCTAAACATGGTGTAGCCAATAGTAATTATCAAGAGGAATTTGACAAGATTTGGACCTGTGGCTATTATCCCGTTTGGGTGGATGGTTTTGATGTAAACGGAAAAACATATTTCAATGTTATCTTTCGTCCCTCAAAAAATGTGTCATGGGTAGCCCGTCATAATATGGACGGCAAGAAATATCAAGCTGAGTTTGATAAATGGGTCAAGGCTGGTTATAGGTTAATCAATATAAATTCCTATCTATTGAGCGGCAAGCTGCGTTATGCGGCCGTCTGGAAAAAAGACAGTTCCGTGAAGTGGATGGCCTATCACGGGCAACCGCTTGCTTGGCACGAGGCCAATTTTGAAAAGCACCACAAGGCCGGATGGGTCCCCGCAAACGTTTCCTGTGTGCATATAGGTTCCAAAACCTATGTTAGCGCACTTTGGGAAAAGAAAAAGACAGGCGGGTTTTACCTGCGTCCAGACATGACCTTGCAAGGCTTTAAAGATGCCTTTAAGGACTATACCGATAAAAAGAAGTTCAAACTCGTTTATCTGGATGCCTATGTAAAAGGCGGCAAACCCCGATTGAGCGGAATCTGGTACAAAAATGCACCCGATTATAACTCCTGGTGGGAAAAGCACCACCTCTCTGGCGCGCAATACCAAACCGAATATACCAGTATGCTTTCCAAGGGCTATCTCACCCGCTGTGTAGCTGGCTATGAAGATGGCGATAAAGCCCACTACGAAGGTATTTGGTCTAAATAGTATTTGTGATTATACCTAGTTTCTTTGCACTGCAAAAGAAAGCATGCTTTTTTTCAGTGCAAAGAAATATACCCATAACGCTTCTATCTTCCGAATTTGAAGTGTATGCTCCTCCCCGTATGAAAATACATTTAATGGAGTAAGCCCAAAATCCATGATAAAAAAGAGTAGGCATTAAACTAAAAAAAAGTAATCATGGCAAAAAATCCTGAAGACTTCAACAGAAAATTCAAGATCTATGTAGATTTTGAACGACCACCCGAAATAGAGCTGCCGCTTATTGGCTTTCTCTTTAATTGTAGGGGAATATTGCTGCAATGGCAATATGTGAAAGACAATATCCTGGAGTTTAATCTTGACAAATTACCTCCTGGAAATAGGAATCGGAAAATAGACCCTGAACAGCTAAAGCTTTTTATTGCTCCAGCTTCCGATAAAAAAATCACTCGCGTTAAAACTACGCAGGAGTTGCAAAGCTATAAGGCCTATGAACCAATCTTAAGGCTGAACGATAACAATGTGTTAGACATATTGCCCATTCCTGAAGGCCTATCAATCTTCTGGATTAAATGTAAATGTCGCGTAAGTGGAAAAGTGTCAAAATGGTTCAACTTTGGCAATGGTTGGGAAGACCTGCCCGTATGCCGGGCGCGGGTACATATTTGTGAGGTTGACCCTATCATGTTTTGGATCCGTAAAATACCTGATCACATTATCGCCAAAGTACCTGATGCTGTATTAAATCCAAAATTTAAAGTGCCCATTCCCATTCCAGACCCTGGCCCTTATCAGCGGATTGAACGTTTCCCAATGATGAGTGGAGGGCTGAACGAAGAGAATATTTTCAAGACGCAGTCCCTTCCGGAAATGCGCAAGGAAACACTTTCGCTATTACCTGAATTGGGTCCAGAAATAAAACAACAATTTGCCTCTGGCAACTTGAATGTTATTAGGGATACCATAGTGAAAAACTATGCGCTGTTGCATCCATGGTTCTGCTTTTGGCCTTGGTGGTGGCCCTATTTTTACCGTTGCCAGGAATTGGCAGTAGTAGAAACCAATGCCGCTGGTAGGTTTGAAAAGAATATTTACTACAACTGCTTTAGCGATAAGCCTGATATTTATATCTGGGTGGAATATATGATAGATGGGGTATGGACTACGGTTTACAAACCGCCCAAACCATGCAATATCCATTGGAACTACGTGTGTGGTACCGATATCAATATCCACTTGACCCATCCAAGGGTAGCTGGCGATTGCTGCTGCGATTGCGAGCTTATTGGCGAAGATGTATGGATACGCACTTTGGGCCATACCAGTGTTTCCCATATAAAACAGGGGCATCAAATGTTAGCGCCTCCAGGCCAGAGCGTAGCCTACGACCGTATTGGTCTTACCGATGCGGGCGCAGCAGGCGACAGCTTCCTGGTTACAACGGTAGATGATTACAAAAGACCGTTTGGCGGAAGTCCTATCTTAAGAATGGGCTTCGGACCGGCCCTGCCGAACGCAAATGTTTACTATTATCGTTGGAGCTACAGACAGCGTGCGAATGCTGATTTGGATTTTGTAGGTGATTCCTATAAACCCTTGCCTCCCAAAGGTGGAGAAGTAAGAAAGGGATATCAATATCGCTATAAGGATGCCAATGACGACTGGCAATGGGCACCGGAAAGTAAGAAGCTTGGACCATTTACCGTAGGTCCAAATGATAACTTGTACATCATTCCGCCAGAAGAGCCAACCATGGCACCTTTTAATGTGCCTGCGGACTCACATCCGCATTGGCACCAAGAGACCTATTATATGGATACCATTCAGTTTGATACTACTGTTATCCAGAATTTTGAAAATGGTCTGTATGAGCTGAAATTGGAACTGTTTGACCAAGCGGGGAACTTATTTCAGAACATTCCAAAAGCTAACTTTAAGACCCCAAGACACGACGATGCAAGGTATAGCGAGAATGCACCTAACGTCCTTTTGGAAAATCCTACAGCTACGAATGCAGATGCCTTCAATATGCTCATAAGGGTTGACAATGGCCAGTGCGTAGGCGATATCTACACAGTAAATGTAAATGGCACGCCCGCATCTTCCAATTGCTGTGGTTTTGTGAAGTATAAACCCGAAGGCGTAGAGGCAGTACTTGAGCTATCCTTTAAAGCTACCCATCCTACCGATTTTGCGGAGTTTAGCTTTGGAGTAGTAAAAGGAACCTGTGAAGGGTTCTCAATAGCCAATGCAAAAGGGATGGTTATAGACAGTGCCTCTGGCTATACCTTAAACACAGCAACTGGTGTATACAGCAGGAGCTTTACCCCTATTGAATTACTAGGTGAGTGTTATGAAGATGGCGCTGGAAAAGCTGCCTTTGCAGAAACATTGCATATAATTTCTACGGCTACGGATGGTATATCGCGGGTTGCCAGAGATTATAGCAGAACAGTAGCATTTGCGCTGGAGCCATAGATTGATGTAAATCAATTAGCCAAAAAGCCCGTAGATTTTTTCTATGGGTTTTTTTATAAGTAAAAGCCCTCCTAAGCTTTGCTGAAAAGCGCAAAGCGCAGGAGGGCGAAGGTGGAGCCGGAGGGATTCGAACCCTCGTCCAAACAAGCAATTATACTGCCTTCTACATGCTTAGTTTTCATTTAGGTTTTCGAGAGATTGCCGGTCGAAAACTACCAACGCACTCCTTATCTTTACTTGAGCTTCACAAGAGCATCAAAGCCCTACTCTTGCTAGGTTTACTTTTACGAAGCCACTATATCAACCGCCGTAAACCAAGGCCGTTGAGTGACTTCCTGCTTGCCCACCTTGTGGGCCGAGGCACATCCTACTATGATTCGGATTATGCAGCTAGGGCGTAGTTATTCTCGCCGTTTAAAAAGTGTGAAATATGAGATTAACGAGCTATATCCCAGCGCTCGACATGCTTACAATACAATTAGACCCGCTGTCAAAACCAGTCGGCCCCTTTTTTTCAATGAACAATTATTAATTACTATTTAGCAATTAGCAATGAACTCGCGAAGATACATGAAAAACCATATCTTTGCCACCACAATAATTATTCAAAAAACATACCAAATGCCCATAACCTTTGCCATAATCAAAGAACGCAAAAACCCGCCAGACCGTCGTGTGGTTTTTTCACCAGAAAAGTGCCAAGAAGTCATAAAACAGTTTCCCGATGCAAGGATAATTGTTGAGGCTTCAGATATTCGCATTTTTTCAGATGAAGCATATCGCAATGCAGGCTTTGAGGTGATGGAGGATATTTCGGCAGCAGACGTAATGTTGGGTGTAAAGGAAGTACCTGTGGATGCCTTAATTCCGAATAAAAAATACTTTTACTTTAGCCATACCATCAAAAAGCAGCCTTATAATCGTAAGCTTTTAAAGGCAATGCTTAATAAAAATATTGAAATGTTTGATCACGAAACAATTGTCAATGCAGATAGACATAGATTAATTGGTTTTGGTTATTACGCGGGTCTTGTGGGAGCATACAATGGCTTTAGGGGATTGGGCTTGCGCGATAAGTTGTTCACACTTCCAAAAGTGGAAACCCTTCCAGACTTGGATGCCGTGAAAAGCGAATTGGATAAAATAACCCTACCGAATATAAAAATGATTCTTTCTGGAACAGGAAAAGTGACAAGAGGAGCTAAAGAAATTCTGGATCATTTAAAGATTCGTGAAGTTACTGATGCGGAATACCTTTCCAAAGATTTCAACGAGCCGGTGTATTGCCTAATAGATGTTTCAGAATACAACAAACGCAAAGATGGCGGCGCTTTTAACAAGGAAGAGTTCTACGAAGATCCCAAAGATTACGAAAGTGATTTTATGAAGTACGCCAGAGTTAGCGATGTTTTCTTTACAGGTCACTTTTACGGGAATGGTGCTCCCTATCTTTTCACAAGGGAGGATGCCAAAAGACCAGACTTTAAAATAAACTTGGTAGCAGATATTTCTTGCGATGTGGATGGCCCTATCGCTTGTACACTTCGCGCTTCAACGATTGCGAATCCTTTTTATGGTTACGATCCAAAGAGTGAAAGTGAAACAGCTTTTGACGCTCCTGGAGCTATTGCTGTAATGGCAGTAGATAATCTGCCTTGCGAGTTGCCGAAGGACGCCAGCGAAGGTTTTGGCGATATGTTTTTGGAAAACGTAATCCCCGCATTTTTTAATGGTGATAAAGATGGAATTCTGCAACGTGCCAGAATCACGACAGAAGATGGAAAACTTACGCCCAGATTTGCATATTTACAGGATTATATAGAAATTGCGGACTGATAAATTAACTTTTCATTAACAATTCATCTCTAAAGTTATTGACCCTAAAAGAAGATTAGCAATTGTAACTGGAGCCGCTTCTGGCTTGGGTTTTGAATTAGCCTTACTGTTGGCTAAAGATAACTACGACTTATTTTTAGTAGATGTTGATGCCGAAAAACTTCAACAGGCGAAAGAAGAAATAACAGCTCTTTATCCTTCAGAAATCCAATTGCTGCATAAAGACTTGAGCCAACAAAATGTCTCGGAGGAAATATTCCAGGCACTGGATGGTAGAACTATCGATGTGCTCATCAATAACGCAGGTTTTGGGATTTTCGGTAGTTTCAACGATACCGATTGGGAACGGGATGCAGCTATGTTAAACCTGCACGTTATGACCACAACCCATTTAACCAAGTTGGTCTTAAAAGGAATGGTAGCTCGTGGCAGGGGAAAAATACTTAATATGTCTTCCTTGGCAGCCTTTCAACCAGGCCCTTTGATGTCTTTGTACTATGCATCCAAAGCGTATATCCTTTCCTTTTCCGAAGCTATTGCCAATGAATTGAAAGGCACCGGAGTTACGGTTACCTGTTTATGTCCCGGCCAGACGAAAACCTGTTTTCAGGAAGTAGTTTCCAGTGGGTCCAAAGCATCAGAGAACAAGATTAAGTTCAATATTGCCTGTCCAAAGGAAGTTGCCGAATATGGCTACGAAGCCATGCAGAAAGGAAAAGTTGTGGCCGTTCCTGGAAATTTCAATAAAATCCTTTCCAAGTTACCACGCTTTGTTCCAAGACGCACTGCCACGGCTATTATACGCAAGATTCAAGAGAAGAACCGGGACAATCAGTAGTCGGTTTTCTGTCGTTAATATTCAATTTTCCCTTAAATTCTCTTTAACTCAATAGGCTCGTTGGTTTGGATTTTTACCAGCTCGGCAAAAAACTCTTGTAATGATTTATAGGCTTCTGGCGCAAAGCTTTGATTGTTTAGTTTTACACTCAACCTAATGTTTATTTTGTTACTCGAAACATCATAAACTACTGATAATTCGCCGTCATTTTCAGGAAGTTTCAAAAGCTTGTTGGCGGGGACCTTCACGATTTCGTATTGGTCTTTCATATCTATGGAAACCAAATAATTGTTCATTATGGGAAATCCAAAATTTATTGGGTACAGTCTTTTTTCTGTGGTAAAAGGATTCTCAGAAAAATAAGTCTGCATCAAAAAAGGATAAAGAAAAAGCTTGTCGCCAACAGCTTGTTCGTGCAGTGAAATATCATAGCTTTCTTTGTAAGGTTGCTCTAAATCTTTTTCATTTTCCATTACAAGGTTTGTAATGTCCAAGCTTTCATTTTTGCTTTGTTTTCTTTTAATGATTTCATCTTTTCTGAAATCATTGTTTTCTTTTCGTTTATCAACTGAAATATAGCCCGTGGAAACCTCGTTCACCTTTCCTGAAAAAAGTCCAGATTCATCGGAAGAGAGTTGCATATTTACATAGTGCATGTTTTTAGCGATGGGCGCAATGGGTTCCCAATAGCTTCCTTTTTTGAAATCCATCACACGGCCTTCCACGTTCAAATCGCGAAAGGGAAGTATGCCAAATGGAGTGTGCTTGTCTGTGGCATCAAGCAGGTATTTTTCGTTGTTTATGGTTAGGAAAACTATGGCATAATTAAAATCAGTAAGCACGGGATATTGCTTGGTAGGCAAAGAATTTTCGCGAGTGGCGATAAGCATAATTTTGGCATTAAGGCCTGCGGCTTCCAGCGCGTTGATAAGCCCCAAATTGATTTCAGAACTGTTTCCCGTTTTCTTTTCAAAAGCTTCTTTTACACGAATGTCTTGCAGAATCCGTGTTTCTTTATTCCAAGCCATTTTTTCCTGAATAAAATAATAAACAGCCTTAGCGCGCTCGAGCTCATTTGAAACTGAAGTTATTGAAGCGGGAAGCTGTTCCTTAAAATAACTGGTATATTTCAGTTGGCGCCCCAAATCTTTATCATACTGAAATTCGTGATCCACATCATCCCAAGATTGGGAATATGTGGTTCTACTTTCATCTATATGAACAACATCCCGGAGTTCAAACTTCATTGAGGGCATGTAATTGTTTTTGGAAAGCATATATTTTTCCTCCTTAAACGCAGGAACATTTTTCATTGCATAGGTTGCAGATTCACAATCAGCCGCAAGTTTAAAACCTGGAAGGTGAAAACAATCCAGTTTTATTTCGGCGTGGTTTACATCCAGTTTTCGGTCACCATAAAGCACTCTGTTGTACCTATAGTTCCCAGGAATTTCAGTGTGAAGTTCAGAATAGATGGTTGGTATATCATTCATAAAAGCCCAGCCACCAAGATTGAAAAAATAAGGGGTTTCCAAACGGTAGGTATATTCCAAAATACTGCCGTCCTGAACATTGGCAAAAGTAAATGTTTTAACGGACCAGTGTTGTCCTTCCTCAGTGTCAAACACTGCATTTTCGCCCACATATACTTTAGATTTGCCATTATGGGTAAGTGCTTTAAAATCCTTTATATTTTCCTTCACCTCATTTTCACGGTAATAGGGGATTCTAAAAGTGGCATAATCAAAGTTTTTGGCATCAAATACCTTTATTTTTCTGTGAACTTCCTTAAAGAGCCTGATGTAACCATCGGCGGCGTCCACGGTGTAGTTTCCTCTCTCGTATAGCACCACGCCAGCAGCTTCTGGATCTAAAGAATAGCTGGTCATTGTAAATTCCTCGTTCAGAGGTTCACCAAAGGTGTGTATTCTTTGTGTTTGAGAATAGCAAATAGATATTAGGGAAAAACACCCTAGGAAAAGTAAAGTTTTAAAATTCATTCTATTTCTTTTTTAAAATAATGGATTCTTCTTTCAACATTGTTACCATAGTGCCGAAAAATTCTTTTAAAGATGGGTAAGCATCTGATGGAAAACGATAGGCATTTAGTTTCATATTGAAGCGGATGTTTATTTTGTTGTCTTCAGAAACATAGGTAACCAAACACTCACCGTCGTCGTTCGGAAGTTTAATGGTTCTGCTTTTTGGAAGTTGTTCAATGTCATAGACATTCCCCAAATCTATAGCTATTAAATAGGTGTTTGTAAATGGAAAACCGAAATCCATCGGGTAGCTGCGCTCCTTCATTTTAAAGGGATTTTCAGATATATAGGTTTTGTTGAAAAAAGGATAGAGAATCACTTTATCGCCAACCGTTTCTGGTTCTATGGTTACATTGTAACTTTCTTTTAACGGTTGCTCTATTGTGTTGAGGTCTTCTATTTGGTATTCTTCAATTTCAACACCTGCTTTGTCTTTTTCTTGCGTTTTTATGTATTCTTGAAGGGATTCTTCTTCAATACTATTTCTTTTTCCCAACCCAATGTAACCATAACTAGCTTGGTTTACTTTTCCTGTAAAATTCCCGTTGGTTTCTGCTGTTATTTGTGCGTTTGCGTAATGAATGTTTTGTTTAAAAGGTTCAATAGGCATCCAGTAGCTTCCTTTTCTGAAATCCATTACACGGGCTTGAACATTTAAGGCACGAAAAGGGATTATGCCGAAAGGAGCTTGTTTATTAGTAGCGTCTAATAATATTCTTTCGTTGTTTATCATTAATACCGCAAGAACATAGTTAAAGTTGGAAAGAACTGGATATAATTCTGTTGGCAAACCATTTTGGCGTGTGGAAAGTATTACTGACTTAGCATCCAATTTGGCTGCTACTAAAGCATTTACCAAGGAAATATTGATGGCTGTGACGCTACCTAGTTTGTTGTCGAAGGCATCTTTCACATTAATTCCATAGTTAAAATATCTTCCATTCCATGTATAATTATCTTGCATAAAACCATATACTGCTTTTGCACGCTCTAAATCGTCTTTAATATCAAGAATGGAATTAGGTAATTTTCTTTTAAAATAGCCTTTGTTTGTCAATTGTTCGCCAAAATCACTTCGAATTTCAAAACGGTAATCTACATCTTCCCAATTGCGTGTGAAAACTTGGTCAAAACCATAAAATGCCTTAAATGCCAAGGGTTCATATACAATCCTAGAGATATAGTTTTTCTTTGATAACATATAACTTTCTTCTGTGAACGAGGGTACATCTTTCATTGCATAGACGTCAAGTTCAGTATCTACATATCCAGAATTTGAGGGTAACAGAAATTCCTTCTTTTTAACCACTGCTTTTTCAATGAACAACTTCTTAGGTCCGTAAAGAATGCGATTATATCTGAAATGTGCAGGTAAATTGGTTTGAAACAAACTATAAACTGTGGGAAGCTCGTGCTGAAATTTCCAACCATCCAAATCATAGAAATAGGGGCTAACAATAGTATATTTGTATTCTAAAATGCTTCCGTTCTGTACATTTGGAAAAGTAAACTTCAGTACATTTCCGGTCCCTGACTTTTCAGTTTTATAGAATGCATTATCTGGCACAAAATTTTGAACAGCACCGTTGTGGGTTACTGCTTTATAGTCTTTAATTTCCTCGCCATAATATTCATTTCCTTCATAATAAGGTATCTCAACCGTTGCGTAATCAAACTTTTTGGCATCAAAGACTTTTATCTTTCTGTGTACTTCTTTCACCAGTCTGACTGATGTTCTTCTAACAATGGGGATTGCATAATAATTTCCAGATTCATAAAGTATTACGCCAGTAGCATCCGGTTCAGCTTCATAATTTTTAAGTTCAAATTCCTGTTGGGTGGGTTTTCCAAATTCATCAATTCGTTCTGATTGTGAATAGGAAAATAAAATTGTAAATACTAAAAATAGAAAAGTAATTTTTTTGGAAAGCATATTTTGGTGCTGAGGCTTATGATAGCGCAAAATAGAATAAATATTAAAATTTAAAAAAATACTGAAGTGTATTTTTATGTAAAAGTTTTTCTATCAGTAAAATAAGAAGAAATCCAATGAAATATGCCACAAGGTCCCAAACATCAAACACCGAACCAAGAACGGTCAATATTATTTTTGATTTGATTTTCAGGATTTCGGAGAGCTTTAGAAACTGGAGTAATTCAACCAAAAATGCAAACCCCAAAACCGAAATTGCAATGTTGAAGACATTGTTTTTAATAAAAATTTTTAGAAACGAATACAATAGTAACATAACAAGCACATCGCCCAAAAATCCTCTTATAAAAGGATTGAAGTGGAAATAGGCAATGGTAAATTCAATTAAAAGAAGGATTAGAAATGCACTGAAATAGCGCCATTTTAAATGTTCCATAATTAAAGGTTAAAACCTCACAGGTTTAAGAAACCTGTGAGGTTTATTCATAAGTTTATAACTAGCTTTCATTGTTCCAATCAATCCGTCGCGAAGCGAACATAATGATCGTCAAAATCAAGAACAACCCAATACTGCCCACTAACAAAGCATAGTTTTCCAACTGAATAATTACATATATAAAACCGTATAAGGAAGCCAAAGAAGCGCAGATGAGCAACGGAAATTTAAACCCTTTCAAAATAACGCGGGAATAGACCGTTATCAATGCGAGCACTGAAAAGGCTGCAATGGCATAAGCCTTAAAAAAATTACTGTGTTCAGATATGGAGATTAGTAACGTATAAAACATTACTAAGGCCAAACCAATCATCATATATTGAAACGGATGGATATAAACTTTGCTCACCAATTGAATCAGTAAAAATACCAACAGTGTTAGTCCGATAACCAAAATGCCATATTTGGCGGTGCGTTCGCTTTTTTGGTACTCGTCCACGGGAATGATGAGTTTCGTGCCAAAAGCAGAAGCAGAAAGGTCTGGTAGATACCCAAAAAATGATTGCTCAAATTGTCTATTTATTTGCAGGATGCGCCAAGTGGCCGTAAAACCATCTTGGCTGATTTCCTTATTGGTATCTTCCGGCAGAAAATTACCGTCAAAACTAGGGGAGTGCCAGTTTGATTTCATAGTGGCGTCAGTTTCTTTACCAATGGGCAAAAACTTCAAACTTTCGCTTCCATTTATTTTTAAATTGAATGAAAAGGGAAGTGGCGCAGCGAATATTTCTTTGGCGTTTGCAATGTAATTGCTTTGGATGGTGTTCAAATATTCTGTGGAATACTGTGGTGTCATTGAGAGTTCTACGGAAGCCAGATTCACTACTGGCGTGGTTTTTATTCCTTTTAAATTGGAGGTTTTTAAAAGAACCGTTGTTTTTTCCCAAAGTATGTTTTCATCGAGAATATCGGTATTCGAGAAATCAATTTTTGGGAAATCTCCTTTTACGTCGATAGCTGCTGTATAGACTACCGATTCATAAATGCTTCGGTTCAAGGGCTTGGTGTCAACCTGTGAAGCAATATTGAGTTTGTCTGGAAAAAAGTATGCATTCTCGATTGTTTCCTTCGTTTTTGTATAGTAGGAATTGCTTTTTTCATTGAAGATTTTTTCTTCTGAAATTACTTTGTAGGGAATTTTCACAATAGGGCCAGAGAGCAATACCTCGTTTCCCCATTTCACGTTTATCTCACGGACAACTTCCTCTTGTCTGTAAGCTCTTTCGTTTATGAGCGATTTTACAAATTCCAAAGGAATCAATAAAACCAATAATAAAAACCCAACCACCAACATTCTTGCGGTGATTGAGTTGCGCATCCAATTGCTGAATTTACTTTTTTTCTGTTCCATAATTTACTTTTTTAAAGATTAAATGCATTAGTTAATTGTTTGTGGACTGTAATTAAATTCACTGTACTGACCTTGCAGTTTCTGAAGTTTCAACAATTGTGTTTCAGAAAAAATCACTTTTCTAAATCTTTCAAAATCTGTGTTTAACAATTTTTTGAAATCAAAGTGGTGGAAGGTGTTAGCCTGTTTTCCAATTAAATAGGACTTGTAATAATAGGAGGCATATTCGGGAAGAAGTGTAGTTCCAAATAGAAGCACGCCAGTTAAATATGGGGTTCGCTTGCCATTTCCGTAGCATAAATATTGAAGCGCAATTTCATCTTCCACATTTGTACCGAAACCAGAAAGTACGTGGTAGGCATCGTGCCGTTCCACTTTTCCAATAAGTTCAAAACCATTTTTGTGAAGGAAACTCCCTAAATTTTTTCCGAAGCTGTGATTAGGAAATTCAAGTAATTCAGATGTGCTGATTCCCCAGGGTTCTTTCTTTTTAAATTTTAAATAAATGGCTTGTGACCATTCAAACAGTTTCTCAATCAGCTTTTTTCTCAGTTTCATATTTTAAAGTACTTTGTTTTTCAAAGTGAATAGATAAAAAAATAGAGTTGTTATATTTTTGGTTTTTGAATTAGTTTTTCCAAAGCTTCAATATGTTTTTTGAATTCTGCACGGCCAAGCTTTGTGGCGGTATAATTTGTATTCGGCTTTCTTCCCACAAAACTTTTTTCAACCAAAATATATTCAGCCTGTTCCAGTGCTTTTATGTGGCTGGCCAGATTACCGTCAGTAACATCGAGTAATTCTTTTAGGCGATTAAAATCTGCATCCTCATTTACAACCAGAATGCTCATGATCCCAAGACGAATGCGGTGATCGAATAATTTGTTTATGTTGTCAATTATCCCCACGCTTAGTTTTTTTGCTCTTTTAAATACATAATACTTCCGTAAACAACATGGAAAACTCCGAAGCCCAAGAGCCAGAACCAAAGTCCATACCCAGGGAGCGCAGCACAAATGAGGCCAATGATTATTTCGGCGTAACCTAAATATTTTACGTTGCCTATGGTATATTTTGAAGCATTGACGAGGGCAAGCCCATAAAAGATTAGCATTAACGACGCTGTGAGACCATAATGCTGGCTGTTTAATTTTATGATGATGTATATTCCACCGGTTAGCAAGGGAATTAAAAAGTTAATCAATAAACGGCGGGTTGTAGTGTCCCATATTTTTTCGTTGTTTCTTTTGGCTCTTCGTGTAGTTAAAAGATAGGCTGTAATTACACTTAATATGAGCACGGAGGCCAAGAGGATGAGTAGTAATTTAAAATTCCAACTATGAAGGGTAAGGTATTCTCCAGTTTTTGGAAAGAGATATACATATGCAATTGCTGCTCCCACAAACGCATAGATTCCAGCAAAAATACCAGATAGCCCACTGAGCGAGATAAACCGGGAAGAACGGTCCATTAAATTCTTTATTTCGCTTATGTCTTTTAGATAATCTTTTTCACTCATAATAAAGTACTTTGAAAAACAAAGTAAAACCAAAAAGATTTATTCTGCAAATATATTTTGAAAATATTTTATAGTTGTTTAACCCTATAAACATTGAAAAACAGGAAAAACCCTTAAAAAAAATGGGGGGTTTCCCCCTTGACCCGTATTGTTTTATGCCGCATCTTTGTACCACTAATCATTAATTGGGGAGTTAATAAATAGTGATTTATGAAGGTTGTCCGTAAAGGGCAACCTTTTTTTTATTTATATTATTTCAGGTTTTTATTTTAAAAACAAAAAAAGGGGGAAATCCCCCATGAAAAACAGGGTTTTTCCTCTTGACTGGTTTTATAGTTCTTCGCATCTTTACAAAAGCAAATTAATTGGGGAGTTAATGATGCCATAGTTGAAAAAAGCTGTTCCGTTCGGGAACAGCTTTTTGTTTTTGTAATATATTGAAAAACAGGAAAAACCCTTAAAAAAAATGGGGGATTTCCCTCTTGTTTGGTATTTGTTTTTAGCCCGATATTTGAATACTTATTTGATTGGGGAGTTATATAAGTGAAGAGGTTAATGGCTGTTCCCCAAAAAGGAGCAGCCTTTTTTATTGAAATTTAACAGCTCTTATTTTATAAAGATTTGTTTTTAGCCAAAGTGCCCTGCTATCAAACTATAGCAGGGCACTTTATTTTTTTAGTACCTTCGCGGGTATGAATCCGGCGGGGCTATATATGTTGGAAAAACCGGAACCTTTCCGGACTATGCTACTTCATTTGCAGGCTACTGTAGAGGCCGTGACTCCCAATGCAGAGCTCTTATTTAAATGGAAGCTACCTTTTTTTTATATTGACAACAATCCGTTTTGTTATCTTAATTCTTCGAAAAAATATGTAGATCTTGTTTTTTGGCATGGGGCACATTTAACCAAACATACCCAAGTTTTGATTTCAGATGGAAGAAAACACATGAAATCGCTTCGTTATGAATCACTTGAAGAAATAAATCAGAAAATATTAGTTGACGTTCTTTTAGAGGCCTACGCTTTGCGCGATAGAAAATATTATAAATGATTTATAGTTTTCCGAATCGCTACGAGATCAGTCAATAACTTTTCAAGCAGATTTAAATTGAGCATATTGGCACCATCACTTTTGGCATTTGCAGGATCAAAGTGGGTTTCAATAAAAATTCCATCAGCACCAGTTGCAATTCCAGCACGCGCAATGGTTGAAATCATTTCAGGTCTTCCACCTGTAACACCAGCACTTTGGTTGGGTTGTTGCAAACTGTGGGTTACGTCCAATACCACTGGCGCATATTGTTTCATCGTTGGAATTCCGCGGAAATCAACAATCATATCTTGGTAGCCGAACATGGTTCCACGATCGGTTATAAGTACTTGTTCATTATTACAATCCATTACTTTGGTCACTGCATGTTTCATACTTTCCGGACTCATAAACTGTCCTTTCTTCAAGTTTACCACTTTTCCAGTTTCTGCGGCAGCAACCACCAAATCGGTTTGGCGAACCAAGAATGCGGGTATTTGTAGCACATCCACATATTCTGCTGCCATTGCGGCATCGCTTACCTCGTGAATATCGGTAACGGTGGGAACATCAAAAGTTTCGGAAACTTTTCGGAGGATTTTCAATGCCTTTTCATCTCCAATTCCTGTGAAACTGTCAATCCTGCTTCGGTTTGCTTTTTTGAAACTTCCTTTGAATATGTATGGAATTTCCAGCTTCTCGGTAATTTTCACAATCTTTTCGGCAATTTGCATCGCCATTTCTTCGCCTTCAATGGCACAAGGGCCTGCTAGGAGGAAAAAATTATTTGAATTTGTATGTTTTATTTTTGGGATTTTATTCAGTTGCATCGTAAAAGCTTATTTTAAAACAAAGGTAGTTAAAAGCTTCTTTCTATCAGCTTTGAAAATGCAGTGGACGTTTCCTTCAAAATTATTCTTTCACAATTTTATGGGTTTTTGAATTACCGTTTGCATCTTCAATCTTTAAAAGATAGACTCCAGCTTCGGCTTTAGAAAGGTCAATTTGATTGGTGTTTTGGTTTGTTGCAATGCTTTGCCCCAAAAAATTAAAAACAGAAAGTTGAGGAATAGGAAGCGTTGATTCTATATAGAGAACTCCACTGGTTGGATTTGGATAAATCCGGTAGTTGGCAATTTCATTTTCCGAAATGCCCAAAGTGTTGTTTTTGTACCAAGCCAGTTTGTTGTCACCACTAGAGGCAGAAGCAATATCAAGCCAACCATCGCCATCAAAATCTGCTGCTTTGGCATCGGTTGGGAAATCAACTTCTGTGGTAATAATTTTAGGAGCTCCAAAAGTACCTAGGCCGTCTTGGTTTTCTTTCCAGGAAATATTATTTAAATCTCTATTCCAAAGTAGCATGTCATTGTCGCCATCATTGTCAAGATCATAAAAAAAGTATTGGTCATAAAAATCTAATGGTATAGATTGAAGGTCTCCAAAATTTCCTTGATTATCTAAGTTTTCAAGCCAATGGGTGCTTACAACGGAATTATCATCTACTGAAGTCATAACAATATCCGGTTTACTATCAGTATTCAAATCTACATATTGAAAATCAACAATATTCGTTCCGCCAGACTGTACCCAGATAAATTGGTATATAATCTGCATTGGGCCAAATGTTAAATTACCTAAATTTTTATACCAAAATATCTTACCCTGAGCATAAATAAATTCGGTTGTTAAAATATCCAATAAGCCATCATTGTCAATATCTTCGAGTTCTAATTTTACAAATTCATTATTGTTTTGAATCAATAAATTTTCTCCTCCAAAAGTTCCCTGTCCATCAATATTTTCATACCAAACAATTTGGTTTTCACTATAAGTATCGGTTACTGCTACAAGTAAATCTTGATCTCCGTCATTGTCCATATCTAAGGTTTTAACTGAAGAAATAAAATCCTGTTCATTTATAATTTCCTCCGGACCGAAATTTCCAGAACCATCAAGATTTTCCAACCAAGCAATATAACTTGCATTATTACTGTGATATAAAATATCCATATCGCCATCAGTGTCAATGTCAACAAAATCAACAGAAATATAATAAACCGGAGTTTCGTTGATAATAATTTCTTGACCGAAATTACCCAAACCATCAAGATTTCGGTACCAACTTAGGTTATAAGTTTCACCAGATGCAGTTAAAACATCTATAAGCCCATCATTGTCTATATCAAAAGGAACAGACAAATACGGTTTTTCAGTAGTTGTAGAAATAATCTGTTGCACCCCAAATTGCGCATAGCCTGAAACAGCGTAGCATATTGAAAGTGTGAAAAGTAGAATTGTTTTCATATCAAAATATTTAGAATAAATATATCGCAATTCTTTGACAAAATAAAATCACAACTTTTATTTCTAATCCACTTAGAAACACTACTTTTGCACCCTCCAAAAAAAAGGAGCAAGTTTATGAAAGTCAAAAACATCGCCATTATTGCCCACGTTGACCACGGTAAAACCACATTAGTTGACAAAATTATGCACCATTGTAGCCTTTTCCGTGAAAACGAAAATACAGGTGAACTTATCTTGGATAACAACGATTTGGAACGTGAAAGAGGAATTACCATTACCTCAAAAAACGTTTCCGTTACCTATAAAGACACAAAAATAAATATTATCGATACTCCTGGTCACGCCGATTTTGGTGGAGAAGTAGAGCGCGTACTTAATATGGCCGATGGTGTTTGCTTACTTGTTGATGCTTTTGAAGGACCAATGCCACAAACGCGTTTTGTGCTTCAAAAAGCAATTTCACTTGGTTTGAAACCTTGTGTTGTTATCAATAAAGTAGATAAAGAAAATTGTACTCCCGAAGAAGTTCACGAAGCAGTTTTTGATTTGATGTTTGAATTGGGTGCCGAAGAATGGCAGCTTGATTTTCCAACCGTTTACGGCTCGGCAAAACAAAACTGGATGAGCGATGATTGGAGAAAGCCAACAACTTCTATTGAGCCTCTTTTAGATATGGTTTTGGAGCATGTTCCAACACCAGTGTTTGATGAAGGTACTGTGCAAATGTTGATTACTTCTTTAGACTTTTCTTCATTTACAGGACGAATTGCTATTGGGCGTTTGCAAAGAGGTACCTTAAAGGAAGGAATGCAGATTTCTTTAGTGAAACGTGATGGCACAAAAGTAAAATCAAAAATAAAAGAACTTCACACTTTTGAAGGTTTAGGCCGTAAAAAAGTTACTGAAGTACAAGCAGGTGATATTTGTGCCCTAGTTGGTTTGGAAGGTTTCGAAATTGGTGATACGGTTGCTGATGCTGAAAACCCGGAAGCACTTAAAACCATTGCTATTGATGAGCCAACAATGAGCATGCTTTTCACTATCAACGATTCCCCTTTCTTTGGAAAAGACGGTAAGTTTGTGACTTCACGCCACATTAAAGAGCGTCTTGAAAAGGAATTGGAGAAAAACCTTGCGTTGCGGATGCAGCCAACTGATAGTGCTGATAAATTTATGGTTTTCGGCCGTGGCGTTTTGCACCTTTCAGTTTTGATTGAAACGATGCGTCGCGAAGGTTATGAGCTTCAAATTGGACAGCCACAGGTAATCATCAAGGAAATTGACGGTGTTAAATGTGAGCCAGTTGAAGAAATGACCATTGATTTGCCGGAAGATGTAAGTGGAACTGCCATCAATATGGTAACCATCCGTAAAGGTGAAATGATAAGCATGGAAGGAAAAGGAGATAGAATGGTATGTAAATTCATAATTCCATCCCGTGGAATTATAGGTATGCGTAACCAATTATTGACCGCAACTGCTGGGGAAGCTATTATGACACACCGTTTCTTGGAATACCAACCTTTGAAAGGCGGAATTCCAGAAAGACAAAACGGAAGTTTGGTTTCTATGGAAACTGGTTCTGCAATTCCATATTCTATTGATAAATTACAAGACAGAGGTCGTTTCTTCGTAAATCCAAACGAAGATATTTACGAAGGTCAGGTTATTGGCGAAAACACACGTCAGGATGATATGGCCGTGAATATTACCAAAACCAAAAAACTTTCAAACGTACGTTCTTCAGGAGCTGACGATAAAGCGCGTATTATTCCAGCTATCAAATTTTCTTTGGAAGAAGCTTTGGAATACATCCAAAAGGACGAATACGTTGAGGTTACCCCAAACCACTTAAGACTTCGAAAAATATATTTGAAGGAAGTGGATCGCAAAAGAAATAAATTGTAAAAAAAGAAAATCGCCGAGCAATTCAATAAACTCGGCGATTTTTAGTTAATTTGTTGTCGCCGAAAGGCAAACACAGTATAAAACAATAGGTATGAATTTTCTTTATTTCGATCCAGGGCTGGGAGCAATGATAGTACAGGCGGTAGTGGCAGCAGCTGCTGGCATTTTGCTTTTTTCAAAAAATGTTATGTATAAGGTGAAATCTTTTTTCGGATTGGTAAAAGAAGAGGAAGATACTTACGATTCAATTGACATTGAAGAGGAAGACACCAATACAGATGACAAAAAAAACTGACGCACACCAAGCTTCATTCCGAGATCCTTCAGGATATATGTTTCACGATGGAAAAACCCTGCGAAGGGCCATCAATCCTATTTATTTCCCCCAATACAATAAACTGAAAGAAAGCGGGTTTTTCAAAAACCTAATTTCGAACGGTTTGTTGATTCCGCATGAGGAAACTTCGGCTTCTTCGGAAGAAATAATCATCACTCCGGAAGAAATTCCGTTCATCACAAACCCTTATGAATGGAGCTTTGAGCAATACAAACATGCTGCGCTCCACACTTTAAAAATCCAGAAATACGCACTTTCAAAAGGGTTTATTTTGAAAGATGCCTCTGCTTATAACGTAACATTTCACAAAGGAAAACCTGTTTTTATAGACACCCTTTCTTTCGATTTTTATGAAGAAGGAACACCGTGGCGCGCTTACAAACAATTCATAACGCACTTTTTTGGACCGTTGGTTTTGGCAAAATATCACGGCACCGAAATCTTCAAAATGATGCAAACGCACATTGACGGCATTCCCGTGAAATTGATTTCATCATTGTTGCCCACCCGTACCAAGCTTAGCTCTGTAGTCTATCCAAACATCCATCTATTGGCAAAAATGGAAAGCAAGCACAGCGAAGATTACAAAGCAGAAACCAAAATTGCGACGCTTTCAAAAAAAGCACAGGAGAATATTCTGGAAAGCCTTTATGATTATATAAAAGGCTTGACGCTAAAAGAAGCCAGCGAATGGGGCGATTATTACGATAAAACAAATTATGACGAAGCCGCTTTTCAAGCCAAAAAAACGCTGATAAAAGAATGGATAAAACCATTGGCTCCACAAAAATTGATTGACGTGGGCGGAAACGACGGTACTTTTGCCAGAACTGTCATTGATAGTGTTCCGCACATAATTGTAACGGACATTGATAGCAATGCGGTTGATTACAATTACAAACAGCTTCAGCAAAACAAGGAAACCAATATGCTTCCGTTTGTGTGTGATGTACTGCAACCTGCGCCGGGCATCGGTTTTAACAACACAGAACGAAACTCTTTAATTGAGCGTTTGGCGGAGTATGCGCCGGATGTCACGATGGCTTTGGCTTTAATTCACCATATTACGCTTTCTGGAAATGTTCCTTTTGAAAAATCGGCGGAATTTTTTGCATCCTTTTCAAAAAATCTGATCATCGAATTTCCAAAACGTGAAGATTCTTGGGCAGAGTCATTACTTGTTCGCAAACGCGAATTTATAAACCACTTCGATTTTTACAACGAAACGGAATTTGAAAAGGGGTATCTTAAATATTTCGATTTAGAAAAAAAGGAGGTCGTAAAAGGCACAAAACGTTTACTGTATCTTCTGAAAAACAAAAATAATGGAGCCTAAAAAAAAGCAGGGTTTTTTCTCGGTTTTTTTGAACAACGGGAAAGCCTATACTTTGCTTACGGCTGTTGCGGCTGGGCTTTATCCGCTTTTGTTTTATTATACAAACAATTACAAAATGATAAATTCCTGGGGCCATCTAGGGTATTTTGTTTCCATATTTTTGTTGCTGCCCCTTGTTGTATTTTTTGTAGCCCATAAAATTTCGGAAGTTGGTTTTCTTAAAAAATTGCAACCTTTCGTACTTCCGTTTTTGAACTTTTTCTTTTTCTTTTCTTATTTGAATGTTGCGCTCTATGCCGGATTTAGCTGGATAAGAACACTTATTATTTTTGGAATTGCTATTTTGCTTACAGTAGTACTTCGGAAATTTTTCAAAAAAATAATTGTCTTTCAGTTGATTTTGGCGGTGATCGGTTTTTTCACCTTAACGCCAGTAGTTTTAAAACAGCTAAATTATTCAAAAGAATGGATGAAGCAGCCGGACAATATTGAGGCTGCCATTTTCAAAAAGAAACCAAACATCTACTATATTCAGCCCGATGGATATGCGAATTTTTCGGAATTGAAAAAGGGTAATTACAAGATTGAAAATGCCGAGTTTGAAAGCTTTTTAGCGGAAAACAATTTTAAGGCCTATCCCAATTTCCGAAGTAATTATGCAGCAACATTGCCCACCAATAGCGCAGTGTTTATGATGAAGCACCACTATTACAACAACGGGTCAGATTTTACCGAAACTATTGATGCACGGAATGTTATTGTTTCAGATAACAGTGTTTTGCGCATCTTGAAAAATAATAATTACAGAACATTTTTTCTTACAGAACAGGCCTATTTTTTGACCAATAAACCGAAGTTGGGTTATGATTTCTGTAATTTTTCAACCAAAGAAATCAGCTTTGTTACCACTGGTATTGGAAATCCAAAAGATGTAATAGAACCCTTTAAAGATTATTTGGAAACCTATAAAGAAGGGCCAAATTTCTTTTTTATTGAAATTTTCAATCCTGGGCATATAACCAATACAATAAACGATTCCAAGGGAGTGGAAGGAGAACGTGACCACTACATAGAAAGCTTGAAAGAATCTAATAAAAAACTTACGGAACTCACAAAAACCATCCTTGCCAATGATTCCGAAGCATTGATTGTTATAATGGCTGACCATGGTGGATTTGTAGGGATGACAAATACTGGCGAATCTTATACGAAGAATTCAGATCCGGATTTTGTGAACTCTATATTCAGTACCATACTCGCCATTCACTGGCCCAATGGCCAAGCGCCTAAATTTGACACTAAGCTTAAAACTTCCGTAAATTTATTCCGTATTTTGACTTCCTATTTAAGTGAAGATGATTCGTATCTTTCAAATTTACAACCCGACGAAAGTTACATAATCATCAACTTTGGTGCACCACAGGGCGTTTATGAATATATTAATGGCAAGGGTAATGTAGTTTTTAAGAAGTATTAATGGAAAAAAAAGATAGAAAAAAAGGACGTGTAAATGGTTTTTTTGGAGATAAAACCAAACGCATTGTATTGATTGGTCTCGCGCCCGGCCTTTATCCTTTGTTTTTTTATTTCACCAATAATTTCATGATGATAAACTCATGGAAACATTTGGGTTTTTTTCTAGCACTTTTTGTTTTCTTTCCAATCTGTTTTTTTCTTGTCCTAAACTTTTTGCTGAAAAACCGCAATGATGTTTTAAAAAAGAAAGCTTTTACTTTCTTTAATATTTTGGCATTTGGGCTGTTTATCCAAATTTGTTTAACCGCCACCTTGCAGGTTTTGTATTCGCTACTTACGTTATTGGTGGCTGTTGCAGTTGCTTGGTTTTTGTACAGATTTATTAAAAAAATAATTGCGATTCAATTCATCTTGGCTCTTCTTGGCCTTTTTTGGTTTGTTCCGGTTATGTATAATTATTTAAGTTATTCAGATGATTGGATGGAGCAGCCGGATAATATTACCGAAGCAATTTTCACCAAGCGTCCCAATGTATATTATATAGAGCCCGATGGGTATTTAAATTTTTCTGAATTCAACAAAGGATTTTATAATAGGGATTCAGGTGGTTTTAAGGAATTTTTGGAAAGTAAAAATTTTACACTATACGATGGTTTCCGAAGTAGTTATAATGCTACTTTGCCCAGCAATACTTCCACTTTTGCAATGCGTCACCATTATAATAATATTGGTTTTAATTTGAGCGAAGTTGTAAATGGCCGTAAAATAATTATTACAGAAAACCCGGTACTTAATATTTTCAAAAACAATAACTATAAAACACATTATTTAGCGGAATGGCCTTTCTTTCTATCAAACCTTCCAGAAATGGGGTACGACGTTTGCAATTATAATTATAATGAAGTTGGCTATGTTGGCGATGGTTATTACGAAAAGAAGGACATAATAGAACCTTTAAAAAAATATATAGACGAAGACCGTGACAAGTCCAAGTTCTTTTTTATTCACGTTTTTGAGCCGGGACACGTAGAGTTTTATGAAAAGAAGTCCCTTGGTGCTGAAAAGGAACGCGATAAGTGGTATGAAAAACTAAAAACTGCAAACGAAAAACTGGAAAGTGTCATCAATATTATAACCGAAAAAGATCCCACAGCACTCATCTTCATAATGGCAGATCACGGCGGATATGTAGGTTATGATTATATGGAACAGATTCACAGTAAGATTGAAGATAAGGAAAAGCTACACTCGGCCTTTTCTGTAATTTCTGCCGTAAAATGGCCAAATAATGAACGGTTTGAAGAAGATTCAAAGTTTAAAACTAGCGTAAATGCCTTTCGGATTCTGTTTTCTTATTTATCAGAAAATAAAAAATACCTAGATCATTTAGAAGAAGATGCCAGTTTTGTAAAAATTGAAAAAGGCGCACCAAAAGGTGAATACAAGGTTTTGGATGAAAACGGAAATGCGGTTTTTGAAAAACTTTAGTAGTTACAATGACTCAAAGTTTTGTTATTCCTTACTTTTTTAATCCTAAAATGCTAAAAAATAAGCTGAACAATATAATCTGAACGCCTAAAAGCATTAGCGTTACCGCGGGAATGACTCTTCTGAAAATAGCGGTGCTATGAATGTCACCAAAACGTATGGCTTGCCAATCTGCATAGGCTGATATGCTTAGGATAATTCCTATAATAACCAATAGCAAACCTACAACCAACCCTTTTTCCAAATTGATAAATTTAAAAAGCCGATCGTATTTGCTTGACTTTGGGAGCAATTCATTTTCAACCGTAAAAACTTTTGTAAGCCCATAAAAAAGAATAAGCTGAAATCCAATAAGCATAAAACTGGAAGTAAATAGAAGCGTATGAACGTCAAAATTCACATTGCCAAAACTAACGGGGCCGCTGATTAAAAATGCAGAAGTAATCAATCCAAAAACCATCAACAGTAAACCTGGAAGTAAGAATAACCAGTTTGGGCTGTAAAGCACCAAAAAACGCAGATGCCGCCATCCATCGCGCCAAGTGTTTAAATGTGGTGGACGGGAACGTCCATCTGGGGAAAGTATGGTCGGTACTTCGGCAATTTTAAGATTTTTAAGGCTGGCTTTTACAATCATTTCACTGGCAAATTCCATACCCGTGGTTTTGAGTTCCATTTTATAATAGGCTTCTTTACTGAAACCCCGAAGGCCACAATGGAAATCGCCGATTGTACTTTTAAAGAACAATCTGCCAATAAAAGACAGTACTGGATTTCCCAAATATTTATGCAGAAAAGGCATCGCTCCTTTTTTTATTCCTCCCTTAAAACGGTTGCCCATTACCAAATCAAAACCTTCCCGAAGTTTCAGAACGTAAGGCATTAAATTGCTGAAATCATAACTATCATCGGCATCGCCCATAATAATATAAGTGCCGTCGGCGGCTTCTATTCCGCCTCGTAACGCACTGCCATAGCCTTTTTGGGGAATGTTTACCACAGTGGCGTTTAGGCTTTTGGCAATTTCTTGAGAACCGTCTGTGCTGCCATTATCGGCGATAATCACTTCGCCATTTATGTTTTCACGCTGAAAAAATTTTTGTGCTTTTTCAATGCAGATTGCGAGCGTTTCAGCTTCGTTAAGGCACGGCATTACAACAGATAGCTCTACACTCATGGTTTTGAAGTTATTTTTCTCAATAAAACAATGCCGATCAAAACGGCAAAAAAGTAATTATAAAACAAATATCGCATAATTGAATGTGAAGCGAAAGCAACAAGCATTGCATTGGAAATAATTAGCGTTGTGGCCAACAACAACAGCCCATTGTAAACGGACCATTTTTTTAAAGTAACAATGGTACTATAAACAAAAAGCAGCAATACAAATACTGAAATAAAAATACCTTTGAAACCGTGAAATATCCCTTCAAAGTAAATGGAAATGTATTCTTTGAAGTTGTTTTTCACCAAAACTGGAAGTATATCCTTTGCCGCTTCTTCAATCATTACAACGTTTTCACTAAGGTTTTCAGTTTTGTTTTCAAAATATTTAATTCCTGGAGCATGAAAATTTCGATTGCATATAACCGGAAAATTATCGTGAAAAACCTTGTATTTTGATTTAGCGTCGCCAGAGACTTTCGAGCTTAAAAGGCCTAAACTATCAATTGTTTTATACGTTTTTAGAAAAAGTATTTTTTCATCTTCGGTTTTCAGCTGTGCAACATCTGCTTTTTTTGAAACAAATAGAGGCAAAGTCACCGCGTTCACATAACTAAAAGGCGTGGTTACGAAAAAACCGTGAACTAATTTATGATAGGTTTTGTCTAAAGTCTGTGCGGCAAAAGGCAGTAAAAGCAAAAGGAGAAATAGAAATATTGTTGGCTTTTTGATTGCATTTTTGCGTTCTTTCAAAAGATATAAAACCGCGAGTATGGGTGCAACTACAATAAATTGGCCTCGAGTAAGGCATAATAAAACGAAAACTATGGACAAATGCATTATTTTTTTTCGTTGTTCCCTAAAAAAGAAATCAAAGGAAAAAGAAATAAGCAACAGATAAAGCGGATACGATAATCCTTCGGCACAAATATTATTGGCTACCCAAAGTGGCGGAAAATAGGGAAATATGAGAATTGCCAATAAGGCAAAATATGCTAAATAATTTAAATTCAAAAAATCCTTGAAATTATTGGCTAGTACGGTTATTGAAATGAAACCAAAAATCAGTTGAAACCCCACAACGGCAAAGTCAAAGAAATTTCCAAAAAACAAATCAAACACCCGCAAGAAAATACCATAACCAGGAAATCTATAAAAGTGCAACCTAAAATAGGTATTGGTATCTGGTGTATATAGGGGAGGTTGAAGAATAAAAAAAACAAAGAGAGCTAGATAGATTACTAAAAGTAAAATATCCAAAGACGATAACTTTAGATTTTTTATAGAATATTTGGACAATATGAGAGTTTTATTTAATTATTTGCTGGACTGTAAAACTAAAAATAAATTTTAGCTTTACATGTTTATATTAAAAACCTTTTTTTGGATAAAAATAACGCAATTACCAACCACTTTTTAACGAAAAAATATTCTCTGGAAGATAAAACTTCGTGGAACAACTTTGTAAAATCTGCAAAGAACGCTACCTTTTTGTTTCAGCGCGATTTTATGGACTACCATTCTGATAGGTTTGAAGACTATTCACTGTTGGTTTACAAAGATGAAAAGTTGGTTGCTGTACTTCCGGCAAATATTTCAGGTTCAGAATTGCATTCGCACCAAGGTTTGAGTTATGGAGGTTTGGTTTTGGCCGAAAAAACGACTTTTGAAGAAACATTTCAGATTATTAAAAGCTTACTTTCCTTTCTAAAACAGGAAGATGTTGAAGTTTTAAAATTGAAACTACTTCCAAAAATTTATCACATTATGCCCAGTGATGAAATTGATTATTTGCTTTTTCTTTTGAAAGCCAAACTCATTCGCAGAGATATAACAAGTTGTGTTTTAAACGAAAACGTGCTTAAAATAAATTCCTCAAATCGTTTACGCGGAATTAAAAAAGGAGAGAAAAACGAATTGCAGGTTAGGGAAGGGGGTAAATTTAAAGCTTTTTGGAATGAAGTTTTGGAACCCAATCTTAAGCAGATCCATAACCAGAAACCTGTACATTCCTTAGAAGAAATTACATTACTGCAATCTCGGTTTCCTAAAAACATTAAACAATTCAATGTTTTTAAAAATGATCAAATAGTCGCTGGGACAACGATTTTTGAAACCGCAACAGTTGCGCACGCACAATATATTTCAGCAAATGAAATGGGACGCCAAACTGGCGGCTTGGATTTTCTTTTCAACAATTTATTGCAGCATTATTCCAATAAAAAATATTTTGATTTTGGCATTAGCAACGAAGCACAGGGAATGAAGGTGAATAAAGGTCTTTTAAATTGGAAGGAATCTTTTGGCGGAAGAACCATTGCACATGATTTTTACGAAATCGAAACCGGGAACCACCAACTTTTAAACGACATTTTTCTATGATTCCGTTTTTAGATCTTAAAGCAATAAACCAACGTTTTGAAGTAAAATTTCAAAATAGTTTCAAGCAGTTTCTGGATTCTGGATATTATATTTTAGGAAACCAAGTAAAATTATTTGAAGCAAATTTTGCAGGATATTGCGGAGTAGCGCATTGCATTGGTGTTGGTAACGGCTTAGATGCGCTTCGGTTAATTTTGGAGGGCTATAAAATCCTCGGAAAACTTAAAGAAAATGATGAAGTTTTAGTGGCTTCAAATACATACATCGCAACTATTTTGGCAATAAAGCAAGCAGGTTTGAAACCCGTTTTGGTTGAAGCCGATTTAAACACTTATAATTTTGACCTCGATTCACTAAAAAGCAATATTTCAGAAAAAACGAAAGCAATTATGCCCGTTCATCTTTACGGACAACTTTCGCCAATGGAAGAGATTTTAAAGATTTCGAAAGAATATAATCTTTTGGTGATTGAAGATGCCGCACAAGCACATGGAGCAAAAATGAAAGATGGAAGCCGCGCCGGAAATATAGGTGACGCAGCAGGCTTCAGTTTTTATCCCACCAAAAACCTTGGGGCTTTGGGTGATGGCGGAGCTGTAACGACTAATGATGATGCCTTGGCTGAGGTAATTATGAAACTTAGAAATTATGGTACTTCCACAAAATATGTCAACGATCTTTTAGGGTTTAACTCTAGGCTCGATGAACTGCAAGCAGTATTTTTGGACATAAAATTACCAACTGTAGATTCTGATAACGATAGCCGAAGGACAATTGCAAAAAGATATATTTCCGAAATAAATAATGAAAAGATAACGCTTCCCCATTATGATGGAAGTGAAAACAACGTGTTTCATCTTTTTGTGGTTCGCGTTAAAAATAGGAATACTTTTATAGATCATTTAGATAGAAACGGAATTGGCCATTTAACCCATTATCCAATTCCACCGCACAAACAACAAGCACTTTCTGAGTTTTCGCATTTAAGTTTTCCAAAAGCTGAAAAAATACACAACCAAGTTGTGAGCATCCCAATGAGCCCTATAATGACCGAAGAAGAGGTTGTAAGGGTGATTTCTGTTTTGAATAGTTACTAATTTGAAAATACCCCAGTCCATACGCGGCAATTTACTTTTAAAGATGACTTCTTTAAATGCTGGTGCTATCGTGGTGCGATTGTTTATTTCTGCTATAATTCAACGTTTATTAACGGAATATGTTGGTCCCGTAGGGCAGTATAAAATTGGACAATTAAGAAGTTTATCTATCCTTTTAACCTCAATAACTTCGTTGGGTACTTTTAACGGAATAGTGAAATATATTGCCGAATACAAAAAGGATGAAATAAAATTACAACAATTGTTTTCCTCTGTATTTATATTTCTAATTGTAGGAGTTTCGATCTCTACTTCAGTGCTTTTGTTTTTTTCCAAAGATATTAGCAACTATTTATTTTCAAGCACAGAATATTCCTATTTAATAAAATTGACTGCGATAATCATTCCTTTTATTGCCGTTCAACGGGTTTTCAACGGTGTAATAAATGGACTTTCCGAATATAAAAAATATGCTAAAATAGATTTGATTAGTTATTTGTTTAGCGCATTGCTGACCGTATTTTTTCTTTTTCAATATAATTTAGACGGTGTTTTGGTTGCAATAGCAATTACGCCCGTAGTTCAGGTCTCGGTAATGCTTTTTTTCTTTTATAAAGTACTGAGAGAGTATATTCAGTTTAAAGACCTGACGCTACAGGCGCCTATGGCAAAAGCACTTTTGGCTTTTACGGTTATGTCTTTTGTATCGTCAATTTTATTGCCGATTGTAGAAATAGACATTCGCGGTATGCTAGACGAAAAACTCTCTGGAAGGGATGCTGGAATTTGGACCAATATGACATTTATTTCGCAAAATTACATGGTGTTTTCAAGTTCCATTTTCACCCTTTACGTAATACCGAAATTTGCAGGTATATATAACGCAGGAAATTTTAAGAAAGAAGTTTTCTCTATATATAAAACACTGTTGCCGCTTTTTGCCGGGGGAATGATTTTGGTTTTCTTCTTTAGAAATGTAATCATAGACATTATTTATCCAGGCCAAATTGAAATGGCGCCACTCTTTAAATGGCAACTTATGGGCGACTTTGTTCGGTTGGCTTCTTTGGTTTTGGCACATCAGTTTTTGGCAAAAAAACTGGTTATCAATTTTATATTTACTGAAATAATGTCTTTGGCTCTTTTTTATGGCTTTGCTTATTATTTTACTGGTATCTACGGTGTTGAAGGCGTTGTGATGGCACACTTCTTAAGATATTTGGTTTACTTTTTTGTAGTTCTCTATCTCGTTTCCCGTTATTTTAAAAAGAAGCGTTCTGCAATAGAATAACTTTCAAAATATAATTTTCTAAACTCATTATTTATATTGTCTTTCTTTAGTAATCTCAAAGAAAATTGGGTAATGCAAACAATAGTTTATGGCTATCTTTGCAAAAAAAATCAAAAGCTTAATTTTTCTGAATATTTATGTCCCAACCATTTTTCAATCCTTTCCAAGATTTAATTTTTGACGAACATTTTTGTTTCCTTTCCGGCGTCCTCACTACTGAAAAAATGACCGTTTTCCCGAATTGGTTAATGGATCATTTTAAGTTTGGAGATGAAAAGATTGAAATGATGGATAAAACCAAATCCTACATTTATTCCGATCTCAAGTTGCCTTGTTCTCCAGAAGTAAAAGAGGCATTTGATGCGCTAGATACAAAAATTAAAGCAGCATACAAAAATGGTTTTGAAGGAATGGCTTCACTGGATCAAGAATTACTTTTCCAATGGACGGGCCGAATGGTCTATGGGCTGCTTTATTATGAAATGCTATATGAAAGGGACAGGTTGTTAAAAATGGGTGAGGAATTTGGACTTTCCGAGCATCTCAAAGAAAGGTTTGGCCGTTTTCACTTAATGTTGCAATCCATAATTGAGCCTATTTCCTTTGTTGGAAAAAAACCCTGGAGCATCGTTGTTTTTCCCCTAAAATATTCTGCAGATATCTTTAGCTATCGTGATGATGCAATTAATTTAATGTTTTCATTTGGGGTGAATGGCTTTGGTTTTATTGCTTGTTTGCAAGACAATGGAATAATTGGAGAGAAACAAAAAGAACTGCTCGATAAAATGGAAGGCCAAGTTTTACATCCAATCCAATTTGAAGAGTTGTACGCACGGTTTCACTATTCAGATTATATTTTGCAATACAAACCCGAATACAAAATTGAAAATAATGACAACGGAATTACCATAGAATCACTTCCTATTGAAAAAAAGGGAAGCAAGCCAATTTTTGGGTTTTGGGACGAGGATATATTTGCACAATTGCTCGCAAATTATTGGAGTGTGTATGGCATTGAAAGAGAAGATATTCTTAAATTTCAAAAGCCGCCACTTAGTTTTCTTGAAAATCCATATTCCAAGGATTTTATTAAACCCGAAACAATCGATTTGCCATTCTAACTATTACTCCCAAGTTTCCAGATATTTTTTGGCTATAGAAATATAATCGTGCTCCCGTTCAATAAATTGTCTTGCTTTGGTTAAAATTGAAGCCAATTCTTCTGGATTTAAAATTAAACTTTCCAGTTTCTTAAATAAATAATCCACATCAGGAAGCGCATTTATGCACACTTCATCTTCTTTCAGATTATACAGTTTCAAAAACTCCGTTTCAGCTCCTGTAAAAACAACTTTTCCCTTCGCCATTGCTTCCAATGCGTTATAGCCTTGGTCATATGCAAATACTTGATCTAAAAGTATATGTGCCGAATTATACTTTTCAATATATTCAGCATAAGGAATATTTTCAACACAAATCACTTCAACTTTTTCTGGGTATTTCTGCTGAATTTTTTCAAGTGCAGCTTCAAAATAATCATTTCCTTTTTTAAAATAATTCGCCCGATTGATGCCGTGAAAAACAATGATTTTTTCTTCCGGATTTATGGATTGAAACTTCAGTTTTTCAGTATTTACAGGGTTTGGAATCAATCCTAAATATTTTTCAGTTCCTTGTAGTGGAATGTCATAATCTAAATCAGAAGCTATTACGCCATCAACGTTCTCAAAAACAAAATCATGCAAATCTTTGTATTCAGGTTTTAGATATTTCAACGCAGGAAAAAATTCTTTTTCTGAAACCTTTAATTCAAAAAGCGGATTGAAAATGGAATAGCGAAACTTTTTTTCAAAAGCGAATTTTACACTCGTATAGTCGGTTCCACAGGAAAGCAGGAAAAGTTTTTGGTTATTTTTTTTTAAAAATGAAATGATTTCCTTTTCATATTTGGGCAAAATCCCAAGCGGACTTTCGTTTATCAATTGCACCACATCAAAATTCTTAAATTCCTCTTTCCGCAGAAAAAACTGATTTTTTAATGAAAGTGAAGAAATATCTAAGCCAAAAATTGTAAACAGGCCAACCTTTATTTTTTTTGAAAACCCTGAATCATACTTGCGTTTTAAAAGTATATCTGACGGAAAGTTTTTAAATTCATCGCCCGTGGAAATTAGCGTTACTTCGTGGCCGAGTGCCAGCAATCCTTCTTTTAAGGAATTGTGCAACCTGCTGTATTCGCCCACCAAAAGTATTCGCATAAAAGTTATATTTGCCTTGTGCAACCAAAAATACATAATAAATAACGATGGCCACTGAAAAGAAATTTAAAGTGTGCCTGGTTTCCATCTCGCTTGCTAAAGGCGGCTTGGAGCGGTCATGTGCTATGCTGTCGCAAATGTTGGAGGCAAAAGGTCATGAGGTGCATTTGGTAATTTTGAATGATGAAGTGGATTATCCTTTTAGGGGTAAAATGCTGAATTTGGGAAAGTTGAAAATCGAAAATGATTCTTTGGTAAAGCGATTGCTACGTTTCCGAAAATTTCGAAATTATTTAAAAAAGGAAAAATTTGATGTAATAATAGATCACCGACCAAAAAATAATTTTGAGCGCGAATTGTTTTATTCCAAATTTATTTATCGAGATCTCAACAAAATTTATGTAGTGCACAGCTCCAAAAAAACCGAATACCTCACAGAAAACCCTTCGGCATTTTCAAAAATCTGCAAAAAAAATATTTTGAATGTTGGCGTTTCGGAATATATAGAAAACGAAATTTTGAAGAAGGAAGGAATAGAAAATTCCACAACAATCCACAATGCTTTTGATCCTTCTTGGCTTCAAGAAAACGGCGAGATTCCTAAAATACTTCAAAGCAAAAAATTCATACTTTCTTATGGCCGTTTGGATGATTCAATAAAAGATTTTTCTTTTTTGATTCAAGCTTTTTCTCGGTCGAAAGTCTGGGAAAAAGATTTTCATCTCGTCATTTTAGGTGATGGAAAAGATAAAGAAATGCTTCAAAAACTGGCTACTTTCAAAGAAGGGGCAAAGCAAATCATATTTCTTCCCTTCACCAAAGATCCATTCGAAATCATTAAAAAGGCACATTGCGTAACGCTAACCAGCAAATACGAAGGCTTTCCGATGGTTTTGGTAGAATCACTTTCTTTGGGAACGCCCGTGGTTTCATTGGATATTATTTCAGGTCCTTCGGAAATCGTACAGCACCAAAAAAATGGTTTGCTGATTGCAGAAAGAAGTTTACCTTTATTTACGGAAGCGTTGCAAAAAGTATGTTTTGATGAAACACTTTATAAAACCTTGAAAGAGAACGCTAAACCTTCCGTAGAACAATTTTCAATGCAGTCCATTTCTGAAAAATGGAACCAAACTTTACAGCATGCAATACGTTGATTTGGATAAAATAGAACTAAAGGAAATCCCGAAAATAAGCGATCCAGATGGTCGTGGAAACCTTTCGGTTGTTGAAAAGGATTTTTTGCCTTTTACAATAAAACGCGTTTACTATCTGTATGACGTTCCTAGTTCTTCAACGCGCGGCGGCCACGCCCATAAGGAATTGCAGCAGTTTTTAATTGCGCTAAGCGGCAGTTTTGACGTAGTTTTGGATAACGGAAAAGCACGCAGAACCATAACTTTGAACAAACCCGATAGAGGTTTGCTGATTCCAAATGGGGTTTGGCGGGAATTGGAAGATTTTTCTTCAGGAGCAGTTTGTCTTTCGTTGGTAAGCGAGGAGTATAACGAAGATGATTACATCCGCGAATATGATGAATTCAAATCATTTAAAGGTGCCTAAACGCAACCCCAGCTTTTCCAAGTTGTCTTTTGTTTTTGATAGATACTTCAAAATGGTTTTGTTTTGGCGGAGCAGAAACTGTTGTTTTTTGCTGAGGTTTTCCTGATCTATTTTTTGAAAATTTTTATCAAAAGCTTCTTTGTTTCCTTCGAGTTTAGCCAAAATGCAGAGGGAATATCGGTTTAAGTCCAAAAATTTTTTGAGGGCAGGATTGTCTTTTTCGTATGTTTCATACTTTTCGAAAGAAGCTTTTTGCGATACTTTTAGTCTTGAATTAGAAAGACTTGCCAGCGCATATCTGTAAACCGCACAGGGTTTATTCAAAAAAACAACTGCATATTCTAAGCCTATTCGAATCCACAAGTCCGTATCTTGGCCACTTTTGATTGATGGATCGTAATATCCAATTTTTGAAAATACATTTTTGTGCAACACAGTACTGCTGCTTGTAAGTATTGAGTTTAAAAAACTTGATGAAAAAAAGTCGACAATGCGAACTTCATTTTGCTGCAAATTCAATACAGAATATTCAGAACTATAAAGTTTACTTTTCTTTTCAATGTCTATTGCAGTTGCAAAAACAGATTCATTAGAAAAATCAGTAGTCAACTTATATTGTTCTTCTAAATAAAATGGTAACCAGAAATCATCAGCATCTAAAAGGGCTATATAGTCACTTTTTGTTTCTTTAATTACAAAATTTCGTGCTGCCCCAGCTCCTTGATTCTCCTTTGAAAAATAACGAATGCGCGGATCCTTGAATTTTAAAATTTCAGCTTCGCTATTGTCCGTAGAACCGTCGTTGAGAATCACAACTTCAAAATCAGTAAAAGTTTGCGCTAAAACACTTTTTAATGTTTCAGCGATATACTTTTCTTTGTTAAAGACCGATATGACTACCGAAAATTTAGGCATCTTTTGGTTTTAGGGAACTAAGATAACCCAAGCGATACAAATCAAAAAGGAAAAGTGAGGGTTTTGGAGAGTTTAGGTTTTGTCGCCATTTTTTTTCTGAAATACGGAATAACAGACTTACGGCGAAAAGAAGTCGGCTATTTTTGAGTTTTAAATATGTTTTTAGGATTTTTACTGTATTGCCATCAATTGCGCCGCTTTCATGAAAATTCAACAGGTTTTGAAGTGCCAACTCAGATTTATTTATGAAATCTTCATTTGTTTCAAGATTTAAATGGATCACCGGATTGTCAATATGGTGAATAGGAATATTGTTTTTTTGAAGTTCATTGGCAAAAACGGAATCTTCATAGCCATAGCCAGCTAGTTTTTCGTTGAATTTAATTTTTCGAAAAATTTCTTTTTTGATGGCAAACCCCATCGTTATAAAACTTCGGTATGGATTTTTAAGGCGTTCGGCTAGTGGAAGACTTTCGCGTTCACAACCGTATTTATGACGTAAACTGAAATTTTCTGAATTGTTTTTTGGGTAATCAATTCCGCCAAAAATTATAGAAGTATCTTTTGAAAAAGCCGATAAATACTTCTTTATAAATTCTGAAGAAGAAGGAAAAGTGTCTGCATCTAAAAAAAGCAACCAATTGTGTTTTGCTTTATCAGCCAAAAGATTACGAATTTTACTTCTTCCGATATTTGCTTCTAAAATCTCAAAACAACAATCTTTTAAAGAATTTATTTTTGAATTTTCCCCAACTATTTTTTTGTCTTGGGAAGCATCGTCAAAAACCAAAATTTCGTAAACTATATTTTCACTTTCGCACTGTTCGTGCAAATTTTTTACCAAAGGAAAAACATTGTAATTGTATGTTGGGATGAGGATGGAAATCATTTCTTGGCAATTAATACAGTTTCTTCCATAAACCCGTAACGCTCATTTGCTGGAAAAGTTTTGATTTCAACATTTTGAAAACCGTTTTCTTTCAGCCTTTTTTGCAAACCTTCCACAGAATAAATGCGAACATGGTCTTCCTGCCCAAAAGCTTCCAGTCTTTCTTCGGGAGTTTTTTTTGAGAAATCTTCGTAGATACTACCTTCTTTGTAAGGAGTTTGAATGATGCAAGTTCCACTAGGTTTTAAAACTCGGCACAATTCCTCCATTGCTTTTTTATCGTCTTCAATATGCTCTAAAATATGATAGCAAATTATCAGGTCGAAAAAATTGTTTTCCAAAGGAATTTGGGTGATGTCATACCGATAATCCGCAAGAAATTCATCTTCAAAATCGGTACTGAAATATGTAATTTCAGTTTTTTTCTTAAGCAACCGATAAACACTTCGTGAGGGTGAAAAATGCAGCACCTTTCCGCGGATTAAATCCTTTTCATTAAGAAATGAATAAAGTCGTCTGGTGCGCGAACGGCTACCACAAAAAGGACAAAGCAGGTCGCCATCCGGTATTTCTATAAATTTTTTAATTCCGTGATTGCAAACCGTGCATTCGTGGTTTTTCCCACGTAAATGAAAAGCAAAAATGGCCCTAAAAAAAACCTCATTTTCAAAGAGAATTTTTTTGGGTACTACAGAAAGTGCAACTTTTTTAAGTGCTTGGTACATCCTGCTAAAATACAGGAAAGTTTTTTAAACTTTTAAAACAACTTTGTTGAATAATTATTTGAAATATAACCAAAACGAATGCGCTTCCCGGCTTTTTAAAAAAGGGATTGTTTGTATATTGCAGAAAAAATAACAGCGGTTAGATGCTTTTTAATACTGTAGATTTTGCAATTTTTTTTCCAACAGTACTTCTTTTGTATTGGACGGTTTTTAAGAAATCACTTTCGCTCCAAAATTTCTTTTTAGTTGTTGTAAGCTATATTTTTTACGCCTTTTGGGATTGGCGTTTTCTCTCCCTGATTTTTCTAAGCACCATTGTGGATTATTCCGTTGGACTTTGGTTGGGCAAAACACAAAATTTAACAAAGCGGAAATTACTACTTGGAATAAGCTTGGTTTTTAATTTGGGCTTGCTGATGACTTTTAAATATTTCAATTTTTTTGTTGAAACCTTTGTTGATGCTTTTGCACTTTTTGGAACCTCCCTAAAAGTTACTTCGTGGAATATTTTGCTGCCCGTCGGGATTAGTTTTTATACGTTCCAAACGATGAGTTACACCATAGATTTGTACCGTAAAAGAATAGAACCAACCAAAGATATTGTTGCTTTTTTTGCCTTTGTATCCTTTTTTCCGCAATTGGTTGCGGGACCCATTGAGCGGGCTTCCCATTTGTTACCTCAGTTTAAAGTGAAAAGAACATTCAATTATAATGCGAGTGTGGATGGGCTTCGATTGATTTTGGGAGGACTTTTTAAGAAAATGGTGATTGCAGATAATTGTGCGCTTTTGGTTAACAATATTTTTGCGAATTATGAGGTTGCGAGTGGTAGCACCTTGTTTTTTGGCGCTGTATTTTTCGCTTTCCAAATTTATGGTGATTTTTCAGGCTATAGTGATATTGCTATAGGTACGGCCCGTTTGATGGGTTTTGACTTGATGAAAAACTTTAACTATCCCTATCTTTCGCAGAACTTTTCAGAATTTTGGCGAAGATGGCACATTTCCCTTTCCACTTGGTTTCGGGACTATGTTTACATCCCTTTGGGTGGGAGCAGGGTTTCAAAAGGAAGGTTGGTTTTTAACGTTTTTGTTGTTTTTATTGTGAGTGGTTTGTGGCACGGCGCAAACCTGACATTCGTGTTTTGGGGTTTCATCCATGGGCTTTTTGTGCTTCTTGTTTTGTTATTTTTTAAAAAAGAAACACCTTTTTCTTCTGAAAGAATACTTCCCACTTTCGGTCAGTTGATACGAATTGGCGCAACTTTTTTTGTTGTAGTCATCGCTTGGATATTTTTTAGATCGGAAACAATTAGCATGGCATTTCAATATATAGGAAGAATATTTTCGCCAAGTCTTTTTTCAAAACCGGAAATACCGATGAGCGGAGCTCTTTATCTATTCCTGTTTATGGTTTTTGAATGGATTCAGCGAAGTCGCGAGCATATTTTGGATATTGGCTATCTCAAAAATAAATGGCTGCGCTACGGAATTTATTATTGTGTTGTGTTTGCTCTATTTTATTATGCAGGCGATTTGCAACCGTTTATCTATTTTCAATTTTAAGGATGAAGAATTTTTATAAAAAAATACTGCTGTTTCTTGTACCTGTTCTTTTGGTATGGCTTGCTACGGAAGTTTTTTATCGTTCTGTTGAAAATAATTACACCTATAAAACCGAGCGGATTATTTCAGAATACAACGAAATAGAAACCCTGGTTTTTGGAGATTCCCATGCTTTCTTCGGAATAAATCCCGAATATTTTTCGTCTAAAACCTTCAACATTGCGAACGTAAGCCAAAGCCTATATTTTGATGAATTGTTACTGAAAAAGCATATTGACAGTCTTCCAAAGTTAAAAACTGTAGTAATAAATATTAGTTATTTCACCCTTTCCGTGGTTGATGATTCTACGGAAGATCGTTGGCGAAAATATTTTTATCAGCAGCAAATGGAGTTGGATGTGCCTTCCATTTCAATTTTTGATCCGCGGCAATACAGTTTGGCGCTTTCAAGAAGGTTCTATCAGTCTGCTGAGCTTTTTAAGGAATATCTTAAGAATGGAACAATAGTAAGCAGCTATAAAGATGGTTTTGGAATGCAGGACGAATCAAATATTGTTGCTGATAAAGTGGCGATTTCAAAACTTATTTCAAAAAAGCACGAGGATAATTCTTTGGATTTTGAAGTAAATACGGAAAAAATCAAAGAAATGATAAATAGTTGTAATAAAAGAGGCGTTGAAGTTATCTTGATTGAAATGCCAGTTTATAAAACCTATTATGATTTACTGAATTCTCAGAAAAAGCAAAAAATAAACGCAACACTTTTAAACTTAGAAAGAAAAAATAAAGGCGTTAGGTTCTACGATTTCAGCCAAGAACTAAATTTTGTGGATGAGGATTTACGCGATGCAGATCATTTAACAAACCAAGGAGCCGTAAAGTTCAGCAAGCTTTTAAACGGCATAATTGAGCAATAATATTTTTGAATTAAACGGTTTTTTGAACAACTTCAAAAATCTGGTTTTCATCACATTTCAAAGTTTTTGAAGGATATTTTAATAGCAAAGCATAGTCGTGGGTTGCCATTAAAATGGTGTTTCCGTTTTTATTTATTTCACGCAAAACCTCCATTACTTCCACACTTGTCTGCGGATCGAGGTTTCCCGTTGGTTCATCTGCCAAAATAAGTTCGGGATCGTTCAAAAGTGCTCTTGCAATAGCAACGCGTTGTTGCTCACCACCCGAAAGTTGATAAGGATATTTGAAGGCTTTTGTTTTCATTGCAACTTTGTCAAGCACTTCGTTTATTTTGCTTTCCATAGCAGCTTTGTCCTTCCATCCGGTTGCGGTAAGAACAAACCGGAGGTTATCGCTCACCGTACGGTCGTTGAGCAATTTGAAATCTTGAAAGACAACTCCCAGTTTTCTTCTTAAAAAAGGAATATCGTTTTCTTTTAGAGTAGCTAAGTCATAACCCACAATATTACCTTCTCCTTCTTGAAGAGGAAGATCGCCGTAAAGTGTTTTCATAAAACTACTTTTCCCGGTTCCGGTTTTTCCGATTAGATAAACGAACTCACCTTTTTCCACAGAAACGGAAACATCGGACAGGACAAGGTTTTCACCTTGATAAATTGAAGCATCTTTTAATTGTAAAACGTTTTCGGCCATGGAATTTTATTTTTAGCAAATGTACTTTAAAGCGTTCGGAAACAAAATACGTGGATTGCTAATTTCTTGAGAAAATTATTACTTATAAACACGCTCATATTTTTTTGGCGGTTTCGGTTCGCATTCCGCCGTTGAAATATTTGGGTCTATGGAAAGTTTTATTTTAGTTGAGTCATTAGGCTTTAAGTGGGTATTGGGTTTCAGGATTATTGCTATTTTTGCCGTAAAATCTACTGAAGCATTGGCACGAAATGTTTGATTTTTAATAGTTATGGTATTTAAGGCGCGTTCTAATTTAAAATCGAACCTATAAAAATCGCGATCACTTATTAGTACATTTCCTTTTAAATTTTTCATATCATTGGCCATTTTCACGGCTTTATAAGCGTCTAGCCTTCCAGCGCCCATCATTCCTCTAAAGGGTGTATTTCCACTTAAATTTTCAACATCAGCAGAAGTCAGTTTCAGAATAGTTTCAATTTCATAGGAGGAAAGGCAATAATTTGCAGACCACATAAGGCCTATCGTGCCTGCCACATAAGGTGCTGAACTGGAAGAAGCTCCCCCAAAGAAAACATCTTTTCCACAAATTTCGTTTCCCAATAAATAGCCTTCCCGCGGTGCAACCAAATCTACAGCAGTATTTACCTGAACTCCATCTTCTATTGGGGTTGGACTTAACAATCCAACTTCATTAATTGTGAAAAAACCGTTTCGTCTATCACTTAACCTATGGGTGTAGTTTATATTATCTTTTGTAAAAAAACCGTCTTCAACTAACATGTTTTCAGCAAATATTCCTGATACGGAAATAACCTTGTCAAAAGAAGCAGGATACATTTTGTCACCAATGGTTGTTTCGTCTTTATTGCAATCTTTCCCATTTCCTGCGGCTGCAACAATTATAATTCCGTCGTCATAATATTCATTGATCCGTTTATTGATCTCGTCAGATTTTGGCCCCATGGAACATAAAATCCAACTGGCATTGATGATTTTTGCACCTGCATCAACCAAATCTTCAATATATCTAAATGTACCATATCGACCGCTTATTCCTTTACATTCAGCACAGATTCCAGGTCTGCCAAAACCATTATCCATTCTTGCCAACGCGATTGCGGCAACGTTCGTTCCGTGATAACAACTTGAGTTGCTTCCCTGCGGAAAAGTATATAGATCTGCAATTATCTTTCCTTTTAGATCGCTATTTAAAGTATCCATGGGCGAGTCTGAAATGCCGATGATTACTTTTTTATCTCCTTTGGTAATTCCCCAAGCTCCCGCAGCATTAATAATATCCAGATCACGGCTAGAGTAGTTGTTGCCAAGATTTTCTATTGGGCTAGTATTGCCATAATCGTTCGGGTAAAAAGCGTTTGGTGTAGGAAAAAATTCAATGATGCGCGTGTATTTTTCGGGATACTTTTTTTGAAGTTCGCTTAAAAGATTTTCATTGTCCGTAGCTATGTGATATACGTTTTTTAATAAATGCCTATCCGTATTTGGGTATGCAATTTTAAAAGTAAAAACATTGTATTTTTTATAAATCGCTGTTTCTTCATTATCATTTTTACTGCTTATTGAAATTATGCCATTCGCTGTTTGTTTTAGGTTTAAAGAGGAAGCATCAGCTATTTTCACATAGAAATGTTTTTTTTCAATTTCTTGCGAAGCCAATTGATTAAAGGCAAAACCAAAAAGTAATACTAGAATTTTAAATTTCATTTTTTAGCTTTTTCAAACTTACTTTTTAATTCGTCAATCTCCTTTTGTTGTTGGAGCGTATAAAGCGTAAGCTCCTCAATTTTTTGGAGTAAAATAAGGTTCATTTCTTTTAGTGAAATTCCCTCCGTCCGCATCGTTTCGGCAGAAGGCACATTTGGCAGATGGTTGTTTTCCTTTAAAAACGCTTCCAGTTCTTCCAAGGAAATCAAACTGTATTCCGGCATCATTTCAGAAAAACCGTTATAATAGGTTTCAAACACATAATCGGGCGCTACGGCTCCGTCAAGATCTACCAGAACTTCCTGTGTGTGGATTTTTCCTTTTACGGTCAAAAGCTCGTCGGGAGTAGTTGTGCCAATGCCTATTTTGCCATTTTTTTCAGTAAGATTCGCGAATGGATTGCGTTGTGCTGTGGCCGAAAGAGAAAATAAAATAATGGCGAAAATCAATAATCTGTTCATAACAATGCTTTTATAATTTGTAAAGTTTTAAAATTACGGTATTTTTTTAAAGCGTTTTAATGTATGTTAAATTCTGTTGAAGAGGTACATACTTATTTCACTTTTACGCCGTTATATTCCTAAGAAAATTCACTAAAAAACCATTCGTTAATTAAACCTTAAAAATTTACAGTATCGCCGAAAGCTACATTTAAAGTTAAATATCTTTACGCCACAAAAACTGTAAATAATGATAAAGAATTTTCTTGTTTTCTCATTTTTTCTATTTCTTTCATCTTCATCTTTTTCGCAGCAAACAGCGGTCTTTACAAATGATTTAGCTGATTTCAATCAAGCGCTGGAGCTCTACAATAACGGGCAATATTTAGCTGCGCAAAGCCTATTCGACAAAATAAAAAACAGCAGCGAAGACGAAACTGTGCAGAGCGATTGCGCCTATTATATTGCAAATGCGGCCGTTCGGTTAAATCAGCAAAATGCAGATCAATTAATGGAGGAATTTGTGGAGAAATATCCCACGAGTTTGAAGCGAAATTCTGCATTTATAGATGTGGCGAATTTTTACTTCGAAAACGGAAAATATTCCCACGCCCAAAAGTGGTACGATAAGGTTGACACTTCAAATTTAAGTCGAAGTGAGCAGGAACGTTTCAATTTTAATAACGGATACGTCTATTTTAAGGCGAAGCGATATGACGAGGCGAAAAGCTATTTCAACAAGGTTTCCACCTCGCAGAAATACGGCTCCCAGGCTAAGTATTATTTAGGTTTTATCGCCTACGAAGGCGATGATTATGAAGAAGCCAACAAAAATTTTGAGGAAGTAAAAGGTGAGGAGCGCTATTCCGAAGACCTTAGTTATTACCAAGCCGATATGAATTTCAAGCTCGGAAATTTCGAAAAGGCCATCGAAATGGGGAAGGAGCAATTTGATAAATCCAGCCCACAGGAAAAAAGCCAGCTTTCAAAAATCATCGGCGAAAGCTATTTCAATCTTGGCCAATATGCCGAATCCATTCCTTACTTAAAGGAGTACAAAGGTTTTCGCGGCAAGTGGAACAATACCGATTACTACCAGTTGGGCTACGCATATTACAAACAGGGCGATTACGAAAGCGCCATTGGCGAGTTCAACAAAATCGTTGATGGAAGGAATGCCGTGGCCCAAAACGCCTATTACCATTTGGCTGAAAGTTATTTGAAACTCGATAAAAAACAAGAAGCGCTGAACGCTTTTAAAAATGCTTCGGAAATGGATTTCAGTGCCGAAATTCAAGAAGATGCGTATTTGAATTACGCAAAATTGAGCTATGAAATTGGCAACAGCTACAAAAGCACGCCGCAGGTTTTGCTTTCGTTTATTGAAAAATACCCGAACAATGCCAATAAAGATGAGTTAAAACGATTGTTGATCGACAGTTACATTACTTCAAAAAATTATAAGGAAGCGTTGGATTTGCTTGAAAACAACAAAAACTTTGCTGATGAAGCCGCCTATCAAAAAGTGGCCTTTTACCGTGGCATTGAATTGTACAACGAAGCCGATTACAACGAAGCGATTTCGTTTTTTGACAAAAGCCTGAAATATCCCAAAAACCAAGATTTCACAGCGCGCGCAACTTATTGGAAGGCCGAAAGCGATTATCAACTCTCAAATTTCGAAAAATCGTTGGCGGGTTATAAAAACTTTGCGCAAATGCCGGGCGCGCAGAACACTTCAGAATATAAAAATTTGAAATACAATTTGGCCTACAACCAATTCAAACTTAAAAATTATACTGAAGCTATTTCAAATTTCAAAAGTTACGTAGGTTCTTCTTCCGCTGAAACCGCCCGAAAAAAGGACGCTTTACTGCGATTGGGCGATAGCTATTTCGTGACAAGCCAATATTGGCCAGCGATGGAAAATTACAACGCCGCAATCGATTTAGGCGGCGATAACGATTACGCGCAGTTTCAAAAAGCCATTAGCTACGGCTTTGTGGACCGAAGCGAAAAGAAAATTGAGGAACTGATTGCCTTCATAAAAAAATATAATAAATCCGTTTATCGCGACGATGCCCTGTATGAATTGGGAAATACCTATGTGGCGCAAAACAAGTCCAACGAAGCTATTTCGGCTTACGATCAATTGGTTCGTGATATTCCAAACAGCAGTTTCGTTTCAAAAGCATTGTTGAAAAAGGCTTTGATTTATGACAACACCGGAAAAAGCAACGATGCGTTGGCAATTTTCAAAAGAGTGGCGAAGGACTTTCCTTCAACGCCCGAAGCTTTGCAGGCTGTTTCTTCCGCAAAAATAATTTACATAGACCAAGGAAATGTTGACGAATACGCCCGTTGGATAAAAACATTGGATTACGTACAAGTGGGCGATACCGAACTTGACGATGCCACATATTTGGCGGCGGAACAACCGTATTTGGAGAATAACCAGAGTCAAGCCAAAGGCAGATTTGAGGATTATTTAAAACAATTCCCGAATGGGCAGCACGCTTTAAACGCACATTTTTATTTGGGTCAGATTTATTTCGCTGACGGAAAAAACGATCAAGCCATTCCGCATTTTGAATATGTTGTGAACCGTGAGCGAAGTGAATTTACTGAACAAGCTTTGGCGCGGGTTTCAGAATTGTATTTAGGCAAGAAAGATTATCAAAATGCTCTAAAATATTTGACACGTTTGGAAACCGAAGCAGATTTCCCGCAGAATATCATCTTCGCGCAGACCAACAGTATGAAGGCTTCATATGAATTGAAACAATATGCCGAAGCTGTAAACTATGCCGAAAAAGTGCTTCAGAATTCTAAAATAGACAATTCAATTAAAAGTGATGCGCAGGTAATAATTGCCCGTTCGGCCATGAAAACCAATAATGAAGCAAAAGCCAAAACCGCTTATGCCGAAGTTCAGAAAATCGCAACCGGCGCCCTTGCCGCCGAAGCGCTTTATTACGATGCCTATTTCAAAAATAAGGAAGGAAATTTTGAAGGCTCAAATGCTTCCGTACAGAAATTGGCGAAGGATTATTCGGGCTACAAATTATACGGCGCCAAAGGTTTGGTGCTGATGGCGAAGAATTTTTACGCTTTGAAGGATGCTTACCAAGCAACTTACATTTTGGAAAGTGTGACCAAAAACTTTACCGATTTCCCAGAGGTAGTTGAAGAAGCAAAAGCCGAGCTTGCAGTAATCAAAAACGCAGAGGCAAAAACCAATTCTTCCGTTGAAACCGGAAACTAACCCAAAACCTTTGCGCTCTCTGCGGCTTTGCGGTAAAATATTCCACCGCAGAGGCGCAGAGGACACAGAGAAAACTATAAAAAAGACTCAAAAATAAAAACTATGTTCAAGACCCTTAAAACAGGATTTTCATCAGACATAAAAAACATCCCACCCCAGCCCTCACTTCAAAGGGAGGGAGCTACTTCCCCCTTTGAAGGGGGATTGAGGGGGATGTTCTTCCTCATTGCCTTATTTGCTGTGGGTTTTTCCGTAACCGCCCAAGAAAAGGAACTGGATCCCGAAGTAGTAAACATCGTAAAACCATATACGCCCACAATTTCGGACGCCTTTAAAGTAAAGGAAACCCCTGAATTGAACGATTCCATTTCAACCACAAAAAAGGAGGTGAAGTACAGTATTTTCTCGGTTCCGGTGGCTTCTACTTTTACACCTGCGAAAGGCAAGGCTACTACGGTTGAAAAGACAAAACCCATAAAATTATACGATAATTACGCAACGCTGGGCTTCGGAAACTACACTTCCATTTTGGGCGAATTTTACAGCAATTTTGAAATCAGCCGAACTGATAACGCTGGTTTTTTCTTTCGGCACAATTCTTCGCAGGGCGATATAAAAGATGTGAAATTGGACAATAAATATTACGATACCAGCCTTGATGCGAATTATACAAGCAGACAAAAAGATGCAACCTACAGGCTTGATGCTGGCGTGGAGCATCAAATATACAACTGGTACGGTTTGCCCGAAGATTACGTAACGTATCCCGATAACGTGATTGCTGATATTGATCCGTTGCAAATGTATTTCAGCGGTTACGCGGGCGGAAGTATTGCGTTGGACGATTCGTTTTTTGAAAAGGCGGCTTTGAACATTCGCTATTTGGGCGATGCGTTTTCTTCTTCGGAATTTAATGCTACTTTGAAGCCTGAGTTTTCATTTCCGTTGGAAAATTTGACTTTTAATATTGACGGCGATATCGATTATTTAAGTGGAAGTTTTGACAGAAATTACACAAACACTTCAGAAATTAAATACAATTATTTAAACGCAGGCTTGGCACCGTCTATTACTTTTATAAATAATGATCTATCGGTTTCATTGGGCGTTGCGGCAAACGTGAGTTTGGATTCCGAAAACAGCGACACGGACTTTTCGCTATACCCCAGGTTGAATACATCGTATCGTTTATTGGACGAAACCGTGATTGTTTACGGAGGGGCAGAAGGTGGGCTTCAACAAAATTCCTACTATAATTTTAAGGAAGAAAACCCATTTGTTTCGCCTACCTTAAATATTGCTCCAACTAAAAAACTCTACGAAGGTTTCGGCGGAATTAAAGGGAAAATCTCTAATTCTGTGGCCTACAATGTTCGGGCTTCTTACGGAAAAGATGAAAACCGTGCGCTTTTTCAAATGAATCCTTTAAAGATTTACAACGCAAGTTTTGAAGGATATGAATACGGAAATTCCTTCAACGTGGTTTATGACGATGTGAATACACTTGCTTTCTTCGCGGAGCTGAAAGTGGAGGTTTCAAATACATTCACATTGGGAATAAACGGAACGTATAATAGTTACAGTACAGATTTGCAAAACGAAGCGTGGAACTTGCCCGATTTAAAGGCTTCGGTGTTTTCAGATTTCAACATTACCGAAAAATTATACGGTGGCGCTTCCTTGTTTTATGTGGGCGAGCGTAAGGATTTGGTTTATAATAATGATCCTTTCGGGAATTCCGTAGGTCAAGAGGTAACTTTGGATGGCTACGTTGATGCCAATCTTCACTTTGGGTATAGATTCACGGATAGACTTTCAGCATTTGTGAAGGTTAGCAATCTTTTTAGTGATAATTATGAAAAATGGCTTAATTACCCTGTTCAAGGAATTCAAGGATTGGCGGGGGTTACCTATAAGTTTGATTGGTAATTAGTTGTCAAAATTTTCAGTAACTTTGAAAAAAAGCAGAAAATGAAAGCCGCACTTCAAATAGAAATAACCTTCGAGCAAATTCTTGCTTTGATAAAAAGTTTGCCAAAAAGGGAAAGAATTAAACTTTCAAAGGAATTGGAAAGGGAGATTATAGATTCAAAATTGTCAAAATTGCTTGAAACCTTTAAAACCGATGAGCTTTCACTTGAAACTATAGATGCCGAGGTGGAAAAAGTTAGACAAGATATCTATGACGAACAAAAACGTTAAGGTTATTTTCGACACCAATGTTTGGATAAGTTTTTTAATAGGAAAAAGACTTGGAAATATAAAGAGTCTCATTGTAAATGGCAACATCCGGATTGTTTATACTGCACAATTAATTGAAGAAATAGAACGAGTAACCAAAAGGCCAGCACTTCAAAAATATTTTCCCGAAGAGAAGGTGTCTGAATTAATTGAATTTCTTGAAGCAATTGGAACAAACGTTCAAATAAGGCCAATCCATTTCATAAATCGCGACCCAAAGGATAATTTTTTATTGGATTTGATAAACTTTTCCAAAGCGGATTATTTAGTAACGGGAGATAAGGATTTGTTACTACATAACCCGTTCGAAACTGCAAAAATTTTATCCCCAGCTGAATTTGAAAAAGTAATTGCGGAAATTGATTAATTATTAAAAATGGCTGCAATATTCGATTCAGGGAATTCAAGGATTGGCGAGGTTACCTATAAGTTTGACCGGTAAGTTTTTCAGTTGTATCTTCGTTTTAAATATTTGCAATATGTTGACCAAAAAGATAGTACAATCACATTTATCTAAATTACCTGACGAATTTTCCATTGATGATTTAGTGGAAAGACTTATTCTTATTGAGAAAATTGAAAAAGGAATTTCACAGTCTAATAATGACGAAGTAATTTCGGACGCGCAATTGGATATCGAACTGGAAAAATGGTTCAAATAAATTAGACAAAACAATCCAAGGATGATTTAAAGGACATTCTTGATTATATTTCCAAGGATTCAGTAAAAGGAAATTATAGAATTATTTACAGGATAGTTTCCAAAAAACGTATCGATATTCTGACGGTCCATCATTCTTCCCGCAATCTATCAAAGCGAAAAATATATTAAAACATCCGTCTTTGGCGGATGTTTTCTATTTTTACACCTCAATAAAATCAACCATGAAAAAATTATTACTCTTATTACTGACTACGACAGCTATTGCATCCTGTGCCCCAGAAAAACTTTCCGCAGACTTATTGATTAAAAATGCAACAATTTATACGGTCGATAAAGATTTCAGCACGGCAAATGCACTTGTGGTAAAAGATGGAAAAATCCTCGAAATAGGCCTAAAACCCGAACTCGAACTGAAATATAATATTAAGGAAACTTACGACGCCAAAGGCAATACCGTGGTTCCCGGGCTGATTGATGCCCACGCCCATTTGTATGGCCTTGGCCTCGGCCTGCAGAATGTGGATTTGGTCGGCACTACCAGTTATGAAGAAATTTTGGGGCGAGTGGTGGCATTTCAGGAAGAAAAGAATATGCCCTATATCATTGGCCGCGGGTGGGACCAAAACGATTGGGAGGATAAAAATTTCCCCACTAAAAAAGAGCTAGATTCCCTCTTTCCCGAAACCCCGGTGGCGTTACAACGGGTTGATGGCCACGCGTATTTGGTAAATTCAAAAGCATTGGAACTTGCCGGAATTACTGCCAAGACGAAAGTGGCCGGAGGCGAAGTTGTTTTGGAAAACGGCGAACCCACGGGCGTAATCATCGATGCCCCAATGGCTTTGGTGAGAGAAACTTTTCCCGAAATTACCAGTGAAGTTTCAGCCGAAGCCCTTTTGGAAGCCGAAAAAATCTGCCTGCAATATGGTTTGACAACGGTAGATGACGCTGGCTTGGGAAGAATTATTATCGAATTGATCGATACGCTTCAAAAACAGGGAAAATTCAAGCTCCGGATGTATGCGATGGTCAGCAACAATCCAAAAAATCGCGACTATTATTTGAACAAAGGCATCTATAAAACCGACAGATTGAACGTCCGTTCCTTTAAAGTGTATGCCGATGGCGCGCTGGGTTCCCGCGGTGCCGCGATGCGCGAGCCGTACAGCGATATGCCCCATCATTTTGGGGCGATGATTACTACGGCAGATAGCTTGAATTATTTAGCTGAAAAAATTGCCGCATCCGAATTTCAGATGAACACCCACGCCATTGGCGATTCCGCGAATATTGCCGTGCTTCGAGCGTATAAAAAAGCGTTGGAAGGCCAGACCGATAGACGTTGGCGCGTGGAGCATGCGCAGATTATCTCAGCGACGGATTTCGATTATTTTAACGACAACAATAACATTCTTCCGTCGGTACAGCCCACGCACGCCACCAGCGATATGTATTGGGCCGAGGATAGAGTGGGGGCCGAACGGATGAAGGGCGCCTATGCCTATAAAAAATTGCTCGATGAAGCAGGAATGGTTGCCTTGGGAACCGATTTTCCGGTGGAACACGTTAACCCGATGTACACCTTTTACGCCGCCGTTGCCCGAAAGGATTTAAAAAATTACCCCGAAAACGGTTTTCAAATGAAGGATGCCTTAACTCGCGAGGAAGCCTTAAAAGGAATGACCATTTGGGCGGCTTTCGCCAATTTTGAAGAGAATGAAAAGGGAAGTATCGAAGTAGGAAAGTTTGCTGATTTCACCATTCTCGATAAGGACATTATGAAGGTAGAAGAAGCCGAATTGCCCAAAACGAAAGTAGTGGCAACATTCATTAACGGCGAATTGGTTTACGAAGCCAAATAAATAAACTCTGTGTCCTCTGTGCCTCCATGGTTATTTTTTACCACAGAGCCACAGAGAGCACAGGGAAAAATCAAAGATGGAAAACATCCTAAAACAACTTCCCCAAAAAGCAAAGGAAGCCGAAGCAGAAAACAAAAAGTTTTTCGCAAAGCTGAAGAAAAAACCGCCCAAACACCTCGACAGTTTGATGCGGGAGTTGCACGAAGCAGAATTTAAAAGAACAGATTGTCTCACCTGCGCCAATTGCTGTAAAACTACCGGGCCGCTTTTCACGGATAAGGACATTGAGCGGATTTCAAAACATTTCCGGATGAAGCCGCAGCAATTCATCGAAACCTATTTGCGGATTGACGAAGATAAAGATTACGTGCTGCAAAGCGTTCCCTGTACTTTTTTGGGAGCCGATAATTACTGTAGCATTTACGACGTACGCCCGAAAGCTTGTCGCGAATTTCCACATACAGACAGAAAAAAGTTTCAACAGATTTCAAACCTAACGATGAAAAATGTCGCCATTTGCCCAGCGGCTTATAATATTGTGGAGGAGATGAAACGAATAATTAAGTAGGCAGTCGCAGTCGCAGTTTTCAGTAAATTAAAACTGTTTATTGCCACTGAAAACTGCGACTGAGACTGAGACTTTTTTCAAGGATAAAGTAAATACTTTTCCCGAATCTTCTGAAAACTAACAAGCCCATCTTTCCAGGAATCCCGAATTTCTTCCGCAGATAAACCTTGCTCAATTTGTTTTTGTAATGTATCCGTTCCTGCGAGTTTCACAAAGAATGAATTGAAAAAATCTTTCTTTTTTCCATTTGCGTTGTAAGCATCAATCAACCATTCCAAGTTAATTTTATTCAAACGTGGTTCTTTCCGAAGGTCTTTTCCATGGCAAAGTTGCCCTTTGAATTTTGGACTTTTTGCACCTTCGTTGGATTGTGGCGTATATTCAAAAGTATATTCTGAAGCAGGTAAACTGGGCGCGCCAAAAACCTGAAATTGCATCTCGGTTCCGCGACCGGCGTTTATAAATGTTCCTTCAAAAAAACAAAGGCTGGGGTAGAGGTTTATGGCTTGGTCGTTCGGCAGGTTGGGGGATGGTTTTATTGGAAGTGCATAAGGTGTTTCGTGCGTGTAGTTTTGCATTTCAACCACAGTCAATTTGCATTTTATTTTATCTTTTAACCAGCCTTCGCCATTTATCATCTGTGCATATTCGCCAATAGTCATTCCGTGAACTACTGGAATAGGGTGCATACCTACGAAACTCTGGTTTTCGGGTTCCAAAATTGGGCCGTCAATATACCGTCCATTAGGGTTTGGACGATCTAAAACAATCACAGGAATACCTGCTTCAGCGCAAGCTTCCATAACATAATGAAGTGTTGAAATGTAGGTGTAAAAGCGTGCGCCCACATCTTGAATATCGAATACAATTAAATCAATTCCCTTCAATTGCTCTTGTGATGGCTTTTTATTACTTCCGTAAAGCGAAATTAGGGGAACGCCAGTTTTAGAATCCACGCCATCTTTTACATGTTCACCAGCATCGGCGGTGCCACGAAAGCCGTGTTCTGGGGCGAAGACTTTTTTTACTGAAACTTTTTTCGAAATTAGGAAATCTACTAAATGTTGCTTTTCATTTTCTAAAAATGAAGTTTGGTTGGCAATCACGCCCACGTTTTTACCTTTCAACAAATCAGAATAAAGATGAAATTGCTCCGCACCAACGATGATTTGTTCGTCTTGATTCTTGGTTCTTGCTTCTTGATTCTCTTTTATATCTTCTCTTTCTCCCTTCTTCTCAGTAGAACTTCCGCAGGAAAAAATAGTCAAAACAACCAATAAAACTGTATTTTTGAAAAAAGTTAAGCCCATAAAATCATAGTGAATTTCGAATTTTTCATCGCTCGGCGCATCATTGCCTCCAAGGACTATAAAAGTAGTATTTCGGCACCGATAATAAAAATTGCAATTACCGCAATCGCGCTCGGTATTATTATGATGCTAATTTCCATTGCCACAGGTGTTGGACTTCAAAAAAAGATTCGCGAAAAGGTTTCGGCTTTTAATGGCGACATTATTATCACGAATTTCGATACTAATTTTTCCAACGATTCCCAAAACCCGATTTCGAAAAACCAGCCGTTTTATCCAACGTTTAAAGACATTGACGGTATAAAGCATGTGCAGGTTACGGCTTCCAAAGGCGGCGTAATCCGTACCGAAACAGATTTTGAGGGCGTGGTGGTAAAAGGCGTTGGCGACGATTACGATTGGGAGTATTTCAAAGATTATTTGGTTGAAGGCAAACTGCCGGATTTTAAAGGCGATATAAATGAGGACATCCTTATTTCAGAGTATTTGGCGAATCGATTACACCTGAAATTAGGCGATAAAGTAACTACTTTTTTTCTGAATGATGAAGTTTCCAAAACCCCGCGAAGTCGTGGTTTTGATATTGTTGGAATTTATAACAGCGGCTTTCAGCAGTTTGATGAACAGTTTATAATTACAGACATTCGCCACATTCAGCGATTGAACAAATGGGAAGACGATCAAATTGGCGCTTTTGAAGTTTTTGTAACTGACTTTGATCAAATAATTCCAATAGGAAACGAGGTTTATAATGAAACGGGAAGCACATTAGATACACAAACCATTCGCGATAAATACGCTTCTATTTTTGAGTGGCTCGATCTTTTCGATTTCAATATTATTATGATTATCGGGATTATGATTTTGGTGGCTGGAATTAATATGATTACTGCATTATTGGTTTTAATTTTAGAGCGAACGCAAATGATTGGTATTCTGAAAGCCCTTGGCAGCAGCGATTGGAGCGTGCGGAAAGTGTTTCTTTATAACGCGATGTATTTGATTGGTGTGGGGCTTTTTTGGGGAAATATTATAGGGATTGGTTTACTTTTAATTCAGAAATACGGTAAGATTTTCAAATTAAATCCAGATACTTACTACGTAAACGAAGCCCCTGTTTATTTGAATTGGGACTATATTTTAATATTGAATGCAGGCACATTTCTGCTTTGTCTTTTAATGCTTTTGATTCCTTCTTTTATAATTGCGAAAATTTCTCCGGTGAAGGCAATTCGGTTTGAGTAAGCATTGGGAAAACCAATGGCTTTTGTACCTTTGCCCTCGAACTTTGAAGCTTTACGCGAAGGAGTTTCCTTCTAAAATTTAATATGGAATACGCAGAAAATATATTGGGAACCATCGGCAACACGCCAATGGTAAAAATCAACAAGATAATTGGGGATATTCCCGCTTTGGTGCTCGCCAAATACGAAACTTTCAATCCAGGAAATTCGGTTAAAGACCGAATGGCCTTAACAATGATTGAAGATGCCGAAGCAGACGGAAGACTGAAACCGGGCGGAACCATCATCGAGGGAACCTCTGGAAACACGGGAATGGGCCTTGCACTTGCCGCAATTGTAAAAGGCTATAAAATGGTCTGTGTAATCAGCGACAAACAGAGCAAGGAAAAGATTGATATTCTGAAAGCCGTTGGCAGCAAAGTAATTGTTTGTCCCACAAACGTTGCTCCCGAAGATCCACGCAGTTATTATTCCACTTCAAAACGATTGGCGGAGGAAACTCCCAACAGTTGGTACGTAAACCAATATGATAATCTCAGCAACACCAAGGCACATTATGAAAGCACCGGCCCAGAAATCTGGAAGCAGACTGACGGAAAAGTAACACATTTTGTGGTGGGTGTTGGAACCGGAGGAACCATCAGCGGTGTGGGAAAATATTTAAAAGAACAAAACCCGAACGTAAAAATTTGGGGAATTGATACTTACGGTAGTGTTTTCAAGAAATACCACGAAACAGGAATTTTTGATGAAAACGAAATCTATCCATACATCACTGAAGGGATTGGCGAGGATATTCTTCCTAAGAATGTTGATTTTAGTGTTATTGACGGTTTTGTGAAAGTAACCGATAAAGACGCCGCAATCTACACCCAAAAACTTGCCAAAATGGAAGGTTTCTTTTTGGGAAATTCAGCAGGAGCGGCAATAAAAGGCTTGCTTCAATTGAAGGATAAATTCACGAAAGATGATGTAGTAGTAGTGCTTTTCCACGATCACGGCAGTCGTTACGTAGGCAAAATGTACAATGACGAGTGGATGCGCGAACGTGGTTTTGTTGAAGATGAAGCTAAAAATGCTTCCGATTTGATACAGGAGCACGCAGACAAACCTTTAATTACAGTGAAAACTGAAGAACTGGTTGGCCACGCTATCGAAAGGATGAAAAAATACCACATCAGCCAAATTCCCGTAGAAGATACTTCAGGTTTTGTGGGCGCTTTGGACGAAACCGATCTGCTTCGAAAATATTTGGAAAACAAAAATGTGGCCGATCTACCGATAAAGGAAGTAATGCACAAACCTTTCCCAATTGTAAAAAAGAGCACGCCTATCGAAGAAATCTCAAAATTAATCCACAAGGAAAATAACGCAGTTTTAGTGGATTTGGGAGATGGCAACTACAATATAATTACAAAGCACGACATTATTCGCGCATTGTAGTTTTACTCAAATTAAAATAATATCCCGCTTCCCTTTAAATGGAGCGGGATTTTTGTTAATTTTAAACTGAAATGAAAGACGAAGCAAAAAAATTATTTCGATTTTTAAGAACCAAGCCTGTGCCGGCCAATACCAACGAAATTTTGGCATTGGAACGCACTAAGTTGGCCAATGAGCGAACCCTGCTTTCCTATATTCGTTCGTCGCTTTATCTTCTTTTGGGCGGAATAGCTATACTTCAACTCAAAGATTTTAGAAATATCCACTGGTTGGGTTATGTTGCATTGGCTGTCTGCATTATTTTTTTAGCTGTTGGCATTTTTCGTTATGTGCTTTTGTATCGCCGATTGTATAAGTGGAACCGCGTTCTTTTTGTTGATACCATTTCGGAAAAAGTAAAGAAAGATGCTGATACACAGATAGAAAAAGAAAAAGCTACGGCAGAATAATTTTTTTCTTATATTTACGTAATACCTTTATTGCTCCCCCTAATTTTTTTATAGATGAAAGAAGATTTTCTGCACTATGTGTGGAAATTTCAGAAGTTGGAGGTGGGCAATTTTTACACTTCAAATAACGAAATTCTACACGTTAAGAAACAAGGGAGCCACAATTTAAATTCAGGGCCTGATTTTTTTAATGCGCAAATTGAACTAAACGGCCAATTGTGGGCGGGCAATGTTGAATTGCATGTAAAATCATCAGATTGGTATGCACATGCCCACGAAATGGATCCGGCCTATGACAATGTGATTCTGCACGTGGTCTGGGAGCACGATGCTGAAATTTATAGAAAAGATGGTTCGGTTATTCCAACATTTACTGTAAAAAAACACATTCCTAAGCCTACTTTAGAGCAATATCAAAAGCTTTTTTCAAAAGAAAAAAAATGGATTAGTTGTGAAAATGATTTTGACTCTGTTAATGCCTTCACTGTTGAAAATTGGTTAGAGAGACTCTATCTTGAAAGACTTCAAAAGAAAGAAGAAATACTTCTGAAAGAACTGAAAAATACCCAAAACCACTGGGAAAGCTTACTTTTTAGAATGCTTTGTAAAAACTTCGGGTTGAAGGTTAATGGCGATTCTTTTTTCAGCATTGCAAAATCAATTGATTTTTCTGTAGTAAAAAAATGCAGGCAAGAGCGGCAGGATTTGGAAGCACTTTTAATGGGGCAAGCAGGATTATTGGATGGAGAAACAGAAGATTGGTATTTCAAAACGCTGAAAGCCAATTATGCATATCTAAAACATAAATTTCAATTGCAAAACGAAAATGTAATCTCTCCTAAATTTTTTAGGCTTCGTCCGCCCAATTTCCCGACGGTGCGTTTGGCACAATTTACGATGCTTTATTTTGAGCAAGAAAACTTGTTTTCAAAAATAATTGCTGCACAAAGTGTGAATGAGCTATATACACTTTTCAATGTAACTGGAAGTGAATATTGGGATACCCACTTTAATTTCGGAGTTGGTTCAATGGAGCGAAAAAAACGCATCAGCAAAAGTTTTATGGACCTTTTAATAATCAATACGATTATTCCGCTAAAATTTTGCTATGCAGTACAACAGGGCAAAGACATTTCTGAAGAAATAATGGAGCTGGCCTCTAAAATTTCTTGTGAAGAAAATACAATTGTAAAGAAATTTAATTCCTTGAAAGAAATTTCAAAAAGCTCGTATCAAAGTCAGGCATTACTTCAATTAAAGAGTGAGTACTGTGATAAAAACAGGTGTTTGCATTGCGCAATTGGGAATTCAATACTTAATTCCGAAGTAAATATCACGAAGAATTAATAAATAAAAGACTGATTTTTCTTTTTATAGGCATAATGATTTAGACTGAAAAAGTGTAATTTGCGAATATGTTGCAAGCTGTATATTCATTGCGCCATTATCTTGAAAAACGTGGCTTTTACGTGTCTTCCCGTTTCGCAGACAGATTGGGTATGCGTGCAAAAAACGTACGGCTTTTTTTTATTTATGTTTCATTTGCCACTTTGGGCGCTGGTTTTGCCATCTATCTTACGTTGGCATTTCTTTTAAAATTAAAAGACCTTGTAAACACAAAACGAACCTCGGTTTTTGATTTATGAAGAATTTTTTCACTTCCAAAATAACAGTTGCGCTGCTTTTATTGCTCGTTGTGTTTATGACGGGTATTTTCGGGTTTCGGTTTTTTTCGGACTACAGCTGGATTGATGCTATCTATATGACTGTAATTACCATTACAACCGTAGGTTATGGCGAAGTGATGCCGTTGAGCCCTTCCGAAAAAATTTTTGTTTCGCTTCTCATCATTTCCAGTATCTTTATCGTTGGGTATGCCATTTCGGTTATCACGGAATATATTTTAAGTAAAAACATTGGTGTTTTAAGACAGAAAAAAGTGCAAAGAAAATTGGAATCCATGCATGATCATATTATTGTTTGCGGCTTCGGAAGAAACGGAAAACAAGCAGCCCAGAAATTGTTGGCTTACAACCGTCCCTTTGTAATTATAGAAAAGAATGAAGAGGTGATTGATCGTTTTTCCGACGAAAATACTTTGTTCATTTTGGGAAACGCCATTGAAGATGAAATCCTTTTGAAAGCGGGTATAGAAAGAGCTTCCACATTGATATGTGCTACGCCCAGCGATGCCGATAACCTTTTTGTAGTGCTTTCCGCGCGACAGATGAACAAAAATCTAAAAATAATTAGCCGCGCAAGTGAAGAGACCAGCTACAAAAAGATGAAACTAGCAGGAGCGGATAACGTAATTATGCCAGATAAAATTGGCGGCGACCATATGGCATCTCTTGTAGTGGTTCCTGATCTGGTAGAATTTTTGGATAATCTCACGGTTTCAGGGCAGGAAGACAGCATTAATGTAGAACAGATTCCTTTTGAAAAAATGTGCCCAAACGGAAAAGAACAGGCCATACAGGATTTGGATGTTCGCAAAAAAACGGGTTGTTCCATAATTGGTTACCGTTCCCCAAACGGGGAATATATAGTAAATCCAGAAGCTTCACTTGTTCTTCAAAAAAAATCAAAACTTATTTTGATTGGACGCCCCAACCAAATAGAGAAACTTAAAAAAGAGTACGGCGTTTAAGAAAGCGTTAACAAATTTCTAATCAATTCTTTGAAATTGTAAATTTTTTTAAGCATCTTGCTTCGTTTTAATTCAAAAAACGTTTCATTTTAAAACTCCACTATGAAGAAATATCTTCTTTCGCTAATTTCATTTTTAATTCCAATTTTCACTTTTGCACAGGAGACTACTGCTTCTGAACAAGTTGATGCAATATTCCAAAAATATACGGGCTGGTTTGTCGAATTAATATTCTACGAAATTCCCTTTTCAGAATCTTTTCAGATACCGTGGGTACTCATAGTGCTGATTGGAGGTGCGCTATATTTCACCGTCTATTTCAAGCTAATTAATATCACTGGTTTTGTTACTGCACTACGTGTTGTTCGAGGAAAATATGAAGATATTGAAAAACATGGAGCAGATACACTTTATGGTGACGTAACGCCTAACGAACAGGAAAATCTAATTGAAACTATTCGTGATGATAGTGCAGAAGGAGAGGTTTCCCACTTTCAAGCATTAACTGCAGCACTTTCTGCAACAGTAGGATTAGGAAATATTGCAGGAGTTGCTGTTGCACTTTCTATTGGAGGTCCTGGAGCAACTTTTTGGATGATTCTTGCCGGTGTTTTAGGTATGGCATCAAAATTTGCGGAATGTACTTTGGGTGTGAAATTCCGTGATGTTGGCCCAGATGGTACAGTTTACGGTGGACCAATGTATTATCTTAAAAAAGGTTTAGGCCAAAAAGGAATGGGGGGCTTAGGTAAGGTACTTGCTATTCTATTTGCAATATTTGTAATCGGTGGCTCTTTTGGTGGGGGAAATATGTTCCAGGCAAACCAAGCCGCAGCTCAGTTTGTACAGCTTTTTGAATTACAGGGTACCAGCGCATCAATTTGGTTTGGTATCGTTATGGCAATTATTGTTGCTATTGTAATTATTGGTGGTATTAAGCGTATTGCCAAAGTAACCGAAAAAATAGTACCGTTTATGGCGGGAATCTATGTTCTGGGTGCACTTGTTATCTTGGTTGCAAATTATCATCACATTGGCGATGCTTTCGCATTAATTTTTGAAGGTGCTTTCTCAGGACTCGGTATTGCAGGTGGATTGGTAGGGGTAATGATTCAAGGGATTCGCCGTGGGGCATTCTCAAACGAAGCCGGTGTTGGTTCAGCAGCTATTGCCCACTCGGCAGTGCGAACAAAATATCCCGCTTCCGAAGGAATTGTGGCACTTTTGGAGCCTTTTATTGATACTGTGGTTATATGTACTATGACAGCTTTGGTTATTGTAATTACCAATTTTGACAACAATATCATTCAATATGGAGTGGAAGTTAAAGAAGGGGTAGAACTTACCGCAACTGCTTTTGATAGTGTGATTCCACATTTCTCAATAGTACTTACTGTGGCTGTAATTCTATTCGCTTTTTCAACAATGATATCGTGGTCCTACTACGGAATGCAGGGCTGGGTTTATCTCTTTGGAAGAGGAAAAGTTACCGAGCTTATTTATAAACTGTTATTTTGTATCTTTATATGGGTTGGATCGGTTATCAGTCTTGGTTCGGTTATCAACTTCTCCGATGCCATGATTTTTGCAATGGTCGTACCTAACATTATTGGTGTTGTATTATTGACGCCAGTTGTAAGAAAAGAATTGAACCGCTATATGAATGCAATTCGCACCAAACACGATGCGATTGATGATGGTTTGGAAGATATGCAGAAGCATATGTAAAAACGAAACAATATGGAATTAAAATCCCACTTCACGTTCAATAAGCAACAACGGAGTGGGATTTTACTTTTGTTGCTACTTATCATTTCATTGTTGTGCGTTTATTGGTTCGTGGATTTTTCAGAAGAAGACGCTTTTGATATTTCTTCCGCAGAAATTGTTTCTGCTCAAAAAGAATTGGATTCACTTCGGCTTGGTAAAATTGAAAATAGAAAGCCGAAAAAATATCCCTTCAATCCCAATTTCATAACAGATTACAAAGGCTACACTTTGGGAATGACAAACGAAGAAATTGACCGTTTGCTCCAATACAGAAAGGAAGGTAAATGGATCAATTCCGCAGCCGATTTTAAAAAAGTTACGGGGATTTCAGATTCTTTGTTGGCTGAATTGAGCCCATATTTCAAATTTCCAGATTGGGTTACAAATCCGAAACCAAGAAATGATTTCAAAGATTATAAAAGTGAAAAGGGTTTTACAGCGAAAACCTTCGCCCAAAAAATTGATCTCAACAAAGCCACCGAAGTGCAACTGCAACAAGTTAGCGGCATTGGCGAAGCACTCAGCAAACGTATTATTTCCTATCGTGAAAAGATAGGTGGTTTTTCTAATGACGTTCAACTTTACAATGTTTATGGATTGGAACCTTCCGTTGTGCAGCGAACTTTAAATCTTTTCACTGTAAAAACGCCAAGGGAAATTTTCACAATTAATGTGAATAAAGCCACAGCTTCCGATATTGCAACCATTCCCGGCATCTCTTTTGAAATGGCAAAGAAAATTTGGGAATTCCGCCGACTTCGTGAAAAAATAACCGACATTCAAGAACTCGAGAAAATTGAAGGAATGACGGAAAGAAAGTTACAGCTAATTCAGTTATATTTGTCCGTTGAGTAAATAGAAAAAATTGCCGAAAGGCTTATAAATATTAGTATCACAGCAGTATGAGTAAAATGTATTTTACAGAGGAACACGAATTTTTCAGAAAGAGTTTTCAGGATTTTCTTCAAAAAGAAGTAGTGCCACATATTGAAAAGTGGGAAAAAACGGGACATATTGAACGTTTTATATGGGAGAAATTTGGCGAAATGGGTTACTTCGGAATCTATCAGCCAGAGGAATACGGTGGCTTGAACCTCGATCTTTTTTATACGGTAATCTTTTTAGAAGAACTTCAAAAAGTGAATAGTGGTGGCTTTGCCGCAGCAATGTGGGCACACGCCTATTTGGCGATGACGCATCTTAAAAAAGAGGCAAACCACGAACAAAAAGAAAAGTATTTGGCGCCAAGCATTACCGGTGAAAAAATAGGATGTCTTTGCATAACCGAACCTTTTGGTGGTAGCGATGTTTCAGGAATGCGAACTACTGCCGTTAAAAATGGCCAAAGCTATATTTTGAATGGTTCAAAAACATTTATCACTAACGGAATTTACAGTGACTATTTGATAGTTGCGGCAAAAACTTCACCTGAATTGGGTAATAAAGGCATTAGCATTTTTGTGGTGGACCGCGATGCAAAAGGCGTTTCTGCAACCAAACTCGATAAATTGGGCTGGCGTGCCAGTGATACTGGAGAAATAGCTTTCGATAATGTTGAAATTCCTGCTACAAATTTGATGGGTGAAGAGAACGCTGGATTTCCTTATATAATGCAGCACTTCGCTTTGGAAAGGCTTATTATGGGCATCAATGCCCACGCCCGTAGCGAGTTCGCTTTGGAATATACCATTCAATATATGAAGGACCGTTTTGCCTTTGGAAAAAGCATTTCGAAGTTTCAAGCTTTACGTCATCGTGTGGCGCAGATAGCAAGTGAAATTGAGGTCTGCAAAACATTTAATTACGTTACCGCAAAAAGATTGAACGACGGTGAATACGTAGTAAAGGAAGCTACCATGAGCAAGCTTATCTCCACCAAAGTTTCCGACGAAGTTATGACGGAATGTCTTCAGTTTTTGGGTGGTTATGGCTATATGGAAGATTATCCTTTGGCGCGTTTGTTGCGTGACAGTAGATTGGGGCCCATTGGTGGTGGAACATCTGAAATCCTTCGGGAGATTATTGCGAAGATGGTCATAGAAGGAAAAGAGTATAAGCCGGCGACATAATATTTTCTTTATACTTAAATCTAATTACAAGAAATGAAGCATTTCCCTTTAAAAAGTCTTTTAGTATTATTTATATTTTTCATCGGTGCAACAACTTTCGCCCAGACAGAGTTGAAAGGAAAAGTGGCCGATTTCCTAACTTTCGAATCCATTGAAAGCGCAAGTGTTTATATAGAAAATACTACTATTGGTTCCATAACAAACGCAGATGGAAATTTCGTTTTAAAAGTGCCTCAGCAGCATTTGCAGGATACGTTGGTTATTTCTTCCATCGGTTATAAAAGCTTTAAGGTTGTCATCAGCGAATTTGAAAACGGTTCCGATATATTTTTGGAAGAAGACGTAGCTTCCTTGGATGAAGTGGTAATTGTTGCCGATCCACGGCCCACAACTGGAAATGGTATTGTTGAGAAAGCCCTTGAAAAACTCCCAAAAAATCTTCCCGAACAATCCTACCTTCAAAAAGGATTTCTTCGGCACAAAGAGCGCAACAAAAAGGAATACAAATGGCTTATTGAAAGCGCCATCACTTTATACGATTCCAGTTATGCTTCCGGAGCCAAAAACAACTTGAAAATAAATGTTGACGAAACCCGAAAAAGTTACGATTTACGGGATGTTGATAGTTTGTTCACCTATTCTGCTTATTTAAAAAGTATGAACTCAAAAGCCTCAAATTTGAATAGAAATTCTATTAAAACTTCATCTATAATTGAAGCCATTAAATGGAATGACAGTCGTGTGAATGGTTTGGAAAATCTTTTTAAGGGCAAACTCAATTTGGTCCGCAATTCAAATGTTACAGGTGCTTTGTTGGGAAAAAATATGTTGGAAAAGCATCAGTTTGAACTCGATACTATTCTTGTGGATAATGGAAGAAAAATCTATAAAATCAAAATTGAAAAAGGAGCCGACTTTGTAGGTCTGAATACGCCAAACATTTACAACGAAGGTTTTGAGCCCAAGGGATGGATCTATATTTATTACGACAATTACGCCATCAAAAAAGTGGAGTATGAATTGGTTGCTGCTTCCGATGTTCAGAAAAAGCGCAGCAAAAGCCTTTTTGATACGCAGACCATACACAAGCTTGTGATAACCTATAAAGATTACGAAGGAAAAATGTACCCGAACTATATTTATTACGAAACCCCAAAACTCGTAAATACTGGCGACCGTTCTTCCGACAGAATAAAAACCGAAGCCGAACCGGGCTTTGACAAAGACGAACAATATTACTACACCATTCAAGAAATTTTGTTTAGCGATATCATCCAAGACCCAGAACTTATAAAACAGGAACTTCAACAAAACGATTGGTCTGCTGATATTTTTTCAAGCAAGCCATACCATGAATCGTTTTGGAAAAACTACAACGTATTGTTGGAAAGTAAAGAGGAGGAGAAGCTAATTCAGGATTTGAGCAAACGTGCTTCTTTGTATAAGGAATAATTTATTCTTATAATTTTCATTATTCATTGCTCATTATTAATTATTAATTATTAATTTTGCCGTCCTAAAGAAAGGAGGTGATGACACTATGTTAATTATACCAGTTAAAGACGGAGAAAATATCGATAGAGCGCTAAAGCGTTTTAAGCGTAAATTTGATAGAACAGGAACTATGCGCCAGCTACGTTCTAGACAAGCTTTTATGAAGCCTTCTGTTAAGAAAAGAGCACAGATTCAAAAAGCTCAGTATATCCAGAACCTAAGAGATCAGGAAGATATTTAATATTTCTTTTTTGAATCAAATTGATATAAATCCGTTGGAATTTTTCCAGCGGATTTTTTTATTTCACAAGATTTTATCTGTCAGTAATAAATTCGCTAAATTTAACTCATAACTAAAGAAATGTCCTTCCAAGCTTTTACGGATTATCTTCAACTCGAAAAAAAATATTCGGCACATACAGTGATTGCTTATTTAAAGGATTTGGAAGATTTTCAAAAGTTTGCTTCAGAAGAATATCAATATTCCGAAATTGTCACCGTTAATTATTCCGTTGTTCGAAGCTGGATTGTTTCGCTTGTAGATTCAGGCATTTCAAACCGAACCGTAAACCGAAAAATTTCTTCACTTAAAACGTATTACAAATTTCTGCTGAAAACGAGCCAAATTGAAGTCAACCCTTTGGCAAAACATAAATCTTTAAAAACTTCAAAAAAAATTCAAGTTCCCTTTTCCGAAATTGAAATTGAAAATGTAATGGACCTGTTACAAAGTGAAAACACTTTTGAAGGCCTGCGCGACAGATTGATCGTTGAGCTTTTCTATTCCACGGGAATACGAAGGGCAGAGCTTATAAATATAAAACTGAATGATGTTTCATTTGCGCAGAAAACCATTAAGGTTCTGGGTAAAAGGAACAAAGAAAGGATTATTCCTTTGTTGCCCGCGGTTCTCAATACAATTAATCAATATTTGTCATTTCGGGAGCAGCTTGAAAATATAAAAGATTCAGATTGTTTATTTCTCACCCAAAAAGGGGTTAAAGTTTATGAAACCCTTGTCTATAGAATTATTAATTCTTACTTTAGTGAAACATCAGAAAAAGTAAAGAAAAGCCCGCATATATTGCGGCATTCTTTTGCAACGCATCTGTTAAATGAAGGTGCAGATATTAATGCGGTGAAGGAATTATTGGGGCATTCCAGTTTAGCCTCAACACAGGTTTATACTCAGAATAGTATAGCGAAGTTAAAAGAGGTGTATAAAAATTCACACCCGCGTAACTAATAAAATTTGAAAAGGGCTTATGGCATAAAAATACATATTACATTAATCCTAAAATAATATAGTATGAAAGTAAACGTACAGACCCCCAATTTTGCGGCCAAGGATGAGTTATTGGTATTTGTTGGAAAAAAGTTGTCTAAGCTCGAACAATTTTACGACAAAATAGTTTTTGCAGATGTATTTTTGAAAGTGCAGAAAACCAGCGAGAAAGAAAATAAAATTGTTGAAGTTTTATTGAGCATCCCCGGTGATGATTTAATGGTGAAGAAAGAAGCAAAGACCTTTGAGGAAGCTACAGATGAAGTGGTAAAGACTTTAGAGAGACAGCTTAAAAAAAGAAAACAGAAACAAAAAGCATATTTATAATATAATTTTTTAGAAAAAGTTTTGTAGAAAAAATAATTTCTCTACATTTGCAGTCCGTTAGAAATAGCGGACTTTTTTATGGCTAAAAAATAGCCTTAAAAAGAGGTCAAAAAGCCGATGTAGCTCAGCTGGCTAGAGCAGCTGATTTGTAATCAGCAGGTCGTGGGTTCGAGTCCCTCTATCGGCTCTTTTAAATTCCTGTGAAGGCAGGAATCTTGAAATTTTGGAATTTGGAATTTCTGTTTTGGGATTTCCAGAAAAGGGGAGATACTCAAGCGGCCAACGAGGGCAGACTGTAAATCTGCTGACTACGTCTTCGCAGGTTCGAATCCTGCTCTCCCCACGAACAATTTTTGCTTGGGCAAAAATTGAAAATTTCAAATTACAAAAACCAAATTCCAAAAGAATTGGTTGGAAATTTGAAAATTGTTCTTTACAATATTGAAAACATTTTGAATAAGTTCTAAAGTCATTTTTAAATTCTTTGGAATTTGGGATTTATTATTTTGGAATTTATTCAAAGAATTGCGGGAGTAGCTCAGTTGGTAGAGCGTCAGCCTTCCAAGCTGAATGTCGCCGGTTCGAACCCGGTCTCCCGCTCTAAATCCTGTGAAGACAGGAATGTCTTCCTTTCTTTTAAAGGAGAAAATTAAATACTTTACGCCGGTGTAGCTCAGGGGTAGAGCGTTTCCTTGGTAAGGAAGAGGTCATGGGTTCAATTCCCATCATTGGCTCAAATTTGATTACAAGTAACACTAATATATTTATAACTAAGATTAAAATTAATACAAAATGGCAAAAGAAACATTCGATCGGTCAAAACCCCACTTAAATGTAGGTACAATTGGACACGTAGATCACGGTAAAACAACGTTAACCGCAGCTATTACCAAAGTAATGGCCGATGCGGGTTATTCGGAAGCCAGATCATTCGACCAAATTGATAACGCTCCAGAGGAGAAAGAAAGAGGTATAACAATCAACTCTTCACACGTAGAGTACCAAACAGCTAACCGTCACTACGCACACGTTGACTGTCCTGGTCACGCGGATTATGTGAAGAACATGGTTACTGGTGCTGCCCAAATGGACGGTGCTATTCTAGTTGTTGCTGCTACAGACGGACCAATGCCACAAACACGTGAGCACATCCTTCTTGGTCGTCAGGTAGGTATTCCACGTATCGTTGTATTCATGAATAAAGTGGATATGGTTGATGATGAGGAATTACTTGAGCTAGTTGAAATGGAGATCCGTGACCTTCTTAACTTTTATGAGTATGATGGTGATAATGGACCTGTAGTTCAAGGTTCAGCTCTTGGAGCTCTTAATGGAGAGCAAAAATGGGTTGACACTGTTTTGAAATTGATGGAAGAGGTTGATGCTTGGATTGAGCTTCCAACTCGTGATGTTGATAAGCCTTTCCTAATGCCTATTGAAGATGTATTCTCTATTACTGGTCGTGGTACTGTTGCAACAGGACGTATTGAAACAGGAGTAGCAAACACAGGTGATGTTGTTGATATTATCGGTATGGGTGCTGAGAAATTGACTTCTACAATTACTGGAGTTGAAATGTTCCGTAAAATTCTTGATAGAGGTGAAGCTGGAGATAACGTTGGTATCCTTTTAAGAGGTATCGAAAAATCTGATATCCGTCGTGGTATGGTTATCTGTAAAAAAGGTTCTGTAACTCCACACGCTAAATTTAAAGCTGAGGTTTATATCCTTAAAAAAGAAGAAGGTGGGCGTCACACTCCATTCCACAACAACTACCGTCCACAGTTTTACGTTCGTACAACTGACGTAACAGGAACAATTATGCTTCCTGATGGTGTTGAAATGGTTATGCCTGGTGATAACTTGACTATCCATGTTGAGTTGCTTCAAGCAATCGCAATGAACGTAGGTCTTCGTTTCGCTATCCGTGAAGGTGGACGTACTGTTGGTGCGGGTCAGGTAACTGAAATTTTAGACTAATTATCATATAATTGAAAGCGCTGGGTGTCCCGAATTTACTTCGGGATACCTTGGCTTTTATAGCGGGTTTAGCGTAATATCATTAAATAGGTGCTAATCCTAAGAAACGGGTTTAGCTCAGTTGGTAGAGCACTGGTCTCCAAAACCAGGTGTCGGGAGTTCGAGCCTCTCAACCCGTGCAAAATATAAATTCTGAAATGTTTTTTTTAAATGAAATACTTCAGGATAACCAGAATTTAATACGGTTGACACATGACAAATTATATAACAGAATCATACAAAGAACTTAAAAATCATGTTACCTGGCCTACTTGGGCGGAAGCACAAAAACTTACTGTAATAGTTGCAGTATTTTCAGTCCTTTTGGCTTTGGCGGTTTGGGGAATTGATACCGTATTCCACTGGTTGGTGGATCAATATTTTATCTGGATCAAGTCGTAAGAAATGACCGAAACAACAAGTACAAAAAAGTGGTACGTAGTCCGTTCAGTTAGTGGACAGGAAAACAAGATCAAATCCTATATCGAGAGTGATATAAAAAGATTGGGTCTTGAAGACTATATTGATCAGGTGCTAGTACCCACTGAAAAAGTAATACAAATACGTAACGGTAAAAAAGTGAACAAAGAACGCGTTTACTTTCCCGGTTACATAATGATACAAGCAAATTTGGGTGGTGAAATTCCCCACATTATAAAATCAATAAACGGTGTTATTGGCTTTTTGGGTGAAACCAAAGGTGGAGACCCCGTGCCACTTAGACAGTCTGAAGTAAACAGAATGTTAGGTAAGGTAGATGAGCTTTCAGTAAAAGATGATAGCGTAAACATCCCTTTCACTATTGGTGAAACAGTAAAAGTAATAGACGGACCATTCAATGGGTTTAATGGTACTGTAGAAAAAATAAATGAAGAAAAACGCAAGCTTGAGGTTATGGTGAAAATTTTCGGAAGAAAAACACCATTGGAATTGAGCTATATGCAAGTTGAAAAAGTTTAATTGTTACGCTTAATAGGTTTTTCAGAGGCTTCCACTTTTGAATGACCACATTAAAAACTAGAAATGGCAAAAGAAATCAGTAAAGTAGTTAAGTTGCAAGTTCGTGGAGGTGCTGCTAACCCATCACCACCAGTTGGACCTGCTCTTGGTGCTGCCGGTGTTAACATCATGGAGTTCTGTAAGCAATTCAATGCTAGAACCCAAGATAAGCAAGGAAAAGTATTGCCAGTAGCGATCACGGTTTATAAAGACAAGTCTTTTGACTTCGTTATTAAAACTCCACCCGCTGCAGTGCAAATACTTGAAGCTGCGAAAGTGAAAAAAGGCTCCGGTGAACCACACGCAAAAAAAGTAGCCACAATCTCTTGGGACCAAATTAAAATGATCGCGGAAGATAAAATGCCCGATCTTAATGCATTTACCGTTGAGTCTGCTATGAAAATGGTAGCTGGTACTGCACGTTCTATGGGAGTTAAAGTAAAAGGTGACGCACCTTTTTAATCTGAAAAAAGAATCTATAAAATGGCACGATTAACTAAAAAGCAAAAGGAAGCCGCTTCAAAAATAGAGCCTAACAAGGCCTATTCAGTAGCTGAGGCTTCTGCTTTAATAAAAGAAATCACCAGCGTAAAGTTTGATGCTTCTGTAGACATCGCGGTACGTCTTAACGTGGATCCACGTAAAGCGAACCAGATGGTTAGAGGCGTTGTTACCCTTCCGCACGGAACAGGTAAAGACGTTAAAGTATTGGCATTGGTAACTCCAGATAAGGAAGCCGAAGCCAAGGAAGCAGGAGCAGACTACGTAGGTCTTGATGAGTACCTCGATAAAATTAAAGGAGGATGGACAGATGTTGACGTAATTGTAACTATGCCAAGTGTAATGGGTAAATTAGGTCCTTTAGGACGTGTGTTGGGTCCTCGTGGCCTTATGCCAAACCCAAAAACAGGTACAGTAACAATGGACGTTGCTAAAGCAGTTTCAGATGTAAAAGCCGGTAAAATTGACTTTAAAGTTGACAAGACTGGTATTGTACACGCAGCAATCGGCAAAGCATCTTTTGATGCCGAAAAAATTGCAGGAAACGCAAGAGAATTATTAACAACCCTCGTTAAACTTAAGCCACAAGCGGCAAAAGGTGTTTACATTAAGAGTATCTTCATGTCTAGCACAATGAGCCCAGGCGTACAAGTTGACACTAAAAGGTTTACTGAGCAGTAAAAACTGGTAATTATGACAAGAGAAGAAAAATCACAAGTAATTGAAACGTTGACTGCGCAGTTGTCTGATAATGCCAATATCTATTTGGCAGACATTTCAGGCCTTGACGCAGGGAATACTTCTAACCTTCGCCGTGCTTGTTTCAAAGCAGGTGTTCAGTTAGCAGTTGTTAAGAACACATTGCTTAAAAAAGCAATGGAGAGTTCAGATAAAGACTTTGGTGAATTAACAGGAATACTTAAAGGAAATACTTCTTTAATGTTTTCTGAAACAGGTAATGCACCAGCCAAAGTAATCAAGGAATTCAGAAAAAAATCTGATAAGCCTCTTTTAAAAGGAGCCTACATCCAAGAGTCAATTTACGTTGGCGACAATCAATTGGATAGTCTGGTTGAACTTAAATCGAAAGACGAACTTATTGGAGAAATCATCGGGTTGTTGCAATCACCTGCTAAAAATGTTATTTCGGCTCTTAAGAGTGGTGGTAGCACAATTGCAGGACTTGTTAAGACCTTATCCGAAAGAGAAGGATAAAATAAATATTGCACTAATTAATTTATATAAACACAATTATTTTTAAAAACGATAGAAATGGCAGATTTGAAAGATTTCGCAGAAAAATTGGTTAACCTAACAGTAAAAGAAGTTAATGAGTTAGCTACAATATTAAAAGACGAGTATGGCATTGAGCCTGCTGCTGCAGCTGTTGCTGTTGCCGCTGGTGGTGCTGCTGCAGGTGGCGAAGCCGCTGATGAGCAATCAGAATTCACAGTAATGTTGAAAGCTGCTGGTGCATCTAAACTTGCAGTTGTAAAACTAGTTAAGGAATTAACTGGTGCTGGTCTTAAAGAAGCAAAAGAAATGGTAGACAACGCTCCTTCTCCAATTAAAGAAGGCGTTTCTAAAGACGAAGCTGAAGCTTTAAAAGCTCAATTAGAAGAAGCTGGAGCTGAGGTTGAGCTTAAGTAAGCTCCTTACGTTCCAAACCTTAAGGTTTAGGTCTTCCCGATAGCTCGGGAAAGACCTAAACCATTTTGCGTATATAATGGTTAATGCCTTTTATACGATTATTTCATTTTTATTTTAATTAAAATTCCGTCCATAGATGTCAGCAACGCAAACTGAAAGATTGAATTTTTCCTCTGTAAAAAATAAGCCGGATTACCCCGACTTTTTGGACATTCAGATTAAATCCTTTCAGGATTTTTTCCAGTTGGAAACCAAATCAGAAGAAAGAGGCCAAGAAGGATTGTATAAAACCTTTTTGGAAAATTTCCCGATTACCGATACCCGCAACCAATTCGTTTTAGAGTTTTTAGACTACTTTGTAGATCCGCCAAGATATTCCATCCAAGAATGTATTGAGCGCGGTCTAACTTATAGCGTACCTCTAAAAGCGCGATTGAAACTGTACTGTACAGACGCCGAGCACGAAGATTTTGAAACCATCGTGCAGGACGTTTATTTAGGTACCATTCCTTACATGACCCCAAGCGGAACTTTCTGCATCAACGGGGCCGAGCGTGTAGTTGTTTCACAGCTTCACCGTTCGCCAGGTGTGTTCTTTGGCCAGTCGTTCCACGCAAATGGAACCAAACTTTATTCTGCCCGTGTAATTCCTTTTAAAGGTTCATGGATTGAGTTCGCCACAGACATTAACAGCGTAATGTACGCGTACATTGACCGTAAGAAAAAGTTACCTGTAACTACACTTTTCCGTGCCATTGGTTTTGAAAGGGATAAGGATATTCTTGAAATATTTGATCTTGCGGAAGAAGTGAAGGCTTCAAAAACAGGACTTAAAAAATATATTGGACGTAAACTTGCCGCCCGTGTGCTAAAAACTTGGCACGAAGATTTCGTAGATGAAGATACTGGTGAGGTTGTTTCCATAGAACGTAACGAGATTATTTTAGACCGTGATACTGTTCTTGAAAAAGAACACATTGACGAGGTAATTGATTCTGGTTCTAAGACTATCTTATTGCACAAAGAGGATAATCTTCAGGCAGATTATGCCATTATCCACAACACATTACAAAAAGATCCTACCAACTCAGAAAAAGAAGCGGTAGAACATATTTATAGACAACTTCGTAACGCTGAACCGCCCGATGAAGAAACAGCTCGTGGCATAATCCACAAACTTTTCTTCAGTGATCAGAGATATAACCTTGGTGAAGTAGGTCGTTACAGAATGAACAAAAAACTGGGGCTTGATATTCCTATGGACAAGCAAGTGCTTACCAAGGAAGATATCATTACCATTGTTAAATATCTTATCGAGCTTATCAACTCTAAAGCTGAGATTGACGATATTGACCACCTTAGCAACCGTCGTGTGCGTACTGTGGGTGAGCAATTATCACAACAGTTTGGTGTTGGTCTTGCCCGTATGGCGCGTACCATCCGCGAGCGTATGAACGTTCGTGACAACGAGGTGTTTACACCTATTGATTTGATTAATGCGAAGACTTTATCTTCCGTTATCAATTCATTCTTTGGTACAAACCAGCTTTCACAGTTTATGGACCAGACAAACCCATTGGCAGAGATTACGCACAAGCGTCGTCTTTCAGCTCTTGGGCCAGGAGGTCTTTCCCGTGAAAGAGCAGGTTTTGAGGTTCGTGACGTTCACTATACGCATTACGGACGTCTTTGCCCGATTGAAACTCCTGAAGGACCAAACATTGGTCTTATCTCTTCACTTGCGGTTTATGCAAAAGTGAACAATCTTGGTTTCATTGAAACTCCATATCGTAAAGTTACCGATGGAAAAATAGATTTGAAGCACGAGCCTGTTTATCTTTCTGCTGAAGAAGAAGAAGAAAAACACATCGCCCAAGCTAACATTCCATTATCTGATAAAGGTGTAATTGAAACCGATAAGGTAATTGCACGTATGGAAGGTGACTTCCCATTAGTTGAGCCAACAGTAGTGAATTATGCTGATGTTGCGCCAAACCAGATTGCATCTATTTCTGCATCTTTGATTCCTTTCTTGGAACACGATGATGCGAACCGTGCACTGATGGGGTCAAACATGATGCGCCAGGCAGTACCTTTGTTGATTGCAGATTCACCAATCGTGGGAACTGGTCTTGAAAGACAAGTTGCTTCCGATAGTCGTGTATTGATAAATGCTGAAGGAGACGGTGTGGTAGAATATGTTGATGCAAACGAAATCACTATTAAATATGACCGTACCGAGAACGAACGTATGGTTAGTTTTGATTCTGATGAAAAAACATATCAACTTGTAAAATTCAGAAAGACAAACCAGAGTACTTCCATTAACTTGAAGCCAATTGTTCGCAAAGGCGATAGAGTGAAAAAAGGACAGGTGCTTTGTCAAGGTTACGCAACCGAAAAAGGAGAATTGGCCTTAGGCCGAAACATGAAGGTAGCCTTCATGCCTTGGAAAGGGTACAATTTTGAGGATGCAATCGTAATTTCTGAAAAAGTAGTTCGTGAAGATATTTTCACTTCTATACATATAGATGAATACTCTTTGGAAGTTCGTGATACCAAACTTGGTAACGAGGAATTGACCAACGATATTCCAAACGTATCTGAAGAGGCTACAAAAGATTTGGATGAATTCGGTATGATCCGAATTGGCGCCGAGGTAAAACCTGGCGATATCCTTATCGGGAAAATTACTCCAAAAGGAGAAAGCGATCCAACGCCTGAAGAAAAACTGCTTCGTGCCATTTTTGGTGACAAAGCAGGTGATGTTAAGGATGCTTCGCTTAAAGCTTCGCCATCTTTGAACGGTGTGGTAATAGACAAGAAATTGTTTGCCCGTGCTGTAAAAGACAAACGCAAACGTGCAAAAGACAAAGAAGACATCGCAGAACTTGAAGCAAAATACTATGCTAAATTTGATGAACTTCAAGAAGTATTGGTTGAAAAACTTTTCGCAATTGTAGGTGGAAAAACGGCTCAAGGTGTTAATAATGACCTTGGTGAAGTAGTATTCCCAAAAGGTAAAAAGTTCACATTAAAAATGCTTCACGCTGTTGATGATTACACCCACTTAACGGGAGGTACTTGGTCAACTGATGATGAAACCAACGTGTTGGTTGCAGATTTGATGCACAACTATAAAATTAAGGAAAACGACCTTCAAGGTAACTTGCGTCGTGAGAAGTTTACTATCTCTGTTGGGGATGAACTTCCTTCCGGAATTTTGAAACTTGCCAAAGTTTACATCGCTAAAAAGCGTAAACTGAAAGTAGGAGACAAGATGGCGGGACGTCACGGAAACAAAGGTATTGTTGCACGTATTGTACGTGAGGAAGATATGCCTTTCCTTGAAGACGGAACTCCTGTAGATATCGTGTTGAACCCACTTGGGGTACCATCGCGTATGAACATTGGGCAGATTTATGAAACAGTTCTTGGATGGGCTGGACAAAAGTTAGGTCGCAAGTATGCAACCCCAATTTTTGACGGTGCAACTATAGACCAGATTAATGAATTGACCGATGAAGCTGGAATTCCGAGATTTGGACACACCTATCTATTTGATGGTGGAACCGGGAAGCGTTTTGACCAACCTGCAACCGTAGGTATAATCTATATGCTGAAACTAGGCCACATGGTAGATGACAAGATGCACGCACGTTCCATTGGTCCGTACTCACTTATTACGCAACAGCCGCTTGGTGGTAAAGCACAATTTGGTGGTCAGCGTTTTGGAGAGATGGAAGTTTGGGCCTTGGAAGCATACGGTGCGTCCAGCACGCTTAGAGAAATATTGACTGTTAAATCTGATGATGTTATTGGAAGGGCGAAAACCTATGAAGCAATCGTAAAAGGGGAAACCATGCCAGAACCAGGATTACCGGAATCTTTCAACGTACTTATGCACGAATTGAAAGGATTGGGTCTTGACATTAGATTAGAAGAATAATGATAATCCCCGCTTCGGCGGGGAATCATAGATTTCTTCCGAGGAACTTAAAACCTCATTTAACAACAAAGTTTATTTTTAAATCATGATGAACAGAAATAAAGAAAACACAGTACAGAAATTCGACAAGATTTCTATTGGTTTGGCTTCCCCTGAATCCATTTTGGCGGAATCACGTGGTGAAGTATTAAAACCCGAAACAATCAACTACCGTACGCACAAACCAGAGCGTGACGGTCTTTTCTGTGAGCGCATCTTCGGTCCAGTAAAGGATTACGAATGTGCCTGTGGTAAATATAAGAGAATTCGCTACAAAGGCATTGTTTGTGACCGTTGTGGTGTGGAAGTAACGGAAAAGAAAGTACGTCGTGACCGCGTGGGGCATATCAATTTGGTAGTTCCTGTGGCGCACATTTGGTACTTCCGTAGCCTTCCGAACAAGATTGGTTACCTTCTTGGATTACCTTCCAAGAAATTGGATATGATCATTTACTACGAACGTTATGTAGTAATTCAACCAGGTATTGCAAAATATGAAGGTGGAGAAGCTGTTAAGAAAATGGATTTCCTTACCGAAGAAGAATACCTTGCAATCCTTGATTCACTTCCACAGGAAAACCAATATTTGGAAGAAACAGATCCAAATAAATTTATTGCGAAAATGGGAGCAGAGTGCTTGATCGATCTTTTACAAAGAATCGATTTGGATACCTTGTCTTACAATCTTCGCCATAAAGCAAACAACGAAACTTCAAAACAACGTAAAACTGAAGCGTTAAAGCGTCTTCAAGTTGTAGAGGCACTTCGCGATGCAAACAAAAACCGCGAGAACAAGGCAGAGTGGATGATTATGAAAGTAGTTCCGGTTATTCCACCAGAATTACGTCCGTTGGTGCCGCTTGATGGTGGTCGTTTCGCAACTTCAGATTTAAATGATTTATACCGTCGTGTAATTATACGTAACAACCGTTTGAAGCGATTGATGGAGATTAAAGCTCCGGAAGTAATTCTTCGTAACGAAAAACGTATGCTTCAGGAATCGGTAGATTCATTGTTTGATAACACACGTAAATCTTCAGCAGTTAAAACTGATAGTAACCGTCCATTGAAATCCCTTTCAGATTCCTTGAAAGGAAAACAAGGTCGTTTCCGTCAAAACTTGCTTGGTAAGCGTGTGGATTATTCGGCACGTTCGGTAATCGTCGTGGGGCCGGAATTGAAATTGTTCGAGTGCGGTCTTCCAAAAGATATGGCTGCCGAGCTTTACAAACCTTTCGTAATTCGTAAATTGATTGAAAGAGGGATTGTAAAAACCGTGAAATCTGCAAAGAAAATTATAGATAAAAAAGAGCCTGTAGTTTGGGATATTCTTGAAAATGTATTGAAAGGTCACCCAGTTATGCTTAACCGGGCCCCAACTTTGCACAGACTTGGTATTCAAGCTTTCCAGCCTAAATTGATTGAAGGAAAAGCAATCCAGCTGCACCCATTGGTATGTACCGCTTTCAACGCGGATTTCGATGGTGACCAGATGGCGGTTCACCTTCCACTTGGGCCAGAGGCTATTTTGGAATGTCAGCTATTAATGCTTGCTTCACATAACATTTTGAACCCAGCAAACGGTTCGCCGGTTGCGGTTCCTTCTCAGGATATGGTTTTGGGTCTTTATTATATGACCAAACTTAGAAAATCTACTGATGAAGTAAAAGTGAAAGGAGAAGGCCTAACTTTTTATTCAGCTGAAGAAGCTATTATCGCCTACAATGAAGGGCAGGTAGATTTGAATGCTGAAATAAAAATTAGAACGAAAGATTTCAACGAAAATGGTGAATTGGTAAACCAAATCATCACCACAACTTTAGGAAGAGTAATCTTTAACGAGAAAGTTCCTGAAGCAGCGGGATATATCAACGAAGTATTGACCAAAAAGTCACTTCGTGATATTATTGGTGGAATTTTGAAAGTAACTTCAGTTCCCGTTACTTCAGCTTTCCTTGATGAAATTAAAACCCTTGGATATAAATTCGCTTTTGAAGGCGGATTGTCTTTCAGTCTTGGTGATATTATTATCCCTGCTGAAAAACAAAGCATGATTGATAGCGCCAACGAGCAAGTTGATGGTATTATCAACAGCTACAACATGGGTCTTATCACAAACAACGAACGATATAACCAAGTAATTGATATTTGGACCGCAACCAACGCTGAACTTACCGAGCTTTCTATGAAGCGTATTCGCGAAGATCAGCAAGGTTTCAACTCTGTGTATATGATGCTTGATTCTGGGGCGAGGGGTTCTAAGGAACAAATCCGTCAGTTAACAGGTATGCGTGGATTGATGGCGAAACCTAAAAAATCAAATTCAGGTGGAGGCGAAATTATTGAGAACCCGATTCTTTCCAACTTTAAGGAAGGTCTTTCGATTCTTGAATACTTTATCTCTACCCACGGTGCGCGTAAAGGTCTTGCGGATACGGCTCTTAAAACAGCGGATGCGGGTTACCTAACACGTCGTTTGGTGGATGTTTCACAGGATGTTATCATCAACATTGAAGATTGCTACACACTTCGTGGAATTGAAGTTTCAGCCTTGAAGAAAAACGAAGAAGTAGTTGAAACTCTAGCAGCAAGAATTGTTGGACGTACTGCGCTTAATGATGTTGTAAACCCTCTTACCAAAGAATTAATGGTTGCCTCAGGTGATCATATTACTGAGGAAATTGCTGATGCAATTGAAAAATCTCCGTTGGAAAGAGTGGAAGTTCGTTCCGCACTTACTTGTGAGGCAAAACAGGGAATCTGTTCACAATGTTACGGCCGTAACCTTGCTACCAATAAAATGGTTCAGCGCGGTGAAGCTGTTGGTGTTGTTGCAGCTCAATCTATTGGTGAGCCTGGTACTCAGCTTACACTTCGTACGTTCCACGTGGGAGGTATTGCAGGTAACATTTCCGAAGAAAATAAATTAGTTGTTAGATTTGATGGGAAAGCCGAGATCGAAGATCTTAAAACCGTTAAAGGTGAAGACAACCAAGGAAAAGCTGTAGATATTGTTATTTCTCGTACTTCAGAATTAAAACTTGTTGATAAGAAAACTGGAATTACACTAAGTACCAATAACATTCCTTACGGTTCTACACTGTATGTGAAAGATGGCGATAGCTTAAATGCCGGTGATGTAGTGTGTTCTTGGGATCCATACAACGGTGTTATTATTTCAGAATTTGCTGGAAAGATTAAATACGAAAACATTGTTCAAGGTTTAACCTATCAGGTAGAAATTGATGAACAAACTGGTTTCCAAGAGAAGGTAATTTCTGAATCAAGAGATAAAAAACGTATTCCAACCCTTCAAATTTTAGGGAAGAAAGACGAAGTCATCCGTAGTTATAACTTGCCTGTTGGCGCCCACTTGATGGTGGACGATGGCGACAAAATTAAGATTGGTAAAATTCTTGTGAAGATTCCACGTAAATCTGCGAAAGCAGGTGATATTACGGGAGGTCTTCCACGTGTTACCGAACTTTTTGAAGCGCGTAACCCTTCAAACCCAGCGGTAGTTAGCGAGATTGATGGTGTAGTTTCCTTCGGAAAAATTAAACGTGGTAACCGCGAGATTATCGTTGAGTCTAAATTAGGCGAAGTGAAAAAGTATTTGGTAAAACTTTCAAACCAAATTCTTGTTCAAGAAAACGATTACGTTCGTGCAGGTATGCCACTTTCTGACGGTTCAATAACTCCAGAAGATATCCTTCGCATTAAAGGCCCATCAGCAGTACAGCAATATCTTGTGAACGAAGTTCAGGAGGTTTACCGTCTGCAAGGGGTGAAGATCAACGACAAGCATTTTGAGGTTGTTGTTCGCCAAATGATGCGTAAGGTGCGTATTGAAGATCCGGGAGATACTACTTTCCTTGAAGATCAATTGGCTCATAAAGACGATTTCATCGAAGAAAACGATAAGATTTTCGGAATGAAGGTTGTTACCAACGCCGGTGATTCTGAAAACTTGAAGGAAGGACAAATCCTTTCGCTACGTACACTTCGTGATGAAAACTCTTTGTTGAGAAGAAATGATAAAGTACTTGCAGAAGCACGCGATGTGGTTACTGCAACGGCAACTCCGGTACTTCAGGGTATCACGAGAGCGTCGTTACAGACCAAATCATTCATCTCTGCGGCTTCCTTCCAGGAAACTACCAAAGTATTAAACGAAGCAGCAGTTGCTGGTAAAGTTGATACCTTGGAAGGCTTGAAAGAGAACGTAATTGTAGGACATAAAATACCAGCCGGAACCGGTATGCGTAGATATGACACTATAATTGTGGGCTCAAAACAAGAGCTTGAAGAAATGAACCGCGTAAAGCAGGAAGTGAATTATAATTAATATATTTTAGATTTACGATGTACGATTTTAGATTTAAATCGTACATCGTAAATCATATATCGTAAATCAAAATATGGCAGATCAAAAAAAAGAGCAACCCAAACAAGGACAGATAAACATTGAATTGGACGAAAGCGTGGCACAGGGCATTTATAGTAACCTTGCCATCATTAATCATTCAGTTTCTGAATTTGTTGTGGATTTTGTTACCATTATGCCCGGAATACCGAAAAGTAAAGTAAAGTCAAGAATTATTCTTACTCCACAACACGCAAAAAGATTCCTAAAAGCATTGGGTGATAACGTTAAACGATTTGAAAATGCCCACGGCGAAATAAAGGATTACGAGCAACCGCCAATCCCTTTAAACTTTGGCCCAACGGGCGAAGCATAACAAAAAATCCAGCTTTTTAGCTGGATTTTTTTTATTTAGTTATGAGTTATGAATTATGAGTTTTTTGCATAAAGCCTTTATTTGGCCTTTTCAAACTCACTCACAAAATGCAATTTCACATTTGGATATTTTGACTGTGTCATTTGTAGCGTAAAAGCTGAATCTGCAAAGAATACTAATTGGCCGCGTTTGTCTTTCGCTAAAAATTTCGCTTTCACTCTTTTAAAGTCTGCGAACTCTTCACTTTTTGGATCTTTTGCTTCTACCCAACAGGCTTTGTGAACATTCAGGTTTTCATAGCTACATTTGGCTCCATATTCGTGTTCCAGTCGGTATTGGATTACTTCAAACTGCAGTGCACCAACAGTCCCAATGACTTTCCTGTTATTCAGTTCCAAAGTGAAAAGCTGCGCCACACCTTCATCCATCAATTGGTCGATGCCCTTTTCAAGCTGTTTGCTCTTCATGGGATCTGCATTGTTGATGTATTTAAAGTGTTCTGGTGAAAAGCTTGGAATGCCTTTGTACTGCATTTCTTCGCCTTCGGTAAGTGTATCGCCAATCTTAAAATTTCCTGTGTCGTGAAGACCAACAATATCGCCAGGATAGGAAATGTCAACAATCTGTTTCTTTTCGGCAAAGAAAGCATTGGGGCTACTAAATTTCAGTTTTTTTCCTTGACGAACATGTAAATAAGGTGAATTCCGTTCAAAAGTTCCCGATACAATTTTCACAAAAGCCAATCGGTCACGGTGTTTGGGATCCATATTCGCGTGAATTTTAAAAACGAAACCTGAGAATTCTTTTTCATCGGGTTTTACCAAACGTGTACTACTTTCCTTTGGGCGTGGAGTAGGAGCAATTTCAACAAAACAATCCAATAGTTCACGTACGCCAAAATTATTCAATGCTGAACCGAAAAAAACAGGTTGCAGTTTTCCTTCCAAATATTCTTCACGGTCAAAATCTGGGTAAACTTCATAAACCAATTCAAGTTCCTCTCGAAGTGTTTTAGCAGCTTTGTCTCCTACCAATTTTTCAAGTTCTGGACTTTGAATGTCTTCAATCTCTATGGTTTCCTCAATGTTTTTTCTGCTATCTCCACTAAAAAGATTTACGTTTTTTTCCCACACATTATAGATTCCTTTAAAATCATAACCCATCCCGATTGGGAAACTTAAAGGGGTAACGCGAAGATTGAGTTTCTGTTCAATTTCGTCAAGCAGTTCAAAAGCGTCTTTACCTTCGCGGTCCATCTTATTAATGAAAACAATCATTGGGATGTTTCGCATGCGGCAAACTTCAACTAATTTCTCAGTCTGTTCTTCAACCCCTTTTGCTACGTCAATTACAACGATAACACTATCTACCGCTGTAAGTGTTCTGAACGTATCTTCGGCAAAATCCTTGTGACCTGGTGTGTCGAGAATATTGATTTTTATCCCTTCATATTCAAAAGCTAAAACGGAAGTTGAGACGGAAATTCCACGTTGGCGTTCTATTTCCATAAAGTCACTAGTTGCGCCTTTCTTGATTTTGTTGCTTTTTACCGCGCCGGCCTCTTGAATAGCACCTCCGAAGAGCAATAGTTTTTCCGTTAAAGTGGTTTTACCGGCATCAGGGTGACTAATGATTCCAAAAGTTCTTCTGCGTTTTATTTCTTTTGATAAAGACATTTGTTTTTCATTATTTTGGGTGCAAAGATAAAGTTTGTTAATGTAGTTTTAAACGGTAGTTGATTATAATATTGGTGATTTTTTAATAAATTACTATAGATATTAAAAGAACCTTTCTTCCTACACTTTGACTTTTTATGGAAAATTTAGAAATTATAGCTTTAAGGCTGTAGTTACTTGTTTGTTTTGAAAAAATATAACAGGCAATATATTATAAAGCAGTTTTTTTTCTTACTAGTTTACACTTCAAAAGCCGCATATTTAAAGAATATACGTACTAACACGTATATCTTTTTCCTACAAAAAACCCCACGTTTTTATTCGTTTTATGTCGTTTGCCGACTATTTTTTACAGTTCAACTAATACTTGTTTGTTGGTATTTTCTTACCACTTATTCCACTGTATATTTGGACATTAATTGAGATGAAATGTTCAATTATTGCATTGTTTAAAAATATCGGTACTAATAAAATTCTAACTTATGTTTAAAATAATTACTAAATTATTTACTTCTGATAAGAGGTTTTTAATAGGTCTCATTTTAATAGCTTGCTTGAGTAGCCAAGGATATTCTCAAGTAAGAGGTTCTGTTGATGGAGAAGAAGTGATATTACCTTATACTCAACAGTATTTGGATCAATATAATGCTGCTTTAGATAAAAAAGCAGCAGAGAATAATGCAACTTTTCGATCAAAATCCAAAGCCGAAGCTTTTAATAACAGTAGTAAGGGCAATATTATAGGGGCTTGTAATTTAATAACATGTGGTTCTTTTGAAAAAGCCGATGTTAGCGGCGGTACTTTTCGTACAGCCTATGGTGGTGTCAATGGTCAATATCAAGCTGATGCAAGATATACCTGTTGGAACGACGATGGAACTGTAGACTGGTCTGAAGGACAATATATATCTTACTCTGATACTAATTCAAATACTAGATATCCAGCTATCATTGAGCAATCAAATTTTGATGGTGGCGGGTTTGCTATATTTTCATATCAAAATGAAGCTATTCGTCAAACTTTAACTGTTCTTCCAAATACAACATATACGGTTTGTTTTGAGATTGCAGTAATTCCTCGTTATAATACCGTAAATATAAATAATAATACTGGTGGGTCGATAATTGAATACAGCCCAAACTTACAATTTGGAGTTAGAAATGGAGCTGTTCAATTACCTGGTGGCGATCCACTTACTTATACCCACGCAAATTTAGTTCAACATACAACAAATGATTTCCCAGCAAGATTGTCAACTGCTACAAGCGGAAACGGAGGAAATCAAAATCCTGGAGGTTGGACAGAAATTAATCCGTACTGGGAAAATAGATGTATAACTTTTAAATCTGGTCCAAGCGCTACTTCTGTTGAAGTTTTCTATAAAACTGGAAATCCAGGACGATCAGTTGTTTTAGTTGACGGTTTGAGATTATCGGTAGAGGGTTATGCAAATGCCCCTGTACTTTCTTTAACTGAAAAAACGTATTGTGCACCAACACAAGTGCAACTTGATACTTTTGTAACTTCAACTACTCCAACGGGTGCTACCTTAAAATGGTCTCCTAATTCAGATTTAAGTTTTCCATTAGGTAATAACCCTACGGTAACTACACCTGGTGTTTGGTATGCTTTTTATCTTAACGAAACTTTGGGCTGTACTTCACCATCAAGAAAACTTACTCTAACAAATACAGACTTAGATTCAAGTTATACACAACAAAATGTAACTTGTTTTGGCGGGAATAATGGATCTATTGATTTATCTGTTACAGGTGGATCATCTTCATATACATATTTATGGACTACCAACGACGGGAGTGGATTAAACCCAAACTCACAAGATCAATCTGGTCTAACGGCTGGTACTTATAATGTAACGATTAATGATGGGACTTGTGAAACTCAGGAAACTGTTGTAATTACACAAGCTAATCAAATGATCGCAAGCGCGACCGGAACGGATGTGGCCTGCGCGAGCGACGGCAACCAGTCCAATGACGGAACTGCGACGGTAACGATCACCGGCGGCGGCGTTGCACCTATCACATACCTATGGAGCAACGGTGCGACCACTGCGACCATTACGGGCCTATCTGCCGGAACATACAACGTTACGGCGACCGATGCCAACGGATGTACCGCCACGGCGAGCTACACAGTGGCAGCTGCGGCCCCGTTCACAGCAAGCGCGACCGGAACGGATGTGGCCTGCGCGAGCGACGGCAACCAGTCCAATGACGGAACTGCGACGGTAACGATCACCGGCGGCGGCGTTGCGCCTATCACATACCTATGGAGCAACGGTGCGACCACGGCGACCATTACGGGCCTATCTGCCGGGACATACAGCGTTACGGTCACCGATGCCAACGGATGTACCGCCACGGCGAGCTACACAGTGGCAGCTGCGGCCCCGTTCACAGCAAGCGCGACCGGAACGGATGTGGCCTGCGCGAGCGACGGCAACCAGTCCAATGATGGAACTGCGACGGTAACGATCACCGGCGGCGGCGTTGCGCCTATCACATACCTATGGAGCAACGGTGCGACCACTGCGACCATTACGGGCCTATCTGCCGGGACATATAGTGTTACGGCGACCGATGCCAACGGATGTACCGCCACGGCGAGCTACACAGTGGCAGCTGCGGCCCCGTTCACAGCAAGCGCGACCGGAACGGATGTGGCCTGCGCGAGCGACGGCAACCAGTCCAATGACGGAACTGCGACGGTAACGATCACCGGCGGCGGAGTGGCGCCTATCACATACCTATGGAGCAACGGTGCGACCACTGCGACCATTACGGGCCTATCTGCCGGAACATACAACGTTACGGCGACCGATGCCAACGGATGTACCGCCACGGCGAGCTACACAGTGGCAGCTGCGGCCCCGTTCACAGCAAGCGCGACCGGAACGGATGTGGCCTGCGCGAGCGACGGCAACCAGTCCAATGACGGAACTGCGACGGTAACGATCACCGGCGGCGGCGTTGCGCCTATCACATACCTATGGAGCAACGGTGCGACCACGGCGACCATTACGGGCCTATCTGCCGGAACATACAACGTTACGGCGACCGATGCCAACGGATGTACCGCCACGGCGAGCTACACAGTGGCAGCTGCGGCCCCGTTCACAGCAAGCGCGACCGGAACGGATGTGGCCTGCGCGAGCGACGGCAACCAGTCCAATGATGGAACTGCGACGGTAACGATCACCGGCGGCGGCGTTGCGCCTATCACATACCTATGGAGCAACGGTGCGACCACTGCGACCATTACGGGCCTATCTGCCGGGACATATAGTGTTACGGCGACCGATGCCAACGGATGTACCGCCACGGCGAGCTACACAGTGGCAGCTGCGGCCCCGTTCACAGCAAGCGCGACCGGAACGGATGTGGCCTGCGCGAGCGACGGCAACCAGTCCAATGACGGAACTGCGACGGTAACGATCACCGGCGGCGGCGTTGCACCTATCACATACCTATGGAGCAACGGTGCGACCACTGCGACCATTACGGGCCTATCTGCCGGAACATACAACGTTACGGCGACCGATGCCAACGGATGTACCGCCACGGCGAGCTACACAGTGGCAGCTGCGGCCCCGTTCACAGCAAGCGCGACCGGAACGGATGTGGCCTGCGCGAGCGACGGCAACCAGTCCAATGACGGAACTGCGACGGTAACGATCACCGGCGGCGGAGTGGCGCCTATCACATACCTATGGAGCAACGGTGCGACCACGGCGACCATTACGGGCCTATCTGCCGGGACATACAGCGTTACGGTCACCGATGCCAACGGATGTACCGCCACGGCGAGCTACACAGTGGCAGCTGCGGCCCCGTTCACAGCAAGCGCGACCGGAACGGATGTGGCCTGCGCGAGCGACGGCAACCAGTCCAATGATGGAACTGCGACGGTAACGATCACCGGCGGCGGCGTTGCGCCTATCACATACCTATGGAGCAACGGTGCGACCACTGCGACCATTACGGGCCTATCTGCCGGGACATATAGTGTTACGGCGACCGATGCCAACGGATGTACCGCCACGGCGAGCTACACAGTGGCAGCTGCGGCCCCGTTCACAGCAAGCGCGACCGGAACGGATGTGGCCTGCGCGAGCGACGGCAACCAGTCCAATGACGGAACTGCGACGGTAACGATCACCGGCGGCGGTGTTGCGCCTATCACATACCTATGGAGCAACGGTGCGACCACTGCGACCATTACGGGCCTATCTGCCGGGACATATAGTGTTACGGCGACCGATGCCAACGGATGTACCGCCACGGCGAGCTACACAGTGGCAGCTGCGGCCCCGTTCACAGCAAGTGCGACTGGAACGGATGTTGGCTGTTATGATGATAATGATGGAACTGCGACGGTAACGATCACCGGCGGCGGCGTTGCGCCTATCACATACCTATGGAGCAACGGTGCGACCACGGCGACCATTACGGGCCTATCTGCCGGGACATACAGCGTTACGGTCACCGATGCCAACGGATGTACCGCCACGGCTGAAGTAATAATCAGTCAGCCATCAGCAGCTTTATCACAAGCTAGTGAAGTAGTTAATGTGGATTGCTATGGAAATCAAACTGGAGAAATTGATCTTACAGTATTTGGGGGTACACCAGGGTATACTTTTCTTTGGAGTAATGGAGCTGTTACTGAAGACATCACTGGATTGGCAGCAGGAGATTATACAGTTACTATAACCGATGCTAACGGATGTATACTTGTGGAAACAATAACTGTTGGTCAGCCATTAGAAGTAAATGCACCAATAAGTGGAGGAGACATAACTGAATGTGCAGGAGATCCAATACAAACTTTAACAGCAACTGCTTCAGTGCCTGGAGGATTATCAGTTGTGTGGTATGATTTAGCAGTCGGGGGAAATGTTGTTTCCCCAACTTGGAATACTATAGGTTCAAAAACATATTATGCAGAAGCAGTTAATGATTCAACAGGTTGTATAAGTCCAACTCGTACACCAGTTACCTTGACTTTAAATAATTGTGGTATTCAGTTAGTGAAAACAGCAAGTCCAAATAACCCTCAGGATTGTACACCAATTGCTGTAGATGGAACTATTACTTATACATTTAAGATTTCAATCCCAGTAGGCTACCCATCTGTTTATAATGTAGTTTTAACAGACCCATTGTTGGAAGCTCCGAATCCAGTAGTTCCAATTATATATGTATCTGGAGATGATGGCGACGATATACTTGAAGAAGGTGAGGAATGGATTTATACTGCTGTTTATACAGTAACACAGACTGACATAACAAATGGACAAGTTCAAAACACAGCAACTGTAAATGGATTAGTTCAAACTTCAGGAAATCCTTATCCAGTATCAGATGCTGATACGGTTACGGTTAACCTTTGTCAAAATGCTGAAATGTCGATTGTAAAATCGAGCACAAGCGCAACAGGAAATTGTATTAATTTTGAAGTTGGAAATACCATAGATTATGTATTTGTGGTAACCAATGAAGGTGATGTAGATATTACTGATGTTGTAATAACAGATCCACTGTTTTTAGCTCCAAACCCAGTTGTTCAAATAGTATTGATGAATGGAGATGATAATGGGGATGGCATTTTGAATGTTGGTGAAGTTTGGACGTTTAATGCAACTTATGTAATAACTCAAAATGATATAGACGCTGGTTCTGTTGTAAATACTGCAGAAGTAAATGGTAACTCAGTTTTGGGTGCTATTGATACCGCGATAAGTAATACAGTTACTGTGCTAATCTGCCAGAACGCTGCCATTGCGATCGTTAAGGAGAGCGACCAGGTTCCGGGCAACAATGGCTGTGTTGAACTAGAGGAAGGTGATGTTATCACTTATACCTTTAGGGTAACCAACGAGGGCAACCTGTCCATAGACAATGTAGTTGTTACCGATCCATTGGTTGGTCTATCGGTTATTACCGGCCCGACTGGGGATACTGGCACGGACGGCATCCTTGGTCTAGAGGAAGTTTGGGAATACACCGCAACCTATACGGTAACGCAGACCGATGTTGACGCTGGCGAGGTTACCAACCAAGCTACTGTTAACGGGCTTGCAATGAACCCATCAGATACACCGGTAACGGACGACTCCCACCCAACCTCTACTACGTTGGACGGAGAGACAGTTGTTGTTATCTGCCAGAACGCTGCCATCGCGATCGTTAAGGAGAGCGACCAGGTTCCGGGCAACAATGGCTGTGTTGAACTAGAGGAAGGTGATGTTATCACTTATACCTTTAGGGTAACCAACGAGGGCAACCTGTCCATAGACAATGTAGTTGTTACCGATCCATTGGTTGGTCTGTCGGTTATTACCGGCCCGACTGGGGATACTGGCACGGACGGCATCCTTGGTCTAGAGGAAGTTTGGGAATACACCGCAACCTATACGGTAACGCAGGCCGATGTTGACGCTGGCGAGGTTACCAATCAAGCTACTGTTAACGGGCTTGCAATGAACCCATCAGATACACCGGTAACGGACGACTCCCACCCAACCTCTACTACGTTGGACGGAGAGACAGTTGTTGTTATCTGCCAGAACGCTGCCATCGCGATCGTTAAGGAGAGCGACCAGGTTCCGGGCAACAATGGCTGTGTTGAACTAGAGGAAGGTGATGTTATCACTTATACCTTTAGGGTAACCAACGAGGGCAACCTGTCCATAGACAATGTAGTTGTTACCGACCCATTGGTTGGTCTGTCGGTTATTACCGGCCCGACTGGGGATACTGGCACGGACGGCATCCTTGGTCTAGAGGAAGTTTGGGAATACACCGCAACCTATACGATAACGCAGGCCGATGTTGACGCTGGCGAGGTTACCAACCAAGCTACGGTTAACGGTCTTGCAATGAACCCATTAGATACACCGGTAACGGACGACTCCCACCCAACCTCTACTACGTTGGACGGAGAGACAGTTGTTGTTATCTGCCAGAACGCTGCCATCGCTATTGTAAAAACTGGCGTATTCAACGATGTAGACGGCAACCAGTGTGCCGATGCGGGAATCGATACGATAACTTATACATTCACAGTTACCAACCAGGGTAACGTGAGCCTATCAAACATCACGGTTACCGACCCATTGTTACAGGCACCGAACCCAATAGTGGACATCGTGTTCCAGGGAGGTGATACCGATGGCGACGGTAAACTGGATGTAGCAGAGACTTGGATCTACACCGCTACTTCCTATACCATCACACAGGATGATATTGACACGGGTAGTGTTACCAACCAGGCTACGGCTGTTGGGACACCACCAACTGGAGATGATGTACAGGATCTATCTGGAACCCAGATTGACAATGACGACGCAACGGTTATCGAGCTATGCCAGAACCCAGCTATCGCCATTGTAAAAACTGGCGTATTCAACGATGTAGACGACAACCAGTGTGCCGATGCGGGAATAGACACCATTACCTATACGTTCACAGTTACCAACCAGGGTAACGTGAGCCTATCAAACATCACGGTTACCGACCCATTGTTACAGGCACCGAACCCAATAGTGGACATCGTGTTCCAGGGCGGTGATACCGATGGCGACGGTAAACTGGATGTAACCGAGACTTGGATCTACACCGCTACGTCCTATACCATCACACAGGATGATATCGATACTGGTAGTGTTACCAACCAGGCTACGGCTGTTGGAACGCCACCGGTAGGAGATGATGTACAGGATCTATCCGGAACCCAGATTGACAATGACGACGCAACGGTTATCGAGCTATGCCAGAACCCAGCCATCGCAATTGTAAAAACTGGCGTATTCAACGATGTAGACGGCAACCAGTGTGCCGATGCGGGAATTGATACGATAACTTATACATTCACAGTTACCAACCAGGGTAACGTGAGCCTATCAAACATCACGGTTACCGACCCATTGTTACAGGCACCGAACCCAATAGTGGACATCGTGTTCCAGGGAGGTGATACCGATGGCGACGGTAAACTGGATGTAGCAGAGACTTGGATCTACACCGCTACGTCCTATACCATCACACAGGATGATATTGACACGGGTAGTGTTACCAACCAGGCTACGGCTGTTGGAACTCCACCGGTAGGAGACGATGTACAGGATCTTTCCGGAACCCAGATTGACAATGACGACGCAACGGTAATCGAGCTATGCCAGAACCCAGCCATCGCAATTGTAAAAACTGGCGTATTCAACGATGTAGACGGCAACCAGTGTGCCGATGCGGGAATAGACACCATTACCTATACGTTCACAGTTACCAACCAAGGTAACGTGAGCCTATCAAACATCACGGTTACCGACCCACTGTTACAGGCACCGAACCCAATAGTGGACATCGTGTTCCAGGGAGGTGATACCGATGGCGACGGTAAACTGGATGTAACCGAGACTTGGATCTACACCGCTACGTCCTATACCATCACACAGGATGATATTGACACGGGTAGTGTTACCAACCAGGCTACGGCTGTTGGAACGCCACCAACTGGAGATGATGTACAGGATCTTTCCGGAACCCAGATTGACAATGACGACGCAACGGTTATCGAGCTATGCCAGAACCCAGCCATCGCAATTATTAAGACAGGTTTGTTCAACGATGAGAACCAAAACGATTGTTCTGATGTTGATGAAACAATCACTTATACCTTCACAGTAACTAATGAAGGCAACGTGAGCTTGAGCAGCGTAATCGTAACCGATCCGTTGATCGCTATCATTACCGGTCCAACTGGTGATACAGATGGCGACGGAGAACTTGATGTTACAGAAACTTGGGTTTATACAGGAACATATGCAATTACTCAGAATGATATAGATCTTGGATTTGTGAAGAACCAAGCTACAGCTGAAGGTACTGCACCAGACGCTACTGTGGTAAATGACCTATCAGATGACAATAGCGTATTAGAAGATGATCCAACTATAACAGAGTTGTGTCAAAACCCAGCTATTGCAATAGTGAAAACTGGAATCTTCAACGATGAGAACCAAAACAACTGTTCTGATGTTGACGAGACAATCACTTATACTTTCACGGTGACCAACGAAGGAAATGTGAGTTTAAGTTTTGTTGAAGTTACTGATCCATTAATTTCGATAATCACAGGTCCAACTGGAGATACCGATGGCGATGGGCAACTTGATGTAACTGAAACTTGGATTTTCACAGGAAATTACGCTATTACACAAGAAGATATAGATGCAGGCGAAGTAATAAACCAAGCAACTGTAAAAGGACAAGACCCTATGGGTAATTTAGTTACTGACCTTTCAGATGAAAGCAGTGTACTTGAAGATGATCCAACAGTTATTGAGTTGTGTCAGAATCCAGTTATCGCAATTGTGAAAACAGGAATCTTCAACGACGAGAACCAAAACAACTGCTCTGATGTTGACGAGACAATAACTTATACTTTCACAGTAACCAACGAAGGAAACGTGAGCTTGAGCAACGTATCAGTAACCGATCCAATGATTGCTACAATCAACGGTCCAACCGGCGATACTGACGGCGATGGCGAACTTGATGTAACCGAAACTTGGATATACTCTGGAAACTATGTAATAACTCAAGAAGATATTGATGCGGGCGAGGTAATTAACCAAGCTACCGCTGAAGGTACTGCACCAGATGCAACTGTAGTAAGCGACCTTTCCGATGAAAGTAGTGTACTTGAAGACGACCCAACAATAATAGAGTTGTGTCAGAATCCAGTTATTGCAATCGTGAAAACAGGAATCTTGAATGATGAGAACCAAAACGATTGTACAGATGTTGACGAAACCATCAGCTATACTTTCACTGTAACAAATGAAGGCAACGTGAGCTTGAGCAACGTAACCGTAACTGATCCATTGATCGCTACCATTACTGGTCCAACCGGGGATACCAATGGAGATGGCAAATTGGATGTAACTGAAATATGGACATATACTGGAACCTATACTATAACACAAGGTGATATAGATGCAGGACAAGTAACAAACCAAGCCACTGCGGAAGGTACTGCGCCAAATGCAACGGTAGTGAGTGATCTTTCAGATGAAAGCAGCGTACTTGAGAATGATCCAACTGTAATTGAACTATGCCAAAATCCAAAAATAGCTCTTATCAAAACTGGAGTTGTTGATGATACAAACGGAAACGGTTGTGCAGATGTTGATGAAACTATAACTTATAGCTTCACGGTATTCAACCTTGGTAATGTTACATTATCAAACATAACAATTACAGATCCATTGGTAACAGTAAATGGAGGTCCAATAACATTGGCACCTGGTGCTTCTGACGGAACAACGTTCACGGCAACATACATTATCACACAAACTGATATTGATGCTGGATTTGTTGAAAACCAAGCTACTGTTACAGGCGCCGATGCTTCTGGAACTACCGTAAGCGACCTATCTGATGACAACAGTGAATTGGAAGATGATCCAACTATTACCCAACTTTGCCAAAACCCTGCTATTGCTTTAATAAAAGTAGGTGTTCCAGCTGATGAGAACGGTAACGGATGTGCAGATTTAGGAGAAACAATTTTGTACAGCTTCAGTGTTAAAAATACAGGTAATGTTGCATTGACCAATGTAATAGTAACCGACCCATTGATTGCTGTTGTTGGAGGGCCAATCAGCCTTACTGCTGGTCAAGAAGATGGCGCAACGTTCACTGCGGTTTATACAGTTACACAGACTGATGTTGACACAGGATTTATTGAAAATCAGGCTACTGCTGACGGTATTGCACCAAATGGTGATATGGTTTCTGATCAATCTGACGATAACAGTTATCTTGAAAATGATCCAACCATTACTGTTCTTTGCCAGAACAACCCATCAATATCCTTAGTGAAAACTGGTGAGTTCAACGATGAGAATGAGGATGGTGCATCAGATGTTGGAGAAACAATATCCTTCGCATTCGCTGTAACTAATACTGGAAATGTTACTCTATATAACATAACGATTGCAGATCTTTTGCCAGGTATTGAATTACTTGGAGGTCCAATAGCAGTATTGCAGCCAGGTGAAACAGATAGTACAACATTTACGGCTATCTATGCAATAACCCAACAGGATATTGATAATGGTGAAGTAGTAAACCTTGCCACAGCAACAGGGGTAGATATAGACGGTACGGAAGTAACTGCCGATGCAGAAGTTACCGTAATATTACCAGAGGTGTTGGGCGCTAGCTTTGAAATATATAACGGTATAACACCTAACGGAGATAATATGAACGATTTCTTCTGGATTAAAGGAATTCACAACTATCCAAACAATAATGTGAAAATCTATAACCGATGGGGAGTTCTAGTATATGAAACTGACGGATACGGACAAGGTGATGACGATAGAATAAACACTTTTGACGGTACTTCTGAAGGACGCGTAACTGTTCAAGAGGATAAGAATTTACCAACCGGCACATATTTCTATATTTTAACTTTCAAAGGTGAAAATCCTGGTAAGGAAAGCTATAACGGATATTTATACATTAACAGATAGAAAATCAAAAAAATTCCTGGGAGGAAATTCCCTCCCAGGATTAAAATACATAACTATGAAACACAGTTATCTAACACTACTAATTTTGATTTTACTTGGCACGTTTTCAAGTAAAGCGCAGCAGGATCCACAGTACACACAATATATGTACAATACACAGGTGGTAAACCCTGCATATGCAGGAAATCGTGAAGCCCTAAGTTTCGGCTTACTATACCGAACCCAATGGGTCAATTTTGGTAAAGGAGCGCCCAATACGGGAACATTCACGGTAAATTCACCTGTAGCGGAAAATATGGGCCTAGGTCTATCTGTAGTAAATGACAGAATTGGACCCTCAATAGAAACTAACTTTAATATAGACTACTCCTATAGCATCAACACTTCCGAAACGGCGAAGTTGTCTTTTGGTCTTAAAGCTGGTTTGGATATTTTGGATCTTGATTATTCAAGACTAAATCTTCCAAGAGATCTTTATAGCGACCCTTACTTTGATGAAAACAACATAGACAATAAACTTCAACCACAAATTGGAGCTGGTATTTACTATAATACTGAAAAGTTTTATGCAGGACTTTCCGTTCCAAACTTTTTGACTACCAAACATTTTGACAAAAGTAGTATTGGAAATACTTCAGTAGAAACAACAGCCGCAGAGCGTATGCACTATTTCTTGATTGCAGGTTATGTGTTTGATCTTAGCGATAACTTAAAGTTTAAACCAGCAACCCTTTTCAAAATGGTGAGCGGTTCCCCGTTACAGGCCGATGTTTCTGCCAATTTCTTGATCTATGATAAATTTACTTTAGGAGCTGCATACAGATGGAGTGCTGCAATGAGTGGTTTAGTAGGTTTTCAAGCTAGTGACCAAATATTTATTGGTTTCGCTTATGATTATCAAACAACAGATATTGAAGCATACAGTGATGGTTCTTATGAAATTATGTTTCGCTTTGAATTGTTCAACAGACCAGAACGAGTGCTAACTCCTAGATTCTTCTAAAAAAAAATAAAGACTATGAATACATTAGTACGCAATATATTACTTTTTGCCTTAGTAGTTCTTACTGCAGGCAGTACCTTTTCTCAACAGAAGGATATTAATAAAGCGAACAAAGAATTTGACAAGTATGCTTATATAGACGCCCGCGAAATCTATTTAAAGGTAGTTGAAGATGGGTATGAGTCTGCAGAGATTTTTAAGAAGTTGGGAGACACTTATTATTTTAACAGCGATTATACAAGTGCTGCAAAATGGTATGACAAACTTGTAAAACAATTTCCTGACCAAACAGAACCAGAATATTATTACAGAGCTGCACAATCTTTGAAAAGCTTAGGTAAATATGATGAATCTGATGCTCTTTTAAAAAGCTATGTGGCAAAGGGTGGAAAAGGCTTGGTAATTAAAAAATATGAAGATGACCCTGATTATTTGAAAAGTACCGTTTTCAAAACAAGAGATTTTGTACTTGATAAAGTAGCGGTGAACTCTTCAAATTCAGATTTTGGTGCAGCTTTTTATATGAAAGATAAAGTGGTATATACTTCAGCAGGAAATACTACTGGTGCTAAAATAAATGAATGGACCCAAGAACCTTATTTGGATCTTTTTATTGCTGATAGGGCGGCTAATGGTGAACTGAGTAACCCAATGAAGTTAGGAGGAGATATAAATACTGAATACAACGAGTCTACCGCTACTTTTTCAAAAGATGGAAATACGGTTTACTTCACGAGAAATACCTATTTAGATGGTAAAAAAGGACTTGATAAATCAAAGAAATTCAAGACTTTAAGATTAGCATTATACAAAGCAACAAAAACAGGAAATTATAATTGGACTAATGTAGTAGAGCTTCCTTTTAATGATAAAGGATATTCAATAGCACATCCAGCATTGAGTTTAGACGGAAAAAAACTATATTTTTCTTCTGACATGCCAGGTACATTAGGGATGTCTGATTTATGGTATGTAGATATTCTTGGCAATGATAGTTACGGAACTCCCGTAAATTTAGGTCCAGAAATAAATACTGAAGCTAGAGAATCTTTTCCTTTTATAAGTGAAAAAAACAACCTATACTTTTCTAGTGATGGACGTTCAGGTTTGGGTGGTTATGATGTTTTTGTAACTCCATTAGACGATGATGGAAAGCCCGGGAAAATTACAAACTTAGGTGCTCCTTCAAACAGTGCGCAAGACGATTTCGGTTTTGTGATTAATGAAGAAGATCGTATTGGATATGTTTCCTCAAATAGAGGAGGAGATAAAGGCAGTAAGGATGACGATATTTATTTAGTAAAGGAAATTTGTTCAATAGCCATTCAAGGAAAAGTGTTTGATGAAGAAACAAAAGAGCCTTTGCCAGATGCACAAGTAAGTTTATTGGATGAGAACAATCAATTGGTCAGTCAAACTACAGCAAAAAACGATGGAACATATAGTTTTGTTGGTGATTGTGGTACACAATACACTGTTAGAGGGGTAAAAGAAGGGTACAATCCTTATGAGAAAATGATTGAAACGCCATTGCTTTCTGGAACTGTAGATGTGCCGCTTCCGCTGAAAAGAATTGGACCGTGCCCACCAAATGATTTGGGTTGCAAATTAAACCTTCAGCCAATTTATTTTGATTTTGACAAATCGAACATCCGTCCGGATGCTGAAATTGAACTAGCTAAGATTCTTGCTGCAATGAGAGAATATAAAGAATTGATTATCCATATTGAATCACATACAGATTCTCGTGGAAATGATAGCTATAATGAAGCTCTTTCTGAGCGCCGTGCACAATCTACACTTCAATGGTTGGTTGGTAAAGGTATTGATGCAAGCAGGCTAACTGCCAAAGGATATGGAGAAACGCAACTTGTTAACCAATGTTCAAACGGAGTTCCTTGTACTGCCGAAGAACATCAGCTTAACAGGAGGTCTATGTTTATCATAAAAAATTAAATTAACCAAATTAAGTTATGCGAAAGCGTTCAATACTTTCTATTGAGCGTTTTTTGCTTTTAAAAGACTTTCCCTTTTTGTACTTTTGAGCCAAAAGGCATTAATAAATGATTGAAGAAAAAGTTATCCTCGTAAATGAAAAAGACGAGCAATTAGGGCTGATGCCAAAACAAGAAGCCCATGAAAAAGGAGTGCTTCACAGGGCGTTTTCGATCTTTATATTTAATGACAAAAATGAATTGATGTTACAACAACGGGCGTTGCATAAATACCATTCCCCTGGGCTTTGGACCAACACCTGCTGCAGTCACCAACGTGATGGTGAATCTTCTTTAGAAGCCGGAAAAAGAAGGCTTTTTGAAGAAATGGGTTTCGTTACTGATTTAAAGGAAACCACCTCATTCATCTATAAAGCACCTTTTGACAATGGTTTGACTGAACATGAACTTGATCATATTCTCCTTGGAAATTTTGAAGGAACCCCCAATATTAATCCAGAAGAAGTTGCTGCGTGGAAATGGATGGACCTGGAAGAAGTAAGAAAAGACATTCAAGACAACCCCGAAATTTATACGGCCTGGTTCAAAATTATTTTTGATAAATTTTATCAACACCTACTTGTATGAGTCTTACCGTTTATAGAAAAGCACATTTTAACGCCGCACATCGACTTTTTAAAAAAGAATGGGACGATGCCAAAAATCTTGAAGTTTTTGGCAAATGCAGCAATCCCAATTATCATGGTCACAATTACGAATTGGAAGTGGGAATTACTGGCGAAATTGATCCCGAAACAGGCTTTCTGATGGATTTGAAAATTCTAAGACAAATTATAGAAGAAGAAATTGAAGACGCCTTTGACCATAAAAACTTAAACATAGAGGTTCCCGAATTTAAAAACCTAAACCCTACTGTCGAAAATATTGCGGTGGTAAGCTGGAATAAAATAAGAGCTAGAATAGATTCTAAGTTTGACATTTCAATAAAACTTTACGAAACCCCTCGTAACTTTGTTTTTTACAGCGGCCAGTGATGATTACCATTTCACCTTTATATCCACTAAAGTTTGAACCCATCTTAAAACAAAAAGTATGGGGAGGCACTAAGCTGAACAAATTATTTAAAAAAATAGCTAAAGGAAATATCGGTGAAAGCTGGGAAATTTCTGGAGTTACTGGAGATATTTCCGAAGTAAAAAACGGATCATTGAAGGGCAAAACCCTCACTAGATTAATTGAAAATTATAAAGGAAAATTAGTAGGAGAAAAAGTATATCAAAATTTTGGAAACACTTTCCCCTTGCTTTTTAAATTCATTGATGCCTGTGAAGATCTTTCCGTACAAGTTCATCCAGATGACGTTCTTGCAAAAAAAAGACACAACTCTTTTGGCAAAACCGAAATGTGGTACATCTTAGATGTAGAAAAAGGCGGAAGACTTATCCTTGGGTTCAATGAAGAGATGGATCAACAAAAGTATTTGAAATCGCTTTCTGAAAATAGAATTACAGAAATCTTAAATTCTGAACCAGTAAATAAGGGCGATGCTTTTGTTTTAAACCCAGGAACTGTGCACGCTATTGGAGCGGGTATTTTACTGGCTGAAATTCAACAAACTTCAGATATTACCTATAGAATATACGATTGGGATAGGCCAGACACCAATGGGCAAATGAGACAACTTCATAACGATTTGGCTTTGGAAGCTATTGATTTCAGTCCTTCCAAAGCAAAGATGAGTTATAAGGAAGAGAAAAATATACCTGTATCTATTGGAACAACCGATTTTTTTAAAGTAAATAAAGTTGTCCTTTCCCAAAACTACGTTCGCGATTTAGAGGAAATTCCTTCATTCACAGTCTATATGTGTTTGGAAGGCACTGCCATTATTGAAGCTGATGGTTTTTCAGAAAAAATTAAAAAGGGCGAAACTATCTTGATTCCAGCCCAATTGCCTGAAATAAAATTTATTACAAATTCAGCAAGCTTTTTGGAAGTGTACATTCCGTAAATGTTCGTACCTTTGCCCGATTTAAAAAATTACCAAGAATAAATAATAGCAATAAAAAATAAAGAATAAAATGGCAAACGTAAGAGATTTAAAAAAAGACATTAACTATGTATTGGGCGATATTATTGAGGCTGTTTACATCTGGGAACTTACCAACGCAGATAAAGACAACAAAAAAGCCGAAGGAATTATAGATGAAGCCATCGTTACTTTTGATGACCTAATTACAAAAGTGAACCAAAAAGATGTTGACAATAAGAAAAAGCACTTTAACACTGTTAAGGCTGAACTTGAAGAACGCGGCAGAAAACTTATAGATAAAATTAACGCGCTATAAAACAGTGTCCGTTTTTTTACGATTCAGTATGAAAGACTCCAATTCCTTACCGTATTTGGAGTCTTTTATTTTTGGCGTTAGTGAGTTGTAAACAGTATCCAAATACTTAATATTGGAATCATAAACCTCACTCAACATTAAATATGGCGCTACCTCACGATCTTTGTGGTTGATTGCAAAATTAATAGTTGCTAAGTATTTATTGGAAAGTAAAGCGCGCTGCTTCTGCTCAATTTTAATTAATGAAGAATCTGCAACATCATTACCCATTTTCAATCTTTCTTCAATTAAGCTCAAGTTTTTGATTACATATCGATTCTTCAGTTTAAGATATGCTTTAAGTGCTTTGTCGTTTTCAGAACCTGTAACTTCAGCTGCACTACCAAAATTTTTCAGATTGGTTTTAATATTCAGATCAGCATTTTCAGCAAAAAAAGTAATGCGATCATCTCGCAATGTTCCATCTTTCAAACGAACATAGAGATAATAGATTTCCGGACTCTCAATTTTTTCAGAAAAGGAAAAATTTGAATTTCCGTCAACCACAATAGAATCTACAGTAACCAAAACCGTATCCTCAAATTTTTGTAACAGAATTGTTCCTTTTTTCAGACCCTTCACGTTACCTGTGAGGTTCATCATTTCCGTATCGGTTGAACAACCAATGATTGTTAAAAAAAGAATTGCAGTAGCAAGAAAATAGCGCATTATTATCTTTTTTAAAAGCCAAAATAGCTTCGGTTTTAGAAGGTGCAAATATGGCTATTTTTTTTGAAAATTTATGCAGTTGAAGCTAATTGCATAAGCACCGTACATAAAATTGCGCCAACCGTTCCAATTGCATAGCCAAACACAGCCAAAAGAACACCAACTGTAGCTAAAGAAGGGTGGAAGGCTGAAGCAACGATAGGCGCCGAAGCCGCTCCGCCAACATTTGCTTGACTTCCAACGGCCAGAAAGAAATAGGGCGCCCGAATCAATTTTGCGATCAAAATCATCAACCCGGCGTGAATTGCCATCCAAACAAGACCAATAACAATAAGCCATTTATTGTCAAAAATTAAAGTCAGATCCATTTTCATCCCGATACTCGCTACTAATATATAAATGAAAACACTCCCAAATTTACTGGCACCGGCACCTTCATAACTTTTCAATTTAGTAAAAGAAAGCAAAACGCCTATAATGGTTGTAATTGTTATCATCCAAAAGAAGCTGGAGTCAAGGAATGTGAAGATATTGCGTGTTATGCCTTTTGGAATTCCATCAACCACCGATGTGAAAAAACCGCTTAAAAAATCTGCGCCAAAATGTGCAAAACTCACCGTTCCAAAGGCAATAGCTGCAAGAATCATCAAGTCTGTTAGAGTTGGATTTCTATCTACTTTTCTGGTGTAATCAGAAACCTTCTCTTTTAAGCTTTCAATGGCTGAAGTATCTGCTTTCAACCATTTGTCGATTTTTGCTGATTTCCCAATTCCGAAAAGAATTATCGCCATCCAAATATTGGCAACTACAATATCAACAAAAACCATCCCTCCATAGAGTTTTTGATTATAGCCATAAATTTCTAACATTGCAGTTTGGTTGGCGCCCCCGCCAATCCAACTTCCCGCAAGTGTTGAAAGACCGCGCCAAACAGCATCTGTCCCGACCCCACCAACGGCTTCGGGGTGAATAGTTCCAACTATCAAAACAGCCAATGGACCACCAATAATAATTCCAGCTGTTCCCGCTAAAAACATAATTAAAGCTTTTGGCCCTAAATTGAAAACACCTTTTAAGTCAATACTCAGCGTCATCAGTACTAATGCAGCCGGCAATAAATACCTACTGGACATATAATATAAACTTGTGCTTCCCTTTGAGACTTCTCCAGTTTCAGAAATGGAAGTCCATTCTGGTGAAATGACGCCTGAGGTAGTCAGTAATGCTGGAAGAAAATAAGCCATAAATAGCGCTGGCACAATACCATAGAATTTTTTCCAAAAACCTTCTTCGCGTGAAGATGTATAAAAAATGAAGCCTAACGCTATCATTAAAATCCCAAAAACAATAGTGTCATTAGTAAAAAGGGGAGTGGAGTCCTTTAACATTTCGGCGGTTGTATCTTGCATTTTTGATGGTTTTGATGCAAAATACAATTATTTTTTAATTTGAATTATTTTTTAATGAAATCACTGACAGTATTAATCAATTCAGGCATTACGGGAAGGTTATATATATTGTAGGACTTGCTGTTTTCCAAATCGTTTCCTTCAATTTCTTTAAAAATATGATTCATTTTTGGAATGATTAAGTATTCAGCATCTGGCTTTGCATTTTTCAACAATTCAGCTTCTGAAACTTGTACTTGAGTATCTTTATCACCATTAATTATCAAAATAGGAATGTTAAGTTTGGCTATTTCCACTTTTGGGTCATACTGCATCCAACTGTAAATAAACGGCTGAATATCCTTTCTGAAAATAGATGCCAGCCCAGGGCTATAATTGTAGGCTACACCGTTGGCGCGAAGATCATCAAAGGAAGTCCGTGCGTTATCCACAAGCCCTGGTGCTTGTTTGGCGAGCTGATCCACAATTACATCGTCAATTTCCTGTCCTGCGCCTGCTATAGAAACAAAGCCGTCCGCACCACCTTGTGCAGCCACCATGCCAACAAGTGAACCTTGGCTATGGCCAATTATGTAGATTTTTGAAAACCTTTTGTCTTTTTTAAAATATTCAAGTACTGCAACAGCATCATCAATAAAATCACCAAAACGTATGTTTTTTTCATTTATCGTTCTTTGTTTCATTTGCTTTACAATCCTTTTGTCGTACCTGAAAGTGGCAATTTCATTGTCGTAAAGCCCTTCGGCCAAAAATTTTAAAGAGTTGTTGACTACCATTTGCTGGTTGCCGTTTCTGTCTGTAGGACCACTTCCGCCAATGATTATCGCCAATGGCAACTTTCCGTTTACTTCAGGCGTTTGTAACGTTCCATCAATAAGTGGAGTGATGCTTAAATCTTCGGAAATATATTTTTGGTTTTGGGCGGTGGCTATAATTCCGAAGAAAAAAAGAAGAATCAAAAAGGTGTTTTTCATCTATTTGTTTTAAAACTAAAGGTTGCAGTGCATGATTTAACAAAGAAAGTGTGAGAATATTGTTATGGTTTCAACCTTTTATAAATGTACTACAATAAATATAAAAACGTGATTTCTTTATTAATTTGAAAAATTTTGGTTCTTTTTTGAAATTCAGGATGCTATCTTTGTCAACCCTGAAATGGGTTTATCCAAAATAAAATTTTTGTGAAGATGAAAAAGTTTGTAGCAGTGTTATTAGTTTCTCTTTTTTCAACTGGTCTTTTTGCAAGTGAAGACTGGGGAAAGACAGGCCACAGGGCGGTCGGTGAAATAGCTGGAAAATATTTGAGTAAAAAAGCAGAAAAGCAAATCTTAAATTTATTGGATGGCCATTCTCTTGCCTTTGTTGCAAATTATGGAGATGATATAAAGAGTGATCGTGCTTATGACCATTACAGCCCTTGGCATTATGTGAATTTTCCGTTTGGCGAAAAATACGAAACACATCCCAAGAGTGAAAAAGGCGATATAATCCAAGGAATAGAAAAATGCATCACAGTTTTAAAAAACGCTAATAGTTCAAGGGAAGACAAAGTTTTCCATTTAAAAATGCTGGTCCATTTTATGGGCGACCTACACCAGCCCTTACATATCGGTCTGGCTGATGATAAAGGAGGTAATGACTTTCAGGTACGCTGGTTTAATGATGGTACAAACCTTCATAGCGTGTGGGATTATAAAATGCTGGATTTTTATGAAATGTCCTATACTGAAGTAGCTACAAATACCGATGTGCTTTCAAAAGAACAAGTGGAAGCCATAAAAAAAGGAAACGTTATAGACTGGATGTATGAAAGCCGTGTGCTTTGCGAAGATATTTACGCGAATACAGAAATAGGGGAAAAGTTAAGCTATAACTATATGTATAAATATATGAATACACTACGTTCCCAACTTCAAAAAGGAGGCATTCGGTTAGCGAAAGTTTTAAATGAAATTTTCAAATAATTTACATACTCAATTTTCTTCAATTAAGTATAAAGATACGCCCAATACATCAACCCAAACTGTAACGGAAGCCTGAGTATGAGTACCCATTTTGGTAGTTTCATTGCTGCATGCTCATTCTGTAGCATATAAATATGGACAGGTAAAAAAGCTACAAGCATAATTATAATGCCCCAAGCTGCTTCACTTTGAGTGTTTTTATTCATTATCATAAAACCCAAAATCATTTCTACAAAACCGCTTAACATGACCATTGCGCTATTGGCGGGAATGTATGGAGGCATAATACGCTCGTATAATTTTGGTTTTCGAAAATGGTTCATTCCGGCCAGCACGAAAAGAACTCCTATTAAATATTGGTGCCAAGGTAACATATTCTTTGTTTTAGTTTTTAAAAGTAATCTTTTTGAAAGTCTTGCAAAGATTCAATTTATTAAAAAGTGAAAGCCCTCCTATTTTTAGTAGGAAGGCTTTCTTTTTTAAATTAATTTATTTATGAAAAAATTACTCTTTTATCAAGCGTTTCACAGTGCTTGCACTGTCACCAATAATCTGTACCATATAAACTCCAGAGGCAAGTGATGAAACATCTACTGCTTTCACACCTTGCATAGTGCGAAGGTCTGTCTGGCTTACAAGTTTTCCGTTTATGTCATAGATCATCATTTTCTCAAGAGAAATGTTGGTCTTGTTCACAAGGTTAACCACATTATCCGCTGGGTTAGGGTATAACGCCAAACCTTTGTCCAATGAGTTTTCATCTACTCCAATAGTAGTTAGAACAGTTAGTTCAAACGTACAAGTTGAAACATTTCCATACTCGTCAGTAGCTGTCATTGTGATGGTGTATGTGCCATCAGACAATGGAGTGCCTGGAGCAGGATCTTGAGATAGGATGGTTACAGGATCTGTACAGTTGTCATCTGCAATTGCCTCGCCGGTAGCGAAATAATCTGGCAGGATGTAGAATAGGTTACCAGCTCCCGGATCAACAGTTTGATCTGCTGGGCAAGTAAGTTCTGGACCTAAAAGATCTACAACTATAACATTGGCTGAGCAAGAAGCAATGTTTCCACTTGTGTCACTAACAAAAGCAGTAACAACCAAAACTGTTCCTATATCTGCACAACTCACTTCAGTGATATCTACTGCGGCGGTAGCAATACCACAAGCTTCAATAACGTCACTTATAATGTCATAAGGGTCGATGGTAGCTGTACCGTCTTGGCCCAATTCTATAACAATATCTGTATTGGTGTTTGCGTAAGTATAAGTAATGCCCCAGCTATTAAGCGTTCCTGTATCACCGCCTGCATTATCTGAGATTGTGATGATCCAATCACCCAAGGTGCTTTCGCCGTTGAAAGCGGCAAGTGGGTTATTTGGACTAAAGGTTCCATCAATAGATGGTACGCCTGAGCCACACTGGCTTTCAATTGGAAGAGCTGCTGCGTCATCAAGCGTTGCAAGGATGTCATCACCGCTACAACCAACACCACCGCCAGTTCCTCCTATACGATCTACAATCATAACAGAAGTTCCTGCTGGTGAGGTGATAGTAACATTTATATCACCTACCCAAGTGTGGGTAATATCAAGATTCACATTCAGATCGTCAATTGAAACATCATCTGTAATGGTCAAAATTGAAGTAACTCCAGTTGGGTCGTTATCTGGTATTGCAAGATTTGGACTATCACTAACTGTTTCCGTAACTGTTGGCTCAGGGCCGCAAGTGATTACTGGAGCAATCAAGTCTATCACATTTATTGTAGCAATGCAGGTAGAAACGTTTCCGCTGTCATCTGTCACGGTAACTTCAATTTGGTTTTCACCAAGGTCTGCACAAGTAAAGTCTAGGCCAGAACCACCTCCAGTAGTATAATGTATGTTTCCATTAAATACGCGTGGCTGGAATGTGCTTCCAGAGAAAGGATATCCTCTCGCTCCACCTTCTAGAAATTCAATGTTTGCATCTGAAGCCCAAACGTTTCCTGTTCCGGTTCCATTGGTATAGTTAAGACCACCAGTGGAAAAATCAGTTGGAGTTACATAGAAAGCATGTGTTTCACCTGCAGCCATTACATAATTAAGTGTCAGGTTAAGTGGTGTTGCTACACCATCCCCATTTGAAACTACAGCTACTGCAGTACCTATTAAAGTCCAAGCAGAAGGGTCTGCTTCAAAACCTACCCAAGTTCCTGTTTTGGCATATACTTCTACGTCAAATGTAGCACCTGTGTCTGCATTGATGTCAAAAGAATCAATTGTAACATCAGTAACCGCATTTACGTCAAACATATTACCAAAGTTTCCGTTGCCACCAGCAAAAGTGGTAGGAAGAGTTTCCGAGGAACCTCCGCCAACGCCACCGGCGCTAATTGTATATCCACAAGCTTCATCAACGCTCTGAATAAGATCATTCGGATCTACGCTTACCATTCCGTTTGCATCAAGGAAAACATCCAGCGGAGTTGCGGAAACATCATAGGAATATTCAAGTCCCCAAGTATTTAAAGTTCCAGTATCACCGCCTGCATTGTCGGAAACGGTAAGAGTCCAATCTCCCATACTGCTCTCGCCATCAAATGCAGATAACGGGTTGTTAGGGGTAAAAGAACCAGATGCGGCAGGAGGGCCTGGCTGGCACTCGTCTTCAATAGGAGTTGCGGCCTCATCATCCAAAGTGATCATCAGGTCATTGCTAGAACAACCTACACCACCAGAGGTGGTTCCCATTCTGTCAATAAGGACAGCTGTAGTTCCGGCAGGAGATTCTAGAGTAACAATAAGATCACCAACCCAGGTATGGGTAATATCAAGATTAACATTAAGATCGGTAATGTCAAAATCATCCGCCACGGTTATGGTTGTTGACACGCCAGCTGGATTGCTGTCAGGTATTGCAAGTGCAGGGCTGTCAGAAGCTGTATCGGTTACTGTTCCAGGTGCACCTATACAGGTTATCACTGGAGCGGTAACGTCCTGAACGGTAACGGTAGAGGTACAAGTGCTTGAATTTCCAGCATTGTCAGTAACTGTAAGGGTTACTGTGTTTACACCGGTCATAGAGCAATCGAAAGATGAAATATCAAGAGTCATAGAAGCAATGCCACAGTTGTCTGTAGAACCGTTGTCTACATCAGCAGCGGTAATTGTTGCCATTCCAGTTACAGGATCAAGATCCACTGTTATATCTTGGCAAACTGCTACAGGAGCTTCGTTGTCAACTACGGTAACCATAAAATTACAGGTTACGGTATTGCCATCACTATCGGTAACGGAAAGTTCTACCACAGTGTCCCCCACTGGGAAAGTACTTCCGCTTGCAGGAGTGGCAATAATATCTCCAGAAATGTTACCATCTTCAACATCAAAGGCAACGCCAGCAAAGTTAGCTACGCCACCACAAGTACCAGCGGTATTGTTTATAACGATATCTGCAGGACACACGATTGTTGGTGGATTACCTACAACAGTTATTTCACTGAAGTTAATACAATAGTTGTATAATGTACCGGTATCACCTCCACTATCGTCACAGATACGAAGAGTCCAATCTCCATTAATAGATTGACCTGCAAGTAAGGTGTTTAATAAGCCGCCTTCTGCGAGATAATCTCCAGCGGGGGTGCCGCCTGTCCAGCCAGTGATGGCATTCGCGGAACCATCATCAAAAACCAAAATTGACCTGGTATCTAGCCCACTACTACCTCCATTATCCGTAGAAAGTTCTACAGTAACGGCTCCACCGGGGGAAACCAAATAAATGTCAAGATCGCTTGCCCAAGTATGTTGTAAATCGATCTCAATAGAATCCAAGATATAATCTCCAGAACCCGTCCCAATAGTACCAGTTGCGGCGACGGTTGCTGGTGAAAGAGTTGGGGAAGCGCAACCAGCCCCTCCACTTCCTGATGCCGGAATTGGTTGTGGGTTGCCAGTCCCGCATTCAGCAACAGGTCCTCCAGAAGCTGGACTGCAATCTCCAGAAAGCAAAAACACCATATCTCTGGGCACTCCAAAAGTTAATGCTCCTGGTTGCCAAACATATCCATTAGTACTAGCTTTGTAGGCAGCTTCGCTTCCTGTAACTAAATCTTTTGCAAGCCAAAAAGGATTATCGGTTACATTTGGAATAGCGTTTTCTAGAGCTACCCAATATTTTGTTCCAGCTGCACCTCCATCTAAGGAAACTCCACTACTGGAAAGATCAAATATAACTTCCCTTAAGTTTCTGCTAAAAGCTGTCCCAACAATAGCTTGGGAAACAGGCGCTTGCGAAGGCAGCGTGGCTATCACTGTGCCTGGCAAACCACCATTGTCTGAGTAGAAAACAATGGTTGTGCTGTTTATAACGTTAGGGTCAAACAAAGCCACTATAAAAGAAAAGGATTCTGGTTCAAATATTTCACCAGCTGAAACCATAAAATCATCTGCAACACTTCGGCCAGGATCTGTCGAAGTAATACTATAACCATTTGGCGCACCTACCATTGGTTGTGAAAAACTACAGGGAGCTAACATAAAGTTTTGCAGTGCCCCATTTCCGTTGAGGTGCACATCGGGATGTGCGCCTGTTGCCACTAAATTACTGGTCTGGGAATAACCAATACCAATAATAAAAAGCATTAATAATGTAATTTTTTTCATAATTAATCATATTTAAAGTTAGAGCATTAAATATATGTTAAAATATTCGCATTTACGTTATTATTTTAAAATTTTATGTTAAAGAAATTGATATAATTTATTTTATTGTGAAATGTGTCAGAAAGACCATAAAAAAAGCCACTCCGTAATTTGGGAGTGGCTTTTAATGGAGCCTAAGAAATAAAAAAAATTACTTAATCATCTCATAACTTCGTTTTATGAACGCTGTAAGCTCTTCTCCTTTTAACAAGTTTTTGCTTAATCTTGCCAAATCGAGCGCTTGGTTTACCAATCTCTCTTTTTTCTTTTCAGTTTTCGTATTCAAAATTTCGCTCACTAATTCGTGATTGGTATTTACAATCAGATTGTACATTTCAGGGAAGCCTCCCATCCCGAACATACCACCGCCGCCAGTTTTCTGCATGTCTTTCATTCTTCGCATAAACTCGGGTTCGGTGATAATGAATGGATTTGCATTACTGTCCAAAGCTTCTAACTGTACGCTAAATTTTTCCTTCGGAATAACGCCGTCCAAAAAGGTTTTCAGCGTTTCTTTTTCTTCATCTGAAAGTTTTGAAATCTGGGCATCGTCTTTTTTGATGAGGTTTTCAACGTGATCGCTGTCCACACGTACAAAAGAGATTTTTTCTTCACTACCTTCCACTTTTTGAAGTAGATGCGTTACTATTGGAGAATCCAAAAGCAATACTTCATAGCCTTTCTCTTTTGCCGCTTCAATGTAGCTGTGTTGTTCTTCTTTATTTGAAGCGTAAAGAATCACGGTATTTCCATCTTTATCTGTTTGAATATCTTTTATCTTTTCCTTTAATTCTGAAAAAGTATAAAAAGTGTTGTCAACTGTTGGATAAAGTGCAAAATCCTGCGCTTTTTCGAAGAACTTATCTTCCGTCAACATCCCGTATTCAATAACGATTTTAATATCATTCCATTTCTTTTCAAAACCTTCGCGGTCACTATTGAAAAGACTTTTCAACTTATCTGCAACTTTTCGGGTAATGTAGCTTGAAATCTTTTTCACTGCGCCGTCAGCTTGCAAATAGCTTCGCGATACGTTCAACGGAATATCCGGACTGTCAATTACTCCGCGGAGCATCGTCAAGAATTCGGGCACGATCCCTTCCACGTTATCGGTTACGAAAACCTGGTTTTGATAGAGCTGGATTTTATCCTTTTGAATGCTCATATCATTTGTCATCTTCGGGAAATAAAGAATTCCGGTAAGATTAAAAGGATAATCAACATTTAAGTGAATGTGGAAAAGCGGCTCCTCAAACTGCATTGGGTACAATTCGCGATAAAATGAATTGTAGTCCTTATCTTCCAATTCAGTAGGCTGCTTAGTCCAAGCTGGGTTTGGATTGTTGATAATGTTATCAACTTCCTGTGTTGGTGCTTTGTCTTCTTCTTTTGCACCTTCGGGTTTTGGAAGTGTTTCGGTGCGCGTTCCAAATTTGATTGGAATAGGCATAAACTTGTTATACTTCACCAACAACTCACGGATACGGCTTTCTTCCAAAAACTCTGTGGAACCTTCCGCAATGTGAAGAATGATTTCCGTTCCACGTTCTTTTTTATCTGCTTTTTCCAAAGTGAATTCCGGCGAACCATCACAAGTCCAATGCACAGCGGGCTCGTCTTTGTAGCTTTTGGTGATAATTTCCACTTTTTCGGCAACCATAAATGCAGAATAGAAACCAAGGCCGAAATGACCGATAATTCCTGCATCTTTTCCGTTTTTGTCTTTGTATTTTTCAATGAATTCCTCGGCGCCGGAAAAAGCGATTTCGTTGATGTATTTTTCAACTTCGTCTTTGGTCATCCCAATTCCTTGGTCAATAATGCGAAGTTCCTTTTTCTTTTTATCGAGCTTCACTTCAATCATTGGGTTGCCGTATTCCACGCCTTCAGCTTCGCCAATGTTGGCCAAATGTTTCATTTTTAATGTGGCATCCGTTGCGTTTGAAATTAATTCACGAAGAAAAATCTCGTGGTCGCTGTATAAAAACTTTTTTATCAGCGGGAAAATGTTGTCCACTGATACATTGATAGTTCCTTTGCTCATTTCGTTTTATTATTTATTGTTATTTTTTCTTTAAAATCTATTTTCCTATTAGTCAAATAAAGTACCAAGCCCCAAAATTCTGACACGATGTCACTATATAATTTTAAAAAAACGAGTCGAAACTTTAACAGAATATTCTGTTTAAACAATTAAATAAAACATTGAACAGTGGTTATCTTTGTGTTTTAATAATGGTAGATTTTTTAATTCATTTCTAAACACTTACAATATAATGGATACTGTAAATATAAATTCCCCAGCCTCCAAAAAATCCCTTCCCAAAAGTAAAATGAGCAAGGATAAAATAATTTCGGCTTATATGGAATGGGTGCTTTTGAAGGAAAAAGCGCCGCTCAGCGTTTTCAAATTTTGTAAAGAGAACAATTTCAAAGAGCCTGAATTTTACAATTATTTTGGCTCCTTTGAAGGGCTGCAAATGGCAATTTGGAATTCGTTTTATGAGCAGACAATTACTTTGGCTAATAAAGACGAGAATTATTCCGAATATTCCAATCAGGAAAAAATGCTCACTTTTTTCTACACTTTTTTTGAAATGCTTACCCTCAACCGCAGCTATATTCTCTTCACCTTGCAGGAACATCGGAATATGATGAAAAGTTTGAGCCAACTGAAAGGACTTAGAAAAAATGTAAAACACTTTGCTGCGGAACTTATTAGGGAAAACAACGAAGAGAAAAAGCTAAAAGTATTGAAGCAATCCGTAACTATTTTTTCCGAAGGAGCTTGGTTGCAAACCCTTTTTCTTCTAAAATATTGGATGGACGACAATTCAGCGGGTTTTGAAAATACGGATATCGCAATTGAAAAATCCGTTCGGGTCATCTTCGATGTTTTTAATACCCAGCCACTTGAAAGCATCCTCGATTTTGGAAAATTTTTATGGAAGGAAAATATGGCTTAATGAAAACGATAAATAAAATTCCCACAAACAAAATTCAGCGTGCTTCAAAATTAATGACAACTGGCGTAAAAGTTGGCGGAAATTATTTGAAGTATTACGGAAAAAAGCTGGTCAATTCTGAAACCACAAAAGATGAATTGAACGAAAGCAATGCCGAAGATATTTATGACGGTCTAAAAAATTTAAAAGGAAGCGCGCTAAAAGTTGCCCAGATGCTGAGCATGGAAAAAAACATAATGCCGAAAGCGTATGTTGAAAAATTTTCCTTGGCACAATTTCAAGTTCCACCACTTTCCGCACCCTTGGTTCGTAAGACCTTCCAAAAATATTTTGGCGATACGCCCGAAAGCCTCTTTGACACTTTTAATGCAGAATCTGTTGCAGCCGCCAGTATTGGGCAAGTACACAAGGCCACGAAGGACGGAAAAAATTTGGCGGTAAAAATCCAATATCCTGGCGTTGCCAAAAGCATTAGCAGTGATCTGGCAATGGTAAAGCCGGTTGCGATGAAAATGTTCAACATAAAAGGAAAGGACAGCCAAAAATACTTTAAGGAAGTGGAAGATAAATTGCTGGAAGAAACCGATTATTTGCTGGAAGTGGAACAAAGCAAGGAAATAACTGAAGCATGTAAAAACATTCCGAATCTACTGTTTCCCAAATATTACGAAGAACTTTCCGGCGAACGAATCATAACTATGGATTGGATGACGGGCGAGCATCTTTCGGAATTCACATTTACAAATACCGATAAAGAAAAAGCGAACAAAGTAGGACAGACGCTTTGGGATTTTTATATGTTCCAAATGCACCAATTGAAAAGGGTGCACGCCGATCCGCATCCCGGAAATTTTCTGGTGGATAAAGATGCAAACCTGATTGCGATAGATTTTGGTTGCGTAAAAACTGTTCCCGAGGAATTTTATATTCCTTATTTTGAATTGGCAAAACCGGAAAACATCAACAATCCCGAAGTGTTTTTGGAAAAAATGTACGCTTTGGAAATTTTAAAGGAAGAAGATTCTCCCGAAGAAACAAAATTCTTTTCTGAGTTGTTTTTTGAAATGTTGAGTTTGTTCACAAAGCCTTTCCACAATGAAACCTTTGATTTTTCGGATGCTGAATTCTTTGGAAAAATTGCAGAGCTCAGTAATAAATATTCAAAAGATACAGAGCTTCGGAAGATGAACGGCAATCGCGGTTCCAAACATTTTCTGTACATCAACAGAACTTTTTTCGGTCTTTATAATTTGATGAATGATTTGGGAGCCAAAGTTTCAATTAATAATTATAAAAATTTCGTTTAAACTTTAACAAAACTTTGTTTAAAGCATTAACAATTTCACTAAACAAAGTATAGTATCTTTACAATTGAATAATCGAATATAAAATTGCTATGAAAAAGTAAAATATTCTATTATTTAATTGGTTAGGTTGTTTAAGAAGGGCGCATCTTTTGCGCCCTTTTTTGTTTTACAGGATAGATTTTTGGTTTTTGCTATGCGTGCATACTATATAAAGTGCAATTTGTTTCCCTGAAATACAGCAGATACTTATCTTTCCACATGATTTAAAACATACATAGATGTACACTTCAAAAATTACTGGTTTGGGTTATTATGTACCCGAAAATGTGGTTACAAATGATGATCTCTCAAAATTGATGGATACCAACGATGCTTGGATTCAAGAAAGAACAGGTATTAAGGAACGAAGACATATAAAAAAAGGCGATGGCAATTCTACCTCGGTGATGGCTGTAAAGGCATCTACCATTGCATTGGAACGCGCCAATCTTGAGCCTAACGATATAGATATGATTGTTTTTGCCACGCTGAGTCCAGATATGTATTTTCCGGGCGGTGGGGTAGAAGTTCAGGAAATGATGGGGATGCGAACCATTCCAGCCTTGGACGTTCGGAACCAGTGTACGGGTTTTGTTTATGCGCTTTCTGTTGCTGACCAATTTGTAAAAACAGGAATGTACAAAAACGTTTTAGTAATTGGTAGCGAAAACCATAGCGGCGGTCTCGATTTTACCACACGTGGCAGAAATGTTTCCGTAATTTTTGGTGATGGCGCTGGCGCGGCAGTGGTTTCAAGAAATGAAACTGGAAAAGGCGGAATTCTTTCCACACATCTTCACAGTGAGGGCCAGCATAAAAACGAACTTTCATTAAAAGGCCCGAGTACCGCACACTGGGTGCCCGAGATTATTGCCGAAAACAACCAAGAAGATATTCCGTATTATCCATATATGAACGGTCAGTTTGTTTTTAAGCACGCAATTGTTCGTTTTGCTGAGGTAATTCAAGAAGGCTTAAAGGCCAATAAGCTTGAAGTGAAAGATATAAATATGTTAATTCCACATCAAGCTAATCTTCGCATTTCGCAGTTTATTCAGCACAAATTAAAATTGACTGATGATCAGGTTTTTAATAATATCCAAAAATACGGAAATACAACTGCGGCTTCTATTCCCATTGCTTTAACTGAAGCTTGGGAAGAAGGAAAAATTAAGGAAGGTGATTTGGTTGTTTTAGCAGCTTTCGGAAGTGGTTTCACTTGGGGAAGCGCTATTATTAGATGGTAAATTTCTTCGTTATAAAAATATAAAAAGCCTTTCATTTTCTTGAAAGGCTTTTACTTTACCCAAAAAAGGTATAATTTTTTTAAAGGCTAATTCAAATAAATTATAGAATTAAATTTTAGGTATTTATTATATAGACGAATAAGAATCCTTAATAGTTTCAGATAAATCCATTATTTAACAGAACAATAACATTGAAGAATAAAAAAAAACAAACCCGAAGCAAGTGCATCGGGTTTGGATCTTTACTGCAATTATTAACACTAACCATCAACGTAAAAATTGTTACAGTAAAGAATAAATTCTAACTACTATATAGACGCTTAAACTTTCAGAATGTTTCAATACTCTTTTCATTTTAACGAACATTTATGAAATCTTGAGAAGTAGTATTGTATTTTCATAAAAAATATTTTAAAATGAAAAAGACATTAGTACTTGGCGCCAGCCTAAACCCTAGCCGTTATTCAAACCTTGCAATCAATAGATTGGTGAGTCATGGACATATTGTTGAAGCTGTTGGCTTAAAAAAAGGAACGGTTGCTGGGGTTGATATTGCTACCGAACAAAAGGATTTTGAAAATATAGACACCGTAACGTTATATTTAAATCCGAAACGGCAAGAGGAGTATTATGATTACATAATTTCATTGAAGCCTAAGCGTGTAATATTCAATCCAGGTACCGAAAATCCTGAGTTTTATAAAATGCTTCAGGAAAATAATATTGAATATGAGGTGGCCTGTACGTTAGTTCTTTTGGGCACGAATCAATATTAAGCCCAAAAAGGTAAGCGCTCCGTTCAATATCAAAATGAAAAACCCGAATTCAAAGTTTAAATATTCGTTGGAAAGATAGCTTATTCCATATCCCAAAAAAGGAGTCAAAATAGCAACCATCGGCACAAATTTATCTTTCACATTCCATTTTGTGAAAAGTCCGTAAGCATATAAACCAAGCAGCGGTCCATAAGTATACCCTGCAAAAACAAAAAGCTTCGCAATCACAGAATCATCAGCAATTACATATTTAAAAATGATGATAACGGCAATCAAAACGAGCGAAACCAAGATGTGAATTAATTTGCGAACGCGCACTTGTTTTGCTTCGTTATATTTTTTTTCAATTTCCAGTATATCGATACTGAAAGATGTTGTCAATGCGGTCAATGCACTATCTGCGCTACTGTAGGCAGCGGCAATCAAGCCTAATATAAATAAAACGGCAACACCTATTCCAAATTCATTCATCATTGCAAGTGTTGGGTAAAGTTGGTCTTTGTGGGCGTCTATTCCGTTTTGAGATGCGTACACTGTCAACAATAATCCCAGAACCAAAAACACGAAGTTTACAATCGTTAGTACAATGGTAAACCAAAACATATTTTTCTGTGCGTCTTTCAAATTTCGGCAAGTGAGGTTTTTTTGCATCATATCTTGATCCAGTCCCGTCATTACAATAGCAATGAATGCGCCACTGATAAATTGTTTCACAAAATAATCACTCGATTTCCAATCATCAAAAAAGAAAATCTGACTCATGTCGCTATCAGCAATAAATGTAAAGAGTTTGCCGCCCGAAAGCCCCAAGTCTGTGGAAACATAATATACTGAAACCCCTACCGCAACAAGCATAAAGAGAGTTTGTAAAGTATCTGTCCAGACGATTGTTTTTATTCCGCTTTTAAAAGTATAAAGCCAAATCAATAATATTGTAATGGTTACAGTTACCCAAAAAGGAATATTCAAATCGTCAAAAATTAAACTTTGCAAAACAACTGCTACTAAATACAGCCGAAAGCTGGCGCCCACAACTCTTGAAAGAAGAAAGAAAGAAGCGCCTGTTTTATAGGAAGCTTTTCCAAACCTACCCTCTAAATAGGTGTAAATTGAAGTCAAATTCAACCTGTAATAGAGTGGAAGTAATACAGTTCCAATAACTGCATAACCAACAATATAACCAAGAACCACTTGAAAATAACTAAATTTTGAAGCTTCCACCCAGCCCGGAACAGAGATAAATGTTACGCCACTCAGTGAGGCTCCAATCATTCCGAAGGCTACCAAGTACCAAGGTGACTGCTTTCCAGCTTTAAAGAAATCGGCATTGCTTCCACCTCTATTGGTTAAAAAGGAAACCAAAATTAAAACCAAAAAGTAACCAACAATTAAAAGCAGTATATGTAAGGGTTGCATAAGATTTAAGACTATGTAAGTTTAAGGATACTTTTTGGTAAAAATACAAAGTTTGGTTTTCCCACCATTTTTATTTTTAATACATTTGAAATTCTTGAATAAATATTTATATAACTACTTAAAAATTAAAAAGATGCGTTTAAAACTACTTCTATTTTTTGCATTACTTTTAGGTTCTTTTGCCGGTCAGGCACAGGAATATCTTCAGATGATCGATGCCGGCACCTATAAAGTGCAGGATGTTATTGACAGTGCCGAGGCCTACTTTGCCAACAAAGACAAAGGTCGTGGAACTGGCTACAAACAGTTTAAAAGATGGGAATATAACGCCCTTAGAATGGTTAAGGAAGATGGATATCTGCCAACAATAGAAGAGCGCGTGAATGAACTTCAACGTTGGAACGCATACTTAAACAGTACAGCGCAAAATCGTGCGGTTCTTCCAGATAACTGGCAAGAAATGGGTCCTACGGCTTGGAATGCCACTTCAGGTTGGAATCCAGGCGTAGGTAGAATTACAGGCCTTGCTATCGATGAAGGAAATGCTAACCATATGATTATTGGTGCAAATACTGGTGGTGTATGGAGAACCACAGACGGTGCTCAAACTTGGACTCCAATGTGTGATTATTTTTCAAATCTTTCTGTTTATTCAGTAGCTATTGATCCTTCAGATTCTGACACTTACTTTTTTGGGTCTACAGGGGGAAGAATATTTAAATCTACTGATGCTGGGGCAACTTGGAATCTACATGGGCAAACAGGAAGTAGTAATGTGAATAAAATTCTTATAAACCCTTCTAGCACAAACATGATGTTTGCAACTGCTGAAAATGTTGGTATTTACAGATCAACAGATGGTGGTGCTAACTGGGTAAAAGTTGTTTCTGGAGATAACAGAGGCTATGATGTGGAATTTAAACCAGGAGACTTATCAGTGGTTTATGCTTCAGGTAGTGGTTTTCATAAATCAATTGATGGAGGGGCAACATTTACAACTATAGGCGGATTTACCAACGGTCCTAAAATGATTGGAGTTTCTCCTGATGATGCAAGTGTAGTTTATGTTTTGGAGGCTTCTAATGGTAGATTCGGTGCTTTTTACACTTCAAGTGATAGTGGTGGCAGTTTCACAAAATTGAACCACGGAGGTCTTAACTTTTTTGGATATAGCACTAGCGGAAATGATAACAGTGGTCAAGCCCCACGTGATATGGGTATAGCTGTAAATCCTACAGATGTAAATGAAGTGCACATTGCAGGAATTCTAACCTGGAGATCTATGAACGGAGGAACCAGTTTTACATGTACTGCAGATTGGATACCAGGAAATGCTGCTTCAGCTAATATTGGATATTGCCATGCTGATGTGGACGATCTTATGTTTTATGGAACAACACTTTTTGCGATAACTGACGGAGGTATCTATAAGGCCTCAAATACTGGCACACTTAACGCAAACTATTACGAAGATCTTACAGACGGGTTAGGTATTCGTCAATTTTACAAAATTGGAGTTTCCCAAACTACCGATTCAATTGTATCTGGAGGTGCGCAAGATAATGGAACCTCTTTTTACACTGCTGCAACTGGATGGAAAGATTGGCTAGGTGCCGATGGAATGGAATCATTTATTGATAAAACCAACAGCAGTATATTTTACGGAACAAGCCAAAATGGCCAGCTTTATCGCACAAATAATGGTGGTAGTAGTTATGTGGGTCTTAATGAACCGGGTAGCGGTTCTGGAAACTGGGTAACACCTTTTGAACAAGATCCTGTTCTTGCAAATACTATATATGTAGGATATAATATTATTTATAAATCCAGCAATTTTGGAACATCTTGGACGGCTATTTCGCAAAATTTTGGAGGCAACTTAGATAATTTAAAAATTTCTCAATCCAATAATCAGGTAATGTATGCTTCAAGAGGTCCCGTACTTTATAGAACCGCAGACGCTGGAGCAACAAATTGGGTTCAAACGACAACTCCGGGTGGAGTCATAAACTCTATAGCTATTCACCCCACAAATCCAGATAAAATAGCCGTTGCAACAACAAGTATCAATCGTGTATTTATTTCCAATGATGGTGGAAACACGTGGACGGATCTTAAATTAAACCTTCCAAGTTTTAGTGCTTTGGCAGTTATTTGGGATGATAACGGTAAAAACGGACTTTATTTAGGTATGGATTATGGCATCTATTATATTGACGATACTTTTACAGATTGGCAGCCATACAGTAACCTATTGCCAAATGTGATTATAAATGAATTGGACATCAATAACACAACCAACACGCTTTTTGCAGGAACATATGGAAGAGGCCTTTGGGCTTCCCCATTGGTTGATAACACAGTGGGTATTGAAGATGTGATTTCTGAAAGTACTATGAGTATTTATCCGAACCCAGCAACATCAGAATTTACAATCGCATTACCAAAATCAATGAAAGCTGAAGTACGTGTTTTTGACATCACAGGAAAACTTCTTATTTATGAAGCAGATGCATTAATTTCAAATAAGCATACAGTGAATGTTTCATCACTTTCTTCAGGAACATATTTTGTTCGTCTGAATACCGAGGAAGGAACTGCAACCAAAAAGATTCTTATAAATTAAGAACCACTTTATGCATGAGGAATGCTTCAGGAAAAATCTCTTTTTTCTGAAGCATTTTTTTTATCTTGGCCGCAGCTAAAATACTATGGAATTTTCTTCAAAACTTCTTGAAAACGCGGTAAATGAAATGTCCCAACTCCCCGGAATTGGCAAACGGACCGCGCTGCGTTTGGTGCTTCATTTACTGAAACAACCCAAGGAACAATCACAAAAATTAGCTGCTACTTTGGTAAAAATGCGCGATGAAATAAATTTTTGCGCAAACTGCCATAATATTAGTGATTCAAAGCTATGCGAAATCTGCGCCAACCCGAGGCGTGATGAGCAATTGGTCTGCGTTGTTGAAGACATTCGCGATGTTATGGCAATTGAAAATACCAGTCAATATCGTGGCCATTACCACGTTTTGGGTGGAAAAATCTCTCCAATGGATGGCATTGGTCCAGGAGATTTAACTATTACTTCTTTAGTTGAAAAGGTAAAAACAGGAAACGTCCGTGAACTTATTTTTGCACTCAGCTCAACAATGGAAGGTGACACCACAAACTTTTATATTTATAAACAAATTGAGCCCTACAATATTACCACCACTACCATTGCGCGTGGCATTTCTGTGGGCGATGAACTTGAATATGCAGATGAGGTTACCTTGGGCCGAAGCATTTTGCATCGCATTCCGTTTGAATCTTCATTAAAAAGCACATAAACTTTGAAACTTTCTGTTGTTATCCTTAATTATAATGTGCGCTATTTTCTTGAGCAGTGCATTCGTTCCGTTCAAAAAGCAATCGAAAACTGGGAAGCCGAAATTATTGTTATAGACAATGATTCCCAAGACGATAGCTGCCAAATGGTAAAAACCCTTTTTCCAAATGTGGTTTTGATTGAGAACAAGGAAAATGTAGGGTTTAGCAAAGCAAACAATCAAGCGGTTGCGGTTGCTAAAGGTGAATTCGTTTGTATTCTAAATCCAGACACCGCTGTTTCCGAAGATACTTTTAGGTTGGCAATTGAATATTCAGAAAGTATTGAAAACATTGGAGCCTTAGGCGTTTATTTAATGGATGGTACGGGAAACTTTTTACCTGAGAGTAAGCGGAACCTTCCCACTCCAAAAGTTTCACTATTGAAACTTACGGGTTTTACAAAGAAATATTATGCCAGCCAAATTTCTAAAAACGAACAAGGCGAAGTTGAAATACTTGTGGGAGCTTTTATGATTTTAAAAAGAAGCATTTACAACGAAGTTGGCGGTTTTGACGAGGATTATTTTATGTATGGTGAAGATATTGACCTTTCATATAAAATAACCTTGGCAGGTTATAAAAATCATTATTTTGGAGGTACTACTGTACTGCATTATAAAGGTGAGAGCACCAAAAAAGACGATGCTTATTTCGAGAGATTTTACGGCGCAATGCAGATTTTTTACAGAAAGCATTTCAATAAGAATTTTCTACTAGAAAGTTCGGTTTCCGCGGGAGTTGCTTTTGCCAAAGCGGCACGTAAAATTACTTCCGATAAAAAAATAGTGCCACTTCCAAAATTAGAACGCAACTATTTCTTCACAGAAAACATTGAACTGCTTGAAAAACTTTCCGCGACCACAGCAACAGTTTTTCAAATGGCTTCAAAAAATGTGCATTCTCAGATTGTTATCAAAAATAGCTTGTTGGTTTTTGATGCTGAATATATTTCCTATAAAGAAATCTTCCAATTGATGAAACAACTAAAAGGGCACGACAATCTTTTTCGCATACGTCCATCGGGTTGCAATTTCATAATAGGAAGCGACCAAAGCGATGAAAAGGGTGGTGTGGTTGTTTTTTAAGAAATTTGAAACCCAAAACGAACAAATTTTAACTATTTTTGCAACGTTTTAGAAACCCTATATTAATCATTACTTATCTAGGCATTAGACATTATAATTGTTATGGCAAAATTTGAATTGAAACTACCCAAAATGGGCGAAAGCGTTGCAGAGGCAACCTTGACTAACTGGCTAAAAGAAGTGGGTGATACCATTGAAGCTGATGAGGCTGTGCTTGAAATCGCTACTGATAAGGTTGATAGTGAAGTGCCCAGTGAGGTAGATGGTGTTTTGGTTGAAAAACTTTTTAATGTTGATGATGTTGTGCAAGTTGGCCAAACCATCGCTATTATTGAAACTTCTGGCGGTAGTAATGGAACTGAAAAAGCTGTTGCTGAAAATGCTCCTTCATCAGAAGCTGTGCCAACCGCTGCTAAGACTGCGGAGAGCGCAGCAATAGAAGTTGAAAAACAAGTTGAAACTGCCAAGCAAGCTACTCAATCACCTATTGAAAACAAGGGCGATCGTTTCTATTCGCCATTGGTAAAAAATATTGCATCTGCCGAAAATATTTCACAAGCAGAACTTGATGGAATTTCTGGTACAGGAAAAGACGGTCGCGTGACTAAAAATGATATTTTGGCTTATATTGAAAACCGTTCTTCAGCTAAAACGCAGCCGCAGCAAACCCAACCACAAGCAGTAACTGAGGCCAAAAGCCCTGAAGCTGCAAAACCAAAAGCTCCGGTTTCGGTTAGTGGTGAGGATGAAATTGTTGAAATGACGCGTATGGGCAAACTTATTGCGCACCACATGGTTGAAAGTACACAAACTTCAGCACACGTTCAGTCTTTTGTTGAGTGCGATGTTACCAACGTTTGGAACTGGAGAAATAAAGTGAAAAATGGATTTGCACAACGCGAAGGTGAAAATTTAACTTTCACACCAATATTTATGGAAGCAGTTGCAAAAGCACTAAAAGACTTCCCGATGATGAATATTGCAGTTGATGGCAACAATATTATTAAGCGTAAAAACATAAACTTAGGAATGGCAGCAGCCCTTCCAGATGGAAATCTAATTGTTCCAGTAATTAAAAATGCGGATAGATTGAATTTAGTTGGAATGAGCAAAGCCGTAAACGACCTTGCAAACCGTGCACGTGAAAACAAGCTTAAACCAGATGATATTCAAGGGGGTACTTACACAGTTACAAATGTGGGAACCTTCGGAAGCATTATGGGAACTCCAATAATCAACCAGCCGCAAGTGGGTATTTTAGCTTTGGGAGCAATCCGAAAAGTGCCCGCGGTTATCGAAACTCCAGAAGGTGATTTTATTGGAATTCGTTTTAAAATGTTTCTTTCCCATAGTTATGACCATAGAGTTGTTAACGGCGCTTTGGGCGGACAATTTGTAAAACGAGTTGCTGATTATTTGGAAACTTGGGATTTAAATAGAGAAATTTAGAATACTGTATATATAGTGTAAAAGGGGATTTTGAATTCAAAATCCCCTTTTCTTTTTTATAAGCTCCTTCAAAACTTCAATAAAAAGTATCTTTGCACTACAAAACAAAATAATGGAACTCAACTTAAAAAAACCAATCTGTTTCTTCGATCTTGAAACCACAGGAATTAATGTGGCGACGGACAGAATTGTTGAAATTGCAATCTTAAAAGTATTCCCGAACGGAAATAAAGAAAGCCACACTTGGCGTGTAAACCCTGAAATGGCCATTCCGGAAGCTTCTTCTGCAATTCACGGAATTACTGATGAAATGGTTGCCAACGAGCCAACTTTTAAGGAATTGGCTCCAAAAATTTACGCGTTGATAAAGGATAGTGATCTTGGAGGTTTTAATTCAAATCGTTTTGACATTCCATTATTGGCTGAAGAATTGCTTCGTGCCGAAGTGGATTTTGACATGAAAAAAGCAATGTCCGTTGACGTGCAAACTATTTTCCACAAAATGGAAAAAAGAACTTTGGAAGCAGCCTATAAATTTTATTGCAATAAAGATTTGAAAGATGCCCACAGCGCTGCTGCAGATACAAACGCGACCTATGAAGTTTTAAAAGCCCAGCTTGATAAATACGATGAGCTTGAAAACGATGTGAATTTTTTGGCAGACTTTAGCTCGCATAAAGATCATGCGGATTTTGCTGGTTTCATAAGCTATAACGAGGAAGGTGTTGAGGTTTTTTCCTTCGGAAAATACAAAGGAAGTTTGGTTACTGATATAATGGAGAAGGATTCCGGATATTTTGGATGGTTGCTAAATGCCGATTTTCCGCTTTACACCAAAAAAGTATTGACGCGAATCCGACTTCAAAAATTGAACACAAAACTTTAATTGCACTATGAAAATAATTTGTATTGGCCGTAATTATGCGGATCATATCAAAGAACTTGATAACAACAAGCCCTCTGAGCCGATTATCTTTTTAAAACCGGACACCGCAATATTATTAAAAAAACAGCCCTTTTTTATTCCCGAATTTTCAAATGATGTGCACCACGAGGTTGAATTATTAGTTAGAATCAATAAAATAGGGAAGCACATTGACCAAAAATTTGCCCATAAATATTATGATGAGATTGGCTTGGGAATAGACTTCACTGCCAGGGATTTACAAACGGAGTTAAAGGAAAAAGGACTGCCATGGGAAAAGGCAAAAGCATTTGATGGAGCTGCTGTCGTAGGAAATTTCTTAAAAAAAGAACAATTTGAAGATTTGAATTCTATAGAATTTAGCTTAAAACGTAACGAAAATGTAGTTCAAAAAGGCAATTCTATGCTGATGATATGGAAAATTGATGCGTTAATCGAATATATTTCAAAATATTTTACACTGAAAATTGGGGACATTATCTTTACAGGAACTCCTGCGGGTGTTGGTAGCGTTAAAGCCAATGATATATTGACGGGATTTATTGGTGAGACAGAAATGTTTTCCATAAAAGTAAAATAGAATGATAAAGTATTATGCAAAAGAAAATCTTGCTGAGATCGCTGATGGTGACCAAGATTTTTTAAAGATATTAGCCCAAACTTTTTTGGAGGAGATACCACCAGATTTGTATTCCATGAAAGAAGCCATTGAAAATGAAAACCGGGAATTGGCATACCAATTTGCCCATAAAATGAAACCGAATATAGAAATGTTCGGTATTGATGCTCTTAAAGACATAACAAGCATTGAAGCTTGGTCCAAAACTTCGAAAAATAAAGCGACTGTTCTTCCACATCTTGAAAGCGTACTTGATACATTAAACCATGTATTTGATGAGCTAAGGGAAGATTTCAAATTATAAATGCTTGCAGAGATTATAACCATAGGCGATGAGATTCTCATCGGTCAAATTGTTGATACCAATTCAGCCTATATTTCAAAGGAATTGAACAGAATAGGGGTGAAGGTATATCAAATTACTTCAATTCAAGATGACAGAAACCATATTCTACAGGCTTTTGAAGATGCCAAAAAACACGCCGACCTTGTAATTGTTACCGGCGGATTGGGCCCTACAAAAGATGATATTACCAAACAAACCTTCTGTGATTTTTTTGATGATACATTAATTGAAGATCAAAGCGTTATTGAAAACGTTAAGCAACTTTTCAAAAAATACCAATTGAATAAACCTTTGCCTGCAAATTTTCAGCAAGCTATGGTTCCTTCCAAAGCAACTATTTTAATGAATCTTTACGGTACTGCTCCCGGAATGTGGATGGAGAGGGATGAAATAGTATTTGTCTCCTTGCCGGGTGTGCCTTATGAAATGAAACATCTTTTGCAAGAAGAAGTTTTGCCTAGAGTTATAAAGCGTTTCAACCGACCTTTTATATATCACAAAACACTTTTAACCTATGGCCTTGGCGAAAGCGCCATTGCCGAAAGAATTGCCAATTGGGAAAATGAATTGCCAGAAAATATAAAACTTGCATACTTGCCTTCCTTGGGAAAAGTTCGTTTAAGGTTATCATCTAGCGGAAATAATGAGTCGGTTTTACAGGAAAGTATTGATTCAAGAATGGAGATTTTAAGTGAAATGCTTTCAGATATCGCCATTGGTTATGAGGACGAAACCAGTATTGTTGGCAGAATTGCGCACATTCTCAATCAAAAAAAGCAAACTTTAAGTCTGGCTGAAAGTTGTTCGGGAGGGGCTATTGCCGAACAGATTACTTCCGAAGCAGGCGCATCTTCTTTTTTTCTCGGAAGTATTGTTCCGTATAAAACCGAACTAAAAACGCAGATTCTTGGGGTTCCTTCTTCCTTAATAGAAGAATATACTGTTGTGAGTATTGAAGTGGCAGAAAGCATGGTGGTCAATTGTTGCAAGCTTTTCAGTACGGATTACGCTGTTGCAACTACAGGAATTGCAGGTCCAACAAAAGGCGACGGCGTAGATGAAGTGGGCACGGTATGTATTGCTATTGCTTCGCCAAGAGGAATTGTTTCAGAAAAATTTAGTTTTGGAAATGACCGTTTTCGCGTTATTGAAAAGACAATAAACAAAGCTTTCGAAATGCTTCTAAAAGAAATTTCAAAAAACTGATTTTCTTTTGTTGTACATCACAAAAGAATTACTTAAATTTGCACCCTGTTTTAAAATAACTTAAAAAAGTTAAGGAAATGTCAAGAGTTTGTGAACTTACCGGAAAGAAAGCGATGGTTGGAAATAACGTGTCGCACGCGATGAATAAAACCAAACGTAAGTTTGATGTAAATTTGCTTAAGAAGCGTTTTTATATTCCAGAAGAAGACAAGTGGGTAACCCTTCGTGTATCTGCTTCTGCAATAAAAGACATAAATAAAAAAGGTATTTCTGCGGTTATGAAAGAAGCTCGCGAAAAAGGCTTTTTAACTAAATAATTGCAATAATCAATAAAGTCTGTTACAATGGCTAAAAAAGGAAATAGAGTACAAGTAATTTTGGAGTGCACAGAGCACAAGGAGTCTGGACAAGCTGGAACTTCCCGTTACATCACTACCAAAAATAAAAAGAACACACCGGACAGAATGGAGTTGAAGAAATTCAACCCAATTCTTAAGAAAATGACGGTTCATAAAGAGATTAAATAATATAAGTCATGGCAAAGAAATCAGTAGCATCGTTACAAACAGGTTCAAAGCGTTTAACCAAAGCAATAAAAATGGTTAAATCGCCAAAAACAGGAGCTTATACATTTACTGAGTCTATCATGGCTCCAGAAATGGTAAATGACTGGTTAAACAAAAAATAACCAGCTTAAAATATTCAGAAAAAGCCACTTTTTTGCGAAGGTGGCTTTTCGTATTTTTGCTCACCCCTTCCGTCTTTAAAATTGCCCGAAAAGCAATTTTAAAGCCACCTTCCCCTGAAATAGGGGAAGGAGCGTTAGAGATTAAACTTTGACAAAGTTGAACAACTGAGTAAAAACTTGGAACTTGAAACTTGAAACCTTGAATTTTTAAAATGAGTCTATTTAAAAAAATATTTTCCAAAGAGAAAAAAGAAACACTTGATAAAGGACTTGAAAAAACAAAGACTTCCTTTTTTGACAAGCTGAGCAAAGCTGTTGCAGGAAAAAGTAAAGTTGATGATGACGTTTTGGATAATCTGGAAGAAATACTTGTTTCCAGTGATGTTGGCGTAAATACAACCTTAAAGGTAATCAACAGGATTGAAGCCCGGGTTGCCAAAGATAAATATTTGGGAACGGATGAACTCAACAAAATTCTTCGTGAGGAAATTGCTGGTCTTTTAAGCGAAGTAGATTCAGGTAACGCCACAGAGTTTGAAGTTCCGGAAAATAAAAAGCCATATGTAGTGATGGTAGTTGGGGTGAATGGAGTTGGGAAAACTACAACTATTGGAAAGATGGCATATCAGTTCAAAAAAGCTGGAAAGAAAGTGGTTTTGGGAGCTGCTGATACCTTTCGCGCTGCAGCGATTGACCAGCTTCAAATTTGGGCGGACAGAACTGGCGTTGAAATCGTAAAGCAAAGTATGGGCAGCGATCCTGCAAGCGTGGCTTTTGATACGCTTAAAAGCGCCGTAAGCCAAAATGCCGATGTTGTTATTATTGACACCGCGGGACGACTTCACAACAAAGTGAATTTAATGAACGAGCTTACAAAAGTGAAGCGCGTTATGCAAAAAGTAATCCCAGATGCGCCACACGATGTCCTTTTGGTATTGGATGGTTCTACTGGGCAAAATGCTTTTGAACAGGCAAAACAGTTTACCGCTGCTACCGAAGTTACTTCGCTTGCCGTTACCAAACTAGATGGAACCGCGAAAGGAGGAGTTGTAATTGGTATTAGTGATCAATTTAAAATTCCCGTGAAGTATATTGGCGTGGGTGAGGGAATGGAAGACCTACAGGTTTTCAATAAATTTGAGTTTGTGGATTCCTTTTTCAAATAATTTTATCAAAAAAAATAAAGCCAAGTATTCACAAATTTTTTAATTGTGAATACTTGGCTTTTTAGTTTTGTTTAAAGTCTAAAGCTTTTATAGCGTTTCTTTCAACCAACTGAAAAATTCACGTTGCCAAACAAGCGCATTTTGCGGTTGCAGCACCCAATGGTTTTCTTCGGGAAAATATAGAAGTTTGCTCTTTAGTCCCTTTAACTGTGCAGCTTGAAAAGCCCCCAATCCTTGTTCAATTGGCACACGGTAATCTTTTCCGCCCTGCACAATCATAATTGGAGTGTCCCATTTATCAACATAGGTTATCGGGTTGAATTCATTGAATGATTTTTGTGCAGTGGCGTTGTTTTTATCCCAATATGCTCCGCCCATATCGTGGTTTACAAAGAATAGCTCTTCAGTTGTTCCATACATTGCTCGGGTATCAAAAACGCCGTCGTGGGCGATAAACGTTTTGAAACGCCCGTCGTGATTTCCTGCAAGCCAAAAAACGGAATAACCACCAAAACTCGCTCCAATTGCACCAAGACGATCTTTATCAACATAAGCTTCTTTTGAAATAGCGTCAATAGCATCGAGGTAATCCTGCATTGCTTTTCCACCCCAATCGCCACTAATGTCGGCATTCCATTCCACACCGTGACCTGGCATACCGCGTCGGTTTGGCGCTACAATAATATATCCTTCCGAAGCCATCAATTGAAAATTCCAGCGAGTGGAATAGAATTGAGATAAAGCAGATTGCGGTCCGCCCTGTGCATAAAGCAAGGTTGGGTATTTTTTGTTTTTGTCGAAATTGGGTGGAATAATTACCCAAACCAGCATTTGCTTGCCGTCTTTGGTAGTAACCATTCTTTTTTCAACTGTTGGCAAATCAAGCTTTCCATAGAATTCAGTGTTTACTTGCGTAAGTTGTTTGAATGTTTTGCTCTTTAAATCAAAGGAAAAAATTTCTGAAGCGTGATTCATATCCGTGCGCGTAACAATTAAGTGGCCGTTGTTTTCGGCAACAATACCCGTAACGTCAAATTGTCCTTTAGAAAGCTGTTCAACAACCGCCATTTTTCTTGTTTTTCCGGGATAATCTATTTTAAAAATCTGTTGCGTTCCGTCAACCGGAGCCGTGAAATAAATATCCTTATTATTGTTTGCCCAAAGAAATCCGTTAACTGTTCCATCCCATTGTGAGGTAAGGTTTTGTTTCACGCCATTTTCAAAAACGATAATATCATTTTTATCAGCTTCATAACCCGGAGTTTTCATCTGTAAATATGCCAGTGCTCCAGTTTTTGAAAATGCTGGCTGTGTGTCATAACCTTTGTTTTCTTCAGTAATATTTTCAGTTTTTTTATCGGCTAAATTGAATTTGTAGATATCGGTATTGGTGCTAACTGCATATTCTGTCCCTGCCAGTTTCTTACTGACATAATAGATGTTTTCGCCCTTTGGGTCCCAAACATAATCTTCATCGCCACCAAAAGGTGCTTGCGGCGTGTAATAGGGTTGCCCGGGTGTAATATCTATTTCAGCACCAGTTTTGGTGTCTTTGTAGAAAACGTGGTTGTAGCTGCCATCGTTATATTTGTCCCAATGTCTGTAATCTAGGGAAGTATAAACGTAGGCGTCACTTTTAGGTAAATCTTTGTAAATATCTTTTCCGGCTACATCTTTTACGTGAACTGGTTTGTTCATTAAAAGATACTGTCCGTTTGGGGAAAGGTTTTTATCAGCCACTTTAGCTTCGTCTTTTGAAATTTCAGTGAAATTCCCTCCAGAAACTGACATTTTATAATATTTTGAATCGAAACTGTTCTCTTCCATATTGGGAGTGGAAACTTTGTAAAACAGCTCTTTTCCGTCATTGGAAATACCAACCGGACTTACTTTTTTCACCTGCCATAAAAGCTCCGGTGTCATTGTTTTTTGTGCGAATAAAAAGCCAGCACATAGAAAGGCTAGCAGGAAAGTTATTTTTTTCATCGGTAAATAGTATTGATTTTTTTAAGAAGTGTAAAGTTACTTAAAAAGTCGCAGTGTTTAGTCGTAGTTTGCAGTTATTGGAATTTGGCATTTGTTTGTTTTTTTTAGTAGTATCTTTGCACACTTTTTAAAATTAAGAATTCCAAATTACGAATTCGAAACAAAAAGCAGATATTAGAACGAAACCAAAAATTCATAATTAATAATTCTGAATTCATAATTAAAAGAAATGCGTACCAAAACCCTAAAAAAGAACAAGATAAACGTAGTAACACTTGGCTGCTCCAAAAATGTGTATGATAGCGAAGTGCTGATGGGCCAGTTGCGCGCCAGCAATAAGGAAGTTGTGCACGAGGAGGAAGGAAATATTGTGGTAATAAATACTTGTGGCTTTATTGCGAATGCAAAGGAAGAAAGCATCAATACCATTCTTGAATTTGTTCAGAAGAAGGAAGAAGGCTTGGTAGATAAGGTTTTTGTTACTGGCTGTCTTTCTGAAAGGTATAAACCAGACCTTCAAAAGGAAATTCCGAATGTGGATGAATATTTCGGAACAACGGAACTTCCCGGATTGCTGAAAGCTTTGGGCGCCGATTATAAACACGAATTGATTGGCGAACGTATAACCACAACCCCAAAAAACTACGCATATTTCAAAATAGCTGAAGGTTGCGACCGTCCGTGCTCATTCTGTGCAATTCCAATTATGCGCGGAAAACACCGAAGCACTCCAATGGAAGATTTGGTTATTGAAGCAGAAAAGCTTGCCGCAAAAGGAGTGAAGGAACTGATATTAATTGCACAGGATTTAACCTATTATGGGTTGGATTTATATAAAAAAAGAAACCTTGCAGAACTGCTTCAAAAACTTGTAAAAGTTGAAGGAATAGAATGGATTCGTTTGCATTACGCGTTTCCAACGGGTTTCCCGATGGACGTTTTGGAAGTGATGCGCAACGAGCCTAAAATCTGTAATTATATAGACATTCCGTTGCAACACATTGCAGACCCAATTTTAAAGTCGATGCGCCGCGGAACTACAAAAGCGAAGACCACAAAATTGTTGGAAGAATTCCGCGCTGCTGTTCCTGAAATGGCAATCAGAACTACATTAATTGTTGGGTATCCCGGCGAAACCGAAGAAGATTTCCAAACCCTAAAACAGTGGGTAAAAGATATGCGCTTTGAGCGTTTGGGCTGTTTTACCTATTCTCACGAAGAAAACACACACGCTTATAACCTAGAAGATGATGTGCCGGAAGATGTAAAAATGGATCGTGCCAATGAAATTATGGAAATCCAATCACAGATTTCTTGGGAATTGAACCAGCAGAAAATAGGCAAGGAATTCCGGGTTGTAATCGATAGAAAAGAAGGAGGCTACTTTGTGGGAAGAACTGAATTTGACAGCCCCGACGTTGACAACGAAGTTTTGATAAATGCTGAAGAAGGCTATCTGCGAACTGGCGAATTCTTCAATGTAAAAATTATCGCCGCGGAGGATTTTGATTTATACGCTGAAATAGTTAAAAGCTAAAAGTCTAAAGTTGGCTTTCTATTTTATTTTTTAACCTGCAACCTGCAACCTGCAACCTGCAACTTGAAACAACTTTTAATAATAGGCCACACATTTCCAGAGCCCAGCACCACTGCTGCGGGAAGCAGGATGATGCAATTGGTTGAATTGTTTCAGGAAGAAAACTGCCAAATCACTTTTGCCAGTACAGCGGCTTTTTCTGAAAAAACTGAAAACCTTCAAGCTCAAAATATTTCAGTGAAATCTATTCTGCTGAATGATGCTTCTTTTGATGATTTCATTAAAGAGCTGAACCCTGAAATTGTAATCTTTGACCGCTATATTACCGAAGAACAATTTGGGTGGCGGGTTTCCGAAAATTGCCCACATGCCTTAAAAATTCTCGATACCGAAGATTTACATTTTTTACGAAAGGCTAGGGAAGAAGCAATTAAAAACGGCAAACCTATTTCTGAGGCAAATCTTTTCTCTGAAATTGCAAAACGCGAACTCGCCTGTATTTTACGTTGCGATCTTTCACTTATCATTTCAGAATATGAAATGGAATTGCTTCAAAATACATTTAAAATCTCTTCGGAACTACTTTATTATTTGCCTTTTCTGGTAGAAAAAATTTCTAAAAAAACACCTTCATTTGAAGAACGCCAAAACTTTCTAGCTATTGGCAATTTACTACACGCGCCAAATGTAGATTCGGTTTTGCAATTAAAAGCGCTTTGGCCGGAAATTAAAAAACAGCTTCCCGAAGCTGAACTTCATATTTATGGAGCTTATGCGCCACAGCAAATACTTCAACTAAATAACAAAAAAGAAGGTTTTATTTTAAAAGGCTGGGCTGAACATGTGGAAGCTGTCATGAAAAATTATCGCGTTCAACTTGCTCCATTGCGTTTTGGTGCAGGGTTGAAGGGTAAGTTTTTAGATGCAATGCACTTTGGTTTACCATCCGTAACAACCAAAATCGGGGCAGAGGGAATGTGCGGAAATCTCCCTTTTGGTGGAGCGGTTACTACTTCAAAAGAAGAATTTATAGAAACTTCCCTGAAGTTATATTCTGAAGAAGACACTTGGAATATTGCACAGCAAAACGGTTTCAAAATTCTTGAAAAACGGTTTCAGAAAAAACTGTTTTCAGAAGCTTTCAAAAAACACATCAGCACACTTTTAGCAAATCTTGAGAAGCATCGCCAAGGTAACTTCATTGGACAAATACTTCAATATCATACACTGCAAAGCACGAAGTATCTAAGCAAGTGGATTGCAGAAAAAAATAAATAATCACTGTTTCTTTTCTGAAAGAATATATTTCAGATATGTTTGTTTCATTTGTCTGAAAAAACTACTTTGCACACATTAAACAGAAAAAGATTCCTTGTGAAAAAACAAATAACCTTACTCCTCATTTTTATATTATTTGCCCTGGGCGTAAAAGCACAGGATAGCAATCTCGCTTTTGGTTTTAAAGGCGGGGCAAATTACGCTTCTTACAGGACCCCGAATGCTTTTATGGATGTTTATAAAGGAAAAATAGGCTTCTACTTTGGTGGTTTTGCCAATATTGGCATCACTGAAAAATTTAAGGTACAGCCTGAGCTACTTTTTGCAATGCAAGGCGCACGTTTTGTGTTAAAGGATATTGAGATTCGTGATGATGCCAACAACGAACCCAAAGTTGGTGACTTAAAAAAGAGTATTAACGAATCCACCATACTATTGCCTATAATGGCACAATATCATATAAATGAAACTTTTTATGTGGAAGCTGGCCCACAGTTTGGTTTTATATTGAGCAATAAGGAAAAAATAATCACATCTCCAACAGACGACCCTAATTTCAACGCTCCAAGTACAGCCGATCCTGATACCTTTGACGCAGGTGTTGCTTTTGGAGCAGGTTTCAAGCTTACTGAAAGCTTAGGATTAAACGCGCGTTACTATTTTGGGTTGATAAAACGCGATTACGGCATCTATTCCTCTGTGCTAAATTTTGGATTTGAATACAGCTTGTAAATAGAACACTTAAAACGACCCTACATTAAGTTTCATCAAAAACTTCCAAAACAATTTTAAATTATAGATTATGAAATATTCCATTTTAAGTTTCTTGTTTCTTTTTTGTATTGCTATTGGCACAGCCCAAGTTAAGTTTGAAGAAGCATACTACATCAACAATTCTGGTGAAAAGGTGGAAGGGCTTATTAAAAATGAAGGTTGGAAAAACAATCCGTCACAGCTAGAATTTAAAGAGAACAAAGAGGCGGCGAGCAAACTATTGAAAATAAATGACGTTGCTGAGTTTGGTGTAGAAAGAAAGTATAAATACATTCGGGCTACAGTGGCTATGGACAGATCTTCTGACGATAACAATAATCTATCGTCAACCAAGGCTCCGAATCTGGAGGAAGAAACTCTTTTTCTAAAAGTACTTATAACGGGCGATGCCAATCTCTATGCTTATTCAGACTCAAATCTGCAGCGTTTTTTTTACAGTGCTTATAAAATTCCTATTGAGCAGTTAATCTATAAGCGCTATAAGGCAGCCAATACTATATTTGGAAAGAACGAGCAATACAAGCAACAGTTGTTCACCAATTTGAAATGCCAAACGATAAATGTAGGTATGGCCAATAAACTTGAGTATAACCAATCAGAATTGGCCAACTATTTTAAAATATACAACAAATGCAGAAATGCCAATATAGCTGATTATGAAATGGCCGAACCCAAAGGAGATTTCAACCTTACCATACGTCCCAGTGTTCGCAGTGCTTCCTTTTCTTTTAAAAATGCAGCCATCAAGACGAAAAATGCAGATTTTGATACAGAAATTGGTTTCAGTATAGGTTTGGAGTTTGAATATATTATTCCATACAAGCTTAACAAATGGGCCCTAATTTTAGAGCCCACCTATCAATCATACAATCCTGCCGGAGCGGTTACGGAAGGAGGGCAGGCAGTGGAAGTGGATTATACATCCATTGAAATACCCTTTGGCTTGCGGCATTATTTCTTTTTGAATGAAAAATCAAAGCTTTTTGCGAATGCCTCTTTTTTGGTAGATATAGTTTTGGACTCAAAACTAACATTTGAAATGGGCGACGATCTAGAAGTAGTGTCTGGAAGTAGTGTAGTAATTGGTTTTGGTTACAAATACAATAATAAATACAGTGCAGAAGTGCGTTACCAAACGGACCGTAGCCTTACGGTAGATTATAACGCCTATAATTCAAAATATGGCTCCTTTTGTTTTTTGCTGGGATACACTTTGTTTTAAATAGTAGTGTTCCCGAAAGTATTATTTACAATTATACGCTGCTCTTGATGATGGTATAATTAATTTATTTTACGGGATAAAGACTAAAAAAGCTGCCGTTTAAAACCTTACAAATAATTTAAAAACAAGAATGTGAAATGAAAAAACAAAATTTATTATTGACTATTTTAATTGCAATTTTTATAATATCCTGTTCTTCAGATGACGGCCAGCCCAATGAAGAAGAAGGACCTAATAATGAAAATGAAGTAAAACTCTACAAAAAGACTAACAGCTTTAGAGATGGAACTTTGATTTCATCAAAAGAAGTTTTTTATAATAGCGACAACAAAATAGAATCGGTTACTTTAAATGAGATTAATTATTTAAATAGAACATTTACAGTTAATTATACAAATGGAAACGTTAGCAGAATCATACGGGCAACCGATGTAATTGACCCAAACGGAACAGATGAAACAATTAATTATAATAATATAAGCATTACAAACAATTCTATAATTCTTGTTTCTGATGCGTCTGATAGAACATTGGAAATTGAATTTTCAAACAGTTTTGTCAACGCTACAAAATATTATCAAACTTCGATGCCGAATAATGTTTTTACGCAGTCCTTTACCCGCAATTCAGATAATCAATTAATATCGAATTATACAGGTGGCGATGTTTTTGAATATTCCAATTTTGATTCTAATAAAAAATTAGACCCATCCGGAAGCGTAATGGAATATGAGCACAATACCTTTTTTATGATTTTTGGTTTAAGAGTTTCAAAAGACAATCCTTTAACCGCTACTTATAACTTTAGTGGAGGCGGAACTTATAGTAATTTTTTAGAATATGACAATCAAGGTTATGTTACTAAAGTAAGTTATGATGCGTCAAATTCCACTTCAAATTATTCTGTGCACGAATATATTGCAGAATAAACCATATAAACATTAACACACATTAAAAATATAGGTAATGAATAATGAATTATTAACTGATTACGCAAGTAAAGGGAGTAGATTTGGAAACAATATATTAGATACAATTGGCTTCTACTTCCTTATTTTTTTAAATGCAATGGTTCTTGATGGTTGGGTTGGAATAATGCCCGAAGGTGGCTCTGGTTGGTTCGTATTGTATTTTTTTGCTTTATACGTATTGTATCATTTGGTTTTTGAATACGCTTTTGGCAGGACCCCCGGAAAGTTTATAACTGGCACTAAGGTTATCGATTCTACTGGGAACAAACCGGATTTCAAAACTTTATTTATTAGAAATCTTTGCAGACTGATTCCTTTTGATGCTCTTTCTTTTCTTGTTTCTGAAAGAGGTTGGCATGATTCAATTTCTATGACTTATGTTGTAAATAAATAAAAACAACAGCAAACGGAGAAACCTTTATAGAATTGCAAAAAAAAGCTATCTAAAAAGTACACTTTTTAGATAGCTTTTTTTTCTTCCTTTAGACACCTACCTTTTAATAAAGCGCTGCGATTTTAAGGTATTGTCGTCGTGAACTTTAAGAATGTAATTTCCGGTTGCCAAATTAGAGACGTTAATAGCATTTGAGTCTAATCTTGCGTCCATCACTTTTTTCCCTTTAATGTCAAAAATGGAATACTCTGGATTTGCAAAATCAGTTAAATTACCAAGATTTAAAATACCTTCAGTGGGGTTGGGGTAAAGAATAAGATTGCTCACTATATTTTCATCTATACCAAGGACTGTAGAACCTTCCACAACAGAAATTACTTGATCAACAGCTACATTTTCTAGAACATCTACAATTCCTGAAGGCCAATTGATTGTAAGTGTAGTAATCTCGGTATCTAAGCCTACCCCAAAATGTGTGTTAAGCGTGCTCATATATTTAAAACCTTCACCACTGCGCACCTCACGAATTTGTGTTCCTAAAGCTGAGGTGATGGTTACCCGTGCCCCAATACCATTAATATTACTTTCCACGCCTATTGTGTTAAGGGTTATCCAATGGTTTGAGTTTGCATCATTATAATAAATATTTTCACCGGTAAAAGAATCGATAAATCCATCGTTGTTTAAATCGCCTAAGGAGCCGTTATTATTCGGCAAGGCAAAGGGAATTAAAGAGAAGGTTAAATCTCCATTATTAAGAAGGATGTTTCCATTGGATAAAATATCGGCATAGCCATCGTTATTAAAATCATAAGTGCAATTTTCAATACCAGTGGTTGTTAACGCATGTATTCCTGTAGAAGCAGAAATATCCGTAAAGGTTCCATCGCCATTATTTCTGTTTATTTTATGAGTGAAACTACTAGAGCTGCTTCCGATAAATACGTCCAGAAAACCATCATTGTCAAAATCTGCCCAAGCAGAAGACCAGGTTTGCATATTGTCTTTTAACCCTGCAGCTTCTCCTACTTCCACAAAATTGCCCACGCCATCATTTTGATAGAGTTGATTTTCACTTCTTTCATTAACATCTCCGTTCACATTACATTTTGCGATAAAACAATCCATATCGCCATCATTGTCATAATCTACCCATACAGAGCCATAATTCCCTCCGGTGGGATAGTCGCCAATATCGCCTTGATGAAAGGTAAAAGTTCCATCTCCGTTATTAATATAATAAACACTGGGCGCTACATCATGACATACAAAGGCATCTAAATGGCCATCATTATTGATATCTACAAAGTTGGAACGCTGTGAAAACACATATTGAGGAAAGCTAATTTCATCAAAGCCGTCACTATTATTGGCTTTCATAAACGTTACGCCATTTCCTCCCGCATAAAGTAAATCAGTTTTGCCATTTTTATCATAATCTGCAGCGGAAAGACTCCAAGAAGGAAGGTTGTCTGCAAAAGAGGTGGCAATGTTCCTCATTACAAAACTACCGTTTGGCTGCTGATAGTATATTTGAATATTATTTTCAGTTACGGAAACCAGATCGTCTAAAAAATCACCGTTCATATCAACTGCAGCCCTCTCTGCTCCAGTTGTTGAAATAGGGGCTGAGGTGAATGATACCTGGGCATTTCCTATTCCAAAAAAGGTCATTATTAAAAATAGCGTAAATATCTTTTTCATAATATATAGTATTAAATTGGTTAGTCACAAGGTTCAGTAAGGGAGTTAATCCATTCTTCCAAAACGGGAAGAAAAGTTTCATCTACTAATGTTCTGCCGTTCATAGGCATTCTGTATTCTTCTAAGGTGGTGGCTTGTCTAAAAAAGAGGATTGAATTTTCAGCATCACCGGGAGTAATTAGTTTTGCGCCATCATAGCCGGGAATCTGAAGATCGGGTTCAACACATATCCCTAAGTTATCCGGGTTATTGCTTTCCCTAAAAGCCAAGCGCAGGGAACGTGCGCCACAATGACCGCCATACACATGGCAATGGGCGCAATTTATATCAAAATAGGAGCGCACCCTGGTTTCTAAAGTCTGTGAAATATCTTTCCAATTTGGCACAGTTTCAATATTTGCGGGAATATTGTTATTTGAAAGGTATCCAATTTCTTTCCACTTTTCAAGTTGGTTTTCCATACCCTCTGCATAACTATAAATAGAATTCAAATTTTGCGGTTTTGGTGCAATTGGAATAATCATGTCAAAAGACTTGTGGCAAATAAAACATTCCGTTTCTGATGGAATTCTATAATTAACAGATTTGGTTTCCCCGTTTTCAATCCAATCAATAGGAACGTTAAAACCATTTCCTGTGGTGTTTAGTATGGCTTCTTGTTGGGCTTCATCCCATATATAATTCGCAAAAATCCAACCATCGGCTTTTTTAATCAGCAAACGGGTTTCAATGTTTTTGGTGGTGTTATTAGGCAAAACATTATCGTAATAGAAGGTTTTAATCAAAACACTCCCCGGAGGAAAATCAAGGTTGTCTCCATCAGAAACGTAAGTTGCTGAAACATTATAAGGCATCCACACAAAACGTTTTTTGTGTGCATAATCAGAAAACAGCGTGTTTATGGGCTCGTAGGGTAAAACTCCATATACAGGCGATAAATCTGCTAAGTTTCCTTCATAAAAATTATAATCAGAAAGCTTTTCATAAGGAACCTCATTAATATCAAAATTTACAGGAGAAAAAGGCAAAACAGTAATGGTAACGGTTCCAGTGGCACAACTTTGTCCCGAAGGGTCGCAAATGGTATATTCAAACGTAACTTCCCCCACAAAAGTTACATTAGGGCTATATTCCACCGTGTCGTCAAGAATGGTTGCGGACGTTCCATTGTTATTTATAGTTACCGTTCCGCTTTGTGGCGCCGTAAGGGTTATAATGCCATTTTGAGGAACATTGGTGTCATTGGCTAAAACAGCAATCTCCAAGACAGCATTCTGAAAAACCTCTCCAGAATCTGCGTTGGCAATAATGTTTAAAGGAACATAATCAGAACCTTCATCGTCCTTACAGGCATTGAGAATTAATATAGAAAACAGCAGAAGAGATATTCGGAATAGAAAAGATTTCATAATGATATTGGGGGTCGTTTTGTTATATAGAAAAAAATTAAGTTTAAATGTATGAAAATCTTATTATTTTAACGCAATAGTTAGCAGAGTTTTGAAAATTAAGAAACTAAAATCAGCTACAGAAGGTCTCGTCCTTTGGGTTAAGATTGAAGAATAATTTTAGCTATATTGCTGTTAGAATAGCAGGCCAACCAATCAAGAAATCGGAAACAGCTGTGCGCGCTCCCATCATAATTTTTTATTTGGCACCGAAAAGGGTTTTGCGATGCGGGGTATTCTATAAAAATTGTTGCAATAATAAAAATAACTTCAACTTAGTAAACAAAACCTATCATTATGAACCCAAAATTTGAAGCAGGAATCAACATTGCCATAAAAATTCCAAAAAGCAAATACGATAAAACAGTTGCTTTTTACAGGGATATTTTGAAGTTGGAAGTGGAGGAGAAACCTATAGACAATCCCACAATATCCAGAACTCATGCCGTGAAATTTGGAAACAATGTGCTATGGTTGGACTGTGTGGACAATTATACACATTCAGAAACTTGGTTGCAGCTTACAGTTCCTGATGTAGCCGAAGCCACAAACTATCTGGAGTCCCAAGGCGTGCAAACTTGTGATGAACTTGAGGAATTACCTAAAAATATGCACTGGATCCAAGATCCTGCGGGCACGGTTTTTAACTTACAATCAAGAAAGATTAATTAATTCTATGAAGCCATGGGAAAGCTAATAGGCGCAATCAATATGACGCTGGATGGATATTGCGACCATACCGCAACAACCCCCGATGCCGAAATACATCAACATTACGAAAAACTGTTACTTGAGGGAGACGCCATACTCTACGGTAGGATTACCTACCAGCTTATGGAATATTGGAAAACGGTGCTGGAAAACCCTACTGGAGAAAAGGCAATGGACGACTTTGCCGTGGCTATTGACAGAATTCCAAAAATTGTTTTTTCGCACACGCTTAAAAGTACAGAGTGGGAAAGTGCCCGTTTGGCAACCCTTCCGTTGGCTGAAGAAGTTTTAAGTCTCAAAAACCAAGAGGGCAAAAATAATTTAGTGGGATGCCGAAGTTTGATTATACAGTTGCTACAACTCAATTTGCTGGATGAACTGCAGTTGTGCGTCCATCCTGTAATTGCGGGGGGAGGATTGCCATTGTTTGAAAATCTAAAAGACAGAAAAATACTTAAACTCATAAAGACCAAAACCTTTAAGGGGGGCGCGGTGTTGTTTTACTATAAACCGGAAAAGAACAACAATTAATTTTATGGAAGCCAAATACACAGACGAACAAACCTTCACAAAAGTTGACTATTCCGAAAAGCCACTGGAAATAGGGGAGTATGAATATTGCACCTTCGTTGGCTGTAATTTTTCGAATTCAAGTCTTGCTGAAACCCGATTTGCGGAATGTGAATTTTTGGACTGCAATTTTAGCAATGCCAATTTACAAAACACTTCGTTTCAAGATGTGCAATTCAAAAACTGCAAAATGCTCGGCCTGCAGTTTGATGCCTGCAATCCCTTTGGTTTTGCCGCAACTTTTGATACTTGCCAATTGGACCATTCCATTTTTTACAAAATGAAACTCGGCAGAAGCTCCTTTATAAACTGCCAACTGCAAAGTGTGGATTTTTCTGAAGCAGATTTGAAAAACTCCAAATTAACCTTCTGCAATCTGCAAAACGCCACTTTTCAAAACACAAATCTAGAGCAGGCAGATTTCAGAAACGCTACCAACTACTCCATAAACCCAGAACAAAACCGCTTGAAGGGCGCAAAATTTTCCTTGCCGGAAGTTGTTGGACTTTTAGATACATTTCAAATTAAGATTGAAAATTAATTTTAGCTATCTTGCCTTTTTTTTATTAGAAAACCTATCAATAAGCAGCCATAAAAACGATGAAAACACCTTCCCAGATCTTTAAAGTATTCTTTATTTCAGTAGTAGTATTATTCAGTTCCTGTTCAAAAGACGATTCCAAAAGCGATGAAAACGCCAGCTGCCAAGAAACCAAAATAACCATGCTTGTAAATGGGGAGTCGCAAAGTTTTCACGCCTATGGTCGCGGAATTGATATAAGAAGTGACGGCTATGAGCTATCCTTAAATTTTGGAAGGGAAGAGCAAAACCCATATCAGGAACAAAGCATTGTGCTTCATCTTCCCTACAAGACCACGGGCCAAAACATCATTGAGCAATTCATCTATTCCCAGTACAAGGACAACACTCTCTTTAGGGGTGATTTTCTGGAGGGGGAATTGCAAAGCAACGTAATTACAAATACAAAGAATTGCTTCCGGATGACCTTTTCTGGAAAACTGAGCGACGCCAACCAAGAAGTTATTATTACGGAAGGCAAGATTAGTTATACCTATGAGGAGCCTTTTAGTGAATAATTCTTGCAATTAGTTTTTTGCCTTTCCAATATCCAGTTGCAAATTGTTACCAACCCCAAAAACCTTTTACGCTTCACTGTTCACTTCTTATTTTCTTGCTTTTGGAAAACCTAAAAAAAGAATCCATAGACATTAAAATAACCCAAAGAATTTAAACCTTTTCTGGCCAATCCTTTTGTGTTTTCCACAAGTCCATGGATTCTTAAGCACTTTATTTAATGGGGTTGCCTTCAGATAATTTTGCTAAGGAAAATGCCGCAATGGCCATCACCAAATCTCTTACCGCAACATCCACATAGCTCCAGCTAAATAGCAATGTTAAGGCAATGGCTACCAGCCAAGCCGAAACTACATAAGCGCCTATCTGGGTTTTGGTCAATACCAGGATACCTGCAATAATTTCAATAACCCCCACAATCATCATAAAAGTGGAAGGTTCAAAAGGCAGCATTTCTGCAAAGCCCTCAGAGATGTATTGGGACCAATCGGTTAAAATATTGGTGAATTTATCCAGACCCGCAACAATGGGCACCAAGCCAAAGGTGTATTTTAAAAGGGTTTTTACTAAGTGTACGTTAGCGTTCATAATTTTAAATTTTTAATGTTTATACATTTGTTACACCCGTTTGATGGTTCTCTTCAAAAAAGGATACAAGAATTTTGTATCTTTTTAAAAGATTCGCCATCTAAAAGGAAAACAAGCACCGCAATGGAAGCAATAAAAAGCAACACAATTAACGACCATAAACTAAAAGAGGAAACGGTAATCAAGCGCATCTTGAGCGGTGAAAAGGAACTTTATGAAATTTTGGTAAGACGCAACAACCAAAAACTCTATCGGGTAATCAGAAGCTATCTAAAGGACGAGGCCGAAATTGAAGACGTGATGCAGAACAGTTACATAAAGGCATACACCAAACTTTACCAATTCAATTTGGAATCACAGTTTTCAACCTGGCTTATCCGCATTGCCATAAACGAAGCCTTGGCAGCGCTGAGGAAGAAAGGGAAAATGCTGTACTTAAACAACTATTCCCCAACTACCGATGATGTCCTGGTTATGGAAATTCCAGACCGTAAAAACTTAAATCCGCAAGAAAAAATGGCGCAAAAAGAGACCAAACAACTGCTGGAGCAGGCTATAGACCAATTGGAATTAAAGTACAGGACAGTCTATATAATGAAAGAGGTGGAGGAAATGAGCCTAAAGGAAATTGCCGCCGCCTTGGAGATAAGCTTGGCCAATGTAAAAATTCGGCTTCACCGCTCTAAGGAAATGCTAAAGGAAACCCTCTACAGACTCTCAAACAACACAGCGGTTTTTGAATTTGGCTTTAGCCGCTGCGACCGCCTGACCGAAGCCGTGATGAAAGGAATATAGCACACTGCCGAAAGAGGCGTACAATATAAACCCCTGATTCTATAATCTACAAACAAAAAAAAACCGCGCCCTAGCGGTTTTTTAACCCACAACTTGTTGAAAAACAGGAAAAACCCTGTAAAAAAATGGGGGAAATCCCCCTTGACTGGTATTGATATATTTTTGAACTTGAAGTCATATTAACCATTAACTGAAATAGTTATGTCAAGTTTAACTGAAAACCGACTTAACGAAGTCGTAGATCCCGCAGTGCTCACCACTGCGCTCACCGCCCTTAACGATTTTATGGCAGCCTTGCCAGAAGGCGCCCTAAACGATGACCAACGCCGTCGCTACACCGGTATGGATGTGGACAACCGCGTGTTTGTGGAAACAGTGGTAAACGTACTGCGCGGCAGTGGCGCCAGCGTGTTGCCCACCACCTTCCAGCTTACCACCCTGCAGAACGATTACGATCTGTTTGAGCAGTTGCAGATGGTTAGCGAACGCACCAAGGCCCTACAGCGCAAGCTGGATGACCTTTCCCGCATAGCGGCCCACGAGGCATATACCTATTCCCTCGCCATCTACACCATTTATGAGGCGATGAGCAAGGCAGGCAGTGAGGATGCCCGCGCGGGCTATGAACAGATGCGCGAGCGTTTTACGCGGACGGGCGGTTCCCGGCCTACCGATGGCGAAGACACCACAACTTAATTTTTAAGGCGTGGGAAAAAGCGGTTCTTCCCGAACCGTTTTTTTAGCAACTGGTTTTCACGAAAATCATAGTCTAAAAGTCAATAAAACTTACAATTGGACTAATACTATTGATTATTGGACTAATAAAACCCACCAAAAGACTAATTAAATTGACCTTTAAACTAATAATTCTTGCATTTAGACCAATACTATTGACTATCTAACTAATGTAATTGACTGTCTAACTAATAGTATTGACTATCTAACTAATAAAACTGATTGTTTGACTAATAAAATACAGCATTATGGCAACAAATAAGTTTAAAAAACAGAAAAACAGCCCCCACATAGGGGAAATGCTTTCCGAACGCATCAAGAAAAGACGCATCTCAAAAGCAGCCGTTTCGCGGGTACTGCAACGCGCGCCCGAAACAGTGCACAGGTTTACCAAGCGCCCTTCCTTACAGACTGAAATTTTATGGCAGCTATGCACGGTAATGAAGCACAACTTTTTTGCAGACCTCGCCGCCCAGCTGCCGCCAGACTTTACCACCAATGCCCCAGACTCCACGCTGCCACTACAGGAGCGCATTGCCGTGCTGGAGGAGGAGAATAGGGTGTTGAAAACTAAGGTGGAAACGCTTATGGCGGTGGTGGGGAAGGGGTAAATTACAGGTTTATACCCCTGTTGTAGTTCCTTTTTTAAATAGTTGTAAACGTTTAACTTTTTTATAAATATTTGTAAACGACTATAAATGGTTACATAGGTATTCTGTAAGGAAAAGCCCTTTATATTGCACCCGTTATGGATTTTTCTGCTATACAACGGTTATTGGAACGCAAAAATTATTCGCCACACACCCAGCGAACCTATAAAAGCTATCTTACTATGTACCGCGATTACTGCTTGTTGCATACCCTAGATGCAAGCATACAGGAAAGTGGCGAGGTGTTCATTACCTCCTTAATACACCAAGGGTATGCCATTAGTAGCCAAAACCAAGCTATAAATGCTCTTAAGTTTTATTGGGAAAATCTCTTGGGGCAAGAGCGCCTTTACCTACATGTAGTTCGCCCGCGCAAAGAAAAGCGGTTGCCCACGGTGCTGTCCCAGGCAGAGGTGATCCGTATTTTTTCTGCTGTGGCAAATGTAAAGCATCTGGCCATGTTGCAAACCCTCTATGCCTGTGGGTTGCGCATTGGAGAGCTTATCAATTTACAGATAAAAGATATAGATAGCAGCCGCAAGTGCATTACCGTGCGGCGAGGAAAAGGCTTTAAAGACCGCACAGTACCCTTGCCGGAAGAGTTATTGCACCTATTGCGGAAATACTACAAACAGTATCGTCCCGTTACCTACTTATTTGAAGGGCAACACGCCCAGGGTGCTTTAAAAACAGTTCCCTACTCACCCACAAGTGTCCGGCGGGTATTGTACCGTGCTGCAAAAAAAGCGGGCATACGCAAAAAAGTAACCCCACATACCTTGCGCCATAGCTATGCCACCCACCTTTATGAATATGGAGTGAACCTACGGAGCATACAGGTGCTTTTGGGGCACGGCAGTAGTAAGACTACCGAAATTTACACCCATGTAAGCAACCACCACATTACAAACACCCCAAGCCCTTTGAGCTTTTTAAAATAAGTTGTACTTTGGCCAAAGACATGCGAAATAAAGTGCATGTTGATATACACTAGTTGTGCGTCATTTAAGAAAACCCGAAAACAAACGAATTTGAGTTGGATAAATAAAATATTTGGAACAAATAAGGTAGAGAAAATTCCAACTCGAAAAATTGATTATACCCAAATAACAAAGGATTGGAACGCTAACCCAGTTTCACCTGAAATTGAAATAAAAGTGGATGGAATTGACTTGATAATGGATATTTATCTTAATCATTTTCAATTCGACAAATATCAAGAAGGAGATAAAGTCAAAATCCGATTTAAAAACTGTTCGGAATACTCTCTAAATACTTGCAATGACGAGGGGTATTTTTATGGACAATACAGAACAAATCACAACGAATTACCTTGGGGAGAATTCTATGAAATTAAGAGTGGATTAGATAAAGAGTTACCAAATCCAATTCATAGAATACAAAACAACAATTCGGACAGAAAACATTTCATATTCTTTTTTAAAGACGAGACATTTGAATGTCTTGCTTCTGACTATTCTTTAAATTTTTACAACGAAAAGGTACTTAACAGCTGTAAAAAAAACTATAATGTAGTTTTAGAAGACAAAGAAATTGGAACTTCAAAACTCGAAAAAGCAGACGCCCCAATGGGAGTGGCGTTTGGACTAGTTGAATTCAATGGAATTAAAACGCCATACAAATTATTGAAAGAATACTGCTTGAAAAATAATATTGTAATAAATACTGACGACCCAGAATTTGAATTTATTGACACCCAAGTAATACCAGAATTAAAGGTATTCAGAGAGGATGGACTTGAAATAAAAGGAGTTGCTGGAAATGCAATTACAGGAATGAAAGATGAAGGATATGAAATCTCAATTTTGGGAATAAGTTACCCATTTTACGAAGAGGAATTTCCTCATCACGTTGAACACTATAAAAATATGTTTAAAAAAGAATAAAAAACGAACGCACAACAATGGCTATAAGTAATTGCTTGTTCTCACCTGCTTCTGAAAATCATCGCGGATTTTCAGTTTGGTGTGTACTTGCAAAGTTAAGTGCTAAACCACGCAACTACTCATAGCCGAGACGTTGGCGTGCATTAAAAAATGAGATATTTACTTTTAACATTAATAATTTTTAATTTGACTTCTTGCGATTTCAAAACTTCATCGGATTATAATGCGGAGGCGGAAAAATTGGAAAAGGTAGGGAAATACAAAGACGCAATTTCTCTGTTAAATATCGCAATAGAAAAAGACCCTGAAAACCTTTACGCCTTAACAAATAGAGCTGTTGACAAATCAATCATTGAAGATTATATAGGAGCAATAAAAGATTATTCAACCATAATCAAAATTGACCCTGACAATACACTAGCCTATTTAAATAGGGGAAAGAACAAAAAAAGACTAGATGATTTTAAGGGCGCTATTGATGATTTCAATAGTGCAATTAAAACAAAAGGTACTGATGTTATTTATATAGATAAGATTGAGAATTCAATAATAGATGGTTTTGAGTTTGACGTTGCAATGGAAGAAATAAGATATGAAAGAGGAATAGCTTATTACAATATTGACAGCTCAAAAACAGCTTTTCAGGACTTTGATTTTTGTATTCAAAAAAACTTTGAACTTGGAAATAGTTATTTGTACAGAGGTCATATTTTTCACGCTTATAGAAAAAATAAAGAAGCTTGTTTGGACTATCAAAACGCATTAAAAAATGGAAATGAAGAAGCGATAAAATGGATTAAACAAGACTGTAATGAATAATAACAACACGCCAACACCGTGTAAAAATAATTGCTTGGTTCTAGCCTACTCGGAAAATCCTGCGGATTTTCCTCTGGTTCGTTCCATTTTTAGTAAGTTAGTTGCTTACACACGCAACTATCCTTATACCCAACGTTGTGCGCAAGCTAAAAAAGATTTGAATGAAATTAAAAATACTTACTTTATTAATAGGCTTAATATTTAATTCTTGTTCATCAAATCAAGAATCATTAAAAAATAAGATTATTGGAAAATGGGCTATTGAAAAAATTGAATTTAATCACAAAGATTACAAAAGCTATTTATACTCAAACGTCCTGATTTTTAATATTAATTCTGACATTTCTATTCCCGAAACAGTTCATTTTATAGATGACCCTAATTCGACTTGGAAAATACTAGATAACAAAAAATTAGTAATTGAAAGCTCAAATCTTGCTTTCAAAGATACCTTCGACATAAAATTTCTAAAAAGAACTGAACTTAAGCCGAGAGGATTAGAAATCAAATCTGATTCTATATTTATTAAAGCATTTAATTTATTTGATTTAGAAAATGAAAATTAAAAGCCAGCGCACAACAAAGATCTAAGTTAAAAACCTAATCTTTTTTCTACAATTTCGACATAAATTTCTCGTCATAGGGCAGTCCACTCTTTGCGATTGCAAATGCCTGTTTCAGCAACTTATTTTCAACTGCTATCAACGCCAGTTTTTTGCTTTTTCCCTTTGCCACTATACGCTCATAGACCTCTCTGCATGCTTTGTTGTGCTTGCATGCTGAAAACGAGCACAGGAACAACAGGTTCCTCAACTTTTTGTTGCCGACCTTGCTGATCTTGCTGCCCCCGATTTCCATGTTTAAACCAAACAAAAATGGTTAAAACTTAAGCCGTCATTTTCACATATGGTTCTTGTCTTTTTATGACGGCACAGACTCTGTGAACAAGCTTGTTCCTTATGTTGTTTATCACAAGCATCTTTGATTTTCCCTCTTCCACCTTTCTCTTAAAATAGCTTTTCATCTCTGGGTCATATGTCTTTGCCGCCAGGGCGCACAAATGCAGCTGCCGTTTAAGGTTTTTGTTTGCCATATTGTTCACCCTCGCCCTTTTCAAAATGCTCGTGCCCGAGGAATGCTCAAACGGCACCACCCCGCAATAGCAGGCCAACTGGCGTGGGTTTTCATATCTTGTAAAGAAGTTGGTGTAAATAGTGAGCTGTAGCGCTGTTATCTTGCCGATGCCCGGAACAGATGTGGCAAGGCCAACCGTCCTGTTCAGTCTGTCATCGGAAAGAACCAGTGCCTGCATCTCGGCCTCTATTCTTTTTATTTCCGCAGTTAGTGTGGCGCTTGTCTTCTTAATATTCTGCTGTGCCAACTTAGCAAGTTCCGGTGCAAACCGCTTGAGCTCATTGGGATATTTGTTCAGGTCCGCTCGGTTCTTTACCAGTCTTTCTCGCACCGTCAACAATATCCTCACCTTTTCAAGAACCTCGGGCAGGGGCTCGTAAACCTCAAGTTCCTCCACGTTTTTCTGCGCGTACTCGGCAATACGTATGGCGTCTATTCTATCAGTCTTTCCGCGCCTTATACCAAGGCTCCTGATTATCCTCAAGGACATTTCTACGCACAGGAAAGCATTTTTCTCCACGAGCTTTGCAATGAGGAGCCTGCCATAAACGCCCGTGTGCTCCGTACAGATCAAGCATTGCGCCAGTGACATTTTTTGGTTCCTTAGCGACCTAAGGAAAGCATTGATGCCCTTCTGGGTATTGTCAAAAACAAAAGAGGCGGGCTCTCCGCCACTTAGCACCGCAACGTCAAAGGTGTCTTTGGAAATGTCGATGCCGATAAAATGTAAAAAATCCTCTTTCTTCATATCTTTGGGTTTTGAGAAGGATGCAACCAAGTATCTGAATTGCCATCGAAACCCTGATAATAGGCCTGAGAACCTGAATTTCCATTTGATGCCCGTTCAGAATAAACCGATAAGGGATTTAATCGGGGGATAAGCCTGAAAGCTTTGCAGCGCGACTAACTCGCCCTTATCGGTCTGGTTGTTATCCACAATTATTGAGGTTATCAACAAAGAAAAGAAAAAGAAGCAAAAAGAAAAGAAAATCAATCACTTACATCATCATTATCAATGTTTTGAAACATCTATGTGAATAACATTGCTAAACTAAGGGCTAGCGCGAGCGTCCCGCTCGTGTAAACACAAACCCCATCACAACCCAAAAACTTCTCACGTCTCACGATTCCCGTCTCACTTCTACTTAACCAGCAAGCACACGTTCGCAACCTAATTACTATATTGGTTTTAATAAAAAAAATAAAAGTACACACAACCATTTTAATTTTTTAAGACCATAAAGAAAGTTAACTCCTTAAAAAACCAAAATAGTATGAAAAAAATAAGTATCTACTTTTTGTTACTTACGTTTCTTCCTTTAATCAATTCTTGTTCAAAAAAAGATGATGGTGGTAGGGAAAATGAAGAGATTGTTGAATTCCTTTGTGGTGAAGAAATCTCAACCATTGAGGGGGCTATTTGCTGTGTTTATGGCTCTGATCTGGCAAGCCCTGATGAAATTTTGACTTATGAATACGAAAGCAATGTAGCTAATCCTTTTTATGAGTGGACGGTAAGTTATGGATCAGTGACAATTGTTTCTGGCGCCAATGCAGCAACAGCGACAATAGCATTTGGCAGTGATTTCACTACTGCTGAAATTGTTTGTCATGCTACTCAAACAGGAGGAGGTAGAAAATGTGGTGAAAAGATAATTATACATAAAAAGTAGTAAATAGCAACGTCTTTCCAACTCCCCCCTGGCGCGCTTTTCCAAAGCGTGCCCATCCTTATAAAGCATTTTCAATGCGCCACTAAATCCTCAATCCCTAACAAGCGCAGGGCATCGTTAGGAAAATCTAAATTCATTTTTTATGTGAAGCGTTCTTACCGAGATACACCACAATTGATAAAACGTTAAGCAACAATCCAAGTTAAAATTTTACAATAAAATATTTGTTTTTAATACCAACGCTTGGTATTTTTGAGAAAAAAGACATGGCCAAAAACACTTCCATTTTACTAGGCGATTATTTCGACAGTTTCATTAACAACCAAGTTAAATCTGGAAAATATACATCTGCAAGTGAAGTTATCAGAGCAGCCCTAAGAATGTTTGAACAGGAAGAAAACAAAAAAGCGGAACTGGTTAAAGCATTGATTAAAGGTGAAAAATCGGGATTTGTAGAAAATTTTGATCGTGATTCCTTTTTGGACTTCCTAAAGAAAAAACATTCAAAAAATGAATTATAGATTAAGTATTGAGGCCGCAAATGATTTGGAGACTATCTGGCTTTATACTTTTGAAACTTGGTCAATGGAACAAGCTGACCGTTACTTGAATTCGATATTTGACGAAATTGAATATATATCTTTTAAGCCTGAATCTGCATTAGATTATAATCATATAAGAAAGGATTATTTCCGAGCAAAAGTAAAGTCACATTTCATTTTTTTCAAAGTAAACAAAAAACGCAACGAACTTGAAATCATAAGAATTTTGCATGAAATGATGGATATTGAAAGTCATTTGTAGAGGGTATCCGCAAATAGCCCTTAATAATTTGACCGTCCCGCTCGTGCACAATCCAAAAGATAAAAACTTCTAACATCTCACGTTCAATACTCACAACTAAATACTCACTTCTATTTTCGCTACCTTTGTAGGGCAATGAAAAAGAACAAATGAATTTTAAATTAACTACAGAATACACCCCCTCCGGAGACCAGCCCCAAGCCATAAAAGCCTTGGTGGAAGGCATAGAAGCCGGAGAAAAATACCAAACCCTATTGGGCGTTACAGGCTCCGGGAAAACCTTTACCGTGGGCAATGTGGTGCAGCAGGTACAAAAGCCAACCCTGGTTTTAGCGCATAACAAAACGCTTGCGGCACAGTTGTACACGGAGTTTAAAAACCTCTTCCCCGAAAACGCGGTTGAGTATTTTGTTTCCTATTACGATTATTACCAGCCCGAAGCGTTTATACCAAGCAGCGGCACCTATATAGAAAAAGATCTTTCCATAAACGAGGAAATTGAAAAAATGCGATTGAGCACCACCTCGTCCTTGCTTTCGGGCAGGAGGGATGTGCTGGTGGTTTCCTCGGTTTCCTGCCTCTACGGTATCGGGAACCCCGCGGAATTCCAGAAAAACGTAATCAGTTTGGAAAAAGGGCAGATCATCTCCCGCACCAAATTGTTGCACCGTTTGGTGCAAAGTCTTTACTCAAGAACCGAAGCAGAATTCAATCACGGCCGTTTCCGCATAAAAGGAGATACGATAGATGTTTTTCCTGGCTATGCTGATGACGCTTTCCGAATTCACTTTTTCGGCGATGAAATTGAAGAGATTGAAGTGTTTGACCCGTTGAATAACAACATAAAAGCCAAATACGACCGACTGAATATTTACCCAGCAAATATGTTCGTGACCTCACCAGATGTGCTTCAGGGCGCCATCCGAAACATTCAGGATGATTTGGTAAAACAGGTTGATTATTTTAAGGAAATAGGAAAACATTTGGAGGCCAAACGCCTTGACGAGCGCACCAATTTCGACCTCGAAATGATTCGCGAACTCGGCTATTGCAGTGGGATAGAAAACTATTCGCGCTATTTGGACCAACGTTTGCCCGGCACGCGCCCGTTCTGTTTGTTGGATTACTTTCCAAAGGATTATTTAATGGTTGTGGATGAAAGCCACGTTTCCATTCCGCAGGTTGGTGCCATGTACGGCGGCGACCGTTCCCGAAAGGAAAATTTGGTGGAATACGGTTTCCGTTTACCAGCCGCGATGGACAACCGTCCGCTAAAGTTCGAGGAATTTGAAGCCCTGCAAAACCAAGTAATCTACGTAAGCGCCACGCCCGCCGATTACGAACTTGAAAAAAGCGGCGGTGTTTATGTGGAACAGATTATTCGTCCCACAGGTTTGCTGGACCCACCAATTGAAGTACGCCCAAGCCTAAACCAGATTGATGATTTGTTGGAGGAAATTCAGCTTCGCATAGAAAAAGACGAACGCGTTTTGGTTACCACGCTTACCAAAAGAATGGCAGAGGAATTGACCAAATATTTAACCCGAGTACAAATCCGCACCCGCTACATCCACAGTGATGTGGATACCTTGGAACGCGTGGAGATTATGCAGGATTTGCGTCTTGGTCTTTTTGATGTGTTGGTAGGGGTAAACCTTTTGAGAGAAGGATTGGACTTACCGGAAGTTTCCTTGGTAGCCATTCTCGATGCCGATAAGGAAGGATTTTTGCGAAGCAACCGCTCCCTGACCCAAACCGTTGGCCGCGCCGCGCGAAACCTAAATGGAAAAGCAATCATGTATGCCGATAAAATAACCCGCAGTATGCAGGAAACCATTGACAGCACCAATTACAAAAGGGAAAAGCAGATTGCCTATAACGAGGAGCACGGCATTACGCCAACACAGATTAAAAAGTCTTTTGAAAACTCCTTGACAAAATCCAAACAAGCAGCCTACACGTTTGAAAACGCAGAAAGTCTTGCCGCAGAAGCTGAGGTGGAATATTTAACGAAAGCCCAGATAGAAAAGAAAATCCGCGACACGAGAAAAGCAATGGAAACAGCCGCCAAAGATTTAGACTTTATGATGGCCGCCAAGCTGAGGGATAAGATTAAAACATTTCAGAAACAATTGGAGGAAGTTTAAGTTCAATTTTCAATACTCAATGCTCAATGTTTAATGTTCAATTTTCAATTTTCAATGTTCATTTTTATTAACCAACAACCTGCAACCTGCAACCTACAACCTACAACCTACAACCTACAACCTGTAACCCCTAATCCCTATTCGCTCTTCGCTAATTCCTAATTTTACAATGCCTTTAACGTACCTTACTGTCCCTATTTTGTATTTTGCCTGTTATATGTTACCAGCGCAAAACATCAATTTGGACAATAAGATTATTCCCGAAAGCATCAAAAAGGAAGTTATTGAGGCAATTACCTTTTACCCTGAACTTTACGATACTGCAATAGAATTCAAATTCAAGGACAATATAAAAAAATCTACCATGCAGGCGCAGCCGCGGTTTGCAAGTTTTTTTAAGAGGAAGGAAAATCGGGAGTACGTAATTTTAATAAGCCGAAACATTCAGATTGAAGGCGAACATTTCACAATGGAAGATATCCCTTCCGACGTAAAAGTAGGTTGGATTGGCCACGAACTTGGTCATATTATGGACTATCGCGACCGCACCAATATGGGAATGCTTATTTTTGGAATAAAGTATTTGCTTTCCCCTTTGCACATTAAGGAAGTGGAGCGCACGGCAGATACCTATGCCATACAGCACGGGATGGGGGATTATATCTTGACTACGAAAAACTTCATTTTAGAAAACGCCCATCTTTCCGAAAAATACAAGGAGCGCATCCGCAGGCTCTACATTTCTCCAGAAGAAGTAATGGAGCTCATTAATAAAAATAAAGTGGAGGAGGAGCCTGAGATTGTTGGGGAGGGATAGTTGGATTGTTAGATTGTTGGATTGTTAGATTTTTGGATTGCTGGAAGACCCTTGACCCTTCGACTGAATTTTGACTATGCTTATGGCGACAAGATTTAAAATTTTGTATTTTTCATTACTAATTACTAATTACTAATTACTCACTACTCATTACTCAATTTGAGTTTTCACAAACGTTTCCCAGTCCGCGAATTTTTCCTCGCCCATCACTTTTTCCATCTTAACCTGTCCGCCCTTCTTTTTGTTTTTGGCGTTCCATTCGTGAAAAATATTCGGATGTATAGTGTTGACTTTCACTCCTTTCAAAGCCTTTGAACGCGCTACGGAATAATTTTTATTGGCTTCTTTTAAAGCTTCATCCAATGCCTGTGCAATTTCTTCAGCGTTAATCTCCGTTTCTGTACCCAAATACCAATGATGGTAAAATTCGCCATCAATCTTTACAGCCGCCAAAGTAAATTCAGGAATTTTAATATCAAATTTCTCTTCCATTTCCTGCAAAGCGACCTCCATTTTATTTACGGAAAGCTGCGAACCCACCACATTTAAAAAGAATTTGGTGCGCCCCGTGATTTTTATTTCGGCTTTTTCAACGTCGGTAAACGCAATGGTATCACCAATTAAATAACGCCAAGCTCCGGAAACGGTGCTGATTATTAAAACGTAATCTGTATCGGGCTCGACTTCCGCAAGGGTTAGGGCAGGGGCGTCCTGAGAAAGCGAACCGTCCTCGTTTATATATTCAGGTTTGAAGGGAACAAACTCAAAATAGATTCCGTTATCCGTTACCAATTTCATTGAAGTAGTATCGGGTCTATTCTGAAATGCCAAAAATCCTTCCGAAGCCAGATAAGTATCAATCACAGTTATGGGATGCGCCAACAGTTGGTTAAAACTCTTTTCATACGGTTGAAATGCAACGCCGCCAGTGGTGTACACTTGCAGGTTTGGCCATATATCGTGAATGTTTTTTGCGTCGTGATATTCAATTACCTTTTTCATCATAAGCTCCATCCAAGATGGAATTCCGCTTAAGGCGCCAATGTCCCAACTGCGCGCATTCTTGGCGATGGTTTCCACTTTTTGGTCCCAGTCGTCCATTTGGGCAATTTCCTCACCCGGTTTGTAATAACCCCGAAACCAAAACGGAATGTTGCTTGCGCTGATACCGCTTATTTCACCCTCCAAAAATTGATCTTGTTCCTCTAGATTTGTGCTGCTTCCGAGCATCATAATTTCCTTTTCGTAAAAATCGGAAGGAATTTCGAAATTGGTCAACGCGCCCACCTGCTTTATTCCCGTGGTTCTTATTGCCTCTATCATTTCATCGGTAACCGGAATTCTTTTTGAGGTTTTTCCCGTGGTGCCACTGCTTCGGGCAAAATACGTGGGCGTTCCCGGCCAGCTAATATCCTTTAAGCCTTCTTGCGTTTTGCACCACCATTCCGACTCCATTTGGTGGTAATCAAAATAGGGCACTTTTTCAGAAAATGATTTTTCCAGATCTTCAGATTCCAAGATTTGTGAGAAACCGTAATATTTTCCGAAGGCGGTATCCTTTGCTTTTTCGAGCAGCTGTTTTAAAACCTCTTTTTGTGATTCAACGGGAGATTTTTCCGAAACGATTGCGCCGCGAAGATCTATCGCCGTTTTTATAATTGAGCCGAGTATTGCCATTTTATTTTTTTTTTTGAAACTACGATTTTTCATAAAGCTGGAAGAAGCAATTAAATCAATTTTAACCTTTTTCTTTTTGCGCTTCAATAGTGTTATCTTTACCAAAAAAAGAATGCACCACCCAGACTCAGTACGTTTAAACAAAGCAATTAGCGATAGCGGTTACTGTTCCCGCCGAGAGGCCGATACCTTAATTGAAAAGGGACGCGTAACCGTGAACGGCGAAAAGAGTGGGCTGGGCGATAGGGTGATGCCCAATGATGAGGTTCGCGTGGACGGAAAACTCATCAAGGAAAATACAGCAGAAGTATTTATAATGCTGAACAAACCAGTTGGAATTACTTGCACAACCGACACCCGTTTTGATGACAATGTGGTAGATTTTATAAACCATCCCGAACGCATTTTCCCCGTGGGAAGACTGGATAAGCCCAGTGAAGGCCTTCTTTTATTGACGAATGAAGGTGATATTGTAAACAAAATTCTTCGCGCTGGAAACAAACACGAGAAAGAATATATCGTAAAAGTTGATAGGCACGTAACGGATGAATTTATAAAACGGATGGGCTCCGGAATTCCAATTTTAGACACAGTTACCAAGCGATGTAAAGTTGAACGAATAAGCAGGTTTGAGTTTCGGATTATATTAGTGCAGGGTTTAAATAGACAGATTCGCAGAATGTGTGAGTATTTGGGGTATGAAGTGGTAGCACTGCAACGGGTACGATTAATGAATTTGGAATTGGGAGATTTACCAGTAGGACAGTGGCGTGACCTTACTCCTGAAGAGCTAAAAACGCTAAGGGATTCCGTAAAGGATAGTGACGGTTTGCCTATGGCATACCTAAAGGATGGCCGCCAAAAGGCTGTGGAAACAATAAAACACGAAAAGAAAAGGCAAGAGGAGCGGAATTTAAAAAGGGAACAAAATAGTATTGGAGGACGAAGAAGGAGAGGCCCAAAATAGTGCCATGAAAAAACCGCGCACCGATTGAGTAGCACGCGGTCATTTTCAACTAACTAACCAAATTAAATTTCAATTATGAAATCTCAACCATTTTCTTCAATGCTTTCTTTTCTTCCATTTTAGGAAGGGTAACCCGAAGGACCCCATTTTCGTAACTGGCCTGAATTTCTTCAGTTTTTATGTTTTCAGGAAGCTTGAAAGTGCGCTCGAAACTGCTGTAATTAAACTCCCTTTTCTTGAAGTGTGAATCGCTGGTTTCTTCTTTCTTTTCTTCTACCTTTTTTGCAGCTATTTTAAGTGTATCTTCCTCAGCCTCAATGGTAAAATTTTCTTTCTGCAATCCCGGTGCAGCCAATTCGACTACAAAATTCGGCAAATTTTCAATAATATTTATCGCTGGAATGCTAAATGTTTCATAATTATTTAGCGCATCCATTCGGTTCTCCAAAAATAGATTGTCCAAAAGTCCGGGCAACCAAATACTGTTTTTATTAACTGTTTTCATAACTATATATTGTTTGTGTTATTTTTTAAATTCCCTATCACTTATTCAATAACAATTCCAAGTAATAAAACAGGTCATTTTGACCGATTTTTATTTTTTTTGAATGACTTTTTGTCTGGGTTTTGAATATTTATTTCAACATTTATTTCATTTTTAAGAATAATGACATTTGCATTGATTAATTTTAAAATTGAACTAACTCCCGTTTATGAAAAAACTCTTCATCCGAATTTTTGATTTCTTCAATACCATAGAAAGCAAGATTGCCTTTTATCCCACACTATTGGCCTTTTCAGGATTTTTGGTAGCGCTTTTAATGATATATTTAGAGCAACAGGGTATTTCCAGAAAAATTATGGATGTGTTTCCATTATTGATGGTGGAAGATGGCGATACCGCATTAACCGTTTTAAGCGCGTGTTTGGGAGGGCTAATTTCGTTAATGGTTTTTAGTTTTTCAATGGTGATGCTGCTTTTGAGCCAAGCTTCCAACAATTATTCCCCGCGATTGCTTCCCGGATTGATTAGTGATAAGCGGCACCAATTGATTTTAGGGATTTATTTGGCTACCATTCTCTATAATATTTTTACGCTTTTTTCCATTGAGCCCAGTGAGGATAAATATACGCTTCCGGGGTTTTCAGTACTCTTGGGGATAGCTTTCACCATTCTTTGCTTGGTTGCTTTTATATATTTCATCCATAATATTTCACAGAGTATTCAGATCAATAATATTTTGGAAAATATTTTTCACGATGCCGAAAAAAGGCTTCAAAAACTCATAAAATCTGAAGAAAATTCAAACAAGAATTTTCCAAATACTGAAAATTGGTATGAATACAAAGCTGGTCGCAGTGGCTATTTTCAGAATATTTCAACAAAAAATATTTTGAATATTTGCGACGAGGAAAAAACCAAGATTTATATAACAGTTCCCAAAGGATTCTTTGTTTTGAAGAACGGAATTTTTATAAAATCTGAAAAGAAGCTTGATGAAAAGGTTGTGGATGCTATTATTTCAAACATTAGTTTCGCGCGGGGTGAGTTGGTGCAAGACAACTATCTTTTGGCATTTAAACAGATTGCCGAAATTGCCGTAAAAGCAATGTCTCCCGGAATAAACGATCCGGGAACAGCCATTAACGCTATAGACTATTTGACGGAACTTCTTGCGCTGCGAATGCAAAAAAGGGACAACGGAATAATTGTCCACGACGAAAAGGCGCTACTGAAAATAGCCATTGTTAGTTTTAAGGAAGTTGTATATAATGTGATGGCGTCGCTGCGAACCTATTGCAAGCACGACCCGATTATGGTTGAAAAATTATTGTGGATGCTGAAATATCTTGAAAGACAGCCTGCCGCCCAAGAAAATTATCACGCTGTTATAAAAGAGGAAATGGAAACATTGTTAAAGCAGGCAAAGAAGGCTTTTGACTCTAATAAAGATGTTGTTTCTATTGAGAATATTGCTTCAGACTAATTGTAATAGATTTTGAAGATTTTAAGAAGCTCTTCCGCTGGAACCATTTTATCTTCGTAGCATTCCATTTTTTTGAGAATTTGGTCGGCAACTATGGGACGGATGCCCATTTTCAATCCAAAATTTTTTAAAGCGATTACTTCTTTTTCATGGGTTTCATTGTCCACATTCATCACTAAAATCAATTTGTAGAAATGCGTGATTCGTTCCACTTCAGAATATAAAGGTTTTGAAGGCTGTGGATTCTCAAAAAGCGCCATCACTTCCTTATTGGAAATGTCCATTCGCTTTGCAATCTTTTGGATAAATTCAACTTCGGAAACGTTTATTTTTCCGTCGGCCATCACCATATTTATTAAATCACTCAGTAAAGATTTAGGGTTTTTATCCATAACTAAAATTCAAAAAAAAGACCCTTGCTAAATGCGAAGGGTCTTTATGTAAATTATTAATTTTTAAGAAAGCACAGCTTTTACTTTATCTGCTGCTTCTTGAAATTCAATAGCGCTTTGTACGTCCAAACCACTGTCGTCAATCAATTTTTTTGCGATGTCTGCATTGGTTCCCTGCAAACGCACAATGATTGGAATGTGAATAGTTCCCATGTTTTTATAAGCGTCAATAACGCCTTGTGCAACACGGTCACAACGAACAATTCCACCAAAAATATTTATCAAAATTGCTTTTACGTTCGGGTCTTTCAAGATTAGTTTGAAAGCAGCCTCAACACGCTCGGCATCTGCGGTTCCACCAACGTCAAGGAAGTTTGCAGGTTCCCCACCGGCTTGTTTAATAAGATCCATCGTTGCCATTGCAAGTCCGGCGCCGTTCACCATACAGCCAACGTTTCCGTCAAGATCTACATAGTTCAAGCCTTTTTCCTTTGCTTCAACCTCTACTGGATTTTCTTCGCGTTTGTCGCGCATTTCCTCGTAATCTTTATGACGGAAAAGTGCGTTATCGTCAATACTTACTTTCGCATCAACCGCGATAATTTTATCATCACTTGTTTTTAAAACTGGATTTATTTCAAAAAGCGAAGAATCAGATTCGTTGTATGCTTTGTAAAGCGCAGTAACAAATTTTGTCATTTCCTTAAAAGCCTTTCCGCTCAAACCAAGATTGAAAGCAACTCTTCGCGCTTGAAAGCCCAAAAGACCAACAGCGGGATCTATTTCTTCCGTGAAAATTAAATGTGGAGTTTCTTCGGCAACGGTTTCAATATCCATCCCACCTTCGGTAGAATACATAATCATGTTTCTTCCGGTGGAACGGTTTAAAAGCACGCTCATATAAAATTCATTTGGCTCGCTGTCGCCAGGATAGTAAACATCCTCGGCAACCAAAACTTGGTGAACTCTTTTTCCCTCAGCAGAAGTTTGTGGAGTAACAAGGTCCATTCCAATGATTTTTCCTGCAATATCCTCAACTTCCTGTAAATTCTTTGCAAGCTTTACACCACCACCTTTACCACGGCCCCCGGCGTGAACTTGTGCCTTAATAACATGCCAGCCCGTTCCGGTTTGTTCGGTAAGTTTTTTTGCAGCTTCCACAGCCTCTTTTGGGGTGGTTGCCACGATACCGCGTTGTATTTCAACGCCAAAACTGTTTAAAATTTCTTTTCCCTGATATTCGTGTAAATTCATAGTAGCGGTTTTGTACTTGTTTATGGATTGCAAAAATAACAAATGTTGCAGGAATGCACTAATGTTTTTTAAGGCATTACTTGTGAAATTTCCAAAGAATTATTGAAAATGAAAAATTAAGTAATTATTAATGAAGTAATTGCCAAGACATCCCTATTTTTGCGCCTTAATTTTTAAAAATTTATTCAAAAAAGATGAAAAATCAAGACCTTTTGGCAATTGCCCAAGAATTCGGAAGCCCTGTTTATGTTTATGACGCCGCTAAAATTGAAAAGCAGTATAAACGTTTGACCAGCGCTTTTGATAAGGTGGAGAGTTTGAGAATAAATTATGCAGTGAAGGCACTTTCAAATATTTCAATATTGAAATTGCTCATTAATATGGGAAGTGGTTTGGACACTGTTTCCATACAGGAAGTGATGCTTAGCTTGGAAGCTGGTGCAAAACCTGAGGATATAATCTACACACCCAACGGAATTTCATTGGAAGAAATTGAAAAAGCCGCAAAATTAGGCGTGCAAATAAATATTGACAACCTTTCCATTTTGGAGCAATTCGGGACCAAGCATCCTAAAACTCCGGTTTGTATTCGAATAAACCCGCACGTTATGGCTGGTGGAAATGCTAATATTTCCGTGGGGCATATTGATAGCAAGTTTGGAATTTCAATACACCAAATGCCTTTACTGAAAAGGATTGTTGAAAATACTGGAATGAACATCAACGGAATCCATATGCACACGGGGAGTGATATTTTGGATATTGACGTTTTCCTTTATGCTTCGGAAATACTTTTCAACGCTGCTGAAAATTTTGAAAATCTTGAATTTATCGACTTTGGAAGCGGTTTCAAAGTTCCCTATAAAGATGGCGATATTGAAACAAACGTAGAAGAATTAGGGAAAAAATTGAGCAAGCGTTTTAATGACTTCTGTAAAAAATACGGAAAAAAACTAACCTTGGCTTTTGAACCTGGCAAATTTTTGGTGAGTGAAGCTGGGCAGTTTTTGGTAAAGGTAAATGTTATAAAACAGACTACTTCTACCGTATTTGCTCAAGTTGATAGTGGTTTTAACCATTTGATCCGCCCGATGCTTTACGGTTCCCAGCACGAAATTTCAAACGTTTCTCGACCCCATGGAAGAGACCGATTTTATACAGTAACTGGTTATATCTGTGAAACCGATACTTTCGCAAACAACCGCCGCATTCCAGAATTGCACGAGGGTGATATTCTTTCTTTCCATAATGCGGGCGCGTATTGCTTTACTATGGCAAGCAATTACAATTCCCGTTACCGCCCTGCGGAAGTGCTATGGTATAAGGGAAAAGCGCATTTAATTCGTAAAAGGGAGACTTTTGAGGATATTTTGAAAAATCAAATCGTAGTTGAATTGTAAGATTACAAATTCATCATATTTCAAAAATAGCTCAATCTAAGCTTGTCGAAAAACTTTGCGTTTGCACTTCGAAAAGCACAGTGTGGCAAACTAAATTATCTTTTATATAAATTACTCCTGGCGGGTATATATTATTTTTCGGATAGCTTTAGCGCCATTTGAAGAAAAACCATAGATTTGTTTAAATTCTTATAGGAAATTTTAAACAGAATTATAGGTTGACAAATACTTCATCAGATTTCAAAGAAAAACATTTCGATACCATTATTATTGGGAGTGGTGTGGGCGGACTTTCCGCAGCAATTTGTTTGGCCCGCGCTGGACAAAAAGTTTTGGTTTTGGAGCAACACGATGTTCCGGGCGGTTGGTGCCATAGTTTTTATTTGAATGGGCATCGTTTTACGCCGGGTGTGCATTATGTTGGCCTTTTGGAAAAAGGACAATCCACTGCCCAGCTTTACGAGGGATTGGGCATTGCAAACGACCTTACTTTTTTCAGAATGAATCCTTCTGCCTACGAACATGCATACATAGGCGAGGAACGTTTTGATTTTCCTGGAAATTTTGATGAGCTGGTCAATTCGCTAACGGAAAGATTTCCAAAGGAAGAAAAAAATATAAAAAAGTATTTAAGCCTTGTTAGAAATGTGAGTGCGGAACTGCAACTGCTTCCTGATGTGGAAGGATTTTGGCAGCATTTGACCATTCCCTTTCGAACTAAAAACATGGGAAAGTATGCGCTTTTCAGTTTAAAGCGGGTTATAGATTGGCATATTAAAGACCCGCTGCTTAAAAAAATTCTAAACATACAATTTGGCGACCATGGGCTGGCTCCTGCAAAAGCCAGTTTTCCATTGCATTGTGCTGTTATGGACCATTATTTCAATGGGGGTTTTTATCCCTGCGGTGGTGGAGGTGCAATTGTAAAAGCGATGACAACTGCAATAAAAAATTACGATGGAGAAGTAAAAACGCAACAATCAGTCAAGCGAATTTTACTTGAAGGAAAGAAGAAAAAAACTGCAATTGGCGTTGAATTGGCAAGTGGGAAGCGGTTGTTTGCCAAACGGATAATTTCGAACGCCGATCCAAATATTACCTATCAAAAACTTATTGGGGAAGAAAATTTGAGCAGAAGACTTCAAAAAAAACTAAATAAAACTAGTTATTCCTGTACTTCCTTAATGCTATTTCTAACGGTGGAAATGGATTTAAAAGCTTCCGGAATCGATTCTGGAAATATCTGGCTGATGCCAAACGAGGACATGGATACAGTTTATGAACGAATGATGATGCCGGATATAACCAATGGGGAAGCCTTTGAGGGAATGTTTATTAGCTGTACAACTTTAAAAGATCCTTCCAGCTTTGATGGAAAACATCACAGCATAGAAGCTATAACTTATTTGGATTATAAAAGCTTTGAAAAATTTGAAAATGAAAGTGAAATTCGCACAGAAGGATATCTTCAATTTAAAGAGTTGCTTACCGAAAAGATGTTAAAGACCTTGGAAAAGGTGTTGCCAAATGTTAGGGCGCACATTGTTCATCAAGAGCTTGGAACGCCAATAACCAACGAGTATTATATAAATTCAACAAAGGGAAGCGTTTACGGAACTGAAAAAAAGCTCACCCAAATTGGCCCATTTGCATATAAAGCAAAAAGTGAAATAAAAAACCTCTATTTATGTGGCGCCAGCATAGTGAGCCATGGCGTTGCTGGAGCTGGTTATTCAGGAGTTCAGACTGCTGGTGAAATTTTGGGAGTGAAGCAAAGGGAGCTTTTAAAAACAGACACAAAACAACAAATTACAATATTAGAAGCCGAAAATAATATTAATTACCCCAAATGGCTAAATAGCAAAATAGAAAGTAAAAAAAAGAAAAATACAAGTGGTTGATTGAATAATTTTATAAAAAATTATAATATTTACAATTGTATTGTTAAAATTTAAAAGAAGATTCTGTTTTTTAGATTTTAAAATAAATATTGCTAAAAAGCGTATTTCTCAATAATAATACTATCTTTGCCACTTATTATAAATTTTTTAATTAAATACAATGAACAAAGGAACAGTAAAATTCTTCAACGACACCAAAGGTTTTGGCTTTATCACTGAAGAAGGAACAAACAAAGAACATTTTGTACACGTTACAGGCCTAATCGACGAAGTTCGTGAAGGTGACGAAGTAGAATTTGATCTTCAAGAAGGAAAAAAAGGATTGAACGCGGTTAACGTAAAAGTACTTTAATACACACAATTTTTTTAAGGCAAAGCCTCCCAATCGGGAGGCTTTTTTTTTGATTAATTTTCTGGTTTAAAGAAATTTATTTTTAAAAAACTTGATGACAAACATCTGATTATTACGATTTTGTTATAAATTTATATAACTAACTAAATCAAATTTCAAAATGAAAAAATCAAAACTACTCTTGATGTTGTTTTGCATGCTGACCCTTCAGCTTTCTGCGCAACACAAAAACCCAGAAAAAGAGAAACAAGCGGCACAACAGGCCACAAAACCTTCAACAGCTTCGCTAGAAAAACTCATTGCACAGAAAAGTAACGCATATGTGGTTACTAATGAAAATGTAAGTAAAAAGAGTGGTATTCGCCACGTATATTTACGACAAGCCATTAATGGGTTGGAAGTGTACGGAACAGAATCAAGTGTTCATTTTGATAAAACTGGAAAAGTTTTAACAGAACACAATAAGTTTTTGGCTGATGTGCAAGCCACCCTTAAAAATAGCGTACAGGGAATAGATGCCCGTGCTGCTATTGCTGCGGTAGCCAACCAAATGGGCTACAAAATTTCCAATCTGCAGGAAATAAAAAGCATCGGCGGTAAAAATAAAGCTGCCGTTTTCAATAAAGCGGATATTTCTTTGGTAGATATTCCTGTAAAATTAATGTATTACTACAGGGAAGGAATAGGCACACAATTGGTTTGGGAGCTCTCAATAGCTGAGAAAACTTCTACTGATTGGTGGAATTTCCGAGTGGATGCCGTTACTGGAAAAATAATTGACAAAGAAAACTGGACGGTTTCTTGTAATATAATGGACGGCCATAATGAACATTTCCACGGGGAAGAAGCTGTCGCAATACCAACAATGATTGGGCCTCTCAATGAAAAGGAAGCAACAAAAAAATACAACAAAACTTCTAAAAATATTGTTTCTGAAGTTGCGCCAGCGTTAGTAGGTGGCTATAGAGTATATGCAATGCCAACGGAATCACCAAATCATGGCCCGCGTACGTTACAGAACAATCCAGATAATGCAACTGCATCTCCTTTTGGATGGCATGACACAAATGGTGTTGCAGGACCTGAATTTACTGTTACTACAGGGAATAATGTGGATGCCCATAAAGGTTCCGATCGTCCAAATGGAACAGCAGCTTTAATTTTTGATTTTGCAATTGACTTAAATCAGAATCCAGCTTTAAATACAGCTCCATATATCACAAATTTATTTTATTGGAATAACATAGTTCACGATGTATTGTACCAATATGGTTTTGACGAGGTAAGTGGTAATTTTCAGGAAAATAACTATGGAAATGGCGGTGCTGGATCTGACAGCGTAAATGCTAATGCTCAGGCATCCGGAAATTGTAACGCCAACTTCGGTACTCCTGCCGATGGCTCAAACCCTACTATGAACATGTTTTTGTGTAACAATTCAACTCCGTCCCATGATGGGGATCTTGATGCAGGGGTAATTGTGCACGAATATGGTCATGGTGTTTCAAATAGACTTACAGGAGGTCCATCGAATGTTGGGTGTTTAAATAACCAAGAGCAAATGGGTGAGGGCTGGAGCGATATCTACGGCTTAATATTGACTATTGAACCAGGCGATACGGGTACTGATGCCAGAGGGGTAGGAACTTATTTGTTAGGTCAGCCTATTACTGGGAATGGTGTAAGAACCCAACGTTACAGTACAGATTTCGCGGTTAACAACCATACTTATAACGATATTATAACAGCTGTAGCACCTCACGGAGTTGGGGAAGTTTGGGCCACTATGTTGTGGGATATGACTTGGGGAATTATAGGAACAGATGGCTTTGATCCAGATGTTTATAATGGTACTGCAGGAAACAACGTAGCTCTGTCGCTTATTACTGAGGGGTTAAAATTACAGCCTTGTAGCCCCGGTTTTGTGGACGGTCGTGATGCAATAATAGCGGCAGATCAAGCATTATATGGAGGTGCTCATATTTGTACCATTTGGGAAGCTTTTGCTAGAAGAGGTTTGGGATACAGCGCTAACCAAGGTTCTTCCGGAAGCAAAACGGATGGTACTGAAGCATTTGATTTACCGCCAACTTTTTCCGGTTTAGACACTATTGATGAGGTTTGTCTTTCCGATGGAATTCAAACTGGTCTTTCAGGTGGAAATCCAAATGGAGGTGTTTATAGTGGTGCAGGTGTAACCGATGATGGCAATGGAATGACTTTTACATTTGACCCAACTGTTGGAGGGCCAGGTTTAGTTACGGTTACCTATACTGTTAACGATTTTTGTACAGGGACACCAACAGCTATAACGGATGATATTAATGTAACCAATGACCCTCCGGAAATTGTATGTATGGGCTCAGGTAATATACCAATGACAGGCTCACAGTCCAGTAGTCCAGGAACAGCAATCCCAGATAATAATCCAACGGGGGTTACTGTAACAATGAATGTTACCGAAAATGTTTCAATTACTGATTTGGATGTAAACTTAAACATTTCACACACTTGGGTGGGTGACCTTATAGTAACCATAAAATCGCCAGCAGGAACAACGGCTACCATTGTTGATAGACCCGGAAGAACAACAACTGGCGCAGGTTGCTCAGGAAATGATATACTTGCAACCTTAGATGATGAAGCTGCAACGCCGGTTGAAAATGTTTGTGCTGCATCGGTACCTACAATTAATGGTTCCTTTACACCGAACAATCCACTCTCCATATTTGATGGGGAAAGTACACTGGGACTATGGGAGCTCACAGTCTCTGATAATGCCGGGGCAGATACCGGTACCATAAACAGTTGGGGAATAGATTATGATTATGAAATAACCGCTCCCGTATTGGATGTTACACTCGACAGTAGTGGCAACGCAACTGTAAATGCTGAAGATTTACTGTACAGTGTTTCTGTTGATTGTGGTGGCTATACAGTTTTAGCGGGAAGTCCATTGGCTGCAACGGTTAGTTTTAATTGTTCAGATACAGGCTTAAATACAGTTCCTGTTGAGGTAACTAATGACAGCGGCGCAACAGCAACCTGTTCTGCTATTGTAAATGTTATTGGCGGTGGAGGTGGAGGTCCATCTTCAATTATTTGTCCATCTGATATTTCACAAGATAATGATTTGGGAGTTTGTGAGGCAGCAGTTACTGTTCCACAACCCACTGTTACTAATGGTTGTTCGGGTTCAGAGTCTGCATTAAATTTTGATGGTGTAAATGATCAAGTAGATATGCCACTCCCAACTGTATTTGATGATATAGCTAATAACGACATTACCATTGAGGTGTGGGTAAATCCACAAACAGCGGTATTTAGCAGAATATTATTTGCCCAAAAAACAGCTTCAAATTTTATATCATTAAGTTATAGCGGTTCTGGACAAATATTCTTTTATATAAATAATACTATTGGTGTTAATACAAATACCTCAATACCTTTAAATACTTGGACCCATGTTGCGGCTAGATGGAATGCAACAACCCAAACAGCAGATGTGTTTTTTAACGGTGTCATACAAGTCACTCTGAATGGAGGATCTAGTACAACAGGCACAGATAATAAAATGACAATTGGAAGCCGTACCAATAGTGCTCAATTTTTTCCCGGAACATTGGATGAAATTAGAATATGGGACATTCTCCGAAGTGATATGGAGATATTTACAGATTTCAATTCTTGTGTTTCAGAAACCGCTTCAGGTTTAGTAGCCTATTATAAATTGGATGATAATACCGGAAGTACAATAGTATCAGATTCGACTGTAAACGGTTATGATGGCACATTGGTAAATATGGACCCAGCAACGGATTGGGTTAATGGTCAGGTATCATGTAATTCATATACATTGGTTAATGACTATAATAATTCATCAGATGCCTCTGGCACATACCCTGTTGGAACTACAACCGTTTTATGGTCATTATTAGATGGTAGTGGAAATACTATTGATAGTTGTTCCATGGATATTACAATAAACGATAACGAAGCTCCGGTAGCTAATTGCGCTGCGCCATTTACAGTCCAACTGGATGCCAATGGAATGGCAAGTATTACAGCTGCCGATGTTGATAACGGCAGCGCAGACAACTGTGCAGTTGCAAGCACAAGTATAGATGTTACAGATTTCACTTGTGCCGATGTAGGTCCAAACACAGTTACACTAACAGTAACCGATGTTAACGGAAATTCAAGCACCTGTACCACTGTTGTAACGGTAGAAGACAATGTAGCGCCAACAGCTGTTTGCCAAAACATAACCGTTTTTCTAGATGCAACTGGAAATGTTTCTATAGCTGCAGCTGATGTTGATGGAGGCAGTGCCGATGCTTGTGGAATTGCAACTACTTCAATTGATATTACAGATTTCACCTGTGCAGATTTAGGCCCAAATAACGTTACCCTAACGGTAACTGATGTAAACGGAAACACTAGCACTTGCATAGCTGTTGTAACGGTTGAAGATGATATTCCACCAACAATAGCATGCCCTGCAGACATAACTGTCAATAATGATGCGGGAATGTGTGGTGCAATCGTAAACTTCCCAGTGGCAGTAGGTTTTGATAATTGTAGTGTAACAGTTTCCCAAACAGGTGGCCTTGCAAGCGGAAGCGCTTTTCCGGTAGGGGTAAGTACTGTTGAGTTTACAGCAACAGACGGTAGCGGAAATACTGAAGTTTGTAGTTTTACCATAACAGTTGTTGATAATGAAGCGCCAACAATGGTTTGCCAAAATATTACAATTCAATTGGATGAATTTGGAAATGCATCAATAATTGCAGCCGATGTTGATGGAGGATCCATTGATAATTGCGGAATTGCAAGTTTGTCAGTAAGCCCGAGCACTTTTGATTGTAGCGATGTAGGCGATAATCCGGTAGTGTTAACAGTTACTGATATTCACGGAAACTCAAACACTTGTACAGCGATAGTAACTGTTGAAGATGTTACACCTCCACTGGCGGTTTGTCAAAACATTACTGTTGAATTAGATCCTGTAACCGGAACTATAACTATTACAGGGGCAGACCTTGACGGTGGAAGCACTGATGCCTGTGGAATAGATACTTATACTTTAGATATCGATACCTTCGATTGTTCAAATGTAGGTGAGAATACTGTTGTGCTTACTGTAACCGATGTAAACGGAAACATAAGCACTTGTACAGCTATTGTAACGGTTGAGGACAATACAAACCCAGAGCTTGTTTGTCAAGACTTTACGTTGGAACTTGGTGCGGATGGAACGGCTACACTAGATCCAAATGACGTAATAGCAAGCAATACAGATAATTGCGGTATTGGTACTATTGCTGTAGATATTACTGAATTTAGCTGTGCAGATATAGGTGCGCCTATAACGGTTCAAGTATTCGCAAGCGATGTAAACGGCAACTTAAGCACTTGTACTGCAGTTGTAACTGTGGTTGATTTGCTTGCGCCAGAAATTACTTGTCCTGCAAATCAAACTGTAGATCCTGGAGCTGGCAATTTGTTCTACATTCTTCCAGATTATTTTGCAACTGGTGAAGCAACGGCAATTGATAACTGTACGGATCCTGTTACTATACTTTCACAAGCCCCTGTTGCTGGTACACCCTTATCTGATGGTGTTTATACTATCACATTAACAGCGGAAGATGAATATGGAAATATATCAACTTGTACGTTTGAACTTACAGTTATGACCGTATTAGGCGCAGATGATCACAATGCAGACTTAGGAAGTGTGCAGATGTATCCTAACCCTGCCAAGCATACAGTAATGATTGGAAACCCAGCAAGTCTTTCACTTGAAAATCTAAGAATATTTGATATAAGAGGAAGAATGGTCAAAACCATCGACCTGAGAAATATGGGAGCTGAAAAAGCTATAGATGTTTCTGAAATGGCTTCCGCTACGTATCTTGTAGTTATTCAAAGTGAAAATGGAGAGATAACTAAAAGGCTTATCAAAGAATAAATATAGTTTTTAATTTAAAAGAAAACCCTTTCAATTAAATTTGGAAGGGTTTTTTATGTTTAGAATATTTTAAATATAGGAAAGAATAATTCTTAAAAATTTGCAACTTCTTTTTTAGCAATTTGAAATTCTTCTATCATATCGTTCAGGATTTGAGCGGCTGGTTTTATATCGTGAATAAGTCCCGCAATTTGGCCAATTTCCAATTCTCCTTCTTCCAAATCACCTTCAAACATTCCTTTTTTTGCTCGGGCGCGACCCAAATGATTTATTAAATCTTCTTTGGTAGGTCCAGTTGTGTAAAGCTGCATTACACTTTCAAAGAATTTATTTTTTAGCATCCTAACAGGCGCCAATTCTTTTAGAGTAAGTTGGGTGTCACCTTCTTTAGCATCTATTACCATTTGTTTAAAAGCGCTATGTGATGAAGCCTCTTCCGAAGCAACAAAACGGCTTCCCACTTGCACACCGTCTGCACCCAAAACCATAGCGGCCAACATGCCGCGACCTGTTGCAATTCCACCGGCGGCTATCAATGGAATATCCAACTGTTCTTTTACCATTGGTATTAAAGTAAAAGTCGTTGTTTCTTCTCGACCATTGTGTCCACCAGCCTCAAAACCTTCAGCAACTATAGCGTCCACTCCAGCTTCTTGTGCTTTTAAAGCAAATTTCACACTACTTACTACGTGAACTACAGTAATTCCTTTCGCTTTCAGTTTTGAAGTATATGTTTTTGGATTTCCTGCTGAGGTGAAAACTATTTTTACACCTTCTTCAATAATAATATCGATGATTTTTTCAATATCAGGGTAGAGCATCGGCACGTTTACGCCAAAAGGTTTATCGGTAGCCTTTTTACATTTTTGAATATGCTCCCGGAGAATTTCAGGATACATAGAACCTGCGCCTAAAAGACCCAAGCCACCAGAATTGGAAACAGCGGTGGCAAGTCGCCAACCGCTGTTCCAAATCATTCCAGCTTGAATTATAGGGTATTGAATATTAAAAAGTTCGGTAATCCGGTTTTTCACTATTCTTTAATAATTTTATAACTCGTTGTTTTGTTGTTTGATGTGATTGAAGCAATGTACATTCCAGAAGCAAGCCCAGATACATCAATTCTATTTTTCAAAGTAGAGATATTTGCTTGAAGGATTCTTTCACCTAAAATATTGAAAAGCATAAATTCAGCATTTTCTGAATTTTTCGGGAAAGAAATATTTATTTCTGTTGTTACGGGGTTTGGATACAACGCAAAATTAGAATCAAGCATTTGTTCTTCAATACCGATAGTTATAAGTGCGTTCAAAGCTGAGCCGAAATCTGGAATTCCATAGCCATATTCATCTGTTGGATTGTTATATCTATCAGCAGATTCACGAATAGCCTGCATAACTACATCATTTTTCAAAGTCGGCACCGCGCTCCATAAAGAAGCTACCGCTCCAGCTGTAATTGGTGAACTAAAAGAGGTTCCACTTGCAGTAGTTACGTTTCCATTTTGGCTAACAATTGCCGCATCTAAACCTTTAGCCATTACATCTGGCTTGATAACACCTGAAGAATTAGGGCCTCGAGAACTGAAAGACACATAGTTTTCATTAGCATCTACTGCACCAATGGTCAATGAACCAGGAGCGTCTGACGGAGTAGCTACAAATCCAAAATCATTTCCAGCATTTCCGGCAGATACCACATTTATCATTCCTTTTTCAAAACCTATATTAGAGCCACGCGCAGCAATGGTGGTTAGCCCATCTAAATCTGCATATTCGTGGTCAAAGCTAGTATTATCAAATGTTTGATAGCTTAATGATGTATTTGTAACATAAACTCCTAAACTATCGGCGCGTTCCAATGCTTCAACCCAATATGCTTCTTCCGCAGGGCTTTCACTATTTCCGTCTTCTGTGACGTATAAATAATATGATGCACCTGGAGCTGTACCCACAAACTGACCGTTCAAAAATCCTGCAGCGTCACTAAAAGTTGCAGCACCGTGGTTTCCTGTTCCATTTGGATTTTCACTTCTATCAACAAAATCATAATAACCTAAGAGTCTGCCTTCATTTCTAAGAGTTGCATAGGCTGGGTTGGTTAATACTCCAGGATAACCATTGTCCATAAACGCTACAATTATGTCTTGGCCAGTATAATCATTCTCGTGAAGGTAATCCACATTAATCATTTCTGTCTGGTTGGTTGCGCTTCCGTAATTGTAAACAGGTCTTGATGGGAATTGGTTTTCAACTTCAAATTTGTCTTTTGTAAATTGTTTTCCTCCAATAGGTCTGTTCAAACTCTTATCTGCAAACTCCACATCTGTAACGAATGGTAGGTTCAAGAGGTTGTTGATATTGGTTTCTGTTCCACGAACGTAAACAGCATTAAGCCATTTTGATTTTGCAAGAACAGTAATTCCTGTTGCGGCATCAATGGCGGCTTTCTGTGTTTCATTCAATGGTACATCACGGTCGTCAATTGCGATGCCGTGTGTATTTTTTCTATCAATGGCCGCTTGGGTCATAATGGTTAGTGGGTTTGCAAGAGCAGCGGAAACTACGGCAGGATCTTTAGCCTCCAAGAATACAAGCGCATCCTCGGTTTGGGCAAAACTGAAGCTTGAAACAAAAAGAATAAGTAATAGGGATAATTTTTTCATCATTTGTTTTTTTTTAAGAGATTACCCCACTTCCAAGTAATTCAGGACCGTCATACCAAGCAACAAATTGGCCTTCGGTAATGGCGGATTGTGGGTTTTCAAATATAACATAAAGTCCGGAAACTGTGAAGTGTAATGTTGCTTTTTCTAAAGGTTGCCTATAACGTATGCGGGCTTTGACCTCCATTTTTTCATCTTCGACAAGTTTTAGGTCTTCGCGGATCCAATGTATTTCTTCGTTTTTAACAAAAAGACCACGACGATATAGGCCAGGATGGTCTTTGCCTTGGCCGGTGTAAATTATGTTTTCTTCCACATCGGTGTCTATTACAAACAACGGTTCTTTGGTTCCACCTACGGCTAATCCTTTACGTTGGCCCTTAGTAAAATAGTGCGCTCCGTGGTGGGTGCCTACCTGCTTTCCATCTACTTTTGAATATTTTCTTTTAGCGGAAAGATATTTTAGTTTTTCTTCTACGGAAGAAAATTCGGATTGTATTCTTTTGTATTCTGAAAAACTTGCTGGAACTTCCACAATTGCGCCATCTTTCGGAGCCAATTTCTGCTGAAGAAACTCGGGCAACCTCACTTTTCCGATAAAACACAAACCTTGAGAATCACGTTTTTCGGCAGTAATAAGATTTTGTTCCGAAGCTATTTTACGAACTTCAGACTTTAATAATTCCCCAATTGGGAAAAGGGTTTTTGAAAGCTGCTCTTGTGAAAGTTGACACAAAAAATAGGATTGGTCTTTATTTGGATCCTTTCCGGCAAGTAATTGATACACTTCAGTACCGTCTTTTTCAAAAGTGCCCTTTCTGCAATAATGACCCGTTGCCACAAAGTCTGCGCCTAAGCCAAGGGCAATTTTCATAAAAACATCAAACTTTATCTCGCGATTGCACAGCACATCTGGGTTTGGAGTGCGGCCCATTTGGTATTCCCGAAACATATAATCAACAATACGTTCTTTATATTCTTCGCTTAAATCAACAGTTTGAAATGGAATTCCTAGTTTTTCGGCTACAAGCATTGCATCATTGCTGTCTTCTAGCCACGGACATTCGTCTGAAATTGTTACGGAATCATCGTGCCAATTCTTCATAAAAAGTCCAATAACATCATAGCCTTGCTCTTTTAAAAGATAGGTCGCTACGCTGGAGTCAACACCTCCACTTAGTCCTACGACAACTCGTTTTTTCATAAGATTTTAAATATTTACAAAGATACTGTTTGTAAGCACCAAATAACAAATTTCAAATTCCAAAGAAATCACAAAATGCCAGTATTCCAAAAAAGCTTTTTTTTGAAGTTGTAGGTTACTGTTTATTCCATTTTAGTTTATTAGTCCCCATTATTAAAAGCCATAAGCAAATACCTATTTCTCCAATGGTTGCAGGATACCGTGCGATTTCAGAAATAATTGTTTTATTAAAATCTGAATATAAAAAACCTCCAAAAAAAGTGGTCAAATAACCAATACAGCCTAACATTAAAAATATTCCTAGAATTTTTGGCAGAAAACCTGATTTATAAACTATGTATCCAAAAGGAAATAGCCAAAGTCCCCAGAATATTTGTGATATTTCAATACCGTTGTAATAGCTTTCAATATGAAGCATCACTTGGGTTTGAAGTTCAGTTTCACCAAATTTTTTTAAATATTCAGGATTATTAATTAATGTTAAAACTGAAAATTTATTTAAGATATTCACAAAAAATATTGGCACACTTATTAATGCAAAAATCACCATAAGACTTGCGTAAACTTTGTTCACTTCGTGTAACAGTTTGTATAATGCAAGTGGTAAAAGTATGTAAATTAGAAAAGTGATAATGCCACTGACAATTCCTAATCGGAATAAGAATTCAGAATTTGTAATGTTTTCAAACGTTTTTGCAGCACTTTCACGATCTATTAGCAGTGATGGTATATATGCAAGACTAATTATTCCAAATAGTATGAGTATTAAATATAATATTCCGGCTACTCTTGCTGTCTTATTTCTTGATGTCATACGTATAAGTTTAAATTTGTTTAGGCCATTTCCAGGCATACCAAACAATTAAAAATGTAATGCCGCTTTCTAAAAATGCAAAAAATGCGTAAAATTTATACCATTCACTCATTGAACTTATACCTATAAACAACATCATGAGTGTAAATAATGCTCCAAATATTATATTGAGAATTCTATTTATTTCTGGTTTTAAAATGATTGATGCGGCAACCATAACGGAGGGAATTGCCAAAATGATTGATGCTATTAATAACTTTATGGGGCTGTCTAAAATGTTTTCGCCAGTAATTAAACTATTTACTTTACCAGGTGTATAAAGCTCAAAATAATCCCCATATAAATAGCAGAATGTAACAGAAGCCCACAATGCAGCAAGTTTTGTTTTGATATTTACTTTTGAAATTTCCAACATACGCTTATATTTTACAATTATGATTGCATTTATAATAAGGACGTGAAATTTTAGTAAATAGTTGCCTAGGTTTTTTAGAAGTTTATTTTTTAGTAGGTAAAAGCCAAAAAATAAATAGACAAAGTAGAAGAAAATTATAATAAACCCTTTGTATTTGGATTTTTACTTTTTGAAAGTTTCAAAAAACTATTCCCCGTTTTTCTTCGGAAATGTTTCTTCCAAAATCACTTTGCCATCCTTGTAGTATTTCCAGAGGCCGTGTTTTTTATCTTCTTTATAAAAGCCTTCAATTACCACATTGCCATAAGCGTCATAATATATTGCAGGACCTTGAAGTTGGTCTTCTTTATAAAGCAATTTTTTCAGCAAAACACCATCGGGTGAGTAGTAATTATCTTCGCCTTCTTTTATTCCGTTTTTATAAGTGGTTTCCTGTGTAATTTTTCCGTTGGGGTAGTACGTAATCACTTTTCCGTGTAACTTACCGTTGGCATATTGCTCTCGTGTCATTACATTGTTGGACTTTTCGTGATAATAAACCCATTCGCCAATGCGGTCTTTATCCTTCATTTTTCCTTCGCTGACGAGTTTCCCCTTAATTGTGAAATATTTCACTTCAGCAACGTCATCTTTACTGTTGAATTTCTTTATTACGGTAGGTTTGTCATTACATTCCTCGCAATAAAACTTGAATTCGCCTACTTCTTTTCCGTGCTCAAAAGTGCCTTCGTACCGAAGTTGGGTTGTGCCTTCATAGTTTTTTTTCCAAACTCCGTGGCGTTTTCCCTGCGCATCCATTTGATTGATTTCGCTTTGCGAAAAAGCATCGATGGAGCAGAAAATTATTCCGAAGAAAAGGATAAAAGCAATTTTTTTCATTGTTTCATTTCATTTACTTAAAAAAGTAAACGTTGAATTTTCAGTTCTATTTTCAAGTTAATTTTAAGAAGTTGGCCAAAACCTATCGTTTTCCACTTTTTTTCTGTTGCTCAGCCTGTTCCATCATTTCGGCCATCTTGCGCTGAAACTTGTTTTGTTTTTTGGGTGTGGCTTTTTTCACTTGTATTTTAGCGTGAATTTTGTCCTCATCAATAATGAAGTTCTTTATTACAAGCATAATACCAATGGTAATCAAGTTTGAAATAAAATAGTAAAGCGAAAGACCACTCGCATAGTTATTAAAGAATACCAACATAAACAATGGAGAAAGGTACATCAGGAATTTCATGTTCGGCATTCCAGGCTGTTGCTGCTGTTGCATGTTTTGGCCCATAGTCATCATCATATAAACAAAGATGGCGATGGATGCCAAAATAGGGAATAAGCTAACGTGATCTCCATAAAATGGGATGTGGAAAGGCAATTCCGCAATGGTATCATAGCTGGAAAGATCATCCGCCCAAAGGAAACTTTTCTGCCTTAAGTCAAAAGCCGAAGGGAAGAACGTAAAGAGCGCATAAAACACCGGAATCTGCAACAGTGCTGGCAAACAACCTTTCAGCGGACTTGCGCCAGCAGAAGTTTGCAACTTCATGGTTTCCTGTTGGATTTTCAGTTTGTTGTCTTTGTATTTCTCTTTTATTTCGTCCATTTCTGGTTTTAAAACCTTCATTTTTGCCTGTGCCAAATACTGTTTGTATTGAACAGGTGAAAGCAAAAGTTTTATAAGAATTGTCAAAACAATAATGGCTATTCCGGCAGGAAGGAAATCAGTTAAAAAACCAAATACTGGAATAATGATGTATTTGTTTATAATTCCAAAAATTCCCCAACCAAGAGGCATGGCTTCGTCAAGATTACGATCGTACTTTTTGAAAATCTGATAATCCGACGGACCGTAATACATATTCATATTGTAGGCCAAAGCGCCATTTTTAGGCTCTAAAAGCATTTTTACGCCGTACTGTTTTGTAAAAACCGTATCTACTTCCTCGTCTTTCACTAAATCTACAGAGGTAAGTTTCACTTCTTTAAAAGGTGTGTCAGTCAGCAACATAGAGCTAAAGAAATGTTGGCGGAAGTTCATCCAAGTAACGTCTTTTTCAAGTTCGTCATCTTCCCCGGTAGGAGAAAGTTTTGAATGCTTCTCATCATCATACTCATAGGTCAATCGCGAGTAACGGTTTTCATATGAAATGCTTTTCGCGTGGCGATACCCTTTTAACTGCCAATCTAAATACATCGGCTGCGAAGTATTAATAACACCGTCCAAACCTTGGCTATTGATGCTGAAATCCATCATATATTCTCCTGGGTGCAAGGTGTATCGGTATTCAATAAACCCGTTTTCAGAAGTTTTTAGCTTCATGGAAAGCACTTGGTCTTCACCATTTTTGCTTAAAGTAGGTTCAAAATATAAATCTTGTGAGTTTAAAGTTCTGTTTTCTGCTGAAAACTGAAGGTTTAATGAAGCGGTTCCGTTTTTTATCAAATAGATAGGAACGGAATCATACTTATGAAAATCTTTTAATAATGCTTCCGTGATATAACCACCTTTGTTACTGATCTCTAACTTTAGGACGTCATTTTCCAAGACAGTTTTAGCATCAGTTGCTGAAGGAAGCGTTCCTGAATATGCAAAAGAACCGAGTTTATTCTTTAGTTGCTCATAAGCCAAAGAATCTCCAGGTTTCACAGAATCCATGGTGTCAGAAGTTGCTTGTGCAAGTGTAATGTCTTGCTTGGATTTTTCAACTTGTGCCTTTTCTTTTGCAGCGGCTTCTGTCTTTGCTTTTTCCGCTTGAAGTTCTTCTTCGGTTGGTTTGTTGAGGTATAACATCCAAATTAGGATTCCACCGATTAATAAAAAGCCTATGAGTGAGTTAAAATCGAATTTCTTTTGTTCCATCTTTTATTTCTTCTTTTGAACTAATTCAAAAGTGTGTTATCGTTAATTTTAGTTGGCAGGGCAATAATCCCGCCTTTTTTAGTATTGCGTCAAATTGTCTTATTTCTTTTTTGAGGAATGTTCGTGCACTGCTTTAACAAAAGCCACAAAAAGTGGATGCGGATTGGCAACGGTACTCTTGTATTCAGGGTGATATTGAACGCCTACAAACCAAGGGTGGTTTGGTATTTCAACAATCTCCACCAATTCCGTATCTGGATTTATACCGGTTGCAATCAAGCCTGCTTCCTCAAATTGTTCACGATATTTATTATTGTATTCATATCTGTGACGGTGGCGTTCCTCAATGGTCTTTGATTTGTATATTTTGCTTACAATGCTGCCTTTTTTCAAATCACACTTCCAAGAGCCCAAACGCATGGTGCCGCCCATATCTGTAATGTTTTTTTGATCCTCCATAATACTAATTACGGGGTTTTTGGTCTGTGGATTCATTTCGGTACTGTTGGCATCCTTTAATTTTAGTACGTTTCGGGCAAATTCTATTACAGCCATTTGCATTCCCAAACAAATTCCTAAGAATGGTAAATTGTTTTCACGCGCGTATTTTACAGCTGCAACTTTCCCTTCAATACCACGCTCCCCAAAACCTGGGGCCACTAAAATACCATCGAGCTTTGATAGTTTCTTGCCGATAGTTTTGGCGTTTATATGTTCGGAATGAATGGATTCTACCTTCACCTTTACTTCGTTTTCTGCGCCCGCATGGATAAAAGCCTCAAGTATGGATTTGTAGCTGTCCTGCAATTCAACATATTTTCCAATTAAGCCAATATGAACTTCGCCCTTTGGGTTTTTGTGTCTTTGAAGGAATTTGTTCCACTGTTTTAAATCCGGTTTTTTGGAATCTTTTAGATTTAATTTCTGAAGAGTTACCGTATCCAAACCTTCCTCAAGCATCATATTGGGCACATCGTAAATTGTGGAAGCATCAATAGATTGGATAACCGCTTCTTCTTTCACATTACAGAAAAGTGCCAATTTTCTTCGTAAATCATTGGAAAGTTCGTGCTCGGTTCTGCATACCAAAATATCTGCACGTATTCCGCTTTCCATCAATGTTTTTACGGAGTGTTGGGTTGGTTTTGTTTTCAATTCCCCAGCGGCGGAAAGGTAGGGCACAAGTGTTAAATGGATAACCAAGGCGTTGTCATCGCCCATTTCCCACTTCATTTGGCGCACTGCTTCAATGTATGGCAATGATTCAATATCGCCCACGGTACCGCCAATTTCGGTAATAATTATATCATACTCGCCTGTGTTTCCAAGCAATTGTACGCGTTCCTTAATTTCGTTTGTAATGTGTGGAATAACCTGCACGGTTTTTCCTAAAAATTCACCACGGCGTTCTTTTTCAATTACACTTTGGTAAATTCTGCCTGTAGTAACGTTGTTTGCTTGGGAAGTGTTTACGTTCAAAAAACGCTCATAGTGACCCAAATCCAGATCGGTTTCAGCGCCGTCATCGGTTACGTAGCATTCACCGTGCTCGTATGGATTCAGCGTTCCCGGATCCACATTTATGTATGGATCCAATTTTTGGATGGTTACACGGTACCCTCTGGCCTGCAATAATTTAGCCAGCGATGCCGCAATAATTCCTTTTCCTAAAGATGATGAAACCCCGCCCGTAACGAAGATGTATTTTGTAGTGCTCATAAATGCCTTTGCTGAAATAACTATACGGGATGCAAAGGTACATTTAATTGTGGAAAGCAGGAAAGGATACTGGTTAATTGTTAACAGTTAATTTAAGTTTGTCAAATTAATTTACTGCATCAGTTTTTGTCCTACTATTAAAGTATTCGTACCATTTACTTTTGGTAGTATTTGAAGTTTAAAATTATCTCCAAAATAGGAAGTTACTGATTCAAGCGTGTTTGAATTTTTTTTGAGGTTCATCCCAACGTTGAATATGAATGAGCCGTTACTTTGAATTGAATTTGCTACGTTTTCACAGAATTCTTTTCCATAAAAAATAGGAGGGACGTTAGTATCTATAAAAAGATCAATGATTATAAGTTGGAATTTTTCCGTAGAATTTTTTACGAATTGGAACGCATCACCTTCTATGATTTGAAGTTTTTTTGAAGAAGTAATTCCAAATTCTTCCTTTGCGAGTTTTATTACTTCTGGGTCAATTTCAACGGCAACTATATTTTTAGAATACTCAAAAGTATTTTGAAGGGAATGAATAACACTGCCGCCGCCCATTCCCAAAAGCAATATGTTTTCAACTGCGTTTAAATCAACTTTTGTGAGCCCAATTTCCAGTATTTTTTGAAGCGAACCGTAGGAATAGTTTGCATTTTCGGTATCCAAAACCTTTTTTCCATTCACATAAGTAACCTCTAAAGTACCGTTTATTGCTGAAGGAAATCGCCGTGTAGTTGGCCAAATGTAACTGAAAAGCTTCTTCATTTTTTTATAAGCTTTTGAAGCAATCCTTCCAAGCCGTTCAATTTCAGTTCATACATTTCGGCCATCATCCGCCCCAATTTTCCCTCGGGAAAACCTTTCTGTTTGAACCATACAAAATAGTATTCGGGAATGTTTGCCAAATAATAACCTTCGTATTTTCCAAAGGGCATTTTGTAGTTTGCTAGTTCCACCAAGTGGTTTGGGTCTGGGTTACTTCCAAGCATCGTATTCGGCAAGTTGATTGGCAATGTATTTCTGCCAGAAAGCTTCTTTTTCCTCATTGCGGGAATGGTCAGTCTCAGCGTCAAATTTTGTTTGCATCGCACGTCTTTTTTGTTCCACTTGCTGATAGATTCCTTCAATTTCAGATTTTACTTTTTTGGAAAATTTTCTTCCCTCAAGATTTTTTCGAAGCATGCGTGCGTGAAGTTCCGAAATATCAAAATGTGCCTGTTCGTGTTTTAAAATATAGGGACTTACTCTTTCCGGAATATACCAAGAACCTTCAGGAGCGAAAAAACTTTGAACCGAATATTCCACATCTACCGCTCCATTTTTTATGGAATAGGAATAATGAAAACTAATACCAGTATTGGTACTGGCCACAAAACTGGCACTGCGAACGGGTTTTCCGCGGAAATCTTCCCAAGATAATTTTTGGTTTTTATTCCATATAATCTTTTCCGGATTGTTTTGCGGGAAGAGAAAGAAAGAAAATATAAAAGCGAAAAGTAGTTTCATATTTATGGAACATCAAAAACAATACCTAATTAAAGCCCCTCCTATGGAGGGGTTGGGGAGGCCTACCAATTAAAAGTAATCACTCTTTCAATATCTGGATGCAGGCTATAATGAACAGGACAAGTACGCGCTGTATTTTCAAGTATTTTTTTTGATTTATCGTCTATTCCGGCAGGAAAATTTAAAACCACTTCAATTTTTGAAATTCGGCGTGGGTCTGCAGCCATAGTTTTGGTGACCATAGCCGTGGTGCCGTCCATGTTCACTTTCATGTCGCGTGCCTTTATACCCATCATGGTTATCATACAATTGGCAAGTCCAGTGGCTACGGTATCTGTGGGTGAAAAAGCTTCCCCTTTCCCATTATTGTCTGTTGGGGCATCCGTGATGAATTTGTCACCCGATTTAAGATGTTCGTTTTCGGTGCGAAGATTTCCGAGATAGGTTACTTTGGCAGTGCTCATTCTACTACTTCAAATTTAAGTTCGTCGTTATATTTTAAAATATAGGCAGCTTCGTTGCAGTAGCCTTCGGTGTTCGATTTTTCATATCGAAATTTATTTTCAATATAAACCGTTTCGCTTTCGGGCATTATGGCGTCATAAATATCTTTTTCCGAAGCCAAACGGAGCAATACATCATAGGTTACGTCAAAGCCGCGAATAGCATATCTGTTGGGAAGAACACCGTATTTATTTTTATAGCTGATCAAAAACGGATTGCGGTCATCTTCTGAAATATTCTTATTTACTGATGGAAAGGTAAAGTTCAATTTTGCCAAACGCGTGCTGGAAACCTCGTACCATTCATAGGCTTCGTTTCTGTCCAAAGTGAATAAACGAACTTTATAATTGGCGGGCATGGCCGCAAGTACGTTCACGGCACTACTAACCAAAACAGGATTTTGAGTCTCAAGTATCACCCAATTGTCCATCCCTTCAGAAGCCACAGAAGTTATATCGCTCGCTTGGATATAACCGCCTCCGCGTGGTGATACGGTTTTAGCCATAGGTATTGCGTTTTGAATCATTTCACGTTGTTTCGCTCTTTTGGAGTCTGAAATAATGATGATATTTTTCCCAGAACTGTGCTCTTTTAAATAACGAATCATAGTTTTCTGAAGCACTGCATCTGTGGGCAGTGTTTGGAAAAGATTGTCATTCATTGCCATCTCTCTATTGCTCAAAGGTGAAAAGACTGGGATTTTTTCGCCTTTCAACATAGCTGAAGCTTTTTCCACATTTTTTTGGAGTAATGGACCAATTACGGCATCCACATTTTTGAATTCGCTTTTTGAAATGATTGATGCAACTTTGGTGTCGCTTTTTTCGGTGTCGTAAACATTCATTGTTACCGAAATGCCTTTGTCCTTTGCAAAATCCGCGGCCATCAATGCTCCGCTATAAAAATCTAGAGCCACACGAAGGGTTGGATCTCTCTTGAGTAAATCTTCATCGCTACTTGTTGTGTCACTTGCGCTACGCATTAAGCGGAAGGGAAGCATCAACGCTACCGTTTTCATCTTTTTGTTGTCAATTTTATTTTCAAGATTGACTACTGATATATCTTCCTGTGAAATTGTATTTTCTTCTTTTGGAATTTTTAAAATCATTCCATCCTTCAACCCATCTTTTGCATACGGATTCAAGGCAATAACTTCTTCTTCGGAAAGACCAAATTTTGCTTTTAACCTATAAAATCCTTCTTTCGGTTTTACTTCGTAATACTGAAAATTCTCGTCGTCAATTTCAGCATTTTCAATTACGGTTTTATCGGGAACGATTAGGGTTGTGCCTACTTTTAAACTATCGCCTAAATCTGGGTTTAAATCTTCCAGTTCGGCAATGCTAATTCCAAATTTTCTGGCGATTCCAAATTTGGTTTCTTTTGCCTTTACGGTATATTTCTGCGTTCCCGGTAAAGTATTTCCAGTATTGGAACCGTTGGTTTCACTATTATTGGCCTTTGCTGGAATCAATAAGTTTTCTCCTTTTTTAAGTCCACGGGAATAAAGATCTTTATTCAGTTTTTTTATTTCGTCAACGCTTACATTGTACAATTGTGCAATTCCGTATAGTGTTTCCTTCTTTTTAACTTTGTGTTGGCGGAAATTGTTATTATTTGTGCCAGAACTAATAACGCTGTTTGAAGGAATAATAAGCACACTGTTTACCTTCAACCCATTTTTTGCATCTGGATTGAGGTTGTAAATGGTTTCTTCGGAAATTGCATATTCCTTAGAAATACTGTAAACCGTTTCGCCTTTTTGAACCGAATGGCTTTTGTATTGCTGCTGCGCTACCGAGCCACAGCTTACCATAAAAAGGAAGGTTACCGAAACGTATATTAAACACTTCAACATAGAGATAATCAATTTTTTAGATTTGCCAAACATAGTCTCGATTTCAATTTGTTATTCCCACTCGATGGTCGCGGGCGGTTTAGAGCTGATGTCATAGACTACTCTATTAACGCCTTTAACTCGGTTTATTATATGGTTGCTCGTTTCCTGTAAAAATTCATAGGGAAGATTTACCCAATCTGCCGTCATTCCATCGGTAGATTCAACGGCGCGTAAAGCAACTACTTTTTCGTAAGTACGTTCGTCTCCCATTACGCCAACACTGTTTACTGGAAGCAAAATTGCGCCAGCCTGCCACACTTTATCGTAAAGATCCCATTTCTTCAATCCATTAATGAAGATTGCGTCAACCTCCTGTAATATACGAACTTTTTCGGCCGTAATATCGCCCAAAATCCGGATTGCCAAACCTGGTCCCGGGAAAGGGTGTCTGCCCAATAATTCGGGGTCAATGCCCATTTCTTTTCCAACGCGTCTCACTTCATCCTTGAAAAGCATTCGCAAAGGTTCCACGATTTTCAGTTTCATAAAATCAGGCAATCCGCCTACGTTATGGTGACTTTTTATGGTAACCGAAGGGCCGTTCACTGAAACACTTTCAATAACATCTGGATAAATTGTTCCCTGCGCCAACCAATCTACTCCGGTTAATTGATGCGCTTCATCATCAAAAACTTCTATAAATGCGTTGCCAATGGCTTTGCGTTTCCGTTCGGGATCGCTTTCGTTTCGCAAAGCTTCCAAAAAGCGTTCCGAAGCATCCACACCTTTTACGTTCAGCCCCATATCCTTATATTGGTGCAGCACGTTTTCAAACTCATTTTTACGAAGCAAACCGTTGTTTACAAAAATGCAAAATAGATTTTTGCCGATTGCTTTATTCAGAAGAATTGCCGCAACTGTAGAATCTACACCGCCACTTAAACCAAGTACAACCTTTCCGTCGCCAATCTGCTCTTTTAAAGTTTGAACAGTTGTTTCCACAAAAGCTGCGGGCGTCCAAGTTTGTGGCACTTCGGCAATATTTACCAAGAAATTTTCAAGCAACTGTTTGCCGTGCGTAGTGTGATACACTTCTGGGTGAAACTGGATTGCGTACGTTTCTTCGCCTTCAATTCTGTAAGCTGCGTTTAGTACATCAACTGTGCTCGCTAAACGAACTCCGTTTTCTGGAAGCTGTGCGATTGTATCACTATGGCTCATCCAAACGTTTGTGTTTTCGGGAATATCCTTAAAAAATTCCTCGCCCGATTTTATCATGGAAAGTTTCGCCCTTCCGTACTCGCGAATGTTTGAAGGTTCCACACTTCCGCCGTTGAAATGTGCCAAATATTGTGCGCCGTAACAGACCGCCAAAAGGGGTCTGTGGCCACGAATCTGTGAAAGATCAGGATGCGGTGCATCTTCCGCGCGAACGGAAAACGGACTGCCCGAAAGTATTACGGCCTTAAAAGGCTCCAAGTTTTCTGGAATGTGATGGTAAGGGTGAATTTCGCAGTAAATGTTCAGTTCCCGCACGCGTCTCGCGATAAGTTGGGTGTACTGCGAACCAAAATCTAAAATGAGGACGTTGTTTTGCATAGGCAAAAATACTTTAAATATATAAGTTGGTTAAAGGGTTGTGAAGAATTTTTTTAAGGGTTTTCAACAGAGTTTTTTTGCCAAAAATTGGATATAACTTTTTACTTTAATTGCTTTTTAAGTTTAATTGGATTTTGGCGAGTGTCAAAAAATGTAATAATTTCAAGTATGTTTCTTTGAGAATTTATACGGTAATAAAAAGTATTTTGTTTTGTTACAACACATTTATAAATTCCACCAAGTTCTTTTGATTTTGGACAACTTTCCGGTTGTAACGAAATTTGCTCGATTTTAGAAGTGAGTTTGGATAAAAAATCTTTTTTAACTTTATTTCCCCATTCAGATAAAAGATACTCAGTAATTTCTTCAAGTTTATTTTCTGCTTGTGGCGATAGAATGACTTCCATTATGAAATTCTTTTGAGAACTTCTTTATATGATTTTCCTTCGCCTCGGTTAAGTTGCTCAATTCCTTTTTTAATTTCAGCCTGTTCTTCTATACTTAATTCATTCCAAAAATCAGCCTTCTCATTATTTATGAATTCAGCAACTTTATTGATAAATGTATCATTTTCAATATTTAGTATCAATTTTACCAATTCTATTTTTGAAGTTTTGATGTCCATTTTGAAAGCTTTTTTCAAAGTTAATGAAATTTGTTTGTTGATCTTGCCTTTATAAAGTATTACAATTCCAAAACTGTAAAATTAGAGTCCAACGGCTCCAAATTTTCTTTCAAATCATCAAGCAATCCTTCCCCGTACTCCAAATAAAATTCTGAAAAATTAAGTTGGCGTTCCTGCAAACTTTGGTTTGGGAATAGTTGGTTTTGAATATTTTTCACACGGTCCAGTTCGTCGGAAAGATTTCTCTTTTGTGCTTTTAATAAACGTTTTTCAAGATTGCCCAAACCATTTATTTGCTTCTTCTCTTGTGCGCCAACAGCCCCCAAAAAAGAAGCGTCGGTCTGTTTTGCTAATTCGTATAAATCCTTGAATTGCTGTTTCAGAAATTCTTTTTGCTTTGAAAAGTCAATGTCTATTTTTGAAATTTCCTGTGTATGCTTCGTGATTAATTCATATTGCGGAAGAAATAAATCTTCAATTTTTACATTTAACTTTTGAAGTTTTTCTGAAAGCATTTTAGGAACCAAAAGCACAGAATTACGTAGCAACAAAATAGGGAAGGGGACTTCCACTTTATTGAAATAATCCTTTAGTTGAAACCAATAAGCAAGTTCGCCACCGCCGCCAATGTAACAGAGATTCGGTAAAATTTCTTCCTGGTATAACGGGCGCAGCAAAGCGTTAGGCGAGAACCGCTGCGGGTTTTCGTGTAGTTCCTTTAAAATTTCTTCTTTTGAAAAAGAGATGTCGGTTTCGTTTACATAAAACCGTCCTTCCTGCTCAACAATGCGTTCCCGTAGATTTTCCTTTAAATAAAAAAGATTTATTTCCCTAGGATGCACTTGTTCCGAATAGCCCAAAGCGGTCAATTTTTCCGTAGTTTCGGAAACTTTTTTATAGCTGAGGTTTTCGGTCAGTTCCTTTTCTGCATAGGGAATAAAGCATTTTTTCAATTCATCATCATTTCCGTCAACAATGACTAAACCGTGATGATAAAAGAGACAATTGGCCAAAAACCGTGTGGCGTCTGCAAGATTGTCGTGTTTGGTGTAGGCATCGGAGAAATAGGAAATCAACTTTTTTGCGTTTTCGCTTTCGCCAAATTCTTTTTTCAATTGCTGCTTCACTTCCTTTAATCCTTCCGTAGAAAGTTCGCCCACCGCACCCGAGGCTTTTCTATCCCACTTTACTTTTTTTCCGAAGAGGTTGAAATAATTGATTTCCTCAAAATCGTGGTCTTCCGTCGCCATCCAATAAACAGGGACAAAATGGTTGTTGGGGTATGTTTTATTTAACTGTTCAGCAAGATTTATGGCTGAAAATATTTTATAAAGAAAATACAGCGGCCCCGTAAAAAGATTGAGTTGATGCCCCGTGGTTATTGTAAATGTTGTATGTTCCCGCAACAAATCTATATTGCTTAGCGTAGATTGCGAAATGGAATTGTCGCCATACTGAAACATAATCCGTTTCGACAACAAATGCCGTTTTTCATCCGTAAAATTCTTTTGCTTTTCCGTTAGTTGATGCTTGAAATTTTCCAAGTTCGGAAAGCGATTGTAAAAAGGTTTTAAACTTTCATCTTCAGCGAGATAATCACATATCAATTTTGAAAAATACCCTGTGTTTTTATACGGAATGGAATGGTTTGGCATAGGTTCTTTGGAAAAAGTCAAACAAAAATAACCGTTTTATGTGGGTCGCAGGTTTAAAGATACGTTAATATGGTTTTCAAATTCCAAATTTCAAGCACCAAATATCAAAATGCGCCCATTGGAATTTGGAATTTCGTTTTGGAATTTAACTATCTTTGGCCTTCAATTAAAATATTCAAAATGGTTCGCAAGCTAGCTTTTCTTCTATATTTAATGCCACTTTTTATTTTCGCCCAACTGCAATCTCCTTCCGAATTCTTGGGTTATGAAATTGGAACCGAATTTTCCCGTCATGCCGATGTTGTTTCCTATTTTGAACATGTAGCTGCAAATAGCGTAATGGTAAAATATTTTGATTACGGAAAAACCAACGAACGCAGAAGACTTACTTATGCAGTTATTTCTTCCGAAGAAAACCTTGCAAATCTTGAACAAATACGCACCGACAATTTAAAGAATATCGGCATACTTTCCGGGAGTGCGAACCCAGATAAAACCATTGTTTGGCTTAGTTACAACGTACACGGCAACGAGGCCAGCAGCAGCGAGGCGGCGATGAATACAGTTTACAAACTTATAACGGAACACTCCGATTGGTTGAAAAGCGTAGTTGTTATTATGGATCCGGGTGTAAACCCCGATGGTCGCGATCGTTATGTAAATTGGTACAATCAAGTGAAAGCTTCACCCTATAATTCATCCCGTGACGCCATAGAACACAACGAACCTTGGCCCGGTGGAAGACCAAACCATTATCTTTTCGATTTAAACCGCGATTGGATGTGGGCAAGCCAGGTAGAGACCCAACAGCGTTTAAAAATCTACAACCAATGGATGCCGCAGATACACGTTGATTTTCACGAGCAATTTATCAACAACCCCTATTATTTTGCGCCGGGAGCCGAGCCTTATCACGAAATAATAACCGATTGGCAGCGTGAATTCCAAAATAAAATAGGGAAGAACAACGCCAAATATTTTGATAAAAATGGTTGGCTTTTCTTTACACGCGAGAGTTTTGATTTGTTGTACCCGAGTTATGGCGATACCTATCCGCTCTATATGGGTGCCATCGGGATGACCTATGAACAGGCCGGCCACGGAATGGCTGGTTTGGGAATTATAAATGACGAAGACATTGAACTAACCCTTGTGGATCGTGTGGCGCATCACACAACTACAGGACTTTCTACTATTGAAGTGGCTTCGCAACAGGCTGCTTCCCTAAATTCTGAATTCAAGAAATTTTTTCAAAACGATAATTTAAAGTACAAAAGTTTTGTATTAAAAGGCAATCCCGACAATCTAAAAGCGCTGACCAAAATGCTTGATCGGCACGAAATAAAATACGGATATGCAACTGGCGGAAGTGTAAGCGGCTTCAATTATTCTGAAAATAAAAAAGGCGCGATGGACGCTAAAGGCGCATTGGTGGTAAGCACAAACCAGCCGAAAGGGAAAATGGTACAAGTGCTTTTTGAACCGAACGCCGCACTTTCAACGCCCATTACTTATGATATTACGGCTTGGAGTCTGCCGTATGCTTTCGGACTTGAAACTGTGGCTAGCACTACTTTTGTTCCAGCAATGGGAGCTAATCCAAACAATACCGTTTCTAATACTTCTTCACCAATTGCTGCTGGCTATATTGCGAAATGGAACAGTTTGCAGGATGCCGAATTTCTTTCAGCTTTATTACAGGCAAATATAAAAGTGCGTTTTTCTGAAAATGAATTGGGTTTTGGCGGGAATACTTTTGGTCCCGGTAGTTTGATTATTACGCGAAGCGACAATAAAAACAATGTAGATTTTGACAAAACCCTTATAGAAATAGCAAACGAAATGGGACGGCAGTTGTATGCTTCGCCCACAAGTTTTGCTGATAATTTAACCGATTTCGGATCGCAATATGTTCATTTAATAAAAAATAAAAAGATTGCGATGCTGCAAGGGGAAGGAACTTCATCTTTAAGCTATGGGGCACTTTGGCATTTTTTTGAAACCCAATTGAAATACCCAATCACTTCAATAAATACAGGCGATATTGGGAACATTCAATGGTCAGATTATGATGTCTTGATTTTGCCGGACGGTTATTATAAAAGTATTTTAAGTGACGATGCTTTTAAATCTCTCGAACAGTGGATAAATAAGGGTGGAAGAGTAATTGCCATTGGTAATGCAGTAGCAACTTTTGAAGGAAAGGAAGGTTTTGATCTTAAAAAAAACGGTGATGAAAAAGCGGAAAAAGAAAAGGACACTTTGGGAAATATGATTCCCTACGTACAACGCGAATTGGAAAGCACAAAAGATTTCATAACAGGAAGTATCTATAAAGTAATGTTGGACAATACCCATCCTTTGGCGTTTGGTTACGGCGATACGTATTACAGCTTAAAACTGGGTAGCGATTCCTATAAATTTTTAAATGACGGTTACAATGTGGGTTATATAAAGGAACCAGAAAGCGTTTCTGGTTTTTCTGGCGAAAAAGCAAAAGCTGCTTTAAAAAATTCAATAGTATTTGCCGAAGCGAAAAAGGGCAAAGGTAGTGTGGTTTATATGGTGGATGATGTTTCCTTCCGCTCCTTTTGGCAAAACGGAAAACTGTTTTTGGCGAATGCGGTGTTTTTTATCAATTAAGAGTTTAGTTATTCCCTAAAATTTCAACAGAAATATCTTCCGTCTTAATTTTAGAAAGCAACTCCAGTTTTTCTGCATCAAAGAGCTCGTCAACTGTTTTTAGATCTACGGATTGCCAAGGTTCCAATTTGTAGTTTTCGTAATCCACAAACCGTATTCCGTTGACCATTCTTGGGTTGTAGGCTTTCCTAAAACGAATGCCGCCTTCATCTGTATAGAATTTATATGCGAAATAATCTACCGTAAAATTATCCTTCGCTATCCAGTACATATATTCATCTTCGTGGTCGGTTCCTCCTCCATCTTGCGCAAAGGTCACTTTTACTTCATAATATTTCTTATCAATAATTTCGGCTTCGCCTAGCAGTTCCTTCTTAACGGCCGGGTCGTTTAGGCCGTAGGGCAATTGTACAAAATAATGAACTGAGTTTACCGAATTGGCATATTTGGTGGCCGTGGAATCGGGCAAGTCTATTTTTTGGGCGTTTATAAACCGTTTAAACTCGTCATTGTTTAGCACATCGTTTACTTCCCCAATGGAATCGGTATAGGTTCGGCTGTATTCAAAAAGCCCTTTGTTCCTTTTGCTACTGTATTTGATGTCGCGGAAAGTGAAGTTTATTGTTGCAGTTTCATATTTCTTGCCGCCTGCATTTTCAATGGTTTTATCAATAATCTGCTGGGCGGTTAGTGGTTTTATTTCCTTTTTGCAGGAAATAAAAAGCAGAAGTAAAGTGATTGCTGGAAGGAAGCGCATAAATTTGTGTTTTGAGTAAAGATACGGAGTGCTTCGACAGACTCAGCATGACCTTTTGGAAAATAATCTTCAACTACACTTCGAACAATCGGGTTCGCCAATCAAACTGCCGTTTTTGTCAAATTCATATTTGCAGCATTCGCTGAATTTTTCCTTTAGAATATCTTTTGAGCGCCTAATTCTTGCCTTTACGTTTGCAAGGCTGATTTCCAAAATTTTTGCAGCTTCATCTTGTTTCTTTCCCTTTATATAAACTAACTCGACGGTTTCTTTATAAATGGAAGGCAGGTCATTTATAAACCTATCAAAACAGCAATAGGCTTCATTCCTTTCAAAATTTACCTCTGCAATTTCTTCTACGGGAGCTATATATTTTGATTCCTTTTTGAAGTGATTGGCAATTTCATTCCTCGCAATCTGAAACACCCAGGCCTTTGCTTTTTCTTCTTCCTTAAGTTGGTGCAGGTTGTTGTGGATTTTCAAAAAGGTATTTTGAAAAATATCGTTGGCGGCATTTTCGTTCTTTACTTTCTTAAGAATAAAAAAATAGAGAGCGTCATTAAACTGCTTCCAAATTTTCTGTGTTTCCATATTCAAAAATAAAAAAGGTTGGCTTTTATACCAACCTTTATTGGGTTTAACAACAACTGCATTTGTCGCATTCGCATCGCTCGCAAGGGCAAGTGTTTGCTGAGCAGTCTTTGCAGTTACACTTGGTGCAATCGCAGTTGGTACAGTTACAAGTATTCATAATGATTGTTTTTAATATTCATAAGGGAGACTCATAAATGGTGAAAAGGATACAATGGAAATTTAAAAATAGCAACTTGCTATAAATAAATGTCCGAGTTTTTTTTAATTCTTTTCTATTTGTTTTAAAAACCGTCCTCTCGGCGCATCACTTTCATGAAGGACAATTTCGGAATGAAGAAATTGTGCGGCAGCGGCAGAATCTTTTACTTTAGAAGCACTGCGTTTCAGCATCTTTGATTCAAACTCATTCAAAACACTTTTTCTTAATCCAACTTCTCTCCAATTGGAAAAGGGGCTGCAACCTTTTGAAATGCTACGGGCCAGTGCCAGCGCATCCAAAAGCGCTTGGTTTGCGCCCTGCCCCTTAAAGGGACTCATTGGGTGGGCCGCATCTCCTATTAAAGTTGTGTTTTTACTTTTATGCAGTAATTCTGGCTTGAGCAATTCGCGGTCATAAACGGGATAACCAGAGACTTGCGCTTCCTGGGTTGCCGCTAAAATTTGAGGAATGGGGTTGTGCCATTGTGTTCTTTTGCAAGCTTCTTCCTTGAGTGCTTTAGCGCCTTTTGTACTCAAAGCATTTGCTTCAATCTCTGACATAGGAAAACTAAGTTGCCACATAACCGATTTTGAATCATAAGGCATAATGTAAATGCGCTCATTGCCATTGGCGGTTTGAAATACCGTTGCCGAATCCAGCAAATCGCTTTCAACACTTTCCAAGGCGCTTAATGGACAAATACCCAATATCACAATACAATCAAGATATCGTAAAGGACTCACATCCTCGCCGATGAACAATTTGCGAACTGAACTTCGGATGCCGTCGGCGCCTACTACAAGATCTGCTTTGGCTTTTTTTAGTTGTCCGTTTGTTTCAAAATTAAGTTCAATGCTTTTATCGTCACATTCCTTATAATCCACCAAATTGTGTCCCCAATGCACTGCTTCATTTCCGCCCAATTGTTTAAGTAAGGCTAAGCGCAAAGATTGTCTAGCAATGTGAATATTGGTTCGCTTTTTGAAAGTTTTTTCAGCGGATTGCATCCACTTTCGAATTCCCCATTCGCCGATTACTTTTCCTTCTGTGGTATGCACCAAATGCCTGGTAGAAACCACACCTTCTTCCAACTTAAAGATACCTAAGCCCTCAATTGCTTTATTGGCTTGTTGCAACGTAAGTCCGTAGCCTTGTGAACGCGTATTGAAACCTTTATCACGTTCATAAAGTGTAAAAGGAATTCCTCGGTGCAAACAAGCTACTGCAAGTGCTACGCCGCCAATTCCGCCACCGATAATGGCAAGGTGTGGGTAGTTTTCTGTATCTGCTATTGGATGGCTATTTGCAGGAACCAAACCAGATCCGGAACAGTTTGTACAAGTATTTAAGTGACCTTTAGGTTTAATTGGAGCGGTGCCTTCGCCATTGTTTTTTTCAAAGGCTTCTAACTTCCTTTGGTATTGGAGCTTTACTTTTTTGCGGAGTCTTTGGCGTTTTTTGCCGGCTCCTTTACATGCCTCACAAATAGTCCAACAAATCTTTTTGTTTTCCGCCATTTTTACTTCTTCTTCATTTAAGAGTTCGTGAGGTTTGTTTCAAGATGAAAGTAGATTGGAACTATTTTGCTGTTTAGTGTGGCAAAGATAGAACATATGGTTTCAAGTTTCAGATTTAATACATTTCTAAGACTGTAACCCCAAAACCCTTATCACTGTTAATAGCAATAGAAGAACCGTTGGCATCTTGAATAACCATTAGGTTTCCTTTTTCCAGTATGTATTTTTTATCCGAAAGTTGCAAATGGATAGTGCTGGATGTTGCGTATAGGAATAAATTCTTGCACTTCTTTTTAGGTTTTAGGATATAATTGCTGCCTGCCTCCATAGCTATATGATATAAATCGCTTTGTTGTTTGCCCTTCGTCATTACATTAAAGTCAGTACAGGTGCCTATGGCGGTGGTTTTCCAATCTCCGCTAAACTCATCTACCTGAAAAGGGGTGAGGTGCTTGGTGTATTTGTCTTGGTGGGTAATGGTGATTGCTCCCTCCAAAATCATAAGTTTACGGTCTATGTCTGGTAGAGATGTGAAGGTAGATTCTTCAGCTTCTACTTTGGCTGTGCTTAGGCGTAACTCAAAATTTCTTTCTTCATAAGTGGCGTTGGCAGGGAATATATACAATTGGGTTGTGCTGCCGCCTGACCATTGGCTTGTTTGGAAATGCTGAGGCGTAAGGATTGCTATATTCAAAAGGTAATTATTGTTTTATATGTCAAAGATAGGATATTCAAAACGCTAGTTGGAACGTGTCGCACGTCCCCTTACTGTTGTGTAATCAAGATTGCGTAGGGAGCGGGCGGGAAGCCCGCGCCAAGTGGCATTGTAAATACGCTATAAGATGGGAATGCTTTATAAAAACACGCTAGGGGAAATATTTTAATCAAAATTGGGCGAACAACCTAAAACATCAGCGTATGGTTGAATATGTTTCCAAAAGGCTTTTCCTGCACTATCATAATGTTCTAAAGAATAATTTAGTTTTGTATTTGAACCAACTTGATATATGTACTCATTACAAGAATAAGAATATTGTCTTTTAAAGCAAACAATTGCAAAATAAAGAGTCTTGTAATCAATACTCACAGTGTAGAATGTTACTTTTGATATTGCCTCACTATCATAACTTGTATAAGTAGTTCCGTAACTTTTGGACTTTACAAAATCCATAATTTCTTCACAAGATTGTGCATTGGCGTAATTCACTCCAATTAAAATCAAAATAAGGATTAAATATTTTTTCATAATATACATTTTGGTTAATCTATTTCACAAAGTAGGCCAGGGCATATTACACACAACTAGCAAATATCAACATGCAGTTGCGTAGGTTACTTTTTCAAATATAAATCAAATGCAAAACCTCGCGTTACGGAAAACCGTAACAGTGAGCATTTTAATTGGGGAGAATATCAAATATAACAATTAGCAGTTTATAATAAATAATTAGCAATAAGAAAGTTGCTTTAGGCTGTTTCCCGCTTAGCCCCAAAAATTTGTAGTATTTATACTATTAATTATTCCATATTTTTTATCTTAGTATATTCTCCCCGCTTTAAATTTTTCAATCATGAAAGCAAAAGGCAAAACTAAGGAGAGCAAACTGCTCGAAAAAGAATTGCTGACCGATGAAGACCTTATGGTAATTCTAGGTATTAGCAAGGAAAGTGTAAGAAGGTGGCGGGAAAAGGGGTACCTTCAATTCTTCTCTATCGGCCCCAGATGTTATTATCCATCAAAATTCCTTAAGAAAATGATTAAAGAAAGTTTCCACCCTTACTATAAAAAGAAAAACAGAAACTCAGCACTGGATACTGAAAATGAAGAAACCAATGACTAAACCTAAGTTTTATCATTGGCTCTTTCAGTTTGCCTGCTGTTGGGCCTAAGTCATGATTGCCGTACCCATATAGGTACTAACGGCAGCCACTTTCTTATCGTCAGAAATTACGGTGCCCCATACATGCACCTCGTTTCCGCTGTAATAAGCCGGCATGGTAAGCGCTACCGTGGCATCCCCACGGGTGGCTGGCGCTGGGTTGAAAATCTGGAACAAATCCTGGGCGGGGGAATATACCACAGCAATTACCAAATCGGTAGCTGCGGCAGAGCCCTGCCCACTGTTGTCCGTCCAGCTCATTTCCAGCACGTGTGCTGGTTGTGCTACAACTGCACCCCCTTCCAAGCCACGAAGCTCGCCTTTACTGATCAACACCTTGCTATAATCTAACGTAAAAGTGTTGCCAGGACCATCAACCAAGGCATTCTTAAGATTGTAGCCTGTGGCGAGGTTGTAGCGCGATTTACTTTTGGTTTCCCTACTGAAATACGCGCCCGCCACCTCTTTGATGGGGTTCAAAAATTCCACTACCGCTGCAAATTTAGCCCGTTGTTCAAGCTGGTTTGCGGTACCGGTTCTGTTAGGTTTCCTTCTTGGGCGTTTGCGAAGTACATCGATACCGCGCCAATTGGCACCTACTACGTTTCCCACTCGTCCCGAGAAGGAACCGAAAATTCCATCGTTGAATTTACCCATGTCGTTTTGGTTTTAGTTAGACATATAATTTTTAATTCATAGCCAAAGTATAACGCACTTCGCTGTGCACCAAAAACATGCGCCAACTTGCCCGAACTTGCTTTAAAATTCCCTTCGTTGTCTACGTTTAAGTTTGTTTCACTCATAATAACAGCCATTGCGGCATTAATACCCTAATTGCATACGGTTGCAACCATTTGCATAAGTATGCGGGGATTTGCTGCCAATTGCACCCTTTTGCGTGCAATTGCCAACTGGTTTGAACCCGACATTTGCGTTTTTTGCGTTGCATTTGTTCGAGTGTTGTTCGAGTGTTGTTCGCGAATTGTTCGCGAAATGACACTTTTTGCGAACAATGGGCGACTTAGAGTAGAAGGAGGGTGGGGGAACTGTGCTTAAAATGCGAGTGGAATTCTGCGTTGGCGAGGAATAGTATGTTTTTTTATTACAAAATAGTTTCTCTAAGTAAATAACCATGTATAGAACCTCTTTCAATCATAAAATCTAGTATCGGAATAACTTTGTTTTTTAATCTTATTTCTACTTTAATTTTTTGTTTATTAATGAAAATGAACTTTCTCATAAATCGTTCTAAATAAATTAAAGTATGTGATTCTAAATCTTCAAGTTTAAGTAGATTATTATTTGATACAACATTGTAAATCCAATCAATACCTTCTGTTTTAAATTGACTTCCTATTGTATCTAAAACTCTAGTTATTGAATATAAGGCACTAGGAATATGGCCTATATCGGTTGATGCGTTAACGTAAAGCGATAAGCTGTTTTTTTTCAAACTATGCCATTCTTCTATGTCCTCATTCCACCAACGCCACGCTAATAAGTAGTTTATTATAACTTCTTTTAAATAGTAATTTTGACGGTTTTTACTTAATATTATAATTTTTGGATACAATCTATTCCATACATACCAAAACTGCTCATATTTGTTTAGTCTATCTTCTGAGGTGATAAATTCACCTAGAAAAGAAGCTGCTTCTTCTGTGGCTTCAAAAGAATCTATAATTGGCTGAAGGTATAGATCTATTTCTTCTGTTTTTCTAAGTAAAATAAAAGATGTGAGTTTTTTGAAAATATGACGGCGTAACAAATATATTTCAGTATCCTCTCCATATTTTCTATCATAGTCTCTTTCGTTCATTAAGAGGCGAGAGGCTATCATTGGCAATGTTTTAGAGATAATCTCTAAATGAATGCTATTTATTGTATCAGACGGGATTAATTGATAGACGATTTCTAAATCTTGTATATTTAATAGGTCGATATCTGTAATATCAAATGATACTTTAGAAAGAGTAAAATCAGCAGTTTGTTTTTCAAACTCTTTTAATATTAAACTTTTAGCTATTCCTCTTCGATATCCAACTTCTTTTCTTTTTTCCTCTTCTATGGTTTTATAAGTAGGAATAAGTTTTATATAACTTATAAGTATTGTCTGGGCTTCTTTTGGATTTTTTTCCCATAATTTCGATTTGTGTATAGATTCAATCACATAATCACATATTCTTTTATAATGACCAATGGGTGTATTATCAAATAATGCCATAAGCATAATGGCAATATGTTCTTCTTTTTCATGCGAGAACTCTTCAATTAACTTAGGGACCGCATGAAAAGATGCTTCAACTCCATCACTTATTTGATAAGCGTAATCATCAGAAAACAAACCGGACAAAGATGAAAGAATTATTTCTTTACAAAAATTCTTATCTTTTTTAGATAATATACTTCCGTACTCAATAATTAATTTTGAACAAACAAATGCAGGAATAGAATCATCAGACATTTTTGAACCTCTTTTGCCTTTTTCAAGTTCATCAATTAGTTGTCTAGTCTCTGAAAGTGCCAAAAGAGGATTTTTATCGTATTCTTCATGTTTAGGGCTCTTATTTTGATTCTTTCCACCGATTAAAAAATCTGACCAGGTTCTTAAAAATGAATATTTGAAGGTTTCTTCAAAAACAATATTAGCTTGTTTAGACTGTTCTCTAAGATCGTCTGAAAGTTCTTTTGGTTCAAACGCTATTAAAAGTTTGTTATCAACTTGTTCTGTAACCTTAGCAGTTAAATTTCTTCTATCCATTCTTGCCAATAAAATAGCATACAGGTCTTCTTCTGATTTTGAGAATTTTGATAGATTAGATTTATGTACATCTATTATATTGTATAACTTTTCAATAAACTTAGTATTTTCTTCTTCGGTAAATCCTTTAACACCAAATAATTGATAATTTAACAACAATCTTTCTAAGTGAGTATTACGATGTTCATCCTCACAGGCTTTTAGCCTTTCATCAGTATAAAGTATGTCTTTTGTTCTATCTAAACCATAACCAATCGAACAAGTTGATTTAACTTGAAATTCACTAGAACTTCTACTTAAATCTAAATGGTAAAGTTCTATTGTTTTGAATAATATTATGGCTACGTCATAATATTTATCAGGGTTTGATAAGACAACACTACAAACTATTGAAGTTAAAGAAGTGGATTTAGATTTTTGAAGTATATATAAAAGAATAGGTTTGAGTTTTTCTACTGGGACTATTTTTGAAAGCTCTAATAAAAGCTTTTCTAATGCCATATGGATACATTGTAAAATATTTGGCCCAGTAATGCCTCTATATAAGCTCCATAAAGTCCAACTTGTAAATTGTTTTATTTCTTGTCCGTCCAGGTATATTATAATCTCTTTAAAATCATCTTTATCATAATTAGTCTGTTGATAGTAAATTACTGCTCTATTTGTAAAATCAATTATAAAGTTAAGCGTATCCCATAAGGTTGTTTGTAGCAACAAATAGACAGGTGTTTGATTTGCACTTGCTGGAAAATAATCAAAACTATGGTGTTTAGATACTAAACCATATCTGTTTTCTATTCTATCCCTATCATATCCATAATCATCGAGCTTTTTCTCTCGTTTTTGCCAAAATAAATCACATAAATCAATAACTGATAAAGGAAGTACTTTTATTACTTCCTTTGCTAAGTAAGGTTTTACTAAAATTTTTAAGCATAGACCTTGAAATGGATCATTATGATTTAACCACTTATTAATTAAGACTTTATCGAAAACTTCTTTCAAATTTAACCGAATTTCATTTGCTGCATTAAAAATTACTTTTGATAGATTTTCTTCAGCCTTGTCGTGGATATAAAAGTTTTGTTCGGTTTCGGTTCTCTGGATAATACTTAATGCTAGTAAACCTGAGTATTTTGTAGTTTCACCATTTTTATTATAATTACACCAATCTGATAAAAGAGGCAAAACTATTTTTAGATTGTCATCAAAGAATTCAGTTTTATATTTATAAATAAACGCAATGACCTCTTGCCAACCTTTACCTTTAGGTTTTATAATATCAATACTGTCAAATGCAGAAATATCAGTACATGCTATCCTTAAAAGAAATAAAACTCTTTTTAAGATTTGGAATTCCTTAGCAATAATCTCGTTTTCAAAAAACTTAAAGAACGACTTTGAATATTCTGAAAGCAACACTGAAATTAATAACTCATCTTTCCAAAATTTCGTGATTGAATTTTCACTAAAGGCTTCCTTGATAAAATTTTCAATTTCTTGACCGTTATCAGATAATTGATCGGATAACCATAACCTGAATGCTCTTCGTATTGGTAAAGAATTCCCTATTTTATCAAAAAAAAGTTTAATATCGGAGTAATTAGCATAATTACGAGAAACAATTTTGTCTAAAGTCCATTCTTCATAAATGTCATGGGTAATGAAATATCCATTATGAATATCATCATACCCAAGTATTTCATCTTGCTTTAATTGAAATAATGCAGTTTGAGGTAAATCTTCAGCATTTATATAAAAGCGACCTGTAGCGCATCTTTTTTCTGCAATTTGTATTAAGCATCTTTCTCTTTCAATGTGTAAATTATCTTTTTGGATAAGATTGTTTTGAATTCTTTTTTTCCAGAGTAACTCAATAAAGGATTTAAGATTACCTTTTTTATCAATATTTGAATAAAATTGAGCATAATCGCTAAGGTAAAATAGATTTCTAAGTCTTTCAATAAATTTTTGATTTTCGGGTAATGAAAAATTAAAATCTTTAGAAATTGATTTTAGTTCATCAATACTTATTAAAGGAATGTCATGAACAACGAATGATAATTGGTAATTCTCTTTAATATGAAATGTTAAATCATTGAGATAAGAATAACGAGTAGTAAATATTATATTCCATCCAGCCTCATTTAACTTTTGTATTAAAGTATTTAAAATATCGCCATTTGTAATTTCAGCGAGTTTTTCAGCCGAATCAATCACGAATATTTTAATAGACTCGTTTTGATAAGCTTTAAGGAACTGTGCAAAAGAATAATTGTTGTCGAATTTGAATAAATCATTGACCTGATTAACATTCAATTCTGTTGCCTTAAAAATGCAGATGGGAATTTTTCTGTTTTGAAGACTATAAAATTCTTTAAAAAGTGCAGTTTTCCCACAACCTCCTTCACCAGAAATAATTATATTTTGTTTCTTATTGGAAGCTTTTACTATTTCTTTAATAATATTACTTCTGTCAATTTTTATTTTTCTTTCACCGAAAGGTATTTCTACTTGAATTGCTTGTAAAATATTCTTATTATGATTTTTAATTTCATCAAGTAACTTTCCCTCATTCGCTTCGAGACTAAAAAAAATATCATAGATATATTTATTTTCAGGTAAAGAAAGTTGTAATTCAAAATGGCTTGGTACACGCCATATTATTTCTAATTTTAACTTTCTAACTTCTGACTCAATATCGATTTGATATTTTGGTTTTTTTTGTCCTTTCTTTTTGCTTTCTGAGAACTCTTTATTCAAATAGAATAGAATCTTACTCAATTTCGGGTTTTCTCTTTTAGCTTTCTTAATTGACGAAATTATTTCTGACTTTTTCCCCGAAAGTGATACTGTGTAATATTTAGCCTGAAATCCATAATACTCTCCATCCTTCTCTAGCGGTTCTGTTTCTATTCCAGTTTGATTTTTATAACGAAATAATCCAATTCTATTATTTAATTCGGCACAGAAAATCAGGTACGACAATTGTTCAAATGCCCACTCTTCTCGCTTATCATATTTTAAACTGAAAATATTCCAATTCATATTTGTATAAATTTGATTTTTTGTGTACGAAGGGCACGGGTGAGACACCCGTACTAAAAAAGGAAATTAAATTAAGGTTTACAATGAATAAATACGTTTGTATTGACTTCTTGTGTACTGGAGATCAATGAAGAAATAAACCAGAGTATTTGTATCGTTTCATTTCTTTGACCAAAAGCAGTTCCTTCTACTAATAAATTTAAATTGGTTTGTAATGTCGCTCTAGAAATAAAATTTATAACTAAATGGACTTCTCCATGAAAATTTGGACTATTCATTGCAGATTGATATTGAGTAATTGCATTATCTATATTTGCCCCTTTTCGTAAACGAGGAATAGATGTTGCAATACCAGAACTACTTGTGTATAAAGAATTCCATAAATTTCTTTTACCTTCTAATTGATAATATTGAGGGCTGACATTTCCCAAATTTTTTTGAGCTTGGCCAACTATATCCTGAAAAGCCGTCGCTGAAAAAATAGAATCGTTAAATTTGGAATGAAAAAGAGTTATTTTATCTTCATTTATTCCAATATGATCAGCCCATTCTCGACCTAAATCGTCACAAATAAAATAATCAAAATCATTTAAAAATATATCTTCCACAAATCCAAACAGACTTGTATTTTCAAAATCAGTTTGGATAGTTGTAAAATTACCTTTTTCTCCAGTGATTCCTACAATTTCCTGATGGGGAATAAAAATCTTCATAAAGTGATCAATATTACCTAAAAGACGATTGTCTTTGAAAAGTTTGCGATTGCTGTAAACTAAATCAATATCTTCAAAATTAATTATAAAACCACTGGTATAATTTATGTAATCGACCATCGTGTACAACGAGCCATTTTCCCTTTCTAACATTATGCTTTTCAATTTTTGTGATCTTATTGAAATTGATTTATCATTGAGCCGCAATTGTAAATCATTAGCACTTTTATTTATAATATTATAAGTATGATTATCAAGAACTATATTTGATAGTCTTTCAAACTTGCTTAAATGACGAAGTAAGTCAATATTACGTTCAACGATTTCTCCGTCATCATAAATATATTCAATATAAGATCTAGTAATTAAACCGTTTTCAAAGTCACTATATAGTTTACTGAAAACGAAAAGAGCAGAAATTGGAACAATCGAATCTTTCAAAATTTCGTAATCTTGTGGTTCAGCAAAAACAGATAAGAAAGTTTCTCGATTAGTATGCACATTAAGTTGATCAACTAAATTTTTTGCCCAGGCACAAAATTGTTCAATGGAATTTTTTCTACCTAATTTATTTATTCTAGATGAATTGAGACTTAATGATATTTTTTCATCATTATTGCTTACGCGTAAAGAATTGAGCATATAATTATTTGCTCCAAGCGCTGAAAAATTTTCTTTCAAATTAATGGCCTCAAGGCTTTTTTCTCTTAATGCTTTATCTGAAACATTTAAATTTTTCAAATTGAATTTCTCGAGTAAAGTATAATCGTTGACAAATAATGTTGATAAAACAGCATAATCTAAAGGATTAAATTGTTTGACGAAATCTTGAACTTTCGATATGTTTTTTCTGCTTATTATAATGTAATCGTCAATTTCTATAATTAATAGATAAGCTAATTTCGTTTCAGTCCAATTTGTAATTGGTTTATCAATAAATGTTGGTTTGGAATTAAATTTAAATGTACAAAATGAGTAAATTACATTTACCCTACCAATAACTATTGCTTCTCTGATTTTGCGTAAAAGATAATTTCCACTTTTGGCTGTTGAAACATTCCTAAATACTCTTTCAATTTTTGAATTGCTTAATAGGATATTATCATCATTCCTGAAAAAATATGCATTTTCATTAATAATTACGTTTTCAAGCTTTTGTTTTTCAGTCATTTTAAAAGTTTATATGATTCGATGAATTAAGAACAAATCATTGATATAGAAATTATTTATTTCTATATCGACTATCATTCTGATAAATAACAGTATAATATTTATTCAAAAAATTGACTTGTTTAATAACTTTAAATGTAATGATAGTCAAGCTGATCATTTTACAGAAAACCGTAACTATGCGCTTATTTAATCGGGGAGAGTTTCAAATATAAAATAATAATTTAAAAATCAAACACTTCCGTACTAAACAAATATCAAAACTAATTCCAATCAACTTATTTTAAAGAACTCTATCTTTGCCCCATGCAGTCCAAGATCCTTTTTATAACGCCCCCCTTTACGCAGTTAAATACTGCCTACCCGGCATCGGCCTATTTAAAAGGGTTTTTGGAGGCGCATGACATTGCCGTACAGCAATGCGATCTAAGTATTGAACTTTTCACCGAAATTTTTACGGGGGATTTTCTTCGGGCTGTGTTTCAAGAAGCGCAGGATTTAAAGCATTATGATTATCCGGAAGTTCGCAAAATGAAGTCGCTGTATATTGCCTGCGTGGATGAGGTTATTGGCTTTCTTCAAAAGCAGGATATAGCAATGGCGCATAGAATCTTGGAACCTGGATTTTTACCGGTAGGGCATCGATTGGCTAAGGTGAATACGGATATTAAATGGGCTGCGGGAGACCTTGGCATTATTGATAAGGCAAAGCATTACGGCACGCTGTTTATTGAGGAGATAGGCGATTTTATTCACGCCAATGTGGATGAGTTTTTTGCCTTTACGAAATATGCCGAGCAGATTGGCACTTCTGCAAGTAGCTTTAATGAGCTGGACGAATTTTTAAGTTATCCTCCCACGCTTATTGAGGAGAAGATGCTGGATATTTTAATTGAAAAAATTAAAGAAGAGCAGCCGCTTTTGGTCTGCTTTACCATTCCTTTTCCGGGGAATTTGTTTGCGGCCTTGCGGTGTGCCCAGTTTACGAAACAGTTTTTTCCAGAAATACACGTTGCCTTTGGCGGTGGCTATTGCAATACCGAACTGCGTTCGCTAACCGACCCACGTATTTTTGAGTTTGTGGATTTTATTTCGTTGGACGATGGGGAAGGGCCTTTGTTGAAAATAGTTCGGTATCTGGAAGGGAAAGTTGGCATAACGGGTTTGGAACGAACGTATGTGCTGGAAAACGGTGCCGTTGTTTATATGGATAAACTTCCGAACACCATTTATCACCATAGCAAATTGCCCGCACCCGATTATTCTGGCTTGCCTTTTCAGAAATATGTTTCCTTTTTGGATGTTGTAAACCCGATGCACCGTATGTGGACGGATGCCCGCTGGAACAAAATGACGATTTCGCACGGCTGTTATTGGAAACAGTGCTCGTTTTGTGATGTGAGCTTGGATTATATTGGGAATTACCAAAACACCACTGCCGAGGATTTGGTGGATAAGATTGAAAAGATAGTAAAGGACACGGGTATAACAGGGTTTCATTTTGTGGATGAAGCCGCGCCGCCTAAAATGTTGCGGGTGTTATCCAATGCCTTGATAGCACGGAATGTGAAGATTACTTGGTGGACGAACATCCGTTTTGAAAAGACTTTTAGTTTTGAACTTTGCGAAGTGATGGCGAAATCGGGATGTATAGCGGTAACAGGAGGTTTGGAAGTTGCTTCGGACCGATTATTGGCGAAAATGAAGAAAGGGGTTGATATTGCCCAAGTAACGCGGGTGACGCATAACTTTTCCGAAAACAATATTATGGTGCACGCCTATTTGATGTATGGCTTTCCCACCCAAACGGAACAGGAAACCATTGATTCGCTGGAAGTGGTTAGGCAATTGTTTCAACGGAATTGTATTCAGAGTGCCTATTGGCATCAGTTTACTACTACGGTTCACAGCCCGATTGGCAAAAACCCGCAGGATTTTGGAATTATTGTTACGGGACCCGAATTTGAAGGTTTCGCCCAAAACGATTTATGGCACGAAGATCCGCAAGGGGCCGACCATCCAAAATATACGAATGGATTGAATCTTGCCTTGCACAATTATTTAAACGGGACTGGGTTTGATGTGCCTTTGCAAAACTGGTTTGAGTTTCCGGTGGTTGCTACTAGGCATCCTGCGGATTTGATTGAGGGGTTTTTGTTGGTTGTTGGTTGATGGTTGATGTTTAGTTATTGGCTCTTGGCTCTTGGCTCTTGGCTCTTGGCTCTTGGTTTTTCGCTTTTCGCTCTTTTCCTTAAATTTTTTTCCTGTTTTTCAGAATAACTAAAGTCACTATATAAATTAAAACAATGCTGAAAGGTATTGCTATAAAACGATGTTCGGGTAAAAGATACCAAAGCGCTACAACAGTTAGGGTTCTTGTAATGGCGTGAAAAATGCCCACCCAATGTTTAATAATCCAAGAAAATGGCAGCCACATTAATCCAGTTAAAATCCCGACCGTCATTGGAAGGGAAGAATAGTCCACTAAGAAAAATGGGATTGCAATTGCGTACACTAAAATTGCCTGCCCAGCCGTAAAAAGGAAGAGCGTATCAAATTCATTTTTGGGTTTGCTTTTATCGAGAAAATTTTCACCCGTAAATTTTGAAAGAAATAAACCTAAGTAAACAATGCTGCCAGTGCCTATAAAAATTGACCAAACAGCAACAAAATCAGAGAAAAATATTCCTGCAAAACCAATTATAGTCCAAACAATCAATCCGGCTAAAGGAGTGGCAAGAAAGGGTTGGTTGGAGAATTCAATGCGCTGTTCTTCTAAGGTTATTTTCATTTTTATTTAAGCTTTAAGGTTTAGGATTTTTTGTGAATGTGTGAATTTGTGAGTTTGTGAGTTTGTGAATTTGTGAATGTGTGAATGTGTGAATGTGTGAATTTGTGAATTTGTGAGTTTGTGAGTTTCGCTTTTCGCTTTTCGCTCTTGGCTCTTGGCTCTTGGTTCTTGGTTCTACTTTAAATTCTTTAACTTTATTGGGAATCAATTAAAATAAACACAACTTCAAAAAATTATTTCCCCTTCCCTGAAAGCTCATCAAACTTCTCTGTCATTGTTGGGTTTCCTCTGGTCAATTTTTTAATGGTTAGATCTTCCGCCTTATTATTGGCAAGACGCAGGTTGTTTACGGATGCCAACAGATTGTCTTTTGTCTTTTGCAGGTGATCCATTGTTTTGTCTATTTCCTCAATGGCTGTTTTAAATTGCCTGCTGGCCAAATCATAATTGCGGGCAAAGCCTTCTTTAAATGTGTTTATTTTTTCCTCAAAATTGGTAATGTCCACGTTTTGGTTTTTTATCAAACTCAGCTCTGCTTTGTATTGCATGGAGTTCATTGCCGCATTGCGAAGCAGGGTGATAATGGGAATGAAAAATTGGGGCCGTACCACGTACATTTTTTTAAAACGATGCGACACATCAACAATTCCTGTGTTATAGAATTCATTTTCGGCCTCAAGTAGGGAAACCAGCACTGCATATTCACACTTCTTTTCTGTTCGGTCTTTGTCAAGTTTTGCAAAAAAATCATCATTTCTCTTTTTTGTAGCAGTTTCATCGTTCTCATTTTTCATTTCGAACATAATGGAAATGATTTCATTGCCCGCTTCATCGGTTTCCCTGTAAATAAAATCGCCTTTGTTGCCGCCCCGGGCATCGTTGTCCTTTTCAAAATAGGCATTTTGAAAAGCCGTTGCCCGCAGTTTATTGAACTCGGCTTCGCAATGCTGTTCCAAGGTTTCGCCAATCATTTTTGTGGAAAGCTTTTGCTTAAAGTCTTTTAAGCGGTCAATTTCATCATCCTTCATTTTGATGGTTTCGTCCTTTACCAAAAGCTTGTTCGTAAACTGTTCCCTAATAGACTTTTCAAGTAGTTGCGCCTCGGTTTCTTTTATTTTTAAATCGCTAGCCAATGTATCGCGTTCTTTTTCAATGGCGCGAATGGCCTCTCCGACGGTGAGTTTTTTGTCGATCTCCGCATTTTGGATTTTCGCTTTCATATCAGCAATCTCAGCTTCTTTTTTGGCTAATTGTTCGGCAAGCAAGCGTTCACTTTGCGATTTAAGTTCGTTTATCTCCCTTTCTTTTTGGGTTAATTTTTCGGCGAGTTCACTGTCGCTTTTCGCTTTTAAAACTGTTAGTTCGTGATCCTTTTTTGCAAGTTGCTCTTGCAATGTATTTTTTATGTTGGCTTCCGCGAGCTTTACGGCGCTTTCTTTTTCCTTTTCCGCAAGTGTTAACCGATTGTTTAACTCATGTTCAAATTCGTGATCGCGAACTTGCTTCAGTATATCAGCAAAACCGGCTTCATCAACTTTAAAGGCTTTTTTACAGTTTGGGCAGATTATTTCGTTCATGTTTTGTATTTGTTAATAGATCAAGCATATGCATACATGCTATGCGGGTCGATTCCAATTATATATTCGGAACACAATTAAACTTTAAATGTAATAATAATTCAAATTCACAATTTACGAAAATCCGTAAAGGAGCAAATTAAAAGGGGAGAATAACAAATATAGATTTTATTTAACAGATCATCAATAACCTTGGCTGCCCATCTTTTTCTTTGGGTGCACGATGCAAACAAGGAGGAACTTTGCTTTTAGGATGATCAATCGCCAATCGCCATAAATGGCCAATGCCTAAACAGATAGGTTCTGCTTGCGGTAATGCCTGATAGTGGAGATCAAAGAAATATTCCTTTAAAAAGGCTTCAAAACCAGCATCATCTGCGCCATCGTATATTTTTTGGAGTTCAGTGCGTATTTCGGGGATAAGTACTTTTTGTACGCCTTGCTTATTGGGCAATATATCACTCGATGCGCCATAATAGGTACATAAAAAGGTGTCGGTGGGAATGGGAGATCGATCTACGTGAAAAGAATAAACATCGGTAGGAAAAAAAGGGAGGGCATCATCCCTTTCATAATATTTTATAACATTAAGGATTGGAGATGCGCCGTGAGCTGTCAAGAGTTTTAAATCATTCAGGAGTGTTTCACGGGCAAGTTGACCTTGTTCACTCAACTTTAGCTCCCGAAGTTCTTCTTCACCAAGCGTTGCTATATTTTCTGTTAGTTCCACTTTTTTTACAATCTCAGAAAAATCACCTGTTAATTGGCGCGTCCAACAAATCGCATTCGTTTCTCCTTGAAAAGGTTTGGACACCAGGTCTTTAAAATTTGTGACTAGGTGAATTTGATTTGTAGCTTTAGGTAAATCTATCATAGGGGCAATATACTTCTTAAGTTTGATTTTTTATAAATCTGTTTACTTCAAAAAATCCTTTGTTTTCTCAACTTCCAAATCGTGGGTTACTGCCAATAGTGTTTTGTTAAAAGTGGTTTTTTAAATCATTTATAATAACCTTAGCCGCCCTTTCCTTCTCTTTGTAGTGATTGACGAAGAGCTGTGAGTGACCGGAGAATGTTATTTGGCTTAGGCTGTACCAAAAAATTAATAAAAGCCTGGGAAATATTGAGCGGAAATTTAACACTTATTGTTTATGTTGTAACAATTCAAAAAATTATTTAAAGCCTTCCCTCATCCAAACCCTCTGTTCCCTCATTCCTTATTTTATAAGGTCGGTGTGTGCGGTAGTTTTACTTCAAGTTTAACACTAAAACCACACATTATGAAAACACTTTTCACATTTTTAGCAGTTGCGTTGCTGGGCTTTCAGCTTCACGCACAAACAGTAACCATTAGTGGTACCGTAACCGACGATACTGGACTTCCGTTGCCGGGAGCGAATATTATTATAAAAGAGACAAGCGATGGCACCCAAACAGATTTTGATGGCAGATACAGTATTAATGCTCAAATAGGGCAAAAATTGGTTTTCTCCTATGTCGGTTTTGAAACCAAAGAAGTTCGAGTTAAGAACCATAATATTATTAATGTCTCTATGAAACCCAGTGCAGTTTTAGATGAGGTTGTTGTTACGGGCTATTCCGAAAACAACGATGCCATCAGAAAAGCAATGGGTTATAGCGTTAGAAGAAATGATAACTATGCTACTTCAAAAAAAGAAAGAAAGTTAAAAGGCAAAGCAACGGGAGTTCAAGTAAATTCTTCTTTATATGGCTCAAGAGGTTATACAAACAATAACCGTGTTTCAGATAACGAATCCTACGGACGTATTGAAGAGAACATCTTTAAAAGTGTTTCCACAGCGCCACTTTCCACTTTTTCAATTGACGTTGATAAAGCTGGCTATAGCAACATCCGCCGCATGCTAAACAACGGACAGGAAGTGCCGCAGGATGCCGTGAAGATTGAGGAAATGGTAAACTATTTTGCCTACAATTATCCACAACCCACAGGTAAAGATCCCTTTTCCATTACTGCAGATGTAGTAAATTCTCCTTGGAACCAAAATGCCAAGTTGGTGCGAATTGGTTTAAAAGGAAAAGATATTTCTATGGACAACGTGCCGCCATCAAACCTTGTGTTCTTGTTGGATGTTTCTGGGTCTATGGAAAGTCCAAACAAATTGCCATTGCTAAAAGCTGCACTAAACGTATTGGTAGATAAGCTAAGGGAAAAAGACAAGGTTTCCATTGTGGTATATGCAGGTGCTGCTGGCTTGGTATTGCCTCCAACTTCTGGGGCTGAGAAAATTAAAATACGCCAGGCTATAGATAATTTAAGCGCGGGAGGTTCTACCGCAGGAGGTGCCGGTATTCAGCTAGCTTATAAAGTTGCAGAAGAAAACTTCAGTAAAGGTGGCAACAACCGCATAATCCTAGCCACCGATGGCGATTTCAACGTAGGCGCATCCAGCGACCGATCCATGGAAGACTTGATTGAGGAAAAACGCAAAAGCGGTGTTTTCTTAACCTGTTTAGGTTTTGGGATGGGCAACTACAAAGACAGCAAGCTGGAAACCCTAGCCGACAAAGGCAACGGAAACCACGCTTATATAGACACGACCCAAGAAGCGCAGAAAGTGTTGGGGACAGAGTTCTTTGGAACGCTTTACACCATCGCTAAAGACGTAAAAATTCAAGTGGAATTTAATCCTGCAAAAGTACAGGCGTACAGATTGATCGGTTACGAAAACCGTTTGCTTAACGATGAAGATTTTAAGGACGACACCAAAGATGCAGGCGAATTGGGAAGCGGTCACACCGTTACCGCTTTGTATGAGATAATTCCTGTGGGTGTAAAAAGTAAGTATTTGAAAGATATAGACAATTTGAAATACACTAAGCAAACCAATCAGAACTATACAGATGAAATGCTTACAGTAAAATTCCGATACAAAGAACCGGATGGCAACGTGAGCAAATTGATTGTAAAAACAGTAAAAGACGACAACAGTTCTATTGAAAACGCTCCCGAGGATTTAAAATTTTCAGCAGCAGTGGCGCTCTTCGGAATGCAACTCCGCAAGTCTGAGTTTATAAACACCAAAAAGAAAGAAGACGTTATAGCCTTAGCAGAAGCAGGCAAAGGAACCGACGCAGACGGCTACCGTGCCGAGTTTATCCGCTTGGTAAAAAGCAGCAAGTAAATTTTTGAACTATGATTTATTGAGGTTGTTTGGTTTTTTTGAAGGGAAGGGCGCGCAAGCGCTCTTCCTCAGTTACCGATATGCCGTACCTAACGGGACAGGATTTGATGGTTGGATGCTTTACCCATATGTTGTCCCTAACGGGACATGGTTTGTTGGTTGTGTTTTTTTACCCATATTCCGTACCTAACGGCACGGTTGATCCGCCCGTTTTTTCACCAATATGTTTTTCCTAAGGGGACAATTTGCTTCCAATATTATGTCCCGTTAGGGACTATATCTCGGTAGCTAAATGTGGGACGTGATGTTTTCTGTGCCGTTAGGTACAGCATATGCTATGTTACCGTTTTTAATATATAACGTTCATCATAATCAATTCCTGATTCTTTTAATAATTCCAAATATTCATTGGCAAATGTTTTGGTTTTATGATGCTCTTCTTGATTTGTAATATATTTAATAACCCGAGGAATGTGTGATTTTGAATAGGAAAATGCCCCATATCCTTCTTGCCAAGAAAATTTTCCATTTACGAATCCTTTAGTATTTATCCATTTTGAAGAATCTTGCTTTACCTGTTTCATCAAATCAGATAGCGATTGTGTGGGGCGCATTCCAAAAAAGATATGGATATGGTCTGGCATTCCATTTATTTGAAGCATTTTATGGTTGTAGCTTTGAATAATACCTGTGATGTATTTATATAACTCATCTTTCCATTCTGGATTGATTAGGCTCTGTCTGTTTTGCACTGCAAAAACGGCTTGGATGTGGATTTGTGTGTAGGTGTTTGCCATGACTTGTAAATTTATATTCAGTACCTAACGGGACATTTTTGCTATTAATATTATGTCCCGTTAGGGACAAAATCTAGGTAGCCAAATGTTTGGCGAAATGTTTTATGTGCCGTTAGGTACAGCATATTCCAACGGTTAATATTTCAAATATAATATTATAAAAACGATTAATAATTCACATAAACCCACCCAATAAAAGCATCGGGATATTTAGGGTCGTTCAAAACCAAAACGTAATAATAGGTGCCAACCGGAACAACGTTTCCTGTAAAAAGGAGTCCTTGTGTTGCCACGCCATCCCAAAAACCATCTGCATTATGGGCAGTGTGTATCAGGTTGCCTTCGCGGGAATAGATATTTAGCTCAAAGTTTTCGTAAATGTTTAAAAGGTTGCTGATTTCAAATGCATCATTTATACCATCACCGTTAGGCGAAAAACCTTGGGGGATAAAAGGTGCGCAGTTTTCCGTGGTCAATAAAAAGGAAGCTGTGGCAAAACAGATATCGTTTTCCAAGCGCACATAAATTGTTTGCGGATCTGTACTGTTTTGATATGTGGAAGGATTGCTGATAGGGTTTGTATTTTGCAAAGCATCTTCGGAAGTAGTGAAATATTGAACCACATCATCCTGCCCCGTACGAATTAATTCGTCTTGTTCAGTCAAATCGAAAATAGCCGTATCAAAACCTGTATCGCACTCCAACAAATTTGGCAGATTTGGGATAGGAGGAATGCTTTCAAAAGAAATTGTTTGCGTAAAACTGTTATTGTCCTCCCGAAGTTCCTCCACCGCGCCGTTGCCGTTGCCATCATCATCCACCACTGCGGTGATGGTAAATGTATCGGACAAACTTTCGGGTAAAAGGAGTTCGATTTCGCCATTTTCACTTCCGCCAATTGGAATAGCTTGTTGCGTTTGCGAAAGCCCCAACAAAACCCCATCCGTATAAAAAGCTATCGAAGTATTGGATGGTAAAGAGGCCGTGGCTTCCAAATTAAACACCGTAAACGGAAGCAATAAAGCGCGATTCCTGCAGGCAGAAATTTCTGGCAGTTCAATGGTCGCATCCGGCAATGGACAGGGGAGTACTTCCACCGTAAAACTGTCAATTAGAAAACAATCCGGGTTTGAAACGCGGATGTAAATAGTTTGCGGGTTTTCGGTATTTTGAAAAGTTTCCGGGTTGGGAATGGGGTTTTCGTTGTTCTGCGCATCTGCTTCTGAAAAGTGAAAGCTCAATTCATAAATTGGGTCTATTTGTGAAGTGGCTTCGGTTAAATCGAAAAATTCCTCGCCAATAACATCACAGGTTTCCAGATTGTGAAGTCCTGTGATTACTGGATTTAAAAGCAAATGAATTGGCGTTTCGTCTTCATTGTTGTCTTCGTTAATTTCATCAACAATTCCAGTGCCATTTCCGGTATCATCAACAACAGCTTTCAGAATAAAATCGGCTCCAATACCGTTGGGAACTGTGAACGTAATACTTCCGCTTTCCTGCTCGTCAATGGGAATTAATGCCACGGTAGCACTTTGCGCCACTAAGGTTTCATCTGCATAAAAAGCAATTGGGGTTCCCGCAGGCAAAACATCGGTGCTATTCAAATTGTAAACGGTATAATCTATTGTAAGCTCCCGATTTCCACATTCCGTTCCACCAATTATATTGTCCATGGTAATAGTAGCATCGGGCAGTTCGGTATTTAAAACAGTAATAATATTATTGATCATTACAAAATCCTGGCCACTGGTAAGCTGAATACTTGCAGAGGTGTCTCCCGGACTTATATAATTTGAAATGGGATAAACATCAATATCCATATTGTAAAGCACATCGCTTCCCGTAAAACTGTTGGTACCGTTAAAGGCATTGTCGGCAGGATTTAGTGGCGGATTGCTAAGAATATTTCCGTTAATGCGAAGGGTTTCGTTTATGGAAATTCCGCGATCACCTTCCCAGGCAAGGAAACCAATTTTAGCTCCCTGCGTATCCAAAACCATTAGGTTGTTTAATGTAATATCCAAGGTTTGGTTGTTGCGGGAAACGCTTTCCAAGCCATCAAAAACATTCACTTGATTGCTTGGCAGGCTGGCATCTTCATAAACTACCGATACCGCCCAACCTCCAAAGTTGGTGCCCGAGCCCGGCGGACTGCAATATGCGGGAATTATAAGGGTAAGATCTAAATCGGACAGTGTGTAATTGCCATTGCCCGTGGTTTGAATTTGTTGGGTAACATCCGCAAAGGCTGAAAAATAGATATAGTCCTGTCCGCCACTATTATAGGTAACGTTGAAAGTGCGTTCCGCGGTGATTGGAATTTGGTTAAAAGTAACATTGAAATCTCCCGGGCCAGAACCGGCCCAATACAAATAAGCAGCAACTACTTCTTGGTTGGGCTGCAATTGAAAATCGGCACTGCTGCTGGTGAGAATAAAACATTGTCCGCCCTGGCCGTTTTCCTCTATGTTTAAGGTATTTCCGAAAGCAGTGTAATCGTAATGCCCATTAAACTGTTTAAACAGCTCAATGTCTTGCGGAAAGACAACTGTGGAAATTAAAAAGCAAAGTATAAAAAGGAAACGCTTCAAAAAAATAAGGGTTGATTGCTTGCTAAATATAGGCAAAAAATCAACGGGACGATTCCTTTTTTACAAGTCTCTTTTCTTTAGAATGGCATAGGACCAGTAGATAAAAAGGGAAGTCCAGACAAGAACTATCATAACATTCAGCCACGTAACCTGATAATCTTTTGTGAAATTTTCCCCCAATTGATTTGCAGCAGACTGGATTGCGCCCAAACGGCTAAGTGGTTCTTTTATAAGGTTTGCCATTGCATTCAAAGGGAAGAATTGCGCAACATTATCAGCAATTTCCGTGTCTTTGAAAAATTGCCATTTCATCAAGCCATAGCCCAACCATTCCACAATTTGCCATATAATCAAAAAACCTAATGCAAAGGCAGAACGTTTCACCAAAACCCCAAGAAAAAGACAGAAAGAGAAGAAGGCGACAAGTTTTATGAAATAAGCTCCAATGTATTCCATATCGCTAAAAATGATGCCTATTTCATTATAATCTGAAAAAGCCAGCCCGAGAATCAAAGAAACCAAAAAAATAAAAACCGTGGAAATGACCGAGAACAATAGAACGGTCAAAAACTTTGAAAGTACAAATTCCTTTTTGCTGAGGCCGTCAATCAAGTTTTGTTTTAAGGTTCTATAACTGTACTCGTTGCTCATCATAGAAACAATTACGATGGCTAAAAACAATTTCAAGATGGCCGCCACATAAGTGTTGAAATGCCAGATATACGGAAAGTTGAAAATTCCCTGATCGGCAACCCGAAAATGGAAATCCCCAAAGTTGAACTCGATGGAAGAAATCAATGCAATGAAGGTAATAAGCACAAAATAAATTATGGAAATAACCTTTGCCGCACGGTTATAGCGCAGTTTCTGAAGTTCTATATTTAATAATCGTAGCATCGGTGGTTAGTTTTGTTTGGTAAGTTCAAGAAATTGTTCTTCAAGACTTTCCTTGCGTTTCACAAGGTGGCTAAGGGTGATGCCCTTTTCAAAAAGCAGTTTGTTCACTTCCGAAGCGTCCATCGGGTTGTTGAGGTATGCAATTAAATAATCGCCCTCGCGCTTTACGGTGCCAAAAGCGGGATTTCCTTCCAAAGCATTTTGCAACTTTTCCATATTGTTGCTCTGCATAGTAAGAAAACCGTGGCTGGCGTTCATTCCGTCCACGCTGCCGGAATAAAGACTTACGCCTTTCCGAAGAATTACTACGTGCGTACAGACTTTTTCAACCTCGTCCAATAAATGCGAAGCCAACAAAATAGTAGTTCCCTGGGAGGCGATTACTTTAATGATTTCCCGAATTTGGTGGATTCCCTGCGGGTCCAAACCGTTGGTAGGCTCATCGAGAATCAATATTTCAGGATCATTCAATAAAGCTGAAGCAATTGCCAAACGTTGTTTCATTCCCAAGGAAAAGGTGCTGAACTTACTGTCCTTTCTATCTAAAAGCCCTACAAGCTCCAGCTTTTCAGAAATCTTTTCTTCCGAAACTTCCTTTATTTTACACACCAATTGCAGGTTTTGCACGGCGGTCATATAGGGGTAAAAGTTGGGGCGCTCAATGATGGCGCCCACTTTTTTTAAAGCGTTGTGCGTATCGATGTTGCCGTCAAACCATTTAAAGTCGCCAGCGGTTTTGTTTACCACATTAAGCACAATGCCCAGTGTGGTACTTTTACCACTGCCGTTTGGGCCGAGGATACCGTAAACATTGCCTTTTTCAATTGAAAAGGAAAGATTATCCACGGCAGTTAGCGCGCCAAATTTCTTGGTTAGATTATTTATGGTGAGAATATTTTCCACGGAATTGTTTTTGGATGGTTGTTGATTGTTTGACGAATGGGTTAGCGTTTTGTTACATTTTAGCGAAAAGCGAAAAGCGAAAAGCGAAAAGCGAAGAGTGAAAAGCGAAAAGCGAAGAGCGAAAAGCGAAGAGCGACGAGGGATGTGGAAATTATTTAAGATGGATAATATTTGGTCTTAATATACTTCTTAAGTTGTTTTTTACCTCAGTTCTTTGTTACAAAATGTAGTGACTCGTATGTTTTGTCAAATATTTTATCCAAATGGTAAATCATCTAAATCTTCTGCTTCATTAAAATGTTCTGAAAAATCTCCGTATTCTCTTTCGTAAATTGAGTTTAATTCTCCATTTTCGTAATACCGTTTAGAAATCCAATTACCATTTGAGTCATAGACATAAATAAATTGTTCCTCCGAAATGTTATTTCCATTTTCTACTCTTGAAATATTTGCAATATCTCCAAATCTTGTATAACTATAAAATATCTCCAAATTATCGTCAAACTTTGAGTATTTCAATAATTTAATTGGTCTTTGTAATTTATCGTTAAAAACTTTTCCATAGACATTAATTCGTTTGGTGTAATTAAATAAATTGGTCAGATTGTCAATATTTTCTTTAATTAAAAAACCATCTTTATCATACTCAAATGTTTGAACAAAGTTTTCATATTTCCCGTATTCCTCAACTCGTATTTTTTGCTTTTTATCGTTGAAATAAGTTTTATTAGTTGTCTCAAAATATCTTTGGTATGGATTTCCAGTTTCATCGCTCATTCCAGTTCTTTCAACAACATACTCTCCATTAATCAATTCTGAATCATCAAATGAAACTTCGTCTGAAAACCCGTTTGGATAATTATTTTCATCAAATCCAAAAGGTAAATCTGGAAATTCGTCGTATTCAAAAATTAACTTTTTGTTAATTTCATTTCCGTCATTGTCGAATTCAATTATTTCTGTAGAAATGTGTTTTTTTTCAGAATTCAGTTTTGTTTCTTTTGCGTACATTTTTTATGGAACTATTTTTTGTAACTTGTTTATATCCCCAACTCTATTGGGTTTATCACGCTAATATAGTTGGCTATACACAAGTTTTGATATTTTTATGTGGTGTATTTCCCAAATATACAAATTTACCCTTTCCAAACCCTTCTATATACGTTCAGCAACCTTCCATATAATTCCTAAACCCCGCTAGATACCATTCAATCCCTCCCGTTTGGGTCTTGTAACCATGCGTTTGGGTCTTGAAACCATGTGTTAGGGTTCAGAACCCTAACGGATACGTCCCACAACCCTAACGTATGTATATAGAACCCTAACGGATACGTCCCACAACCCTAACGGATGTATATAGAACCCTAACGGATACGTCTCACACCCTAACGGATGTATGTAGAACCCTAACGGATGTGTGTAGAACCCTAACGGATACGTCCCACAACCCTAACGCATGTATGTAGAACCCTAATCGCTCATTCCTCATCGCTAGTCGCTAGTAATTCTTTCTTCCTATTTCCTTACCTTTGCGTTTCAATTTAAAAAAACAAAAAATGCAAGACGGTATTTACGCAAAAATAACGACAGAAAAAGGAGAAATTCTTATAAAACTTACGCACGATAAAACCCCGGGAACGGTTGGAAACTTTGTGGCTTTGGCTGAAGGTAATTTAGAGAATTCAGCAAAACCACAGGGAACACCCTATTATGACGGTTTAAAATTTCACCGTGTAATCCCAGATTTTATGATTCAGGGCGGCGATCCAAAGGGAACAGGCTCTGGCGGACCGGGTTACGATTTTGAGGATGAGTTCCATCAAGACCTTCGCCACGACACGCCGGGCGTTCTTTCAATGGCAAACTCAGGCCCAGCGAGTAATGGTAGCCAGTTTTTTATCACCCACGTTGCAACCCCTTGGTTGGACAACAAGCACACCGTTTTTGGAAATGTAGTGGAAGGACAGGATGTTGTTGATAGCGTTGCACAAGGCGATACGATGCAGAAAGTTGAAATAATCCGCGTAGGCGAGGAAGCTAAAAAATGGAACGCTGTTGAGGCTTTTAGAAGTTTTACAGGTGAAAGGGAACAGCGCATTGCCGCAAAAAAAGCAAAAGAGGAAGCTGAACTAAAGAAAGTTTCGGAAGGTTTTGACAGAACCGATAGCGGACTTCTTTACAAAATAATCCAAAAAGGAAGCGGTAAAAAAGCCGAAAAGGGAAAAACCGTTTCCGTGCATTACAAAGGCGCACTGACTGATGGAACCGAGTTTGATTCATCATACAAAAGAAAACAGCCAATCGACTTTCAATTGGGCGTTGGGCAGGTAATCTCTGGTTGGGATGAAGGCATCCAATTATTACAAGTAGGCGATAAGGCCCGTTTTGTAATCCCTTCACATTTAGGTTATGGTGAGCGCGGAGCTGGCGGGGTTATTCCTCCAAACGCATCCTTGATTTTTGATGTGGAATTGATGGATGTTAAATAAGGGATTAGGCATAAGGAATTAGCGATGAGGGATTAGGGCTTTGTTAATTCAAATCAATAATCCCGAATTCACTAATTCACAGACTCACATATTCACTAATTCACCAATTCACTAATGGAAATTGAAAAACTTAAATACCCAATCGGTAAGTTCGATTGCCCTTCAAACATCACTGCTGAAAAACTGGAAGCTTGGATTTCTATTTTGGAACATTTTCCAAGCCGATTTGAAAATTTAGTGAGCAAGCTTTCCAATGATCAGTTAAATACTCCTTATAGGCCTGAAGGTTGGACGGTTCGCCAAACAATCCATCACGTTTATGACAGTCATCACAATGCCTACAACCGTTTTAAATGGGCTTTGACTGAAGCATTGCCAACCATAAAAGTCTATGATGAAAAGGCTTGGGCTGAAACGGCTGATGCCAAAAATGCGCCAATTGACTTGTCTTTGGCCGCAATAAGCGCTTTGCACGCTAAGTGGGTTTATTTAATAAAGGGATTGTCACAGGAGCAATTGCTAAAAGAATTTCACCACCCAGCTCGCAATCGCAATTATACGCTTGCAGAAACCGTTGGCAGCTACGCTTGGCACAGCAACCATCATTACGCACATATAGAAAACCTGCTGAAAAGGGAAGGGTGGTAAGCCCCTCCCAGCCTCCCCAAAGGGGAGGAGCTTATTAGCGAAGCGTATGAAATTCCCCCTTCGGGGGTTAGGGGGCTATTTCCACTTAATATTACACCCAATACTCGGTTTTTGATCCTTCCGCTGCGGATTGTTATTAAGGATATTGTCCAATGCTTCGCGAAGGTCGCGACCATTTACGGGAATTCCATTTCCGGGACGGGAGTTGTCTAATTGACCTCTGTAAACCAGTTTCAATGCATCGTCAAAAAGATAGAAATCTGGTGTGCAGGCAGCATCGTAAGCCTTTGCTACTTCTTGGGTTTCATCGTATAAATAGGGAAATGGGTAACTGTGCTTTTGGGCTGTCCGCCACATTTCCGCAGGCGAATCGTCTGGGTAATTGATAACGTCGTTACTACTTATGGCCACAAACCCAAAACCTGTAACCCGATAATCATTGCAGAGGCGCACAATTTCTTCGTTTACATGTTTCACAAAAGGGCAGTGATTGCAGATAAACATAACCACAGTACCTTTTTCGCCACGAACGTCTTTTAATGAAACAGGTTTTGCCGTTATAGCGTTGATCAATGTAAAATCTGGCGCTTTGGTTCCCAAGGGAAGCATTTTAGATTCTGTTCTTGCCATTTTCTTCTTTTCTATATTGGTTGTAAACTATGGTTTAAAGTTACGATTTTTGAATCACTAAGTTATTGAGTTATTAAGTTAATGGGTTATTCGCTTCTAAACTCTTAAACTCCTCAACTTTTAAACTTTTCTACTAAAGAATTTATAAAACTTTGCCGTTGCAAAATATCTCTATTAACTTTAAAATTTAAAACCAACAATTATGAAAAACTCATATTCATCACTATCCGTGGCTATTGAAGATTTGCAAAAGCACGGCTTTACCGAAGATTTTAATCTAGTGGGCGAAGGCATAGAATCCAAAAACCTTAAAAAGCAATGGAAAGCCGGCGAATTGGACGTGGTAAAATTCTATCGTTTTGAAGGAATGACCGATCCGGGCGACAATACCATTCTTTATTTAATAGAAACCCACGACGGGCAGAAAGGTTTGCTTGTTGATGTGTACGGCGCAGACCAAGGCGAGATTTCCCCTGAAATGATTAAAAAACTTACCATTCATCATGACGAATAATCTTTCTTGGGCCGATTTTGAAAAGGTTGAAATGCGCGTGGGAACCATTCTCGAAGCCAACGATTTTCCCGAAGCTCGAAATCCTTCGTATCAACTTTTAGTAGATTTTGGAAGCGAACTTGGGCAACGGAAAACTTCGGCACAGATTACTTCCCTGTATTCAAAAGAGGAATTAATAGGGAAGCAAGTAATTGCCGTGGTGAATTTCCCGAAGAAACAGATTGCCAATTTTATGAGCGAATGTTTGGTTTTGGGTGCCGTTGAAGGGAAAAATGTAACGCTTTTACAGCCAGGAAAAGAAGTTGAGAATGGATTAAGAATTCTATAGCTAAAAGCTTTTTTCAATACCTTCACCGAACAAAACCTAAACCTATGAAAAAGTATTTTCTTTTTATATTGTTTCCGTTACTTCTGAATTCCTGTAAAAACAACTCCGAAGTAGAAAAATCCGAAACAGAAATTGTTGCCAAAAGTTCTGAAAAAATAGATGAATTGCAGTGGCTTTTGGGAACTTGGATAAATCAAAATGGGGAAGAGTTTTCACAAGAAACTTGGTCGCAAGAAAGCCCAAGCAGTTTTACTGCGTTCAGTTTTACGCAAGTTGGAAAAGAAACTGTTTTTGCTGAAACTATGGCTTTGGAACAAAAGGCAGATAGTTTGTTATTGACGGTTGCAACTGCCAAACCTGAGCAAGAAAAACCAGTTACTTTTAAACTGATTTCTTCGGAAAATGGACAGTTTACTTTTGAAAATAAAAACCACGATTTTCCACAGCGAATTATCTATACAAAACCAGCAAAAGATTCACTCCACGCTTGGATTGAAGGAACGCTAAATGGTGAAGCCAAAAAAGTTGATTTCTCTTTTTCCCGTAAGAACTAATTAAGAAACATCCGCATCCAAAGTATCAGTAACTACATAATAACGCGGATCTTCAACAGAATCTTCAATAATAGTTTCAAACTCAGGATTCCACTTTAAAAGAAGTGCTTTACAGTCTGGGCTGAGGTGCGTGAGTTTTACTTTTTTACCACCATCTATGTATTTGTTGGCTATATTCCGAACCGCTTCCACACCCGAATGGTCTGAAATTTTAGATTCTATAAAATCAATTTCAATGGAATCTGGGTCGGTTGAAACATCAAATTTTGTATTGAATGCTGAAGTGGAGCCAAAAAATAACGGCCCCCAAATTTCATAAACTTTCGTACCGTCTTCCTTAATTCGTTTTCGGGCGCGAATCATAGTGGCACTTTTCCACGCAAAAACAAGGGCACTCATAATTACACCCACAAAAACCGCAATGGCCAAATCCTGCCAAACAGTAACTGCGGAAACTGTAATCAAAACGATTGCATCTGCCACTGGAATTTTATTGAGAATCCTAAAGCTGCTCCACGCAAAAGTGCCTATAACCACCATAAACATAACACCCACCAAAGCTGCGATGGGGATTTGTTCAATCAAGGGAGCGCCGAAAAGCACAAAACATAAAAGCGCAATTGCTGCCGTAGCTCCCGAAAGTCTGCCGCGTCCGCCCGAACTTACGTTGATAATGGATTGCCCGATCATTCCACAACCGCCCATTCCGCCGAAAAACCCATTCAAAATATTTGCACCACCTTGGGCAACACATTCACGATTTCCGCTTCCACGGGTTTCGGTCATTTCGTCTATTAAGTTTAAGGTCATTAAAGATTCAATTAAACCAACGGCAGCCAGTAAAAATGCTGTGGAAAGTATTAAGTCCCAATGGCCGTTATTTGTTTCTAAAAAGCCGAAAATCTGTGTTTGAAAATGTGGAAGCGAACCTTTTAATCCACTTCCGCCACCGTCACGAATAAAGGAGCCAACGGTGCTCACATCAATACCTCCGAAAATTGTTATGCAAGCCACAACAATAATTGCTATCAATGCTGCGGGAAGTTTTTTGGTAAGCTTTGGCAAGCCGAACATTATGCCCATCGTCAAACCGACCAATGCCAACATAACCCATAAATCTGGGCCAGTTAACCATTGCGGAACCGTGCCGCGACTTTCTTTAAAAAGACCTAATTGCGAAAGAAAAATCACGATTGCCAAACCGTTCACAAATCCCATCATTACTGGGTGTGGAATAAGTCTAACAAATTTTCCCAATTTGAAAACCCCTGCAAGAATCTGAATAGCACCCACAAATAAAAGTGTAATAAAAAGCCATTGCAGCCCGAGATTTTGAACTGGATCAACCAAAGTCAATCCAACCTCATTCCCTTTTTGAATTAAATGTACCATCACCACGGCCATTGCGCCCGTTGCACCAGAAATCATTCCAGGACGGCCACCGAAAAGGGCGGTAACAACCCCCATTATAAAGGCTCCGTACAAACCAACCAAAGGGTCAATGCCTGCAACAAAAGCGAAGGCAACGGCTTCAGGAACCAAAGCCAAGGCTACGGTAAGTCCTGAAAGAATATCGTTTTTTGGGTTTTGAGTAAAGGATAATAGGTATTTTGCTAGCATTTTTATTTTTTAAAGGCGGCAAATATAAGGTTTTGAAAATAGACCAAAGACCGCTTCGCTGAAAGATACAAGACTTAAGGCTAAAATGGAAATGTTTAAAATTTCAAATTCCAAATTCCAAATTCCAAATCCCAAATCCCAAATCCCAAATCTCAAATCCCAAATCCTGAATTTTTTGATCTCTTCACTTCCTTAAAAATTTTCCATGAATTGAATTTCAAAATGGCCGTTGCACAAAGTAAACCTGAAAGCATGGCGCCTGCCACACCTACCAATGTTATATCCTGCCCAGTTAAAAAAAGCCCTTTTATTTTTGTTTTCGGGCGTAAAAAAGGAAGCGTGAATCGTTCCGCGGAATGTGCCAAACCGTAGATTTCGCCGTTTTTATAATTTGTGAAATTTTCTGTAGAGAGCGGGGTTGAAACCTCGGAAGCCACAATGGTTCCTTCAACCTGTGGAAAAAATTTGTACAGAATTTTTAGCATTTCTGCTTCAAAATGCTTTTTGAGTTTTAAATATTCCTCGCCGCGTTTCATCCAATTGGAATCTTTAAATTCTTCAAACCAATCCATATTTCCAACGGAAATGGCTTGTATTGTTGCCGTGCCTGGGTTTTTAATTTCCCAATCGGGGTCTTTTGCGGAAGGGAAAGAGATATAAGCAAAATTTTCGGGAGCATTTTCCAAAGTTGCTTCATCAAAAATCTCATCAATATCATCGTGTTTATAGTACCACAGATTGTGCTTTGGCAGGTTTAAAGCATCACTGGATTTATTCAATCCAAGATATAAGCAGATATGTGCGCTTGCGGGTTGCACATTTTTTAAGCTGAAATTGCAAACTTTTCGGTCTTCTTCCGAAAGCAGATAATTAAAGGTATTGTTCACTCCAATGTTGCTTATCACACTTTTGCACGGAATGAATTTTTCGCCAAGGTTAATTCCTTGAACACGATTGTTTTTGGTAACGATTTCGGTAACATCTGCATTAATAAAAATTTTACCGCCGTGTGCCGTAAATACCGCAAGGGTTTTTTCGCAGATCTGGTCTGCACCGCCAATAGGGTAGTAGCCGCCTTCCAAAAAATGCCCGATAACCATTGCGTGTGCCCCAAAACTGCTATTTTTTGGGGAAAGGCCATAATTGCCGCATTGTGCACATAGCACGGCAATCAACCGTTGGTTTTTTGTGAGTTCACTTAAAACCTCCCAAGTGGTTTTTTGTGAAAACTTGGAATATCGTTTTCTAAAAATCCAACCAACTGACTTGCTGAACCAAGGTTCAAAAATCTTTTCAAAAAAGAAAATACTTGCGCGTTTGTTAGTTTTGGCAATGAGTTTCAAATAGGCATCAAGCGCTTTTTCTTCCTTGGGAAAATAAGTGATGAGTTGTTTTCGGAAGTTTTCCTTTCCTGCTTTAAAAATATATTCCTCACCTTCAATATTTGCTACATCATATACTTCACCCATAGGTTCCCACTCCAGTTTTCCATCAGTCAAAAAGTCGAAAAAGCCACGTAATGAAGAATCTGCAGCCATATTGCCAACATAGTGAACCCCAACATCCCACTGAAAACCATCTTTTCTTTTAAAGCTATGCGTAAAGCCACCGGGAACATAATGACGTTCAAAGATTGCAACTTTTTTCCCACTCTTTGCGAGCCAAGTGGCGACGGTAAGTCCGCCTATTCCGCTGCCAACAACAATATGGTCCAATCCTGAAAAATCCAGATTGGGTTTATAGGGTTGGTAGTATTTGTTAACCATAAAATGTTTTCAGTAGATTTTTTCGGTTCTGAAAAATAAGTAAAGTATTTCAGCTTCCGTTAATTCAGAAAATAAAAAAACCGGCAGCGATTTTTACCGTGCCGGTTTTGTTTTATAACTTATGAAATTTAAATATCGTCAAATTCAATATCAGTAAAGCTGCTGGTGTCTGGCTGCCCATTTTCTGAAATCTTTTCAGCAGTTGTGGAAACGTCATCAGTTTCTTTTTTGTAATCTTTTTGGTGGCGTTCGCTTATTACTTCTTCGCCTTTTTCATCTATTACGTAGTTTATCATTTCATCCAAGGTATCCTTAAACTCACTGAAATCTTCTTTGTAAAGATAGATTTTGTGTTTTTTATAATGATAGGAACCATCATCGTTTGTAAACTTTTTACTTTCAGTAATAGTAAGGTAAAAATCTCCTGCTTTTGTGGACCTTACATCAAAAAAATAAGTACGTCTTCCGGCGCGCATTACTTTTGAAAAAATTTCCTCTTGCTCCATCGTATATTGGTCGCTCATAATTTTTTGGTTTTTTGCTTATGTTTAGCCAAAAATCCAAAAAAAAACCAAATCAGCCAAAGTAAAATTTACATTTCTTTTTCCAAAAGCTGTTTTGCGTATAATTCCTTATAGTAGCCATCAGAATTTACCAGCTCGTTGTGTGTTCCTTGTTGGATTATTTTTCCTTCTTCCAAAACAATGATTTTGTTGGCATTTTTAGCTGAAGAAATGCGGTGGCTAACAATAATCGTGGTTTTGTTTTCCGAAATTTTATGCAGGTTTTGAAGTATTTCCTCTTCGGTTTCTGTATCCACGGCTGAAAGACAATCGTCAAACAATAAAATTTGAGGATCTTTAATAATTGCACGGGCAATAGAAACGCGCTGTTTCTGGCCGCCGCTCAAAGTGATTCCACGTTCCCCCAAAATAGTATCGTACCCTTTAGTGAAACCAATAATATTTTGGTGAACGGCTGCGTTTTTGGCGGCTTCAATTACTTCTTCTTCGGTAGCGTTTTCCTTTCCAAAGCGAATGTTATTTCTAAGCGAGTCACTAAACAAAAAAGCATCTTGCGGCACATAGCCAATACTATCCCGCAAATCGGTAAGGTTTACTTTTTTAATTGGTGAGCTGTCAATTTTTAGCATTCCTTCATCAACATCATACAGCCTTCCTATCAATTCCAGAATAGTGGATTTTCCCGAACCTGTATTGCCGACAATCGCCAATGTTTCGCCGGGCTTTACAATAAAAGAAACATCTTTCAGCGCCGTAATGCCTGTATCAGGATAGGTAAATGTGAGCTTGTTGAATTCAATATTTCCACTTACCGGCGTATTTTCTTCTACCAAGTTTTGAATGGTGGGTTCAGTTTCCAAAAATTCGTTGATCCGTTTTTGTGAAGCTTCCGCTTGTTGCACCATTGAAGTTACCCAGCCCACAACAGCAACTGGCCAGGTGAGCATATTCACATAAATCAAAAATTCAACAATAGTTCCAAACTCGGCTATTTCACCATTTATGTAGCGTGTGCCTCCGATGTAAATAACAAGAATGTTGCTAACGCCAATAAGAAGCATCATCAACGGAAAAAACAAGGCTTGTACTTTCGCCAAATCAATATTTTTAACTTTGCTTCCTTCGGCGAGTTCCTCAAAGTTTGCATTGGTCCGCGGCTCAATTCCGTAGGCTTTTATCACTGCAATTCCGCTGAAACTTTCCTGCGTAAAAGTGGTGAGTTTTGAAAGATATTGCTGTACAATGGTGGTTCGATGGTTGATGAGCACACTCAGCTTATATATGGCCAAAGAAAGAATTGGTAATGGTGCAATGGCGTATAAAGTTAACGTTGGTGCTTTATAGAACATATAGCTTACCACCACAACAAAAAGTGTGACCGTTGTGATGCTGTACATAAGCGCAGGGCCAACGTACATTCGCACTTTGGAAACGTCTTCACTAATACGGTTCATCAAATCGCCGGTTCTATTCTGTTTGTAGAATCCGAGGGAAAGTTTTTCGTAATGTTGAAAAATTTCATTTTTAAGATCATATTCCACATAACGCGAAACTACAATAAAGGTCTGCCGCATCATAAAAGTGAAAAAAGCCGAGAGCAATGCTGCTCCCAAAAGCAATAAAATATTGATGAGAAGTTCGTGTTTTACAAAAGCAAGATCGGTAATTTCTCCATTCATGTACTGTTTTACGGCAGTCACGGAATCACCTATTTTCATTGGTACTACCAATTTAAAAACGGTAGCAATAATGGTTATAAAAACGCCCAATAGCAGACGCCCTCTATATTTCAGAAAATATTTATTGAGATATTTTAATTCTTTCATTTTTAAGAGATAGAATATTTTTTAAAATTCTTAAATTAACACCTAATGCTTTGTGAAATTGACAACAAAAAGTTACTTTTGCACCGCCTTTTTAGAGGATGAACAAAATAATAAAATAGCTATGGTAACTGAAGTAATCAATACGAACGAACTTCACAAAATGGACCCTGTTTTCGGACAACTGTCCTTTGACAATCACGAACAAATCGTTTTTTGCAATGACAAAGATACTGGTTTAAAAGCAATAATTGGTATTCATAATACCGTTTTGGGACCAGCTTTGGGAGGTACCAGAATGTGGAACTACACCAGTGAATGGGAAGCATTGAACGACGTACTGCGCCTTTCACGCGGAATGACTTATAAAAGCGCGGTTACCGGGTTAAATCTTGGCGGCGGAAAAGCGGTATTGATTGGTGATGCAAAAACACAAAAAACTCCTGAATTAATGTTGAAGTTTGGTGAGTTTGTAAATTCTTTAGGCGGAAAATATATTACAGCCGAAGATGTTGGAATGGCAACTTCTGATATGGATTTGGTACGCACGGTGACGCCTTACGTTACAGGCATATCTGAATCTAAGGGAGGTGCGGGCAATCCTTCTCCAGTTACCGCCTATGGCGTTTTTATGGGAATGAAAGCAGCTGCTAAATATAAATTTGGAAGCGATGTGCTTGAAGATAAAGTGATTTATGTTCAGGGAATTGGAAACGTTGGCGAGTCTTTGGTTGAAAACTTGAGCAACGAAGGTGCAAAAGTATATATTTCCGACATCAACCAAGATCGTTTGGAGGAGGTTCGCGACAAGTACAGTGTTAATATTTATGGTGGAGATAACATTTACGCAGAAGAAATGGACATCTATGCACCTTGTGCTTTGGGGGCTACTGTGAATGATTTCACCATCAATCAATTGAGAACTAAAATAATTGCCGGCGCGGCAAACAACCAATTGGCTGAAGAACAAAAGCATGGAAAAATGCTTCGCGAAAAAGGAATTGTATATGCACCAGACTTCTTGATAAATGCCGGTGGAATTATAAACGTTTATGCAGAACTTGAAAATTATGACCGTAAGGAAATAATGCGCAAGACAGAAAATATATACAATACTACTTTAGAGATATTAAAAAAAGCTGATGTGGACAATATTACCACGCATCAAGCTGCATTCAACATAGCACAAGCTAGAATTGATGCAAGAAAAAACGAAAAATAGATTTCCTTTTTCTTAAAACACTATCTTTGCAACGCACAGGAAAATTCTTGTGCGTTGTTTCTTTAAACCAGTTCTTTCAAAAAAATATATGCTTACAAGAAGACATATCCGAGTAAAAGTTTTGCAGTCCGTTTACGCTTATAACCAAAGTGATAACCCAAATATAGATGCACAGGAAAAATTTTTGCTACACAGCATAGACCAGATGCTGGATCTTTATTTGTTGCTTTTGCAATTATTGGTTTCACTTCAGGAACAAGCTGATACTTATCTTTTAATATCCCAAAAAAAACATTTGGCCACCGTTTCAGAAAAAAACCCGAGCCGAATATTTGTTGATAACAAGTTAATACGGCTTATTGCCAACAACACTACTTTTAAAGATGTAATTGAAAAGAAAAAACTTGATTATTGGTCACTGGACGGTGAGTACGTAAATATCATTTTAAAAGAATTACGCCAATTGAATTGGTACGAAGCCTATCTATCTAAAAAAGAAACTACCTATAAAGAAGACCAAGATTTTGTGGCCAAGGTTTTTAAGGAAGTGATCGCGCCCAATGAGAAACTCTATGATTATTTGGAAGATAAGCGATTGACTTGGGTTGATGATTATCCAATAGTTAATACAGCCATCGTTAAAATGCTTGGCAAGCTTTCAGAAAAGAATGCCTCCTCGCTTTTGGTGCCAAACCTTTATAAAAACGACGAAGATCGTGAATATGCACTGCAGCTTTTCAGAAAAGTAATTTTGAATGAAGACAAGCTAAACGCGCAAATTGAAGGAAAAACCCCAAACTGGGACCAGGACAGAATTGCCGATGTAGATTTAATTATCCTGAAAATGGGAATAGCTGAATTTTTATACTTTCCGTCAATTCCAGTTAGGGCTACCATCAACGAATATTTGGAAGTATCCAAAGAATATTCAACCCCAAAGAGTAGCATCTTCGTAAACGGTATTTTAGATAAAATAGTGAAAGAATTTGAAGAGGAAGGCAAATTGAATAAAATTGGTCGGGGCCTTCAATAAAAGCAAAAAAATACCTATTTTTGGCGTGCTAAAAACATAAAAAATTTAAAATATCATGAAAAAATCAGTTTTAATAGTAGCAATACTATCTGTTTTTGCTTTTTCTTCTTGTAAGGATAATGCAGCAGACAAAGTAAATGAGGAAAATGTAGCAACTGCAGAAGCACGTGATGCAGAATCGGGTAAATTTCCAGCAATCACTTTTGAAGAAAGTTTGTTCGATTTTGGTACCATTGACCAAGGAACTGCTGTGGAGCACGTTTTTAAGTTCAAAAACACAGGAGAAGCTCCTTTAATGATTGTAAATGCAAAAAGTAGCTGTGGTTGTACTATTCCAGAATATACCAAAGAACCAATTGCACCAGGCGATTCAGGTGAACTTTTGGTAAAATTCAACGGAAGTGGTCAAAACCAAGTTAGCAAAACAGTTACACTTACAACCAATACCAAAGCAGGCACAGAGACTTTAACAATTAAAGCTTTTGTAACCCCTAAGGCAGGTGGTGCGGTAGCTCCAATAAAAACTCCAACTTCTAAATAATTATTTGGAATACTAAAAATTTCTATGGAACAAATACAAAGTTTTTTACCGATAATATTATTGTTTTTGGTGATGTATCTTTTCTTGATACGCCCCCAAATGAAAAAAGCCAAACAGGAAAAACAGTTTGCCGCCCAACTTAAAAAAGGGGATAAGGTAATCACCACTGGCGGAATTCACGGTAGAGTATTAGAACTTAATGATGATGGAACCTGCGTAATAGAATGTGGTGCCGGAAAAATAAAGTTTGAAAGAGCTGCAATTTCTATGGAAAGAACAGCAAAAATAAACGCTCCCGTTAAAGAAAAGAAATTGTAAATTGTTCCTTTTTAAATAAAAACTCCCTCACTATTTTTATATAGTTGAGGGAGTTTCTTTTTGTTATCGGTTTTCTGTTACAGATAATTGGAGTTTTTTATTTTCCCATTTATTCCTCTTCCATCTTAAATTTTGAAAGATCCTGTGCGGTAATTTGTGCAATGTTCACAATTACCTCAACCGCTTTTTGCATACTTTCCACAGGGACGTATTCATACCTTCCGTGAAAGTTGTGGCCGCCAGCAAAAATATTTGGACATGGAAGCCCCATAAAACTTAATTGTGAACCATCGGTTCCTCCACGAATTGGTTTTATAAGTGGTTTAATGCCTGCTTGCTCCATTGCTTGTTTTGCAATTTTCACAATATGCATTACAGGTTCAATCTTTTCGCGCATGTTGAAATATTGGTCTTTTATTTCAACAGTAACAACTTCCATTTCAAATTGCTCATTTAGCTCGTCGGCTAATTGTTGGACCATTTGTTTTCTCGCCTCAAAATGATTTCTGTCGTGATCACGGATAATGTATTGGATTTTGGTTTCATCAACAGACCCCTTAATTCCGTGAAGGTGAAAAAAGCCTTCGCGACCTTCGGTGTGTTCTGGGGTTTCCAGTCTTGGTAAAGAGTTGATATAGTCTGTAGCAATGTACATACTGTTCACCATTTTTCCTTTGGCATAACCAGGATGTACTATTTTTCCTTTAACGGTAACCACCGCTCCAGCTGCGTTGAAGTTTTCATACTCCAATTCGCCCACTTGGCTTCCGTCCATGGTATATGCCCAATCTGCACCGAACTTTTTCACATCAAATTTATGGGCGCCACGGCCAATCTCTTCATCGGGGGTAAAACCTACACGAATTTTTCCGTGCTTAATTTCTGGATGGTTTATAAGGTATTCCATTGCCGAAACAATTTCTGTAATCCCAGCTTTATCATCAGCACCCAAAAGCGTTGTTCCGTCGGTAGTGATTAGCGTTTGACCTTTATAAAGCAATAAATCCTCAAAATAATCTGGAGAAAGCACAATATCTTTTTCCTTATTAAGAACAATATCTTTCCCGTCGTAATTTTCAATAATCTGTGGTTTCACGTTAGCACCAGTAAAATCTGGCGAAGTATCAAAGTGTGAAACAAAACCGATTACGGGAACCGGATGCGAAACATTGGAAGGCAAAGTAGCCATTATATAGGCGTTTTCGTCAATTGTAACGTCTTCCAGACCTATCTGTTTTAGTTCCTCCACAAGTTTATTGGCGAGATCCCATTGTTTTTTGGTGCTTGGTGTGGTGTCGCTGTTTGGGTCACTTTCGGTGTCCACAGTAACATAACTTTTAAAGCGTTCAATAATGTGTTGTTTTTCAATCATAGCTTTTCTTTTACACTACAAAATAAAGCATATTCAAAATAACAAATACATAGATTAGTGTATTTTTGTACCACATTTTTCAACCATGTATAAAACCATCATTCGCCCACTATTTTTCAGTTTCGACCCTGAGAAAATACATTATTTCACCTTTTCCTTAATTCGGTTTTTCCATAAAATTGGCTTTGGAAGTATTTTCAGAAGCATTTATAAAGTTGAAAACCCTAAACTGGAACGTGAACTTTTTGGGTTAAAATTTCCCAATCCCGTAGGGCTTGCCGCAGGTTTTGATAAGGATGCGAAGCTATACAAAGAGCTTTCAAACTTCGGCTTCGGTTTTATTGAAATAGGAACAGTTACCCCGAAACCCCAACCCGGAAACGACAAACCGCGTTTATTTCGTTTAAAGGAAGATTCCGCAATTATAAACCGAATGGGGTTTAATAATGGGGGAGTAGAAGAGGCTGTTGAAAGATTGAAGAAAAACCCCACGACGAAGCCTGTCTTGAGCGAAGTCGAAAGGCTCGGGGAGACAACACACGTTTTAATAGGCGGAAATATTGGCAAAAACAAAGTCACGCCCAACGAAGAAGCAGTAAACGATTACATAATCTGCTTTGAATCACTTTTTGATTATGTGGATTATTTTGTAGTAAACGTAAGTTCACCAAACACGCCAAACCTGCGCGCATTGCAGGAAAAGAAGCCTTTGACTGATTTGTTGCAAACGCTGCAAGACAGAAATAATTCAAAAGAAAAACGCAAACCGATACTTCTAAAAATTGCACCCGATTTAACAGATGAGCAGCTTTTGGATATAATAGAAATTGTTGAAACAACAAAAATTGACGGGGTTATCGCAACAAATACAACCATTTCCCGAGAAGGGATTTCTTCCGAAAACAAAAAGGAAATGGGCGGTCTAAGCGGAAAACCATTAAATAAAAGAGCTACGGAAGTCATTCGCTTTCTTTCTGAAAAAAGCAATAAGGCGTTTCCAATAATTGGCGTTGGCGGAATCCATTCCGCAGAAGATGCTTTGGAAAAATTGGATGCTGGCGCAAGTTTGGTGCAGCTTTACACAGGTTTTATTTATGAAGGTCCAAGTTTGATTAAGCAAATAAACAAAGCCATTTTAAAGCGAAAATGATTGAAACCCTACTATCTTTTTCAATCGCAACGCTTGCTTTAGCCATTTCCCCGGGACCGGATAATATTTATGTGCTTACCCAATCTTTGGTGAATGGCACTAAAAGCGGAATCGCAACAACCGCGGGACTTATAAGTGGTTGTATTGTTCACACAACACTTTTGGCTTTTGGCGTTTCTGCAATTATTACCGCCTCGGAAGAAATTTTTTATGGAATAAAAGTTTTGGGAGCGTGTTATTTGCTGTATTTGGCTTATAAAGTTTATAACAGTGACGAGCATATTTCGTTGGCTGAAAACGCACCAAAAAAATCCTATTCGCAACTTTTTAAAACGGGTGTGATTATGAATTTGGTAAACCCGAAAGTGATGATTTTCTTTTTAGCATTTTTTCCAGGTTTTCTTTGGGATAAAGAAGGGAATACGGTTGCGCAGTTTTATATTTTAGGCATTACTTTTATGATGGTTTCCTTTTTAACCTTTAGCGCAATTGCAATGGCCGCAGGCCGAATTTCTGGATTGCTTAGGGAATGGAAAAGTATGGCTATGGTTTTAAAATGGTTGCAAATAGTGGTTTTTGTTGGGATTGCAATTTTTATCCTCTTACCTTAAATAAATAGATTTCTATTTTATATCATAAACATTTCCCATTTCTAATTTCGTATTTCCTATTTCAAAAACTATCTTTGAAGCAATGCAGCAAGTAAAAGTTATAGAATGTCCACGAGATGCCATGCAAGGCATCAAAGCCTGGATTCCCACGGAGCAAAAAGTGCAATATATCCAATCGCTTTTGCGCTGTGGTTTTGATACTATTGATTTTGGGAGCTTTGTTTCACCAAAGGCAATTCCTCAAATGCAGGACACTGCGGAAGTACTTTCAAAATTAGACCTTTCTGCTACAAAAAGTAAGCTGCTTGCCATAATAGCCAATCTTCGCGGGGCGGAAGATGCAGTGAAACATCCTGAAATTGATTATTTGGGTTATCCTTTTTCTATTTCAGAAAACTTCCAAATGCGGAACACACACAAAACCATTGCAGAATCTTTGGTGCTGCTTCAAGATATTTTAAACCTTGCGCATAAAAACAATAAAGAAGTAGTTGCCTATCTTTCCATGGGCTTCGGAAATCCGTATGGAGACCCTTGGAATGTTGCAATAGTAGGCGAGTGGACGGAAAAACTTTCTGCTATGGGCGTAAAGATACTTTCGCTCAGTGATACTGTGGGTTCATCCACCCCAGATATTATTTCATATTTATTTAGTAACTTGATACCCAAATATCCCCACATAGAATTTGGTGCACATTTGCACACCACCCCAGCCGCTTGGCACGAAAAAATCGATGCAGCATATAAAGCTGGCTGCCGAAGATTTGATGGAGCCATTCAAGGTTTTGGAGGTTGTCCAATGGCAAAAGACGAATTGACAGGCAATATGCCTACTGAAAAAATGCTCAGCTATTTTACTGCTGAAAAAGTTTTGAGTAACATAAACCCTATGTCTTTTGAAAGCGCACATAATGAAGCAACTAAAATTTTTACTAAATACCATTAAATGAGAAACTTTTTACTATTAGCTTTTGTGGGCTATTTTTTTTCGAGCTGTGAAGTTCTTCAGCAAGTGTATCCTGAAGACCCAATAAAAGGAGCGGGAGTCGTTACCCTTAAATTTGTTCAAATTAACGATGTCTATGAAATTGCTCCCTTGAATGGTGGCGAATACGGAGGCTTGGCGCGCGTGGCCCATATTCGCGATTCAATCAAAGAAAGATTTCCAAATACCTATTTGTTTTTGGCTGGCGATTTTTTAAACCCTTCTTTAATAGGAACACTAAAAGTTGATGGTGAACGCGTGAATGGTAAACAGATGGTAGCTGTGCTCAATGCAATGGATATTGACTTGGTTACTTTCGGAAACCACGAGTTTGACTTGAGTGAACAGGATTTGCAAAAAAGGTTGAATGAGTCAAACTTTAATTGGACTACCGCAAATGTTCGGCACGTTACCGAAAAAGGTATTGTGCCTTTTACAACCAAATGGGAATATTCTACAGTACCTACTTCAGATTTTACAACATTTAATGCCATTGATGCTGATGGTAATAAAATGAAGTTTGGTGTATTTGGAGTGACGCTTCCTTCAAACCCGAAAGATTATGTTTCCTACGGAAATATTTATGAGAATGCAGTAAGAGCCTATGGTTTGGCAATTGAAAAGTCTGATTTTGTAGTGGGACTTACACACGTTTCTATAGATGAAGACAAAGAAATAGCCAAACTTTTAAGAAGCCTGCCTTTAATTATGGGAGGGCACGAACATAATAATATGCTTGAAAAAGAAGGCAGAACAATTATCGCAAAAGCAGATGCCAATGCAAAAAGTATTTATGTGCACACACTTATTTATGACCTTCGAACAAAATACCTTCATATCAATTCTGAATTAATGATGGTTACTGATAAAATAGCATCTTCCGCCAAAGTGGAACGTGTGGTAAGCAAATGGACAGATCTTGTGAACGAGAAGCTAAAAGAAGTAGTAGAAAAACCTGAAGAGGTAATTTATTATGCTTCATCACCTTTAGATGGCACGGACACAGCTAACAGGAGCAAACAAACCAATATGGGCGATTTAATTGCGCACGCAATGGCCTATGCTTATGGAGATAAGCTAGATGGCGCTTTGGTGAATGGTGGTTCAATAAGAATAGACGATAGGTTGGTGGGCGACATAACAAGTATAGATATTTTTAGGGTCCTTCCCTTTGGAGGAAGTGTGTTGAAAATAGATTTAAAGGGAAGTCTTTTAAAGGAAGTTTTGGAATATGGAAAAAAACAAACTGGTGAAGGAGCTTACTTGCAACGCTATAAATTTTCGCAAAATGAAAATGGAGAATGGCAAACTGGAGATAAAACAATTAGCGACAATAAAACATATACAGTTGCTTTCAGCGACTTTTTGCTGAAAGGTTTGGATATACCATTTTTAACACCTGATAACAAAGGGATCGTGAAAATTTACACGCCTAATGAAACTGAAACTGCTGCCGATATTCGCAAGGCAATTATTTTTTATTTAAATTCACTAAAAAAATAAATATGCTTAAAAAAAGTATAAAAATCTTTCTTGTTTTGGCGCTTATTGCGTTAGTGGCCATCCAATTTATACGTCCAGAAAAGAATAATGATGGATATAAAAGCGTCGCATCTTTTGAATCGGAAACCAAACCTTCTGAAAAAGTTGCCGTTGTTTTAAAAGAGAACTGTTACGACTGTCACAGCAACCAGACCCAATACCCTTGGTATTCAGAAATTGCACCATTTTCATTATGGCTTGATGATCATATTGAGCACGGAAAAAAACATTTTAATGTTTCTGCTTGGAATGATTATACCGTTAAAAAGAAAGAGCATAAAATGGAAGAATTTGTTGAAATGGTTGAAAAAGGAGAAATGCCTTTACAGTCTTATACCATTATTCATGGCAATCTTTCCGAAGATGATAAAAAATTATTGCTTCAATGGGCTGGTTTGGTTAGACTTCAATATAAGCACCAACTGGAGGTTTCTTCAAAGTAAACATATTCTTTTCTTAAAGTTTAACCGCCCTGAAAAGTATATTACTAAAGAATTTGTAGTACATTTGCACGCAATTAATCCATAACCACTTTCGCTCTTGAAAGTTAATTTAATTGCAATGACCGCACACGATAACAAAATTCTTGGGGAAGGCCTTACATACGATGACGTACTTTTAGTGCCTGCCTATTCTGAAGTTTTACCACGCGAAGTTTCCATCGCCACAAAATTTTCACGAAATATAACATTGAACGTTCCCATTGTTTCTGCAGCAATGGATACTGTTACAGAAAGCGCCATGGCAATTGCTATAGCTCGCGAAGGCGGAATTGGTGTGCTTCACAAGAATATGAGCATTGAGCAGCAAGCAGCCGAAGTTAGAAAAGTGAAACGTGCCGAAAGCGGAATGATCATAGACCCGGTAACTTTGAAAAAAGGAAATACGGTGGGCGATGCCCAAAAAACAATGCGGGAATACAGCATTGGCGGAATCCCCATTACTGATGATGCGGGAAAGTTGATCGGGATTGTAACCAACCGTGACCTTCGTTTTGAAAAAGATTTGAAAAGACCTTTGAGCGAAGTTATGACTTCAGAAAATTTAGTTACCGTTGCACAGGGCACTTCTTTAAAGGAAGCTGAAATAATTCTTCAAAAAAACAAAATTGAAAAACTGCCAGTGGTTAGCGATGACGGCAAACTTTTGGGGCTTATTACATTTAGAGATATTACAAAACTTACCCAAAAACCTATAGCCAACAAGGACAAATACGGCAGGCTTCGCGTTGCTGCCGCGCTTGGTGTAACCGCTGATGCTGTAGAAAGAGCCGAGGCCTTAGTAAATGCTCAGATTGACGCTGTGATTATTGATACCGCACATGGTCATACAAAAGGTGTTGTTGAAGTTTTGAAAAAGGTGAAACAAAAATTTCCAGAATTAGATGTAATAGTAGGTAATATCGCTACAGCTGATGCCGCAAAATATTTGGTTGAAGCTGGTGCTGATGCCGTAAAAGTTGGAATTGGACCAGGTTCAATATGCACTACTAGAGTGGTTGCAGGTGTTGGTTTTCCACAATTTTCAGCTGTGTTGGAAGTAGCGGCGGCCATAAAAGGAAGTGGTGTTCCCGTAATTGCAGATGGTGGAATTAGATATACTGGTGACATTCCTAAGGCTATTGCAGCTGGAGCTGATTGTGTGATGCTAGGCTCTCTTTTAGCTGGCACAAAGGAATCTCCTGGGGAAACCATTATTTACGAAGGAAGAAAATACAAATCATATAGAGGAATGGGTTCTGTGGAAGCAATGAAGCAAGGTTCCAAAGATCGCTATTTTCAAGATGTTGAAGACGATATTAAAAAACTTGTTCCTGAGGGAATTGTTGGACGCGTGCCCTATAAAGGGGAATTGCTGGAGAGTATGACCCAATTCATTGGCGGTCTTCGAGCTGGAATGGGTTATTGCGGCTCTAAGGATATTGAGACTTTAAAAGAAACCGGGCGTTTTATTAAAATAACAGCTTCGGGCATCAATGAGAGTCATCCACATGATGTTACTATTACTAAAGAATCCCCGAATTATAGTAGATAAAAGCTTAAAATTATAAAGCTTTAAGCAAAACGGCTATAAAAATATTATTGTTTAAAAGCACTGGCGGTCTCCAGTGCTTTTTTAATTTAAGGAATTGAGCAACTCTTTAAAATAACTGATAATTGTTTCCAGTTGGGCACTGTCTTTTTTCCTCAATCTGGCGGAGTATATAATTTGATTGTTTTGACAAGTAATCTTTGAATCTCTAAAATAAAGCAAAGCACGAGTGTATTGATTTGAAAGCAACTTTTCTGTCAAAATGGTTTTATTTCCTCTTAAGCTGTATTGCGGAGAACGGAAAATAATACTGGTGAACACTAACTTCTTAATTTCAGAAAAATTAGTTTCTGTAATTAATAAATTTTTCGGACTGAAAATTATATGGATGTGCTTTTTCCATTGACAATTAAATGCATAATTTTTGCCATTTATGATAATGGATTCGGTTACTTCACCAGTATAATTATTTTTTATTTGTTTAATAATCTCTTGGTGCATCGTTAGAATTAATTTTTCTTTCTAAATGTTTTAAAATTGAGATAAAATTTTCAAACTGTGCTTCAGTATCAATTCCTTTTGTTGGAGTAAGAATAATTTTTGAAGTGTTTTCCTTGGGAATACGGATATAAACCTTTTCTTTTTTGAGTTTACTAAAAAATGAATTCCCTTCAATAATTTTTTTAACTACTTTTTCGTCGCTTTTAAATATATAACCTTCTTTAATTGTTATGTTTTTTGATTGAAAAACTCTTTGAATTATTCTTTCCCAAGAAGAAACTGGGTATATTTCTAATCTCCCATTAGCCTTTTTACTTAAATGAAGTGTTATTCTAAAGCGTTCCGAAGTGGGAATTGCTCCGCCTACTTCATTTAAATTAACTGAGATTTTTGACCCTCCAATTGTAAAATATGCACTTTTGGGTTGAAAAATTAATTTACCAATAGACGAAAAGGCTTCTTTGATGTTTTCTTCTGTATAGTGACCGTCATTTTTTTCTGTAAAACTTTTAAGAAGGTTCATAAAACGCACTTGAGAAGTTATTCAAATATAACTATTTCTAAAAAGTATGGTTAAAAAAAGACGTGAAGCCAATAACTTCACGTCTTTTTTTTTTAAGAAAAGTTGTATTATTTTTCTTAATCTTCCTCCGTTAGAGTAATGCCAAGCTCCAGTAATATTGGAACAGTAAGGTCATATTCCGGATCTAAATAAACCAAATCCTGAGTGGTCTGGGTCACTTGTGTATAGTTCTGTGCTTTTGCCACTTTTTCCAATGCTACTCCTATTTTTTTATAAAGTGGCTTAAGGGCTTCGGTTTGCTTAATATCCATCAATTTAGCACCGTTCTGTTGGAATTTCTGGATGTCATTCTCCAGGTTTATTATTGCGGTTTGCTTTTCATTTTTCTGCTCCTCGGTAAAGGTTGGTTCTCCTTGTTTATATTCCTCTACAAGTTTTTTATACGCATCCACTTTTTTGTTGAGGTCTAAATCCAGTTGTTTTCCATAATTTTCAAGCTCGGTTTGAACAGCGGTAAGTTCAGGCATTTTAGAAAGAATATACTCTATGTCTACAGCGCCAACTTTTCCTTGGGCGAAGGTTGAAAGACCGATAAAAAATACAGCAATTTTAAGAAATTTCATTTTGTTTGTTTTTATAATTCAGAGCGCAATATTACTATAAATATCGCAAATAAACAGGGAGTTACATTCAACGTTTGTAAAAAATATAATCAGTAACAATAGGTTCCACTCCTTTGGTTTTCAAAAGACTCATTAGTTGTCCTCGGTGATAAGTGGTGTGATTGATAATGTGAAAAAATATTTCGCTAACAGTATTGGTAAAATTTTCCCCTTTGCTATTGGTGTAGTTTATGGCTTTATTTAAACTCTCTTTCTGAAGAATTTCCATACTTTGCTCAAAATTTTCGTTGTTTATGAAATGTAAATCTTCAATTTCCAATTCTTGCCAAACCTTAAGGGCGGGAGCAATACCAAGAAGACGATGATTCCATACGTGGTGGGCGTTTAGTGTATGGCAGGCAAGCAGGCTTATTTTTTCTGAATACGTTTCGGGATGTTTAATTAACACCTCAATTAGCTGTTTGTTGCACTGGTGCGTATATTGAAAAGTATCTTGAAAAAATGCTTTCATGGTTCGTCATAAATTTGTCCACGAGTAGGTTTCAAGGTTTCCCTTAATGTATTCATTAAGCTTTTTTCAACTACGAAAAATGCAATATGGTGCATTGGTGTCATTTCTTCGTGGCCTGTAAAAGCGTTGTTTAATTTTTCTGTTTCCGAAAATTCGGAAAGGTGTTTTGCGTGGTGTTCAGCAATATATTTTGCATTCGGACCTCGAAAATCCCATATAAGTTTTACTCTTTCAGTCATTTATATTAAGTTTTGGGGATAATTGCTTCATCTGAATAAAAATACTTTATAAAATACTTTTATTGGGGTCTGCAAGTTACGGGATTTAAGAATATTTCTGAAAAGGTGAAACACTATATTTATATTAAATTCGTTTGCATTTGGGGTGTAAGTTCCCGTACCTTTTTGCTATTTTTGCACCTTTGTCCGCTGAATCTTAAATATAAGCGCGTTATTTCATTAAAAATAAATATTCAATAATGATGAAAAATTTTCTTACCGTATGCATTTTGGCCTTTTTTAGCGCCACAACCGTTTTTTCACAAAATAAAAAAGAAGTATTAATGACCATAGACAGCAAGCCTGTTTATGCTAGCGAATTTGAACGTGTTTACAAAAAAAACCTAGATCTTGTTCAGGACGAATCACAAAAAGATATAGATGGTTACCTTCAACTTTTTATTGACTACAAATTGAAAATTGCTGAAGCCCAAGCACAGGGGCTTGACAAAGAAGAAAATTATTTAAAAGAGTTTTCAAAGTACAGAGACCAACTTTCAAGAAATTATCTTTTTGAAGACAAGGTAGCTGAAGAGCTTGCCAAAGAAGCATACGAACGTGGCAAAGAAGATATAAATGCTTCCCATATTTTAATCCGTGTTGATTATGAGGCTTTGCCGCAAGATACTTTGGCAGCCTACAACAAGTTAAAGGGTATTCGCGAAAGAGCATTGAAGGGCGAAGATTTTTCAAAGCTGGCAAAAACCTATTCTGAGGAGCCCGGAGCAAAAGAAACTGGAGGCGATTTAGGCTATTTCACAGTATTCAATATGGTATATCCTTTTGAAACAACTGCTTATAATACAAAGGTTGGCGAAATCTCAGACATTGTGCGCACCAGTTTTGGATACCATATTTTGAAAGTCAACGACAAAAGAGCGCGAATGCCAAAAATTTCCGTATCGCATATTATGATTTCCGATAAAAAAGGTGCGCGAACCTTTAACCCTGAAGAGCGTATCAATGAAATTTATACAATGCTTAAACAAGGAGAGAATTTCGAAAGTCTTGCAAAACAATTTTCGGATGATAAAAACTCTGCAATTATGGGTGGTAAACTGAAACCTTTCACAAAAGGTGACCTCAGAGCTCCAGAGTTTGAAGATGCGGCCTACGCACTTAAAAATCCTGGCGATTTAAGCAAGCCCGTAAAAACTGATTTTGGTTGGCACATTCTCCGTTTGGAGGAAAAATTTCCAATGGAAACTTTTGAGGAGCAAAAGCCAGAACTTGAGAAAAAAGTGAACGAAGGCGACCGTTCTAAAATCGTTACCAGCGCTACAAATAAAAAGATTAAGGAGAAATACGGTTTCAAAAAAGAAGAAAGCTATTTGCCGTTTTTTGACACCTACCTTGGCGATGATATTTTGAAGAGAAAATGGGTTATGACCCCAATACCGGCAGATCAGGATAAAACGCTTTTTGTAATTGGCGATAAAAAATCAACCTATTCAGATTTTGCAAAATATATAGAAGAACGCCAAAAAACCACACGTCCATACAAGCTTAAGGAAACGCTATTGGTAGATTTTTATGATGAATTTGAAACCGAGGAACTGAAAGATTACTTCAAAGAAAGACTTGAGTACGAAAATGAAGATTACGCAGCCATCCTAAACGAATACCGTGATGGTCTTCTAATTTTTGATGTAATGGACAAAAATATCTGGCAAAAGGGTAAAAATGATTCTATAGGTATTCAGGAATACTATAATAAAACAAAGCAGAATTACCATTGGAAACAGCGTGTGGACGCAGATATTTATGCAGCCACTTCAGAAGTTCTTGCGCAACAAGTCCAAAAAATGCTGGGTGAAGGAAAAACCGCAGAAGAAGTTAAAGCCGCACTGAACACAGGTGATAAAGTAAATGTTCTTATTACCCCTGGTGTTTTTGAAATTGACCAACGTGAACTTCCCAATAATATTGAAATCAATAAAGGAGTTTCTAAAATTTACCCAAGCAATGATTCGTTTGTTGTTGTAAACATTAAAGAAATAATTGCACCGGGACCAAAATCGTTAGAAGACGTAAAAGGAAAAGTGTTGAGCAACTATCAAAACGATCTTGAAGCTTCTTGGATGAAAAGTTTACATTCAAAGTATAAAGTAGATATAAACAAGAAAACTTTAAAACACGTTAAGAAACAACTGAAGTGATAAAGCAATTTCTTTATATAACATTGTGCACTGCTTTTTTTGTTTCCTGTGATTATTTTAAGCAGGGCGCCGAAAAAGAAGAAGTGATTGCACGTGTGAACGACAGTTATTTATATAAGGAAGATATTGCAAAATTAATTACTGAAAATACTTCGCCAGAAGACAGCACCCTCATTGTAAACAATTATATAAACCGTTGGGCAACACAGCAATTGCTTATTGATCAAGCAAAAATAAATCTAACGGCTGAAAAACTGGAACAATTTGACAAACTGGTTCAGGAATATAAAACAGACTTACTTACTGAGGCTTATAAAAATGTAATAGTCGGTAAACAGTTGGATAGCCTGATTTCGGAACAGGAGTATAAAGAGTATTATGAAGAAAATAGGGAAAACTTCAAACAAAGAGATATGCTCGTAATGCTTCGTTATGTTCAGCTTCCCTTAAATTATGACGGACTGGTATCTGTAAAGGAAAAACTGAATCGCTATAACGAAAAAGACAGGAAATCATTAAATAGTCAGGATTATCAATTTATATCTTCAAACTTCAATGATTCGGTTTGGGTCAAAAAAGACGTTTTGCTCAATACCTTACCAGTGTTAAAGGGCGATAACGAGCAAGTGTTAAAAAAATCCAATTTTGCACAATTGCAAGATTCATTAGGAGTATATTTGGTGAAAATTGAAAACGTGCTTAATCCCAATGATACAGCACCTTTTTCCTATATTAAGCCAACTTTGAAACAAATCATTCTGAACAAAAGAAAGCTTGAACTCATAAAAAAATTAGAAACAGATATTACAAAAGATGCTATTGAAACAAATAATTTTGAAATCTATAAAAATGAATAAATTTTTATTGGTATTGCTATTTTCAACCGCAATAGTCCAAGCCCAAATTGTATTGGAGCCCGATAGTACAGGTGTTGTGAAAAGCAATGATTCACTAATGGTGCAACAAGTAATGCAGCGAGACACCCTTAAGCCTTTCAAAAGGTATAAAGCCGAAGGCGTTAGCGCAGTAGTGGGGGAATACGTTATTTTGGACAGTGATATAGACAAAGCATACGTTGAAATGCAATCTCAGGGAATTTCAATTGAAGACATTACCCGCTGCCAATTAATGGGCAAATTAATGGAGGACAAACTCTATGCACATCAAGCAAAACAAGACAGTATATTAGTTCCAGATGCCGAAATCAACGGTATGATAGACCAGCAGATGCAATATATGATAAGTGAACTTGGTAGCGAGGAAAAAGTTGCTGCTTACTATAGGAAAGACAATATTGCACAATTGAGAAGTGAACTTTTTGAAGCCAACAAAAGCATAAAACTTGCCCGTATGATGCAGGATAAAGTGATTGAGAAAGTAGAAGTTACCCCAGAAGAGGTAAGAACATTTTTCTTTTCAATCCCTGAAGAAGAACGCCCAGTTTTTAGCGCTGAAATAGAGATTTCCCAGATAGTGGTCGATCCTGAAATATCACAACAGGCAGTTGATGAGGTAATAGCAAAACTAAATGCAATGCGTGCAGATATCATTGACAATGGTGCCAGTTTTTCTACAAAAGCAGTTTTATATTCCAAGGATCCAGGCTCTGCTTCTAAAGGAGGTCTTTACACTGGCGTAAAAAGAGATTCACCTTGGGCGAAGGAATTTAAGGATCAGGCATTTTCACTTTTGGAAGGAGAAATCAGTGAACCTTTTGAAACTGAATTCGGGTACCATATTCTTTATGTTGAAAAAATCCGTGGACAAGAAGTTGATGTAAGACATATTTTGATGTTTCCCGAAGTTTCACAGCAATCAATTGATGAGGCTCAGAAAAAAATAGAAGATATAAAATCTAAAATTGAAGCAGGGGAAATCACGTTTGCGGAAGCAGCCCGAGAAAATTCTGACGACAAAGAAACACGTAATAATGGAGGGCAATTGATAAACCCGATTACTTTTGACACCAAATTTGATCTTACAAAGATGGATCCAACTCTAAGCGCACAGGTTTATAACCTGAAGGAAGGCGAAGTTTCAAAAGTTTTTACTGACAGAGATCGTACAGGAAAAAGTAGTTTAAAAATACTTACCGTTACCAAAAAATACCCTGAGCACAAAGCTGATTATGCTAAGGATTTTGAAAGAATCAAACAGTTGGCGCTTCGCGAAAAACAGATCAAGGTAATCAACAAGTGGCAGAACGAGAAAATAAAAGATACCTATATTAGCATCAACCAAGACTACCAAGATTGCGATTTTGCCGGTAATTGGATGAAAAAATAATAGAGAAAAATATGTCAGACGTAGCAGCGGTAACGCAACTGGTTTCAAAATACAATGCCCTTCGGCAGGAAATTAAAAAAGTAATTGTAGGTCAAGATGAAGTGGTTGAGCAAGTGTTGCTTGCCATCTTTTCAGGAGGTCATGCTTTGCTGATTGGTGTCCCTGGGCTAGCAAAAACCTTGTTGGTAAATACTGTTGCGGAAGCTCTTGGCTTGAAATTTAAAAGAATACAGTTTACTCCAGATTTGATGCCCAGCGATATCTTGGGTTCAGAAATTTTAGATAAGGATCGTGAATTCAAATTTATAAAAGGTCCAATTTTCGCGAATATCATTCTTGCAGACGAGATTAACCGAACCCCCCCAAAAACCCAAGCTGCACTTTTGGAAGCCATGCAGGAACGCGCCGTAACTGTTGCTGGACATCATTATAAATTGGATTTACCATATTTTGTACTTGCCACGCAAAACCCAATAGAGCAGGAGGGAACCTATCCATTGCCTGAAGCGCAGTTGGACCGTTTTATGTTTGCCATAAATCTTGAATATCCTTCTTTTTCAGAAGAGGTTGAAGTGGTTAAGCAAACAACCGCAGGCGAAACCCAAAAAGTAAACGCACTTTTTACCGCACAAGAAATTATCGATTTTCAACAGTTAATCCGAAGAATTCCTGTAGCAGATAACGTTGTTGAGTACGCAGTTACCTTGGTAGGAAAAACACGGCCTAATAGCTCTACAGCTACCGAAACTGTGAAAAACTACATTGATTGGGGCGCTGGCCCAAGAGCTTCACAGAATTTAATTCTGGCAGCAAAATCACATGCTGCACTTCACGGTAAATTCTCTCCGGATATTGAAGATGTTCAAAAAGCCGCAATCGGGATTTTAAGACACCGATTGATTAAAAACTACAAAGCTGAAGCTGAAGGATTAAGTATTGAGGAGATTATTAAAAGTTTATATTAAATAATCTTCATTGTTTCTATTGAAAATTCACAAATCTTCAACTTGTAATATTTTGAAATTCTTAATATTACCTATCTAAAATTACTAAATCAATAATTATATTCAATAATATTTAATATTTAGTGAAATATATTCACTGAATAAGCAATTTTATTAAATAGTTTTTAATTATTCTGAAATTTTGTAATTTCGCAATCAACAAAAAATACAACTATGGCTTTTGACATTGATATGATTAAAAAGGTTTATGCCCAAATGGCAGAACGTGTTGATAAAGCACGTGAAATTACGGGAAAACCACTTACACTTTCTGAAAAAATATTATACTCACACCTTTGGGACGGCAGTCCAAATAAAGCATTCCAGCGCGGAAAGGATTATGTAGATTTTGCTCCAGATAGAATTGCGTGCCAAGATGCAACTGCTCAAATGGCACTTTTGCAATTTATGCAAGCTGGAAAGAAAACAGTTGCAGTGCCAACCACTGTACATTGTGATCACTTAATACAAGCCAAACAAGGCGCTGTTCAAGATTTGAAACGTGCAAATGAAACTAGCAACGAAGTTTTTGACTTCCTTGAATCTGTTTCAAATAAATACGGAATCGGGTTTTGGAAACCGGGAGCTGGAATTATTCACCAAGTAGTTTTAGAGAATTATGCTTTCCCTGGAGGAATGATGATTGGCACAGATAGCCACACTGTAAATGCTGGCGGATTGGGGATGGTCGCCATTGGTGTCGGCGGAGCAGATGCTGTTGATGTAATGGCGGGTATGGCTTGGGAATTGAAATTTCCAAAATTGATTGGTGTTAAATTAACTGGCGAACTTAATGGCTGGACAGCTTCCAAAGATGTTATTTTGAAAGTAGCTGGAATCCTGACCGTAAAAGGTGGAACTGGAGCTATTGTTGAATATTTCGGTCCGGGCGCAAAAAATCTTTCCTGTACCGGAAAAGGAACCATCTGTAATATGGGTGCCGAAATTGGCGCAACCACTTCAACCTTTGGGTATGATGATGCTATGGAGCGTTTTCTTCGCGCAACAGACCGTGCAGATATTGCTGATGAAGCAAATAAAATTAGACCTTATTTAACAGGTGATGATGAAGTTTATGCAAATCCTGAAAAATATTTCGATCAAGTAATTGAAATAGACCTTTCTACTTTGCGCCCACATTTAAATGGACCTTTTACTCCAGATTTGGCAACTCCTGTTGGTCAATTGGGTGAAAAGGCAAAGAAAAACGATTGGCCAATAAAAGTAGATTGGGGGCTAATAGGTTCTTGTACAAACTCTTCCTATGAAGATTTATCTAGAGCAGCATCTATCGCACAACAAGCAGTCGATAAAAAATTAAAACCAAAAAGTGATTTCGGAATAAACCCTGGTTCAGAGCAAATTCGTTTTACTGCTGAACGTGACGGTTTGTTGGATGTTTTCGAAAAACTGGGCGCTACAATATTCACAAATGCTTGTGGGCCTTGCATTGGGCAGTGGGATCGAAGTGATAGAAAAGGTGATGAAAAGAATACTATAGTACATTCTTTCAACAGAAACTTTTCAAAACGTGCCGATGGAAACCCAAACACGCATGCTTTTGTGGGATCTCCAGAAATGGTAGCTGCAATCGCAATCTCTGGCCGTTTAGATTTCGACCCAATGAATGATACTTTATTAAATGAGGACGGTCAAGAAGTAAAATTAGACGTGCCTGTTGGTTTGGAACTTCCTCCAAAAGGTTTTGAAGTAGATGATAACGGTTATTTAGCTCCAAAAGAAGACGGAAGCTCGGTAGAAGTTAAAGTTGCAAAAGACAGCGAACGCCTTCAATTATTGGAGCCATTCCAACCTATAAAAGATTCTGAATTACAAGGTGTAAAATTATTGATTAAAGCTTTCGGAAAATGTACCACAGACCACATCTCTATGGCTGGACCTTGGTTGCGCTATCGTGGACATTTGGATAACATTGCTAATAATACTTTGATTGGCGCCGTAAATGCTTTTAATAAAAAGACAAATTTTGTAAAAAACCAATTTACTGGGGAATATGGCGGTGTGCCAAATGTGCAACGCGAATATAAAGCCAAAGGAATAAAAACCATTGTTGTGGGCGACCATAACTATGGTGAAGGCTCTTCTCGTGAGCATGCAGCTATGCAGCCAAGATTTTTGGGAGTTGCTGCAGTTTTGGTGAAATCATTTGCACGAATCCACGAAACAAACCTGAAAAAGCAAGGAATGTTAGGCTTGACGTTTGCTAACGAAGCAGATTACGATTTGATCCAAGAAGATGATACTTTCAACTTTGTAGATATTGCGGATTTCTCTGAAAACAAACCGTTAACTCTTGAAATCGTGCATAAAGATGGTAGCAAAGACACCATCAAAGTGAACCACACCTATAACGATGCACAAATAAAATGGTACCGAGAAGGTTCAGCTTTAAATTTGATTAAGAAGCAGAACGCTTAAATTATTTATTTATCTAAACCTGATAGGTTTTCAAAGCCTGTCAGGTTTTTTTATATCCAAAAAAAATTATGGAATTCTTGAAGAAAAACTGGAGCAACATTTTATTTTTTGGATTTTTGGCATTGCTTATTTTTCCACAAACCCGAATGCCAATTCAGGTTTTTGTGCAAAGGCTCATTTCTTTTTCACCTTCGGAAAAGGCTGAAGAAGAGCGGGAAATACTTCAAGATTACAATTGGAATTTGCAAAAAATAAATTCAGAAGAAATAAATTTTTCACAATCAGAAGGTAAAGTAATTATTGTAAATTTTTGGGCTACTTGGTGCCCGCCCTGCGTTGCAGAGATGCCTTCCTTCCAAAAATTATATGATGCGTATGGCGATAAGGTAGATTTCTATTTTGTTACTTCAGAAAAACCAGAAAAGATTATAAGTTTTATGGCGAAAAATGGTTATTCCTTGCCCATCTTTCTTCAATCTTATGAAGCGCCAAAACAATTACAATCCCAAGCTTTGCCCACCACCTATGTAATTTCAAAAACAGGGGAAATTGTTGTTGATGAAGAAGGCGCTGCAGACTGGAACAGCAAAAAAATGCGAGCGTTGCTGGAGCAACTGCTCAGTAAATAATCTGATGAAAATTAACCGGGATAGTAATTTTCCTTTATTGACTTCATTTCTTTTTTTCCTTCCGCAATAGCAGTAATTTCATTCCACAATTTTGGTGTTATTAAAGATTTTAGAGGTTGTTCTACTTTAATAATACTTGGAAATTTTTTAATTAGTTTTTTGTCCCAAAATTCAGAATGATTTAAAAGATCATCTGGATATACAGTTTTGCGTCTTGTGCCTTCGTCAATACCTTTAAAAGGTTCGGAAACATTTAAATAACCATAATCGTCAGTAAGTTCTTCCCCTGGTTGAATGTCTCGAATTGCAATTTCAAAATCATAGGCAGTAGATATGCAATTACTTTTAAAACTGTGGTTTACATATCTGCCATAATCCCAACAGAGAACGAAATTACCTTTATTGTTTCTATAGCAATAGGTTTCTAAAATGTTTTGGTATAGCGGGTTCATTCTCTTTAACTTGGAAGGAGTAAATTCACGGTCCAAATCATCTAAAGCCCACGTTATGGTTCCAGCGGGTATAAATTCTGTAGCAACAACACCGTATCCAATTTCGTTGCTTATAAATTTTAGTTCAGTTTTAGGATGTATCATAAACAATTGTAATTTTTAGGATTAAATGTAATGCAAAATCTCAATTGATTTACATTTTCAAACCTATTGCATATGAATTTTTATAGCTGTTAATTTGCCGAATTTTTCAGTAAATAATTTCAAATTTCGAATGATTTGGAAGGATATTTTTCTCTGAATTTTTCCATCAAAACAAAAACAGTTAGGAGCATGCTTAACGCATAAATGCTATCTTCAATTGGTACAGTTCCTATTTTTATTCCGAGGTTTTCTGCGTCGTTATACCATACCACTTGTTCGTGAATCCAACTTCCGGTTAGAAATCCGTTCACAATAAAAAAGGGAACCAAAAGAATGAGGAATATTGGAAAGAAAATGTTTAAAGCTTCGCGTTTGTAATTATAAACCAAGGCGAGCAATACTATTGCGTAGCCGAAATTTACCGCTGTATAACACAGATCGTAAAAATACAGTAAAGTAGCAATTAGGAGAGTTTGGAGTGAAAAATAAAAGATTTCCGTGGTTTTGTTTGAAAATGAAAACTTCGGAAGTAAATTTTTAAAAGCATAAATTGTAAAAAGACAAGCGTACGGGATACATATAAAAAAGAGCCATTCTTCTAAAGGAAGGTTTCCTAATTTTATGCCAGAAAGGTATTTTTCATTAAAACCCCAATACCCGTTTTGTGTAAAAATAATATCCCAAGGAATAAAAAAGGCCATCATTATAAATGTGGCTGGAAAGAAGTATTTCCAAAGTTTATAAAATTTTAATTTTGGATGAAAACTAAAAAGAAAAGGGATACTTAGCGAGGCAAAGTCCAACAAAAAATACAGATGCCACATAATTTATTTTTTAAAATATTTCAATGGCGGAAACAGCATTCCAAAGCATTCTCCCTTATCTTTTCCTAAATGTTTGTGATGTATTTTGTGGGCTCTTCTAATTCCACGTGCATACCAATTATTGGCATTTCTGAACATTTTGAAGCGCTGATGGATAAAAATATCGTGCACAAAAAAATAGGCTAGTCCATAGGCGAAAATTCCTAAACCAATGGGGAGTCCAGCCCAAAAGCCATAATAGCTCCAACCCACAAAACAACTAATGCTCACCAAGGCATAGAAAAGGAAAAAGTAATCGTTGCGCTCCCACCAACTTCCATGATCTTTATGGTGATGGTCTTTGTGCAATTTCCACAGGAAGCCGTGCATAATATATTTATGGGTAAACCACGCCATAAACTCCATAAAGCAGAATGTTGTAATGAAAATTAATATCCAAAAAACCGTTGTCATTATTACTTCTTAATTTGTAATTCGGGGATTGTTGATTAGAATTTTGGGAAACAATTCCCTGAAAATTATTTAACCAAATTTAATTGATATTTTACGTAGCTACGTGTTAAAAGCCCAATTTTTTCAATATTTGGAACACGAATACGCGCATTTTTAATTTCGGTGGCGGGAGTTTGCTGAAGTTTTTTCAGTAAGCGTCTATAATATCTGTATGCCACAAAAACACCGAGTTTTGAATCGTGGGGTAACTGCAAGATACCTTGATATCCAAGGTTAAAGTTTACTTCAATTTCTTCAATTATTTTTGCTTTCGATACTTCATCCAGAGCATCTAAATTTGTGTTTGGAAAATAAGTTCGGCTTAAATTTTCGAAATCTTCTTTTAAATCTCTAAGAAAATTCACTTTTTGAAAAGCAGAGCCCAAATTCATAGCTGGCTCTTTTAGTTGTTCATATTTTTCAGCATCACCTTTAACAAATACTTTTAAGCACATTAGCCCCACAACATCTGCAGATCCGTAAATATAGTCGTTGAACTCTTGGGCTGTGTAATATGTACTTTTTGTTAGGTCTAACCGCATGCTATCCATAAAAGCATTAATTAACTCCTTATCAATATTATATTTATAAACTGTTTTTTGAAATGAATTTAGAATAGGGTTAAGGCTTATCCGATCCGTTAAAGCTTCATCTAAGGAATTTTCAAAGCGGTTAAAAAGAATTTCCTTTTTGTAATCGTGAAATGAATCCACAATTTCATCTGCAAAACGAACGAAGCCATAAATATTATAGATATCCTGTCGGATTGCAGGACCTAACATTCTAGTGGCCAATGAAAAGGATGTGCTATAAGTTTTAGTAACTTTTTTGCTGCAGGATTCAGATAGTATGTCAAAAAGTTCTTTCAATTTCTTTGTTCTTTTTCAATTAAACCAGCTACTAATTTTCCTGAAATTAATGCGGGAGGTACTCCAGGGCCAGGAACGGTAAACTGCCCCGTAAAAAATAGATTTTTCACTTTCCCACTTTTTAACTTTGGCCTTAAAAATGCCGTTTGCAATAGGGTGTTGGCCAGTCCGTATGCGTTTCCTTTATAACTGTTATAGTCGGAAACGAAATCATTTATACAGAAGGACTCTTTAAATATAACGTAATTTTTCACCTCTTGGTTGGTTATTTCTTCAAACCGGTCCATTATTTTTTCAAAATATTCCTCCCGTATTTCTGGAATATCGTCCAAACCGGGAGCAAGGGGAATAAGGAAAATCCCAGCTTCTTTTCCTTTTGGCGAAACACTTGCATCGGTTTTGGAAGGAAAACTGGCATAAAAAAGTGGTTCTTCTGGCCATTGAGCTGTGTCATATATCTGTTGGGAATGTTTTTCAAAATCAACATCAAAAAACAAAGTGTGGTGATTCACGTTTTCGATTTTCTTATTGAAGCCTACATAAAAAAGTAGGGCAGAAGGAGCAAAGGTTTTCTTTTGCCAATAGTTTTCAGAATATTGTCTATATTTTTTATCTAAAAGTGTCTCTGTGTGATGGTAATCAGCACCGCTTAAAACAAGATCAGTTTCAACTCTTTCTCCATTTACAATTAAACAAGTAGCTTTTCCATTTTCAACAGTTATCTTTTCAACATTTTGCTCTGTTTTTATGGTAACACCAAGATTTCCAGCAAGGATTTTCATAGCCTGAACTACTGAATACATTCCTTTTTTAGGATGAAATGTTCCAAGTCCAAAATCTGCATAATTCATAAAGTTATAAAAAGCAGGTGTTTTGGATGGCTTTGCACCTAAAAACAAAACAGGAAACTCTAAAATTGAAACAAGCTTTGGGTTTTTAAATTCACTACGCACTTCTTTACTAACGGTGCTGAAAAACTGTCCAATTTTGCGCATTGTTGTAACCGTAACAAGTTCCATGGGCGAAACTCCTGGACGATACACCAAATCTTTAATAGCGATGTTATAATTGTCCATTGCCAACGCCATAAACTTTTTAAGCTTTATGGAACTTCCAGGTTCCTCTTTTTCAAATGCTTCGCTAATTTTTTCTAATGTGTCTTCAATAGTAATATAGTCATCGATTCCAAAATACACGCTGTAAGCAGGATTCAATTTTTCTAATTCATAAAAATCTGAAGGAACTTTTCCAAAATCTGTAAAAAATCGTTCAAAAACATCTGGCATCCAATACCACGTTGGGCCCATATCAAACGTGAAACCGTCTTTTTTAAATTGACGCGCACGCCCACCAATGGTTTTGTTTTTTTCGTATATAGTTACATTATATCCCGCTTGTGCTAGATAACACGAAGCGGCAAGCGATGAAAAACCAGAACCAATAACAGTAATTTTTTTCATATTGTTTAACAAATTTACAATTTAATTAAACAAAAAAGAAATTGAATGTAAATTTTGGGTTTTATTTAATAATACATGAACCTTTAGGAGATAAATAATTCACTTAAAAAGAAACGAAAATCAATCTTTTTTAAGGCTTTCTAAGTGATTTGTAAATTGTTTAAGGTCTTTGAAAAGAGTAATATTTTTTGCTTTTTTTATATTTTTCTCGGCTTTACGACCTAAGACCCAGAGTTCGCAAGGGCTTTTAGCGTATATCTCATTTTGAAAATCATTGAGATATCCTTCAAGATTGTCATTTTCTGGAAGTACTGTGAAATAAGTTACAAAAATAACTTTCGTTTTGGTTTTAAGTAAATGTTTCAAACTTTCCAAAGGTACATTTGCCCCTAAGAATACTGTTTTAAAACCAGCCGAAATAAGTTCGTAATTTGCATACAGCAAACCAATTTCGTGAATTTCTTTGTAGGGAAGATAAAGTGTAAATAAGGGAGTGTCATTTTCGAAAGCACTTTTTTTATTTTTGGCCGAATGTTCAATTATAGAATGCTTTATTTTTTCTGAAATAAAATGCTCGTGACTTGGGTCTATGGTTCCCGAATGCCAGAGAATGCCCATTTCATTTAGCAATGGCACAAATATTTCTGAAAAAACTTCGCGAAAGGATTTTTTTTCTAAAACTTTTTCAAGCGTAGTGTCAAACAAATCCCCATCAAATTCAAACATTGCAGATTTAAAAACATTGCCCAAATACTCAGAATCGACCCCATTAATATTTTTTTTAATCAGCTCTTGAATTTGAGTTGAATCTAAGCTTGCAATTTTTGAAATTTTATATCCTGCATTATAGAGGTATGCAACATTCAATAACTTTTTAAGGTTTTCAATATCGTACTTTCTAATGTTTGTATCTGTGCGGTCCGGTTCAAGAAGATTATAACGTTTCTCCCAAATCCTTAAGGTATGGGCTTTTACATTTGAAAGATTTTCTAGGTCCTTAATGCCAAATTGAGTTTTGACCATTGAAGATTAGTTTAATTTTATATGTGAAAGTAATAAAAAGAAGTGAGATTGTTTAGAAAAAGAGTAGAAACTCTAAACAGATAAAACATTTAGGTTTCATTATAAAAATTTAAATATGAAAGACCTAACATTTTGAAAAAGTACCCGGGATGGGACTTGAACCCACACGCCCTAAGGACACATGGCCCTCAACCATGCCTGTCTACCAATTCCAGCACCCGGGTGTAAGTGCTTTAAAATAAAAAAGTTAAACGCAACGTTTAACTTTTTGTGATCTTGCCAGACTTTAAAGCAAGTATCTTAAAATTCAATCAAAAGCAAATCCATCTGCTATTTCTTAAGCTCACTTGATTATTGGTGAACTCTTTTTATTATCAATACGTCAAATAGTGCTTTCGTGGGGCAAATATATGTAATTTGAATCTAATTGGTTTTCATTTTTTTCGAAATTAAAATTTTAGATTCCACATACACCAAGAATATAAAAGCTACGTGTGGTACATTAAATATTACGAACAAATGTCTTAGCTTTTTAATACATTTACAATACCCACAAAGGTAAAATTGGCAGGGATGAATGTAAACTATTATTTGTTGTTGAATGATGGATAGGGTATAAAGTCAATTTCATCTCCTTCAATTTTAGGAAACTGTTGTGCTTTCCATTTCTCTTTTGCTTCCTCAATCCGATCCTTGCTCGAAGAAACGAAATTCCAGTCTATAAAGCGTTCTTCGGCAAAAGGTTCGCCGCCAAAAATATAAATGGTGCTGTTTTCTTGAATTATAAACTCACAAAGTGTGGTGTCTTTTGCTACTAACAGTTGTTTTGGCTCATAGACATTTCCTTCGCTTTCAATACCGCCTTCCAAAATATAAAGGCCCGATTCTCCATAAAGGGCATCGCCGATATTTACGACTTTTCGGGTTTTGCTTTTTATTTCAATCATAAACAGTTTGCTGAAAACCGGTACTGGGGATTTTCTTCCGAAAGCTTCGCCAGCAACGAGTTTAAATTGAAGATCATCCGCGGTCCAACTGGGAATTTCCTGTGCTTCAATATGTGAAAACTGCGGTTCCATTTCCTCCAAATGTTTTGGCAGTGCTACCCAGATTTGCAGGCCGTGCATATGCAATTTTGAAAGTCTGAGATATTCGGGGGTGCGTTCGGAATGGACAATACCTTTGCCCGCCGTCATCCAGTTTACCGCGCCGGGTTTTATTTCCACTTGGTTGCCAAGGGTGTCGCGGTGCATAATGCTTCCCTCAAATAAAAAAGTGAGGGTAGAAAGACCAATGTGCGGATGCGGCCATACATCAAAATTTTCCCGTTCAGTTAATTTAACGGGCCCCATATGATCTATATAAATAAACGGCCCCACCATTCTTTTTTGACGGAACGGCAATAAACGCCCCACCATAAATTTCCCGATGTTGGCGGCTCTTTCTTCTATTATCAGTTTGATGTTTGACATAATGGATGAAATTTATTTTGACATTTTCTGCTTTTTATAGGAGGGAAGTAATATTCACAAATTCCTCTTTAGCGAAAGTAACCTTTTTAATGATTATTGGGGTAGTGACAGGGGCACTTCCATTAAAAGTATTTCAGTATTTTCAAGCGCTTCAATTTTGAATGAATTGGTATTGCTGATGCCCAGACCGTCTCTTCTTTCCAGAATTTGCTCGCCAATTTTCGCCTTCCCCTCAAGTATAAAAACATACACGCCATTTCCTTCCTTTTTCAGGGAGTATTCCTTCGAAATACCCTTTTCAAATTTTGCCAAATGAAACCACGCATCTTGATGTATCCAAACTCCATCATCATCTTTATTGGGTGATACGATCTGTTGAAAATCGTTTTGTGCTGCATTATCTGCGACAGTTATTTGCCCATAACGGGGCGTCACATTCATCTTGTTTGGAATAACCCAAATCTGCAGAAACTTTACAGGCTTCTCGGGGTCGTTATTGTATTCGGAATGCATAACCCCGGTGCCGGCGCTCATAACTTGGATGTCGCCAGCTTTTATGATGGTTTCGTTGCCCATATTGTCCTTGTGCTTTAAATCGCCTTCCAAGGGAATGGAAACAATTTCCATGTCTTTATGCGGATGGGTACCAAACCCCATATTTGCTGATACCGTATCGTCATTCAGGACGCGCAATACGCTGAAGTTCATACGTTCCGGATTGTAATAATTAGCAAAGCTAAAGGTGTGATAGGAATCTAACCAGCCGTGATTGGCGTGGCCTCTGCTGTCTGCTTTATGATAAATGGTTTTCATGATTTTTTTATTAATTGTTTTTGAAGTCTGCTCTATGCAAGTACGTCAGAAAGGCTATCATCCCTATCGAAAGTTTTCTTTGCATAAGGGCAGAGTGGGATAATCTTTAAATCGTGCTTCCGTGCGTAATCTACGCCGGCCATTACCAATTGCTTGGCAAGGCCTTTTCCGCCAAACGCTTCCTCAACGCCCGTATGGTCAATTATGAATTTATTCTTACCGGCCCAGGTAAAGGTCATTTCACCGGCAAATTCATCGTTTTCATAAATTACAAAGCGTCCTTTCTTTCCGTTGTCTTCGCGTTCTATTTTAGTCATAATTATCTGTGTTTTTAAGTTAATGAAAATGTTGAATACGCAATTACATTTCCTTGAGATCTGGAACCTTGAGTTTTTCAATATCCCAGTTCGCCTTTTTGGCACCCGCGAGATACGTAGATTCCAAAAACGATAGCAATTCCTCTCTGGGGTCATCAGTGCTCACTAAATCCTTGTATTTTAGAAGCGCCATGGGGCTGCCATTGTTGTCAATCCATTGTGCCGATGTAGGTTTTATGGTTTCTTTCTCCAAACCATCCGGTGCAGGGAATGTATAGGAATAGAAAGCGGGTTCGGGTACATTTTCGTCGCCTGCCCAAAATCCAAAACTTATACATTCGTGCGAGTATGCATCTTTATCTGAAATTCTCGCGTCTGCGGGCATTGGTGGGGCTTCGTTTCCGGAAAATCGCGTTACCACCAAGTCTAAAGAGTGCCAATAAAGATGGACGGGACAGGTTTTGCCGTAAAAGCGTCCACTGAATTCTTTAAAGACATTACTGATCCAAAGCATAGTTTTCCATAGCTTGTGGGTGTAATCTTCGTCATAGTGATGGTATTCGGTGATTTCATCAAAAGGTTTGTCGATATCCAAATCAAACGGTAAATCGACAATGGATACGGAAACATTCACCTTTTTCAACATCTTCATGAGATTTTGATAAAAGTCAGCAACGGTAAGCATATTGTTAAGCGGAAAATGTTCCGATTGGCCTTCGCTTGTGTCCACTTCCAGTTGGTGTTTCTTCACATTTAAGGTAATATCAAATTGTTCCGTTCCTGATTTAAAGGGAATGGGGCCCGTGGTAAACCCAGTGGTACCGATATATTCCGTAATGTACCACCAGTGGTTTTTTCGCGGCGTCAATTTTAAACGAACCTTTCCCATAATCTGCAAAAACAAGTGCAGGGTCATTTTCTTTTCTTCATTTCCTTTATAATGAAGGCTTGGCAATTGAATTTGATTTTGCATACTGTTTTGGTTTGGAAGTTGTTTAAAATAATCGACCGTGTTTAATCTTTCGATTTTACCTTCGGAAGAAATTATTGTTTGATAAACTGAAGATTGGCAATCAATCTTACCTTGTCGCTTACCACAATACTGCCAGCCTCGGTTACTGCGTTCCAGTTTAGGTTGAAATCTTTTCGGTTAATGGTTCCAGTAGCCTCAAAACCAGCTTTGGTCTGCCCGTAAGGGTCCACGGCTATTCCATTAAAATCTACGTCAAGTGTAATTTCCTTGGTTACGTCTCTTATAGTCATATCGCCGACCATTTTCTCACCGTCAAATGATTTTGATTCAAAAGTGAGTTTTGGGAATTTTTCCGCATTGAAAAAATCATCCGACTTTAAATGCGTGTCCCTATCCTTATTTTTTGTGCTGATAGAATCAATTTTTGCGCTAAAGCGGAATTTAGCATTTTTAAAGCTATCATCAGCCGCTTCGATAGAGGCGTCAAAATCGCTAAAACTTCCGGTTACTGTTGAAATCATCATGTGCTTAACTTTGAATTCGATTTCAGAATGTGCGGTGTCTACTGACCAATTTGTTTTGTTTTCCATTTTTTTAAGTTTTAATTATTTGTTCGTATTAGTTATTTTGCTTTTCAATAACAAGTAATCCATTGAATACTTGCCAGCTCCAATTGTTGCTATGGCAATGTATATTACCGCGTACAAAAGAGGTAACTCTTGCCTTCCAAACCCATCATTTATATGGATGACCAAGGTTGCAACCATCATTGTAAAGAGCAATGGAATGGCGACCAGGCGTGTGCCAAGGCCGATAATTAGCAGCAGCGAACAAAATACTTCTGCAAAAACGGTTAAGGCCAGCGATGCAGTTTCACCCACACCTAGAGGGTCCAGAAACTGAATGGGCGCGCTTCCCAATAATGATTGAAGTTTACCTAAACCGTGAGTGAGCATAAAAATACCTACTGTTACACGTAAAATTAGAAGCACTATGTCAATGTTTTTAGAATAGTTGCCCGGATGCAGGATGTTTTTGGTGATTTGTTTCATTTGTATTTAAAGCTATAGATTTTAATTTGATACAAATCTACACCGTGAAAAACTCCTATACATTGATGTATGATAAGAAAGCCGCCTATCAACCATTAAGGTATCCAAGCGGCTTTATAACTGTATTTATTTTTCCAAATCTACCAATATCTTTACTTCGGAAGGATCTTTGGTGAGTGTCTCAAAACCTTTTTCTACGATTTCGTCTAAAGAAATCACGCGGGTAATGAGTTTTTCCACAGGAAGTCTTCCGCTGCTGATTAAGGCAATAGTCTGGGGAAAAATGTTGCGATAGGCGGCAGTGCCTAGTATGGTCAATTCCCTTAAGGTTTGGTTTAGGGCGTCGTGGGTCACTTTTCTACCGAAAAGTGCGACCAACACCGCCGTTCCACCATTTCGGAGGCTATTTATGCCATTGTCAAAAGACGCTTGTACGCCGGCTGCATCAATAAAGATATCAACACCATTGCCGGTCAATTCCTTAATTTTTTGGGGAATGTCTTTCTGGCGAGCGTCAAAAGTATGGGTGGCGCCCACTTCTTTCGCCTTTTTCAATCTATTTTCTGAAAGGTCGCTCACAAAAATTTGCGAAGCCCCTGTAGCAACGGCTACCTGAACCGTTAACAGACCGATAGGACCTGCTCCCACAATAAAAACGGTGTCTCCCATTTTCATTCCACTGCGATGTACTGCGTAGGCGGCCACGGCGGCGGGTTCCACAATTGCGCCCTGCTCAAAGGTCATTGAATCGGGCATTTTGTGTACCATGTAGTCCTCTACCACCACATATTTGGCAAAAGCACCATTGGCTGTAAGTCCAACAAATCCTAAAGGTTCGGACAAGTTGTATTCTCCCGTGGGAATAAATGGACTCTCAGGGTTTCTGAAAATCGGCTCCACGGTTACGCGATCGCCTTTTTTGATGTTTTTTACGTTTTTGCCCACTTCTTCCACAACGCCAGAAAATTCGTGACCCAAGGTTGTTGTGCCCTGGTGCCCATTTAGCGGATAAGGTTCGTCAACCGGAATCAACTGTGGGCCGTGGGTGTATTCATGCAAATCAGACCCACATATTCCGGTGAATTTTACTGCAATCTTTACCTGATTGTCGTTGGGAGTTGGAATTTTAGTTTCCTCTACTCTAATATCTTTCGCTGCGTACCAGCGAGCTGCTTTCATCTTCTCCATAATTCCTTTTTTTTCATTAATAAATTTGTTTGATATCGTCTTTTTCGAAAACAGAATTTTATTTCGAAAAAGACGATTTTCTCACTTACCAAACAGTTCTTAATTTTCAAACACTGTTTTTCCGTCTTTGGTCAACGTATAATTGTCACCTTTTCCTCTTAATTCATAAGTATCATTAGCGTACCAAATTCCCGAAGCCGCTTTTTTCTGGGTTAAATCTATTTGTTCGCCACCGTTTAAGAAAGCTTTTACGGTTCCTTCGGTGTTATTGAAGGTCATTGTGAGCACATCGCCCTTTGCGTTTTTTGCTTCGGTGTTTACCATATCGTCTTTATGTTCAAAAATCACGTTTCCATCTTTTTTAAGCTGGATGTCATTGCCTTTACCCCGAAGTTCATATGTGTCATTTTTATACCAAATTCCAGAACCGGCTCTTTCTTGGTTCAAATCAATTGTTTCACCATTAAAAGTAACCGAGGCTGTCCCTTTTGTATTATTGAAGGTCATATGCATTACTTGGCCATCTACGTTCGTTGAAGTTGCGGTAACTATATCATCAGCAGTATTGTCAACTGTTTCAGTGGTTGTATTTTCAAGATTGTCTTTATTTGCATTGTCTTTGCAAGAGGTAAAAAATAAAGCAGTTATGACTGTGATTGTTAGAAATGTCTTTTTCATTTTTTTTTGAATAAATTTGAGGGTTATTGATTATTGTTTTTAACAGTCCATATTGAACCATTTTTTGTGGTGAATTTTTCCAATTTTCCGTTATCGGAAAGTTCATTCAGCATTCTTTCACTTTCAGTTCTTGGATTGCCCGAAAGTTCGGAAAACTCTTTAGCCGTGAGGGTCGGGTATTTTGAGAAAAGGGTCTCCCAATCTTTGCGGTATTCGCTCTTTTTGGCATCGGGACTCAATTTTAAAATAGCCATTTCATAAAAAGCATATGGTCTGGTTCCGTAAATGATTTCCTTATTTCCGGCATCATCTACAACAAAAATGGTTGGAAATCCTCGTACGCCAAGTTCCCTTCCGAGCTTCAAATCTTCTTCAAAAAGTTTCTTTGCTTCGCCTTCAAAATCGGTTTTCAACTGCGCTACGTCGAGGTTTACCTTTTTGGCGGCAGTTGCCAAATGTTCCCATTTGGCGATATTTTTCTTTTTCAGAAAAACCATTTCCCGCATTTCCCGAAGAAACAGCATGGCTTTTTCCCCATCCTGCATTTGTGCGGCCTTAAAGGCGATTGATGGGGGATAGGAGGAATCCAAAGGATCTTCCAGCCACAGGTCTCCGTCGATGGGCATATCGTAATGGACGCTCACTTCGTCCCAATGTGAGGCGACGTCCGAAGGTTTACCGATGCCGCCGCTGTTATAGCTCCAATCGGGCAAAAGACCGCCCATTCTGTAGTCTATTTCAATGGCATCGCCGTATTCCAGTTTCAGTTTGCGGAGTTGCGGTTCTATGCCCCAGCACGAGGAGCAAATGGGGTCTGTATAATAAATTAGCTTTACGGATTTTTTTGTTGATTGCACTTTGTTGTTAGTTGTACTATCAATTGTTTCACCGGTAGTTTCGCACATTCCGGTTTCTATATCGCATAAAAGCGGATTGTTTTTTAAGGTTTCGTTTTTCATATTTTTTGTTTTAGTTCCCTCTTAGAGGAAGTTGAGCACAAGTTGTAGGGTTTTATGACTTAAGTCTGCTATCATAAGTTTTACCGTCTTACGTCAGTTGTTCTATTTTACTTCTTCCGAAGTTGCAAATTCCTCCATTTTTGTTATCAGATCGTTTTCAACGGTGTATATCTGAACCCATTTTTGCTTTAGTTCCCTTCCGGAACGTTTTACTTTTTGATGTTCTCGACCTATTACCACAACCATATTCCCTTCAACTATATATTGTTGAGGTTCAAAGTTTATGATTTCGGTTCTTTCCATAATGTTGATAAAGAAGGTTCTTACACCTTCTTTTTTTTCAAAAGTTCCTGCCGGAATAATTTGCGTTCCGTGATAAATCCATACAGTATCTTCTGAAACCGTTGCTACAAATTTTTCTACATCGCCACTACTAAATGCGGAAAACATTTTTTCTACTACCGATTTTGCTGGATTTTTCATTTTTATAAAATTTAGTTGTTGGTTATATACGTTTAAATATAAGCTGTGAAGAAATCTCCATAAAAATATTTAATTACACTATTACTTCGCAATTGTGTGTACCCATTTTTCAAAAGCCCCCATAAAACTCTTTAAGAAGTCTTTAGTAGAGGCGTTGATAAGTTTGCCTTTATCGTCAAACAGATCTGCGGCTCCTCCAAGGTAAGCTTCTGGTTGGGCCATGGCAGGTACATTTACGAAAGTTAGTGACTGTCTCAAGTGGTGATTTGCACCAAAACCGCTAATTGCACCAATAGAAACGCTAACAATAGCTGCCGGTTTTCCATCCCATGAATTTTTTCCATAAGGTCGGGAACCTACATCAATAGCATTTTTTAAAACTCCCGGTACAGAGCGGTTGTATTCTGGTGTAAAAAACAAAAGACCGTCTGCAGCTTTAATTTCCTTTCGTAAATCGACCCATTCCTTTGGTGGATTTTCCTCCAAGTCTTCATTGAACCAGGGCAGTCCCGATATGTCCAAGAGCTCCATAGATAAAGATTCCGGCGCCATCGCCATCATAGCATTAGCTGTTTTGAGGTTAAAGGATTCTTTGCGAAGACTTCCTACGATAACTGCAATTTTGTACTTTTTCATAATTTTTTTGTATTGAGATTAACTAAAATAACCACCCAGAATACGGCTTTATCGCTATCTTCTGAATGGTTCTTTAATATAAGGTTAATGTAACTACAAACCAATTGTTTGTGAATTAATTAACCCTTTTAAAAATCTATTTTTTAGTTGATTTTGGCGCCCACTTATTATAGGGCGTCATATCAAAGTTATCTACTTCGTCCATTGTTAAACCAAGTGCTTTTGCAACCCCTTGGCCATATTCTGGATCTGCTTTATAACAGTTTCTGATATGGCGGATTTGAATAAATTTATCGGCACCACCCACTTGCGCAGCTGTATTGTTGAACAATAAATCTGCTTTACCATCTGCTTTAATAATACGAAACAAATCGCCCGGTTGTGTGAAGTAATCTTCATCGTCATCCCTAAAATTGTGGGCATAAGCGCTGCCATCCAACTCTAAAGGCGGTTCTTTTGAATCAGGCTGTTCCTGCCATTCACCATAGCTGTTTGGCTCGTAATGCTTGGCTCCGCCATAGTTGCCATCTACACGCATAGCGCCATCACGGTGATAGGCGTGATACGGACACGTAGGCTTGTTTACGGGAATTTGATAATGGTTTACACCCAGTCTGTACCTTTGTGCATCTCCATAAGAAAACAATCTTCCCTGTAGCATTTTGTCTGGAGAGAAACCAATACCCGGAACAATATTGGTTGGGTTGAAAGCAGCTTGCTCTACATCCTGAAAATAGTTTTCCGGGTTTTTATTCAATTCAAATTCCCCAACAGGAATAAGCGGAAAATCTTTTTTAGACCAAACTTTGGTCAAATCGAAAGGGTGGAAACGGTATGTTTTTGCCTCCTCTTCCGTCATAGCTTGAATGTACATCTTCCATTTTGGGAAATCATTTTTTTCAATAGCGTCAAAAAGATCACTTTGTGATGATTCTCTGTTCATGCCAACTATTGTTGCAGCCTCTTCATCAGAAAGATTTTCAATGCCCTGTTGCGTAACGAAGTGAAACTTTACCCAATGTCTTACATTATCTTTGTTGATAAAGCTATAGGTATGACTTCCAAAACCGTGCATATGTCTGTAGCCTTTCGGAATGCCCCGATCGCTCATTACAATGGTAACTTGGTGCAAGGCTTCGGGAAGCAGTGTCCAGAAATCCCAGTTGTTATTGGCACTTCTTAAGTTGGTTTTTGGGTCGCGTTTTACGGCGTGGTTCAAGTCAGGAAACTTCATTGGGTCTCGAAAGAAAAATACAGGTGTATTATTCCCGACCAAATCCCAGATTCCTTCCTCTGTATAAAACTTTAGGGCAAAACCTCTAATGTCTCTTTCGGCATCCGCAGCGCCTCTTTCTCCGGCAACCGTAGAAAACCGGCTAAACATTTCTGTTTTTTTTCCAATTTCGCTGAAGATTTTGGCCTTTGTGTATTTTGTAATATCGTGTGTAACCTTAAAAGTTCCGAAAGCACCCGAGCCTTTGGCGTGCATTCTTCTCTCGGGAATTACCTCTCTGTCAAAATTCGCCATTTTCTCGAGAAACCAGGCGTCCTGCATAAGCATAGGGCCACGAGGTCCTGCGGTTTGTGAGTTTTGATTATCACCAACTGGTGCTCCAGTCTGTCTTGTGAGTTTTGATTTTTTATCCTCCATTGCTTGTGATTTTAAGGTTATTGAATAGTTTATCAATTTACGATATTTCCTAACCAATTAATATGACTTACATCATTATTTGCCAAAAGATTGGGGTTTATAGCGATACAGAATTGGAACATATTTATTTTGAAATTTTTATATTTTCTGGAAAAATGTACAAGATGTGCTGACTTCCATTATCTGTTTTTTTTAAAATATGAAGCTTTCAACACTTTCGTAGTTTTCATCCAGTTTCAGTTAGAAATTTTAAGATTTTGGCTTTATAACTTAAAGGTCATCACCGGAAGTTTTGATTGGTTGGCCAAATCTTCAGAAATACTTCCTCTCAAGAGCCTGTTCAATCCTTTTCTGGCGTTGGTGCTTATGGCGATTACGTCTGCATTGGTTTCTTCTGCATATTGCATTAGTCCATCCTCGATGGAATGCCCGGCTATAAATTTGACCTTATTCGCACCTCCGGCTTCAGAAAACTTTTTCAATTTGACTGAAAATTGTTTGGAACTGATAAAATCGTTGAACGGACGGTTGACATATACAGGTTGTATTTCACAGCCCAATTTAGTTAAAAGAGACTCTGCCTTTTTGTAGGCAGATACGCTTTCTATACTCATATCCGTGGCAAAAATTACTTTTTTAAGACTGAAGTCCGTTGGTGCTGATTTTATAATAAGTACTGGTGTACTGCTGTTCCGCACCATTTTTTCGGCGTTGGACCCTGCGAAAATCCCGTCTTGTAACGAAAGTCCCTGGGACCCCATAATTATCAAATCGGCATTTATTTCGTGGGCCAAGGCATCCACTTCGTTGTAAACTTTATGGCGCTTTATTACGGGTATTACGTTCACGCCTTCCAAATATTTTTTGTCCAAAAACGGCTCGAGCTGCTTTTCGGCCAATGCGAGCATGAATAGCATTTTGTTCATATTTTGGGAATCTGATTTTGAAATTATGGATTCAGATAGCTCCAACATGTGCAAAACGTGAAGTGTTGCATTGTGCTCTTTTGCCAAAATGGCTCCGGTTTCAAGCGCAAATTCTGATTGCTTTGAAAAGTCTACAGGAATAATAATGTTTTTCATTTTTTATATTTTTTATGGTTTATACTTAATAAATTTTCGGTGCCCTAAAATGTTTTTAATTAAAATAGACAGATAAGTTTATGTACTGGTCTTTAAAAGCTTCTGCGCACGCTTGTAATAGGCATCCTTCGCTTCCGCTATTTCCAATTAATTTTTTTAATATCTCGTTATGGCTCCAAAGCCGTTGAATTTTGCCAATTCTCCCTTCGGAAGAAAGGCAACATCACCACCAAAATTCATATTCATCTCAATCATTTCGTCGTATATATCATCAACCACATTCTTATTGTTTCGTTCATCATCTGATACATGAGTAATTTTACCGTTGTCCAAAATTGCTGGTTGATAAAGTCCTTTTTCAACAAAAAGTGTCTGTACTCGACCTTCAATGATGGCTTTGAAAATTTCATTGGTATCGCTCAAAAATTTGTTGTGGGTAACCGCTTTCAGCAACTCCGATTTTCTTTCCGAATTTCTCTCTTTATTGTGTTCCTGCACTATTTTCCAAGCTTCGAAAACTATAGCTGGGGCTTTGTCAGAAATTCTATTTTTATTTAAAAAGGTTTCATAAATGCTATTCTTTTGATCGGCAATTTTCAGGTATTCTGGATAATTTTCTTCCACCGTACAGATTAAGACTGGTAGCGGATTTTGGCTTCTAATGGAATTTACTTCCTTATCGACCCGATTAAAGAACTCGGCAATTAAATTTCGCTGCCGAGAAGCAATGGCTGCCTCTGCGCTATTTCTAGTCCTTAACTGTGAGTTTTCCATTGGAAAAGGCAACTGTACTTCTTTAACAAACTTATCATTAAAAGCTTCTATCAAGCGCACTTTGTCCTGGCTCAAAACTAATACATAATAATTGCTCTCGGCATGCATGGCTCTAATTAGGTCCCTGGTAGCAAAAGTGTTGTCTATAACAACCCGATCTGTTACAGAGATTGGCAATCTTGTAAAGTCAGCAACATCTTGGTTTACGAAAAGCATCAAACTTTCCAGATTATGGCCATGGTCAATCTGCGCGGCAAGTGTTTTCAATCTATCTGCCAATGCGGTGGCATCTTGTTTTGAAATGTTTGCCATAAGTCTGTCTTCGGCTTCTTTTATTAGATTTTTAAGTGTCAATTCGTCTTTTAGATAATCCGGTTTTGTTCTGTGGGTATTTAGGATTATGGTAATGCAATTTTCAGAATTTATATTCTTAAGTTTTTTTAATGTTGTATTCATAGTGATATATTTTTATGATTTTTAATGAAAATAAATTTCAGCTTTTCATATAAAAAAAGGGATTGAAAAAATTCAACCCCTTAATTTGGTTAACTACGGTGATGAATCTAGTCAAGTATGGCCTTTAAAATTTGGCCATTGGTGTTGAAGATGATTTTAATGTTTTCGTTCCAGTTTTTTTCCAATTCAACTAAATAGGCGGTGTCTTCACCTTTTTCAACGGATTCTAAGGAATTAATTTTATAGTTGGGATAATCCCTTTTGATGGTTTCCATCAAATTTGTCGGAATTTGTGCTTGGGTGATGTTTTTTTCTACGTTTATCATTTTTCAGTCTTTGTTGATCCAAATTTCGTGATCCATTTTGCCTACTTTAAATTCTAGTCTATAGTCCGTGCCGTTTTTCTCCCATTCAATATCTGTAGCTGTGGAATAGAACTCCAACAGTCCGTCCGGAAAACTTTGGGGCACTTCGTTTTATTTCAAATCCTGCGTATATAAAGCTCCAGATATAAACGATGCAAGAACTAATAATGTTAAGTTTTTTCATATTTATACGTTTTAAGCGTATTTGGTAAATTTACAGGAAATATACCTGATAATTAATGACTTATCTCATACTTGGTGTGATTTAATATATTTTCGCTTTCGAGCAAATTTTAAATGAAGGTCTGGCTGGGCCAGTTTTTAACGCGAGCTGTATTGAATGTACAAAAGAAAAAACCCCGCCAATTATAAAATTAGCAGGGTTTTGGTTTTATTCGGTGTTTCTATTTGTGACCTGGCTGGGGCTCGAACCCAGGACCACCTCCTTAAAAGGGAGGTGCTCTACCAACTGAGCTACCAGGTCTTCCTTTGAATGCGGGTGCAAATATACTATCATTAAATTTATTTTTCAAAACGAAAATCAATTAAATTTGAGAAAAATTTAAAACTCTTGACAAACAGGGGTTCACAAATGATTTTTTTATCCAAAATCTAGTTTTCACATATTAAATTCGTAAAATTTTCAATGCCATTTGGTTCTTCAAATTAAATAATAGTACTTTGAAATATGAAAATTGTCTTAATTGGATATATGGCAAGTGGTAAATCTTTTGTAGGCAAAAAGCTTGCTGCTGTTTTGGGAATTCCTTTTAAGGATTTGGATGCCGAAATTGAAAATCAAGAAGGCAAATCTATTCCAAAGATTTTTTCTGAAAAAGGAGAGATATATTTCAGAAAAGTTGAGAACGAGGCTTTAAAACAAATCATTTCAAAAGCTGAAGATTTTGTTTTGGCAACTGGTGGCGGTACACCCTGCTACGGAAATTCCATGGATTTAATACTTAGTCAAAAAGACGTACTTTCAATTTATTTGAAAACACCTTTAGATGTTTTAGTTGCACGTTTGCTTTCAGAAAAAGAGAATAGGCCCGTTGTGGCGCACCTCGATACGGAAGAAAAACTTAATGATTTCATTAGAAAGCATCTTTTTGAGCGTTCCTATTATTACAATCAAGCAGCTTTGATCATTGATAATGGCAATGAGAGTGTTAATGATACCGTAGAAAAAATAATCTTGAAATTATTCTAAAATCGCTCTGTCGTTGTTTTTGTCAAAAAACACAGAAACATTTTCATTTAAAGAAGTTGAAAGTGAAATACCCTTGAAATCTGCTTTTATGGGGTATTTTTTATGATTTCTGTCCACAAGCACTGCAGTTTTAAATTGTTTGAGTGGCACTTCCAAAAAATGTTTTACTCCATAAATTAGTGTAGTTCCGGAGTGTAATACATCATCTACTAATAGCAGCGATTTGTTTCTGTACTCTTCCTGTTTTAGGGAGGTTTTTATTGGGTTGGTTGGATTTTTTTTGTCGATAACCACTTCACAGAGCAAAACTTTTATGGGTGAAATTTTTTCCAATTCTACCTTTATTTTTTTTGCAAGCTGAAAGCCATTGGTCATAATACCAGCAATCACAACTTCCTTTTCGTCCACATTTGTTTCATAGATTTGATAGGCAATCCTTTTTATTTTGTGGGCAATTTGTTTTTTATCGAGAATTACTGTTTTTATTTCCTGCATTTCCTGCTAATTTTTTTTCAAATATAGGTATTACGCTTCATTTTCTTCTTCGGGAGATTCCGTAAAATCATCCAGATCTCTACGGTCTTTTTTTGTAGGTCTTCCCACACCCTTCTTGCGATAATAGGTTTTGGCGTATTGAAGCATTTCATTGGTTTCAAAGGCCTCTTTTGGAGTGGTGTCTTTCCTGTAAATGTCCACAAGCTTTGCTCCAACACGGCTTTCTGGCAGATCTAGAACTTCAAGTTGATAGTTTATTTGTTCTTTCCGAAGCGTTATAACATCGCCTTGGTAAACATCACGCGAAGGTTTTACGATATCTCCATTTACGCGCACAGCCCCTTTTTTGCAGGCTTGTGTGGCCATATTTCTGGTTTTTAGATACCGAACGCACCATAAGTATTTATCAATCCTCATATATTTATCCCAAAAACAACGTTAATGTGGTATACAAAAATAGCGGAAAATTGTATCTTGCGCCCACAAAAATTTGATGATGAAAAAAATAAAATTCGGAGTTGCCATTTTAATCCTAATGCTTGCCGTAACCGTTTCCTGTAAAAAAGATGAGGGTGCAGGGACTTATATTCCACCGCCAAGGGACCGAGGTGAAGAGGCCATACGTGCACAGGCAGAGATTGAGGAATTTCTGGAAACCCATTTTTATAATTATGAAGAATTTGAAGCCGACCCAGAAAACTTTAAACTGAAATTTGATACCATTGCAGGTGACAATGCTTCAAAAACTCCTTTGATGCAGCAAGTGACCTCTAAGGAAGTAAAAGATGTTGTGGATAATTCAGTGGTATATAAATTATATTACCTTAAAGTTCGCGAAGGCGGTGGAGATGAACATCCTCATTTTTGTGATAGGACCACAAATACATATGATGGAAGGTTGATGAATCTTGATTTATTTGATAGTGCAGTTGTGCCTGTTAAATTTGAACTTGTAGATAATCCTCCTACTTCTGGAATAATTCGAGGATTGCAACAAGCAATTATTGAATTTAAAGGAGCGGAAGGAGACCCTATTATTAATCCAGATGGTACGCTCACTTTTGAGAATTATGGTATAGGGGCTGTATTTATACCTTCTGGCTTGGCCTATTTTCAATTTCCACCTCCTGGAGATCTCAATGAATATAATCAAATAATATTTTCTTTTGAATTGTTTTCTTTTGAAGTATTAGATCACGATCAAGATGGAATAGATTCATATATGGAAGACCTTAATGGAAATGGCTATTTATATGATGATGATACTGATGCAGACAACGTTCCAAATTATTTGGATACTGATGATGATGGCGATGGAAGACTTACAGAATTCGAAATTGAAATAATAAACGGAGTTGTTACTTTTCCAGATAGAAATGGAAACGGTGTTCCTGATTATTTAGATTCTTCAATTTAAAAAATATCAATTTACCAAAATAAAAAAAAGCCCCGCCAAAATTTTTGGCGGGGCTTTTTAGTTTATAAAAAATTTAGATACGTTTTTATTTTCGTGCTATAACTTTTTGAACAGCATTTACAATTGCTGAAGCATTCAAGCCGTATTTATCCATCAATTGCTCTGGAGTTCCAGATTCCCCAAAAGTATCTTGTGTTGCAATGAATTCTTGTGGAGCAGGATGATTTGTAGATAATAAACGTGCAACGCTTTCACCCAAACCACCAAGGAAGTTATGTTCCTCAGCAGTTACCACACAGCCTGTTTTCTTAACGCTTTTTAGAATTGCTTCGTCGTCTAAAGGTTTTATGGTGTGAATGTTTATAACATCTGCAGTAATACCATTTTCATTTAGGGTTTCTGCTGCTTGCAATGCTTCCCAAACTAAATGTCCTGTTGCGATAATTGTTACATCTGTGCCTTCCTGTAATTGGACCGCTTTACCAATTTGGAAGTTTTGGTCGGCAGGAGTGAAGTTTGCAACCTTTGGTCTTCCAAAGCGAAGGTAAACTGGGCCTTCAAAATCCGCAATAGCAATGGTTGCAGCTTTGGTTTGATTGTAATCGCAAGTGTTGATTACCGTCATTCCCGGAAGCATTTTCATCAAGCCGATGTCTTCCAAAATTTGGTGCGTGGCACCATCTTCACCTAAAGTAATTCCAGCGTGTGAGGCACAAATTTTTACGTTTTTCCCACTGTAAGCAACACTTTGACGAATTTGATCATAAACCCTTCCTGTAGAAAAGTTAGCAAAAGTTCCGGTGAAAGGAATTTTTCCGCCAATAGTCATTCCCGCTGCAATCCCTATCATATTCGCTTCCGCAATCCCTATTTGGAAGAAACGTTCGGGATGGTTTTCCTTAAACTCGTCCATTTTAAGTGAACCTGTAAGATCTGCGCAAAGTGCAACCACATTTTTGTTTTTCTTTCCAAGTTCCGTCAGTCCGTCACCGAAACCTGAACGCGTATCTTTTTTACCTGTATCTGTATATTTTTTCATCTGAACTATTTTCAATTTTAATAATCTCCCAAGGTTACAGGGTTTTGCGAAAGTGCTGTTTCCAACTGCTGATCGTTTGGTGCTTTTCCGTGCCAATCGTGGGTGTGCATCATAAAGTCAACACCGTTGCCCATTACGGTGTGCAACAAAACACAAACTGGTTTTCCGTTGCCTGTTTTTTCTTTGGCCTTTTTCATTCCAGCAACGATAGCTTTTAAATCGTTTCCTTTTTCAATATCCATCACATCCCAACCGAAAGCTTCAAATTTTGCTTTCAAATTTCCTAGCGGAAGAACATTCTTTGTAGAACCATCAATCTGCTGCCCGTTTAAATCTATGGTTACAATCAGGTTGTCCACATTATTTCCGGCGGCATACATAATTGCTTCCCAGTTTTGGCCTTCCTGCAATTCGCCATCACCGCAAAGGGTGTAGATTAAATGTTTGTCATTGTTCAGTTTTTTTGCAAGCGCTGCTCCAATAGAAACTGAAATGCCCTGTCCCAAAGAACCCGAAGCAATGCGAACTCCCGGTAAACCTTCGTGAGTAGTTGGGTGTCCCTGCAAACGCGAATTTAGCAGACGGAACGTATTCAATTCTTCCACGGGAAAATAACCCGCTCTTGCCAAAACACTGTAGAAAACAGGTGATATATGTCCGTTTGAAAGGAAAAATAAATCCTCCCCGATGCCGTCCATTGTGAATTTTTCATTGCGTTCCATCAATTCGTTGTATAATGCAACGAAAAATTCGGTACAACCAAGTGAACCTCCCGGATGACCCGAGTTTACTTTGTGTACTTGCCGTAAAATATCTCTTCGGACTTGAACCACCAAATCTTCGAGCGCTTTATAATCTGCCATAATTAGTTTTAATTTTCAGTGTCAAAAGTAAGGCATTCAGCAAGCGGTTCAAAGTTGAAACGTATGCTTTTATTAACGATTTGAGGGTTTTGTTAACATGAATCTGAATTCTGAATTCATAATTCAGAATTCAGAATTATAAGGTTATCTTTGCCCCCTCAATAAAAATTGCTGAATGCACTTTAAATTAGAAGCCACAGATTTACAAAGCAGCGCTCGCGCCGCAACAATAACTACTGATCACGGGGTGATTGAAACCCCAATTTTTATGCCCGTTGGTACCGTTGGTACCGTAAAAGGTGTTCATCAACGTGAGTTGAAACATGACATTAACCCAGACATTATTCTTGGGAATACTTATCATTTATACTTGAGGCCGCAAACACCGGTTCTCGAAAAAGCTGGTGGGCTTCATAAATTTATGAATTGGGACCGAAATATTTTGACTGATAGTGGCGGATATCAAGTGTATTCACTTTCGGCAAATCGGAAAATTAAAGAGGAAGGTGTAAAATTCAAAAGTCACATTGACGGCAGTTACCACGTTTTCACTCCTGAAAATGTGATGGAAATCCAGCGTACCATTGGCGCAGATATAATCATGGCTTTTGATGAATGTACGCCTTATCCATGCGAATACAATTACGCTAAGCGATCGATGCACATGACGCATCGTTGGTTGGACCGATGCATAAAACATTTGGAGAAAACGCCTTTAAAATATGATTACGGCCAAACTTTTTTCCCAATAGTTCAAGGAAGTACCTATAAAGATTTAAGAAGGCAATCCGCAGAATATATAGCTTCCGTTGGCGCGGAAGGTAATGCGATTGGAGGACTTTCGGTAGGCGAACCCGCGGTTGAAATGTATGAAATGACTGCTGTTGTTACTGAAATTCTTCCGAAGGAAAAACCGCGTTATTTAATGGGCGTGGGGACTCCAGTGAATCTTTTGGAAAACATCGCCTTGGGAATTGACATGTTTGATTGCGTAATGCCAACCCGAAATGGGCGGAACGGCATGCTTTTTACTTCCGAAGGGATTATCAATATCAAAAACAAAAAGTGGGAAGCAGATCTTTCAGTAATTGACCCAATGGGAATTACTTGGGTAGATACAGATTATAGCAAAGCCTATCTTCGCCATTTATTTACGGTAAACGAAATGCTGGGAAGACAAATTGCCACCATCCACAATCTTGGATTTTATTTATGGTTGGTTCGTGAAGCCAGAAAACATATCTTAGCGGGTGATTTTGCCGAATGGAAAAACGGTATGGTAAAGAAACTGGATCAAAGATTGTAAAAGATGCTCAGCATACTGGATAGATACATATTAAAGAAATATTTGGGCACTTTTTCGCTCCTTTTGCTTCTTTTTATACCTATCGGAATCACGGTCCATCTCGCTGAAAAGATTGACAAAATTCTCGAAAACGAAGTGCCGATGACAGAGGTACTTATCTATCTCTACAATTTCACTATCTACTTTGCAAACCTACTGTTTCCACTGTTTCTTTTTCTTTCTGTAATATGGTTTACTTCAAAGCTGGCTAACAATACAGAGGTTGTCGCCTTTTTGAGTAGCGGTGTTTCCTATTATCGGTTTCTTCGTCCCTATATTATTGGGGCAACCATTGTATGTGCGGCGGCACTGGTTTTCAGTATGTATTTAGCGCCAAAAGCGAGCAAGGGTTTTAATGAATTCGCTTTCAAATATTTCAATAAAGGAAGAAGCGATAGGGACCAAAGCAATGTTTATACGCAGATAAATGACAACGATTATATTTATGTAAGTTATTTTAATGTAACTGAAAAAATAGGCAGCAATTTTACCTTGGAACATTTTGAGGGTAATAAAATGACCTATAAAATTGCTGCGGGACAGATAAAATTCAATGATAAGGATAGTACCTATACACTCTTTAATTATAGCAAGCGGAAAATTGGAGAAACCAATGATATATTAAAAACCCAGCACAAACTGGATACTGTTTTTGCTTTTTCTATGGAGGATTTGACTCCGGTAACTTACATTGCTGAAACATTGAATTTCACAGAGCTTAATGATTTTATTAAAAAGGAAAAAGCACGTGGTTCGTCATATATCAATCGTTACGAAGTGGTTAGATATAAACGTTGGAGCTTGCCGGTTTCAGCATATATACTCACGGTTATTGCCGTTGCGGTTTCCTCTGTAAAAAGACGTGGAGGGATGGGGGTTAACCTTGCCATTGGCATAAGCATTGGAATGGTCTTTATATTTTTCGATAAAATTTTCGGTACCATGGCCGAACAAAGTTCATTTTCTCCATTTATAGCAACTTGGTTCCCAAATTTTGTATTTGGTATATTGGCAATTTATCTATTAAGAAATGCGAAACGATAAGCTCCTTAACTATTTACACCTACATTTTATAGTTTTCATTTGGGGTTTTACCGCTGTTTTGGGTGCTTTGATTTCTTTGGAAGCAATTCCATTGGTTTGGTATCGGATGCTTTTGGCAACCTTCATTATTTTTATATTTCTTAAATACAGAAAGGAAAAACTGAAATTTTCGCTTAAAACATTAAGCGGGTTTGCCTTAGCGGGAATAATTATTGCGTTGCATTGGCTCACTTTTTTTGGAGCAATAAAGGCTTCAAATGTTTCGGTAACCCTTGCAGTACTTTCAACAGGTGCTTTTTTTGCTTCACTTTTGGAACCTCTTCTTTATGGTAGAAAAATTATTTTCTATGAAGTATTATTCGGATTGATTGTAATAGTTGGGCTATATATTATTTTTGATGTGGAAGCTTCCTATACCTTGGGAATCATTTTGGCATTGTGCTCGGCATTTTTAAGTGCGCTTTTTTCAGTAATTAATGGAAAATTTGTACTTAAGCATAAGGCTTCAGCTATTTCCTTTTACGAACTAATGTTTGGAGTTTTGGGAATAAGTATCTATTTAGCTTTTGCAGGAAGATTTACAACAAAATTTTTCACTGTATCTGCCCACGACTGGATCTATCTTATAATATTAGCATCAGCTTGTACGGCCTATGCTTTTATAGCTTCTATTCACGTTATGAAATGGATTAGTCCCTATACAGTCATGCTAACCATTAACCTTGAACCAGTGTACGGTATCATTTTGGCACTCATTGTTTTGGGCGATTCTGAAAACATGAGCCCCCAATTTTATTATGGAGCGGTTATAATATTGCTGACGGTAATTGCCAATGGTATCATTAAAATTACGCAGGAAAGAAAACGAAGAAGATTGTCTAACACCTAAAACAAAATTTTATCTTTGTACACCAACCTTTATAAAACGAAGGAAAAAATTATGGAATATCTTGATTTTGAACTCCCTATTAAAGAATTACAGGAACAATACGAAAAGGCTTGCCTAATTGGAGCTGAAAGCGATGTTGATGTTTCCAATACCTGTAAACAGATTGAAAAGAAACTGAACGACACCAAAAAGGAAATCTATAAAAACCTCACACCGTGGCAGCGTGTGCAGCTTTCCCGTCATCCAGATCGTCCTTATACAATGGATTACATTAATGCTATTTGTGGAGATTCCTTTTTGGAGCTTCACGGAGACCGAGGTTTTAAAGATGATAAAGCAATGGTTGGTGGCCTCGGAAAAATTGGCGACCAAAGTTATATGTTCGTTGGCCAGCAAAAAGGATATAATACAAAAACCCGCCAATTCAGAAATTTTGGAATGGCAAACCCAGAGGGCTATAGAAAAGCCCTGCGCTTAATGAAATCTGCAGAAAAATTCAACATGCCAGTGGTGTGTTTTGTGGATACCCCAGGAGCATTTCCAGGACTGGAAGCAGAAGAACGCGGACAAGGAGAAGCCATTGCTAGAAATATTCTGGAAATGACTCGATTAAAAGTGCCGATTATTGTTGTGATAATTGGAGAAGGAGCAAGTGGCGGTGCCTTGGGAATTGGAGTTGGTGATAAAGTATTGATGCTTGAAAATACTTGGTATTCGGTAATCTCTCCAGAAAGCTGTTCTTCTATACTTTGGCGAAGCTGGGAATTTAAAGAACAAGCGGCAGAAGCCTTAAAACTTACCGCAAATGATATGAAAAAATTAAAGCTTATTGATGAAATTATAAAGGAACCTTTAGGGGGTGCACATAGCGACCGAGAGAAAACTTTTAGAACAGTTTCAGCTACAATTGAAAAGCAATATAAAGCATTAAAAATGTTATCACCAACAGATTTAGTGAAAAACAGAATGGAAAAATATTTAGAAATGGGCGAGTTCAAAAGTTAAATTGTACTATAGCTTTACATTACGTAAATTCGAGGTGAGAGCCTCGGATTTTTTTTTGGATATTAACAATATTTTGAAGTTTTCAACAGTTCAATTGTTGATGAATGGTTAATATCGCACTATCAAAAGTCATTCCTTCCTCTTAACATTTTATTTACATTCGCATAATGGAAAAAATCAAACCTCATACCAGTTTTTCAACCCGTTCCGCACAAGTCATATCGCTTGAAAAAGGAAAAATACCACCGCAAGCACTTGATTTAGAAGAAGTTGTGCTTGGTGCCTTGATGATTGACAAAAAGGGAGTTGATGAGGTAATAGATATCCTACATCCTGAAGTTTTTTACAAACAGGCACACCAACATATTTTTGAAGCCATTCATAATTTGTTTGAAGACAGCCAGCCAGTGGACTTATTAACCGTTTCTACGAAACTCAAGAAACAAGGAAAGCTGGAACTTGTGGGAGGTGAATTTTATTTAATTCAATTGACCCAAAAAGTATCTTCTTCAGCACATATTGAGTTTCATGCGCGAATCATTCTTCAGAAATACATTCAACGAAGTCTGATAAAAATTTCAAACGAAATAATTGAAGATTCCTATAATGAAGGCACCGATGTTTTTGACCTTTTAGACAATGCCGAAGCAAAATTATATGAAGTTACGCAAGGAAATATAAAACGTTCTTCTGAAACTGCACAGAACCTTGTAATTCAAGCTAAGAAGAGAATTGAGGAGATTGCTAACAAAGAAGGACTTTCCGGAATCCCTTCAGGTTTTACGAAGGTGGATAAGCTAACTTCGGGCTGGCAGCCAAGTGATTTAATAATCATTGCCGCCCGTCCTGGTATGGGTAAAACAGCCTTGACGCTTTCAATGGCTCGAAATATTGCCGTGGAACACAACATTCCTGTTGCATTTTTCTCTCTGGAAATGTCTTCCGTACAGCTCATAACACGTTTAATTTCTTCGGAAACGCAATTGAGTTCAGAAAAACTACGTACCGGAAACCTTGAAAAACACGAATGGGAACAGCTTAACGTAAAAGTGAAAGGACTGGAGAAAGCACCACTTTTTATTGATGATACGCCTTCTCTTTCCATTTTTGATTTACGCGCAAAGGCAAGAAGACTTTCTTCCCAACACGGTATCAAACTTATAATTGTAGATTATTTGCAATTAATGACCGCTGGAGGAAGCCAAAAAGGAGGGAATCGCGAACAAGAAATTTCTACTATTTCAAGAAACCTCAAAGCTTTGGCGAAAGAATTAGCCATTCCGGTAATTGCACTTTCCCAACTTTCCCGCGCCGTTGAAACCCGTGGCGGAAGCAAACGACCGTTGCTTTCCGATCTTCGTGAATCTGGAGCGATTGAGCAGGATGCAGATATTGTTTCCTTTATTTACCGTCCCGAATATTACAAAATTGACGAATGGGACGATGAGGAACACACACCAACAGCTGGTCAGGCAGAATTCATAGTTGCAAAGCATCGTAACGGTGGTTTGGATGAAATCCGTTTGAAGTTTATCGGCCATCTCGGGAAGTTTGAAAGCCTAGATAACTTTGATACGCCAACGGAAATTCATTCAAGGATGAATGATGCCGCAAATGATGATACATTTAAAACCAAAAACCTGCCTTCTCCAAACGAAGCTTTCGGAAGTTCGATGAACGATGATTTTTCCATTGAAGAGGATAATGATGTGCCGTTTTAATAATTTGTAGGTACTTTGGCTTAAAAATTGTCGTTATATTCGCACGATGCAACGTTTCACTTTAATCATATTCTTAGTATTCTTTTCCATAAAAGCTTCGGCTTCATACATTCTTATTCCAATGGATGCCGAAAGCCAAAAGGAACATTTAAAAGCCTACGGAATTACTTATTGGGTGCTTGAAAAGCAGCAAAAAGTGAAATGGTTACTAAACTATCGCGGCGGTTCTTTTTTGATGCCAGATTCCCCCGAAATTCAAAAGGAATGTCAGATTCGTGGAGTTTCCTTTGAAGTGATTTCGGATAGTAAAACTGAACAAATACTTACGGATATTAGTAGTCCTTCAAAAAATATGGACGCCGTTGTTTTAGAGAAATCGCCAAAAATTGCAGTCTATTCCCCAAAAGGAAACCTTCCATGGGATGATGCCGTGACTATGGTTTTAACGTATGCGGAAATTCCATACACTGTAATTTATGATGAAGAAGTTTTGGGAGATCAATTGATTCTTTATGATTGGCTGCATTTGCACCACGAAGATTTCACTGGCCAATATGGAAAATTTTACCGCGCCTATCGTTCCGCACCTTGGTATATTGAAGAAAAAAATAAGGCAGAAGCGCTTGCTGCAAAACTGGGCTATAATAAGGTTTCCGAAGAAAAGCTGGATGTTGCAAAAAAGATTCGCGATTATGTAATTGGCGGCGGCTTTATGTTTGCAATGTGTAGCGCTACGGATAGTTTTGATATTGCCCTTTCCGCCGAAGGCGTTGATATTTGCGAACCGATGTTTGACGGTGACCCAAGTGAACCTGGATATCAAAGTAAAATTGATTACAATAAAACCTTTGCTTTTAAAGATTTTATATTGGAACGGAGCCCAATGGTCTATGAGTTTTCAAGTATTGATATGACTGAAAAACGAAGGATTGCAAAGGAAAGTGATTACTTCACATTAATGGATTATTCAGCAAAATGGGACCCAATCCCGACAATGCTTTGCCAAAACCACACTGCTTTGGTAAAAGGTTTTATGGGACAGACCACGTCTTTTGACCCAGATGAAATTAAAAGTAATGTTTTGGTGATGGGCGAAAACAAAACCAATGGCGAAGCGCGATACATTCACGGAATAAAAGGAAAAGGTTTCTTTACTTTTTACGGCGGCCACGACCCCGAAGACTATCAGCATAGAGTAGGGGATGCAAAAACTGAATTGGCGCTACATCCCAATTCACCAGGTTATCGGCTTATTTTAAATAATGTATTGTTCCCCGCGGCAAAGAAAAAGAAACAGAAAACCTAGGTTTTCTTTAAACTATTGTAGTAATCTTTGGGAGGCAAAACCGTAATTTCAACTCTCCGGTTTTGTTGTTTATTTTCTTCAGTATCATTTGGAAAACGAGGTTTCGTTTCCCCGTAAGGTTTTATCTCGAATTCATAAAGAGATTCATCACCGAAAATTTCTCTCAATCTCTCTTTTACAGAAATACATCTGTTTTCAGAAAGCGTCATGTTTGAAACTTCATCACCATCGCTATCCGTGTGCCCTTGAATTAAAATAGTTGCTTTGTCAATTTTTTCGATTGAAGTTTTGAGGGAATCGAGACTTTGTTTAGCTGATTCTTTTAAGTCATATTGAGCAACATCAAACAAAACATCGGCATTGATAGTAAGTTTTATAACACTGTTTATTGCGCCAATAGCGTCGATATCGGCACCAGCACTTTTGCTTTTACAGAGGTCTTTTAAATCAGTAATTCGAAGAAAATAGAAAACAGTTTCATCATCAATTCCCGCCTTACTCAAATCTATTGAGGATTTTCCGCCAGCAATTTTCCCTGCATAAACCCAATCAATCCCATTTTGGGAAATTTCTACTTTTGCAGGCTCTTGGGATGGCCCAACTTCAAAAAGATAGAGGTCGTCACCCGGAAGGTTCATAAAACCATTATCTGTAAATTCTACGGTTAAACTTCCGCCACAACCTAAGGATATAAAATTTGGGGTTTGATAATTTTTGTAGTTCGGTTCGTTAAGACATTGTATGCTATCCCTATATTTTTGAATGGGAGCGGGCGCCCCAACCTTATATTCAATCAGCTTATCGGCAAAGGAAATTTTTCCCAAGGGAAGATAGATGGATTCATACCTGTCAATGCGATACCGTTTTCCTGTTCCTTTTTGGGCGAAGAGAAAATTCCCTGAAATAAAAAGAATTATAAAAAGAAGAAATCCGGAGCGTGGCATCGATCTATTTTTAACGAAGATACTGAAACTTCTTTATTTGAATTTGGAGCATAAAAAAACCGCCTCATTGCTGAAGCGGTTTTTAGGCGAAATAATATAGTTTATAAATGTCTTATTTTACTTGTTTTACGATTGCGGCAAAAGCCTCTGGGTGGTTCATAGCCAAATCTGCCAAAACCTTACGGTTAAGCTCGATTCCACTGTTTTTTAAACTTCCCATAAATTGTGAATAAGACATTCCATGCTGTCTTGCTCCCGCGTTGATACGGGTAATCCATAAGGATCTGAAATTTCTCTTTTTTGCACGACGGTCACGGTATGAGTAAAGCATAGCTTTGTCCACAGCGTTTTTAGCAACCGTCCATACATTTTTACGTCTTCCAAAGAAACCTTTGGCTTGTTTAAGAACCTTTTTTCTGCGGGCTCTCTTCGCAACTGAATTTACTGATCTTGGCATAATTTTGATTTTTTTGTAGCAGGCGATTCATCTTTGTGAATACTTTTATTGCACTACTCCAGGGTTTAAATAATTGTTTTAACCGGTGTAACAATTACTTCATTCGAAGCATTTGTTTCACATTACTCTCGTCTGCTTGGTGTACCAAACCGTCGTGAGTTAATTTAAGCTTACGTTTTTTAGACTTCTTTGTTAAGATGTGGCTTTTAAACGCATGCTTTCTTTTGATCTTACCTGTACCTGTAAGCTTAAAACGCTTTTTGGCACTGGATTTTGTTTTTTGTTTCGGCATGTTTCCTACTTTTTATTTATTACTTCGCTTTATTGTAAACTTCAAATCGATTAAAATTTGAAAATATTCTTTTTTGTGTGAATCAATCCTGATTAATGAAAACTGGGACTGATTACTTTTTCTTGGGGGCAATGAACATAATCATTCGCTTGCCTTCCAGTTTTGGCATTTGCTCCACTTTTCCGAATTCTTCAAGGTCTCGGGCAAGACGCAAAAGTAAAATTTCACCTTGGTCTTTGTAAATGATTGAACGTCCTTTAAAGAAAACATACGCTTTCAATTTAGAACCTTCCTGCAAAAATTTTTCGCCGTGTTTCTTTTTAAAATCGTAATCGTGATCATCTGTATTTGGACCAAACCTGATTTCCTTAATGGTTACCTTGGTTGCTTTTGCCTTTAAGACTTTTTCACGTTTTTTCTGTTCGTAAACAAACTTTTTATAGTCTATTACTTTACAAACGGGAGGGTTTGCATTTGGTGAAATTTCCACAAGATCAAGTTCTTGCTCTTCAGCAATTTCACGTGCTTTTTTTAAAGGATAAACTCCTATTTCAACATTGTCTCCTACAAGGCGGACTTCTTCTGCACGAATCTTTCCATTGATTCTGTGTTGATCTTCCTTAATTATCCTTGCGGGTCCTCTACTTCTTTTTCTTCGTATTGCTATGGCTTACTAATTTTAGTTAAACATTAAATTCTTTCGATTCGTCTTTTACTGCTTGTTGAATCAATTCTGAAAAAGCTTTTGGCGTCATTACGCCCAAATCGCCTTCCCCGTGTTTACGTACAGAAACCGTTCCATCTTTTTCTTCCTGCTCGCCAACAATCAACATATATGGGATTTTGTTCATTTCAGCCTCCCTAATTTTCTTGCCAATTGTCTCGTTCCTATTATCAACAAGGGCGCGAATTTCGTCATTTTCAAGCAAATTTAAAACTTTTTGTGAGTATTTTTCATATTTTTCACTTAATGACAAAATACTTACCTGTTCAGGCATTAACCAAAGTGGGAAGTTTCCGCCGGTATGTTCCAATAAAATTGCTACAAAACGTTCCATACTTCCGAAGGGTGCACGGTGAATCATTACCGGACGGTGCGTTTCATTGTCACTGCCTTTGTATTCCAACTCAAAACGTTCAGGAAGGTTATAATCTACTTGAATTGTGCCCAACTGCCAGCTTCTTCCCAGCGCATCCTTCACCATAAAATCCAGTTTTGGACCATAGAATGCAGCTTCGCCGTATTCAATTTTATAATCAAGTCCTTTTGATTCCGCGGCATTTATAATTGCTTTTTCTGCTTTCTCCCAGTTTTCAAGACTTCCTATATATTTTTCAGGCTTTTCTGGATCGCGCAATGAAACTTGGGTATAGAAGTTTTCAAATCCTAAAGAACCGAAAACGTATAAAACCAAGTCAATTACTTTTTTGAACTCCTCATCCAATTGGTCGGGAGTACAGAAAATGTGCGCATCATCTTGAGTGAAACCTCGAACACGTGTTAAACCGTGTAATTCGCCACTTTGTTCGTAACGATAAACCGTTCCGAATTCTGCAAATCGCTTTGGAAGATCTTTGTAGGACCAAGGCTTGCTATTATATATTTCACAGTGATGCGGGCAGTTCATAGGTTTCAATAAAAATTCTTCACCTTCTGCGGGTGTGTGTATCGGTTGAAAACTATCCGCACCGTACTTAGCGTAATGTCCGGAAGTTACATAAAGTTCCTTTTGGCCAATATGTGGCGTTACAACCATTTCGTAACCTGCTTTTTTCTGCGCTTTCTTTAAGAAATTTTCAAGGCGTTCGCGAAGCGCAGCACCTTTTGGTAACCAAAGCGGAAGCCCTTGTCCAACTTTTTGCGAAAATGTGAAAAGTTCAAGTTCCTTTCCTAACTTTCGGTGATCCCGTTGTTTGGCCTGTTCCAGTAGTTCCAGATATTCAGTTAAATCTTTTTGCTTCGGAAAACTGATGCCGTAAATTCTGGTAAGCTGTTTATTCTTTTCGTCACCTCTCCAATAGGCTCCGGCAATGCTCATTAATTTAATGGCTTTTACAATTCCTGTATTCGGAATATGCCCGCCACGGCAAAGATCAGTAAATGTATCGTGGTCGCAGAAAGTAATCGTTCCGTCTTCCAGATTTTCAATCAGCTCTACTTTATATTCGTTGCCCTGCTTCTTGTAATAATCAAGAGCATCTGCCTTTGAAGATTCGCGTATAGAAAATTCGTGTTTACCACGAGCTATTTCCTGCATTTTGTCTTCAATCTCCTTTAAGTCTTTTTCTGAAATGGTTTTGTCGCCAAAATCCACATCATAATAAAAACCATTTTCGATAGCTGGGCCAATAGTCAATTTGATTCCCGGGTACAATTGCTCCAAAGCTTGTGCTAGTATGTGTGCAGAGGAATGCCAGAACGCTTTTTTCCCTTCGTCATTGTTCCAGGTATATAACACCAAGCTTCCATCTTCCGTTAATGGTGTGCTGGATTCAATAGTTGCACCATTGAAGGATGCCGAAATAACGTTCCGCGCGAATCCTTCACTAATATTTTTGGCTACATCCATAGGCGTAACTCCTGCATCAAAATGCTTTACACTTCCGTCTGGTAAGGTAATGGCTATCATATACTGAAAAATTTTAGGGTGCAAAGATACTATTAGTTTCGGCGGTTTGCAATATCCTGTTTATTGATTATTGTTATTTTTTGGGCGTTCCCGAGAACCGTTTTGCGGTTCTCGGTCAGGCTTTCACTGCTCGCTTCCCAATGCACTCTTTTAGGGCATTGGGAGAGCTCAAACATGCCGTTCAATCCTTAACGCGACCGAAATTGATGAAATAGTATATATATTAAGGTAAAAAGAACCCATAAATTTATTTTTCAAGCTAAGTTAAAGCTTTTCAAATGCTTAGTTAATTGATAAAAAAATATTTTAAAATAAACGTCAATTAAGTTTGTGGGATTGAAAAAGCAATCTATATTTGCACCCGCTTAGAAGAACAGATACAGACGTTCAAAAAAGCAAAAAACAACGCTCTTAAAAATTTTTGAAATATTTTTTAAAAAGTATTGCAGGTTTAAAAAAGAGTTGTACATTTGCACCCGCTAAAACAATGAGTGACTATAAAACACGATTTGAAAGCGAGCAAAATCAGAAACAAAAGTTCATTGAGATATTGAAATTGACAGCGTAGATTGGCTATCGAAAGGTAGTTGATCAACAAAGAAAACTAAACTAAGTGAGAATTCCTGAATTTTTTTGAGAGTCGGGCTCTTTTGGTGTATGGTCGCAATATTATTGAAGATTATACGATGAAGAGTTTGATCCTGGCTCAGGATGAACGCTAGCGGCAGGCCTAACACATGCAAGTCGAGGGGTAGAGGGAGCTTGCTTCCTTGAGACCGGCGCACGGGTGCGTAACGCGTATGCAATCTGCCCCCTACAGGGGAATAGCCCAGGGAAACTTGGATTAATGCCCCATAGCCCATATTGAGAGCATTCGATATATGGTAAAGATTTATCGGTAGGGGATGAGCATGCGTACCATTAGCTAGTTGGTGTGGTAACGGCACACCAAGGCAACGATGGTTAGGGGCCCTGAGAGGGGGATCCCCCACACTGGTACTGAGACACGGACCAGACTCCTACGGGAGGCAGCAGTGAGGAATATTGGACAATGGGCGGGAGCCTGATCCAGCCATGCCGCGTGCAGGAAGACTGCCCTATGGGTTGTAAACTGCTTTTTTACGGGAAGAAACACCCCCACGTGTGGGGGCTTGACGGTACCGTACGAATAAGGATCGGCTAACTCCGTGCCAGCAGCCGCGGTAATACGGAGGATCCAAGCGTTATCCGGAATCATTGGGTTTAAAGGGTCCGTAGGCGGGCGTCTAAGTCAGTGGTGAAATTCTGCAGCTCAACTGTAGAACTGCCATTGATACTGGTCGCCTTGAATCGTTGTGAAGTGGCTAGAATATGTAGTGTAGCGGTGAAATGCTTAGATATTACATAGAATACCGATTGCGAAGGCAGGTCACTAACAACGCATTGACGCTGATGGACGAAAGCGTGGGGAGCGAACAGGATTAGATACCCTGGTAGTCCACGCCGTAAACGATGGATACTAGCTGTCCGGCCTGCATTGGTAGGCTGGGTGGCCAAGCGAAAGTGATAAGTATCCCACCTGGGGAGTACGTTCGCAAGAATGAAACTCAAAGGAATTGACGGGGGCCCGCACAAGCGGTGGAGCATGTGGTTTAATTCGATGATACGCGAGGAACCTTACCAGGGCTTAAATGTAGTCTGACAGGATTGGAAACAGTCTTTTCTTCGGACAGATTACAAGGTGCTGCATGGTTGTCGTCAGCTCGTGCCGTGAGGTGTCAGGTTAAGTCCTATAACGAGCGCAACCCCTGTCGTTAGTTGCCAGCATGTAAAGATGGGAACTCTAACGAGACTGCCGGTGCAAACCGTGAGGAAGGTGGGGATGACGTCAAATCATCACGGCCCTTACGTCCTGGGCCACACACGTGCTACAATGGCAGGTACAATGGGCAGCCACTGCGCAAGCAGGAGCGAATCCACAAAACCTGTCTCAGTTCGGATCGGGGTCTGCAACTCGACCCCGTGAAGCTGGAATCGCTAGTAATCGGATATCAGCCATGATCCGGTGAATACGTTCCCGGGCCTTGTACACACCGCCCGTCAAGCCATGGAAGCTGGAAGCACCTGAAGTCCGTCACCGCAAGGAGCGGCCTAGGGTGAAGCTGGTAACTGGGGCTAAGTCGTAACAAGGTAGCCGTACCGGAAGGTGCGGCTGGAACACCTCCTTTCTAGAGAAAGACGACCGAAATTCAACAAGAGAAGGCTCTTATATTGAAAAACGAGGGGTCTTGCTTGGTTTAGCTGTCAATTTTAAAATATTATGGTCAACAGGTCAAGTCTCAGTATATCAAAACTGGATGCTGAACACTGAACATTGGGGCCGCTTACAGAGTCCCATAGCTCAGCTGGTTAGAGCGCTACACTGATAATGTAGAGGTCGGCAGTTCGAGTCTGCCTGGGACTACAGCCGAAATCGGAGCAGAAATCGAGATCGGAGTTTGAAAAAAATATTTCTTCGGGAATATAAGTTCATAAACACATATTGAAAGGAAATTTTAGAAGTTGGGTATCCCAAGTTGACGTATAAGTCATCAATTAACTGATAACTGTTAACTGATAACTGGCAACTGAAACAAATGGGGGATTAGCTCAGCTGGCTAGAGCGCCTGCCTTGCACGCAGGAGGTCATCGGTTCGACTCCGATATTCTCCACCACGGACAACAACCGTCGTCTTCCATTAGCTGCCCGTTATCCGGGCCTGGGAACGCGGGGATCCAGACAGTTCATTGACATATTGGAAACAAAGAATACGAGAAAAGTAATAATTAAAAAAGTTTACAGTCTCAGTTCACAGTTGGCGGTTTTACTGCCTACTGCTACTGAATGCTGTATACTTAAATTTTGAACAACTCATTAAAAGAGCAAAAAGTACAATAAGCAAAATAAGGGCGTATGGGGAATGCCTAGGCTCTCAGAGGCGAAGAAGGACGTGATAAGCTGCGAAAAGCTGCGGGGATTGGCACATACAAGTTGATCCGCAGGTATCCGAATGGGGCAACCCACCATATTGAAGATATGGTACCCGAAAGGGGGCAAACCCGGGGAACTGAAACATCTAAGTACCCGGAGGAAGAGAAAACAATAGTGATTCCGATAGTAGCGGCGAGCGAAATCGGATTAGCCCAAACCGGTACCGTTACGGCGGTGCCGGGGTTGTAGGACCACGACATTTGGTGCTTTACGAATAAGAACACGTTGGAAAGCGTGGCCATAGACGGTGATAGCCCGGTATTA